>NZ_JACYFJ010000002.1 GCF_014855495.1 Euzebyella saccharophila | reverse complement strand
CATCCCCATAAATCCCTCGGTAGGAAAAGCCCGAACAGAATTTTTAAAGAATTTTCATTGGGGCTAGCCCCAATGAAAAAAGAAGATTGTTTAACTTAGAACTGTCCGAAAACGGGTAAGTCTTCAATATTTGACACTATAGATGTAATTAGTGTAACAAATGTAAGTAATGTATTCTTAGTTTTATATGATAAAAGCTTTGACCCAATAATGAAAATAAACAGTCGTATTTTGAAAAACTACTTAGTTCTACTGGTTATTTTTCTATATGAAGTTAATGTAAATGCGCAAGACCGAACAGAAGGGTTTCTAGATGACTTTAGAGGAACTGCAAGCGTTACTCACAACGGTATCTCGTTGGTGCCTTCCTTCTCGTTGGGCAATCCGGCCGTAATCTTCGACCTGAAATTCACCAGTGGCCTTCTGAGCTTCGAACCCGATATGCGTTTTGCACTCGAGGGCAAACCTTGGTCGTTTATTTTTTGGTTTCGGTACAAAGCCGTTCAACAGGAACGTTTTTCGCTCCGGGTAGGGGCGCACCCTGCCCTAAACTTCAGAACCGTGAGCATCTCGAGGGACGGTCAAGCGGAGGAACTTCTGGAATCCAGAAGATACCTCGCCGCCGAAGTCGCCCCAAACTATGTGATTTCGAAGAACATTGGGGTGGGCATTTACTATCTCTACGGCCGAGGTTTCGATGCCGGGGTCAAAAACACCCATTTTTTGACTCTCAATGCCAGTTTTATCAATTTATTCCTTTCGGACAAGGTGTTTATAAATGTTATCCCACAGATATACTACCTAAGGACGGATGGCAAGAAAGGTTCCTATATAGCCGGATCTTTGACCTTGGCAAAAAAGGATTTTCCTATTTCTATTTCCGCAATCTTGAACAAAGCTTTGGAAACCGAAATTGTACCGGATGACGATTTTGTATGGAACATCTCATTGAACTATAGTTTTCCGGGTAGAACCTACGGTACGATTCAACGGAAACGCACCCAAATTTGATATTTTCAAGGTGCGTACAAAACGATAAACATATGGAAAAGATGAATATTTTTAATCGTATGATGGCAGGGGAAGCGGTACCTATGAGCGACCCGGACTATGGGGAAATCAGGGAAGCCGTCAACAAAACCATGGTGCTTCTGGAAAAAATGAACCGGGCGACCCATGTCGACAAGGCAAGGGGCTATCTAGGAGAAATCATTGGCAAACCCGTGCACGGGAGTACAACGATTTTTACCCCCTTTCATACCAATATTGGCCGAAATATTACCTTGGGCAAAAATGTGTTCGTAAACCATGCCTGCAGTTTTCTTGACCTCGGGGGTATCGAAATCGAAGACGATGTCATGATTGGGCCAAGGGTGAACATTACCTCTGAAAACCATCCGGTAACCATACAAGACAGAAAGACCTTGGTACCCAAGAAGGTGGTCATTAAAAAAAATGCTTGGATCGGTGCCGGGGCTACGCTACTTCCTGGAGTCACGATCGGTAAGAATTCGGTTGTCGCGGCGGCGGCACTGGTCAACAAAGACGTTCCGGCCAATACCGTTGTGGCAGGGGTACCGGCCAAAGTCATAAAACAGATTGATTAACAAATAAAGACAAATAAAAATGAAAAAGTTACTGGTAAGTTTAGGTCTCTTAATGGTCTTGTCCATTTCCTACATGGGGCAAGCCTAAAACGAAACTTCTAAAAATGAAACGAAGGAAGCCGCCATATTTCCTAAAGGTGAAAAAGGACCTTCCAAATTCTTCACCGGGAATGTGTATCCGTATAGTTTGGTGGAAAACGATTCGGTCTACACTACTGTGGCAGGCAACGTGTATTTCGAACCGGGGGCGCAGTAATTGGCACTCCCATCCGGCAGGCCAAATTCTGGTCGTAATCGACGGTGTCGGTTACCATCAATTTGAGGGCGAACCTAGGGAAACCATCAAAAAAGGCGACGTCATCAAGTGCCCGCCCAATACCAAGCACTGGCGTGGGGCATCAACGGATACAGGCATGTCGCACATCTATATCTTACCGAATACGGAAAAAGGTATTGTAGAATGGTTGGAGCCCGTAACCGATGAACAATATAGCAACTAATAAATCATGCGAATCAAAAATTTTCTAGTACATCTCATATTATTGAACTTTATCTTTGAGGGAATTGCACAAGAGAACCCTATTATCGATACCTTCCCTGAAGGTACTGCACTGCACGGAAACTTAAACTACAATAATGACACCCTCCAAAAGCAACTTTTGGATATCTATCTGCCCCCAAATCCTCCTGACAAAGTTCCTTTGGTCGTATTCGTTCATGGTGGCGGCTGGTTGAGCAACGACAAATATGCCGATATGGGCTACATGAAAAATACGGTTTCGCAAATCGTTCAAAATGGATATGCTTTGGCCTCAATAGATTATCGTTTCAGTACCCAGGCCGTATTTCCTGCACAAATGCAGGACTGCAATCGTGCTATGTCTTTTTTAGTGGATAATGCCGATAAATATGGTTTTGATACCGAACGAATTGCCGTTATGGGCTTTTCTGCGGGTGGGCATTTGGCCGCCTTGATGGGGTTGTCAAAAAATGACGACGTGGACGAATTTTTTATGCCCGATTCCAATAAGTTTTTTGAATTTAAAGCGGTAGTGGATTTTTACGGTCCCGCTGAATTGATTTTATTTCCCGGAGCGGACAATCCTAAATCTCCAGAAGGTCTATTAATTGGAGCCGCTCCATTGGAACGACCTGACTTGGCGAAAAAAGCAAGTCCAGTTTCCTATGTGGATGCAAATGACCCTCCCTTTTTGATTGTTCATGGCGAAAAGGATGATTTGGTTTCACCAAGACATTCAAAGCTGTTAGGTGCATGGTTGGCCGTGGCTGGTGTGGAAAACGAAGTCATCATGGTCGAAGACGCCCCGCATTTTGGCGCAATGTTCGATGCGGATGAAATTCGGGAGAAGGTAATTGATTTCTTAACAAGGCATTTGCAATAAATTCAAATTCACAAAGTCTATAATTCAAATATTTCGTTTAAAAACTTTTTATTACATTAAACTCCTCATAATAAGATGAATAAGCCGGAAAACACAATACAGTATACCATTTTACTCAGTTTCATTTTTGGACTGATGATTTTTATTTCGTGTGGAGACGACCAAAAGAACTCTCATAAAGCAAACCAAAGCCAGCCTCATTTAGGTTCCCGTACGTCAAAGATTTTGGAAATCGATGGGTTGCGGTTCAAAGATCTTAATCGAGATGGTCAATTAGACCCTTATGAGGATTGGCGGTTGAAAGCACAGGAAAGAAGCTCCAATCTGGTTGGCCTACTGAGTTTGGAACAAAAAGCTGGATTGATGCTCATCAGTACAACTAGAATGAAAAATGAGGCTTCCTTCGGCCGCGGGGGCAACAATGATTCTGTCACCAGTGGTTTCAATGAAACCGATATGTCCAGTGATATCAACTTTTTTACCCGAAAGCCCTTGGGTGCCACCATGGTATCTTCGGCGGGTACCACGAAGGATGTCAATCAGTATTTCAAAAGACATTTTATTTTGAGGGCCAATGTTTCCGTCGATTCAATGGCCAAATGGGCCAATCGACTTCAAGCTTTATGTGAAGAAGGTGAGTTTGGAATCCCAGCTACAATAGCTTCCAACCCTCGAAACCATATTTCTTCAGATGCTTCCGTTGGCTTGAGTCTTGGAAAAACTCCTTTTACCGCATTTCCGGGAGAATTGGGGCTTGCCTCCATGAGAGATCCTAAACTTGTGCGTGCGTTCGCCGATATATCCCGACAAGAGTGGCGGGCAACTGGTATCAACAAAGGTTATATGTATATGGCGGATTTAGCGACCGAACCTCGTTGGCAAAGGGTAGAGGGTACTTTTGGGGAAGATGCGAATTTGGCAGCGGCAGTGATTCGCGAGGTGGTTCTAGGCTTCCAGGGCGACTCATTACATTCTGGTTCAGTTGCTTTGACAACCAAGCACTTTCCAGGGGGAGGTTCGGCCGAAGGGGGGCAAGATCCACATTTCGATTGGGGAAAAAAAGAGGTCTATCCGGGTGGCATGTTCGAAAACAACCTGATACCTTTTAAAGCGGCCATCGATGCCGGTACATCGTCCATTATGCCTTATTATTCCTATCCGGCAGGGACGGACTACGAGGAAGTCGGATTCGCTTTCAACAAAAGAATCTTACAGGGAATCTTAAGGAAAAGATTGGGTTTCCGAGGAATCATCAATTCTGATACCGGGCCTATAGAGATGATGCCATGGGGAGTAGAAGAGCTTAGTATTGTTGACAGATATAAGAAGGCACTTGAAGCAGGTGTCAATCTCTTCTCCGGCACGGCTGATCCCGAATTATTGATCGAGACCTTGAAAACATACCCAGATTTGATGCCATTGGTAGATGATTCGGTGCATAAAATATTGGTGGAAAAATTTCAATTGGGCCTTTTTGAAAATTCATATGTAGATGAAGATGCAAGCCGCCACATTAAAAAACCCGAATTTCAGAAAACCGCAGATTTGGCTTTACGAAAATCGATTGTTCTATTAAGAAACAAAAAGAATATTTTGCCTTTGAAAGCTAAAACCAAAGTTTATTTTGAAACCTATTTAGAACGAGGGAAAAGTTCTCCTTTTACAATTTTCAGTACGGAGGATAGTCAATGGGATATCGAATTCGTTGACAACTCGGATGATGCGGATGTCAATATTTTATGGCTTATACCCAAGGGAAAATCATTGTTTCAGTCCGATGGTAGTCCACTACATGTTAATCTTTCCGATAATGGTATTGATGTTGCACGTGTAAATAAGATGACTGCTCAAAAACCAACGGTTCTTGTGTTGAATTACACCAATCCGTGGGCCATTGATGAAATTTATACGGATGACTCCAAAAATATACAAGGTGTTCTGGCAACATTTGGAACGACTCCCGAAGCTATTTTGGACATTGTAACAGGTAAATTTAATCCATCAGGCAAGATGCCTTTCACAACACCTATATCGGACGAAGAGGCCCAAAATCAAAAATCAGATGTTCCGGGGTATATGGAAGGGCCTTCTTATGGGCTGTTCCATTTCGATGAGGGACTAAGTTTCTAGTTAACTTCTTAATGCGACATGCTTTGTACTGAAATCGGATTGGATGCCATCCATGTTGTTCGAACATAAATAGGAATCGAGCCAGTATTTTTGGCGGAAAGAAATAGACCCGACCAGATTGGGCGAACCGCCGTTTCCGCCTGTATTTGAGACCTTGGGCAATTCACTGTATAAAGCCACGGGTAGAAGACTTAACAAGCAACCCTTTTGTTGACCAAAAGAACTTTTTAGGATAGTAAATTTTCGGGCAAAGATGGTCTCGCAAAAAAAAACAATTTATGCTACTTTGAATAGTATATTATTTGGGGCATATTTAATTTTAGTCTTTCTGCTAATGAGTATAGTTTAATTTTATAAAAGAATGTTTTTCGAGGAAGAATTAAATTACTGTCTTGATACCCCTTTCTTAAACTTATTCTTCGAAAGTGTCAAAATGCTGAGTGACATCGTCTTTCACGTGTCCTGTTTTAAATTTTTTTTTAATAGATTGATTTATAATTAAATATGATGAAGCGTTTCAACTTTGATACTCCAACAAAAAAGAGCCACTGATTTCTCAGTCGCTCTTTTTTGTTTTAAACCTTAACCTATCTAACATTACTTACCGCTCTCAAGGGTAACTGATCAAAAACCAGTAACATAATATGTGCATACTTTTCTCCCAATTTGTTTTTGAGGATGACGAAAACTTTTGTAATCTGGGCCTCCACCGTTTTTATGGAAATATTCAAATAATCGGCAATTTCATTATTGGTCAACCAAAGGCTGGGAGACTAAATTCCTTCCTTCAAGACATTTCGTAAAGGGCTAATCGGTTTGCTTTAAAAAGAAACCCATCTTATGCCTTGCATCTGCCACTTTTTTTCCTCCAGAACTCAAATACTTTTGGCTCTTTTACAAACAAAAAAACCAGCTATTTCTAGTTGGTTCTCTTTGTAGCGGGGACTGGATTCTCGGCATAGCCGTGGGCCTATGGGTGGCTTTACAAAAAAGCTCCAATTGCTTCGCAGTCCATCCTTTCTTTTGTTCTCAATGATGATGTAAACTTCAATTGATTCCAAAAGAAAAGCTCCTTGAATTTTCAAGGAGCTTCTTTGTAGCGGGGACTGGACTCGAACCAGCGACCTTCGGGTTATGAGCCCGACGAGCTACCTACTGCTCTATCCCGCGGTTTCATAACTCTTTGATTAACAGCGAGTTAACAATCGCTTGATTTTATAAAATGCATACGCTGTATGCGGTTTTATATACGGTAAAAGTATTATAAAAAAGTCTTGTTTCAAAGGATTTATGTAGATTTTTCATGAATAAATATATTAAGCTTCCTTAGACAAATTTATCTATGAGAAGTAAATTTAAGAAAGTACATTGACATACTGGCTTATAGATTATTAACTGAAAGAAATATCAATATATTTATAGATATCATTCAGATTACACGTACACCTCTTATGCAAACAATAATCAATACATGGCTAAATATCGCTCTTAATGATTTGGAATCTGCCATCTTGCTACACCGAAACGGAAAGTATAGAAACTCATATTTTCTGTTCCAACAGGCAAGCGAGAAAGCCAATAAAGCTGCGGCTCTTTTCTCTGGCGATTTTACCGAAAAGGAAATCGAGGAGACATTCCACGATCAATTTAAAATCCCAAGAAAGATTATGGTGCAAAAAGAAGAAAAAATGAAGGCCGTAATAGAGCTTCTTGAAAGCTATCCAATGCCGAAAGATCTGGAGCCGCTTTCCAATAAGAGCTTTGCCAAACACCATAAATCAATTTCAGCGGCCATTTGCAGTATAGACAGATTGAAAAATTGCGACTTGGTTAATTTTACATTGGAAGATCTCGATGGCTTTTTAGAAATCCTAACGGGCTTAGAAACCATTGAATATGCATTTCCGGAAAATAGCAATTCAATACTTAGGTCACAAATGCAAGCCATGGCAAGATACTTTGGGGAATTAGGTACGAAGGAAGCTTTGGAAACAAAAAGGGAAATTTTGAATATACTTGCGGATAAAAAAAAGTCGCAAATGTATTTTCAAAATTTAATGCATCACCTGATACCAATTCAATTTGATTCTATATTTATAGACCATACATTTTACTTTTGCGCCTTACTGACCATTCAACATAGTTCGCGGACAAGATATCCCAAAAACGGAGTCAATCCTGAGGATATCTATACTAAAGAACTACCAATTGTACAGAAACAATTGGGTTTTATGGAATGTTTAAAGGAGGCGATACTTCGATTGGAGAAAATGAATGGGAATAAACATGAGTTACAAAACTTGTTTTCGAACCTTACAATTGCCCAATAATAGAGATGTCGTTTCAAAGAAGTATAAAAGTAGCTTTTGACAAAACCTCTGGGGAGATTCTTGAAGCTGATGACGTCTTTGACACCGCTAAAAATTCATTTGAGCTTCGCAGGCAGTATCATAGGGATGAAGTGGAACTCTACTGTTGCGAGTGTGACCAAAAATTGAACGTTTCCGGTAGTAAGTATGACAGATTACATTTCAAGCATCAACCAAATGCGGCGTTCTGTTACTTAAAGGAGACCGACCTGTCGCAGGAGGAAACGGAACAATTGGCACAGCTTTATCGTGGAAAAGAAAGTCCAAGGCATAAAGCACTTAAAAACAAAATAGCCAAGAAACTTTCCAATTTAGATGGTGTTCATTCTATCTGCGTAGATGATACCTTTATTTACGATGGAAATGAAAAACGTAGGCCCGATGTGTATTGTAAATATTTGGAAAAAGAACTCGTTTTCGAAATACAGCTATCCGATTTATCCTTGCGCTACATCTATGACCGACATGATTTTTACAAACGGAAAGGAGTTTTTCTGATTTGGATATTGGATGATTTTGACGTTCATGGCCAGCGACAAATGGAACGCGATATCAAATATCTTACGGATTTTCAAAACTTCTTCAAACTGGATGAAGCTTCAGAACCTTTTAGATTGCTGTGTACGTACAAATATCCATTTCTAACGGAGGATAATAAGTTGCTCAGCAAATGGATAGAAAAATCCGTCAGTCTTGGACAACTCAAGTTCAATGTTGAATCCTATCAGATTTATTATTTTGACTATGGGAAAAAGCTCAAGGTTAGAGAGAAAGAACATGCCAAACGTCTTCAAAGGGAAAGAGAAGAGGAAGTCAAAAATCAAGAGCGTCGAAAGCAGGTAGTGGCTGAAGAAAAAGCAAACTCTATAATCGATGACCTGCGATTCTTATGGAAAAATAAAGGGTATAATTTTTCTTCCATCGAAGAACAAATGGAAAATTTAGACGAATTTGAACTATCGATATTAAATAAATCCGATGCGTTTAAACCTAAAGATGGTCAACCAAGAATTCACCATTGGTTTTCAATAGCAAAAAAGGGTCATATGGGTTTCTTGGAACACATGATTGATAGTTCATATTTGGAAATCGACTTAAACGAAAAATCCAAAGACGACAAAACGCTTCTTGCGACTATGTTTGAAAACATAGCTATTGAGCATAAGATGTGGCTTTTAAGAAGACTTATCCGAAAAGGATATAACTTAAAGAAAGAGGACGAAGCAATATTGGCCCAAATTGAAACAGACCCTATTGAATACGAATCGACATTAATAATTTTTCATTTGGCAAATGAGCTAAATGGTTGTTATTTAATCGATGAGCTTTTCGAACATAAACCCCTTGTATGCATAATTGAAAGTGCAAAAAGGGATAAGATTATTGGCTACCGATATCAAAAAAAACAATGGGTAGCCTTTGCAAACAATGCTATACATAGTTATACAGACTATTGGAGTTATATCGAAAAAGCCTTTAAGAACTATGGTATTTGGGAAAAATTGATGCTTTTGGACAAGAAGAAAACCTTTCAAAAAAAGTTGGCAAAGTTCCATGCTACGAATCCAAAACAGAAGGTTGATTGCCTGCTCTTGCTAAATACCTTATATCCTGATATCCTGAATTGAAACATGATGAATCTGTATGGTAGTTGAATTAGCACCAGAGGATTATTTCATGTGTTTTGATGCATAAATGCGAATTGCCAATTTCCAGCCTTTCCAGTTTTTATTAATTTCAATGACTGTTTGAGACCTTACCCTATTTTTTGAAGCTATTTTGCAACCCAGTCGCACGTAATCCTTGTTATATTTGCAATGTGAAATTTTTGGCAATCATATTGTAAATATATTTCTTGGCACTCAATTTTATGTCTTGTAGCTTACAATATATATGACCTATCGTATGGAAAGCCTTTATTCTTCTATATTTCGCCCTGAAAAGATTTATGGATTTGCAGAATAACTAATTTTTAGTGCTTCATGAAACCTTTTATCCCTGCTTTTAAGTTTTTGCACAACCTGTGCATCGATTAATTTGTATCTTTGTTAAAATTTATGAAAACACTTTTTTCCATATCAATGTCGCTATTATTCTTTTTTCAGGGAATTAGTCTTGATATGGACTTTTGTGGGCCAATTAAAGAAATTTCAAGCATCGTAACCCATTACCAGGACCATAAAGTTTATGGTGACTCTTTCCTCGATTATGTAGTTGAGGATTACTTTGGTAAGGAAGCAAAAGATGAAAGGCACCACAATGACACTGATAAGGAGAATGCACCTGTACATAGCCATCATCAATGTTGTCATCCCTTAGTTTTGTTTGCTGCAAATAAAAATACCGATACAACAAATCGGTTAAAGTTTGAAGATAAAAAGCAATTTAGTTTATATAAGGTAAACTTCACTTCCAGATATCTGGAATCCCTATTCCAACCCCCTAAAGTATAATTCAGTTTTTTTAAGGATAGCTATATCCTATCGTGATGCTTTTCAAAATAAGTATCACATCATAAACGTATTGCATCTATTTGCATTGCGAGGTTTAAACTGAATTAATACTTTTTCTATGATTAACAAAATCATTTCATTTTCCATTAATAACAAGTTTATTATTGGGCTCTTTATAGTGGCGCTTGTGGGTACGGGCATTTGGTCTATGGCCACTATAAACTTGGGTTCTGTACCCGATATTACCAACAACCAAGTACAGGTTATTACTGTTGCCCCAAATTTAGGTACTGAAGATATTGAGCAATTTGTCACCTACCCTGTGGAATTGGCAATGGCCAACCTTCCTGATGTTATCGAGCTGCGTTCGGTATCCCGTTTTGGTCTTTCTGTGGTTACCATTGTCTTTAAGGACGAGGCAGGCACTTATCTTCCTCGGCAATTGGTGCAAGAGAAATTGACCGAAGTTGCTGGAGAAATCCCCGAAGGCTTCGGCACGCCATTTATGGCACCCATTACTACAGGTTTGGGCGAAATCTATCAATACACCCTTAAACTAAAAGAGGGCTACGAAGATAAATACGATGCAATGGAGCTTCGTACCATCCAGGATTGGATTGTAAAACGCCAAATGGCTTTAGTACCTGGTGTGGTGGAAGTCAATGCTTTTGGAGGCTATGTAAAGCAGTACGAAGTTGCCTTAAATCCTGATAAGCTAAAAAGTTTTGGCATTACAATGAATCAGGTTTTTGAAGCCCTTAAAGTAAACAATGCCAATACTGGTGGTGCTTATATTGAAAAAAATCATCAAGCCAACTTTATCCGTGGAGAAGGTTTGGCGCGTAGCATTGCAGACTTGGAAAATACAGTTGTAAGCACTCAAAACGGAAGCCCCGTTTTAGTTAGAGATGTTGCTGAAAAAGTGGGCTATGGCAATCAAGTCCGTTATGGTGCTTTTACCCAAGATGGACACGAAACTGTTGGTGGACAAATTTTGATGCTAAAAGGCGAAAACCCAAGCAATGTAATTGAAAATGTTGAAACGCGTATTGCAGAAATACAAAAATCATTACCCGAAGGCATATATATAGATACGTTTTTAAGCAGGAGCGACCTTATTGATAGAACCACAAGTACGGTAAAAACAAATTTAATAGAAGGAGCACTTATTGTCATATTTGTTTTGGTTTTGCTTTTGGGAAGTTTCCGTGGTGGATTAATAGCAGCTTCGATAATCCCGCTATGCTTATTGTTCGCATTTATTTTGATGAAGCAATTTGGTGTTTGGGCAAATTTAATGTCCTTGGGTGCAATTGATTTTGGAATTATTGTTGACGGTGCGGTTATTATAGTGGAGGGAACGGTTTTCCACATTTATCAACGGATGAAAAAATCCAAAGCCATTATAGGACAAGCCGAGATGGATGAAATAACCTATGATTCTGCCAGTAAAATGATGAATTCTGCTTTTTTCGGTCAGTTAATAGTTCTCATTGTTTTCACACCTATTCTGTTCTTGACAGGTGTTGAAGGGAAAATGTTTCGTCCAATGGCTTTTACTTTTGGTTTTGCTGTTTTAGGGGCAATAACACTTTGTCTTACCTATGTTCCAATGATGTCATCATTATTTTTAAAACCTGCTAAAAATCAAAATAGTTGGTTTGCCAAATTTGAAAATAGGATGGATAGGATAAGCGATAAAATTATGGATGTTCTAAATCGCGCTTATCTGCCCATACTAAATTTTGCACTTCGCTTTCGGGCTGGTGTCGTTATAGGCGCGGTTGCATTGCTATTCATTGCAGGGTTTGTATTTAGCAGTATGGGAGCAGAATTTGTCCCGAAGTTTGATGAAGGCGATATTGCATTTCAGGCCTTGATAAAACCAGGGAGTAGTCTTACAGAATCCATTGAAGCTTCGGAAAAACTTCAAAACTTAATCAATGAATTTCCAGAAGTAAAAACAGTTGTTTCAAGGATTGGTGTGGCAGAAATCCCTACAGACCCAATGCCTATGGACATTGCAGATAGTTACATTATTCTTGAAAAGGATAAGAGTAAATGGACTTCCGCAGATAGCAAAGAAGAACTCATAGAAAAAATTCAAGAAAAAATTTCAGTAGTTCCTGGTGTAAATTTCGTGTTTACGCAACCTGTTGAACTTCGTTTTAACGAATTGCTTACAGGTGTTCGTGAGGACGTGGCTATCAAACTGTACGGAGAAGATTTGGGAGTGTTGGCAGACAAGGTACAGGAAATCGCAGCAGTCATTCGAACAGTTCCCGGAGCGGCAGACCTCAATGTGGAAGCTACAAGTGGATTGCCACAAATGACCGTGGAATACAATCGGTCAAAAATGGCACAATACGGTGTAACCGTTGACAAGCTGAACGATTATGTAAGTGCCGCCTTCGCAGGAGAACAGGCAAGTGTGATTTTTGAAGGCGAAAAACGGTTCGATGTGGTCATTCGTTTGGCAAAGGAATTTAGACAGGACATTAACAGCCTTAAAAATCTTTTCATCGATTTACCAAACGGTGCACAAGTGCCTCTAAAGGAAGTGGCAGATATCAGTTACAAACCCGGACCAATGCAGATTTCACGAGACAATACTTCGCGTCGCATTTCTGTTGGGGTAAATGTTCGTGGGCGTGATGTGAAATCGATGGTCGAGGAAATTCAGCAAAAACTGGAAACGGAAGTAAAACTGCCACCAGGTTATTTTGTAACCTACGGAGGTTCGTTTGAAAACTTGCAACGTGCATCAGACCGATTGACGATTGTAGTACCAATCGTTCTAATAACAATATTTGTTCTGCTTTACTTTGCTTTAAATTCATTTTCACAAGCCCTGATGATATATATGGCTGTGCCTTTAGCTGCCATAGGTGGGGTTTTAGTCTTATTAATTCGCGGTATGCCTTTCAGTATTTCTGCCGGAGTAGGATTTATCGTGCTCTTCGGAGTTGCGGTTTTAAACGGACTAATACTCATAAATAAATTCAATGAATTAAAAGATGATGGAATGACAGATTTAAAAAAACGGATATACGAAGCAACGCACGAACGTTTACGTCCAATTTTATTGACAGCCATTACAACAATTATGGGTTTTATCCCAATGGCGGTTTCCACCTCTGGTGGGGCAGAAGTGCAACGACCATTAGCAACAGTAGTTATTGGTGGTATGCTTACAGCAACATTTTTAACGCTTGTGGTCCTTCCTGTATTGTATTATTGGTTGGAAGCTCGTAAGCAACGAAAGGATAACGGTAACGACCCAAGCTATATTAACAAGAGTACTACTGTTTTGGTTGTGCTATTGAGCTTGGGAGGATTTTTAACCTCAAATTCAGTAAATGCGCAAGATAGCGGAATAGCACAGACTGTTACTTTGGAGGAAGCTATTTCTTTGGCAAAAGAAAATTATCCTTCCCTTAAGGAAAGTCAGTCTTTTATAGACCGTGAGCGGGCGATGAAAGGAACAAGTTTCGACCTTGGTAGTACGCAAATTTTTACGGGCAAGGAAGAATTCGGTAATGACCTGCCCGGTGTGCAAACTACCATTGGGGTGCAGCAGGGAAATATCGATTTGTTATCTGGTTTCTCAAAATCCAAGTTCTATAAGCAACGTGTTCAATTGGGTGAGAAGTTTTATGCCCTGAGCGAGCAACAATTAGTGCGTAATGTGATGCAAGCCTATGACCAGATAAATTATAACAAAGCCCAGTTGCGCTTCGCAGAACAATTGGATAGTGTATATAACAACTTCAAGACAGCTGCAGAACTGCGTTTTGATACAGGTGAAACCGGGAAGCTGGAATTTATCGCGGCTTCTTCTGAATATCAACAGATACAGGTCTTGAGACAGCAGGCCTATGACGATATCGAGATTGCCAAAAGGGCGCTTAAACAGTATTTGGGGATTGACCAAGAAATTGAAACCGTTGGAGGTACTTACGAACCGTTGAATTATATGAGCGTTATAGATTCAACATCCATAGACAATAATCCATTGTTGCAATATTCTATGCAAAATGCCGAGGTGAGCAAAGCCAACGTTGGGGTCGAAAAATCCCAGTTTCTACCAAAGTTCAATTTGACCTATGGAAGACAAATCGTTGACGATGTTTCAGGGTTCAACACCTATCAAGCAGGTATAAGTATTCCGTTGTGGTTCTTTCCTCAAAAAGCAAGGGTCAAGGCTGCTAAAGCAGATGCTTTGGTGGCCGAGAACCAATATTTGGAACAAAAGGCAATAACCGAAAGCAGGGTGTCACAATTGTTAAAATCATTGGAAAAAACCCAAAAAACGCTTAATTATTACCAAGAAGGTGCACTGGTTTTGGCCGAAGAGCAGATTACAACTGCAGAACTTGCTTCCAAAGAAGGCGAGATAGACTATGTAAACTATATCACGATTTTAAACAGTGCCATTCGCATAAAACAGAACCACTTACAATTTATTAACCAGTATAATCAACAAGCCATTGAGTTACAGTATCAATTGGGCAATTTATAAACCTAAAAAAAGGAGAATATAATGAAAAATATAGCAATAATTATAACAGTACTATTAACCTTCTTATTGGTAGGCTGTAACGGCAAACCCGATTCTGAATTGGGTCATAACGAAGCTGAAGGGGTATCAAAAACCGAAGCTGGTGGAGAAGATGCGCACGACGAAGAAGGTCACAATGAAGAAGAAGGAGGTCATAGTGAGGAAGAAGGCGTTGTCGAACTTACAAAGCAACAAGCCGAAACCATAGGTTTGGAAACGAAACCTCTGGAGGAACGAAATTTAGGGAACAACATTAAGGTAACAGGAATGCTGGAACTTTACCCACAGGACAAGGCAAACATCAGTCCATTTGTTGGCGGAAATGTAAGTTCCATAAAAGTAGTACCTGGAGATAACGTAAACAAAGGACAAGTACTGGCATATATAGAGCACCCAGATATCATTGCAATGCAACAGGATTATCAGGAAAAAAATGACGAACTGGTCTTTTTAAAACAGGATTTTGAGCGCAAGCAGACCCTTTATGATAAAGGTGTTTCTTCGGGCAAGGAATTTCAGATGGCACAATCAAAATTTCGTTCCACAACATCCAGTGTTAATGGTTTGCGGTCCCAATTGAGACTGTTGGGAATTAATCCGGACAAAGTGGCGGAAGGGCAAATATATTCCGCTGTTCCCATTACCACACCCATAGGTGGCTATGTAGATGAAGTAATGATTAGCCTTGGCGATTACGTGGCGCAACAATCCAAAATGTTCTCAATAAGTGATAATTCAAAGATTTATGTCAACTTCAAAGTATATGAGAAGGACATAAAGCAAATCCAGAAAGGGCAACAAATATATTTTTCAACAGCTTCTCGTCCAGATGAACTGCTTAGAGCAACCGTTCGGTCTGTGGGTAAAACCTTCAACACCGACCCAAAAGCTTTGGAAGTTCTGGCAGATATTGAAAACAAGGATAAAAACCTGTTGCCAGGAATGTACGTGGAAGGACGAATAGTGCAGGGCGAGAAAAAAGGTTTTGCCGTACCGGAAGCTGCCATTATAAAAGAAGGCGAGCAATCCTTTATTTTTATTTTGGATGAAGATGAAGAAATGGAAGCGGACAAAATGAAATTTAAAATGATACCCGTTACGGTTGGTATATCTGATTTAGGCTTTGTTGAAGTCAATTTACCTGCCGAAGTTTCAAAAGATGCCCAAGTCGTGATAAACGGAGCTTATAACCTATCCTCGGAAATGGTCAAAGGCGAACTGGAACACGGACATTAATTCAATAATAATCAGAGATTTTGATTCCGAGTTTGTTCATCGTCTTAATTAGTTAGTTAAAATTAAAAAACAAGCTCGGTTCAAAATCGATTAAAAATTAAAAAATATGAAGGAAATAAAAGCATTTACAAAACCGAACCGAATCCAAAGAGTAATTGAAGCCCTATCAGATAATGGGTTTAAAAGTATGACCCTTTCTCAAGCAGAAGGCACCGGTGCATTCAAGTCAAAGGGAGCAAGACCGTCGTTGGATTTTCATATTACCGACAGTCCAGTGGTCAAGCTAGAATTGGTTTGTCAAAATGAGGAAGCCCAAGCTGCCATTGAAATAATTTTAACAAATGGTAAAACGCCCGAACCTGGCGACGGAATTATTTATCTATCTGATATTGAGGATGCCTTCCAAATCAAAACAGGTGAATCCCTAAAACGGTACGACCTTTAAAACCCAGTGATAGAAATGGAAAAAATAGTCCAACTTCTGGAAAGCAAAGGCATAAGACCAACAGCTATGCGGCTAATGACTTATAAGCGTTTGGCAGAATTAGAGGTGGCCATTAGCCTTGGCGATCTGGAAAAGGATTTTAAAATATCTGAAAGGAGCACCCTATTTAGAACAATGAAAACCTTTGAAGATAAAGGCATTGTCCACCAAATTGAAGATGGCACAGGAGTATTAAAGTACGCGCTATGCGAAGAGAATTGTGAATGTGAGGTTGGCAACGACCTGCACCTGCATTTTCATTGCAGCAACTGCGATGAAACCGTTTGCCTCACAGAACATAAAATACCACAAATCAATCTACCGGAGGGTTATATCACAGAAGATATCAATCTGGTTGTAAAAGGTGTGTGTGAGAAGTGCAGTAGGCAATCAGACTAGTTAATATCAAGAAATATAAACCATAAAAAATCCTATTATGTTAGCGATTTATAAAAAAGATAATATTCTATACGCATTGGCAGAAAATGGTATGGACGAAGATGATGCCACAATGTTATTAACGGCTGTTAGTGAGCATCTTGAAAAATACAAAAGTGCTGCTTGGTATATAGAAGTCAGTGAAGTCAAAAATACAAGGCATCAAACTGTAGAAAATGAAATGGAATTCAAAATTCCAAAACAAGACCATTTAAAAAAAGTGGCACTTGTAGGTAGTATAGAATGGCAGGAAGAATTTACCAAAAATCTTTTGCCATTCTCTGAGGCACATATTAAATATTTTCATTCGGAAGATAAAGAACTTGCTAAAAGCTGGATTGAAAAATAACGATGGCGAAATAAAATATTGAATTTTTTAAAATGAAAAAGTGTGTAATTAGGAATTCCGAAGAAAAATGTAAGAATCCCAAGATTTAGATAGTCAAGGTTTAAAAAAAATGGTTTACAGGAAAAAAATAGCGTTCATAATAATAATTGGCTTTCTCTTTGGACTGTTCATCATTCAGCCCTTGGGACTATCACTTTACTTATATGATGAAACAGGAGATACTGGTAACTGGTACGCACTTTTTTTAGCAACCATTAAAAACACGATACGTTTTGGTGATATAGACCAAATATTTAAAAATGTTTTGTTCGGGATTATGGGCAGTAGCCTTACCCTTATGGTTTTTCTAAGAAATAAAATTTTCATTTTAACAAAGAAAAGGATTGACGGCAATACAATTATAGAGCTTATTAAAAATGGCGAAAATCAGTTTGTAGAGTTCAAGGCTACCTTGAGGTGGGATTTACGTCAATCCAAAGTGAATAAACAGTTGGAGTTTGTTATTGCCAAGACCATTGCGGGCTTTATGAACACCAACGGTGGTAAATTGCTTATAGGAGTAGACGATAACGGCAACATCCTCGGTCTAAACCAGGATTTTGAAACTTTGAAAAAACCGGGTACAGATGGTTTTGAGCAATACCTGATGCAGTTGATATCTTTAAAATTGGGCACCCATTTATGTACGGCTGTAAATGTATCTTTTTACAGATATGGAGAAAATGACGTGTGCTACATAGAAATAGACCCGGCCAAAACACCAGTCTATCTAAGTCAAGACGGGAGGTCACGGTTTTATATTAGAACGGGCAACGGAACGCGCGAACTCGATTTGCCCGAAGCCATCTTGCACTTAGGAAAAGAGAAGGCGCTTTATAATTAAGAAAAGTAAGTGTAGGCCAATGGATATTTGCACATACAATGCAGTAATATTTTAAATAGATTAATATAAAGATATACAAATATGGTACAGATTATAAACTTGGAACAGGAACACCTAATTGCCGCTAAAATCAGCGGGAAACTTACGGAAAAGGATATGGAAAAGATGCATCCGCTTATCCACAACATCATAGAAAAAGGGCATAAAGTGGATTTCTATTTTGAAATGGAAGATTTTAAAGGCTATACCCTTAAAGGCTTTTGGGAAGACCTAAAGATTGATTCGGCTCATTTGGAAGATTATGGCAAGATGGCCTTTGTGGGCAATAAAAAATGGCAGGAATGGGCCGCGAAGGCAACTGATTTTTTCATAAAGTCTGAAGTTAAATTTTTTGATATTAAAAATAAAGAGCAGGCAATGACCTGGGTCTCAACAAAAGGATGAAAAAGAAAAAACTACAGCTACGGGAGCTAAAAGGGAAACAGTCCACTGTAATTTCAGCGAGCGAAAAAAAGCTCAAAACCTATTTACCGGCAATTTTCAGCTTTGTGATGCTCATAGTTGGTATTGCCATTGACTATTTCGATGCCTTTCCTTTCTTTAAGGGATGGGTTAGGATTGTGTGGTACACGGTGGCCTACATCCCTGTTGGCTTTCCCGTCATCAAGGAGGGATGGGAAAGTATTAAAAATGGCGATTTTTTTACGGAATTTTTCCTGATGTCCATCGCAACCTTGGGAGCATTTGCCATAGGCGAATATCCAGAGGGCGTTGCCGTGATGTTGTTCTATGCCGTGGGCGAACTGTTCCAAAATGCTGCCGTAAACCGTGCCAAAGGAAACATCAGGGCACTTCTGGATGCACGACCGGACGAGGCATTGGTCTATCGTAATGGGGACTTCGTTTCCGTCAATCCCGAAACGGTCAATATTGGCGAGAAGATACAGGTACGGGTGGGCGAAAAAATCCCGTTGGATGGCAAACTGCTATCAAACAAAGCATCGCTCAATACAGCTGCCATTACTGGCGAAAGCAAACCCGACACCATAACACAGAACGAAAAAGTCTTTGCGGGAAGCATCAATCTCGACGGTGTCATCGAAGTAGAAACCACCAAGAAATTCAAGGACAGTTCCATCGCCCGTATTCTGGAGATGGTACAGAATGCCACGGCCCGGAAATCAAAGACCGAATTATTTATTAGGAAGTTTGCACGGATTTATACGCCCATCGTGGTTTTCCTTGCTATCGGACTCACTTTGTTACCATACTTTTTTGTCGATGAATATGTGTTTAGGGATTGGCTATACCGAGCTTTAATTTTCTTGGTGATTTCCTGTCCTTGTGCCTTGGTCATTTCCATTCCACTGGGCTATTTCGGCGGTCTGGGTGCGGCATCGCGCAACGGAATCCTGTTCAAAGGTGCATCCTTTCTCGATGCAATGACCAAAGTGAATACTGTGGTGATGGACAAAACCGGAACCGTTACCAAAGGGGTCTTTAAGATTAAGGAAGTGATTAATACATCCGCTTTTGCGGAAGTGGAATTTATGAAATACCTGATGGCGATGGAAGAACAATCCACCCACCCCATTGCAAAGGCAATTCTGGAATACAAAGCGGACGGTACTGATTTTAAGGCATCCGAAGTTTGTGAAGTTGCCGGTAAGGGATTAAAGGGCACAGTCAACCATAAGCAGGTCTTGGTCGGCAACAAAGCATTGATGACTTCCAATAGTGTTGATGTTCCACCTGAAACCGATGCAATAGTCGAATCTATAGTGATGGTCGCCATCGATGGAAAATTCGCAGGCTATGTGACCATTGCCGATGAACTTAAGGAAGACGCGCATCACACCATTCAACAGATTCGGGAGGCCGGAATAGCTAAAATCATAATGCTCTCTGGAGATAAGGATTCCATAACCCAACAAGTTGCAAAGGAACTGAATATTGATTGGGCCAAAGGCGGCTTGCTACCGGAAGATAAGCTCAACGAGGTCGAAAAGCTCAAAGAACAACCTGAATCTACGGTAGCATTTATGGGCGACGGCATCAACGATGCACCCGTGCTCGCAGCCAGTGATGTGGGTATCGCAATGGGCGGTTTGGGCAGCGATGTGGCCATAGAGACCGCAGATGTCATCATTCAGACCGACCAACCAAGCAGGATGGCCCGAGGTATCCAAATTGGACGCTCAACACGCCGTATCGTATGGCAAAATATTGGTCTTGCTTTTGGGGTAAAAGGGATTTTCCTGGTTTTGGGTACCATCGGTTTGGCTACGATGTGGGAGGCTGTGTTTGCCGATGTAGGGGTTTCGTTCGTTGCCATTCTCAATGCAATACGTTTGCAAAAAATGAATTGGAAATAGTAAAAGTGTTACCCTTTAAACAAAATACAAGCCCAAGAGCGGATTAAACCTGAATCAACAATAACAAAAATAATGATAATATGAAAGACAAGGAAAAACACAGCAAAGATGATGCCCACAACCACGACCACGGTGGCATCTTCGGTAAAAACACGGAGCTCTATTTTGCGATTTTAAGTGGGGTCACACTAATTACAGGTTTCCTGTTGGAAAAATATTCAGGGGTTTCAGCGAACATCCCTTTTGGGCTCTATATTGCAGCCTACTTTTTTGGTGGCTTTTTTACCCTCAAAGAGGCCGTTACCAAAGTTGCCAAGGGCGAGTTTGAAATCGATTTCCTGATGCTGGTTGCAGCTGCAGGAGCCGCCTATTTGGGTGAATGGGCAGAAGGTGCCTTGTTGCTGTTCCTGTTTAGTCTGGGTCACGCACTGGAAAACTACGCAATGGGCAAGGCAAAAAAGTCCATTGCAGCATTAACAGACCTTGCGCCTAAAACCGCACTATTAAAGAAGGATGACGATACCGTTGAAGTCGGTATAGAAGAGTTACAGATAGGTGATACTATCGTGGTACGCCCAAACAGTAAAATATCTGCCGATGGTGTTATTGTAAAGGGCAATAGTAGTATAGACCAGTCACCCATTACCGGGGAAAGCGTTCCGGTGGACAAAACACCAATAGAAAATCCCGATAAGGAATATACAGCAAAAAGCGATATCCCGGACGAGAACCGTGTTTTTTCTGGAACTATCAATGGCAACAACACCCTTGAAATAAAGGTAATCAAAGAGGCAAAAGATTCTACTCTCAACCGCTTGGTCACTATGGTTCAAGAGGCCCAGGACCAAAAATCGCCCACACAATTGTTGACCGACAAGTTTGAGCGGTACTACGTGCCATCGGTAATCTTATTGGTCATACTATTGAATTTTGCTTTCCTGGTCATTGATGAAACGTGGAATGAAAGCCTGTACCGTTCCTTGGCGGTACTTGTGGCAGCCAGTCCTTGTGCCTTGGCTATATCTACGCCATCTGCTGTATTGAGTGGTGTAGCAAGAGCAGCACGAGGCGGGGTTTTGATAAAAGGCGGCCGCCCCTTGGAAGATTTAGGGGTACTTACCGCTCTCGCTTTTGACAAAACGGGAACACTTACCGAAGGAAAACCAAAACTCACCGATGTGAAAACTCTGGGCAACATTGAAGAAAAGGAGTTTTTGGAAATTGCGGTCGCGGTGGAAGAACTCAGCGACCATCCCTTGGCGAAAGCCGTGGTTCGGGACGGAATGGAAATGCTCGGAAAGGACAATAAGATACCCGATGCCGATAATCTGGAAGCTATTCAGGGCAAGGGTATAAAGGCGAGCTATCAGGAAAGCCCTGTCTTTATAGGCAATCTGGAACTCTTTGAGGATATAGATGATGGTGTCCCCGATAAAGTCTCGGAAAAGGTAAGAAACCTCGAAGGTGAAGGCAAAACCACGATGCTAATAAAAAGGGGCGATGAATTTATAGGGATGCTCGGGCTAATGGACACCCCAAGGGAAAAGGCCAGGGAAACCCTTTCGCAACTGAAGGAAATAGGCATCAAGAAGATGATTATGCTTACGGGCGACAACCAGAAAGTGGCCGACGCTGTAGCGGAGGAAATCGGGCTGACAGAAGCCCGTGGTAGCCTGCTGCCCGAGGAAAAAGTGGAAGCCATCAAAAAGCTTGCGGAACAGGAAAATAAACTGGCAATGGTCGGCGATGGTGTCAATGATGCCCCTGCTATGGCAAACAGCACCGTTGGCATTGCAATGGGTGCAGCGGGAAGCGACGTGGCCTTGGAGACAGCAGATATAGCGCTGATGGCCGATAAACTGGAAACCCTACCCTTTGCCATTGGTTTGAGCAGAAAAGCAAAAGCTATTATCAGGCAAAACTTATGGGTAAGTTTGGGGGTTGTAGCCTTTTTAATCCCTGCGACCATAATGAGTTGGGCAAGTATCGGCATAGCCGTGGCGGTTCACGAAGGCTCTACATTGGTAGTGGTGGTCAATGCATTGCGCTTGCTCGCCTATAAAAAATAAATCAAATAAAAGAGATTGGTTTTGAATCAAGTTTAAAAAAATGACCAAAGCGGAAAAAATATTGTCAAATCACGGTATTCGCCCTACTCAAATGAGGTCCAAGATATACAGGTATCTGAGAAGGAAGCAAAGTGCTGTGTCCTTTTCCGATTTAAAAAAGGTCTTTGCTGAGAAGAGCGAAAACAATAAGACAGCAAACAGAACGACCTTTTATCGCAACCTCAAGATTTTTGAGGATAAAGGACTTATTCATCAAGTTAATGATGGAACCGGAATGGCAAAATTTGCGATTTCTGGTGAAAATACAAAAAGTAAATACGGTACGGATTTACATCTGCACTTTCATTGTACCGAATGTAAAAAAACAATCTGTTTGCCAAATAAATTACCGGAAGAAAGTTTGCCAGATGATTATAAAATAAACGATGTCAACTTGGTATTAAAAGGGATATGCGTGAAATGTAATGAAAAATAAAAGGTGGGAGTTCCAGAACTTTGAACACTTGCGCCCAAGAGTCAAGTTCAAGGTTCTTCCACCTTATTTAACCCAAAAAAATACAATTATGGAAAAATATGATATAACAATTATTGGTTCTGGTCCGGGTGGCTATGTGTGTGCCATACGTGCCGCACAATTGGGTTTTAAAGTGGCCATAATCGAAAGGTACAGCACCCTTGGCGGCACTTGCCTTAACGTGGGTTGCATCCCATCAAAAGCCTGGTTGGAAGCCTCGGAACATTACCACAAGCTCAAACACCAATTCGAAGATTTCGGCATTGATGTCAAGGAGGCGAACGTAGATATTGCAAAAATGAACCAAAGGGTTCAGGACGTCGTGGGGGAAATCATCAATGGGGTAGCCTACCTTATGAAAAAGAACAAGGTTACCGTTTATGAAGGCCACGGAACCATCAAGGACAAAAACACCATTGAAATTAAGGGCGAAGGCAAAACGCAAACCATAGAAACCGATAAGATGGTCATTGCTACCGGGTCGAAACCCGCATCCCTGCCCAATATTGAAATAGATAAAAAAAGGATTATTTCCTCTACGGAAGCCCTTGCCCTCAAAGAAATCCCCAAACACTTAATGGTCGTTGGAGGTGGGGTCATTGGGGTCGAGATAGGTTCGGTTTTCGCCAGGTTGGGTTCAAAGGTTTCCATCGTAGAGTATTTTGATGGGCTTATCTATACAATGGACAAATCTTTAGGGCATCAATTGTACAGGTCCCTAAGGAAACAGGATATCGAGTTCTATCTGGAACATAAGGTCACAAAAGCTGTGGCGGCAGAAGATAAAGTCACCCTTTCGGCTCAGAATAGAAAAGACGAAAAGGAAATGCAATTGGAAGGCGATTATTGCCTTATGGCCATAGGCAGAAAACCATATACCGACAATCTGGGCCTGGAAAACCTGGGAGTGGAAACCAACGATAATGGACAGATAAAGGTAGATGACAACCTGGAAACCAATGTAAAAGGGGTCTATGCCATTGGAGATGTAGTCCGTGGGGCGATGCTCGCCCATAAAGCCAGTGAAGAGGGTATTTTTGTGGCCGAACGCATTGCGGGACAAAAACCGCATATCAAATATTCCCTCATACCAAACATTGTCTATACACAGCCAGAAGTGGCCGGCGTGGGCCTTACCGAGGAGGAACTTAAGGAAGCAGGTAGAGCGATAAAAACGGGCTCGTTTCCTTTCAAGGCCAATGCAAGGGCCAAGATAAGTATGGATACCGACGGCTTTATAAAAGTGATTGCGGACAAGGAAACCGATGAGATTTTGGGCGTTCATATGATAGGTCCACGTATAGCCGATAGTTATACGGAAGCTGTCGTGGCGATGGAATTCAGGGCAGCGGCAGAAGATATTGCACGGATGTCCCACGGACACCCCACATTTTCAGAAACCTTTAAGGAAGCCTGCTTGGCCGCTACCGAAGACCGGGCGTTGCATATATAAAATTATAAAAAAACGACGATGAAGAAAATTCAGAAGCTAACCCAAGAAATCAACGAATTGACAGTAAGGATTGAGCAGGAACATCCCGAACTCTATCGCTATTTAGATGAGAATCCCATAACTATTCCCGTAGATGATGAAGCAAAACCGACCATTAAATCGTTCACTGATTATTTGGAGAGCTTAAAATCGATTTTGGAAAAATATATGGAATCCCATAATAAGTAAAGATTTGAAACACCAAACGTAGAATTTAATACAGATTAATCAAATGTCCACCATAAACAAAACCACTTTTAAGGTCAGTCAAATGGATTGCCCTTCCGAAGAGCAGATGATACGGATGAAACTGGAGTCAAATCCTCAAATCAAATATCTGGACTTTGACATTTCAAATAGAAGGTTGGAAGTGTACCATCAGGGGAATGCCCAAGAAATAAACGTGGAATTGGGTGCATTAAAACTGGGGGAAAAACTTTTGGGAACAGAAAAGGCGGAAACACCTATGGCCGAAGACGAGACCAACCAAAAGAAAATTCTTTGGTGGGTCCTGTACATCAACTTCGGGTTTTTTGTCATCGAGATGACTACCGGATGGATTTCGGCCTCAATGGGCCTTATTGCGGATTCGTTGGATATGCTGGCAGACTCCATCGTGTACGGACTGAGTCTCTTCGCCGTAGGTGCCGCTATTTCAAGAAAAAAGAAAGTGGCGAAAATCAGCGGGTACTTTCAAATGGGCTTGGCCCTGCTGGGATTTTCGGAAGTGGTTAGAAGGTTTCTGAGCAGTAGCGAGACCCCTTTGTTCCAATGGATGATCATCGTTTCCATTTTCGCCCTTATCGGCAACCTTGTTTCCCTATGGCTGATAAACAAGGCCAAAAGCGAGGAAGCGCATATGCGGGCCAGTGCGATTTTCACATCGAACGATATTATCGTAAACGGCGGGGTAATACTGGCAGGGGTGCTGGTTTATTTTTTGGACAGTAAATGGCCCGATTTGGTCATTGGCGGTATTGTGTTCGCTTTTGTGATGCGTGGGGCCATTAGAATTTTAAAATTGTCGAGGTAAGTCTTGACTGAACTCAAATCAACAATTGGGTACAGAATATATTCGGTACTGGCCTGGGCCATTTGTCAGTTTCCCGAATTATTGATTTATCCCCTTGCTTATAACGCTCCTCGGAAACGATTGCTAATATGAAAATAAGAACAAGCATCTGAATCCAATACCAGATCTATAGAAGAATCTGTTTTACGGACGGAATGAGAAAAAATAAGCTGAGCATTAATATGAATTATGGAAAAGACTAGAAAAGAGAATCTTAAAGAAGCAAGAACACTTCAAATTTGGAACGTTATATACGACGTCATCGAAGTGGTCGTTTCCCTTATTGCCGGAATCACGGCAAACAGTTCGGCGTTGATAGGTTGGGCTCTGGACAGTACCATCGAGGTAATAAGTGCCGCAACCTTGGGATGGCGCTTACACGGCGAACTCAAGGGAATAGATGAAGAAAAGGTCAAGCGTCGCAAGAAAATTACCTTGAACGTAATCGCGGCATCGTTTACCTTGGTCTGCATCTTCATTTCTTATGACTCGATTACGAAGCTTATCAATAAAGAAACGTCAAGTTGGAGCACTTTGGGTATCGTTATCCTATTGGTTTCATTGGTAGTAAACCCTATCTTGATCTATTACAAAAGAAAATACGGAAACAAACTGGAAAGCCCGGCATTGTTGGCCGATGCGAAAGACACCTTCATCTGTCTCTATCAGACGGTTGCAGTACTTACCGGTTTACTACTGGTCAGATGGTTGGGTTGGTGGTGGGCCGATCCCGTTGCGGCCTTGCTTATCGTACCATATGCCGCCAAAGAAGGTTGGGAGGCCTTTAGCAAAGCCAAAGACATCAACCATGACGTCAAATAAAAAGACTGCAATAGAAATAAGAACTTTAGACCTTTTACTTTCTACCGGTAATTATTTTTAAGTCTTGGAACCTTTTGATGGATGAAAAACGAACTTTTTAAGGAATACTCCGATAGACTGAATATTTTGGATGAAAACATCCGAAAATTGAGTGTTAGTTATGCCCGGGAATTCCATGGATTGGGCCAGTGTTCCAAGGAAGAAGCCCTCGAACGGGGGATAGCAAAAGCCGAGATGGAAAGTCGTAAGCTCTAACCGAAACACATTATGGATTGGACATTCGAAGATTTCAAGACCAAGCTCGATCGACTACAACCGTCAGTTCGGAAGAAAGCTTGTGATATTGCTATAGAATTGGTCAGAAATAACGATTACTCACTTGAGGAGGCCATTACGGAGGGTATTAAACAGGCGGAAGAATGGTTCTATGACCTGGAAGGATAGGATGAAATCCATTCTGCCGCCTGTGCCTGTCAGTTCTTGACCAACACCTTTAGCGTCATCGGTTCGCCTTGGTTCATCTCGATCTCAAGAAAGTAGAGCCCGTCCTTTAGAATGTGCAACGGAACGTGGTAGGTGGTGTCATTTACAATTATTTCTTCGGGTTTATAGCTGTTCAACAGGCGACCTTGCATACTGTGTACATTCACACCGAGTACCATAATGTCATCGGGCCGGTTCATGATCCGGATAGACGCGATACCGTCTTTGGGCGGATTGCTTTCCAATAGTACCCCCATCATTTCCCCTTCTGGTGTTTCCCCGACCACAATGGTAATCGTATCCGTAGCGGTGATACCCCCCGAATCGGTCACGGTAAGCTCCACTTCGTAGGTATCCTCCGCCAAGAAAGAATGGGTCGGATCGGCCTCCGTAGAGGTGTTGCCATCCTTGAAATCCCAGAGATAGCTGGCGATATCGCCGAGGGAATTGCTTCCGGTAAAATTGACCTCCAAAGGAGCCTCGCCCGCAGTCGGGTCGGCCTCGATAATTGCCGTTAGCCCATCTTCTCCGGGATTGCCTTCCCCCATCGTTACCCTAACAGTGTCGAAGCCGGTATCGCCCTCATCGTCGGTCGCGCTCAAACGGAATACATATAGGCCTTCAATGGCGCTGCTGACCGTAAGTTCGGGCGTATCGATTCCGGAAAGGGTAGCCGTGCTTCCTTCAGGTGCACTCTGCTCTGTCCATAGATAGGTGACGATATCGCCCCCATCGGGATCATTCGCCGATCCGGATAGGGTAAAGGCCGTATCCAATGCTACGATTCGGTCTTCCCCAGCGTCCACAACTGGTCCGTTGTCCTCGACCGGGTTCGTTGTATTTTCGTAGATCCGCGGGATTCGGTCATTGAGCCATCCATTGGAGATAACGTCAAGATCGCCATCGTTGTCGATGTCCGTAACCCGGGCACCGTCATGGTGTTCCAGATCAAGTCCGCCATCGTCCAGTACGCGCAGTGCGAACTCCCCGGATCCGCAGAGGTCGTTCTCGAAGGCGATGAGGCGTTTCTGGCCACGCCATTCCCCTACCACGATGTCCTGGTCCCCGTCAAAATCGAGATCGACGGCGAAAACGCTCAGACTTCCGTTGATATCGGTATCGAGTATGTTGCGTTCCCAGGGCTGGGTCGGGTCGGAAGGGGCGGCGAACCAAGAAAATTCGGTTACGTTGCCCGAGCCACCCAAGCTCAATTGGCCCACTACGGCATCAAGGTCGCCGTCACGGTCAAAATCCGCCAACTGGGCACGATCTGGCGTGCTGGCATAGGTGATGCCCGTGTCAAAGGTCTCGAAATTGTTATTACCGTTGTTCCGTAGCCAGTTGATACCCTGAAAAAGGTCTAGGTCACCGTCGCGGTCGATGTCTCCGGCCTGTATGTCCTCCCCGGAGGAATCCGGACTGATGTCCACCAGGCTCCAAGTTTCGGTCGTAATGTTTTCCTTATCGGGTGGCGTCAACATCTGTACGGGCGAACCGGTCTGTTCGGCGCCGTTCCAATTGATGGCCATCTGATAGGGCCCGCCCACATCGAAGACCCCTCCGGCCAAACCGGCCAAGAAAGGCTCCGAATAATCGGTATCCCCTTCAGGGATATTATTGAAGACCGTAAAGTTGCCCGATCCGTCGTTCTGGGCCCAGACCAGTACGGCATTGGTGTAGGTGCCCGTGGTTCCCAAAAGGTCCATATTGCCGTCGCCATCAAAATCGTACACATGGGCCACGTTCCCGAAACCGTCGCCGATGGTGTTCTTGACCCAATTGCCCGAAGCCGAACCGGGATTCTTGTACCACCATCCGCCCGTGACGATATCCTTTAGGCCGTCACCGTCAAGGTCGTCATCGGCAAAGGTATAGACCGAGGTATAGGGATTCGCTTCCAACTGGTGCACCGCCCATGACCCAGGGAAGGGCGTTTCGTTACAGGTAATCTCGCCGGTCACGTTTACGGTGACCTCGTCAAAAATACCGGTTCCGGTGTGATCGGCATTGAAAAGCTCTACCTTGATGGTATGTTCCCCGAGAGAAAGGCCATCGATCGGAATGGGTTCGTATTCATAATAACGATTTACAAGAACATCATCGATATAATAGTGCAGGTGGCTATCGCCCTCCCTGACCACCCAGTTCTCTACCCTAAAAGCCACTTCAAAAGGTTGGTTGACGTTCCATCCGTTGGAAGGGGAGGTGATCGTTATATCGACATCTTCAGCCGGGCCGCCCTCAAAGGTGTCCGGCGAGAGTATTTCTATACCGCTTATTTTGGGGCTTTGGATATTTCCGTTCAAGAGGATACTGGCAAAACCGTCCGTTATCAAAATGTTGTCGAATTCCTTGGTCAGGGCGGTGGCCGGTTCGGTTTCCGCCAAAATGTCGAAATCCGTCAGCACCTCCTGTCCTTCGATGACCACATTGAAGACCCGCGAGCCAGGACCTCCCTCCGCACCACCGGGCACCCCGAAATAGATTTCGGCAAAATGAAGTCGCACATCGTATTCGCCGGATATCCCTACCGGAATCTCATATCCGAAACCTCCCGTGCCAGTCGCAAAGCGCTCGGTCTGGTAGAGGGCATCCCCTGCGGTATTCTCGATGGGCACTTCTTCAGAATATACCGCTCCGCCCGAACTGTACTGATCGGCGATAAAAATATCACCATTAATCGTGATATCTCCCCCACCAGCATTAATACGGGTTTCCTCGAAGACCGAGAAGGCGAAACTATCCGTAAGTATAGGTAGTCCTCCGGTATTCTCGACCTTGCTGACCGTAAGCGTGTAATCGATGGAGGTGGACATGGCCGTTGTGTTAAGAACCACCGTTCTGCCGTCGGACAGCAGGGTGGCCGAGCTTACACTTATCCCGTTATCAATAGCATAGTTGGCCGAAGACCCCGCCGTATTGATATCAACGTATTCATTGAACCGGACGCGAACCTCGTCATTGCCGTTCAGTTTGACGCTACTAACCTCTGGAGGCGAGTTGTCTATAGATACCCCGTTACCAAGGAACTCGACGTAGTTCAAGCGAAAGATATCCTGCGTCGAACCGCCCTTGAACACAAAGAACAGGTCGTTCTTTCCGCCGGGATCGGTAATCGGGCTCTGTATCTCTACCCATTCGTCCTTTCCGCCCGTGTCGGGAACCGTGGTGGTCGCAACCAGGTTACCGGTGGGGCTGCCCGTTCTGAACTCGATGGTGCCCCCGGCGTTTTCGGAAGCGACGAGGTACTTCACGGCGTTCATGTTCAGGAGATTTCGGCCCTGAAAGGAAATATAGCCCTCGTTATCGACCTCTATGGCACTACTGCCACCGTCCAATTGGGCCGTATTGTTGATGGTTTCCGTGCCGTTCTGGGTATCGAAGAACTCGGCTTCCTTACGCTTGGGATGCAGGCGTATCTGATCCCTGGAGGTAAGCCCCCCGGCATCTTGGTAGCTGGCCCCCAGCACGAAAAAAATATCCTGTTCGCCATCTATATTATGGTCCGTATCGTCGATGGTCAGTCCGTTCGTACAGGCATCGGTCGTCGGGCCGTCGTGAAAATGGTTCAGGTGGCCCAAGGAGGGTACCACATCGACTTCCCCACAGGCAATGGCCCCGTCATTGGGGTCGTTCACGGACAGGTTCAGTTCGAAATCATCGTTCCAATCGAAGAGGCCGCCGTCGGGCGGATAGGCAAAATCAAAGTTTGCGGTAGAATTGCCCGCGAAGATGGTTACGGTCTTGGAGCCTACGCCACCTTTTCCGTCATCGACCTTAAGTTGTGCGGTATAGGTGCCGGCTTCGGTGTAGGTGTGGGAAACGTTCGCGGTCGTAGCATCGACCGTACCGTCTACTTCAAAATCCCATGCGTAGTTCAATGGAGTATCACCGTTTGGATCCGTGGTTGCGTCGCCTGTAAAGTTTACAGTAAGGGGGAGCGGGCCATTGGTCACGTCCGTTTCCAAGACGACGTTCGGCGGGGAATTTGTGGTAATACCGGTATAATCTACCCGGATGAGCTTACCAGATCCCACGTTATCGGGGCAACAGCCCGCACCATAGGCCAGGATGTACATCTTACCGTCGGGGCCGACATCGATGTCCATATATCCGTCGGCATTGTTCCCACTACCGGGTAGCACCGATTCGGCGAACCGATCATCGGAAACGATGTTGCCCTCCGCATCCATCTCCACGGCCCAGACCCGACTCGTATTAAAGTCATAATAAAAGAAAAGTCCGTCCAGTTCCTGCGGAAGCCGCTGTTCGTCGGTCAGGCCGGGATCATACTTGTACCGAAAACCGGCCAGGTAACATTTGTGGAACTTTTCTAGCCACGCGGGTTGCGCGGGAGGAAGCTCCGTGGCACCGGTATTCCAGGTAGATATATTGACCGGGGCGTTGGGGTCGTTGTAGTAGGGGTCGTCGGCATAGGTGATGAGATACGGATCATTGTCCTCGCCCGAAAAGTAGGGCCACCCATAGTTACCTGGACCCTTGGTCAAATTGATTTCGTCGAGGCCTTCGGGGCCGAGTTCGGTCGGGGCGTTCGCGTCGGGACCTACTTCCGCCCAAAAGAGCCAGTCGCTGTTCTGGCGGTCGACATGGATACGGTAGGGATTACGGGCTCCCATGACATAGATTTCGGGTCGGCCCTGGTCGGAATTTTGGAACAGGTTGCCCGGTGGAACGGTATAGTTAGCACCTTGACCCGGTCTGATACGCAAAATCTTACCCCGCAAGTCGTTGGTGTTCGAAGAGCTCTTCTCCGCACTGTAGTCGAGTCTTTCTTCGTCCAAGGGCGAAAACAGGTTGGGATAGGTATTGTTGTCACCCGTAGCGATGTACAGGTTGCCCTCGGAATCGAACTCCATGTCGCCTCCCGAGTGGTATAGGGCCGTTCGGGTGGTCTCCCATTGCAACAAAATCTCCTCGGAACTGAAATCTACCGTATCGCCGTTAAGGGTAAAACGAGATACGCGGTTCCCTATAAAGTCCACCGGTGAGTAGTGGAGGTAGATTTTCTGGTTGTTCTCGAAATCGGGGTCGACGGCCACACCGACAAGGCCGTCTTCCAGCTCATGGAAAACGGGAAGCTGCCCCGCGGAAACCGTGACCTGCGTATCGGGTTTATATATCAAAATCTCACCGTAGCGATCGAGCAATACAATACGCCCGTCGGGCAGGAACTTAAAACTCGTGGCATTTTCCAGACCGGTGACCAGCTCGACCTTGACAAAATCATCGGGCAGTTGCGCTTTCATCTGGAAAGGTGCCCCGGTCAGAAACCAGAACGACAGAAACAAAGTATAAAAATAGGAGGGGTATGTTTTTTTCATTTTCCAAAGTGCTTATAACCAGTTCGTCGGTCAAGAATTTCTCGAAGGCAAAGATATGTAAATAACATGTTTATGGGTAAAGACCCTACCGGTTTTCGATATAATCGAACCGATTGTCGATTAAGTACAATATTGTTCTTAAAAGGGCGAAGCCTGAATAATTCATATCGGTTTATAAGAGGATTTCAAACTAACGATACTCGTGAAAACAGGGAAACCTTCGAACAAGGCCACCTATGCAGGAGTATTGATGGCTATAGCTGCATCAAAATGTCGTAAAACCCCGGTTTTGGCATTGGTAGCCTAAACAAGTGGTATTGCGTACACTTTTTCTGGGATGGAACCTTTTCGACCTAATCTAATCGGCATAACATTCCTTTTTTTAGTCTTTGCCTAATAATAGAAAATAATACCGTAAACACAGGAGGACATTGACTGTGCCTGTAAAGATGGCGCGAAAACATCTATCTGGCGATCCAAAAGCTATTTAATCATGGTTACGGCATTTGCAGGACTGATGCTTACATTCCCTTGTTGTGCAAATATATTCTATGCACTGCCCAATTAAGGATATAGTCCATACCTCGAAATCCAATATGGTTCAGCACACAATTGATGTGGAGGGAATGACCTGCACAGGGTGTGAAGTCCATGTAAAGAGCAAGATCAACAAATTGGATGGCATATTATCGGTCAAGGCAAGTTCGAAAGTGCGAATATCCTAGTCGAATACGATAAAACCAAAACCGATTTGGCCGTCATTCGGAAAGTGATAAACAGCACAGGCTAAAAAAATGGGGAATAATTAGAATGGAAGTAACATTCATTTTTCCTATAACCTGCCCCAATTGCTGACAAAAAAAGAAGAGTGGCATCAGCTCGTATTCGGTTTCGGTATGAAACCAAATCTTAAAAATCATAGATAATTAATTTTCATTAGCTTTGCAATCGATGCAAAAAGCAAACAAAATATCGGCGTATTTTTTCTTAGGCATTTTCAGCCTAATGATGCTGCATCAAGCTTTTCCACACGTGCACCATCAGCACGAGAACTCGCATTCCCATTCGGATTTCGCACATACCGGGGAACACCATCATCATGATGATAGTTCCGATGAAGATGAAGAATCCCCTTTTGGTTTCTTCGGGTTCCTTATGGGTATGCACGTGCATTCGACCGTATCCAGCGATATCGTCGTACTTAAAAGGAACACGGTAGAGCAGCAGACCCTAGTGGACAAGGACGTTGTAAAAAGTGCCAGCGAGGTTCGACGACCCTTTTTAATCGATGATGGGCAAAACGGCGAACGGCCTCTATACCATCCCCCCAACACCTATTTCAATCCCTATCTTTCTAACCCCGATCTGCGGGGCCCTCCCAGTTTAGGTTAAACCGAACGGACAGCAACCGCTATACCAAATAGACGGCAGTGTTCCATTTATAATTCAGGTTGAACCTAAAATCACAGACCATGTACAAATTTCTTGCGTCCGCACTATGCGGATGCCTGTGCTCCGTTGGTGGTTTTGCTCAAACCGATACCACGGGCGAACTACTTGACGGCATAGCACAAAACAATGCCGAACTCAAGGCCTATCGTGCCTTTATAGAAAGTCGGCAACTGGAGAACAGGAGCGGCAACAATCTGCCCGACCCGCAGCTTTCCGCGTTCTATCTGCCCCATGGCGACAACAGCGGGGTGGAATATTCAGAGTACCAAATTTCCCAATCCTTTGAATTCCCGACCGTTTATGCGGCAAGGGGGAAATGGAACGATCAGCAGGCTCAGGAACTGGAAACCGAATATGACAGACGACGACAGGATGTGCTCTTGAAGGCCAATAAACTTTTAGTGGACTTTACGACCCTGCAAAAGCAAAAGGAGTTGGAACGCACAAGGCGCGAACAGAGCAAAAGGGGGTACGATCAGATCCGGGAGCTTTTCAAAAAAGAGCAGGTCGGCATCCTTGACCTGAACAAGGCCAAGATTGCTTGGATTCAGGAACAGTTCGTCGTGGAGCAAACAGAGATCGAGATCCGGAACGCCCTTATCCTTTTGGAAAAACTGAACGGCGGCGAACCCATCGATCCGGACGCTATCGGTCTACAGGAAGATATCGAGGTCGAAAGCCTTGAAACGCTCTGGCAGGCCAAAATGGCCCAAGACCCCGAATTGCGGAAGCTTGGCATCAACGAATCCGTTTCCAGACAAAAGATAACATTGGAACGTAACAAGGTACTGCCGGATCTTACCGCCGGATACAACTACCAAGGGGTCAGCGGCAATAATTTTTCGGGGTTTTACGGGGGCGTTTCCATACCCTTATGGAACAGCAGGAACAAGGTAAAGGCCGCCAAAACCGGTTATGAGTATCGAAAGTCGCAAACAGAGGCCGTTACGGCAACACTTTACGCCGGTTTTCGGGAACAGTACAACCGGTATCAGCTTTTACTTAAAAAGTATCGGGAATACCGGAAAACCATGGAATCGCTGGATAGCGAATCCCTTTTGTTCAAGGCATTTCAACTGGGCGAACTCTCGTTTATGGACTATTATGTAGAGCTCCGGTTTTATAGGGATGCCCTTGATACCATGCTCCAGATGGAAAAGGAACTTTACCAGCTCAAGGCGGAACTTTTAAAACATCAACTATAAATCATTAAAATATAAACAAATGAGAATTTCAAAATCAATATTCGCAATAACGCTCGCATTCACATTTCTGATGGCATCGTGCCGGGAAACACCCTCCAAAAAAGAGGAGTCCACAGAAGAGCATGGGCACGAACACGATGCCGACGGAAACCATATGGACGCCGAAACCCCGGAACAGGAAGAATTTCAGGTAGGAAAAGATTCTATGGCAATAAAGACAAAAGAACACGGTCCGGACGGAAGCCATTCGAATGACGACGGTTCCGAGACCCACGAACACGAGGATGGTTCCCAACACCACGACCACTAAATCCCTAAGAACAGAAAAAGATGAAATATATACTCATAGCGTTCGCCTTTTTGGCAATGTCCTGTAACAACAAGGCAGAAGATGCGCACGCCCACAATGAAGATGGTAGTCACGTGGGAGAAGAAATTCCACGCCTATCACATACCCTTTGGACGGATCAGACCGAACTGTTTGTAGAGTATCCTGCTTTGATAGTAGGAAATCCGAGCAAGTTTGCAGCCCATTTTACGGTGTTGGACAAGCACCAACCCGTTCGGAAAGGTTCGGTTACGGTCAGTTTGATTAAGGATGATAGAGGCATTCGCAATACGGCAGAAACACCTTCATCCCCAGGCATATTTTCGTCTGCCATCCAACCTAAAGAAGCTGGTAAGTATCAATTGGTTTTTGAACTGAAAACGCCAGACTATTCAGATAAAATAACGATTGATGATGTTACGGTATATGCCAATGCAGACGAAGCCATAAAAGCTTTGGGTACTGCCGAAGATGATGGGAGCATTTCGTTCTTAAAGGAACAGGCTTGGAAAATCGATTTTCAAACGTCGCCCGTGGTTTCAGGTAAAATTTATGATGTCATCAACACCTCCGGAGTTTGGATGCCCTCGCCCGGTTCTGTAAAGTCCTTGGCAGCAAAGTCCAATGGTGTAGTTGACTTCAAAGTAAGCAATCTTACGGAAGGTACAGCGGTTAAGAAAGGCGAGCTCTTAATGAGTTTGAACAGTCAAGGCTTAGCTTCCAACAATTTGAGTACGGATATTGCTTCCGCGAAAGCGAAATTCCAACAGGCCAAATCTGAATACGACCGAAAGAAAGAGCTCTACGAATCCAAGATTGTCCCTAAATCTGAGTTCGAGAAAGTAGCCAGCAATTTTGAGATTGCCAAAGCCAACTATCAATCATTGGTATCGGGCGTTTCTGGAGGCAGCAAACAAATTCGAGCGCCTTTTGATGGCTTTATCAAATCCATAACGGTTTCCAATGGCGATTACGTAGAACAAGGCGTGGCACTTGTAAATATTGGAACGCATCAATCCAAAGTTTTAAATGCACAATTAGCACCCAACTACGGACTAACAATGGAGAACGTACAGGGCATTTGGTATCAAACTAAAGATGGGCAATGGAAAAGTGTAACCGAAGCAGATGGTAAAATTCTTTCCATTGGTAAAAATGTAGAACGTGAAAACCCGTTGATTTCAGTTTTTGCGCAAGTAAATGCAGAGGTCGATATGCCAGAGGGAAGTTTAACGCCCGTGCAAATTGCAATGGGAAATGCGACCCAAAATACTATGATTCCTGTGAATGCCTTATTGGAAGATTATGGAAGCTATTCTGTTATCGTGCAACGTTCGGGCGAAAGTTTTGAAAGGCGGCCCGTGAAAATAGGAAAACGTAATGGCGAGAATGTAGAAATTATTCAAGGCTTAAAAGTTGGCGAAGTGGTGGTAACCACAGGAGCATATCAAGTTAAAATGGCTTCAATGTCTGGTTCAACACCTGCACACGGTCACGAACATTAAAAGCGAAGAGAAATGTTAAACAAAATATTATCAATTTCACTTCAAAACAGACTGCTCATTCTATTGGGAGCGGTTGCATTGAGCGTTTTGGGCATTTACTATGCACGTACTATGAACGTCGATGTATTCCCAGACCTTACGGCACCAACGGTAACAATTCTTACCGAAGCGCACGGAATGGAATCTGAAGAAGTAGAAAAATTAGTAACCTATCAATTGGAAACAGCCTTAAACGGTTCGCCAAATGTGAGACGAATCCGTTCGTCATCAGCAGCAGGAGTTTCCATTGTTTGGGTAGAATTTGAATGGGGAACCGATATTTATAGAGCACGCCAAATTGTAAGTGAACGTATCCCTATGGTAAGGGAAAATTTGCCCGAAGGAATTGGCGCACCCACGATGGCACCTATTTCGTCCATTATGGGCGAAATAATGTTGTTAGGCGTAACGTCCGATAGTCTTTCGCCAATGGAATTAAGAACCTTATCGGATTGGACAATTCGCCCACGCATAAAAGCGATTGGCGGCATAGCCAATGTAGTGGTCATAGGTGGCGATTACAAACAATACCAAGTATTTGCCAATCCTGAAAAGATGAAGCATTACAATGTGAGCCTTTCCGAATTGGTAGAATACGTTAAGGAAGCAAACCAAAATGCACCGGGCGGTATTGTTAATCAATACGGTAATCAATACATCATAAAAGGTAGTGGTAGAGCTTATGCAATTGAGGATTTACAGGAGGCTGTTCTCAAGGAAGTGAATGGTCAAACCATCAAAATAAAAGATGTGGCAACGGTTCAAATAGGTGCTGCCGATAAAATTGGAGATGGTTCATTGAATGCAAATCCAGCAGTAATTCTGACCATTTCAAAACAACCCGATGTCAACACGTTAGAACTGACAGACCGATTGGATGAAGCCATTGCCGATTTGGAAAAAACCTTGCCAAAAGGTGTCAATATTAAAAGTCAAATCTTTAGACAGTCCGATTTTATTGATGCTTCCATTAGCAATCTAAATATGACCCTTTTAGAAGGTGCTTTTTTTGTAATGATTATCCTCTTCATCTTTTTAATGAATTGGAGAACGACCTTAATTTCCTTATTGGCAATTCCTATTTCATTATTAGTGTCCATCATCATTTTAAAGTGGTTGGGCTACACCATTAATACGATGAGTTTAGGTGGTATGGCCATTGCGATTGGTGCATTGGTGGACGATGCCATTATTGATGTGGAAAACGTCTATAAACGCCTTCGCGAAAATATCAGAAAACCAAAAGCAGAACGGGAATCGACAATTACGGTTGTGCGAGATGCTTCCGTGGAAATACGAAGCTCCATCATTATTGCAACGCTTATCATCATCGTTTCATTTGTCCCCTTATTCTTTTTAAGCGGAATGGAAGGTCGTTTATTACAGCCGCTGGGAATCGCATTTGTGACGTCAGTATTGACCTCGTTGATTGTTGCCGTAACCGTAACCCCAATTTTATGTTCCTATTTATTGAACAATGAAAAATTGTTGAAGAAACAATCCGAAGGAACCCGTGTGGAACGTTGGTTACAGGAGCATTATGGTAACCTTTTGGAACGTGCGACAAAAATACCCAAATCGATTATAGGCGTAACTGTCATTGCATTTGTATTAAGCCTTTTGGTCGTAACGCAATTGGGAAGAAGTTTTCTGCCGGAATTTAATGAAGGTTCTTTGGTAATTAGTGTGGTCGGTCCACCGGGAATGTCTTTGGAAGAAAGCAATAAGACAGGTAAGCTGATAGAGACCCTATTACTGGATATGCCCGAGGTGGAAGTGGTAACACGAAGACAAGGTCGTGCCGAACTGGACGAACACGCACAAGGCGTTAATGCTTCGGAAATTGATGTTCCTTTTGTTCTCGAAGATAAAACCAAGGAAGAATTTTTTGAGGAAGTCCGGAATAAATTGAGCATCGCACCTGGTGTCAATATTACATTGGGACAGCCCATCGCACACCGTATCGACCATATGCTTTCGGGGACACGTGCCAACATTGCCATAAAAATATTCGGTTCAGACTTACAACGTTTGTTTGAAGTTGGTAAAAGCGTGGAACAGAACATCAAGGAAATTGATGGATTGGCAGATGTTGCGGTTGACCAACAAATTGAAGTACCGCAAATACGCATCAAGCCCAAACGTCAAATCCTTTCGGCCTATGGAATGACCGTCGGCAATTTAATGGAACAAGTGGATATTGCTTTTGCAGGCGAAGAGGCTGGCGAGATTTATGAAGGGCAACAGTATTTTGATTTGGTGGTTCGATACGAAAAACCGTTTCGGGATAATATTGAAACCATCGGGAATACTTCAATCAGTTTGCCGAATGAAGGTCAGACCACTTTGGGCGAATTGGCAACCGTTCAATCCGTGAGTAGTCCAAATACGATTAATCGAGAAGATGTACAACGTAAAATCGTTGTCGCTGCCAATGTTCAGGGCAGGGATTTGAGGAGTGCCGTGGAGGAAATACAAGAAGTGGTTTCCAGTAATGTGAATATGCCAGAAGGCTATCGAGTACAATATGGTGGACAGTTTGAGAGTGAGTCCAAGGCCTCGCAGTTACTTTTGATAACTGCCATCATTGCCATAGTGATTATTTTTCTGTTACTCTATTATGAATTCAAGGATGTAAAACTGGCATTCGTAGTGTTGATAAATCTGCCTTTGGCTTTAATTGGTGGTATCTTGATCGTCTATTTTACATCGGGAATCATAAGCATTGCAGCAACCATTGGTTTTATCAGCCTTTTCGGAATTGCTACTCGTAACGGTATTTTATTGGTATCACGATATGAAGATTTAAGAAAGGATGGCAAACAAGGGTTTCAGTTGATTAAAACCGGAGCTTTGGATAGATTGAATCCCATCTTAATGACTGCCTTTACCACAGGTCTGGCATTGATACCATTGGCTTTAAAAGGTGGCGAACCGGGAAGTGAAATACAAAGCCCAATGGCGGTGGTCATTTTGGGTGGTTTGTTATCTGCTACTATTTTGAATTTGATTGTGATTCCTTGTGTTTATCAATTGATGGTTTCAAGAAATAAATAGTCTTTAGTACCCCTTTTAATCGAAAGGGGATTATGACATTGAATATATTTAAGTATTTGCTTAAATAATTATATTAATATATCTTTGTGAAAAACAGTACTATGGCACTTGAATTAAGTTGTACACGCGCCGAGGCCGACCAAAAGCAGCTAATGCGTTGTCGGGAAACCTTGGGAACAAACTCAGAGGCGATTGTCGAAATCAGCAAAGTGTTAGCCCTGGCCGGTAACGAAACACGGTTAAAGATACTATTCTTGTTGAATGAGGAAGGTGAGCTTTGTCCCTGTGATTTTGCCGATATACTTGAAATGAGCGTGCCCGCAATTTCACAGCACATACGTAAAATGAAGGATGTGGGATTGATTTCTTCGAGACGTGAGGGGCAAACCCTGTATTATTCATTGGTCCGGAATCACAACGAAGTATTGGACAATGTATTTATCAAAATTCAGAAAAACAAAAAGGTAGCATAAAATGGAAACAGGAAAAACCTCGAACAAGGTCGCCTATGCAGGAATATTGACGGCCATAGCGGCATCAATATGTTGTATAACCCCGGTTTTGGCTTTGATTGCGGGAACTAGCGGAATCGCATCCACCTTTTCTTGGGTAGAACCTTTTAGACCTTATCTCATTGGTCTAACAGTTTTGGTGCTTGCTTTTGCCTGGTACCAAAAGCTAAAGCCAAAAACACAGCACGAAATTGATTGCGCCTGTGAAGATGAAGGGAAACCTTCCTTTCTGCAATCAAAAAAATTCTTGCTCGTTGTAACGCTCTTTGCGGCGTTAATGCTGGCATTTCCTTATTACTCCGGAATTTTTTATGCCCAACCCTCAAAGGACATCGTATATGTGCAGCAGGAAAGTATTGTTGAGAAAACCTTTACAGTGGAAGGAATGACCTGTACGGGTTGCGAAAACCACGTAGAGAGCGAGGTCAACAAGTTGGATGGTATACTTTCCGTGAAGGCCAGCTATGAAGAGGGCAGTACAATAGTCAAATATGACAGTACCAAAGTTACCGAGGAACTAATCATAAAAGCCATCAACGGCACTGGTTATAAAGTAACGGAAAACAATGGGTGAGGCCGTGACTAAAAAATTCGATGTCTTTGTTATCGGTTCGGGTATGGCCGGTATGACCATAGCCAACAGATGTGCCTCAAAAGGGCTTTCGGTCGGGATTACCGACGAACTGCCCTATGGCGGTACTTGCGCACTGCGCGGTTGCGACCCCAAAAAAGTGATTATCGGCGCAACGGAAGTGCGTGATTTTGCAAAAAGACTGAAAGGAAAGGGCATTGATGAAATTCCCGAAATCAATTGGCAGGATATAATGGCATTCAAGCAGACCTTTGTTGACGAAATGCCGCCGAAGATTGAGAAAGGCTACAAGAAAAATGGCATCGAAACCTTTCATGCTTCTGTAAAATTCGTTGACAATGACACGCTTCAAGTGGGGCAAGAAACGATTCAGGCAGATAAAATTGTAGTGGCAACCGGCTCAAAACCTAAAGTTTTGGATTTCGAAGGCGGGGAACTTGCCCTGACCAGTACCGATTTTCTGAATTTAAAGAAATTGCCCAAATCTTTATTGTTTATCGGAGGCGGTTACATAGCCTTTGAATTTGCCCATATCGCCGCTCGCTCCGGTGCCAATGTTACGATAGTGCACCGAGGCGAAAGGCCCCTGGAAAATTTTGACCCCGATATAGTTTCACATCTTGCTACGGCAACCGAGGATTTGGGAGTAAACTTGGTTCTGGAAACTGAAGTGACCAAAATTGAAAAAATCGATAAAGGCTATTTAATTAGTGGCACTACCAACGGGAACGTGAATCAATTTGAAGTGGAAGCCGTATTCAATTCGGCCGGAAGGCCTCCCGCTATTTTCGATTTGGAGTTGGAAAGAGCAAATGTCGCCTATTCCAATAAAGGGATTTCGGTCAACAAATACCTTCAGAGCACTTCAAATCCCAATGTGTACGCCGCAGGGGATGCAGCGGAAACGGAAGGATTGGCTTTGACACCCGTGGCCGTAATGGAGGGACACGTAGTATCTTCCAATATCCTAAAGGGAAATTCCAAAGAAGTGGATTATCCCCCGATGCCGACGGTGGTATTCACCTTGCCTACAATGGCATCCGTCGGAATGACAGAAACCGAGGCCAAAAACAGTGGTCTTGAATTTAGGGTAAACTATGATAAGGTTGATGATTGGTTCAACGCAAGGCGTCTGAATGTCGAAGAATATGCATACAAGACAATAATTGACAAAAATAACGGTACGGTTCTAGGGGCACATCTTATCGGGCCACACTGTGAGGAGACTGTTAACCTATTCGCGATGGCAATAAAGACCAAAATGACCGTAAACGATTTAAGGACGATGGTGTTTGCCTATCCGACCATGGCCTCTGACCTAACCTATATGCTTTAAAATTCAAATATGGAAACGATATTAAAATCTACCATTACTTGCCCAAAGTGCAGTTTTAAAAAAGAGGAAGAAATGCCTACAACGGCCTGTCAATTCTTCTATGAATGTGATAATTGCAAAGAAATCATAAGACCAAAAGAAGGTGATTGTTGTGTCTATTGCTCATATGGAACCGTAGCCTGCCCACCAATTCAGGAAGGCTCTGGTTGTTGCTAAATAATTTCAGGATAAATTTGCAGACCACCCCCAAGACAGTTATATATTGACAAAAATTTAAGACCAATGATACCGAGAGATTTAAGTAAAGATATTAAAACAAGGCTTCAGGGCATCAGTGGGCAACTTGGAGGTCTCATTAAAATGCTTGATGAGGATGCCGACCCCGACAAAATATTGATTCAATTTAAAGCAGCGCAAAAAGGACTTGATAAAGCGCACTTCCTTTTATTGGATGAAACCTACCGAAAGGCACTGGCCATAAAAATCTCCGAAACCGTGGAAGCCTGTCCTGGTGATTGTGGTAATGAAGATCGGATTGAATTTATACGAAAACGATTCCCTAATTTGGGACTCGATTCGCTTACCTCTAAAATGAAGGAAATTGATGCACTTCACAAGAGGCTTGACATTGACAAAAATCAGGAACGGTAGTTGGTAAATCCGATCTTCAGCGACTATTTTTGTAATATATTTTGATGAAATCCAAATTTAATCCCAAATAAAGATTGCCTAAAATTTAAGTTGCAGGAGCGCATAGAAGGTACGTGGTAAACTTGGTATGATCCCCGGACCCGGATAACCTGTAGCCCGGCGCGTAAAATAGCTTTCGTCCAAAACATTGTTGATCCCTGCCTCCAGTTTAAACCGATTGTAGGTGTAGGAAAAGGAAAGGTCCAAAATGTCATAGGCAGGTATCTCGCCTACAATACCACTCTGGCTTTCAAAATCCCTGGGTGAATTAGTCGCATCGGTAAACTGTTGGCCCAAATAAGTATATTGCAAACTCCCCAAAAAGTCTTTATAACCAAAATTTAATCCTGTTTTTAGGTTAATGCCGGGAATAAACTCGACTTTTTTACCCCTTACATTATTTTCTTGGGAAGCCGTATATTTTGAATCTGTTAGGGCCAGATTGACAAAAGTACCGAGCTTGATATCATTTTTTTCTGTGGATAGGGTTTCCCATATATTCCAGTCCACAAAACTTTCAACGCCATAGGAAACGGCATCGCCTATGTTCCCTCTAAACCGCTCCTGCTGGATATCACTTACTTCCCTTATTATAACTCCCAAACGGTCTTTGTAACTTAAAAAGAATGCACCCACATCATAGGAAATGTATTTCTTTATCCGCCCGCGAGCCCCTATATCAAAAGTATATCCTTGCTCATCTTTGATGTTGGGGTCTACGGTCAGTGACGGATTGGTAATTCTAATATCGTTAAAAGTAACCGAGCGGTAATTCTGACTTATATTCCCGTAAAGTTCTAGCGTTTTATGAGATTTATAACCCAACCCAACACCCAATAAAACAAAAGAACGTTCAAAATCACGGTTATCCGCCATCTCTTCGTTTAAGATGGGGTTACCTGCAATATCAAAGTTGATTCGCTTAAATGCGCCCCTACTTCTGGTCTTTATATATTCAAACCGTAGTCCGGGAGTTACCGAAAATTTTTCGGAGACCTTAAAGATATTTTCGGAAAACAGGGCAAGGTTCAAGTTCGGAAACCTAAAATCGCTTTGCCTTGGGTAGTTGGGATAGGTCTGTTCTTCAAAATTAAAATTGGCGTTGCTGCCGTTGCTGCCTGGACCCTGCCGTTCCGTATTATTGGATTGGTAGTACTTTCCACCAAAAAGCAACGAATTCTCTTTTCCGAAAAAATTATACCGCGTTAACAAACGGGCTTCTGCCCCCCAATTGTTAAAATTACCTACTATCAATTCCCGTGGAGCCTCCAGATCATCTTCCTGTGAAACCCTGTTTTCGCGAAAACCAACCGATTTCCTATAGGCATCCAGGGCAAAGAGGTTGAGGCTTAAATCGGTTTTATTATCAAAAGCGTGTTCCAAGCGGATTGAGTATAGTTTCCAATCAACATTGAACCAATTACGTGTTCGGTTGCTAAAGCTTGGATCTTGTTCAAACTGTTTATCGGTAAGACCACCTGGTTGTTGCGCTAGATAATTTAAATAGCTTGCTTCAAAGGAAATGGCGGTTCTTTCTGTAAGGGAATAATCCAAATGTGCGTATCCATTGAAGGATTCAAACTGCGAATTGGGACGAAAACTTTTTCCTTTTTTATAGTTGAAAAAGGTATAATAACCGACTTTTCCCAAGGCTCCACCTAAGCTATTAAAACTGGTGAACAAGTTATAAGAACCTAAGGATTGCCGGGATATCCACTCTATTTTCCTGTTGGAGTCGGGTTGTTTCAGCTTAAAATTAATAAGGCCTCCAAATTGTGTCCCGTACTGCAAAGAAGCTGCACCTCTTACCACTTCTATCTGTTCTATTGATTCTGGGGGTGGGGTATAGTAACTTTCAGGATACCCTAAAACATCGGCGGAAATATCGTAACCGTTCTGTCTGGTATTGAAGTTTGCACTGCGGTTGGGGTTGAGTCCACGCCCTCCAATGTTCAATTGCAGCCCGGCATCGTTGTTTTCATAGATATTGAGCCCGACCACTTGAGCGTAAATCTGCCTGGCATTCCCGCTGGCAAGATTAGCGGTAAGGTTACTTACCAGTACCACTTCGTTCTTCTTGCCAGCATAAATGGCAGTTCCCTCAACGTCCCTTAATCGTTTTAGGGCAAAAATGCGTTCTTTCCTTTGGGTAACCACTACTTCAGAAAGTTCTACGCCCAAAGATTCAAGTTCTAAGTGCAGCGAGGTATCACCAGAAATGCCGATTACGTGATCCCGTATGGCAAACTCGTACGCAAATACGGTAATAGTATAGGTTCCTTTAGGGATGTTCTGAAATTTGAAATCCCCAAAATCATTAGTGACGGTTGATTTTCTTAGGGAGGTGAGATACACTTCAGCATTTGGGACGGGTTCGTTGGAAGCTGCGGAAACTACTTTTCCCTGAACTACAAATTGTGCAAGCATCGCGGAACTGGTGAAAGCAAAAATTAGTGCCACAATTATATATCCCTTTTTTAAATACATTTTTCTGAATTGTTTAAAAACCTTTGATCTCATCCTTAAATTCCAATATCCAGTCCTTGGCTCCAAAGGACTCTTCCTGCTCCAATAAATTTACTTTTGGGTCAATATAAGGTTGGCTTAATCTGCCGTTGAGTGCTACATAACTTTCTACATAGACCGCTACATTTTTATGGCCCTGTGCTGTAAAATGTTTTCCGAGGAAATGGGCGTACTGAAGGATAAAATCGGGTTGGGTGCTCATCTGTTTTTCCTGAAATGTTGACAGAAAATCGGTATTGTCAACAAGGAAAGCTGCCTCCTTTTTTTTATCCACAATCTTAAATTGTGCATATCCAGCTTTTTCCATGAGCATTACGCGCCAAGAAAAGCGGTATCCCTCCTCGGTCCAAAAAAGCTCGTTTTTATAGAGCAGATAACGCCAAGGAAAAAGTAACTGAAAAGCAATAAACAAACCCACAATAAGCATTGGAGTCCTGGTTTTATTGCGATAGGTTTTATTGCGTATCCTTGCATCTGCTTTTTCCTTTTTAATCCTAAAAATAGTCGAAAGCGTTTTCAGTATTTTATGGTGGACTCCCGCATCGAAAAAAACGAGTGCGCTCACGATCATCACATAAGGGAACATACCTATGGGAAACAAGATGCGGGTCATCAAATGAAAAAATACCACCAGAGCGAAAGCTGACCAACGGGTGGGTTTATAAAATAACAAAAACGGTATTGCCAGGTCATAGGCCGCACCGCCCCAGCTAAAGGCATAGTGAAGCCATTCCCGCTGCATTAAGTTCCCCAACAGTGGCAGATCATATTGGGCCGGCAACCAAATCTTAAGCGGCATTGCCCGAATTAGCCAGTCGCTGTTCAATTTTGCCAAACCGGCGTAGAGATATACAAGTGCGATCAATAATTTTATGGCGTCAACGGTCCATCTGGGAACCTGTCCATAGGCCTTATCCCTATCCCGATGGGCATCCAATGAAAAGTAGGCATTTGCGGGGAGGAAGATCATTAAAAAACTAAGACAACTAATAAAATAGTAGTGGTTGAGGTAAGTGGTCTTATCCATCAACTCGATATAGGTAAAGCTTAAAAAGAAAAGTATGATCGCTATCCTGTATCGATACCCCAAGGCAACGCAGATTGCCGCAATACCGCAAATAAAGAACAATAAATAGGTGTAACCGCCCAAAGGCCGCACCCATTCAAACCCATAATATGAAAAAAAGAATTTGGGTTGAATGTAAAATTTATCGATCCAGCCATAGCTCCAAAAACGGACGATACCAACAAACATCATCAGTCCAAATAAAATACGGAAAGCCGCCAACGGGGCGGCATCTGTAGTTTTATTCCGGTATGCATTTATACGTGAAACCATGGACTAATCGCCATCGGCGTCTACATAATCCACATTTATGCTCAATGCCTGCAGCATATCCACTTTCAAGAGGATAACGTTGCGTTGTAGCTCATCATAGGTACTTAGCATTTTGGTGTTGTCGGTTTCAATCTGTAGGGCTAAATTATCGTTCAATTCGTTTGCCTGGGTATCCGCCGCATTGAACTGTGCATTGATAAGGCTACCTAGGTCCTCCCCGTTTTTAATACTGTTCAAAAAATCAAGATAGGTCTTAAAGCTTTCCCCGGTAGTATTGTTGTTAGAATATTTTCCGTTGAAAAAATCCTGGCTAGCCTTGATCGCCGTAAGTAACAGTTGTTTGGAAAAATCTTCTTTATAGCGGGCCTCTACATTTTCGGGTAGCGGTTGTTCAGAGAAAACACCTGCGGGTATTCCTACTTTGCCTGCGCGCAACGATTTTTCAAAATAGAAGATATAGTCGTTCGCCATTTTGTCAACAGATCCGGTTGCCGAAGAACTTGTATTTGCGACAAAACTGTCCCTAAAGCCTGCATTCCAATCATCGAGTATCATTGTGGTCAATTGCAGGATAGTTTCCGTTAGGGTGCCAAGATAATTTTTATAGCCCTGGGCATTGCCGTTCGTATTATAGAAGCTTACTATTTCAATATCTGTTCCGGCAAGGCCATTGATGAGATAATCTATAGCCGGAAAACCCTGTGCATCTATTGTTGACGGCAAGGCCAGATCGTAGGATTCGGCTGCTATAAAATTTTCTATTTTTTCGGTGTTTGACGGGTAAATATTCAAGCGGTTCCTGTACCGTATCTCTTCGGCCTTGCCTATTTCGAACATAGAGACCTTTTGAAAGGAAATGTAGGCAGTTGTCCACGAGGCGCGCAAACTCTGTAGCGTTGCCTCTGTCGGCCCATTTGTAAAGGCTGTTGCGGCATTGTTCAAGCTTTCTGCCTCTGTTTTAAAGGAAGTATAAGTGGGGACAATGATGTTATCTGCCCAATTTACGAGCATGGCGCCACGGTCAAAACCAGATTTGGGCGGTGCTATGGTCCCGGTCCCATCATCTTTTGAACAGGCGAATAACAGGAATCCAATACAGATAAAGCTCCAAAGTTTCATAACTATTTTTTTTGATTTTGGACCAACCGATTTGTCCTTTGTTGGGAAATCGGTTGATCCGGTTAATTCAACTTTTATTTAATTTGCGCTGGCTGCCTCGGTGACCGTGAAGTCGAATTTAGCGGCAATAGCTTCAGAAATACCGTCCACTGTTGATGGTTGAAGGTCCCAAAAACCATTGGGGCCATCTGCCAAGAGATCAGACGTAAAACCATCGACCTCGCTTTTGCTGAACAAGGAAGTACCCGTGTCCGGATTTCTAGTGAACCGTAAACTGAAAACAAAACCGTAGCCTTCGGAAAGGTTTTGGAATGCGGCCCCAAAATCCCCAATTGCGAGCAAATCTTTCCCTTGTTGGAGATAATATACGGAACGGATGGCGATGACCTCGGATATTTTTTGCTGTATAATGGCAGCTTGGGCGTCCCGCAGGGCATAATCTTTTGCCACTATGGCGGCACGGCCCAATTTAAAGGCGTCAAAAATGTCAGCAGCAATGGTAGAGAAATCCGGATCCCCGTTTACCGTGCCCACATAATCATTTAAAAAACTATCATCACTCCCAATGGTTGTGTTGGGGCTGGCCGGTTCAACAGATGTTCCGTAAAGATATCCATAGGCCTCGTCCCAATTATGTTCCATCGTGGTGAAGGCCTCTCCTTCTTCCGTGATCCCATTATCATTGTCCGCTACTTTGTTGTCAGCATCAAGAACAGCGGGGCTGAGATAATTGTTGAGCATTTGATCCGCCATGAGGGCGCCGATAAGACTTTTTGCGAAGATTTGCTTGTACACTAGGCCATTGGCGTTAACATAACGGGTTTTGGTACCATCGGCAAGTTGACCGGCACTGCCGGCTGCTGCCAAGACATCCTTATTAGGGAATACCTCATTGACTTGGCCTGAAATATAGCTGTCAAACAAAGCTTTGATCGCTGCCGCTTCTGTGGCATTGGCACTAAAATAATCTTGGGAAGCTGCGGTCTTGCTGCGTACATTTTTATCTGATGAATTTAAAACATTATCCGAAAAATCGGAGTTTCCTTGCTGGTGTGCATACATTGCCTGCAAGGATACTTCAGTCGTGTTTTCGAAATCTGTAAAGGCATTCAGGATTTCTTCGGCCATTAAAATACGGGTGGTCTGGCCGCTAAAATCCACTGTGGATTGTCCGTTTCGCTCAAAGGTATAGTTTGCAGGTACCTCAAGGTTTGATGTTTCAGTAATCGGGTCGTCATCAGAAGAACACGATGCAAGAATAAGGCTCCCTATAATAGCGGTAAAAAACAATTTTTTCATCTTTAAATTTATTTAGACTTAATATAAGTAAGTGATTATTTCGGCGACAAAAATAGAAATCAAAACGGAAAGAACAAACTTTATTTAGATTAAATATAAATAACAAATCATTTTTAACACGTGACGGCAGCAGTGTAAAATGGAACTTTCCAAAAACACTCAAAGTATTTTTCAAAAAAGCTTAAAACCGTATTTGAAAATGAAGGACGCTTTTGTTGACAGCGACGCAATAAACACTTCCGCTTTCGCAAAAGAAACACTGGAAGAAATCCAACTTATTCGGGAATCGGAATTGGGGACTATGGAAAAATCGCACGTTGCTAAAATCAAAAAGATGTTGGGGGCCATTTCCGAGAACGATGACATTGAGAACCAACGTAGCCACTTTGTGTTATTGAATCAGAATATGGTTCCCATTGTAATGAATATTGATAATATAGACCCAAAAGTCTTTATCCAAAAATGTCCAATGGCAAATAATAACAAGGGTGCATTTTGGATAAGTGCAGATACCGAAATACGAAATCCTTATTACGGGGATGCTATGCTTACTTGCGGAAGTGTGATTGATACGGTACAGTAAATCCCTCAAAAAGCATCTAAATAACTATAAAATTATTTTTTTTAATGCGACAGGCCATTTTCAGAATGCCTGCCCCTGTGCCTGCGGAAGTTAAAAACCCTTCGCCTCCAAGCCTGACCGAGCGAGCAAGCTGCGCTGGCTCGCACTCGGTCGTCTTTCCGGCTTCGGCTTTTAAACATCCTCAGCACCGCGCATAAAAGCATGGAGGCGCAAAAAAGCGCTCCATGCATTTATCTTGCCTACGCACAATTAATTTTGGAAATTCTTGTTTAAAATGTGTAATCCTTATTGATATATTTGTAGTAATCCTAGGCCAATTCCAATGAAACCAAATATTTTCATCTTTCTTGCATTCCCGATGCTACTATTTTTTTCGTGCAATAGCGATGATGACAGTGTCGCGGAATCGGATAGAGACCAAGCCTTGTTGGGTCAATGGGAATATGAGGCGATTGATTCCAATACGGCCGTGGACATCAACGGTGACGGTACGGTCAATGTAGACCTGTTCAACACCAACGAAATACGCCAATGCTTAAAGGATAATCTCACTTTCTTCAGCTCTCGGGGAGCTGAAGAAAAAGGTGCTTTTTCTATTAATGAGAACGGACTGTCCTGTGGGGAAGTACCCGCATTTCAAAATGTCGAGGACGATAGTTACGAACTAATTGACAACCGGATTATACGATTTGATAATCGTAACGATTGGATTATCGTGGAGTTTAGCCAAAACCGATTGGTAGTCGACCAAGAGGATTTTCTGGATGATCAGGACGTAGTGATTACCTATACTTTCAAGAGAAGCTAGTTTTAGTTATGTTTAGCTTACTGCATTAAAAGTGCTCTTGAGCCTCAAACTCTGACCACTCTCCCCGTCACTTTATCACTCCATTGGCCATTGGTATCCCTGACCCTGACCTCAAAGTCCTGATCAAGATATTTCAAACGGCTTTCTCGGGGTTCCTCTTCCAACATGAAATATCGATACACTCCACTGCCCGTGGCTTCGTTGTAATTGAACAATCGGGTATCCCATCGGTTGGTACTCCGGTTGAATATCCTGATTTCCACCTGGTCCAGCGTAGCACCGCCATAGGCCTCCGAGCACCCGATATCAAAACAGGTATAGATCCTGACTTGATAATCACAACCGTTCAATCCTCCGCAACTGACATTGTGCTTTTCCCCTTTGACCAATGCCACGGGCCTTCCTAAAGTGTCAACAAATGTGCTTCCGCTTTTGGAGTGTCCTGTTGAGTTCTCCACCTCAAAATCAATGGTAAACGTATTTGGGGTCTCTGGATAGAAAGTAAGGTTGGTACTACCATAATTCAATGGAATTGTTTCCCCCTCATCATATCTATTTCCGCCATAAAAGAAATAACCGACACGGTTTCCATTGAAAGAAAATGTCATTTGATAGGTCACCGCCGGATCATGGGTGCCAATGGCATTGGTAATGACCGTGATGTTAAAGGGTTCTTCTTCCAAACGTTCTCCGGGAGCCTGACTAACGGTTAACTCGAAAGGTTCCTCGTACCTTTCATAGTTGATATTGACATTGGCCGTTTTTTCCACATCTGATGAGGAGCGCACCGTAAAAGTGATGTTATGGTTGCCTTCGGTCATTCCGACATACTTTCCCGAAAATGCCCCAACGGGTACATCAAAACTTTCCCCAGCGGAATAGCTTGTGCCCGCATATTCAAAAGAACCGTTGTTACCATTTGCCGAAAAATACATCACGTAGGTGTCCCCACCGATTCCGATTTCGGAAATATTGAAGTTAACATCCACCTGTTCCCCGATATAGGCCTGCTGCAATGTGCCCGATGCGGTAAAGGTGTAATCCTTGGCCGCAACGTTTACCGTTATATCCACGGTTTTCTCCAATCCGGTATCGTTTCGGACCGTGAAAGCCATTCGAACGGTACTTTCATTGGTACCTTCGAGCGTCCAGTTAAAGTTGCCCGTATTAACATCATAACTGTTCCCAGGGCTTACCTCTATACCATTGTTGTCCCTGATGAGCGCATTGCCGTTCATACTGAAACGCATCGTGTAATCCGAAGACCCGACACTTTCCGAAATATTAAAATTGAGGCCAGTGGTTTCCCCTACGGTTATGTCCGATTTTTGGGTGCCCCCGGTAAAGGTAAAATCGACCTGGTCAAAAGTGATGGTAGTGTTGGCCGTTCGGGTAACGTCCGATCCCGATTCGACACTGAGAACGATATTATGCTGTCCGGGTTCCGATCCGGTATAGGAAATATTGTTGACCCCGGCACCCAAAGGAAATTGTTCCCCCGGACCATAGGTTATACCATTAATGGACATCGACCCGTTTTGACTAGAAGAAAAGAAAGCCGTGTAACTGTCGTTCGCTCCGTCGGGAACTTCGTCGATATCCACGATCATACCCACCGGAATGTTGGAAAACTCAGTAGCCTTGGACGGGGTCATATTGACCGTAAAGTCGTTGTTGCCAACGACAACGGTAACCTTATCTTCAAGAATCTGACCGTTGCTGTCACGAAGCAAAAAAGTTATTTCGTAGGTTCCTGCCTGGTGCCCAACGAAATCATACGCAAAGCTTCCCGGACTTACCGAAAAATATTGGCTAGGGATTATGGGCGAATTCCCATTGTACAATTGTGCGTCACCACCTGAAATAAAGTAATTCAGTTCATAGGAAACTCCATCGTAATCCCCTTGTTCGATAAGGCTCAATGAAATCGTACCACGCTGGCCTACCAATACCTCGTTGCTATTGGCCGAGGCATTGAATTCCAGTTCAAGGGGATTGGCATCCAGATCGATCTCCACAGGTCCGACCGCTTGCCCGTAATTGTCCGTAACGAGAAAATTGATGCGATGCGGGCCCAAGGTTTCCGGCGTATAAAACAATGGGAAATTACCCAAGTCGACCGGATAGTCGGTATTGTTCCGGATCGTATTTCCATTGACCCCAGTAACCCTTCCGTTTCCTTCTTCTAGGTCATAGGTCAGGAAATAATCGATATTGGATGTGTTACCGTTCGATTTAATGTTGAAATTAAGCTGTGTCCGTTGGTTTACGAATACCTGGTTGCTTTCCGAATTTCCGCTAAAAGTGAAGGGAATGTTGGCAATCTCGATCTCGACACTGTCCCTTTTCCTCTGGCCATTGCTGTCTCGTATATCAAAATAGATTTTGCGCTGCCCCAATTCATCGTCCTCAAAAGTATAGTTATAATTGCCGGGATCAATGCCGCGAAAAGTCCCGGGGTCCATGACCCCGCCATTCTGGTTCCGTACGGTTCCCGCGCCTTGGCTATCGGAAGAAAAGGAATGGCTAATATCATAGGTAACTTCGCTTTCCCCTTCCTGTGTCTGCAAATCGATATTGATTGCCAGGTTGGTGTCCAGCTCCACCTGTGAGGATGCCGCGGTTGCCCTAAATGTGAAATTGACATTTCCCACCGTCAGCAGCAACTCGTTCATCAGGGATGCCCCATCGGGAGCCTTCGCAATCATGGTCAATTTGTGCTCGCCCAAGGTTTCTGGTAAGTAGCCAAATTCGGTAACGCCCTTGGGCAACTTGAAGGGGGTTCCAGCATCGTAGGTAACATCGTCCAAATGGAGTTTGCCCGAACCATCTTCCAGTTGGTAGGTAATCTCAAATTCTTCGGTCGAATCCCCATCCGGAGCAACCGTGTTCTTGTCCCGTAACAAGGTTACATTGACGGGGTTCCGGCTATTGATAATGAAATCCCCGGTACCCTTGCCCAAGAGAAAGCTGAAACTGGCGTACTTGACATTGTAGGCCAACTCCAACTCCTTTTGCAATCGGTTTGAATCCCAGGCTAATACCTTGACTTTGTGCATACCCGTATCGATGGGCATATAGCGGTAAGAAAGGTCAAAATCCTTGACGGGGATGGTATCGTTTTCGCGGATGGTATCGTTTTCCGTACCTAAATAATAGCCTTTTCCGTCAAGGATATTATATTTCATGAAATAGGAAACGGTAGAGACCATCCGTTCGGGTTCCAAGCTGAAATCCGTTCTTACAGCTTCAAATACAAAGCCGTTTTCCTCGTTCGTGCCATGAAAAGTAAAATCAAAGGAATCCTGCACTATTCCTTCAAAGTCCTTGCTACAGGCAATTATAAATATCATGCATAGCGAACCTATGGCGGCTATGCGTTGTGGGGTATTGAATTTCATAACGTCGCTTTTTAAAACAAAAAATACCGTAGGCCGACGCCGACATACGGATAAAAATTTCCCACGTCCGAATTGACATGGTAGTATTCGTTGGCCTTGACCAATAGCGAAAAATCGTTACTTAGGCCTATTTCCATTTCCGCACCGAGATATAGGCCGTAAATAAATTGGCTTTTGCCATTGATAAGCGCACCGGTGGGCAGTTCATTGCTTCCGTTGTTGATGACCTCGTATCCGAACAGCCCACCGCCACCAAGGAAGAGACTAAAATTTTTTCTTCGAGGCGCCATGAATACACGATAGTACAGCCCCGGCTGGATAGTGAAAATATTATAGGGAATATTTTGGGCACCCTTGTCCTCGGCAATTGCGGCCAAAACACTTATCTGAAAATATTGGAACCGATTGGGATGAAAATTAAACGTTCCCATAATACCATAACCATCCTCGACATAGCCACCGCTCACGCCGACCGAAGAAGCAAGGTTGCCCCGCATTTGGCCTGAAACGGATGAAGCCACAAGACAAAATAGTACCGTAATGAAAAATAACTTTGTTCTCATCTATTTAAAATTTAGCCAACCAGTGATGACAGCCTTTTTATTATATCGGTTGGAGTTGGTCATTATCTTATAAATGCGCATTATGGCCTTTCATAATTTAAATCCTGATGGGTTATTGATGACAAGTTGGTCTATATCCAAGGATAGGTTTCTATTGCCCTTTTCTTCATCTAGGTCCACTACGAGGGACTTTCTCCGGTCAAGGGTAAACTTATCGAAGACCACCATAAAATAGTTCTCGGAATTCCCCTCGACCTTTTTGGGAACTTTATACCTGAACAAGGGCTTGTGTTCCGTCTTGACATTGCTCGAACTATTCTTGTAGTTGGTGGCGATGCTGAACCTTATAAAATTGACATCATAGTCTATATGTTCCTTGTTCTCCAAGCGAAACTGTAGGTATATTTCGTTATTCTCATAATACACGTTCTCCAGCCAGAGAAATACATCATCGTATTTGGAAAAATATCGGATGATCTTGCCCTTGTTGAACTGGTTGTAATAACATCTCCGCCGTATATATTCCATTCGATCCAAGACATACAATTCCTGGGTAAGCGGCAAGGGTTCCCCATCTATCTCCTTTTCGGGTATAACTTTAAATGTTTCCGTAACTGTTTCAGTGGCCGCTATGGTTTCCTTTTCCTTTATGACAGGATATGAAGCAAAGTCGGATTCATCCAATTCAGTAGCACTTTTTTTATGGGATAGCTCTTCGAGGTTATCGACCATGTCGGTGGTTATGGTCCATCGCTTCTTGGCGGGGATGTCCACCAGTTGCAGGATAAAATCATAGGCACGACCGTCACGGGTATAAATGGTATAGTTCGTAAAATCGGAGGTGTCGGGTGCCACATCGTTATAGATAAGCAAAACGATACGCTCTGAGGTTGCGGAAGCACTTTTCGTCGGAAAGGACTCCAAAAAATTCAGCTCCTTCCCATTAATGGAAAAATCATAAGGGGCGGGCAGTACCAGAATGGTCTTATAGTTCCTTGAAACCGCAATGGTGTCCATTTTCGCCATAACCGATAGAGACCCCAATAGCCCAATTATTGTAAGTACAGCTTTTATTTTCATTGTGTTGCCAATAAGAGTTCATAATCATCCATCAATAGGATTTTTTCTTTTTCCCGTAACCTTTTTTTTCGAAGGAAAGTCCCCAACCCTTGGGCGATGCCTTTTAAAACATCCGGTGCGCCGCTGGTAATTTCGTCGGTGGCCCCTCGCAGTGCATCGCCTCCCATTTCGGCCTTGTACTCCCTCCAGAGTTCCCCGGCCCTTTTGTTGTAGATTCCTTCCCTCCCATCGTTGAAGTCCCTGACGGAGATATCGACCGGATGGTGCTCGATATTGTCTATATCCAAATACACCCTATTTCCCTGTATGGAAGCCATAGCGTAGATGAAGGTATTTTTGGGAAATCGTTTATCACTAAGGACCATATCTTCCATGAGCAGTAGCCTTACATTCTCATTGGGCAAGATGAACTGATCGCCATATACGGTTGCCCTAAAGAAGATCGGCTTTTTGGTAACGGGCATCCGTTCCTGTTGGGGCCAGCGGTTGCCGGTCAAGGATTCCCCGACTATTTTCCTTTTTCCCTCCAGCAGCATTTCACGGTAGGCCAAGCGGTTCTCCACGAATTTTTGTTTCTGCTCCTCCGCGGTCATCCTGTTCTTCTTTTCCCTCTCCACGGTTTTCTTTCTATCCGGTGGGTCGGTCTCCATCGTTTCCTGGAGTTTAGTATCCAAGGATAGTCCTTCCAATCGCTTCAAGATTTTTTGGAGCGAATCGTTTTGCGAATCGTTCATCTGGGTCATGTCCGGTAAGGACGAAGATTTCACTACCTTTTTCTTTTCTGTTGAGTCCTTTAATTTCCAAGGCTCGGCGATAGCTTCGGATTCCAAGGTCGGAACCTTGCCGGGAAGATCTGGATTGAAGCCATTCGTGGGATCGGTAGTGTCGCCGAGCCCCATTTGGAAATCCTTGACGTTCTCAATGACAAAAAAACTGGTCAGTACCAGAATAAAAGGTAGGGCCATGGCAAAATTTCTGTGCCTTACGACCCATCGCTTCAAACGCTTTATGTTGCCATTGAATTTCATGTTACCTACGCTCGAGATCGGAATTGTCCACGACCTCAAAGTCGATAATCTTGATTCCGTTCAGGTTGTTCGGGGTAATGCCCGCTTTTTTCAGGTGCCCCTTAGTGACCAAGTTCCTATACGTTGTGGATTTGCCTTTTTCTATGGCCTGTTTGCCGTAAAAAGTAAACGGAAACGGATAGGTTGCATAGTCGATTTGAATCGAATCAAGTTCCACAAAGTAGTGATAGTCACGCATTACCACATCATGGAAGTATTTTTTTTCGACCAAACGGGCATATAAACGGTTGCCTGACCAATCGACCATGAACAAGGCTTTTTCCTCTATGTTTCTTTTGATCAGGTTCAAATCGGGTTCCAACGAGAAAAACAGTTCATGAAAGTTTTGGACGTGACCTTCGCAAAGAATTTCGAGGTTTTCCTTGGCATCCCTGATCGGTACCATGGGGAGGCGTTGCCCCCCATGCAGCACATAGGCGTTATTGTTGGCACGCTCATGGGCCGATACCACGAAATAGATGGCAATCGCGAAGACCGCTATCATCAAGATCAGGCAGCTATAGACGAGCCTGTTGTTGTGCCTTCTACTTTGGGCGATATCATTGAATATCTCGTATTTTCCTTTCATAATCCTAATTATTGCGTAAGTGTCCTAACCGCTTTTGTGGCCCCGCCGCTCTTTGCATCGATGACCGTTTGTATCGCTTTTTTGCCATAGTGCTTGGGCTTGGAGACGATGCCACCGCCCGAAATGTTGAGTCCCTGCACTACAAAGTTGGCTAGTGTAGGGGCCTTGATATAAAAGAAGGAGGTCATCAAGATTAGGAGGGAGGAACTCAAGATCAATCCGAGGTCGTAGGCACTGTTACGCAACAAATGGTCCACGAGCGCATCGACAAGATTGACCATGAACATATCCACTACATACAACATGGGAAGCCATAGGCAGAGGCTCATGAACTTTTGCAACCATGCTTTCCAAAGGCCCGAAATGGCGGGAATGAACGAAAGCCCGATATTGATAGGCCCGAAAATGATAAGAATGAACAGGTAGATGGTGGCCAATGCCTTGATGCCCACGAAAATCAACGTCGAGATGATGTGGGCAAAGGCCGTTATGGAACCGGCCAAACCGGTAAGGGCAAAGGATTGCAGTCCATCGATATCCATGCTGAACATGTTCCATTCCACCACATTGTTGGCGGCCACATCGATCTGGGCCAGGGCCACCTTTTGCCCGATGGTATCCCAGTTCTTTTGGGTACTGACAAACGAGGAGCCGAGGTTGCTATAGAATTCAAAGATGGCGTGTGCAAACTCCGAATAGTTGAAAAGGATGAACATCAACGGAAACCACTTTAGGGCCTTGAACACATCGGCACGATCATTGCCCACAAAATGCATGATGGCGAAAATGCCCAACCCGATCTTTGCCATTTGAAAACCAATGCCCAAGGTGGGCCCCAAATTCGCAAAGGCATCATCGATATATTGGTCGAATATCGTGTTGACCGTTACCCTAAAACCTGTATCCGATTGCATAACGTACATCAATTGGTCTTGATCAAGGAATAAACCGCTTTGCGGTGTTCGTTTTTTTGCAAGAGCGAGGTATTGACCTTTATGATGGTTTCCAGCACGCTGTCCATTTTGTCCAAGATTGACCGTAGTGCCGAAAGCCGGTCGGCCGATTCGATGATTTCGCCCGTGGAGGCGATATGCGATCCTTGGGAGACCAAGGAGGTAACCTGTACCAGGGCATCGGCCAAGGTTTCGGTCGCCCTTTCCTTTTCTACCTTTTCCAGATTGGCGAAAGAGCGCAGATTTTTCTGAGTACCCTTATAGGCTTCCACGATCTTGTCCTTCAGGTTATAGAGTTCGGTCATTTCGGGACTTCCCATGACATAACTGGCAGGGGTCCGTTTTGCCGTAAGGTCCTGGCTCAGGATCTTGGAGGCACTGGAATTGACGGTAACGTTTCGTTCCATCTGTGCCAAAAGCTTGCCCATGGTCGAGTTCAACGTGACCAGTTGCGAATTCAATGTTGCCACATTTTGATTGAGGATTACCAGTTGGGCATTGGCCGCCACATCGGTCACGGGAATCTGAGCGGACCCGAAATAAGGGAGTAGCCCGATTAAAATTCTTAGGTAAACAATTCTTGGTTTCAAGTATATCATCATTTTCTATTTTTAGGGTTAATGTCGCTGCCGTTCAAATTCCCAGAACCGGATTCCACCAGTTCGTTTTGTAGCTGTTTGTAGGCGTTGGCCGTTCTTTGCCAAACACGACCGTGTTTTTCGTGGAGACGGTTGATCTTTGCTTTTTCGTTGGGGTTGGTCTCGAACAGGCATTTGGTCGGCAATGAGGTTTCCAATCCGAACACCTTGACGCGGTCCTTCCAACAAATGGCCATTTCCCTTAGCTTTCGGCCCATGGGCAAATCTTTGTTGATGGATAGGATCAGTTGCTTCTGTTTCTCGTTCAGGCCCAATAACCGTTGGATCTCCCCAAAGGAATTGCCGAACTCGCCGAGGTCAAGCAATACTTTGATGTGGCTGTTGACTACGATGGTATTGCCTATGTATTTGGATTTGACAAAATCGCTTACCTTTTGCGAGATAAAAATGGGCTGGCCCCCATATTTCCGGGCCATTCTGGATTTGGCGTCAAAATAATTGGCCATTATCGGATTGTCGAACAGGTTCCACGCCTCGTCAACGACCAATATTTTGTTTAAGGAAAGTTTTTTTGGATCCTTCAGTTTTTTGTCGAACACATCGATCATCAGGAACGCCAAGATCGGAAAGAGCTGTTCGTTTTCGATTAGGTTTTCGAGTTTGAAGTAGACCAACCTTTCACGGCCCAATTGGGCTATCCTTTTGTCCCTACTGTTCAACAGGTATGCCCTGGGGCCATCGTGGGCATATTTGCCCAAGAGCAGTAAAAACAGATTGGGGTCGAAGACTTCCTTTCGTATGCCCTTGGAATCCATAAGTCGCTCCAAATGCCTTTCCGAATATTCATAAAAAGTATTGAAGGAGTTATCGGGACTATCCTTGATAAACTGGTCCCGATAATATCCCTGTACCAACAATTCAATAATGGTCTGGATCACGGCACTGTCATGACCGTCGTCCATTGCATTGTCCTTTCGTCCCAACAGAAGATAGACCAATGCGATAAGCTGGGTCAGCTTGTGCTCGGTAAGCATCTTTTGGCCATCTTTTTCTACCATATCCCCTGAATCCAGCATAAAGGGGTTGAACGTAAAGGGATTTTTGTCGTCGTTCTCTATGACGACCCCGTCCAGATGGTCCAACAACTTATCATAGGAATTCCCGTTCTCAAGAATGAGGATTTCCGCTCCCTCGCGATATTCGGAGAACAGATAGGCATTGGCATAAAAGGTCTTTCCGCCACCGGAACCGGAGGCGATGAGCATGCCCCGGTTAAAGATCCAGTCCTTTGCCTCGGGATCGCGGTAGAGACTTACCAATAATGGTTTTCCCGTGGCCCTATCGACCATGCGCAGTCCGTGGGGGCCGTGCATCCTGTTTCGATATCCACCTTCAAAATACCAGAGACTGGCCGCCATCTCCGAGGAAAAGGGGCTGAAGAGTTCCATGCTCAACCCAATGCCGTTGCCAAGGATACCCCCGAAAAAGAGGTTTTTTCGGTCCACGGTATTTTCCTTGGCATGGATGCCCAGCTTCCGAAAAGCCGACCGGATGGAATTGCACATCGACCTAAAGGATTTTTTGGAGCTAGAAAGGCCCAATACGTTCAAGTGATAATAGACCAGTTCCTTATGCTCGTTCAGGATATGCTGCTGGAACTCATAGATTTGGTCCCGGTAGGTACTGTTCTTGTCCCCCTTGCGGTTGCGGGCATATTTGTCCAGACGTTTGGCCTTCGACCTAAGTTTGGCCATGGCCTTCTCCTTTTCGGGGGTATAGATATATTGGTTGACAATATGTTCCTGCGGAATCCTGAACCCCAAGGAAAACAGGTTTCCTATAGGAAAGAGGTTGTCACCGGTGCTGTATTTTCCAAAATATTCGTGAAAGGCCATATCCTCCTTGGAGAACTGGTCCAGGTTTTCCAAAGTAAAGTACTGTCCCTGTTTGTCGCCGACCCGCAGCCCGTGTTCGGAAAAGTCGATATCCCTTCCCGTACCTTCCCCGTAGCGCGCTTCCAGATAACAATCGTAATAGCCCGCTCGACCGAAAAGTCCCTCGGAATCAAGGATTTTCGAGCTCATCAGGCCCGAATCGTTGATAAGATCGTTGACGGCACCGACCCTGGCCTCGAAATCCGCCATTGTGTCCCCATCGAGGTATTCTTCGGGAACATAGCTTTGGCCATAGAACCGGCGCTCCTTTTTTAAGAAGGAATTGGCCCCGATAGGCGTGCGGCCGATATAGTTTTTGGGCACTTTATGGATGGCTAGATAGCACCGGTGCTCCAAAAAGGGCCTGTCCTTGAAATAGCGTTCGTCCTCGGTCTCGAAAAAATCCCGTTCCAATCGTTGTCGGTCCATGGAATAGGTTTCCCCGAAGAAGAGGTCCTGTTTGTGCAAAAGACAGTTCTCGCCCAGGATTTCCAAGATACCCGAGACCATCCGGTTCAGGTTCAGATAATCCTTGCTGTCCAAAGTGTAGATTTCGGGAAGTTCCAATTGCAACGGAATGCTCAGGCAACCCCGTTCCTTGGATACCAAGATCGGTGCCTCATAACCGTAAATGGGAAAGGCATCCAGAAGATTCAATCTTTTTTCCATAGCACCAAATTTTTTTTGTTGACATGGCCCTTAATGGTATCCGGTCCCTTTCTGTTCGCTCGGGACTTGATAAAGCCATTTTCCCCATAAGCCTTTGAATAGAAAAGCATGAGTACGATATAGAGGGCCGCGGTACAGAAGGAAAGCAAAAGGCTCAGAAAGGTCGGGATGACCGTGCTGAGGAACAGCCCTACCATCAGGGATAGGAACGAGCCCTTAAAGGCTTGGTCCACATATTTAGCGCGAAGCCCAAAGAAGGAGACGTCCTTTTGCAGGGCCTTTGGAATTTTGACCAGCTTGTTTTCCATGATCAGTTGGCCAAGTTTTCCCCGATCTCAATAAGGCCGTAGAAAATAACGAGCCCGACAATGGCGTTGCCCACTTTACGCGCCATGTCCTGGTTCTGTTCCCTGATGATGAGAAAGGCCAGTGCCGCGATGGCCAGAAGTACGCCTGCGGCAATCTTGATGATGCGGAAAATACTGTTCCCTATCTGTGCCGTACCCTGTTCCGCCTCGTTGACCTGATCGACCAGTTCATCGATCTGGGCAAAGCCGGCCGAATGGAAAGCAACAACAAGAAGTAGGGTCAGGAAGACGTTAATCGGAGTCGTCCACCTCCGGTTCCGGAGGGGACTCGGAATTTTTGATAATCTTGAATTTTTCATGTTCTGGAATTAAGGATTCATTCTGAACATCTTTATCGGACGCATTGAAAATATCCAACAGCTCGGAGCTGGTTTCATTCTCATCGACACGGTTGAGTAACTGGTCCATATCTTTATCCTTTGAAGATGTGTTTTTTACAAATATATGTGATTTTTGCATATATGAATCATTTTCCTGAACATTTTTTTCGTTTTTTGATTTTTTAAGTATGACAAAGACCCATAGGTACCACAACAGGCACAGGATACCGATGACGGCATAGACGATATGTTCCCACTGCCAATTCAAATCTTGTCGATAATTCGTTGAAGTTCCCGAATGTTTTCTTGATGGTAAAGCTCCAAGGCCTTTCGCATGATATCGTTGCGCGAGACCTTTTTTTCCAACTTGTAGCTGCATGCGCTGGCCAGTCGCTCATAGTCCTCAAAACAGGTCTTGCTCAACCTAAAGATAAATTGCTCCTTTTTGTCGATATAATTGTTTTGTTCCAGCAACGTCTCGAGATCCGTTACCTTCTTTTGTTCCCTACGGCTTAACTTTGCCAAGGGAAATGTACGTCCCGTGGCCCCACGCGTGTTACCACCTCTAACGTAGTCATCGTTTCTTTTGTTTTTCCGGATTGGACTTTTTCCAACTTTTCCGACCGTGCCGTGCCGTTGTTCCCTAAGTCCCTCGACCTCTTCCTTGGTATCCGTATTCTCTAGGATGGCCGATTCCAGCAAGTCCTTAACGTTTACTTTTTTGCCCATTTTTAATTTTTTGAAATTCTCATGACCTCTTCCATAAATCGTTTTAGCCCCAGTTCCCCGTTCTCTTTTGTCGGGGGAATGGGAATCAGGGTATTCCGGTATCGCTCCCTGTACACGGTCCGTTCCATGACGACCTGTTCCATCATGGGCATTCCCGCCTTTGCCAAGGTTCTCCTCACCGCATCGAACTTATTGACCTTGACCAGCTCGTAGCGGTTGAAGAACAGGTTGACGGACCGCAGTACCCGATTTTCGTTCCATAGATAGTTCCGTTGCAGTGTTTTGTAGAACACCGCCGTACTGTCGATTTCCAGTTCGTCAAGGAAAAAGGGAATGAAGATATGTTCGACATACAGCAGCCCCCTTACCATTTCCTCGTTAAGGTTTCCGGGGAAATCGACGATGATAAAATCCACGGTACCATAATATTTTTTGATCAACGGTTCCAGGGTCTGGACCGTTGCCCGCTCCACGGGAAATATCGGCATTTCGGTCGAACCTGCCTGTCCAAGATCTCGGTTCCGCTTTTTGTAAACCGAGTACTGGGGATTGTCCATATCGATCAATACTACTTTCTTCCCGTACAGGTGGAAAAGGTTGGTGGCCAAGATGATATTCAGGGTCGTCTTGCCACAACCGCCCTTTTCCCCCGTACATGAAATTATTTTTGTTTCCATAAATATACTTTTTAAAACCATAGTATCATATGGTCATATGACCATATGAACATTTGATGCTATATCCCTATATAGCATTGAATATACAGTGCATTATAGGTTGCTATATAGCAATGATTGTATAATGCCATGGACATTGGTATATAGCCATGAACAAAGCATAGGTAGGTCTTCGCAAACAATAATGGGGATATTGGACCAAGAACCCTTTTAACGGCAAGAAATTACGCCGAATGCAAAATTTACAAGGACGATTTGAATTCCTTCATGGCCTCTGAAACCCGTTCCTCCAGCTCAAGGTATTTCTCACGAAGCCCTTCTTGGTAGACCATATTTTCCCCAAGGTTACGTTTTTGCACGAACTCGTTATCGGGTAACAGAATCCAAATGGGATTATAGCCCAAACTGTAGAAATAGAGGATGATCTTGATGGAATTGACCATTGAGGAACCGCGCTCCACATTGGCCAAAGTTGTACGGTCCATGTTCAGGTAATCGCTCAGATTGGTCATCGAAAACTGACTGAACCGTTTGTCTTCGACATCGTCCAATTCCACCAGTTCAAGACGTATTTCCTTTAAGCGTTCCCCGATATACCCCAAATCCTTGGAGTCCAGATTGATGATCGATTCAATGTCCATTATTCAAAATTTTCTATGGGATACGAGGAAAATTCCTCTTCAAAATTATACTCCGTCTCTTCCTGCAAAGCTGCCAAACTTTGGGACAGGGACCCATCGAGTTCCTTCCCGAAATCGTCCATGAATTTTTCTACGGCCGCCTCGGAGTTGTCGATTGATTTTGCAATTTCACCATTTATTTTCTTTTCGTCAAATATGGCGCTCTCAAGCTCTTTTCCCGTAACGGCCTTATATTCCTCTTTTACCAAGCAGTCCACTTCACCGATGATCTTGTCGAATTCGGCCTGGGCCACACGGTCCATTTCCGTACGTACCAAAAATTCCTCCACAATATAGGCCAATAACCTTTGCCAATCGGCACCCCTTGGACCAGTATTCAGTAGTTCCAGAATATCCTCCCTGAAATCGAACAGGCGAAGCTCCTTGACCACATCCTTAAAAATTCGGCGTTTGGTACCATTGGTAAATGCATTTTTGGCCGTTTCTTCCAGACGCGTACCATAAAATTCGATGTACCCGATTTCCTTGGTAAACAAGCCCGAGACGTTCTTCTGTAAATCCAGTTCCTCTATGAGCTTCATCTGCGCTTGGAACAGTTCCCCGAAATTCTCCGGTTTGAAATCCTTGACAACGGGCAACTTGTGTTTCATGGCCCTTCGCTTGCCTTCGATGTCGGGGAGCAACTGGCCATAACATTTCTTTTCCTTGATCTGATGCTCGAAAGTATCGGCCACCAACCCTGCGAAATGTCCGGTAGACATGGATGCGATCTTGCTCTTGGGCAATAGCTCCATCATCTGTGTGCTCAGATTGGTGCTTACATCGGAACTGCTCGTGTTCTTTGAGACCTTTTCTTGATGAATCTTTCCGAAAAGCTCGCTCAACCGTTTGGCCGTCTCGCCTTTGGCCGCACCACAGATAAGGTTCGCACAGTTGTCATAGATGACATCGGCCAGTTCCCGGCCGTAATCCAGGATAAGCTGTCCGACGCTCTGAAGCCCCAAAATGGTGGCGATCTTGTTTTCCCTCCCGGTATCGATAATGGTCCGCAATAACATGATGAACAAGGTGGGTACCTCGTCGATAAGTAACGCCATATGCCGCTTGCCCGGTTTGTTTACCCGCTTGAGAATAGTGTTCATGTACAGGCCCAAAGGTGCGGAATAAACCTCTTTCCGTTCGGGATTGTTCTGTAGCGATACGATTTTGGGATATCGGGCGTCATTTACTTCCAGACTGAAGTCATTGCCGGACATCACATAGAAGATTTCCTTGGTCGCAATACTCGAAAGGCTTATCTGGACCGTACTGGTCTGGCCAGACAGTTGTTCCATGGCCTCCTTTTCCAATGCGTCCCGAAAGGGCACCAGTATTTGGCGTACCTCTACGTCCTTGGTCATGATTTCCATCAATATATCGATCTTTACGGTGGTCAGAATGGCCAAATGCCCCGGGGTACAAAGATATTTGCCGGTTTCTTCCGATTTTTTCTTGAGGTACCAGATACAGCCCCCTGTATAACTGATGGCACTGCGTGAAAAATAGTCCTGTCGTTTAATCCATTCGGGATTGAGGTTTTTCATAAGGGTCGTGGCCGTATCGATGGCATCCGACTGGTTGACCAGGCCATAGGGATCCATGGGGTTGTTCCGATGGGTCATCCGAAGGTCATCAAAACAGATACGGTAGAGCTTAGGGAAGGGTATTTCGGAATCGTTGCCGTGCTTTTTTATGGCCTCTTGTAGATAACCGTACGCCTTGCGGGTCAGCGTATCGAACTTAAAATCGTAGATGACCATGGCGTATTTCTTGTCGATGAACTGGGCCATGATTTCCTCGATAACGGAAAAGGATTTGCCGCTCCCCGGAGTGCCGATGACCAACAATGCCCTGAAAAGATTGACAAAATTGATCCATCCTTTCAGTTGTTTCCCATTGTGGGAATAGGTGTACGGGATGTTGGCGGAATAGGGCGTGTCTATCCGTGTCCCCGTCTGCTCGAAGGTTTCCTTCGTATCGTTAAAGGGGTCATTTATTGCCAAGTTCATGAAGTCCAAAAACTGGAACAATCGCATCCCGAAGGTCATCAATCCCAAGTAGGCCAATGAAAGAAATATCATGGAGGCCCACATCCCCAGCTCGGAAACACCGTGGCACCACCAAGAAACGAACAGCAAGGCCAAGGAAACGAGAAAGCCCGTAATACTTTTTCTGCGACCGACTTCCTCTTTTTTGACCGGACGGTACATCATGATACCGCCCATCAGAAGTCCCAACAAGAGCAGACGGGCGACCATGCCTTGGGACGGTAGCCCGGACCGTACCAGAAAGGAATGGATGCTATCCAAGAATCCCTGATGCCCGTAATGGAATATGTACAGGGCATATTGCTCCCGGAACAGGATAATGGCGAAGTGGAAGGCGGATAGGTACATGCCCATATAGCCCTTGTTCTTATCTTGCATGCCCTTTTCTTTTTTGGGTTTTCCTCGGTCTGTCCATGACAGTCTTTAAAGTAGATTCACTAGCCGACAACTGGACTTTTTTTTTACCGAGATCAGTTCCTCGTTCCAATCCTTCATGGTGGGGCATTTGTCCATTTTCAGGATGCCCGATGCGAAGCATTTTGAAAGTGCCTCCACTGCCAGCCGCCAATAGGTTCTGGAATGTTGGGGGAGGGAGACTATCCTTTCCAAATCCAGTTCCCAAAGCACCTTGTCGCGATAGCAGATGGCTTTTAGAAGACCTTCGGGCATTCCGTGGGAACCTCTGGAAATCCGTTCATTAATGTAATCGGTATCCCGTTCCATGATAGCAATGGATTTGGAAAGATAGTTTAGTTTCAAACGCATCACGGGGCGTTTCCAATCCGTTTCGATGAATACCCGGTTGGACTTTCGATTGATCCAATGGCTCAAAAGAATAAGGTCGTAGCGCATCCCCTCGATATCATGGTCAAAGGCCAAAAGAAGAGGGAGCGTATGGGAAGGGTCTACCGTACGGTTCCATTGGAGGAACTGTTCGAGTTTCCGCTCGTCGATATGGCCCGACATGGAGATGTAGAATATTTTTGGGCAACCGTGTAGTTCATGGTAGGCCATGGCATCGAAACCGCTCTCGACACAAACTATTTTTTCCGCATTGATATTTGGATTGGAAACGAAAAGGTATTCATAACGCTCGTTGAGGAACAACCGGAACTTTTTCACCTTTCCGTCCTTTCTGTCCCGATAGGGCCTATTATAAAGCGTATAGTTCTTGATGTTACCGTCCAATCCATATTTGGGAAGGGCGATATTGGCGATGCGGCCCTTGTTGTCACTGACGTGGAAGGCATTGAAGATCCTGCCCTTGAAGGCTTCGGATTGGAGGGTGTTTATGGAGAGTCCGCGACCTTCCATTAAATAGTTCGGTCTGGTTAAGGGACCGATACGATAACGATCTTCCAAGCTGATGCGCTTGTTGTTCTTTTGGCTCACCTTAACGGTGGTTGGTTCGGGATAATCCCTTTGGATGATGCCCAGTCCCTGTTTTACGGCTTCGTAAAAATTGGCGGAGCGTTTGTGGAGGTATTTGAAAAATCGCCCCTTGTCCGAAGAGTCGTTGCGATTGAAATAGGTTACGGGATTTCTTTTTGTCTGTAGGACGAGGCGTTCCGCCTCCTTGCCAAATTCCTGTGAACCCGAACTTTTCTTGAGCAATTGGTAGCCCTGTGCGATCAGGTATCCGGGAAAATCGACCTCACGATCGATCTGGGCGATCAACCGTTTGTAGTGCTCCGGATTTTCGGCATAATTTTTCATATAGGCATGGTTTTTTTGGGAGCATTCCATGTGGATATGTCCCAAACTTTACTCTATATTTTAAATTGATTTCATTAATAATACCTCGTGGGTCTCCCCCCGCGTTGTTAACTTTTGTAGAGAGTATCGATGAAAAGAAGGCCGTCCGTAATGGACGGCCCTTTGTTTGGTCAATCGGTCAGACTTTCATGCCTCGGCTGCGCGACTTTTTTTTTTCGCCGGGGTTTACCTCAAGCTTTTTGGCCTTTTCCAAATCGACTTTTTTGGTGATAAAGGTCTGCCTACGGGGGGACCAGGATACCATATATGGTTTGTTCCCGTGGACTTTGCTCTTTATGACCATTTCGAGTTCCTGGCCCCTGTTGAGCACATCGGCCTGTTTCGCCGTCAACTTTTGCCCATAAAAATAGGTGTTCGTGGAAAGTGCCGGTTTGGTACGGATATCCTGTACCTTCGGCTCGTAATAGGCCAGTTTTTGGAACACTTCGCCGTCGTTGGTGCTTCCCTGGAACAGCACAAACTCCTTTTTGTCCACCATGCGCTCGAACTCGTCGGCACTGAAACTATGGTTATAGGCCCATGCATCGTCCAAGGTCACCATTTCATTTCTTCGGAACTGGACATCCATTCGGGAACCCAAGTTCCGGTCATAGACCATCTGTATCATTTTCGCACTTTCCTTGAGCTCGCCATCAGAGATATAGGTGGACTCGTGGAAATACTCCTGTCCCTCGGTCAGATTCGTGCGTACATTCGGGGCGAGCTTCTTATAACTGATGTACTGCCCCTCCAATTGTTCCCTGACATCCCGATAGGCGAATTTCTGATCCTGGGATTCGATAGGTTCAAACCATTTCTTGTTTCTCGTCAGCTTGAACGACTGTCCATCATTGGTCATAACGGACACCTTTCCGTCCTTTTCTCCGGTTACGGTCGCTCGCTGCCACCGTTGGTTTACTTTTACGAAAACCTTCTCTGCTTGTTTTTCCATTTTTCAAGTTTTAAATTAAGGATTAATAAACAATTGTTAACTTTGTAATTCTGGATATGACATTTCCATTTTTCATGTTCGGAATTAAGGATTGAAGGGGGCGGGAGCGCCCCCTTTATTTATACGGCCATCCTAAAAGCCTTTAATTTTTCTGTTCCGCCATAGGCCCCGTTCGCTTCGAACTCCAGCCTCCAATTGGTGTGTACCGGCTTAACGATCTCAACGGTCTTGTCCATATAGTTTCGGTAATAGCTCCAGAGAAAATAGCGAAGTGCGTTGACCTCAAAGGGAATACGGCACGATACCCACTGCTTTTCCTTGGTCAGCACGATGCTCTTCCTGTTAAGGAGCGATTGGTCGGGAACTTTGTTGTATTTGATATATTCCTTCGCCAAGCTTCCGTTGTATTTCAGTACCTCATTGTGCAGCTTCGCCAACGGTTTCTGCCCTTCGGGATCGAAGCGGACGGCCAAATGGTCCTTGCCCACCCTGAACAGAAAGCGCGAATCGTTGATAAAGGAAATGAGCATCAGGTCATGGATATAGCCCTCGATCTTGGAGGATCCGGTAAAACTGAGCACCATTTTTTTCAGCTTCGTACGCTTCAGAATCTGCACCAGTAGTTTTGAGGTGTCGTAATTGATGTTGGATATCGTAAGGTAGACCACATTCTCCAATCGGAACCTTCGATGAAAGGCCATGGCCTCCATGGGGTTGCGGAGTACCACTAAATGCTTGATGGTATCGGGGACCTTACTGAACCAAACGGATTTGGAAATATCGCTTTCCGCTATCAGGGAAAGCTTCCCTTCCTTGTCCATGGCATATCCCGTAAGGGTGTTGGCTAAGTTTCGATAGGGGAAATACAATTGGCCCTCCGGATTTTCGTAGATACAATCTTGGAAAATGTCGGAACCGACGCCTGCTAGGATTTTCGGCCTTAGGGAAAGTTCCTCGGTCAGTGCTTCAAAATGATTGAAACCGATGTCAACAACTTCAAGTGAATTTTTGGAGCCGTCATTTAGAAAAAATTCCGATTTTTTTTCAAGCTCTACATAGAAATCCTCGATTTTAGTCCACAGACCCGTTCTCGCCTCTGCATCCGTTCGGGAAAGCCGTTCCAATATAAAGTCAAAAACGGTCAGTTTTGTCTTGGGTCCGCTCGGTTTGTAATAGCGATATCCGAACTCGGTCCTTATGACGATATACTGCTCCTTCCCGATTTGGTAGCATATAATGGTACTCGTTTTTCGTTGCACCACAAGCCCAAAATAATCCATTAGGGCCGGTAGATCCAGCGTTGCATCAAATTTTCGCCATGTGTTATTCATATTTGTAAAAATTACATATATTTGCAATAATTACTACAAATATAAATAAAATTTGTAATAATCAAAATTTTGTCAAGATTCTTCGCAATAAATTCGTTATGAGCACATGGAAGAACATTAAAAAATCTTCGATCGGTTGGATAAAGGGATACGCCCAAAAAGTGGGCGGCATCACCAATTCCACGGATAGCGGTCATTTTACCCCACAGAACAGCAGTTACTGGATTTTTGTCGGGGTGTTCTTTCTTTGTATCGCCGCCAATCGATTTTTTTACAATAATCCCCAAAATACCAAAGACCTTGGAAAGCTAACAAGGCAAATAAACAAACCCATGACCGAGGAATCAAGGGAAGACCTGATCTATCAACGGCTCAACGAATTATTGCACGACTTGGAAAATTTCGAGCAAATGGACCGGTTAAAACCGTTTTTGCCCTTGCGCCCGGAAATCTTGGACAGTGTGCCCTCGACGGTTCCCCTGTTCCGGGAGCACTATGTTCTCTCAAGTTCCTATGGAAACCGGCACCATCCCATCCATCGGGTCACTAGGAAGCATTTTGGGGTCGATTTGGCGGCGGAAAAGGATACCCCGATCTATTGTACGGCTGCCGGAAGGGTGGCCCATATCGAAAACGATCCCAATGGGCATGGCCTGCATGTTATCATTTCACATGCCTATGGTTTCAGTACCCTATACGGGCATATGGAATCCGTGGCGGTCGAACTCGGGGAAGTACTCGATGCCCATGATTTTATTGGAACCGTTGGGAATACGGGGATTTCCACTGGACCCCATTTGCACTACGAGGTCATCAAGGACGGAAAGAGGGTAAATCCCGCATCTTCCTTCAATATAAAGTATGAGGCGTATTCCAATTTAAAAATCGATTGAACCGATAGCCATGAAATCGTATCTCACTATTCGCAATTCCATTAAACTCTTCCACAGGATCAAAAATTTTGTGTCCCAATTTTTGGACCCCGACTTCAGTGCATTTAAAAAATTTGAATTTAAGGCCGTTCCGACCGATCAATTGAATGACCTCAGAAAGTTGCGATATGTCCGTGATCTCAAATTGGCCGAATCGGGTTTTATCAATACGGCATTGAAAGAGCAGTTGGCCCTTTTAAAAAGTAAAGACCAGCTGTTCCAAAAAGACCGGAATATTACCCCTATAGGTCGCATATCCATCCATGAAAACGAAAATAAGTTGATGAAACTGTTATTGGGGTATCATAGGGTAGAGAATAGGACTTATATATCCTTTACCCATGTGAACAATTGTCCGGTCTGGCGCAACTATTCCATTTCGCTACTAAAGGAAAGGGTTCAACACCTGTATCCTTCCAGATCCGATCATTTGTTTATGAAGCACAGGTATTTCCAAAGGGATGTCGACCATTTGGATATGCAGACCAAAAACAGGCTGCTCCACCTTTTCAACGATACTTTAAGTAATATTTACTCATACAATCGGCATCTACAAAATGGCATCCAAACTCTAGGGCCGCCTGGCGATAAACTACCCAAATTTTCCAAAACGTTGCCTATTCAGGTCGAACAAGGTTTGGAGGGACTTTTCGTTCCAGCAACCCTAGGAAAAAACGTTGTCGTACTGGTGCCCTATCTAAAAGTCGCCAATGAAAAAAATCGCCTATATCTCTCGGTAGGCGAATTCCGCACATTACTTGGACAAAAATCAATAACCTTTTTGGCCGAGACCAAATACGGCGTTTTCCTAGGCATTCATGGGAACAGATTATTCCTAAAGGCTACGGACAGTGTGGGAGGTATCGATGTTTTAAAGCAATGGACATTGCTGGATGATTTTTTGGAATCCAAAAACGTCCCGAAACGGTTAAAGTACGAGGTCGTCAAAAACCTTATTGAGAAGAAGGACTATCTCATAGATGTGGACAAGATTCCCTTGCGGCAGACCAACGATACCCTACTGCTAAAAAAGCATTACGGTTCAGGTAAAACCTATTTTGCGTTGACTAAAAACGGCAAGAAACCAGAACTCAAGGAATATAGGCCCATTGCCAATCTAAAAAGCAAACATCCCGAATACTACCGTGGCTACAGGGAATATATGAACCGTACCAATCCCTTGGAACCATTGGGGACTAAAGAAAAAAGAAGAATTAAATTTTCCATTTGACACCATGCTTTTTGAGATAACGATTTTGGACACAACTGGACGCCCCTTACTACGGGATGCTTTCCTTATGGACAGTATTACCACGTTGTTGGATTTTACATCAGAAATATTACAACCATGGAGCGAAAGTACTGAGCAACAGGCCTATGAACTATTCATCCACTCCGAAAAGGGGCGACACGTTTTCTATCACTTCGATTCACTTGAAGGCGTGATGCTGTTCAAGAACGCCTTGTACGAACACCTTATCGAATTGAACGAAACTCTGCGTCCAAATATTGAAAACGCGAAAGATTTTACACTGTCAAACAAACCTTAAAAAATACAATCTATGACACAGGCAGAACTATTGCTTACCTCGGAAACCCAAAAATTCCGGGCCGAACATCCGGAAACGATCAAGGACTGGGAGCGTCAGCTTTCCAGTGGGGAATGCGGTCCCGACCTTCATTTTTGTTTTTACGCGTTGGAGGCCTATCCGAACCTGACCGCCCGTTTGGATGCTGCGGAATACCGTTTTGATTTTGCCATCAATGCCCATATCCTGCACGCCAAATTGCAGGAACAGTTTCTTGAGGACGGCCACATTGGGCCCCTTGCGCTGGAACATGCCAATGAAGCCCTGTCGGATATCTATCGGGCCCTGAACGAAAAACACCCAAAGGGAAGGGCGGCCATTCTGAAATCGCTTCAATAGTCCGGGATGAAACAGGAACATTTGGCCCAGATCGTTGCCTTGATAAAGGCATCGAATCCCAAGAACTATTATATCAACAATTCCGGACTTGCCAAGTTGGGGGAACTGTTGTTCTATCCTGCATCCGGGAAGGAAAAACAGGGGCAACAATTGCTTCAGACCCTTGAACAGGCCTTTCCGGAGACCTTCATGGAAATACTGGATTCGTTGCGGCGGTACCATCTGACCAGCTACTATACCCCCAAGACCCTTATCGAATATAAAATCGGTCTTCTAAAAAAGAACGGGTTTGAACCCAAGACCATACTGGAGCCCTCGGCGGGCAATGGGGCCTATGTGCAGGAATTGAAAAAGGCCTTCCCCGAAGCCCATATCACAGCTATGGAACCCGATATCCTATCCTTTGAGATCCTCAAGGCCAACAACCAAAAAGACGACCGTGTAACCGTATTGAACACCACTTTTGAGGATTTTTTTCTGGATCAAGGGGAAAAGACCCGTTTCGATCTGGTCATGACCAATATCCCTTTTGGCGACATTCCCATCACCAAGGCCTATCGACACGATTACCTGACGGAAGGTCCGCTCAAGAATGTGGGCAATTATTTTAATTTTTATGCGCCGAAGATGGTACGTCATGGCGGTATCACGGCCTTGGTTACCTCTTCGGCCTTTGCCGAGCGAAGTGCCTACAATGACTTTAGGGAGTCTATATTGTTGGAGAACGACCTACTCCTGGCCAACCGTTTCAACACCGATCTGTTCGTAAAGGAGGGCACCAAGGTCGTATCGGATCTATTGGTTTACCGAAGGACTTCCAACAAAAAAACGCTGTCCGCCGACGAAATGGATTTTGCGGATACCGAAGCCGTTGAACTGGAAGGTCAATCCTTTCTGACCAATCGTTTTTTCAAGAACAATCCGGGGAACGTCCACGGTACGCCCAAGCTCGGCTTTTTCCACAGTAGGCCAAGTATGGTCGTTGAACCCAACGAAATACTCCTGTCCAGTTTTCTGGAAGGACAATCCGATGGTTTCAAGTTCGAGGTCGGTCCGGCACCTTCCGATATAACGAAAAAACCGGAATCCTTGCCAAAGGAGGCCATGGCTGATGAACAAACGCCAGCACCACCAACGCCTCCTATCGTCGATACGGCTTTACCTCCGATTGTCTTGCATGATGACGATGCAAAACAATACTCCCGACTATTTTTCGGCACCTACAATTTTAACAAGAAAGGGGAGGTGCTGTTTTACACTGACCCACAGAGCACAAGAAAGGTACCCCATAAAATCAAGGAACTGGTGTCGGACTACGCCCGTATGCGGAACGAGCTTGTCCTGCTCAACCTCAATATCGAAAAAAGAGAACTTCCGGAGCAAGAAGTTGCCCGACGCTTCCAGGACCTGGACTACCAATTGGACACCTTCCATTTTAAGTGGGGATTCCTAAAGGGGCATCTCATATTTCTGAAGGACGACCATTATTTCGAGCATGTCCGTCAGCAGTTCGAGAAAAAGGTGGAGGGAAAGGATTATGGCAAAAATCCGTCGTTTGCCTTGGAACGATTTCTGAAGGCTCCTGGCGCCAAAACAAAACCCGATGAAACCGTTCCTGCTGAAATCGGCCCAGATACATCCGACGCGAAGGAACCCCGATTCGAGAATCCCGAACAAATGGCACGTTATCAATTTGACCATAACGGACAAATCGATATAGTTGCCATGGCAAAAGCCTTTAAGACCAACGAAAAACAATTGTTGCTGAACGGGTTGGAGACCCTTTCTTTTTTTCTGGAGCCCGATACGGAATCCGAAACGGGATATGCCGTGGTGCCCTATTTTCTATTCTCCAGTGGCTATATCCAAGACAAGATCGAATATGTCCGAAACCATCCTCCGCCATTCGAAATTGAAATGGAAAAGATGGAACGGGCATTGACGGAACTGCTTCCCGCAAAGTTGGACCTGGACGATATCGAGTTCAATTTCGAAAGCCATTTTATTCCTATTTCCGCGAAGGAGTCTTTTTTGGAGGAACTCATAGGCGAGAAGGTACAAATCAATATGGCGCAGTTCAACTCCACCCTGACCCTTATGTTCCCAAGGGACTTTAACCAAGAGGCCCACGAACGATTCAGTGTGGTGCTCCGCCATGAGGTCAAGGCGAACTATAAACGGATATTGCAACATTTTGCGGAAAATAGGTATCCGGTCATTTTTACTTCGTTCAAGGACCGATCTGGAAAGACCATTAGGAAATTGGACAAGGATGCCACCTTGATGGCCCAAAATCTTTACGAGGAGCTGCAGCTCCACTTCAAGTCCTTTATCGAAGGGCGGCAAGAGTTGAAGGCCACCATTGAGAACAACTATTACCAGGCCTTTTTGGCCGATGTCAATATCACGGTGCCCAAGGGATGGCTCACCTTTCCCGATACCTTGGTCTACCCGCCCTACCAGCATCAGATCGACTCCACCCTCTTCGGGCTTACCAAAGGGAGTGCCCTGAACGATCATCAGGTCGGAAAGGGCAAGACCCTATCCATGGCCATGCTGGCCCATAAACTGAAACAGCACGGGAAAAGCAGGAGAACCCTGTTACTGACTTTAAAAAGCGTAGCCCCCCAGATCGAGGCCGAGATCAGGGCCAATTTCCCACAGTTGAACATCCTCCGATTAAGTTCGAAGAACATGGCCAAGGGCAAAAGGGCCAGGACCTTGAAAACGATAAAAAACCATAGGGCCATTGACCTGATTATCGCCGAGCATGGCCATTTAAAGCAGATTCCCAAATCAAGACATTTCGTCCTGAATATCCTCGGGGAAAAAATCGATATGATCGAACAGGACTTACAAACGGCAAGGGAATACGGAAATATCAAGGAATCCAAGAAACTGATTAAGGGCCTTATCAAAAGAAAGGAACATTTGGAGGATAAGTTGCAGGCGACCTTAAAAAAATTGGAGGAACGGTCCGGGGAATCGGAGACAACACTGACCGATCTGGGCATCGAAGCTTTGATGATCGACGAGGCCCATTATTTCAAGAACATCGGTTTCACGACCCGGCATCAGAACGTATCCGGCCTCAACAACCATTCGGACAGTCAAAGGAACCTGGACCTTGAAATCAGCATAAAATCCATCCACCACAGGATGGGTCCCGACAAAAACATCTTTTTTTATAGCGGCACCCCTCTAAAAAACTCGGTTACCGAACTGTATGCCTACCAGCGCTATCTTACCCCTGCGGCACTGAAGCGCAAGAACATCTTCAATTTCGATGCTTGGGCCTCGATTTTCCTGAAGCAGAGCGTAAGCATCGAACCGAACATTTTCGGGGATCCGAGGATGCATGCGCGATTTCGATACTATACCAATCTGCCCGAATTGAGCAAGATGTACAACTCCTTTACCCATATCTGTAGGGACAAACATTTCAAGACCCATGACCTTGAAGTGGACAGGGAATTTATCATTTTGGAGTCGACACCAGCCTATGAAGAACTCAAACAGGCCTCGCTCAGGTTTACAAAGGATCTCAACCAAAATGCCCTGTTCAAGGTTCCCATTTACAACGCAGACCAAATGAAGTCCGCACACATAACGGCACTCAACATCAACCGTTCCCTTTTGATCGACCCTTTGGCAAAGGACAATCTTGCCATCGATTTTTCGGAACTCGACCAATTCAAACTGCAACGTCTGTGCCGGGATGTTGCCGAGCTTTATAAAAAAACATCGGAACACAAAGGGGTGTGCTTGGTGTTCTCCGACCTGAATGTTTGGAAACCGGGACAGTACAACTCGTACGACACGGTCCGCGAAATCCTTCGGGAAGACTATGACATTCCAGCCCATGAAATTGCCTTGGCCCAAGAGGAAAAGGCGAAGAACAAAACGGATTTCATGCAAGAAAAGATACGAAATGGAGAGATTAGGGTGGCACTCGGTAGTACACAGGTATTGGGTACGGGCACGAATATCCAAAAACGGGTCGTAGGCATCTTCCATATGGACATTCCCTATTCCCCAGATGCCTTCGACCAACGTGCCGGACGGGGCCTGCGCAAGGGAAATGAAGTGGCCCAAATCTATGGCAATACGGTGGTGGAGCGATTTTACGGCATCAAGGATTCCACGGACATCTTTTCCTATTCGTTGAATACCCATAAAGAAAGATTTCGGGAACAGATCAGGGAGGCCGATCCGAACAAGCGCATTTATGACGACCTCGTTCCCGATGACAAGAGCCTGTCCTATGAACAGATGCAGGCCGCGTTGATTGGGGATATGGACCAGTTTCAACTCGTCAAGCTTTCGGATGACCTAAAGTTTCTACAATCGCAAAAGCGGTTGCACGAGCTCAACAAGGCCAATTCCTTCAAAGCCATCGAGCGCATCGAAAAGGAAAACAAACATATTGTTTCCCAAGTGGCCGATTTGGAGAGGGCGCAAAATACGATCAGCCAGCTGAACCTGCCCATGGATGAAATCGAACCCGAGGACATGGGCCAGTTGCAAAGAAGTTTGCTAGGTCTCGTTTCGGGTTCCGAACTCGAATCGAGTGTCCATAACATAAGGGAACCCAAAACATTTTTCAAAGGATTGGGCCTGGCGATGGTCGAACGGTCGAATTTGAACCTGAACATACAAAAGCACAAGCAAGTTGCCCGCTTGCAAACCCTGAACGCCAATTTGGTCTTTCAAGCGGAATATGTTCCCTCAAACCACAATTATCTCTATTGCTATCGGCTAGAGTTCAGGAATATCCACATCGCTGGCAGAAAACAGCAACGGTTCGATCCGGAAAAAGTGGCCCTGCAACTCGTCAAGCTATGTCAAAAGGTAAAACGGGAAATCAGCTCCAAGAAATTCGATCTGGACTATAACCTGCGTTCGATGGAAACCCATAAAAAGAAAACGGCTATTGGCTTCCCTCGGGAAAAAACGGCCAAGATGCAGGTATTAAGACAGGATATCAAAGAGCTCAAACGAAAAAGGGCAGTCAAAGTCTAACCACGGCAAAGACTATTTCGTAAATTCCAATTTAGAATGTAAACACACCTAAAGTGAGATATAGCCACACTACCTTATAAATAAGTAGTTGAATGTTGACAGTTAGCCCCTTTAAAATGGATATTTCTTAGGCAATAGCTATGCGGTTGTTTTAAAAAGCAACTTACAGAGATTCCTGAGATTGTGAAGTTCAAATTAAATTGGAGTTGTTTGTCCGGCATATAATAGGGAGAAATTTCATTTAACCCTTTCAGAACCTATTATTAGCACTTTCTTTGAAAACAAAGAGCGATAAACTCTTTATTTTTATTATCCTGTTCAAATACAAAAAAGGAATTATCTTTAGGTTGTTATCTTTGTTCAAAACAAAATTTATATGCTCAATAACTTGCAATTTAACTTTAGGAAAGAAAAAGAAGGCCCTGAAAATGACTTGGTCAATACTTTTCTAAATCAATACACTCACAACTTTGAGAAGAAAAATTACAAGTTTAAAATAATGAAGGAAGTTTATGCTGAGACAGGAATCCCAGATATTCTGATTGTGGTATGGGAAGATGTTAATAAAAGTGATTGGTCGCCAAAGCGAAACAAACTCGATAAAACAGACATTAAAATCCTGCACCATATTTCTTCAAATGGTAAAAGAGGTATCCGTTTTAAAAGAATACTTCAACAACTTGGGTACTCCGAAAAATCCGCTCAGAAATCCCTTAAAAAGCTGGTGCAAGCAGAGCTTATATTCTTTAACGGAATGACTGCCAGAATAAAGGATTTTGAAAATTCCTTTTTTGTACGTGAAATCATTTCCATCGAAGCTAAAATGAGTGATTGGAAGAATGCGTTTAAGCAAGCACAGTTAAATGAAAACTTTTCCTCACATTCTTATGTGTTGCTTCCTGATAAAACCATAACCGAGAATGTAGTGTCTTCGATCAATGGCAACCTTGGAATTTTATCTCAAAGTGAAGACGGCGCAAAATTGAAGGTAAGGGCAAAAAAAGCCAAACTACCTGGGTCTTATTTCTCTTGGATTATCAATGAATATATAGGCCGTCAATTGGCATCAGCTTTGTAAGTTTTATGATAGAAGAATTAAAGGATTTAAATCTAATCAAAAAAGGGGGGCAAAAGGAAGTTTTCCAAGGTACACATGATGAACATGGTCAAATCGTATTCAAGAAAGTTTTTCCAAATTCTGACAGTTTAGAGCGAACAAAAAGGGAAATAAGAGCGGTATCCGTACTAGACGAATCTCCGAATATACCTAGAATCATCGCTCATAATTGCGAAGAAGCTGACCCAGAATTTATTTGGATTGTCGAAGAGTACATTTCAGGGCAAAATCTAAGGGACGCCATAAATGACGGCAGAAAGTTCCTAATAAATGATATTGTTCGGTTTTTGGACACTATGCTCGAAATAGCTGTTCATTCCGAAAACAAACAACTGGTGCATAGGGATATTAAACCAGAGAATATTATCCTCGACGATGATGACAACTTTTGGCTTCTTGATTTTGGAATAGCAAGACACCTTGATCTAGAATCCATAACCAAGTCTGATGACCCCTTTGGCCTATTTACAGTGGGTTACGCATCCTCAGAACAATTTAGAAACTATAAAAAAGATATTGATATACGCGCAGACCTTTTTTCAATAGGGGTGGTTTGTTATGAATTGTTAAGGGGGCAAAATTTTTATATGGTCGATGTCGATAATGATATTTTTAAGGTTCTTAGAAAACTGGAGAATATATCTTTACCGCCTCTGAGAATAGAAGGCGATGGACAATTCCAACTCTCTACCTTTATTAGTCTTTTAGGAGACCATCGAAGAAATAGAAGGCCGAATACGGCTAATGAGGCAAAAATTGTTTTTGACACTTTAAAGGAAACACTTACTTTAAATTAAATGGAACTATACCTTCAATTTGGATATGGAATGATGGCGCATTGCAAGCACCTTATTAAGAACTGGCAATCAGGCACTGTAATTTTGAGTCCAAGGGATCAAGACATAGATCAAATGAACGGTTTTGTTCCGGACATACATAAAGTAGGTGGTCAAGTTGTCTTTGATCCTCAATTTTATGTGCCGCACGCTGACCATGGAAGATTGACATCCCATTCGTTTTGGCCATCGGATTATTCAACAGCTCTTTTTAATTCGGTCGACGTCAGAAGAATGCTCGCAGTATTAAGGGACGAGTATAATAGCCCTTATGAAACGCCATTTTTCATCCTACCGGGAAGCAGAAGCTCTGAAATCAATGATAATTGGTATAACTACCATACTTTAATTATCAATGAAGCACAAAATTTAAATGTTCATGAAAACATTTATTTCACTTTGTGTTTATCTCAAGAAGCTATGAATTCTGAGGAGGCAATTCACGATGTTTTAGAATATATGGATACTTGGAATGTGCAAGGCTGCTATGTGGTACCAGAACCATCTAACAATCGCTATTTGGTTGACAACCCAAATTGGCTTGTCAATCTAATGGATTTAACCGCAGGTTTAAAACTTCAAGGTAAACAGGTTGTTGTTGGCTACGCCAATCATCAAATGCTCAATTTGGCACTTACGAAAACCGATGCAATAGCATCCGGAAATTGGCTCAATGTTAGGAGCTTTAATGCCAATAAGTTCAACAATCCGGAGGATTCTGTTAGTAGGAGGTCAACATGGTACTATTGTCCTCAGAGCCTATCGGAATATCAAATACCGTTTTTAGATATTGCGAGACGTTTGGGTATTTTGAGTGATTTAAGAACGGATACAGAAAACCTTTCTGGTTATGCCGATATTCTCTTTTCTGGTGCGCAACCAACAACTGTCAAATATGGCGACCGAGAGTCTTTCCGGCACTATCTACAATGTTTACGAATGCAAGCCCAAAATACCGTGAAAGAATCTTATATTGAGACTAAGGAATCCATTAAATTAAGACTGGAAGGAGCCGATAGACTTACCAAATATTTTAATGACAATGGAATACGAGGAAAAGACAGGGATTTTTCGGATGTTGTAGACTCCAACCTTTCTGCTTTAAATGTTTTTCACAGATTAAGAGGAATGGTCTTAAGTCACAAATGGGATTCTATTTAAATTTCCTATGGATTTATACATCTCAGTTATCAACTACGAAAAGCGCATGAATTAACGAAAGCCCTACTTCGTATGCAACACAGCCTGCCATAGATACCGTAAACTACTTCCGCAAAAATTTTTACGGTTACCTAAAGTCCATCCAAAAATTTGCAATGATTCCCGCCCGCCTCCAATAAGCGGACACCGGTTCCAACGCCCCTTCGGGGCGTATTTTGTGGTGAGGGGAAGAAGAAGTCGATTGTGGTTTAAATCCTTAATTTTCAATGATTAGAAGATTCTTGAGGGTATCTTGTAACAACAATTAAAAGCAAAATCTATGGAAACATTCTTTAAATCTTTGGGCAAGACGGGCATCGGGCAATTCTCCATATCGGTCTCCTTTCACGGTACGGACTGTGCGGTCTCGCTACTCCCAAAGGCATCGGAGGGGGATAACGCCCTAAAAGCGATACGGCCCTTCACGCTCAAGGGCAGCATCGAGGAAATCGATACCGTCTTTTTGGAACGGTTGGGGAAACCCATGCAGGAAACAAAAGTCCTGTTCGACAATGCCAACGGCTATCTCAGCAACTTGAAAAAGGCAGAGGAAAAGACCAAAATGGCGAACGACCGCAAGGAGAAAAAGAAAAAGGCGCTGTCCGACCTAAAGGAACTGGTGAAGGACAAGAACTTTAACCCAATGGCTGAACACAGGAAGGCCGTGAATCTGGCCAACAAAGTACTGGAACTCGATGAAAACGACGCTTTGGCAAAAAAGACCATCGAGGATATGAAAGCCTATCAACAACCCACCTTTTTTTAACCCACAAGCATTATGGAAGTATTAGGATTGGAACGAAAATTTATGATAAAAAACGTCTCGGGGGAATCCGTCTTGGACGACATCGACCTGAATTGGACACCGGAGCGGATCAAAGATCACTATGCCTCGGTGTATCCCGAACTGACCAACGCCAAGATCGTGGATAACGGCATTGTCGACGGGCGTCATGAAATTATGTTCAAGACCATAGCGGGAACCAAAGGATAGCGATGAATGAAAAAGAAGCACATACCATCAAAAAGGGAACTGTCGCACTTCCACAAGGCCTTGTTCGGCATTCTGGATTCACGGACAAAGCCATCATCGGGAACCCGAAGAGCCAAACACGTCCAACAAGGGGATCGTTTTTTTCTGACCTGACCATTCCGATCTTGCCCCGATTCGAGGTATTCGACGGTGGGGACGAAAATCGATGGGACATGCTAGGCACCCTGACGAAAAATGCATTGGATACGCTTACGGGCAAGGCATCCGCCTTGACGGAAGGGAGGCCTGAAATGCGGTTCTTCGGACAATTGCAACGATTGCACATGGAAATTCCCGATGCACTGGTAAAGGAGGTATGTACACAAGAGGGAAATGATGGCATCCTTGTCATGAAACCCGTTTTTGAGGCACACCATATTTGGGCGATTCCAATGGCCCCCATATTTTCGCTGCGAATCCGCAGTCCAAAATTGTTCGCTAGCCTGCTGTCCTTTGTGCATTCATTGCCCTTTGACAATGTATTCAAGCGGATGGGCTACCTCTTGGAATGCTTGTTCGAATGGTCGTTGGGGGTTTCGGAATCCGAATCCGACCCCGAGACAGACTGTTGTGCCGAGGGGCCATGCGTCCTGTGCTTTATCGAGGCCCATGCTTCCGATTATGCGGAGTACGAGGATTTCGATTGGCTGGCCTGTATGCGTGGCTACCGTCCAAAGAACACCTTGTTCAAAATGATACGGGATTTGCTTTTGGAAGCCCCTATCATTGATTTCAATGCCTTTGCCAACCTATGTTTTTTGGAAGATGACATGGATATGGAAGTGGACGACCTGATCGTCTTTTTGGATAGGGAGGATTCCCAATTGGAGAATGGCTATATCAACTTTGTAAACGAGATCGCACAGTACGGCTACTCCCATACCATCTACGACACATCCCTTACCCTTGGGAACGATATCAAACCCTTTGTAATGCGAGAGGAAGGGCAGGTAAATGCCGTTTTCAATTTTATGGATCTTTTGAACGAACTCTTAAAAAAACTCTGATGGAAGAATGCACCCTTCACAACCCGAAATTTCATTTTGAACCCAAAATAGCCATCATAGGTTATGAGGCCATAAACGGGTATTACGGACGGGACGAATGTTACTTTTCAAGGCATACCGTTCGAAATGGGAAATTGGGGGTAGGGTCCCCGCTTACCATGGATATGGTAAGGGACATGCTCAAATTGGTCGATGTGGACCAAAGTGAGTTTTCCTTTAAGGGCCGGTTGCCCAAACAGTTGCTCTATTTCAGGGACAAGGGGACGTTGCAGTTGGTCTGGTCTTGCGACCGAACCACGGAAAGGCTTCTTTTTAAGGAGCAATTGGACATACCTACGGGAACATATCCCATACCCAAATTGGTATTTTCCCTTTCGGGGGAATCGCTTTCCGTTTTTGCCATAACACGAAAAAAGCCGATCCATGACGGCACGGAACTCTACCATGCCCCTTTTATGAACGTCTATGCCTCTGGAAAGGTGTGCATGGGCGATGCGATGTTGCAATATCGCCATTTGGACTTTTATGAGGACATCATTGCCTTTGTGGAAAAGCAATTTTTCCTGTCCGTGTTTACCCATACAAACCACGACCATCTGCTCAACGGAAACTACACGGAGTTAATGCTCCAAATGCAGGGAATACAGAATTTCGAGGAGTCCCTTTTACTCGCGAACCACCAACTTTTACAGCATGTCTATGAAAACTGATTTTCACTACGCCCCGAATTATTTTTTCGCTCCCACACATCCCATTACCATTGCATTGGTCGGGGCAGGGGGCAACGGTTCCCTTATATTGGCACGTTTGTCAAGGCTCGACCATGCCTTGGTGCAGTTGGGGCATCCAGGCCTCTATGTGACCGTTTTCGACGGGGACTTGGTACAGCCCTCGAACGTGGGCCGACAGCTCTATGCCCCACAGGACGTTGGGGGCAACAAGGCCATTTGTGCCGTAACCAAGGTCAACCATACCTTCGGACTGCAATGGGATGCCGTTCCCGAACGGATAGGTGCGGACGATAAAAGATTGCACGCCAATTTGATCATTAGCTGTGTGGACGGTGCCGATTTTCGGTTGGAACTGGCAAAGGTTTTGGAACACCCACACTCAAGTTCCTATCCCTATGAGAACCAACATTATTGGTTGGATCTGGGCAACGGAAAATACTTTGGTCAGTATGTCCTCGGAAATCTGCAACACAATGATCGGCCTTCGAATGGGGAGGTGCAAAACCAAAAGTTATATCATATCGTTGATTTGTTCCCCGACCTATTGGCGATGGAAAAAGAGGTCGAACAGGGAATGGGATGTAGCTATGCGGACAAGTTGCAGGAACAATCGCTGTTCATCAATGATGCCCTGTCATCGATGGCCGTCCATTGCCTTTATGAACTACTAACGAACAAAAAAATCAAATATCACGGGGCATTCGTAAACCTTGAAACGGGCAGGACGAATCCGCTTCCCATAAAATCCAATATACATGCTATCGCTTGAAATTCTTTACGAAAAACTTCCCTTTTTGGGATTCATTATTTTTATATGGATTATTTTACAGGGAATTCTCAGGCTCAAACGTTTTTTGGGAATACCGTTTCTACTTTTTCTTTTCATCATGGTCGGCATTCCATTTATAAAAGATCTGGTATGGCTCTTCGGTGCAATGGAACTATCGGTCTGGGGATATTATATCGCTAAAAGATGGCCGAGGCCATATTCCTGATCTTACCATTGGAATGATCGTTCTTATTGGTTCGTCTTTTTCTCTCCCTCCCCATGGTTTCTGCGGGAATTGAAAACCCTCCACCTTCAAGCCTGACCGAGCGAGCACGCTGCGCTGGCTCGCATTCGGTCGTCTTTCCGGCTACTGATTTTCAACCCCCTCGAAACGGGATGCAAAAGTATGGAAGCCCCTATCGGGGTCCCATACCTTTGCGGAACGTGTTTTGTAGTTCCATTCGTATAAGATTTTTGTTCAATGTTTTTACCATCCATTTCTGTGTGTAAGATATTTGGCCGATTTTTTTAGGTAAACAAGTTGGAACGCAATTATGGTAGGAATAGAATAATTATCCCAAAAGTATATTGTAACAAAAATTTACTAAATTTGTTACAGATAAGATGAATGTGTTATGCAGAGTGTTGAGTCCAAAATAAAAAAATCCATTTCCAAAAAGGAGCGGGGAGAATTAGTGTTCCCCGATGATTTTCGGGGATTAGGTTCATCTGAAGCTATACGGTTGGCCCTCCACAGGATTGAAAAAGAAGGTTATATAAAAAGAGTGGCCCAAGGAATCTATGTCCGTCCCAAGATAAGTAAATATGCGGGAGAGGTATTGCCAACGGCAGAGGAGATTGCCATGGCCATAGCCAAAAGGGACAAGATCAGGTTGGTACCTACCGGGGTATATGCTTTAAGTGCATTGGGGCTTAGCACACAGGTACCCATGAAACTTGTCTTTCTTACCGATGGAGCTCCCCGGGAAATAAAATTGGGGAAACGAAGCATAAAACTAAAGAAGACCACTCCCAAGAATTTATCGGCCAAGGGAGAGATAAGCAGACTTGTCATACAGGCCCTTCGCGAGATTGGAAAGGAACAAGTAACGGACGAGGAAGAATCTAAAATAATAGCCCTCTTGAAAAAAGAAGACCAAAAAGACCTGCTTCACGATATAGCACTGGCCCCGGCATGGATTCGGAAAATTATGGAAAAGAGCTTGGACAATGAATAAAAATGAATAAAATGAAATTTTACGATATACCCAAAGAAGATAGGCTTGCCATCTTTAAAAATGTAGAAGGCAAAACGGGAATACCAGATTTTGCGGTTGAAAAGGACTGGTGGGTCGTCAGTACATTGGGAATAATATTTGAAATGGGGATAGCGGAACATTTGGTCTTTAAGGGCGGGACGTCGCTAAGCAAGGCTTGGAAACTGATCGATCGATTTAGCGAAGATATCGACCTTGCCGTTGACCGGGGATTTTTTGGATATTCAGGGGAGCTATCAAAAAAACAGCTGACCAAGCTGAGGAAAGAAACGAGTTCCTATATTTCAGGGAAATTTTATCCAGAGTTGCAGCAGCGATTTAAGAGCAATGGATTTAAGGATGTGGGTTTCAATATCATTCCGGCCGAATCAAGCGACCAAGACCCTCGTATCATAGAAATCTATTATCCATTTCTGACCAAATCCCCCGGATACATCCAACCAAGGGTACAAGTTGAAATTGGCTGTCGTTCTCTAAGGGAACCATTTCAATCAAAACCGATAAGCTCCTTTGTGGACGAAGAATATCCCGATGCCGAATTTGTAGCGCCTCCAGTAAAGGTTCCATCCGTAACCCCTGAAAGGACTTTTTTAGAAAAACTTTTTCTATTGCATGAGGAATTCCAACGTCCCAAGGAAAAGATAAGGGTGGATAGGCTAAGCCGTCATTTGTACGATATTTTCCAATTATCGAAAACGGAATTTGCGGTCAATGCCATCCACGACAAAGGTTTATATGAAACCATTGTAAATCATAGATATGTATTCACAAAACTTGGTGGGGTCGATTATAATCTGCATCGACCTCAGGATATACGGCCCATCCCACCCCCTGAGTATGAGGACGATTGGAAGGCAGATTATAAAACCATGCAAGAGCAAATGATTTATGGGGATTCCCCAGCCTATGAAAATTTGGTCAAGGGAATCCAAGGATTTTTAGAAAAGATGAATGTTTTGGATTGGAGAATGGGAGTGGAATTTCCCTTACCCAAAAGTTGAGATCAATTTGGGCAGGACAACCATATAAACGAATCAAATAGGAATAAAGACTATATAATCGGAATCCATAATGGATGATGTTTGATATGAACACCTAAATTTAATCATCTTTGTTATCGATTAAAGAATCAATGAGTTATGGGAAAAATTAAAAAATTTAATTCGGACACCTTCTTAAGGATATTCGCCCTATTAATGTCCGTGTCGCTGTGTTCTTGGATCGCACCACTTGTTTTTGAATTAGAGGTTAATGAGATTAAAGTGGTCTACATGATAAGAACATTCACTTTCGTTATGATTACTTTAATGATTATTGTTCCGTTAATTTTATTCTCTTTCGAAAAACCAAAAAAGTACAAATAGGCAATTAAAACGAATAGGAATGCCAGAAGACGAATTTTCCATACAGGTAAAGTCAAAATAGCAAGGAGAATACCTTGATGGATTTGTACGGTCTTCCCATTTATAAGGAAGAAGTTATAGACTATCTTTTGGAGGGTAATTGCGATAATCAGTTTCTGCTATTTATGTTCTCTTCAAAAGGGTGGATACGGCCAAGAACGAAGTGATGTATTATTTGAATCTTTTCCGTTACATTGATTAAATTTATACCATGTCGGAAACCCTATATAAAGTACTGGATTTCAGTCGGCCGATAGGCCGACAGTCGTTCAGGGAAGTCATTAGTGAACTGGATGGTCATTCCCCTTCCCACAAAAAGTCTGCGCTTTCAGAAGGGCAACTGAAAACCCTTATCGCGGCCATCTTTACGTATGGACTTCATTATGACGAAGTCCCCAAAGAGCAAAGGGAACTGCTGTTAAAGGCAATTCTGGAAGATAAACAACCGCTGTTTGACCTGTCCCAAACCTTTGGAAGACATCTGATGAACAACCTGGGTAATTCCGCGAAATTACAGCTGGAAGCACTAAAAAATATCGAATATGACTTTAAACGGCCATTGTCCAATGAACCGCTAGTGGATTTTGTAGAAATGGAACTCTTGGATCAGACCACCTCGTACCGGAAATGGGAATATGGCCGATTCTCCGTAGTTTACATGGCCGCTCATTTATCGAAGCATGTCGGATGGGAAAGTATGGAGAAAACCGTGAAAGAAAAGAAGCTCTTTCCCGAAGGTTATCTCAAAAGTCTTGGTAAGGAATTGGAAAATGCCCGCTATGGTCTCGATGCCCACGAACAATTACTGCTACATCTTATCGTAAAGGCCAAGCTCTGGCCAAAAAAGACTACTATGGCCGATTATTTATTGGCGGGTTCGATAACACAACAACACATTTTGGGCCTCTCCCTCCGGTCCGAAAAACTTGCCAAGGCCTTGGTAAATGCCATGGAGCGAACACCAAACATAAACAAACGCAGGGGCGGCCCTAAATTATGATTCCGTCGGAAAAACTGCTCAGCTATCTGGAGGAATTGGCCAAGGAGGAACATCCCGAGGTCAACGGCAAGGAATATTCCCGATCACAGGTCCTATTGGCCGAGCGTTTGGTACGCGAGGTACAAAATGCCATCGGCATCGCTTCGCAGAAACCGAAACTTTCCCGCAGGAGGGCCTTTATCGTAATCTTGGAAGAACTTTATTACAATGTCCCTAAATATCCCAAAGATCTTACCCTTCAAGGTATCCACAGAAGGGCTTCCCAACGGTTCGAATATATGAACAGAGACGTAAAATCCTTTACAACGCCCATGGAGGTGCATCCTAAAGACCCCTGTACTTTTTATGAGGACAACGCACATGGCAAGGCACGCTATAGATCCGCATTAAAGCATCTCGTATTGGAATCCCATAGATACTTTGAGGTTCCTGAAGCGGAGGCTTCGCTTAAAATCCTTTTTGAGGACGTAAAACTCTGCTGAATCGATTTACCGTACAACACTCCGTGTACGGCAAAGCCCTTATTGACTTGCGATATGTTTTAGGTTTGGCCTAAGTTAATCGGAGGTCACGTAGCAAGCCATGTTTTTGCAAGCAAAAACCGCTCACTTTGTTCGCGAGGCTTGTTGGGGATCCTCCCCAAACCCCTGAATTATGGCACGGCCAAAAAAAGATATTGAATCACTCAAGGCGATACGGGTCAATGTACGCATGACCGTCAATGAATACCTAATCGTCTCCGGAAATGCAGCCACGTTGGGCATGGGCATACCGGATTACATCCGGAAAAAAGTTACGGGCAGACCCCTTCCCAGAACCAAGGTTACGCCAGAGGACAGAAGATTGTTCATTGAGTTGAGCCGAATCGGCAACAACATCAACCAACTGACTAAAAATTCCCATTTACGTATGCATTCACCTAAAATCTTATATCGTCAATTGGGAGAGCTACAGCACCTTTTACAGGAACTAAAGTCGAACATTACCAACAAATGATAGCAAAACAGATAAAGGGAAAGGATTTTTACGGACTGTTGGCCTACAACCAAAAAAAGGTGGAGCTGGGCCAGGCCGTTGTGTTGGATGCGAATATTGATTTGGGCAGTTCTGTCGATATGGCCAAGGAGTTCAATTTGGTTCGGCAGTTACGCCCTAGGCTTGGTAAAGCGGTCTATCATGTGTCCTTGAACCTGCCGCCTGGCGATAAGATGCGTGATAGTGAATTCGTTTCGATGGGACTGGACTATCTAAAGGGAATGGGATTCGATGACAACCAATACATTATGTACCGCCATGACGACCAAAGCCACCAACACATCCATATCGTTGCCAATAGGGTAAAACTATCCGGAGCATTGGTCAGCGATAGCAGAGACTATGAGCGCAGCGAACGCTTGGTGCGAAAGCTGGAAAAGAAATATGGTCTTTCACAACTGCCAGACGCAAGCTTGGAAAGAGAGGCGGCACTAACTCAAAAAGAGATAGAGAAATCGCTCAGGACGGGTAACCCACCAATTAAAAGCCTGCTTCAACATCAATTGAGGGAGGCATTAAAACGTTCAGCTACTACAGAGGAATTTCTCAATCAATTGCGTTCAAGAGATATTTGGCCAAAGTTCAATATCAGTAAAACAACGGGACGGGTTTCCGGTATCTCCTTCAAATATGAAGGAGTGATTTATAAGGGCAGCAGCCTAGGCCGAAAATATTCATGGAACAACATCATAAAACAAATCGATTATGAACAAATCAGAGACCGTACAGTTATTCTCGAAAATAATCATGCAGAACAAGGAAATAAAGGAGTTGTTGCTCCGGATTCAGGCCCATCAAGGAACACTATCGGAAAAGCAAAAGATGCTGAGGGAGGGACAGTCCAAATTAGTGAAAAACCAAAATACGATTTGGGAGGCAATCAAAAGGATGGCCTAGATGACGAATCTTTCACTCCGTTCAAGATGGAACTGGAAGATTTCGACCGTTGGGAGCGGAAGAAGAAGAAAAAAGGAATGAGTTTATAATGTATCATGGAAGGAGGCTTGGTCAGCGATAAATTGTTGAATGCCCTGTTGGATAGCTTATCCGTCGAGGATTTGGAATCTATTCTGTCCCAGAAGATAACCAAGGAATGTCCTGACCATAAACCAAAACCAATGACCGAAAGGGAAAAACTAAAAAAACATTATAGAAACCTTTTCATTTCCATGGGCAAGCTTCACTTATAAAAATAGGATTCGTTGTCATTAGCTATACAAAATTCAATTATTACAATAGTAATTTTCATTAGCTAATCCTGAATTAGGTTAAGGATAACAAACCGCTATAATCCTCGGGGAGTTCCGCATCGATATCCTTCAAATAAGATTTAAGTGCCTTCAATGTAGAATGACCCGTAATCAGCATCAATTTATCACAAGTTTCTGTATAGGTAAATTCTTTCCTGAACTTCCTAAAAAGCAATGTTATAAAAGTATGCCTGAAAGAATAGATGGTATATTCACCTCCCAATTGCATCGTTTTTCCTTGTGAAAGAAGATATTCGTTGTATTTCTTTTTAAGTTTCCAAAACCGTTTGGTAAAATAATCCCTTCTACTTGATTCCGTAGCTTCCCATTCTCCAATACCAGCAGGAGTAAACAAAAAGTGATTTTGTACGGAGAAGTCCAAATCCTTGATTTCATGGTGGACGATATCCGGTATAATTTTGGTCTTTTCAGGTTTGTTCTTTGCTTGAACCCGTAATAGCTTTTGAGCAAGAAAAATATCCTTGACTTTTAGCCTGCATACCTCAATTGGGCGTAGAAAATTATAGGAGACAAATTTTATGAAAAGCAACAGAAGTGGGTCGTTTTCTTTGATAAAAGCGAACAGACCTTCCAAGATTTCTAACGAATAGGTCTTATGGCTTACCGATTTTGTATTGAGTACTTTGATATTCTCGATAAAATTTCTTGGGATAATATCGTTGTCTTCAAGCTCACCAAATAGGGAGCTCAATACGATGCGGGTGTTGTTCCTGTTTCTTGCACTGCTTTTTTTGACAATACTTTGTAGATAATTGTTGACGGTCTGTTTGGTAATGCTAAGGATGCTTTTATCGAGCAAGTTCTTTTTATTCAGGTATTTTTTAAACTGATTGTATCGGCTTTTGTAATCTTTAATGGAAGTGTCAGAAAGTTCATTGAGTTTTAGGGTATAGGCATAATCCAATGCGGCTCCGGCCGTATATTCCAAGGATTTTGAATTGAGTTTAAGCTTGTCTTTGTAAGGAGAATACCCTTCTTTCAGCATTTCCAGCAAAACCTCCTTGATTATCCCAAGATGAAATAATCTTTCTTTTTTTGTTTTGTAGTTTTTGTTGACGCTCATTGTTACTGGCGTTTGACGGACCAGCACGGGATTTCCAAGTTTGTCAAAAAGGTCCGGACTGGCATAGTCAAAATAGACGTACCACCTTTTGGAAAGGTCAAAATTGTCCCCGCCATGGTAGATTTTCGGTTCCGTGTATTTTTTCTTCTTCAATCCGTTTTTGTATGCGGTAGCGTATGCGCTTTGCAATATATCAAAAAAAGAACCCATTGACAACAGTTTTAAAAAGCTGTTAATCAATGGGTTATGTAGTAGCGGGGACTGGACTCGAACCAGCGACCTTCGGGTTATGAGCCCGACGAGCTACCTACTGCTCTACCCCGCGATGTGGGTTTCTTCTCACTTGCATTACTGCTGCAGTTCATTACCCTGCCAAGAAGACCGCTACTTTGTTCGTAACGGGCAGCAAATATACAACCGATTTATTGTATTATCAAAACATATTCCAGAATCTTTTTTATCCGCCCATAAAACCCCTAAAATGTATACCTTCGAGACTTGCTACATTGCCTATGGAACTAATTAACGACCTAATTTCGGGAGCGCTACCTTTTACGGAGTGGCCCATGTTTATTCTTTTAATCGGTGGGGGACTGTTCTTAGTCTTCTATTCCAAGTTTTTACCCTATCGCTTTTTTGGTCATGCAATCGCTATAACGGCAGGTAAATATGATGACAAAACAGCACAGGGTGATGTGAGTTCGTTTCAAGCGTTATCGGCTGCAGTTGCTGCAACTGTGGGATTGGGAAATATCTCCGGGGTGGCCATTGCCATTCATGATGGCGGTCCGGGGGTGGTGTTTTGGATCTGGGTCACGGCCCTCATTGGCATGTGTATCAAATTTTACTCATGTAGCTTGGCGGTGATGTACCGTACTACGGATGCCGATGGTAAATTGCAAGGCGGACCCATGTACTACATCTCAAAAGGCCTAGGGGAGAAGGCTCGGCCTCTGGCCCTGTTTTTTGCTGTGTGCGGACTTTTTGGCTTTTTAGGTGTATTTACGGCAAACCAGTTCACCGATACTTTTATGACCGTTATAGAGCCTAATGAGACCATTGCCAATTTCGGAATCTTCAATTGGCAGTTGGGTATTGGTTTTGTGCTTGCCGTGGTAACTTCTTTTGTTATTTTCGGGGGACTCACAAAAATTGCAAAAGTTGCCTCGGCCATAGTTCCCTTTATGGTTTTGGTCTATTTATTGGCTGTTGTGGTGGTGATGGTTTTAAATGCTTCCCAAATAATTCCTTCTTTAAAAATGATCGTTACCGAAGCTTGGAATTTCAAAACGGTGGTTACTGGAGGCTTCTGGGGGCTAGTAATTATCGGCATCCGAAGGGCCATGTTTTCAAACGAGGCCGGTTTGGGGAGTGCCCCCATGTATCACGGCCAGTCAAAAACCGATAGTCCTATCAAAGAAGGGCTCGTGGCCATGCTAGGTCCATTTATTGATACGATTTTGGTATGTACCTTCACCGCGGTCGTCATCATTTTAAGTGGGGCTTATTTAGAGGATGGTAGCGGCATCGTTATGACGCTATCCGCTTTTGAAAAGACCCTTTTTGGTTATGGAGATGATTTATTAATGCTCATCGTTACCGCTTTTGCCTTGTCCACCTTGTTTACCTATTCTTATTACGGGGTGAAGTGTTTGTCCTTTTTAACGAATCCTAAAATAGGTAAGTATTACAACTGGTACTTCGTCATCATGATTGTTTTTGCGGCGGTGGCATCTCTGGAATTGGTAAAGAACCTCATTGATCTTTCCTATGCATTAATGGTAATTCCCAATATGATTGCCGTACTTTTGTTGGCTCCTAAAGTAAATAAGGAAGCTAAAAAGTATTTTCAGAGGTTAAAAGGTGAGCACGGATAATTTTGAACATGAATTTTTTGGAATTGGCATCCAGAACGGAAAAACACCGGAAAATTTAGGGGTGCTTTGGCGAACGGCCCAAAATTTGGGCGCCAGTTTTATTTTTACCATCGGAAACAGGTACGCCAAACAGTCGAGCGATACCCACCATGCGGTAAAGGCCATGCCCTATTTCCACTATGATACATTTGACGATTTTTATGGAAATTTACCAAAAGGAGCCATGTTGGTAGGGGTCGAGATGACCGAGGATGCGGTGGATCTGGAGACCTTTCACCACCCCAGAAGGTGTGTTTACTTATTAGGGGCAGAGGACCACGGGCTCACCGCTCAGGCCTGTAAAAAATCGCACCATTTGATTCGTTTTAAGTCGGTTAAAAGTTTGAATGTAGCCGTGGCTGGAAGTATCGTGATGTACGATAGAAACTTGCCAAAACCAAGGTTTAACAAAAGATAAGGTATGGAGAAGCATAAATCAGGATTTGTAAATATTATAGGAAATCCCAATGTGGGTAAATCTACTTTGATGAATGCCTTTGTGGGCGAAAAACTGTCCATCATTACTTCCAAGGCACAGACCACCAGACACCGAATTCTAGGTATTGTCAATGGAGAAGATTTTCAGGTGATTTTGTCCGATACTCCGGGAATCATCAAACCTGCCTATGAGCTTCAATCCAGTATGATGAACTTTGTGAAAACGGCTTTTGAAGATGCTGATGTACTTATTTATATGGTAGAAATAGGGGAGAAGGCGCTAAAGGACGAAGCTTTTTTTGAAAAAATAAAGAATAGTAAGATTCCGGTACTGTTACTTTTGAACAAAGTGGATACGGCTACCCAAGAATTGTTGGAGGAGCAAGTGCAATACTGGCAAAACCTTTTGCCCACGGTAGAGCTTCATCCTATTTCGGCCTTGAGCAATTTTAATATTAAAAACGTATTTGAGCGGATTATTGAATTGCTTCCCGAAGGGCCGGCCTATTACCCCAAAGACCAGCTGACCGACAAACCGGAGCGTTTTTTTGTCAATGAGACCATCCGTGAGAAAATCCTCCTGAATTATAAAAAAGAGATTCCGTATTCGGTAGAAATTGAAACCGAAGAATTTATGGAGGATGAAGATATCATTCGCATGCGAGCTGTGATTATGGTAGAAAGAGATTCCCAAAAAGGAATTATTATAGGCCATAAAGGCAGCGCTCTAAAAAAGGTAGGGGTAGAAGCCCGTAAAGATTTGGAGCAATTTTTTGGTAAACAAGTTCATATTGAACTCTATGTAAAGGTTAACAAAAATTGGCGTAGTGATGTACGTCAACTCAAGCGTTTTGGGTACAACCAAAACTAAATCATAACATTAGCTTATTATTGAGCTTACTTTTTGGTTACGGTATTTGATCATATTCGTTTTCAGATAAATAACTATACCGTAATATGAAAAAATCACTATTGGTAGCCCTCGTTGCAGGAGCTACACTTTCTTCTTGCATTAAAGATTACATTGGTATGCCTGGTCAGGATAATGACAAGGACGTATCCACCCTTACCTTTGAGAAACTAGGAACCTTTACTAATGGCGAAGGTGACGAGGGCTTTGCCGAAATCAGTGCCTTTGATGCCAAAACGAACAAACTATTTATTGTAAACCCTAATGAAGATGAGGTTTCGGTTTGGGATATTTCAAATCCGGCTATGTCCGTAAAACTTTCGGGTATACCCTTGAATGGTACTCCAAACAGCGTGGCAGTTCACAAAGGCCTATTGGCCGTAGCGGTCGAAGATGCCAACAAGCAGGCAAACGGAAGCATCGTAACCTATGATACCGAAACCCTTCAGATGGTCGAAGCGTATACCGCAGGTGCGCTTCCTGATATGGTTGCCTTCTCACCCAATGGAAACTATATCGTTGCCGCAAACGAAGGGGAGCCTAATGATGATTATACGGTGGATCCTGAGGGGTCTATTTCCGTCATCGATTTAAAAAAGAACGAAGTGGCTACCCTGTACTTTGCCAATTTCAGCCAAGAAGGTATCGGTAACGATTTTAGGGTTTTTGGTCCTGGAGCAAGCTTTGCCCAAGATGTAGAGCCAGAGTTCGTCGCTATTTCTGATGATAGCCGTTATGCTTACATAACCTTACAAGAGAACAACGGAATTGCGGTAGTAGACTTAAAGTCCATGAGCATCACCAATGTATACGGCTTGGGAACAAAAGACCATTCATTACCCATGAACAGTCTGGATGCCAGTAATGAGGATGATATGGTGGGTAACTTCCAGAATTGGCCGGTATACGGTTTCTATATGCCCGATGCCATTGCATTTGCTAAGGTTAAAGGAGGCGAATACTTGATTACCGCAAATGAGGGTGATGCAAGGGATTACGACGGTTATTCTGAAGAAGAAAGGGTAAAAGATTTAGAATTGGATGCCACCGTCTTCCCCAATGCCGAAGAACTTCAAATGGATGAGAATTTAGGAAGGTTAAAAACCACGACAGCCAATGGCGATATCGATGGCGATGGAGATTTTGATAAGATTTATTCTTACGGTGCGCGTTCTTTCACGATATGGGATACTTACGGAACACAGGTATATGATAGTGGTGACGACCTAGGAAGGAAAACTTTTGAATTGAATCCTTCATATTTCAACGCCGATGAAGGAGAAGCTGACGGTCGTAGCGACGATAAAGGTGCTGAGCCGGAAGCGGTCACTACCCTAAAAGTAGGTAGCTCAACCTTATTGTTCGTTGGTTTGGAGCGTACCGGTGGCGTGATGGTGTACGATATTTCCAATCCGTACGCCCCTGAGTTTGTCAATTGGGTATTTGATGCGCAAGATGTAGCTCCCGAAGGTTTGTTGGTAGTGCCAGCAAAAGATAGTCCTACTAAGGAAGATTTGTTGATTATTACCAACGAGGTGAGCAATACTGTTTCTATCTACGAGATTAAATAGTAAATTTTTAGTACACTTTTTTTTGGACAAGAAGCCCTTACCCATTCTGGTAAGGGTTTTTTTATTCAACTGAGATTCATGGAATCGTTAAGTACTCTTTGCATAAAAATGTAAAGCTCATGCATCTGTGGTTTGCCTTTGTGTTTACCCACGCGCCCAAAAGCATAAAGTGCCAACCAAATGATTACCATAAGCACCATTAAACTGAGTTGGAGTACATACGGGCGATTCAATGAGGCGCTGGAATACGCCCAAATACCTAAAATGATAAAAACGGTAGCGACGCCAAAATGCAGGAACATAAAAAAAGTCCATAGGGTAGGGTTGGGACCAAAAAGTCCGTAAAGCTTGCTGTTTCCGTCTTCGGTATCGTTAATTTCCAGATGTAATTGAGGAGACCAAAAGTGTATGTGTTTTGTATTGAATTTAATAAAAACATGGTCGTCCAATCTTTTAATAATAAAGGGTTTTTCTTCGGATTTCTCAAAGGCGGACAGTAGTGTTTCCTTCGTTTGCGCCAGTTCCAATTGAAATCTCGGTCTTAAAACTATGTCGTTGGGCAAGGCTTTCATGGTCAGGGACTTTTAAGATAGAAGAAGATACACAATTCGTTAAAATATTAGTAGTACTTTTGTCGCAAAATTATTGCAGGTATGAGCGCTATCGTTGCTATTGTGGGAAGGCCAAATGTGGGAAAGTCCACTTTTTTTAACCGTTTGATCCAGCGGAGGGAAGCTATTGTTGATGCCGTTAGCGGCGTTACACGAGATAGGCACTATGGTAAGAGTGATTGGAACGGAAAAGAGTTCTCCTTAATTGATACTGGAGGCTACGTAGTGGGTAGTGATGACGTATTTGAGAAGGAAATTGATAAGCAGGTAGAGCTGGCCATTGATGAAGCGGACGCCATTATTTTTATGGTGGATGTAGAAACCGGGGTTACAGGTATGGACGAGGATGTAGCAAAATTGCTCCGTAGAGTGGATAAACCGGTATTCTTGGCAATCAACAAAGTTGATAACGCCATGAGAGAAGAAGATGCTGTGGAGTTCTACGCTCTTGGTCTAGGTGAGTTTTATACACTTTCCAGTATAAATGGTAGTGGAACCGGGGAACTTTTGGATGCCTTAGTGGAAGTGCTCCCAGAGAAAGTGAATGAAGAAAGTGAATTGCCTCGTTTTGCTGTGGTAGGAAGGCCAAATGCGGGTAAATCCTCTTTTATCAATGCCTTGATCGGTGAGGACCGTTACATTGTGACGGATATTGCCGGTACAACGAGGGATAGTATTGATACCAAGTACAACCGATTCGGTTTTGAATTCAATTTGGTGGATACCGCTGGTATTCGCAGAAAAAGAAAGGTAAAAGAAGACCTTGAATTCTATTCGGTTATGCGCTCCGTTAGGGCCATAGAGCACAGTGACGTATGTATTTTGTTATTTGATGCTACCCGTGGTTTTGACGGGCAGGTGGAGAATATTTTTTGGCTTGCACAGCGTAATAATAAGGGCGTTGTAATTTTAGTGAATAAATGGGATTTGGTAGAGGATAAAGAGACCAATACCATTAAGCAGTACACCAAGCAGATTAAAAAAGCCATTGAGCCGTTTGTAGATGTGCCTATTATCTTTATTTCGGCCCTGACCAAACAACGTATTTATAAAGCCATTGAAACAGCGGTGGAGGTATATAAAAATCGTTCCAAAAAAATTAAGACCAGGAAGATAAATGATGTCATGCTCCCCATCATTGAGAAAACTCCACCTCCTGCATACAAAGATAAATACGTGAAAATCAAGTTTATCACCCAATTGCCCACTCCTTATCCGCAGTTTGCCTTTTTCTGTAATTTACCACAGTATGTTCGCGACCCGTACAAGCGTTTCCTAGAAAATAAATTGCGTGAACATTTTGATTTTACCGGCGTTCCCGTTACGGTTTTCATGAGGAAAAAATAGGTGCTGCACTTTTAGCCTTTTCAAACATTTTGTGAAAAACACAAACTTTTGTTAAGTGTACTACATACTGTTAAGGGATTTCTATTTTTGGTCCATACCAAAAAACAACGAAAACCACTAAACAGATATACCCATGAACAAAGCCTTTTTTGCTTTTGTTCTGTGCATTTTTTTATCCCCCTTTTTAACGGCACAAGAATTTAAGATTTCCGGTACGGTCAAAGATGCCAGTACCCAAAACCCGTTGGAAGCAACCACTATTTATGCAGAGTCTCCAAAGGACAGCGTTTTGGTAGCTTATACCATTTCTGATGAGAACGGGTATTTTGAACTGGAAGAGCGTACCTCCTTAAAAAGATTCAACCTTTTTGTCTCTTATAACGGCTACAAACCTTTAACCATGAATTTGGAGGTAAAACCGTCTATTAATTTAGGAACCATTCAAATGGAGCCTCAAGCGCAGGAATTGAAAGGGGTAAATGTGGTTGGCGAACGTGTGCCCATTCAAGTGAAAAAGGATACCCTTGAGTTCAATGCAGATTCGTTCAAAACCAGGCCCGATGCCAATGTAGAGGATGTCTTAAAAAAGCTTCCGGGTGTAGATGTAGATAGTGACGGAAAGATTACCGTAAATGGGAAAGAGGTAAATAAGGTGTTGGTTAATGGGCAGGTGTTCTTTAGCAATGACCCCAAGGTGGCTACCAAAAGCCTTCCAAAGGAAGTAATAGATAAAATCCAGATTACGGATTCCAAGACCAAAACTCAGGAGTTTACCGGAGAAGAGGGAGATGGGGAAACCAAGACTATCAACTTGACAATCAAAAAAGATAAGAATAAAGGTATACTGGGAAGGGCGGCTGCTGGTTACGGAACCAATGAGCGCTACCAACTTAACGGCTTGGTCAACTATTTTAATGATACGGAGCGAATGAGTTTTATTGCCAGTAGCAATAACATCAATAACTCCGGCTTTTCATTTGATGAAATTTATGATATGGTCGGTAATACACGTGGCGGTTATGACGGCGCACGCGAATCTGGACTCATCAATAATTTTGGGAATGGAATTACCACATCCTCCAATATTGGGGGGAGCTATGCCAATGCCAAAAAAGGAAAATACGAAGTAGATGGGAATTATTTTTTTGGTTACAGCGATTCTTTTAATGACCAAAAGACCAACCGGGAAAATATTTTGCCTGACGGGCGCTTCTTTTCGGATAGTGAGAGCAATTTTTTGGGTACTACCAATTCCAATAGAGGTGCGGCCAATTTGGAATTTGACATTGATGAAACCCTACGTATTTCGGTTGAACCTTCTATGAGTATCAATAGGACGGACAGTTATAATTTTAACACATCGGTAACTACGGATGCATCTGGTAATTTGATCAATGAAAACAATAGGACCACCGTTAGTGACGGCTTTCAAAGAAATTTTTCCAACAGATTGGAGATTATTAAAAAGTTGGATACAATAGGCAGGTTTGTAAGTATTCGGTTTTCCAATAACAATAACGAGAACAGAAATAATTCCAACTTGGAATCACTAAGGGAAGTGTATGGGGATAATGCCGAAACACAAGAGCTTAACCAACTGACAGAGGTAAGCAATAAACGTAACAGCTATGAAGTACAGGCAGAGTACCGCCATCCAATTACCGAAAAATTCTTTTTGGATTTGGAGTATTCCTATAGCCATGAAGACCGGGATAATAGCAAGCAAATAAATGATTTTGACGAGGAACAAGGGGATTATATTTTGTTCAACGAAGAATTGAGTTCTAACTTTAATTTTAAAAATATTCAGCAAACACCGGCCATAGGTATTCGCCGAAATGGTGAAAAGCTCAATTTTAGGATTGGAACGGAGTATAAGCTAACGGATTTGAGTAATCAAGATTTTCTGCAAAATTCAAATTTCTCCAAATCGTATAAAAATCTGCTTTTCAATGCTAGGATGCGCTATTCTTTGGGCAGAAATAAGCGGATTTTTGCACGGTATCGTTCTAATTTAAATTTGCCTTCCGTAAATCAATTACAACCGGTTCCCAATGTTAGTAATCCACTCAATGTGGTTATCGGTAATCCAGAACTTTCTCCGGGGGTCAACCATAATGTGAATTTTAATTACAATGATTTTAACTGGAAAGATCGAACCGGTGTGTATGTCTATTTCAATATGAACATTCAAAAAGACCGGGTATCTGCCATCTCCACAACAGATGAAAATTTTCTAAGGACTACCCGTTTTACCAATATTGATGGAAATTACAATGGATGGGCGGGATTTGGTTATTCCAAACAGATCAAGAAAGACAGTGTTTTTACGGCCAAATTCAACTTAAGGCCGGGTATGAGCTTTGGCAAACAGGTAAGTTTTACCAATGGGGTGAGGTTGGAAGCCAAAAGTATGGATGTTTCTCCCAACCTTTCCGTAACTTATAATTACAAGGAGCTTTTGGAGATTGAGCCTGGCTATGGTATTTCTTTTAATAACACCCAGTACAATTTGGAGCGTGTAGAGGATATTAAATTCACTTCTCAGAATGCCAGTCTTAGATTGACGACCTATTGGCCAAAAAATGTGATTTTTGGTAATGATATTCGCTATACCTACAACGGAAATGTAGGCCACGGTTTTAAAAAGGATGCAGTTTTTTGGAATATGAGTCTAGGGCTTGAAATCCTTAATAAGAAAGGAACTGTCAAGGTTCTGGCCTATGACCTTTTGGACCAAAATATCAACACCAGAAGAACTACGGGCGAAGACTTTATCCAAGATTTTCAGGGGACGGTGTTGCAGCGCTATTTTATGGGAAGTTTTACCTATAAATTTGACCAGTTTGGGGGCGCGAAACCACCCCGGGGAGGCAGGTTTAGAAGGCGCTAAATCGTACTAGGGAAGCAAAAGTATACTACCGTTATAAATTTCTTGGATCTCCTTTGTTTCGTCATTTATTTTTAACGAATTTGTCTTTAAGATACCGCCACAGCATCCACCATTAGGTGTTCGGTTTAGTTCTAGGTCTAAATCGTAAATAATAGAATCTTTAATAATGAGTTGGTAAGAAAACATATCTTCCTTCCAATTGCTATCTCTTAGAACGAGCATGTCTGTTTCTATAATATTTTCAATAGAAAGCTGGGCCGAGTTGCTTCCCTCCAAGGTAATATCCTCCAAAGTCAAAATTTCGTTGGTAAGTACATTTTCTTTTGTAGTGCTGTCTCGTAGCTGAAAAAGGAGTTCTGAAATACCACCTTCGCATACAGTGGTGGAACAGTCTACTTCGTCCGACTCGCAAAAGGATAAAAACAATAGGGGGATAATGAATAGGTATTTGATCATAGCTTTTTTTAGAAGGATGCATTTATTTTAATTGGTTGCTTCCAAGAGTATAATTTATCATTTGATGGATAGGGGAAGTATGTAAAAGGCAAGTTCTATCTTTGATAAAAAATAACGAAAATACAATTCATTATATGAACGATTCACATGAGTTTTTTATGAAAAGGGCCATTGAAATGGCGGCTAAAGGAATGAACTCCAATGCGGGAGGTCCCTTTGGAGCGGTAGTGGTCAAAGACGGTGAGATTGTTGCCGAAGGTCATAATAAGGTTACTTCTACCAATGACCCAACAGCCCATGCAGAAGTGGTGGTTATTCGAGAGGCCTGTAAAAAACTAGGTTCGTTTCAACTTACCGATTGTATTCTGTATACCTCCTGTGAGCCCTGTCCCATGTGTTTAGGGGCCATTTATTGGGCGAGGCCTAAGGCTGTTTATTTTGCTTGCACCAAGGAAGATGCCAAGGCCATTGATTTTGATGACCGTTTTATCTATGACGAATTGGAAAAGGATATGGATGCCAGAAAGATGACTTTTGTGCAATTGCTAAGAAAGGAAGCACTACCCGTTTTTCAAAGTTGGGCCGAAAAAAATGACCGAACCGATTACTAAATTTTTGGTATTGGTTTAAAAATGAATTGATTGAGTCATTGTAAAAAGTATACTGTCTTTACTTTTAAGGTAAAATTTTCAAGGTGCGTACTTTTTCCCAAAACATTTTTCTTCCTATTCTATTACTATTTAATTTGGTCGTTATGGCTCCACTTCATTCCCAAAATTTATCTTCCCATCAATGGAAAAATAGAGTTTTGATTATTAAATCTGAAGATAAGAAAAGTGAGCTCTTTAAAAAGCAATTGGGAGAATTTGAAACTACGGATGCGGAATTAAAAGAAAGAAAAATAGCGCTCTATAAGATTGTGGGTGATGACTTTTGGTTAAAGAACTATACCAAGCCAAATGCAAATACCACAGAAAAAATTACTATTAAATTTAAAGATGAAATTTTAGAAGCTTCAAAAAATTTTGAAGTTATCCTAATTGGCTTGGACGGAGGGGTAAAACTTCGTCAATCTTCATTAGTAACTAAGGAACAGCTTTTTCAATTAATAGATTCCATGCCCATGCGGGCGAATGAATTGAAAAGAAATAACTAGCTAGCTCCCCAGAATTAGTTACTTCCTAAAAATCAAATCTTGCTTTTCCATAGCCAAAACAATGAGGTCTACATACCGATCCGTGGTTTTTTCAATATTCTTGGGGTCATTAATATCTATGGCCCCACGCCAGATTAACGAACGCTCCTTGCCCTCGCAGATACAATAAAGCGAGGTTTGGGCGTGGTAAATGGTAAACGGGTCATAATAATCGGCATCGTAGTAAATGGATTGGTTGTCATGATAATCATTTTGAAAGCTCCCACCATACGAGCTCCAAGAAGCTACACTTTCACGAAAACTGGTACGGTCTGTTGCCCCGGTTATTTTGGTGAATAGGATGGCGTCAAACCCTTTGTCCAACAAACTTTGTTCAAAATTATCCAGTTCCTCCTCACTTCTTTTGGAATCAGTAAAGTTAAGGTCAAAAACATCGATACTCCGCATGGCCTCCACCCCGCGCTTATCAAACTCTTTTTTAAGTCGGCTTTCAAAATTTGCACGAGCTTCCTCGTTTTGGGCCATACCAACGATGAGTACTTTATAGGCATCAAAAAGTACAATATCCGGATTTTTATAGTTTTCCACCAAACTGGTATTGGAACAAGCTGCTAGCAAGGAAGTAAAAATTACAAGAAGTCTTTTTAGGTTCATTATTCTCGAGTATTAGAACATCACCCTAGTCTATATGGGTTGGATTAAAATGTAAAAAGGGACAGAATTTATTTTCTGCCCTAAAGTCAATTAGTCCTTAAACAAGGTAACAACTAAAACCAAGTTGCTACTTGTTGCGAGCAATCTCTATTAATGGTAAAAATAAGTTTACTTTATAGCATAGATTATGACTTTCATCAGGTTTCCATAAAATTGAAAAAAGACTTTTTTCCGGTTTGGGGTAATGGTTACAGGCCTATAAACATGGCCTTGTTCTCGAAATGTTTAAAGCAGGTGTAATGGATTTACAAAATGGTTGGAATGCACGATTTCTATGGAGGAATCCAACGATTTTTTTCTCAAATGCATCAATACAAAAGCAACAGAATTACCGTAATCAACTCTTTCTAATTAATGCAGTTTTAATGTTTAAGTGCCAGTCATAAGGTGCTATTGCTTTCTTTTACTAACTACGATTATTGATATAAGCGATCAATAGCAATTAAAATACTTTTTACTCTTTTCACATTTAACTTTTTAAAGTATTTGTAGGATTGGTCCAAGAGTGACATGACCTCTTGGTTATCTCGATAAAGTTGTCTAGCCAAATAAAGATGGGCAGCTAGTTCCAAATCCTTTAAATTGGAATGCACTTTTGTGTAATCCTGAATCTCAATTAGATAATCAAATCCAAACTCCAAGGTGGGCTCGATCATAGTGCCTTCACCAAAATCATTCCATGTAATTAGCTGTACAAATTCCGAGTCTTCGTGATGATTAAGAAAGAGTGTTTCCCGAAATGTTTCTTTTGACGGAGCAATGGTAAAATAATCTGACCCCCAATTCCAGCCACCTTCGGTATAAAAATTATCATATCCAGGATAAGCAGAACCTACTGTGTAATCTAGATTTGGACTGTAGTTGTAATAGCCCTCCATATCATCCAAGTAACCTGGGCTTATCCAAATAAATTCGCCATCTATCACGTTTGGAAGTTTTTCCGTTGACCCCCATAAACTTAAAAATGATATGTTACTTTTCAAGCTTAAATTCTCCAAAGCGGTACTCCAAGTGGACTCTTCCATAAGATAATTTGGACCAAAAACAAAAAATGCAGGTTTATCTTGAACCCTAATGTAGTTCTCCTTTACAAAGTAGGATTCGTTTAATAAGTTCATATCTTCTTGTAACAATTCAACTTCTCCTTTAGAGGTATTTTGAAAAGAATTGTCAGCTACTCGGTCTTCATACATAATGGCAAAATCAAGGTCTATATAATTCAGTTCTTCCATAAAGGTCTCAGTAGCTTCCCTAATTAGCCCATAGTCATTTTCATTTCTACTCCCGTACCAATCAAATATAACCCCATCAATTCCAGCAAGTTTCATTAATAAAAAGTGATATTCCTGTAAATAGGGGTCCCTTGACGAATAAGGTCCAATTAATGGGTAGTAATGACTTGCAATATCCCGTCTGCCATCTTCATCCGTTACGTTGGGATTTTTATTGGCCATGGTCCAGTGTTGACCCCAGTAACCATCATAGGATCTGGATTGGAACCATGGCATATAATGTACATAAACTTTTTTGCTATTATTCTTTCCAACCCACATTGGTGGCGTGTTTTTATCAGAAATAGTACCTTTTTTAAAATTGGAAAGCTCTTCTTCAACAATTTTCTGTAACTCTTTTTTCGAAAAATTTCCCTCTAAAGGGGGTAGTTGGTAATAGGCACTGTTAGATTTTATTTCATTGGAAAATAGGGTTTCTACAGATTCCAATTTTTCGTTGGTAGAGGTTTCCTCTGTAAGTGATTCCTTTTCACATGAGGTCATGGCAATCAATAGGGCGCTCCACAGTAAAAACACTGAATTTCTCGGTATCAGTTTCATAATAAGTAGGTTTAAGAAGGAAAATTAGGTGTTTATGAGTTACAACCTGAGGAAAATCCTGCAACTAACTTCATACTTAAGATGAGTGAAAGATAAGTGTCGACGAATGAATTCCTTATTTCATAGGTTTTAACTGAAAATTAGAACAGCTTTGCTAAATCAAGTTATGGTACCTTTTTCAATAAATAGGATTGATTGCATTACTTGAAGATTGCTAGGATACAGGATGGGGATGTAATCAAATTGTTTGAGTCTTGTTTTTTAGAGGTCGCGCACAACCTAAGTTTCAATATTTTCTAATATAAAAAAGGCCGGGACCATCACAGGCAGCAGAGCCTCCCGCCAATTGATCAGCATTCTTTACCAAGAATTTTTCTATAATTTTTTCGCCAGTACAACTTTCAATTAAAATGGTTTCAGAATCATATACCAAAATTAAAACCGAGCCATTCGTATCTTCTTTAAACCTGAAGGTTCCTTCTCCTGTAACTGTTATTTCTGTGGTTAACCTTGTCTTTAAAAAGCTATTGTCTTCTTTTAAAACCAGTGTTTCTTGATATGGGAGGTCATCTCCAGATACGCTTCCGGGTTGCATGCCCAAGGTCATACTGCTTAGTTCCCATTCTTGTGGTAGTGTTTCTGTAAAATCAGATTCAAGGGTATTTAAATTTTCGCTTGTACAGGAAATCAAACAAAGTAACACAAATAGTGCTGTGTAGAATCGCATAATTGACCATTTTTAAGAATAGATGTGAGATTGTAGGAGGGTTGCGCGAAATAGGAGGTTTTTCTATTAGCTAAAATCAATTGTATCCTCAGATTTTATCAGTTTGTTAAGCCTTAATTTATCATAATTACAAAATAGGGGTGCCATTATTTTATAGAAGCTAAAGTTTTAATTTATCTATTGATATCGATAGGGATTCCTCTTTTTATCGCTTAACTTACATACATTGAAAACTAGCTTTTTATATGGCATTAAAAGTAGCGATTAAGCATAAGACCGTTTATAAATATGACCGCAGGGTTCATCTCTCCCCTCATATCTTTAGGTTAAGGCCTGCTCCCCATAGTAGGACTCCCATTGAAGCCTATTCCATAAAAATTAAACCTGAGAACCATTTTTTTAATTGGCAACAAGATCCTTTTGGTAATTACTTGGCCAGATTGGTATTTCCGGAAAAAACAGATGAACTTTCCATAGATGTGGAAATCATTGCGGATATGAAAACCATCAATCCTTTTGATTTTTTTGTGGAGGAGGCCGTGGAAGATTATCCTTTTACATATTCCGAAGCTTTAAAAAAAGAACTGCGCCCCTATCTGGAAATTATGGAGGACGGTCCGTTGCTTACCCAATGGATATCACAATTAGACCTGAGCAAAAAACGCACTATTGATTTCCTTACCGGGCTTAATCAAAAATTGTACGAGTATTTAAATTATACGGTGCGTTTAGAACCCGGTGTACAAACCTGTGAACAGACCTTGGAAAGAAAGTTGGGTTCTTGTAGGGATTTTGCCTGGCTGTTGGTACAGACCCTTAGACATTTAGGGTTGGCCACGCGTTTTGTTTCCGGATATCTGGTGCAGTTAAAGGCCGATGAAAAATCATTGGACGGCCCGTCTGGACCCGAGGAGGACTTTACGGATCTTCATGCCTGGGCAGAAGTGTATTTGCCGGGTGCCGGTTGGATAGGACTGGACGCTACCTCAGGACTTTTAGCGGGAGAGGGACACATTCCTTTGGCGTGTACCCCGTCTTATGAAAGTGCAGCACCCGTCTACGGTTTAACGGACCCTTGTGAAACCCAATTTGAATTCGAAAACAAGGTCACCCGCATTTTTGAATCTCCTCGTGTTACCAAACCTTATACAGAAGAACATTGGAATGCCATTTACAATTTGGGTTTTAAGGTAGAAGAAGAGTTGCAACAAAACGATGTAAGGCTCACTATGGGCGGCGAACCTACATTTGTATCAGTTGATGATATGGAGGCCGAAGAGTGGAATACCACCGCGGATGGTGCCCACAAAAGAGAATTGGCCTCTCATCTTTCCGGTAGGTTGCTTGAGACTTTCGGAAAAGGAGGGATGCTCCATCATGCTCAAGGAAAATGGTATCCGGGGGAAGCCTTACCACGTTGGCTCATAGGTATTCACTGGCGAAAAGATGGGGAAGCCATCTGGAAAAATCCTGAATGGCTGGCTTCGTTTTCACAGGAATATGAGCTTCCTGAGGCTTGCACGTCCACTTTCTTAAAAAAACTTACGGACAAACTTTTGTGTCCTTCGGATTCTGTGATGCCTGCCTATGAAGATGCCTTTTACTTTTTGTGGGAAGAACGAAAATTACCGGTGGATGTAGATGGAAAAATTTACGACCAAAAGGATTCCGCTTTGCGAAAAAAACTGGGCGAAGTATTGGAGCAGGGCACAGGTGAGGTGGTGGGTCATGTAATACCCTTATCAAAATCTGGAGGTAAATGGATTACCAATCCTTGGGAATTTAGGGGCGGTAACTTGGTGTTGGCACCTGGAAATTCGCCCATAGGATTACGTTTACCTTTGGAATCGCTGCCTAAAAACCCCAAAATACCTTCGGAACCTACCGCTGAGCCTGAATTATTTGAAGCTAAAGATGAACTTCCAGCGTATGGGGAAGCCTTACAAAAAAGGCTGCAAAAGGGTGAAACAAGTCATTCAAAAAATCAGCCCTATGTACGTACCGCTTTGTGTGCAGAGGTTAGGGAAAATAAATTACACCTCTTTTTACCACCTTTGGATTCTGCCGAGGACTTTTTGGATTTGATAGCTTCAATTGAGTCCACCGCTTCAGAATTGGAAATCCCGGTTATTTTAGAAGGTTATGAACCTCCTAGGGACAATAGGTTGGAGGTTTTAAAGATTACCCCCGATCCTGGTGTAATCGAAGTAAATGTCCATCCTGCAAAAAATTGGGAGGAGCTTACCAAAAATACCTTGTTGTTATATGAGGAAGCGAAAAAATCCCGATTGGGAACCGAGAAATTCATGTTGGACGGGAAGCATACTGGTACCGGCGGCGGAAACCACGTTACCTTGGGCGGTATAACCCCGGCCGATAGTCCATTATTACGTAAACCTCAGTTATTACGGAGCTTATTAACTTTTTGGCAGCATCATCCAGGGCTTTCCTATCTTTTTTCCGGAGCTTTTATTGGGCCTACCAGTCAAGCACCCAGGGTGGATGAGGGCCGTTTGGAAAATTTATACGAACTTGAAATTGCTTTTTCGCAGATACCTGAAGATGAGGAAGTACCTTTTTGGCTAACGGATAGGCTGTTTAGGCATCTCTTGACCGATATTACAGGTAATACGCACCGGGCAGAATTTTGTATCGATAAACTGTATTCCCCGGATAGCTCATCTGGCCGCTTGGGAATTTTGGAGCTTAGGGCTTTTGATATGCCACCACATGCCCAAATGAGCCTTATGCAAATGTTGCTGGTAAGAACCTTGGTTTCTTGGTTTTGGAAAAAGCCTTACAAACATGATTTGGTACGTTGGGGAACGGAACTACATGACAAGTTTTTATTGGAGCATTATGTTAAAGAGGATATTGCAGATGTGGTCTCCCAATTAAACGATGCCGGATACCCCTTTAAGTTGGAATGGTTCGATCCCTTTTTTGAATTCCGGTTCCCCTTATATGGGATGGTGGAAATCAATTCCATGCAGTTGGAATTAAGAATGGCTATTGAGCCATGGAACGTTTTAGGCGAAGAAATGTCCGGAAGGGGAACTTCCAGATATGTAGACTCGAGCTTGGAACGGGTACAGATAAAGGTGAAAAATTTTACGGAAGAACGGTACAGCATTACCTGCAATGGGGTTAAAATAGAACTGAGTCCTACAGGAACCAAAGGGGAGTATGTGGCCGGGGTGCGTTACAAAGCTTGGCAGCCATGGTCCGCGTTGCATCCTACAATTGGGGTAGACACTCCATTGGTTTTTGATGTCGTCGATATGTGGAACAAAAAATCCATTGGAGGTTGTACCTATTTTGTTTCACATCCCGGAGGGCGTTCTTATGATACCTATCCCGTAAACAGTTTGGAGGCGGAATCACGAAGAATCAATCGCTTTTGGGAAATTGGCCATACCCAAGATGAGGTTTTACCTGCACAACCTAAAACAAATACAAATTTTGTGGGAAGATTGGTGGAGCCTAAAAATGCTTCCAGTACATTTGTTTTCAAAGAAGTACCCGTGAACCCGGAATACCCACATGTTTTGGATTTACGTAAAAAGTAATTGAAGATGCCGCTAACCACTACCAACTGGATCAATACCTATCATACCCAACACAAGAATGATGAGCTGTTTACGGCTCAGCAGCAAATAAAACCCTATTGGAACCAACTTCTCAAAGAGTTTGAAAAATTTGGACCCGAGGGGCTCATGGCGCGCCAAAAAGATATTGATTGGCTCTTGGGGGAGAATGGGGTTACGTACAATGTATACAACGATCCCAAAGGAATGCACCGTCCTTGGAACCTGAATGTTTTTCCTTTCCTGGTGCAGGAGCAGGAATGGAAAAAGGTAGAAGCAGGTATCATGCAACGAAGCCGCCTTCTGGATTTGGTCTTGAAAGATGTGTATGGTGAAAGAAAATTGATCAAGGAAGGGATAATCCCTAGTGAGGTCATTTATGGTCATAGGGGTTTTTTACGCCAATGTGATGGCATCACCTATCCCAACCACAAATTTCTATCTATATATGCCGCGGATTTGGCCCGTGGCAGCGATGGACGTCTTTGGGTAGTAAATGACCGTACGGAGGCTCCTTCCGGTATGGGCTATGCATTGGAAAATCGTTCTACGGTAAGCAGGATTTTACCCGAAATCTACAGCCAAATGAACGTTAAGCGTTTGTCCGGTTTTTTCTTTGAACTGCACCAAATGCTTATGGAGGCTTCTCCCGTAAAAAAGGAAAATCCGTATATAGTCATTTTAACTCCGGGCTCGCATAACGAGACGTATTTTGAGCATGCTTACCTTTCTTCCTTTTTGGGCTACCCGTTGGTTCAGGGCAATGATTTGGTGGTACGTGATGGATTCCTTTGGATGAAATCCTTACAAGGTTTAAAACGGGTAGATGTTGTTTGGCGTAGGGTAGATGACGCATTTGCAGACCCATTGGAGTTAAGGGAAGATTCCCATTTAGGTGTGGCCGGCCTTTTAGATGTTGTTAGAAGGCAAAATGTGGCCATCGTGAACCCCGTTGGCAGTGCCGTAATGGAAAACCCTGGCTTAATTCCCTTTATGCCCTCCATAAGTAAATATTTCTTGAACGAGGATTTGATGTTGCCGCAAATTGCCTCATGGTGGTGCGGGCAGGAGAAGGAAATGAACTATGTTCTCGAAAACTTGTCGCAGCTGGTCATCAAAAGGATAGACCGTACGAATAGGGAGAGCATTCATTTTGCGGAGTTCTTAAGTGCCGTGGAATTGGAAAAATTAAAGCTCGAAATCAGGCGGACGCCTTATAGGTATGTTGCACAGGAAAAAATCAATTTCTCTACGGCACCCAACCTATCGGGCAATACGGTAGAGCCAAGGCATTTGGTAAGCCGTTCTTTTTGTATTGCCAGTAAGGATGCCTATCATGTTATGCCCGGTGGCCTGGTAAGGGTGGCGCCCAGCAGCGAGACCATTAGAGTTTCCAATCAAAGAGGGGGAACCAGCAAGGATTTTTGGGTCATTCAGGAAAAAGCCTCTGTAGAGGAGGCAAAGCACTGGCAAACTAGAAGCTCCATCGCAATTTCAGGGCTAAATGACCTTCCTAGCCTTACAGCGGAAAATCTGTTCTGGGCAGGGAGATATGTGGGTAGAACCTTGGTGAATGCCCGCTTTTTAAGGATGGTATTTAGGCAAATGGCCTTACTACAGAACAATGACGAGAAACCCAAAACGGAAAAATTGGAGGTTTTGTTCCGCGCGGTTACTAATTTAACGGGCACCTATCCCGGCTTTGTGGGCGAAAAAGGTAAAGAACCAAAAGCCATGGAGCATCCTATGCAAGAAATGCTTTCCGTTCTGCTAGATAGAAATAGACCCGGTAGTTTGGCCCATACTCTGGGGATGTTCAGCAATTCTTACTATTCCATAAGAAACCTTTGGTCTACGGATATGTGGCGGGTTTTTGAGAATATTCAGAACATATGGAAGACTTTTGAAAAAAGTGAGGACCGGTCCATCAACAGGATTTTAAAGGTGCTCAATCAGTTAATTACGAGGTTGATAGCTTTTATGGGACTTATTGAAGAGAGCATATTGGTGCAGCAAGGACTACTTCTGTATTTTATAGGGCTTCAGTTGGAGCAAAGTATTCTTACTATTACCAAATGCAGGTCGTTGCTGACCATCGCATATGATGAGCAGGTAGAATACGAATTACTTGAATATCTGCTAACCAGTCATGAAAGCCTTAATATTTATCGCTATAGTTACCGTTCCTATATTAAACTGGAGCATGTGTTGGATTTGGTGATTTTGGATTTGGAATATCCTAGGTCCTTAACCTTTATGCTTAACAGAATACAAAAGGATATTGTAAGGTTGCCGCATTCAAGGCAGGACAATAACTTGGCCAATTATCAGAAATATATTTTGGAAGCATTTTCCAAACTTCGTTTGGCATCGTCATTAGAATTGATCAAAACGAAATCCAATAAAGATGTCGTGCGTAAAGACCTCGATGCGTTATTTGACGAGCTTTCCACTTTATTATATCAAACCAGTCAATCACTAACCAGTACCTATTTTAACCATACAGATAAGCAAAACCAGTTGGTAGTTCAATCTTTTCCTTTTTAATATGGTCTTTAATGTAACCCACACAACTGCTTACAAGTACAATGCACCGGTTAGCTATTGTCATAATATTGCCACCTTGAGACCGCGTGATTCCCAAGGGCAACAATTATTGGATTTTAAGATAGATATAAGTCCCCTTCCTTCGGAAATTTCTGAAAGGAAGGATTTCTTTGGAAATTTTATCACTAGATTTTCCATCCAAACAGAACATAAGGAGCTTAAAGTAACCACCAAGAGTAAGATAGAAAGGGACTTTACGCCATTCAGAGAACAGATGAATAGCAATAGTTGCAAGGGAGTTACCAACTCGCAAGCAATCTTTGCATTAAAGGGGGCCACCACACCAGAACTTTTGGACGCCAAGCAATACATCTTGGATTCTATATTTATAAGACGGGCCAATGCCCAAATCAGGGAGTATGCACAACTTTCCTTTCTGCCCAACCGCTCGGTTTTTGATTCGGCCTTTGAACTCATGCAGCGTATTTACACAGACTTTGATTTTGTTTCTGGCTTTACCAGTATTTCTACGCCGGTTGAGGAGGTTATGAGGGAGAAAAAAGGGGTCTGCCAAGACTTTGCACAAATTGCCATCTCCTGTATACGTTCTATGGGGTTGCCAGCGAGGTACGTGAGCGGCTATATAGAGACCATTCCTCCAGAAGGCCAGGAAAAATTAGTGGGCGCAGATGCGTCCCATGCTTGGTTCTCTATTTTCATTCCTGGTTTTGGATGGGTAGATTTTGACCCTACCAACAATATGATACCCATGAACCAGCATATAGTTGTGGGTTGGGGAAGGGATTATTATGACGTTCCTCCTTTAAAGGGAGTGGTGTTCGGGAGTGGAAAAAGCAAGCTCAAGGTAATGGTGGATATTAGGGCAACGCAACCGGTCTAATTTCAATTGTAGGTTAAATCTTCTTAACCCTATAGAATTAATTGGGTATAATGTGTGCTCAATCACTTAAAAAAGCTGTAATTTTAACATACTGAAGTTTGTATCGACTAAATTTTGGAATGTAATTATCTGGATTGGTTGATTTTCGTAAGTATAATTTTATAGAAGTATCGATCTTCAAAGGGTTACCTGAGTTTACATGTTTGTTACGTTAACGAGGTCTCTTAGAAAGTCAATCTTGCAAATCTAAACTGATTATGAGCAAAGAACAACCTCAAGACTTTTATGTGGTAGGAATTGGTGCTTCTGCCGGGGGGCTAAAAGCAGTGCGTAGTTTTTTTGATAATATGCCCAGTGATTCAGGTGTAGCCTTTGTCGTTGTGCAACATCTTTCCCCAGATTTTAAAAGCTTAATGCCCGAGCTGTTGTCTTCCCATACGGGAATGGAAGTTTTTACCGCGGATCAGGACCAGGTCATTAAACCCAATTGCATTTACCTTAATCAGCGTAATAAAAATTTGGGTATAAAAGATGGTAAATTTGAGTTGCTTAAAAAAGCACCTAAGGACCACCTGAATTTGCCTATAGATATTTTGTTTAAAATGTTGGGGCAAGAATACCAAGATAAATCCATTGGGGTCATATTATCAGGTACCGGATCAGATGGATCTAGAGGTTTGCGAGATATAAAGGAAGGTGGTGGCACCATCTTTGTCCAAGAACCGGAAACAGCTCAATTTGACGGCATGCCCAAGTCGGCAATTTCTACCAACTTGGTGGATTATGTGTTGTCACCCGGAAGTATAGCGGACAAAATCTTCAATTTTGTCAACAATGAAATTGTTTTGGAAGTAGACGGGGAGGAAGAACCTTACGATGAAAAGAGCTATCAGGCTATTTTGTTCGAAATTCAGAAAAAGACCGGAATCAATTTTAAGAAGTATAAGCCTAATACCTTACTTAGAAGATTGGCCAAGCGTCTGAGCCTTCACAACATCAATTCTTTAGAAGATTATTTGGAGTACCTAAAGAAAAAAGAGGAGGAAATAGATATCATCAAACAAGAATTTTTAATTGGTGTCACTAATTTCTTCAGGGATGTAGAAGCTTTTCAAATTTTAAAGGAAAGCGTAATTCCACAGATTTGTCAGGAAAAGGATAAGTTTGAGGGTATACGAATTTGGGTTTCGGCCTGTTCCAATGGAAAAGAGGTGTATACCATAGCCATGTTGTTTGATGATTATATACACACCAACGGGTTGGATATCGACTTTAAAATCTTTGCAACTGACATTGATAAAAATGCTTTAAGGCAGGCAAGTGCCGGTATTTATAATGGAAACGATGCAGAGGAGATAGATAAACATTATCTAGATCAATATTTCTTAAAAACGGGCAACAGAATCCAAATCATTAAGCGTATTAGGGAAAAAGTAGTTTTCTCCTATCATGATGTGACCAATGATCCCCCTTTTATACAAGTAGATCTAATTACTTGTAGAAACCTTTTGATTTATCTTACGGGAGCAACACAGCAAAATATACTATCCAATTTTCAATTTGCCCTTAATCCGAACGGATTTATGTTCTTGGGAAGTAGTGAATCCTTAGGCAGAATGAACAGCGCTTTTAGAGCTATTGATTCCAAACATCGAATATTTCAGGTTATCAAAAAGGAGAAAAAACAATTTAGAAGAAAATCAATTTATGATAATGATATCTCTAATATGAAATTAGATTTTTATGGAGGGGCAGAGGCTAGGCCTAAAAAAGAAAAAGAACCAACCGCTAATAATGAGTTGTTTTATTATAGGTACCTCAGTAAAAAATACGCCCCGGTAACCGTTTTTGTCGATGAGGATTTTAATGTACAATTCATTCAAGGCGAATTTAAGAGATGGTTTAGCCAGACAGATGGAATGTTCTCTAACAATCTAATGAGTTTAGTTCCACAAGAATTATCTACGGTTATACGCAACGGTGTAAGGCGAACTATGAAATCCAATGGGCCTATCACCATTAAAAATTTGGTAGTTAAAACCGCTGAAGTAGATATAACCACGGATTTATACTTTGAGCAGGTTAACAATGTACAGCATAGTCAAAATATCTTTTTAATACAATTTGGAGAAAGTGTAAAGGTTAGGCCCGCAGAAGAGATTTACCTCTCAAATGACGATGTATCCAATATATCCAAAGAGCGTATTGCAGATTTGGAGTACGAGCTTATGGAAAAAAAGGGTGAGCTTCAAAATGTCATTGAAGAACTGGAAACCAGCAATGAGGAGTTACAGAGTTCCAATGAAGAGTTGATGTCCTCTAATGAGGAGCTGCAGAGTTCCAATGAAGAGCTGCAATCTGTCAATGAAGAATTGTACACCGTAAATACGGAGTTTCAAGAGAAAAACAAGGAATTGGAAGACCTTCATAATGACATGGTCAATCTTCTCAATACCACGGATATTGGCACCTTATTTCTTGATCTGAACCTAAAAATTAGAAAATTTACCCCAGCGGTCAAACGAATTTTCAATTTGGAGGATGGGGACCTGGGCAGGTCTATTGAAAGTTTTGACACCGAATTTGATGATAAAACAAGAGAAATTTTTCTAGAAGATTGCCAAATGGCCTTGGAAGAATTACAGTCTTTTGAAAAGGAAATTTGTGATAGGAAGAAAAAGTGGTATCTAAGTAGGATTACTCCTTTTGTAACTTCTGAGAAAAGGATAGAGGGGGTAGTAGTTACGTTTGTTAGTATAAGCGACCTCAAGGAAAATGAACTGGCCTTACAATTAAAGTCCGAAGAATTGGCCAAAGCCCAACAGGTTGCACGAATGGGTAGTTGGCGTTTAGATGTGGCTACCAACGAGGTATTCTGGACAGAAGAACTCTATAGAATGTACGGCTTTGACCCAAATTTGCCCCCACCTCCCTATACAGAGCACATGAAGCTTTTTACCAAGGAATCGTGGGAAGAACTGAGTAAAGCGGTGGAAAAAACCGCCCAAGATGGAACACCTTATGCTTTGGAATTAAGGATGCTTAAAAGAGACGGTTCCAAAGGATGGATTTTTGCTTCGGGCAATGCCTTCTATGATGAAATGGGAGAAATTACCCATTTACGCGGGATTGCCCAAGATATAACCGAGCGTAAGGAGTTATATGACAACATGCTGCATGAAAAGGAGTTCTCCAATAAAATAGCAGAGCTTTCCCCTTTTGGTATTTATGTCCATAGTTTTGAAAAGGGTATCAACACCTTTATGAATGAACAGTTTGAAAAGATTTTAGGTTACTCGGTTCAAGAAATTATGGAAATGGAACCCGGCGAATTTTGGGAACTTTTTCATCCTGAGGATCGTGAAAAGTTCAGTAGTAACATGAAAAAGCTGATGGCTGGTGAAGAACTGTGTACAACAGAGGCCAGGGTTAAACATAAAGATGGGCATTGGGTCTGGTGTTATTCCATAGATACGCCATTTGAGCATGATAAACATGGAAACGTCACTAGTATTATTGGAGTTTTCATAGACATGACAGAAAAGAAGAAGATAGAAAAGGAACTAAAATTGGCTTTAGAAAAGGCTAACTCCGCCAATATCTACAAAAATCAGTTTTTGGCGAACATGAGCCATGAAATCCGCACCCCACTAAACGGATTGGTGGGCTTTGCAGAGTTCCTAAAGGAAGATGGTTTGGATAAAAGTACTAGGGAAGAATATGTAGGTATCATTGAAAAATGCAGTAAGCAATTGCTAGATCTGGTGAATGATATTTTAGACCTGTCCAAAATAGAAGCCGGCGAGCTAGACCTTAAGTTTGGTGCTTGTAATCTAAACGAGCTTACCACTGAGGTTCATAAAACTTTTGAAGCTATACGTAAGCAACGAAGAAAGGATAAAATTTCTATTGAATGTTATGTTCCGGATGATGGCGAACATATTGTAGAAACAGATTCCTCTAGGTTAAGGCAAGTATTGATCAACTTAGTGGGCAATGCCCTTAAGTTTACGGTAAAGGGAAGCATCAGGTTTGGATTTACAATTGAAGATGGAAGGGTAATTTTTGAGGTGACCGATACGGGCATTGGTATTTCCAAAAAAGATTTGGAAATCGTATTTGACCGCTTTCAACGGGTAGAGCATAAAGACAAAAAACAATACGATGGTACCGGTTTAGGTCTCGCCATCTCCAAAGGGGTTTTAAGTCTTTTGGGAGGTTCTATAAAAGTAGCTTCCAAAAAAGGGGTAGGTACTACATTTACTTTTGATATTCCTTATAAAGCATATCATTCAGAACAAAAAGAGAAGAATGGGAAGACAATCGTTGATACCTCTAAATTTGAAAACAAACATGTTTTAATCGCCGAGGACAACCCTACCAATAAGCATTACCTCAAAAAATTATTTGAACCTTTAAAAATGAAAATTTCTTGGGCCATGGATGGTAAGGAAGCCGTGGAGTTGTTCAAAAATGAATCGGACCTTTCATTGGTATTAATGGATATACGTATGCCGGTAATGGATGGTTATGAAGCGGCAGACGCCATCCTGAAAATCAATCCGGAGGCACGGATTATCGCCCAAACCGCCAATGCCATGACCAGTGATCGTGAGAATTGTCTGGAAAAAGGATTTGTTGACTATGTGGCGAAACCTATTTCAAAGGATGAAATGTTCACTATCCTTTCCAAATGGATTCCTAATTAATTTAGGTGAGCATCAATCAATATGGTTCAAGCAAGAACACCTTAATTTTAGATAGGTTTAAACGAACAAAAATTCATGTTGTTTGCAATAAGGGTTGCAATCTTTAATTCCTATTTTCTAGCATTTTAAATTTCAAATTACATTTATGGACATTACAAAGGACCACAAAATAGAATTTTATACCTTAAATGATGGCAAGACCATTCCCTACATGGGCTTTGGAACGTACCAAGCCACAGAGGAAGAAGGAATTGAGAGCGTTAAATTTGCGTTACAAAACGGATACAGACTATTGGATACGGCCGCTAGGTATGAAAATGAAGAGGCGGTAGGGAAAGGAATAATTCAAAGTGGAATACCTCGTGAAGAAATTATGGTAACCACAAAGGTCTGGAGAGATCGCTTGGGGTATGACGAAACTAAAAAGGCGTTCTTTGAATCTTTGGAAAGGCTCCAATTAGATTATATTGACCTCTACCTGATACACTGGCCGGCAAATGAGAAGAACTTTGGAGCTGATTGGCAGAAAATCAACTCGGAGACCTGGAGAGCCATGGAAGATTTACAGATGGAAGGAAAAATTAAATCGTTGGGGTTGAGTAATTTTTGGCCGGAGCATTTGGAGCCATTATTACAAACGGCGAGAATGAAGCCTGCGGTCAATCAAATAGAATTTCATCCGGGATATTGGCAACCGGAGGTATTTGCCTACTGTAAAGAACGTGATATAAGGGTAGAAGCTTGGTCGCCCTTTGCGAAAGGTGCCGTCTTTAAAAACGGTACAATGAAGGAAATAGCCAAAAAATACAACAAGACCGTAGCACAAATTACCTTACGGTGGATTGTGCAGCATGGTGCGGTGCCCATCCCCAAGTCAACTACCGAGGAAAGGGTTTTGGAGAATATTGATATTTTCAACTTTGAACTTACCGGGGAAGACTTACATACCATTAGTCAACTTCCTAAAATGGGCTTTAGCGGAGAACTTCCAAATGAATGGCCGGATATTATAGGTAAACAAGCGTAAAAGAATGAGGGCAACATAATTAAAATGTTGCTCTTTAACTTTTAAAATTGAACAATGAAGAAAACTACCCTGTTTTATCTACTAAGGTTACCGCTGGCGGTAAGCATGTTCGGTCATGGTACAGTTCGTCTGACAAAACTTGACGGTTTTAGAACGTGGATGGTGGAAACTACGACGGAATCCGCAATACCTACCTTCTTAATAATACCTTTTAGTTATGCCTTGCCCATCGTAGAATTTGGCATTGGGTTACTTATGTTGCTATCCATCCAAGTGAAGTATGCGCTTGTGGCGGGTCTTGTGGTGATGTCCTTGTTAATTTTGGGAAGCTGTTCTATAGAAAATTGGGGTGCAGTAGGGGTGCAGTTGGTGCATGCTGTTTATTTTGGTCTTTTACTTTTTGCTCAGGATTATAGTAATATTCCCAAAAAGTAAATTTACATTATCAAACAACATTAATGATGGCAGTACCACCTAGTTTGTTTCTTTTTACAGAATTAAGCGTTCGCTCCAATGCAGAAATTAAATTGTGAAAGTTGGAGGGTTTATGCAAATAGCGATTGGCACCCATGGCAAACAGATCCTCAATTTTGGTCATGTCCAGCACGGTAGAATAAATGATGACCGGAACTTCGTCAAAACGTTCATTGTCCCTAATATCCTGTAAACACTCCTCACCGTTCATCATTGGCATAAAAAGGTCCAGAAAAATAAGGTCTGGAAGTTTACTTTCAGAATGTAAATCTGCCATAAGGTCAACCCCATTATCGAACATTTTTAACTCAACTTCAGAATCAACCAATTCCAAAGCATCGCAAAAGATTTCTTGATCCTCATGGTCATCATCTACCAAGTACACCAATTTTTTATTTTGACTTATCATATCCTGCCCAAATATTCTTTCTAACAAATCAACTGAAAATTTTAAATACAAAATTAGGGTCTTGCATCTCTATGGGGTGCTTTAAAACCATTTCCTTTTAATGCGAATGCATCAAAAACCTTAACATTTTAAGTTTGAATTCAATAGGGATTGGTTTCAAAACATTAAAAACATAAAAAAAACTTAAAATTTAAAATTCTGTTTAACTAATTGAATATTAGTTTTTTAAGTGGGTTTTGGTTAGTTGGTACCTATATAAATCCATATTTCCTGTTGTTTTGTCCATATGCTCTTGAAGGGTCTGCGATAGTTTAGTGCAGTAAACTACTTAACAAACTACTATGATTAGACTAAAACAACTTTTGTTGGTCATTTGTATGTGTACGGGCACGACGCTTCTGGCACAAGAACAAGTGACAGGTGTTGTCAATGACAATACCAACATGCCCATTCCCGGGGTGAACATTATGATTAAGGGTACTTCTAAGGGTACGGCCACAGACTTTGATGGCAATTATGAAATTAGTGTCGAAAATGGAGACGTATTGGTCTTCTCTTATCTTGGTTTTAAGAATGCCGAAGTAAGTTATAATGGTCAGCAGACCATTGATGTGGTATTGGAAGAAGATGCCGCTAAATTGGACGAAGTGGTGGTCATTGGTTACGGTACCGTTAAAAAGAGTGATTTAACCGGTTCTGTTGCCACCGTTAGTGCCAAACAGATTGAACAGGCCAACAAGGTAGATGCGGTATCTGCCTTACAAGGGCAATCTGCCGGTGTGGTTATTCAACGTGGAGATAATAAGCCAGGGAGTGGTGGATTTAACATCCGTATTAGAGGGGCTAGTACCATTAACCAAAATGACAGTAATGGTTTTAATCCTGGTCAAAACCCTTTATTTATTGTTGATGGAATCTTTGTTGATGATATATCCTTTCTTAACCCGGCGGATATTAGCCGAATGGACATTCTTAAAGATGCTTCTGCTACAGCTATTTACGGTTCTAGAGGTAGTAACGGGGTGGTTCTTATTGAAACAAAGAGAGGTAAGAGCGGAAAATTAAAGGTAGACTATAGCAACTACACGGGCTTTAAACAGGCTTACCACTTGCCAAAAGTTTTTAATACGGAAGGGTATTTACAAATGGTGAAAGAAGCCGTTGTTGGAAATGAGTTTTCCCAGCCTGAAGGCGATTTGACCTACCGTTCCAGTGATGTTCAATTAAGTGAATTTTTGGACGCTGAGGAATTACAAAATGTGGCAGATGGCGTTGACACGGATTGGATAGACCTTATGTTAAAAAACGGACTTCAAGTAAACCACACTATTGGTTTAAGTGGAGGTACTGAAACCACTAGATACTCGGCAGGTTTAGCGTATACCAAGGATGAAGGTACTGCGGACGGTGAAGATTTTACTAGATATAATGTGAGGGCCAGCCTAAGCAGTGATTTGGCAGACTGGGTAAACGTTTCCTTTAGCAATTACATTACAACGGCCATTCAAAATGGAGGTAGTTTTGAGGGTTTCAGGAGTGCGTACAGGTTAAAGCCCATTGGTAGGCCGTACAATGAGGATGGGACCTTACGTTTTTTCCCAACATCTAAAGAAACACAGATAACCAATCCATTGTTTGAAGCGGATAATATTACAAGGGAAGATAAATTTCTTCAATACATTGCGGATTTTGCCGTAAAGTTCAAACCTCTTGACGGTCTAACCTTTACCACCAAGTTTTCGCCAAATATTAAATATAATAGGTATGGAGAATACCGCGGGCTATATTCCAAAAGCGTTAGTGCCAATGAATCCAATAGAAGGGCTCAGGTAAATCACGGTAACTACTTTTCATATGCTTGGGATAATATTCTTAACTACAACTTTAGCAAGGATGTCCATGCCGTTAATTTTACCGGCGTTGTTTCAAGGTTTTTGGAAAGGTCTGAAGGGTATTATAACCAAGTAAGGAACTTTACCACAGATGAGTATAGTTTCTACAATATAGGAGCAGGTTTGGATATCAGGGATGTTTCCAGTGATTTTAGTAAGATGACCTTGGAGTCTTATACTGGTAGATTAAATTATACCTTGGCCGATAAATACCTGTTCACTGTTACAGGTAGATATGATGGAGCTTCCATACTTTCGGAAAAAAATAAATGGGCATTTTTTCCATCGGCTGCCTTTGCCTGGAAAATCATAGATGAAAACTTTATGAAAAATCTTGGTGCGGTTTCCAATGCTAAACTAAGATTGAGTTACGGGCAAACTGGTAATAACGGTCAAGGCGGTGGATTAGCGCCACTTAAATCACAATCTTTATTGGCGGCGAGTGCCACCAATATTGGGGATGCTTCCGTGGCTACTTCCTATATTACGGATTTGGCAAATGAGGACCTTACTTGGGAAACTACTACGGAAATTAACGTAGGGGTAGATTTTGGTTTCTTTAATAACAAGATCAACGGTTCTGTAGATGTATATAAAAGACAGAACAATGATATCATTTTCTTTACTCCATTACCAACAGTAACCGGATTTTCAGGTACATTCAATAATGTAGGAGAATCTAGTAACAAAGGGATTGAGGTAATGTTGAATACGGTAAATGTGGATACAGAGGATTTCCGTTGGTCTACCAACTTCAATTTTGCATCCAATAAAAATACCTTGGAAAAACTATATCAGAATGATGAAATAGTATTCAATGTTGGGGGCACGAACCTAATCCATAGAGTAGGAGAGCCAGTTGGTTCTGTTTATGATTACGAATATGCCGGTATATGGCAAATTGACGAAGCAGCGGAAGCAGCCACTTTTGGACAACGTCCAGGCCAGGTAAAAGTTACCGATGTGAATGGTGATGGACAAATTACTCCGGATGAGGACAGAAAGGTAATTGGTCAAGTTGCTCCTAAATGGACTGGTGGTATTACCAGTAATATGGATTATAAAAACTTTGATTTCTCTTTCTTGATCAACTTTAGCCAAGGAAATACCTACAGAAGTAATTTCCATAGTAACTACTCTTGGGGATGGCAAGACCAACCACAGAGGACATTTAATGGTTATGATGTGAATTATTGGACACCGGATAATCCGATCAATTCATGGTATCAACCAGGTAACCCCGGTCCTTACGGGCATGTAGCGCATTACAAGGATGTATCCTACGCCAAGGTTGGGTTTATCACTTTAGGATATTCCTTAGGTAATAACATATTGGAGAAACTTAACGTAAGTAACCTAAGGTTATATACTACCGTTCAAAATCCGTTCATTTTTACAGATTACGATGGTTGGGATCCTGAAAATGCAGGAAGAAATCAGTGGGGAGCCGCATACATGTCCAGAACTTTTATGGCCGGTCTTAACCTAAGCTTCTAATCAGTTACTAACACATTAAAAAGATTTCAATGAAATATATTAATCGCAAAATAATTGGTGGTTTGTTATTGGCCGGAGTTTTAGGAGCCAGTTGCGACACCTATTTAGAGGAAGAAAATAATTCCTCTTTAAGTATAGAAACCGTAGAATCAGACCCACAGATTTTTAATCAATTGGTAGCTTCCGTATACGAGCGGGCAAGGGAAACCAGCACCTATTATACCTCTGACCTTTACTATGCTTTAGAGGATTTGGGAACGGATATCGTTACAAGGGCTACCGCCATAAACGGTACTAGTGATGTGAATGACTACGTGAACTTTAACTCCTTGAATTGGGCTGTTGGAGTTTTCTGGACCAATCAATATAAAGTAATCTCCGCTGCCAATGTTGTGGCAGATTTGGAGAGCGGTGAAGTTGCAATTCCAGATTTATCGGCGGCCGAATTGGCCAAAGGAGTTGCTGAAGCAAAATTTTTTAGGGCATGGTCCTATTTTAAATTAGTAGTCAATTACGGGGGGGTGCCATTGGTGTTGAACCAAGTAACTACTTCGGATACGGATTATAGCCGTGCAAGCGAGGAAGAAGTGTACTCCCAGATAATTACTGATTTACAAACGTCATTGGCTGGTGTTGATGAAAATCCAGCTGATTATGGTAGGGTTTCAAAGGATGCGGTAAGACATCTTTTATCCAAAGTATTATTGACTAGAGGGTATAAATCATTTGGTTCCGATGCTGATTTTACTGAGGCAATCGGTCTTGCCGAAACGGTAATGGCAAACCATCCATTGGAAGGTTCGTTTGCAGATTTGGTAGCTATAGGTAACCAAAGAAATCAGGAAGTTGTTTTCTCATATTTATTTGGAGGAAACTCGGTAAGTCGTGGTTGGGGTAACTCCAGACACATGATGTACCAGTTCCGTTTTTATGATTATCCCGGGTTGATCAGGACCGTTCAAGGTCTAAGAAATATGCCAACACCTTTCTTTTACGGTTTATTTTCTGATGAGGACCAAAGGGCCGAAGCTACTTTTACCCGTGAGATATATGCGCATGAGGATTATGAAGCTGAGGTAAATGGTTCTACCGTTACGGTTGCTGCAGGAGAATTGGCAATATTGCTTCCAAAAGAGACTTGGACACAAGAAGAAATAGATGCGGTGCCCTATGCGGTTATTAACCCCGGAACCTATTTTACCAATAACGGTACTACTCCTGTACATTTTCCCATCTTTACGAAGTTTGAAGATCCCGGGGTACCTTTTACGCAGCCAGATCAATCTTCTCAAGGAGAAAGAGATATGGTTATGATGCGAGGAGGAGAAGCCTACTTGATTGCAGCTGAAGCCTATCTTCAATTAGGAAATGCAGGTCAAGCGGCGACCCTGCTGAACTCATTGAGAAGCAGAGCCGGAATTACAGAAGAGGTGACCGCCGGTGATGTGGATATCGACTTTATCTTGGATGAAAGGGCAAGAGAGCTCATAGGTGAGGTCAATCGTTGGGCAGACCTTAAAAGAACAGGTAAGTTGTTGGAGCGTGTAAGGGAGCACAACCCGCATGTTGCCTTGAACAATGCATTACAGGAATATCACTTGCTGAGGCCTATTCCTCAGGCAGAAATAGATAATACCGGTGGTAGCATAACGCAAAACCCTAATTACAAATAAAATTTTTGCTTCTGTTAAGTTTAGTTGAGTTGACAGCTGATTGTTTGGTAGGGCGGGCTTAGGCCCGCCCAACTTACATTTACTGTTATGGGGTGACCTGCTAAGCTTCAATAAATTTTTAAAATTTATGGGTATTTTCTATATATTGACCACTATTGTACTCACTTTGCCATCCTTCTTAACTATCTAAAAATGCTTCGCATCAAAGAGTTATTATTTTTTGTTTCTACCCTTAGCCTTTTACTTTTTGTCTCTTGTGAGAAGAAAGTGGAGGTAAAAAAACCATTGGAAATTAACTATGTGGATAGGGTATATCCTTGGTTGGATTCGGAGAATTCCAGATGGTTTTTCTTCAGTTCTGCCAGTAGACCTTTTGGGATGGTCAACCTTAGCCCGGATACGGAGATTGATGGCGCATGGGGAAGTGGTTATCGCTACAAAGTTGACTCTGTAAAAGGATTTAGCCACGTGCATGCTTGGCAAATGAGCGGCCTCTCCGTGATGCCCGTAGTCAATAGGGATTCTATAAATCCATTTACGGATTTCTATTCAAAATTTAGCCATGAATCTGAAAAAGTAACTCCCGGGTATCATTATTTAAAACTTGATAGAAATAATATTGAAGTAGAGCTCACTAGTACTAAAAGGGTTGGTTTTCATAAATACAACTTTAGAGCGGAGGATGGAGAGAAAAGAGCCATTCTATTTAACCTTCATACCCCATTGGGACCCTGTGATAATTCCGAAGGTGTCCTGGAAATGGACGGTAATATGGCACTCTCCGGTAGTCTGGTCATGGAACCTACGTTTAGAAGACCCAAGCCTTTAAAAATGTACTTTAAAGTACTTTTAAATACGCCAATTGCTTCCATTGAACATGATGAAATTACCCAAAATGCTGTAGTGCATTTGAACAAAACGGAAGATGCCGTTTTAATGAAGGTGGGTATTTCCTATACGTCAAAAGAAAATGCGGCCCTAAACTTGGAAAAAGAAATTCCCCATTGGAGTTTTGAACAAGTGGTAAAAGAATCCAAAGAGGAGTGGAACAAGATGCTGTCAAGAATTCAAGTAGAAGGAGGTTCTGACCAAGAGCAGCAAAGATTTTATACCGATTTGTGGCACGCTTTACAAGGTAGAAGAACAATCAGTGATGTAAATGGGGCCTATCCGGACAATACGGGAGAGGATTTCAGAATTGGTCAGCTTCCGTTAAATGAAAAAGAAGAACCTCAATTTAACCATTATAACTCAGATAGTTTTTGGGGTGCGCAATGGACCATTAATACCTTATGGGGGTTGGCATATCCTGAGATAATGCATGAATTTACCCATTCCTTAATGCAATATTATAGAGATGGTGGCTTGGTTCCTAGAGGACCATCCGGGGGCAATTACACCTATGTGATGACAGGAGCTTCCAGTACCCCCTTTGTGGTAACCTCCATTCAAAAGAATATTTATAAAGGAGACTTGCAAGAAGCTTTTTCCGCCCTTAAAAAGAACCACGAAAAAGGAGGTATTATGGGTAGGGCCGGGTATGAACACAAAACTGAAATAGGTGGTGGCCTTGATTATTATTTAGAAAGGGGGTATGTTCCCAATCCTCTTCCGGAGGGCAAATATGGAATACATTTAGATGGCTCTGGCCAAACATTGGAATATGCCTATCAAGATTACACTTTGGCGCAATTGGCAAAGAAATTAAGAAAGTCTTCCGAGGTAGAAATTTTTATGGACCGGTCTAAGAACTATACGAATGTCTTTAATACCGAGGAAGGTTGGATGGGCCCCAGAAATGAAAAAGGGGAATGGAAAGAAGATTTTGACCCCTATGCATATGAAAACGGATTTGTAGAAAGTAATGCCGCACAGGCAACATGGTTTGTACCCCATGATTTGGATGGTTTGGCCAAATTAATGGGGGGAAAGGAAAAAGCAATTGAAAAATTACAGGAACAGTTTACAAAAGCGGAAGAATTAAATTTTACCTCCGGTAGCTCGCACGAAAGTGAATTGCATCCGGAGTACAGAAGAATCCCCATCAATTTAGGAAATCAACCATCGATTCAAACCCCCTTCGTATTCAATAAATTGGGTAGGCCAGACCTAACCCAATATTGGACAAGAAAAGTGGTGGAAAAAGCATTTAGTGGCCTGGCACCGGATACTGGTTATAACGGCGATGAGGACCAGGGTCTCATGGGCAGTTTAAACGTGCTTTACAAGATTGGCCTGTTTCAGATGAACGGGGGTACAGAGGAAAATCCCGAATATCAAATCGGCAGTCCTATTTTCAAAAAGGTAACCATTAAGTTGCATCCAGACTATTATAAAGGCGGAACCTTTGTTATTGATGCTTCCAACAATAGTACAACAAATGTGTACTCGGATGCTCCCGTTTTTAACGGAACCAGCTTAACTGATTTTACCATCAAACACGAGGATATTACCAATGGGGGTACGTTAATTATGAATATGAAATCGGAATCAAAAACCAAATAATATGAAAACTAAAATCTGGTTTTTTTTACCGGTTGTTGCTTTATTAATTGCTATGAACCAGCCTTTTCCCGAATTGGATAAGGGGAAGGTAAAGGAGTTTCTGGTAACGGATTTTGGGGCGGTGCCAGATGGTAAGACCCTAAATACAATAGCCATTCAAAAAGCAATCGACGCCGCACATAAGCGAAAAAATGGAGGAAAGGTTGTATTTCCTTCCGGGAATTACCTATCGGGAAGTATTCAATTAAAAAGCAACGTTCACCTTTATTTTGAGGAGAATGCCCAATTGTTAGGAAGTACCGATCCTGTTGACTACCATAAAATGGAATTTCCAGGTAGGCCCGAAAGTCCCAAAAAGGACGATAATTCCCAAATGGCTTTGATTTTGGCGCACAAGGCCAAAAATATCAAACTAAGTGGTAAGGGCCGTATTGATGGGCAGGGGCTACCATTGGCTTTGCATATTGACAGCCTACACCACGCCGGGGTTGCCATAGACCCTAATTATAACACTAGGAGAAACAGGCCCAATGAGACCATGAGACCTAAATTGTTTCGGTTTTCACAATGTGAAAATATTGAAATAACGGACTTAAAAGTAGGGGAAGCGGCTTGTTGGGGGCTTTCCTTTGAGCTGTGCAATAATTTGATTATAGATAATCTCACGGTTACCAACCGCTCTTATTGGAACAATGACGGGATGGACATTACGGATAGTAAAAACGTTCGTATTACCAACTGTGACGTTAATTCTGCTGATGACGGAATCTGCTTAAAATCCTATTATCCGGGGTATAGTAATGATAGTATCTATATAGCCGATTGTACGATACGTTCCAGTGCAAGTGCCATTAAATTTGGTTCGGCTTCCTTTGGCGGATTTAAAAATGTGACTATAGAGAACATTAAGGTTTTCGATACGTTTCGTTCTGCCATAGCCATAGAATCTGTAGATGGGGCCCACATTGAAAATATCAAAGTGAACAATGTGGTGGCAGAAAATACGGGCAATGCACTTTTTGTAAGATTGGGACATAGAGCTGGAGAAAACCCCGGAGTAGTTAAAAACATTTCTATTACCAATATGAAAGTAGAAGTACCTTTTGGTAGGCCAGATATCGATTATGATTTAAGGGGGCCGGAAGTAAATTTCTTTCATAACCCTTTCCCTTCTTCCATTGCAGGAATAGAAGGGCACCCAATTGAAAATATTACCTTGGAGAATATAGAAATTATATATCCCGGTCGTTCTAGCAAAAGTATGGCTTACATTCCTTTAAGCGATTTGGACAGGGTTCCCGAAGAAAGAAAAGGGTATCCGGAGTTTTCCATGTTCGGTGAATTACCGGCGTACGGGTTATATGTTAGGCATGCCAAGAACGTTAAGATGTCCAATATCAAATTTGGCTTAAAAGAAAAGGATTACAGGCCGGCATTTGTTTTTGATGATGTTCAAGAATTGAATATGGCTTCCATTCAACTTACTGATACCGGTAAAGAAGAAATTGTATTGAAGGATACAGAGCAGTGGCAGTTGGATGCTCATGCCCAAAAATGGTTGAAGAAGTAGTAACTTAGCCCATATATCCATCCTAAGAATAGATATGGATGTAGAATAAACGGTGTTTTTGTAATGAGAATTTTCTACGCTCTTTTAGTATCCTTTTGTGTATGGGGGCCATTGATAGCCCAAGACGTAAAGTTTACCCATTACAATGATAACAATGGTCTTTCCCATAATTCTATTCGGCACATAGTTCAGGATGAAAATGGCTTTTTATGGTTTGGCACCTTTGCGGGACTCAATCGTTTTGATGGCTATCAGTTTAAGTCGTATGTAAGTTCAGATAAGGAGTCCTCTTCTATTTTAAATGATGACATCACCGCGTTGGAGTTTAATGCAAAATCCAACCACCTCTGGATCGGTACACGTGGCGGGCTTACACTACTGGAAACAGATACGCATACTTTTCGAACGTATTTGCCAGATTCTCAAAAAAATACGGCTTTGCCGGAAAGGGAAATCCGATCGGTTTGGGTAGATAAATGGGAAAGAGTCTGGGTAGGAACTAGAACACAAGGACTATCCATTTTAAATGTTGATACGGATTCCTTTGAAAGAATTGAAATACAAGGCTTTGAATACATAAAGGAGATTTTTGAGGACAGTGAGGGTAATATTTGGATCGGTAGTTTTGAGACCGGCGGGGTGGCAAAAGTGCAGTTGAACTCTAAAGGCACGATTGTTCAGATTACCAAATTTGAACTGCCCATACCTAATTCAAATCAGAAAAATCCTTATGTCAATTTCATTTATGAAGATGCCAAAAAAGATATGTTCGTTGGTACGCGTGAAGGACTCTATAAATATGACCGTAATTCCAATTCCTTTGTCAACCTTTTTATTTCCGATAATGAACTTAGAAATAATTTAGGACCTTACTTCCTTTCTGTGGCCCAAGCACCGGACCATAAATATTGGGTAGGCACTTTGGGGGGACTTCTGGTTTGTGATCAATTGGAGGATATTTCCAGTGGTAATTTTCAATTGTTTCAATCTGTTCTTTCGGATGATGCTTCCTTGACGGATAATTTGGTTTCTTCCTTGTTCTTTGATGCTTCTGGTGTATTGTGGATCGGTACCGAAGATGGACTCGATAAATTTGACTCTTTTGAGAACCAGTTTAGCTTGGATAAGGATATTTCCAAGTTTATAGGAAACAAGGCTCCAAGGATAAGGGGTTTTGCCAAAACTTATGATGGTGAAATTTTAATTGCCACTAGACATAATGGCCTGTTTGTCACCGACGAATCCGGGTACAGATCGTTAGCTAATAATCAGGCGGACATTGCTTCTATTTATACTTACGATCAAAAGCTTTTTTACTGTGGATTATGGGACGGTAGACTTCTAGTGTATGATCATGAGCGTAACAGCGCTACCATTTTTGATACGGGCTTTCACAATGCTCCGGTTATAGCCATAGCTAAAATTGATGAGGAGACCATACTTTTGGGGTCTTTTGGGGAAGGCGTAGTTTATTGGAATACCAAAGAAAAAAAACAAGTGGTAGCTAAGGGTAAATTGTTAGATGGGTTTGAAATCAATGCCATTTGTAAAGGAGAAGGAGATATAGTTTGGTTGGCCACGGAAGACGGAGCTGTACAATTAAATACCAAAGAACTTCGCTATAAATTGTATGTAGTAAATAGAGAGGGAATATTTAATAATGCAGATGCCAAAGATGTAAGTGATATTGTTTTAGATAGCCAAGGTTCTGTTTGGGCGGCTTCCAGATACGGACTAAGTAGATTAAATGCGGATAAGGGACTTTTTGAAGTGGTGAAGGAGCCAGAGGAGCTAGTGGGCAAATGGGTGACGGATATGTTATCCGATGCTTCAGGAAATCTATGGTTAAACTTGAACAATAATAGTGTAGCCAAATTGAACAGTGCTTCTGGAAGTTTGAACACCTACCATGTGAATAGTGGGAATAGGTTAGATGTTTTTAGTTCCAGAGGCTTTTATTCCCCCAATGGAACAGAAATTTATCTGGCCGCAAAAAATGGGGTCATACACTTTGAAACAGATAAACTTGAGGCCCATAAAGAAGAAGCTATACCGGTGATTTCTGAATTTAGAATTGCCAATAGGGAAGTTCGACCAGGCATGGAAATCAATGGGCAAGTTCCTCTAAAAAAGGATATTAATTATAGTAAAGAGGTAGAACTTTCATACGCCAATAGAAACTTCGCGTTACAGTTTGCCATTCCGTCCTTCGCAAACGAGAAATTAAATAAGTTTCAATATCAATTGGAGGGTTTTGATAAAGAATGGATTACTACGGATGGTTATGCAAGAAATGTACAGTATACCAATTTATACCCCACAGATTATACATTTAAATTAAGGTCCAGAAATGGGGATGGTCCCTGGAGCGACACGGTGGAATATGATATTAAAATTTTAAAACCTTTTTGGCTTACTTGGGAAGCTTTTGTTCTGTTCTTTGTAATTCTTGGGCTTTCCTTTTATCTCATTAGGCGAGAGCTTGATAAACGACTGAAATTGCGTAGAGAGCTTATGGCAGAAAAGGTGAACAGGGAACATGACGTAAAACTAAACAATGAAAAGCTGCGGTTTTTTACAAATATCTCACATGAACTGAGAACGCCTTTAACCTTAATTTTAGGTCCCATCAAACAGTTAATGGAAGAAAATGGAGGGATGATTACAGATTATCAAAAAAGTAGGTACAAACTTATTCACCAAAACGCAAATAGATTGTTTTCCTTGGTCAATCAGGTATTGGATTTTAGAAAGGCACAAAGTGGTGAGCTCAAATTAAAAACAACCCAAACGGATATTTTGGCATACTCCAAGAATATTTTTGATTCTTACAAAGAGTTGGCCAATAACAAGAACATCACCTTTCAGTTTATTACAGAAAACGAAAGCATTCTTGGATATATAGATACGGACAAGTATGATAAGATTCTCTACAACTTATTGTCCAACGCATTTAAATTTACTCCGGATTTTGGTAATGTGGACCTCTATTTAAGATACAATCAAGAAACAGGATTGCTTACCGCAGAAGTAAGTGATGATGGAATAGGGATACCGGTCAAAAGTCAGGAAAAAATTTTCCATAGGTTTTATCAAGATTCGCCCAACAAGCAAAATAATACAGGTTCCGGTATAGGTTTATCTTTGGTTAAATCCCTGATAAGTTTGCATAAGGGTACAATAACGGTTAAGAGCGCACCCAAAAAGGGGAGCGTATTTACGGTGGAAATACCTATTCAGAAACATTTTTATCATCCCGAGGAGATATTTCAAATTACCGTTCCCAACGAAGTGGTCGATCATCCGCAAGCGAATGAAATCCCCAGAAAAACCATACAGAATACCAATCTAAAACAAAAAGTATTGGTAATTGATGATAACTTGGAATTACGAAAGTACTTGGTTGACTATTTATCTGGGTTTTACAAAGTGTATGAAGCCGAAAATGGAGAAGAAGGCCTTAAGCTGTGTAGACAGATAAAACCCATTGTTTGCGTATCTGACGTGATGATGCCCGTAATGGATGGATTTGAGTTCTGTGAAACCCTTAAGAACGATCAGTTCATAAGCCATATTCCAGTAGTATTGTTGACAGCATTAAGTGACAATAAGGACAAGAAAAAAGGCTATGGTACCGGTGCAGATGGCTATTTGGTTAAACCTTTTGACCCTTCCTTGTTGAAAATGATGATAGAAAATATCATTAAATCACGATTGGACCTTAAAGCAAAGTTTGCTGAAGAAACAGAAAGTGAAGTTAGTTTGTTGACCCATTCCCCAGTAGATGAAAATTTAATGCGTAGAATTACCGAATTAATTGATAAAAATTTGGATAATGCGGATTTGTCTACCAGTTTTTTGTGTCAAGAATTGGGTATGAGTTCTTCCAAACTCTACCAAAAGATAAAGGAGCTTACAGATTTGGCTCCAAAAGAATTTATTAGAACGGTACGTTTAAAGAAATCGGCTGCATTGTTAAAAACCAAAAAATACAATGTTTCGGAAGTAACTACCCTTATTGGTTTCAACGACCCCCTATATTTTAGCCGATGCTTTAAAAAACAATTTGGCTATCCTCCCAGTAAATTGATTAAATAAGAAAATTAGTGAGTGTAGTTTTCTGTCTATACTTTTTCTTTTAAAGCCTGATTGGTAAAAATGATATCCACATTTGCTCTGCTCAAAGGCTTGATAAATCGCCTTTTTACAACTGACTTTACTTCTTCTTCAGCTCTTTCAAGGCAATTGCTATAGGATGAGGCCATATAAATATCCATGTCTTTTAAGGGAATTCCTCTGTCCAAAGCTTCCCCTAAAAATTCAAAACCGTCCATTTTGGGCATTTGCCAGTCCAACAATAGAATATCCGGTAATTGAAGTGCCCCATTGGATGATTTCCAATCTTCAAACCAGCTTAATGCTTCAATAGGGCAATCATAGGACAATATTTCGCACGGCTGTCCGTGACGCTGCAGCTTGATTCTCATATCAAACTGAGATACAAGATCGTCATCGATTAAAAGTATTAAGGGATTCATAGGGTAGGATTTTTATAGTATTATTCTTACATAAATCTAAATTAAAATAAATTTTTATAAGTATCAGCCTCAATAATCAATAAAAATAAAATTTAACTGAAAAATCATTTTTTGAAGTGTTTTTTAATGAAATCAGCAGCTCTAATATTACCTTTTAAAGAGAATTTATAAAACAGGTTATTAAAAAAAGGTTCAGATTTATAGTTAAAACACAATTTAAATTACGTTTTTGAATTAGAAAAATATCTAAAAATCAATCCTTGTAAAATGGGAAAATTAAGTGTTTTAAGCTAAACAAACAGCAAATTCTCATATACTGTAAAATACAATTATTATAGCTTAAACTAATGGAATATTGACATTTTTAATGCAGCTCCTATATAAGTTTTTTTTCTAAAATCATTGGGAGACTGCTGATTAGAAGTCTTGGAGTGAGCTTTTATGTTTATAATTGATTAATTGACACTTAATTTCCTATTTAGGTATGTTTTCAATAATTAAATTATATAAAAACCGGGTTGTTATGAAAATTACATAAGCTAAATTATGATTTTAGCAGGATAGTACAGGATAGCGAAAACGTTTGAGAAAGATAAATTTGGTCATAATCATTTACAAGCTGAACGTATTTGATTACTCAACTTTTCACTAACTAACTATTTATTATTATGAAACACAATCGATTTGGGTTAAAAACCTTGTACTTGGTTTTAGCCTTGTTTCTATCTGTTAACTCCTATTCCCAAAGTTCTTCCGTTTCGGGAAATGTAACTTCTGCTGATGATGGCTACGGTCTTCCTGGAGTTAACGTAATTGAAAAAGGTACTACCAATGGTACCGTAACAGATTTTGACGGTAACTACAGTCTTAATGTAGAGAACAGTAATGCAATCCTGGTCTTTTCCTATATCGGTTTTACCACCCAGGAAATACCGATCAATGGAGCTTCGGTAATCAATGCTACCATGACTGAAGACGCTACAGCTTTGGAAGAAGTAGTCTTGGTAGGGTATGGTACACAAATTAAAAGAGAGGTTACCGGGTCTGTACAAACCGTAAAAGTTGCAGAATTGGCCGATATACCCGTTACTCAGGTAACCCAGAAACTCCAAGGTCAATTGGCAGGGGTTCAAATCAACCAAACTACGGGTAAGCCTGGCGAAGGTATTAATGTTCGAATTAGGGGTCAATTATCAATTTCAGGGGGTAGTGACCCTCTATATGTTGTGGATGGTTTTCCTATAGCAGGGAATATCAATACCCTAAACCCTGCAGAAATTGAAAGTATTTCAGTTTTAAAAGATGCTGCATCCACTTCTTTGTATGGTTCAAGGGCCGCAAATGGAGTTGTATTGGTGACCACTAAGCAAGGTGTTCCCGGGCAGACCAATGTAAGTTTTAATGTTTCCACTGGTATTCAAAACGTACCCGAACGAGGTAGAATAGATATGATGGATGCCGTGGAGTTCGCTCAATTTAAAAAGGAGTACTACGAAGATCAAGGGGATCCCGTTCCCGAAATCTTTCAAAACCCGTCTCAATATGAGGGGCAAACCAACGATTGGTACGATGCCATGCTTCGTACGGCACCTCAATCCATTTATAGCCTTGCGGTTTCCTCGAGTAATGAAAAATTTCGCAGTTCCATGATAGCCGGTTTTACCGATCGTACCGGAGTTGTTTTGGGCAGTGACTGGAGGCAATACACTTTGCGAGCGAATTTAAACTATAATCTATCGGATAAGGTTGAGATAGGTTTGAACGTAGCCCCTAGCTGGGTCATAGATAGAACACCCCGTACTGATGGTACCAGGGGTACAGGTATTTTATTCAATGCCTTACATACTTGGCCCATTATGCCTATTTATAATGAAGATGGTACCAGAACAGAATTCAATAGGTTTCCAGCGGAAACCGGAAATATCTTTGCGTACGCAAACTGGTTAAATTCAGCCGAGCGTATTAAGGATGAGACAAGAAATTTGAATTTATTGTCCAATGCTTATATGGAATGGCGACCAATTGAGGGATTAAGTATTAGATCAAGCTTAAATGCGGAGTTCTACCGGGAGCGCTACGAGTATTTTAGCCCTACCAATGCAACTTCTGCTATCAACCGTCCGGTACCTACCAATAATCAAGGGGTGTGGGACAATAGAGATACCTTCTCTTGGTTGAACGAAAATATTGCCACCTACAACAAATCTTATGGTGAACACAATTTCTCCTTGCTTGGTGGTTTTGCTTTCCAAAAGTTCCGTTTGGATAGAAACAGGCTTGAAGCATCCAATTTTGCCGATGATAGGCTTCCTGTTGTTCAAGGTGCAGCAGATATCAATAGAAATGGCACTTTTGATCAAATTGAGGAAAATACCCTCGTTTCTGCCTTTTCAAGGTTGACCTATAACTATATGGGTAAATATTTATTTACCGCATCTATACGAAGCGATGGTTCTTCTCGATTTGGGTCAGAGAATCGCTGGGGTACCTTTCCATCGGTTTCTGCCGGATGGGTAGTATCCGATGAGTCATTCCTGGAAAATTCCGAGACCATATCCTTAATGAAAATCCGAGGAAGCTATGGTGTTACCGGTAACAATAATATTGGTAATTATACGCAATATGCCTTGGTAGGTAACGAGCAATTTGGTAGAACGGTGAATGGCGTCTTTGGCGATACTTTTGCCCAAGGTGCCGCGGTAAACTCATTGTCCAATCCTAATTTGGGATGGGAGACTACCAAACAATTTGATATTGGACTCGATTTAAGTCTTTTTAATGACCGAGTTTCTTTTATTTACGATTATTACACCAAGAACACTACAAACTTATTGTTTAATATTCAGGTGCCTAGAGAATCCGGCTTTTCAAACTTTAGTGACAACATTGGGGAAATTAAGTTTTGGGGGCATGAATTTTCACTGAACACCGTGAATACGACCGGAAAGTTCAGGTGGACAACAAGTGCGAACATATCGTTTAACAGGAACGAGGTGGTAGCATTGGCCGATGGTATCGATCAGGTATTTGGTCCCAGTGGTTGGCATATTACCCAAGTGGGGCAACCCTTTGCCCAATTTTATGGACACCTATCTGATGGGGTTTATTTAAACCAACAAGATTTGGATAATTCGCCCCAAGTACCGGGTAGATCTACGGTAGGAAGTATAAAACTTATAGATGTGAATGGTGATGGGGTCATCACTAGAGGAGGTATAGATGACGATCGCGCTATTACTGGTAATCCGTTCCCGGACTTTACCTACGGTATTACGAATAGGGTTACTTATGGCAATTGGGATTTTTCAGTAGTCGGAACAGGTTCACAAGGCAACGAGCTATTGGTAAGGCATTTGTACAGTACAACGAACCTTGATGGTGTGTTCAACCTTTTGGATGATGTAAAATACCGTTTTAGATCGGTAGAAAATCCTGGAAGAGGGTTTTATGGTACCACTGTAGGAGGTGGCAATGTTACTGGTATTGAACGAGATTGGATCAACGACCGTTTTGTGGCAGATGCATCTTATTTCAATATCAGAAACATTACCTTAGGTTATACCATACCAAGTTTGGATAAATATTTTAAATCGGCCCGTATTTATGGCTCTATTCAAAATGTGCACATATTCACCAAATATTGGGGGGGACCCAATCCTGAAATTAGCGTACAGAACAATGGTCAGGGAGATGGAGGAAACCTAGAACCTGGTGTTGATATCTCAGGGTATCCCGTACCTCGCATCTTTAACATAGGTCTCAACCTAAATTTTTGATAGATGCTTCAAAAAATTGATTCAATCTCAAGAAATATAAAAACTGATAAAATGAAAAATATACTAATAATGTTCGGTCTTCTTGGCTTCATTTTGATGGGGTGTGAAGATGAGCTTACGGTCTTTCCGGAAGATTCGTTAAGTGTACCTACCTTTTTTCAAACGGAGGAAGATTTTACGCAGGCTATCAACGCTACCTATGAGCCATTGCGGAATATGTACAATCTGTCTAAGAACTATCTAACAGAAATGAGTTCTGATAATACGTACTATGCGCGTAACACTGCTTTTGGTGCTACAGAACAACAGGAAGATATTGCGGATCATGCTATTCCTAGTGACAACGGTATTACTGCCAATGTTCATGTACAAAACGTGTATAGAGACCTCTATTCGATTATTGCCCGCGCCAACCAAATTTTGGTAACTATTGATGAAGCCGATTTTGATGCTGGGGTGAAAGCAAATATCAAGGGGCAGGCACTCTTTTTAAGAGCGTTTTCCTACTTTGACCTGGTACAATTATTTGGTTCCGTGCCAATGCATCTTGAGCCGGTGGTGGACCGTGAAGGCGCAGCATTGCCTCTATCAACTTCTGATGCCATTTATGCGCAGATTATTGAGGATGCCCAAGCGTCCATTCCGTTATTGCCACCAAAATCAGCTCAGCAGCCCGGTCGTGTCACCTCAGGAGCCGCACGTACCTTATTGGCCAATGTTCATATAGTTCGCCAAGAATGGGCCCAAGCAGAAACGCTATTAAAAGAAGTTGTAAGTAGTAATGAATATATGCTAATGCCCAATTACGAGGACGCTTTTTCGGGCAATAGCGTTAATAAGAACAATTCGGAATCTGTTTTTGAAGTTCAGTACCGAGAAGGTTCTGATGGGCTACAGAGTTCTTTTATGTATCAATTTCTTCCACGTCCAATAGAGGCGGACGAAGTGGGTGCTTTATTCGGAACCTCAGATGCCCAACCTATTAATGGGGAAGGAAACAATATTCCAACACCTGATATCATTGCGGCATATGAAGATGGTGATTTAAGGGAAGATGCATCTATCATGTACATAGAGCTAAGGGAAAGTTTTTGGAATGATGGCGTTTACCCCATAATCAAAAAATATGTAGAACAACATGCACTGCATTTTAATCATGGTGTAAACTTTCCGGTTTACAGATATGCAGAGGTCCTATTGTTTTTGGCCGAAGCCCTTCACGAGCAAGGCAAGGATGGTGAAGCTATTACGTATCTAAACCAAGTTCGTACACGTGCCGGTTTAGGAGCTCATACAGGAGATTTAGGAGAAGCGATTTTTAACGAAAGACGCGTAGAATTGGCTTTTGAGAACAAGCGTTGGTTCGATTTGGTGAGAACAGGACGCGCCATTGATGTCATAACGGCATTTGGCAATCGTGTCTTTGCGACTCCCAACGATTATTATTATCCGGTTGGGGCAGAACCTCGAGGCAATGCATTTTCAAATATTACGGAGCTTTATGCCCTTCCTGCTTCTGAATCTGAACTGAACCCTAATTTTTAGTACCTTCAGAGACGTAAAAATCCAAACTGGAAATAATTTTTTAAAAAATACCAAATGATCAAGAATTCTTTTCTGCTCTTAGCTACACTGCTACTAGTGGTTTCCTGTGGCACGGAAACTTCAAATGAGGCAGATTCTACCGAAAATCAGGACCCAAAAATTGCCAAACTAAAACTGCAACCTGGTTTTAAGGCAGAGCTTTTATACAGTCCCGGGGAAGCCGGAACGGGTTCATGGGTTTCCATGGCCTTTGACGATAAGGGAAGATTAATAACATCTGACCAATATGGTTTTTTATATCGGATGGAAATACCTGAAATTGGTTCGGAAAACCTGACTCCAAAGATTGAAAAGCTTAAGATTCAGACAGGGGAGCAAGTGGCAGATTCTGTGGTGCAAATGGGATACGCCCAAGGTCTTCTGTATGCTTTTAATAGTTTGTACGTGATGATTAATCACTGGGGCAATGAAGATTTTGAGAAGAGTAGTGGTCTCTATAGGCTTCAGGATACGGATAATGACGATCAATACGATAAAGTGACCCTTCTTCAAAAACTGGAAGGGGCCGGGGAGCATGGACCACACAGTATTGTGCCCTCTCCGGATGGTAAATCACTGTATGTTATTGCCGGTAACCATACAGACCTGCCCGAAGAAATTGATACCTACAGGTTACCAAATAATTGGGCAAATGATAATCTTTTCCCTCAAATTAAAGATCCACGTGGTCACGCAAACGATAGAGGTGCACCAGGAGGTTGGGTAGCCAAGATTGACCCGGATGGTAAGAATTGGGAATTGGTCGCTGCTGGTTTTAGAAATCCTTATGACTTGGCCTTTAATGAGCTAGGCGATATGTTCGTGTACGATTCTGATATGGAGTGGGATTTGGGCATGCCCTGGTACCGACCCACGCGTATTTGCCATGTTACCAGTGGAGCGGAATTTGGTTGGAGAACAGGTAATGGGAAATGGGCACCTGCCTATCCTGATAATCTGCCACCGTTAATGAACATAGGACAAGGCTCACCTACCAATGTAATGTACGGTAGCAATGCCAAGTTTCCAAGCAAGTACAAACGTAGCGTTTTCGCATTTGATTGGAGTTTTGGAATCATTTACGGTATTGAATTACAGACCCAAGGTTCTTCTTACAAAGGTGTTCGGGAAGAATTTTTGAGCGGATTGCCTTTGCCTCTTACAGATGGTGTCATTGGTCCTGACGGTGCTATGTACTTTATGACTGGGGGTAGAAGATTGGATTCAGACCTGTATAGGGTGTATTATGATGGGGATGCAGATACGGAAACTGCCGTAGCATTGGAGCAAACGGAGGAAAACAAAATCAGAAAAGAATTGGAAACCTACCATTTAGGGCCTAAAGAAGGTGCGGTTGAGGCCGCTTGGCCGCATTTGGATAGTGACGACCGCTTTTTACAGTATGCGGCAAGGGTTGCCTTGGAACATCAACCTGTAAATACTTGGCAGCAAAAGGTGTATGATGAAAAAGGTGCCGTTAAAAAGATTCAAGGAGCCATTGCTTTGGCAAGACAGGGTGATAATGGACAGCAACGTAGGTTGCTTGAAACTTTGACCGGAATAGACTATGCAAATCTTAGTACATCGGAACAGGTAGATTTGGTGCGCGCCATTGAATTGACCCTATCCAGAATGGGTAAACCAAATGCCAGTTCGCAAAAGTTGGTGCGTGATTATTTGGCTTCACATTACCCAACGGAAACAGATGTTCTTAACCAGTTATTAAGTAAGACCTTAGTGTATGTGGAGGAACCGTCCGTGGTTTCAAAAACATTGGCGCTTTTGGAAAATCCCCAAGGTGAAAATGCGGATGTGATGGCCAATTCGGCCACAGATGCAGCAGATTTGATTTTGCGTAATCCACAATATGGTATGGATATCGCCGAAACCCTTAAGAATATGCCTCCGGCACAAAACACCTATTATGGCACAGTATTAAGTGGGGCTACCAATGGGTGGACACCGGAATTAAGGGAGAAGTACTTTAAGTGGTTCTACAAGGCATTTTCTTTCAAAGCGGGAAGAAGCTACATTGGATTCATAGATAAAGCAAGGCAAGGGGCCTTGGCCAATGTTTCTAAAAGTCAGTTTGAACTTTACAATGAAATGAGCGGCGATTCTCTTTTGAGTAGTTCTGGTAATGATTTAGTTTCCAAAGCCGTACAACCAAAGGGTCCGAGGAAAAATTGGTCAGTGGAGGATATAGAGCCTCTTTTGGCGGGCGGACTTGAAAATCGGGATTTTGAACAAGGAAGAAATATGTTTTTGGCAACCAATTGCATCACTTGTCATAGTATGAAGGGAGAAGGACAGAGTATTGGTCCGGATTTGACCAATTTAGGTACCCGTTTCTCTCCTGCAGATATGATGAAGGCGATAATTGATCCCAATGACGTAATTTCAGACCAGTACAATTCCACGGTATTTACCCTTAAGGATGGAAATTCTGTTGTGGGTAGGTTGATTAGTGAGAACGGTTCCGAATATAAAATCAGTCAGAATCCTTACGCTCCTGATGTTATTAGAAGCATACCTAAGGGAGATGTAGTGAACACTAAGATGTCAACCATTTCATTGATGCCTCCAGGAACAATTAATAGATTGGGGCCGGATGAGGTGAAGGACCTTTTGGCCTATTTAGTGGCCGGTGGAGATAAGGATAACCCAATTTTTGCCGGTGCAGATGAGGCCGTTGCGGAATAAGTGATGCAGATGGCTTAGAAATGTCAGATTTAATGAGGAATTTATCTAAATTTTCATTGTGCATTAAAGAATTGATAGTAAGGTGTTTAAAGTCTAAAAACCTGTGCGGTTAGCGTACAGGTTTTATGACATTTAAAGGTCAAGAAATAGCTTTTGAGCTAAATAGTTGAAAATTGCCTAAACATATTATAACTAGTAAATAACCGAATTAACTAAAATGAAAGCATACAATATAAAACAAGTAATTGGGATCCTTTTAATGTCCGTAGTGATGTTCCAGGCCTGTAAGGAGTCCAAAAAGGAGGAAAAAGTAACCAAGGGGACAAAGGATACATCCGCTGATCAAGATGGATTTGTTTCCATTTTTGATGGAGAAACATTGGATGGTTGGGAAGGGGATTCCAATTATTGGAGTGTAAAGAACGGAAACCTAGTTGGTGAAGTTACCCCAGAAACGTTATTGGATAACAACACTTTTATTGTTTGGCAAGGTGGGCAACCCAGTGATTTTGAATTGAAGTTGGAATTTAAAATTGCGGAAGCGGGCAATAGCGGGATCAACTACAGAAGTGATAAAATTGATACCATCCCACATGCACTTAGGGGATATCAGGCAGATATTGATGGTAAGATAAGATATACAGGTCAAAATTATGAGGAGAAAAAGCGGGCCACATTGGCCTATAGGGGGGAGAAAGTTATAATCAATACACAAGATAATCCGAATGAGGAAGGCTCCCTGAGAGCCAATGTGCAAAGAAACTGTTGGCAGAGTAGGGAAGTGGTAGATTCTTTAGGTGAATCTGATTCCTTAAAGACCAAAATAAAATTTGAGGACTGGAACGAAGTGCATTTGGTCATAAAGGGAAATCGCTTACAGCATTATGTAAATGGCGTATTGATGAGTGACGTAACCGATGAAGATGAGGTAAACAGAAAAAGCTCGGGGCACTTGGGAGTACAAGTACATGTTGGGCCGCCAATGAAAGTGGAGTATAGGAATATCCGCCTTAAGGAGCTTTAATTTTTTTAAAATACGGTTACTACAACGTTTTCATGATAGAAAAAAAATCCCTCTTACAAGTTAAAAATAAGGTCGGTAATACGGCTCAAGTTGGAGGTATTGAGACTTCCGTTTTAGACAATGGCCTTGGCAGAGGTTCCCGCATTGCCTGGATCAATACCGGTACAGGGTTGCGTTACAAGGTTCTTTTGGACAGGGCTATGGATATTGCAGATGCATTTTATAACCAGTACAGCCTTTCATGGTTAAGCCATTCCGGCGCCATGCCTGCAGACCGATTTTCTGATCAAGGTATTGGCTGGTTGCGAAATTTTGGTGGTGGATTAGTAACCACTTGTGGACTATCGCATGTAGGTGGCCCAGAAGATGATGAAAATGGACACCGGGGCGTTCATGGTCGCATCAGCAATACACCCGCAGAAATTATTGCTATTGACCAACCCGATTTAAGTACCGGAAAACTTGAAATGAGCATTACCGGTATTATTAGGGAAACCCAAGTTTTTGGTCCGTCTTTGGATTTAAGGCGAACTATTTCGGGTAAACTCGGTGAAGCTAAAATTAAGGTGTCCGACGAGATAATCAACAAAGGAAATACCATCGTCCCACACATGGTTTTATATCACATTAATTTTGGTTGGCCTTTAGTAGATGAAGGAACCCAAATTATTTGGGAAGGTACTTGGGAATCCCCAACACCGGATACCGATAAAAAAGTTTTTAAAGCGGGGAACAATTTCAAGGTTTGCCCGCCTCCCATGAAATCACACTCGGGAACAGGGGAAGATGTTGCATTTATTGATGTTACATCGGATAAGGATGGCAATTCCCAAGGTGCTCTCTATAATGAAAAATTAAACTTGGCGGTACGTGTGCGCTTCAAAAAGGAGCAGCTGCCCTGGTTGGTCAATTGGCAACATTGGGGAGAGGGAGAATATGTTACGGCCTTGGAGCCTGCTACGCATCCGCCCATCGGGCAAAAAAAAGCAAAACAAGATGGAAGTATCATTTATTTGGCTCCTGGAGCTTCTAAAGAGTATGATTTGGAAATCGAGATTTTGCAGAACGAAGAAATACAAGATTTTATTAATTCAATTTAACTAAACCATTTAAACAAAGAGTAATATGGCAACATTGGCTGAAAAAGCACTGGAACAAGGCAAGGGAATTTTGCGCTTGACGCCAACTTGGGTACCTCGATCATTTTGTGTACCAGGAAGAAGAATAAAACTACATCCAGACGATTATTATGTGTTGGGAGGCGAAAGAGGAGGCATAGATGAGCGTTGGTTTTCTTCTACCACTCCGGCCGAAAATGGACCTCTAACGGGAAAAAATGAAGGATTGAGCCATGTGGTCCTTGAAGATGACGGCAAGGAAGTTCAGATTCTGTTAAAGGATGTTATAGATGAGCTTAAAGGGGAAATCATTGGTGATAGATTATGGGACGAATTTAAAAGTTGGCCCATGTACTCCAAATTTTTTGATAATATGGGACCCTTACCACACCATATTCACCACAATGATGAGCATGCCGCCAAGGTAGGGCAGAAAGGGAAACCGGAAGCCTATTACTTTCCGCCACAAGTGAACAATCATGGAGGAGATTTTCCTTATACCTTTTTCGGGATTACGCCGGGTACCACCAAGGAACAGATCAAAGAATGTTTAATGAATTTTGCCAAAGGAGATAACAAGATTACCAATTATTCTTCGGCATTTAAATTGGAGCCGGGAACCGGATGGGACGTACCGCCGGGAATGTTGCACGCACCGGGAAGTATGTGTACGTACGAGCCGCAGAAGGCATCGGATGTATTTGCCATGTATCAATCATTGGTTAATGAAGCTATAATTCCTGAGGAACTACTTTGGAAAGGCACTCCTGAAGATAGAAAAGGAGATTACGATCAGTTAATGGAGGTAATTGATTGGGAATTGAATACAGACCCCAATATGCTAGAAACCCGTTTTATGGCTCCAATTTCTGTAGAACCACTTGAAGAAATGGAAGCAAAAGGGTATATTGACAAATGGATTTGTTATCGTTCCGATGCCTTTAGTGCCAAGGAACTAACTGTACTTCCGGGACAAACGGTTACCATTAAGGATAGCGCTTGTTATGGTATGATCATGATGCAAGGTCATGGTAAAATGGGAGAGTGGGATATAGAAACTCCTTCTTTGATCCGATACGGCCAACTGACCCACGATGAATATTTTGTCACGGAAAAGGCTGCAAAGGAAGGTGTTACCATCACCAACCTTAGTTCATCCGATCCTATCGTCATGTTAAAACACTTTGGACCTGAAAATCCAGATTTACAACTCAACCTGTAGAAAATGAATGTTGAATTCTAAAAAAAGAGAATATGAATACTAATTTTCCAAAACTGCATAACGCCACTTGGCCCGGAATCGTGGGTAAAGGACCCGATTCCCAGCCAGTAATTCCATTTGATAAAATGCTTGAAATGACCGCTGCTGCGGAGGTTAGCGGCAATAAATTTGATGGGGTGGATTTAGGCCTTTTAGACCCACATATTAATATTGATATGTCTGATGATGATATCAAAAGGATTGCGGACAAAATAGCGGGTTACAACTTAAATGTGGGAAGTTTGGTTGCCCCAATTTGGGGCGGACCAACCTTAGGTACAGATGATGACAGAAAAACATTCGTAGAACTGGTCCGCAAAGCTTGCCACTTTGGAAAGGTTTTAAAGGACCATGGGGTTCGCCAATATGGTGTTATACGAATTGATTCTGCTTCCGGACCAGAGGACTGGTCCAAAGACCCTAAAAAAAATACCCAATTAATTGCTGAAACATTTAGGGCGGCCTGTGATGTAGCAGCCGATTATGACGAGAAGTTAGCGGCCGAAGGAGAAATCTGCTGGGGCGGTATGCACAGTTGGAAGTATATGGTAGAAACATTGGAAGCTGTAGATAGACCAAATATTGGGTTCCAGGCAGATATGTCACATACATTATTATACTTGTTGGGGTATAATGCACCGGAGCACAGAATACTACCTGAAAATTACGATTGGTCTGATAGGGCTACTTTAGAAAAAGGACTCAAAACAGTTACAGACGCCTTAAGGCCTTGGACCATAGATTTTCATGTAGCCCAAAATGACGGAACCGTTCATGGTACAGGCTCCCATGATAAAACAGGAAGACATTGTTTGGCAACCGATCCCAACGGAAAACTGGATGTGGCCAAAGACGCCGGTTTTTGGTTAAGGGACCGTACTGGAAACCTAACCAAGAAATTTAAACACATTTGTTGGGATGGCTGTATGTTTGATAATGAGGTAATGTACAAACAACAAACGTGGAACGATATTTTAGCCAAGTTGGTGGAAGTCCGTGATATGCATGGTTGGAGCGAATAACCTATAATTATCTTTTTTAAACTCATACAACTCAACAAATGCCTATCACAACAGTTAACGGAATTAAATTAAACTATCAAGAAAGAGGAAAAGGTAAGCCGTTATTGCTCATCATGGGTATAACGGCAGACCTTTCAGTTTGGGAAAAACATGTTTCTTTCTGGGAACAAAACTATCGATGTATTCTATTTGACAACAGGGGGGTAGGGCTTTCTGATAAGCCAGAAGGTCCTTATACCACAGCTCAAATGGCAGATGACGGTGCTGCGCTTCTAAAGTCCTTGGGAATTGAAAACGCCGCCATTGTGGGTGTTTCTATGGGGGGAGCCATTGCACTACAATTGGCTATCCGGCATCAAGAAATGGTAAACGCGTTGGTACTCATGTGCCCTTGGGCAAGTTGCGATCGCAAGGCCGAGGCCATTTTTACCCACATGATGCACGCAAAGGCCCATTTACGTCCGGAGCATTTTTCCAATTTTGTACAGACTTTAATATTTCATAAATCCACTTGGGATGATGACCAAGAATATGACGGACTTGTACAAGGCCAAAAGGAGGCTGCTTTAGCAGAAATTCAACAACCCTTACACGGTTTGGAAGGTCAGGCGCACGCCTGTATCTCCCATAATGTGGTGGAGCAATTACCCAGCATAAAAGTCCCGGCTTTGATCATTGGTGGAAAAGAAGACCAGTTCATTCCAGAATGGATGGCCAAGGAAGTGGCCCATGGTATTTCAAAAAGTGAACTGCACTTATACGAAGATGCCGGCCATGCCTTCCATTGGGAGAAGTTGGACGACTTTAACACGCGGGTGTTGAATTGGTTAAATATGAATTATTAATTGAAAGAATGCATTAGACAATGGGAAAAATACAAATAGGTTGCGAAACATATACCTGGGCAATGTCCGGGGACACTTATAAAAACAAACTGGAACATATTTTGGGAGTTATGTCCCAATCTGGGTTTAAAAGTATTGAGCCGGACACTGGTTTTATGAACGGTTTTACCGACCCAAAGGTTTTTAGGGAGGCTTTGGACCGAAACAATATTGAACTATCGGTTCTATGTCATGTGGAAGATTGGAGAAACCCTAAAGAAACCGCAGAAGAAAGGCGTAACGCCGATCAGTGGATCGAGTTTATGAAATACTTTCCGGAGGCTATACTTCTCTTGGTACAAATGCCAGGTAAAGACCGAGAAAATCTAATAGAGCGCCAACAAAACCTATTGAGTTGTGTCAATGAAATAGCCAATAGGGCCGCAGGGGAAGGTATTACTTGCTCTTACCACCCTAATTCCCCAATGGGGTCCATTTACCGAACAGAAGAGGATTATAAGATTCTTTTGAACGGATTGGATAGTAAAGTAATTAAGTATACCCCGGATGTAGGGCATATGGCCAAAGGAGGTATGGATCCCTTGAAGGTCATAAAAGAGTACCGTGATATTGTTAATTGTGTACATTATAAGGATATGTTCGAAGATGGTAAATGGGCCCAAATGGGTGAGGGCATCATCGACTTTGAAGGTATTACCAAATACTTGAAGGAGAGCAATTTTGAAGGCTGGATCATTGTAGAAGACGAGTGCGATCGGGCCATTGTAGATCCTGATGGTGTAACAAAACAAGATGGCATATATATCGAAAAGGTATTACGACCGCTGCTTTAACTATTAAAACTACAACTTTAAACTATAAACAGAACTATTATGTCAGACAAGAAAGAACTACGTATTGCAATGATCGGTACGGGGCTCATGGCTAGAACGCATAGCAATGGTTACAACCGAATTAGGGATTTTTTCCCTGAGTTGAAATACAAGCCGGTCATGAAGGCCGTTTGCTCAAGAACGGAGGCGAAGGTAAAAGCTTTCGCGGAACAATGGGGCTATGAATCCTATGAAACGGACTGGAGAGAAATAATCAAAAGGGAGGATATTGATGCAGTGGATATCTGTACTCCTAATGACATGCATGCGGATATTGCCATTGCTGCGGCCGAGGCTGGTAAAATGGTCCTTTGTGAAAAGCCTTTGGCCCGCTCCGTAGCCGAAGCCCAACCAATGGTAGATGCCATTGAAAAGGCAGGGGTACCCAATACAGTTTTCTATAATTACCGGAGAATACCAGCAGTAACTCTTATTAAAAATATTATTGACTCCGGGAAGCTTGGAAAGATTTTCCACTATAGGGCCAATTTCCTTCAAGATTGGACTATAAGTCCAGATCTGCCCCAAGGAGGTGAGGCCCTTTGGCGTTTGGATGTGGATGCCGCCGGATCCGGAGTAACCGGGGATTTATTGGCGCATTGTATTGATGGGGCCATGTGGTTGAACGGACCGATTAAAGATGTTTCTGCTGTTACCGAAACATTTATCAAGGAAAGGGTGCACCAAGGAACAGGTGAGAAACAGAAGGTAGGTATTGATGACGCCTGTATTTTCCATTGCCATTTTGAAAATGGCTCGCTGGGCCTTTTTGAAGCTACTCGCTATGCTCGGGGACATAAGGCTTTGTATACCTTGGAAATAAATGGGGAGCACGCTTCGCTCCGATGGGATTTACACAATATGAATTATCTAGAAATGTTCGATCATGCAGATGATGGCATTGTAAGGGGCTGGAAGCAGATTTTGATTACGGATGGTGATCAACCGTATATGGACCGTTGGTGGATTCCCGGTACCTCCATTGGTTATGAGCACTCCTTTGTTCATCAAGTAGCGGACTTCCTAAAAAGTCTGGAAGAGGGCAAACCTTGTGAGCCTACGTTCAAAAATGCAATGATGACCCAAAAAGTATGTGAAGCGGTCATTAACTCCGCCAACTCCAAAAGCTGGCAAGATACTGGATTATAGTTTTAAGAAGATCCTAAAGTATATAAACTAAAAATCCCGACGTTGAAATGTGGTGAACATTTCTGGTCGGGATTTTTCACTATTTAGGTGGTTGGTTGTCAGATTAACGGTTGGTTTGGTCTGGTTTATATGGAGAAAAAAAGGGACAAAAAACAACATTTGTCCCCTTTACATTAAACTAACTCAAACAACTCAAAAGGGTATCACTCCTTTCGAGTACTATATTACTTTAAATCCGCTGGAATACCATCCTGTACTGTACTGCTCCAACTCATTTTTCTTTATTTGATCCCATATTAAATTTATAACAAGAATTAAAATTGGGACTGGGTGACATTCAATAAATAAGCAAGAAATTTCGTTAACAGATAAACTAGGTGCTAATTACAGTTTAACTATGGACAAAACCTTACGAATTCTATTAATGCTGGCGGTGATTGGCGTAGGAATGATACTGGGAGGTATTCTTGGTTTTTTTGGCTTGTTTTGGGTATGTGAGTATCTTGATGCTCAAGATGCAGAAAGAGCGGCATCCGGAGGTGGTTATGTGGCCGTAGGCTGGATATTTCTTTTTGTCACCATCCCGTTCGGGGCCTTGTTGGGCGGAGTTTCCGGTTTTTTTGGTTTTAGATGGGTAAGTCCCAAATCCAAGAAATAAATTTCATAGAAAATTTAAGAGGGTACAAAAAAACCACCATTTTGGTGGTTATAGATTATAGTAAAACCGCTTCCTCTTCAAAATGCTTCTTCAAAAACGCGGTATACCTCTTAAGCTCTTTTGGTACATCAGCATTCTTTTCCATATCATGAAAGTGTAGCGAATCTAATCTTTCCAAACCAATGAACTGGTTCATTTTGTGAAAGCCAAAAAGTATTCCTTGGTCAACACCGGTTTGGTCAAAAAACTCGCCTTGCCAAGTAAACGCTTCTTCAGGCGCGTTCCAGCTTGTAGTTACTATATATTTTCTTCCTTGTAATCTACCACCGGTACCGTAATTAATTGCAGGATTGCTTCGGGTTCTTCCATCACTATCATAAATACCTTTTTGATGTCCTTCGGTAAGAATTACGTCCAAATACTCCTTAAACTTAAAAGGTAATTGAAACCACCAAATAGGAGTATGGAAAATGATGAGGTCTGCCCACTTTAGTTTTTCTACTTCCTCTTCTGGATTATAGGGTTCCCCAACCTCCGTAGTTTTGATTTTAACGTTTTCAAACTTTTTAAAGTAGTTAACATCAGTTTCTAAAAGGGTTTTGTTAAACTGTCCAGGAGAGTGGGCAAAAGGAAATCCGCCGTTAATTATAAATATTTTCTTCATATCTCGTATTGTTTTACATGACAAAACTATCGTCTCTTTAACCATAAATAAAATAATATAAATTATATCTTTGTATTATAAATATGATAGATGGTAAATTTTGAATGGTATCGAACCTTTGTAGCGATTTATGAGAACCATACGTTGACTAAGGCGGCCAAATCCTTATTCACCTCTCAGCCAGGTGTTAGTTTGCATTTAAATGCCCTAGAATCCTATGTGGGGCGAAAATTGTTTGAGCGTACTTCAAGAAAAATGATTCCGACGGAAGAAGGAAAGCAGCTTTACAATTTTATAACTGATCCCATTCAGAAGCTTGTTAGCGCAGAACAGCACTTTAAAAAGACGTCAAAGGAAAATACAGCATCGGTGCATATAGGTATGTGTACCGAAACTTTTCAAGCCATTTTAGAGCCCGAAATAAGCCAATTTGAGTTCAATCTAGTGGCCAAATTCGGTAACCATCAAGAATTGATTAAGGATTTAAACAATGGATTGTTAGATCTTGTCATTACACCCAAAATGAACAAGAAATCTACCTTGGTGGAATATGAAGCTTTTTCAAAGGAAACTATTGTTCTGGTAGCCGGTAATCAAACAGATGTTCAAAAAATCAATGAAGTTTTGGAAACTAGGGAATTAGGATTGTTTGAAAGCGATTTAAAGAATAAAACTTGGTACAGTGCCTCTAATGAGATGGAGCATTTTGCACGTTTTTGGTTTGATAATTTTAAAAAGCGTCCAGACTTTAAACCTAATTATATTCTGCCAAACATCCGTTCTATTATTAGAAGTCTAAGTGGCAATAATGGTTTGGCCGTAGTGCCAGATTTTTTAGTGGAAAAAGAATTGGACGACAAGCGATTAAAGCTCGTCTGGAAGGGAAACACTAAAGTGGAAAACACACTTTATTTTGCGACTAGGAAAGATTTGCAATTTAAAAAGGAGGTGAGTAGCATTAAAACGATCTTCAAACAAAAAATGGGAGATAAACTTAAATAGAGATTTTGATACTAAAACGAGCCACATAAGTAAGCCTCAATTAGTGGCCACAGCACATTAACTCGAGGCTTCAATGATAAGTAATTACTGGTAAAGAACGTATCTTGGGGGTACAATGTTATTTAAACGAAGGTAGACCAACATCTGTCCACGGTGATGCGTAATATGGTCAGATAATAAAAGAATTATCTGCCTTTTGTTTCTAGTGTGTCCAAAATAATCGAGCTCGTCTCCAAAGTTCTCTGGATTAAACTTTTTAAGGAAGGTAATGGTTTCGTCAAAGGTCTTTTCTATAAGTGTAATCATTTCTTTTTTGGACTTACCATCGGTTTTAAAAATAGTATCTGTCTGCCAATCTTTGGGTGCTCTTTCACCTAATAGCGTTTGTGAATGGAAGTCCATGGCAAAACCAATGTGCAGCAAATTTTCTGCAAAGCTGAGGGATCCGGGAGCAGGTTTAAAATGAAAGGATTCTTCAGGTATCATTTCAGCAACCAAAACCATATATTTCTTGGAGTTTTCCAATCGTACCAAAAAGTCGTCTATAAAGTCATTTTGTTGCCCTTGCATGGTATGGGAGTGGAACGTGGTTAAGATGACCACCAAAATAAAGGTAAGGTACTTCATTTGTTATAATTTCAAGTTAAAGTTTTGATAGAGAATTTTTTATGGAGCGATATAAATTAAGAAAATTCATCCAAATTTTCAGCAACAACAATATCTACTCTCAAGAGATTGCGTTTGGGGATGGATTTGGAATAAAGCAATAACTCAGATAACGAGGTGATTCCTTGATGCCCCTGTAGTTCCGGATTTTGGTTTAAAAGCATCTTTACGGTTCCATTCTTGAGGCAGGTGGTATTTTTCGCCGTAAGGTCATAGCCAATGGCTTGTATATGAGGATGCTTCTTTAGGATACCCTCTAATTGATGAATTTTAGAAGTAGTGACATAAATGCCGGCAATGTGGGAGAGGTCAAAATCAGTATCTACAAAATCTTCTATACTGGTAGAACTTATCGTTTTGATAGTAACATATGGATGATGGGCGGCAAAATAGGATCTAAAACCGTCTTCTTTTTCAGTTAAGTGGCTTGCATGGCCCGATTTTATACCCAAATGCATGACCAATAGTTGCTTATCCTGTTGGGGTGGAGTAAGGTAGCCCATCAGTTGAGCGGCAATTTTACCGCTCTTTTTGTATGCCTGCCCCAAAAAAGTGACCGGTTCCAAGCTTTCTACTTCAGAATTGATCAAGGCAATAGGCTTTTTTAAATCTTCGGCCTTGCGATATAAATCCTTTAAAGGTTCATGAAAAATGGGGACGATCAAAAACGCATCCGGGATTTGTTCTATTGCTTCTGTAAGTTTGGTTTTAAATTCTTTTAGGGTACTCACGTACCTAACATAAGAAATAGAAATACCAAATTGCCTAAGCTCTTCTTCAGCTTTTTGTACTCCCTTAGCACATTGTTGCCAATATTCCCCTTCTGAGTCCTCTGGAATAAGGGCGCATATGGTATAATTTTTATGGGTTTTTAAGGATTTCGCAAATAGATTTGGCTTGTAATCTATCTCCTTTAAAATTTTTTCAACTCTTTTTTGGGCTTCTTCCGAAACTCGGCCCCTCTTATGCAAAACTCGGTCTACCGTTCCCCTTGAAACCTCCGCTAGTTGAGCAATTTCTTTGAGGGTATAATTTTTTTTGGTCATTAATGGTTAGTGTAAAAAATAGTGACTAAAATACAATTTTTGTCTACATTTGTAATGTGTGCTCGTGAACACAGTTGAAAAATTTTACTTTTAATGTTTTTTAATAACACTTTGTTACCTTATTACCGGAGATAATGACCTTGCATTTCATTGATATTGCCATTGTAGCGACCTATGTAATAGGGGTATTGCTACTTGGGTTTTATTTATCCAGAAAAGCTTCCAAAAATTTAGAGTCCTATTTTTTGGGAGGCAATCAATTACCTTGGTATTATTTGGGCTTGAGCAATGCCTCTGGCATGTTCGATATATCTGGTACTATGTGGACGGTGGGTATTCTTTTTGTCTACGGATTAAAAAGTGCTTGGCTCCCTTGGCTCTGGCCCGTATGGAACCAAGTTTTCGTTTTTGTGTATTTAGCCATTTGGATGCGCCGCTCCAATGTAATGACGGGTGCAGAATGGATTACCTTTCGCTTTGGTGATGGGCGCGGAGCAAAACTGTCACACATCATAATCGTTGTTTTTGCCGTCATAAGCGTACTTGGGTTTATTGCTTACTTTTTTGAGGGTATAGGTAAATATAGCACCACCATTTTACCGTGGGACCTTGGTTTTGAGGTATTGGGCTTTGAGGTAGATTCTGCCAAAAGCTACGCTTTGATCATTTGTGGGCTAACCTCGCTCTATACCATAAAGGGAGGTATGCACAGCGTAGTGGCAACGGAGGTAATGCAATTTGTGGTCATGACCATAGCCTGCATTGGTGTAGGTGTCGTAGCTTATCATACGGTTGATGTTACTTCCCTCACCCAAATTGTACCTGCTGGGTGGAAAAACCTCTTTTTTGGTTGGAACCTTGGTTTGGATTGGAGCGGTACGCCCTTTCCGCAAGTAGATTCCAAAATTGCCCAGGATGGGTTTGATTTGTTCGGACTTTTGTTTGTGTTAATGGTATTAAAAGGAATTTTGGCCTCCACCGCCGGTCCTGTTCCCAGTTATGACATGCAACGAATTTTAGCTACTAAAACCCCGGCTGAAGCTGCTAAGATGAGCTTCTTGACCATCTGCGTGCTATACCTTCCCCGCTATTTTATGATTATTGGCTTTGCTGTTTTGGCCTTGGTACATATGGGGCCGGAAATTACGGCTATGGGAGATGTGATAGATTTTGAGCAAGTGTTGCCCATGGCTATCAACAAATTTCTTCCGGTAGGATTAAAAGGACTCATGCTGGCCGGGTTTTTAGCTGCTTTTATGGGTACGTTTGCCGCTTTTGTGAATTCGGCACCGGCCTATATAGTCAATGATATTTATAAGAAATACATCAACCCAAAGGCAACTGATAAACGTCTGGTACAGTATAGCATTCTTTCGTCATTGCTATTAGTGGTAGTAGGAATTGTATTCGGTTTTAATGCTGGGTCGCTTAATCAATTGATTTTGTGGTTAAGCTCTGCTCTTTATGGAGGATATGTGGCGGCCAATGTACTTAAGTGGATTTGGTGGCGATTTACGGGGATGGGGTATTTCTGGGGGATGCTTTTTGGCCTCATTGCTTCTACCATTAAATTGTTCTTTTTTCCTGAATATGTAGACATTTTCGTATTTCCGGTTATCCTCTTGTTTTCTATGTTGGGGTGTATTATCGGTACCTATTTACAACCCTTACCCAATAGGGAACAGGTAAAGGAATTTTATAAAAAGACGAAACCTTGGGGTTTTTGGAAACCCATAAGAGAGGAGATTTTAGCGGTAAATCCAGATTTTATTCCCAACAAGAATTTTAAAAGAGACAGTTTTAATGTAATGGTGGGCGTTGTTTGGCAAATGGCACAGGTGGTCATTCCCATTTATTTTATGCTAAGGGAAAACACTGAAATGATTATTTGGTGCGCCATACTGATTCTCACTTCGGCATTACTTAAAAAATATTGGTGGAACAACCTAAAGAACCTTTAATGAGCATACAACTTCCGCTAAAGATTAGCGGCACTTTTTTAGATGAAATCAGTCACGACATTCCCCACCAGAATTGGGGAAAAAAAGAGTGGGATGCAGATTTCGCGCATATGGCCAAAATGGGAATCGATTCCGTTTTTTTGATACGTTCTGGGTATAAGCGTTTTTTGACCTACCCCTCTAATTATTTAATTGAACAACAGGGTTGTTATGAGCCCCCTACTGACTTAGTGGAAATGTACCTTGTACTGGCCGAAAAATACAGTATGGACTTTTATTTTGGCACCTATGATAGTGGTCTTTACTGGGAAACCGGTAATATGTTACATGAGCTTGATTGTAATAAATATGTAATTGAGGAAGCTTACAAGAAATATGGGCATTACAAAGCTTTCAAGGGTTGGTATTTGAGTTTAGAGCTAAGCCGAAAAACCAAAGGTTCCGTAGAGGCTATTGCCAGTTTGGGAAGGCAATGCAAGGATGTAAGTGGAGGTTTGCCTGTAATGATATCTCCTTGGATAGATGGTAAAAAGGCCGTTTTAGCTGCCGAAGGAAAGCTGGCCAAACAGGATATAGTTTCCCTACAGACACACTATCAGGAATGGGACGAGATTTTTGACGGTATCAAGAACGATGTAGATACGGTAGCCTTCCAAGATGGTCATGTAGATTACCATGAGTTGGAACACTTTTTAAATATCAATAAAGAATTGGCCGATAAATATGGGTTGAATTCTTGGACGAATATTGAATCCTTTGATCGCGATATGCCTATCAAATTTCTTCCCATCAAATTTGAAAAAATGCTTTTGAAGTTGAAAGCGGCACAAAAAGCCGGATGTTCCAAGGCAATTACTTTTGAGTTTTCACACTTTATAAGTCCACAATCGGCCTATCTACAGGCAGGTCATTTATACAACCGCTACATGGAATACTTTAATGAAGAGAATTAAAATGGATATGAAAAAGTACGCCGCATTATATAAAAACGAGTTGTTGAAAGAGGTAGTCCCTTTTTGGGAAAAAAACTCCTTGGATACGGTTCATGGGGGATATTTTACATGCTTGAATGAAAACGGAGAAGTCTTTGATACCGATAAATTTATGTGGTTGCAAGCGCGACAAGCTTGGATGTTTTCAACGCTTTTTACTCAGGTGGAAGCAAAGGAAAATTGGAAGGATGCCGCTAAATTAGGAATTGATTTTATGAAAAAACATGGGCGGGATGCCCAAGGTAACTGGTATTTCTCCTTAACAAAAGAGGGTCGCCCTTTGGTGCAAGCCTATAATATTTTTTCAGATTGTTTTGCGGCCATGGCCTTTGGCGCCTACTATAAATTGGACTCCAAGAAGGAGTACGCCGCGATTGCCAAAGCTACATTTCAAAACATTCTACAAAGACAAGAAAACCCGAAAGGGAAATACAACAAAACCTATCCCGGTACGCGAGAGATGCAAAACTTTGCATTACCCATGATTTTGTGTAATCTGGCCTTGGAGTTGGATCATTTATTGGAAAAAGAGCAAGTCGCTCAGCTTACGGAAGGAATTTCAGACCTGATTTTAAACAAATTCTACCAAGAAGAATCGGGTTTGGTATACGAGAATATTGCATCTAACTGTACGTTGGTAGATAGTTTTGAAGGACGCCTTTTAAATCCTGGCCATGCTATTGAGGCCATGTGGTTCCTCATGGATTTGGGAGCCAAAAATGGGGATAACGCACTTATAGCCAAAGCGGAGAAAATCATGTTTCAGCAATTGGAATACGGCTGGGACAAGGAGCATGAAGGCATTTTTTATTTTTTGGATGCCAAAGGAAATCCGCCTCAACAACTGGAATGGGATCAAAAGTTGTGGTGGGTACATTTAGAGACTTTGGTGGCCTTGTCAAAGTCCATACGACTGACCGGAAACCCCAAGGCAAAAGAATGGTTTGAAAAGGTGCATGATTATACATGGAACCATTTTAGGGATTCGGACAAGGGAGGCGAATGGTTTGGCTATCTGAATAGGAGGGGAGAGCCCCTTCTAAAATTAAAAGGAGGCAAGTGGAAAGGCTGTTTCCATGTGCCCAGAGCACTTTTACAGGTAAGCAACACTCTGAACAATATTATCTAACCCGACGACCAAATGCTTTGTATCCGTTTTTTTCTTTTGATTCTTTGTTTGATATCCCCTGAGCTTCATGCACAAAACCAAGTAGATGTGCTCATCATTGGTGGTGGGGCAGGAGGTACTGCTGCTGGTATTCAAGCTGCCAGAAGTGGGGTTCAGGTACAGATTATGGAGGCAACACCTTGGTTGGGAGGCATGCTCACCTCCGCAGGGGTTTCGGCCATTGATGGCAATCACGATATGCCGTCCGGAATTTGGGGCGAGTTTAGACAAAGGTTGAGAAATCATTATGGGGGTGCTAAAGGCTTGGCAACCGGTTGGGTAAGCCACACGCTATTTGAACCTTCCGTAGGGCAAGAAATTCTAAGAGAAATGGCCCAGTTCCCGAACTTGAAATTGACCTTTAATGCCAACTATACTATCATTAAGAAACGGGCTGATGGCTGGCACGTCACCTACGAGCAAAACAAAAAAACACATATCGTTTTAGCCACCATTTTAATTGACGCCACCGAAACCGGGGAAGTACTTCCCCTAGTAAATGCAGACTTTCGCTATGGAATGGATTCCAAAGTGGATACAGGGGAGAAAGAAGCTCCACAAAACGCAAATGATATCATTCAAGACTTAACCTACGTTGCTATTTTAGAGGATGTGTCCCAAATCTCCTCCGCCTTGTCTAAAAAGGGATTGGTCAAAAAGCCCAAAAATTATGACCCTGAAGCATATGAATGTGCCTGTAAGCGAAAAGGAGGCGAGATGTTCGGGCAAGTTTCAGGATGTGAGCAAATGCTAAATTATGCCAAGCTACCCAATGGTAAATATATGATCAATTGGCCCCATTGTGGTAATGACTTTTATATAGGTTGGAAGGACTTATCGAATAAAGAACTGGAGAACGAAATAGCGAAGGCAAAGGAATTTACCCTTGGTTTTATCTATTACATTCAGCAAGAATTGGGGTTTGACCATTTGCGGTTGGCCAATGAATTCGGAACTAAGGATAAATTGCCCATGATTCCCTACCACAGGGAAGGTAGAAGGGCAAAAGGGAAGGTGTTTTTGACCGTTGATCATTTGGAAAGACCCTATGATTTTAATTTGTACAAAACGGGCGTGGCTGTTGGCGATTATCCTATTGATCACCATCATGACAAGAATGCTAATGCTCCGGTAATCGACTTTATCAATATAAAGGTACCCAGTTACTCCATTCCCATGGGGGCACTTATTCCTATGGATACGGATAACCTTTTGGTGGCCGATAAGAATATCAGTGTGAGTAACATCGTAAACGGCACCACCCGTTTACAACCAGTTGTTTTGGGAATTGGGCAGGCAGCTGGCGCTATAGCCGCTACCGCCATCAAAAAACAAAGGAAGGTTTCCGAGGTTTCCGTTCGTGATGTACAACAACTTTTGTTGGAACATAATGCCTACTTACTACCGCTTTTTGATGTAAAACCGGCGGACATCAATTTTTCCTCCATTCAAAAAATAGCGGCCAGCGGGGTTTTAAAAACTTATGGTATTCCTTATAAATGGGCCAACCAAACCTTTTTCTATCCAGAACGTATTGTTTCAGAGTATGAATTGAAACAGGGGCTACTGCCCTATTTTCCGCAATTGGAAAAGTTACCGGCATCAGGTCACGGGGTGAAAATTTCCTTTTTGGAAAAAATAATGGAAACTATGGACCAATCCTTTTCCCTTGCCTCTTTAGAAAAGGATTGGAACGATTGGGGAATCTTTCAAACCTTCCATCCCGACACCGAATTAAACCGAGAAAGCGTAAGTGTTTTGGTGGATAAGTTGCTTGATCCATTTTCTGTGAACATCGACCTCCAGGGAAACCTACAAAATTGATTATAGGTTCTGCGGAGCCTGACCGATGGAATTAAATAATTTCGCCTTGGCAGAATAGAATTTATTCTGAATTTCATTCCGCTTTAGCGTGGCATCTATTAATTTGCTTTCACGGGAATTTACCAAGAAAAGGGAACTTTCCCCTAGATTGAATTTACGTTCTTCCGCGGAGAGCATCCGTTCGTAATTGTCCACCATATCCAACATCAAATTTTGTTGTTTTTGATAAGAATCCAAGGCCTGGTAGAGTCCTACAATTTTGTTTCTAATTTGAATTTGGGCATTGTCATAATCCAATCGGGCATAGTTAAGCTTGATTTTTGCCAATTTTAAATCACCTCGTTCCTTTCTCAAAAATAGGGGGAGACTAAAAGTAACCCCAGCTTTATAATTTTGGTCTTCAAAGGAATTTAGGTACTCCGGTGTTTCCGTTAAAAAATTGTATTCCACATCAATTTTAGGCAATAGTTTATTGGTCTTCAACCTTTTGTCGATAACCAAACTTTGCACCTTAAAATCAAGCGATTTTAATTTTGGGTGATTTTCCATCGGGAAGCTATCCAAGGGCATTCCGGCAATTTCCAAGGTAGTATCCACAATAGCATCCAAATCAATATCCGGAACCACATTGGCTTGCAATTCTATGGGAACATTGTCCAACCATAAAAAGGAGGAAAGTTCCAAAGAGGCGTTGACCAAATCAATGGTTGATTGCTCCAATCCCAATTGACGGTCCTGAACGGTTATTTTTGCTTCAACAGTATCTATTGCCGCCAATTCTCCCGACTGAGCACTAATTTTTATGCTTTCGAAGCGCATTTGCGCATTGGACAAAAACTGATTGAAGGTTTCTTGATTTCTGTAGGCTTCCAACCATTTAAAATAGGCCATGGAAGCTTCATATAATATTTGGTTAACCTGTAAATCGCGCTCTACCTTTGACTGTTCCCTAAAAATTTTGGCTCGTTTAAGGGTGGCCATACGGTCGTTCATCCAAAGTCCTTGCCCCACGGAAAGAGAAACTCCTGCACTGTACAATCCATCATCGGGTACATTGTCCATCGGGTTCAAGTATTCACCTTCATTGCGATCGTATTTCGCCTTAAAATCCAAACTGTACCAAACAGGAATCTTAAAAGTAGAATTCAACTTTTCGTAGTATTCCGTTCCCTTAAAAAGCTTCTTGTTGTAATCCACCTCCAGCTTGGGGTCAAAGGCTCCACGAGCTTTCATGAGCTCTGCCTGCCCAGAATCAATGGTCAATTCTGCCTGTCTGGCTACGGGATGAAACTTTTTAACGTATGCCAAGTACTCGTTGAACTGCAGCACCGTGGTCGTTTCTTGCCCAAGTACCCAAAAACTACTTAGGAAAAAGATGTAGTATATCAGTTGCCTCATTTCTTTTGAGTGTTTGCTGCCGTTTCCGGTTGGTAATAATTTGGAGGGAAACCACTCAGTTGTCGCCATAGCTCGTACCAGATTGGAACATCGTCCAACAAAGCGATCGTACTTGCTCCGGAACCAACACGTAAGTCTTTGGGCCAATCCCTGTCCTCTGGGTCTGGGGCCAACAAGACCCTGTATTTACCATTGGGACTGATAAAGGTTTCCACAGCAACTACTTCACCACCAAAGGTACCGTAGGAGGTATTGGGCCATCCACTAAAGACAATAGCTGGCCATCCATCAAAAAGTATCCTCACTTTTCCTCCTACATGGATCAACGGCAAATCAATGGGCGATACATAAGTCTCCACCGCTATATCAAAATCAGAAGGCATAATGTTAAGCAACTGTTCGCCCTCTTTAAAAGCTTCGCCCACACCCGCTTTGATCGCTTTGTTGATATACCCGCTTTGGGGAGCCCTTATATAATGCAAGGAACTACGAATATCGTAGTTGGAATATTGATTCTCCAACTTGCTTACCTGGGCCTCCGAATCATATTGGTTGGATTGGGCGGTGAACATATCACTTTCAGATTTCGCTATTTTGTCCGCATAGGATGCCCTAAGCCTATTAATTTCCATTTCTGCATTGATCACTTCATTTCTAGAGGCCAGCAGCTTGTTTTCTTGGGATACCAATTTGGCCTGCGTCTCTTGTAGTTTTAAACGCTTTTCTTCCACATCCTTCACCGCTTTTAAGCCTTCTTCCTGCAATTGAACAGTACGGTTATATTGCCTGTCTGCAATATCAATATTTGTCTCGGCAGCAATTAGATCAATGCTGTCGCTCTTTACCTTTAGTTTTGATTGGGCGAGCTTGTTTTTGGCCTGTTCCAATTTTAGCCCTCTTTCTTGCTGTAGGGCAACAATCTGCTGCTTGAGGGCTTTTACCTTACCTTCATAAGATTGCACAGAAAGACTTTTTGCCTTCAGTTGCGCTCCCGTTCTTTCCACCAGTTTGGGATCCATATATTCATTTTTCACCTCGGAAATGAATAGAACGGTATCTCCTTTTTGTACAAAATCACCTTCGTTCACATACCATTTTTCAATTCTTCCAGGAATGGGTGATTGTATGGTCTGCGGTCTGTGCTCAGGACTTAAAGTGGTAAGGTATCCAGTTCCTCGAACGTTTTGCGTCCATGGCAACAACAGGACAATGAACCCAAAAATAGCCGACCCCAAAAGAAATCTGTTTAAATGCTTGTAATGCCTTTGATGAAAAACCCTTTCCGTGGAGGCATATCCCGTAAGGTGAACGGTTTTGTTCAGCGGATTTTTAGATATATTAAGCATAGTTTATTATTTAGAGGAGACGATTCTTCCTTTGTTCATGGTAATGACCTTGTGGCAATTCTGTTTCCACCTTGGGTCTTGACTAGCCACGATAAGCGTCCATGGTTGATTTTTATCCGTGAGAAATTCCATTATTTTTTGAGATTCCACATCATCAAAAAGGTTCAATGGGTCTTTCAGCAAAAGCACTTTAGGTTTGGTAACAATGCTCCGTGCCAAGACAATCTTTTTGGCTACCGTATGCGGAATCTGCATTCCCTCAGGGTAAATAATGGTTTTTAGACCTAAGGACTGTTCTTTTACAAACTGTAAAAGACCCACACCCTCTAGTGCCCAGTGCAAATCTTTTTGGGAAATTTCCTTGTTGCCAAAAGTGATATTCTCCCAAATGGTACCTTCAAACGGGGTTTCTTCCGTTAATGATTGACCCAAAAAAGAGCGGTAATGATTAAAGTTGATACCGTTTAATGATATGTCGTTTACATATACGTTACCTCCCGTAGGTTCTATTATTCCGGCAATAAGACGTAAAAATGTAGATTTACCCGACCCATTGGGACCCGTAATCAGGTATTTGGAACGGGGCTCTATCTTCATAGAAATCTCATTGAGAATCGTTTTTCCGCTAGGGACCGTTAGAGAAACATTGTTAAGTTCAATGGTCATATCTTCTTGCTCGGTAAATGGCGTATCCCCATCTTGAGCCTCCAACTCCTTATCTACCACTTGCCCCATTTTTTCAAGGGAAGTAAGCAGATCATAAAAAGTTTCCAGTCCACGAATCAATTTCTCCACAGAAGTTATCACCAAAAGAATGATGATTTCCGCCGCTACGAACTGGCCAATATTCATTTCTTGGTTGAGCACTAAGAGACCTCCAATTAAAAGAAGACCGGCAGTAACGAGTACTTTAAAACCAATCATCTGAATGAACTGGAGTAACAGTACCCTAAAATGGCTTTCACGGGCTTTTAAGTAATGCGTAACAAGAGAATCATTCTTGGTCACCGCCAAATTGGTTTTTCCAGAGAGTTTAAAACTTACCAGAGAACGTGCGACTTCCTGGATCCAATGGGCTACTTTATATTTTAATTTGGATTCGTCTAGACTTGTGTCCATTCCCTTCTGTGCGGTATACTTAAATACTACGTAAATAAGTAGTAATAACAGTAGACCGTAGATGATAAAAAAGGGATGGTAAAACGATAATAGAATCAAACCAAAAATAATCTGTAGAATGGATGCTGGAAAATCCAACATGATTTTGGAAAGGCCCTTTTGCACGTTCAAAGTATCAAAGAAACGATTGGCCAGTTCCGGCGGGTAATAGTTTCTTAGTTCACTCATTTTAATTTTAGGAAAGCGGTACGTAAATTCAAAAGAAGCCCTTACAAAGATTTTCTGCTGAAGATTTTCAATGATACGAATCTGCATGATTTGTAAAAGACCTGCAAAGGCCACACCACCCGTAACCAAAACAACAAGTATAATCCAAGATGTACTTATTTGTGCTCCCTGAATTAGGTTGATAATAGCCTGTATGCCAATAGGTAGGGATAAGTTCACCAATCCTGCGAAAATGGCATAATAAAAAGTCTGATAAACATCCCGTTTATCAAGTTTCAGCATGCTTATGAGGCGTTGCCAAGCGGTTAGTACATTTTTAGCCATTCATTAATTATTTAAAGAATTAAAAACCAGGTGTTTGAAAAAGGTGTTAGGACCTTGCTTTTCGCTACAATTGGTGAGCGATGGAAAATGATTTTTTAAAAAACGTTGATGTAAGGAACCTTCCAACACGGTACTTGCCAAACTACTGGGAAATTCAAAAGCGGGATTCACCTCCAAAATCATCTCCTTTAATCTGTTGACCAGTCTTTTATAAATAGCAAAGTACCCTTCTTTGTTCTCCATATCTACCTCTTTGGTCAAATACGATTTAGAATATTCGTTTACAACTATATTATTCAACTTCACCTCATCTATATGGGAATAAGTGGCGTCAAATTTCGTGGGTCGGGTTATGATTTCAATAGCTTTTTTCAATTTGTCCTCTACATTGTTCATATTATTAGTACCAAATACTAGTTGATATTCTAACCAGCCCCAGTGCCATGAAGTAAGGTATAGCAATAGTTTGTGTTTGTTTTCAAAATACCGATAAATGGAGCTTTCGTTACTACCTATTTCAGTACCCAATTTCTTGAAAGTGAAGTGCTCAAAACCAATTTGGTCAATCATTAAGATACTTTCTTTCACAATTCGCCTCCCTAAATCGCTGGTTTCAGGATCTTTAATATAGAGTCCTTCATTGACTTGAATTTTAAGGGATTTTAATAGATGCTCCATAGTTTTAATAATTGAGTCTCGCAAATATAATAGTATTACTATTGACTAATGAAAGATTAACTTTTAATTAGTGTTTTTGTGGAAGCTTTTAAGGTGGTTTTTAAATAGTTGTAAAATTCGTCTATGCCTTATTTTTAAAGGTATTAGGAGAATTTAAACCACTCTTTTGGTAATTGCTAAAAGTTGAACAGAAGTCATTAAACAAGAGAAATATAGGTTCAATTTAAATAGGTAAAATTAGGTTGGAGACAAAGAAAATATGAGATAGCTGTATTGTTTTTAGGTTAAATATGCTGAGTTTATATGAAGCACACTTTGGGTCCGTAGCAGATTATTTTTCCACTTGATTTATATAGCTTCTTGTTTATGTTTCAAGATTGACAAATTCTTTTTTTAACGCCCTTTTATTTGTTTAAATCCGAATTAAGAGGAAATATTTTACGAATACTTAACTAGTCAAATACACTTTTCCTCCTTTAAGAATCAAAATTTAATGTTGTGGGCCTTGTAAGTCCAATCATTTTCTGATTGTCCTTAAAATGGATTTAAATATTTGTTATTCAAATATTTAAATAGTGTCTGTCTGGTCTTTCGAAAAGGTGTCAAATCTGTTTTTATAGGTCATTTTATAATATGAAGCGAACAAGCTGATGTCTTCAAGTAGTTTTAATTCCAATTTATTGGAGACTTTAAATCATAAACTACTAACTTAAATTCAACTCACACATGCGAGGGAAAATTACAATGTTTTTCTTGGTGCTCTTTTGTGCACCAACATTTGCATTGGCGCAGCAAGAGGTGACCGGTACGGTCATCGACGATTTGGGACTACCCTTACCCGGCGCTTCTATTGTTTTAAAGGGAACTACCAACGGTGTTACCACAGATTTTGATGGAAAGTATGTCATACAGGCCAGCGAAGGCGATGTATTGGTATTTTCATACATAGGTCTAAAAACACAAGAGGTAACAGTTACATCTAGCGTAATAGATGTTTCTATGGAAAGTGATATATCACAATTAGATGAAGTGGTTATCATTGGTTACGGCTCCACCACAAAAAAGGATGCCACAGGTGCGGTTCAATTATTGACGGCCGAGGATTTAAACAAGGGCGCTATCACCACGGCAGACCAAATGATTACCGGTAAATCGGCCGGTGTACGGGTGGTCAACAATGGTGGTGACCCCGATGCGGGCATCAACATTCGTATACGAGGAGGCTCTTCTCTTAATGCCAATAACAGTCCGTTGATTGTAATTGACGGGGTGCCGTTATCCAATCAGAATCCTGCGGGGCAGGCCAACCCGTTAACGCTCATCAACCCAAATGATATTGAATCGTTTTCGGTATTAAAAGATGCATCATCTACGGCAATCTATGGTTCTAGAGCATCGAATGGGGTAATCATTATTACCACTAAATCCGGTACCAAGGGGGCACCGCAATTTAACTTTTCCTCCAATGTTCAGGTAGGTACCTTAAGCAATCAGATAGATATTTTTGAATCGGCCGAATATGTTGATTTTATTCAGAACACCTATCCTGAAAGTGCAAATTTTTTGGGCTTGAACGGTACTATCTACGATACCAATTGGCAGGAGGAAATTTATAGAACCTCCTACACCATTAATAATAACTTAACGGCCAGGGGAAATCTTTTCAATAAGATTCCAGTCAGGGCTTCTTTTGGGCATTCAGAAATCGCCGGTATCCTAAAGGAGTCGCAATTAGACAGGTATACGGTCTCTTTGAACATTGCTCCCGAGTTTTTTGACCAGCACTTAAAGGTGACAATCAACGCTAAGGGAATCGCCACGGAAAAAGACCAACCGGATACGGGTGCCATTGGAAGTGCCTTAACCGCCAACCCAACCTTACCAATTTATGACCCCCAGGGAGGCATTTTTGGTGGATTCTACCAATTGACCGATGATCAAGGTATTGTAGGCCCAGCGAATCCATTGGCTTTGCTAAAGCAGCGAGAACGTAACGAAGATGCAGACCGTTTTATTGGTAGTGCCGAGTTTAGGTATAAAATTCATGGCTTTGAAGACTTGACCGCAGTAATTAATACAGGTATTGACTATTCGGAATCCAGCATTAACGAGTATTTCTTGCCAAGCGCCGTTGGGGCATATACTGTATTTGATGGACTACCCATATTTAATAACTTCAGCGAAAGCTTTAGGGAAAATCAGATAAAGAGAGATCATCTTTTAGATGCCTATTTAAATTACGCAAAGGATTTTGAAGGGGCTGTCAATAGATTGGACGTACAGGCAGGTTACGGATACCAGAATTTTACCACCCAAGGAACTACTTTTCCAACGACCACAGAAAACGGTTTTAGAGAGTCTCAGCAGCCTTTTAGATATTATAATATTTTAAATCTGCAATCCTATTTTGCTAGGGCCAACTTAACCCTTTTTGACAGTTTTTTGTTGACCGCCTCTGTAAGGGCAGATGCTTCCTCTTTGTTCGCCAAGGATGATAGATGGGGTTACTTTCCTGCGGCAGCTTTGGCTTGGAAGCTGGATGAAGAGAATTTTCTAAGTGAAACCACTTGGATCGATCAGTTGAAGCTGAGATTGGGATGGGGTCTCACAGGTCAACAAGATATTACAGGTCCCGTAGGCTATTTCCCGTACACCGCCTTATATGATGATGGTGACCCAACGGTGAGTTATATGTTCGGTGATCAATTGATTACCACCTACAGGGCCAACGCCTTCAATCCCAATCTAACTTGGGAAAAGACTTCTACCTATAATGTGGGTATCGATTTCAATTTTTTCTCCAATAAGCTAAGCGGTAGTGTTGATGGTTATATCAGAAATACTACTGATTTATTGGCAGAGGTACCACAATCAGAAGGAGCTTTAAGAAACAGATTCGTAAGTAATGTGGGTGAAACGCAAAGCAAAGGTTTTGAGGGTGCACTTCAGTTTAGGCCGGTACAAACGGATGATTTTACCCTTGAGTTCAATGCCAATGCGGCTTTTAATGAGACCTATGTTACGGATTTAGACAATATCACCCAGTTTTCTAGTGGTGGAGGTATCGGTCGTGGTACCGGTGTTAATATTGGGCAAACTGCGGTAGGTGAACGTAACCGTACCTTCTGGTTGTACGAGCAAGTATATGATGCTAGCGGAAAAGTGATCGAAGATGCTTTTGTAGATCAGAATGACGATGGAATCATCTCCGACGCGGATAGAAGGTTTATTCCTTTTGAGCCTAAATGGACCTACGGCTTCGGAACCTTTGTTCAGTATAAAAACCTTGATTTAACTGCCAATTTAAGGGGGCAGTTGGGAGGCAATATTTACAATGCCAATTTGTTGAATAGAGGTTTTGCCTTGGCGGCGATACCTCAGACCGATTCAGGTTTTATTGACAACACTTTGAACCTTTTTGATGGTGCTCAGTACAATGGTTTCCCAGAGATGCCTTCTGATACACAGGCCCTTTCTGATTTTTACCTATCGGATGCTTCTTTCTTGCGATTGGATAATATCACCCTTGGCTACAATTTTACACCCTTTAAGGATAAAAAGTTAAGCCTGAGATTCTACGGTTCTGCCAATAACCTTTTTGTGATTACGGATTATGACGGTTTGGACCCCGAAAATTTTGACGGTATAGAAACGTCGCCCTATGCGCGACCACGTACCTACACTTTAGGATTAAACCTTGACTTCTAAAAACGAACTACAGATGATTAAAAAAATATTATTCGGACTATTCACAGCTACTGTTTTGGTAGGCTGTACAGACGATTTGGATACCGAGCCTAGAATAGAACAAAGTTTAGATAACTTGTTAGATTCAGACCCAAATGCCACCTTAGGTATTCTTGGTAAATTATACGGTGGTTTGGCCTTGCACGGAATTGGTATTCCGGGTAGTGGTAATCAGCAAGCAGATATTGCTGGCGATGATCCAGGAGAAACGGTATTTTTTAGGGCAATTTGGAACATGCAAGAGCTTACTACGGATATTGCTAAAAATCGTTGGGGAGATGGTGGCCTAGATCCATTAACTACTGCTACCAACTGGGTGCCAACCAACAAATTCTTTGGTTACCTCTACAACAGAAGTTATTTCAATATTGCGCAAATCAATAACTTCATAATTGACGTTCAAAAAACAGATGATGCCAATGCGGAATTGTATGTTGCCGAGGCGCGCTTTTTACGTGCATTGTTCTATTATTATTTGATGGATACCTTCGGAGGTGTTGTAATAGTGACCGAAGCAGATGGTGTAACAGGCGTAAGCCGTGCAAAGAGCACACGTACGGAGGTATTTGATTTTGTGGAAAGCGAATTGTTGGCGGTAGAAGAAACAATACCTGCAAATAACGAATACGGTAGGGCAAATAAAGCAGCCGTACACATGTTGTTGGCAAAGGTGTATTTAAACGCAGCAGTGTATACGGGTACCGATAGATATGCAGATGCATTGACGTATAGTGAAAAGGTAATTTTAGAATCGCCATTTACGTTGGATGATGATTACCAGTCTATTTTTCAGGGTGATAATTTTACCTCTCCAGAAATTATTTTTCCAATTATAGGGGATAGAAATACGGTTCAGTCCTACGGTACAGCAACCTACTTAACCAATGGTAGCTTGGGAGACACCACGATGCCAATAGCAGAATTCGGAAATTCGGACAGCTGGTTTGGTCACCGTTGTACACCGGCCATTTATGGCTTGTTTGGCGATCTGGAGACTACAGCAGATAGCAGAGCTATTTTCTGGACAGAGGGGCATAGTTATGAAATGGACGATTACCGTACCTGGGAAAGTGGTTACCCAACTACCAAATTCCAAAATCAATATTCCGATGGTAGTTCTGGGCAGAGTAGTTTCTCCGATACCGATATACCCTTATTCCGTTTGGCAGATGCTTATTTAATGTACGCAGAAGCTTTCTTTAGAGGTGGCGGTGGTTCTGCAGCACAGGCAGTAGACTATATTAACGCCCTAAGAGAAAGAGCTTACGGCGATACTAGTGGAAATATTACAGAAGCAGATTTAACAGAACAGTTCTTGATAGATGAGCGTGCACGCGAATTGTATTATGAAGGTCATAGAAGACAAGATTTAATTCGTTTTGGTCGCTTTACTGGCGGAACTTATAACTGGCCTTGGAAAGGTAATGTGGCAGATGGTGCTGCTATTCCAGACCATTACAACTTATTTCCATTTCCTTTAGAGGCGTTACAAGCTAACCCGCTATTGGAACAAAACCCAGGCTATACTAACTAAAAACTAAAGACGATGAAGAAATATTTAGCATTTATATATGCATCCATCGTAGCAATGGCACTTTTGGTGACAGGTTGTAGCGATGATGATGAGAACATTAGAGTAAGCAGTGAGGCAAGTACACAGCTTACACTTTCTACTACAGATGCTCTAGAATTAACTAGAGATATGACAGGAGAAACAGTTTTAAGTCTTAATTGGACTGCTCCAGATTTTGGTTTTACTGGTGCAGTGCCTACGTATAACGTGGTTGTAGGGGTAGATGCGGCTACAGAAGCTATGCCAGTCCGTGTAAATGTGGGCAATGTACTAAGCAAAGATTTTTTAGCAGAAGAACTTAATGAGGCTGTTGCAGACGCCGGCGCTTTATCCGGTTTGGAAAATGAGGTTAAGATTTGGGTAGAAGCCATGTTGGGTCAAGAGGTTGTAGTAGCCTCGGCCCCGCAACTTTTAACCATTATAGGGTATGCAACTACATTCGATTTAAGTTCGCCTTGGGGTCTTGTGGGTTCTGCAACACCTAATGGTTGGGATGGTCCAGATGTGCCGGTTTACAGCACGGCTATCGCTAACGAATTTGTGGCTTATGTTACGCTTGTTGATGGAGAACTTAAGATACGAAGAGACAATGATTGGGCCGTTAATTATGGTGATACCGGAGCAGATGGTATTCTTGATGAAGGAGGAGATAACATTCAGGTGACGGCAGGTACCTACAAAGTAATGTTTAGTTTAAACGACTTTACCTACAGCATAGAGCCGTTCACATGGGGATTGGTTGGTGACGCTACACCAAACGGTTGGGATGGTCCAGATACGCCTTTAACGTATGACTCTTCTTCTGACCAATGGAGGGCAGTGGTAACACTTACCGACGGTGAAATGAAGTTTAGACAAAACAATGATTGGACCGTGAACTTTGGTGATACCGGTGAAGATGGTACTATTGAAGCCAATGGAGATAATATTGTTATAGAAGCTGGTAATTATTTGGTTTCGGTAGACTTTACCAATAACCTGTACACTTTAGAACCTATTGATATTTGGGGCCTAGTAGGTGATGCTGCTCCAAATGGTTGGGACGGACCTAATGTTCGTTTTACACCAGATTATGCGAACGAAGGGGTTTGGGTTCTAGAAAATGTTACGTTGTTAGACGGTGAAATTAAATTCCGTACCAATGATGCATGGGATTTTAATTATGGTGACGATGGTAATGATGGTACGTTAGAGGTAGACGGCGCCAACATACCTGTAAGTGCAGGTACGTATACCATAACACTTTATTTGGCAGATGCCGATAACCCAACCTACACTATCGAATAAATTAAGAAATTATGCAAATCAAAAAATATATAAATCTAAGTCTAGCTGCGTTAACCTTTGCGTTCGCAGCTTGTACTAACGATGATTTTTCGCCCTTAAAAGTAAAAGAGGCTAATGACGCAGAAGACTTACCTTCTGGTTCTGCCGCCGGTAGAACAGACGCGTTAGTACCGGGAAATGGTGTTATGATGCAAGCCTTTTATTGGGATGTTACCGAAGGTGGAATATGGTGGAACAATGTGGAGTCTAAACTAGACAGTTGGGCTGCTAATGGTATAGATGCTATCTGGATTCCCCCAATTTCTAAAGGACAAAGTGGTGGTTTTTCTATGGGGTATGACCCTGCAGATTACTTCGATTTTGGTGACTTTCAACAGCACGGAACGGTAGAAACACGTTTTGGTAATCGTGCGGAATTGGAAAATATGATTGGCACTGCACATGAGAATAATATTGCGGTTATTGCAGACATCGTACTAAACCACAATTCTGGTGGACAGTTAGAATACAACGAGTTTAGACAAATTGAAACCTATACCTTGTTTGAGCCCGCTTCTGGATTATTCAATAGAACTTGGTTAAACTACTTGCCTAATGCCGAAAATTTGAAGGATGAAGGTAGATTTGGTGGTTTCCCAGATTTGGATTTGAAGAATGACTATGTGCGCGATTGGTTATGGCAATCCGAAGAATCTGTAGCCAACTACTACATGAATATGTTGAAAATTGATGGTTGGCGTTTTGATTTTGTAAAAGGTTTTTCTCCAGATGTTGTAAAAGATTGGATAGCTACTGTTGGTGGTTATAGCGTAGGGGAAAATTTTGATGGCAATGTAGAAGGTGTAGTTGGCCCATGGGTAGAAGCATCTGGTGCAAATGCCTTTGATTTTCCGAACTTCTTTAACATGCGTAATGCCTTTTTAAATGGTAATTTAAACGAGTTGGTGAAACCTAGCTTAATTTCTACCATGCCGGATAAGGCAGTAACTTTTGTGGGTAACCATGATACCGAAGCAAGAGATGGTGGTAACGAATTTCCGGATGCGTTTGAAACCCATGCTTACGCATATATTATGAGTGCTCCTGGATATCCTTGTGTGTTTTATTCGCATTACGAAGATAGTGGGGAAGAGCAAAAAGCTAAAATTAACCAGTTGATTCAGATTCGTTCAGAATTGGCCGCTGGTGATTGGACGGTGAATCATGTTTCTAATCAAGAGTTTGTGGCTACCCGTGGTGGCGATGCAGAAAAGCCTGGTTTGGTATTGTACATTAACTTAAGTGGAGAAGAAGTATCCAGAGAAATACAAACGCATTGGACTAACGATAATATTAAAGATTACACAGAAGAATATTTAATTTTTGAGCAATCGGATGCTAGTGGTTTGGTTACTTTAAAAGCACCTGCCAATGGTTTTGCTATTTGGGCAGCTACAGAAGACGAGCAATTGGCATTCCCAGAGGTATTATATGTGCCCGGAGGTTACCAAGGATGGGACCCATCATCGGCTCCTGCCTTAAATGCGGTAGAATTACCAAACTTGGCGGGTACATTTAGCGGTCACGTACGTTTTACAGAAGCTAATAACGAATTTAAGTTTACAGATGCTCCTAATTGGGATAATGGTATTTACGCGGATGAAGGAGATGGCACAACGGGTGTTTTAGCTTCACCTGGTAACAACATTGTTTTAGCAGGCCCTCAAGATTATGAAATCAATGTGGATTTGGCCAATAATACTTGGTCTGCCAACACTTGGGCAATTATAGGTAGTGCTACGCCCAACGGTTGGGACGACCCAGATACGGATATGTCTTATGATTTTGATAGAAATGTTTGGACGGTAACGACCACACTTACAGATGGCGAATTAAAATTCCGGGCCAACAACGGTTGGGATGTAAACCTTGGAGATACTGGCGCAGATGGTGTGCTGGATAATGGGGGTGACAATATTGCCGTAACCGCAGGTAGTTATCAAATAGATTTAGATGTGGCAAACAATTCATTTACCCTTGGTAATTGGGGGGTTATAGGTAGTGCTACTCCTAGCGGATGGGATGTCGATACCAACATGACATATGATGCTGCAAACCAAGTTTGGACCATAATCTTGGATTTAGTGGCTGGTGAAATGAAGTTTAGATTTAATGATGATTGGGCTGTTAATTTAGGAGATAACGATGCGGATGGTAGCGTAGAGCAAGATGGAGCTAATATTGCTGTTGCTGCAGCGGGTAATTACACCATTACTTTAAACCTTAAAGCAGATACCTTTAATATCGTTCAGAACTAAAAATAGAAGATAGTTGGTTGTTTATTAGTTTTATTTGAAAGGGGTTGCCGTAATGGCAACCCTTTTTTTGTTTCGTCCTTTTTACTCCAAATTCCGTTGAAAGCTCGGCTGATCGGAGCATAAAACTGATTCTAATTTGTAGCTTTGCAAGCGTACAATCAGAATCATCTTTTAAATTAAAATGGACGCTAAAAGTATGCCTAATAAAGGTAGTATGGTAGGTCTTGAAATCTTCTTTAAGTTTTCGAGAGCTATGTTTTTGGTCGCCATTTTCCTGATGGGTGTGTCCAAATTAGATGCTCAGACTACTTTTGAGGTGGATTACGTACCGCCCGAAACAAGCGTCAATGATACGCTATACCTCACAGGTTCTTTTAATAATTGGAATCCTTCAGATAAAAACTATGCTTTTAAAAGGCAAGCGGATGGAACATATAAGCTTTCGAATAAGCAGTTCTTGAATTCTTGGATTTCCTATAAAATTACTAGGGGCAGCTGGGAAACTGTGGAGGTACAAAAAGATGGACAGCCTCTAAAAGTCAGAAAACTTTCCTTTAATCAAATAGGACCACAGACCGAAACTCTGCAAGTAGCCGGGTGGACGGATAAATTGAATACAGCCGCAGAAAAAAAATGGCTGACCATAGAAGTGGTAGACATTCCTCTAAATACGCCCCCGAATACATCCCTTTACATTTGTGGTAATTTTAATGGTTGGGTGCCCGGTGATGAACGTTATAAATTAAAACCGGTGGGGAATGGTAATTATGAGATTGTAATTCCCGTATACGACGAGCGGTTAGAGTATAAGTTTACGAGAGGAAATTGGTCCACCGTAGAAGGAAATAGTTATGGTAGACCGAGACCCAATAGAATTATTGAACTCTCTGAGGTCAATCCTAATCAGGTGGTTGAGGACACCATTTCTTACTGGGAGGACCAATCGTATGGTATATTCAATCCTTATACCTTACTATTGGTTTTGACCGCACTTCAGGGTTTTTTCCTCATTTTTATCATTAATTCTAATCAAAACAATAACAAATGGGCCAATCAGGCACTGAGTGTGCTTATCTTTGTAATTTCCTTTACGCTCATTGCTAGGGTGGTAATTTATGACCGGGTTATTTATACCAACTATCCAAAACTATCCTTGTTGACCGATTTGGTTTTCTTCCTATATGGGCCAACACTGCTTATTTATATCAAACGATTATTACATCACGCAAAAAAAGCAATTTGGGACTATTGGCCACATTATATACCCTTTTTGCTGCAATGCATAATTTATGTTAGTTTCTTTTTTAAACCTACACATACCTTCATAGAGCAGAATTTATTTCAGTCTATGGATTCTCCTCCCTATTCCGTATATGAGGTAATCGTTGTTCTGGCATTGGTGTTCAATGTTTGGTATTGGTTTCGAATTAGGGGAATTATCAGAAACTATTTTAAAAATATTGAGCATACCTATTCTACAGACCAGAACATTAGGTACCTCAATGCAATTCTGATCATTTTAGGGATTTGCCTGGTATTATGGACGGTCATTATTCTTGTGGATGTGTATGGAACTTTTACGGAGCAACCGGTCAATACTCTTACCAATTTCTTGATTGATGGTATTTGGATAGTTTTCTCAGTAGTGGTGTTCTTTTTGGGGTATTTCGCTATCAAACAACCACAGATTTTTAGGATGGCAGAGCAAGAAGAAGAGGAAGCACCCGAAGCTGAAAAACCACAGATGGAATCTGAAGAGCTTGAGGAGCTAAAGCAAGCATTGCATAAAATTATGACCGAAGATCAGGTCTATTTGAATCCGGAATTAAGTTTACCAGATTTGGCAGACCGGATGAATTCAAATGTTCACACGCTTTCCCGAACCATAAATTCCGGTTTCAATAAAAATTTTAGGGATTTTGTCAATCACTACAGAATTGAAGATTTTATAGAGAGAGCGCAAGATGAAAAATATAAGAACCAAACTTTTTTAGCCATCGCTTTGGCCGTAGGTTTTAATTCTAAATCCTCCTTTAACCGCTCTTTTAAAAAGGTTACGAACAAGTCGCCCCGCGAATATTTTAATGATTTGGAGCAAGCATCCTCCTAGATGTACTTTTAAAAGGTGTCATTTTATGCGTAAGACCGCCCATTTTATAATTTAAGTCGATAGCACGTCAGGTTCTCAGTAGTTTAGCTATCTCAACTTAAATTGAAATACTAAAATGAAAGTTACGTCCACCCTGTTATTGCCATTGGTGTTTTTCTGTACGCACCTTACCGCCCAAAATTCCATAGAACGAGTAGAACCGCCCAATTGGTGGGTGGGTATGGAATACAATACGATAGAATTGTTGGTTTATGGTAAGTCTATAGCATCTTATGATGTCGCTTTAAAGACTTATAAAAACGTACAATTACAAAGCCTTAAAAAAGTAGCCAACCCCAATTATTTATTTGTGACCATTGCAATTGGTGAAAAGGCCCAACCGGGAAATTTGCAATTGGACTTCCGGAAAAATGGCACTTCTGAATTCGTTCAATCCTATGAGTTGAAAGCCCGGGAAAACAATCGTAAAAATATAGAAGGTTTTAATACATCTGATGCTATTTATTTAATAACACCAGACCGTTATGTTAATGGAGACCCTAGTAATGATGCCATTGAAAGAATGTCAGAACAACCCAACCGAAAAGATAAAGGTGGCAGGCATGGCGGGGATGTGCAGGGTATTGTAAATAGTTTGGATGCGATTAAGGATATGGGTTTTACCGCTATTTGGACCAATCCTATTCTCGAAAACAACATGCCAAATTACAGCTATCATGGCTATGCCATTACTGATTTCTATAAAGTAGACCCGCGTTACGGAAGCAATGCGTCTTATAAAGAGATGGTAGAGAAAGCTTCTAAAAAGGGAATGAAGGTAATTATGGATATGATTGCCAACCATTGTGGATTGGAACATTGGTGGATGAAAGATTTACCATCGGAAGATTGGATCAATCAATGGGACACCTACACCCAAACCAATCATAAAAAAACTGTGGTTTTAGACCCCTATGCCACTAAAAAAGATACCAGAGAATTTTTTGATGGCTGGTTTGTGCCTACTATGCCCGATTTAAATCAGCGTAATACATCTATGGCCAAGTATTTAATACAGAATACACTTTGGTGGATAGAATACTCCGGTATCGCCGGTATTCGTATGGATACCTATCCGTATCCAGATATGTATTTTATGCGCGATTGGACCGCCGCAGTGATGAAAGAATATCCAAATTTCAATATCGTAGGGGAAGAGTGGGTGCTACGCCCCACCATTGTATCGTATTGGCAAAAAGGAAAAGAGAATGCTAATGGTTACACTTCAGAATTAAAAAGTGTTATGGATTTTCCGGTACAACATGCATTGACAAAATCTTTGAATGATACCAACTCTTGGAACGCAGTTTATGAGGAATTGGGCCAAGACTACTTATATCCAGACCCAAATAACTTAGTGGTTTTTCCGGATAATCATGATATGAGCCGCATTTACACCCAGCTGAATGAAGATGCTGAGTTGGTAAAGTTAGCATTGACTTATATTGCAACCATTCGTGGTATTCCTCAGATTTATTATGGAACCGAGATTTTAATGGGTAATAAGGGTACGGAAGACCACGGTATTATTAGAAAGGATTATCCTGGCGGATGGGTAAAAGACAAGGTAAATGCTTTTACAGGGAAAGGTTTAACTGCCGAACAAAAAGATACAAAGGCCTATTTAAGCAAACTGTTTAAATGGCGAAAAAATGCTGAGGTTATCCACAACGGGAAGCTTGTCCATTTCGCGCCAAAAGATAACAGTTATGTCTATTTCAGATACAATGAACAGAAAAAGGTGATGGTAATTTTAAATAAAGATTCGAGAGCAAGACAATTAGATGTTGCTGATTATCAGGAAGTATTAAAAGGTCCTTTAAATGGAAAAGATGTACTATCCGGCAAAGGTTTTGAGAATGCCCATACCATTGACATTCCTGCTAAAAAAGCCATGATCATTGAGATAGAATAGAAGGGTAACAGCTGTTTGTTTATAAACAGGGTTAGTTGATTTAGAGTGAAAATCCAGTCGAGGACTGGATTTTTTTTAATTAAATTGTCTATACTCGTAAGAAAAGAATATTTCTCTCTATCTTCTTTCGAAAATGATTATCGTATAACCTTACCTTAATTTTTATTTTAAAAGGATTCTTTTTTAATTAAATTTTAAGGACTCACATTTTATTTCACAGATATAGCCATTAATCATTGGCGAACCACCTTTTCTGCCTTTGGTGGGATAAAATCATTTCAGGTAGCTAAAAAATCATATGCCATAGCGCTTAGAAAAGAATAGCACTAGTTTCGGTTCGGTAAACTTAACGTACTTGCTTAAACCGAAACTTATGTTATTGAAATCAACTTGTTTTTGGGTCTTGGCCCTAATGACTATCTCTTGTAATATTTTTGCCAAGGATATTTATGTGGCTAAGAATGGAGACGATACCAATGATGGCTCCTTGGAAAATCCTTATCTAACCTTAAATAAAGCTGCAAGTGTAGCTGTTGCGGGTGATGTCGTTTTTATTAGGGAGGGTACCTATGAAGAAACTTTGGCACCTTTACATTCTGGAAGTGCCGGCCAACCGATAATTTTTCAGTCATTTCCCGGAGAACGCGTCATTATTTCGGCTATGGAAGCACTTAGTGGTTTCACCCAAGAAGGAGGCGCCATCTACAAGAAGACCATTCCGTTTTCCTCTTTGGGCCAGCAGAATTTTGTGACGCACCAAGAAACTGCCTTGGATTTTGCCCGATGGCCCAATAAAACTAATACCGACCCCTTTGCTCTGGGAAGCATAAGAAATACTGGGGGTAGCGGCGGCGAAGTAGTTAACGATGCCTTCCTTTTAGAAGCCTCTATACCCGGTATCGATTGGACAGGTGGGGCAGTTTGGTTCTACGGTGACAAACCTGGTAGTGGTTGGTTGGCTTGGAAAAGGGAAATAACAAGTAGTTCAGCTGGCAGGGTTAATTTTGATTTAACTACAAACCAAAATGAAAATTGGGTACGAACTTTCCATGCCCCTGCGGATTTGGGTGATTTTTATCTAGAAGGCGTAAAAGGGGCATTGGACTATCAAAATGAATGGTTTTTTGATGAAACATCAAGCACGCTCTATGTGCAACTACCAAATGGTACTGCCCCGGCTGATGGTTCTGTTCAAATGCGCAGACGCCTGGAGACCATCAACTTAAAAGATAAATCATACATAGAAATACGAAATATTGCCGTATTTGGTGGGACCATAAACATGGAGGACAGTAGTACATGGTGGGGAACGAACGCTAATAGTAAAACCACCAATAATATACTTTACGGGGTAACTTCCTTATATGGGGACCATACACAAGCTATCACGAATAGCTCACGTTCCAATAAGGCTAATATAACACTGCAGGGTTCTAACAACAGAATTGAAAAGTGCGAAATAGCTTTTAATTCCTCCGCAGGATTGGTGGTTCGCGGCAACAATCATCAAATATTGGATAACTACATCCACGACTTTAATTTCTATGGATTATATGATGGTCCGTTAGTGGTTAGGGGAATCAACAACAGCCTAATCAAAAATAATACGGTCCTTAGGGGTGGTAGGGATGCCATTCAATATAACGGAACCAATAATGAATTTGCCTTTAATGACGTTTCGCAAAGCAATTTGGTAGCGGATGACTGCGCCTTGTTTTATACCGTGGGCGCCCAATATACTACAGAAATTCACCATAATTGGTTTCATGATACTGCGTCTAGTGGTAAAAAATATAAGGCCGCAGGGGTGTATTTGGATAATGATGCGGCAGGCTTTGTGGTACACCACAATGTTATCTGGAATACGGAATGGACCAATTTGCAAATCAACTGGAACGGTACCGATATTGATATTTTCAACAACACCTTATGGAATGGTTCTGAGGTTATGGGTGCTTGGCACAAAGAAGGAACAGCCTTTAGCAATGTACGGGTTTGGAACAATCTAGGGAAAGATGACAATTGGGAGCCACAATCCAACAAACAAAATAATCTGGTGGTAAATGCGAGTGTTTTTAATGATATTAAAGCAAGCGACTTTTATTTAAAGCCTGGTAGCAACCCCATAGACCAGGGAAGGGAAATTGCCGGAATAACAGAGGGATTTTCAGGTGACAAGCCGGATGTTGGCGCTTACGAGTTTGGAGGTGCGTATTGGACCGCAGGTATATCCTGGAATCCAAAATTCGGGCCATCTGGCATAGGCTGCTACGGTTTACCGGGAGAAGACTGTGTAAAACTTGATCCCAACGATACGGACGGCGATGGGGTAAAAAATGAAGAAGATCAATGTCCGGATACACCTTTGGGTGAAACAGTGAATACTACCGGATGTGTCGTCTTTACATTGCCTGCAGATAATTTTGAGATAAAATCCATTGGCAGTAGCTGTGCTACTAACAAAGATGGGGTAATTGCTTTTACCTCTATTGAAACTAATACCTATTTTACAGCTAGTCTCAAAGAAACCAATGTCAGTCTAAATTTTACTTCAGAAACCAGTTTCAATGATTTGTCAGCGGGCACATACACCGTTTGTATAACTACAGATGTTGATTCCAGTTACGAACAGTGTTTTACGGTGGTTTTAGAAGACCCAGAACAACTTTCTGTAAATGCTGAAGTAAATACCGTCAATGACCAACTTAAATTAAACATGCACGGCGGTCAAAAGTATGTAGTTACACACAACTCCAAGATAATAGAAACAAGTGATGCCAATTTAAAAATCCACTTACAAAGTGGCGAAAACAAAGTTGTTGTAAGGACTGCCAAGGATTGCCAGGGAATTTATGAAGAAACATTTATGGTTTTAGACGATTTTATGGTCTATCCAAACGCTTTTGCAGATAAGTTGACATTGGGCTTTTCTAATCGGCCAGAGAAGAATATCAACGTACAAATTATAGCTATTACCGGAAACGTGGTTCATAAAAGTCAAACAGATTTAAAGCGATATCAAGAACTTGATTTGGGTCATTTGAGTGCTGGGGTGTATTTTTCGGTACTTACGGGAGGCAAGTTTAAAAAACAAACGAAAATTGTAAAGAAGTGAAGTTGAAAGTACGTTTTTTAACAATCATGGTTTTGACCGCTTTACTGGTCAATTGTAGTAATGAAAATGAAGGCAATGAGGAGGTAGTACAAGGGGTGCCACCAGAATCTGCAACTTTGGTCTTTCCTGTGAATGGTGAGGAGTGTTTGGAGGGCGATGTCCTTTCAAGTTCCAAAAGTCGTCTTGTTTTTGAATGGGACACTTCCACAAATACGGATCGGTATACGTTGGTCATCAACAATCTTAACTCTGGCGAAGTGACGGAAACGAACACTTTGGAAAATTCTATTGGTGTTGTTTTAGACCGTAATACTCCCTATGAATGGTATGTTTTATCTAAATCCGATCATGTTGATGGACTAGCATCCAGCGATAAATGGAGATTTTATAACGCAGGAGAAGGCGTAATCAATTATGCTCCTTTTCCAGCGGATATTGTAGAACCTAAAATGGGAAGTACCGCAACGGGGCCGGTCACTTTACGATGGGTAGGTAAGGATGTTGACAGTGAAATACTTTTTTTTAAAGTGTTTTTAAGTACTGAGAATCCGCCCAATACTTTTATTGGCACTACGAGCAATCAGGCTATAGAGTTATCGAACTTAGAGGCCGATTCCATATATTTTTGGAAGGTAGTTAGTGAAGATGACAAGGGGTCGACTTCAGCTTCTCCAATTTTTGAATTTAAAACGGATTAAGAAAATTCTGCGGTTGAATTGGCCACCTTCAATCTATGAACGATAGTGACTGTATTCTGTAAATGTTAATCTTCTGTAACGCTGCCCCAATTCTCACCTGTTTTGATGCGATAAAGTTGCATTTCAGATATGCCAAACTGTTTAGCAATCATTTTCAGGCGGGTTCTGCGGTTGGGGTCGTTGATTTTTCTTTTAATTAGTTTAACCTTTGTCTCCGTAAGCTTGGAATAGGTTCGTTTTCGGGGCTTATTTTTATATTCGGGATTACTGAACTGATGCTCCTCTTTTTCTTTTTTACTGACCCACTTAAGGTTTTCTACCTTATTATCAGTCTTCTTATAGTTAAGGTGGATAACATATTTGGCATCTTTTTGCTCTAAAAAGTGCTCCGCAACAAGTTTATGAACGTAGCGGCATGTCCATTTTCGCTGTTGTTTCAAGCGCAAGCGAATAACTTGATAACCATTTACAAATGATTCCTTGGCTAATTCTTCTTTTTCACCTTTGCAATTGATGACACGGCCGTGACTCGAAATTTTATAGCGTTCGCTTTCCAAAATCTTGTCATCAAATTCGACCGTTTTCCATTGTTCGTTCCAGTAGCTTCTAATCATTTTCTTTGGGGGGTGGTTTTTAAATTGGTTTTACAAAAATAGAATGGATATATTTTCAGACAAGAATATACTAATTTTTGATCGTAAATATGCTGATTTCCAGTAGTTAAACATAGTTTTGTGGCGAAAAATCCTCAATTTGAAATAAAAATCTCACTTCCTTTTTAAAAGGATTACAAGAAGAGGTAAGAAACCGAGGGTTTTCTTATGGTAGAATGGCCCTCGGTTTTAGATTAGTTACTACGTAGGAATTTTATTTTTGATGACCAGGCTCCCATATGAGTCTGAGAAATGAACTAAAACGTGGGTTGATCCAGCGTATGCACATTTCAGCAACTCGACTTCAAGCCCTAATCGGTCTATGGGCGCCCATTCGTATTCTACGGGTTTTTTAAAGAAATTTAGTTACTGGATACTTTCCCATCTTTCCGAACACGCGGGCAAATATACTTTTTCAATGCAATTGGAAAATGTAATAATATTTTTTCAATATCGATGAGTGTTAAATCATTCTCAGGATAGTACAGGATAGCGACAAACACTATTTTGCGTATGTTCGAAAGTTCCTAGTTTTATGGACTTTGCCAAACTTTTGAAAACATCCAAACAATATCGTTATATGATTCTGATTACCAAAGTGGTAAGATATGCCGCTATCGTGTTTTTCATTTTAATTACTATTCCTCTTAGTGCTCAAAAGGAGCAATTGGATAAAAGGCCGAATATAATTTTCATTCTTACTGATGACCAACGCTTTGATGCCATAGGATATGCTGGAAACAAATTGATTTCCACCCCTGAGATGGACCGCTTGGCCAAACAAGGTTCCTATTTCAAAAATGCTATGGTATCTACGCCTATTTGTGCGGCTAGTAGGGCCAGCATTCTTACCGGTTTGTATGAAAGAACTCATGGTTACAATTTTCAGACGGGTAACATTAGAGCCTCCTATATGGCTACATCCTATCCTAGAATATTGAAAGAAAATGGCTATCGCACTGCGTTCTACGGAAAATATGGAGTTAGATATGATTCCTTGGCCAAACAGTTTAATGATTTTGAATCTTATGATAGAAATGGGGCTTATAAAGATAAAGGCGGCTATTACTATAAAACCATTGGTAAAGATACAGTTCATCTAACGAGGTATACGGGGCAACAGGCACTTGATTTTATAGAAAACGCCTCTTCTGAATCCCCATTTTGTCTTTCCCTAAGCTTTAGTGCGCCACACGCCCATGATGCCGCTGAAGATCAGTATTTCTGGCAAAAAGAAAGTGATGAATTACTTGCCGGTACTACCATTCCCGATCCAGAATTAGGCGAGGAAAAGTATTTTTTGGAACAGCCAAAATTTGTAAGGAATGGTTTTAATCGTACCCGTTGGTACTGGCGTTATGACACCCCGGAAAAGTACCAGCATAGCGTGAAAGGCTATTACCGAATGATTTCGGGAATTGACCGTGAGCTGGGTAAAATCAGGACACTTTTAGAGGAAAAAGGCCTAGATGAAAACACCATAATAATTCTGATGGGTGATAATGGATATTTTCTAGGCGAACGCCAACTGGCCGGCAAATGGTTATTGTACGATAATTCGGTTCGGGTGCCTCTAATTGTTTTCGACCCTAGAGAACGAAAACAGAAGGATAACGACGCAATAGCGCTAAATGTGGATGTACCTTCAACAATTTTAGACTTTGCCGGAATTACAGCACCTCAAGAATGGCAAGGAAAAAGTCTAAAGCCTTTGCTTACCGGAGGAAACAGAAATACGCTGCGTGATACCGTTTTAATAGAACACCTATGGGAGTTTGAGAATATTCCGCCCAGCGAAGGTGTCAGAACTAAAGATTGGAAATACTTTAGATACGTAAACGACCAAACCGCTGAAGAACTCTATGACCTAAAAGGTGACCCCAAGGAAACAAAGAACTTGGCTCAAAATCCAAAATATGCCAATAAGCTCTCCGCCTTTCGCAAAAAAACTGATGAACTCATTAAAAAGTACAGCGATGGACTTTTGAGCGGCCCCAATAACTTGACCGTGGAAATGATTAGACAGCCTAGGGAAAGTAATATCTTGGATTTGAATCCGGAATTCGGTTGGGAAGTGCCTACTGCTGCAGGGCTACAATCGGCTTATCAAATTTTATTGGCTTCATCACAGGAAAACATCGATAGGAATATTGGGGATATATGGAATAGCGGACAGGTAAGAAGCGCTCAATCTGCCAATATCGCTTTAGCACAAGAGCCCTTGGAAAGGGAGAAATCTTATTTTTGGAAAGTGCGTATTTGGGATGAGGATAATCGCTTGTCGGCCTACTCAAAAGCACAAAAATTTACCACTTCCAAAAGACCGGATAACGTTATTACAACTGCAAATAAATTTCAGATAGACAGCATCCATCCGAAATTGTTCGAAAAAAGAGATCAGTTTTATTTTATGGATTTTGGCAAAGACGCCTTCGCTACCCTTAATTTCAAATACAGGGCAAAAGAGCCGCACACTTTAACTTTTAGAATTGGAGAGCAATTGGAAAATGGCAACATAAACCGAACTCCGGATAAAAGAAGCCATATACGTTTCCAAGAAATTGAAGTAGCTGTAAGTCCGGAAAAAACGGAATACCAGCTACCAGTTAAAATAAACAAAAGAAACACCCTCCCAGGTAAGGCTTTGCCTTTACCGGAAGGCTTTCCTGTTTTAATGCCATTTAGGTATGCTGAGGTGCAAGGGGCCAAAGAACCTTTAAAAAAAGAGGATTTTACCCAATTGGCTTTCCATAGTTATTGGGAAGATGATACCAGCAGTTTCACCAGTGACGATGCTATTTTAAATCAGGTGTGGGATTTGTGCAAATACTCTATAAAGGCTACCACTTTTAATGGACTGTATGTAGATGGTGATCGTGAAAGAATTCCTTATGAAGCGGACGCCTATCTCAATCAATTGAGTCATTACACCACGGACAGAGAGTATGCCATTGCCCGGCAGACCATTGAATATTTCATGGAAAACCCCACTTGGCCCACAGAGTGGCAGCAGCATGTGGCCTTGATGTTTCATGCGGATTACATGTACACTGGTAATACGGAACTGATCGAAAAATATTATGAACAGCTCAAGTATAAGACTCTTTATAAATTAGCAAGGGAAGACGGACTCATTACTTCAACTAAAATGACTACGGAACTCATGAAAAAACTTGGTTTTCCAGATGACTTGAAAGAAACCTTTAGGGATATTGTTGATTGGCCACCGGCCAACTGGGGAGGTGATCCGAATGTTACCGGCGAGCGGGACGGTTTTGATTTTAAGCCATACAATACGGTCGTGAATAGTTTTTATTATCAGAACATGCTGATAATGGCCGAGTTCGCCACCTTGTTGGGTAAAGACCAAGAAGCTCTTGATTATGAGATGCGGGCATTGAAAGCAAAGAAAGCTATCAATGAAAAGTTATTTAATGCTACAACTGGCGCCTATATTGATGGGGAGGGCTCTAACCACTCCTCAATTCACGCCAATATGCTGCCTTTGGCTTTTGGTATTGTGCCCGAGAAACACAAAAAATCCGTCGTTGACTTTATTAAATCAAGAGGAATGGCCTGTAGCGTTTATGGTGCGCAATATTTGATGGATGGTCTGTACAGGGCTGGTGCTGCCGACTATGCATTGGAGTTGCTTACATCCACCTCTGATCGTAGTTGGTACAATATGATCCGTATCGGCTCGACCATAACTTTGGAAGCTTGGGATATGAAATACAAACCCAATGCCGATTGGAACCATGCTTGGGGGGCTGTTCCTGCCAATAGCATTCCTAGAGGACTTTGGGGAATTCAGCCTTTGGAACCAGGGTTCAAAGTAGCACAGATCAGACCACAACTTTCTAGTTTGACCGAGAGTTCAATTGAAGTACCCACCCTATTGGGAAGTATAAAAGCGGATTATAAAAAGGTGAATCATCGGCTACAACGATACACGATTGAGATTCCGGCAAATATGGTTGCTGAGTTTACTTTGGTAAATACTGAAGGTAAATCGGTTTCCCATAATGGTCAGAAAGTAAATCCGGCATTCACATCCGTAAGACTTGCTCCCGGAAAGCATAAAATTGAACTGGCTATCAATTCCTTTTAAATATTTAATATTTTAACAATCTTCAATTCAACAACTTAATACTCAACTTTATGATTCACATGATTCGTTTGATCAAGTATGTTATCAGACTACTGCCTATTATTTCAATTACTTTTTTGACCGCTCAAAAAATTGATACTAAAAATGTGGAAGTATCTATGGTCAAAGCTATGGAATGGCAAGAACAACATCCTATTTTTACTTCGGCTCCAACTGACTGGACCAATGGAGCCTACTACGTAGGGGTCACTAAAGCCCATGAATCTACCAAAAATCCCATATTTTCTGCTGCTTTAAAAAACATGGGCTACCAAAATGAATGGAAACCTTGGGACCGTTTTTACCATGCAGATGATATAATCATTTCCTATTCTTACCTGTATGTAAACGAAATTAGAAAGGGAATGGTTGACTTAGAGCCTACCGAACGCTTTTTAACGGATCATCTTTATAAGCCGCATCCTTGGAGGGAAGGTATAGAAGGCAAAGACCAACAAATTTTATGGTGGTGGTGTGATGCTCTTTTTATGGCACCACCAGTACTCACCGTATATTCAAAATTGACCAATGACCGCTCGTATTTAGATAAGATGCATGAGTTGTACTTAGAGACCTATGATTTGTTATATGATAAGGAAGAACATTTATTTGCTCGTGATATCCGTTTTTTATGGAAGGGAACCGATAAGGATTTGAAAGAAGAAAATGGAAAAAAGATTTTTTGGTCCCGAGGAAATGGATGGGTAATAGGAGGGCTTGCCTTGATTTTGGAGGATATGCCCAAAGACTACCAGCACCGTGATTTTTATTTGAAACTTTATAAAGAGATGGCGGCCAAAATAAAAGAAGTACAACATTCCGATGGATTATGGAGAACCAGTTTGTTATCTCCAGAATCGTATGACCACGGTGAAGTGAGTGGTAGCGGATTTTACACTTTTGCCCTAACTTGGGGAATCAATAATGGAATCTTGAACAAAAAAGAATATACCCCCGTGGTAACCAAAGCATGGAATGCCTTGCAAAATTGTCAAAAAGAAAATGGCATGGTAGGTTGGGTACAAGATATTGGGGCTAGTCCGGAGCCAGCTTCCGCAGACAGCTGGCAAAATTTTGGAACCGGTGCTTTTTTATTGGCCGGTAGTGAAATCTTAAAATTAGGGAACTAGCGTTAAAATCCACTGAGATGAAAAATGACAAGCAAATTAAAAACCAAAATTCGGGCTTCTCAAGAAGAAAATTTTTAAAGAATACGGCATTTGCAGCGGGTCTGGTCACCATTGTACCCAGGCACGTTTTGGGGCGTGGGTTTATATCCCCAAATAATAAAATTAATTTGGGTTATATCGGGTTGGGTAAACAAGGTGGCATACTTTCTAGATTCTTCACTACTGAGACCCAGGCACAAATAGTTGCCGGAAGTGATGTGTGGACGGCAAAACGTGATGGATTTAAAAAGATAGTTGAAGGTTATTATGCTGAAAAGCGTGGAGTTTCCAATTATAATGGGGTGACCACCTATTTGCAGTACAAGGAAATGCTTGAGGACAAAAATATTGATGGAATTGTGGTGGCAACCCCAGACCATTGGCATGCCATTCAATCGATTGATGCAATGAATGCGGGTAAAGATGTGTACTGTGAGAAACCTTTGACCAATACCATTGTTGAAGGAAGAATGATGGTAGATGCAGCTAAAAAGAATAATACCGTTTTACAGGTAGGGAGTATGCAGCGTTCTTGGGAAAAATTTCAAAAAGCCCAAGAAATAGTAAGTACCGGTAAATTAGGAGAGATTAAAAAAGTTCTGGTAAATGTAGGTGACCCGGCGAGGGCTTACGACCTTCCTGCAGAACCTACGCCCAATGGTATCGATTGGAATTTATGGTGCGGTCCAGCGCCTTTGTTGACCTATCACCATTCTATTGCTCCCGAGGTGGTAGAAAAATACCCTGACTGGAGAGATTTTAAAGAAACCGGTGGCGGAATTTTAACGGACTGGGGTGCCCATATGTTCGATATTGCCCAATGGTGTTTGGGAATGGATAAAACAGGTCCCGTAAAATACATTTCGCCGAAAGACCCTAAGGCAGTTCGAGGTTTGCGAATGTTCTATGAAAACGGAATTGAAATGGTGCATAAAGATTTTGGTAGGGGATGGGCCGTACGCTTTATTGGCTCTGAAGGTACCATGGATGTAAGCAGAGGTTTTATAGAAACCACTCCCGCCAATATTTTAATGCCTAACGGAGGAGACCCTAAAGAAAAATTTAACGATAGGGGCAATCATTACCAAAACTGGCTCACCGCTATGAAAGACCGCAGTAAACCATTGGTAGATGTAGAGACCGGTCATCGTTCTGCGACCGTAGGCAATGTTGCCAATATTGCCTATGAATTGGGAAGGACTCTAGAGTGGGACCCCGTAAAGGAAAAGTTTAAGGGCGATAAAGAAGCCAATAAGCTTAGAAAACGTAAGAATAGAAAGTATTAAGATCAACCAACTACTCTTAACTAAAAATGGCGCCTTTTTATGGGCGCCATTTTTTATCATAATTACTAGAGTTAGCTAGTATACCATTGGTACATTTGTGAGATACCGTCTTCAAGCTCAATATTATGTTTCCAGCCCAATTCGTGCAATTTGCTCACATCGGTAAGCTTTTTCATGGTGCCATCCGGTTTATCGGCATTAAATTGTAAACTTCCGTCAAAACCAACCTGCCTTTTGATTGTTTCTGCCAATTCTTTAATAGAAACATCTTTACCTGTACCAATATTGATATGGGTATTTCTAATTTCCTTTTGACCGGACTCATACGTATCCTCAAAATTTCTGTTTTCCATGATAAAGACACAGGCCTCGGCCATATCCTCAGACCATAGAAATTCGCGCATCGGCTTACCGCTTCCCCAAATCTCAACAGAAACACCATCTTTTCCGGTGGTGACGCCGTACTTCTTAAGTGTTTGAAGAATTGCTTCTTCATTGGCCTTTTCATCTACAGATTCTATGGGGCGGTTCTTTAAATCAGCTCTAATAGCTTCCCAATCATTTTGTTCCAAGGCCTTTCCCAAATGCATTTTCCTGATAAGCGCAGGTAATACATGAGATTTTTCCAGGTCAAAATTATCATTGGGTCCGTACAGATTGGTAGGCATTACAGAGATGTAGTTGGTGCCGTACTGTAAATTATAACTTTCACAAAGTTTGATGCCCGCTATTTTTGCGATGGCATACGGTTCGTTGGTATATTCCAAAACATCGGTAAGAAGATAATCTTCTTTCATCGGCTGCGGACACTCTTTGGGATAGATACAGGTGCTTCCCAAAAACAATAACTTTTTAACTCCGTTCAGGTAACTATGGTGAACCACATTATTCTGAATCATAAGATTCGAGTAAATAAAATCACCACGGTAGGTATTGTTGGCCACAATACCGCCTACCTTGGCAGCAGCCAAGATAACATAGTCCGGTTTTTCTTCAGCAAAGAATTCACCAACGGCGTTGGCATCTACCAAATCCAATTCGGCATGAGTTCTTAATAAAAAATTGGAATAACCTTTCGCTTTGAGTTGTTTTAAAATAGCACTGCCCACCAAACCTCTATGGCCAGCTATATAAATTTTGGAATTTTTATCCATTTTATTCGAAATAGTTCATGATGCGGTAACCACCTTCTTTGAGATACGTGTCTTTCTGCATCAATTTTAAATCGCTGGTCATCATATCCTTGACCAAATCTTGAAGTTGATATTTAGGCACCCAGCCCAATTTGTTATTGGCCTTACTTGGATCACCGATTAATAAATCCACTTCGGTTGGTCTAAAATATCTAGGGTCAACGGCAACAACCTCGGTACCTTTTTCTATCTGGTATTTTGGGTCGTTACAAGCAACAACGTAACCTTTTTCATCTACGCCCTCGCCCTTAAATTCAAGTTCGATACCGGCTTCGGCGAAACTCATTCTTACAAAGTCTCTAACGGTAGTTGTCTTTCCGGTAGCGATTACCCAATCTTCCGCTTCATCGGCCTGAAGAATCATCCACATCATACGTACGTAATCTTTGGCATGGCCCCAATCACGTTTTGCATCCAGGTTACCTAGGTAAACTTTATCCTGTAATCCCAAGGCAATTTTAGAAGCTGCACGGGTAATTTTTCTGGTTACGAAAGTTTCCCCTCTAATAGGCGATTCGTGATTAAATAAAATACCGTTACAAGCGAACATTCCGTAAGCTTCACGATAATTTACGGTTATCCAGTAGGCGTACATTTTGGCCACCGCATAAGGACTGCGAGGATAGAATGGCGTCGTTTCTGATTGAGGTACTTCCTGCACCTTTCCGTACAATTCAGAGGTAGACGCTTGATAGATTCTTGTCTTTTTTTCTAATCCTAAAAGACGAACGGCATCTAAAATCCTCAAGGTACCAATACCATCGGCATTGGCTGTGTATTCTGGTGTTTCAAAAGAAACGGCAACGTGGCTCATGGCGGCCAAGTTGTAAATTTCATCAGGCTGAATTTCCTGAATAAGGCGAATAAGATTGGTGCTATCCGTCATATCGCCATAGTGCAAATGCAAGTTTCTGTTCTCTACATGGGGGTCTTGATAGAGGTGATCGATTCTATCGGTGTTGAACAAAGACGACCTTCTTTTAAGGCCATGCACTTGATAATTCTTTTTTAATAAGAACTCTGCCAGATAAGCTCCATCTTGACCAGTAATTCCTGTAATCAAACACTTTTTCATTTGCTAAAAAGTTTGTTGGTTCCAACTTAATATTTACACAAATATGGATATTATTATTTTTAACAACCTTCTATTTTCTACAAATTTTGAATTATTTAAAGATTACCAATTATGTACTTGGAAAAATTGATGATCTGTAGGAAGCAACAGAAAAGTTTCGACGATTTCATAATATGGAAATCCTCTTTTCTTCTAGTAAATTTTTCTAGATGAAAACTAGACAAATCAGAAAGACGAACTAAGAATTAGGGTGTTGCCACCCTTCTCGGTAACTTCTTTTTAACATTTTTGTTGCTTCGGGGTCGTTCAAAATCAGTTGCTTACCTTGACTGTAAGTGAGTGGCCGTTGTATGGCAAGAGCCATGTTCGCCAATATGCAGCTGGCTGTTGAGATATGCCCCTCTTGAATATTTGCCACGGGAGAAGACCCAGTTTCTATAGCTGATAAAAAATCTAACATGTGACCTCGAGTTGCAGGTGCGGCATGCAGTTCAATATCTTTTTCGGTTAAGTCTTCGGGGTATTTTTCACGTTCGTAAATAACATCTTTATGTATTTTTTTACCATCGCCCACAGGAACAAAATCGTACTGCATTACGCTTCCTGAAAGCGTTCCTTTTTCTCCGAATATTTTAAACGCCCACGGATATTCAGGGTCGGGAGGCGTACCCCAAGAGCGGTGTTTCCAAACGCATTCCATTTCCTCGAACTCAAAAATAGCATTTTGCGTATCCGTAATATTTGCTTTGGCGTCTTTCTGAACATATATGCCTCCAGTGGAGCTAATTCGTTTGGGCCAACCGAGGTCTAGCATCCAGCGAACGGTATCGAGCATATGCACACACATATCGCCAACAATACCATTGCCATATTCCATAAATGCGCGCCAGCGTCTATGTGGGAGTCCATCAAATTCACGCATAGGTGCAGGACCTGTCCACATGTCATAATCAAAGAAGTCGGGAATAGGTTCTACAGGCCTATTTTTTTTATCTCGCATGTGATAATAACAACACATTTCTACATGTGAAACCTTGCCCAGCCGTCCGGCATCAACAATGTTTTTTTTAGCTTCGATTAGGTGTGGGGTACTTTTGCGTTGGGTTCCCACTTGTATGACCTTATTGTATTTTTTACTGGCCGCAACTAAAGCCTCTCCTTCCAAAACATCTACGCAAATAGGTTTTTGTAGGTATACATGAGCACCTGATTTCATGGCTTCAATCCCCTGTAGTGCATGCCAATGGTCGGGTGTGCCCACCAAAACGATATCAAGCTCGCTTTGTGCCAGCATTTTTTTATAATCCGTGTATGTTTTGGGCTTTTTGCCAGATTTCTGCCGTGTACTGACCAACTCAGCCGCCGCTGACAGCATGTGTCTATCAACGTCACAAAGAGAAATAACTTCTACGTTGGTGACTTGAATTAATCTAAATAGGTCACTTTTACCATACCAACCCGTTCCAATGAGTCCCACTCTCAAAGGTTTTTCTCTATAGACCAAGTCGAGACCATATGCTCCAAACGAAGATAAGGCCATGGCAGCGGTTGTAGACTTTAAAAAATTACGTCTGTTGATGTAGAAGTTTTTGGTAGACATTTTTGAAGAGTTTAGGTTGATGTTCTAAAGATATTTAAATCATTTTTAAAATGAACACCAATTTATTGTCAAGAATATAATTTGATATATTTAGCCTACATATTAATTTCTATAACTCATGAAACCAAACCAACTACTATTAATTATTGTTTTATTGACATGTCAATTGGCAGTAGCCAAAATTACCTTACCCAATATATTTGGAGACCATATGGTCTTACAAAGAAACGAAAGCGCTAAAATATGGGGTTGGGCCCAAACCGGAGAAGAACTGACGGTTACCACCAGTTGGGATGGTAAAAAATATAAGGTAAAAACCCCCATAACTGCGGTATGGGAGGTTTTCGTAAATACACCAGAAGCTGGCGGACCGTTCAATATAACCATAGAGGGATTTGAAAATGAAATTGTGCTCAATGACGTGCTTATAGGCGAGGTTTGGTTATGTTCCGGTCAATCAAATATGCAATGGACCGCAACCACAAACGCAGGAATAGACAATGCGGAGGAAGAAATAAAGAAGGCCGACTACCCAAATATTCGTTTTTTTACGGTTGAGCGTAGAACGGCTGAATTTCCGCAAGACGATTTACCGGGTACTTGGGAGGTATGTTCGCCAGAAACGATGAAAGACTTTAGTGCTGTAGCCTACTTTTTTGCTAGAAGAATTCAAGGTGAGATGAATATTCCCATTGGTCTTGTCAATAATGCTTGGGGAGGCTCTCCTGCCGAGGTTTGGGCGACCCGTTCAGTATTTGAAGAAAACGAAGACCTTAAAAAAGATGCCTATTCCTTGAAAGAAACCCCTTGGAGTCCGGTAACCCCTTCCTATTTGTACAATGGGATGGTTCATGCGCTTACCGGTTTTAAAATTGCCGGAACTATTTGGTACCAAGGTGAATCAAATGTGAGCAGACATGGAAATTATACCAAGTTGTTCTCCAAGACGGTCGGTTCTTGGCGAAAAGCTTGGGGATACGAATTTCCCTTTTACTTTGTTCAAATTGCTCCTTACAAATATGATACACCAGAGGTGGGCGCATATCTTCGAAATTCGCAAAGAATAGCTCAAAAAGTCATTCCGAATTCGGGTATGGTGGTGGTTAGTGATATTGCCACCATTAATGATATTCATCCTCCAAATAAACAAGATGTAGGTCTTCGCTTGGCAAACCTTGCCCTTAAAGAGACGTATAAAAAATATGAAGGAGAAGTGCATGGTCCGCTATATAAGTCTCATAAGGTAGACGGAAAAAAGGTGGAGGTTCATTTTGATCATGCAGACGGACTTATGGCAAAGGGAAAAACGATTACTCATTTTGAATTAGCTGCCGGAGATGGAAAATGGTATCCGGCTAAGGCAAAAATAAAAGATGATAGAATTATTCTGACGTCTAAAAAAGTCGCAGAACCGGTAAAGGTACGATTTGGATGGAGCAATACAGCGGAACCAAATCTATTTAATGAGGCCGGTTTGCCTGCTTCCGCCTTTATTTCCGAATAAATATTGGCCCCTAGAATGTAACTAATTGTTGTATTTTCGGCAATAGAATAATTGACTATGAAGCCCAGTACTATTTTCGCTAAGACAACACTTCTTTTGGCATTTTTGATTTCAACTTCCTGTAAAAATAAAGAGGAAAAAGTTGAGGTAGTGGAGAACCACAAATTTACAAATGCCTTGGTAAACGAAAGTAGTCCTTATCTACTGCAACATGCCCATAATCCCGTCAATTGGAGGCCTTGGAGCCAAGAGGCTTTAGAAGATGCCAAAAGGGAAAACAAACTGGTATTGGTAAGCATTGGATATTCATCGTGCCATTGGTGTCACGTAATGGAAGAAGAAACCTTTGAAGATGAGGAGGTTGCCAAGGTCATGAACGAAAATTTTATAAGTATCAAGGTTGATAGGGAAGAAAGACCCGATGTTGATCAAATTTATATGACCGCTTTGCAATTGATTTCAGGTAATGGTGGCTGGCCCTTGAACGTCATCACCCTTCCAAACGGTAAACCTTTGTACGGAGGTACCTATCACACCAAAGACCAATGGACTCAAGTTTTGTCCAAAATCAATGATTTGTATAAAAATGACCCTCAAAAGGCAGAAGAGTACGCCGATATGGTAGCAGCAGGTATTGCAGAAGCTAACACTATTGTACCCAATCAAAAAGATGTCACCTTCGATAAAAAAGAAGTGCAGGCGAACGTTGAGCTTTGGCGACAATATTGGGATTTGGAATATGGAGGAGATATGGGGGAACAAAAATTCATGATTCCCTCTAACCTTATGTTTTTGTTAGACTATGCTATTTTACAAAAAGATGATCAAGCGTTGGCACATGTGAAAAACACCTTGGATAAAATGGCAAAAGGAGGTATTTATGACCATTTGGCGGGAGGTTTTTATCGCTACAGCACAGACTCACGATGGAAGGTACCCCACTTTGAGAAAATGCTCTATGACAATGCTCAGCTGATAAGCCTTTACTCAAAGGCCTATACCGTTTTTGGTGACAGCGAATATCAACGTATTGTTTGGGAAACCATCGATTTTTTAAAAAGAGAGATGAAAAATGAAGAGGGAGGTTACTATGCCGCCCTCGATGCTGATACAGAGGGGGAAGAAGGAAAATTTTACGTGTGGGGGAAACAAGAACTTCAAGAGATTTTAGAGAACGATTTTGAATTGTTTTCTAAATATTACTCCATAAACGAAACGGACCAGTGGGAAGTCGATACCTATGTTTTACATGTGAAAATGGAAGATGCGGATTTCGCCAAATCGGAAGGTATAACAAAAGGCGAACTGCAGAGCAGAAAAGAAAAATGGCATAAGTCTTTGCTAGAAGCACGTTCAAGAAGAATAGCTCCAGGTATTGACGATAAGGTAATTACATCATGGAACGCATTATTGATTACTGGGTTGGTAGATGCTTATAAGGCGTTTCAGCAAGAAAGTTTTTTACAGGAAGCCCAGCATACCTTAGAGTATCTGCTTGAAAATGGTATGTATCGAGGTAATTTGGTACATACTTATAAAGAAGGTAGCAATCAAAAGGAAGGTTTTTTAGAAGATTATACCTATTTAGCCCAGTCAGCACTAGAACTCTATACTGCTAGTTTTGATATCCAGTATTTAGAGATAGCGACGGAGCTGACGGAAAAAGCGGAAGAAAAGTATGCCGATGAGACCACCGGCATGTATTTTTATAATGAAAGTGATGAACTAATCGCCAAGATAATTAAAACTGATGACGGTGTCTTACCCTCTCCCAATGCAATAATGGCATCCAATTTATTTAAGTTGGGTCATATAGACTACAACACCGAATATATGGAAAGGTCCAAAAAAATGCTTGCATCAATAACTCCATTGATCGAAGAAAGTCCCTCCAGCTATTCTAAATGGAATTCTTTACTTTTAAAAAATACTTTTCCGTTTTTTGAAATAGCCGTGGTAGGCTCAAATGTTAAGCCCGTAGTGCAGGGGTTGCAAAAACATTACTTGCCCAACACCCTTATTGTGGGTAGTAAGAAAAACAGTGATTCCCCGTTGTTCAAAGACCGTTTTATTGAGGAAGAGACGTATATCTATGTCTGTCAGAACACAACTTGTAAATTGCCAGTAAAGACGGTTGAGAGGGCCCTTGACCAAATGAATAATTTTTAACGCTTATTATTTGTGTTATCACGGTACAGATCGTGTCATTCTACCATATAGATGCTCCAAATTCGCATAATTTTCATTTTTAATTTTTAAATTGTGCGCTCATTTAAACTAAACTAACTATGCAGATAAAGGAATCTCCTGAAGTCTATGATGTTATCATTGTCGGCTCCGGCGCCGGTGGTGGTATGGCTACCAAACAGCTTGCAGATGCCGGATTAAATGTTGCGGTCGTGGAGGCGGGACCGTTCTTTGACCCCGCAGACCCAAAAACCATGACCCAATTGAAATGGCCTTATGATTCTCCTAGAAGAGGTGCGGGAACCACGCGTGCCTTTGGTGAATGGGATCAGTCTTGGGGCGATTGGGAAGTTGATGGTGAACCTTACACCACGGAAGAAGGAACCACTTTTAAGTGGTGGAGAGCACGTATGCTCGGTGGCCGTACCAACCACTGGGGGCGTATCTCACTCCGCTTTGGTCCAAAAGACTTTAAAGGAAAAACTCGTGACGGACATGGGGAAGATTGGCCTATAGGCTATGAAGACGTAAAGCCTTATTACGATAAGGTAGATAAATTGATTGGCGTTTTTGGAACCAATGAAGGTCGTGAAAATGATCCAGATGGATTTTTCCTTCCTCCTCCAAAACCAAGACTTCATGAACTATTTTATATAAAAGGAGCAAAAAAATCGGGTATTCCTGTAATTCCGGGTCGTCTTTCAATGCTTACGAAGCGAATAAATAATGAGCGTGGTGTTTGCTTTTATTGCGGACAATGCGGTAGGTCATGTCAAGTGTATGCGGATTTCTCCGCAGGTAGTTGTTTGATCTTTCCAGCCCAGAAAAGTGGTGGCAAGGTGCGTTTGTATGTCAATTCCATGGTTCGTGAAATTACCACCAATGAAGAGGGTAAGGCCACTGGAGTTTCTTACGTAAGTAAAGATGACAGAAAGGAATATAAGCTAAAAGCAAAAGTAGTGGTATTGGCAGCATCTGCCTGTTCATCCGCCAGAATATTATTAAACTCCAAAAGTAAGCAACATCCAAACGGATTGGGTAACAGCAGCAATTTGGTAGGTAAGTACTTGCATGATTCTACAGGAAGTAGTGGGGCGGCCTTTGTTCCAGATTTGATGAATCGTGATGTTACCTATAACGAAGATGGTGTGGGAGGTATGCACGTTTACTCACCTTGGTGGGGTGATCATAGTAAACTGGATTTCCCTCGCGGCTACCATATAGAAGTGTGGGGAGGTATGAGCCAACCTAATTACGGTTTTGGTTTTGATCAAGACAATTTTAATAAGCTAATGGGCTTCCCAACCGGCGGATACGGAGACAAACTTCGTGACGAAGTTAAGAGGTACTACGGCGCCGTTATAGGCTTTGGTGGTAGAGGTGAAGGTCTAGCTAGAAAGGAAAATTACTGTGAGATTGACGAAACAACTGTTGATGATTACGGAATTCCGGTGTTGAAATTCAACTATAAATGGTCTGATGTTGAAGTGCGTCAAGCAAAACACATGCAAGACACCTTTGAAGAGATTACCCATAACATGGGAGGCATCTATCTAAATAAACCAGGTAAGGACAGGGACTATGGTCTTCATGCGCCCGGTGAGATAATTCACGAAGTAGGTACCACTAGAATGGGGGATGATCCAAAAACTTCGGTTACCAATAAATTCAATCAATTACATGACGTTGACAATGTATTTATTGTAGATGCAGGACCCTTTGTTTCCCAAGCGGATAAGAACTGTACTTGGACCATTTTGGCACTATCTTGGAGAGCATCGGACTATATTATCGAACAGTTGAAACAACAAAATATCTAATGATGGACAGAAGAAAGAGTATACAGACAATGATTCTTGGTGCTAGTGCTTCTGCATTTGCATTTCACAGTTGTAAAACGGATAAGGGAGAAGCAGCACCCGTAGAAGGAGAAACTGCGGTTAGTACGGATACCAAATATTATGGTAGAACGCCCGCGGAGGCAGAAAGGGATGCCAAGCTAAAGGAAGAACAGCTTTTCAATGAACATGAAATGGAAACGATTGCTGTTTTGAGTGAGGTTATTTTGCCACCTAAAGAACCACATGGAGGTCCGTTAGAAGCAGATGTGCCGGAATTTATTGAGTTTATAGGTAAAGATATGCCACAGATGCAGAATACCTTGTTGGGTGGTTTAATGTGGTTGGACCATAAATCGAATACCGATTACGGATTGGAATTTAAATCGGCTAGTTTAGATCAGCAGAAGGAGATACTTGACCAGATTTGTATTCAAGATATGGAAGTGCCCTTAGATGATCAACCTTTGCAGATTCAGTTTTTCGCATTGATGAAAAACTTGGTCGTAACTGGATACTATACTTCCAAGGTGGGTATTGCAGATTTGGGTTACAAAGGAAACCAACCCAATGTTTGGGACGGTGTACCAGATGATGTTCTCAAGAAACACGGTGTTGAATATGATCCGGAATGGATTGCCAAATGTGTAGATAATAGCAAGAGAAATGTGATTGCCGAGTGGGATGAAGATGGTAATCTTTTGACCTAATTTGGTAATTGCAAGATAATTAGAAACACCTCCTTCAATTTTTAAGGGGGTGTTTTTGTATTACAGCAGTATATATCCTTACTTTTAAGAGCTAAATTAAAATCGAATGAAAAAAATAATTTCAACATTTCTATTGGCCCTTCTTTTCAATATTTCGGGGCAAGGGCAAGAAGTTGGTTTACAGCTTTATAGTTTAAGAAATCAGTTTAAGGAAGATGTTCCCGGAACCTTGAAAATTATCAACGGGTGGGGTATTACCAAGATTGAAGGAGGCGGAACTTACGGTTTATCAATGGGAGAGTTTAAAGACTTACTTAAGAAGAACAATTTAAATGTAGTAAGTGTTGGTGCTAGCTTTGAAGATTTAGAAAATAATGTGCAAAAGGTAATAGACAACGCCAAGGAATTTGGTGCTACTTATGCCATGTGCGCTTGGGTTCCACATGATGATAATAAATGGGATTTGGAGGAAACAGAACATGCCACCAAAGTTTTCAATAAAGCGGGGAAGGAATTGAAAAAAAATGGGATAGCCTTGGCATACCATGCCCATGGTTATGAATTTAGACCTTGGAAAGATGGTACCCTTTTCGACTATATGGCTCAAAACGCAAAAGATTTTACTTTTGAGCTTGATGTTTTTTGGGCACACCATGGAGGAGCGGATCCTTTGGCACTTATGAAAAAATATCCCAAGAAATTCACGCTTATGCATTTAAAGGATATGCAGCACGGAATTGAAGGTAACAATACCGGTCACGAAGATGTTGAGACCAATGTAGTTCTCGGAACTGGGCAGGTAGATATAGCTGGCACCGTTGCAGAGGCCAAAAAATTGGGAATTGAATACATGTTCATAGAGGATGAATCTTCTAGGGTAGTAGAGCAGGTTCCAGAAAGTTTGAAATATTTGGAAAGTTTAGATTAAAAAGTTTTATATCACCTAAAAACCCCTTACCGAAAAATGTAAGGGGTTTTCTTTTTCACATTAAAAAACAGGTATATTTATAGCATACAACCTCCTTGACTATGAAAAGCATGAACCTATTGTTTTTTTTCTCACTTATGATATTTCAGTCATGCGGTGATAGTAAAACCAATGATGAAATTTCCGCAAATGAGACGAGACCAAATATTATTTGGCTTGTAGCCGAAGATCAATCCCCCGAATGGTTCCCTATGTATGGAGATAAAAGTATCTCCTTACCAAATTTGGAAAGTTTGTCGGCAGATGGGGTTACCTTTGATAATGCTGTTGCGCCCGTTCCTGTGTGTGCTCCTGCCCGCAGCTCTCTGATAACGGGTATGTACCCCACCACCTTGGGAACACACAATATGCGCACACATACCCCTTGGAGAGAAATAAACGAACCATTCTTGGATAGTTTGCCCAGTTACTCTCCAGTTGTACCCGAAGGTGTTAGAATGTTTACGGAGTATCTTAGAAAGGAAGGATACTACACCACTAACGGCCCCAAAGAAGATTATAATTTTGAAAAGACAGATGCTGCTTGGGATGAAAGCAGCCCTAAAAGGCACTATCGTAAAAGAGCTGGAAACCAGCCGTTTTTTGCCGTTTTTAATTTTGCTGTCTGTCACGAAAGTCAAATTTGGAAAAGAGGCAAGGACAGTCTTTTTGTAGACCCTATTAAATTGGACGTGCCTCCCTACCTTCCCGATAACGATACAATTCGGCATGACCTTGCGGTCAATTACAGTAATCTAAAAAGGTTGGATAATCAACTAGGTGAAATTTTAAAGGATTTAAAGGAAGACGGCTTGTATGAAAATAGTATTATATTTTTCTACGGAGACCATGGCGGTCCTTTTCCAAGACATAAAAGGGCATTATACGATACGGGTCTAAAGGTTCCGTTGATTATCAAATTTCCTGAAAATGAAGATGGGGGAACCAGGGATGACAGACTTATAAGTTTTATAGATTATGCACCTACAGTCCTTTCTATGGCGGGTATAGAACCTCCAAAGGTAATTCAAGGCAAGGCCATGTTCGGGGAATTTGAGGTAGAGGATAAGCCCGAGTATACCTATCATACTTCTGATCGTTTTGATGAAATTTATGACCGATTAAGAGCCGTGAGGTCCACTGAATATAAGTACATCAAAAATTTTAATACGAACCTGAGCCATGCCCTAAATGTATCATACCGCGAACAAATGCCCATGATGAGGGAGCTTCGTAGAATGTATGCCGAAGGTACACTGAATGAAGTGCAGCAGTTATGGCTACACCCTACAAAACCTGAAGAAGAATTATATGACTTAAAGGAAGATCCCTATGAGTTACATAATTTGGCTTTGGATTCAGATTACCAACAAACGCTAATTGAATATAGACAATTGTTGAACGATTGGATGAAGGAAACCAATGATTTGGGAAGAATGGATGAAAGGATTTTAATGGAACGTTGGTTAATTGATGGGGATCAACCTAGGTTGGACGAGTTGCAACTTGAAGTTACAGAAAGAGGAATTGAACTGATATCCCCTAAAAATGATGCAACAGTTGTCTTTAGACAATCCAAGGATTCCATTTGGCAGGTTTACGCTACTCCATTATCAAAAGAGATTTCTTTTGAGGCCAAGGCCGAACGTATAGGGTATCATGATAGTGAAATATTGGAGTACAGTGCGGATTAATTCAATCGTTTGAAAACCAAAAGGCGGATGTCCGCAACTTCCAATTTCGGTTTTTCCAAAGCTTTTAGGGTCAATGTGCCTTTTCCTTCTTTTAATACCATGGCGCCTAATTTCATGGGTATAAAATCCTTAACGTAGGATTCCATTCTAGGTACCCTGTCCATTTTCTTTCCAATAAGTTTAGAATCATGGGCTTTTGTAATCTTTTTGGCAATTTTGCTATCTCCTAAACTAAGTTCTACGATGGAACCAATATTCTCTTCTGGGCAGGTATAGTACAATTCCACTTCAAATTTACCATCAGCTAGAATTTCCACATCCCATGAAATGGAGTCCTTTATATTTTTCCAATTGGTAAAATAGCTATCATTAGGGTATTTATTGCTTCTTTTTATTTTCCCATGGGGTAAACCGTCTCTAGCAGGTAAGTGGGTAAAGATTTGCTCTGGATGACCCAGCGTAAAACTTCTTTCATCATTTGTTTTGTTTTTTGGCTCCACCATTGATAACCACTCGTTTTTCATTAAAACCAGCGAATCCCGTTTCCCTGGGTACTTTTCCGAAACATCATTGGTTTGCCCTCTATCAGATGGTATGTGGTATAATCTATTGTCGTCATCCAATCTAAATTCTTGGGTTCTTAGACTTGTTTTGCCGTTCCAGTGGTTATAAATCACTCGGTCTTTCCAGTTTTGGTTTTCGTCAAACAACAAGGGAGCCAAGTTTTTGCCGTCAATGGGTTTTGCAGTTATGGGATATACATCTGCCAAACTAGCTAAGGTAGGTAGGAGGTCAACAGCACTTGCAATTTGGTTTATTTTTTTTCCTTCATCCAAAAAGTTGGTCCACTGTATGTACAAAGGGCTACGAACACCACCTTCATCCGTAGAGCCTTTTTTACCTCGCATTCCACCATTCCATCTAAGGCTATTGGGGCCATTATCGCTTAAATAGATCACTATCGTATTATCCTCCAAATAAAGCTTTCTCAATCTGGCCATTAATCGTCCCACGTTATAATCAATGTTTTCAACCAAAGCCAAGGCAGCTTTGGTAAACATCTGGTTTTCATTTGCATCTTGGTTGGATGGCAATTGAAGTTCCTTTTTTTCAAATTTTTGCCAGAGGGAATCCAGAACCTGCATTGGACTATGAGGAGTATTAAAGGGAAGATATAAAAAGAAGGGATTGTCTTTATGTTTTTCAATGAACTCCAGACCATGGTCTGTTAAATCATCCACTAAAAAACCATTTCCTTTTACAATTTTACCATTGTGCTCCAGCATAGGACTAAAATAGTTGCCCCAATGACCCGAAGCAAAACCATAATACTCATCAAAACCTTGTGTATTAGGATGGTAGGGCGCTTGGGTTCCATTGTGCCATTTACCATAAGCTGCAGTTTTATACCCATTGTCCTTAAATAGTTCAGCAAGTGTGGTTTCGTCATAATTCATGCGTTCTCCACCAGAAGACGTACTGTATACTCCTGTTCTGGGAAAATATCTACCGGTAAGAATTTCAGCCCTTGTTGGGGAACAAACCGGTTGCACGTAAAAGTTTTCAAAGGAAATGCCGTAAGTTGCCAAGGCATCAATATGAGGTGTTTCCAAATTGGGGTTTCCGCTACTGCTCAAATCTCCCCATCCTTGATCATCGGCTAAAATGAGGATAATATTAGGCCGTTTATCATCCCTATTAAGAGCAATTTGTTTATCTGTTGCGTTTTTTTCTTTACAGGAAAAGACCAATAGTACCAAAATCGGAAAAAAGTATTTCACCTTAAATTGATTTAATAGTTTAGTGTTCAATGGAGTTATGCCAAGATACTGATATTATAATGGCAAAAGGAAGCCTTTTTTTGATTTTTAGGGTGATAAAATATGCCTATATTGAACATTATGTTGCGCATTGCTCAATCATCCTAACCATGGGTAAACAAGCCTACTTTTTTTAATCTTATAATCATTTTCAACTTCCATGAAGTATTTCTCATTTGCTTTATTATTGTTATGCCTGTCGATTTCCTGCAAAGAATCTCCCGAAGAAAAAAAGAAATTGGAGAAAATTAATTCTGAGGAATCTTTACAATCTGATACCATTAAACAAAAATCGGAACCGCCCAAAATGGTTTTTAAAACCTTTGAAGGTTTAGCGGACACGACCTTTGTACGGTTAGCCGATTTCAGCGATGGGTTTGCTTATGATTTGAGGTATGCCACAGAGAATAATTTTCTGAAGGAGAAAGTTTATGATTGTGCCGAGTGTTATACTCGGGTCAAAACAGTTAAGGCATTGTTAAAGGCCAATGAAGAATTTAAGGAAAAGGGGGTAAGAATCAAATTTTTTGATTGCTACAGACCCAATTCGGTTCAGTATAAAATGTGGGCAATAGTGCCAAATCCTCAATATGTTGCCAATCCCAAAAAAGGTTCTATCCATAATAAGGGAGGTGCTGTTGATATTACCCTGGAAACTTTGGAAGGAGAGGAGCTGAATATGGGTACCGATTTTGATTTTTTTGGAAAAAGGGCCTATCATGATAATTTTGACCTGCCTCAAGAAATATTGGATAACCGCAAACTGTTGAAGGAAACCATGGAAAAACATGGTTTTTGGTCCATAAGAACCGAATGGTGGCATTATAACTTGGGTGCCGGATCCAATGATAAAGTTGCTAATTTTAAATGGCCCTGTAATTAACTCAAAAAATACAAAATGAAATTATTAATAACCACGCTAATATTTGTATTATCCATGTCTACTACCGCCCAAGACACCATTATTCCCCTGTGGCCAAAAAACCAAATTCCTAATCGTATTGCTTCAGAAGAACAGGAAGTACATGTAAAGGAAGGAATTTTAAGAATCAGCAAAGTTCAGGAACCACACCTTGAGGTATACCTGCCGGCGAAACAAAATGCAACGGGACAGGCAATGTTAATTTTCCCGGGAGGGGGGTATCAAATTCTCGCTTATGATTGGGAAGGAACCGATATTGCGAAATTCTTAAATGGCAAAGGTATTGCCGGTATTGTCGTCAAATACAGACTGCCCACATCAGAGTCCTTAAAAGAAAACTATAATGTTCCCTTAATCGATGCCCAAAGGGCCATAAGGTTGGTGAGGTCCAAAGCGGATGAATTTAATATTGCAACAAATCAAATTGGGATCATTGGCTTTTCCGCCGGAGGACATTTGGCTTCTACGCTAGGCACGCATTTTAATGAAAAGGTGTACGAGGCAATTGATGATGCCGATAAACAAAGTGCACGACCAGATTTTATGAGTTTGGTATATCCTGTCATAACATTTAGCCAAAGCACTAAGCACACCGGGTCTCAAAAAGCTTTGTTGGGCGGTTATGAAACGGAAGAGCGTATCAAACATTTTTCCAATGAGCTGCAGGTGACAAAAGAAACTCCTGCAACCTTGCTGGTTCATGCTTCAGACGATAAAGGTGTACCTGTGGAAAATAGCCTCTTGTTTTATCAGGCATTAAAAGATAATGAAGTATCCGCTACCATGCATATTTACCCAGAGGGGGGGCACGGTTTTTCTTTGGCACGGGAAAATGCACATTTAAGAGGATGGACAGAAAGGCTTTTTGAGTGGATGGAAAGTTTGAAATGATTTTCAATAATTAGGTTGTAAATCAATTACTAACAGGAGGTTACCTACAATTAAAGCTAAAATGCAAAATTCGTTTCTTTTTTTTGGTCAAAAATGTTATAAAGTTTTTTATTTTTGCATTCTTGTTTTTAGGATGGCACCTACCAAATACGGTGATGTTCTTAAAGTAATCGGGATGTAGCGCAGCCCGGTAGCGCACACGCCTGGGGGGCGTGGGGTCGCAGGTTCAAATCCTGTCATCCCGACAAAATGGGTTTTAAAGCAATCCATTAAAAAGCCAATCAATTGATTATCAAATAATTACATTTTTTTTGATTTCATTTGATTGGCTTTAATATCAAAACAAAAGTTACCTATTCGGTTACCTATTTTTGGCCGAATTTTTTCACTACATTGGTAACGATTTAGACTTTGGCTTTCGCTTCGATTTGACTTTCGAAAACAAATCGAGTATTCACCTAAAGCGAGAGTCTATGGGAACTTCAAGAACTTTCAGTATTCATTTTTGGCTAAATCTGGCCAAGAAAAAAGGCGAATGGCACCCATTTATGCCCGTGTTACCATTGATGGAAAACGAGCGGAAATCAGTTTACAACGGCAAGTATCGGTTACCTATTGGGATACCAAATCGAAGAAAACCACCTCCAGGACACCTGATGGCAAGGCATTGAACACCTATTTGGACCAAGTGTATGCCAAACTGCTGCTATGTCATAAGCAATTATCATCCGATTTTGAGCTTGTTACGGCAAAATCAATAAAAGCTAGGTTCATCGGGCAGGACGAAACTCATAAAACCCTTTTGGATTTAGTAGCTTACCATAATCAAAATATGAAGGGAGTTCTAAAGCCCGGCACCTTGAAGAATTACTATACTATGGAAAATTATATCAAGAGATTCCTTGTTCAAAAGAAAAGGACAAACGATATATTTTTAAAGCATCTTAAGTATAGCTTTATCATAGATTTTGAACAGTATTTACGTAAAGGGCCTTCGTTGCAGAACTCTAATCCTTTGAACAATAATGGAGTGATGAAACATTTGGAGCGACTGCGAAAACTAATGAACTTTGCTATGGACCTAGAATGGTTGGAAAAGAACCCATTCGCCCGTTATAAGCTGAAATTTAATAGACATAAAAAGGAGTTCTTGTCCAAAGAGGAGCTTAAAATCTTTGAGGAAGCGCAATTGGACGATAAGGGTTATGAGACCGTAAGGGATATTTTTGTGTTTGCCTGTTATACGGGTCTATCCTATTCGGATGTAAGGCAGTTAAACGAAAATAACATTGTGCGGGGTATTGACGGCGATTATTGGATATTTACCCAACGACAGAAGAACGAACAGCCCGTTAAAATCCCTTTATTGGACAGGGCCCTTTATATTTTGGACAAATACAAAACCTATCCGGAATTGAACAATGGAAAACTACTTCCGGTGTATTCCAATCAAAAGATAAACGTTTACCTAAAGGAAATTGCTGCTTCTCTTTATATTTATAAGCATCTGACATTCCACTCCGCCAGACACACATTTGCCACTACGGTAACCCTGTCCAATGGAGTCCCCATAGAAACGGCGTCAAAAATGCTCGGACATACGAAGATTTCGACCACACAGGTTTACGCCAGGGTATTGGAACAGAAAATCAGTAATGATATGGGAGATTTAAGGAGCAAGCTCAATAGGGACAACGATGGACATAAAATTACCGCTGTAAAGTAAGGTTTTAATTACACCATTAGCAGTTTCAATTGATTTCAGCTGGAAATGATAGTCGCTGCATCATATATGAATATCTTTTTAGTTGATAGCTTTTAGCAATGCTCAACCCGTTTCACTTCAACCTAATTCAGTGAAAAGCGCTTCGCGAAATATCTTGGACACCATCCCCGTTTTTAGCCCAACATTCCGCTTACCCTTCCCGCCCCGATAGCTATCGGGACTGGTCAGAAACACTTCATTTATGACCGAAAAAGCGGATGGAGTCCGCTTGCGCAGCGGAAAGCCTCCACTTTGCTTTTTTCACGTGATTTCGGGCAAGGACCTTTCCCGTCCTTGCTGCCGAATCCCTAAAACCGAAGTTCCGTCCTTCACATTTTAAGGGGCCTATAATGCATACAGCCTTTGTTGTTTTTCGGCACATCGAAAAACGGGCAGGGCATAACCGATTCCAACCTAAAACCCGAGGTTCGCCCAGCTTAACTTTCCGTACGCAAGTCTCACCCTCTCCTTTAGGGGAATCCCTAATGCCCTTGTGGAACCTGTCAAGACCAAGGCAGGTTTTCTTAAAAAAATAGGGTTTCTGCTTTTCTCGTTACTAGCCCGTCCATCAAGAGCAGACACTCCCGATTTTTTCGGAAAAGTCTTGACAGAACCCACTTTCTCCATGGTGCGGTGCACAAAGGAAACCAAACAAACGCCCCTTAAAATTCAATGCTCACTGGAAAGGGAAATTATTAACCATGCCTGCTACAGGTAATAAAACAATTTAGATATGAGCACCATTAGAAATTACGTACAGTTGATCGGTAATGTTGGACAGGCACCGACCATTACACAGTTGCAAAACGGAAAGAAAATTGCCCGTTTTTCAATGGCAACCAATGAACCTTACAAAACTAATGAGGGAGAAAAGTGGACTGATTGTAAATTTCAAGACTTTGGACCTGTTCCGCGGAAGATGGGAACCAGCATTACGTTACTGAGATGGTAGTCGATGAAGTGTAATAGTCTGTTGGGACGGGAACAATACTATTTTGATGAAGCAAGAGTACCACATTACCGATTTTACTTTAGATAATTTACGGATGTTCTTTGTAAACGATACCTTTATGTTACCGGGCGAGTACTGATCCTTAGTTTCAGAATTACATTGATAATAAACTATACACATCCTGAAATGTCGGGGCTGTAATTAAGTTTTTCCAAATAGTTATAATCAATATTTTTTATCTACTGAAACCCAGTACCGAATTTCAAACAGGGCTATACAATTTTTGACTTTCGCCGATATTCCCGTACATCGAAAAATAACATATCAGAAAATTATTTTCCCTGAAATGGCAAACCGTTTTTGAACTGATTTGTATGGAATTTTGTCCCGCTTGCGGGACGAAATGGAATAGCAAGAGGGTAACACGCAAAGCGGTGTTAGGTATTTCATTTAAAATTTAACTTATTGATAATTAGAAAGTTGAAAATTGTTACAGTGTTTTGAATTTCAAGTATTTGCGACAAACGGCCTCCAAACTCCCATTTTTAGGAAAGATTTTGCGACAAATCGGCGAAAATGGACTCGTATATTTGCATCGATTTTATCTACCAAATAAATTTTCGAAGCTAACTGTACTTTCCAGATATCTACTGTTTTGTAATATATATAATTCTAGATTGTTTGAGTTCCTCTAATTTAGTCCTTCGAATTCATATACTCCGTCGGACTCATTTCAAATTGTTTCTGAAAGTTGCGGCCAAAACTAGTAGGAGAGTTGTACCCTACGATCTCGGCCACCTCAAAAACACGATAGTTTCCTGTTTTAAGTAGTTCCGCGGATTTTTTAAGCCGAGCAATGTTTATCAGTTCATTAGGGCTTAGGTTGGAAATGTCCTTTATTTTTCTGTATAAAGTTGAGCGACTCATATGCATGATTTCTGCCAGGGTCTCCACATTTAAATCTGCATCTGCCATATGCTCAATAATCACATTATCAAGTTTTTTAATGAAGTTATCGTCCGTTTTGGTGTTGGCAATACTTCGGATATGGGCCAAAGGTGAGCTGGCATAATGATCCATTACATGCCGTCTATTTTCAATTAGATTGGCAATATGGACTTTTAAATGTTTTACGGAAAATGGTTTTTCTATGTACGCCTCGGCACCAGATTCCAAACCTTCCATTTTGGAGGACATGGCACTTTTGGAAGTTAGCAATATTACCGGAATATGGCTTGTTTCCAAGTTGGTCTTAATTTTTTTGCACAGGTCAAACCCATTAATACCGGGCATCATTACGTCACTTATTATGAGTTGAACCTTTTCTTCTTGAAGTATTTTTAAGGCCTTTTCCGCATCGGTAGCTTTTAACACATAGTAATCTTCCCTAAGTTCACGGGCAATAAAGTCTATAAGTTCTATACTGTCTTCTACTACCAATATGGTGTTTTCATTACTTTGGGCAACCGGTTGGTCATTAAGCCCCTCTTCCAATTTATCTTCTTCCCGATTAGGTTTTAGAATAAACTCTTTTTCTTGTTTAAGAGGTAGCGACAATATAAAACTGTTCATTTCCCGATCCGTTGGATCTATATGCAAAGTGCCGTTATGCATTTCAGTTAAAGATCGGGCCAAGGCCAGTCCAATACCCGTTCCTGTTTCATTTTCCAATCCGGACAATCTGTAAAAGGGCTCAAATATTTTTTCCCTTAAATGTGAGGGTATCAAGTTTCCATCGTTCTGGATAACCATTTTAAAATGGGCGTTTTCTTCCTTTAAGAGGACTACAATTTTTGATTCTGCATATTTAATGGCATTACCGAAGAGATTGCTCAATATTTTTTTAAGGGCTTCAGGGTCTACCGATGCATAAACATCGTCCTTTTCGATATTTAACCTAAAGTCAATTTCTTTATCCCTAATGGCTTCGCTAAACCTTGTGGCCGTATTCTGTAATAGCTTGGTAACATTGGTCCGCAAAAAAGTAAGGTCGACTCGTTCAATTTCTGTTTTTCTAAAATCCAATAACTGATTTACCAGGTCTAACAAGCGGTTGGCGTTTCTTTTTACAATATTCAGATTGTCCTTTACGCCCGGTAGGTGGCCAGAAGTACGCAGCACCTTTTCCAACGGACTTTTAATGAGGGTAAGAGGGGTTCTGATTTCATGGGAGATATTGGTGAAAAATTCAATTTTAGCCTCATATATTTCCTTTTCCTTTCTATTGTTTAAGAGTCTTATTTTCCTGGTGTTTTTTAGTTTGATGCGTTGGTGATAGGTTCTAAAACCAAAGAAAATGAGCAATAGGAGGAGACCTGTATACGATAGATAGGCCCAATGGCTTTTGTAAAAGGGAGGCAAAACCTTTATTTGTAACCCGGCCGTTTCTTTGCCCCATACCCCACTGCTATTCATAGACCTTACCTTAAAGTTGTAAGTGCCTGGCGCCAACTCCGTAAAATAGGCTTTATGATTTTTTTGTAAATACACCCATTCCGTGTCCAGTCCCTCCATCTTGTACCAGTATTCGGTATTCTCCGGTGCGGTAAAGCTTAATGCGGCAAACTCCAAACTAAAGGAGGACTGTGAGGGTTTTAAAGTTATTTTCTCCAATGATGTTACGGACTCAATTAACGGAGAGTTTTCTTGATCTACATATACGTCTTCATTGTTAATCTGTATTCCTGTAATGTAAATGGGTGCCTTATAAGTGTTTTTAATAAATTTCTCAGGGTTAAAACTGATCATGCCGTTTACACTTCCAAAGAATAAGGTTCCATCTTCCCTTTTATGTGCGGACATATAATTAAAGTTATCGCTTTGCAGACCGTCCGCTTTTGTATATACTTTTATGTCTTTGGTAACGGAATTGAAAGCGACCAGTCCTTTGGAGGTGGTGATCCATAAAATACCAAAATCGTCTTCCAAAATAGCATAGAAAACGTTGGCCGGAAAACCATCTTGCATACCGTACCTTTTAAAGGAATCATTTTCTGGATTGTAGAGGTTGAGGCCATCTTCCGTACATACCCAAATATTATTCTTTGAATCTTGAAAAAGATAATTGATATGGTTATTGGAAACACTTTTGGGATTATCAATGTCAAAGGAGTAGGTATTATTTTCCTGGCTTTTTGGGTTGTATGAAAAGAGACCTCCAAAATAGGTGCCTGCCCATTGTTTTCCTTCATTATCCTCTAGAAAACAGGTGTATCCTTGATGGTCTGGGAGATTCTCATAGGGTTTAAAGGAATTGGACTGCTTATCAAAGATTTTCATTCCGGAGGTGGTAATAAAGTATAATTCTTCATTTTTATCCTCGTAAATGGCATAAACGAAATCACTGGTCAGACCAGACTCCCTTCCGTAATGGGCAATTTTCTTATTGGTATCTATATCAAGTACATCAATTCCATTTTCAAACATGCCAATGTATAATTTGCCATCATACGGATATAGTGCATGTATGTTGTAATGAGCAAGAATACCTTCACTGTCCTTTTCCTTGGAGGTGAAATTGGAAAAAACCTGGGAATTGGGATCGTATTTGTTTAAGCCCCCGTCTTCGGTTCCTATCCAAATATTACCATTATCATCTTCGCAAATTTCCCTTATGGCATTGCCGTTAAGGGAGTTTTCGGAAGATTTAGGGAAATATTTTTTAAAAGGGGTGTATTGTTTGGGTTGGTAATTAATTCCCCCAAAATAGGTGCCGGCCCAAACACCACCTTCGTTGTCCACAGTTAATGTATAAACCGCATTATCGCTTAGTGCGTAAGGATCATCATAGTTTTTTTTTGGATTGCTATATTGTTGTGTATTTCTATTATATATATGGATACCAGATTCGGAAGCAACCCAAAGTTCGTTTCCCCTTAAGGCAAAGTCCCTTACATGTTGTCTTTCGGAACCCAAGAAATCTGCTTCTTTGGTTTCCTTCGTAATCAAGTCAAACATTAACACGCCATGATTGGGAGTTCCTATAAGTATTGTTCTCTCATCAAGAAAAAAGGTTTCGTTTATGGCAAAGGGTTTGTCCTTTATAGGTTCGGGAGAAAGTTCATAAGGTTCAAAACTGTCGGTACTTGAATTGTACTTATACATATGGGTGTGCGAAGAGGCCCAAACACCTTCGCTGGTATTGATAACGTCAGAGGCGTTAAAAAACTCGTTGGAGGGATACCAATAACAGGTTTGCTCCTTTATATGGTAGCGGCCTAAAGAACCGTTGCCCCTAAACCACAGATTCCCATTGTTGTCTCCTTCTATATCCCAAATCTGACTCTCTTTTGTGGTTTCAATCAGACTGAAACTTTCATCCTGATCATTGTAAATATAGAGGCCATTATCCGTTCCCACCCAAAGTTTGCCTGCATGTTCCTGTAAACTTAAGATGTAATTACTTTGTAAGGTTTTGGTATGGCCTTCCTCCCTTTGAAAAAGTCTAAAAGTATATCCGTCAAATCTGTTAAGCCCATTTTTTGTACCAAACCATAAGAATCCCTTACCATCTTGAACAGAGCTTGTTACCGTATTGTGCGATAAACCATCTTCTACCTGATAGTGGTCAAAGTAATAATCCTGTCCATTAACAAAAGCTATGTGAAATAAAAATAGATATGGAATGAGCTTCATTTGCATAAAAAAACCACCGAATATCGTTAAAAGTTAATGATTAATACTCTACAAAATGTTGCATAAATACTACTATATGTCTCACACAAGTGTGTATAGACCGTTTTAGGTATAATTTGAATTATTTAGACGTTAAAAAAGAATGATATATCTAAATGAACTTATGGATTATAATTTACTTTGAGCTATATAGTCATTCAATAAAAGTGAAAATGAAAAAAATATTACTAATCTTAATCAACGATAGTTTCTGTTCTTTTCTGTTGTTTTTTATGGCGTTAAGTTCGATTAATGCGCAATGGAAGCCGGCCGGCGATAAAATTAAGACCAAATGGGCCGAAAGTTTAGACGTAGAAAATGTTCTTCCTGAGTATCCCAGGCCGATAATGGAGCGTTCAGAATGGAAAAACTTAAACGGTTTGTGGGATTATAGTATCTTGAAAAAGGGTTCTCCACTTCCTGAAAGTTTTGATGGAAAAATTTTAGTTCCCTTTGCGGCCGAATCTAGCTTGTCAGGCGTGATGAAAGAAGTAGGGTCATCAAATGAACTTTGGTACCGCACAAAATTTAATATTCCGGAAGGGTGGAGCGGACAGAACATCTTGTTACACTTTGGGGCTGTCGATTGGAAAGCTGATATCTGGATCAATGATGTAAAAGTAGGTTCGCATACGGGCGGTTATACTCCTTTTTCGTTTGATATAACTCCATTCATACAAAGTTCAGAGCAGGTTTTGACCGTGAAAGTTTGGGATCCGACTGACGAAGGTCCTCAACCTCGTGGCAAACAGGTGAAAAAGCCAGAAGGTATCTGGTATACTCCCGTAACAGGTATTTGGCAAACCGTGTGGATAGAACCTGTGAATACCAAAAGCATTGTTAGTTTAAAGACGGTTCCTGACATTGATAATAATACGGTAAGCATAAAAGTTGAAACAGAAGGTACCTCTTACGGCGATATAGTTGAGATTTTAGCTTTTGACGGTGAAACTGAAATTGCGACCGCAAAGGCAAATGTGAATCAAGAAACTGTTTTAAGTATTCCAAATGCTAAACTGTGGTCGCCGGAATCTCCCTTTCTCTATGATATACAGGTGAGATTGCATAGCCAAAATAATCAGGTTGACGAGGTCAAAAGCTATTTCGGAATGCGAAAAATATCCATGAAAAAAGATGATTACGGTATTGTGCGCATGCAGCTGAATAATAAAGATTACTTTCAATTTGGCCCCTTGGATCAAGGTTGGTGGCCCGATGGTTTGTATACGGCACCTACCGATGAAGCCCTGAAATTTGATATTGTCAAGACCAAAGAACTGGGCTTTAATATGATTAGAAAGCACGTTAAGGTTGAGCCTGCTAGGTGGTATACCCATTGCGATAGACTCGGTATATTGGTTTGGCAAGATATGCCTAGCGGAGATAAAAGTCCGCAGTGGCAAAATCACAACTATTTCACAGGTACAGAATTAAAAAGATCTGCAGAATCTGAAGAAATCTATCGTAAGGAATGGAAGGGTATTATGGATTATCTCTATTCCCAACCTAGTATCGTGGTTTGGGTTCCTTTCAATGAGGCGTGGGGTCAGTTCAAAACAGAAGAGATAACAGAATGGACAAAGAATTACGATCAAAGTAGACTTGTCAACTCAGCCAGTGGGGGTAATTTTTATCGTACAGGTGATATTGTCGATTTACATAATTATCCTGGGCCGGCCATGTACTTGTATGATGCGCAAAGGGTAAATGTCTTAGGTGAGTATGGAGGAATTGGCTTGCCCTTAAAAGGCCATTTATGGAAACCGGATAATAACTGGGGGTACATAAAGTTCAAGAACTCAAAAGAAACTACCGATGAATACATCAAGTATGCGAAAGAGCTCAAGAATTTGGTCAAAGCAGGTTTCTCAGGAGCGGTATATACACAGACGACCGATGTAGAGGGTGAAGTTAATGGTTTTATGACCTATGATAGAAAGGTAGACAAAATGAACATCAAAGAAGTCAAGAAAATTAATCAAGAAATCATCGATGCCTTAAATTAATCCTTTGTTAAACGTAACAATCATTTTTTACAACTAGAATCTTATGAGAGAGGTTTTGCCCTTAGTGTTGCTGTTATTGTTTTTCTCTTGTAAGGAAACCGAAAAGGAATCTGCTGAAAATTCAAATACTGAGCTTGTTCAAGAAGATGAACAATCACTCAGCTTTTTCACAAACCCCCTATTAGATAGTGGTGCGGATCCGTGGACGATTTATCACGAAGGAAATTTTTATTATATAAAATCTGGCGGTAACGCTATTACTTTGTTGCGAACCGAAGATATTACCGATTTAAGAAATGCAGAGTCGAAGGTAATATGGCGCGCACCTGAAACCGGCGATCATTCTAGAAATATCTGGGCCCCCGAAATTCATAATATTAATGGGCACTGGTACATTTATGTGGCGGCAGATGATGGCGATAATCGAAATCACCGCATGTTCGTTATAGATAATAGCTCTCCTGACCCGTTCAAAGGTGATTTTGAAGTGAAGTCTAAACTCAAGACTGACAAAAATGATAATTGGGCCATTGATGGAAGTATTTTTGAGCACCAAAACCAACTCTACTTTATTTGGTCCGGTTGGGAAAATCCTAAGGCAGATGGGGGAGAGGAGACCCAGAACATTTACATCGCTAAAATGTCCAACCCCTATACGATCAGTTCTGATCGGGTACTAATAAGTACTCCAGAACTTGATTGGGAAAGAAATTGGCATTACCCGGGTGTTTGGAAACCGGATGCCCCCGTTTACGTTAACGAAGGGCCCCAGATGTTGGCCCGTGGCGATAAGGTTCATATTGTTTATTCCGCAAGTGGATGTTGGACGCCCTACTACGCCCTTGGCCTTTTAACGATGAATAAGACCGATGATCCCATGAAAAAATCGTCTTGGGTTAAATCGAAAGAACCAATTTTTCAGCAGTCGAAAGAGAAATCTGTGTTCGGAACTGGACATAACTCCTTTTTCAAAAGCCCGGATGGTACCGAAGACTGGATATTATATCATGCAAATGACACTCCTGTCGATGGTTGCGGTAACAAAAGGTCTCCTAGGGCCCAGAAAATTTCTTGGTCTTCAGATAATATGCCCGTTCTTGGTGAGCCGATAGAAACCTCTGAGAAATTGGTTAAACCTTCAGGATTGTAAATAAGAAAATGTAAGATTCAAATTTGGATTGTTTAGAATTTAAGCACGATGCCATCCTTGGATTGGGATGGCATTTTTTATGTACCAGTTCTACCATCTCCTTCTTTGAATTTTCTCAATTTAAACAATACTTCAAGTCAGATAATACTTGGATGGATTTGATTCTTGTTATCGTTTCAGGATAGGAATCTTCTCTAGTCATCTCGCGAAATGTTCTAAACCAACCTGAAATGACAACTTCAGCACAAATTGTACTGATTTCACTTTTATTGATATGAATTGACTTGTTTCATATGGTTGTCAAACCATTTGAAAATCAATTATTTAAACCTTTGTTAATTGATTGGTATACAATCTGTCTCAAACCGCAACAATTTGTATCAATAAAGGCTCTTCTCTTAACCTTCTCTTAAAATTTGAACGATTTGTATGATAGAATGAAACAATCCACAGGGTAATAGGATTCTGAATTCATTTTATTTGATCATTGGCAATTTGTCAATTTTAAAGCTCTATCTCAAATAAATACTCAACTAAAACAACTTAAAATGAAATTATAACACAAACACCTTTCTCAATTTAAGATTCTATCAATTTACTCAACTAGCGAACTAATCTCTAAGCAATCATTCAAAAATGAGAAACAATGAAAAAACCAAAGACTAACATTATCGAGAAGATTCTTGTGTCTGTTTTTCTGGTGTGTGCAGTTATGTACCAAGGATACGGACAAGATGCACCTTCGGTGACGGGTACGGTTACAGCTGCCAGTGATGGGGCTCCGTTACCAGGGGTTTCGATTATTATTAAAAATACAACTACAGGGGTGACCACCGATTTTGATGGTAATTATACTGTTAATGCCCCGGCTGATGCAACTTTGATTTTCAGCTATATCGGTTTTCAAAGACTGGAAGTGCCTGTTAATGGTCAAGCAACGGTCGATGTTCAAATGAACGAAGATGTTGCCGCCCTTGATGAAGTGGTAGTAACGGGTTATTCTACCCAAGACAAAAAGTCTATTACGGCTGCAATATCTACTGTTACCAGTGAAGATTTAGAGAATGTGCACGCAGGTGCATCGGTAAGCTCTGGTCTGGCCGGTAAAATTTCTGGTGTAACGTTTAAAATGCCCGATGGTAGACCTGGTGCCACTGCAACCGTTCAAATACGTAATATGGGTAACCCTCTTTACATTATAGATGGTATTCAATCTGACGTAGGTCAATTTAATAACATTTCTCCCGGCGATATCGAAAGCATTTCGGTACTGAAAGATGCTGCTGCTGCTATTTACGGGGTAAGGGCTGCTAACGGGGTTGTGGTTGTAACAACCAAAAGAGGTAAGAAGAACTCTAAAAACGTTGTGAATGTCAATGCCTATTACGGTGGTCAGAATTGGTCGCGTTTCCCTGATGTTGTGAACGACTCTTATACCTATATGAGCAAAAAAGCGGAAGCGGATTTGAACGAGTTTGGTGAGACACAAATTACTCCTGAAGAATTAGAGCGCTATAGAGTTGGTACAGAACCAGGCTATCAGTCGTTCAATTGGAAGGATTTTATCATTAAGAAAAATGCACCATTGTACAGTGTAAACGTAAGTACAACAGGGGGTTCTGAAAAAATCAACTACTACATATCTGGAACCCACCTTAAACAGGAGGCGGTCTTAGGTCCTGAATTTAATTTTGAAAGAACAAATATTCAAAACAACCTAGACGCAAATATTACCGATCGTTTAAAGGTTGGCATGCAAATCAGCGGTCGTATAGAAACTACCGATAACCCGGGTATTCCAGGGGCCGATGATTATTGGTTGCCAAGGTTCGCCATTTTGCGTAACCGCCCATTTGAGCGTCCTTATGCTAACGATAACCCTGATTATCTGAATGATATAGGGCATAACGAAACCAACTGGGCGCTGCACAATAAAGAAATTGGGGGTTATTCAACCAACATCTTAAGAACTATGCAATCGAACTTTAATGGTGAATACCAATTTGGCGGGGTGTTAGAAGGTCTATCGGTGAGAGGTATGTACTCGTACTATATTCAAGACCAAGTATTGAACGGTCACGAATATACCTATGAAGCATATACCTATGATGCTGAAAATGACGCTTACAACGTGACGGGTGGTAGTACCAACCCATGGCGTGAAAGAAGAAATCGCAAAATTGTTAAAAATGTCTATCAAGGGCAGGCTCAGTATAAAAAGGCTTTTGGTCGTGAGCAAGAGCACAATGTAGAAGGCCTTTTCTTGGTAGAAAGACAAGAAGAGCGTGATCAAAACCAATGGATGCGTTCAGTTCCTGAAAACAATATTCTTCCGTTAATGTACTTTGCCAACTTGGTCGAATTCAATGATTTCGATGGTGAATTAGCCCGAATCGGTTATATCGGTAAGTTCAATTATAACTACAAGCAGAAATATTTTTTGGAGATTTCCGGTCGTCAAGATAAGTCTTGGAAGTTTGCCCCATCAAAAAGAACCGGTTTCTTCCCTTCTGGTTCTATCGGTTGGAGGATGACCGAAGAAGATTGGTATGAGACTATCGCTGGAGAAGATGCTTGGTTGACAGAATTTAAGTTAAGGGCTTCTTACGGTATTTTAGGTGATGATGATATCGGAATCGGTGCTTATGATTATTTACCAGGTTATAACTACAACGTTGGTACTGCCATTTTAAACGGAGAACCTGTAGTAAGTGCCAGAGATAAAGGTCAGATTGTAGATAACCTTACTTGGTTCAAAAGTAAGATAACCGATATCGGTATTGATTTCGCTCTGTTTGATGGCAAGGTAACAGGTTCTTATGATTGGTTCTACCGTTTACGTACCGGTCTTAGAGGCTTTAAGTATGATATACTTATACCAAGTGAATTGGGTTACACCCTTCCTGACGAGAACGTAAATAGTGATTCGCAGGCAGGTTTCGAGGGCGCATTGACCTACAATGATAGTTTTGGTGATTTCAATGTTTCGGTTTCCGCCAACGGATCCTATTCAAGAGGAAAATTTATCGAATCCTATAAACCAAGATTTTCTAATTCATGGCAAGAATACCGAGCTTCAAGTGAAGGCAGGTATAATGATATGCGTTGGGGTTATAATGTAATTGGGGAGTTTCAAACACAAGAGGAAATCAATAACTACACCGTAGATATTGATGGCCAAGGTAACCGTACGCTTCTTCCAGGTGATTTGATTTATGAAGATATCAATGGTGACGGCCGTATTAATGGTTATGACGAGAAGCCTATTGGGTATTCGTTCGGTAAACAACCGAATATCAACTTCGGATTGAATATTAGACTTTCTTATAAAGGTGTCGATATGACAGCAGATTTTTCTGGAGGTTCTGGCTATTCTTGGATTCAGAACTGGGAAACCCGTTGGGCTTTCCAAAACCAAGGGGCACTTAATAAGATATTCTTGGATAGTTGGTCAAGGCAGGACCCTGCAAACCCGAACAGTACTTGGGTTCCAGGAAAGTATCCGGCACTGAGATACAATGCAGGTTATCATAGCAATTATAGGGTTTCTACCTATTGGATGCATAATGTAACTTATTTGCGTGCACGTACTTTAGAACTGGGCTATTCGTTACCAAAACCTTGGTTAGATAAAGTTGGTTTTCAAAAGGCTAGAATTTATGTGAACGGGTACAATCTCTTCTCGTTTGACAATCTTAAGAAATTCGGAATTGACCCAGAGGTAAATGAAGAGAACGGATTGCAGTATCCGCAGAACAAATTTGTTAACGTAGGGGTTAACCTTTCTATCTAAAATTGATCGAAAAATGAAAAAACATATTTATTTACTACTAATTGCGAGTGTAGCAATATGGAGTTGCTCTAAGAATGACGAAGAGTTTTTAGATCGGCCGTCTACCTCGATTTTAACACAAGAACAGATATTCTCTGATCCAAAAACTACACTTTCGGTATTGGCAGACCTCTATAATAGGTATTATGATTTTGGTACGGTTGAAGACTGGGCGTCTCTAGCCGGCTTTAATGTCGCCTATTGGTCTGAAGCGGGTAGATACCCTGAATTTCAGAACGATGGTTGGGGCTACGGAGCTTGGGGCACTTGGGACTATGCGTATATAAGGGAAATCAATTTGTTTCTTGAACGTTGCTCCGAGGCTACCGAACTGACCGAGGAAGACAAGACCAGATTCTTGGCCGAGGCTAGATTCTTGAGAGCTTCCTATTATTTTGAAATGGTAAAAAGAATGGGTGGGGTTCCGCTTATTCTTGAATCGGAAACGTACGATTTCAGCGGTGATGCTTCTTATTTGCAGCATCCACGTGAAACAGAGGCCGCTATTTATGATTTTGTGATCAGTGAAGCTGAAGCATTGAAAGATATATTGCCAAACGACGCCAATACCAAATCAAGGGCTACCAAAGGTGCCGTTCTGGCCATGCAGGCCAGAGCTGCACTATACGCCGCTTCGATTGCCAAGTACGGTGCTACAACACCACAAGTTTCATTGCCTGGTGGTGAGGTGGGTATACCGGCTTCAAGAGCCAACGAATATTACACAAAAGCTTTGGAAGCTTCCGAAGCAATCATCAATGGCGAAGCAGGTGGCTACGGTCTTTATACCAAGAAGCCTGATCTTTCTGAAAACTTCTCCAGCATCTTTTACGATAAGGCGAACAACCCAGAAGCTATTTTTGTTGAAGATTATCTTGTAGGTGGAGGTAAAACCCATGGTTATACCATTGTGAACCAACCAAGATTCGGAGCCGAAGAAGAAGAAGGTGGACGTATCAATCCAAGTCTACAGTTTGTTCAATCATTTGAATTGCTGGATGGTACTTACGCACCACTTGAAAATGAAGTCGGCGGTGCTCCAGTATATTTTGATAATATCGGAGATATCTTTCAAGGTAGGGATGCCCGCCTGGCAGGAACGGTTATTCTTCCAGGAAGCAAGTTCAAGTCTACCGATGTTGATATATGGGCCGGTGTAGTTTTGGCAGATGGTTCTGTTGTTAGCGGTGATTCAAGAGGTCAACAAAAAGAACTTCCTGGAATGACCGGACAAGTGCAGGTGGTAGGTTTTGATGGGCCAATCGATGGACTCGAGTTCACGGCACAGACAGGTTTTTACATTAGAAAATACCAAGATCCGGCAACTGGATCGGGTAGAAGGGGTACTCAAAGTGATGTTTGGTTCATCAGGTATCGTTATGCAGAGGTGTTATTGAACGCTGCTGAAGCTGCTTTTGAGCTTAACCAACCAGAATTGGCTGCCGAGTATTTGAACGATGTTCGCGAAAGGGCAGGTCTTACTGTGCCATTGACCGCTGCTGATGTTACCTTTGATAAAATAGTACATGAGAGATATGTTGAATTAGCTTTTGAGGGCCTTCATTTCTTTGATTTGAAAAGATGGAGACTTGCTCATGTTATTTTGGATGGTAACCCGATTTCCCCCGAAGAGGTTACCGAGAACATCGGTGTTGCCACCAAAAGAGAAACACAACCGTACAACATCTGGCCTTACAAGTACTATAATCCAGGTGACGCTAATGATGGCAAATGGTTGTACAGAATCAATAGACTTTCCCGAATTACTGGATCCGATAGGTTCCGCTTAGGAAACTATTACTCTGAAATCGGTCAGGGATTGATTAACAATAATCCAAAGCTGGTCAGAAATCCTAATCAATAAAACTAGAAAACTAAAGAACATGAAAGTAAAATTCTATATACTGGCCTTACTTGTACTAGCGGTTTCTGCCTCATGTGAATTGGATAACTTCAATGAACCTGATGCCGACTTTACCGGAAATATTGTATATGAGGGTCAAGCGATACCAGTTGCGAGAAACCAGGTAAGGTTTGAATTATGGCAATCGGGCTATGGCAGCCCTGCGCCTATTGACGTGGCTATAGCTCAAGACGGAAGCTTTAGCAGCAGACTTTTTTCCGGAGACTATAAATTGATTTTTCTACCGGGTGAAGGTCCATTCAGGGCTTCCTCCGATACTCTGTATTTTAATCTAAGCGGAAACAAAACTATGGACCTCAATGTTACTCCTTATTACATGATCCGTGGAGCTCAGTTTTCGCAATCTTCCGGAACGGTAAGCGGTACTTGTGGTGTTGATCAAATAATCACTGGAGCAAATGGCAGGGCCGTTGAACGTGTTACCTTGGTAATCAACAGAACCCAGTTTGTCGATACCAACAGTGGGGGTGAAGGAAGCATTGCCCAGGTCGATGCCGATTTAAGTGATTTGAGCAACCTCTCCATGTCGGTAGATATACCCGAGGATGCCAAAAAACCGGATCAAGACTACATCTTTGCCCGTATAGGGGTAAAGGTAGAGGGTATTGAAGATATGATTTATACACCTGTTGAAAAGTTAAACTTGTAATACATTGCTTTTCCCTGTAATGAAGCGAGAGATGGTGCAAATGAATAAAGGGAAGAGTATCTTAATGATTGGCTAATGTTGAGTTGTTAGTAGTCACTTAAATTGAGGTTTTACCGGGCCTTTGTGATAGGGGCCCGGTATTTAAGAAATCAAGGAACAAGCTTTTTATTTATAACTTATAGGCACTTTAATACTATTGATTTGATAAAAAAACACAAATATTGCTTTTTGTTAGTCAACCTCATCTTTTGTTCTTTATTAGGATGTAAGGAGAAGGTTGAAAAGAAACAAGTTAAGGAAGTAGCCGACGAAACGTTTTCTAATCCGATAGATGTTGAATTTGGGGATCCATTTGTGTTGGATAATGGCGATGGCACTTTTTATATGTATGGAACAGGCCAAGTTGAAAATGGCTTTGCTACCTATTCATCAAATGATTTGGTGAACTGGAAGTTCGAAGGCCGTATTTATGAAGGAAATACCGAAGCATCTTGGACTCAAAAGAACTTTTGGGCGCCCGAAGTGTACAAATTTGAAAATCAGTATTTCTTGTTTTTCAGTGCAGATGATAAGGATAATCCCAACAATGAACTTGAAAATTTCAAGATTGGGGTGGCTATTTCCGATAGTCCTAAAGGTCCTTTTACAGATTTGACCGACCAACCTTTATTTGATCCCGGGTATCCTATTATAGACGCGAATGTCTTTAAAGATGACGATGGTAAATTTTACCTTTATTATTCGAGGGTTTGCTACAAACATCCTGTAGAGAGTGAGATTTCTGAATGGGCCAAAAAAGAAGGTCTGTATGACGAAATTGAAGAAAGTTGGGTCTATGGGGTAGAATTGGCAGCTGATTTTAAAAGTGTTATCGGCAAACCCCAATTACTACTTAGGCCACCGCTTGAAATGAACGACCGTAATGCCGAATGGGAAAGTCGTTCGGTTATTTCAAAAGAAGTAAATAGAAGATGGACAGAAGGTTCTTTTACCTTTAAAAATAACGGCACTTATTACATGATGTATTCGGCAAACCACTACGCAGGCCCAAATTATTCTGTGGGTTATGCCACATCTAATTCGCCATTAGGTCCTTATCAAAAGGCAGATAACAACCCTGTTTTACAGAAGAATATAGATAAGGGCGGCGATGTCACCGGAACCGGTCATAATATGGTCTTATCTCTAGTTGGTGGAAAAAAAATGTACACCGTTTATCATGGTCGCACACAGGCAACAGGAGAAAATAGAGTTGTTTTTATTGACCAGATGAATATTGAAGAAGACGGAACTTTGGTGGTCGATGGCCCAACCACTGAACCGATTCCAAAACCATTGCAGAATTAAAAAATACAATCCGAAAGGCAAAAAACTAGTGTTAAAAATTGCAACCTACATATCGATAGTTTTATCAAGCCTTTTGGTCATTACCTTTTTCTCGATGGGTAGTGATGCTAAGTCGCAAACATATAAAGTTCATCCTAAGAAAGGCAATAGACCAAATATTGTAATCATAATGGCCGATGATCTCGGTTTTTCAGATTTAGGTTGTTACGGGGGCGAAATAAATACACCGAACCTAGACCGTCTGGCTGCGACAGGTATAAGGTCTACTTCATTTTATAATACTTCCCGCTGTTGCCCCACAAGGGCTTCTTTGCTCACTGGGTTATATCCACACCAAGCGGGTCTGGGTAGAATGACAATGGATGCAGGTCTGCCGGGTTATCAAGGTACATTGAACGAAAATACCGTTACCATTGCCGAGGTACTCAAAAAAGAAGGGTATCAAACGGGTATGGTAGGTAAATGGCATGTTTCTGAAACGAATGATCTACGGGGTGACAAACAACTCAAATGGTTGGCTCATCAAGAAAATTACGGCCCATTTTCCGATTTAAAATCATACCCGACCGCAAGAGGATTCGATAAATTCTATGGCAATATCTGGGGTGTGGTCGATTATTTTGATCCATTTAGTTTGGTCAATGGCAACCAGCAAGTAGAAAAAGTGCCCGAAGATTATTATCATACGCAAGCTATAGGAGATTCGGCTGTTGCCTATGTAAGCGAGTTTTCTAAAAAAGAAAATCCATTTTTCTTGTACGTGGCCCATTGTGCCCCCCATTGGCCCCTTCAAGCCCCTGATAGTATAATTCAAAAGTATGTTGATAAATACGAGAAGGGCTGGCAAGCCATTAGGGAAGAGCGTTATAAGAATTTGGTAGCAAAGGGATTGATATCTGAAGATACCCAATTGCCAGAATTTATGTTTCCCGAATTAAATTGGGAAAACAATTCCGATAAAGAATGGGATGTACGCGCTATGGCCGTACACGCTGCTATGGTCGATGTTATGGATAGAACAATTGGCGAATTGATGAACAAACTCGAAGAAACCGGCAAACTAGAAAATACGTTGGTACTCTTTCTCTCCGATAACGGAGCGAGTTCAGAAAGACCCTCTAAATATGGGCCTGGTTTCGACAGGGCAGGAAGTACACGAAATGGCGAACAGGTTCAATTTCCTGTTAATAAAGAAGTACTTCCCGGGCCCCAAACGGTTCTTTCAGGTATCGGTCCGCAGTGGGCCCATACCGTAAATACCCCCTTTAGGTTTTGGAAGGCCAAAGTTTTCGAAGGTGGTATCAATACTCCGTTTATAGCTTCGTGGCCCAAAGAATTAAAGAATAATGGGGAGGTTAGAACAGTGCCGGCCCATGTGAGTGATATTATGGCAACCTGTGTAGATGTCTCTGGCGGTACTTATCCAACAGAATTTGATGGAAGGTTAATAACCCCTACTCCTGGCAGCAGTATCATTCCTTTATTGAAAGGCAAGGCCGACCGTCCCACACAAGAAACTTTTTTTTGGGAACATTTCGGTTCTCAAGCACTACGTAAAGGAGATTTAAAATTGGTAAGGTTAGATGCTGGACAACCTTGGGAACTCTATAACCTATCGAACGATAAAACGGAACAGGTCAATTTGGCCGCTACCCATCATAAAGAAGTAAAAGAATTAGCGAAAGAATGGGAAGAACTGGCTAACAAATATAAGGTTTACCCTGCTCCAAATTAAAAAGGATGAATATGAAACTGAAATTATTTGCTTTAAGCACTTTGCTAACGGTAGTTTTTTCATGCAAACAAGAAAAGAAGCAGGATCAACCGGAACAAGAAGAGGCCACTGAGGTGATGGAGGCCAGAGCCGGAAATCTTAATGCCGGGGCTTTTGACACGATTGTCGATGGTAATCAAGTAAAACTCTATTGGCTTAAAAATGATGATATTGAAGTGGCCATCACCAATTATGGTGGAAGAATAGTGGGCCTATTTACGCCGGATACCAAAGGCGATAGGGTAGATGTGGTCATTGGGCGTGGCAGTGTCAAAGAATATATCGATGGTCCGGAATCTTATTTCGGAGCTTTGATAGGAAGAGTGGGCAATCGAATCGCAGGAGGTAAATTCAGCATAGATGGCAAGAACTATTCGGTAGAGACCAATAATGGTGAAAATGCCTTGCATGGGGGTCCGAACGGTTTTCAAGATAAAGTTTGGAAAGTACAGTCTAGTAATGATACTACGTTGGTATTGAATTATTTGTCAGAAGATATGGAAGAAGGTTTTCCTGGGGCTCTAGATGCGAAGGTAACTTACCATTTGATAAAGCCTAACACCCTAAGAATTGAATACGATGCGGTAACCGACAAGCCGACCATTGTTAACCTTACCAATCACGCTTATTTCAATTTGAATGGAGAGGGCAGTGGTAACATTTTAGACCATGAAATGATATTGTATGCCGATAAGTTTACCCCGGTCGATCAAACCTTGATTCCTACGGGAGAGTTAAAAGCGGTAAAGTATACTCCTTTTGATTTTACAGAACCTCATAGAATAGGGGAGCGAATTGAGGCGGAGGATACTCAGATTAAATATGGAGGTGGCTACGATCATAATTTCGTTCTTAGCGATGAAACGAACAATTCTTTAAAGCAGGCCGCTACGGTAGTAGGCGACAAATCAGGTGTGGTTATGGAAGTCTTCACGACCGAACCCGGCGTGCAATTCTATAGTGGTAATTTCATGAATGCAGAGAATAAGTTGAAGTCGGGCGCACGCGATGAGCATCGATCCGCTTTCTGTCTTGAAACCCAGCATTACCCAGATTCGCCCAACCAAAAGAATTTTCCGACCATTAGATTAAACCCGGGAGAAGAGTATCATACGATGACTGAATACCGTTTTTCCACAAAATAATGTACCTACCAATGAGATATAGCATTTCTTTTCTATCCATTTTTATCGGCATTCTTTTTAGCGGTTATGGTCAAGATTCCTCGGTAAATCCTTTGTTGGCCGATCCGACTATTTTTCAGGAAAATGGTACATATTATTTATATGGAACCACCGGAGATCCAAAAATGGGAAAGGATAAAGGTTTCTTGGTCTACACTTCCAAAGATTTAGTTGACTGGCAAGGTCCCTCCGGCCCGTCAAAAAGGTTGGCCATGAGACAGGGAGATGCATTTGGTACAAAGGGCTTTTGGGCTCCACAAATATTTAAGTACGACTCTAAATATTATATGGCCTATACTGCCGATGAGCACATCGCATTGGCTACGTCGAGCCATCCTTCCGGTCCTTTTAAGAATAAAGAAAAGAAAGACTTGCAGGCTCCCGTAAGGCAAATCGATCCCTTTATTTATTTTGATGATGACGGTAAAAAATACCTTTACCATGTAAGGTTGACAGAGGGTAACCGAATTTTTGTAGCTGAACTTGAAGACTCGTTAGAGGCCATAAAACCTGAGACGTTAAAAGAATGTATATCTGGCGAATTGCCTTGGGAAAATACGTGGGATAGCGAATGGCCCGTAACCGAAGGGCCCACTATTTTGAGGAGAAAAGGAATTTATTACATGATTTATTCGGCGAATGATTTTCGTAATCCTGATTATGCCGTTGGCTATGCCACTAGCAATCATCCTTTAGGCCCTTGGACCAAATCTAAAAACGGACCTTTCATTACCAAAGAAATTTTAGGAATCAACGGAACGGGCCACGGCGATGTTCTAGAGCATGAAGACGGTTCTTTGTATTATGTCCTTCATACCCATTTTGATGATTCAAAGGTACAGCCGAGACGCACTGCAATTGTCAAATTAGTATTTAGCGACGGTGACGAAGGACAAGAAGAAATAAGCATTGATAAAAATACATTTAGGTTTTTGCAACTTGAGGGCAAAAAATGATTAATAAGAATATGAGTGAAAAAACTAAGGTGGCGATGGTGGGCTGTTTTGATACCAAAGCAGAAGATTTCGCCTACCTACATAGTTGTTTGACAAAAGGAGGTGCTGAGGTAGTTTCCATTAATACGGGTGTTTTAGGTAGTACCGACCAGTTTCCTGTAAATTTTGAGGCTGATAAGGTTGCTGAGGCTGCAGAACAATACATCACGGCATTGAGGAAGGCGAATGACAGAGGAGAGGCTCTTATTGTCATGGGTAAAGGTGCAGGACAAATTCTGGCGGATCTTTTCCAAAAGAATGAGATTAATGCAGTAATCGGAATGGGCGGTGGCGGTGGTACCTTTGTGGCTATAGAAGCTATGAAAACCCTACCATTCGGTGTACCAAAACTGTGTTTGAGTACCTTGGCCACTAAAGATTTATCAGAAAAGATTGAGGATAAAGATATTGTGCTGATGCCTTCAATTGTTGATGTAGCGGGTCTTAATCGCATAAGTAGGGTGTTGATCAATCAAGCCGCAGGTGCCGTTTTAGGAATGGCCAATATCGTGCCTTTAAAAGATAGCGATACCAAAGGTAGTATAGCCCTCAGTGTATTTGGTAACACCACGGTATGTGCGAATAGGGCTTCTGAAATCTTAAAATCGAAAGGATACGATGTTCTGGCTTTTCATGCCGTAGGTACCGGAGGTAAAACGATGGAGTCTTTAATGGAAGAAGGTGTTTTTGACGCCGTACTTGACCTTACGACCACTGAATTGGCTGATGAGCTGTGCGGGGGAATCTGTAGCGCTGGTCCCCATAGATTAAAATCTGCCTCAAAAATGGGCCTTCCACAAGTGGTGGTTCCCGGGTGTATTGATATGGTGAATTTTGCCGCGAAAAGTACGGTTCCTGAAAAATACCAAGACAGGCATTTGTTCTCATGGGCACCCGACGTAACCCTTATGAGAACGAATAAAGACGAGAACGATATACTGGGTAGGCAAATTGCTGAAAGGTTGAACAGCTCAAAGAATGCGGTTACCGTTGTTCTTCCCTTGAACGGATTATCTAAAATAGGCGCTAAGGGCGAGGTGTTTTATGACGCAGAGGCCGATAAGCAACTTTTTAAGTCTATATGTGAGCATCTAGACTCGAAGATAAAAGTAGTTGAGGTAGATGTAAACGTAAACACTTCGGAATTTGCCGAAGTAATAACCGAAGAGTTGTTGCTATTAATGGATAAATAAAATTGAAAGTAATTCAAACAAAATATAAGTATAACCAAAATTAAATATTGAAGTATGCCTAACAAATGGACGGGAATAGGTAACCCTTATACCAAACAAGAAGTAAGAGACCGTTTAAAAAAGGTTTTAGATCAAAACAAAGCTATTATCGGTGCAGGAGCGGGAACTGGTATCAGTGCTAAATTCATTGAAAAAGGTGGCGCCGACCTTATCATTATTTACAATTCTGGTCGATTTAGAATGAGCGGTCATGGTTCTACCGCAGGTATGATGGCCTATGGTGACGCCAATGCGGTCGCTATGGAAATCGGCGAGTTTGAAGTCTTGCCGGTAGTAGAGGAAGTACCTGTTATCTGTGGGGTTCACGGTAGTGATCCAAGAAGAAGAATGTGGCATTTTCTAGGTCAAGTGAAAGACATGGGCTTTTCCGGAGTTAACAACTTTCCTACCCACTCCATTATCGATGGCCATTTTAGAAACGTTCTGGAAGAAACAGGAATGAGTTTTAAAAAGGAGGTGGCTATGGTCGACTTGGCTACTAGAATGGATATGTTCTCTGTGGTCTATGTGGCCAAACCCGAAGAAGCGGTTCAAATGGCCGACGCAGGTGCAGATGCCATTATTGCCCACGTAGGTACTACTGTCGGTGGTTCGATTGGTGTAACCGATGCAACCGTTTCTATGGATGCTGCTCTTGAACGTACCCAAGAAATAGTAGATGCTGTTAAAAAAGCTAATCACGATACCTTCTTTTTAGCGCACGGCGGCCCAATTAACACTCCTTCTGATGTTAGATATGCCTTAGATCACGTTGACGGTTTACACGGTTTTGTAGGGGCTTCCTCTTTAGAAAGAATGGGGGTTGAAGCTTCATTGACCAATTTGACCAAAGAGTTCAAATCGTTAACCCTTTAGAAAATAGAACATGTCCGATCAATGGAAATTTGTTAAGGAAGAGGATTTAATGTTCGAGGAAACCGTTGGCAGGCTCCATTATTGGCATTACCACCCCGAAACCATGGCAGGCGCACAGTCTTATATGGTCAAGGTGGTAGTGCCCGAGGGCATGGGCCACGATTTTCACCGGCATCCGAATATGCACGAAATACTGTACATACTTAAAGGAAGGGCCGAACAATGGATCGAAGATGAAATGCAATATCTAGAGGTGGGTGATTCTATCTATATAGATAAAGATGTGGTGCATGGCACTTTTAATGCAGGTAAGGGTGATCTTGAGTTTTTGGCTGTATTGTCGCCACCAGAGGGCTGGGAAGCTGGTACACTTGATGTGAGCCAACAAGAACCCTACGCTAGTTACCGAAAAAAATAGACCAAGGGCCTACCTGAATGGCCTACTTACTAATCAAGAATATAGAAGAATGATAAAATTTAGATCTGGCCTTTTTTTGGCCATTTTGGGTATGGGGCTCTATTCCTGTACCGAAACGAAAGAACCGCCACCGCCTCTTACCTACACGGGGGAAAACCCTAAGGTACAAGATCCACTGAGTCCTGAAGATTCACAAAAGCACATTCAGTTACCGGAAGGCTTTAGCGCACATCTTTTTGCGGCCGAACCGAATATTATCAACCCGATAGCCTTTACTTGGGATGAGAAAGGAAGGCTATGGGTAGTGCAGTCAAAAGATTATCCCCACGACTTGGCGAATGATGTGGGCGGTGACCGCATAACCATATGTGAGGACACCGATGGTGACGGCAAGGCGGATAAGTTTACCGACTTTGCTACCGAACAAAGTTTGACCACCGGAATTGTTTTGGTCAAGGGGGGAGCTATTGTTTCCCAAGCTCCTGAAATGGTCTTTTTAGAAGATACCGATGGGGATGATAAAATGGACAAGCGCACCGTGCTTTTTGGTGGTTTCGGTACATTTGATACGCATGCAGGCCCGTCAAGTTTAAGATATGGTCTTGATAATAACTTATGGGGTGCTGTTGGATATTCCGGATTTGAAAATACCTTCGGTGATAAGAATGTCAAGTTTGAAAGAGGTGTTTATCGCTTTGGTCAAGATGGCTCTTTTTTAGAACCGGTGGGTCAGTTTGATAATAATACTTGGGGAATGGGCTATAACGAGAATTTCGAAATTTTCGGTTCTACCGCCAATAATAACCATGCTTGCTATGTAGGTATTCCTTTAAGGCACTACGAATATTTGGAGAAACTTCCTTCTTGGGCTTTAAATGCCGATTTTATTCAAGGCCACTACGAAATTTCTCCCGTTACCGACATCCCCCTGCAACAGGTCGATGTTCGTGGAGGTTTTACCGCGGCTTCCGGGGCTAACTTTTATACGGCAGGCAACTATCCAAAAGAATATAGAAATCAAATGTATGTAGCAGAGCCTACCGGACATTTGGTTCACATTGCCAAAATTGTAAAGGATGGGGCGGGTTATAAAGAGGTCGATGGCGGAAATATCTTTGCCAGTACCGATGCATGGACAGCCCCTGTATTTGCTGAAACCGGGCCCGATGGTAACCTTTGGGTTGCAGATTGGTACAACCCCGTTATTCAGCATAACCCCGATAAAAGGGGAATGGACAATCAAATATGGAATGCCGACAAGGGTGAGGGCAATGCTCACATCAATAAATTAAGAGACTATGGTCATGGTCGTATCTACATTGTAAAATACGATGATAAGATAGATGATTCCATAACATCTTTAGATGCAGGTGATAACGAACCTCTTCTGGCCGCTTTAAAAAGTGATAATCTTTTCTGGCGGATTACGGCGCAACGCTTGATTGTTGAAGAAGGTAAAAAAGAGCTCGTAGGTGAATTAATTACAATGGCCGAAGAAGGTTTAGGGCAGAATGAAGAAATCAACGCTCCTGTTCTGCATGCTTTGTGGACCTTGGATGGTTTGGGAGCTTTTGATGGAGAAGATGCCAATACGCAAGATCTTTTAAAAAAGGCACTTGAAAACGGAAGCTTTGCCGTGAAAAGAGCAGCTATGGCCTTGTTGCCAAACGATACCGCAGGTAGTGAATTACTTGCCGGGTCCAAATTATTGACCGATTCGAATGCCCAAGTGAGGTTGGCGGCGATAGTTAGGGCATCTGAACTTCCTGAATCATCAGGACTTTATGCCGACATGGAAAAGTTGGCCGGTGATGCTTCCAATAGTTCTGATAAGTGGTTGAATGCAGCTACCAAGGTATACTTTAGAGAACTGAATTATGAAACTGTTGACCCTGCCGTGGTAGAAATGATAGTTCCTTCTGCAGAAGACCGTGCCTCGCAATGGTTGTATACCACCTCAGATCCTGGAGGTGATTGGGCATCGGAGCAGTTCGATACCTCTAGCTGGAAAAAGGGAGATGCCTTCTTTGGGGGTAAGGCCATTGAAAAAGCTAAATCACTTTGGGATTCAAATGACATCTGGTTAAGAAAAGAGTTTCAATTGAATGAAGCAATTGAAGAGCCGGTCTTGAAGATTGCCCATGACGATGACTACGAAGTTTTCATCAATGGTGAGAAGTTAATGGCTGAATCGGGCGCTAGCGGTCAGGCCTATAAGTTCATCAAACTTGATGAGGCCAAAAGTCAATTGTTCAAGAAAGGTAAGAATGTAATAGCATTACACTGTATAAATACCGGAGGGGATCAATACATCGATATGGGTATCGGTAAAGTAGGTGAGACCAAGGCCGATGTGGTCTTTGATCTTAAAACGGTTCCTCAAGAGATGGCTTTTGACCAAACCGAACTATTTGCCAAGGCCGGTCAAACCATAGAAATCAAATTGAAGAATATGGATCAGATGCCGCATAACTTGGTGGTTGTAAGACCTGAAAGCCTAGATGCTTTTGGACCTCTAGTAGACGAGTTTGTGGCTACGCCGGAAGCGGAAAAAATGGGTTACGTTCCTAATTCACGTTATGTCTTGGGTGCGACCACTATGCTTGCCCCGAATGAAAGTGATTCCATTATCATCAACTTACCGAACAAGCCAGGCCGATATCCTTTTGTTTGTACATTTCCTGGACACTGGAGGTTTATGCAAGGGGTCATTATTGTAACGCCCAATGGCGAAAAAGAGGTTCAGGTCACAGGGGCATAATTATGTGAGAAAGGTATATAAACAGAAATAAAACAGAAAATGAGAAACATACTATTAGGTCTTGCTACATTGACGATGGCCGTCGGTTGTAAGACGCAAGAACTGCCAAAAGAATATGCTACTGATGCTGCAAAGGGTCATTACATAGCCAATAATAAGAAGGCCAGTAAAATTGCTATTACCGGAGGTGGCGGATCACATGATTTTTTAAAGTTCTTCGGAAAAGCTGATGGAAAAATCTTGAGTGACAACGGTAGCAATACGGTGGTCTATTCCGAAGATATGGCAGAAATAGCTTCTTTGGTTCCAGTTGTTGATGTGCTTATGTTGACCAACAACAAACCCTTGAGTGTCGAGGTTAAGGAATCCATTTTTTCCAATGTAGAAAGTGGTAAGCTTGATATGCTTATTTACCACCCGAGCACATGGTACAATTGGGAAGATTGGCCCAAATACAATAAAGAGTTGGTTGGTGGTGGATCACGCTCACATGAAGAACTGCAAGAGTTTGAGGTGATCGTTACCAAACCGGAACATCCTATTATGAAAGACGTTCCAGCAACTTTTAGAATTGTAGATGAACTTTATCGTTGGGAAAAAGACCCTGCCGGAACAGATGTCGAGGTCTTGGCCATTGGTAAAGGTTTAGAGTCAGGTGAAGAATTTCCTGTAGTTTGGGTAGTGAAACATCCAAAGGCAAAAATTGTAGGCAATACGTTGGGGCATGATGAAAGGGCTCACGATTTACAGGCGTATCAAACTTTATTAAGGAATAGCCTTGATTGGGTTAAATAAGATTAAATCTTTTAACCTTTTTAAGCAATAGTTTTATGAGGGAGGTGAACAAGCTTGATTCTTTAATCCTTCTCGATAAGGATAATTTTATGGTTGGTTTGTTCCTCATAATGGATTAATAGGTGATGAAAATAAGATAGTATAGACTCTTTATTGCTTTGGTTTTCAGATATGGGTATATGTTAAATGGCGAAATATTAAATACTTCCGCGTAAAATAGTATTTTTGATACCTTCACGAAATTATTTTTTTAACGCCAGCTAGGAATATTTTCATTGGAACGATTATTAAAAAGATATCGAATCCAATATATTCCATTACCAAAACAACCAATCTTAATGCTCAAGAAACTACAATTTGTTGCCAAAACATATTTTCAAAATCGAAATAGATATGCAATTTTAATGGCATCTTTAGCTATCGCTGGATGTCAAGACCAAAAGGTAGATTGTACTGTCAGTACCAAGGTTCCCAGTTATCCAACCGACTCTTTGTTAACTTCCCTGAAAGTTCCGGAAGGGTTGGAGATAAGGGCCTTTGCAGGTCCGGATATTACCCCAAGCCCGGCATGTATGGCCGTATCGGCTGTTGGAGAGGTCTTTGTTGGAGTGGATATGATGGGCTCTTTGGGAAAGGAAATGGGCAAGGGTTATATTAAAAGGCTGGTAGACTGCAATAATGATGGCATCATGGATGCTGTTACGGAATTTGCCCAGGTAGATAACCCTAGGGGTGTCTTGCCCGTAGGCGAACAGGTTTTTGTGCTCCATACCCGTTTTTCGGAAACCACCGGTAAGGCCGAGAATATGGATCTGATCGTACTTAATGATACGGATAATGATGGTATTGCTGATGGGCCTGCCAAAGTGCTAATCAAGAATCTTAGTAATCCAAAATATTTAAGAGAAAGAGGTACGGACCACGCAACCAATGGCATTCAAATGGGTATTGATGGTTGGATCTATATAGCTGTTGGCGATTTTGGTTTTAACAACGCTACGGGAACGGATGGCAGACAGCTTACCTGCTTGGGTGGCGGCGTGCTAAGAGTACGCCCAGATGGCACGGAAATGGAAATGTACACCCATGGTCTTCGTAACATTTACGATGTGGCCATCGATCCTTTTATGAATATCTATACCCGGGGGAATACTAATGATGGTGGTGGGTGGAACATAAGGTTTATCCATCAGATACAAAGTGGTGAATATGGCTATCCCGTTCTCTTTAAAAATTTTACCGAAGAAATATTACCGGCCCTTGTGGATGTTGGTGGAGGGTCTGGCGTTGGCGCTCTTTATTTGGATGATAATCGGTGGCCTACCGATTTTAACAAGATTCCTTTAATGGGTGACTGGGGTAGAAACTATCTTTTTGTACATAGGGTAACGGAAGACGGGGCCAGTTTTACGCAGCAGGAAGAAAAGTTTTTAAAGCTGCCCCAAATTACGGATGTGGATATCGATGCTTCGGGGAAAATGTACCTCTCCGCTTGGGACGGGGCAGGTTATTCCGGAAGTCCGGATAAAGGTTTTATTGTTCGCTTGGTGCCCGAAGGGTTAAAATCGGAACCCTTTCCGGATATCAGTAAGTATTATTGGACCGGCAGTGTAGTGGATCTTTTAGAGTCCGGAAGCGCCAAAGTTCGTCAAAGTGCACAGTTGGAACTCCTTAAAAGAGGTGATGGAGCTAGCGATTTGTTGGATATGGCCAAGGATCAAGGCCAGAGTTTGGAAACAAGGGTGGCAGCCATTTTCACATATGCCCAGTTGAAGGGGGGCGAAGCAATCCCGGCATTGGAGAAACTTACCAATGATGCATCCGTTCAGGAGTTTGCCCTACGCGCCTTGGCCGATAGAAAGCCCTATACGGAGCAAGTTTCGGTAGCGCCCTTTGTAAAAGGTTTAAAAGACGGAAGCGATCGTGTAAAAGCGGCCGCCGTAATAGGTTTGGGTAGATTGGGGAAAAAGGAAGTAGCGGAGCACTTGCTGGCCGTTAATGTACCCAATTCCTTTAAAGCGCCCAAATTTGGTACGGAGGGGCCACATGCTACTCCAAATTTAGAAATGATTCTACCACATTTGGCGGTAAAGGCCTTGGTGCAGTTGAAAGCGGTGGATGAATGTATCAAAGCTCTTGGCAGTCCTAATGAAGAACTAGCCTTATGGGCCATGAGGTATATGCACCAGCCCAAGGTGGTTACGGCCCTGATGGAGGCTTATAAACGTAGTTCCGATGCTGGTAAGAAGGAAAAATTGTTGCATTCCTTGGCCAGGATTTACTATAAGGAGGCCCCCTATGATACTTCTTGGTGGTGGGGTACCAGACCGGATACCAGAGGTCCGTACTACAAAACCCAACCATGGGCAGAAACCGAAAGAATCCAAGATTTTTTAATGGAAGAATGGATGGCGACACAAGCGGACGATAAGGAGCTTTACGCACTTTTAAATACAAAATACCGTTTGGATATAGAGGATTTTGGGGTGGTGGATACTTCCGTACAGGCGGAGGAGCCACAACCGGTAGCCGATTTGGAAAAAATAAAAAATAAGAAGGGCCAAGTGGGGGAAGCTTCCATTGAAGATGTTATGATCGCAATGAAGCAAATTCCCGGAGACCCGGAAAAGGGGGCGGAACTGTTTCGTTCACAAGCGTGCAACACTTGTCACAGCCTAAAAACCAGTGAGGTAATGAAGGGGCCGTTTATGGGGCAAATAGGTTCGATTATGAACCGGGAACAGATTACGGAGTCCATATTAAAGCCCAATGCTTCTATCTCCCAAGGTTTTGCTACCGTGCAGGTAAAGACCAAAGAAGGAAAAATGTACATAGGTTTTGTAACCCGAGAATCCGCTGATGACCTTACCTTGACCAATATAGCGGGTATTGCCACCCAGTTAAAAAAGACGGAGATTACAAGTCGAAAGGAATTGGAAAATTCCATGATGCCCACCGGACTCGCCAATGCCTTAAGTTATGAAGAATTGGCTTCTTTAATATCATTTCTAGAAAAACAAAAATAGAAAGGGCAGTGTCAATAGAGATAAAAATGGTGGGGCATGCCCCACCATTTTCATTATAACAAATATGACTGAAAATCCTTAATCCATTTTTATCCACAAAGTACCCTGTTCTTTCCCAACATTTAATACTGTCTTGCTCACTCCATATCCAATTCGATGCAGTTATCAACTTATCCGGTAGGTTAGATCAAGCGATTGGTTTTAATGGTAATTGAACTTATCTTTTCGTCTTAAGTTTAGTCGCATAATACGCACCAATCGCAAAACCTTCATCTTGACCGTTGGCGATAGCTGGCATGTAATGGATACCTCCATAAAAACGACTGATGGCCGCCTCGTTAGCGGCATCCCTAAACGATTTAAAATGACGAATAGGCAGGCCGAACTCTTCTTCTGTAGAATCTGCAAATTCAAAATTCTCTCCGAAAAGTTTGGTCAAAATAATAGCCGCTCCAGAAGACACTACACTGTGACCGCTAGTATATTCAGGAAATGGAGGGGTTTGGAGTACCGGTAACCAGTTCGGGTCGATATATTGATTGATGTAAGTTTCTGGTCTGATGACCGAACTGCGGTATTTTTCATCCCAACAACTGATGAAGCAATCGGCTAGGGTGACCGCCAATGAAGCATAGGCTTCCGCTGATTCTACGGCAGAGGCCTTGGCTTTTTTGCAGACCAAAGATGTGATGTTCATCCAATGTCCGTTAGGCGATATCTTTTTGGTGGCGAACATAACATGCCCGCGCACGTTCATTTTAAAAGGGTTACAGTCCCAAAAATTAGCAATCTCATTCTCTTCGGGCGTATTGTTTTTCACTTGCTCATAAACATCAATTACATCCTTGTAAAACAAACTGGTACTGTCACGAGAAAAAGCTGGGGGAGCTACAGGCTTAAATTGCTCTGCAGAGTCGATCATAAAGGTTCTAAGTTTGTTCCAGTTGGGTTCAATGGCCTTCATGTAAGCAGGGGGCGTGGGTTTCCAGTAGCCTTCGCCACTTTTGACGCTATAATCGGGCATTGACCTAATCTGGGAATATTTATCTTTTGCGGACCATTGAAGAACGTGCTTTGCTACCATGTCTCCATAGGCAATTGAATTGTCGAATATTTTCTGTGGAATACCATTCTCTTTGATTTCCGCTAACAATTCCTTTTCAAAAGTATCAATGCGTTCTTCGGAGATGACAAAGGCCTTACCTGTGGTCAGAACGGCGTGAACGGCTGCTAAGGTAAGATTGTATTTCTTATCCTTATCCAAAGAAGGGAAGGCTTCAAGACCATGAAGTTGGCCGGCCATTGATATGTATTTTTTATTATCCTGAATAAGGGTTTCGTAGGCAGCTACCGAAACATAAGCATACGTTCTGCTGGTCACGGGGGGCGAATATATATCGTACACCATTACATCGGTAACCTGTTTTAGGGCTCGATGTAAATAATCGGCTTCTTCACTGGCAGAAAGTTTCATGTAATTGATCGGAGGTTTGGAAGAAACGGTCAGCATCATTAAAATTGCCAATAAACTAAATCTTTTCATTTATGGGGTTTTGGTTTAAAACCGCCTAAGCGGTGAAACTAGTTCTTTAAAATTGGGTTAATAAGAATACCGACTATAGGGCCTCTCTTTTTTCTCCTTTAAAATTGGTGATGGTAATTTTGGTAGTACCTTCTTCTAAAGGAAGCGTTCTTGAAGACTGCGAAAGGTAGCTAGACCCGTACTGAAATTCTACCCTTCTGCGACGGCCATCTTTAAACCAAATATCGGCAGAAAAATCGTCGGGTTGAATATGTATCCACTTCTTGGTTTTATTTGTATCTTTTTGCAGTACAATAAGCTCATCTTGGTTTTGGGTGGCAACATAAAGGTCTTTCTGGTCGGCTATGTGTACCTTAGCCAACCCTTTGGCATCACCCTTTACATAAAATCCAGAGTTTTGTAACTGCATGGGTTGAAACCCTGAATTTTTTGAACCTAATAAGCAAAGTCCATTAAAGGCATCGTGGCGACCGCTGTAGGGATCCATTCCGTAATCGTTGCCGACCATAAGTATATCTAAATAACCATCTTCATTGATATCTTCGGCCATCATACCATAAATTGGGGCCGTTTGTGCTTCATTGGGCAAGGGAGACATGGCGAATTGACCATTGCCCTTGTTTTCAATAAAGGATGTTCTCATTTCGTTGGCCTCTAAAATGATGGCTCCTTCTTTTTGGGCTTCCGTCCAAAGTTGACCCATGTCGGCCATTCCGTATGAGGTATAGGTAGGAAATTTTTTTCTCATGCTGACTACCTGACCCACCAAATCGTCACGTGATGGTATCGGATAAGGTTTGCGTATTCCGTCATCACCCATCATATAACAAAAAACGGTTCCATCAAAAGATCCATTTTTATCCATGTCTTTGGCAATGATGGTCATCGGTTCTTCTGAGGTAGCTTCGTAATTTGTGTTGAGCCCTAAATTTCCGGCTACATAATCCATGTCACCGTCATTATCAAAATCGCCGGCTACTAAGCTGTTCCACCAGCCTTTGCGGTCTTCGATGCCCGTTTTTATTTCGACCAGCGAGTCTCCTGTGTTTTTGAAAAAGGTAATGGGCATCCACTCACCGGCCAAGATAAGGTCTGGTTTTCCATCCATATCAAAATCGCTCCAAAGAGCATCCGTAACCATTCCAATGCGTTTCAATTTAGGGCTATAAGTCTCGGTAACATCAACAAATTGACCGTTGTCGTTACGGAATAAAAAGCTTTCCGGTGCCTGTGGATAGGCTGCTGAAACGACTCTACCGCCTACAAATAGGTCTAGGTCGCCATCCCCATCAAAATCAGCGGCTTTTACACAAGACCCATTGGTGAAATCTTTAGGAAGGTTGTTGGCCCGTGTAAAGTAACCTTTACCGTCATTAAGAAAAAAGCGGTCATTGCTGATTTCGTGCCTTGCAGGTATTTCATAGCTGCCACTAACTAGGTAAAGGTCAAGGTCGTTGTCGTTTTCAGCATCGAAAAAAAGTACGCCCATATCTTCATAAAGAATGTCTTCTTTTTGCGAGAAACGATTGACATCTTTTGTAAATATACCGTCACTATTTTGCATAAGGAACACTCCTGGGTTATCGGAAGAGCCACCAATATATAGGTCATCATGACCATTACCGTCAATATCGCCCACGGCGATGCCCGGCCCATATTGACTTAATTTATGGGGAATGGTTGGCTGAATATTGAAGTCTGAAAAGTCTGTTTCTTTTGGGGTGTAAACCAATTGATGTTCGGAAGAAGCGTCCGTGAAAATAGAATTGTCAAAAGAAGGCTTACTTTCTTTAGTGGATGTCGCATTCGAATAATTAACTGAAATCTGGTTTTCAACGAGGTTACTTAAAACTTGCGATTTTCCATCGGGCCACTGTACCCGTAAAGAATCAACCTGGGCCGCGTTGCCGATACCTAAATGAATTCTGGAATCATTGGTGGACAGATAACCTCTGATGGGGTAATGCTCAAAATATTGCATTTTACCGTTGGAGTATGCCTTTATGGATGCCCCATAACCATCAGGATTGTTGGCCGGGCCTTTAATGGATACCGATACATGCCCTTCTGAAACGTTCAAGGTATTTTCATAGACAAATGCGGTGTCATTTAAATTGTTTACTAAAACATCAAGGTCACCATCATTATCAAGGTCGGCATAGACCCCACCGTTAGAAAATGACTTTTGATTTAGCCCCCATTTTTTAGAAGTATTTTCAAATCTGGAACCATCAATATTTTTAAAGGAGTAATTGGCCAATTTAACTACGGGTAAGCGGTAGGTCATTTCAAGGGTGTAACTCTGTGCTCCTGCTGTTTGCCCACTTTCATAAGCTATGTAATCAAGATCAGTAACGTCTTTAGGCAAACCATTGGTGATGATGAGGTCTTTATAGCTGTCATTATCAAAATCCGCAGCAAGCGGGCACCAGCTCCAATCGGTTTGGTAAATACCTGACATAAATGCCTGATCAGTAAATACAGGGTGGCCGTTAGGTGTCGGCCCGCTGCTCAACTGAAGCACATTACGAACATATTGGTGGTTGTAGCTGTACTGTTGGTTGTTGATGTAATTGTAATACTCATTACCGCTTAGCATTCGTTTTTTACGAAGATTGTTCTCAGGAAGCATCTCCAACGAAATAACATCAGGAAAGCCGTCATTGTTGAAATCGACTACGTCGGTACCCATGGCATTCCATGCCGTGTGCTTGAAATAGTTGTCTAACTGATTGGTAAAAGTGCCATCTTGATTGTTGATATAAAGCAGGTCGTTCGAGACAAAATCGTTGGCCACATAAATATCGGGCCACCCATCTCCGTTAAAATCACTGATGTTAGCGGCATGTCCCCATCCCTCTATAGTGATTCCTGCATTTTCTGAGACATTGGTGAACGTTTGGTTTCCGTTGTTTCGATAAAGGCGGTCTGTATTTTTTGCAGAACCGTCGGTCAATTTCGCCCGATAGCGAATAGGGGTGCGAGGATCATAAATTTCATTAGTGACGAGATACATGTCTAGATCACCATCTTGATCGTAGTCAAAAAAATAGCCTTGTGTACTATATCCATCATCGGCCAACCCATAAGATTTGGCCGACTCTTCAAAAATGGGAATTCCCTTCTTGTTGGTTCCTTTATTGATGTACAAAAGGTTGGTTCTGCGTTCGGAGTCATTTCTAAATGAAGCTGCGACATAGATGTCTAGCCAGCCATCGCCATTAATATCTACTACTGAAATTCCCGTACTCCAATGCCCTTGCCCATCAACGAGTGCCTCTTTGGTAACATCTTTGAAATTAAAATTCCCTTGGTTGAGGTAGAGTTTGTTTGAAACCATATTGCCAGCAAAATAGGCATCAATAAGTCCGTCATTATTAAAATCGCCCATACCGATTCCACCTCCATTATAAATATTGGCCTGGTTGAGAATATTGAGAGTGTCGCTTTCCGTCAATAAATTATTGAATTCAATTCCGGTACGATTTGCCGAATGCAGTTTGAAAAGTGTGTTCCTGTTTTGGCACCAAATAGAAAAGGGGGCCAGTAACAAGACCATTAATAGTCTGAGTTGATAGTTAGTTTTCATTAGTTTGAGTTTTCTTGACAATAACAGGCAGATTTAAAAATCCTGAATTGGCAAAAATTGGTAGTTCAATTGAGAAAAATAAAAATAGCTTTTGGTATCAATAGGTCCTTTACAAATTGATTCTATTCCTCAACAATTTGATTCATAACGGAGGTGTTACCAGAAGAAATGATTTTTTTTAATTTTTGTAGCCACAATGTTATCCTAGAATTGCCAACTATTTCAATTAATCTTGTAGGGACATTTTGAGAGATTTTTGTTGCAACAGCGTTAACCTCTTTCCCTTGACGTAGTGCAGGAAGCGTAAAGGAGAGAAATAATAAAGGATTCTAAAGATTGTGATGATGGTGGGTGTTAGAGTTCAATTTAGTATTCTATATATTTCGATATTACTTTTATTGTTCTAAAACTGCATAGTCTAATTACTGGTTGTAAGCAGTAAAAAATTAAATGGATTTTTCACTAAACGATAAATAATAAAATTTGGCAATGTGCATTGTTTTCACAATACTATAGGTTTTAAAGAAATTACCTCAAAGAGGTCATTACTTCAAAAATTCCAGAGGAAATAACAACGCAAGTGTAAATAAAAATGTCGTGGAAAACCACGACATTTTTAATAGGACAATTGTTTCGAACAAACGGTTAAATTGTTTTAGTAGGCTAGTTTCTATTATTTTGTTTGGAAATTCTTTGTTTCAATTTGGAGTCTCCATTGACAAAGAGTTCAATTACGTATCTACCATCTTCGTATGAGCTTAAATCTATTTCAAATGTCTTCTCTTTGATATTAGAAAAAGGTATTTTTTCTTGAATGTCACCATCTTTAAGAATGTGTATTTCACCATTGGATTCTGCTTCCAGTTGAACCAATAATTGAGTGGTTTCACGAATTCTTCTAGGATATAACTTTACTAGGCTTTGCTCTACATTTGTATCAATGGTAGGATTATTTTTTATGATAAAATCCAATTGCTCGCCTACACCGCAATCACTCTCGAACCTGTGTAGTACACGACCCTCAAGGTCTGAAATCTGGAGGTATCCGAATCCTTGTTTGGGCATAAACCAAAATTCCAATCCATTATGCTCCGAGTCTTCTAGAGACATTCTATAACTACCATTATTCAGCTTTAAAGTGTCTCTATAAACGGTATCTTTTTTTGCTTTAGAAGGTAGTTTTTCGTAAATAATTTTGTTATCGGTATTTATAATGCGTACGGTATTTTCCTCTGGGTTATTATTTGTTTGATAGGTGACCACCACATTTTGGGGCATTTCTTTAGGTGAATTGAAGTTAGTGGATTTCCTATTGTCGTTAATCCATTCATCCGACTTTCCATTGGGTTTCTCCAAAGCAACATTGAATATGTTTTCACCGAACTTAAAATCAATGATGCCTGGTAAAGTGATGTAAGCTTCCTCATAAAAAGCAAGATTTCCTTTCCAAAGGAATGTCTTTTCTTCGAATCCTTCAGTTCCATATTTTATTTGGACCTCCTTCAAATTTTCCGAACCCAAATTTTTAATGATAATTTTAGGCTCTATTACGGAAGGGTTTAACCGATTTAATTCTGGGGCGTCGTTAGGCACTAGTATTTGCTCCAAAGAAACATCATTTGATTTTGAAGGTTTCTTATATTCAAAAACCATGGCGCTTATACTTTCGTAAGCCTGTATATTTTCTTCTGCTACATATGGTTCCATTTCAAAATCGAGGGTGTGGGTGGGCTTGGTAATTGGAAAATCAATTATATCTGGAGCCTGTAAGTCTCCAGGACACCAATATGCTCTATCAAAAATCCAAGTGCCTCCTTGCGGGTATAGATTGTTATCTCCACATTCTTTCCACATATCCCTATGGTCAATGGTCTTACCATCGACTAAAATCTCCCGCCATCTACTACAGAATTCGCTACAACCTTTGGGCTTGTCCATTCCATGGCCGGTATGTAGAACACGAATTCGTGCGAAATCTGCACCTTCCTTCATTTTGATTTGTTTAGGGGATAGAGATTCTGTAATAGGTTTCTCTGGATTGCCATAACTAAAGCCATCGTCATATAATTTGTGAAAGCCTAAGGGTTGAGCAACAGGATCACCCATTTCAAATTTAAAGTCAATTTTAAGTTTCCAGCCTACATTGGCTCCTTCGTATCCCGTATGGTTATAGGTGATTTCTACGCTGTCTCTAAGTATACTTGAAAAATCTGTTACATCTATTTGCCAGCGCCAGTCCCAATCCTTCTTGAAGTTACTACCGTAGGGTGTCAGCATTTTACCTATTTCCAAATTTAAGGTATCTCCTTTTAGTCCTCCAACCCGATTAATTCGTATAGGGTCCATATAGTCCCAATGCGCAATATCTATGGAATCTGGATGACCTAAAGTAACTTCCATAAAAATTCTTCTAATGGATTCTTGTTGTTTTGGAAAGACTCCCCATGAAGAAAAGAGATTATTTCCTTGACTCGGATCGCAAATAATGGTAACATTTTCGTGGCTAATTACATTTTTTGTAACCCTTTCTTTTTTAGTGGATTGGCAGTTAAAAAGCAGGGTGGTGATTACAGCTAATAAGAAGTGGTGTTTAAGTTTCATTCGGTAAAATGGTTTGGTTTTGATCATTGAAAATATCTTGAAACCATAAAAAGATCAGGTCTGATGGTCAAGATATAATTTGCTTTTCTGGATTTGAAAGCGCTGAAAATAGTTACATACTTTTAGCAGCTAACCTAAGATTTTGTTAAATCTGATTTATGTACATCCAGAACTTTAAGATAGATAGGAATGTTTAAGGACATACTAATATTAAAAAATGAATAGTATTTCCTGAAGTATATACTCCTTTAGGATAGGGAGAAGACAATAAATATCCCCTACTTTACACTTGGCGAACTTTTAAACGAGATTGATTATCCGTAATTCCGAACAGTAAGAAAAGTACAGGTTCAATTTTATGCTGAAGTTTTTTCCTTAAAATTTTAAAAGCTTTGCTCATTTGGTTTTCAACCGTTTTTAAGGATACATTCATAAAGTTTGCTATCTCAATATTGGTTAAACCTTCACCCTTACTAAGCATAAAGGTTTCTCTACATTTAGGAGGTAGATTCTGAATTTCCGTTCTTATGAGAACAATTTGCTTTTCAACTAATTCCTGATCTTCCTCTATTATTTGATAGAGGCGTTCCATATGTTTTTCTTCGATAGTCAGCATTCTTCTTTCGCTTCTCAAATGGTTAAGAAAACCATTATAGACAGATTTATAGAGAAAACTTCTAAGGGATTCAACGTGCATAAGTCGGTCTTTTTGCTCCCAAAGCTTAATAAAAACATTCTGCACTATATCCTTGGCACTATCTTGGTCATGTGTAAGGCTATAGACATAGACGCAAAGCCTGTGGTGATAGCTGTCCATTAGATATTCCAAGGCTTTGTGATCACCTTCTCTTAAGGCCTGCTTTACCTGAAAATCATTATGATATTTGCTCAATACGGTGTAATTAATCTTAAAGAAATGTTATGCAATGTAAAAAAAATATTAAAAAGCATAGGGGTGTTGCAATTCTGATGTGTCTTACAGGTGTAAACTAAAAAGTTTGAACGAAAGAATACAAGATATCATAGTAAAGTATTTTTCTAAATCGGCCTCAGAAAAGGAATTGATTGAATTAACGGAGTGGTTAAAGGAAGAATCTAATATTTTGTTGTTCGAAGAATTCATACGGACCAACTATTTAATTGACCACTGCATGCTTGATTTCGATACTGATAATGAGAAGGGTAAAGTTCTCGATAAAATTAAGTCAGAAGAAAGGAGGAAGCGAAAAATAAGAAGATTGGTCTTTTTAAAATATGCTGCTTTACTCCTTGTACTATTGGGAGGCGTGTTCACCTATGTTTTCAACTCAGGGAAATTTTATAAAAATGAAGAAGAAAAGAAAACAGTTACGGTTCCTGTGGAGGACGTTATGCCTGGTCATGACAAAGCGATTCTTACTCTTGAAAATGGTGATGAGATTGTTTTAGAGAAGGAAAAGGAGGTTCAATTAAAGCAAGCAAATCAAGAGGGTGAGCGCTTGGTGTACAAGCGGAATTCTAATATTGATGAGGAAAAGGAGATTTATAACTTTTTAACCATTCCTAAAGGGGGGCAATTTTTTGTACAACTTTCAGACGGTACAAAGGTGTGGCTCAATTCAGATTCAAAGTTAAAATATCCTGTCAAGTTCTTGAATGGTAGACCTAGGAAGGTGGAATTGTTATACGGGGAAGCCTATTTTGAAGTAACAAAAGGTAAAGGAAGTAGCGAGGGTGACATAGCATCACATTTTTTAGTGCAGAGCAAATCCCAAGAAATTGATGTTTTAGGAACACAGTTTAATATTAAAGCCTACCAAGGTGAGAAGAATATAACTACCACTTTAGTAGAAGGTAGGATTACGATAGCCTCAGGAAATGCTAAAAAAACTTTGAAACCAATGGAGCAGGCCATTATTGACCAAGAATCTCCCGGGTCTTTTTCAATCAAAAAAGTTTCAAAAGTATTCGATGAAATAGCATGGAAGGAGGGCTATTTTAGTTTCCGGCAGAAGTCCATTGAAGATATTATGATGGTATTGTCTAGATGGTATGATGTGGAATACACCTTTCAAGATTCCCAAAAAAGAACAAAAACATTCACTGGTGTCCTAGATCGAGGAAATACAATAAGTCAAATATTAATTAACATCCAAAAAACAAATGAAATAAACTATAAGATTAAAGACAAAACAGTAATTATCGATTAAGGGAAGCAGTACAAAGTGCAAAACCATGTTTCTCAAAAGCAACCAAAGACTAATTTAAAACTATTTACTAATCCAAACTTTTTTGTATGGAAAATAACTCAACTAACTTGTTTCTAAGATTTAGAAACAAAAGTTTCCTAGGGTTACTAAGTGCTCTACTTATTTTGTCCACTTCGACATCCTTTAGCTTTTCCCCCAAGGAATCTTTTTTTCAGAATACTAAAATTCTAATAACTACCAACAAAAAAATTGAACTATCAGAACTATTCGAACTATTAAGAGAGCAGGCAGGCTATAAATTTGTTTATAGTGATGACCTAGTGGTCAATGCACCAAAAGTTCAACTACGTAAGGGTTCTGTTCTAGTAAAAGATTTACTGGAATTGGGACTTTCCTCAGTAGGTCTTACCTATGAATTTACCGATAACAATACCATAATAGTAAAAAGAGGTGTTAAGGCTAACACCGTTACAAACAACAGCACGTACCAATCTTCAATTTCCGGTATTGTTTCAGATGATCAAGGTGTTCCATTGCCTGGGGTGAATGTTGTAGAGAAGGGTACCAGTAATGGTACTTCTACGGACTTTGATGGTAATTATGAAATTCAAGTTGCAGACAACGCTACGTTGGTATTTTCTGCCCTGGGCTTCAAGACCATTGAAAGAGCTGTAAATGGTAATTCCAACGTAAATGTGACCTTAGAGGAAGATACTGAACAACTGGGTGAGGTAGTGGTTACCGCACTTGGAATTAAGCGTGAGCAAAAAGCCTTAGGTTATGCCATGACCGAAGTAAAGGGTGAAGAACTTGCAGAAACCAATACTGTTAACCCGGTTCAGGCGCTACAAGGTAAAGCTGCCGGTGTAAGTATAGGTGGATCAGATGGTGGATTGTTCGGAAACAGTAAAATTCAGATAAGAGGGGTGTCTACCTTAAACTCCAATAACAACCAACCTGTTTTTGTTATCGATGGGGTATTTCTAGACAACAGCGTTTCTAATGAAAGTGCAGATTGGGCTGGTAGTGCCAATGATTATGGTAATATCTTAAAAAACCTGAACCCTGATGATTATAAAAGTGTATCTGTACTTAAAGGTGCGGCAGCTACGGCTCTTTATGGGTCAAGGGGTATTAATGGTGTGGTACTTATTGAGACCAAAGATGGTTCCAATGCCAGAGGTATTGGCGTTTCTATAAAACAATCTATGGGTATTGACCGTGTGTTTAAGCAGCCTGCTTTACAAAATGAATTTGGTCCAGGTACCTTGGCAGGTTATGTAAGTTATGGTGATACCAATGAAAATGGTGAGTTCTATAGATTTGATAATTCTCAGTTTTACTATAATGAGGCCGGTAACCCAACGTTGGTAAACCATGGTGGCGGAGGTTTAAGCTACGGACCTAGGTTTGATGGAAGAATGATTGAGGACTATGATGGAAACCTAATTCCATATACCGCCAATGAAAACAATATGGCTGATGTGTATGATACTGGTTATAATTCCAATACATCGGTAGCTTTGAGCGGAGGTAACGAAAAGGGTAATTTTTACCTTTCCGATTCCTATAATTACAGAACAGGTATTATGCCGGATAATAGTTTTAGGAGAAACTCTTTGATGTTTTCCGGTTCTTATCAATTGGCTCCATGGTTAAATGCAAACGCATCTATTTCTTACGTTACTTCTAGTTCTAAGAACCCAAGAAATGATATATCGCAAGGCTTTTTTGATGGTACTTTTGAAAGATTGTACAATACCGACAAGTATACCCAAAACCAATATTGGCAAGCAGACCACGGGGGGGTTCCTAGCGCTAATTATGGAGATTCTTTTATCAATGTTCCTAATAGAGGTTTGTGGTTTGGATACTATAACAATGATCAAATCAATGAGGAAAAAGTAATCCGTCCTGTAGTTAGGTTAACTGCCAATGTAACGGATTGGTTTACAGTTGCCGCTGAAGGTAACCTGAACCAATACAATACTAGGTTTGAAAACAAAGAACTTGGTAGTGGCTACGCAAACGAGGGAGGTTACTATGAAGTAAGGCATAATGAAGATATCACAAAAATGGGTAAGTTAACCTTTAACTTTACCCCAAAGATTTCTGAAAACCTTACTTCTCAATTCATCGTAGGAGGTGAAATTTGGAATAGGGAGGCTTCCTATACCAGAGTTCGTACCGATGGAGGTTTAATTGTACCAGGTAAATTTTTCTTGGAAAACTCCAAAAGGGTAAAATTGTCCGAAGGCGGTATTAACTCTACAAAGCAAATCAATTCCTTATACTTTTTGTCCAATTTTGGATATAAAGATCAATTGTTCTTGGATATTACCGGTAGAAATGACTGGTCTTCGTCTTTGGTTTATACCAATGGCGAGGGTAACTACTCATATTTTTATCCTTCCGTATCTACCTCATGGGTTTTTAGTGAAACGTTTAATACCAACAACATTTTCACCTTTGGTAAATTGCGTGCATCTTGGGCGCAAGTGGGTAGCGATACTAGCCCCTATACTTTAAATAGAACCTATGGTTTAGGTACTTATCAGTTAGAGGATAGCTTTATCTATTTAAATTCTATTAATACTACCTTAGTTGACAGGGGGGTAGAACCAGAGAAAAAGAATTCTTATGAAATAGGTGCAGACCTTCGTTTCTTCAACAACCGCCTGGGAATCGATGCCGCTTATTATAATGAGACAATCGAGAATCAAATTGGTGAGATTCCAATTCCAAATGTTTCAGGATATAACAACCTGTTTACTAATATTGGAACCTTAAGTAACTATGGTGTTGAGATTTCCCTTAATGGAACCCCGGTTCAAACAGAGGATTTCTCATGGAATACCACTTTCAATTATTGGAGAAATACAACCAAAATCAAAGAATTACACGAAGACGTTGGAGAATTCAAAAACCTTGGAGGTAGTATTACCTATGGTAACTTCCGTATAGGTTCAGTAGGTTTTGAAGACGGAGAGTACGGAGTACTTTACTCGGATAGCAGCCCTAAACTTTACCAAGCTACAGATGAGGCAGGCAATCCTGTTGATAATCCAAACAATGGTAAAAAAGTACTCGTATGGAGTGATTCTAGACGAGGAGCTTATTATGAAAGAAGCTACGAAGCAGAGGAAATTGGTAAAATTCAACCAGACTTTGAAGGTTCTTTTAACAATGAATTTCTTTACAAGGGCTTGAGTCTTTCTGTATTGTTAGATGCTAGATTTGGAGGGCATATCGCCTCTTATTCCAGTAGGTACGGAACGGCTTATGGATACTTGGAAAAATCATTGAGAGGAAGGGATGCAGAATATGGTGGTATTTCTTGGACCTCCCAATACGGGGATACCCAAGGCGACACCTATAATGATGGTATTATTCCAGATGGGGTTTTTGCAGATGGTCAGGAGGTAACCGCACCAGACGGTTCAATAGTAAATGTTGGTGGTTTGACCTATCAAGAAGCGGTTGATCAAGGACACGTTGAGCCCACCCACGCTAGTTTTTATAACTACTTTAGAAATTCTTGGGGTCAAGGTGTTGTTAATGATGACTGGTTTACAGAATTGGAATACATTGCTGTACGAAACATTTCATTTGGTTATCAGTTTCCTAGAGCATTTACCGATAAATTGGGTGCTCGTAACTTCTACATTGGGATCAATGCAAGGAATCTTGGTTACCTGCACAACACCATGCCCAATGACATTAACCCTGAAAGCTTTAGGGGAACTTCAAGTAGTGAATCTTTTAGGGAGCGCTCTTTTAGTCCATATGTGTCAAGTTACACCATGACGATTTCAGTAGACTTTTAATCATAAAAATTGATAAAAATGAAACATATATATAAGATACTATTTAGTGCAGTATTAGTACTCACTATTGGTTGTGATGAGGAGGATTTTGCTGACTTGAACAGCAATCCCGAAGCGGTAGCGGTCGCAGACCTACGTTTTTCAACTGCCCAAGCCATTCAGGATATGTATTCCAACGATTACACTGTTTGGTTCTACAGCAATTTCGATTATATCTTCCCTTGGAGTCAATTAACCACAGCTTCCGTTACAGGAGGGAATTCCGAAGCTTTTGTTGAAATGGGCCCCGCTGGAGGTCAAAGTATTTACCCAAGTCTATACGCCAACGCCCGCGATATTAGAGCTAGAATTGAAGCTCTTCCTGAAGGGGAGGGTGAGGAGTATAGGGCTATGAGTGCCATGACATTTCCTATTGTAATTCACCCGGCCATCACCATTACCGATACGGAGGGATCAATGGTTTATACTGAGGGAGCTTTGGCACCTTATACGTCCCCTCCATTGATTACCCCAAAATATGATAATCAGGAAACCTTGTTCAATACATGGCTATCAGAACTCGATGCTGCTATAGTAGAACTGTCCGCTCCTAATCAATTTAACATTGGTAGCCAGGATATTATCTACAATGGTGATTATCAGAAGTGGGCTAAATTCTGTAATCTACTTAAATTAAAGATTGCAGCTAGGCTGATTAACAAGGATAGGGCAAAGGCGCTATCCATTGCTGAGGAGGTGGCCAGTTCATCTGTGGGGTATATGAATGCCTTAGATGATGATTTTATCTACAGAAGAGATATTAACTATAGGGGAACCGGTAATGGCCAACAGCCAGGGATAGCAGGAAAGAATATAGTGGACTTCATGCTAGCCAACCAGGACCCTCGTTTACGAGTGATTTATACCAAAAATCATTTTAATGCCGAGGTGGTTCAGGCCTTTTTGGAAGCAGATAAGGAGTTGCCTCCATATGTAGAGCAATACGTTACTGTAGACGGTGAAGGTAATTTTGCCGGTTGGTCGGGTCCAGGAGAACCTTGGGTAAGATATGCAGGCGCACCCTTATCACCTGACGAGACATTTGATACCGACAATACCGTTTATTTTAACCAAGGAGAACTATATAGGCTTTCTGCTGGTGATGTTCAAAAACAATATACGGCTACTTCCAGCTATACTGAACGGATTACAAGGACCGGTTTCAATTTTACGTATCCAACAAAACCAGGTGGTAGAGTACTAGAGATTATAGATAATTTTCCTCCTTTAGAGGTTATTTTAGGATCCTCGGCGGAAACCAATCTCTATTTGGCAGAATTTAAGTTATTGGGAGCCAATATACCGGGTACGGCTCAGGACTATTTCAATCAAGGTGTTAGGCTCTCCGTGGAAAGACTTGATCGTCTTGCCAAAAATAGTGGTTTGCCCTATTATGAGGAGGATCCTGTGTATACGGATGAGACCATGGCAGCAATGGCATCAACTAAATTGAAGGCAGGGGAAATTGAGGCTTTGTTGGCTCAACCGGCCTATGATTTAAGTACAGATGGCCTGGAGAAGGTTTACATTCAACAATACATTAATCATGCGGGCACACCCAATGATGTTTGGACAACGGTAAGGCGTTCGGGTATTCCTAAAATCAATAGTATGCACTTACCAAGGGAAATATTCACTTCTTCTGGTAGGGAGCTTACAGTGCCAAGACGCTTCGTTGCCGGTACGCCCACGGAGGACAATAAGAACTTCCCTAACCAAATTCAAGCCGTTGAGGAGCAAGGATTCAGTACGGGAACCAATGATCCTGTCATCTTGAATACCGAAAGACTTTGGTTTGATGAAGAAAATCCGGACTACGGGGCAGGACCTAAATAGTAGTAATTATTTGAGTTGGCATACGTCATTATTAAGGTTAGGCGTATGTTTACAGTTAGTTTGTTAGTGAAAAGGCCATTTTCGAATTTGAAAATGGCCTTTTTTTATGAAATCTAATTTAAAAAGTGTTTCTTTTTGCCAAGGTAAAATGAAAAATAGGTCTACATAAATGATATAAGATTTTATTCAATTTTAAAACAGCTTTGAACTTAACCGTGCAAACAAATACTCTATAATTGATTATTGCAAAAGCCAAAGAACGGCTTTCCACTATCAATTATGTATAGTGATGATCTTTTATACAATGGGTTTGAATACCCTTTGATCTGATATAAAGGTTTAGAGGTTATGCATCCAGGATTATCAAGATTATAGTGACAGCTCTATATGATTAGTAGTATATAACATCAAACTTTACTAAATTTGCTGTAGAGTATCAATCGAAGCTGTCAAAAGTTACCTATTCGATTACCTGATATGAAAATTAACGATTAACTTATTGATATTTAGAATGTTGTGAATTGACTAATAGTTCTGTCATCCCGACATTTCAACATACAATTAGTATGAAACCTGTTAATCTTTTGGTTAGCAGGTTTTTGTTTTTTGGTAGTAACCTATGATTTATTAGGATGATTGGAAGTCCTACCATTTTATACAAAAGGGTTGAACCTATCTTTTCTTATATTTCAAAAAGTCGATTGGTCTTCATATGTGCCTAACACCAACTTTTAGAGTTACCAAAAGAGTCATAATTCTAATGGGGTCAATTTAAAAGTAGTTAGCGTTATTACAAAATTCATTCCTTTTATACATTACTTCAAAAAAAATGGAATGGTGGTCTTACTAATCAATAATAACATGACAACTATATCTGAGGCTTTGCTTAGATATTATAATGATTTTATAGGCCGATTGCCCGGAATAGGAATTGGAATATTAATAATCATTCTTGGAGTTTTGATTGGGTCTTGGATAGGAATGTTCGTAAAAAGAAGATTGTCGGTTAAAACTGGCGACCCATTGATGAGCAAATTTTTAGGGCAAGCCATAAAATATGTTTCAGTTATTATTGCCATAATGTTGGCACTCGAGGTTTCCGGTCTGGGTTCCATTGCAACAGGTATTCTTACAGCGGCTGGGGCTAGTGCCGTGGTACTAGGTTTTGCCTTTAAAGATATTGGGCAAAATTTTATTGCAGGAATTATTATGGCTTTCGGTAGACCTTTCGACATAAACGATACGGTACAAATCGATGATAATTTTGGTAAGGTGAAAGCTCTAGAGTTTAGGTATACAAAACTTAAAACTTTTGATGGTAAAGATGTCTATATTCCTAATAGTGACGTCTTGACTAAACCCGTTACCAACTATACCGAGGATGGGTTTTTTCGCTGGACTTTTACAATAGGTATAGCTTATGAAGACAATATTGACGGGGCCAAAGCCACCGTACTCAGGGCGCTGCGAAAAGAACCAAATGTAATCGAAGACGAGGAACATGAGAATTTCGTTATCGAAGATGAACTTGCAACTAGCACGGTAAATCTTAAAGTGTTTTTTTGGGTAGATACCAAAGATTTTAGAAGAATGGCGTTGATTACCAAGGGAAACGTAGTGAGAAATGTCAAAGAGGCTCTAGAAGAAGCTGGTTATTATATGCCAGCTGATATTCAGGAAATCAAGCTTTATGGGGGTGAGAAGGAATTTCCCGTAAAAATTAGCCCTCAAAAGAATACTCCTGTCTAACTGATAATTTTCCCAAGTATTAATAAAAAGCGTCTTAAATATCATTTGTGCTATTTATTACGGCTAAATAGAATTTCAAAATATAATTAAGAACTAGTTTACCTCAGTACCTGTAATGCTTAAAATGCCAATCTTAAAACCAAAGTTGTTAAAACAATTTTTTCTTTTATCCTTGACTATTGTGCTGCTGGTTTTCATTCTCTGGCAACTATCTCCCTACCTGCCGGGGTTAATGGCCTCAGTTATCTTTTATGTCCATTTGGAATGTAGGATGGAAGAATTGCTGGAAAAAGGCATAGGTCCAAGATGGGCGGCAGTTTTGCTAACAATGCTTACAATTTTAGCTGTTTGTGTGCCTCCCACGGTCCTTCTATTATTGATTTGGCAAAAGATGGACAAGGTAATGGATGGTACTTGGGCCATATCCAATGCTATGGATAAATTGATGTTCATAGTTAAAAAATATATAGGCCGTGATTTTCAATGGGGCTTTGAACCAGAGGTTGTATCCTCATACATGATGGAAGGCTCCGGTATGTTAGCAGATAATATTTTGACCACTGCCATTGCTTTACTTTTAATGGTAAGTTCTCTCTATTACATGTTGCTTTTTAAAGCTGATAAAAACCGGAGATATACTGACTATCTACCTTTTTCAAATAAGGATATTAAGAGAGTTGCTGTACCCATACGGCGGAAAATCCGATCTAATTTTATAGGAATTCCCATAACAGCTTTTACCCAAGCCATTGTAGCAGCTGTCGGCTTCTACTTTTTAGGGGTGGAGGATGTGTTATTTTGGTCCCTAATAGTGGGCTTTGCATCTTTGGTGCCCTTTATTGGTAGTGCTTTGGATTTCATTCCACTTTTTTTATTGCTACTTGGCTCCAATAATGATGATGCGGCGTGGGGAGTTCTACTATACGGAATTTTGGTAGTTTCCACTGTGGATAATCTGATAAGAATGATGTTCCTCAAACATTATGACAACATTCATCCCCTACAAACCCTAATTGGAGTACTAGTTGGTATACCCCTGTTTGGAATCGTTGGAGTGGTCATAGGTCCCATTGTTCTGAGTATGTTGGTCATTATGCAACGCATTTATCGTAAATCTGTCAGAATAGGAGTTTAATAAAAAAATCCGTAAGAGTCATTTATGTCTCTGATTAAGTTATCTGTACCTAACTCCATTATGTAATTTGTCGACCTAATCAATAAAAACACATAAATTATGAAAAGTACATTATGGATTATCATCGTGGTACTGGTCGTAGCTTGGTTACTGGGTTTTACTTTGTTACCAGATGTTGGTAACATTATTCACGCAATTTTGGTAATTGCCGTAGTCTTGTTGATTTACAACTTGGTAAGCGGAAGAAAGATTTAGCATGGAATGGCTGGAATGGTGCTTGGTCCACCGTTCCAGCTTAAGTTTTAAAATTTTAGCTTCAACAGAATATATTGAGTTATAATCTAGCGTAGATAATAAGGCCGAACAAAAAGATTTGAAATATTATTGATTTTTCAGCAATTCTTGAATATTTTCCATATTGGCTTTATGGTATGACAATAAACGATTCAGACATAATTTGAAAGAAAGATTTTTTACACTCTTGCTAAGTTTTTCGTTATCCAATTCACTTATGTTATCAAGCATTTCCTTTGCAACGGAATCAATTGTATTCCCTGGATTTATTCCCAATTCCCTTAAACTTTCAGAAAAGCTCTTTTCATATTTTTGATTCCAATCAAGATAGGCGGTCAATGTCAATTTCGTCCTTTTATCAAGGAATGTATGATCGAAGTTTTCAAAGAGATTGTTTATTTGCTTGGTCAACGCATAGGCATTGCTCAATTCTTTATCCAGTACATCCGTTTTTGTCATTTTGGCTTTATTTTACGGTAAGATATAACGCTATGACATTATTGATTAACGAAACAGAAAAAAATAGTAGTCCATTCAATTTTAAAAGAGAATGCTATACATCAAAAAATTATTTTACTAAAACATCCTTTTCTTAAGATTAAATGGGTTTTAATCAAAATTTAAACATCATTCTAGTAAGAATTAAGAAATAAAAAAATCGTCTTCTTTAAATTATTTTATAGACTTATTAGGAATACGTATCCCGCAAAGCTTAATAAGGGTCTTTCCTATGATTAATAAAACTAACAGGCAAAATAAAGTTGTCATGATGGATAGTCCATATTCGGTAAGCCAATTAGCGAAATTCAAAGTCATGCAAATGTTGAGTATGGAAACAATAATTGGAATTGCGAATATTAATAGGAAATAAGAATAGCTATCTCTTGACAATGGGGGAAATTTGTTTAGGATACAATTTTAGGGGTGTTTTTCTGGGTGTGGTATTCTAATTGCAAAAATTATTGTCTGATTTAATGGCAGTGACAAAGAGGGTGAAATCTTTATTATCGTGATTTTTTCTAGGTATGCAAAATTTGAGTTAGATTTAAAAATATGGAGACAAAAATATACTTCTATTTAGAGCGAGGATGTACTCAAATTACATAAATTGGCCCTTTAGGAATTGTTTCGTTTTAGGTCAATAATTTAAATCCTTTGAATTTGGTTTATTGGGGTGAGGGGCATTTTTTATTCTAAAGATTTTGTTTTAGCTTCTGAATAACTAACAATGGTAAAGAAGTAATATGTGGTTACTTTAAATCGATAATTTAGTTGAGAGATTACTTGCGGATGAAAAAAGAGTAATCTTTATTTGAAAATTTTTTACGCTTGCATAAAAGATATTCCCTAGGTTTTCTAAAGTTAGTTTTATGGTAATAGGTGTAAAGTTCAATAAGCTATCAATTTTATTCTAAATCCACTGAAGGATGCACGGTAAAGAAGGAATGACCCCATCATTTTTGAGGGGTGGAGGTGAAATGAGTGGGCTCATTTGCGATAAAGATTGGAGTGATCACCCATTGGGAACCCCAGAAATTTGGCCCGTTGCCTTCAAAATTTCCTTGAATAATATGCTCAAAACCGCTTTTCCTTCGTTAATATTCTGGGGAGAAGACTTGTTTTGCTTTTACAATGATTCCTATAAACCTATTCTTGGCACAGATGGCAAACATCCCAGAATTTTGGGTGAAAAAGCAGCATTGGCCTATCCTGAAATTTGGGAAACCATTGAACCTATGTTGATGCAGGTCATAACTTCCGGTAAACCCATTTGGAGAGAGAACCAGCTTATACCAATATATAGAAACGGGCGGTTAGAAAATGTCTATTGGACGTTTAGCTATAGTGCACTAATGGGAGATGATGAACAGGTTTCTGGCGTGTTGGTCACCTGCACGGAGACTACTCAAGCGGTTTTGAGCTTACAACGGTTAGAGGAAAGTGAAGATTTGTTGAAGTTTGCGGTGGATGCTGCAGAATTGGGTACTTGGGACTATAACCCAAGGACCGGTAAATTTCATGGCAACCAAAGGCTAAAAAATTGGTTTGGAATTTCTATAAATAGCGAAATTGATCTCGCAATTGCCTTAAATGCAATACTTCCAGAGGACAGGAAACGTGTGGAAAAAAGTATTCAGAATGCATTGGACGGGAATAACAATGGAAAATACGATATCATCTACAGGATTAAAAACGAAAAAAACCATGAGATAAAAATTGTTAGGGCCTTAGGTCGTGCTTGGTTTGATAGTGCAGGGGAAGCCTACCGTTTTAACGGTACATTGCAAGACGTTACCGAACAAGAGAAATCTGCCGAACAACTTAGAACCGCAAATCTCCAGATAAAATTTGAAAAAGAAAGGTTTGAAAATATTGTACGTAATGCTCCTGTGGGAATTGCTATGTTCAAGGGGGATGATATACTGGTTGAAATGGCGAATCCCACTTTCTTAAATATCGTAGATAAACTTTCTGAGGAGTTAATAGGAAGGAAACTTTACGAAGTTTTTCCAGACTTGACGGAACGAATAAAACCGCTATTTGATGATGTTTTCAAAAATGAAAAAGCGGTGGTGGGAAAGGAATTCTATTTACCTCTTAAAAGGCAGGGAAGTATTGTTCATGCCTATTTCAATTTTATTCTTCATCCCACCAAAATAAGCTCTAAGGAGGATTTTGAGATTATGCTGATTGCCAATGAGATTACCGATTACGTGGTATCTCAAAGAATATTGAACGAAAAGGAAAATCAATTCAAGAACCTTGTCTTACAATCACCGGTAGCAAAGGCGATATTTAGGGGGCAAGACTTGGTAATTGAAATGGCAAACCATAAAATGCTGAAGCATTTTTGGGACAAATCTTGGAAAGAAGTTGCCGGTAAAAAGTTGGTTGAGGTATTTCCTGAGTTGGAGGGTCAAAAATATATCAATATTTTAAAAGAGGTAATAAGTACGGGTGAGACCGTTAAAGATTATGATTCCAAGGCCGTGGTCGTAAAAAATGGTGTTGAAAATGTCTTCTACGTTAATTATGTATACCTACCATTACGAGAAATGGATGGAACGGTCTTTGGTGTCATGATAACAGTAACGGATGTTACCAATGAATTTCTAGCTAAGGAAAAACTTATCAACTTTTCCAAGGAGTTGGAAAAGCAAGTGGAGCAACGCACAAGTATGCTTAATAAGGCCAATATAGATTTAAAAAATTCTATTGAACAACTGGAAAAAGCCAATGATGAGCTGGAATCATTCGCTTACGTATCCAGTCATGATTTGCAGGAACCTTTACGGAAAATACAGATGTTCACCTCTAGGATTATTGACCATGATGGAAATAATCTATCGTCAAAAGGAAAGACATATTTTCATAAAATTACAGAATCTGCAAAGAGGATGCGTAATTTGATAAATGATCTCTTAACTTTTTCCAAAGCTGATAATGAGGACTACAAGCTTGAAAATGTAGATTTGGATACTATGCTTCAATTTATATTGGAAGACCGTTCCGAGTATATTGAATCTTTGGGAGCATTGATTCAAAGAGATAAATTACCCACTATAGTAGGGATACCTTTTCAACTAAGACAGGTCTTTGACAATTTAATAGGGAATGCGCTTAAGTTTTCAAAGGAAGGTCAAGCTCCTGTAATAGACATTACGTCAGAAGTATTGGCGGGAGGAGAAAAGGAACTGGAAGGACTTAAAAACGGGATTCCCTATGTCAAAATTAAAATTAAGGATAATGGTATTGGATTTCCCAAAGGGATGGAGGCAAAAATTTTCGAGGTCTTTCAGAGGACACATGATCGAACAAAATATGGTGGTACGGGAATAGGATTGGCTATTGTAAAGAAGATTGTTCATGCCCACAATGGTATTATTAAAGCTACATCTGTAGAGGGTCATGGGTCAGTCTTTACGTTATATTTACCATTAGGTACCTTGTAGAAATTAGTACTTAAAAAAGTGAATACAGGCAAAAATAGTGAGCTATATAAAATCTCTAGTTAATTGCAAACATTCTTAAGTAACTAGCTTAATTTGTTGAAAAACAGATGGTTTTTTACTCAATTAGAGATTTTATATTCTGTGTTCTATAATGACTTCAAATGCTTCTTTCTGAAATCAATTAATGAAAATTTAAAAAGGATTTTAAATAGAGTCAAAAGATTTTACTTTTCAACAATCAACTTTTGTTACACTATGATAGATTAGTGGCAAGTGAAACCATAAATGCACGAAAGTTATGTCTAAATTGAAGAAAATTGTTAAAAAAAGAAAATCGTATAACTTATTGATTGTAGCACTTCTTACTGGTGTGCTGTGTTTTGCGTTGTATATAAGCTATTAACAGCTCCTATTTCTCCCTTGGTATTTACTCACAGATTGCTTCCTCATTTCTTGTAACTATTCTCTAATAGTCCTTATTTTACTGGAAAGGGCCTCCTTATAGTCAACTCTAAACTCTTGGGGAGTCATTCCTGTACGTTCTTTAAAGATTTTTGAGATGTAGCTTTTACTTGAAATCCCAACTAAGTCGGAAATTTCGGAGATCTGTAAATCCGTGTTCACTAAAAGTTCTTGTATTTTTGAATATCGTTTTTCCTTAATGAACTCTTTGACCGTAGTACCAAAAAGATACCTAAAGCCTTCTTGCAGTTTGTTGACATTTAATCCTACTTCTGACGCTATTTCTTGAATGGAGCTTAAATTGGATAAATTTTGTTCTATATGTTTGGCGGTTATCTCAATCTGTTTAACTTCTGACCGTCTCAGTAAAAGCGTATTGTTATTCCCTTTTTGATCATCTAGATATAGTTGTATTTGTTTGGTCAACACCTCATAGGCTTTTCCCTCAAGGAATAACTTACGGATAAAGTTTTCTTCTTTAAAATTTTCCATTTCCTTGAAGATACTTGCAAGTTGAAGACTGTAAAATCCATTATGATAGAAGGCATTTATGGCTTTTACATCGTTAAATAAATCGTAAAGATTGCTTCCCACGTTTTTTAAATCACAATCTATTTTTCTTATAAAAGACTCCCTTGCAATTTCTAAACTGTAGATTTTGGTTTTAATATTCTTTTTGAACTGTAGAACATGTCCATTGTTTCGTTCACTCGCAACTATGGCTTCTTGATATTGTTCAATTTCGTGTTGCGTATTTTCGTTTTCAAATCTGTGGAACAATTTACCTTCAAGACAATAAAGAAACTTCAAAGGGTGAATTTCATTTACGACAAATTTGATTTCCAAATCTTCATTAAATAAACAGTCATAGAGAAGTATTCCCAGACCACCATTAAAATTAATTCCTCTAATTTCTCCCTTGCCAATTTCAGGGGGCAATTTTAGAATATATTCTTCACATCGATCTATATAGGATGTTCCCAGTTGTTTTGAGAGGTTTTGTATGACCTGTCTTAAAGGCAATGATTGCACGCTAATACTTTTCATAGGATAGGGTTGGCTGGCAAAACTTTAATTATTGTTACTAATATAACTAATTCAGTTTTTAAATAAATTTGCAGTGTTATAAACGGTCATTAGTGGGATATATAGATTAAAACTTGTATTGCAATAGTGAAATTTGGAGCAAAACAAAGATAAAAACACCATTTAATTCTTAGTGCTTGCTGGCAATTATGCCATAATTGTTAGGATTTAGATGAATTTTGTTATTTCAATTTTAACATTTGTCTTTATTTTACGGAATTAATTTGATTTGAATGTTAAGAATAAATGAAGAGAGCCCTATGGATCATCTACGGAAATTGTCCGTAGAATTGGGTGCTACATTTAAAGAAGGGGTTGGGGCATCATCTTTAATCCTAAATAATAAGAACGGCAAGGGCTACATCAATTTATATGAACTTTTCCCAGGACTTTTGGTTAGAACCTATAACCTAGAACTGGCAAATGAGCTGGTCCTTTCCCTTACCAAAAACGAATATTCCCCTCTTTATCTAATATTTTGTCTGGAAGGTAGCTATTCCCATAGCTATAACGGCGATGATAGTTTGAAAACAATATCTGAGGGTAGAAATCTTATAAGCTTGACCTCAGAGCATGAAGAACATCTTTTAAAGCTACCCGCTAAAGTGCGATTGAAGCTATCTGTGATTGTTATTTTACGGGAAGATATTAATTCCAACAAACTAAAATTAAAGGGTAACATTAGAACTGTAATGAAGGATATTGTGCTTAAAATGGAGCATGGCGACTCTTACAGGTTCATTGGAGGCTTAAAAAATCCTATTGGTAGGCATGCTAAAATACTGATAGAAAACAAGCGTACCGATCTAGCGGGGAAATTAATAACCGAATCTGCTACGTATGGTACGTTGGCCGCACAATTAGATGATCATGACAATTCTTTTTCTACGGAAGAAAAAATAGGTATTAGAGATGTTGAATTAGAAAGGGTAATCAAGTTATGCTCCTATATCTCCAGTAACATACACAAACCACACACCGTTAAAGAATTGGCATTTAAGAGCGGTATTTATGAAAAGAAGCTACAAGAGGCCTTCAATTTTTTATTCAATCAAAGTGTTGCAGAATGTATTAAAAACATGAGGCTCGAAAAAGGGAAGGAGCTTTTAGAGACTACAAATATTAAAATTGCGAATATCTGTGATGAAATTGGAATCAACAGTCACAGTTATTTTTCTAAAATATTCTATGAAAAATATGGTTTAGGACCTCAGGAGTACCGAGAATCCTTAGAAAGTGCGGAATGGGTCTTTGAGTTGTCTTACAAATCAAAAGCCAAACTCTATTTATCCGACGTTGAAGTTTCAGATTTGGTCAAGAAGGCAGATCGGGTCAATAAAGTCAATTCAATTACTGGTTGTCTCGTTCATTATGAGGATGATTTTTTTCAATTGCTAGAAGGTCCAAAGGCACGGGTGTTGGAATTATTTGAAAAAATTACCGCTGATGGAAGGCATGAAGAAGTAGAACTACTCTGGAAAGGTCCTAGGAAAAGAAGAATTTTCGATAACATTGGATTAATACTAATTAGTGATAGAAAGAAATTTACGGACGATCAATCCGTAGGTGACTTGGGTTTAGATATGCAGACCATCTTAAGCAATACCTCGCCTTCAAGTATAAGAGATTTGCAATTCTGGCAACACGTGAGAAACAGAATCCATTTGATGAATGCCTCTTAGATTATAAGGATTTATTGAGGTAATATCCTAGAATAAGAAATCCTAGAAGAAACAACAAAAGGGAAATAAACCAATATTGGGTTTTTAGTTCAATGTTGAATTTTGGTGTCGCTTTGTTGAATATTTGATTTAGTATTTTTTTCATTTTGGGCCTTCTTCATAGGGTTCACAGTTACGATCGTTTTTTCCACTTTAGGAATTATAAAATTACTGTAACTATACAGGGTACAATTTTAATCTGCGGAAACAATTAACAAATCTGCTTCAAATTGGAAGGACCTTTTAGTGTAACATAAACCTTTATTTTACTGCACCTTCAAGTATTGGACGATAATTGGAAATAGAAATCATTCAAGTCAAATAGCAATCTTTTCAAGCTAATTTAACCGTCTTAACCATTCTAATTTCATGGGCGAATAAATATCCCTTTATTCAGAACCTAATTCAATGAACCTAGAATAGTTAGTTATGTCTGAAAAAAATAAACCCAAAAATGCAACCTCGGATAAGATTGAGCAGTTGGAAAACTACTCTGTAGATTATACCGATAAGCCGTTGACCACACGGCAAGGTCTAAAAGTAAATGACACCAATAATTCTCTTAAAGCCGGGGTTAGAGGTGCTACGTTGTTAGAAGATTTTCTCCTACGCGAAAAGATTCACAGCTTTGATCATGAACGTATTCCTGAGAGGATAGTGCATGCCCGCGGTAGTGCGGCACATGGCTATTTTGAATTGACAAAGAGTATTGAAAAATATTCAAAAGCGGGAATTTTCACTGATACTTCCAGAAAAACACCGGTTTTTGTTCGGTTTTCAACCGTAGCAGGGTCCAAGGGTTCAACTGATTTGGCTCGTGATGTACGCGGTTTTGCGGTAAAATTTTACACCCAGGAGGGAACTTGGGACCTTGTAGGAAATAATATGCCTATTTTCTTTATACAGGACGCCATGAAGTTTCCAGATTTAATCCATTCGGTAAAACCTGAACCCAATAATGAAATTCCGCAAGCGGCTTCGGCTCACGATACCTTTTACGATTTTGTTTCTCGTGCCACGGAAACACTTCACAATCACATTTGGGTCATGAGTGACCGAGGTATACCCAGAAGTTATAGAATGATGGAGGGCTTTGGTATTCATACCTTCCGGTTGATCAATGCCAAAGGCGAAGCGCACTATGTAAAATTTCACTGGAAGCCCAAATTGGGCGTGCATTCCGTTACTTGGGACGAGGCGGTAAAAATTAGCGGTGCGGATAGTGATTTCCATAGAAGGGACCTTTGGGATGCTATCGAATCTGGTAACTATCCTGAGTGGGAATTGGGCATACAGGTAGTTGCCGAAGCGGACGAACATAAATTCGACTTTGATCTATTAGATCCTACAAAACTTATTCCAGAAGAAATGGTGCCTGTGGAGATTATAGGGCGCATGGTTCTTAATAAAAACCCTGAGAATTTCTTTGCGGAAACCGAACAAGTAGCCTTTTTACCTGGAAATATCGTTCCAGGAATCGATTTTACCAACGACCCGCTACTTCAGGGAAGGCTCTTTTCATATAGGGATACCCAGTTATCTCGATTGGGGAGCCCTAATTTTCACCAGATTCCTATTAATAGACCGGTAACGGATGTGCATGTCAATCAACGTGACGGACACATGCAAATGGATGTCCCCAAGGGTCAAACAGCCTACTTCCCAAATGCCCTTAGTGGAGGATGCCCTTATTTGAGCAAAGTTGCCGAGGGTGGTTTTGAGTCGTATCAAGAACGAATTGATGCCAAGAAAATAAGAGGAAGAAGCGAAAGTTTTAGTGACCATTTCTCGCAACCGGCATTATTTTACAGAAGTCTTGTAGATTGGGAAAAAGAGCATGTGATAGCGGCATATTCGTTTGAGTTGGGCAAGTGCAATCATGAGGAAATTAAAAGTCGTATGCTTTACATTATCGCTCAAATTGATACGGATTTGGCGGAGAAAGTGGCAGATAATATCGGAATGAAAGTGCCCAACGATATAGAGAGACCGATGAACCAATCCATAGGGGCAGATGCCGTAGTGGAAGATCATCAGCCGGGAGAAAAGAAGATGTATCTGGAAAAGTCTCCTGTTCTAAGTCAATCCAACACCAAGTTCGATACCATTTCCACGCGGCAAATAGCTGTATTGGTTGCTGATGGATTCCATATGAAATCCTTTGAAGCCATGCAAAAGGCTTTGGAAAAAGAGCAGGCGGTAATTAAGTTGGTTGCACCCCATGGAGGCAAGGTTACTTGTGATGAAGGAATGGAGCATAAGGTAGATGCAGCTATAAGCACAACGGAAAGTGTATTGTTCGATGCTATTTATGTTCCCGGAGGGGAAAAATCGATTGGTAAATTAAAAGAGCAATCAAAATTCATCAAATTTTTAAATGAGGCCTTTTCGCATTGCAAGGCTATTGCCGTTGATGGCGAGGGCGAAGAATTACTAGATGCTTCGGCGATTAAGGATTATAAGGAAGATAAAGCTCTTTTTATCAATGCGGAACCGAAGAGTTTTATAAAAGCAATTTCAAATCATAGGAATTGGGAACGAAGGAAAGTTGCCCAAAAAATTCCCGTATAAAACCAAAACTTCTTTAAACAAAAGCTCCGATGCATTAGCTCATCGGGGCTTTTTTTAATTTATATCATTTTGTAGGCGGTATGGCCAATAAAAATTTCATGCGTTTCCAGAATAGAACGGCGGTCACATTGGTTGGTTTGCTCAAATCTGCCAAAAGCATAAGGTTCCTTTTGAACTGTTCAAATTCCGGAATGCCCATGTGGTCTTCATCAATAGGGTAATAGGCCATGCCCCAATCCGGGAAATTCCTCTCGGTAATCGTATCCTCACTAAAAAGGTTTACTTTCTTGTGCCTTTTATCTTTTTCAATGTTTGAGTAAAGCTCTTTGACCTTTTCTTCGGGCCCTTCCAAAATTTGTATGAATTTGCCCAAATAGTAAATAAGACATCCGGTAATGCCATTATCGGAATTAAATGCCCTAGCGGTTTTAAGAATTTCTTCGATATCCGAATTTTTCAAATCAGGATTTGCCTGTGATTCGTATGTGAGGGTGTACATCCTTGGAGCTATTTATATTCTTGTAAAATTAAATCTTTTTTTAAATTTTGAGAGGCATAATTTGTGCATTTTTTGTCTGAAAGGATTACAACTCATTTCTTTTGGGATACACCTGTTAACAGCCCAGGTTTAATTTAGGCTTTTATTAATTATTGGGGTATGGAATCACAAGATAACTTGGCCCTTCACTTGGGGCTAATATTAAAATACAATGATAAGTCTATCGAAATATATAAGTTGATACATGATCAACTTTCTGATGAAACGGATACTGAATTGACCTATAGAAAATTTAGGGAACGGGATATATTTTCAAAGGAACTGAAGACAAGTTTGGAATTCGCCGGAATTAACGCCACTATAGGCGATGACATCGAAAATCAAAAGACCGAAGTTATTGAGGTTGATGGGAATTTAAAAAAGAAGGCGATGGAGTATGATCGGCTTACGGCAGACCAGTGCGCCATGGCCTTAACCCATGCAGATTTACCCTTTGCGGTATCTACCATCCTCAGAAACCAACTCACTACACTAAGAAATGATGTTGGGGAATCAACGGAACAACTCTAATAATCAAATAAATCAGCGTTATGAAAAATGTATTTAAAAACGTCAGCCCAAGTATCACTTCACAGGAAAGTGATAAGCCTGAAGAAAATATCCTTCCTGTTAGTACGGCAAGAATAGGAAAAGTCTGGTCACTTAATGAGATTTTGGGCAAATAAGCAAATTGATGGTAGTGCTATTTAGGAAGAAAACATTGATTGTGTAGAACTATAAACTTTTGTTCTGAACAAGACGTACTAAGGACAATAGGCATCTCAAAATTTGGTTGGAGTAAAGTCAGAAATATGCTCAAGACCTATTGACTCCTTTCAATAACCAATCATCTAACTGCGTATCTTCATCATTTTTATGAAGTACACTTATGTCTCCTGTACTTTCAAACACAACTGCAAGTACTTCTTCGGTAGAAGCCACATTGGCCTCTCTCAATTTGGAACGTAGGTCGCTTTCGGTCACACGGGCTTTTTTCAGGTTATCATGAATAATTTCCTTCCCATCCATCAAAAGAAGGGGAGAGTTATCCACAATTCTTTTTATGAAGTTTAACCTTCGACCGATGGCGACTGCAATCTGCAAGCAATAGATACTGGCCAACCCAACAATTCCGTCAATTAAGTTCACCGAAGGGGAAAGTATGGTTGAGGCAATTACCGATCCTACGGCCACCGTCATGGCAAAATCAAAACTAGACATTTTCGAGAAACTTCTTTTACCCGCTATTCGAGTAAAAAGTATCACCATGATATAAATACCCACAGCACTTAGGATAATACGATAGGTAGTGGGTATGTTCAATTGTAATAATTCAGTCATTTTTCAAATTTTTAGTAATAGCGTCAAAATAGGCATATTAGATTTTTAAAGGACTCCTTATCACTTAAGAAAATAATACAATAAATTTAGAAATCCTTTAAAGGATAAAAACTCGAATTATAAATAGAGACAACAAAAATCGTAATCAGGTTAATAGGGTTGATAATAGATTATTAATTTTTCCATGACTTAACCTTTTACAAATGAATTTATTGATTGTTCTTCTGGCCACAGGTTTGGCCACTATTGTCATGACTATTTTTAGCCATGTACTATCATGGTACACTGCGTACGTTTTTAATGAAGCCCATCTTTTAAACCTATTGTTCGATAATGCCAAGGAATCAAAAAAAAGAAGGAAAAATATAAATCATATTAATGGTTGGTTGGTTCATATTGCCATTGGTTTAGGAATGGCCATCGGTCTGTATTTTGCGTATCTAACTCCATTTTTAATGAATAATTTATTAAAAGCTATTGCATGGGGAATTCTGGCCGGCGCATTGGGAATCATCGGGTGGTGCTTACTTTTTAATGTGTATGATAAGCCAGAAAAGACTTCATTGAAACCTTTTTTTGTTCAATTGGTTATCGCACATATCCTTTTTGCCCTTACTTGTTTTATAGTTTTTAAATTCTCTCATTGAGAATAATTAATCTTTTTTTTGAATCAATCAATGGTAGTAAATAGGGATAATTTCAACAAAGAATTTAACCCTTAAATATACTGTTATGAAAAATTTGGAACAATTATTTATACATCAATTAAAAGACCTGTTCAGCGCAGAAAGTCAACTAGTAGATGCTCTGCCTAAAATGGCAAAGAAAGCGACAGATAGTAAGTTGAGAAAGGCCTTTGAGGATCACTTGGAGGAAACAAAAGTGCAGAAGAAGAGGATAGAGGAAATTTGCAAGGAGTTCAATGTTTCTCCCAGTGGAGAAAAGTGTAAGGCTATGGAAGGATTGATTAAGGAAGCCGAGCACTTTATGGAGGAAGTACAGGATGAAAACGTAATGGATGCGGGACTCATTGCAGAGGCGCAAAGAGTTGAATATTATGAAATTTCAGGTTATGGAACGGCGGTTAGATATGCCAAAGAGTTAGGTCATAAAGAGGTGGCCAAAAAACTTCAAGAAACGCTTGATGAAGAATATGCGGCCGACAATAAATTAGATAAGTTGGCAGAAACACGGTTAAATAAGGCCGCACTATCGTAAAACCATTTCCACTGAGTTTTGGGGCACCCTTGGGTGCCCTTTTTTTTACTGCAATTTGCACTAAAAGTTTGGTTTTTTCAGTCACTACCAATGACCTAAAATCCTGAATTTTATAAAAAAGAAGAAACATGACACATGATAATAATCCATTGGAGCTGTATGGGTTAGAGAGGTCTCATATACCTTTTGGGAAACTTAAGAACCATACAGATTCATTGAACATTCCAGAAAATTTAAAAGAAAATTTTATTGCCTTTTGCGATAGTCAAAGACAAACCTGTTCCTATTCCATAGGTGTTTTTGATAAAATGGAGATTTGGAGAACTCCTTACGAATTATATTATGCACTCTATGAATTTGCACATAACTCCTGTAAGGACTATAACTGTAGTAAATATTTTGCCTTTTTCAAATATGAGGAAATATTAGAATCTTCAAATCAGGGGGAAACTGCAAAAACGATGCTTGAGAAACTGTATGATTTGGAAAAAAAGGTAGGGGGACAAAAAGTGGATTCTTTTGATGCGGAAAAAGGCAATTCCGTTAACCTAAGGCTGTGGGGAAAAAAGATTATGGTGAGGTTAAATAATTCTTATAAAAACCTAGAGGTAAATTACCCATATCTTGAATTTCACTTAGACCATTAGTCTCATGTAATTGAATTGTTTTCAAAAAAGTTATCAATTTAGAATGGAAGCCCTTAAGGCTCAATAATTTAAAGACCTGATTCCAAAATTGGAATCAGGTCTTTATTTTTTAATTCAAAATTGAATTATTTCAACTTGGATCTAATTTGAAACTGAATCGGTTTGTAAGACCCGTTGTTTGATGAGGCTGCCGAGCAAGCGGTAAGCGCAACTATGCAATCCATATGCGCCTGCAAGATTATATAATCTCCCGGTTTTGCCAACGGGGGCTCTACGCTGATAGCTCCATTTTTTGAGACGGGTACGTTCATAAAAATGTTGAACGCAACGGGGATGTGATTGTTTGAAATATCGTATCGCTTAAGATTCTTATATAAGTTTTTTCTACAGGAGGGGCCATCGCTAAAATCTTGATAAAAATGTTCCATGGTACGATTGCAACAGGGGGCTAGTAAATAATCGTGCGTGCCACAGGTGTCTTCGATAATCTCGAACATTTTATTACTTTCATTACTGTACAAAGAGTTGCCTTTGGTCAAAAATATACTTTCCTCGTAGTCGAATGTTTTTCCATTGAACATATATTCCGAGGTATTATCGGCATTAAATGCAACCATGTCAGACACTTGCTCACCATCAGGACAAATTACTTTTAGATACTCGCCTTTTTTAATTTTGAAGGAGGCCCCACTTTTAGGGGCAATGGTTTTAATGTTCATATGCATATTTTTTCGCCTGTTTTGCTAAAAATGGACATTTCCAGTCAGGTTCAACCTTTCTTCCCGAATATTGTGCGGCCTGAGAACCTTGGCCGAAATCTGCCAGCATCGGGTTAATTGACCCATCAAATTTTATTTCACGGTCCCTGGTAGCCTTTTTCATGATCTCGTATCGACCTTTTTTCCTAAGCTCATCAAACTGCGCTTGCAGGTTAAATGCAATAATAGGATACTTGGATTTTCTTGCTCTGCGACTACTCTTGGGATGCATTCCCACCATAAAAAATGCCTTTCCGCCAAACGAAAACGAAAAATCCGGACTGTTCGCCTCGTAGTCTACGGATGTCGCCCATTCAGAGGTATCGATTTCATGGAGATTTTGTGCCAGGTTCCATAGCTGCTCTTCAAATTCAACTTCATCCGTTATCTGTATGTGCGGAAACACCGCCAAATAGGTTTGTAAATTACTGGCCTTGCCATCCATAAAATCAATATAGTTTTCCAGACCGAGAGCTAACTTTTTGATGTCTTCCTGCCCTTCCATGGTTTTAAAAACACCAATGGAGAAGGTCTTTCCATTAATGGCAGCTTGTGCACCAACGCAGGGATAACCTTCCTGTAAAATAAATTTTTCGATATCCTGAAATATTATACGTTCCTCCTTGGAATAAAAATCTGGTGAGGAATGAATCGATTTGGCATCGACATAGTATGTAGGTGATTTTCTCATAGTTTCAATTTTTGAAACATAAATTTCCGACTAGCAATTTTTGTATTCCAACTCGAAACCATCAATTTGTAGCACGTTCGCATTAACATTCTTCGATTGGGTCATTTACTTTTAAGACACATTTAATGAGATAAAAAATAAAACCGATTGAGATGGAATTATCCAGATATACCAAGTTTTTTCTAATGCTGTTGTGTTCGGCCCTATCTATGTACATAACGATGTACTTTAATACCTATGAGCTCGGTCACGTGTTTTTTAGTGTGACCCGGTTATATATGACCTTAATAGGTGTAGGCGGTATGGCCATTGTAATGTTCCTTTTTATGAGAGGCATGTATACTTCAAAGAGGAAAAATAGGATGATAGTTGGCTTAAGTTTGTTGATAATGGGTGTCTGTACATTTTTGGTAAGGACCCAAAAACCTATTGGGGATTTAGGATGGATGAAAGCCATGATACCCCATCACTCTATAGCCATACTGACCAGTGAAAGGGCAAATATCAAAGACCCTGAAGTGCAAAAATTGTCCAAGGATATCATCGAGGCCCAGAGAAAGGAAATAGCACAGATGAAAAAAATGATCGAAAGATTGGAAGGTGATTAAAATTCCAATAATTCCAGCGGGGTTTTCAAAAGGGTGGCAAGATATTCCGGGTAGCCCATGGATTGCCTTAAGATCAGCTCATGTTTCCTCAAAAGGTTCTTCAATATTTCACAATGGGTTTCGGTTTTTTCTATGGTCCATTCTACGGCAAGGGAAAAACTGATCGAACCGTCAATGGACAGTTCCGTATACTCTATTTGCATACCAGCTGGCTTCTCGCCCTTCTCGGCGAGGGTTAATTGGCCCTCTGCATCAAAATGGACAAGCCTACGACGTTTTTTTACATCATGCCAATGTTCGGGGGAGTGAAGGTCTATTTCTGAATCCACTTGCCATTTGATCCAGTTCTCCAGATACCCGCTGCTCTTGCCAATTTTAATTCGGGACCTGGGGGTAGATGTCCTTTTTTTTATTTCGAGCAGATTGTCCCTTAATTTAAGGTTGATATCCCCACATGGGGTATGTAAATAGGTGTCGATCCTAGTTTCATCGATAACGTAATCCTTAAATTCGTTTTTAAAAGTTTCTTCTATTGATTTTAATCTTGAAGTACTGAACCACCTAATTTCCTGTGTTGTCATTGCCCTTGGATTTTAAACTAAAATTCACGATTTCTTATATGGAAAATGAATGCGAAGAGCAAAATAAATAGCTCAAATTGTACGGGGTCGTAAATATTTCGGGTAGCGTCAATAAAAGTAATTTTCGGAGTCAAATTTAAGGTTGGCCAAGTTTAACTTAGAATGAACGTTAAAATAAAATTCTATGGAAAATATAGGTATGGACAAATCAGAAAGCCAAACTGCCCAACCCGGGATAGAGCAGGTTATGCACCCTGAGCCATTGAATATACGGGCAAACTACCGTGGCAGCGAAAAGCTAAAGGGAAAAACGGCCCTGATAACAGGAGGTGATAGCGGAATCGGTAAAAGTGCGGCACTCCATTTTGCTAGGGAAGGTGCAAATGTTGCCATTGTTTACTTGAACGAGGACCAAGATGCCCGGAATACCCGATCAGAGATTGAAATGGAGAGCCAAAACTGTCTATTATTGAAAGGTGATGTCAAGGATGAGGAATTTTGTAACCGTGCGGTCCAACTTACAATTCAGGAATTTGGAGGTTTGAACATTGTTGTGAACAACGCGGCAATGCAATTTCCCGAGGAGAATTTGGAAGATATTCAAATCGAAAATCTTAAGACTACTTTCGAGACCAACATCTATTCCTATTTCTTTTTGACCAAAGCGGCCATCGGGCATTTAGGTTCGGGAGATGTTATTATCAATACTACATCGGTAACGGCCTATCGTGGATCGGAACATCTCATAGATTATGCAAGTACAAAAGGTGCCATTGTTTCCTTTACAAGAAGTTTGTCGAAATCCTTGGCCAATAAAGGGATACGGGTCAATGCCGTGGCGCCCGGACCTATTTGGACACCGCTGATTCCTGCAACTTTTGAAGGGGAACAATTGGAGAAATTCGGTAAGGATGTGCCCTTGGGCAGACCGGGGCAACCTGCGGACTTGGGACCTGCCTACGTTTATTTGGCATGTGAGGATAGTAGTTATATGACCGGACAGGTGCTACATATCAATGGAGGAGAGATTATTGGAGGTTGATGTAAGGACGTTATAATTAAAAAGTTCCATGTTCATTGAACATGGAACTTTTTAATACTATGATTACGAAAACTAGTAGAAATTATACATTGGCGGCCGTTTTAACTAGACTTCAACAAACATCAAATAAAAAGCGACGATTACAAAGAGTATCGCAACCACTACTATAGTTGTAAGCGGGAATTTATTTTCTGTTTTATTGGTTGTCATATTTTGAACACTTCCATCATTTTTTTGTTTCGTATCAACGGGAGAGCTATCAGTCGCCTTCCATTCCGTTTTATCCATTTTCTCCATACTTTATGCTTTAGCTGTTTTTAATTCTATTACGTAAATTAAAATTTCGCCATTGAGAACATTAACTTCTTTAATCATTTTTTTGGTCACATGACTAAAGCAAGTCTAGTATTTAGAACTTTAACTAAATTTCTGTCATTTTGAAGATAACTGGAATCATTTCAATGAGTTCTGCTTTTTATATAAGGTATATGTAGTTGATAGTCAAAACTTTATCATGAGAATGTTTTCGTCTAATAACTTTTATTCGCTTTAAAATTTTTGTGCTACTAAAAAGGTTTTTAAAGTCAATTTCAGACTTGCAGAGTGCTGAAATTGCACCGCTATGAGAAGCCAATTTTTAGATTTACGAGTATATAATAAGTTACTTCAATTAGTAGATCAATCTTATCTTTTGATTGACGCTCTAGAAGTATTTTTGGTTCGGTTTGATGATCCCTTTGAAAAGAAAAAAGGCATTACTCAAAGAATAAAATTTCAAACGGAATTCTGTAAGTCGCTTGAATTTGAATTGAACCAATCCACAGTGCTACCAAGAAAAAGTGTCTACCGCAAACCCGCTGTCAAATGGCTTGATACAGATCTTTTATTTAGTTGTGTATCCGTTCATGAGGGAAAAGAACTAGTTCTTGAATCAGATCAAAAGCAAATTGATTATTGTATGAATTTAATGCAGCATTTGAAGATGGATATTAAAGTGCATCTTCTCATGATCGAGTATTTAGATTTTTTGGTTGCACTACATACCGAAGGGGAAGTGATGTATTCAACTTCCAATTTAACGCTTGAAAAAAGAAATGAGAAAATAATGGTTTAAGGGGCTAAGGCCTATAAATAAGAATTGCTATGGAAGATATGAATAATTTGACGGCCGAAATGGCCATTGAGAAATCAGCAGGAATGGGGGCTATCCTTAAAGACGGACGGACTACATTCAGGGTTTGGGCTCCACATGCCACCAAAGTTTGTGTTAGTGGTTCGTTTAATGATTGGAGCAGAAAAAGTTTAGATCTTCAACAAGAAGAAAACGGATACTGGGCCGGTGTGTCAGATGAACCCAAAGAAGGGGACGAGTATAAATACATCATCCAAAATGGAAATAAAGTATTGGAAAGAAATGACCCATATGCTTTTGAAGTAACCAATAGCAATGGCAACTCGGTAATCAGAACACTTGATTTTGATTGGGAAGATGGTGATTTTAAGATGCCGTCTTGGAATGAACTGGTTATTTATGAGTTACATGTTGGAACCTTCAATAGAAAAAATCCCGATCAGGTGGGTACTTTTAAGGATGTCATTGAAAAGTTGCCATATTTAAAGAAGTTGGGGGTTAACTGTATAGAGTTGCTTCCTGTGGCGGAATTTGCCGGAGGGATATCTTGGGGGTACAATCCTGCGCATCCTTTTGCCATAGAGCAAGATTATGGCGGACCGAACGGACTTGCCAATTTTGTAAACGAGGCCCATAAGATGGATATTGCCGTTATAATGGATGTGGTGTACAATCATTTTGGGCCTTCCGATGTAGATTTATGGCAGTTTGATGGTTGGCATGAGAATGACAAAGGCGGAATCTACTTTTATAACGATCACCGAAGTGATACGCCTTGGGGCGATACACGTCCCGATTATGGGAGACCCGAGGTACGTCAATATCTGCGCGATAATGCGCTCATGTGGATTGAGAAATACCATTGTGATGGTTTAAGAATGGATGCAACGTCATACATAAGATATGAGGGCGGCGGCCTCGGATATGATACCGAAATTGAAGAAGGTAATATTCTCATGAGGGACATTAATGCCGAGTTGCAGGAGAAGTACCCGCACGTATTAACAATTGCAGAAGATTTAAAGGGAGATCATAGGGTAACCAATGATTTTATGGATGCCGGACTAGGATATGGAACACAATGGGACATGGCATTTGTACATCCAGTACGTGAGGTTTTGCAAGACACCCATGATGAAGGTCGCGATGTTCAAAAAGTGATAGATGCCCTTTGTTTTCAATACAGTGGCGATTATTTCAAAAGAGTGGTCTACACTGAATCTCATGATGAGGTAGCTAACGGAAAAGCCCGTGTACCCGAAGAAATTCAACCTGGGGATGCAGAAAGTGATTTTGCTAAAAAGAGGGCAATACTCGGTATTGTCTTGACCCTTACCGCTCCTGGAATACCAATGCTTTTTCAAGGACAGGAGTTTATTGAAGATGAGTATTTTCAAGATACCGAGCAACTTGACTGGGAAAAATTTGAAAAGCACAAAGGCATATATAAAATGATTTCGGATATCGTTAAATTGAGAACGGGTGAACTTAAGGGCGCCTTTGGCTTACGGGCCCAAGGTATTCAGATAACACATTTTAATCCTGAAAATAAAATTTTAGCTTATATAAGAGATGAAGTTGGAGGCGGTGAGCAGCCAGTTTTAGTCGTTCTTAATTTTAGCAATAAGGAATTTGAGAAGTACCACATTGGCGTTAGCGAGCATCAAAACTGGAAGTTGCGTATAAATGCAACTTGGAACGGGTATGATGAAAGTTTTCAAGGGCTTGAGGTGACATCGCAAATGAAGAAACTAAAAAAAGAAACCGATAATAGCGAATGGACTGGTGAACTGAACATACCTGCCTATGGAGCCCTTATTTACACCTTGTAGCGAAAATTATTAAGAATACGCAAAAAAGGCCCTCAGGGGCCTTTTATATTTTAGGCTAGGATTTACTTAGGTCAAAGGGTCCTTGCGGAAGATTTCGATCAGGTTATAGATCAGGATACAAAAAACAACCCAAATCATACCGGCTATCCAACCACCTAGTACATCAGAAGGAAAATGTACTCCTAAATAAACCCTGCTAGTACCAATACTTAATATTAATAGGAATGATATTGCTATAATAGCCGTTTTCATCCATATCTTCAAGGTAGATTTATAAACAAGGTAAATTAGAAAACCGTAAAAGGCCATGGAGCTCATGGCGTGTCCGCTAGGGTAGCTAAGGGTTTTGACGGTTACCAAATGCTCCAAGTCTGGTCTGGCCCTATCATAGGCTCGCTTAAGTAAAACATTAGAAATGGTTGCCAAAAGTAAAACCGCGGTCACCTCATAAAGAAGCGCCCATCTCTTGGTAGTTAAATAAACTACGAGTGCACAAAGAACAAGAATTACGGCATATCCTTGAATATCACCAATATCTGTCACAAAGACAAAATATGAATTGAGTAGGGGAGTTCTGTAGGAGTGAATTTCATTGAATACAGATTCATCGAAAGTACCCAAAAGATCACCTTTCACCAAGGAAGATAATTCTACGAAAAGATTAATCCCAATAATAAACAAAATAAGGGAAACAGTTGCCGTTATTAGGTAGGGCATCTTTTCTCGGTTCCCAGATTTGAAAAATGCCCGCAGGCTTACAATTAGATTATATAACTTTTCACTGACCATAATATATCTAATGAAAAGGGGACAAATAAATGTCCCCTCTCAGACTTTAATTGTTCCCCACAAACAATTAATGTTTTAGTATAATGCGAATTAACGATTAATTGAAATTAAAGCAGTTCTTTATCAATATTGCCTTTAACTCAAAAAAACTAAGTGTAAAATAGGATAACTAGTTAGTTAAGATAGAATCACAAACTCTTTATCACTATAGGCATGCTCTGGTTCCAAAGATTTTACAGACTGATATAAGAGCGTTTTAAGTACATTGAAAGATGAGGGCTTTTGTAAATACCTATTAGCGCCATCTTCCTCTAATTGCCTAACTTCTCTCTCATGGTAACTAGTAGAGTACACTACAATTTTGATATTAGAAAATTTATTGAAATTTCTGATATCCGTTAGGCACTCAAATCCGTCCATTAAGGGCATTCTTAAATCTAAAAATATGATGTCCGGTAATTTTGAGGAAGAGAATAAATCGTCCATAAGGTCTATTCCATTGGAAAACACCCTGGTGGTGCAACTTAAGGGAATTTCGGCAAGTGCATCCAGAAAGAATTCTCGGTCATCTTCATCATCTTCGGCAATATAAATCAAGTAATCTTTCACAGGCGTTTTTTAGTTCATCCTCTGTTGAAGCAATACAACATTTAGTTCAGTTGCAAAAAAGCATATTAGCATGTATATAAAGGTCTTTTATAAAATAAATTTTAGCTCCATAGGTTCAACTCCCAAGGATACTCATATACAACTATACGTAAAAATAGGTTTATTTCTGAAAACAGCCCTTTCTAACATAAACCAATTAGGTGCAATACAAGAATAAATTATGTAAAAGCATTTGATGAAATCGGACGAAAATAATCCAAGACCGCATTATTCAGTCACTACTTTTAACATGTCTTTCTTTTTACTAGTATTGGAGACTTTAAATAGTTGCATGAAGGCTAATGTCAATACCAAAGAGGTAGCAAATCCCATAATAGCTACGGTAAACGGCACAATACCTTCAAAACTCAAATTTTTAAACCATTTTTGGGACAGAGCTGCTAGAAAATCCGGATTTATCTCAGTAGCGTAAAGGGTGAAGAAAATGGCGAAAATTAAAGTGGCCATAAAACCGGTGATTATTCCTGTTTCAAAACCCTTTCGGTAATTGAAGGACTTACCCTCTTCCAGTTTTCTATACTTTATGGCCTCATAAATTGCAAATCCCGTTATGACAGCATTGAAAATACTATAAGCAATGTTTGTATGCAATTCAAACAATGCCAGAACTAGAAAATAGGCGATTAACGATCCGCTTGTGGCCAGGCCAAACCGGATAGGTAGTGTAAAATTTCTCATAATGTTATTATTGATTTAATATTAAGATTATTGATAGAATTAAAAATGTAATGGCAGGAATAGATTTTTTAAAATCATCCTTTATTTTAATATGCATTGCAATGGCACCCAGCATTAATATGGCCATTGGCGCGGCTCCGTATAAAAGTAAATGGGGAATCCATATAGATATGAAAATTAAAGTGGCCGCTAACAGCTTTAAGCCACCTACCATGTAGAGTATGGGTACGCTCAAACCGTAATTGGCAAACTCTTCTTTCATGGATGAGGCAGCGCCACCACGATAGGGAGTAGGTTTATTAAAACGAAAAATCCAAACATTCACTATACTAATAAAGATGAAAGCCTTGATGACCATAAATAGATATTCCATATCCTTTACTTTAGGTTGTTACAGTAGATTTATTCTGTATTAAAAGAGTACTTGAAAACAGAACTCTATGTTCTAGTCTGATTTCCCACTTCAAACTCTTAGATTTCTTGATATATATCTGATATCTAGGAGTTGTATGTTTTTGCTTTATTGATTTAATAATTTATAATACTTAAGTTTTTAATGACGAATTTCAATACACTAGAACCATAAATCTCTGCAGATATCGCTACTGTCATTTAGTGTTACACTATACCCTTAAAACCATTATTCTCATGGGACCATCAAATTTGTTTAACAAAAACGTAATAAAATTAAACAAAAAATTTTCTTTGAGTGAACTGATTTGAGCAAAAAATTGAAACCTTCGCTAAAATGGTTTGCGTAGAGTGGGGTAGAAAAATGGCGAAATATTAGTCGTTTGACACTTATCAAAATTATTGTTAATTAAATATTAATTGACTAGAACTTCTTTTTAAATTAATTTTTGTTCAATAAATTCATTTTAAAATTAAACAGTTTGTTATGGAGTTACTATTAAGAGCTGACGAATTTGAGAAGAGACCAATGAGTCACATGTCAACAAGTGACCGCATTAATGCCTCAAGGGAGGCTAAGGAGTTAGTATTGGCCATAAATGAAATTTATAAGAAAAGTAAGGATGGTAAATTGATGGAAGTAATGAAGAGGATTACTGCTAAAAAGCGTAAAATTGAAAAACGCTTAAAAGGAAATCCACTTACATAAAATTTAAAGGGGGCTGCTTATTTTCTCTGTTACCCCTTTTATATGCAGCCCCTTTCCTTAAATCGTAACTTTAAAAATGCTAAAAGACTTTTGCTTTTAAGTAACAACTCCATCTCACGGTTGGTTAAAAGTGAAGTTAGGTGTATTGACAATATAGGAACTTGTTTAAATACTTCTTCGACTTAATATTGAGTTTCTACCATCACAATTTCAACACAGTAAAATTACCTGTTTACACTTTCTAATTGTACTTGATTAAAATTTTATAATCCACCTCCTCATTGAATATGGTATTGTAAGTCCAATTTTTTTTCGGCTCTATTTTTTTGTTTTTTGCTTGAAACAAACCAAATATAAAATCATATCTTCTACACATAAAATCATTTAATCCATAGGCCGATTTCGGAAATTGGCATTTTAGTAAGATGAATTCCCTCCACACATACAAGTACATTTTCCAGAGGCAAAAAATCGGTATTTTTCAAATCCGTATTCCAAAAAAATATTCCCTCTCAACTTTCTTATTGGCTTTTGCCATACTTTTTTCCATCCCGGCAAAAAGTCAAGAAAATTTTCATTTTGAACATTTAGGAACAGATGAGGGAATGTCTCAAAGTGATGTCAATTGCATCTATCAAGATTCCTATGGCTTTATGTGGTTCGGTACCCATGAAAATTAGATAGTCTTATAATATGTATTTATTCCTTGACCAAATGACTTGCCTTTAAAATAATCGGCTCCCTTTTTTGGGGTTTGCAAGCAGAAAAAATAAACAATAGGAACAGAGTTAAAGCCAAGAAAATAGCTTTTAGACCTGATTTGAATTCTGGTGAATAGATAGTGGACAAAGTTGTGGTTTCTTCTTTTTTCTGTGGAAAATCCAGGATTTTGAAAATACTAAAATTGTCAACCTACTGCAAATTCATTTAGGGTAATTATGTGTCAATTTATTGATGGAAGATCTATTATAATTCAATTTTTTTTTAGGGAGACTATCCCTCGAGTTTCCGAAAGTTCTTAAAAGATTCCCAATCCGTGATTTGTTTCATTATTTCCCTTTTTTGTGTCAGTCCGGCACTACCGCCTGCCCTTACCTTTGTACCCAAGTTTTAAGTAAATAAATCAAGAACATTTTATGAGTTTAGAAAATAATATTAAAGGAAAAGTAGTAGTAATTACAGGTGCCAGTAGTGGGTTAGGTGAAGCTACCGCACGTCATTTAGCTGCCAAAGGGGCACACGTTGTATTAGGTGCCAGAAGAGAAGATCGTTTACAGAACATTTCGGAAGAAATCAATTCCAAAAACGAAGGTAAGGCGGCATACATTGCAACAGATGTGACCAAAAAAGAAGACGTACAAGCTTTGGTGGACAAGGCGGTAAGTGAATTTGGTAAAATTGATGTAATTGTCAACAACGCTGGTTTGATGGCTATAGCACCCATGAGCGAGGTGAAGGTAGATGAGTGGGACCGTATGATAGACATCAACGTTAAAGGTGTATTGTACGGGGTAGCAGCTGCTCTGCCAATTTTCCAAAAGCAAGGGTCCGGTCACATCATTAACTTATCTTCTGTAGCAGGAGTAAAGGTCTTTAGTCCGGGAGGTACCGTATATAGTGGAACCAAGTTTGCTGTACGTGCCATTTCGGAAGGGTTGCGCCACGAAGTGGGAGGTAAAATTAGGACTACCTCCATTGAGCCAGGGGCCGTTGATTCTGAATTAAAACATGGCAGCTCGCATAAAGAGAGTTTGGAAAATGTAGGAGAGTTCTATAATAATTTGGCCATTCCTTCAGATTCCGTGGCTAGAACTATAGCTTTTGCGATTGAGCAACCAGCAGATGTAGACGTGAACGAAATTATATTAAGGCCAACAGCGCAGGATTTCTAAAATTATCTTAGTTGTAAGTTTAAATAAGAATTGTAGACTGTAGTGCTATATATAGCATTACAGTCTATTTTAGTTTAAAAAGGATGACGCATTTTAAAAGTTTAAGGGAATTCAATCGGTATGTTGGATATATGGCTCCAAAAAAGGACCTAATAGATGTGGTAAAGTATGATGAGTTCCAAAATCTACGTCTAAAAAGTGAACCCATCAGCACAGATTGGTACATGATGGCCTTTAAACGTAATGTGACCGGTCTGCACTGTTTTGGAAGTACGGAGTTCGATAGGGATGCCGCCTTCTTATATTTTGTAAAACCCAACCAAGTTTTTGAATGGAATGCCTTAGAGCCTTGGAAGGGCTATCATATGCTAATTTCTCCTGTGCTCTTACAGGAATACAACATTGATTTTAGCTTTTTTCAGTATGAGATTGGAGAGGCTTTGTTCCTTACCGAAGATGAACAGCAACAGTTAGAAACCCTTTATGAACAAATTCTAACGGAATACAAAAAGGACACCTACGAGATGGATTTGCTCATTGCCTACAGCAACCTCATTTTCACCTATATTGGCAAATGCTATAAAAGACAATTTGAAACGCGGCAACCCTTGTACAATAAAGTAGTGGTGGATTTTAAAAAGGAGCTGAACAGTTATTATGCGGAGGGAAATACCCAATTACCATCCGTCAACTATTTTGCCGAAAAATTGAACCTTTCGGTAAACTATTTTGGTGATTTAATCAAGCACCATACCGGTAAAACGGCATCCGAACTAATACAGGAAAAAATCATAGCCGAAGCCAAACATCAATTACAGGGCTTTGACAAATCCATTGCGGAGATTGGATATAATCTGGGGTTTGAATATCCAACCTACTTTTCCCGATTGTTTAAAAAACATACGGGAGTAACGCCCTCGCAATATAGAAAGTGATTTTGTAGTTGCGTTTTGGCTTTTTTATATTGAAATCTATATCTGGTCGTAGTCTGCACTAATTTGCCTGCTGTTTGTCAAACTCCGCCTAAAAAGTGTGCCATCTAAGATTTTAGTTGATATCGCTTACTTTTTACTCCAAATTGAATAGAACTAAATTAAAATGCGATGTTTTATCCTTAAGAAGTAAGAAATATTGAGGGTAATTACTAAAACAGTAACCTTAAGATGTACATCGTTCACAGGTACCCGTTAAAAGCAATTGGGCTTGCGCTATGTTCTTATTTGGCAGTTTAGGAATGGATATTTCGTAGGATACACACTCTACCTTTCCGCAGGAGGTACACTGAAAATGCGGATGTACGTCTACATGTTCCGTATGGGAACAGTCTTTACATTTGGCATAATGCTTTAAACCGTTTACGCCTAAAAAGGCATGTACTTTACCTTCGTCTTCCAAACGGTCCAATATTCTATAAATAGTAGACTTGTTCATTTGTTCACTAAATTTTTCTACTAGATCAACAACGCCAATAGCTTCTTTGGTGCTGTTAAAAAACTCTGTAACCAACTGAACGGACTTAGTATTTCTAATGACTCCCATATCACAAAATTAGCGCAATATGGTTGCAATAACAATTTTTTAATTTTATTTTTGCAACTGAGTTGCATTAAAAAGTTGTTATGAATTTACTTTTAAAGAAGCCGGATGTTTGGGGTGCTTTTGCCAGTGGTCTGTGCTTGGTGCATTGTGTGGCAACACCTTTGCTATTTGTTTTGCCCACATGTATTGGAGATTGTGAGAGTGTGGCCCCTGTTTGGTGGAAACAATTTGACTATATTTTTCTGGTCATCTCATTTTTGGCCGTATTTCAATCGACAAGAACAACAGGTTCAACCTTTATCAAATTCGGCATGTGGTTCAGTTGGATGTCACTGGTGGGTTTGTTGGTCAATGAAAAGTTTGAAGTTGTTCATTTACCCGAAACCTTCGTGTTCATTGCTTCCATTTCCTTGGTAGTCCTTCACCTGTATAATAGAAAGTTTTGTAAGTGTAAAACTGATAATTGCTGTTCTGTCAATGGATAAGGAAAAAATAGACCTTTTAGGAGATAATCACGTGGCTACAAGTGTTGATACGCCCATGTTGGCTACAGCATTTGATAAGAGCGATGACGAAAAAATTGAGAAAATCCAATTTCATTTTGGCAAGATAATGGAGGAACTAGGTCTTGACCTTACGGACGGTAGTTTGTCCGGAACCCCGTATCGTTTCGCTAAAATGTATGTGAAGGAGTTGTTTTACGGTCCTGACCCAAAGAACAAACCAAAGCTTTCCGTTTTTGAAAATAAGTATGGTTATAAGAAAATGTTGGTGGAGCAGTATATCACCATTGATTCTTCTTGCGAACATCATTTTTTGCCCATTACCGGGCACGCCCACATTGCCTACGTACCTAAAGATAGGGTAGTGGGTCTCTCTAAAATAAATAGGTTAGTTGATTATTACGCCCACCGTCCGCAAGTGGAGGAAAGACTCTCTCTTCAGATTTTAAAGGATTTACAGTCGGTTCTTAAGACCGATGATGTAATCGTCATGATTTCGGCCAAACATCTTTGTGTTTCTTCCAGAGGAATCAAGGACAAGGACAGTTTTACCACTACTTTGGAGTATGGAGGTTGTTTTGAGGAGGCCACTAAGAGAGAAGAATTCTTTAATATTGTTCAAAAAAACTAATACCACTGTTTTAAACTAAAATACGTTTCGTAATTCCTCTTATGATTCAAATCAGGAATCTGGCATATCAATACACCTCGCATACTCAAATTCTAGAATTTCCGGATATTGAGTTAGGTGCTCATGAACATTTACTTGTCTTGGGTAAATCCGGTGTGGGAAAAACCACCTTATTACATTTAATCGCCGGATTGTTACGGTCCCAACAAGGTGAAATCTCCATTGGAGAAACTAAACTAAGTGCCCTATCCAGTAGAAAACTAGATCAATTTAGAGGAAAGGAAATAGGCCTGGTTTTTCAGAATAACCATGCTATCCGTTCCTTAAACGTATTTGAGAATCTAAAAGCTCGTTTGTTTTTTGCCAAAAAACCAATAGATATAGAGCGCATTCAACATTTATTGCACCAATTGGATATTGAGGAATGCATTGCTAAAAAAATAAATCAGCTGAGTGAAGGTCAATTGCAAAGACTGGGCATAGCACTTGCTGTTGTGCACCAACCTCAATTAATTTTGGCAGACGAACCTACATCTAGCTTGGATGATAAAAATTGTGAGTTGGTCATGCAGCTGTTACTGGAACAGGCAAAGAACAATCATGCCAATTTAATGGTAATTACCCATGACCATAGAATAAAGCCAATGTTTAATAACCTTATTACGTTATGAATAATTGGAAAATTAGCCTTCGAAATTTACTTCACAAACCTCTGTACGCTTTTTTGGCTATTTTTTCATTGGCCATAAGTATAGGTTTATTATTGTGTATTCAACAACTTGATGCTTCGGTCAAAAACCAATTCGAGAATGGCCTAGGAAAAGTAGATATGGTTATTGGGGCCAAGGGTAGTCCTTTGCAACTGGTTCTATCCTCGGTTTTGCATATTGATAATCCTACGGGTAATATCCCCTATGCCCAAGCAAAAAAGCTGGCTAAAAACCCCATGGTTAAAAGTGTAGTACCTATTTCCTACGGGGATAATTTTAAAGGCTACAGAATAGTGGGTTCCAGTAACGACTACGGGAGTATTTTTGATGCCGAAATTTTGGAAGGCAGGGAAGTAAAAACCAGCATGGAGGCCGTTCTGGGGGACGAGGTAGCCCAAAAACTTAACCTAAAGCTGGGAGATACTTTTGTAAGTTCGCACGGTCTGACCGAGAATACTATAGAGGAACACGATCAAGAATTTACGGTCGTTGGCATTTATAAACCCACCTATAAAGTCATTGATAGGTTAATTGTAACCCCGCTTGAAAGTATATGGGAGGTACATAATCATGGTCATGAAGAAAATGATGATCATGGAGAAGGCCATATACACGAAGAACATGATCATGCAGGAGACAAACATGATGAATATCATCATGATAAAATTGATCAACATGATGACCATGTGCCTGTAGATAAGAATGAAAACTTGAACAAGGAGGTTACTTCTCTCTTGGTATCTTTTAGAAACCCTATGGGCTACATAGCCATGTCAAGAAACATCAATGAAAATACAGATATGCAGGCAGCCCTACCCAAATTTGAATTGGACCGTCTATTTAAATTCACAGGAGTTGGGGTAAAGGTCGTTTCCTGGATAGCCTACATTATATTGCTTATTTCCTGTTTGACAATTTTTATAGCACTTTATAAAATGGTTAGGGAAAGAGCCTTTGATTTGGCACTAATGCGTACCTATGGTACCAGTAATCTACAATTGTTCGGAATTATAGCTTTTGAAGGTATTTTCATGGTTTTGATATCCATTTTTCTTGGGTTTGTATTCTCACAACTTGGACTGCAATTGATTATAGGCATATTTAAGGTACAGTTTCAACAAGAGATACAATTAACATTTCCAACAATGCAGATGGTCCGGACCCTTGTGATTGTTTTGGTTACTTCTGTTCTGTCCATTTTTATGGCTATGGTACCTTTGTTGCAGATGAATATTTCAAAAATTATAAGTGATGAAAAATAGGATTCTTTGTTTGCTGTTTATGCTAACTACTGGTGGATTGTTTGCGCAAGTAGACCTCACATGGGAAGATTTGGCCAAAATCAGCTATACGGAAAAGTATTTTGCTGCCTATGATTCAAATTTTTTATATCCGGAGTTTAGTAAAGAAATTACCAATTTGGAAGGCAAAGAGGTAACCATTGCCGGATACTTTCTGGATATGGACCCGAACGGACAATTATTAATACTTTCCAAGAATCCTTTGGCATCCTGTTTTTTTTGTGGCAATGGGGGACCGGAGACGGCCATTGAAATACAATTTGATTCCAAACCGGATTTTCAGACAGATGATATTGTATTGATAACCGGAAAGCTAAAACTTAATAAGGATGATATTGAGCATTTTAACTATATCCTTACGGATTGTTCCGGTTTTAAATTAAAATAATTAATTGAACTCTAACTTCGTCCATCCTTTAATGGCCTTAGTTAGAAAAGTAGTAAAAATATAGTCCCAAAACATGACAATAGAAACTAGAAGAACAATCTCCTATTTGTTTCTAGCCTTTTTCCTAATGATGGAACTGGGCAGTCTTCATGTGTTTGCCCATGAGGATGGGGCCTCCATGGAAGATTGCGATATCTGCCATGTTTTGGAACTAAATCACCAAACCCCTGTTGTACCAACAAATACGGCAGAAATCTCTTTTGAAAATCCGGAGATTCCGTTTCAGGAGAAAATTCAATTTTGGTATACTTCCAATCACGGTCTTGGTTATTGTTCTTATAACCAATTTTCACGACCTCCACCCGTACTTTATTCCCTCTGAACACATTGGATTTCACAGTCTGCGGTCAACCTAAATATCAATGGTTGATAGGTTGCGGCTATTCCAATGCTTTATGTGAGTTACTAAATCACAACCTGTACCCATAACTCTCAGGGTACAGTCTACATTTTATTATAAGAGTATGGCTTTTAAAAAGCTCTGTATGCTGCTTAGCATTTGCCATGGCATGTATGCTTTTGCACAAGAACCCCTGAAAATAAGGGGAAAGGTAATGGATTCATTATCCAAGGCACCCCTTGCCGGGGTTACCATTATAGGAAAATATGATTATGCTGTTTCTAACGAAATGGGGGAATTCTCACTTCAAATAAAAAATTCGGAAATGGTAAAGGTATCACATATTGGTTATGCTAGCACCCAAGTACAACTTTCACAGAAAGATACCACCACATGGAACATTTTATTGAGACCATCCAATACAGTGTTGGACGAGGTAACCGTAAGGGGAAAGACAGAACAGCGTGAAGCACAGGAAATGGCAACTGTATCCGTAGAAATAGATGAAGAATTCTTGCACGCTAACAGGGAAAATAGTTTGATGCAGACTTTAAGAAAAATTCCTGGTGTAAGTACCATGACCATTGGTTCCGGTCAATCAAAGCCTACGATTAGGGGGCTTGGTTTTAACCGGGTGAGTGTGGTTCAAAACGGAATCAAGCATGAAGCACAGCAATGGGGCAGTGACCATGGTCTGGAAATTGACCAATACGGCTTGGAGGACATTAGGATAGTCAAAGGCCCCGCCTCACTTATGTACGGGTCTGATGCTATTGCCGGTGTTGTTGATATTTTGCCTCCAAAAGTCCCTGAAATGAATTCCTTTAGTGGGGAGGTAAATCTATTGGGTGAAACCAATAATGACCTTTTGGCCATTTCCGCAGGAGTCCAGAGTCGAAAGGAAAAATGGTACTACAGGGCTCGTTTAACTTATAGGGACTATGCAGATTTTAAAGTGCCTACGAAACGTATCAATTATGAAAATTACATTTTTGAACTACATGAAAACAATCTAAGAAATACAGCGGGGCAAGAGGCAAATGGTAGTTTTAGCATTGGATTTATAGGGGAAAACTTTAAGTCAGAGACTTTTGTTAGTAACGTAAATGCAACGAACGGTTTTTTTCCCAACGCACATGGTTTGGAGGTGCGTTTGTCCAGAATTGATTATGATGCTTCGAGTAGAGATGTAGACCTACCGTTTCATAAAGTGAACCACTTTAAAATTACCCATAATACAACCGCATATTTAGGAGATCACACTTTTCAGTTTGATTTAGGATTTCAAAACAATCAAAGGGAGGAACAATCAGAACCTGTGCCCCACGGATATATGCCTACACCGCCGGATAGTCGTGAGCGTATATTCACAAAAACACCTACACGGCCAATGTACGGGATTTATATAAGACGGTGGGCGGCCACACCCTATCTCTAGGAATTAATTCAGAGTTTCAAAATAACAATATTGGAGGATGGGGATTTTTGATTCCTGCATATGATCGCTTTACTGGAGGCCTATTTGTTTTTGACCATTTTGAGTGGAATGAAAACTTGCATTTGCAAGGAGGTTTGCGATATGACCTAGGGTGGCTAAGGACCAAAAACCATTATGATTGGTTTCAATCGCCGGTGGACAATGCAGATGGAAGTACCTCCAATATATACCTTCAACGTGCAAGCGATACCTCCTTGAACTTTAAGAGTTTTAGCGGCTCTTTAGGTCTAAGTTACATTCATGGCAATACAACTTATAAGATAAATACCGGTAAAAGTTTTAGAATGCCTTTGGCGCATGAACTTGCTTCGGATGGTTTCAACTACCATATGTACAGGTACGAAAGGGGAAATTTAAATTTAAATCCGGAAGCTTCCTACCAATTGGATGCAGAAGTGTCTCATGTAGCCAGTGGTTTTTCCGTTGGAATTAGTCCTTTTGTCAACTTTTTTGATAATTACATATATCTCAACCCTACTTCAGACTATAATGAGACCTTACAAATTTATGAATATACGCAGGCCAGGGTATTTAGGGTAGGGGGAGAAGTCAATCTGGGAGTGGATGTCACTTCTAATTTACACATGGACACTTCTGCGGAGTATGTTTTTTCCAAGACAGAATAGTGGTCCAAAGGAGGGTTTCACCATCCCTTTTTCCCCACCGCTAATAGGAATGGTATCGGCCAATTATTCCATGGGCGATTTTAGCTTTTTTAAAGATTTACATCTGAATGCCGATTTACGGATAGCTGCCGGGCAAAGGGAAATTGTGCCACCAGAGGAAGTAACCCAGGGCTACCAAGTAATCAATTTGTCCGCCATGGGCAAAATAAACCTTTTTAAAAACGAAAATCCGACTCTTTTCAGGATAAAGCTCAATAATATTTTCAATACGGAATATTACGACCACACCAGTTTTTACAGGCTCATAGATGTGCCTGAGGCAGGCCGTAACCTTTCCGTTTCAATCACCTTGAACCTTTAATTAATCATTTATTTACAAACACAAATTCTTATTTTATGAAAACAAGTTTAAAACAATTAGCGCTAATTGCATGCGCAATTACCTTGTATTCCTGTAGTAGTGACGATGATGGAGACATTCAATTGGCTGCTCCTTCCATTACCAATTTTGAATTCGGAGAAGGAAGTACCCACGGAGGGGAATCCGTAGCTTATAAAGGAAGTGATATTCATTTGGAGGCAGAAATAACGGCTGAGGCCACCGTAGCTTCCATTACGCTGGATATTCATGGACACGATTTGGAAGTGGGAGAAGGTGAGGAAGAATGGGATTTTGAACAGACTTTTACGAATGCCTCTTACTTAGTAATCAACCCTGAATTTCATGAGCACGTAGACATTCCAACCACAGCTCCTGCCGGTGAATATCACATTACCCTAACCGTAACCGATGAGAATGGTAATAGTACAGAGGTGGAAGGAGAAATTGAAATAATGGATCCCATTACGGTGAGTGATATGTCTATTGATGAAACCGTTGCTCGTGGAAGTGATTTTCATGTGGAATTCATGATTGAAGCCGTTAATGGTATTCATAATGTTAGCGTTGATATTCACGCACATGATCTCGAATTGGCAGAAGGGGAAGAAGAGTGGGATTTTGAAGAAGTTTATGAAGAGGGTCTTCATGAAGAGACTTCCGCTGAATTTCATAAGCATATAGATGTGCCCGCAACGGCACCTGCAGGTGAATACCATATGCTGATAACCATTGAGGATGAAGATGGGAATACCAAAATGATAGCTACCCATATTGATGTAACTGCTTAAGTTAAAAAAGCCCCATTTCCTAAAATGAAAAGAAAATGGGGCTGTTTTTAATCAAAAAACAGAATAAATGAAAAGATTACAAAAAATATTATATCTGGCGTCTGCTCTATTAATTTTTGCATGTTCATCGGATGATTCATCATCAAAGGATGAGGAAAGGCCAACTATTAGTATTGATTATGCCAATGGATTTCCGCAAGGTTGTGAAGAACTACAAAGAGGGGAGACTTACACTTTTAGGGCCCGGGTTACAGATAATGAAGCTTTGGCTTCCTACAGTCTTGACCTGCATCATAATTTTGACCATCATACCCATGATGATCAAATAGGAGTTTGCGAACTATTGCCCTTAAAATCATCAGTGAATCCATGGATTTTTATGGAAAACTATGCTATAGATGGCGGCGTTCAGGAATATGAGATTGCTATTGAGGTAACCATACCCGAGGACATTGATACTGGTGATTATCATTGTGCGTACGCTATAACAGATGAAACAGGCTGGCAGAGTAGGACCTCCATTGATATTAAAATTGTGGAATAGGAATTGAAAAATCAAGGGTAAGTCCACCACCTACACTTGTAATTCATAACTAGTTAATTATATATTGAAGTATTAAATACAGTAACATTTTTTGGAACCTAATTAATAACCCTTAACAGATAAAATCATATGTCCGACGAATTAAAGAGACGTCATTTCCTTAAAAGTTCAATAGGGGCCATTGCGGGCCTTAGCGCCTATTCTTTTACCAATATGGACTTGCTTGCATCTGCAAATATAAATTGGGAAAGAAAAAATGCTCTAGACCCAAATGCTTTGGCAAAAGATGAAGAATTTTGGAAGGACATCCAAAAATTGTACAAACCATCCAAAGAATTCATAAATCTTGAGAATGGTTATTATAGTATGATGTCAGAACCGGTAAGAGAATCACAGATGACTCATTTAAACCACATTAATGATAACCATTCGTATTTTATGCGTCGGGAAAGAAAAATCGATAAGGAAAAAATATATCAACAGGTTGCAGAATTAGCTGGTTGCTCAACCGAAGAGTTGTTGTTGTGCCGTAATACAACGGAGGCATTGGATACAATTATATTGGGACTTCAATTAAATAAGGGGGATTAGGTTATACTTACGGACGTTGATTACCCCAGCGTTGTGCAATGCTTTGCTATGAGGGCCAGAAGATACGGTTCTGTAAATAAGACTATTAAGATACCTTCCGATCCTAAAAGTGATGAAGAAATTGTAGAAGCTTATGAAAAGGCCATAACAAATAAAACAAAGGTGTTGGTTGTTACCCACATCAACAATTTCACCGGTCAAATATTACCCGTAAGTAAAATTTCAAGAATGGCGCACAAATATGATGTAGAAGTAATTTCAGATTCTGCTCATGCCTTTGCCCATGTAGATTTTAAAATACCGGAATTGGAATGTGATTATCTGGGTACTAGTTTACACAAATGGCTTGGTGCACCATTGGGTACGGGATTATTATATATGAAAAAGGAGAAAATAGGGAAAGTTTGGCCACTTTATGGTGATGATACCTATGATGAAAACGACATACGTAAATTTAGCCATGTGGGTACCCTTCCCTGTCATGATTATTTAGCAATTGAGGATGCTATCAATTTCCATCAAAAAATAGGAGGAAAACTAAAGGAAGAAAGATTACGGTTTTTAAGTACCTATTGGATGGATAAGCTCAGAGATGAAAAAAATATTAAAATTTATTCACCTAGTGATTCTCAAAGGTATGGTGCTATAGGTAATGTAGGAGTTACTGGAATAGACTCTGCTGAATTAGTTGAAATTCTTTATGAGAAATATGGAATATTTACCACCACCAAAAAAACAGGGATTATAGTAACACCTCACCTTTATAACACAATGGAGGAATTGGATACGTTTGTTGCTGCCATGAAAGAGATAGCAAGTTAAAAGTATATTTATTGGTTGAACCTTATACACAGACATAGGGCATAACATGAAATTATTTCAAAGTAAAAAGCCAAAGATGATGTGAAAATGCCAAGTGAAATATTTTAATCTAGGTTGCATAAAAGACCGGTGGTACCGGTCTTTTATGCTTTATAGGTGCCCTTCTATTCTTCAAAGAATAAATTACAGGATTAATAACCCATCATTCCTACTTTGTATATCAAGCTTTACTGGTATTTTTTGTTATTGCGCCCAAGGCGAATGGTGCTCATGAACAATTTTCCAACCATCGTTGGTTTTTACAAATAACAGGGTGGTTTGTTCATTTATAACAACCAAATTATCACCAAATTTTAAATGGAAGTCGGTCTGAAAAGTCACATTGGCGACATCTCCATAAACGGAAACCTTAAAATCTTCGGTGTCAAACTTTACAACCTCGGTAAGGGCCCCAAAGGTGTTGCGTTCAAAAGTTTCATTGGCTTCGGCACCATTTACTGCTTCTCCGTTCTTATACTCCGTAAACTTGGGACTGTATCCGTGAAATGAAATAAGCTTATCAATGTCACCATCTCTAAGGCTTTGCTCAATAGCGTCCCAAGTTTCTATCACTTCCTGTTTCTTCTCCGGATAATCCGTATTGATTAAATCTTCTTGCACCGTATTGACGATTTGATCATCTTCCCCATCATTGCACCCCATTAGTAGTAGGGAAGATATAAAGAGTAACTTGTATATGTTTCTAGTGTTCATAATGTTTTATTAATAAATAATTGACATTGAAATCTTGGAAAACATGATTCCAAAAAACTAGTTGCAACAATGTAAAACTAGAGGCTTGTTAGGATAAGCCATGTAAGTTTTGTACCAAAAACTGATACAAATAGAACACTGATGACGGAATGGAAATGGGTAAGGATTTTAGGAACAAAGCGATTTTAAAACCTCAATACAAGCAATCGTTTTTATGTAACAGAACTGTTAAATTCCAATCGTGTACTGATGGCGATTCGGTTCCAAGAATTTATGGTTGCAATAGCCATGATAATCGAGATGAGACTAGATGTTTCAAATAATTCTGTCGCTATTTGATAGGTTTCCTCCGTAAGTCCATTTTCATGAATATTGGTTATTTCTTCGGTCATCCTTAAAAGTACTTTTTCGTCATTGATAAATTCATTGGAGTCTTTCCAAGCAGCTAGAAGGTGTAGTCTTTCTGGGCTTTCTCCGGCTTTTAGAGCTTCTTTTGAGTGCATGGCTAGGCAATAGGCACATCCGTTTATTTGAGAAGCCCTCATTTTAATGAGTGAAATCTGCTTCTTGTTGAGGGGGCCTTCAGTTAAGAATTTTTCCAAAGCGAACATTCCTTTGAAAGCTTCGGGTTGGGTCTGATAGATGTTGATTCTCTTTGTCATTTTATATCATTTTAGGATTTGATACAAATGTATTGAGGTAGAAATCACATCTTCTTAAGCTAGTTTAAGAACGATTTTTCGCCCTTATTTCACTTACGTACTCCGGTGTCAAACCTAAAAAAGAAGCGATTAAATATTGGGGTACCCGTTGCGCGAACTGTGGGTATCTTTCCACAAACTGAAAATACCTTGCCGCTTTTGAGGCTTCATACATATATTTTATTCGGTGCAGGGCGGCTCCGAACCCTATTTGGTTCATCACCCTAAAATAACGTTCCAATTTTGGTATTTCTGTTAAGAGTAATTCTTGATCACTTTGCGATATGGCTAAAACCGTACTTTTCTCTACTGCTTGTAATTGAAATTCACTTTCTTTTTGGTGACAAAGACTCAAAGGGTCATTGATCCACCAATTTTCAATGGCAAATTGAACTGATTGTTGATCACCTTTTTCTGTCAAGAAATACATATGTAAACATCCTTTGATGACAAAGTAATTATGCTGAAACACAGGCCCTGTGTACATTTCTAAATGGTCCTTTTTACGTACGTGAATTACCTTGAAATAATCGAATAACTCTTCAAATTTATCTACGTTAATATCAATATACTTTGCGATATGATTTTGAAGTGCTTTCATGGACAAACTTTAGAATTCAAGGCAGGTTTGCAAAACTAATTATAGTTTGGTTTTTAATACAAATTCCGAGTGTTCGTTATCTACAATTGGATAAATTATAATCTCAAATTAGCAACTACTTGAAATCATTTTTGACCGATTCTCTTTAATTTTACGGTTTGCTAGGCTTTTACTTAATTTGAGGCCTACACGAAATTTAAATATGTAGGTGATGAGGGTACATTTGAGGGTACTTGTTTTATTTTTCTTCCTAACGATGGGAGCAATAGGTCAAGAATCATTTAAAGATAAGTTTGAGAATACCAAACCGGGGTCTATTTTAAAGTTTAAGGTGTCTTTTAATGATAGTTTAAAAAACGCTACCGAATTGCCCATTGTTATTGTTAAGGGAAAAGAGGAGGGTAAAATTTTAACCATACTGGCCGGTGTTCACGGTTATGAGTATCCCCCAATTATGGCGGTTCAAGAGTTTCTTGGAGAAATTCGCCCTGAGGACTTAAAAGGAAGTCTTATTATAATTCCAATCAGTAGTACCGCTGCTTTTTACGGCCGATCGGTTTTTGTTAATCCCAATGACGGGGTTAATTTAAATAATGCATTCCCGGGTAAAGAGAACGGCACGGTCACTCTGCAGGTGGCGGATTATATTACCAAGAATATTATACCCTTGACCGATGTGTTTTTGGATATCCATGGGGGAGATGCAAGTGAAGACCTATTACCTTTTGCTTGTTACTATAATCGTGAAGGCCAACCTATAGCAACAGCCATGGCGAAAAAACTATCGGAATAAAGCGGATTTTCCAACGTAGTCTCTTATGGTTACACACTCAAGGATACCGAACCTGCTAAATATGCCTTCAAACAGGCCGTTCAAGATGGTAAGGTGGGATTGAGTTTTGAAGCGGGTAAATTAGGAAATGTACAGGCAGATGCGGTTGCCTTGAACAAAAATGGTATCTATCATGTAATGAACGCCCTTCAGATGTACAAAACAGATTTAGATTTACCTTCAGAATTGAAGAAATACAATGACCAAGTGTATATAAAAGCACCTGCAAAAGGTATTTTTTATAGTGACGTAAAGGCTGGTGATTTTGTAAAAGATGAACAGGAGCTAGGTTATATCACCAATGAATTTGGTGAAACTATTGAAACTATAAAAGCTTCGGGTACAGGGGTAGTTCTTTACATGGTGGGCACACCTCCAGTGACCAAAAGTGATACTTTGTTTTGCATTGGGGTGCGAGAATGAAAAAGACCGGCTTAAACCGGTCTCGCTATTAAAAACTTTAATACTGTTAAATTCTTTATTAAGAAACTATAAAGTAGGTAAAAAAAGAAATCTTTATTCAAATTTGTTAAACATTTGTTCGGCATTTTAATGAGTAGTGAATACGTACAGGTAATTTTGATAGGAATAGTTCTAATTATCCCCAAACCCCACAATTAGAATAGTCAAACTCTACATAGAAGGAGTGCGTTGAAAAAATATTTTGCTGCTTATGAAAAAATTAGTCTCACAGTTACAGCTTATAGTAGGAGACCTTTCCTCTAAAAGAAAAGCTTCAAATGTAGTTCTGTACATTTCTATATTGTTTTTTCTCCTAAGTTTTCTCGTTACCCTATTTTTAAGACGATAATTACCCTACAAGGGCCTTGTCAATGATAAGATTCCTTATACGTTGCCAGAATCTAAGATCTTTAATGGCTGTTTTCTTATCACCCCTAAGTAAGGATTGCATAGTAATGCCCAAATCCTTAATGTGGTTGTAGTTAAAATTTTTTCGGTCCGAAACAAAGAACAACCCAGGCTCCTTAAAAATCTTTTTCTTCCTGTAACCTTTCCACAGAATTGTTACTTTTTTATGCCTTTCATCCTCCTTGATTTTTTCAAATAGATTTAAAACATCAGATTTTTTTCCTTCAATTATTTGAAAAAACTCTTCTTCATAATAAATAAGACAACCGGTTATACCTACATCTTTATTGCTTTGTTCTGAAAGGGTTACAATTTTTTCAACCTCAGTATCCGGCAAATACAACCTTGCTTTGGAGCGATAACTTAATTCAAACGAATTCTCACCTTGATTGAAGGATAATCTATATTCAGTAGGTAGATTACCATATTTTTCAGTGAAGATTTTTGAAAAATAACTCTTGCTGTTAATACCAATTTTGTCGCAAATAAGTCCCACGGAAAGATTGGTGTTTTCCAGTAATTCCTTTGATTTCTCCAAACGCATGTTTTTTATGAAAGCGGCAACGCTCTCATTGAATAGATATTGAAAAGCATCCTGAAGTTTTTTAGGATAGAGTCCGCTCGTATAAGCCAGCTCTTTAATAGTGTTGGACTTATCTAGATTGTTGGAGATATAATTACAAAGCGCTATAACCCTATCCAATTCTTTATCCGTTAGCTCTATGTTAGTGCTTTTGGAAAGGTCTTTGTCATGGTCATCCAACTGGGCGGCTAGAGTAGTATATGCGGCGGCTTCGGTAATAAGTTTTCCAGCGAGGTCCGTACGTCTATTTTCAACCAGAATTTTAGCGTGTCTCTCAATATTGTTCCTAAGCCCGCCAATAAATTGATAGGACTCACCCTGGTCCATCTTAAGTACAATATCCCTTATCACATTAACTAAATTTCCCCTTCCTTCATCCTTTAATTTGTTCCGGAGAAGGGCAATAACCGAAATTTTAATGTCCTCATTTGCGGGCAAGGTCAATTCATGTTCCTCGTTAGCTGCAGAAATACTGATCAGGTTTCTTCCTTGAGCTATTTTAGTGGCTCCCTCAGTACTGCTGTAATGATGATAATAACTACCCTCAAGGCAATAAATGAGATAGAGGGGTGAGTATCCGTGATCCTTTAGGTTAAAGGAAAGTTCTTTGCTTAATTTTAAATTGTAGGTCCTAACATTCATTCCTGGAAATGGCTCGTAAAGATTGATATATCCATGCCCAATCTCAGAATTGTCAAGTTTTAGCGAGGAGGCACCTAATCCCTCCTCAAATTCGCCATTAAAGGTTAGGGCTATTTTCCTAATATGTTCCGAGGGTCTATCCTCATCGATTTTAAAAGTGTTCAAACTTATTTTCTTTATCAATAATATGTTAACAAAGAGATAATAAATTTGAGTAAATCAGTGCTAATTTTAAATAAAAAATTGACTCTCAACCAGTTGTGAAAAACAGTTAAAACTGTTAAAAAAAATCTGTCATTTACTTATTAAGAATACAGAATTAAGTTTTATTTGGTTTTCGTCTTTTTTGTAACAAAACACTGGTTTGCAGTGTTTTAGAGGGTGAATCTTAGGGAGCATGAAAGAGTTTATTTGATAGTGCTTTTAGGCTTAGAACGTATACGTTAAATATCACTTTTATTGAGTTAAGAATTCTTTTGTCCATTTAATAAATTCGAGGTCTTTTATCAGCCGATAATAATATTTGAATTCAAGAACGATGGGTTCATCGTCTTAAAATAAATCGACTTAATGGGAAACCTACCAACTGAAGCGGAGCTATCATTCTTACAAGGTGGTGGCACGATGGGGAAAATAACAAGGGAAAAGGATTGGACCAAAACTGCTATGGGCCATCCTAGTACTTGGCCACAAAGCATAAGGCCTATGTTAAGTATGTTACTTAATAGCAAGGTGCCAATGTTTTTATTTTGGGGGAAGGAGCTTCGGTGTTTTTATAACGATGCCTACAGGCTAAGTTTAGGGAATGAAGGAAAGCACCCCAAAATATTAGGACTTCCTGGTGGGGAGGCGTGGCCAGAGATTTGGGATACTATTCATCCACTTCTTCAAAGAGTGATGATAAATAGGGATTCCGTTTATTTGGAAAATCAATTGATACCCATTTATAGGAATGGACGTATTGAAGAGGTCTATTGGACTTTTGGATACACTCCCGTAATTGGAGAGGGAACTAAAGTGGAAGGTGTTTTCGTTACCTGCAGTGAAACAACTGACAGTGTTTTGGCTATGAAAAGATTGGAGGAGAAAACCAATGAACTCCAACTGGCCATTGACGCAGCGGATTTAGGAACGTGGGATTATGTGCATGAAGATTCCACCATAAAAATAAACGATCGAAGTTTAGGATGGTCTGGATTGGGGGAAAGCAATATAAAATCTCCTAATGAACTTTTGTCCATTGTTGAGCCTACAGATAGAGAACGAATTAAGCGTAGTTTACAAAAGGTTCTCACCCCGGAAACCGATGAAGTTTTAGATGTGTCCTTTATAATTAAAAATGAACGCACTCAGAAAAAAAGAGAAATTAGGGCCGTGGGTAGGGCACTCTACACAAAAGAAGGAAAGCTTCAACGCTTTAACGGTACCTTTCAAGATATTACAGAGCAACAGAATACACTTAGAAATTTACGTAAAAAGGAAGAGCGTTTTCGGCAGCTGGTTGAAAATGCCCCTATTGGGATTGTTATTGTGGATGCTGAGGATTATACGGTAAACGTTGTTAATCAAAAGGCACTACAGATGTGGAGCAAAAGTCTTTATGAATGCCAAGATTTTCCTTTATTTGATATTTTGCCCGAAACCCGCAATGGATTGGAACCCATACTTGCCGAAATAAAAAATACCAAGCGGGAACAAACTGGAACGGAATATCCATTGACACTGGAAAAAGAAGGGTTGCTGCAAAGAGGGTTTTACAACTTTATATTTAAACCGGTTATAGAGGACGGTGTTGTGGTAGAAATAGTACTGGTAGCCTATGACGTTACGGACAATGTGCGGGCCAAATTTGGGGTAGAAGAAACGGAGGTGAAGATTAGAAACGTATTTGACCAATTTCCCATAGCCATGGCTATTGTAGAGGGTCCGGATTTGATTGTAGAAACCATGAACGATACCTTTTTAGATGAATTTGTAAAAAGGAAACGTAAGGATGTTGTAGGAAAACGATTGAATGATTTAATGCCCAATCCTCTAAATGTTCAGTTGTTGGATGAGGTTAGAACTTGTACCACCAAAGGGGAGACCCTTAGATTGGGAGATATGCTTTGGTCCTCTGGTAGTAAAGATAAAGACGGACTTTATGTGGATTTCTCCTGTCATCCGTTACGTGAAATAGACAATACAATCCATAAATCCATTATCGTTGTAAATGATACCACGCAGCGCGTACTAAGTAGATTAAAGCTTGAGGACTTTTCAAAAAAACTGGAAAAACAGGTAGAGGAACGAACTTACCAGCTTGAAAGTTCTAATGAGCAATTACAGGACACCGTAAAAAAGCTAAAGTCTACTAATGCAGAACTGGAATCATTTGCCTATATAGCAAGTCATGACCTAAAAGAACCTCTAAGGAAAATTCAAATGTTTATGGAAAGGGTCATTGCTTTTGATGGGGAGAATGTTTCCTCCAGAAGTAAGAGCTATATGGATAGGATAGATAATGCCATAGAGCGCATGCGTACACTCATCAATGAGTTATTGGCCTATTCAAGAACGGGAAGCGAGAATTTTCAGTTTGAGGAAACCGATTTGTCCACCATTCTTGAAAGTGTTCTGGAGAACATTTCTGGAAGTGTAGAGGAATCAAACGCCAAAGTTGAATTTGGTGAACTGGGAGCTTTAAAAGTAATCCCCTTTCAAATGAAACAAGTGTTTCAGAACTTATTGGAGAACTCGATAAAGTTTGGTAAAAAGGACCAAGTACCTATAATTACCATACAAAGTGAGAAGGTACGTGGCAACGAAATAGAAATAGAGGATTACGTACCGGATGAAAACTATTTAAAAATCACTTTTAAGGACAACGGCATTGGCTTTGAGGAAGAGAATGCGGAGAAGATATTTGAGATATTTCAGCGGTTACATGGAAAATTGGAATACCAAGGTACGGGCATTGGTCTCGCCATTGTTAAAAAAATCATTGAGAATCATAAAGGTTACATAAGAGCTACTTCACAGAAGGGGCAAGGTGCTCAATTCATCATATATTTACCCCTAGAGCGTTCAGATTTGGATTAAACGTACTACAGATTCAAAAGCGCTATATTATCTTTTTAATGGATTAACCAGCAGTTGATTTTGTGTCTAATTTCATATTGTACAATTTAAAAATGTATGTTATGGAAACAAAAAATAAAAATTTAGTAGACAGGTTGGGAGATGTTCTTGACCGTAATATCGATGCTCAGAAAGGATATGCCAAAGCTGCGGAGAATGCGGATGGTAGAGCGCTTCAAGCCTTTTTTCAAAGAAAATCCACCGAGCGTGAAAGTTTTAATATGGAATTGGCCACATCTTTGAAAACGGCCTATGGCGTGCTTGATAGGGACGGAAGTGCCAAAGGTACTTTACATAGAGCCTGGATGGACGTAAAAAACATGTTCTCTGCAGATAACGATGAGGCTATGTTGGAAGAATGTATTCGTGGTGATAAAGCCGCTATTGAGGAGTATACGGAATTACTTGAAGAAACTGGGCTTCCCCTTGAGGTCTCCGCAATTGTTAGAAACCACATGCTTAAATTGAGAACAGACCTCAACAAGGTAAAGTCTTTGGAAGACTTGGTAGATTAAATTAGTAAGGAATTTAAATTTTGGATGATGAATTTGATAAGAAAATATGGTTATTTAGATCCCGAAAGAAAAGTGGAGAAATTGGAAGATGAAAAATCGGAAAATTCTTTTAGAGCAAAAATTGTTAGGTATCGTTCAAGTAAAATCAATAAACAGTTGAAATTTAATTAGAACTCAACTGTGAAATTTATAAACGGATGCATGAAAGTGCATCCGTTTTTTATTGGTGTCACTTTTTAGGGCAATTATAACTTACAGATTTCATTTATGGGAAATTTTCTTCCATAAAAATGTTGTACGAAAACGTTATAAGAATTTTTTTGATAGACAAATTTTAAATTTTATTTCATCTTATTATCTGTTTAAAACAATCAACATTCTACCGTTTTGGCCCTAATGTTCCAAGATGTTTTCTGAGGTTGTTTTAGGGTAAGTTTTAGACCATATACTCCTAGTGTAGTGGTGTTTTTGGGTTCTCTTTTTAAGATATACCAGTTGTGATAAAAGTGGGTTTTTACCTGTTAATAAAAATTAAAAAATTGCCGGAAAAATGCTCCAAAAATCTACCTGTTGATAAGAATGTTGAAAAACATCAAGGGTACGGTTTAAATCAAAGTGAATAAAATATGAATTTTACACTACGAGCTTTTTACAACTCCTCCTAATATATTCCGTCATGAAAATAAGTTATATTATCAAGAGAGATTACACCTCTCAACCTTTTGACCTTCACAAGATTACGAATGCGATAGCAAAGGCTATGACCGCCGTTGACCACGGGCAGGTAATTAATGCAGAATCAATTGCCAACCAAGTATATGAGGTACTTCTTGAGCGTACAGCCAGGGATGAATCATATATTCCAACGGTAGAACAGGTACAAGATGTTGTTGAGAACAAACTTATGGAAACGGAGTTCCATGATGTAGCAAAAGCCTACATTATTTATAGGAACAAAAGGGCGCAAATGCGCAAAACGGACATCTTTGAAAAAAGAGTGAACCTAAAGCCGTATGAATACCCTCAATTGTATGAATATGTTTCTGCCATAAGACACTCGTATTGGATTCATACAGAATTCAATTTTACAAGTGATATTCAGGATTTTAAATCGGGACTTGACCCAGTGGAAAAAAGTGCCATTAAGAACACTATGCTGGCCATATCTCAAATTGAGGTAGCTGTAAAGTCTTTTTGGGGAGATATTTATCACAGACTTCCAAAACCGGAAATAGGTTCAGTTGGAGCCACATTTGCCGAAAGTGAGGTGAGACACCACGATGCGTATTCGCACTTACTGGAAATTTTAGGCCTTAATAGAGAATTTGAGACCCTAAAGAAAAAGCCGGTAATCATGAAGCGTGTACATTATTTGGAAAACGCTCTCAAAAATGCCAAAAGTGAGGATAAAAAGGAATATGCAGAGTCCATTCTTTTGTTCTCCTTGTTCATTGAGCATGTTTCATTGTTCTCTCAGTTCTTGATAATAATGGCTTTTAACAAGCACAAGAACCAATTGAAGGGAATTTCCAATGTGGTAGAGGCTACCTCCAAAGAGGAGCAGATCCATGGGGATTTTGGTATTGATCTGATCAATATCATTAAAACGGAAAACCCGGAGTGGTTTAACGATGATTACAAAAAACTTATCCAAGAGGTGTGTGAAGAGGCATTTATTGCCGAAAGCAAAATTGTTAATTGGATTTTTGAAGAGGGAGAATTGGATTTCCTTCCAAAGGCGGTAATCAATGAGTTTATCAAGAATCGCTTCAACAATTCATTGGAAAGCATAGGAATACCTAAAATATTTGAAGTGGACCAAAAACTGTTGGCAGAAACAGAATGGTTTGATGATGAAATTATTGGAACAAAACACGGGGACTTTTTTGTAAAGCGTTCCATCAACTATAGCAAAAGAACACAAAGTATAACCAGCGACGACCTTTTTTAAATTATGGAGAACAAAACAGCAGTACAGAGTACAGATTTAAAAGAAAACAAAACTCAAGAATTGGTCAATGCCAGAAAGAGTGCACTGGCGGAATTGAATTCCCAGGAAGATCAAGGATTTGCATGGCTAAATGAGAACAGCCGTAAGTTCTTGGAATCAGGTTATTTGACAGATGGCGTAACCCCGGAAGGGCGTATAAGGGAAATCGCGGAAAGGGCAGAGGATATACTTGGAATACCTGGTTATGCAGATAAGTTTTATCACTATATGTCCGAAGGTTTCTTTTCCTTGGCGTCACCCGTCTGGTCCAATTTTGGAAAAAGAAGAGGTCTGCCAATTAGTTGCTTTGGTTCGCACATAGATGATGATATGGGGAATATTCTCTATACACAATCTGAAGTTGGTATGATGTCCAAACTAGGAGGTGGTACTTCTGGATACTTTGGTAACATTAGGCATAGGGGATCGGCCGTTAAAAATAACGGTCAGGCGTCAGGTGCCGTGCATATTATGCAGTTGTTCGAGTCTATGGTGGATGTTGTAAGCCAAGGTTCTGTACGCCGCGGTCGCTTTTCGCCATACTTACCTATTGACCATAAGGATATTATGGAATTCTTGGAAATAGGTACGGAAGGAAACCCTATTCAACAGCTCACTCACGGGGTAACCGTAAATAGCCAGTGGATGGAGGAAATGGTTGCCGGTGATGTAGATAAGAGAACCGTTTGGGCAAAAGTGCTTCAAAGAAGGGGAGAAATGGGCTATCCGTATGTATTCTTTACGGATAACGCCAATAATGGTGCTGCGGATGTCTATCAAGATAAAAACAAGCGAATCCATGCCAGTAACCTTTGTACGGAAATCATGTTACCGTCCAATGACAATTGGTCATTTGTATGTGTACTTTCAAGCATCAACCTTTTGCACTATGACAAATGGAAAGATACAGATGCAGTAGAAACCATGGTTCATTTCTTGGATGCGACCATTACGGAGTTTATAGATAAATTAGAGGCCTACAGAGATTCTGATAGTAGGGAAGACAGACAAACCTTCCTTTTCATGGAAAGGGCCTATAACTTCGCAAAAGAAAATAGGGCATTAGGACTTGGAGCTCTTGGGTGGCATTCCTTATTGCAATCCAAAAGATTGGCTTTTGATAGTCAAGAGGCCTATAATCTCAACAGTGAGATTTTCAGGGAAATAAAGGAACGCTCTTACAAGGCTTCAAAGGAATTGGCGGATCGTTTTGGCGAACCCGAAATATTGAAGGGCTACGGGAGAAGAAATGCCACTTTGAACGCTATTGCACCTACAACTTCATCAGCCTTTATTTTAGGTCAGGTATCACAAGGTATTGAGCCTATTTGGTCTAACTGTTATGTGAAGGATATCGCCAAAATCAAAACGACCATCAAGAACCCTTATTTAATGGAGTTATTGGAGGAGAAAGGTATGAACACCTCCGAAGTATGGAAAGACATTAGAGATCATGACGGTTCCGTTCAGCATTTAGAGTTCCTAACGGAAGAAGAAAGAGCTGTTTTCAAAACGTATTCAGAATTAGATCAGATGGATATTGTGTACCAAGCGGGAGCGCGGCAACATCATATTGATCAAGGTCAATCATTGAATATTATTGTACATCCGGAGATGCCGGTCAAAGAAATCAATAAAATACATGTTACCGCATGGAAATTGGGTCTAAAGTCAATGTACTATCAACACAGTATGAACGCGGCCCAAAAGTTTAGGCAAAAGAAAGATTGTGTAAGCTGCGAAGCGTAAACAATCCAAAGTATGATTGATGCAAAAATGCCCTTGCACATGCAAGGGCATTTTTATTATAAAATCAATTTATCGCTTTTGCTTATAAATAGCTATCTACATTCTCTGAGTTGATGATTTCGATTGGTAGAAGCACAGTTTCGGGTAACGGTTTTTTAAATAACAAATGCTCGATTACATTTTTTAAGCTTAAGGATGCCTGTGTTTTTGGTGCCTGATGGATTAAAAAATCAATTCTCCCTTCTTTGAGACAGACTACATTTTCCTTTAAAAGATCATAACCGATCAGCTTTGTTTTCAGACCCAATTCATGAACGGCCATAGCCACAGGGTGAATTTTGGAATTGGTCACAAAAAGGATGTCATACACAAGGGAATCATTCTGTAGCTTTTCTAAGTGATACTTTGATCTACTGGAATCCCAAGTGTGGGTGTACAGTTTGGATGTTGGACAGTTTTCTTCAAAATAGGCTCTAAATCCTTTTTCCTTCTCCTGCATGTGTAGTGCATTATTAAAGGATTCATCTAAATGTAAAATTCCAACATTGGCTTCGGAAGGCAGATGGTCGCAAGCTAATTTGGCTGCTACGCGACCACTTAAAAACAGGTTCTGACCAATAAATTGATGTACCCCACTATTGGAGGGACTATTAAAAGTAGAGGTTAAGGTATTGGAGTTCTTTAGTTTTTCCATTAAAAGCACACTTTCTTTTTCAAAAAGTGGAACAAATAATAATGAATCAGGTTTTTGGTCTAAAATGGCTTCGCCAGCCTCTTTAAACGAGTTTACCTTTACAGGGTCAAAGTAAGATAGCTCTATATCTAGGTCAAACGCTTTGAACTCATCTTTAATTTCATGGATGCCATGTTCACAAGGCACCCAATAGGGGTCAATGCTGGGGTCTGGCAATAAAATTCTTATTTGGTGAACTTTATTGTTCTTAAGGGATTGTGCAACAGGGTTGGGCACGTAATGTAATTCCTTTATAGCCGCTTTAACTCTTTTTTCGGATTCCGCAGAAACCCTACCGCGATTGTGTATAACCCTATCTACTGTTCCAATGGAAACCCCTGCAAGTTTCGCGATATCCTTTAAGACATATTTTTTCTTCATGGGAAGGTCAAAGATAAAATATTTTTCATTTTGTGTTAACCTTAACGCAATTTTTATGTGTACGTACACAAAATTTTATATATTGCAGCACCAAACATTATTTAGTACCAAAAATTAGTTAGTAGTTTAACCGAATCCAAACCAAGCTAACCTTTATTAATGAAAAGGACATTTACCATTTTTTGTCTGGCCATACTATGCGCCTGTACCAACAAGTACAAAGAAATTGAAAACAAAACGGAGGATTATGCCCTAGTACCAAAGCCTGTAGAACTAACTACTGCAAAGGGAAGATTCCCAATTGGTTCAGGAATGTCAATTTTTGCATCTCCTGAACTCCAAAAGGAAGCGGAATGGTTTTCTCAAGGAATTACCAACCTTGGTGGCAAACCATTACAAAAGACGGAAAGTGCTTCTGATGCGGATATTGTTCTTCAATTGGATGCCAGTATAGCCCATAATGAAGGTTATGGATTAAATGTAAGTTATGACAACGTCCGCGTTACGGGAAAGACCGCCACCGGTGTATTCTATGGATTGCAGACGTTGTTACAGCTTGCTGAGGAAAATGAGGCTTCGACCGATCTTACCGTTCCTGCGGTTACCATTAAAGACCATCCCCGTTTTGCTTACAGGGGGATGATGTTGGATGTGGCCCGCCATTACTTTGATGTTGATTTTGTAAAAAAGTATATTGATCTCATTGCTTTGCATAAAATGAATCGTTTGCATTGGCACCTTACCGAGGATCAAGGATGGCGTATAGAAATAAAAAAGTATCCAAAGCTAACGGAATTTGGCGCTTGGAGAAATGGTACTATTGTAGATCATTTTCCGGGAACATCTAATGATAATACCCGTTCTGGTGGCTTTTATACACAGGAACAAGTAAAAGAAATTGTAGCCTATGCGGCGGACAGACATATTGTTGTGGTCCCAGAAATAGAATTGCCAGGTCATTCCGGTGCAGCCATTGCTTCCTATCCTTATCTAAGTTGTTTTCCTGAGGAACCTACATTTGTACCGAATGAAATGATTTCCGATAAATCCAAGGAACTTCAGGCAAGCGGTACACCAAAGATTGTACAAGAATCTTGGGGAGTTTATGATGATGTTTATTGTGCCGGAAAAGAGGAAACCTTTAAGTTCCTGCAAGATGTATTCGATGAGATCATTCCTTTATTTCCTTCGGAATATATCCATATTGGAGGTGATGAATGTCCTAAAAAGAACTGGGAACGTTGTCCACTTTGCCAAAAAAGGATGAAAGAAGAAGGGCTCGCCGATGAACACGAATTACAGAGCTACTTTGTTACACGAATGGAGCGTTACTTGAACAGTAAAGGCAAACAGATTATTGGATGGGATGAAATTCTTGAGGGGGGGCTAGCTCCCAACGCAACGGTGATGTCGTGGAGAGGTGAAGCCGGAGGAATTGAAGCATCGCGTCAAAAGCATGATGTAATCATGACACCCAACAGCTATGTGTATTTTGATTATTACCAAGCTAAAGATACCGAAAATGAGCCCTTGGCAATTGGTGGGTTTCTACCTTTGAGCCATGTATACTCCTACGAACCTCTTTCAAATGAGTTAACAAAAGAAGAGCAGAAGTATATTTTAGGGGCTCAAGCCAATCTATGGACGGAATACATTGCTACTCCCGATTATGCAGAATACATGACATTACCTAGAATGACCGCCTTGTCCGAGGTTGTATGGTCTCCCAAAGAACACAAGAATTGGGATGATTTTAAAACCCGACTGCCATTTATGATTGAAATGTTACAGGACAAAGGTTATAATGTGAGTACGGAACATATAAACGAACCACCTAAAAAGTAATAGAGGGAAGAATTATAGTAGGACCGGAGAGGTCTTTAGGATATATGATTTTGAGTTGATAATTGTTAGTTTTTAAATGCAAAAGCTATCCAGTAATGGGTAGCTTTTTTTGTACCCATAACTTTAATAAAAAACACTACTCAATTACCTTTCAAGTCGCTGAAGGAAAGATGGTTATGTTCCCAGGAATAGGCATGCCAATTCCCTGCTGGAACCTAAAATATTGATTTGGTGTTTTTTTACTTCAAAGTACACCTAAAAAGCGTGCTCTTTAGTTGAACGAGAAATGATAAAACGGCAGTAGTTATAACCTATTTTTTATTTCCATTAATAAAGGACCAAACAACCGTAATTAGAACAACCACCACGGCGGCAAATATTCCTATCATCCAAATCCCGTTTTCCCAAGAAACGAGGGGCAAAAGACGTAACGTATTCATATTATAATATTTTATAGTACGAATTTAGGGGTTGGTAGGTAGACAAAAGATGATTTTTGTCAGCTCAAATGGTCTTTTTCCTGTAAGAGTATAAAATATGCTTTTTTTGATGTAAATCTATTTAGGAAATTAGGTGGCAGATACCAACCATATTGTGAAAGCACTATTGTCCTTTAAAATTTATGTTTCTACGGAAAACAATTCTATGGAAACTCCTGATAGCAAAAAGAAATATACCAGTATAGGAAAAACACCCAAGGCTTCTGGTAATACAACTTTGGCCATAGCATTCATACATGAGCCTACGGAATAAAAGGATGCCACAATGGAAGGCGCGAGGAGAAGCCCAATATTTTACGGACATTCGCGATTACCGTAGAATAACAACAAACAAATCAAATAATAGAAGGGGGAACATTGCTTTCCCTTTTTTAATAGCTGGTTTCATCTAATTGAACTTTACCTTTAAAGGTTTTATACACAAAAAAAGTATAGCCCAGAACCAAGGGCGTACCGATTGCCACAATCGTAAGCATGATACCCATAGATTTTGTAGAGGAGGCCGCTTTATAAATGTCAATGGTGTATTCAGGGCTGATGGATGACAAAAGCAAATCAGGGTACAATTCAACGGCAACCAGCACCAACATTAATGCGATGGTCAAGGAAGAGAAGAAGAAAGCCATTTTGAACTTCTTTTTGTTGGCAAGTCTGGGCACATTGGCAATACATAAAAATACCATTAACGGTACTATAAAAAGGCTCGGGTTCCCCCTAAACTCATCTGAAAGATGTGGAATGTATAAGAGGGTGTAAAGTGTGGTGATGCCAAAGCAAATCATAAAGAAAATCATTCCTTTTTTTAGTAAAATGGTTAGCTTGGCGAACAACCTACCTTCCGTTTTTAGCAAAAGATAAATGGCCCCATGTACCATAAATAGGCTTAAGGTAGTCAGACCTGTCATAAGCGCATAAGGATTTAGGAACTCAAAAAAGCCATCACCTTGATACAAGTAATTTTCTCCTATTTGTATGCCTTGAAGAACATTTCCTAAGACGACGCCCAACAGAAAAGCGAGCATAATACTAGATACGCTATAGCCGACATCCCACAGGTTTTTCCACCACCGCATCGGTTCCTTTCCTCTGAATTCAATGGCGATAGCCCTAAAAATGATGAACATCAAGAATAGCATAAAAGGAATGTATAGCGACGAGAAAAAAGTGGCATACATCAGTGGGAAACCTGCAAAAAGTGCTCCTCCGCCAATTACCAGCCAAACTTCGTTTCCATCCCAAACGGGCCCCACCGCATTCAAGGCAATACGCCTACTCAATTCCTTTCTAAAAAATAGATGCCATGCTCCGGCTCCGAAATCAAACCCGTCTAAAATGGCATATCCTGAAAACAAACCGCCAACAACTAAAAACCACCAAGTTGGATAATCAATTCCTAAAAGTGTGCCCATCTATTACGTTTTATATAGTTATAGCTTCTGTAATTTCTTTTGTTAACGGCCTATCATCAGTTTCCGATTCATCGTAAGGTCCGTGTTTGATTTTCTTGTTCAATAGATACACAAAAAGAATAAAAAGCAGCGTATAAACGAACATGAACAAAATCAATGAAAAGAGAATTTGGTTATCGGTTACGGCCTGGGAAAAGGCTTCCGAAGTTCTCAAATGCCCATAAACCACCCAAGGTTGCCTACCCATTTCTGCGGCAAACCAGCCCACCTGATTGGCAATTTGGGGCAGCAGCGCGGCAAAAACGAATATCTGTAATAGCCACTTTTTTTGGAATAATTTGCCCTTCCACCACATAAACGAGGCGAACAGGGTGAGAAGTATAAGAAACATTCCGATAGCAACCATCAGGTGATAAAACTGAAATACAGCGTTTATCTGCGACGGTATTTCATCTTCTGGAAAGGCATTAAGGCCGGTAACCGGAGTATTGACATCATAATCCAAAAGAAATGAAAGTCCCCCAGGAATTTTTATGCCCGATACTTTCTGGTTTTTTTTGTCTACCCAACCAAGTAGATACATATCAGCCGGTGCCGAGGCTTCAAAATGGCCCTCTAAGGCGGCCAATTTTGCCGGTTGATTATGAGCGACTCCATCAGCTGATTTGTGTCCCGTAGCCAGTTGTCCCAAGGAAAAAAAGGTAGCCACAACTAAGGCTATCTTAAAGGCTTTCTTTGATATTTCAACATATCGGCCCTTAATAAGGTAATAGGCATGTACGCTAAGTACCAAAAAAGAACCTGCTAAAAATGCGCCTAGCCATACATGCAATAGACGGTCAACACTTGACGGATTGAAAACCATCGCCCAAAAATCGGTTATTTCCGCACGGGCATCAAGCCCCTCACCCACAATATGATACCCAGCCGGGGTCTGTTGCCAGCTATTGGCCACCACAATCCAAACGGCAGAGAACATAGACCCGAAGAACACCCCTATGGTAGAAACTAAATGCACCCATGGTTTTACCCGGTTCCAGCCAAATAAAAGAATACCTAAAAATCCACTTTCAAGGGCAAAGGCAAAAATACCTTCCGCGGCAAGAGCGCTTCCGAAAACATCGCCCACGTATCTTGAATATACCGCCCAATTGGTGCCAAATTCAAACTCCATGACAATACCGGTAACCACACCAATACCAAAAGTCAAGGCGAATATTTTCGTCCAAAATTTAGCTAAGGTATGGTACTGCTTATTTTTAGTTCTTATATAAAGGCTTTCAAAAGCTACCATCAACAAACCAAGACCGATACTCAAAGGGGGATAGATGTAGTGAAAGGCAATGGTAAAAGCAAATTGAATTCGGGCAAGAATTTCGGTATCCATAAGAAATGGTTTTACGCTATCAAATTTACTAAAGGATGATTGAACTAGCAGTCATTCAACAGCTTAAAAAATTAAAATTTAATCTTTTTAAAATTTTAAAAGAAAAGTATAATTCATGGACGGTGGCTTAGTGAGCAAGCAGCGAATTTTTTGCTGTTTTTAGAAATATACTATTATCCAATAAGCCTATTAAAAATCAGAAAAAGCGGTCACAAAGACCGCTTTATATTACAAATTTTTCTTTGCTAGATACCAAGTTATTTTTTCAATGCTGTCATCTTCAAGTCGCTCGTTCAAGCTGTCCAAAGTTTTTGGAGGAGGAACAATGGCTTTATCTCCTTTTTTCCAATCTAAGGGCATTGCAACCTTATACTTGTCAGATGTTTGTAGAGCTTCAAGTGCTCTTAAGATCTCATCCATATTTCTACCTACATTAAGGGGATAGTACATAATCAATCTTATTTTTTTTTCGGGATCGATAAAGAAAACCGCTCTCACGGCAGCAGTTTCGCTTTCATTGGGTTGCAACATACCGTATAGCTTAGAAACTTTCATGTCTAAATCGGCAATAATCGGAAAGTCGAAATATACGCCTGTATTTTCCCTTACGTTCTGTACCCAACCCAGATGGGCATGAATACTGTCTATGCTCAAACCTAGTAATTCTGTGTTCAGTGCGTCAAACTCACTTTTTCTATTTGCGAATCCACTCATTTCCGTGGTGCATACAGGGGTGAAGTCTGCGGGGTGACTGAACATTACTACCCACTTATCTTTGGCAAAATCTGAGAATTCAATTTCTCCCTTAGTAGTTTGTGCTTTAAAATTAGGTGCTTTATCACCAATTCTAGGCATGCCCAATGTTTTTTGTGTAGCGCTGTTAACCTCCATTTTTATAGATTTTAATTATTGTTTAATTAATTCTTGATAAAGGTATATTATTGTATTTGTGTGGTCTGTAACATGAGTTACCTAGCTATCTTTTTTGGAGTTTTAAATTTTGTAATTGTAAATTCTGGTAATGATTGACATAAAAAAGGCGGTACCAAGTACCGCCTAAAACAACAAAACCAACCTTACTTATACATCTTTGCCCTTTAGCATTTTGTTCCAGTACAAATAAGGCAAACCAAATTTCTTTAACATCCATAAACGCCAGTGCTCTTTCGCGCTGTTAAAAACGAGCATTTGTTTTAACTTAGGGTCGGGCGTAAAGTTGTTGTCGTAGTCAAATTCTGCCAAGGTCATTTTTCCATATCCGGTTACTAGGGGACAACTAGAATATCCATTGTAAGAAGTATTAGTAGCTTCTTTGTGATTGATTAATCTTAGGATATTATCTACAACTACCGGTACTTGTTTTCTGATTGCTGCACCCGTTTTCGCAGTCGGAAGGCCGGCAACATCACCTAATCCAAAAATGTTTGCAAAATTATGATGCTGTAATGAATGATGGTCTACGTTCAGCCACCCAGCTTCATTAACTAAATTGGAGTTCCTTATGAACTTGGGAGCCGCTTGGGGAGGTGCTATATGGAGCATATCAAAAGGCATTTCAATAACGGTATCCCCAGTCATTTGTTCACCTAGCGAATTGTCTTCTGTAATTACACACTGATTTTCTTCTGGAGCTGTATTTCTGAAATAAACGATTTTCTTGTCGGCATCAATTTTAAAAGGAGCGTAAAATGGTTTAAAGTGAATACCATAACGCTGTATGACCTTCATTAAGGTTTCCCTAATGGGTTTGACGCCAAAGATTACGGTGCCTGGCGTAGCAAACACTACATTGGTTTTATTAGAGATGCCTTTTTTTCTAAAATAGTCTGCCGCTAGATAAGCAATTTTCTGAGGAGCTCCCCCACATTTTATTGGGGTGGTAGGCTGCGTGAAGATGGCGTTACCGCCCTTGAAGTTTTTAATAACCTCCCAAGTGTATTTAGGGTCTGTGTAATTACTGCAAACAATACCTTTTCGCATTGCTTCCGGTAAACCTTCGATCATAGATGGTTCCATAACCAAGCCAGGTGCTATCACTAAATATTCATAGGTAATATTTCCCGACGATTTCGTGCCAACACTATTGTCATTGGCATTGAAAGAAGTTGCATAGTCTTTGATCCATGTAACGCCAGATGGCATTACTTCTTTCATTGGCTTGGCCGTTTTTTCAAAATTATAGGTTCCAGCACCCACCAATGTCCATGCAGGTTGGTAATAGTGTGTTTCAGCTGGTTCAATAATGGCTATATCAAGTTTCTTGTTTTTTTGAAGTAAACTTGCAGCGGTCATTATTCCAGCTGTACCTCCACCAATAATTACAATTTGATAATTTGATTTCATAAGGCTTAAATTTTGTTGACTTTATAAATTTACCCTATGAAAATTGCCTATTTGGTAACTTTGGTTACATAAGGCTGAAACAAATTATTTTGATGCTATTTCGTTTTGCAAGTCTTGATTCCAAAAATATTGTAGAGAGGACATATATTTACCAAACTCGTTAGCACGAAAATTGCGGCCAGGGCCAATAGAATGTAACCAAGGATACCGCTAATTTCTCCTCGCCAGAAAAGGGTGACGATAATAATAGCAGCAATAATTCTGATAATGCGGTCTGTACCGCCCATATTCTTTTTCATGTGAGTTGGTTTTAAATTTAAAGGAATATTTTAATGGCTTTTTATTATTTGAGATAAGCTATTGGCATCCATTACTCCAGATTGCCTCCATTTAATCTCCCCATTTTTAAAAAGTATAAGTGTAGGTACACCACGCACTTGATATTTAGCAGCCATTTGCTGATTTTTATCTACGTCTATTTTAACAATGGTAACATCATCACCTAATTGGTCTTTCACTTCTTTTAGGATAGGGGGCATCATTTTGCACGGGCCGCACCACTCAGCGAAAAAATCTACCAATAAGGGTTTTTCGCTGTTCATCAATTCTGAAAATTTACTCATTCAATATTTACTTAAATGTTATACTCCAAATACCTCTAACTTCGTTAGGGCCATACCCAATTGCCATGTCATCTGGATATAAACCTGCCAATTTATTTAAAGTTTCTGGAGCTATCTCTTCGTTGGGGGTGCCGTGGCATTGCAGACACATGGCGTTTGTAATGATGGGGTAGTAAAATTTGTTTTTATTACCTTCTGAGATAACCACAGGTTCCACTTCTTTTTCTTGTTCTAAAAGTTTTTTGAAATGTTCAATTTGTGCCAGCTCAACTGAGTTGGCCTTGTTATTATTATTTCGAGGGCGATCACTAACTCTTTTAATAATTGCCCCATGCTTTTTGGCGATACTATCGGTTAGCGGAATCGCTTGTACATTACAAAATTCCAGAGCACCTAATACGCCCTTATTTTGTATAGCGCCCACTAGATTTTTACCCAATAGTTTTTGAGTTTCAAGAGCGTATCCTTTCCCAATTTTGGAAGCGTTTGCACTCGTTTCCAAAAGGACTTCATTTTCTTTACTTTCTTCTTTTAAGGTCTGCTTTTCAGATTTTTCCTTACAGCTGAATATGACCAAGAATATACTAAGATATAATAAGACTTTGTAATTTTTCATGTGTACCATATGAATCTATTTTATTTTACCGGATGCACAGCTAATAAAAGATTTGGTTTTATCAACGAGTGAATTAGTATCTGAAATACTAGGGTACCCTAAGCTTTTTAAAGTGCTTTTTGCCAATTGGATATTTTCCGAATCCCTATAACTGAAGGAAACCTTGGAGGACTCAATTTCCACCTCAATATCACTAAGACTTTTTAATTTTCCCAGTTGTGAATGTATGGTTTTAGCACAACCTCCACATTTTAAGTTTTGTACAATGATGCTTGTCTTCATAATGTAGTATTATTTGATTACTAGGTCCAATGCATGAAACCGCCCTTAAGGTCATAGATTTTTTCGAATCCCGAGTCAACTAGTATTCTTGCTGCTTTCTGACTTCTATTGCCGGAACGGCAGTAGAGATAAATGGGTTGTGTTTTATCTAGCTTTTCAATTTCTTCTTTAAACCTGGATTGATTAAAATAGTCAAGATTCCTAGCATTGGCAATGTGGCCATCTAAAAACTCTCTGGGTGTTCTAACATCAATTAATTGTATATTTTTTTCCTTAAGATGTGCTTTAAAAGTGGGTACATCAAGAATATTGATTTTGTCCGAATACTGGGACGAAAAATTGAAAAGGGAACTGAATAGGGCCATGATACATAATTTTGAGTTCTATCAAATTTACTTCTAATGAATAGGACGATCGGTAACCTGTGTTACATAGGCCAAATGTCATTGAAAATAAAAAGTCCCTTTTGTAATTTAAGGGACTTTTCAATCATAAATCAAATATTATTAAAGCATTGTTGTGGGGCAAACGTAATCCGATTTTGCTACCGAGGTATTTTCTGCAACTTCTTCAAAACCACCTACAATATCCACAAAATCATCCCAGCCTCTTTGTTTTAGAATAGACGCGGCAATCATACTTCTATAGCCTCCAGCACAGTGTACCATAAATGGCTTGTCCTTTGGAATTTCAGCTAAATGCTGGTTGATTTCATTTAAAGGAATATTTAAGGCACCAATGATGTGTTCCGAATCAAATTCACTTTTCTTTCTCACGTCTATAACCAATGGCTTTTCCTCGTTGTAAGCTTTTTCAAATTCTTTTGGACCTATACGTTGAATAGTCTCATATTCATTTCCGGAGTTTTTCCAAGATTCAAATCCGCCCTTTAAGAAACCAATGGTATTATCATATCCTACTCTAGATAATCGGGTAATGGCCTCTTCTTCTTTATCAGGATAAGTAACTAAAAGAATCTCTTGTTTTACACTGGGAATCATTTCACCCACCCATTGGGCAAAACTTCCTTCCAGTCCAATATTAATACTGTTGGGTATATAGCCTTTTGCGAAATCCGCAGCATCCCTAGTATCCAATACCAAGGCAGCGGTTTCATTAGCGGCAGCTTCGAAGGCAACAGGATCTAAAGCTTGGGTAGCCCGGTCCATTACACTATCCAAACTTTCGTAACCTTTAATGTTCATAAGTACATTCTGGGGAAAATAACCGGGAGGAGTTGTGAGCCCCTTTAAAAGTGCTTCAATAAATTCATCTTTGGTCATCTCTTGTAAAGCATAGTTCACCTTTTTCTGATTGCCCAGGGTATCTGTTGTTTCTTTGCTCATCATTTTACCACAGGCAGAACCTGCACCATGGTTGGGATATATGATCAAATCATCACTTAACGGTAAAATTTTATTTCGCAGGGAATCATATAAATGACCGGCTAATTTTTCTTCGGTCAAATCTGAAACTACATGCTGCGCAAGATCTGGCCTACCCACATCACCTATAAACAAGGTGTCTCCGGTAATTATACCGTGCTCTTTTCCTTGCTCGTCCATAAGCATATAGGTGGTACTCTCCATAGTATGTCCAGGAGTATGTATGACTTTTACTTTGTAAGAACCTACATTAAAAATCTGATTATCTTCGGCAACAATAGCTTCATAATTTGGTTTGGCGTTTGGGCCGAAAACAATTTCTGAACCTGCCTTTTTCTGTAAATCCAAATGTCCGCTTACAAAGTCGGCATGAAAATGGGTCTCAAAGACATATTTAATTTTGGCATTGTCTTTTTTAGCTCTTTCCAAATAGGGCTCTACTTCCCTTAAGGGGTCAAATACTGCCGCTTCGCCATTATTTTCAATATAATAGGCGGCATGGGCCAAACAACCGGTATAAATCTGTTCTACTTTCATGGTGCTATGTTTTAAGTGATTATGATATAAATTTAGAACCATTTGCCAAGATTATTGGTGACCTTTGTTACACAACGAATTATTTTACCTGAAGTGAAATTTTATCCTGTATTTTGGACTTAGGTGTTTGATTTAAAGCAAAATGGTAGGCATCTATGGTATTTACAAAAAAGTGTTCTTTCCCTATCTTTTCCAATAATCCGGATTTTTGAATGATATCCCTAGTAGGTCCTATGACGTTGGAGAACATTACTTTGATTCCCTGCTCTTTTAACTCCTCGATTAAAATTTCGAGCATGAAAACGGCACTACTATCAATATAGTTAATAGGTTCCGCTTTAATAATGATTGCCTCCGGTTTTATCGGGTTCTTATTAATGGTCTTTAAGAGCTGGCGTTTAAAATAATCCTTGTTTCCAAAGTAAAGTTGCGAATCAAACCTAATAACTACTACTTTTTTATTTTGTTCTACGTCATCCGTAAACCTTGAGACATTTTTGAAGTAATCGGTGTTTTTAATTTTTCCTAGAACAGCCATATGGGGTTTACTGGTTCTGTAGACCAATAGTAATAGGGAAATAAGGACTCCCAAGAGAATACCTTCTTTTATTCCAACGAATAAGGTGATTAAAAAGGTAATCAGCAATAAGAAAAATTCGTCCTTGCGATTTTTATAGAGCTTTAAGGGATATTTTAAGTCAATAAGACCAAAAACGGCTACCATAATTATGGCGCCTAAAATAGCGTTTGGCAGAAAATAAAAAATTGGGGTAAGGAACAGCAATGTTAGCCCCACTATGAAAGCACTGATCAAGGCTGCCACTCCTGTTTTAGCTCCTGATTGGTCATTTACCGCAGTTCTTGAAAGGCCTCCAGTAGTTGGGTAGGACTGAAAAAGGGAACCAATGATGTTTGCTGTGCCCAGGGCTACTAATTCTTGGTTCGCATCTATTTCATATTCTTTGTGATTAACTTCAATGGCTTTCGCCACTGAAATAGCCTCCATAAATGCAATCAAAGATAGGGTAAGGGCCATGGGTAGTAACTCGCTTATTCGGGAAAAGTCCATGGTAGGAAGTACAAAAGTAGGTAAGCCATCAGGGATTTCTTCTACAATTTTAACCCCAAAATCATCAAGTTTAAAAAGATAAACAGAAGCAATGCCCAAGGTTACCACTATTAGAGCGGCGGGAATCTTTCTATTTACTTTCTTTAATATTTTAAGTATTAGTATTGCTATTGCCCCAATTCCTAAAGTGTACCAATTAATTTGGTCAAACAGATAAGTAATATGTTGTAAATAGCCATGGACCTCATTGCTTCTTTCCAAATTAGTTCCCAACAAATGTTTTAGTTGGCTAAAACCAATAATTAATGCTGCTGCAGATGTGAACCCGCTGATAACCGGTTTGGATAAAAAATTGACCAAAAAACCCATTTTTAATACCCCTAACAATAATTGTATCAACCCCATAAAGAGGGCTAAAAAGATGGCCATGGCAATATATTCTTCTATGCCTGAAAGCGCCAGAGCGCCAAGCCCAGAGGCTACAAGCAAAGAATCCATCGCCACGGGTCCAACGGCCAATTGCCTTGAAGTGCCCATTAAGGCATAAATTATTTGAGGTATTAAAGAGGCGTACAATCCAAATACCGGGGGCAGACCGGCAATCATAGCATAAGCCATACCTTGGGGTATGAGCATGATGCCAACAGTAACTCCCGCTGAAATATCACCGGATAAGTATTTTTTTTGATAGGTAGGTAGCCAATCTAGAATGGGAAAATACTTTTTTAACATACGATGGTACTTGATTGTTAGATTGCCACTAATTGGTTGGGATGCCTACTGCTTTTGTTTCCAAAGACCTCCATCTCTCTATGCAACGATTTTATTATAATAACGGTCGTTTTATTGCCTTTAAGTGTTTTGCTCACGTACCTGTTGCGCAACGGAGGCGTCATACTTCATGAATATATTGGCCCAAATAGATTTAGAAACTGCACCAATCCAAGGCATGGCCAGCAGTAAAACACCCACCATTAAGCCAAATAATTGGGCAAGGCCAAGATTTAATTTAAAGAGAACGGTCAATACATAAACGGCCACTGCCACAGCAATGCCAACCCCATAGGAAACATACATAGACCCGTAATAGAAACTGGGTTCAATTTTATATTTAAGTCCGCACTTAGGGCATTCGTCCTTTACCTGATTAAAACTTGACAAGTTGTAAGGATGGGATTCTAAAAATTTCCCTTGGTGGCATCTTGGGCATTTTAACCCTAGTATGCTATGAAGCTTATTCCCTTTATTAATCATATACTTGATTTTGTAAAGTATAAAGGTACAGCAGTGCTTTTGCGTTTTAAGTAACTTGGGTTACATAAGGTCTATTTATGTTTGGTAACCGTCAATCTTTTAATCATTAGGGATATTGCACCATTAGGCTAGTAACTAGATTGCGTGCTCAAACAATAAGTAATCTTAAAACACAGAAAATGAAAAAGTATACCGTAATTCTTGCTCTAGCTTCTATAGGATTAATTTCTTCCTGTGGCTCTACTAAAGCAACTAGCAGCACAAGCGAAACAACCACAGCTTCGGAGAATAGTGAGGCCCAAGCAACACAAGAAACATCAAGCTCTATGCAAACTGAAGAAGATACTTCGGCTGAAGAGTCAACAGAGCAAACTTCCAACGCCATGCAAACCACTAGTGGTACAACAGGGGGTAACGCTAACATAAATACCGGAAGCGCCACTACAAACATGACTGATTCTTTTGATTATAGCGCACTTTATAGTGCATTAAATATGACAAGTGATCAAATATCAACTTTGGAAAGTGCCTTAAAGCAGTTTGAGACCAAAAAAAGAAATAGTGCCAATGGCGATATGCTAGGAACTATAGAAGATGAAAGGGAAAGGCAGTTAGAAAATATCCTGCTGGAGAGCCAGTGGGACCAATACGAAGATTGGAAGGACAATCAGTAATCTCATATCGTATGTAACTAGTTAATGGAAGGGCGCAAGCCCTTCTTTTTTTGCCAAAAAGTGAGGAATGCATTTGGTCGATAAAGTGCTAATATTTAGGTTGATTGCACTTTAGGGTGTGCTTTTTTTCGATGTTAAAATTAACCGTTCATCGATTGTTATTATTTATCCATCCACAGCAACTCCTTCTTTAACCTGTTTTGCCCCCCTTCATATATATCTGGGTATAAATTAGCGACAAATTAACATTTAAACCTTGCTTATGGTACCTAATACAATTGTTACAGAGTATGAACATCAACTGGTGCGCGACCCTCGCAAAATGACATCTCAGGAAATGGCAAAATGCCAGAGAGGAGATTTTTTTGACATTGCACACACTCCTTTTTTAATATTGGATGACAATCTTGTAGTTAAAGACATCAACCAAATTGGTTTGATCCTATTACAGGCCAAAAGAGAAGATGTGGTTGGAAAAAATACATTTTCTGCTTTTCCTACCCGTCACAAGGAAGTTCGTGAGTCTGCTTATAGAAAAGTATTGAAAACCGGTATTCCTATAAATATAGATGGTCTAAAGATAAAAACTAAAACTAAGACCTATACAGTTACCTTAAGGGTTTTTAGGCTGGAAGAGGGGCTAGGTATTGCGGCCCAGGACACCACAGAACTTTTTAAAACAATTGAAGACCTTAGAAAAACCGAGAATGCACTTAAGAAAGCGAATAAAAATATTACCATTAGAAATGAGGAATTAGAAGAATTTTCATATGTGGCTGCACATGACTTAAAGGCACCCATGACCAACTTTGGAGCCTTATTACACTTACTTAAAGAAGATGATAAACTGAATTTGGAAGGACACCCGATCTTTCAGAAGTTAGAGGAGGTCTCCGGTCTTATGAATAGGAGGTTGAATGCCCTAAACCAAGTAATTTCCCTAAAATCCAACTTGGGAAAACAACCGGAAGAATTATGCTTTTATAAAACATTGGAGGAAATTAAAAGTGAATTGTCTATCTCCATTTCAAGGAGCAATTGTCTAATTCTTTTCGATTTTGAAAAATGTCCAACAATCTACATAGACAGGTTGCAGTTGCATAGCATTCTTCAGAATATGATTATGAACGCCATAAAGTACAGGCACCCAGATAGGAATCCGATAATAAAGATTACCACAAAGATTAAAAAGGGAAAGGTTCTTCTTACGGTAAAAGACAATGGTATTGGCTTCAAAGATGATTTTGGTACGGATAAGGTATTCGGGCTCTTTAAAAGAATGCATACGCACGTAGAGGGGCAAGGTGTTGGACTTTATATTGTAAAATCTATTGCCCAATCTAGAGGAGGCAAGGTAAAAGTGAAAACAGAGCTTAATAAAGGAACAGAATTTAAAATTTATCTATAATGGAAAATACAGTCCCAACTATAAACGACAAAAATATGAGCATTTTATTAGTAGAAGATGATGAGGTAACCCTATTCTTAGCCAAATTGCTATTGAACAAAATAGGTTATGATAATGTAGACACATGTCTTAACGGATTAGAGGCAAGTAATTATTTAAAGAACAACTCGCCATCACTTATCTTTCTGGATTTAAATATGCCAATTATGGATGGTTTTGAATTGCTGGAAGAAATGAGAACCAAGAACCTTTGTCCTACAACAAAAGTGGTTATCTTAACATCCTCCTCTAGACCGGATGACCGTTTAAAGGCGGTTGAATTTGCCAATGTAATCGAATTTTTAGAAAAACCTCTTTCCAAAGAGAAGTTTGAAGATATAATGGCTGTATTAAATAGTACTAAGGCAGCTTAATTTTAGGTAAGATGATTATACGACATAAACCAATAAAAATCGACCCCTAAGCAAGGTAAATTTAGATTTATTTTTGGCTATGCTATGGCACATCATTTTACTGTATTAAAACCCATGTGAGAACATGGGTTTTTATTTTATGGTGCCTATTGAAATAAGAGGCATCTAGTTATCCTATTTCAATTATATAACAAATTACTATACATAAAGCTCTTACGAATAAAACCTCCCCGGAATTTTGATTACCCTCCATTAACATTGAATTTTTGTAAAAAAATCAATAATTGTTCAATGGAATAGGCCTTTTGGCAATTATGATTCCATTAACAGGGAGTGGAAACCTAAAATGACTAAGTTTGTGGCCGTATGGGAAAAATTTTGAAAATAGCTGGCTTTGTAGTCCTTACCTGCGTGGTAATGGTCAAAATTTCGGCTTTTCATGTTTTTACCCATGACGAGGATACTACTTCCGTAGAAAATTGTTCTTGGTGCATTCAAGCGGTTGAAAATCAATTGGCAGAATGTACGATAACGGAGTTTGAAAATTTTGTGAATGCGTCTATTATTCAAAACTTCAACAAACCTAATTTAAAACAGGCAGACCTTTTTCCCCGTATTACTTCCAAAGCAGGATTGTTCTTAAGACCTCCGCCGGGCTTTTTAATCTAAAAGCCCCAAAAATTCTTTTTTTTGAGCCCTTAATTGGGTGAAAATGATTTCTCTATTCATGTTTTTGAAGACCCTAATTTCAATCATCTTGTTTGGGTTTATCCCCTTGATGGTTACAGCACAAGATTGTTCCTATTCCCTGAGCGGTACCGTTATGGATTACCATAGCAAAGATGCACTTATTGGCGCTACCGTATCTGTTATAGGTAGTAAAAAGGCCGTTCTTTCTAACTTGAATGGGTCATATAGACTCAATGGCTTATGTGCCGGATATATAGAACTGGAAGTTTTTCACCCAGAATGTCCCACGCTCATCATTCCTTTGACCATTGAAGGAAACCAGGTTTACGACATTAAATTAGAGCATCATTTAGAGGAATTGGATGAGGTTAAGGTGGTAGGAAACAGCATTGCGGAACAAACCAACTCTGCCTTGGAAGAAACGCTGCATTTAGAAGAACTGGAAATCTATAGTGCGGGTACCATTGGCGATGCCCTTAAAGAAATAACTGGGGTTTCCTCCCTGAATACGGGGGCGAATATTGTAAAACCTGCCATTCATGGGCTAAATGGGAGCCGTGTTTTAATTATGAACGATGGGGTTAGAATGCAGGACATGGAATGGGGAGATGAACATGCGCCCAATATAGATGTAAACGCTGCAGGTTCCGTATCCGTTGTTAAGGGGGCGGCAGCCTTACAATACGGTGGAGATGCTATTGGGGGCACCATTGTGGTAGGCCCCGGTCGTATTCCCCAGATAGACAGCCTTTATGGGAAGACCATGCTCACCGGGTCAACCAACGGAAGAGGTGGGAACTTAACATCGGAATTGACAAAATCCTATAAAAATGGTTGGTTTGTTAAAGGCCAAGGTTCCTTTAAAAGATTAGGGGACCATAAAACTCCGGATTATTTGTTGAGCAATACCGGGGTGAAGGAGGCCGCGGCTTCGGTGCAGTTGGGCAAACACCTGTTCACTTCAGGCTGGGACGTACGCTATTCTTTTTTTAATACTGAACTTGCGGTGCTAAGGGCAAGCCATATTGGAAATGTGGATGATTTGATCAGGGCAATCAATAGTGGTGAGCCCCAGACCATAGAACCCTTTACATATGACCTTGAAAACCCACGTCAAAAAGTAACTCATCATTTGGCCAAACTAAAGTATTACAATCGTTTTGAAGGTGTCGGAAAATGGACGGCACAATATGACTTTCAACGAAATAGGCGTTTTGAATATGACATACGAAGGGGAGAAGCCAATAATCAAGCTTCAATAGACCTGTTATTGACCACACATACCTTTTCTACGGATTTTAAATGGGATGCCAAAGAGCAATTCCACCTTCAATTCGGCCTATTAGGTAGATATCAGGAAAATTTTCCAAACCCTGAAACTGAAGTGCGCAGGTTGATACCTGATTACCAAAAATGGGATATAGGCAGCTTCTTACTAGGAGAGTATAGGGTAAATGACGCCTTATTCTTGGACGCAGGAGTTCGCTATGATTTCACAAATGTAGAAGCACAAAAGTTTTTCCAGAAGACCCGTTGGACGGAGCGTGGCTACGATACGGAATTTCAAGATTTGATCATCAGGGATACCGGAAGCCAATATCTTGTAAATCCCGTTTTTGACTTTCACAATGTGACGGCAACGGTAGGGGGCAAATACGCTGTAGCCCAGAACGGGAATATTCGCTTTAATTACACTCTAGCCCAAAGGGCCCCTAATCCTTCGGAGCTTTTTAGCGATGGTCTCCACCATTCCGCTGCGCGTATAGAATTGGGTGATTTGCGTATGAAAAGTGAAACCTCCCATAAAATTTCCGCCTCTTTGGAAAATGATTATGCTGATTGGGGTTGGACGGTGGAACCCTACGCAAACTTTATAAAAGACTTTATTTTCTTAGAACCCACCGGTGCAGAATACACCAATCGGGGGGCATTTCCTGTTTGGGAGTACAATCAAACAGATGCCAGGCTACTCGGGGTGGATGTGATGGCCTTTTCCAATTGGACGGACCAATGGTCCACTGAACATCAATTTTCAATTGTTAAGGGTAAGGATAGGGTAACGGATGCCCCTTTGATTTATATGCCTCCTGCTAATTTCAGGAATAAGCTCGTTTTTAGTAAACCCACTTGGAAATCTTTTGAAACATCGTTGGAAAGTCAGTACGTATTTCAACAAAATGAAGTGCCCGGTAACATTGCCGTCTTTTCCCCAGAGCAACAACAGGAGGTGGAGGTGGCTATCAATTCCGCTCCGGAAGCCTACCACGTAATGGCATTTACTTCAAAACTGGAGTTTCCATTTCATAATGGCACAAAATTGACAACCTCCCTATCCATACATAATCTATTGAATACTTCATTTAGAGATTACCTGAACAGACAGCGATACTTCGCAGATGATTTGGGTAGGAATATCACCTTACAAATAAAATTTAACTATTAAAACTATGTCTATGAAAACAATTAAATTTTTATCGTTAGTGGCTACAGCAGCCATACTAGTTACTTCTTGTTCCGATGATGACGATGCCGGACCGGAGGAAATTAATGAAGAGGAGGTTATTACGACCATGAAAGTTACTTTATCTCCTCAGCAAGGAGCTACCATTACCTTACAGTCCCAAGATTTGGATGGAGATGGACCGGATGCCCCGGTAATTACCGTTTCAGGAAATTTAGCAGCCAATACTACTTATGAAGGAGAGATTGAATTATTGAATGAGACCGAATCTCCTGCTGAAGATATTACCGAAGAAGTAGAGGAAGAAGGACTTGACCATCAGTTTGTTTTTGTATCTACCGGAAGCATAGCAACCGTGGATTATGATGATGTAGATGCGGGCGGAAACCCAGTGGGACTTGAGTTTATTTTGACTACGGGCGATGCTGGTGATGCAACTTTGGCCATTACCTTGAGGCATGAGCCAACAAAACCAAATGATGGTACCTTGAGTGGAGCTGGGGGCGAAACCGACTTTGCACAAACTTTTCCACTTATTGTAGAGTAAAGATATCCGTAGGGATTTGTGAAAAAATGAGTAAGGGGCCGTATTGACAGCCCCTTTTTTAAATACTAAAGAAAGTATCTTATTTAAAATCGGTTACCCGCCCGTCGGAAATGGTCCCATTCCAGTTGAGACCAAAGGCAAAGTCATATAAATTACCATTGGCATCTTGATAGGGTTCCATATCAAAAGGAACATCCTCAGCTTGTTTTTCAACTACGCTCATATTTTTAGGCATTTGCATGGGTAAAAGGGCAGATGGTTCATGCTTTCCTGAAATTACCTCGTACAGGGCTTGGTCCTGTGTACCAAAGTGTACCAATATTCCCGAGGCATGCGGCTCTATTTCAGAAAATACGAACGGATTGGTCGTGTTCACGGTTACTATTACAGGCTTGTCTCCCATAAACTTTTTGGTTTCCTCGACCAATTGTGCATCTGTAACGTTATTACTAACGATAGATTTGTTCTTATAGCTGCGATTGGTAAAATCTTCCATAGGGTCTCCTCCTGCAATGCTTTCTTCCCTGGCATCTACCGCTGTGTAAGGGCCGTACTGCAAACTAATGGGCAAATAACCATTGTTGCCTTTTTCTACTTCCTCTTTGCTATAACCAATTCCAGAAGATGGGTTTTCAATAAAGACCAGGGCAAAATCCGCTTCTTGGGCATTATCGGTTACCTTAAAATATTTCTTGGCCAGCTCTATGTTAACGGGATAATCATTTCTTTCGGGAATGGGCATTCCTAAAAAATTTCTACTGGCCGCTATAAATCTTTTGGGAATGTAAACCGTTGGCATGTCTTTTAAAGGAAGAACGGCATCGGTATTTTTCAGCATTACAATGGAATTCAATTGCGCCTGAAAGCCTTCTTTCATGAATTCTGGTTTGCCCACTAGTGTTTTAGATTTTTCAGGATCTACGTAGGGATTTTCAAAAAGACCTACCCTGAAAATATTCTTCAAAAGGCGTACAGCAGATTCTTCCATACGTGCTGTCATGGCATCTTCACCCATTTCTGCCACGCCCATTTGATAGGCCTCCAAAATAGGACCGGCATCGTTATTTCCTCCAAATTGATCAACCCCAACTTTAATTACACGATAATGTCTTTCAGCTATCGATAAATCCTCTATGCCCCAGGGTTTTCCATCAATAAAGCTATCCATCACCTTATGGTCGCCCGTAATACCCCAATCGGTACAAAGGACTCCATCGTAACCGTACTTGGTTCTAAGCAGGTCTTTTATGATGTATTCATTATAGGCGTTGCCTACATTTTCGCCGTTCTTGGTGTCTTGGTTCCAAGAAATGGTGTAATAGGGCATTACGGCAGAAGCCATCTCCGTACCTCCATCAAGTTTAAATGCACCTTCAAGAAAAGGAACCATATGTTCATCAAAATTGTTTCCTGGATATACCGCAAATTTACCAATACCGTAATGGGCATCCCTTCCGGCTTCTCCAGAACCTCCTCCAGGCCAATGTTTTACCATGGCGTTGACACTATGGTAGCCCCAATTATTAGTAATTTCCTGACTCCCCGTTGAGGTTTGGAAACCATCGGCATACGCCTTTGCCATAGCCGCAGATAATTTGGGGCTTTCACCAAAAGTTCCGCTAAAGCGCATCCACCTTGGTTCTGTAGCGATATCCACTTGTGGGGAAAGCGCAGTGGTGATTCCTAGAGCTCTGTATTCTTGGGAAGCAATTTTACCAAAATTTTCTACTAAGGTAGGATCAAAGGTTGCGGCCATACCCAGAGAACTGGGCCACATGGAAATTTCTCCTCCCGCAGCGGCATCAAATTCCGCCTTTGCTACCGTTCCGTGTCTAGGGTCAGAGCTATTATTAGCGGGAATCCCAAGACCTACCCCTTCACAAAAAGCTTGCATGTGATTGTTCCATTTGGCAGCTACTTCAGGGCTTTGAACGGTGGTAACCAACACATGGCGCAAATTGTCCTCTTTCAAGAATTTCTTTTGCTGATCGGTCAATAAGGTGGGGTCCGTGACCCCTTCTTCGTAGGATTTGCCATCATAAGTACCTGCAAAATATCCATCAGGTCTTGCCGGAATTGATTGGTGTGCAGAATAGAGCATAAGTCCTGCAATTTGCTCTATACTCATTTTTGAAGCAAGGTCTTTTGCCCTTTCGGAGGCCGATATGCGCCAGTCCTCATAAATATCTAGCGTGCCATTCTGGTTTAAATCCTTAAAGGCATAGCCATCTATGGTCAATATTTTAACACCAGAATTAGGGTCGTATCCCAAGGTTTCTCCTTCCTGGTTCTTTACCAAATAAAAATTACCCTTGTTCTCTTCCGTAAATTTAGGTCCAGAACATGCGGTCAATAGGGTTAAACCGCAAACCAGTGCAGATGTAGCAAAAAATTTCATAATCACATTTTATTCGAACCCTATTTCCTTTATTCCCTCATGGCTTATTTTAATGGCTTCAAGGGGTTCAAGTCCATCAAATGTCATGTCTTGTTCTACCATATAATATTCCATGCCGGATTTTTCTTTTTGATCTAATATTCTTTTAAAATCGATTCCTCCCTGACCAACAGGGGCAAACCTACCTTGATCATCCATATCTTTTACGTGCCATATTTTAAACCTCCCGGGATACTTTTCAAAATAGGCGAGCGGGTCCGCTCCGGCTTTGGTTACCCAATAGAGGTCCATCTGAAAGTTGACGTATTTTGGGTCGCTATTTTCCAATAGATAATCAATAGGCACCACTCCGTTCTCATCTTCCATAAACTCAAAGTCATGGTTATGGTACAAAAGTTGGAGTCCTGCAGCATTCGCTTTTTGTCCTAATTCGTTCACCACATCTGATAATTCTTTGGGTGTGGAGGTCATTCCCATGGTACGTGTTTCTGGATCAAATGTAAATGTGCCCATAGGTGGTACGGGAATTACAAAATATTCAAAGCCTGCCGCTTTTACATCTGCCATCATCTGCTCGGCATTTTCCATGGTAACAGAACCTTGATGGGTACTTACGGGGGTTAGGGATATTTCGGTTAAATAGGCTTTGAAATCTTCGGGCGACATACCATAGAACTTTCCATCTTCATATCCGGCAGCCTCAATATTCTTATATCCTGCATCTGCCACGGCTTTTAGGGTCTTTTTGGCATCCTCGCCCATTTCATTTCTTACCGTATAAAGGGCCAAGCCTCCAAATTGATCTTTGGAAACTTCTTCAACAGTCTCATTGGTAGTGGGTTCATCTGTTTTCTTTGGTTGTTCTTTACAGGAAAAGAGAGCAGCTCCTATAAATAAAGCTATAAATTGTTTCCCAATAGTTTTTTTCATGTTGATAGTTTTAGTGTTTGAGATTTGTATTATTATTTTATTTGAATTTGATAAACTCCGGATGTCAATGATAGTCTTACCTCATTTACTTCTGATGTTAGTACTTGTATATTTGGTGATTTGCCCACTTTTTTCCCGTTTACCAAAACTTTTTTTACTGAATCTACTGGCAGTAGTAAAGTTGCTTCGGTATTTGGTGGAACTGTAGCATTATATTCCCATCCTTCATCCAATAAACGCCATTCACTTTTTATCTTGCCGTAAACCGAGTCATAAAAACCCTTTGCCCATATCATTTCAGCTGTGGGGTCCGGAACAGGTTGCAAAACAAATTTTTTGAATCCCGGATGTTCTGGATTTCGCTGTATGCCCAAAGAATAATTGTACATCCAAGCGGCCACCGCACCAAAGGAATAATGGTTAAAGGAATTCATACTGTTATTACCGCTAAAGCCATTTTCTACGGTATAGGAATTCAGGCGTTCCCAAATCGTGGTAGCCCCATTTTTAACGGAGTATAACCAAGAAGGGTAGGAGGTTTGCTGTAATAATCGATAGGCCGTTTCGTGTTCTCCATGATTGGAGAGGGCGTGATTAAGCGAAGCGGTTCCTATGAAGCCTGTCATTAAGGAATATTCAGGTCTATCAACTCCCAATTCATCCATGTTTTCCCGTTGTATACTTGCGACCAAATTGTCAATGGCTTTTTCCTTATTTACTTTGGTCAAGACTTCTAAATGAAGGGGTATGGCATAGGATGCTTGGGTATCTACATAATCTCCCTTTTTCTTCAACATATTTTCCGGAAGGGGAGGGCCAAAACGTAAACTTTGATTCCCAAGGTGAAGGGTTTTTCCGTTTTGCTCATCAAAATAAGTGTTGTTCAAAAATTGTTTTCGTTTTTTGTATTGCTGTTCAAACTCTTGGGCGTCCTGGGTTTTTCCCAACAACCGAGCGCTTTGGGATAGTATTTCCAAACCGTATAAATGATAGGTGGCCCACAGGAGCGTATCGTCGTTCTTATAGCCCTCTGGGCTTAACCAATCCCCTAAAGGACCTTCATTTAGAACACCCGTATCCGGGTCTATTTTACCATTCAAAAAATGTAGGTAGTCTTTCATTGCACCGTAATGCTCCTTTAAAACCTGAAGGTCTCCGTATTGCTGGTACAGTTCCCAAGGGATAACCATTCCGGCACTTCCCCAAAGGGTTCCTCCAAATCCACCGCCCACAGGCGCTACATCTGTAAACCTTCCATCTTCCCTTTGTATATCACGCATGGCCATCAAATGCCTTCTTAAAAACGGTTCTGCATGGGCCAAAAATGTGGAGGCCTTTGAAAAAACATTGATATCCCCGCTCCAGCCCATACGCTCATTTCTAGCAGGCGTATCTGTGGGTATGGAGAGAAAATTACCGCGAAGGGACCAGGTGATATTTTCCCAAAGTTTATTGACCAGCTCGTTGGAAGTCTTGTATTCCGATGCAAGCTCATCTATAGAGCTGATTACCAATCCTTTTACGGAATTCAGGGGGAGGGGAGCCTCTATACCGGATATCTCCAAAAACCGAAAACCGTGGAAGGTGAAATGGGGCTGAATAGTTTCCATACCACCTTTTCTAATATAGAGGTCTTGTGTAAGGGCAGCCCGTATGTTTTCTAGCATAACCATACCTACATTTGGCTCGTATTCCTTAAGGTCAGGGTACGTTACTTCACTGTATCTAAGGGTTATGGTGTCTCCCTTAACACCTTGGGGAAGTTCTATTTCTGGAACGCCCACCATGTTCTGACCCATGTCATACACGAATACGCCAGGCCTTATTTCTTTTACACTTTTGGCTGTCAAAGTCTTTACCAAACTTGGATTAGGCCCTATTTGACCATATAATTGCATTTGGTCAAAACTTAGATTGTCTCCTGTAAAGACATTGTTTTCAAGTGGAACTTCCAAGGCTTTTTTCCAGTTGGAGTCATCGTAATTGCTCTGGGTCCAATCAACGATTTTATCTTCCAATCTGGCATCATATACTTCTCCTTGAAAAAAACTACCAATTTTAATAGGTCCCTCGGTAAACAGTTTCCAATCTTTATCGTTCGAACTTATGGTTTGTTGGGTTCCATCTGCATAGCTAATGACCAATTGCGCCAATAGCGAAGAACGGTCTCCAAAAAAGTTCCAATTTTCCCCAACATAGGTAATGTTCCCACTCCACCAGCCTTCACCAAGCCATGCACCTAGGGCGTTTGCCTCTCCTTTTCTAATATGTGGGGTTACGTCATAGGTTTGGTACATATGGGTCTTATTGTATTGGGTGAGACCAGGTGTAAAGTAATCGTTGCTCACTCTTTGCCCATTTAGGTATACCTCGTAAATCCCTCTTGAAGTAACATAAAGCCGGGCTTTGGAAATGATTTTATTTTCACTGGAGAATTCGGTTCGCAGCATGGGAGCGGCATTTTGGCTGGGGTCTGCAAGCATCAAAACCGGCTCGTTTTTAGATTTAATGGAGTAGCCTTTGTCCGTAGCCGATACGCTCTTATTTTCTTGAAGTATCTTTTTAAAAATACCACTCTCTATTTCTGATTGGATAATACCCGTTTCAAATAAGGTATTGGAAGGTTTTCTATAATTTTTAATGCGGATGTTGGAAAAGGTGGCATGTTGATTCTTTTTCAAATGGAAACCAATATCCGCCACCATAGGATAGCTTATGTAGTCATTACCACGACCAACGGGATTTACGTTGAACCCAATTTTGCCCCGTGGAGGAGGGAACGTATCGTCATTTGTGGAAACCAAATTTGTCTCTTCCGTACCATCTATCCACAATTGAAAGAAACCAAACACACATTCCGAATAAATGGTATGTTTATCGTACTTGTTCTCATTGTTGATAAGGGTCAAGGGAATGTCAAAACTTCTAAAAGCTTGGTTTTTAGAATCATCTGGGGCATAACCAACACGATACACGTTTATTTTTGCCTTACCTTGCTCAGTTCCGTCAACTGAAGTAATATCCAATTCAAACTCCAAATAATTTTCGTCCTTTTGGCTCGCTACTCCTTGAATGTTCAAGTTTTTGTTCATCAGCCTGCGGTCATTACCTCCCATTAGAAAACTCGCCTTCGTACTTTTCTTCTCTAACTGCACATCATATTCAAACCTGAAAACCGATAAATAATGTGAATAAAATACCAAGTCTTCATCACCGCCGCCTATCCATTGGGCTCCTTGCCAAGCATTCCTACTCCCGTTTAGCATGCCTGTTTCAAACCAGGAGGAATTGGCAGTACTCTCTCCTTTCTCGTCCCAAACTGTAACTGTAAAGTCGTACTTTGTTCTAGGCTCCAAGTTTTCTCCCTCATAAGCGATACCTACAGACCGGCTATCCAATACCTTTCCGGAGTCCCAAACAAATTTGCCGTGTTCGTCCATGACCAGCACTCTGTATGCAGTCTGTTGCTGCCCATATACTCCAACTTTAGGAATCATTTGCCAACTGAAATGAGGTTGTTTTACATCCAGGCCCATTGGTGTCGTAAGATATTCCGTCTGTAGATGGTCTATATTTGATTGCCCATGAGCAAGTACGCTGGAAAACAGTAGTATGCCGTATAGTAGTTTTATGTATAACTTCATTTTAGTAATTAAAGTTGATAATCGGTTGGTCAAATTTCTTATTTAAAGCTGTATAGAAAGGGAGCCTTATGGGCCCCGCCTGTAAATAGTTTTTCATGTCTCACGAGGATGTCCTTACCAAGCATTTTTCGTTGGAAAGTAGTTCTTCTTAACTTTTCACCTAAAATAGTTTCGTAAACCGTTTGAAGCGCTTTCATGGTGAACTTTTGAGGTAAAAGATTCATTCCTATGAGTTTTTTGTCCAAGTTCAGCTTTAGTACTTCCAAGGCCTTTATGGCTATCTCTTTATGATCCATCATCAAGGTAGGTAAATCATCAATAGTATACCAATTTATGGACTTGGAAAGTGCATCCGGCTGCGGATTCACTTCATCAAAATTTATGAGGGCGTAGTACGCAATGGACATAAAACGGTCTAGCATCCAATGATTGCCTGAAATACTAATGCCATTTGCCTCTATTATTTTTTTCATTATATCCGGTCGGGAACGTTGAAGGTTGCCAAAGGTGTAGAACTGTTCTAAAAAAATATGATCTAGTCCGGTTCTTTCTTTCAGACCTCTTTTTACGGCCGCATCTAAATCCTCTTCTCTTCGTATAAATCCTCCGGGCAGTGCTTTGTAATCTGTATTCTGATATTCCAAGAGTAAAATCTTGAGCTGCTTGCCGTTAAATCCAAAGATGACCAGATCATAGGCCAAGTGGGGCAGATATTCCTTAATTCCCGGTAGTGGTTGCGCCAATTATCAGTTTTTTTCAAATGAAATGTAAATTTTGCTAAAAACAAAGTATTATTGTAACATATTGAGACAATAATAGAAAGGCATATGAAAAATTACGTTATTCTTAGTTTGGCCCTTTTCGCCATCATTGTACCTGTGAGTTCCCAAGAAACAAATTCATTTTCCGTTCAAACAAAGGTTGAAAATGGACTAATAGAAGGTAATTACAATACCCATACCGGTATTCAAACCTATTTTGGTGTACCCTTTGCAAAACCTCCTGTAGGTGAACTACGTTGGAAAGCCCCACAGCCTTTAGATAATTGGGAGGGTGTTAAGCAAACAAAACAATTTGGTCCTAGACCCATGCAGACCATGGTTTTTGGCGATATGAAATCCCGGTCCAATGGAGTTAGTGAGGATTGTCTCTATTTAAATGTGTGGACACCCGCTAAAAGAAACACCAAAGACCTCCCTGTGTTGGTTTATTTTTATGGTGGCGGAAATGTTGCAGGAGATGCCTCCGAGCCCAGATATGATGGGGAAAGTATGGCCAAAAAAGGAATGGTGGTGGTTACCACCAATTACCGATTGAATATTTTTGGCTTTTTAGCCCATTCCCAGCTTAGCGCAGAAGCACCTTACAAGGCTTCTGGTAATTACGGTATGTTAGATCAGCATGCCGCACTTCAATGGGTGCAGAAAAATATTGCGGCCTTTGGGGGTGATCCCCAAAAAGTGACCATTGCAGGAGAATCCGCAGGGTCCATTGGAGTAAGTGCCCAGATGGCATCGCCCTTGAGCAAAGATTTGATTGCTGGGGCTATTGGAGAGAGTGGGGCAGCCATTCATCCCACTTTGGCACCGGTTCCCTTAGCCGAAGCGGAACAAGAAGGAAACGATTTTTTACAAAAAGCGGGTGTTGAAAGTATAGCTGATTTACGGAAATTAAGCACTAGGGATATTTATGAAATGTACAATGAGTCCGGTCGTTTTGGTTTTCCTATGGTAATTGACGGTTATTTTTTACCCAAATCCCTTCCTGAAATATTTGAGGAACAAAAACAGGCACAAGTTCCCCTTTTGTTGGGTTGGAATTCGGCTGAAATTCCTGGGATGGCCTTTACCCAAGGTCCTTACACTCCCGAAAATTTTAAGGCCAAAGTTAAAGAGGCATATCCCAAAACGTACAAAGAGGTGTTGGAGCTCTACCCTGCGGCAACAGCCAGAGAAGTTGAGTACGCTGCGACCGATTTAGCTTCGGACCGGTTTATTGTATATAGCACTTGGAAATGGTTCGACCTTCATAGAAAAAACAGCCAACAGCCTGTTTATCGCTATTTATACAGCAAATTAAGGCCTCCATTAAAAAATACCAATTTAATATCCGGTTTGGCAGGAGGAACGGTAGAGAGTACGGAAGACTCCCCTAAGCAGCAGGAACCTATTGGAGCACCGCACGCCTGCGAAATTGAATACTGCATGGGGAATTTGCACTTGGTAGATGATTATGCTTGGACGGCAGAAGATTTTAAGGTATCCGAAACCATGCAAAACTATTTCGCCAATTTCATTATTTCCGGAAACCCAAATGGACAAGAGCTCCCGGAATGGCCTAATGCTAAAGCAAATGATGTTACACCCCCAGTTATGGTCATTGACGTAGAAAGCAAGGTTGTTGAAGCCCAGAACGATGCACGTTACCAATTTTTGGATAAGCAATACGGCAATTAAACTGAATTAAATGGAGCGGAATTTGTTTCTGTAAATGGAGGGCGTATCTCCTTTTAAACCTTTAAACTGTCGGTTAAAATTGGAAATATTGAAAAATCCACAATCCAATCCAATTTCAGAAATGGATTTTTCAGGGTGGTTCACCAATTGTTTGCAGGCATTTTCAACTCTAATTTCAATGAGAAACTGAAAGAATGTTTTGTTGGTACGTTTTTTAAAATAACGGCAAAAGGCATTTTTACTCATGTGCGCTTTTTCAGATATGAGGTCCAATGAAATAGGCTCTTGATAGTGGTCCATCACGTACTGCATTACCGTTCCCATGCGTTTTCCCTCTATATCAGAATACCTTTTATCATATACAAAACTGGAAAGCGGTTCTGTTTTGCCGATATTGAAAATATGCAAAAGCTGAAATAAAGTGCCTAGTTGCGCTATTTTGGCCTGATTAGGTAATTGGTCAAAAAGCTGGCTTGCCTCTTCTGTGTGGGTGATTAGTTTAATTCCATAATTCGCTTTCTCAAAAATAGGTTGTACATCTGCCAAATCAGGTAGCTCAAAGAAGGTTTTACCAAAGGAATCCTTTCCAAAAAAGAGGGTGTACATAAGCGATTCTTCAGTGCTATGGGAGTCACTTTTAAAAACATGGGGTACCAAGCTACCAATGAGCAAAATATCTCCTTGCTTGTACTCATTCAAGGTGTCGCCCACCAAAAGGGAGCCGGCCCCCTTTCTTATCTGGCTTAATTGAATTTCGGCATGCTGGTGAAACTGGTCATAAAATACTTGCTCCCGGTCAATTTGAAAGACCAGCGTCTCGTTTTTCGGTTTTGGTATTTTAAAAGGTAGGGGCTTCAAGTAATAATTTTGATACTAAAATACCTTTATTTCCTAATTTTGTTATATCAATTAGATAATTTAATATACTTTTTGGTCTACTTAATTAACGCTACTTTTGTATTGGCTTTAGGGGTATTCTTTTAAGAATTGAGACAGTCCCTTTGAACCTGATTTGGCTTACACCAACGTAGGGAAAAGTTAGCAGACACATTTTACCTTCTTTATCCTCCAAAGGAGAACTTCTATCGCCATTCATTTTTAAAAGCACATTTATGCAAAAAAAACTTTGGCAACATATAGAAAAAGTAAGGCAGACTTCCCCGTTGGTACAGAATATTACCAATTATGTAGTGATGAACAATACGGCCAATGCGCTTCTGGCAGCGGGAGCTTTGCCCATTATGGCACATGCCCATCCGGAGATTGATGAGATGGCGACTATTTGCCAAGCCATTGTTCTTAACATTGGAACGTTGGATAAATACAAAGTAAAGTCAATGCTTTTGGCCATAAAAAAGGCAGGCGAATTAGGAAAACCTACCGTTTTGGACCCCGTAGGAGCAGGGGCTACCAGTTATAGAAATGAAACCCTATCGCAACTGCTGGAATATCGCCCAACGGTTATTCGCGGCAATGCTTCGGAGATATTGGCACTTGCCAAACAAAATACGGAAACAACCAAGGGAGTGGATAGTACTGCGCAAAGCAATGAAGCACTTTCGGCTGCCAAAAGCCTGAACAGGGAATATGGGTCCGTGGTCTGTATTTCTGGAGAAACCGATATTGTGGTGAACGGTGAAAGGGAAATCTATCTTTCCAACGGGCATGCCCTCATGGCCAAGGTAACCGGAATGGGTTGCTCGGCATCGGCACTGATAGGTGCTTTTATTGCGGTGGTGGAAGATAAGAATGAAGCGGTAGCGGCTGCCATGGCGCTGATGGGCGTAGCAGGTGAATTGGCCGAAAAACAATCTGACGGTCCCGGAAGTTTGCAAATGCATTTGTTGGACAAGCTACACACCCTTACGGAAGCTGAATTTATTAGCACTTTAAAAATTTCGGAAAAGTAATGGATAATCCTTTTCCATACCGTCTTTATCTTGTTATTTCAGAAGAAAATTGTGCCGGAAGGCCTTTGGTCGAGGTAGCCGAAAGTGCCGTACGCGGAGGTGTGGATGTGGTGCAATTACGAGAAAAAAATCGCTCTACCAAGGAATTTCTTCAGAAAGCAAACGCTTTAAAGGAGGTATTGGATTCACATCAGGTACCTCTGATCATCAATGACAATCTGGAAGTCGCAAAGCAAGTGGGAGCCTATGGAATGCATGTGGGCAATAGTGATCTGCCACCTTCGGAAATAAGAAAAAAATGGAATACGCCACATTGTTTGGGATATTCCATCGAGTATTTGGAGCAATTGAATTCTCCGGAAGCAGAAGTATCCGATTATTTTGGCGTTAGTCCGGTTTTTGCTACCCCTACCAAAACAGATACGGTTACGGAATGGGGTTTAGAGGGGATTGCCAAAATCAGGTCCCTGACATCGAAACCCTTAGTAGCCATCGGGAGTATGAAAAAGGACAATACCTTTGAGGTTATAAAGGCCGGCGCGGACTGTATCGCAGTGGTATCGGCCATTTGCCAAGCCCAGGACCCACAGAGAGCGGCGGCTGAACTCAGAAATGAAATTGAAAGGGCTATTTAATGACCTTTAGGGCTGGGTTCATTTGAAGGCTTCATTCACCTAAAAAAGAGAACAATGAAAGAATATACCTATCCTTCCGTACTTACCATTGCCGGTTTTGATGGAAGCGGCGGTGCAGGCATACAAGCGGATATAAAAACAACTTCGGCATTAGGTTGTTATTCCACATCGGTTTTAACGGCACTTCCAGTGCAGAATACCCAAGGTGTTAAGAATATTTATACCATTCCGGATTCTGCCATTGAAGACCAAATAGATGCTATTTTCGAGGATATTTATCCTGATGCCATTAAAATTGGAATGGTACATACCAGTGCCTTGGTTAGGATTATCAATAAGGCTTTGAAGAAATCGCCCAAAGTACCCGTGGTGTTTGACCCGGTGATGGTCGCAACCAGTGGTCATAAGCTTATTGAGGAAGAGACCATTGAAACCATCAAGTCTCAATTGATTCCCTTGGCGGATGTCATTACTCCAAATTTGGACGAAGCCGCTATTTTGGCCGATATGAACATTGAAACCGTAGCGGAAATGTACCAAGCGGGTAAATTGATACAAAAATTGGGGGCTACGTCCCTTTTATTGAAGGGAGGACATCTAAAATCAAAGGAGCTAACTTCCTTATATTTTGATGTGGAAGGGAAGGTTCATGAATTTCATCATGAAAAGTTCGATACCAAAAATACCCATGGTTCTGGGTGTAGCCTTTCTTCGGCTATTGCCAGCTATTTGGCTCGGGGAATGAGTTTAGTAGAAGCGGTGCAACATGCTCAGGATTATGTGCACCAAGCTATTTACAACGGAAAAGATGTATTGATAGGCAAGGGCAATGGACCTTTGAACCATTTTTTTAATCCTATAAAACTAATAAAGAATGAACTGGAGTAGTGGAGCGTGGAGCAGAATAGAGGGTATATATGCGCGTATTGAGAGCATGTCCTTTATCAAAGAACTAATGGCGGGAACCTTACCACTTGAAAAGTTTCAATATTACATGGTTCAAGATGCTTTTTATCTCGACCAATTTGGTAGGGCCTTGGCGATTATTGGTGCCCGTGTAGAAAATGTAGAGGATTCCTTGGCGTATATCCGTTTTGCAGAAGGGGCCATAGTTGTTGAAAAAGCTTTGCACGAATCGTATTTTGAAAGCTTTCAGTTAAAGGATAAAGGGCAAATTGAACCTACTTGTCACCATTATGGACATTTCCTAAAAAGCACTGCGGCTCTTGATGGAATAGAAGTGGCCATGGCAGCCGTATTGCCTTGTTTCTGGATTTACAAAAAGGTGGGTGATTACATTTATCAAAATCAACAATCGGGAAATAACCCCTATCAAAAATGGATAGATACCTATGCGGGGGAAGAATTTGGCGAACTCACTCAAAGGGCTATTGATATTACCGATAACATTGCCCGGCAAAGTACTGAAAAACAACAACAGGCTATGACAGAGGCTTTTATTACCGCCAGCCGTCTGGAATATGAATTTTGGAACAGTGCATATTCTTTAAAAACATGGTAAATTTCGTGGTAGGCCAATAAATAAAAATTCATTTCAGAGGCAACCTTTTTTAAAGGACTTCATCTTTTTGTAGAACTTAAAACTTAAACACTTCTATGAAAAGATTATTTTTAAATTATGTGACCTTGGGCAGTGTCTTGCTAATTTTTATTGCCTGTACAACGGATAATGAGGTAGAATGCCCGGAGGACTATGTGGGTGCCTTGGCAAGCGCAGAAGAGAAAATGGTGGGAGAATGGGTATTAACGGCTATTGTAGCCGATAAGGAAATTGATTTGACCGATGATAACGAGGACAATCCTGATACGGATATTTTTGCCCAATATTCGGATTGCCAAAGAGATGGTGCCTATACTTTTAGCAGCTCAAGAGCTTATAGCTTTAAGCAGGGATTAAAAGCTTCCAATTGTGAAAGAACGGTAGATTTAGCAGGTACATGGCAATTGGCCGGTTCTACTTTAAGCCTGGTTGGGTCGTGCAATGTTCAGAACCTACTGCTGGAGTTCAATTCCGATAATACCGAGTTTGTTTTTTCTGAAGATTTTAATGTGACGGATATTCAGGGAGCTACACAGCAGACCAAGGTAAGTTTTACTTATACCCTACAATAAAAATCAATTGTGCCAAAAAAAGGGGAATAGTTGACCAGACTATTCCCCTTCAGCACATGACCTAAATCAAATTTTTAATTATCATTTATTTCTTCCGGCATAGGAAATAGCACCTTGGTATTTTCCATTTTTGCTCTCTTTATCGCCTCGAAATATTCAATATATTGCTCGATAACCTCCTCAATGGGGTTGGCAATGGCAGCCTTGAAATTTGCCATTCCTAAATGAATTCTGTAGGAATTGTATACCAATACATTTTCAATGGCTTCGGAAAGGGATTCAGGACAATCTGGGGTATAAACTTCTGCACGATAATTTCTTTCTTCCACAGCAGCGTTGAGACCATCAAAATAGGGTAGTACCACGGCTTTTCCTTTCGTTGCCGTCATATGAATATCCTTTAGTTTTTCGGTATCTTGAGAATAGGGTAAAACTACCAAAGCACTTTCTTCTATAAGTTTTGGAAATTGGGTTTCATGGGTGTCATGCAAGAAGGTTAGTTGCTTCATATATTTATGGTTTTCTTCTATACGACGCATGTACCCCGGTACTTCCTTAGAATCATTTCCTGCAACCACAACTTCTAGGTTTAATTCAAGGTTTCTGGCCCTAATTCGCTGTATGGCCTCTAAAAAGACCTCCAGTTTCTTCTGGGTGCCAAATGTTCCAAAAACAAGTATCTGTTTCTTGTTACCAGCAATTCTATAATCTGGCTCTTTAAACGTTTCAAAACTCCCGTAGGGCATTTTAGTTATATTCTTCGCTTTCAAGTCTTCTCTTAAAATTTTGGTCATTTTATTGGTGTTGGTTGCCACTATATCAGATGCTAAAATCATTTTGCTAAGGTTACGACCATATTCTTTGTTTTTATTCCTTCCTAAAGAGGGCAAATACCCCTTGTATGCTTTAAAAGGTTGGGGTAGGCTATGTATTAAGGATATGGAAGCCACACCAGTGATTCTGCTAAACAGGGGAATCATAAAGCCCATTGCTGCAGGAATTTGTTTGTTTCCAAAAGTGTGCTTTCCCAGATTGAAAAAAACGGCATCTGGTTTAAATCTCAATACGTGTTGGGTTACTTTTATGAAATTGGACCAACCATTATAACTCCAGCATTGCTCAATGGTAACAGGACTACCTTCTGGACTTAATTCAATTTTTTTATTGGTGCTACGGTCGGTTATCAATAAAATTTCTTCCACTTTAGGGTGATTCCTAAAATGCTTCACCAACTGAAGGCCGTAAAAGGCCAGGTCTGCTTCACTTGGTGGATAAGCGGTTACGATTGCAAGTTTCATAGGTCATATTTTTGGGACGTCATTCTAAATGACTGAAGCAAAGTTCCTTTAAGCGCGTAAAAAATAGCTATGGGAAGAAGGTAGAAGACAAATAGGTATAGCCAAACGGTAGTAAGGAACCGCTCAATAGCTTTTTTAAAAAACATAATTTTTACAGCGTATACCCATTTTATCTTGATTAACAGCCTTTTAACGAGTTTAAAACCTATGCCTCTTAGAATCGGTAAACAAAAAAACCAGAAACCAAAGGTGGCTTCCGGCAAAATGAATGGGTAATCTACCTATGAACTATTTCATTGTTTTTGTGTGAATGTATAGTGTCTGTGCAATTAGAAGAGCTATCATGGCTATTATTTGAAGTTGAACCACTATGCTCAGGCTGTCGTGAAAAAGCATAAATAATAGCATTTGAAATAATCCTACTACGGTCATAAAAAGGGCAGGTATGTAATCTTTTAAAATCATAAAATGATAGGTTACCATGGTGGCAATAATGAACAGGGAAATTACGGTGGCATATTGCCATAGCAGGCCACTAATAGCTAAATAATCGTTGTCAAATAGTACTCCAATAATAGTATTAGGAAATAGGTAACAAATGGCAATTATACTTAGCAACAGGACTCCCAAAATTTTCAGATGTCTCCTTAGTAAGGGAAGGGTCGCTTTTTTGGCTTGATTATATCTCAATGTTTCTATAGATAATTTTAAAATGAACACCCAAGCCAAGATGTATATAACCCTGCCTACAAGTACTAAAGCCGTATATTGATTGGTTTCTTGGTTCTTGAAATAATGGGAAACCATTAGAACGTCACCATTCTTTATTAGTATTTGTATAAACTCGTAGCCGGCTGATAATGCCAGCAGGTACATAAGTTGTTTGGTATGCACTTTTGAACTACCCTCTACCTTACCAAATAAAAAATGATAGATGTTACCGGGCATGATCCGTTTTACCATGCATAAGGGAATGGCTAAACCTATTCCCAATACAGCACCCATTTGTTTGGAGGGAAAATGATGTAATAAATCTGTGGAATAAAAAAGAACACTTACCATAAGTATGGCCATTATTCCAATCCTACAGCTATAGGGCAATGATACGAAACCACTAGTTTTTTTGGCTGGAACAAAAAAATCAAGCTTGGATCCTACAAGTTGAAATATCATTCCCCCAAAAATGAGCGATATCAAGAAAATTATTAGGGTTACTCTATTGGCATACGATTCTGGCCCCATGGTATATCCAAGAAGAAGGTTGTATAGGCAGGCGCCTCCATTGGCAAGAAGCACACTACCTATAATCAACCTTTCGGGGGAAGTTTCCTTAATTTTCATATCAGTTCTTGTTCTCGGGTAATCTTTTAATGGGATGATTTGTGGTCATCGTGAAACAAATATCCCCTGTAAAATGAAAATCAATTGAGCAGAATAGTTGGATGGCGATTTTCTGTAGACGAATGGCTAAAAAATGGCTGTAAAGAATTTTGTTGGTTTGGGTGCTTATAACTAGTTATTAATAGGAAAAGGACAACCGAGTGCGCCAGCTCTCAATTGCCCTTTCGACTTCTCATTTCCTTCAACCCAAAATAAAGAAGGAAATCTACCTATGTTTTTTTGTCCGGTACTGAACCTGTGGTATGATTTTTCGATTGGTTTTACCCACATCCTCGGCTACGAATGTTACCCAAACATTTGCGTTCTCGTCTATGATAACCATATTTTCGTAGCCTGGGAAATTCTATTGTGGGCTTAACTGAGGTACCCGATACCTCTTAGGGAGCACATCGTCAATCATGTTCAAGGATTCGGGGGAAACCATATCTTTTTTATCAAAATATTCTGGGGTACCACCTTGGGTATAAGAACCTAAAAATCGGTACTCTTGAGCAATTGAAAGTTGGATTCCATAAGAAAGGAAGCAAAGCGGTAAGAGTTTATTCATAGCTAATAAGATTAGGAGCTACAAATATCTAATTCATACTGAAGAAAAATGCTTGAAAAGCGGTGGATGGTAGTTTACCGTAGGTAGATGGCAATTACGTGGCGACGCAGTTAAAGTAAGTAAAGTAAAATAGTGTATACTAAACCAAATTAAGACGGCGCATTAATTCCGGGCGATTGGATCGGCTAATGGGCACAACATTCTTTCCGATTAATACACTATTGTCTTCAATGTCTATAATTTTGTTAAAGTTGATTATATATGAACGGTGAATTTGCAGGAAGCTACTATCAGGAAGTTTTTCCTTTATTTTTTTCAAGGTGGTATGTACACGATAGGTATCCTTTTCCAACCGTATTTCAATATAGTCCCCTTTTGCTTCTACAACCAGGATTTCATTGAATTTTAATTTGATTAGCCTTCTATCTATGTTAATGTAAAGATCTGTGGTGGAAGAATTATTACTTTCTGATTTGGGAACAGGAGTTTTGGCCACTGGCTGAGAAGCAACTTTTTTTAATTTTTGAATGGACTTTTCAAAGCGCTCCGGTGTTATTGGTTTTACAATATAATCTACAATAGCTTCATATTCATATGCTTCAATTGCAAATTCTGTATCGGAGGTAGTTAGTACAATATGCGGTGGATTTTTTAAGGTCTGTACAAAATCTACACCAGTGAACCCGGGCATATGAATATCCAGAAAAATGACATCCACTTGTTGTTGGTTCAAAAACTTTATGGCCTCAACCGCGCTTTCAAACTGTTCTACTACATTTAAATCTGAAAAATTGGCACACAACTGAGCAACAATAGCTCTAGCTGTGGCTTCGTCATCGATTATTATACAGTTCATTTTCAGAATATTACCGCTTAAAATTTAATATGAAAATACTTAGAAAATCTGATTTATACATCATTTTTTCGTCTTTCAGCTTATTAAGGTAACGAAAACAATCCTATAGTAATTGTGTTTTTTGTAAATAAAGTCTTATTAAATCATGGCAATCTTTTTAATTTTTGTCAAGACCATAACATTAAAAAGCCCCGCAATACAGCGGGGCTTCTTTCACCTAACTATTAATCAAAAATATGAACTACTGCACCCAAGCGGATGCAACCACCTATTTTTATCGTTTATGCGTTGATCAAATCGTTTACTTCCCAATAAGCAAACACTTTTCTCATTTTCTCAACATAATCCTCATATTTAAGAGGCTTGGTCACGTACCCTGCAATTCCAGAACTGTAGCATTCCAAAAGGTCATCTCTATTTTGAGACGTAGTAAGTACTACCACGGGTATATTTTTTAAATGCTGTACTTTCTTAATGGCAACCAAGAATTCATTTCCGTTCATCCGTGGCATATTCAAATCCAGCAGGATTAAATCTGGAAGCCTTAATGTATTTTTTAAAATATCTAACGCATCTTCTCCATTCTCGGCCATTATAAGCTCATGGTTTAAATGCAGCTTAGAAAGGGTTCTTGTCATTTTCATGGTCTCTACCTGATCATCTTCTATAAAAAGTATTTTCATGGCGCTAATAATTAAGTGAACCCCAAAGTACCTACATTTTGATCGTAAAAAAGTTCAACTGTAGACGAATGGGAATTAAGTGTAGACGAATGGTAGTATTGAAACGGTCAAAGAAAAATGCCGTAAGTGCTGATATTAAAGGGATTTCTTACAAAATGTATGTTCTCGAATGTCTTTACTTTTTTGCCAATAGGGGATTGGGGTAGTTATCACTCTCATCTTCATCCCTCTCATCCAAACAAACAAAATCTTTTTCAACCAAAAGGTTTAATAGGGTACCGTCGTTCAACGTAAACTCATTCTTAAAACCAACCCGTTCATCTTGGTCCCAATTCAAAATTTGCTCTTTAGGAATGAAAATAATGATGGTGTTATCCACAAAATCGGCCTTAAGACAATTAATATCTTCCCTAGAAACTATTTTATAGGTAAATATTTGGGTGTTAAAACGTGTAGTCTCTGAAAATTCTCCCGTTTCACAAAAATTCTCCACTTCCGTTTTGGTCAGCCTCAACCTTACGGAATTACCCCTAATTCGTATTTTCATACCACTAATTCTTTCTGTTCTGTTTTGTAATTTATGGTTACACGTGTTCCTTTTCCTGGTTCTGAATGGATAAATAACCTGCCGTTAATATAGCTAATTCGTTCTTTCATAAAAAAGAGACCCATTCCACCTTCGCTTTGATTGGTGGGTAAGCTCTTCATGATATCAGTATTAAAACCCTTACCATCATCATCTATGACCACGCTTAAAATTTGATTTTTATAATCAATAGTTACCAAAATATAGTTGGCCTCGGCATACTTTATGGCATTGTTTACCGCTTCTTGGGTTACCCTATATATATTGGTTTCGGCCAGGGAATCAAAACGGATGTAATCTTCTGTTTTGTTTTCGAAAAGGATATTTTTACCCGTTAGCTTGGAAAGCTCATTGGTCATTTTATGCAAAGCCGGAAAAATACCATGGTCACTAAGTTCTGGAGGTGTTAAATTAAATGTAGCGGTACGCACCCCTTTAATAAGATCGGCAGTAAGAGCTTTGAGGTATTCAATTTTTTCCGCTGTTTTTGTTTGATTGCCTACATCAATGGATTCTATATTGAACCTTAAAGCCGTAAGCATTTGGCCTATGCCATCATGAATATCTTTTGCAATGCGCTTGCGTTCTTCTTCCTGGCCTTCAACTATTTGACTTGCCTGGAGCTTTTTTTGTTGCATTCTTTCTTCAAAATTCTGCTGGGTAAGCTGCTCTACCTTCAATGCATTTTCTTTACGTTCTGTAATATCTGAACATAATATTAGTACGCTCTGCTGTTGGCTGGATTGATGCATGGGAACAATGGAAACATCCAGCCAATATTCATTCCCTTTTTCCGTAGTAATTTTGATTTCCTCTGTTCTAATGAAGTTTTTTCTGTTGTTTTTTAAAATTTCCTTCAAATATTGCTGCTGTCCCTCCTCTGTTGTTAGCACCTCAGACAAAGGCCTCTTTAAATCCGATGCTTCCAAGCCCAATAGCTGAAGAAATTTTTTGCTCATAAATACAATACTTCCATCCTGGCGGGCACTCGCAAAAAGTGAGGCATTGTCAATTACAAAGTTGAGCTCTTGAAGGTCTTTTAGCGATTTTTCCTTTTCCAAAAATAGCCGTTCTGTTTCCTTGGCCTGATTTTCTGACTGTAGCCTACTTTCCATCAAGTTAAAAATGGTCTTTCTGATTTGTAGGGATAGCGGTCTAAAAATCAAAATAATTTCTAATAATAAAATGAGAATTGATATTATTAAAAGCAGGTACTCCTTTCGTTTTAAGCTTTCAAGTTTTTCTTTACTTCTAGAGTCATACTCGTTTACAATGTGGTCCATTATTTGCAGAAACCCGTCCTCATTTTTGAGAATGGTAGTAGTTAGCTCCGCCAACTGATCGGTTAATAGTTTTTTTTGTTGGTGCAGTTCAACTATTTTTTCTGCTGCGGTTACCATTGCAGTATGGTAGGGCTCTACTTGATTGAATAATTGTAACACCCCTTCATTGGTCTCCTTTGGTAGTGTTAATTCCTCACTGCCCATTTGAAGTCCAACATGTCTACTTTTCCAAGAGTCCAGTGTCTCTTTCATCTTCTGAACTACGTGGTCAATATTCTTTTCTGGGAACAAATCTTTGATAAGTAATACTTCCTTGGTCAATTTCTGACTGTAGGCCCTCTGAAAACCGGCAACATTTATAATTCTTGAGTCACTTAATTGGGAATTAAGATGAGATTGTATTAAGATTTGGGCAATGATGATGGTCAAAGCAATGCCTGCAAATGCCAATAAATACCATTTGCGAATGCGTAAAAAGGTTGCATTATCTAAAGACTGCCTATATTTTGGACTCTTTTTTATAAACCAACTATTTTAGACCGTACTTATTCCTCCAGCGCTTTTGTTATGAGCTGAAGGGAAGTAGGGGACAAAGGCAATTTTAAAGCAGCTTCATGCCCCTTAGGAGACATTTTTCTCCATGTTTTCTGAAGAATATCTATTATTTTTTCTTCCGGATGCTCCTCACTGAAGTATTCAAAATAATATTCCAAAAAAACGAGGCAAATAACATCTTCCAACGTTTGGGTGTCTTCATTTTTTTTGAGTTGTTTCTTTTCTAAAAGAAATGCTACTTTATCAATGGTCGCTTGGTCGTACCCTACTTGTTCCAAAATTTCAGCAGCCGCCTTGGCATGGAATTTCTTTAAATCTTGTCGCCATTTCAAATACCCTACACGGTTCATTTCATAGCTATCTCGCGGTATTTCCCACCGACGAATATGCTGGCAACGGGCCGTTAATCTAAGGGCATCGGAGGCATTGGGTTCAAAATCGTCCAGTTTTTGCGTCATCCTCTGGGCGTACAATACTTCCTTAGGATATGTTTTTCCCTTATATTCTTCGGTATTTGGGTCTTTGCTATTGGCTTCGTCAAACCTTTTAAAGGCTTCCGCTAATTTCTCGGAGGTAGGCATACAATGTAATTTTTAGGAAAGATAGTAATTTCCGTTTCCTTTTTATTAAGATGTCAACTCCAATTCGTTGCTGTTTCCTTTAAATTAATGGGCAAAACCAATGTGAACAAACCCATCAATTATCTTTACAGGGTAGGTGGCCATCGGTTCTAAATCCCCGTTGAGGTTACTGCCGTCCTCTAGCGAAAAAATACGTTTGTGCAAGGGGCAGGCTACCATCGGTATACCTTTATGGTCACCGATCATTCCTCTGCTTAGCACCATTTCTTGTTTTTCTGGGGATAGGTTTTGGGTGGCGTACCACTTATTCAAACGTGTAAAGTTGAAAACGGCTATTTGCAGGTCTTTATATTTGACACAGGCACCTCCATCTTTCGGGAAATCGTTCACCGAGGCCGCTTTGAACCATACGGTCACTTCTTCTGTTTTTACAGTTTCGTATTTTTTGGTTGTTGCAATCATCTCTAGCATTTTTGCATTGATTATTTCCAAGGTTCTGGCATTTTCTGCTCTCTCATGGGAACAAAAACCAGGTTGTCATCTTCTTCTTTGCTGTTCACAAAGTGGTTAAAACGTTTCATCATTTCAGGGTCGTTGACCGCTTGGGTCCACTCACATTCAAATTTGTTGACCAAAGTCTGCATTTCTTCTTCCAAATCTTTGGCGATGCCTAATTTGTCATCAATAACAACTTCCTTTAAATAGTCAATTCCCCCTTCCAATCGCTCTTGCCAGGCCGCTGTACGTTGTAAAGGCTTGGCCGTACGCATGTAGAGCATCAAGTAGCGGTCTAAATATTTAATGACGGTTTCGTTATCTATTTGTTCCGCAAAGAGTTCGGCATGTCGGGGATTTGCCCCTCCGTTACCACCTACGTAAAGGTTCCATCCTCCCTCAACGGCAATCAGTCCGAAATCCTTACCACGGGCTTCTGCACATTCTCGAATACAGCCTGAAACCCCGCCTTTTATTTTATGTGGCGCTCGAATACCTCTGTACCGGTTTTCCAATTCAATCCCAAAGCTGACGCTTTCGTCCATACCATAGCGGCACCAAGTGGAACCTACACAGGTTTTTACCGTACGTAAAGATTTACCATAGGCATGGCCACTTTCAAAACCGTGGGCTATCAGATCTTTCCAGATAAGAGGCAATTGTTTTAAGGTTGCTCCGAACAAATCGACACGTACCCCACCGGTTATTTTCGTGTACAGGTCATATTTTTTGGCGATTTCACCCAGGGCAATCAATTTATCGGGTGTAATTTCTCCTCCAGGAACCCTTGGCACTACTGAATAAGTACCATTACGCTGAATATTGGCCAAAAACCGATCATTTGAATCTTGAATAGCATATTCCTTATTGGCCGTATCCGCATGAATACTTGCCATTAAGGAAGCCACTACAGGTTTGCACAATTCGCAACCATGGCCACCATTACCGTGGTTGTCGAGCACTTCATTAAAAGTAGTATAGCCTTTTACCTGAATGATTTTGTACAAATCTTGTCGGTTATAATCGAAGTGCTCGCAGATGGAGTCTTTTACTTCTATACCCAGCGACTTCAAACTAGCTTCGGTAATATCTTTTACCATGGGCTTACAGCCCCCACAACCGGTTCCTGCTTTGGTACAGGAGACCACATCGGCCAAATCTTTGGCTTCCCCGTTTTCGATCACCCCACAAATTTGTCCCTTGGTGACACTTTCACAGGAACATACTTGGGCTTCGTCCGGTAAATCCATGACATTGCCAAAGGCAGTGGCACCATCAGAACTCGGTAAAATCAATTGTGCGGGTTCTTCGGGAATAGGCATTCCGTTCATATATACTTGGTGAAGCATATTGTAATCGGAAGCATCTCCCACCAAAATACCACCTAAAAGCTTTTTACGGTCATGGCTAACATTAATACGTTTGTAAAGAAATTTGGTTTTGTCTTCATATATAATGGAATGGCCTTTGGAAGCAGGCATAAAGGGCTCTCCAAAACTGGCCACATCAATGCCAATCAGCTTTAGTTTGGTAGACATATCAATATCAGTGGGCATATCGGATTCGGCTTCGCCTAAAATCTGTTTGACGGCCACATCGGCCATGTCATAACCAGGGGCAACCAGTCCGTAAATCATTTGATTCAATAATGCTACCTCGCCAATGGCATAGATATGTTCATCAGCGGTTTGCATTTTATTGTTAACGACGATTCCGCCACGCACACCGACTTCTAAACCGCAGGTTTTCGCAAGTTCGTCTCTAGGTCTAATACCTGCAGATATGATGAGCATGTCGACATATAGCAGGTCATCTTCGCCAAACTCCATACCCTCGATCGAGCCATTTCCTAAAATTTGATTGGTGGCCTTACTTAAGTGGATGTTCAACCCGATGGACTCCAATTTTAATTGTAGCACATTACTACTTCTAGAATCCAGTTGCCTGGGCATTAGTTTTGGGGCGAACTCTACGATATGGGGTTCTAAGCCCATATCCAACACCGCCTTACCGGCTTCGAGTCCGAGCAGGCCACCGCCCAAAACAGCAGCCTTTGCATTGGGTTTTGTTTTCTTAAGGTCTGCGGCATACGCCAACATCCCTTCTAAATCTTCTATGGTTCTATAGACAAAAACACCCTTTTTTTCTACTCCTTTTATTGGAGGTACGAAAGGGGATGAACCCGTAGCAAGAACCAAGTAGTCATAACTGAAGATGCGGTCTTTTGATGTAGAAATGGTTTTTGAATCGCGATTGATATCGAGTACGCGTTCAGAAGTCACCAATTCTATTTGATTTTCTAAGTACCATTCTTTCGGGGCCATTTCAAGCGCTTTGGCGTCTTGGCTCTCAAAATATTCACTTAAATGTACGCGGTCATAAGCTGGTCTTGGTTCTTCGCCAAAAACAACAAGCTTGAAGTTTTCACTTTTTTCATGGGCCACGAATTTCTCACAAAACTTATAGCCTACCATGCCGTTACCGACAACAATTATTGTTTTCATTTCGCTTCGATTTTAAACTACTTAGCAATATTACGTATTAATACGTATTTTATGTCTGTTTTTATGAAAATAATTACGTAGTTTTGTTGAGAAATTGACAATCCTACCTAATTAAAATAAGTATTATGGAATTTGTGATAGAACCAAAAGTTACTTTGGTGGGCGCTGGTCCCGGTGCGTCAGACCTTATTACTGTAAGGGGTTTGAAGGCTTTGAAGGATGCAGATGTGGTTTTGTATGACGCTCTTATTGACGAAGAGCTATTGCAATTGGTAGACGTAAAATCTAAAGTAATATACGTAGGTAAAAGATGCGGCACCCACAGTCGCACTCAAGAACAGATAAATGAAATGATTGTAAAAATGGCTTTGGAATTTGGTCATGTAGTCCGCCTAAAAGGAGGGGATCCTTTTGTGTTTGGTAGGGCCTGTGAAGAAATCGATTATGCAGAGTCTTTTGGTATTCCCGTAACGGTTGTTCCTGGGGTAAGCAGTGCCATAGCGGTACCTTCAAGTCAAGGTATTCCCATGACCTCAAGAGGTTTGAGCAGCAGTTTTTGGGTTATGACCGCCACAAAAAGAGACGGTAACTTCTCAGAAGATTTGCAACATGCCGCTCGTTCTTCCGCCACTTTAGTCATTTTAATGGGAATTAGAAAAGCTGCAGAAATAGTATCTAAGGTCCGTGAATATAGGGATTCTTCAACGCCAGTAGCAATTATTCAAAACGGTACGAAAGCCAATGAGGAATGTTTTTTAGGTACGTTGTCTTCATTTTCTGTAAAACTTCCTGCCATTGATTATGAGAGACCCGGAATTATAGTAATTGGAGATGTAGTAGCGAAGCATCCTCTATATTTCAACGAGGAAGTGCAAAGAATGCTTTTCTCGGCATTTTAGTATACCTTATATATAGAAGTTTCTTTTCTATGGTTCTAAACTCGTAAGATTCAACGTTTAAAAAACTTTCCCTTTATCATATTCCTAATATTACCAACGTACATATTTTGAATATTTCAAATTTCTACTACGCATATCTTCATTCTCGTAAAAATACGTACTAAATCAATCATTTTTTACATAACTACGTATAAGTACGTAATTATAAACGTATGTTTGTCCATAACTAAGTATCACAATTTAAAATATGGACTATGGAAACACAAGCATCAAAAAAAGCTACTTCATTAAAACTTACTAATGTAGGTAGTTTGCCTATTAGAACCTTTTGGATAACCTCAATTGCCTTTTTTATCTGTTTTTTCGCTTGGTTCGGGATTGTTCCCTTTATGCCAGATGTAGTGAGGGATCTGGGTCTTACACCAGCGCAAAAGTGGAACTCTATTATTTTGGCGGTTACGGGCACTGTTTTCGCTAGATTATTGATTGGTAAATTATGCGACAAGTTCGGACCAAGGCTTTGTTATACATTTTTGCTGATAATTGGAGCTATACCGGTAATCTTAATCGGGTTTGTTCAAACACCCTTGCAGTTTTTAATTTGTAGATTATTTATAGGTTTTATTGGGGCATCATTTGTTATCACGCAATTTCATACATCTATAATGTTCGCTCCAAATATTGTGGGTACGGCAAATGCCACTTCTGCTGGGTGGGGAAATTTAGGGGGAGGAGCCAACCGGCTTGGTATGCCTCTAATAGCAGCTGCCGTAGTAAGTTTTGGGGTAGCGGATGAAATAGCTTGGAGGTACTCCATGGTTGTTGCCGGTGTTATTGCCATGCTTATGGGATTGGTTTATTATTTTTTTACAAAAGATACACCTGAAGGTAATTTTGCGGATTTGAGAAAATCTGGTCAAATGCCTGTATTAAAAAAAGACGAGGAGAGTTTTTTAAGTGTGTTGAAAGACTATAGAGTATGGATTTTGTTTATTGTTTATGCGGCTTGTTTTGGTATGGAGCTTACCGTTTATGGAACTATGGATGATTATCTTCAAAATACCTTTGGCTTAACAAGGTCCATGGCGGGAAATATTGTTCTATCCTTTGCCCTTATGAATATTTTTGCACGAACCCTTGGTGGCTTTTTCGGGGATCGTTTTGGAAAGTTAAAAGGACTAAGAGGTAGGGTAATTTTCTTAACCATTATTCTAGCTGCGGAAGGTTTAATGCTTTCTATCTTTTCAATGGCAACAAGTTTAACCATTGGTCTTGTATTCTTAATTGCTTTTAGTCTTACCGTTCAAATGGCCGAGGGAGCAACTTTTTCTGTAGTGCCATTCATCAATAAAAAAGCTATTGGGTCTATTTCTGGAATTGTAGGAGCAGGAGGTAATGTTGGTGCTTTTTTGGCAGCCCTATTTCTAAAGTTAAAGTCTGCCATGGCAGAGACTAATGCCTTGGAAGCCAATTCACATTTAGGTGAAGAAGCAATGAAAGCGGCCCAATCTGTTGCAGCAGCTGGTGCGGTTTCCGGTGGATATTTTGTTATAGGTTTATTTGTTGTAATTACTGCACTTACCACATTGGCTATAAAATTCTCTATGGCAGATGAAAAGGCGGTAGCTGAAGAAATGGAGCGAGAACTTGCCCTCTCTGGAGGCAATTAAATCTTATCTACCCAAGACCTTATCTAGAAAATTGGTTACTCTTTATTGTAAAATCTGTTTTATATGAAATACAGAATATATATTTTATTGTCCTTCTTGGTTTTTCAAACGGCAAATGCTCAATTTATTTTAGATGGAGAATTTAGGCCCCGCACCGAATATCGCAATGGCTTTGGTTCCATCATTCCAGATGCGGCGGACCCTGGCTATGCTATCTCGACGCGAACCCGATTGAACGCGGGTTATAAATTTAGTTCGTACGAATTTTATTTAAGTCTTCAAGATGTAATGGTCTGGGGGGAGAACAGGCAAATTTTACCCTATGATCAAAATAATTCCTTTGCTGTTTTTCAGGCTTGGGCAAAATTGAATCTGGGAAAGGGTTTTTCCACAAAATTAGGACGACAGGTAATTTCGTATGATGACCAACGAATTTTTGGGGGACTTGACTGGGCTCAGCAAGGCCGCAATCACGACGCTGCCCTTATCAGCTATAACAAAGACAGATTTATGCTTGATTTAGGTCTAGCGTTTAATCAAGATTTTAGTAACCCGGCTGGTTTTCAATCCGTGGGAACGACATACAATACTACAGGATTTTTTTCCTATAAAACCATGCAGTACCTCTATTTAAAGCAGAAGTGGGATAGTTTTTCAGGTAGCCTTTTATTGCTTAACAACGGATTTCAAAATTTTACAACAGAGGGTGATGTCCAAGTAGCCGATGGAGTGAGCAATCTAAAGACCTTGGGTACTCATTTAAATTATAGTTCAGGAAAATTTGGTGCGGCTTTAAATGCCTTTTTACAGACTGGCGAAAGGCAAAATGAGGCAAAAGTAAGCGGGGCCTATTTGTTAGGGCTGGATATAACTTATAAGGTTTCCAATAAAATAGGATTGGGTGTCGGTACAGAGCTTATAAGTGGTAACAAGGCCGATACTAGCGGTGAGACCGAAGCTTTTTTTCCGCTTTATGGAACCAATCACAAATTTAATGGCTTCATGGATTATTTCTACGTGGGCAACCACGCAAACTCTGTAGGTCTTTTTGATATACATGCCAGTGCTAATTTAAAAATGGGGGAAAAATCAAGTTTACTCTTAAAAATATTAAAGTTTGCCGGGGAACAAGATTTGCCTAGTGGTGAAGGCAATTTAGGCATTGAAGTTGATTTGGTCTATTCGCAGGCTTTTAATGGTTATGCCCTTAAAATAGGCTACTCTCATATGTTTGCCGCTAGCGGTATGTACGAATTGAAAGGAGTTGCCGAGGATATGGCGGCAAGTAGCCAAAACTGGGCTTGGGCCATGCTGATCATCAAACCAAAATTTTTAAATACGGCTAAGGATTAGTTATTTATAGGATGCTTCGATTGAGCCGTTGTAACCTCTGGGTTATGGCGGTTCATTCATTTTCAATAGTGCCAAAATGAGGTAATTTGTAAAAATTAAAATTCAACTATATTTGTACGTATTAATACGCATGTTTTGAGCAATACTACAAGTATCGTTTTGGTTGATGACCACTCTTTAGTAAGAGATGGGATAAAAGCTTTGCTAGAGAGCGAATCTGATTTAGAAGTTATAGGTGAGGGAGATGATGGCCTTGAAGCCTTGCAGTTAGTGGAGGATAAAAATCCTGAGATTTTGATTATTGACATCAGGATGCCAAATATGACGGGGATTGAGGCGGTTAATGAGCTTAAGAAAAGAAAATCTAGTGTTAAGTGTATCATTCTTTCCATGCATGATTCCGAAGAATACATTTTAAAATCGGTAAATGCCGGTGCCAAAGGATACCTTTTAAAGGATACGGGCAAAGTAGAGTTCATTAAAGCCATTCATACCGTTAGGGAAGGTGGAACCTATTACAGTGGTGATATTTCCAATGTGCTGGTAAACAATCTTTTGAAGCCCTCGAAGGAAATTGTTGAGCAAGTATCCAAGCCAAAGGGGGGGGATAATCCTTTTGATTTGACCAATAAGGAATTGCAGATTCTTGAATTGGTACTGTCCGGACTAACCAATAAGCAGATTTCCGAAAAACTTCAGAATAGCAAAAGAACGGTAGAAACCCATAGGTTTAATCTTATGCGGAAGATGGATGTGAAAAACCTTATTGACCTATCTAAAAAGGCACAGAAATACAATTTGGTTTAGGTCTATTAAAGGTATTTTTCACTTTTCAAAAACCTGACTATTGATGGGGAAAGCTGATGTCTTTCCATTTTTCTAAGAGGTTTGGTTTTTGCTCCAAATTGCACCAATAATTTAATAGCTTCCTTATTACCCGATCTGGCCGCAGCACAGATAGGCGTGTCTAAATAAACTCCAATTTTTGCTTCAACGTTTGCATTCATTTCCAATATAAACCTAAGCAGTAACAAGTTGTTGGATTCAATGGCGGCATGAAGCGGATTACCATAAATTCCACTCATTAAATCAATTTGTGCTCCACGTTGCAATAGGAATTCGGCCATTTCCTTGTCCCCATTATGACAGGCAATAGCAAGCGGTGTCCGGGAAAAAGAAAGAATTTCTGATGATTCAAAATTGATATCGGCCCCAAAATCTAGCAAAAGATCTATCACTGGAAAATGCCGATGGGTAACCGCTGCGTTCAATGGGGTCGTTTTTATAATGCCCTGGCAATTAGGAGACACCCCGCTAAGCAGTAAATCATGGGCAACTTTACCGTATCCCTTGAAGCAGGCGTTGATTAATTGGTCTTCCGCCGTGTTGATTTGGGTGCTTTGGTTTTGATCCGACATAAATTTCGGTTTTTAAAAAGTAAAAATTATAGAAATTAACTTCGGCCAATGTTATATCCTTTTAAAACAAGGATTTTTTATCTTGCATGAATGCCAAAATGTACCATTTAATATGAGAACGTTTCTGTTTGCCTTATTCTTATTTGCTGTTGCGCCTCTTTTTGCACAATCGATAACAAAAGAAAGGGTGGTTGTTCTAACGGATATAGAAGCTGATCCGGATGACACCCAATCCTTGGTTAGATTGTTGCTGTACTCCAATGAACTGGATATTATGGGTTTGGTGGCTACTACTTCGTGTTGGCTCACTTCTTCCGTTCACCCAGTATCCATTAAAAAGGTCTTAAGCGCGTATGGAAAAGTGCATGGCAATTTGCTAAAACACCAAAAAGGTTACCCTACTGAAAACCAACTTCTTTCAATCGTAAAAAGTGGCTTGCCAGTATATGGTATGAAGGGGGTAGGCAAAGGTAAGGATTCAGAAGGCTCTAATTGGATCATTTCAGAATTGGAGAAGGAAGATTCTAGACCTTTGTGGATTTCTGTTTGGGGAGGGGTAAACACCTTGGCGCAGTCCTTGTACACGCTGAGGGAAACAAAATCGCCCAAGGAATTGAAAAAAATGGTTGCTAAACTTAGGGTTTACACCATTTCCGATCAAGATGATAGTGGTATTTGGATTCGGAACAATTTTCCTGACCTTTTTTATATAGTTTCTCCTGGTGATCATTATAGTAGTGCTACGTGGACGGGCATCAACTCTTACATTAAGGGCATAGACAATAGCACTATTGGCAATACTTGGTTGGCGGAAAACATTCAACAAGGCCATGGGCCATTGGGAGCAGCCTACCCCGATGTAGCCTGGGGCATGGAAGGGGATACTCCAGCTTTTTTGGGAATCTTACCCAACGGACTAAATGTTCCCGAACATCCCGAATGGGGCGGTTGGGGCGGTCGTTATGAGTTGGATTTACCGGAATTTGACCCCTCCAAAAAAGGTAGCTCCATAGTAACAATTGAGCCGGAGACCAGACCTATTTGGACCAATGCTGTGGATAGTTTAAATGGCTATATACCGAATGAATACGGTAGGTCCGTAACACAGGACTCCATCAGTTTTAAGGGATATAAAGAAACGCTATGGCGCTGGCGTGACGATTTTCAAAATGATTTTGCCGCTAGAATGGATTGGACAATAAAGACCTATGAAGGGGCCAACCATCCACCCGTTCCCAAATTGACACATGCAGATGAAATAACTGTAAAATCGGGGGAGAATTTTACCCTGGATGCTTTTGATAGCATGGACCCGGATGGTGACAATCTCAGTTTTCTTTGGTTCCATTATTTAGAAGCGGGTACCTACAAAAATGTGATTCCCGTTAATGGAGCGGAAAACGCCCACCAAGCTTACTTTACGGCACCAAAGGTTAAAAAGAAGGAGACCGTCCATTTTATCGTAAAAGTAACGGACAAGGGAAGTCCACGGCTTAGTAGGTACAAACGCGTAATAGTTACCGTTACGCCAAAATAGAACAGAAAAACTTCAGCTAAAACTACTAATAGATTATGAACAGAATTTTTGCAATCTTAATTTTTACGCTCACGACCCTTGGTGGGTGGGCTCAGTTTACAACACCCTCTTCGGGGAAAGATTTTTTAACCAAGGAGCAGGTTGGAGCGCATGCCCTACCAAACAAAATTGCGCCCATAAAAGCCCCTTTTGAGATGCCTCAATTAAAGAAGCCGGTTTTTCCTGCATATAGTGTTAATATAAATGATTTGGGGGCTAGACCGGGAGAAAAGTCCCTAAAATAATACAGAAGGCTATTGATCGCACTTCCAAGCGAGGAGGAGGTACCGTAGTAGTGCCCTCCGGGATTTGGCATACTTCGCGATTAGAACTTAAAAGCAATATTAATCTAGATCTTAAAGAAGGTGCCGAACTGCATGTTGGAGGGGAAATTGAGGATTTTCTCCCAGCGGTCTTTACAAGGGTAGAAGGCATAGAGGTAATGTCTAGCGGAGGTTTTATATATGCCTATAAAGCAGAAAATATAGCCCTAACCGGTAAAGGGAAAATTATTGGTCCTCCTGGGGATGCACCGGTTAGAAGTGCGCCAGGTCCAAAAGGAGTTGTGGAAAATGCCATTGATCAAGATGCACCGGTTAAGGAAAGGGTGTATGATGGGCACAAAGGAAGGTTTTTTTACAAACCTAAATCCATTTGCCTGGTGGAGAGTAAAAATATACTTATTGAGGGCATAAACATTGAGAACAGTGTAACCTGGAACGTAACGCCTATTTATTGCGATGGAGTGATTATTAGGGGAATTACTGTAAACTCCGTAGGTATTCCCACTGGGGATGGTATTGACATTGAGTCTTCTAGGAACGTTCTTATTGAGTATGCCACCCTGAATAATGGCGATGATTGTTTTACTATGAAATCCGGTAGGGACAAAGATGGCATAAGGGTAGATAGGCCTACAGAAAATATTGTAGTAAGGTATTGTATCTCAGAAGCGGGACATGGGGCAATAACAACTGGAAGCGAAACCGCTGGATGGATACGTAATGTTTATTTGCATGATTGCATATTTGATGGAACAGACCGCGGTTTTAGATTCAAGACTAGAAGACCTAGAGGTGGGGGAGTGGAAAATATATATTATGAAAGGGTGAAAATGAATATTAAGAGGCATGCCTTGGAATGGGATCTTTTGGGAAGCCGAACCTATGTAGGGGAATTGGCAGACCGTTTGCCAAAGCGCCCTATAACCGATCTTACCCCGGTATATAGAAATCTTTTTTTTAGGGATGTTGAAATTACTACCCAAGAACATTTTATCAGGGCAAAATGTATTCCAGAAGTACCATTGACCAATGTTGTAATGGAAAATTTAGACATTACTTCCGGTCATACTATTTTATTGCGAGACGTAAAGGATTTCGTAATCAAGAATTCGGTAATTAGAAGTAAGAACCAAAATATAGAAATTTTAGAAGGTGAGAATGAACGATTTGAAAATGTTGAAATGCTCTATTTGAAAGAGTAGGTAAAATCAATTTATAGGGGGAAGAGCATGAGAATAATGAACTTACATCTTCTGTGCTGGCATCTCTACGTCTTTGTCATAAACCTGTTTTACTAGCTCATAAAGGTCAGGAATTACCGTTTTAGATATTTTAGAATTACTGTTCAATAGCACACAGATGCCAAGGTCCTTTTCTGGGTACATGGCTATTTCGTTTCTGTAATTGTTTACACTACCGCCATGATGCCAAATAGTTTTTTCAACCGAGGAGCCCTTCTCTACAAACTTGTGAATTCTCCACCCAAATCCATAATAGGACTTTTGATGTCCGGGCCATTTGTGATAATATTTATGACTTCCCGAAATTTCAATAAATGGGGTAAAGGCTTCCTCTAGCGCTTCTTTTTTCATTATCTCAGGGTTGTGTCCCAAAAGAAAACGCATCCATCTCCCCATATCGTGGGCACTTGCATTAATGCCTCCAGCGGCAATGGCATTGTAATATTTGTTGGTAAGTTGTAGGGTTTTATAACCGCTACGCCATTTAGAGTGTGGCAGCGCTACATTGATTGTTTTGTTCAAGGTCTTATGGTCCATGGAGGTGCTGCACATTCCCAATGGGGTGAAGAACCTGTTTTGTAGGGAAGTGGAAATTTCGTCCCCCGTGGCTTTTTTCATTATTTCTCCGCACAAGGCAAAAATGGCGTTTTGATAGCTATACATGGCGCCTGGCTTGCTAATAGGGGCCACTTCCTTAAATCGTTCCGCAATCGTTTCCAATGGTAGGTTGGCTTCTACCAAATTGGTGAAACTGTGATAGGGAGTACCTGAGGTATGGCTCATGATGTTTGCTAAAGTGATTTCAGAAGTATTGCTGTCATCCCCCAACTTAAATTGTGGCAAATAGTCAATTACGCGATCTCTCCAATTTAAATAGCCGTCATTTTTAAGGTTGGCCGCAAGTACACCTGCAAATCCCTTACTTAAGGAACCTAATCTAAAGACGGTTTCCCCATCTACTTTATCGTTGTAGTTTACATTCCTCTTGCCAAATCCATTTGAAACGATAATGCTATCCCCTTGCACGATACTTACTCCCGCCCCTACAATATCTCCATTTTTGATTGCCCTATCAAAATAATGGCTCAAGGCCTTTTGTAATTCCTCTTTATTGGAATTGTATTCCCTTAGGTCGATTTTGGACAAAGGCTCATTTTCATTTTCCAAAACAATTTCGGAGGAAGGGTTCGTTTCTATTGGTTCTTCGCTTTTAATGCCAGAAGTGGCCAAAAACAATGTGAGGGTAAGTAGGGCGAAAATGGCAAGTACTTTAAATGTACGCATGGGGCTAGTGGATTGACTTTTGGGTTATAGGGCTTGAATATAGGATGAATTACTTAAATAACGGATGAAATGCACTAATTCTTATACTAATTGTTATTTTTTAACACTTCGTTTTTTCTACAATCTTTTATTCTAATTTGATAGTTTCATTTCTTTTAAGACGTGCATTGATTAAATTTAGAATACCAACGGCAAGTAGATGTTCAACCGAATTTTTTATCAGATATATCCTTTAGGTCTTTTGGGTACACCGGAAAGCAATTCTTTCGATTTTGAGCCTACCTCAAAAATTTCAAAATTAAAGGTATGGCTTGACCATATGTTGGATTTGGGTTGTGATGCGCTTTATTTGGGACCTGTATTTGAAAGTGTATCCCATGGATATGATACCGTAGATTTTTTTCGTGTTGATCGGCGATTAGGCTCCAATAAACTTTTAAGGGAATTAATAGATGTGGCGCATTCTAAAGGAATTGTTGTAGTGTTGGATGCGGTTTTCAATCATGTGGGAAGGGAGTTCTGGGCCTTTAAGGATTTGCTTAAGAATAAAAATAATTCAAGATATAAGGATTGGTTTAAAAACGTTGATTTTTCTAAAGAAGGGCTGTTTTCAGATGGATTTTCGTATTCCGGTTGGCAAGGCCATTATCAATTGGTAGAATTAAATCTTGAAAACCCAGAAGTAAGAGTACATCTTTTGGAAGCGGTAAGATTTTGGATTCACTTTTTTAATATTGACGGTTTACGTCTGGATACGGCAGATATTCTTGACATACCATTCCTAAAAGAACTTTTAACTTTTACTAAAACCTTACATCCAGAATTCTGGTTACTGGGAGAGACGGTATCAGGTAATTATTTAACCTGGGCGAATGATAAAATGTTGGACTCGGTAACCAATTATGAATTGCATTCGCCTTTGTACGAATGTTTTAATAAGCACGATTTTAACCTTTTGGGTCCTTTACTACAAAGACAATTTGGTCCACATGGTAAGTATAGAAATGTACAGTTGTACACGTTTGTAGATAATCACGATGTTAATAGGGCGTTTAGTAGCCTAGTCAATAAACAGCATTTACCTCTATTGTACGCCTTACTTTTTACCCTTCCCGGTGTACCTTCTATTTATTACGGTAGTGAATTTGGGTATGCGGGTACTAGGCAGGGATTTAACGATGCAGAATTAAGGCCTGCCATTACTTATTCTAAAAGGTGGGAGGAATCAAAATATCCTGAAATTTTCCACACCATTAAACAGTTGATCACTTTAATAAAAAAATTTCCTTCTCTGGTCCATGGTAATTTTATTCTAATTGAATTGAGTAAGGAAGTTTTGGTTTTTGCCAGGGAGTTTAAAAATAATAGTGTAGTGGTAGCCTTTAATCTTGGAATTGTACGAACTGAATTAAAAACAGTATATACGGCCTTAGGAACTGTTGTGATAAAAGATGTTCTGGATAGCAACTTTAGTACAAATGTGAAGAGCGGAAATTTTGTATTAAACCTTCCACCTGTAAGTTTTAGGCTGCTAACTCCTTCAAAATGAATATTTCTTTGTATTTCTTGTAATATTTTTCGGTACCCATAAATAATCGTTCAATTTTTACGAATTAAAAACTACGTATATATACGTAATTTTATAATTTGCAAGTATAAATTATTGTTGTCAAGAACCCTTAGTTTATGCAAAGAGAAACTGAACATAAGACCATTTGCTCCTATTGCGGCGTTGGCTGTGGTATAAAGGTTAAAGTAGATGCCAAGGGTACTATTGGCGTTGAAGGTGATGAGGATTATCCCGTGAACAAGGGAATGCTTTGTTCCAAAGGAAAAAACCTAAACTACGTAGCGCAGGATACCACTGATAGAATTCTATACCCCCAAATGAGGTGGAGCAGAAACCATCCTATGCAAAGTGTTTCGTGGGATACCGCATTTGATCGCGCTGCTGCAGTTTTTAAGAGCATTATTAATAAACATGGGCCGGATAGTGTGGGCTTTTATGTTTCGGGCCAATGCCTTACTGAGGAATATTATTTGGTCAATAAACTAACCAAAGGCTTTATTGGTACCAATAATATAGATACCAATTCTAGGCTATGTATGAGCTCGGCCGTTGTGGGGTACAAAAAAATGCTGGGCGAAGATTCCGTTCCTATTTCCTATGCCGATATTGAATTGGCAGACTGTTTTCTGATTGCAGGAGCCAACCCTGCTTGGTGTCATCCCATTCTTTTTAGGCGAATTGAAAAACACAAGGAAGAGAATCCAGATGTTAAAATAATTGTAGTGGACCCCAGAAAGACACAGACCTGTGCTCTTGCAGACCTACATTTACAAATATTACCAGGTACGGATGTTATTTTATTCAACGCTATGGCCAGGTGGCTCATAGAAAAGAAAAAAATAGATCGAAAATTCATAAAACAACATACGGTCAATTTTGAAGCCTGTAGAGAAAGCGCTTTTCAGTTGAGTTTACGAAAAGCAGCGGAACTTTGCGGAATTACCGTGGAAGAAATTCGTACTGCTGCAAGTTATATCGGCAATGCGAAAGCTTTCATTTCTATGTGGACCATGGGCCTTAACCAGAGCGTAATTGGGGTTAGTAAAAATTTGGCCCTACTAAACCTCTCCTTATTAACGGGGCAGATTGGTAAACCTGGGGCTGGCCCCTTTTCTTTAACGGGTCAACCCAACGCCATGGGCGGTAGAGAGGTAGGAGGTATGGCCAGTTTGTTGGCGGCGCATAGGGATTTGGGAAATTCTAATCATAGGAAAGAAGTATCTAACTTTTGGGGAGGAAAGGAAATTTCAGGTGAAGCGGGGTATACAGCAACGGAGATGTTCGATGCTTTGGAGTCTGGTAAAATGAAAGCCATTTGGATAATCTGTACGAATCCCATTGTGAGTCTCCCCAATGTGCATAAAGTAGAGAAAGCATTGGAAAACGCCAGTTTTGTAGTGGTTCAGGATATTTCACATAATGCAGAAACTACCAAATATGCCGATTTATTATTGCCGGCAGCCGCATGGTTAGAGAAAGAAGGTACCATGACCAATTCGGAACGTCGTATCAGTTACCTTCCAAAAGCCATAGACCCACCAGGGGAAGCCATGGCAGATGTGGAAATTTTATGGCGGTTTGCCCAGAAAATGGGGTATAAAGGATTTGATTACTCCAGTGCGAGTGAAGTGTATGATGAGCATTGTCTATTGACCAAAGGAACCAATATTGATATTTCAGGACTATCCTATGAACGTCTTCAAAATGAGGGAAGTTTTCAATGGCCTGTTCCTCATAAAGAGCATATGGGTACTCCAAGATTGTTCACTGATCTTAAGTTTTTTACCAATGATGAAAAGTCCCATTTTAATGCCCCGCCCAAATTGTATAATCAGTCTGAGAAAACAGATGGGCGATATCCACTTATTTTAAATACCGGCCGGGTTAGAGACCAATGGCATACCCGAACCAAAACGGGAAAGGTGAAAAGATTGCTCACGCACATTCCCGAACCCTACTTGGAAATGAACAAAGTAGATGCCTATATAAGGGGGCTAAAAGAGGGTGATGTGGCTATGGTAAAGAGCCGTAGGGGAGAAGTAAAGGTAAAGGTCAAGGTAAATTATGATATAAGGGAGCAGGTGGTTTTCTTGCCCATGCATTGGGGCAAGGTTTTGAACAATGATTTTGGTCGTGCCAATAACGTGACAAATGATTTAGTAGACCCCATTTCTAAGGAGCCGGATTTTAAATACTGTGCCGTTCAGGTCACGAAATACGTAAAACCGAAACAAAAAGTAGTAGTTATAGGAGCGGGAGCCGCTGCCTATAGGTTCGTTCAAACCTACCGTTCAAAAAATAAGATTGACGAAATCCATGTATTCTCCAAAGAAAATGATCCATTCTATAATAGGGTTTTATTGCCTGAATATGTGAGTGAAGAGCTTTCGTGGGAAGCTTTGGAAAAACTTAAGAAGGGAGAAGTACAAAAGCTGGGTATCAGTTTACATTCCGGGGTGGGAATAAGTAAGTTGGATAAGGATAACCAAGAAGTGGTGGATGATTTGGGTGTGACGCATACCTATGATATTTTGGTAATGGCCACGGGAAGTCGTGCTTTTGTACCTAGTGATGTGCCTATAAATTTACCAGGAAGGTTTACTATGAGGGAGCGTGGTGATGCGGATAGACTTCGAACCTACCTCCAAAAAACAGGCTTACCAGAAGAGGAACAGCACGTGGTCATAGTTGGGGGCGGACTTCTGGGACTGGAATTGGCTGCAGCACTCAAAAAGCGTAGAGTACAGATAAGCATTATACAGCGTGCGCCACGATTAATGGAAAGACAATTAGATCGTGTGGCCAGTAACCTACTGGCACAAGATGTGATGGAACGTGGAATTAAAGTATATTTTGATAATGAAGTAAGTACCGTTTTTGAAGAAAAGGACAGTAAGAATTATTTGTCCGTTACCCTTAAGACCGGGAGAACGATAAAGTGCAATGCCATTGTTTACGCCATAGGTACAAGACCTAATATTGAGTTGGCCAAATCATCAAATTTGTTGACCAGCAGGGGTGTAATTGTCAATGAGTATTTACAGACAGATCAACCCAATATTTTTGCTTTGGGGGAAATAGCCGAATTTAAAAATTCCCTTTTTGGAATAACCTCTGCCGCCGAACAACAGGCAGATATTGCTGCCAGATTTATCTTGGGGGATTATGGTAGCTACTACAATGGGTCCATCCTTATGAACATTTTAAAATTTGAGGATTTAGACCTTTGTAGTTTGGGTATGGTAAATGCACCTTCCTCTGATACTTCTTTTGAGGAAATAATATTTATGGATGTAAGCAAGAGGTATTATAAAAAATGTATCGTGCAGAATGACATCCTAAAAGGAGCCATTTTGATGGGTGATAAGAACGAATTCGCAGAATTTAAAAGGCTCATTGAAGAAGAAATTGAACTAAGTGAAAAAAGGGAGGAATTACTAAGGGGCAATAGTGTTTCAGTGCCCTTAAAGGGTAAAATGGTATGTTCCTGCAGTCAGGTAGGGGAAGGAAATATTATCGATACCATTAGAGGAGGATGCGATGATTTTGGTCAGTTGTGTTCGCAAACAGGTGCCGGACTCGGTTGTGGTAGTTGTAAACCGGAAGTACAGGAAATTTTATCGGCACAGTTGAAAACTGCGGTCAATTAAAACTATAGGTGATATGACAAATGATAATCTGCATAGAATAATGCTCAAGGGAGGGGTCACCTCGCCGGGTGAACTAAAAGATTGTATTGCCATGCTGGAGGCCGCAGGTCTTAAAGAAGTTCATTTTGGTTCTAGACAAGACTTATTGTTTCCATTAAATTCTACTGAGGATTGCAAGGAAATAACGTCTAAATTCAATGTTAAAATAGAAGCGAACAGAGGTTATCAAAATATAGTTTGTTCTTATGTTTCCGCAGATATTTTTGATATGACGCATTGGCTTAAGGGGTCTACCTATCTCTACATTTTGGAAGGGTTTGATTTTAAGCCCCAGCTTAAAATTAATATTACCGACCCTAAACAAAGATTAGTTCCCTTGTTCAGTGGTAACCTAAATTTTATTGCTTCGGAATATGAAGATTATTGGTACTTGCATATCAAATTACCCCATTGGAAAGATTCGGAGTACTATCCTGTTTTAATTTATAGTTGGGATATTGTAAAAGTCTCCAAAGCCATAGAAGAGTTTGAAGAAGAGGTGGATAATGTAGAGGAGCTGTCTTTTTATATTCACAAACAGTTGGACACCAACAGTAGGACCATAGATAAACCTCTGGAGATTCCTTACATAAAATTTCCCTATTACGAAGGGATGAATCGAATGGGACTTGATCAATACTGGTTAGGTCTCTATTGGCGAAACAATAAGTACGACCTTCATTTTTTGAGGGAGCTATGTGGATTTTGTTTAAATAATAGCATTGGTAAAATTTGTATCACCCCATGGAAATCCTTTATAATTAAAGGCATAAAAAAAGAATCAAGACCGGAATTGGAAAGGTTCTTAGGGCAAAGGGGTATTAACATTAGGCATTCTCAACTAGAGATGAACTGGCATCTTCCGGTGGATGATGAGGAGGCTATGGAATTGAAAAAGTTTTTGGTGAGGAGTTTTGACCAAAATGACATTAGTACCTATGGTTTAACCTTTGGTATAAGCAACGATGTGGGCAAACGTTCCCATTTTGCATCGGTCATCATCGAAAAGAATGCTCCGCCATCCATTGTTAAGGATTTTGAAGTGAGGCCAACATATAATGTACTTCATTTTGAAAATTTTGACCCAAATTCGCTAAAATATCAGGCGTTGGCCCAAGATGTGGACAAGATTGAATTACCGGGGTTGTTAATGGAGTTAAGCAAGAAATACTTTGAGCAGTTGGGCTTTGCTACTAAAATTTCTGCAACTTTGGAAAACAAAAATGAAAAGGGCAAGGAAGCCCGTACAGTGCATCAATGCTCAGAATGTCTTACCATTTTTGATGAATCCTATGGGGATGAAAAATCAGGGGTCCCTGCTGGAACATCCTTTGAAGATTTACCTAGTGACTACATGTGTCCCGTTTGCGAGGCGCCCAAAAGTAATTTTGTAAGTGTTAGCCTCGAGATTGCATAAAAAAAGCGGCCCCATAAATACTGGAACCGCTTCATGATTAAGTTGAGTGTATAAATTTACATCGCCGTATTCTCGGAAGGTGATTGAGCTTCCGCCGTTGTATTTGCCTTTATTTTTCTAACCCAGAAGAATAAAATTGTAAATAGTACAATTAGTATAATTGGGAAAATAGTAAGTGTTTGCATCGTTTGCTGTCCGGCCACTAATTCCAATTCGTCTCCAGTAAGACCTCTAGCAGCTACTTCCTTAAGGTCGTTATCAATCCATCTTCCCGTAATTGGTTGGAAAATAGTTTGGGAAAACATTCCAACACCCCCCATAATAGATAGTCCCAATGCTCCACTTTTTGGAATTTTATCTGCAACAAAACCAAGCATATTTGGCCAGAAATAAGCAACACCCAAAGCAAAAAAGATTGCGGCAACATAGGCCATAGCCCCGGTTTGTGTACTAAATAGATATATCCCTACAGCGGCTAGTACTGCTGATCCCAATAAAACCCCCGTTTGGTCAAATTTATGTACCATTTCTCCACCAAAATAACGGGCAACCGCCATAATTCCAGTTACCAAGGCCAAAATTAACATGGGTTGGGCCCCACTTTTAGCTAGGATGATGCTGGACCATTGTTGCGGTACAAATTCCGAAGCGGCAGTTAAAGCCATACATACTACCATGAACAGGAATAAGGGCGAAAGCATTGCCTTGAAGTTTCCTGAAAGGGTAGCGCCTTCTTCCACTTTTGCCTTTGGCCAGGCTTGACCAAAATATAAATATGCGTAAATCAAGGTAGGAATCATAATGATCCAAATTTGGGTTTCCCAACTCATGCCCCAATCGGTCATAAATTTAGAAATTAAACTACCAATTACGATACCTCCTGGGAACCACATGTGAAAGCGGTTCATCATTTTACTCATTCGGGTACCTTGGTACGCATCTGCAATCATAGGGTTACAAGCGGCTTCAGTACATCCATTACCTAGCCCTATTAACAAAGTGGATATTAGAAGGCCTGTATAACTTCCTGAATAAATTGTAAGGATGATACCTATGGCATGGGCAAAGAAGGCAAATTGCATAATTGCTTTACCGCCCACTTTATGATAAATCAATCCACCGATGACCATTGATATAGGGAAGCCTAAAAACCACATAGAGTTAATAAACCCTAATTGTTCTGCAGTTAAACTTAATTCTTCTCCTAATTGAGGTAAAATACCAGCCCGTATACTAAAGGAAAAGGCTGTGGTAATCAATGCAAAGCAACTTGCATAAAAGAGTCTGTTGGCATTGGTTGCCGACACATTACTTGATGTTTCCATAAGGTTTTATTTGGTTTATTGTTTTAAGTGTTCTCTTTCCGAATTGCATCCAATAAACAGGATTTTTTACGAAAATTGCAACGAAAGATAATTCAAAAATCCTTAATTGATAAAAAAAAAGCGCTTTAACCGATAAAATAACCAAGTGCTATCAAAGTGATAAGGACAATTTTTAAAGGTCTGTAGTAGTCCATTCTTTTCATAAAAAACTCAATTGCAGAACATAAGCGTTTCATAGCTGTTTTATTTTCATAACCTAAGGGAGGAGAAATGTAAAAACCCAATATCTCAAACGATTGAGTGCGATATTATTTATATATTCACATCATTATTGTCTAAAATCCAAATTCAACTAAACAAAGCTGAGAAATGAAAAATTCTAATGAGAAAAAACAAAAATCCCAACTTCTTTCCAATACCAGAAGAGGTTTCGTGAAAAATACAGCCCTTTTTACCGGAGGCGCCATGCTTTTGCCCAATTTGCAAATGAACGCAATGGTCAATGTCCTAAATGATAAAAAGCTTAAAATAGCCTTGGTAGGTTGTGGAGGTAGGGGAACGGGAGCTGCCGTGCAGGCCTTGAACGCTGATGATAATGTGGAATTGGTAGCAATGGCCGATGCTTTTGAAGACCGACTTAAAAGTAGCCTTATGAACATCACCAAAGCTATGGGGGAGTCCAAAAAAGTTAAGGTAAAGGAGAAGAATCAGTTTGTAGGTTTTGACGCTGCCCAAAAAGCTATAGATTTGGCAGATGTGGTGATTTTGGCGACTCCTCCAGGGTTCCGCCCCCAGCATTTTGAATATGCCATTAACAATGGTAAGCACGTCTTTATGGAAAAACCGGTAGCTACAGATGTTCCCGGGGTTCGTAAAGTCTTGGCTGCGGCAAAAAAGGCCAAGGAGAATAAATTAAATGTAGTTGTAGGTCTTCAGCGCCATTATCAAGACAACTATCTTGCAGCCTTGGACCATTTAAAAAAGGATGCCATAGGTTCCATAGTTTCCGGTCAGGTTTATTGGAACAGTGGTGGGGTTTGGGTTCGTGAAAGACAACCGGGCCAAACGGAATTGGAGTACCAAATGCGTAACTGGTATTATTTTAATTGGTTGTGCGGCGATCATATATTGGAACAGCATATTCATAACATTGATGTAGCCAACTGGTTTATTGGTGAATACCCTATTTCTGCCCAAGGTATGGGAGGTAGACAGGTTAGGACAGGTAAGGACCACGGTGAAATTTATGATCATCATTTTGTGGAATTCACTTATCCTAGCGGGGCGGTAATCGCAAGCCAGTGTAGACATATGCCTGAAACAATGAGCAGGGTTTCGGAGTTTTTCCAAGGAACCAAGGGAACTGTATCCACTGAGGGTGATAATGCTACTCTAAAAGATTGGAGCGGTAAAACTATTTTTGAACACCGAGGAAAAGATGACCCAAATCCCTATCAGGTAGAGCATATAAAACTTTTTGAATCCATAAGAAACGGAGGAGTTATTGCAGATGCCGAAAACGGTGCCAAAAGTACCATGAGTGCCATAATAGGAAGAATGGCAACTTATAGCGGTAAGGTAATTAAGTGGGATGAGGCCATGCAGTCCAATTTGGCTTTGGTACCGGATATTCTAACTTGGGATTCCCAAGCACCGGTACAACCAAACGCAGATGGAATGTATGATATTCCTACTCCAGGAAAAACTACTGTAATATAAATCGCCTTCCATGCAATTAAATAAAGTCTTAGGGTCCCTGCTTCTGGCGGGGACACTTTTTTTGTCCTGTAAGCAAGATAAAAAAGTTGAAGAAAATACGGCCGAACTAGATAAACCCAATATCATTTACATATTGGCAGATGATTTAGGCTACGCGGAATTGGGCGTTTATGGTCAAGAAAAAATTGAAACACCCAATATAGACTTGTTGGCCAAAAATGGAATGATGTTTACACAACATTATAGCAGTGCACCAGTTTGCGCTCCAGCAAGGTATATGATGCTCACCGGAAAGCATGCTGGTCATGCCTATATTCGTAGCAATTCTGAATGGAAAGAAAGAGGCGCGGTGTGGGATTATAAAGCCATGGCAAAAGATTCTACTTTAGAAGGTCAAGGTCCCATGCCAAAGAACACCGTAACGCTCGCGCATAAGTTTAAAGATGTGGGTTACACCACCGGCATTGTTGGAAAATGGGGACTGGGTGCTCCACATACCCATTCTGTTCCCAATGATATGGGTTTTGATTTTTTCTATGGTTTTAATTGTCAACGCCAAGCCCATACCTACTATCCCCTACATTTATATAAAAATAGGGAACGGGTTCATTTGGCAAATGATACTATTGCGCCTAACACAAAACTGGTAAAAGGGGCCGATCCCAACGACCCTCAAAGTTATGCAAATTATAACCTTACGGATTATGCGCCGGACTTAATGTTCAATGAGATTACCAATTTTGTGGCTACTAATAAAGAAAAACCCTTTTATTTGTACTGGGCTACACCCATTCCGCATGTGGCCTTACAGGCACCCAAGAGATGGGTAGATTATTATGAAAAGAAATTTGGAGATGAAGAGCCTTATTTAGGGGAGAGAGGCTACTTTCCACATAAAAATCCACATGCGGCCTATGCGGCCATGGTATCTTATTTGGATGAAAATATTGGCAAATTGGTTCGGCAACTAAAAGAAGAAGGAATCTATGACAATACATTGATTGTCTTTACCTCGGATAACGGACCCAGTTACGCGGGTGGGGCAGACCCCGAGTTTTTTGAGAGTGCCAAGCCATTTCGTGGGGAACATGGGAGAGGTAAAGGTTATTTGTACGAGGGAGGAATTCGAGTTCCTATGATTGCCACCTGGCCCAATAAAATTGAAGGCGGTACTAAAAGTGATTTGCCATCTGCCCATTATGATATGTTGGCCACCTTTGCCGAAATTACGGGATATGATACACCTGAAGTATCCAATGGAATAAGCATGTTGCCAACAATGATAGGTAAAAAGGGTCAGCAGATGCACGATTTTATGTATTGGGAATTCCCCAGCTACGGTGGGCAAGTTGCCATACGTATGGGCGACTGGAAGGTGGTGAGGCAAAATTTGTCCAATGACAAACCTGCTACATTGGAATTGTATGATTTAAAGAACGATCCTACAGAAGAGCATAATGTGGCAAGTGAACATCCCGAAATCATTAAAAAAGCAGCCAATATTTACGAACGAGAGCGACAAACCCCTGAATTGGAACACTTTAAAATTCCTTTAATTGAGGATGGACTCATTGCAGAAAATAACGACTAAATTTGTATCTCAATAAAGATAAAGTATGAAGGTTTTGTTTCGTTTAGCAATGGCATTTGTGGCTGCTTTGCTTTTTGTTCAATGCAAGGATAACCTCAAAAATAAAATTGCTAAAAAGACAGGTATAGAAGAGAGAAAGGCCGTTGAACCGGAGCAAATGGATACTACCGTAATAAAGCACATACCAGAGGGCATTGAGACTCCTCCCGGCATGGTTTGGATATCGGGTGAGGTTTTTAAGCAAGGGGCGGTTCCGCAGGACCAAATGGCTATGGGCCATGAAAAGCCGTCACATAAAGTTGCGGTAGACGGTTTCTTCATTGATGCTACAGAGGTCACCAATAATGCTTTTAAAAAATTTGTGGACGAAACTGGCTATATTACGGTGGCCGAAAGGGAAATTGATTGGGAAGAAATGAAAAAACAGCTTCCTGAAGGTACCCCAAGACCCCATGATTCCATTATGCAACCTGGATCTTTAACTTTTAAAAAGGCCAAATCTTCCGTAGCCAATCTCTATGACTTTTCGCAATGGTGGAAATGGACCATAGGAGCTAATTGGCGTCATCCCAATGGACCCGAAAGTGATATAAAGGGAAAAGGCAATTATCCCGTAGTACATATCGCTTATGAAGATGCACTAGCTTACTGTGAATGGGCCAATAGAAGATTACCTACGGAAGCGGAATGGGAATTGGCCGCAAGGGGAAATCATAAGAACACCACCTATTTTTGGGGTGATGAAGACAAGTCTTTAGATGAGCAGGCCAATACTTGGGAAGGCGAATTTCCCGTTATCAATACCAAAGCAGACGGTTATGAAGATAGGGCTCCCGTTAAATCGTATCCACCTAACGATAATGGTTTATACGATATGGCCGGGAATGTCTGGGAATGGACACAGGATTGGTATAATACCAATTACTATCAAGAGGTTAAAAGTCAAGGAGTAGTGCCTAAAAATCCACAGGGCGCAGCATCGGCATATAATGAGCGTGACCCGTATGCAAGGGAAAAGGTAATGAAAGGCGGTTCTTTTCTATGTAATGCCTCCTATTGCGCCAGTTATAGGATATCTTCAAGAATGGCAACCAGTTTGGACTCCTCCTTAGAGCATTTGGGATTCAGGACGGTAGCCTCCGCTGAAATGATTAAGAATTAGTAACAGTATTAGTTTAATGGAGTTTTTAGATAGTTTTAAATCTGAACTGGAAGTGGTTTCCCCCGGGAGAATCAATTTGATAGGTGAGCATACAGACTATAATATGGGATATGTGTTGCCCACCGCCATAGAGAAGAACATTACCTTCAATTTTAAAAAAAATGGCACTCCGGATACCTGCAGCGTCTACAGTAAAACCTTTGATACTGGTTTTGAGTTCAATTTAAAGGAGGTAGCCAGAAGTGAAGTTGAATGGCGAAACTATATTCTTGGGGTGGTCAATGAAATCCAAAAGCGTACAGACCAGCTCCAAGGGTTTGATTGTATCTTGGAGAGTAATTTGCCTACCGGTTCCGGATTAAGTTCTTCCGCAGCTTTGGAATGTGGTTTGGCATTTGGTTTGAACGAGCTCTTCAACTTAGGGCTTACCAAATTGGAGATGGTTCAGCTTTCCCAGACAGCTGAACATACTTATGCGGGAACGCAGTGCGGAATCATGGACCAATTTGCTTCCGTTATGAGCAAGGAAGGCCATGTAATTCTATTGGATTGTCAATCCTTGGAAAGTAATTATATACCCATCAACCTGCAGCCCTATAAAATCATACTTCTGAATACCAAGGTTTCCCATAATTTGGCTACTAGTGAATATAATGTCCGAAAAAAAGAGTGTGAGGAAGGAGTGGAAATTATTCAAAGGAAATATCCAAAAGTAAGGTCGTTGCGTGAAGTTACACCCGAGATTTTGGATGCCTGTAAAATAGACTTGCCAGAGGTAATTTATAAGAGGTGTTCTTTTATTGTTGCTGAAAACAAACGAGTGCTAGATATGACCGAGCACTTGAAAAAGAATAAACTTGAGCAAGTTGGGAAGTTGCTCTATGAAGCACATGAAGGCATTAGCTCCTACTATGAGGTAAGTTGTCCTGAATCTGACTTTCTAGTAGATTTTTCAAAAAAATATGATGCTGTACTTGGCGCTAGACAGACCGGTGGAGGATTTGGGGGCTGTACATTGAATATCGTTCACCAAAATGGAGTTGAAGCTTTTATAAAAGAAGCGTCTGCGGCCTATAAAAGTAAATTTGATATAGAACTGGAACCTTTTGAAGTAAAACCTACGGGAGGAACTTCGGCTAAAGAACTTGTTTAATTGACGGAGGCGTTTAAAAGCGCCTCTTCCAGTTCAGCCTTTTTATGCCTACTAAGAGGAATCTTTTCTCCACAAACCTCTACATGTTGGCTGTTATATCTCTCCACCCTATTGAGGTTAATAATGTAGGATTTATGAATTCGCATAAATTCATCCTCCGGAAGTTGCGTCAAAAAGCTTTTCATGGTACTTAATACCAAAAGCGAAGTGTCATCGGTAATTATCTTTAAATAATCTCCTAGGCCTTCAATCCATTTAATGTCTTTAAGGAATACTTTTATACGTTTAAGCTTGCTATTAACGTAGATATGCTTTTCCTCATCACTGGTAACCCCAATGGTACGGAACAAGGCTTTTTGGACTGAAGTATTAAAACGGTCTCCATTGATGGGCTTCATCAAATAATCTGTGACATCATAATCAAAGGCCTGCATGGCATACTCAGGTTTTGAGGTAATGAGAATGATTTGTGGCCTGTTTCCTAATGTTTCTATAAACTGAAACCCGTTGATTACGGGCATTTCGATATCTAGAAAAATAAGGTCGATATCATCCTTGGGAAGTCCTTTCTGAGCTTTAATTCCGTTTTCATATTCAGAAACCAAAATTAAATTCTTGTGGTTGTTAATCAGTTTGTTTACGGCAGTCCTTTGCATTTTGGAATCGTCTATGACTGCACATTTTAAGGTTTGGATACTCATAATATAAATTCATGGATAGATGGAAGTAATACCTGAGTACACTGAAATGTTGACCGAAGTAACGAGTTTCCCCCTATCGCTCGCCTTGTAATACAAATATAAGACTTTAAGTACATCTTTTGGATGTTATCTTAAGTAAGCTAAGGTAAGGGGTAATTGGTTAAATAGATCTTTTTGATTTGGACATCAACCAACATTTTTTTTTAGTTAAATTCCGAGCGCATTCATTAATGATGGTCTTCTTTTTCTACTTATAGGCATTTGTTTGCCGTCTACCTCTACGATTGCATGGTTTAGATTTTCCACTCGGTCTACATTTATAATATAGGATTTATGTATTCGAATGAACTGTTCTGTAGGTAATTGTTTTTCAAAAGCTTTCATAGAACTTAAAACCACATGGTTGGAAGTTTTAGTGACTAGCTTTATATAGTCTCCCAAGGCTTCTATCCACTTAATATCACTAAAATTAATTTTTACTTTTCTAAAGTTACTTTTTACAAAAAGGTGGGCATTGTTTTGAGAATCTGCTTTAAGCTTCAAATTGTTTTTTACTCTTGTAATCGCTCGGGTAAAGCGTTCCTTGTTTAAAGGTTTAAGGAGATAGTCCGTAACGTTGTACTCAAATGCTTTTACGGCGTGTTCCGCTTTATCGCTTATGAGAATAATTTCTGGTGTGTCCTTATAAAAATCCAGTAAATCAAACCCATTGATCAAAGGCATCTCTACATCCAAGAATATCAAATCTGCTATCTGGTTTATATGTTCGCCCTTTGCTTGTATGGCATTTCTGTAACTTCCTATTAACTCTAAACTGCTGTTATTTTTAATTAATTTCTCTAGTTGGTATCTATGTGTTTCGGAAGCGTCTACTACGGCTATTTTTAGTTTTTCCATTTTTGAGGTATTTAGGTCTTTCTGGTACCTACGAAATTGGAACGGCAAGGTTTGTTTTTAACAAAATTTTATGAAATACAAATTCAAAATTCCCACGCTCTGTATGCAAGTTGTTATTCTGTAAGTATTGAAAATAAATATCGACCTATTGCTATAACTTTTAATAACTTTTAGGGAATGTTTTTTCAAAAAAGTTACATTTGTTTTTTAATCTAAAAATGAGCTTTTGATTATGGCTGAGAAGATAGAAAGAGTAAAGACTTTAATAGTTGGTTCTGGCCCCGCGGGATACACAGCGGCTATTTACGCATCTAGGGCAGATTTGAAACCAGTTCTTTACACAGGTATGGAACCTGGTGGCCAGTTGACCACCACTACGGAGGTTGATAACTTTCCAGGATATCCGGAAGGGATTGATGGGCCAACTATGATGGTTCAGCTGCAGCAGCAAGCAGAAAGATTTGGTACTGATGTACGTATAGGTCTGGTGACAGGAGTAGAGTTAAGCGATGAAATAGGTGGTATACACAAATTGACCATAGATAATAGCAAGGAAATTGAGGCAGAAACAGTTATTATTTCAACAGGGGCGTCTGCCAAATACTTAAATATTCCAAGTGAACAGCGTTTAAGAGGTGGCGGGGTATCTGCCTGTGCGGTTTGTGATGGCTTCTTCTATAAAGGTCAAGATGTGGCCATAGTGGGTGCTGGGGATACCGCTGCGGAAGAGGCTTCTTATTTAGCCAATATTTGTAATAAGGTTACCATGTTGGTGAGAAAGGATTATATGAGAGCTTCAAAAGCAATGCAGCATAGGGTAAATAGCCTAGAAAATATAGAAATCAAATATAACACCGAAGTTGATGAGGTTTTGGGAGATCAAGTAGTAGAAGGCTTACGAGTTGTAAATAACCAAACAGGCGAAAAGGAGGACATTTCTATCACGGGACTTTTTATAGCTATTGGTCATAAACCAAACACCGATATTTTTAAAGGGCAGTTGGATATGGATGAAACTGGCTATATCATTACCAAGGGAAAATCTACCAAGACCAATAGACCTGGTGTTTTTGCTAGTGGTGATGCCCAAGACAAGGAATATAGACAAGCCGTTACTGCCGCCGGTACCGGATGTATGGCTGCTTTGGATGCCGAAAGATATCTTGCTACGGTAGAAACCGAAAAGGAAGTGGTTTCTTAAATTTGAAACCGATATAAAATAAGAAATCCGGCCCTGCGGCCGGATTTTCTATTTTTGGTTCATTTGGGTTATTGCCCTAATCAATTCTTTTATAGTTCTCTGAGAATATTCTATTGCCGTCTTGATCAAGTGATATTTGGCTGTAGGAATCATCATCCAACACAAGTTCAAATTTAAAGGAGTCTATGGTGTCTTGGATGCTCATCATTACTTTTGAACCATATTCCAAGCGCTCTTCCAAGCTATTGGCAGAAGTTTTGTAGGAACCGTAACCAAACCATTCGTTGGGGTCGTCCGGTGAATAGCGCGTCCACATAACTTTACCTTTACTGTAAATTTTTACTTGTTGATAACCATTGGTATTATGAATGGTATCCAATACGCTACCGTCTTCCCAATTGTAACGGTTAATAAGTTCCCAAGTGCCCTCTAAAGTGGGGGCCGTTTGAGGTTTTGAAGATGTGTATAAAGTGGCCGAGACCAAAAATAACATCAAGAAAACCAATCCGAATAGTTTTTTCATAATCTAGTGTTTTTAGAGGATTGATATTCATTTTATCATTATTAAGTTACAATATTTTTTTCAATTTATTAACGAAACAGGCTTTTTTGTTGTAAATCAATAATATGATATTCAGGTATTTGGTTTTATAAGGAATACAACCAAAGGAGAAAAAATCATAATTAAAACAATAATCGCTCTCTAAAATTTATGTTTTCCTAATTTTTCTTAAAAATGATAGGTTTCATTAACGTTTTGTTATATTTATTTTAAACTAATTAACTAAAAGTTATATGAGAAACATTTTCATTGCCATTATTGCCATCATGTGCATTCAGGCTTCATGGGGGCAAATGATTTCTGGAACCGTATCGGATACTAATGGAGAGCCCTTGCCGGGAGTTACCATTGTGGTGTCTGGAACAAGTAGGGGAGCAACCACTAATTTTGATGGGGAGTACTCCATTAGTGCAAGTAGTGGAGACATTTTACAGTTTACCTATATTGGTATGAAAGCCAAAACAGTTACTGTAAGTAATCAATCCGTCATTAATATTGTATTGGAAGAGGATTCCGAGCAATTGGATGAGGTTATCGTAACCGCCTTTGGTATTTCACAGGAAAAGAAAGCCTTGGGTTATGCCGCTCAGAGCATTGATGCCGAAGCAATTACCCAAACCAAGCAAACCAATATTGTTAACGCTTTACAAGGACAGGTTGCTGGGGTACAAATTACCAATTCAGGCGGTGCTCCTGGGCAAAGCGCGCGGATTATTATTAGGGGAATTAACTCCTTAGACCCGTCAGCAGATAACCAACCGCTGTTTGTGGTGGATGGTGTTCCCATTGATAACTCTACAGTTGAATCTGGGGGTACACCCCGCGGACTATCAAATAGGGCATCTGACATCAACCCAAATGATATTGAATCTATGTCCGTTCTTAAAGGAGCTGCAGCCACTGCTCTCTATGGGGTGCGGGCCGCTAATGGTGCTGTTATCATTACCACCAAAAAAGGTAAGGCCGGTCAAGTGAATATAAATGTAAATACATCCGTTGGTTTTGAGGAATTAAACAGACTTCCAGAATTGCAGGGTCAATACGGGCAAGGCTTTAGCGGAGAGTACGATCCTACCAGTTTTTGGCCGTCTTGGGGTGCGCCAATTTCCGAAGTTGCTGCCAGTGAACCAGGGCATAAATATCAAGATAACTGGAACAGGGCATTTGATACCGGTGTTCAGACCGATCATAGTATAAGCGTGTCCGGAGGTAGTGAAAACGCCACATTCTACGGGTCTTTTGGTAGATTTGACCAAAAAGGTATTATTCCTTTTAGTGATTGGGCCAGAACGTCCGCCAAAATTTCTGGTAATGTCAAATTAAATGAGAAGTTCGATTTTAATGGTTCTATAAACTATACCAATTCAGGCGGTAACAGGGTTCCGCACGATAGATTTATGGAGCGGATGATGTATTGGGCAGAAACTCAAGATGTACGTGATTATATCAATGAGGACGGTACCATGAGAACTTATGGGAATACCAATCCAATATATGATGCACGTTTTAGTACTTATGAGGATGATGTTAATAGGGTAATAGGAAACTTAAACTTCAATTATAGTCCATGGGAATGGATAACGCTATCTTATCGTATAGGAACGGATTTTTATAGCGATATGCGAACGGAAATCACTCCTGGCCCAAAGGGAATTGATGGGGAAAACGCATTAAGTTCAACTGGTTTTATTGAAGAAACTAGAATCAATAGTAAAGATATTACTTCAAACTTCTATATCACTTTACAAAAAGATTGGTCAGAAGACTTGAATACGACATTACGACTTGGTAACGACATTTTCCAGAGAAAGTATGATAGAGTTACCTTAAGGGGTGAAGATTATGTAATTCCTGATTTTTTTAACGTAAATAATACTAGACAGGTTTTTAACAGTCAAGGAAAGAGTATTAGAAGATTAGTAGGTTTTTATGGCGATTTAATGGTGAATTATAAAGACTATCTTTATCTAAATGTCACCGGAAGGAACGATATCTCATCAACCTTACCTAAAGACAATAATTCATTCTTTTATCCTTCGGTCAATTTAGGATATGTCTTCAGTGAAAATTTTGATATGCCAACTTGGTTTACATTTGGTAAGTTAAGAGCTTCATGGGCACAGGTAGGTAAAGATACCAATCCCCATATCTTAGGATCAACATTCGTTTCTCCAGATGTATTTCCACTAAATGGGGAGGTAGGCTTTAGCCGAAACAGTACGTTTGGTGATCCTGCATTAAAACCAGAGTTAACAACATCTATTGAGGTTGGGGCGCAACTGTCATTTTTTCAAAGCCGTTTGGATTTAGACGTAACCTATTATAAATCCAATGCTGAGGACCAGATAATACCGGTTCCAATTTCTGATGGTACTGGTTTTTCATCTTACATTACCAACGCCGGTGAAATTGAGAACAGCGGATTTGAATTTGTACTTGGAGGTGATATTATAAAGAATGAAAACTTCCAATGGACTGCTACTGCCAACTTATCTATGAACGATAATGAAATTAAGTCCATTCGTGAAGGTATAGATGAAATTGTGGTGGGTACACAATTTGGGTATGCAGGAAGTACTACGACCATGAAACTGATAGAGGGTGATGCCTACGGAAATCTATACGGTACCAGTTACCAACGTTTTGGAGCTGCAGAAGATGCCACAACCTTGGATAGAAATTTGCCGCTGGTCATAGGTTCAAATGGTTTCCCAGAGAGAAATGCAGAGCAGCTAATTTTAGGTAATGCAGTGCCCAAATGGATTGGTGGACTACGAAATATGTTTTCATACAAGAATTTTGAACTTAGTTTCTTGGTTGATTTTAGGGCAGATGTAGAGCAATACAATCAATTTGATAACTTCTTATCTGCGTTCGGTAAGAACGATTACACCTTGGCCAGAAATGATTTCCGTGTATTTGATGGGGTTTTGGCTGATGGTTCCGTAAATACTCAAGAAGTTTGGTTAGGGCAAGGTACTGGTCCGGATGGAGAAGATTATGGTGCTGGTTTCTGGAGAAATTATTATCGAGGTGTTACGGAAAATTTTGTTCAGGACGCCAGTTACGTGAAGCTTAGAAATATTTCATTGGCTTATAATTTGAGTAGTAATACTTTGGATAGGTTACCTTTTAAATCATTTAGGGTTTCTTTGGCAGCCAATAACATCATTTTGTACTCTCCTTGGGATGGATTTGATCCTGAATCATTTTCCGCTGGAGCGGGAGGAAATGCCGTTGGCTTTACTGGACTTGGTTTCCCCGGTACTCAGAGCTATTACTTGACTTTTAATTTTGGACTATAAACGAAGGCAGTTCTAAAATGAATTGATTTCAAAAAAAAGATAATATGAGAATTTCAAATAACTTAAAACGATTATTCGGGATGGGTCTGGTTTTGATTTTATCCGCTTGCGATTCATATCTTGACGTAAACGAAAATCCAAACAATCCGGAAGATGCACCCATTTCGGGCTTGATGATTAATGGCACCTACGAATCGGCCTATAATGTTTATAGAATTGGAGATATCGCTGCCAACTATGTTCAATACTTGGCATCCCCCAATCAGGCAAGTGCTTCCGATACCATGGAACCAATAAGTAACAACACTGCTTGGTTCAGATTATATAATGTAATGACGGATTTGGTGGTTTTGGTAGAAAAAGCGGAAGAACAGGGCGCCACTCATTATCAAGGTGCTGCACAGGTTTTAATAGCGCTCAACTTGGGTATGGGTGTTGATATTTTTGGGGATATGCCTTTCTCTGAGAGTTTCAATTTTGAAACCGTTACACCAGCCTATGATTCGGATTCCTCCTTGTATGATATCATTATGATTAATTTAGACCAAGGTATTGCCAATTTGCAAACTTCTACCACTGCAAGTCTTGGGTCCGATGATTTTATTTATGGAGGGGATGTAGACAAATGGTTGGCCTTTGCTAATTTTCTAAAGGCACGATTTATGATTCATTTAAAGGATGTAGACGGGTATAATGCAAGTGAAATACTTTCTTCAATTGACAACGCTTTTACATCAAACGATGATAATGCAAAGGTTGATTTTTTCGAACAATCTATTAACCCGTGGTCACAGGTTGCCAGAAACAATGCCAATTTGGTGTTGGGCGGTTGGATTTCTGAACAGTTCATTGAAGCGTTGGATGGAACGTCATATAGCACTGTTGACCCTAGATTGCCATTAATGGTTGGAGCCACGGACGATGGTGAATATATTGGAACCGTAAATGGAGCGGGTAGAGGCGATGCTCCGGAACAGGGTGCAAGAAGTACCTTGGTAGAGGGCCAGTACTACACGAGCCCTGGCTCTCCGGTACTCATAGGTACCTTTAGCGAAATGAAGTTTATAGAGGCAGAGGCTGCATTTGACGTGAACAAGTCAAGATCCTATCAGGCCTATTTAGATGGAATCGTTGCGCATATGGAAATGTTAGAGGTGCCCCAAGAAGAAATTGATGCTTATTTGGCCAGTACTGAAGTTTCTATGGGGGAAGGAGCGTTTACCATTGATGATATTTTCAAGGAAAAGTGGATCGCTCTTTTTTTACATCCAGAGACATGGAACGATGCCAGAAGGTATGACTATCAGTATAAAAACATGACCTTACCCGCCAATTTAAACCCCAATTTAAATGGTGAATACATCAGAAGGTTGCCTTATCCAGATAGTGAAACTAGCCGAAATGGGAATAATGTACCTTCGGTAACACTATTGGACCGTATTTTCTGGGACACAGAATAGGACCGTTTACTTATAACTTAGGGAGGATATTGATACATTCCAAGAGATGGTCAATATCCTCTTTTTTATGGCCTGCACTCAAAACAATTCTACTCATTAATTGTGCATCTTCATCTGGATAAGGAAAACTCGTCACAATAATTTTTTGACTTTCCAAGTACTCCGTAAACTGAGGGTCTGCAAAGGTGTAAGCAGGATGCTCCTTCATGGTATGGAATTTTTTTGGTCTTTTTAGAAGGGTAGAGAAATAGGCAATGTGGTTACGTAATTCCATTCTTTTTTGGTCATACAATTCTTGCGCATCTAAAAACGTAGCCAAAGAAGCCGGGGTTGCCGGACTGGCCCCACCGAAAAATGCTGTGTTCTTTAGCTTTTTAATGCGTTCCTCATTTCCAAAAATAGCTCCGCCCTGTATTGCAAACCCCTTTCCTAAGGAACAACAAATGATAAGCTCTTTGCAATTAAGCTTTTTTAGCAGATTAAAAACGCCACCACCATTTTCACCAACTACTCCAATTCCGTGGGAATCATCGACCACCAAAATAATCTCTTCCAATGGAAGTGTTTTTAACGCATTGAAATTGGGGTAATTACATCCTGAAAAGTCAATGGAGTCCAAAAAAACCACTGGGGTTTCTTTATTGTTCTTGGTTTCCAAATGCTCCCTGACCGCAATGTTCAAAGCCGTAAAAGTGGTAAATGGCTTAATTTTTCTTTGAAATAGGGCTGCATGGGTGTTTGGAGCGTAGAATAGGTGATGGTATTTATCATCCAACGTTTGGGCCAATAATTGTCCGGCCAAATAACCAGATGAGAGGGTAAGGGCCGCTTCACTGCCAACCAAATGGCATAAAACGTGTTCCGTTTTTCGGTAAACGTCTATTCGTATGTTCGATTTAGGCGACGCCCCATAGTTGGTGCCGTATTTCTGTACGTTTTTAATAAAAAGGTTTTGAAATAGCGCATCCGTTTGAAGGCCCAAGTAACCGGTACCTCCAAAATAGAGGTGTGGTTCTCCATTAATTGAGACCGTTCTCCCGGGGAATGTGTCTATTTCATATGCCATTATCGTAAGGTTATACCCGACCCGGCCAGTTCAGGATAGATAAGTTGACCATTATCCAAAATTTTAATGCCGTCTGCAATGTCATTTTTTAACAACAAAGGGCCGTCCATATCAACATAATCCAATTGCGGAAGCAACTGTGCAATGGCAGAAATACCAACCGTAGATTCTGTCATGCAACCTACCATTACTTTGAGTCCCATTTTCTTGGCCTTTTTGATCATACGTAGGGCAGGGGTAAGGCCTCCGCACTTGGTCAACTTAATATTGATGCCATTAAAATGCAATCCACATTTTTCTACGTCTTGCTCTACAATACAACTTTCATCTGCAATAACCGGTAAAACACTGCTGTGAGCTACTTTTTCCATGCCTTCCCAATCATCGGCTTTTAGCGGTTGTTCTAAAAACTCTACCCCCAATTCTTTAAGCTGTGGGGCATTGTTAATAGTTTCTTCGGCCGTCCAGGCACAATTGGCATCGATTCGGAAAAGGGCATCGCTATGTTTTCGTAATTCCCGAACAATAGCCACATCATCTTCCGTACCCAGTTTGATTTTGTAAATGGGCCATGGCATTTCTTTCATTTTTTCGACCATTTTATCAATGGGAGCTATGCCTATAGTATAATTGGTAATGGGATATTTTTCATTGGATGTTCCCCAAACTTCGTATAAAGGTTGGTCGTTCAACCTACCATACAAATCCCAAGCGGCTAGGTCCAAAGCACAAATTGCAAAATTGGTAAGCCCCATTTCAGTCAAGAATTTATGAAAATCTTCTGGTTTGTTAAAATCGAAGGTTTCAATGTCAGAACGAATATCCTCAATTTCGGCCATCATGCTTTCGACGGTTATTTTGTAATAGGGATTGGAGGTACTCTCCCCAAAACCAGTTTTTCCATCGAGCGTAAGACTTAAAATTAAAGTGTCCTGAAAATCGTGCGATTCACGTGAAATACTAAAGGTGTGCTTTAGCTGTAGCACCTTTTTCTGTAAAGTTAGCTGCATACGTTAGTTTAGTTTGCACGAAGATATAAAGACCTTTTCACGCATTTAAATGTCTTTGGTCTTTTTTAAAAAAAATACCCGTTGTAGAAACAACGGGTAGGAATATGTGTTCAATGATGGTGGTTAGTACTGATGCACGCTACCTGATACGGACTTTTTTTGAGAAACTTCGGGGTCGCCCGAGTATGAAATATTACCTCCACTACTGGCCTCTGCAACAAGATTTTTGGTTACCATAATTTTTACGTTGCCTCCACTACTGGCCTCTGCATTGCAAGATTGTACCTGTAGATCTTTTGCATTGATGTTTCCACCTGAGCTAACGTCTACATTGCTTTGGTCCGCTTCCCCTGAAATAGTCAAATGGGCACCACTACTGGCATCTATCATTACGGATGCCGCATCTAGTTCAACGACCATTCGAGCCCCGCTACTGCCGTCGATCTCCAAATCACCGGAGGTAATGGAATTCTCCGCTTTTAAATAACTTCCGCTGGATGCTTTGAGCACTTCAATTTCGGGTAGGGAAACATATATTTTTTTGGTGGCTCGCCCAATATTCTCCCTCGCATGAATTTTCAGTTTACCGTCCTTGATATCCGTGGCAATCAAATCGATGATATTTTCATCGGCCTCTACCTTTATTTTGTAGTTGTCTTCTTGAGAAATAATAACTTCCAGCCCTTCTGAGGAGGCTATTTCGCTAAAATCACCCGATATTTCACGGTTTTCCGTTACTACGTTTCCATCTCCCGGTGTGCCGGAACCAAAATCTCCAATGTTAATATCAAAGCCGCATGAGGATAGGAATATGGCGACGATGAATGCAATTGCTGAGCGTACTAAAGTTGTCATGACTGTTGGTTTTTTGATTGTTGTTTTTTGATGTTCGTTTTATTGATATGACAAAGATGTATGTTAAAGACGATTGACTTAATTAATTGTTACTGAAATGTTCTTTTTATGATCTGAATTGTCATTTTTAGTCTTGAATGATGGTTTTAGTAATAGTTTTTTCCCCATCTTCCGCTTCTATTTTAATTTGATTGCCTTCTCCGCCAATATTAATGTCAACATTATCTTCTTGGTCCCTGGCCTTTATCTGAACTTGTTCGTTGCCAATTTTCATCTTGAAAGATTCTCCGTTCTCATCTTTTATATTGATATCAATCCCATTTTCGTTGATTCGAATCCTGTTTTCATCATTGGATTCGTTCATGATTTCTTCTGGGCAATTCTGACATTTAAGTTCACCATCATTTCCCATCTGCCAAAGGTAGTCTTCAGGTTCATCTACTTCAGGGTCGTGTTCTGCCCTAATAGTCCAATTACGTGAGTTTGCAGGGGAGTACTTTAAGAATTGTCCTTCGGGTAAATAAAGGTTAACCCTAACTTCTTGGTCGTTAAACTTGCTTTTATCGGTAGTGGTTAGAAAACTGTTTAAAAGAAGAGTTTGACCTCTAAGCTCGTATTGGTAATCTATGGTTTCTGCAGTTGCCCTTGCTTCGTCAAATGAAGGTCCGTTGGCTTCCTTTCTAATAGTGATTTTAGCAACGGAATCGGTCGCTTTTCTAATATTGAAACGCACATCCTCTGATTGTAACATAGGGTTGCCCTCATTATCGTATACAAGAATCATATCGTTCATACGAACATATTCTCCATCATCATAAAATTCCGATGCCACTAATTGTAAATTGAGGGTATCCGTTTCTGAACTAATATTAAGCTCATAATCATCCTTAACGCTACCGGTAAAGGCGTGCGATGCAGCTTCCCTGACACCTAAAACAATCAATGAAATGATACAGATGAGCCATAGCCCTAGCAAAGAAAATTTGGCTACGTTACCTATGGATTTTAAGTTGTTGACCAAGATTTTTAGTCCTAAGTACATCAAGAAAAAGAAGGGAATACCTATTGCAAAGAAGAGCAAAAGAGAAAATACCCAGATTAGAGCACCTGTTATGTTGTTCAGAAAGCCATCCATTCCGGGTAAGTCTACCCAACCTAAGGTGCCCATGGTTAGCATGCCAATGAACATTCCAATAATGGTAGCGGCTCCTATGACTACGAGAATAATACCTATGAACTTCCCGAAAATCTTAAAGCAAAACATGATAATATCACCTAGGGTATCAAAAAACGACTTTCCGCCATTTTTTACCTTTTGGGTAACACCTTCGTAATCGACGCTCTTAATTTTTTGGGCAACATCATCAAAGCCTTCCTTGACCTTGCGTTCTATATTGCTGATGTTGATATCCTCTCCCCGCATATCCAATTTTTGCGAAGTTGTTCTTGCCTCCGGTATCAATAACCACAGAAGGGCATAGATGAAAATGAAGGCTCCAGTAGAACCGATGGTGAGTATAATCCAAATGAGACGAATCCAAAGTGGGTCTATATTAAAATAGTGGCCCAAGCCCGAAGAAACCCCGGCAATATATTTATGCTCCGTATCCCTATAGAATTTTTTAGGTTTTCTAGACTTTGAATGGGTCGATTTTGGTTCGTCTTCAAACATATCTTCATCTACCATGTAGTCTTCTGGCTGTCCCATAATGGCTATCACGGCATCAACTTCTTTGGTAGTGATGACCTGGCGTTCATTCTCGAGTTTTTCACTAAAAAGTTCCGCGATGCGCGCCTCGATATCAGCTATGATTTCTTCGCTGCCCGGGGTATTGGCAAAAGAACGCTTGACCGATTCTAGGTAGCGTTGCATTTTGTTATATGCTTCCTCATCCATATGAAAAAGCATGTTGGCTAGGTTTATATTTATCGTTTTGTTCATTGTCTTTATGTTTAGGCGGTGTGCCGTTGGCCTTTTTTCTTTTAAATTATTTGTTGCTGGTTACCAAATTGGTGGCGGTTCTAAGCTCGTCCCAAGTGGCATCAAGTTCTTTTAGAAAAAGTTTGCCGGTCTCTGTTAGGGCGTAGTATTTTCTTGGTGGGCCAGAGGTAGACTCTTCCCATCTATAGCTCAATAGTCCCGCATTTTTCAATCGGGTCAGTAGGGGGTAAATAGTACCCTCCACTACGAGCATTTTTGCGTCTTTTAGGGTTTGAAGTATCTCAGAGGCATACTTGTCCTTTCCATTAAGAATGGACAGGATGCAGTACTCCAAAACCCCTTTGCGCATCTGCGCTTTTGTATTCTCTACATTCATAATTTCGTTTCGCTTTTTATGCAGTTCCTTCGCATTGGGGGAACGCGTTTTTTCTGTAAATGTCTTCTGCATGGGTTGACTGTTCGTTTTTTGATCGATGAATAAACATTCTGATGATGATTGATTGATGAATAAACTCTACTAGGATTAAGGGCTGATGAGACCCTGGTATTTCTATTTGATAAATTTTATGGACAGCGGATACTCAAAATAATGTCCTTCATTGGTTTTGATGGTTGCTAGAATGCTATAAACCACATTTAGTAAGAATAAAGCCGCTTGCACTAAACCGGCTAGGCTTAATGGAATGAGCCATGAACCAAAGTGAAAATTGTCGGGATTTAGCTGAATCGAAAAGTTGTTATAATTGTTCAGCCTATCGAAACCAAAGAGACCAAAGTCAAAAATATCAGGAAAGAATCCAATGAAAAACGGTATACTAATAGCTGCTAAAATAACCGAGTATAACAAAAGGCTAATTTGAAAATTAAGGGCCTGCTTTCCGTTGTAGTCTACAAACTCATATTCATTTTTATTGGCGGTCCATAATACCAATGGAATGATAAAGTTGCCAAAGGGAACCACAAACTTCGAAAAGGTAGAAGCATGTATGATGGCCGATAAATTTCGTTCGTGTTTGGTGATTGTACTTTCCATGACTTAGTAATTTCTTATGCAAATATATTTCTAAAAAAAGGTACTATGCAAAACAAAGTACTAAAATTTAAGAATTAATTAACAATTTGAAATTCGGTTATTTTGCATATTTTTGAGGAAAACCTTAATGAATATGGGCGTTACCGCACAAAAGTTTAATCAATTCACTTTTTTAAAGTTACCTGCCGCTTGGTGGACAGGAGTTCGTGTTAAATCGATAAATGAGGGTAGCTGCGTGGTTACCGTCAAACATTCGTGGCGTAATCAGAACCCTTTCAAGAGTATGTTTTGGGCCGTGCAGGGTATGGCGGCGGAGCTCAGTACGGGGGCCATGGTCATCAATCAAATTCGCCAAAGCGGAAAAAAAATAAGCATGTTGGTAGCCAATAATAATGCGAACTTCTCTAAAAAAGCCACAGGAAGAATCACCTTTACCTGTAATGATGGGCATTTGATAAAAGAGGCCATTGATAAAACGGTAGCGACTGGAGAAGGGCAAACCTTTTGGATGAAATCTGTGGGGGTAAATGAAGATGGGATAGTGGTATCTACTTTTAATTTTGAATGGACGGTAAAGGTGAAGAGTTCGAAATAAGAATTTTTTTGTAACAAACCGGCTCTTTTAGACTACTAATAGGCATCATAATAAATCAATCAAAAAAATGAATGCACACGAAATAGATTACCAGATTTACGGCGAAGAGATGCAATACGTTGAAATTGAACTCGACCCTCAAGAAGCAGTGGTTGCCGAAGCCGGAAGCTTTATGATGATGGATTCCGATATAAAAATGGATACCATTTTTGGAGATGGTTCCAATCAAGAAAAAGGAGTTTTAGGAAAGATTTTTTCCGCCGGAAAGCGAATTCTAACCGGAGAAAGTCTTTTTATGACGGCTTTTTTAAACGTTGGAATGGGGAAAAAACAAGTGAGTTTTGCATCGCCTTATCCCGGTAAAATAGTACCCATTGATCTTTCCGAAAAAAATGGAAAATTTATCTGTCAGAAAGATGCTTTTTTATGTGCCGCTAAAGGTGTTTCAGTTGGTATTGAATTTTCAAGAAAGTTAGGTCGTGGGCTTTTTGGAGGTGAAGGTTTCATCATGCAAAAACTGGAAGGGGATGGTCTTGCCTTTGTCCATGCAGGCGGTACCTTGGCCAAAAAAGTATTGGCACCCGGTGAAGTACTCAAAGTAGATACCGGTTGTATCGTTGGTTTCTCTCAAGAAGTGGATTACGACATTGAATTTGTAGGTGGGATCAAAAATACGGTATTTGGCGGCGAAGGGCTATTTTTTGCCACTTTACGTGGTCCCGGAACCGTTTATATACAATCCTTGCCTTTCAGCCGTTTGGCAGGTAGGGTACTGGCTTCTATTCCCCGTGGTGGAAAAGACAAAGGCGAAGGTAGTATTTTAGGCACCCTTGGAGATATTGTAGGTGGCGATAACCGATTTTAAGGAGTTATAAGGGCTATGTATAAACTTAAAATGTGTTGTAACTTATTTAATTAAGTATTTAATTACCTCTTTTACCTATATTTACCGGCAAACACACTAACCATTATGCCCCTAAAATTAGTTTTGTTAGAACTTGAATGCTTATGGATTCTAAACAAGTAGCCAAAGCCCCCTTGGTTGTTTGGGTCATTGATGATGATTTTGTTTCCCTTTTTGCCACTCGCTATGGTATTGAGCAGTGGAATGGAAACTGTCATGTGGTTGATTTTGATAATGCCGAAACGGCTCTAGGAATATACTCGGATTCTCTTGATAATGAGGAAGAAAAGCCCGACATCATTCTTTTGGATTTGATTATGCCCGGTATGGATGGCTGGACGTTTCTCGCGAATTTTGATAAAATGACAAAGGGAAAATCTTCCACAGATGTTTACATTCTTTCGGCCTTTACCAATTCTAAAGACCGAAAGAAAGCAAAAGAACACCCTTCCGTAAAAGGGCATTTTGATAAGCCTTTATCCAAACCACTATTGGAAGAGACTTTTAATGCCAATTATCTTTAATAAGGTTTTTATTGGTTGGCCAACGGAATTAACTGTGCCTTTAGATTAGGAGTCTCCATGTCCGCATCCAACGGGAACATAGGTCTCTTAATATTTTGGTAGCCTAATCTTTCCAAATCTTGGTCTACTCCACCAGGAGTGAGGGCCATGATCCAATCACTTCGCATGTCGTATAGCTCAGGTACCAAATAACCAATTTTCACCACTACAATATCCGAGTTTTCCGGGTCGAGCTGTAAATCCGTAAAATCCTTTTTATGGTGGTAAGGCTTTCGTTTTTTTGTCACAATAACATGGATGCTACCCACCTTTACGACCACTTCAACTTCTGCATCTCGGTCACCTTCCTTGATTGCGGTAATGGTACCCTCCAATTCAATAGGAGGGGCAAACCGGTCATCAACCTGGGCACCTACCATTCCCTTCACTCTTTTACCAACACCAACTACCAACGCCTTTTCGATTAAGTCAGGTCCGGGTAAAGAAGCATAAATAGTGGAGGGGCCGTTTTCTTTTTTAAACTCCGGTCTTTTTAATAACTCATTTAAGGTCCATGTAACATCGCCCGCGCCACCAGCAGTTGGGTTGTCGCCCATATCACTTATCATAAATGGCTTTTTGTTACTTGAAAGTGCTTTTGCAAGACTCTCGTCCAAAGTGGCAGTAGGGGCTACAAACTCAAACTGATTGCGTACTTCCCAGAAAGAATTGGCCAAATATTCGGCTCCTTTTTTAACAGCTTCTTCATCATCTCCATACGTCATGACAACCGCATGGTTTCTGAGTTCGTCTGCCCAAGCATAACCGATCCAAATTGCGGCATCAATAACTCCATCTTCATCAGCAACGTCCGGTACTTTTGCATACAGACTCTTTCCTGGTTCTATGCGGGTACTTGTTTTTTCGCCTGGAAGTAAAATAGGAACTGGAACATACGCTTTGTAGGCCGGTTTGCCCTTACCACTTTCCAAACGATCCAATAAATTGGTAATCGCCCTTTGTTTGGATTCCAGGGCATCTTCATGAGGGGCCATTCTATAGCAGGTAATTAAATCGGAATGTTTGGCAAGATCATAGGAAACATTTCCATGAAGATCCATGGAGGTAGAAATCATGACTTCTGGCCCTACAACTTCTCGAATTCTTTTGATGAGGTCTCCCTCTGCATCAGGAATACCTTGAACACTCATGGCGCCGTGTATATCAAAAAACAATCCGTCATAAGGTGCATTTGCCTCAAGCATCTTTAAGGTTTTTTCTACCAAGGACTCGTAGGCCTCGCGGGTTACAATCCCTCCGGGTATTGATTTTCCCAATACGGTGGGTATCCATTCGGCCCTTTGGCGAATACTAGTGGTATCCGCAAAAAAATGATAGCGTCCAAAAATGGAATCTCCAATACGCGCATGAAAGGCGGCCTCATCCGTCGTAGCTGGTGAAAAAGTACTGGATTCGATACCTATTCCCGCAATGGCCACCCGGGGAAGTTTGTCTTTTGTTTTTTTATCGGCGGGACTATTACATCCAAAAAGAAAGGATAATACCGAAAATAGAGCAATAAATTTTTTCATTAGAAATTTTTGTTTGGTTTAGTTTGGAGCAGTAAAAGGTACAACTTTTGGAATCTTTAGCATCTTGAGAAGGGAGAAGTACAAGACTTTTTGATATATCGTATTTTTTTGTGGACTCCTTGAAATATCCCTATCTTGGGAGGGTAAATTTTAAATTATTTATGGCCAATTATAATATTGATGCGAAAAAGGAAATGACCTATGATGCCATTGTCATAGGGTCTGGAATTAGCGGTGGATGGGCAGCCAAAGAACTTTGTGAAAAAGGATTAAAAACCTTGGTGTTGGAACGTGGCCCTTTAGTGGAACACGTTATAGATTATCCTACCATGAACTTGGATCCATGGGATATGGACTATAGGGGCGGACTCACCCCTGAACAGAAAAAAAAGCACTACAAAAATATACGTTCTGGCTGGGTAGGTCAGGATACAGAGCACTTCTGGGCAGATGATGAATCAAATCCATATACTGAAGAAAAGCCATTTCTTTGGCTGAGAGGGCATCAAATGGGTGGAAAATCCTTGTTATGGGGAAAACAAACCTATCGATGGAGCGATTTGGATTTTGAGGCCAATGCCAAAGATGGCCATGGAATAGATTGGCCCATTAGATATAAGGATTTAGAATCTTGGTATACGTATGTGGAAAAATTTGCGGGAATTAGCGGAGAGGCCTTGGGACTTCCGCAATTGCCAGACAGCCATTTTTTACCTCCAATGGAACTTAACTGTGTTGAGAAACACGTAAAGTCTAGAATTGAAAAGAACTTTCCCGGACGAAACATGACCATAGGGCGTGTAGCCCACTTAACACAACCGCATAATGGAAGAGGGCAATGCCAGTATAGGAACAGATGTAGCCGTGGATGTCCGTTTGGTGCATATTTTAGTAGTAATGCAGTTACCTTGCCAGCCGCCAATGCAACCGGAAATCTTACCATTAGGCCTTTCTCGATTGTACAATCGGTTATATATGATGACAAAAAAGGAAAAGCGACAGGCGTGAGAATTATTGATGCGGAAACAAGCGAGGATATGGAGTTTTCCGCTAAAATTATCTTCGTAAACGCTTCCGCACTCAGTACCGCCCATATTTTAATGAACTCCGTTTCCGATAGATTTGAAAACGGTTTAGGAAATGATAGCGGCGAATTGGGTCATAACCTAATGGACCATACCTATAGGGTTGGGGCCATTGGAAAAGTGGAAGGCTTTGAAGATACCTATTATAAAGGCCGAAGACCCAACGGAATTTACATTCCCCGCTATTGGAATATTGATGAAAACAGTAAATCGGACAAATTTTTAAGAGGATTTGGTTATCAGGGAGGAGCCTACAGAGGCGGGAATGCTGCCAATAAGGAAGAGTTTGGAGCCGACTTTAAAGACGAACTTCTAAAACCAGGTCCGTGGGAGTTTTTCATTACCGGTTTTGCCGAATGCTTGCCTTACCATGAGAACAAAATTTCCCTTAATAAGGATGTATTGGATAAGTGGGGCCAACCAACGCTTACCATTGATGCGGAATTTAAGGAGAACGAAAAGGCACTCAATAAACAAATCCAGGAAGATGCCGTGGAAATGCTGGAAAAGGCAGGCGTCAAGGATGTCTTAGGTTTTGATAAGGAGCATCCCCCAGGATATGGTGTACATGAAATGGGAACGGCCAGAATGGGTCGTGATCCAAAAACCTCCGTGTTAAATGAATTTAACCAGGTACATGGTGCCAAGAATGTTTTTGTAACGGATGGAGCTTGTATGACATCATCATCATGCGTGAACCCTTCACTTACTTATATGGCGATTACGGCCCGGGCGGCAGACCATGCGGTATCAGAATTGAAAAAAATGAATTTATAGGTTATGAATAGGAGAAAAGCATTAAAAAGAACGGGTTTGTTGGCAGGAGCTACAGTGATGGCTCCGTCTTTATTTTCATTGTTTCAAGCTTGTAAAGAGGAAAAAAGAGTAGACTGGCAGCCTGAGTTTTTCACGCAGGATGAAGCGGTAACCATTGCATCACTTTTAGATACCATTCTGCCTAGAACCCAAACTCCGGGAGCTCTAGATGTTAAAGCGGATATATTTATTGACAAGGTGATAGCGCATACCTATGATGAAGAAGGTCAAAAATCGATGAGAGCGGATATTGCCACTTTTAACCAACAAAGTAACAAAGCGTATGGCTCTAATTTTGCAGATTTGAATAACGAGAACAAAATTGCTTTTCTGAAGGAACAAGAGGCCAACTCTGGGAAATTCAATCCTGGAATATGGGGAACCACCGTTGGTGACCAACAACCTATAGGATTTTACAGGTCAATGAAATCAATGGCTATTTGGGCCTATACCACCTCCGAAGAAATTGGCGAAAATGTGTTGAGTTATGACCCTGTCCCAGGGGTATATGAACCTTGTAAACCCCTATCTGAAGTGGGGAATAAATGGAGTTTGTAAAAAGCCTAGATGAACAATTCCCGAATAAAGAATATCACCAAGGAAGTACTATCGGACAACTGGTATACCTTAAATAAATACACGTACGATTATCAAAAAGACGACGGTTCGTGGGAGACCCAAGAGCGTGAAGCATACGACCGGGGTAACGGAGCTGCTATTTTATTATATAACAAAAAGAAAGGCTCCGTAGTATTGACCAAACAGTTCAGGATGCCTACGTACGTGAACGGTAATGAAGACGGTATGATGGTGGAAGTATGTGCAGGACTGTTGGACGGATTGAACCCGGAAGAATGCGTAAAAAAAGAGGTAGAAGAAGAAACCGGATATCAAATAGATAAGGTTAGGAAGGTCTTTGAGAGTTATATGTCTCCAGGGTCGGTAACGGAAATACTTCATTTTTTCGTAGGCGAATACGAAGCCGGAATGAAAGTGAACGAGGGCGGCGGTGCGGCAGATGAAACCGAAAATATTGAAGTTCTGGAGATGCCTTTTACAACAGCTATGACGATGATTTCAAATGGTGAAATCAAAGACTCCAAATCCATTATGCTTTTGCAATATGCACAAATACATGGACTTGTAGAGAGCCAACAACACTAATAAGTGTCTCTAACGGTTTCTAGAATCGTCTGCATACGTTTTTTTATTTCAGAGGAAGGCTTCCTGAAATGATTGTTCATAAAGCTGAAAATTAGGGTCTTTCCAGATTTTGTTTTTATAAAGCCGCTCAGGCAATGGTTATTGCTCAAACTTCCGGTTTTGGCGTAAACATAAGGTTCTGGGTCGCCAGGATACCATCTTTTTAAAGTTCCGGAAGCTCCCCCAGCTGGAAAGAAGCTTAAAAGTCGCTCCCTTTCTATGTCCCTGTACATTTCATGTAAAACATGAACAATTGATTTTGGGCTGATGAGGTTATATCTTGAAAGGCCGGAACCATCTACCCAGCGAGGTTCTTGCTTCAAATCATTTAAAAAATTTTCCAGCACATATTTTTGAGCCTTATGGATGCTGAGTGTATCAGATAGGGTGGAAGAGGCTAATATAAGTAGTTGGTCGGCAATAAAATTATCGCTAACATGCATCATCCGCTTTAACACCGTGTCCTTGGGCATGCTATAAAAAACTGATTTTGGGCCCACAGGAAAATCATCACTTAGTACAATGTCCTTTCCCAGCTCAGATTCCAGAATAGATTTGGAAAGCATTTCACTGGTTCTAAAAGGTACTTCTAAAGTGTCTTTCCTATTGGAGTCAAAGTAGAAGATATTTTTTTCCTGCTCTCGGTTATCACGAGAATTAATAGCTAGAATACTATCCTTAAAAATGGAAGGCTGAACCTTAGGTTCTGTACTATTGGTCATCGTTAAGACATTTCCGTAAAGCGGTAAAGCGCTTCGCTCAACTTGATAATAATATTGGTAATCGCCCCACGACCAACCAGGGCCTAATTTTTCATCCCTAAGATTGTTCATTTTAAATTTAAGATTAGGCTGACCTTTTAGAAATTCCAATACTTTGTCACTATTGAAATAAGGATGCAGTAGGGTAGGATCACCGGTACCTTGAATGTACGTAGTATCATTTTCTTTGATGTACGTGAATGCCGGAATACTGTCCGGAAGCATTTTTAATGAAGCGTATAGGCTAAATATTTTAGTGTTGCTTGCTGGTATAAAATATTTCTCGCTATCGTAGTCCAATAGGGTGTCATTGGTGGAGGGGTCAATAATAAGCATGCCGGTAAAATGATTATCGTAAAACTCCGTTTGTAATAATTCTTTAGACGTTTTGTTAATGATCTTGGAACTACTGGCACAAGCCGAAAGTAAAACGATAAGTAGGATGGAAAGAAATATTCTATTCATATGAATTTGCTTGGTGTACCAAAAATAGGGTATTTAACAAGAAATTAGCTAAGATTTAACAGCGGAATTACACTAAAAAAGGACGTTTAATGTTTAACTTTAGGTTGACTAAAAAAGTCCCCAAAGAACAATTAACTAAATAAAAAGTCAATGGCAAAAGGTATGCTTGAGTACACTAAAACTGTATTGAAAAAAGTTAGTTTCGATTCTAGGTTATTTTTGAAAGAGCTTAAAAAGGCAGTAGAGAGATTGTTGCCAGAAGAAGTGGAAGAGCTTAAATTATGGTTACAGCAATACTTAACTGATAAGCCAGAATTACAACAAAGTTTAATTTATCTAAAAGCATAAAACTAACCGCCCTCCAAATCTGGAGGGCGGTTTGCTTTTGTATATTTCAAGTCTATTTATTTAAAGGGCTTACTATTTTTACGTCTTGAAAGGCAATGGCGCCTCTCACAATGCCTAAAATTACGTCTCGTAATGCTTCTGTAATTTGAATTTTTAATTCGCTTTTGTGGTAGATAAGACTCACTTCCCTAGCAGGAGAAGGGGCTTCAAAGTATTTCAATTTTTCTTTTTTCTGCTCGTCCAATTCCAAAGTATTAAGGTAGGGAAGTAAGGTCATTCCCAAATCCTCATCAGCTAAATTGACCAAGGTTTCAAAACTTCCACTCTGTAACCTAAAATGTTCTTCCTGAAAATTTCTAGGTGCCTTGCAAAGATTGATTACTCCATCCCTAAAACAATGACCGTCTTGCAATAGAAGAACATCTTGTATATCCAAATCTTCGGGTTTAAGTTTTGGTTGCTGATAAAGCCTATGACCGGGAGGAACATAGCCCACAAAAGGTTCATAGTACAAGGGGCGCTCCTTTAGGTATTCAATTTCCAAAGGCGTGGCTGCTATTCCTGCATCCAAATGACCGTCTTGAAGATTTTTAATGAGATTTTCCGTGCTTTGTTCCTTAATAATAAGGTTGACCTTTGGATACCTTTTTATAAAGGTCTTAAGAAACATGGGCAGTAGGGTGGGCATTACAGTGGGTATAATACCCAGCGTATAATCCCCGCCAATAAATCCTTTTTCTTGGTCTACAATGTCCTGAATACGGTTGGCCTCGTTGACAATATTCTTGGCTTGGTTAACAATTTTTTTTCCCACCTCAGTAATGGTAATCGGTTTTTTGCTTCGGTCAAAAATGAGTATATCAAGTTCATCCTCCAATTTTTGGACCTGCATACTCAGAGTAGGTTGGGTAACAAAGCTCTTTTGTGCAGCCAAGGTAAAATTTTTATGTTCTGCGACCGCCAAAACATATTGCAATTGCGTTATTGTCATTGTAAATAAATTAAAGCGATAAAGTTATAAAAACTATCAATAAAACTTATTATTTAAGCCTCTGATATTTTATAATTTTATGGTGTAATCAAAAATATAGAAACGAAATGAAATTGAATAGCATAGGATTAAGTGAAAAAGATTCTAAAACAGTAAGCGAGGATTTGAATGAGCTTTTGGCCAATTTTCAAAGGTATTATCAGAATTTAAGAGGAATCCATTGGAATGTTAAAGGGAAGCGTTTTTTTGAGCTTCACCCAAAATTCGAGGAGCTTTATGATGACGCCAATGAAAAGGTAGACATGATTGCCGAGCGTATTTTAACTTTGGGAGGCGTACCACTACATACCTTTGAAGACTATATAAAAACATCAAAGGTTCCTGTGGGAAAGAATGTCTCCAATGATGAGGACTCCATTAGATTGATAGTGGATTCCCTAAAGGAATTATTGGTCATTGAACGTCGTATTTTAGATGCTACGGATAAATCCGGGGATGAAGGTACCAATGCCATGATGAGCGATTTTATCACAGAACAGGAGAAAACGGTTTGGATGATGAAAGCATGGTTGGCCGAGGAAATTTAATGCACTAAAGTTTAAAGATTTGCTCAAGCCCCGCCATCTGGTGGGGCTTTGTGTTCAATAATTAACTGTATTGAACAAATAGTGAATTTTTTAATAAGCTAGATTGAGCTAAAATTAAATGTATGTCAAAAGAAACTAAAGCATATGCTGCCTCATCAAAAGAAGCAGATTTAGAACCATTCGAAATTAATAGAAGAAAACCTACTGCAGAAGACGTTGAAATTGAGATATTGTATTGTGGCGTTTGCCATAGCGATTTGCATCAAGTTCGAAATGACTGGAAGAACTCTAAATATCCGGTAGTGCCTGGACATGAAATTATTGGAAAAGTAGTGTCAGTAGGTGAAAACGTAGAAAATTTTAAAGCAAATGATTTGGTTGGGGTTGGTTGTATGGTCGACTCTTGCCAGACATGCAGTGCTTGCGAGGATGATTTAGAACAGTATTGCGAAAATGGTGCTGTGATGACTTATAATGGACCGGACAAGCATCTGGACGGACATACTTTTGGTGGCTATTCCGAAAAAATAGTGGTAGACCAAAATTTTGTACTTCATATACCTCCAAATCTGGATCCCAAGGCAGCTGCACCTTTGCTTTGCGCCGGAATTACTACTTGGTCTCCTTTGTCTCACTGGAATGTTAAAAAAGGAGATAAGGTTGGCGTGATCGGTCTGGGAGGATTGGGCCACATGGGTATCAAATTTGCCCATGCCATGGGAGCACATACCGTAATGATAACCACCTCTCCCAATAAAAGTGAGGACGCAAAAAAACTGGGGGCAGATGAGGTTTTAATTTCTAAAGATGAGCAACAAATGAAAGAACACGCCGGTTCCTTTGATTTCTTATTGAACACTATTCCGGTGGGACATGATATGAACCCCTATGTATCCCTTTTAAAAAGAGATGCGACGATGGTGCTTGTTGGAGCTGTAGAACCTCTTGAGTCATTGCATGGTGGCGGAATTATTATGGGAAGAAAGAGAATTGCGGGTTCTATGATCGGTGGTATTAAAGAGACCCAAGAAATGCTCGATTTTTGCGGGGAGAACGATGTAGTCTCTGAGATTGAAATGATTAATATCCAGAATATTAATGAAGCCTATGATAGATTGGTGAAGTCAGATGTGAAATACCGATTTGTAATTGATATGCAATCATTAAAAGATAGCTGATATCTATAAAGAACCCTTCTTAACGGAAGGGTTTTTTCTTATCTCATTTTACTTTTCTTGGCGAGAGGATTATAATCCAAACAAGGCTGAACCCACTCTTCCAAATCTTTTTCGGTATCCAATCCTTCGGCAGAAACAAAAACAAAGCCTTTCATCGCACGTCCGGTAAAGTTCATTTTAGAACAATGTGGCTTTTGTAGGGCACTCTCATAATTTTCGGGTCCTACGCGGCACATCAATAGGGACGTATCAGCATATTTATCGCTCATGAGACCGAAGCACATTTTCTCATCGACCATAAAACAAAGTCCGCCCATCATTTTCTTTTCTTCAAAATAGATGGATTTTTCCCTTAATAAATTCCGTAGCCTATCGGCCATATAATTATCGTACGCCATATACTTAAAGCTAACTTAAATCTTTGTTCAAAGCAACAAGTTTATGGTTTGCATCAATGATAAGTTAGAAATGGTCCTACATTTCGCTGAACTAAAAATAAATTTATATGCCATTTATAACAAATACAACAGGAAAGGAATCCGTAGATATATTTTATGAGGATCACGGCGAAGGGCAACCGGTAATTTTAATTCATGGTTGGCCCTTAAGCAACAAATCTTGGGAACAACAGGTCTGGAAAATAGTTGAATCTGGATATAGGTGTATCACTTATGATCGTAGAGGCTTCGGCATTTCCTCGGTTTCATGGGATGGATACGACTATTCTTCCTTGGCTAGCGACTTACATACCTTAATTGAAGGTCTCAAGCTTGAAGATGCCATTATTGTCGGGTTTTCCATGGGCGGTGGTGAGGTAGTTAGATATTTAACCGATTATGGACCTAACAAAATATCTAAAGCAGCCTTGGTAAGTTCGATTATTCCTTTGGTCAAGAAGAAGGATGATAATCCGGACGGGGTGCCGGAATCGGCCTTGGACGATATTAAAAATGCCCTGCAAAAAGATAGGGTAGGATTTTTAAAGGACTTCCATAAAGGATTCTATAACTATGAGAGTAATAAGGATAAAGTTAGCCAAGCACAGTTGGACTATGATTTTATTATTGCCAGTCACGCTTCTCCAAGAGCTACCATTCAGGCGGCCCTTGCTTGGATGCAGACAGATTTTCGGTCTGAGCTAAAGAATGTCACTGTACCTACACTAATAGTTCATGGTGATGCCGATGAAACGGTACCCATTGCTACTTCTGCAGAACAGGCGGCAAAAGGTATAAAGGATAATACTTATAAGATTATAAAAGGTGCACCACACGGTCTTAATATTACTCATGCCGAAGAGTTAAACGAGCTACTTATAGACTTTATAAGCAAGTAAAAACAGATAGTTTGAAAAAGCCACGTCTACACTTGGCTTTTTCATTTTTTTCTTTCGATTGTATGGGGTCAAAGTCAATATTAGTAATTATTTTCTGTTGTTTGGTACCGGGGTGTAATCAAGTTAGAAAGGTTACCGATATAATCACACAACCAACGGCACGCGAATTATATGAAAGGAATTTTCAAAGGGACAGCCTTTTATTTACAAGTTGGAAAAATGATTTTGAACTCAGTCTTCTAGATAGTTTAGAAGTACCTTTACCGTATGTGGAGACCGGATATTTTTATACAAAAAGTACCGTTGCACGTAGCTATAATCTGGAGTTGCAAAGAGGGGAAATTTTGAAAATTAAAATTCTAACAGATACCCTGGATAAAAAATTCTTTATTAACCTTTTTGAAGAAGATGAAAGTTCTAATGCCATCCTTGCCAATGATAAGGGAGAGCGGTCTTTGTCCTATGAAGTAGAAAAAAATGGCATTTATAAACTGGTTGTACAGCCAGAAATTTATGGAACTACATCATTTCAGTTGGAACTATATACGGAGCCATCTTTTGCTTTTCCAGTACTTGGAAAGAGCAATAAAGCAATTTTAAGTTTTTGGGGCGCTACTCGGGATGGAGGAAGAAGGTCTCACGAGGGAATTGATGTTTTTGCGGAACGCGGAACTCCAGTTTTAGCCGTGACGTCGGGGAGGGTAAGTTCTGTAGCGAATAAAGGTCTAGGAGGAAAACAAGTTTGGCAACGAACGGGGGTTTTGGGTCTTTCACTTTACTATGCCCACTTGGATAGTATTCTAGTAAAGACAGGTGAGCGTTTAAAACTTGGAGATACCCTAGGTTTAGTTGGGAATACAGGAAATGCTAGAACCACTGCTCCCCATTTACACTTTGGAATCTATGAAGGTTACAGAGGAGCAATTGACCCTTTGCCATTCGTTAAAATGAGAGAACGGCCGGATAGTACGGAACTGAAGAGTAGTCCGAATGAAAAATGGGCCATAATTTCAGCATCCAGAGCCAATTTAAGGCAAGGACCCCATACAGCATATAAAAAAATTGGTGAGGTAGCATTACAGGACTCCCTCCAAGTATTGGGTTTGTCTGGAAATTGGGTACATATTAAGTTCAAGAAACAAAGGGCTTTTGTGGACCAAAGCCTGCTGTCTATAGGCCAGTCAATTTCTAAATAATCACCTTACCAAATCAGCAACTACCGGTAGATGATCGGAAATATGTTTGTCATTATCTAATCGTTCGTCTATGTGCTGGTAATTGTTAACAGAAAAGCCTCGGGTAAAAATATAGTCTATTCTATTACTGATAGGGTCCTCCAGGTTAAATCCGTTAAAAGTGCCATGCGGACCTTCATTCTTTTTTCTGGAAGTTATTAGACCGTCACTCATTCTCTTGCTCAAATATTGAATGGGCGCTTGTTCCGGTAGCAGATTAAGGTCTCCGGTCAATACTACCGGCAGATTTTCAGAGTTTATTTCATCCATCTTTTTAAGAATTAAACGAACCGATTTTTTCCGTGCCTTATCGCCCCTATGGTCAAAATGCGTATTGAACATCCAAAACTCTTTCTGGCTCTTTTTTTCCTTAAATTTTGCGTAGGTACAAATTCTCTCCATAGAAGCATCCCAACCTACGGAAACCTTTTCGGGTGATCTAGACAACCAAAACGTGTTGGATTCCAAAACCTCATATTCGCTAGAGTTGTAAAAGATAGGGGAGTACTCACCCTTTTCCCTTCCATCATCCCTGCCCACTCCCACATAGGCATAATTCTCTAAGCCCTTATCCAAAAATTCTAATTGCCTATGAAGAACCTCTTGCATACCAATGACATCAGGTTGGTGATTGACAATTAAATCCAACATGGCTTCCTTTCTAAAATTCCAATTGTTGACCTTATCTTCCTTATTGTCATATTTTATATTGTAGGTCATCACAATTGGACTTTGACCTAAAGTGATGGTAAGGGTAAAAAACAAAAGACTGGAAAGTAACAGATTCTTTTTCATTTTGAATGGGTAGTTTGATATCCGGCAATTTAGCAATTTCCCTATCAAAAGAATATTCAATTAAAAGTTAAAATCTTCACTTTACTTTTAAGTAATGATTGTTCGGATACAGTCAAAAAAAGGTGTGTAAAGGATAGCGGTTGTCCTTAAGAGAGTATACATTTCGTCTTGCAAAAAGCAATCTTATATACTTCCTATTTTATGAAATCTATCCACCCAAATATCATAAGACAAATATTTGTCCTACTTCTCATTTTAGTAATTGGAGGGCTTATTTTTTGGGAAATTGTACCCTATTTAACAGGTGTTCTAGGAGCTGTAACGCTCTATGTCATTTTTCGTAAGTGGATGATTAAACTAATTAAAAAAGGATGGAACCCTAATATTGCCGCGGGTTTATTGATGGTGGTGTCATTTATAGGAATTTTGATTCCGGTAGGTGGTCTCATTGCCATGTTGGGGAGTAAAATGGGCAAGGCCGTAGAAAAATCTGAAAGTGTTATTGAAATTATCAAAGACCAACTTTTTGTAGTGGAAAAAACGGTGGATTACGATGTAAGTTCACAGATAGACCCATCTGGGGCATCTGCTTGGCTAACGGAAAGTGTTTCCGCTTTTGCAGGCAGCACTTTTAACCTATTCATTTCTATTGCTATCATGTACTTCTTGTTGTACTATATGTTGACCAATAGAAAGGAATTAAAAGAGTCTTTGTTTGAATATATTCCCATTAGTAAAATGAACTTACGGATAATTGGTAAGGAAGTACAGGCAATGGTGCGTTCCAATGCCTTGGGCATTCCTTTGGTAGCTGTGGCCCAGGGCCTAGTGGCTCTTGTAGGTTTTTTTATTTTTGGCATTGAGAACCCTTTCTTTTGGTTCGCCATAGTGGCAGTTGGATCCATGATTCCCTTTATAGGAACTTTGGTAGGAATTCTACCTGTATTTATTCTTACCCTGGCCAGCGGAAATGATGTTCAGGCATGGGGAATTCTCATATACGGATTGATTGTGGTGGGCTCAACGGATAATATTATCCGACTTTACATTTTACAGAAATTGGATGATGTGCACCCCTTGATTACGCTTATTGGTGTCATTGTAGGGGTTCCGTTATTTGGGTTCATAGGACTTATATTCGGTCCGTTGTTGATTAGCCTTTTCCTGATTATAGTGAAAATTTATAAGAAAGAATATGGCAAAGCCGATGCGCAAGAACAGCGGTTATAGTCTAGGGGTTAATTTTTGTCTTTAGAATTGCCTCCCTGTCTTCTATTTCTTCGATTTTTGTTTCTACCTCTGTAATTGGAATTTCTTCGCCGATGTCCCTGACCTTTTTTTGCGCTATTGGTCTTGTTGGCGGGTTTTTTTTCAGAAGCTTTTTCCTGCTCAGGTTCATCATCAACAAATTGGTGCTCAGGCATTAAAGGTACACGTTGCTTGATCAACATTTCTATATCTTTCAAATAGGGTCGCTCATCCTTATCACAGAAAGAAAGGGCGATACCACTGGCACTTGCCCGCCCGGTTCTACCAATACGGTGCACGTAGGTTTCCGGTACATTAGGTAAATCAAAATTAATGACCAAGGCCAATTCTTCCACATCAATGCCCCTTGCAGCGATATCCGTTGCCACCAACACTTTCAATTTTCCTTCTTTGAAGGCTCCAAGAGCTTTTTGTCTGGCCGTTTGCGATTTGTTGCCGTGTATGGCCGCAGCCTTGATTCCCGCCTGGTCCAATTTTTTTACAATTTTATTGGCTCCGTGTTTGGTTCGGGAGAATACCAATGTAGAATCTTTTGGGCGTTCCTTTAATAAATGGATCAACAAACGGGTCTTGTTTCTTTTGCTTACGTAGTAAACACCCTGTTCCACGCGCTCGGCAGTGGCTTGCTGGGGCTTTATGGTTACCCTTTCAAAATCACCCAACATTTTTTTGGAAAGCTCCACGATATCCTTTGGCATAGTAGCCGAAAAAAAGAGCGACTGGCGTTTTGGGGGTAATGCTGCGATTATTTTTTTAATATCATGAATGAAGCCCATATCCAACATTTGGTCCGCTTCATCTAAGACTACATATTCCAAATCTTTAAAAGACACAAAACCTTGTCCCATTAAATCCAATAATCTACCTGGGGTAGCGATTAGGATTTCCACTCCTTTTTCCAATGCTTTTACCTGTTTTCCTTGCTTTACCCCGCCAAAGATGACAGTGTTTCTTAAACCGGTAAATCTGGAATAGGCAGTAATGCTTTCCCCAATTTGAAGGGCCAATTCCCTTGTAGGGGTAACAATCAATGCCTTTACTTTTTTATAGGAGGTAGATGCTTCTTTTTGTTCTAAAAGCAACTGGATAATAGGAATACTAAAAGCGGCGGTTTTACCTGTTCCCGTTTGGGCCACTCCCAATAAGTCCTTTCCCTTTAACAAAATGGGTATGGCTTGTTCTTGGATAGGGGTAGGAGTTGTATACCCCTCTGCATCAAGGGCTTTTAAAATGGGTTGGGCGAGGCCAAGTTCTTTAAAGTTCATACTTGAAAATAAGGCGCGAAGGTACGCTTATTTAAGTAAGTGGTAGAAATTAATTACAATCCTACAATGGCGGCCTCTGCGCACCGTTCACCATCCATGGCAGCGGAAACGATACCTCCGGCATAGCCGCCTCCTTCCCCACAAGGGAACAGACCTTTAATGGTGGGGTGCTCCAATGTATCATTTCTAGGGATGGTCACGGGTGATGAGGTGCGTGATTCTACACCTACTATATTGGCTTCTTCGGTATAGTAGCCTCTCATTTTTTTTCCAAATTCTTCAAATCCTTTTCGTAGTCTGCTACCTATTAGTTTGGGCAGCAAGGAATGGAGCGGGGCACTTTTCAATCCAGGTTGATAGGATGTATCGTTTAAGGTTTCGGAAAGCTTGCCTTCCACAAAATCGGTCATTCGTTGAGAAGGTGCTGTTTGCGTTCTTCCACCGGCTGTAAAGGCCAGCCGTTCCAAATCCTTCTGAAATTCCAGACCTCTTAAAGCACCAAATTTTTCGTATCGTTTTAAATCCTCATCAATATTTATTTCTACGACAATGCCGGAATTGGCGAATTTATTATTTCTCTTGGAGGGAGACATGCCATTGACAACCACCTCGCCGGGTGCAGTAGCTGCGGGAACTATAAACCCTCCAGGGCACATGCAAAAGGAATAAACGCCCCTACCTTTTACTTGGTGTACCAGACTGTACGATGCTGCAGGAAGCAATTCATTTCGGTTTCCATCACAATGATATTGAATGGAATCGATAATGTGCTGGGGGTGTTCTGCCCGTACGCCCATGGCAAAGGATTTGGCCTGAATGTCAATTTTTTTCTTATCCAAAAGTTGAAAAACGTCCCTTGCCGAATGTCCCGTGGCCAAAATAACCCGTTGAACCGGTAGTTCCTCGGAATCATTGAGTACAACGGCCTGTATGGTTTTATTTTTAATGATTAAATCGGTTAGTTGAACATTAAAATGAACTTCCCCGCCGTACTCAATTATGGTCTCTCTAATGTTTTTGACCACTTTGGGAAGTTTATTGGTACCAATATGGGGGTGGGCATCAATTAAAATTTGTTCCGTGGCCCCGTGATGCACCAAACTGTGAAAGATTCTCTTTACATCACCTCTTTTTAGGCTTCGGGTGTAAAGTTTGCCATCTGAGTAGGTACCCGCCCCGCCTTCTCCAAAACAATAATTGGAGTTTTCATTAACACTATGCTGTTGGTTGATGGCCCTTAAATCTCGCCTACGTTCCCGAACATCTTTTCCTCTTTCAAAAACAATTGGCTTATAGCCAAGTTCCAAACAACGCAATGCGGCCCACATACCGGCAGGCCCAAATCCAATGATGTGTATTTCAGGTGCACTGGAAACATCCTTATAGTCAAAAGTATAATCGGTTTTGGGAGCATTTTCTCCCACGTAAGCAGCCAGCTTATAGTTGAAGACCACTTCCGGTTTTCGGGCGTCTATAGATTTTCTAAGAATAGCCAGTTCAAATTCGGCCTCATTCAGACCTAAATAGGTGGCCGCCCTTCTTTTCAATTGACCTTCTATGGCTTCTTCCTCAAGGGTAAGACGTATTTGTAACGTTTTTAACATGTCGCAAAATTAGCTGATTTCATTAACTAAACAGGATTTTATTGCGTGCTGCTTTCTTACAATCCGTATTCCTTTTTGTATTGCCTTGGAGTCCTCTTGGTGATGGTCTTGAATTGCTTGTTGAAATTGCTCAGGGTTTGAAATCCACTCTCATAGCAGGCAGAGGAAATATTTTTCTTTTTCTCGATCAAAAGTTTGCAAGCGTGTCCTATTCTAATTTCACTTACAAATTGGGTAAATGATTTGTTGGCATGCACTTTAAAATATCTGCTGAACGATGTGGGTGTCATATTGGTCATTTCCGCTACTTTTGAAAGGGCGATTTTATTTTTAAAATTTTTCATCACGTAGGCGTACACCATATACATACGTTCTGTGTCTGCCTCTCTAAGTGTGTTGGTATATCCTGGGCTAGCCAATAAATTGTAATCTTCGGTTTGGCTAATGGTTTTTAATATATTTAACAGGTGTAATATACCGTCCAATCCTTCAAGTGTTATCAGTTCTAGAATCATTTTTTGAAGTTTCATTGCGGTTTGTCCTGTAAACTCCATTCCGCGCAAGCTTTTGTCAAAAAGGTTTTTAAGTCTTATAGCTTCTTGCGTTCTAAGAAAATTATCACCTAAAAAGTCCTCCTTAAAATAGATGACCACCCCTTTGCTCCATGCAATGTTTTGATCCTGTTCCTGTTCTTGGTCGCTACGCCAAAGGTGCGGCAGGTTAGAGCCGGTAAAGGTGATATCACCTGTTTTAAAAGGTTTTACACTATCGCCTATAAATCGGGTGCCGTTACCCTTTAAGACCATAAATATTTGGTATTCGCTGTGAAAGTGCCAATGGGGGTCAAAGACGGGCTCGTTTAATAGTTTGGCAACATATGCGCGGGAAACGGGAATGGGCGATTTTTCTAAAGCTGCTTTCAAAATATGGTTTAAGGTGCATTCTTGTAGTTCAACAACTAAATTATCATTAAAATTCCATTAATTCTATTTTTATGATATAAAACAGTCAGTATGTGATATTAGAGGGTAAATTTTAAGTGTGTATTATCACTATTATTGATAACTGAAAATTAACACCCTATGAAACTCAATTTCTCAACGCTTGGAACCCTCGTTTTTTTACTCATTTTGGTAAGTTGTGGTTCCAAAGAAAAAAAGCAGGCTTGGAAGGATGATCAACCCAGAAGAATAGAAATGCTCTTTTTAGGTCATGAAATAGAACATCATAATTCAAAGGCATACTTCCCCATTTTGGCATCTGCATTAACAAAAGACGGAATAAATATTACCTATACAGAGGATGTAAATGATTTAAATGCCGAGAACCTATCCTTGTACGATGGTCTCATTATTTACGCCAATCATGAAGAAATTACCCCAAGCCAAGAAGAGGCATTGCTTTCATACGTAAAAGAGGGGCACGCTTTTGTTCCCTTACACTGTGCAAGTTTCTGTTTTAAGAACTCTCCTGAATATATTAATATGGTAGGAGCCCAGTTCAAGGAGCATGGTATGGGGACATTTACAACGGAAATTATCAAAAAAGAGCATCCCATAATGCAAAATATAGAGTCATTTTCTACTTGGGATGAAACTTATGTACATGATAAGATTGCAGATGATATTGAGGTTCTAATGGAGAGAGTAGAGGGAGGCCATCACGAACCATGGACTTGGGTGAAAAACTATGGAGAGGGAAAAGTGTTTTATACCGCATACGGGCATGATGAGCGCACATGGACCCATCCTGGATTTCAAAATTTGGTAAAAGAGGGCATTCTATGGGCAGTGGACGATACCGCCAAAAAAAATTGGGAAGCTTTTGCATCGACCATACCTGTGCTTCAATATGAAGAAAGGGCCAATATCCCCAATTATGAAAAAAGAGATCCAGCTCCTAAATATCAGTTGCCTTTATCTCCAGAAGAATCTGAAAAACTTATCCAAGTCCCGGCAGGATTTAAATTGGAGCTTTTTGCTTCTGAACCGGATATTATCAATCCCATAGCCATTAATTGGGATGAAAAAGGTAGGCTTTGGGTCATTGAAACCGTTGATTACCCCAATACAGTAAGAAATGACAATGGAGTGGGGGATGACAGAATTAAAATTTGCGAGGATACGGATGGCGATGGAAAGGCCGATAAGTTTACCATTTTTGCCGAAAACCTCAATATTCCTACTAGTTTTTCATTCTATGATGGCGGAATCGTAGTCTCTCAGGCACCTCATTTCTTATACTTAAAAGATACCGATGGGGATGACAAAGCAGATGTTCGCGAAGTAATGATAGACGGCTGGGGCACTTTTGATACCCATGCTGGACCATCCAATTTACAATACGGAATAGACAATCAATTGTATGGAGTAGTTGGGTATTCCGGGTTTGAAGGTCAAATTTTTGGTGATGATTTTAAGTTCAATCAGAATGTATACAGATTCCATCCTAAAAAGGAAACTTTTGAGGTATTGACCAATACCAGCAACAATACTTGGGGCTTGGGACTTATGGAAGACAATTCAATCTTTGCGTCCACCGCCAACAATACCCATAGTGTTTATGTTGGTATACCCAACGCTTTAATGGATGACATAAAAGGAATACCCGCAACCGGAAGTCTGAAAATAGATGGTCACTATTCCATGCAGCCTATAACCGATAATATAAGGCAAGTAGATGTCTTTGGAGGATTTACGGCTGCTGCAGGGCACCATTTTTATACGGCTAGAAATTATCCTAGCAAGTATTGGAATAAAATGGCCTTTGTTTGTGAACCCACCGGAAATTTGGTCCACATCAACAAAATTAAAAAAGTTGGTGCCGGGTACGAGGAAGTGGACGGTGGTAACCTGTTCGCAAGTTCAGATGAGTGGGTGTCACCGGTAGAAGCAAAAGTAGGTCCTGATGGTAATGTTTGGGTGGCAGATTGGTACAATTTCATTATTCAGCACAACCCAACCCCGAGTGAGGAAAGAGGCGGTTACAAAGCCGAGAATGGTGATGGAAACGCTTATGTAAACCCATTACGTGACAAATCTAGAGGTCGTATCTGGAGAATTGTTCCCAAGGGTGAGGGGCAAATGGAAAGTTTGGTTTTGGATGCTTCAGATTCAGATGAACTATTGGAGCAGTTGCAAAATACCAATATGTTCTGGAGAATAACGGCCCAGCGTTTATTGGTAGAAAGCGGTAATACTAAAATACTTCCGGAGCTTTTTGAATTAGTTCAAAACCAATCACAAGACGAAACGGGAATGAATGTTGGGGCTTTCCACGCATTGTGGACCATTGATGGTCTTGTGTCCTTGGATGCCAATAAAGAAGCTAGGGAAGTAGTGCAAGGAGCGCTTCGTCATCCATCGGCAGCGGTTCGTAAGGCGGCATTACAAATGTTACCAAGAACAGAAGCTTCGGATAAGGTTGTAGAAGAATCAAAAGTACTGTATGACAAGGATGCCTCTGTGCGCATGGCGGCCATCCTTTATTTGGCGGAAAGAGGACCTTCCGATGCGATTGGAAAACTATTGTTCGATTTAAGTGAGGACGACACTATTTTGGAAGACAGTTGGTTGTCCAAGGCAGTTTATGCGGCTGCGGCGAAACATAAGGAAGGATTTAACTCGGCCTACTTTGCGGATAATCCCAATTTTAGCGTGGAAAAAGTGGAAGTGGCCAAGCGCGAAGCGACAGACTTTGATGATAGCAATTGGAAAACCATGGAATTGCCACAATTCATTGAAGATGCCGGTTTGAACATAGACGGAATCATTTGGTTTAGAAAGTCATTTGAATTTGATCCCGTAGGAAGAACCTATATTTCCTTGGGGCCTATTGACGATTCTGATATTATCTATTTAAACGGAACGCAAATAGGGGTTACCGAAGGGGAATATGATAGAAACAGGTATTACCAGATAGATAATTCCCTGTTCAAAAAAGGAAAAAATGTTTTGGCCATACGTGTAGAGGATACAGGTGGCGGCGGTGGTGTTTATGGGAAACCAGATCAGTTATATCTGCGTTCCGATAAAAAGAATTTGCCGCTTGCGGGCACTTGGAAGTATGAGGTAGAAACCGATTTTTCGGCAAGTGCCAAAAACTCTTTTGGAGGCAGTACGATTGCCGAAGTGTTTGTGAAAAATTATGCTTCCGAGGGTACGGCTAATGGCTTGGGAGAAGAGGAAGATGATTCGGAAAGGGTAGTCATCAACATGAAAGTGGTCAAAAATGAAATGAAGTTTGATTTGACCGAATTTGTAGTTGGAACCGGTGAAAAAGTAGAGCTGGTGCTGGACAATGTTGATTTTATGCAGCACAACTTGGTTATCGTAAAACCGGGAACTAAGGACAAGGTAGGGGCCGCGGCTGATAAAATGGCGGCAGACCCTGACGGGGCTTCAAAAAACTATGTACCTGAAATGTCCGAAGTGCTATTTGCCACTGCCTTGATAAATCCGGAGGAGAAGGTATCCTTAAAATTCACGGCGCCATCAGAACCTGGAGAGTACCCTTATATCTGTACCTTCCCTGGGCATTGGAGAATCATGCAAGGGGTAATGAAAGTGGTTACCAATTAATAAATAGGAATTAAAAAATATAAACGTGTCAAACGCATACAAATTTGGGGTGAGTACTTGGTTATGGCAATCCCCTTTTACTACGGAATCGGTTTCCCTATTTCCTAAAATAAAAGAATTGGGATATGATCTGGTGGAAATACCGGTAGAGGACCCTAGTTTGATCGATGGGAAAGTAGTAAAGGAAGAATTACAGAAAAATGGTTTGGAACCCTCAGTTTGTGGGGTTTTTGGTCCCACCAAAGACCTGACTAGTGAAGACGAGACCCTACATAAAAATTGTTTCACATATGTTGAGCAGTGTTTTGAGCTCTGCAATCTGTTGGAGGTAGATTTTCTTGCCGGCCCTATGTATAGTATGGTGGGTAAGGCAAGAATGATACCTGAAGAACAGCGAAAGGCAGAGTGGGAATTAGCGGTAAAAAATCTAAGAAGGGTTTGTGAGATTGCTAAAGATCAAGGACAGAACATTGCGTTGGAACCACTTAACCGTTTTGAGTCGGACATGGTGAATACCGCTTCGGATGTAGTTCGACTAACTTGTGACATCAATGAAAGCAACGCAAAGGTACTTTTAGATGGTTTTCATATGACTATTGAGGAAAAGAACATTCGGGAAGCTATCAATACCGTTGGGGATAAATTGATACACGTTCAGGTTTCCGAAAATCATAGGGGAATTCCCGGTACCGGATTGACCCCATGGCAAGACTTTCAATTAGGACTTACAGATATTGGGTACAAAGGTGCCATCGTAATTGAAAGCTTCACGCCTGAAATAAAGGAATTGGCGGGTGCGGTTTGTATCTGGAAAACCATAGCGAACAGTCAAGATCAATTTGCATCGGAAGGATTAAAATTTTTAAAGCAAACATTTAAATAATTACATATAAATGAGTGATAAAAAAATAAATGTAGCAATAGTTGGATTAGGTTTTGGAGCGGAATTTATACCGATTTATTTAAAACACCCCAATGCCAATCTAGTAGCTATTTCACAGCGAAATGAATCTAAATTGAACGAATTGGCCGATGCCTTTGGCATTGAAAAACGCTATACGGACTATGATGAGCTTTTAAAAGATCCGGATATTGATGCCGTTCATATCAATACGCCTATTCCCGATCATGGCATTCAATCCATTAAAGCGTTAAAAGCGGGTAAACATGTGGCGTGTACAGTACCTATGGCTACTACTGTTGAAGAATGCGAAGAAATTGTGCGATTGACGGAAGAAACGGGACTCACCTACATGATGATGGAAACCGTAGTCTATGCCCGCGAATTTTTGTACATGAAAGAATTGTATGATAATGGTGAGTTAGGAAAGGTTCAGTTTTTAAAGGCGAGTCATCAACAGGATATGGATGGGTGGCCCAATTACTGGCCAGGATTACCGCCTATGCATTACGCAACTCACTGTGTAGGACCTGTATTGGCTTTAACCAGAGGTGAGGCAGAATATGTTTCCTGCTTTGGCTCCGGAACTATCCGTGAAGAGCTGATTGGACATTACAATTCTCCTTTTGCTGTAGAAACCACCCATATTAAATTCAAGGATTCAGATTTAAGCGCCCAAGTGTACCGTTCCCTTTTTGATGTTGCTAGACAGTACAGGGAGAGTTTTGAAGTTTATGGTTCAAAAAAGTCCGTGGAATGGCCATTAATTGAAGGAAAGCCTTTGGTGGTACATACGGCAAAGAAACCGGAACCAGAAATACCAGAAGAAATTGAAAGTCCTGATTTTGCCAAATTGTTACCAGAAGAAATCCAGCGTTTTACCACTCAGGGAGTATATGATACAGATGATAACCAGCATTTGTCTTTTACCCAAGGGGCAGGTCATGGTGGGTCTCACCCCCATTTGGTCCACGTTTTTGTGGATGCTTTGGTAAAAGATACATCACCTTATCCCAATGCCAAGCAATCTGCCAACATCACTTGTGTGGGTATTTTGGCCCATGAATCGGCGTTGAAAGGTGGAGAAATCATTAAATTGCCAGAATTTACATTATCCTAGGCATTTAAAGCTTTAAAATTTTATCCAAATCGCCTTCTGAAACGGTCAAAAGACCAGATTTTGGAAGGCGTTTTGTTAAGGTCTTCCAATTGGCATCCTTTTCAAAAACTGATTTGAAAATGGGTAGTGATTTTTTTAATTGTCCGCTATTTGCAAGGGCAATGGCAGTCCAATATTTCATTTCAAGATTGTCTGGAAACATCTTTTGTGCGGCACCATATTCGGCCAATGCAGTACTCATATCATTTGCCTCTACCGCTAAATCCCCTTTGTTCATATGCTCATACGCCCTATGTACTTTTAGAAGCCTGTCTAGCTCTTTGAGGGGTTCAGTACTATCATCTACACGTAAATCTACTTTTTTGTCCTCCCACACATTCTTTGTAGGCTCGGCTCCCACAACTATTAAGACTGCGGATTGTTTTCCCCTAATATCACCGCCACTTTTTTGAGCAGCCAACATGGTAAGTACCACTCTTTCTGCTAGTGGAAGAGTAGCATTTTCCTCAAAAGCCTTCGTCATGGCAGGTATTACATCGTCATTGAGCATCATATTGGCCTGTACGGCAAAATTCTCCCCAACGTAATGACTTGCAGAGGCTACACAATTTTCTCCTGTGAAGGATGCAGCATTACCTTGTGCGTCCAAAAAGCCTAATTGTCTAAAGGCTTTGCCTTCGTCTTTGGCAGTGAGCGTGGTTAGCGCCTCTTTAGCACTCATTCCTTTTGACATTAAATCCAATCCCTGCGGTCCATAGGCTGGGTTGACAAAAGACTGTGTGGCTACCACTCCCACGCCAGATTTGCCCCAAGCAACAATGGTTCCTACTGAAAACCAATGGCTTTGCACCCCAACGGCCATTTCCCCAGTAGCCGTATCCTTGGCTACAATGGAAAAAGTATGGGCAAATTGGTCTTTATAAACACCTTGTGCAGTGAGTTCTTTTGAGCTAAATACTACTAGTATTAAAACAATAAGGAAAGGAAGCAATTTTTTCATAGGACTGTTTTTGTTTTCCAAGATAGTCAAAATGTAGGTTACGGAGGAAAAGGTCTGCTAAATGCAATTCGGTAGAGGAATATTACAGTTGGGAAAGCTATTTTATAAGTTATGATAGGTTGTATGGATTTTTGTAAGGAATTGTAATTTGGAATCTATTAGGTGGTAGTTTAAGTAAAAAAAGCAGCAGCCTGTCTTTTCCTTATATTTAACCATAGATGAAAAAAATCCTCACTTAAACAGAGGTTTGAATTATGCAGAAATTTATTAAAGATGTAGCCTTTGCCATTCTTATTGGCACCGTTATTTATTTGGTGGTCCTTGCCAGTTTCTACTTTACGGGTAGATTTAGCAACGGGTTTGATTTGGCTGTAATTTGGCGAAGGTATTATGAGAATCTAATTTTCTCCATCATATTATACTTGGCCAATGTGTACATGTGGCGGTTTCTAGACCAGAAAATAGGCAGCAATTTTAAGTCTATTAGAAGATTGTTCCTGGGGTTGTTGGCTAATTTTGGAATTTCAGTAGTCGGTATTTTTATAGCAAGGACAATTGTCGTGGTTGTTTTGCATCAACAAGACTTTTGGCAGTTTTTGATTGATGAGAGACCGGGAGACTACTATTATTCTCTTTTTATTTCCGGAATTGTCCTGGTACTCTTTTACGGATTTTACTATTACAAGTACCGGCAGGAAACCAAGGTCAAGGAACAGAAGATAATTGCGGGTACGGCATCGGCTCAATTTGATGCTTTGAAGAACCAGTTAGACCCACATTTTTTGTTCAATAGCTTAAATGTATTGACCAGTTTGATTGAAGAAGACCCAGTGCAAGCACAAAAATTTACCACCTCTTTATCAAAAGTTTATAGGTATGTACTTGAACAAAAGAATAAAGACCTAATTTCTGTAGATGAGGAGTTGGCCTTTGCAAAAACCTATGTTCAACTCTTAAAGATGAGGTTTGAAGATAGTATTGTTTTTGAAATTCCGGAGCGTAGCTCAAACCCCGAGGCAAAGATAATTCCGCTCTCGTTACAGCTCTTGTTAGAGAATGCAGTAAAGCATAATATTGTTACCTCTGGCCAGCCATTGCATATTCGGGTTTTTGAGAAGGAAGGTATGTTGGTGGTTTCCAATAACCTTCAAGAAAAGAAGGTGGTTAAAAAAAGTACGGGCGTGGGGTTGCAGAACATTAGGCAGCGATATGCCGTTTTGACGGACCGTACGGTGAGAATTGATAAAAACAAGAATCAATTTAAAGTATATCTGCCTATGCTATCAAGGCAAGTGTCCGTTATGGAAAACCAACAAGAATATATAGATGAGAAACGATATGAGAAGGCAAAAAAGCGAGTTGAGAATATTAAGTCGTTCTATGGAAATTTATTGGCCTATCTCATTGTTATTCCGTTTTTGGCCTATTTAAACATGAAAACAACTTCTTTTCCTTGGGTACTATTTCCAATCTGTGGGTGGGGTATAGGTCTAACTATTCACGGACTAGCGGCTTATGGTATCAATCCCTTATGGGGAAAACGCTGGGAAGAGAAGAAGATGCGTGAATTGATGGGAGATGACAAATTTTAAATGATTGGTATACATATAGATTTTAAAAGGGATTTCAATTCATCCTTTAAAATCAACAATTGGGGAATATAGGTTTTAAAACATGGGTTTGAAACCCCAAATTTGTAAAAGAAACAACAACTAAAACCAAACAAAATGGAAGAATTAGAGAAAGAGAACAGATATATTAGGGCAAAGGAACGTGTGGCCGAAATAAAGAAATTTTATACGAGCCTTATCTCCTATATTGTCATTATTAGCATGTTGGCAGGCTTAAATTATTATGTAGACCAATGGAGTTACCCTTGGTTTCTTTGGGCGGCATTTGGCTGGGGAATAGGATTGGTGTTCCAGTGGTTTAAGGTATACGGCATGAGTCCATTTTTTGGAAGAAATTGGGAAGAGCGCAAAATAAGGGAGTTCATGCAAGAAGACGACCAGGTTAAGCGCTGGGAATAGTAAAACAGAAATTATGGAAGATAGAAGATCAAAGAAATCAAGAGCAAAAAAAAGAGTGGCAGAATTAAAAGGTTTTTACACTCATGCTACCGTATTTACGCTGGTTAATCTGTTTGTAATGACGGTAACCGTATCCGCTAGAATTAGTGGGGGGGAGAGTTTTAATGAGGCATTCTTCAGTATAGCTACGTTTAGTACTCCCTTCTTTTGGGGTATTGGACTTGTTTTTCATGCGGCCAAAGTTTTTAATTGGAACCCGATTTTCACTGAAAGTTGGGAGAAACGCCAAATTGAAAAGTTTATGGAAGAAGATAGGGAGGAAGCTAAAAAATATTAAGAGTTTATTTATCAATCAAAAAAAGAGTAATGACCAAATCAAAATTAGGATATAAAGAAGCTAGAACAAAAGTAGACCGTATCAGGGATTTTTATGAGCACGCAGCCATATACTTTATCGCCAATGTATTGCTTTTTGCTTTCAAGGGCAAGATTTATGGGTTTTTTGAAGCAAAAGAGGTTTTGACTGCTGACTTTCAGTATTTTTTATGGTTGAACATTATATTAACGCCCATTATTTGGGGTGTCATTTTAACGGTTCACGGTTGGCTGGCATTTAAGGGGAAAATATTTTCATGGAAAAATCTAAAACCCAACTGGTTAAAACGTTGGGAGGAAGTCCAGTTGCAGAAATTCATGAACGAAGACCAGTAATATATTCAATACCAACATAAAGACGAACCGACCCTTATGCAGACCCTGATTATTGAAGATGAAAAACCTTCCGCACGAAGACTCTCTAGGCTTTTACAGAAAATGGGCATGGATGCCGCCGTATTGCTGCACTCTGTGAAAGAATCCATTGAGTGGTTTCAGAATAACGACCATCCTGATTTGATATTTTTGGATATTCAACTTTCTGATGGACTTTCCTTTGAGATTTTTGAGCACGTAAAGGTTAAAAGTGCTATTATTTTTACCACGGCTTATGATGAGTATGCCCTACAGGCATTCAAGCTTAACAGTATAGATTACTTGCTAAAACCTATTGACGAAGAAGAATTGGAGGTGGCTGTAGCCAAATACAAAACGCTTCGCCCTAAAAAGGAAGAGCTTACACTTGATTTTGATGATATCAAAAAACTATTGGTCAACCCATTGGAAAGGGAATTCAAAAAGCGGTTTACCGCCAAAGTTGGGCAACATCTTAAAATCTTGAATGCGGAAGAGATTGAATGTTTTTACAGCAAGAACAAAGGTACGTATGCCGCTACTTCCGATGGTAGAAATTACCTGTTGGATACCACCCTTGAAAACTTGGAAGAGGATTTGGAGCCTAAAGACTTTTTTAGGGTGAGCAGAAAATTCTACGTCAACATAAACCACATTAAAGATATCATTTCCTATACCAATTCAAGGTTGAAAATTAAGCTTTCCCACTTCTCGGAGCAGGAAATTATTGTTAGTAGGGAACGAGTAAAAGACTTTAAGTTATGGTTAGAGTAATAGTGTTTAAAATATTGAATTAAAAATACTTAAATCTTTAAATAGATATTTCTTATAGTTGTAAAAGTATCGGAAAAAAGTTACTTTTCAATACGATTGTCATCAAAAGCGGAGGGAAGCAATTTAGGAATGAGCTTGATAAAAATAGGTAGTAAAACAGCCCCTCCGGGAAGTAAAAAAATTGCCAAAGACGGTATACTTTTAAATATATCCAACAACTGATTTTGCACTTTTTTCTTCTCTTCAGAAGTTAAATCTTTGACGGTCGATTTGGATAACAGATAGACCAGTTCTTTACTTTGGGAAAGTTCTTTTTGAAGTCGCTTGCTATTTCTTAAAATAAGCTTGTTGACCACCTTCGCCATACTGTCGTAAAATTGAACGGCTAGATTGTGATCCTTTAAAAAGGGTACCGATCTAGAATTAATTTTGAAAAATTCTTGTACCTCAAAAAGTGACTTTTTAATGTCCGTTTCCCCAAAACCTAAATCCTTTCCGAATCCGAAAACGAATTCCGATTCCTGATAATCCAATGAATGATCTTCCCAAACCGTGAGGCAGGCGATATCTAAAAAATATTGGTTTTCCCAAGGCGATTTGTTGCCCACCAACTGTTTGCGGTAATGCCCATCAAATGATTTTTCGTTTACTTCAATAAAAGTGAGAGAAGAAGCGAACAATTGCTCCAAACGTACATCACTTCTGTTCTTTTTTTTGGAATTAAGAGCGTGGTAGGTAATGTTAATGGTCAAATATTCCAATCGCTGAGCTTGCTTTCTAATTTCGCTGGCATCCTCCAAGTATTGTTTGTATAGAAGAACATCTATAAATAATAGCGAATTGGTTATAAAACTGCTAAATGTTTTTCCGATTAGATTCTCTTCAAGAAAAGCACGCGAGTCTATAAGTTGCTCTAATTGGGCAGATGTATTTTTTCCTATCAGCAATCGGTTAAGTAAGGAACTATTTCCAATTTTAAGCTCTTTGTAAAATTTAAAAACAGAAGAGGTAAAATCCTTAAAATTAGTGCTGTTACTTTCTAATCTAAAGGTGCCATAAAGAGCCGTTATAAGATTAATTTTAGCCTTTTCGTCTTCAGAAAGTTCATGCTCCGTGGGAATGAAATTAGGAATCGCAACATTAATACCGTATACAAATCCTAACTTCTTTAGTAGTATGTAGAAGGTAGAAAAATCTTGAAATGCATCATGTTGGTCCGCAATCAAAGAACCGAACTTATCTATCCAACCGCTTGCTGAAGGGTTCATATCAACCTCAGTTTAAAGGGCCAAATTACTATAAAATTCAGTTTAAACTTAATGAAGCAAGGTTATATTTTGATTTCCTAACGTGGTCAAACTAAGGAAATTTCAATGGAATAGAGCGGTTTTTGTGAATCTGCGGCATCTCACCAATTATTATTGTATTTACTAAAAGTTGCGTGGCTCAACACAATAAAAACCGAAATACATTAACATTACTTTAACATTTGAAACCAAACCCTCCAATAAATATGCCGTACGTAAGGTTGAAATAATTAATCACAATCTTTAAAAAATTAGAAATGAAAAAAACAAAACTTTTAATTGGTCTGGGAATGCTGGCCGCGATTGGTATTGTATTAGTAGCAGCCGATCACATTGATGCTCCCAGTACCACGGGAAACACCGCAGATATTGCGGATTTTTATGGATTTGAATCGCCTAGCAATCCGGATAATACCGTTTTCGTGGTAGACTTACAAACAGATGTTGTTCCAGATTTGGCCTATGGTACTTTTGATGAAGATGTCTTAACAGAGATTAACATAGATACGGACAATGACCTTATTGAGGATTTGGTCATCCAAGCTATACCAAGAAATGGTAACATGTATTTCTTTGGCCCTGTAGAACCTTCAATGTTGGGTAAAACCAGTGAAGTAATGGTAGATATGCCTCTTGGCAAGGTGGCAATTTCAGATGAAAACGCCATCGTAACTACTACTGAAGATGGAGTTTCATTATTCGCTGGTCCACGTCAAGACGCTTTCTTTTTTGACTTCAATCAGTTTAACAAAGTAATTGGTGGAGAGGCACCGGAAGGTTTTTTACCAGAGGGAGAAGCCGTAGATACATTTGATGGTGCCAATACCATGGCATTGGTTGTAGAGATCCCAAATAGTATTCTTGGAGAGACTACCGCTACCAATGTTTTGGGACTTGAGGTCTATAAAACATGGGTAACCACTAACGGAAAACAATAATTAACAAACTTATAAATAGAAAAGAATGAAACTTATTAATTTAAAATATATGCTGATGTCTCTTTGCTTTGTCACTGTATTTGTGGCGTGTAGTGAGGATGATGATAATGCCATTGTACAGGCCACTTGTAGTGATGGTATCATGAACGGAACTGAAACAGGCGTGGATTGTGGAGGAACATCCTGTCAACCATGTGAAGATATGATGGAACCGGACGAGGAAATGATGGAGCCTGATGACGATATGGAGGAAGAGGAAATGCCTGATTTCTCCGGTACTTATGCACAAGTTGATTTTATGGGTAGGCCAGGAATAAACACTGTTTTGAGTATTCAGGATTTTAAAGATCCTTACAATCAAGCAGAGCCGCACAGAATAGCAGAGTTTTATCAAAAAGACTTTGAAAACCGCTTGGAAGGCTTGCACGATGTATATGCCAATTTGTTGGGGCTAAACGAAGAGGATGTTAATTACCAACCAAATATTTTAGGGGATATCTTAAATGGTCCTGAGAAGGATGGTTTTACGGATAATCCTGTTTCCGCAGAGGTTTTGACCACTGTTTTGGCAAATGATGTTTTGGAAGTGGCTCCTAATTTACCTACCACATATTTCAATCCCGGTTCCGGAGCTCCAAATTACGAGGGTGCCATTGGACTGACCGGAAGAACACTGCAAGATGATGTAATTGATGTTTCCTTGATCTTGTTGTTCGGTGGAGGAGACGGCGCACGTTTCAACGGTCAAGAGGTAGAAGGTGTAGGTACCTTTCCCATATTGGTATCAGATGGGGTATCGTTTACCGCATCTCCTACAGTTACCTTTCCATACTTGGACATGCCTGAATAAGATATTTATCTATGAAGAAGAACTGGGAGGGTGCGAACCATCCTCCCTTTCCTTTATCCTAAAGGATGTTGTTGATTTTTAAGAGTTAACTCAGGGTAATGGCGGAAAACATCTTGAAAAAACCAAAATACTAATAAAATGAAGAATTTACTTTACGGGTTGGTACTTCTATTGTTCGCATCTTGTTCCAGTGAGAATAATAACCAAATTACCCAAAAGGAAGACTATGACATTTATTTGGCATCTGAGCCAAGGAGTAACACTTCCAAATATTTTGAGCTGTGGGATTCTAAAATCAAAAAGGATAGTTCCCAGCTAATGAGCTTTGGAATCGTAGGAAGTGAATACAGTCGCTTCTTTCAGAATACCGGAAAAATAGCTTATTTAAAAAAAGCCGAGCAGGTATTGGAAAAAGCTGTAGAGATTGCAGCTGTAGGCAAGGCAGGTTATTATAGGGCCTTGGCCAGAAATTATATTTCCCAACATAGGTTTATGGAGGCTTTGCAGATGGCAGATTCCGCTAGGGCAACAAACAACGGTATTAACCAAAGCCAATGTCTTCTGTTTGATGTACATATGGAATTGGGCAATTATGATACGGCAAGGGCACAATTGGATAGTATCAAGGATATGACAGATTTTGGGTATTTGATACGATTGGCAAAATGGAATGATTATAAGGGCGATTTAGATGCTACCATTCGTTTTATGGAAAAAGCTATGAAGAAAGTCGAAACTGCCAAAAATGAATCCTTGAAACTTTGGTCCTATACCAATTTGGCAGATTATTATGGGCATGCAGGCAGAATTAAAGACTCGTATAACCATTACCTAAAAGCATTGGAAATTGATCCTGGTAATGCCTACGCCAAAAAAGGAATTGCTTGGATTGTATTCTCCCATGAAAATAGACCAAAAGAGGCTATGAGAATATTGGATTCCGTTACCAAGAATTATAAATCACCCGATTATTATTTGTTAAAGGCGGAAATTGCCGGTTATATGGGCGATGATTTAAAAAGCCTGAACAACTTGGAAAAATATTTTCAGCATGTAAGTAATCCAGATTACGGAGATATGTACAATGCCCATAACGTATCACTTTATCTAACGGAAACAGAGGAATATGCAAAAGCGCTTAGGTTGGCAAAAAAGGAGGTTGCCAATAGGCCTACACCAGAATCCTATAGTCTACTAGCCTATAGTTATTTCAAAATGGGTAATGTGGAAAAGGCCTTGGAAATTGTGGAATCCCAAATTGAGGGAAAGACTTTTGAACCCGGAATACTACTGAACGCTGCGGAAATTTATAAGGCTGCCGGATATGATAAGAAAGTTATAGATTTAAAACAAGAGCTATTGAGCGCTGTCTATGAACTAGGACCTGGCACTAAGCAAGATATTGTGAATCTTTAGAAAATTCGGAAAGAACATCTCAATTATTTTAGGTGTGTTGGTTTTTTCTAAGTGCTCCAATTAACCTTGGAGCACTTTTTTTCCACAATTTTTGTTAATAAATTTTACATTTTTAACTTTTTTGTAGGAAAGTTTAAATAGGTTTTCTAAGTTTATATCTCCAAAACTTAAATTGCTATACTGAAATTATAGAAAATTTCAATTTTAAAAGAAACGTTAACCTAGTAGTTCCCCTAAATTAATAGTGTTATGGAGTATGTTTTTTTTGTGATATGGCTATCATTCATGATGTGGTTGTGTTTAAAGGTAGTCACCGCACATAGAGGTTTGAGAAAATTGCTCAAATCAAAAAAATAGTACTTAATTAAAGTTTTTGTTACTTATTCAAAATCAAACATTTATATGTTAGGGCAATTATCATTGCGCCAATGCCCCAATATGGAGAATGTTAATCAGCGAGTCATTAGGCTAGTTGGTAACATCTTCCTTTGTCAGTGTATAAAAAAGTAATTTTTCTAAGCAATTTTTAATTTCAATTGGGCCTTTTTTTTCGAGCAAATACATGTATTTTCTTCACTTTGTAGAAAAAGTATTTTATCTCTAGAAATTTAGAACAAGTGCATGTTTAAAAAAGGTCAAATTATCCTTCTTCTTTGTATAGTTATTACGCAAAGCATATTTTCCCAGAATAACAAAAATTCCTCAAACGATTCCATAGTTAAGAATCTTAAGATTTCGGCTTTTCCCGTGGCATTTTATACGCCTGAAACCGCTTTTGGTTTTGGAGGTTTGGGTATTGGTAATTTTTGGTTAAGAGGTGAAGACAACGAGACCAGGCCGTCTTCTGTGCAATTAGGTGCAAGTTATACTACCAAAAGTCAAATTCTCGTTTATGCCCCTTTTGAATTTTATAAGGATAATGAAAGGTGGCGGTTATTGGGAGAGGTTGGGTTTTATAAATATTTCTATAATTTCTATGGGGTTGGTATCAATGCCTTGGAGGAAGACGAAGAAACGTATGAAGTAACATTCCCGAGGGTTCGTTTATCCTTGCTAAGAGAAATTGTACCCAACTTTTCTATAGGTGTAGGATATGAATTGGATGTTTTTACCAATTTAAAGGTGGAAGAGGGGGGTATTCTGGAAGCTTCAAATGTATCTGGAAAAAAAGACGGAACTGTCAGTAATATAGGTTTGCAGGCCATTTATGATACGAGGGACAACATCTTTTTTCCTACCAAAGGTTTTTATTTGCAGGGAAACTTTTTTACCTCCGCTAAATTTTTAGGTTCCTCTTTTAATTATTCCAAATTTGAATTGGATAATAGATACTACCAAAAGGTAGGCAAGAAGCAGGTGATTGCCGCTAACTTTTTTATAGCGAGCAGCACGGAAAATACTCCTTTCTATGATTTGTATTATTTAGGTTCAAAACGCACAAGAGGGTTTAATAATAGAAGGTTTCAAGATAATGCAGAACTAACTTTGGCAATGGAGTACCGTTTTCCAATTGCTGGAAGATTTGGGGGCGTTGCTTTTGGGTCTACGGCAACCGTGGCTCCTAACTTGGGGGAAACCTTTAGCTCCCAATATAAGCCGGCAGCTGGCGTGGGTCTAAGGTATGTCATCAATAAACGCGATGGCGTGCGGTTAAGAGTTGATTATGGAATGTCTGCAGAAGGCGGTAACTTTTACTTTACCATTAAAGAAGCTTTTTAAATTAATGTATTATAGTTTGGTCCAATTGTCAAGATCCAACGTCCAATCATAATTTTTGTAAATCAAATCAATATGCTTTGTACGTGGAATAACATGGTATTTCTTTAAAATCTTTTTAATACCACGCTTACATCCAAAATCGCCTCTAAACCAACTAAAAAGAGGAGTTACCGTAACTTCGCCCGTAGTCTCATTGAATTCCGTTGTTTTCTTAAGATAATTTTCCGATCCTTTAGCTAACTGATTTTCAATTTCAGCTGCCTTATATATGGCTACTGGAGGGCAATCTTTTGCTCCACAGTTTAGGGCAAAATGTATTCTAAAATCCCTATTATCCACCCTAAGTTTTCTTTCAAATTTGTTTGGAAACCATTTCCTCACAAGTCCAAGCCCTAATGGCCATTGTGATTTTCTTATGATACCGTGCTCAATTTTTTCAAACGAAACCATTCTTCCGGCAATAGGTATTTGCTCTGCCTTAAAGAAATTGGACCGGTCTTGATATTTTTCTGGACTTTTGGATAGGATTTCTTGGATGTATGCATTGTAAATATTGATCCAGAACGCCAGTTTTTTTTTATCCGTGTCCAAGGAGGTTTCTAATTCCTGTAGTGTAGTGTTATAAAGTTGCGTTCGTATATCTGCCGTACTTTTTCCATCTCGGATATTTTTCAAAAAATTTTCAGAGACTTTGTTCCAATCAGTATCTTGATTTGTGGAAAAATCCATGTCGTTGGCCCAAACGGTTGAAATAGTAAAAAGCGAAAAGCATAGAAATTTATATAGGATAGGGTTCATTCTTGTAATTTAAGTATTGTAACTTTATTTACGTAAAAATCATACTATGGTTTGGTCGAACGGATAGAAATAACCTTTCCGTTTAATCATAAGTCCATATTTATCTATTTGAAAACAAACAAAAAGTTCAATTTAAGCGTGGTCATTCCTGCGCATAACGAAAAGGATAATCTAAAATTACTTGTTCCCAAACTAGTGAATGAGGGGGGGGATTTGCTCATGGAGGTAATCGTTGTTCTTTCCGGTTTAAATTCCGATGGTTCGGAAGAACTAAAATTTGGGCCAAAGGTGAAGTGGATTAGGGCTAATGAAAAGGGTAGGGCGGTACAAATGAATATGGGGGCTCAACATTCACAGAGCTCTATTTTGGCGTTTTTACATGCAGATGTACTACCACCCTCAGACTTTGCCAAGAATATTGTAGATACTATTGCATCTGGATTTGATGCTGGGTTCTTTTCATATCAGTTTGATAAGAAAAGTATCTTATTAAGCATCAATGCCTATTTTACAGCAAAAGATGGATTGTTTACAGGAGGAGGTGACCAATGTCTATTTATTGAAAAGAACCAATTCCAAAAATTGAATGGTTTTGACGAGTCACAGGTATTAATGGAGGATTTTGAGTTTTTTAAACGTATGAAAAAGTCCAATATCAAGTATACCATCATTAAAAATGATATGTTGGTATCCGCTAGAAAATATGAAAAAAACTCTTATTTACGTGTTAATTTAAGCAACTTGCTCCTAGTAATTTTGTTCAAGTCTGGTTACTCCGCTGAAAAACTTAAAAAGTTGCATAACAAGTTGTTGCATTTATCTTATAGTGAATGAAATCAAAAAACCTTGGTGTGATGCCAAGGTTTTTTGATTGTTGTCCTTATGTTTTTTTTAAGAGGTTACCGCTCCCAGGGTATAGAGCTGTTCCAAAGTTGGAGATTCACTACCACCTGCAGGCTCTAAGGTAATCCCAAATGCTTCGGTTTCGTTAGGATTGTTCAAGACAAAAACTTTATTCTCATCCATGGTAAAATCCTCCAACAATCCCATACTTGTTGGTGTCAAAGGGTCCAGTTTAAGAGACCATACTTGGTATACCATTCCATCTGGTGGTTCTGGTAATCCCTGTGCATCTATAAACACTTTGTTTTCCCTTTTGTTCCAATAAGCTTTGGCATAAGATTCTGGTGAAACTTCTTGTCCACCCAAAGAAACTACGGCTACATCCTTATCCCTAAGATCATTGAGTAACTCTTGGGTATTGGTCAAGGAACCGCGAGCTTCAAATATTTGTTGCTCTAGTACCTCATTTTGCTGTTCAACAACTTTTATATCTGATTGCAACTCATTATTTTGGTTATAGAACCAGAACAATCCAAGTCCTAGCAATATGGCAGCGGCCCAACCAGAATAGGCTGTCCAATTTGTTTTTTCTTCTTTAGGTAGCTGAACAACTTTAGGCTCTTTCTTAATGCCTATTCTAGAGCGAATATCATCAAATCCTTTTCTAAGAACCAAATCTGGATAAGATGCTTTGGTCAATTGCAGAATTGCTTTTTCTATTTCCAAAATCTCTTTCCTGATTTCTGGATATTTCTGAGCATTCTGATATACTTCAAAGTTTTCCTCTTCACTTAGAAGACCAGCTACATACAGCTCCAGTATACCTGATTCTATGTACTTCTCTACTTCCATCACACATTCATATTTTCCCTCAATTTGGAAATACAGCTTCTATTTCTAGTTTTAACTGTACCAATTGGAATATCCAGTTGTTGAGATGCTTCTTTTTGGGTATACCCTTTAAAATAGAGCATTTCAATTATTTCTAGACACTTTTCCTTGAGGTTTAAAACCATCTTTTTAAGTGCGGTTAAATCTACAGGAGCATCATCTTGATGATTATCTGTATCCGCTCTGTTCAAAATACCTACGAAGTAGTCTGCAGAAAGGTTCTTTTTTTGATCTTTATAGGATTTTGAGCGCACTTTATCGATAGCAGCATTACGCGCTATATTCAATGTCCATGTGAAAAACCTACCTTTTGAAGGGTTATAGGTTTCTGCATTGTGCCAGATTTTTGTAAATACATCTTGGCAGATTTCTTCTGCCATATATTTATTCTTGACAATAATATTAATGGCCCCGCATATATTCTCCCAGTACATGCCGTACAATTGTTCAAATGCGAGCACGTCTTTTTTCTGGAATCGTTTTACTAATTCATCTAAATCCATAGAGGAGTTTAAGGTGGGAATAAATATATGAATAAAACACCTAATTGGTGTTTTATTCAATATGGAGAATTATTTAATGATGGCGGTACAAGCTACTCTAGCGCCGGCATCACCGCTGGGTTGTGAAGTAAAGTCATCTTTTCCTTGGTGCACAATTACGGCTCTACCTACAATATTCTTGGTATCGTCATCACAATCCATACACCATTCGTCAGTAGAAAATTCTACACTGGCATTACCGTCTTCATCTGCAACAAAATTACCGATATCACCTTTGTGGTAGCCTTCTTCATCTCCCCATTTACCGTGTATCTCATTTGTTGGGTTCCAATGGCCTCCGGCAGATTTACCATCATGGGCAGAACAATCGGCTGTTTCATGCAAGTGAATAGCATGATTTCCGGCTTGCAGTCCCGTAAATTTGGCCATCATCATTACTTCTTCCCCATTTTGGGTAAATGTAACATCACCTTTTACACCACTATCACTTGCGGAATTCATAGCTAAAGTAATTGTTTGGTCCATGGTACTTTCCTCCATCTCCTTGGCGGTCTCTTCCATGTTTTCCATTTCTTTTTCCATTGAATCCACAGCACTGTCAGCATTTTTTTTAGTTTCCTTACATCCTGTAAAGGCCAGTATACTTGCAGTTACTATAATAAAATAAATCTTTCTCATTGTTCTAGTTTTTAGATTTGACGAAATGTAAAAATTAGAATTATACTTCTCAAGTATTTAAGGTTTCTGAGATAGGATTAGATTTCTTTGCGCTAAAAAAAGATAGGAACACAAAAAAACATCCATGGAATGCCTTCCAATGGATGTTTTTTGTACAAAAGCTATAAAAGAAACTGTTTACTTATTTAGTTTTTTTCAACTACAACTTCTGCGTGTACGGCTACTTCGCTCCAAGTTTTACTTACGCCGTCTTTTCCTGTATGTAAAGCTTCACAAGCTTTGTTGATGGAGGAAACGGCTGCGAGTGCATCCCAGTTTTCTAAATTCATGACGCCATCAAAGGCCAAAGCTGTTTCAGAAACTTTCTTTTGCGTCAATGGAATGGTGGAAGTTTCGCCATTAAGCGTCACGTCTATGGAGCTTTCACCACTCTCATTAACATTAAAAACTCCAGAAATCAATTCGGTGTCATTCATGGCTCCAAAGAAAAATTCCAAGATTTTGGGGTCTCTAGTACCTGTTGCGTCATTGGTAAAAAGACTGCTGACCGGAATACTAAATTCAACTCCATTTAAAGTTTCTAATGGCGTTGCCCCACCGTTGGAATTGGTGATTTTAATTTCCTTAAACTGACCTCCAACAGGTAGTTTTTCTGTTGTTTTATAGGCCGTAAAACTTACTTTTACAGAGTCTTGGACCAGACGATACTGTTCTGTGGAAGATTCCACCTCCGCCTCGGCATTTGCCTTTTCTTCTTTTTTGGTTTCTTTACAGCTCACGGTAAATAGTAGTATTAAGCAAGCCGCAATGGATGTTAATTGTCTCATTGTATTTAGGATTTAGTTGTTGCCAAATTTAGATATATAAAAAAGGTATGACAAAGGAGAGGTCAATTAATTCTTATGTTAGCTTTGTTCTTTTTTTGAGAACAGTTTTCTTAAATCAGGATTATAGAAAACACCAATTTGTAGACGGTCATAATGTGCCGTTGGAAAATGGTTTTTTAAATACCCTAATTGGGTGCTAAGGTTATGGGTGACATTGATGCCCAGGGCACCATACAAACGATTTTGGCCAAATACTTGGTCCTGTAGGTTTAGGAATATTTCGTCATAGAAATTTAAGAAAAAGATATCGGTAAGCGGTAGTGTTACCTGTAGCCGGTACCGCGCTCGATGTTGGGTGTCGTTTCGATCACCAAAATCGATAAAACGTTGTTCTAGGCGGTAACGGTGCTCAAAATTAAATTCCCAAACTTTATTCTTTAAAATGAACTGCTCAAAAATTCGATGTTCAATGGAATTTGTCTCATTGGGGAATTCCTCAAAACTTCCGTCCGTTGTAATATGACCATAGCCGAGGGTTGCAATGGCATTGGGATTAATATGATAGTTGATACCGGTTCTAAGCAATAGCTGATTAAAGTTTTTCCCATTCTCATAATACCTGAGTTGTGCCTCGGTATGAAGACTATATTTATCTGATAATTTATTGGTTCCAAAGTACATGTGCCAAGAACCTAGTTGGTCTTCTCCATTATCTTGTGCCGTTAAAACAAGGGTAGAAATAAAAAGTAAAAAGAGGAGTCTAAATTTCATAGTGGTCAGATAGGCTTAAAGTGGATAAAAATAGGAAAATCGACCTTGTTATGAGAAATTTATGATGTTAAGGAAAACCAAATTTCTAGTTTTGGCCCCAAGAGCCTGTAATTCTATACTTAATATTTTCTGAGCTAAGTTGAATTATTTCTAAAATTCTCTTTTGCCGTGTTGCTTCTCGTTTGGCAATAAAAAGCCAATATAAGTAACTTTTTCTCTGGCTGTGGGTAAAATTTATAAAATTTTTATGGGCTATGGGATGTTGGCTGAAAGCTTGTTGTAAGTCCTTGGGTATTATGGCGTTTTCAACATCATCAAGTTGTGACCATGAGCCGTTCTTTTTGGCAATTTTAATTGATTCAAACCCTGAAGCATGGATCTTTCCGGCAGCGGTTAGTTCTTCAATATAGGTTTTGTTTACCTTGCTCCAAACACTCTTAGGATTTCTTGGGCAGAAATATTGTCTTCTTTTACCATTGCCCAAACTTTTTACCGTACTATCAATCCATCCAAAACAAAGTTCCACCTGCACTGCTTCCTCCCATCTCATGCTTTCTTTAGGGTGGTCAACCTTATAAAAAATGAGATAGATGCCTTGAGACGCTGTATGGTTTTCCAGCAACCAATTTCTCCATTCTATTTCAGTGGGAAAGTAATATTCTTCAATATTTTTCATCGTTTTGCAAGATTCTCAATAGAACATTTAAAAATAGCGTTTTACATTAAAAAACTTGGGCTAATAAGGCATGAATCCTTACTTTTAGCAATTGTATTAAACTATCAAACTCAACATCAACATGAAAAAATTTACGTTGGCCCTAATGGTCATCTTAGGTTTGGTGCTTACCAATTGTGACAACAAAAGGGAAGGACAACCAAAAGTATTGGTCTTCTCCAAGACCATGGGTTTTAAACATGCTTCCATACCTGATGGAATTGCAGCACTTCAAAAGCTTGGCTCCGAAAACGGATTTGAAGTGGATACCACCAAAAATGCCGAACTTTTTAATGAAGAAAATTTAAAGCAGTATTCGGCCATTATTTTCTTGAGTACCACCATGAACGTGCTTGACCATAAGCAAGAAGCTGCCTTTGAAAGATATATTCAAGCGGGCGGTGGTTTTGTTGGAATTCATGCCGCAACCGATACGGAATACGATTGGGGTTGGTATACTAAATTGGTTGGGGCCCAGTTTCTTTCGCATCCGGCAGGCACTCCAGAAGCCGATTTTATTATCAAGGACAAAAATTTCATTGCCAACCAACATTTTAAGGATTCGGTTTGGCACCGTAACGATGAAATTTACAATTATAAGAACATCAATCCAGATGTGAATGTAATCATGACCGTTGATGAATCTACCTACGAAGGTGGTAAAAATGGCGATAACCATCCTTTTGCATGGTACCACGAATATGATGGGGGAAGGGCCTTTTACACTGGTGCCGGCCACACATCGGAAAGTTATCAGGAGGATGCATTTTTAAAGCACGTCTTGGGAGGTATCAAATACGCTATTGGCGAAAATAACAATTTGGATTATACGAAGGCCACCACCCAACTTCCGCCTGATTCCAATAGGTTTAGTAAAGTACAATTGGTTGGAGGTGAGTTTTTTGAGCCCACTGAAATGACAATTCTGCCTAATCACGATGTATTAATTGCCCAAAGAAGGGGAGAAGTCTTGCATTTTAATGCGGAAACCGAAGAAATGAAAGAGGTGGCGAAATTGGATGTCTATTTCAAGACGCTTAATACACCTGGTGTTAACGCAGAAGAAGGTTTGATGGGACTACAAAAAGACCCAGATTATGTTAATAACCATTGGGTATACGCATATTACGCCCCAACAGGAGATAAGTGGGTCAACAGACTTTCTCGCTTCAAATTTCAAGATGGCGTTTTTGATATGGAGTCCGAACAAGTTATTATAGATGTGGATTCCCAACGTGAAATTTGCTGCCATACGGGTGGTTCCATCGCCTTTGGGGGAGATGGGTTACTATATCTTTCTACCGGGGATAATTCTACACCCTTCAATGAAAAAGGAGTAAAATATATTAACAGTGGCTTTGCTCCCTTGAACGATTTACCAGACCATGAACAATATGATGCGCGACGATCTTCTGGTAATACCAATGATTTACGCGGTAAGATTTTAAGAATTAAGGTAAAAGAAGACGGTACATATGAGATACCGGAAGGGAACCTATTTCCAGAGGGAACCGAAAAAACAAGACCGGAAATTTATACAATGGGCCATAGAAACCCCTATCGTATTTCTGTAGATCCTAAAAATGGAAACCTTTTTTGGGGTGAAGTTGGGCCGGATGCTGCTAATGATAGTTTGGAAACCCGTGGCCCTAGAGGTTATGATGAAATGAATATGGCCACGGAGGCCGGTAATTTTGGATGGCCTTTGTTTATTGGAAATAATTACGCCTATCGCGATTATGATTATGCTACCGGTAAGAGTGGAGAGGCGTTCAATCCCGAAAAACCAATCAACGATTCTAAATTCAATACTGGTCTGAGAGAATTGCCACCAACCAAACCTGCCTATATTTATTATCCGTATGCTGAAACTTCCTTATTTCCGCAAGTAGGTAGTGGCGGAAGAAATGCCATGGCCGGACCAACGTACTATTCAGATATGTATACCGATGGCGGCGGATTGCCATCATATTATGATGGAAAGACCATTATTTATGAATGGATGCGAGGTTGGATGATGGCTGTAAGTCTTTTTGAAGATGGTACTTTCAATAAAATGGAACCTTTTGCCTCCGATATTCAGTTAAGAAACCTGATTGATATGGAATTAGGGCCTGACGGTAAGATTTACCTTTTGGAATATGGTAGCGGTTGGTTCTCCGCAAATGATGATTCAGGCTTAAGTTATATTGAATATAATGGAGGCAACCGTCCACCAATGATCGATCAATTGATTGTTGAAAAACACACAGGGAAATTACCGTTCGAGGTAACCGCCGAGGTTAAAGCGGAAGATTTAGAAGGTGATGCCGTCAGTTATATTTGGGATTTAGGGAATGGAGAAACTAAGGAAACTTCCGAACCTAAATTGAGTTATACCTATGAGAAAAACGGTGAATTTAAGCTTTCGGTAGAAGTGAAAGACGATAAAGGAGCCAGTTCCAAAAGTAATGCAGAAACCATAGTGGCCGGTAATTCAAGACCTGAAATTACCATCGACTTGCAGGGAGGTAATTCGACCTTCTTTATAGCTGGAACACCTGTAAATTATAAGGTTATGGTTTCCGACCCTGATGGAGATGAAGATATTGATCTAGATAATGTTTTTGTTTCCGTAGACTATATGGAAGGTCTAGACCAAGTGAATCAATCATTGGGACACCAAGAAGTATCTGCTGCGGTAACAGGTAAGGCGTTAACGCAGGGTATGGACTGTAAAGCCTGCCATAAAGAAGCGGAAAAGTCCATTGGACCTAGTTACAGCGAAATCGCAGCTAAGTATATAAAGGACCGTGGAGCGGCAAAGTACATACAGAAGAAAATCGTTTCAGGAGGTTCCGGGGTCTGGGGAGAAGCGGCCATGGCGGCTCACCCTAATATTACCGATGATGAAACAAGGCAGATTGCTGCCTACATCCTGTCCTTGGCAGATACGGATAAAAAAGAGAAGTCATTACCTCTAGAGGGGACTATTGTTCCAAATCCATCACCAAGCGACAATGCTATGATTATTACGGCCAGTTATACGGATAAAGGTAAAAATGGCGTAAAACCTTTAACGGGAGTACAATCTATTGCTTTGCAAGGAAGCACTGTTCCTTTTAAAGAATCAACAAAAGCACAAGGCTTTTCTCCTGTTTCCTTTAACGGAATGGACATGCTGTTATTACCGGATGGAGAAGGATGGTTTGCTCTGGAAAATATTGATTTAAATGGGGTTTCAATGGCAATGGTGACAGCGGGTTGGCAAGAGGCGCCCAAAGATGGTATAGATATGGAGGTAAGACTCAATGCCCCAGATGGTGAATTATTGGGGCAAGGAAGTATGGATGCCCCTGCGGCAGGACAACCGGGTGGCGCAGTAGCCATTCCCTTGAACAAGCCCGTAGATGCCAAAACGGAACAACTATATTTTGTGTATAAACCACGAGAAGGTGTTGCTACCCCTCAAATGGCCATTACAGGCGTAAAATTTACGGGAAAGTAAATTCAATACAATCGCAGAGAATAAAAAAGGGCCGATTTATTTTAAATCGGCCCTTTTTTAATAGATTTTTATAATATCTGATTAATTCCACTTTTTGGATTCCACATAGTAATTTCGATCCACCTCAAGATTGGATATTTTTTCATTGTTAACTTTCATTTCCGCCCATTGGGCAGTAGGTTTTAATTCTAACTCTTTATTTCCAACTTTTATTTTTAGAGGCATTTCAAAGCCATCCACCACATTGTTATATCTATATCTAAAGCCGTTATGGGTGATTTGATATTCTAAAACAGGAATTTTGGTGGTTCTTAAATACTGGTCGAAAACCTTAGATAAATCCAATCCTGAATGCTCGGTAAGGTAGTTTTCAATCTCTTCGGTAGTTACAGTTTTATGATAAAACTCTTTGTTGAGCCCGCGTAAAATTTGCCTCCATTTTTCATCGTCACCTATTAAATATCTAATGGTATGAAGCATATTGGCTCCTTTATAGTACATATCGCCACTGCCTCTTTGGTTGACTCCGTAGGGACCAATTATAGGTTTGTCGTTCTGAATATTGGCTCGGGTGCCTATCACGTAATCCGCAGCGGCTTCTTTACCATGGTAGTAATCGATAAAAATATTTTCGGAGTAGGCCGTAAATCCCTCATGTACCCACATGTCCGCAATGTCTTTGTAGGTAATATTATTCGCAAACCACTCATGACCGGCTTCATGAATGATGATAAAATCAAACTTAAGTCCCCAACCCGTCCCAGAGAGGTCTCTGCCCAAATACCCTTTTTTATATTGATTTCCGTAAGTGACAGAACTTTGGTGTTCCATTCCTAAATAAGGCACCTCCACTAATTTAAAACCATCTTCATAAAAAGGGTAGGGGCCAAACCAATGTTCAAAAGCTTTCATCATTTTAGGAGCATCCTTAAAATGTTCTTTCGCCTTTTCCAAATTATAGGAGAACACGTAATAGTCCATTTGTAAATCTCCTTTTTCGCCTTCAAAAGTTTCCTCAAAATGAACATAGTCGCCAATATTAATATTTACTCCGTAATTGTTGATAGGGTTGACAACTGACCAATGGTAGGTATTTGAATTTTCATCTACTTTGATTAATTGGCCATTGGACACATCCATAAGCCCTTTAGGAGCTTTGATGCGAATGTTCATACTGTCCACTTCATCGTACATATGGTCTTTATTAGGCCACCAAACGCTAGCGCCTAAACCTTGATTGGAGGTGGCTATAAAATGCTTCCCATTCTTATCTTTTTTCCAAGAAAAACCACCGTCCCAAGGTGCTCTTACCGCTTCTTTAGGCTTTCCGGAAAAATGGACTTTTATTTCATTTTCGTCCCCTTTGTTATGTTTTTCGATTAATTCCACGAAATGCGCATTTCCGTTGGAAACCACATTTAAGGACTTCCCGTTCTGAGTTACTTTTTCAATTTTCATGGGAGGTTGTAAATCAACCTGAAGTTTTTGGTGTGGTTCAAGTACTTTATACCGAATAATGTTGCTTCCTGAAATAAATTTTTCATCCGCATCTACATCTACGTATAAATCGTAAAAAGTAAGGTCCCACCAAGCGCGTTCAGGGGTGATGCTGCCCCTTAGGGTATCTTGCTCTGTAAATTCCTGTGCTTGATGTGAAAAGTAAATCAAGGCGAAGGCGGAAAAGAGGGTTAGTTTCAGTTTCATAAATTAGTTCGTTTGCATTTTTCTAAATTGAAGCAGCCCGAAAATAGGACCTAGGGCCAAGACCAAAAATACGAAGTATGCGGGAATGACCGTGGTAAGGTAAGATAGTAGTTCAATACTGAAGATGCTGATGGCAAAGCCGATACAATTGACCAATACCAAGGCGGTTCCCTTCATTTCTGAAGTTACCGTAGAGGCTACCATACTTGAAAACTGGGGAGAGTCTGCCGTAACGGCCATGCCCCAAATACCGAAGAACAGCATAAAAATCCATGTGGGTAAAAAGAAAATAAACGGCGAAAGCAAACAACATAATCCCGATATCCATAAAGAAAAATAGGCTACTTTTTTGCTGGAATAACTTTGGGAAAGATATCCTCCAAAAATGCAGGATACGCCACCAATAGCAATGGCAACGGCAGATAAAACGGATACGGGCAATGTAATTTGATTCATTTTGAGATAGGAATACATGGCGAACGGAATAAAAGCCCAGAAAGCATACAGTTCCCACATGTGCCCAAAATAACCAAAGGCCGCCTTTCGGTAGGATGTAATTTTAAATAAATCAGGTCCAGCCTTTAAATTCAACTTTTTACTCTGTTTTCTAAAAGGTCCGTCAGGGACCAAGGCCCAGAGGAGAATTCCTCCAGCTACCGTGAACCCAGAGGTATATTGTACTACCGAAGTATAGCTAGCTAAATCTAGACTTTTTATAAAGTAGGGTAGGGATTTACCAAAAACTAGCGCACCAACCAAATATCCTAGAGCCTTGCCCAGCCCACTCTCATAGTAGTCCGTAGCAATTTTCATTCCTATGGGATAAATGCCTGCTAAGAAAAAACCTGTTCCAAATCGGGCGCTTAGCAACACCATTTTTGAAAGTTCAGGAAGCAATAGCGATACGTTGCATAAAGCAGCTAGAAGGGCGGAAAACAAGAACACCCTGGAAGGCGAAAATCGGTCGGCAATCATTAGAAGGGCAAAAGTGAGTGTTCCCAATATGAATCCGAATTGCACCGAAGAAAGTATATAACCTTTAAGTTCTTCCCCAAAACCCGTTGCCTGTGCCAATTCCGTCACAATGGAATTACCTGCAAACCAGACGGAGGTGCAGGCAAATTGGGCAATAATTATGATGGGAAGAATGTATGGTTTGGGTTTCAAGTGGTAATTTTTTAGCAGTACTGATTTCATACAAGGGGTTTGTCCCCTTTTGATGGATATTTGGTCGCAATCTGCTGAATATATTACAATATGAAACCTTTCAATTTAAAAAAATAGCCTTCCATTTTTCGGAAGGCTATTTGCATCAAGTTTTTAGTGTCTAATAAACAAATCGGCTTAATAAAGCCCGAACGTTTTTAATACTATCTACATAGTAACGCGCATTGGTTTTTTGTCTACCTACCTTCACGGTAATAGAATCTTCCGGTAGTTCCATAAACATAAATTCATCGGTCCAATCATCTCCAATGGCGAATACAAACTCGTATTGTTCTTCGGCATACATTCTCATGGCAGCCCTACCTTTGTTCACATTGCTGCTTTTGATTTCCATTACCTTATTACCGTTAAGCACACTAAGGTCATCCGTTCCTATAAGACTCGTAAGTACCGTATTGAGTTCTGAAGCTCTTTTTTGGCCAAAATCAGGATCGGTATTACGGTAATGCCAGGCCAAGGAGTAATTTTTTTCTTCGATAAAACTTCCTGGGGTGCGATCCACAAAAGATTCCAATACTGGAAGAATTTTTTCCATCCAGTCTTTTTTAACGTTTTCGAGCATCTTAAACTCTTCCCCATCTCTTGAAATCCATACTCCGTGCTCCACAATCATATTATACTTCTTGTGCAAGAACCATTTGGTAAAGGTCTCCTTGTCCCTACCACTGATTAAGAACATTTCGGTATCTTTTTGATTATTGAGGTTATCCAACAATTCGTAGAGTTCTTCGTCGGGAGCTGCTTTTTGTGGGTCCTTGTGAAAACCGGCAAGGGTACCATCGTAATCAATAAATAGTAACCTCTTACTGGATGATTTATAGGAGTCGATAATGGTATCCATCAAATCTACTGAAAGTCTTCTGGCTACGTGGCTGTGATCCTTGCTTTTCTGGTCTAACAGTGAACTCATAAAATCATTGGCCCATTTTTCAACGTTATAGCGCTCCAACCTTTTTTGCAGAATGGAATTGCGCTCTATCTGTTCTTCTTTCGGCATGTTAATGGCCTCTTTTAGAGCATCTGCCGTTTGCTCAAAATTGTTTGGGTTTACGAGCATCGCTTCGTTCATCTCATTGGCGGAACCTGCCATCTCACTAAGAATAAGCACTCCCGTTTTATCCGTTCTTGTAGCAATATATTCTTTGGCAACTAGGTTCATACCATCGCGAATTGGCGTTAACCACGCAATATCGCAAGTGGTATAGAGGTCGATAAGATTTTCAAACGGCATGGAACGATAAAAGTACCAAATGGGCGTCCAGCTCACTGTAGAAAACTCTCCATTGATACGGCCTACCAATTCATCTACTTCTCTTTTCAATAATTGATATTGAGGTACATTGGAACGGGAAGGTACAGCCAAGATAATCAGTCTTACTTTCTCCTTGTATTCCGGATATTTATTGAGGAAATATTCAAAAGCATTCAGCCTTTTTGCAATTCCCTTAGTATAATCCAAACGGTCTATGGATAGGAAAAATTTGGCGTCTGCCGTTGATTCTTTATGATTATACAAACGGCGTTGCAATTCTGAGAGGTCTTCAGGTGCGGTATCTTCGTTCTTTTTCGCCGCCTCACTGAATTTTTTGTAATCGATACCCATAGGAAACGAATCTACCTTAATAACCCGCTCATCAGAATAAATATCATTAAAACTAACATCGAGCCCCAAAAGTCTGCGTACCGAACTTAAAAAGTGACGCTCATAGTCATAGGTGTGAAAACCTATTAAATCTGATCCTAATAGACCTTCCAGGATTTTTTCCCTCCAGGGTAACGTCCTAAAAATCTCAAAGGAAGGGAATGGAATGTGTAAAAAGAATCCTATAGAAATATCAGGTTTCTGTTCCCGGACCATCTGCGGTACCAACATTAGTTGGTAGTCATGGATCCAAATGGTATCATCATCATCGGCAGCCTCAATAATGGCATCCGCAAATTTTTGGTTTACACTTTTATAAATCTCCCAGTTCTGTAATTCAAACTCGGAATACTCTAAAAAATAATGAAAAAGGGGCCATATGGTTCGATTGCTAAATCCATAGTAAAAGCCATCTACTTCTTTTTCTGTTAGGTTTACCCTTGAAGAGCCGTGTTCTTTTAAGGCAGCATCTATTTTTGGCGATAATTCTTTGGGTATTTCCTCATTGGTAAGTCCGCTCCAACCTATCCATAAACTATCGCCTCCAGAATGCACAGATTTCATTCCGGTAGCTAGACCTCCTACACTTGGAATTGCGGTTATATCTCCGTTGCTAATTTGTAACTGAACGGGTAGTCTATTTGAGATTATGATAGTTTTGCCCATAAATTGGTTTTTTTGCTTTGTTTTGATGTTTATTTCTCTAAATTTCGTGAAAAAGAAGGGCAATAACAATTCAATGCCCATATGAATCAACAATTTTATTGAATGGATAATTTAGACTATGGAATTATAGGGAATTGTAGGAGTGCAGCAGTAATTTCAAAAATGGGAAGTGTTGATTGGTGCTGTTTGCCAGAATTTGATTCTTCATCTGTTTTTGCCAAGTTATTGGACGAAAAAATAGGTGGAAGTTTCGGTTTTGAAGTAGACGAAGCTTACGAAATTACCCAAACCTACGTTGAAAACACGGCCATCTTATGTACCAAATATGAAAATGGGGAGGATGTGTTTGAAGTGTATGATTTTATGCCCCGTTACCATCTTACCGCCGGAGGTTATCATTCACCTCCCGAAATCGTACGGTTCATAAAATATATCTCCGGAAAGCCTAAGGTTAAAGTTCTATATGACCCCAAATTGGAATATGCCATAGGGGAGACCAAAACTTACGTAAAACATAACTTTATTGCGAGCCTTACCCACGCGGAGAAATTCGACACAGTTTTTTTATATACTTCCTTCAACAAAAATGCGGTTGTAGAAGGTCGCGAAATTGAAATTACCGAGGATGGCTATTTTTTATTGGGCTACAATGAAAAAATACTTCTTCCCAATACCGAAAAGGTATATCTAGACTTGGAAAGAACCAAGGTGTATTGGTTGAACTGGAGCAATAACACCCCAAATTACAGGAAGTACAATGCTGAAATTAGTAGGAGTGCCATTACCCTAAAACTCCTCAGTTACGATAAAACAGGGGCCGTTCTTGCGGCAGCGACTACTTCATTACCCGAAACCATAGGTGAGGTACGTAATTGGGATTATCGTTTTTGTTGGATTAGGGATGCCTCTATGGTCGTAAAGGTGGTTAGCGAATTGGGACATAAAAATGTGGCCAAAAGATACCTTCAGTTTATTATTGATTTGATTCCGGATAAGGATGAAAAGCTACAGATTATGTACGGAATCAATAAAGAGAAAAAACTGACCGAAGAAACCCTTGACCATTTAAGTGGATACGAAGGCTCAAAGCCCGTAAGAGTAGGTAATGCAGCCTATATCCAAAGGCAAAATGATATTTACGGTATTCTTATGGATGTCATTTATGAAAATCTACATAAGTTCAGTACAGATATTGCCAATGGAGAGGATATTTGGAGTATTACCAAAGGCATTGTTTGGATTGTTGATAAGCATTGGAAAGAAGCTGATAAAGGTATTTGGGAATTTAGGTCCGAAGATCGCCATTTCACCTTTTCGAAGGTTTTATGCTGGACGGCCATTGATAGGGCAATAAAAGTGGCCAAAATTTTCAACAAACACCATAAAATTGAAAAATGGAAGCCTTTAAGGGATGAAATTTGGGCAGATATTTATGAAAATGCTTGGAATGAAGAAGTACAGGCCTTTACGCAGTCTTATGGGTCCAAACACTTAGATGCATCGGTGTTATTGATGGAGTCGTACGGTTGTATTGATGCCAAACACGAAAAATATGTAAGTACGGTAGAAGCTATTGAACGGGAGTTGAGTAACGACGGATTGTTATACAGATATAAAAATGAAGATGACTTTGGACTTCCGTCCTCATCATTCACCGTTTGTACTTTTTGGTTTGTGAACAGTCTTTTTAAGATAGGTCAAGAAGAAAAGGCGATGGAGTATTTTGATAGACTTTTGAGTTACAGCAATCATCTTGGTCTTTTCAGTGAAGACATTGATTTTAAGACCAAGCGTTTATTGGGTAATTTCCCACAGGCATATTCGCATTTGGCCCTTATTGAATGCGCCATTAATTTCTCGAATAAGCATAGTGACGAAAAGATTTTAGAATCTATGAGAGAGTAAGTAACTAGCGATTATGAATGAACAAATAAAAAAAGCGTCCTTAATTAGGACGCTTTTTTGTGTGATGTACACTTATTTGAATTAGTCAAAAGTATATCCATTGTCTGCTGCCACTTTATCGGCAATTTGATTGCGCAGTGCCACTACATTTGGATTGTTGGTGTACTTGGTAAATCTCTTTAGACCCATCAACATCATGCGTTGCTCATCTCCTTCCGCAAACGAAATGATAGCTTCTTTTCCTTTTCTTATGATAGTTTCGGTGGCATTGTACAAGTATAGCTGTGCCATAGCAATTTGCGGCCCCTGATTTTCTTCACCAAAGCGCTTCGCATTCTTTTCAGTTCGTAGCAAAGTACTTTCTGCCATATAAATTTCAATCAAAATGTCAGCTGCTGATAACATCAATTGTTGGTGTTGCTCTAATTCTGGACCAAATTTCTGAACGGCACTTCCGGCAACCATTAAAAATACTTTCTTTAGGCGGCCCAAAAGGTCTTTTTCTTCGGAAAACAATTCTGAAAAATCTGGCGTGTCAAATGAAGGAATTCCCATTAACTCATCAGCAACGGCGGTAGCCGGCCCTAATAAGTCAACGTGGCCTTTCATGGCTTTTTTAACCAACATGCCTACGGAGAGCATTCTGTTGATTTCATTGGTTCCTTCGTAAATTCTAGCAATTCGGGCATCTCTCCATGCCTTTTCCATTGGCGCATCGGCACTGAAGCCCATTCCTCCAAAGATTTGAACCCCTTCATCAGTAGTCTGTTGTACATCTTCAGAAACGGCAACTTTCAAGATAGAGCATTCAATGGCATATTCCTCAACACCTTTTAACTCCGCCTCTTGGTGACTGTTTCCATCCGCTTGGCGAATGGCAATACGGTCTTCAATATTTTTAGCGGCCCTGTAACAAGCAGATTCACCTGCGTAGGTATTAACGGCCATATCGGCAATTTTTGCCTTAATGGCGCCAAAGTTGATAATCGGAGTTTTAAACTGAACTCTTTCGTTCGCATATTTCACACCCTCGGTTACAACCCGTCTTTGGGCTTCCAAACAAGCGGCAGCTAGTTTAATTCTACCTACATTCAATGCGTTCATGGCTATTTTAAAACCATTGCCACGCTCCGAAAGCATGTTTTCTACAGGTACCTTGGTTTCGTTGAAAAATACCTGTCGGGTAGAAGAGGAGTGAATACCTAATTTTTTTTCCTCGTCGCCAAGGCTAATGCCGTTACTAGGGTCATTTTCAACAATGAAACCGGTGATATTTTTATCGTCTTCAATTCTAGCAAAAACAATAAATAGGTTACAGAATCCCGCATTGGAAATCCACATCTTTTGTCCGGTGATGGAGTAATGCTTGCCATCTTCAGACAACACGGCTTTGGTTTTACCAGAATTGGCATCCGATCCCGCTCCCGGCTCCGTTAAGCAATAAGCCCCGAACCACTCTCCAGAAGCCAATTTAGGCACGTACTTCATTTTTTGTTCTTCAGAACCATAAAGGGTAATTGGCATGGTTCCAATTCCTGTGTGTGCGCCAAATGCGGTACTGAAGGAACCCGTAGCTCCAGAGATATAATCACAAACCAACATGGTGGAAACAAATCCCATGCCCATTCCCTCATATTTTTCAGGAACGGCCACACTTAGAAGCCCCAATTCTCCGGCTTCCCGCATACACTCTTCGGTATAAGCGTAGTCTTTCTTCTCAAAGCGTTCCCAATGCGCCCAAAGTTTTCGGTCTACAAACTCTTTGGTACTATCGCGCATCATGCGTTGCTCTTCGTTGAGGTCTTCCAAAGTAAAAATATCCTCACACTTGGTTTCCTTGACCAAGAATTGTCCACCTCGTAATAAATTGTCTTGTTGTATTGTTTCCGTACTCATCTTATTAGTTTTAGTAGTTCTTTAAATCTTAAGATTAATTGTAATATCTCTCCTAAATCCTTAAGAAAGAAACTCAAAAATACCAGCGGCTCCTTGTCCAGTTCCAACGCACATGGTAACCAAACCGTGTTTGCCTTGCATGTTCCTTTTTCGCATTTCATCGAATAATTGAACGGAAAGCTTTCCTCCGGTGCACCCTAAAGGGTGACCCAATGCAATCGCACCACCATTTACATTAACGATGTCATTATTAAGGCCTAATTCCCTAATAACGGCAATGGACTGAGAAGCAAATGCTTCGTTTAGTTCTATCAATTCGATATCTTCCTGCTTAAGGCCTGCTTGTTTTAATGCCTTTGGAACTGCCTTTACAGGACCAATTCCCATAATTCTGGGTTCCACACCGGCAGCGGCGTAACTTACCAAACGGGCTTCAGGCTCTAGGTTCAATTCTTTTACCATTTCCTCACTCATCACCATCACAAAGGCGGCACCGTCACTGGTTTGGGAAGAGTTTCCGGCCGTAACACTACCATTGGCTGCGAATACCGGTCTTAGTTTGGCCAAAGCTTCTAGAGAAGTTCCTTTTCTAGGCCCCTCATCCTTAGTAACCGTATATTTTTTAGTGGCTTTTTTACCGTTGTTGTCAATATATGTCTGTTCCACTTCTATAGGAACAATTTGATCCTGAAAACGGTCTTCGGCCTGAGCTTTTAAGGCTTTCATATGGGAATTAAAAGCAAATTTATCTTGGTCTTCCCGAGAAACTTTAAACTCCTGTGCTACCGCTTCAGCGGTATTTCCCATTCCCCAATAATAATCTTCATGCCCAGATTTCACCAAATCATAATTCAGTTCTGTTTTAAAGCCGGTCATAGGAACCGAGCTCATACTTTCCACCCCTCCGGCAATGATACAATCGGCCATTCCAGATTGAATTTTAGCGGTAGCGATACCGATGGTTTCCAGTCCCGAGGAACAAAAACGGTTAACCGTCACTCCTGGGACATCCACAATATCCAATCCCATTAGGGAAATTAACCGACCCATATTGAGCCCTTGAGAACCTTCTGGCATGGCGTTACCTACGATGACATCATCGATTCTCTTTTTATCGAAATCGGGCAATTTGCCCATAAGATATTCAATTGTCTCTGCCGCTAGTTCATCGGCTCTTTTAAAACGGAATCCGCCTCTTCCAGATTTACCGACCGCTGTTCTATATCCTTTAACTATATATGCTGTTTTCATTATCTTTTATTTTGACTTAGGACGATTTGACGTAAGACTTATGACTAGTTATTCAAGCTTTCCATAAAACGTGAAATCATTCCTTGTAATGATTGAATTTTTTGTTCAAGAATTATAAAGTTATCATCGGGTACGTAATTAACCTCATTTGCAATTATCAATTGAGTTTTCCATTCAAATGCTGAGCCCAAAGCTGTTTCCAAATATTGTAAAAAGTGTTTTGTAGATTTTCTACTTGTCCCCTCAGCGATGTTAGAAGGAATTGAAACGGAACATCTCTGTATTTGACTGGCTAATGCAAACATTTCTGATTTAGGAAATTGATTTGTCAATTTGTATGTTTCCTTGACAACATCCATTCCTTCGCTCCAGATTTTAAGTTTTCTAAAATTATGATTAGCTGCCATAGTCTTACGTCCTACGTCTTAAGTCCTTTTTAAACTAAATTATTCACATCTAACAACTCACTACTGTTGTTATCAATTCCTCAAAGGTTTACCGGTTTTTAGCATGTGCTGTATACGCTCCAAGGTCTTTCTTTCAGTGCAAAGTGACAAAAAGGCCTCCCTTTCCAAATCAAGAAGGTATTGCTCGCTAACATAACTAGGCTCTGACAAGTCCCCACCAGCCATTACATAGGCCAATTTGTTGGCAATTTTCTTATCGTGCTCACTAATATATCTGCTGGCTTCCATAGAATCTGTTCCTACCAAGAACATACCCAAGGCCTGCTTTCCTAAAACCTTAATATCCTTTCGTTTAACAGGTTTGGTATATCCTGACTCCGCCATAAGCTTTGCGTGCGCTTTGGCAGTAGCAATTTGCCTGTCTTTGTTTACGACTACAATATCCTTTCCATGTTGAAGAATACCTAAATCATAGGCTTCATAGGCAGAGGTAGAAACTTTGGCCATACCAATGGTCAAAAAGTACTCTTGTAGCACATTCAACTCCACATCATTTTTCTTGAAAGTATCTTGAGCTCGTAATGCAAACTCTTTGGAGCCTCCACCACCAGGAATTACCCCTACGCCAAATTCAACCAAACCAATATAAGTTTCGGCGGCAGCAACCACTTTATCGGCGTGTAGCGAAAGTTCGCATCCGCCCCCTAAAGTCATTCCGTGGGGTGCCGATACCGTTGGTATGGATGAATATCTCATGCGCATCATCGTGTCCTGAAACATCTTAATGGCCATGTTCAATTCATCGTACTCCTGTTCAACGGCCATCATAAATATCATTCCGATATTGGCTCCTACAGAAAAATTGGCTGCTTGGTTACCCACTACAAGACCCTGATAGTCTTTTTCGGCAAGGTCGATTGCCTTGTTCAGTCCGCTAAGGACATCCCCACCAATGGTATTCATCTTGGACTGAAATTCCACATTCAAAATGCCGTCTCCCAAATCCTCTACAACTACACCACTATTTTTAAAAACTTCCTTGCTTTTACGAATGTTATCAAGAATAATGAAAGCGTCTTGACCTGGCACCTTTTCCATGGACTTTTTGGAAATATCATAGAAATAAGTGGCTCCATCTTTCACGGAGTAAAACGAGGTAATTCCTGCCGATTGCATTTCTGAAACCCAGTTGGCGGCGTCTAAATTCTCTGCTTTTATAAATTCGAGCCCTTTTTCGAGTCCAACGGCATCCCAAATTTGAAAGGGACCGTGTTCCCAGCCAAAGCCGGCTTTCATCGCATCGTCAATTTTGTATAGGTCATCCGAGATTTCAGGAATACGGTGAGATACGTAGGCGAACAATTGACCAAAGCTCTTACGATAAAACTCACCCGCTTTGTCTTTTCCGCCGGTTAAAATGGCAAAACGATCAATTACCTTATCTACCGTTTTGGTCAGTTCTAAGGTTGCAAACTTGGCACTTTTTTTAGACCTATAGTCCATAGTATCTAAATCCAAGGTCAAGATTTCACTTTTACCTTTATCGTCTTTCACTTTTTTATAGAAACCTTGCCCGGTTTTACTTCCCAACCATTTGTTTTCCATCATTGTTTTGATGAAATCTGGAAGTTTGAACAAATCATGACGTTCGTCGTTCGGGCAGTTATCATAGATGCCATTGGCTACGTGAACCAAGGTATCCAAACCTACGACATCAACCGTTCTGAAGGTAGCCGATTTAGGTCTGCCAATGACGGGACCTGTAAGCTTATCTACCTCCTCTACGGTCATTCCCATTTCCTTCACCATGTGGAAAAGACTTTGGATGCTGAAAATACCTATTCGGTTCCCTATAAATGCTGGGGTATCTTTGGCGACCACTGAAGTCTTTCCAAGAAATTTTTCCCCGTAACCGTTCAGAAAATCGAGCACTTCGGGTGAAGTATTTGGTCCCGGAATTATTTCAAAAAGCTTGAGATACCGGGCAGGATTGAAAAAGTGCGTACCACAGAAGTGTTTTTGAAAATCTTCACTTCGTCCTTCGGACATAAATTTAATGGGAATTCCGGAAGTATTTGAAGTAATCAATGTTCCCGGAGTTCTGTGCTTTTCCAGGTTTTCAAAAACCTGTTTTTTTATGTCCAACCTTTCTACTACCACTTCAATGATCCAATCTACTTTGGAGACTTTAGCAATGTCATCTTCCAAATTTCCTGTAGTAATCCTAGAGGCAAATTTCTGATGGTAGATAGGGGAGGGCTTAGATTTTAAAGCCGCATTTAGTGAATCATTGACCAATCTGTTACGGACTACCTTATCGTCTAAAGTGAGTCCTTTAGCCTTTTCGGCCTCGGTAAGTTCGCGAGGTACGATATCGAGAAGTAAGACTTCAACCCCAATATTGGCAAAATGACAAGCAATTCCGCTTCCCATAATACCGGATCCGATAACCGCTACTTTATTAATGTGTTTGTTCACTTTTAAAAATGTTTATAGGTTAAGAGGTCATTTAGGTTGATGACCATTAATAGTTTTGTCGTTGTCCTGCATATTTTTTTCCACAATCATTTCATTGATGGAATTCATCACTTCAAAAAAACCGTTCAGCTTTTCTTGGGAAACTTTTGAGCGTACGGATTCATTAAATCGAAGCACAACATTTTTTGAGTCGTTTCTTTTCTCCAACCCAAAATCCGTAAGATGAATTAACACACCACGACCGTCTTTAGGGTTGGGTTTGCGTTCTATTAAGCCCTGTTCTTCCATTCTCTTGAGTATGCGTGACAGACTGGTGGCTTCCATTCCCATTTTAGGTCCTAAGGAGGTGGAGGGAGTTCCAGTTTTTGGGTCAATACTCAAAAGCGTAAAACCAACTGCCATGGTAGAACCAAATTTCTTTGCCTCCTCATTGTACATTCTGGCCACTGCTTGCCAGGTTGCACGAAGTGCATAATCAATTGTAATTTCTTTCATTGGTTGGACTTAGGTTGTTCAAATATAGAAAAATTTATTATGCATGCATAATAAATTTGTAAAAAAATAGCTTCCCTTGAATCAAAAAAATACTTTTTTATTAAGAGGTAAGTAGCTTACTTCTAGAAGTGTCTAGTGACCGTAAATATCATTGTAAAGAGTGTGATACTTCTCTTTTATTATTTTTCGACGGAGTTTCATGGTGGGGGTGAGATGACCTTCGCTAATGCTCCATACATCTGGTGTTAGCCTAAATTGTTTTACTTTTTCCCATTTGGCAAACTTTTCGTTGGCATCATCCACTTCTTTTTGGAATTGCTCCAGAACCTTTTCATTTAAAATAATATCCGAATTTTCAGGAATGGTAATATTATTGTTCTTTGCCCACTCGTTTAAATATTCAAAATCTGGTTGAATTAGGGCTGCAGGCATTTTTTCGCCCTCACCAACTACCATGATCTGTTCTATGAAACGAGATTGCTTGAAGCGGTTTTCCAATAGTTGGGGTGCCACATATTTTCCACCTGAAGTTTTGAACATTTCTTTCTTACGGTCGGTAATCTTCAAAAAACCTTGGCTGTCCACTTCTCCAATGTCGCCTGTGTGAAAATAGCCATCAATTAGAACTTCAGCTGTTTTTTCCGGGTCTTTGTAATAACCCATCATGACCTGTGGACCCTTTATGCAGATTTCGCCATCTTCGGCAATCTTAACTTCGGTTTGGCCTATAGGTTTGCCAACGGTGCCAATCTTAAATCCACCGTCACGCATGTCATTTACCGCAATAACGGGAGAGGTTTCGGTTAATCCGTATCCTTCCATCAATCCAAATTCGGCTGCATTGAAAATTCTGGCCAGTCTGGGTTGTAAGGCGGCACTACCAGATGCAATCAAATGGAGGTTGCCACCAAGTCCTTCCTTCCATTTTTTAAATATTAACTTTCTGGCAATGGCAAGTTTTTGTTCGTACCACCAGCCATTTTCTCCATAAGGTTGATACTGTAATCCTATTTCAATGGCCCAGAAGAAGAGTTTCTTTTTGATACCGGTTAGCTCGGTGCCCTTCGCCAATATCTTGTCGTATACTTTTTCAAGTAGACGGGGTACCGCTGTCATTACATGCGGACCGGTTTCCTTTAGGTTTTCACTAATTTTATCAAGTGATTCGGCGTAATAAATAGTAACCGCACGATATTGATATAGATAAATAAGCATGCGCTCATACACATGGCACAAGGGCAAAAAGCTCAATGATTTAGTTTTGCCATCTTCAATGGGAAACCGTTTAGAGCTTTCTATGGCGTTGCTAACAAGGTTCTGATGCGAAAGCATTACACCTTTAGGTCTTCCGGTAGTTCCCGAGGTATAAATTAGGGTAGCTAAATCTGTAGGCTTAACGGCATCCTTCAATTTTTCAACTTCATCTTGATTGGATTTATCCGCTCCCATTTCTAAAACCTCTTTCCAGTTTTTACAATTGGACAATTCATCAAAAGAGAATACTTCTTTCAAGTGCGGCACTTGATCTCGAATGGCACTAACCTTTTGATGTACTTCATCGCATGATATAAAACAATACTTTGCTTCAGAATGGTTAAGGACATAAGCGTAGTCCTCTTCTGAAATAGTGGGATAGATAGGTACGTTTTGCGCCCCAAGTTGCAAAATTCCTATATCCATAATGTTCCACTCTGTTCTGTTGGTCATGCTAATGACCGCAATTTTGTCATTGGGGCCTATACCCATTTTTAATAATGCCCTACTCATGGCGTTGGCCTGATCAATATAATCTTTGGTAGATGTAGACTTCCATACACCGTTAACTTTGGTTACCAATGATTTTTCCAAGTTGAACTTCTCCAACTGATAGTAAGGAAAGTCAAATAGTCGAGTGATTTCTTTCATAGTAGGCTTGAGTTAAGCTGTTGCAAATTATGAAAAGCGAACGGTATTTTAAAATGATATTTTCAATAGAGATGCAATTATAATGAATAATCCATATTTCAGGTGGTGCTAAAATTCCATTACTCGTTGAAAACCACTTATCCATAGATAGTTGGCATTCACCTACAAAAATATTCATTTCACAACAAAGTAGGAAAATACATATATAATAGTAGTAATTTCGTACTTTATATAATGATAATTATGAAGAACCTTTACCTACTTAAAACAAGGTCTAACATCCTTACCCAACTAATTTTAGTAGTTACAACATTTAGTTTGCAAGCACAATCGGAACCTTTCCTCTGTGACTACAATGCCTATTTATTCCAATATAACGACATCTATGCAGTTGATTTGGCATCCGGTAGTGCCTATATGGTTGCAGAAAATGTAACTTCTGGAAACATAAACGCAGCGGCTTATAATTCTGCTGACGGCTATATCTGGGGATATCTTTCTTCTCCAAGTAAGTCCATTGTTAGAATTGGTAAAAATTTTACCACTGATATTTATAACATTCCCGAATTACCGGACAGTAACAATAAATATGTAGGTGATATTTCCATTGACGGAATCTACTACTTCAGGTCAGGTTCCTCTACATTTTATGCGGTGGATTTAAATCCAGAATCCAATAATTACTTGGAATATGTGGGTGCCACCACCTTAAGCCAGAACATAAATATACATGATTGGGCCTTTAATGCTGTGGATGGTATGCTGTATTCTGTGGAGAAAGGATCTAACATTCTTTACCGTATCAATGTGGAAACAGGAGCGGTTTTACCTTTAGGGATTGTACCCATCTTATCTGGATTGAATTACACATTTGGAGCCGTATATTTTGATGTGGACGGTAATTTTTATGTTTCCGCAAATCAAACAGGATCTGTATATAAGATCAATGAGGTACATAACATATTGGTTGACGGAGTTATGCAATCCAACATTTTTGCTTTTGGACCGGCTTCCTCATTAAACGATGGAGCAAGGTGTCCAACCGCTCCTGTTCCTCAAGAAGATTGTTTAAATGGATTGGATGATGATGGAGACGGATTGACCGATTGTGACGATCCCGCTTGTTCAGGTATTGCCGCCTGTCCGGAAATAACACTCACTTCCGGTGCCAATGATGGTGGTTTGGAAAGTAACGATAGGTTATCGTCCTTAATTAATCAAAGAAATTACAATAGGGCTTCCACGAATTATAAATTCGACAAGTTAAGTGCCAAGGTCCTAAAGAAAGGCACGTTGTACGGGAAAACCGGGAAAAATAGTGCTGATGCCATTCCTCTTGCTGATCTGGTTCCTTTGGACATCATTGGCGAAACCAGTACCATAGAATCCTCCCCCGCAGATTTATTGAATCTTACCAATGCTTCGGATATTTATTCAGTTGATTATTTAAAGGACACAAATAATATTGGAGCGCTAATGGTCATTAAGACCGAGAATAAAGTTTATGAACACAGTAAATTTATTTGTGACCGTTTCTTGGGAGCTCAACTACTTTCTGTATCCAATATTCAATTAAGGGAAAAAGATTTCATAAAATCAATCATAAAACAGCCTGATGGAAATACAGAATTTGCTTTGTCCTTTTCCGCTAGGTTGAATGGGGATAATGAATTTGTCATTGAATCCCATTGGAATATTGATATGTACCCGAGCGATACCGCATATTATAATTTTCAAATCTGGTCCAATACCGTGGATGACCTATTGGCGTTGGCCGATGAAATCCTCAATCTATTGGAAGCCAATGCGGCCATAAATGTTTACAAAGGATCTACACCACCTCCCGTTTTTGTAAAATCTGCAAAATATGCCAAAGGTGAAGTTATTTTAAGTTTGGTGAATAACAATAGAGCAGGAGGAATAGACTTGGAAGGTGGAATCAAGAGGACCGAAACTATGGGTACGGAAACTATGTCTTTTGCAACACCTATTGAGGGGTATTTGGATTCCGTTTCTTTGAAAACGGGTAATATTTTTGATTTTGGATTTAGGATAAGCAACGTTAAAGGAGGCACCCCGGATGATTTGTTTGTAGCGGATGCTCCCTGGGGGCTAGATGCTTCGGCCGTAGGTACTACTGTAAGTGAGTACGAGGTAAAAGAAAGTACCGATCCCTATATGGAAGATGGCTATCCCATAGAAAGAAATATTTCCTTGAGCGGCAAGACTTCTAGCTATATTGGGGTATATAGGGCTCTAAGTCCAAGATTTGCAGCAGTTGATCTTTCCAATTATTCCAAACTCTCATTTGATGCACAGGGAACGGGTACTTTAGAGGTCAAGATTACCAAAGGTAATGGTCAAATTTTTGAAACCGAGGTTGCGTTGACTTCCGAGACTGAAAATTATCTCTTGGCGGCAGCAGACTTTACCGGTGATTCTGGAAGTACTGACTTTAGTAATATTAAAGTAATCAACTTTAATTTGGTGGCCAAAAATGGTGTTGAGGAAAATAAGGAAATGGAACTTTCCAATGTTACCTTTAATAATAAAGAAAAAGAAGCTCTTTTTGTACTAGAAGACACTAATGAGTCCTTATTATATCCAAACCCGGTAAAAGAAGAAGCAAGCCTTTATTTCTTTGAGGATAACGCTGGTACGTATACTTTAGAAATATTTGATCTTACAGGTAAGAAAATGTCTCAATGCAATCAAACAGGAGACACTCAAAAAGGTCAAAATAGAATAACAATTAAAAAGAATAGCCTTTCCCCTGGACTGTACCTTTATAAGCTTAGTAGTTCCAATGAAAAGATTTGGAGCAATAAGATTATGATTAAGTAAATTGGGCCCACACCCCTGTAAAGCATAGGGAATGGAACTGTATTTGGGGCATTAAAAATGCAGTTTCATTCCCTCATGACTTGCAGTAAAACCTAATTCTTTATAGAACGCTAGTGCTTCAGGTCTTTTTTTATCTGTGGTAAGTTGTATTAAGTGCGCCCCATTTTTTTCGGCAAACTCAATGGCCCATTCAAAAAGTTGTCTTCCTAATCCTTTTCCACGGTGATGGGGATGTACTCTAACCGCTTCAATTTGCGATCTTATACCGCCTTGATAAGTCAAATATTGTAAAAAGCTTAATTGAAGTGTTCCGATAACGGAACCTTTTGCATCCGCCAAAACCATTAGATGTTGATTTGCATCTGCCTGTATCTTTTCAAAAGCAGTATAATAGGTTTCGGGTAGCGGGTCCTTAAAATTTTCCCGTAATTCTCCTAGTTTGTCATTGGCTAAAAGAGCTATAATTTCAGGAACATCTTTTCGGGTGGCACGCCTAATTTTATACACTTCTTACTTTTTATTTTGCTTATCTACCCATTTTCTGGCATTTACAAAAGCCTCTAACCAAGGACTCACCTTATCCTTTCTATGTCTGGAATAATGCGCCCAGTTCCATGGGAAGATAGAACGTTCTATATGTGGCATGGTTACCAAATGCCTCCCCGTTTTGTCACAGAGCATAGCGGTATTAAAATCGCTACCATTAGGATTGGAAGGATAGCCTTCATAACCGTATTTTGCCACAATGGCGTATTGATTTTCAGATTGTGGAAGGCTAAATTTACCCTCTCCGTGAGAAATCCACACCCCCAAAGTAGTGCCTGCCAAGCTGGAAAGCATAACCGAATTATTCTCTTGAATTTTTACCGATGTAAAGCTACTTTCGTGTTTATGGCTCTCATTGTAGGTCATTCTTCCGTGTTTGTCATGTTCTGGATTGATAAGGTCCAATTCCATGAACAATTGACAACCGTTGCAGATTCCAATGGACAGCGTATCCGGTCTTTCAAAGAACTTTTTAATGGCCGTATTGGCCTTTTCGTTGTATTTGATGGCGCCGGCCCAACCCTTGGCGCTGCCTAAAACATCAGAATTTGAGAATCCACCTACGGCTCCAATAAACTGAATATCCTCTAAGGTTTCCCTACCGGATATTAAATCGGTCATGTGTACGTCTTTGACATCAAAACCCGCCAAGTACATTGCATTCGCCATTTCTCTTTCAGAATTACTTCCTTTTTCCCTGAGGATTGCGGCCTTTGGTCTTTCCCCGGTAAAGGAGGTGTAGTTTTCTAGGTCAATGCTTGTAGTAGCCGGGAATTTATAGGATAATGGCTGATTTTTATAGTTGTCAAAACGTTCTTGGGCGAGACCATTGGCAGTTTGTTGTTGATCTAAAAGGAAGGATGTTTTGTACCACGTATCCCTTAAGGAAGAAATGTTAAGTCCCATTTCCATGCCGTTGTTACGGATGGTCAACGTACCTTCGGAAACCACATGTCCAATTTTTTGTACCTGAATGTCCAAGTCTTTCAAGTAAGCTTCCACACTATCATCTTCGGCCTGAAAAACGATACTCGCATTTTCCGAAAACAATAATTTTATGGAATCATGTTCTCCTAAGTCCGTTAAGTCAATTTGTGCTCCTAAATCGGTATCGGCAAAACACATTTCCAATAAAGTGGTGATCAGTCCCCCAGAAGCCACATCGTGGCCCGCAATAATTTTTCTGTCCCTTATCAATTGCTGTACGGCATTAAAGGCCTTTTTAAAATTGGCCGCATCCGCTATGCTAGGGGCTTGGTTTCCAATCGTGTTTTTGACTTGAGCAAAAGAGGAGCCCCCTAATTTATAGGCATCTTGGGATAAATTGATGTAGTAAATGGCACCACCGTCTTTTTGAAGAACAGGTTCTACCACCTTATTAATATCATTGCAATGACCTGCTGCCGAAATAATTACGGTTCCCGGAGAAATAACATCCCCATCTTTATATTTCTGTTTCATGGAAAGCGAATCCTTACCCGTTGGCACATTGATGCCCAATTCAATAGCAAACTCTGAAACAGCCTTTACAGCTTTGTATAAACGGGCATCTTCGCCCTCGTTTTTACAGGGCCACATCCAGTTGGCAGAAAGGGAAATGGAATTTAAGCCTTCTCTTAGGGGAGCCCAGATAATATTGGTCAAAGCTTCGGCAATACTGTTTTTACTCCCCGCTGCGGGATCAATAAGCCCGGAAATAGGGGAGTGGCCAATACTAGTGGCAATCCCTTCCTTTCCTTTAAAATCCAAAGCCATTACGGCTACATTGTTTAAAGGTAGCTGTAAAGGACCGGCGCATTGCTGTTTGGCTACACGCCCACCTACACAACGGTCTACCTTATTTGTTAACCAGTCTTTACAGGCGACAGCTTCTAACTGAAGCACTTGATCTAGGTAATCATGAAAGAATTCCAATGAATATGTTGGCTCTGTGTAGCTTCGGCTAACGGTAGTATCTTCCAAAGTGGTTTTTGGCGAGCTTCCAAAAATATCGGAAAGATTTACGTCCATTGGCTTTTCGCTTGTGGTGCTGGATTCAAAGGTAAAACGGTCGTCACCAGTAACATCTCCCACTTCATACATAGGTGAGCGTTCCCTTTCCGCTATTCGTTGAAGCAAATCCGCATCTTTTTTGCCGATAACCAATCCCATACGTTCTTGTGATTCGTTACCAATAATTTCCTTGGCAGATAGGGTAGGGTCGCCCACTGGCAATTTGTCCAAATCTATTTTTCCACCGGTTTCCTCAACCAATTCCGACAAGCAGTTGAGGTGACCTCCTGCACCATGGTCATGAATGGAAACAATGGGGTTTTTATCGCTTTCCACCATCCCACGAATAGCATTGGCGGCCCTTTTTTGCATTTCAGGATTGGAACGTTGTACGGCGTTCAGCTCTATGGCAGAACTAAATTCTCCCGTATCCGCGCTGGAAACGGCTGCTCCGCCCATTCCTATTCTGTAATTGTCACCACCAAGAATAACAATTTTGTCCCCTTCTTTGGGTTGGTCCTTAATAGCCTGCTCCGTTTTTCCATACCCAATTCCACCGGCTTGCATAATTACCTTATCATACCCCAATCTTCTGGCTTTTTCTACCGTTGGGTCCGTATTCTCATCATGCTCAAAAGTAAGAACGGATCCAGCAATTAAGGGTTGCCCAAATTTGTTTCCAAAGTCTGATGCACCGTTGGATGCCTTAATAAGTATGTCCATTGGGGTTTGGTATAACCAGTCACGTTCCGGCATCGCTTTTTCCCAAGGCCTTTCTTTTTCCAAACGGGAATAAGCGGTCATGTAAACGGCGGTGCCTGCCAAGGGGAGGGAGCCTTTTCCTCCGGCAAGTCGATCCCTGATTTCTCCTCCAGAACCGGTGGCAGCTCCGTTAAAAGGTTCAACGGTGGTTGGGAAATTATGGGTTTCTGCCTTTAAGGAAATAACCGATTCAAACTCTTTTTCTTCGTAAAAATCGGGCTTATCGGCTGTTTTGGGCGCGAATTGGATGGCTTTAGGACCTTTTAAGAAGGCCACATTGTCCTTATAGGCCGAAACAATATCATTAGGGTTTTCCTGTGATGTTTTCTTTATCAGCTTAAATAGGGAAGAAGGCATTTCTTCTCCGTCTACAATAAAAGTACCATTGAATATTTTATGTCTACAATGCTCGGAATTCACCTGACTGAAACCAAAAACTTCGGAATCCGTTAGTTTTCTGCCCATTTTCTGTGAAAGATCGTTGAGGTAGGCTACCTCTTCATCGCTAAGCGCCAAACCTTCTTGGTCATTGTAGGCGGCAATGTCCTTAATCTCTAAAATGGGTTTTGGCGTAACATTAATAGTGTAAATTTCTTGACCCAACCCATTGTATTTTTGTGACAGCATAGGGTCAAAATCACTAAAGTTTTCCGCTACTGCCTGAAATTCCTCAATACGGATAACTCCATTCACACCCATGTTTTGGGTAATTTCCGAGGCATTGGTACTCCATGGGGTAATCATGGCAGCCCTAGGGCCAACAAAAAAGGCGTCTACAGACGCCGTTTGTATAAGGGGTTGGTTGCCAAACAACCAAACTAATTTGTTTATGTCTTCTTGATTGAGTTCGCTGGAAGTCTGAACAGCAAAAATCTTGGTACTGGAATCACCGAAAAAAAGAACCATTGATTATCTAGATTGATAGGTTTTTGAAAAGCACAAATTTACAGCTTTTCATCAAATTTAGCGCAGAGAATAATTAACAGAATAAGCCCTTTATTGTTGATTACTTTGGGCAGGCGGCTTTGTCCGCTTATGTGTTATACGCAGCAAGGGATTGCCATTGGACGTATATCTGCTATAACGCATGATTTAGTTAACCCCAAATAAAGCCAAGAGCAATAACCTAAATACTAGTTTTTTTCCAATAGGGCCATATAAAACCCGTCAAAACCACTTTTGGAGGCGAAAATGTTCTTTTCTTGAGTCAATTTAAAGTCTTTGCCCGCCTCTGAATTTAAAAATGACTGTATTTGATTGCTATTTTCTTGTGGCAATATGGAACAGGTGGCGTATACCATCTTTCCTTTGGGTTTTACTATGCGACTGTAGCTTTCCAGAATTTCGGATTGTGTTTTTACTATTTTATCCAAAAAATCTGGTTGCAATTTCCATTTAGTGTCCGGGTTTCTTCTAATAACTCCTAAGCCTGTACAAGGGGCATCTATCAAAACCCGGTCCGCGCTTCCATAAAGCTTTTTAATCACCTTGGTGGAATCTATCTCACGGGTTTCAATGTTGTGGGCGCCGTTTCTACGGGCCCTTCGTTTCAATTCCTTTAACTTACTTACGTAAATATCCATAGAGATCAATTGCCCCTTGTTTTCCATCAAAGAGGCCAAATGAAGCGATTTACCACCGGCGCCGGCACAGGTGTCTACCACGCGTTGCCCTGGTTGTACATCCAAAAGTTCAGAAACCAGTTGCGAAGAGGCATCCTGAACCTCAAAATAGCCTTTTTTAAAGGATTCGGTTACGAATACATTGGCTCGCTCCGGTAGTCTTAGAGCTAGGGGATACCCCTTAATAGGTTCTGCAACAATGCCTTCGTTCAATAGTTCCTTGCGCAGTTTTTCCTTTGTAATCTTTAAGGTATTGGTCCTTAGGATAACTTCCGCTTGCTCATTTAGGGCTGCTATTTCCTTGGTCCAAAGTTTATCTCCAAGAGCTTTTTCGCATATATCGTCTATCCAGTCCGGCACGGCCTCCCTAAATTTCCTGATTTTAGAAAGCTCATCGAACTTTCCTTTTATACGCCTTTCTGGAGTGGGTTCTATTTGCTTCCAATCGGGCAAGGTAATACCTTTTAAAACGGCCCAAACAGCCCACATTCTAAAAAGTTCCGGTCTGTTGTAGGGGGCTTTTACACCGGCAATCTCTGCGTACAACCTTTTATAACGGACCATTTCATAAGTGGTTTCCGCTATAAATCCACGGTCCCTTGATCCCCAACGCTTGTCAAACTTTAGTACTTTCTGTACTACTTTATCCGCATATTCCCCTTCATTGAAAATTAGATTAAGCGCATCGATTACTGCGAAGACAAGATTTCTGTGTAGTCTCATGGTGTACGGTTCTAAAAAGATGGGTGCAAAGGTATTGTATTCGTGCGGAATCCCTGTATTTTTGAGAAATTTTATGTTCATGCGAATACGAATCGTTTTAATCCTGCTTTTATGTTTGGTTTCCTGTTCTCAAAAGGAAGAGAGAACTCCGTTTTCATCCGTCACGGTTTCTAATCTATATCAAGACTCTATAAGTGTGAGGGCCATAGAAATTATGGGAAACAGTTTGGCTTTTGCAGCAAACAAAGGTGTTTTTGGAACTGTGGATTTACGAAATGGCAACGTGAGGACCAATGTGATGCAGGAAGATAGCCTTTTGCCTGAGTTTAGGGCAATAGCCCATACAACTACCGATTTTTTTATGCTTTCCGTTTCCAATCCGGCTTTGTTGTACAAAACGGGTAACAAGGGAAAGATGGAATTGATGTACAAGGAAGAGGGAGCGTCGGTATTTTATGATGCCATGCAGTTTTGGAACGATTTGGAAGGTATTGCCATAGGCGATAGTATGGATGGCTGTTTAAGTATAATCATTACTAGGGATGGCGGAGAAACTTGGAAGAAATTGAATTGTGATTTGCTACCAAAGGCAATAGAGGGGGAAGGAGCCTTTGCGGCCAGTAATACAAATATTGCTATTTGGGGAAATACTACCTGGGTTGCTACAACGGCAGGAAGAATTTATTTTTCTCCGGATAAGGGTAAAACTTGGAACATTCAAACTACTCCGATAGCCGCTGAGGAGCCAACTCAGGGAATTTACAGCATGGACTTTTACAATGAAAAACTGGGCATTGCCTTTGGGGGAGATTACACCAAACCTGAAGGTGACCAGGCAAATAAGGCCATTACGTTTGATGGAGGTACAACTTGGGAATCAATGGCTAATGGAGAGGAGCCGCCGTACAAAAGCTGTGTGCAATTTGTACCTAATTCTGACGGTAAGGAGATGGTGGCTCTTGGTTTTACCGGTATCAGCTATACATCCGATCAAGGGAAGCATTGGAAAAAACTCTCCAATGAAGAGTTGTATACCCTACGGTTTTTAAATGATTCTGTGGCCTATGCGGCAGGAAAAAATAGAATAGCCAAATTGGTTTTCAAATAAAAGGGACAAGCAGCGTACTACTTGTCCCAGAATCTATAACCTGTCTTATTAGATTTTGACAACTACAAAGTTTCTTCCTCTTTTCTTGTAGTAGATACCATTGGATAGATAGCGTTTTTTTCCTTTTACCAAAACAACTCTATGTGTTCTGGGTAATGTTCTTACCTTTATTCCTATTGGTGGCCGAACCACCACCAACTTTCTTCCTCTGGTTACATACCAATTTCCATTTTTAAATTGATATTTTTTCCCTTTGAATACAATTATATTAGTAGTACTTCTAGGGCTTACCCTAGTAATTACATTTTCAACGCTTGTGGCGGTTGAATTAGCAAAAGATTGATTACTCATAGTTAAAATCAATGCCAACAGTAGTAAAAATTTAAGATTTCTCATAGTCTCTAATTTTAAAGGTTTCTATAAATAAGACTTTGAAATAGGCTAGTGGTTTAATGAAAAAAGAGGCTTAAAGCCTCTTTTTACGTGTTGTTTATCGAAATTTTTTTCTCGCTATCTATTGCCTCTGCGCTCGTGGTACCTTTTTATCAGTTCTTTTTTAAACTCTTCTTCTGAGCGTAACAAAAGCATTGTTTTACGGGCAGATATTACTTTGCTAACCGATTCCAAAAATTGCTTTTCTACTTTTTCTTCATCTTGTTCATACTTCAAATACCGATCCAGCAATTCTTTGGCTTCCTTTTCGGAAATGTCGTTTACGTTCCTAATTTTCGTTCTAATTTCTTCGTGTTGCTTTCTTCTTAAGTCATTTCGGTCTTCCTCATATTTATTGTACAAGGGCCAAAATTCTTGTGCCTCCTTACTGCTAAGGTCAAGTCTTTCTGTCATAAAAGCCACTTTTAAAGATTTGATCTTGTCCTTTTTAGATTGACCAAAAGTGAGGCTACTGACTAAGATAAAAGCAGTAAATAGAACTTTGATTATACTTTTATTCATCATATTCGAGATTAAGTGATTCAAAATCCTCAATATTTTCATTGAGGTAATCTACCATTTGTTCATCGCCCCATTGATCTTCAACAATATCATAAACTTCCAATTGGTCTACGGGTATTACTTCGGCCAGTTCATAACTGGTAATGCCAATATCATTGTTTTGAAAATAGGCTTCTATTTCAGAGTGCGCCAAATCATCAAAAGTAGGTTGCTTCTTGTTCAGACCTAAGTTGATGGCCAAGGCAACAATTAGAACGGCGGCAATGGAAGCTCCCAAATAATAGTAGTTTTTAAAAAGAGGAAGCTTAACGACTTTAGGATCAGAAACTTCCATCTTCTCTATGACCCGCGAATGAATGTCATTAAAATAACCCTTGGGTACACCAAAACCCTCCTCCACGGGAAAGTTAGGCTGGCCTTCTGAAATTTTTTCTTTAAGGCGGTCTTCAAAACTCCCAAAATAGTTTTCGGGCGTTTTAAAAGGATTATTTTTTGAGTTCTGGTCCATTGCTTTTATTTGACATTCAAAACCTTAAAAGGTTTAATCGGTTTTTAAAAAAGCTTCAATTTTTTTAACCGCTAAATGATAGCTTGCCTTGAGGCCTCCTACAGAAGTTTCTAGAATTTCAGAAATTTCCTCGTATTTCATTTCCTGAAAATATTTCATATTGAAAACCAATTTTTGCTTTTCGGGCAAAGTGGCCAAGGCTTGTTGTAATTTTAACTGTATTTCGTCTCCTTCAAAATATACGTCCGCCTCTAAATTTTGGACGATTTGCTCCTGAAGCTCCCCATCCGTTAAACCGCCGCGGCGGGCTTTCTTTTTTAAGAATGACAAGGCCTCATTGGTAGCTATCCTGTACATCCAAGAATAAAGTTTGCTTTCGCCCTTAAATCCGTCAATATTCCTATACACCTTTATAAAAGTATTCTGTAGCACATCATCCGCATCATCATGATTCATTACAATTTGCCTAATATGCCAATACAATTGGGTCTTATAGGTATTTACCAAGACCTCAAAAGCTTCTGATAGGCTTTCTTTTTGTTGTAATTGATGCACTAAGGTTTCTTCCGTAACCAAATTAAAAGGCTTAATTATATAGGTTGGACTTTTTTTAAAAGCAAAGGTTTAATGGGCGGGTCGAATTTTATTCTAACCCAATGACTGCATGGCCACCAGTTTTTTGTAGACCCCTTCTTTTTCCATGAGCTGCTGATGCGTGCCCTGTTCCACAATTTCACCCTTTTGAAGCACTACAATGGTATTGGCATTTTGAATCGTTGACAAACGATGGGCTATTACAATGGATGTTCTGTTCTGCATCATTTTTTCCAACGCGTCCTGTACCAATCGCTCACTTTCTGTATCAAGGGCCGATGTAGCCTCGTCCAGAATCATAATCGGTGGGTTTTTAAGAACGGCACGGGCTATGGAAAGGCGTTGCTTTTGCCCACCGCTCAATTTATTGCCACTATCCCCAATGTTGGTATTATACCCGTTTGGAAGTTCCATAATGAAATCATGGGCATTGGCAATTTTTGCCGCTTCCATAATTTCGGCCTCAGAGGCATTTTCCTTTCCTAAGGAGATATTTTTGGCTACGGTATCATTAAATAGAATAGAATCTTGTGTGACAAGGCCAAGTAATGAGCGCAAGGACTTTTTGGTAATGTCTTTGATATTTTGATCATCCAGAGAAATCTCCCCTTCATTTACGTCGTAAAAACGGGTTACCAAATTGGCAATGGTACTTTTTCCACTGCCCGATTGACCTACCAAGGCTATCGTATGCCCCTTGGGAATGGTAAGGTTAAAATTCTTAAGAACGAATTCATCCTCGTATTTAAAGGAAACATTTTTAAGATGTAGGCCCTTCTCAAATGAACTTTTCTCAATTGCGTTGGGTCGATCTGAAATGGGGTTTTCTGTTTCCAGAATCTCCAATACCCTTTCTGCAGCGGCGTTTCCTTTTTTAACACCATAGGAAGCCTTGCTGATAGCCTTTGCAGGAGTGAGAATATTGTACGCCAAACCCATATAGGCAATAAAGGACGAAGGATCCAGTGTTTTTTCTACCAACACCATTTTTCCCCCGAACCACAATAAGACCCCTATTACCAATATTCCCAAAAATTCACCGGTTGGGGAGGCCAAATTTTGACGGTTCAATAACGTATTTGAAAATCTAAAAAAGCGCGTGGTAGATTTATCAAAAAGACGGTAAAAGTAGGATTCTGAATTAAAGGCTTTGATTACTCTGAGACCTCCTAGGGTTTCTTCCACAATGGATAGGAATTCACCTTGCTCCCTTTGGACCCTATCCGATTTCTTTTTTAAAGATTTTCCAATTCTGGAAATTATAGCCCCGGCAATAGGTATGAAAATGAAAACGAAAAGGGTGAGTTTGGTACTTATACCAAACATAATTAATATGGTGAAAAGGATGGTCAAGGGTTCTCTCACTATGAGTTCCAAAATGGACAAAAATGAATGCTGAATCTCCAGAACATCCGAAGTTATCCTGGCAATCACATCACCTTTACGTTTTTCAGAATAAAATGAAATAGGAAGTTCAACTATCTTACTGTACATTTTGTTCCTAATGTCCTTTAAAACCCCATTCCTAAGAAAGGTTATAAAGTACATTGCCAAATAGTTAAAGAAATTCTTTAGTAAAAAAAGCACCAAAACCAGTCCAATTACCAATATCAAACCTTTCATTTCATCATCACCGGAATACTCCGTGACCCTAAAGTTGATATAGGCTTGTAGATAGTCCTTAATATCACTGAAGCCCGTATAAACGGGCTCTACAGTGACTCTATTTTCAGGCTTGAACAACACGTCTAGCATTGGAATCAGTGCAGCAAAAGAAAGTGCACTAAACAAGGCATATAGGATGTTGAAAAAAATGTTTAAATACCCGTATTTGCTGTAAGGTTTTGCAAACCGAAGGATTTTTTTAAAATACTCCATCAACCGAGGTTCAATTCTCCCAATATGGTATTGATTTTATCATCCAGAGTAGCGGAAACCCTTTTAAAATTGGCCGCTTGGACCAATTTTGCATTCGTGCTAATGTAAAATTTCACTTTAGGTTCCGTTCCACTAGGTCTGGCAGCGATTCGGGTACCATCTTCCGTTTCATAAATAAGCACATTTGATTTTGGAATGTCTATGGATTTTTCCTCTCCCGTAAGCACATTTTTGGCAATACTGGTATTATAATCCTCGATCCATTTTACCTTGGAACCTGCCACGCTGGAAACGGGATTTTCTTTAAAGTCCTTCAACATCTGCTTAATTTCCTCGGCACCGCTCATACCTTTTTTGGTGATGGATATCAACTTTTCTTTGTAAAAACCGTAATCAACATAGCATTGAATAAGGTCTTTATAGAATGAACTACCATTTGCCTTAGCTTGGGAGGCTATTTCACAGGCCAATAGGGTAGAGGTAACGGCATCTTTATCCCTGACAAAATCGCCTACCATATAACCAAAACTTTCCTCTCCACCTCCAATAAAATGTGATTGTGGAAAATCCTTGATCATTTTACCGATCCATTTAAATCCGGTCAGGGCCGTTTTAAATTCTACACCATAGGCCTTTGCCATGGCTTCCATCATAGGGGTTGAAACAATCGTAGTCGCTACAAATTCATTACCCTTAAATCCTTTGTTTTTTTGTTGTTCCAAAAGAAATTTGGTCATCAGTATCATGGCTTGGTTGCCATTCACAATTTCCATTTCTCCGTCCAAATTTCTTACGGCAATTCCTAAACGGTCACTATCAGGGTCGGTACCTACAACCATATCCGCACCAATCTCTTCGGCTTTTTTAATGGCCATGGATAATGCTTCCGACTCTTCAGGGTTAGGAGATTTCACCGTTGGAAAATTACCATTGGGTTCCGCTTGTTCTTCAATAATAGTTACATTTTTATAACCGGCACGTTTTAAAACTTCCGGTATAGCGGTAATAGATGTTCCGTGTAGCGATGTGAAAACGATTTTAAATTCATCTTTTCCTGGGGCATTGAAATTTCCGTTTTTTACCGAGGCTTCAAAAAAAGCTTCGTCTACCTCTTTATCTATTAATTGAATCAAGGAATCGTTGGCGTTGAAGTTGATATCTTCATAGGCCAACGCATTGATTTCAGAAATTATTTCGCCATCCTGTGGGGGTACAATTTGCCCTCCATCAGTCCAATACACTTTATAGCCGTTATATTCCGGTGGATTGTGGGATGCCGTCAACACTATTCCCGCATGGCAACCAAGGTGTCTCACGGCAAAAGATAATTCTGGGGTGGTTCTTAAACTTGAGAATAGGTACACATTAATACCGTTGGCAGATAACACCTCTGCAACAGTTCTTGCCAAGGTGTCACTATTATTACGGCAATCAAAAGCGATTACCACTTTAATATCTTCTCCCTCATACACTTTCTTAAGGTAATTGCTTAGCCCTTGTGTACTTTTGCCTAAGGTATATTTATTGATTCTATTGGTGCCAACGCCCATTATACCGCGCATACCACCAGTTCCAAACTCCATATTTTTATAGAAACGGTCTTTTAGCTCTTCGGTATCGTTTGCAATAAGATCTTGAATTTCCTGTTTTACTTCAGGGTCAAAGAAGTCTGTAAGCCAACTTTTGGCAGTGTTTAAAATGGCATCCATAGTATATAGTTCGTGATTTTTAGTATCTAAATTTAAGAAGAATATTGATTTTCCTTGGGCTGAAAGTTAATTTCTTCGGAAACATTATACCGGCTCTCGTATTTCTTGGAACGGATTAACATTTCACCCAAAAAACCTGCTAAAAATAATTGTGTTCCTAAAATCATGGCGGTCAAGGAAATGAAAAATTGTGGACGGTCTGTTATCAATCTTCCCGTGGGATTTATAAAAAGCTTATCGATACCCAAATAGAGAGCAAAGCCAAACCCAACAATGAACATAAGTACACCTAGGGCACCAAATAGGTGCATGGGTTGCTTTCCAAATTTGGATACGAACCAAATGGTAAGTAAATCTAAAAATCCATTAATAAATCGCTCCATACCAAACTTGGTCTTTCCATATTTTCTAGCCTGGTGCTGCACTATTTTTTCCCCAATTTTACTGAAGCCTGCATTTTTGGCCAATACTGGAATATACCTGTGCATTTCTCCCGAAACTTCAATGCTTTTAATTACTCGTTGATCAAAGGCCTTCAATCCACAATTGAAATCATTGAGTTGCACACCAGAGGTTTGTCTGGCCGCCCAATTGAATAGTTTGGAAGGTAAATTTTTAGATAAAACGGAATCAAATCTTTTCTTTTTCCACCCTGAAACCAAATCGTAATTTTCTTCGTTTATGAGGCGGTACAACTCAGGTATTTCTTCCGGATTGTCCTGTAGATCGGCATCCATGGTGATAACGACCCTGCCCTTGGCCGCTTTAAAACCGGCGTGCAAGGCTTGCGATTTGCCAAAATTCTTTACAAATCTAATACCTTTAACTTGTGAATCTTGTAAAGAAATTTCAGCTATTTTAGCCCAAGAACTATCCGTACTCCCATCATCAATAAAAATTATTTCATAGGAATACCCGTTAGATCGCATCACTTTTGCAATCCAGTCATAAAGTTCAATAAGTGATTCTTCCTCGTTAAGGAGAGGTATGATTATGGACAGATCCATGCAATTATTCTATAGGTCTGCCCAAAAGTACAACTTTGCAGTTAATACGCAGGCTTTTGTTTTTTAAGAATTAGACCCGTAATTAAACCTATGACCAAACCAATGATGACATTGAAAATGATAATGATCGGGTAGGATATCCATGCAAACTTCTTCTGCATTTCTATGCCTTGGTCTATCTGCTCTGGGGTAAGTTTAGGATTGTCTGCCAAGGCTTGTTGTTTACCAATCTCATACATATTGTCCATAAAATCTGGCTCAACATAGTTTGAAAAAACAAAAAAGTAGATAATACCCAAAATTCCGGAAATTAAAGCAACACCAGCGCCAATTTTTAGGGCTTCGGATAACGTTAAAAAAGTTAGGTTCGCTTTCTTGAATTGAACAATGGCTAGGATGACACCGGCAGCAAGTATGGCTATTTGGGTTCCTTGAACGGCCATGCCTCTCTCATAGTGCATGTCCATAGTGTATAACATGATGCCAAAAATAATTCCTATTCCTCCAGTGATCAATCCATAATTTAGGGAGAATTTAGCTGGCTTGGGTAGATTTTCTTCCATTTTACTTTTTATTTAGGTTGTTTTCCGTTTGTAGGGGAGTTTAGATTTTTGTTACATTTAAAGATAGACTTTTTTATTTCTTTTTTTGGAAATAAATTGTTGGTTATTCAAAAATGTCTAAATTTGCAGCCTTAAAATGAGTGCCTGTCGGAATGGGTGCGTAAAATTTTAATAAGATGAAAAAAGACATACACCCAGAAAATTATAGGTTGGTAGCCTTTAAAGACATGTCAAACGATGACGTGTTCCTAACCAAATCTACAGCTAATACCAAAGAGACCATTGAAGTTGATGGTGTTGAATATCCTTTGGTAAAATTAGAAATTTCCAGAACTTCTCATCCGTTCTACACTGGTAAGGCCAAATTCTTGGATACTGCAGGACGTATTGATAAGTTCAAAAGCAAATACGAGAAATTTAAGAAAAAGCCAGCTGCTGAAAAGAAATAAGCTTGCTTTCCTAGATAAACAGAACGCCTCCATTATTGGGGGCGTTTTTGTTTTCTATATTACATATGCCCTAATTTAAATCAGGATAGCTTAATAATTTTTGTACAGATAACAATAATTTAAAAAGTTCATCGTGATTAGATTACTTAATTTTATCGAAAATAAAACGAATGAACTACATACTTTTTGATGGTACAGTAAGGGATAATCTGCTTCCCTTTACCTTTACAAGACCGGTTGCCGATATTAGAATCGGTATTCTTACCATACGGGAAAAGTGGGAAAAGTATTTGGGTTATACCACTACTACCATTACGGAAGATTATCTCTCGGAAAAGTATCCAATGGTTGAAATGGAGGAAAATATTTTGATCAACTCTTCTTTTTTGCCCAATGGAGAATTGGTAGAATTGGTCAAAGGTTTAAAAGAAGGAGAGGCCATTTTTCAAGGTGAGGAGGTCATTGCATTTTTTACAAAGGATACGCAGGATGATGTTGATTTAGCATCTTATAAGGCAATAGAATATGAAGGCGATTCCTTACGAGTTATTAATACGTGGGATATTTTTTCTAAAAACGCCGAAGCAATCCAGGAAGATTTTGACCTGTTGACCGAGGATAGGGAAAGTGCTCCTATAAGTACTACAAACGTTCTAATACATCCAGAACGAATATTTGCGGAGGAAGGTGCCCAAGTTGAACATAGCATTCTTAATGCCACTGACGGTCCTATCTATTTAGGGAAAGATTCCCAAATCTGGGAAGGAAACCTTATACGTGGTGCTTTTGCCCTTGGAAACAATGCCGTTGTTAAAATGGGCGCAAAAATTTATGGGGCTACCACGGTGGGCCCCTACGGAAAGGTGTGTGGGGAAATAAGTAATTCGGTCATTTTTGGGTATTCCAGTAAAGGGCATGAAGGTTATTTAGGAAATGCAGTTCTAGGCGAGTGGTGCAATATTGGGGCGGACAGTAACAATTCCAATTTAAAGAATAATTATGCTAAAGTCCGGTTATGGAATTATGCCTCCGAAAGGTTTGAGCAAACAGGTTTGCAATTTTGTGGCTTAATGATGGGAGACCATAGTAAAACCGCCATTAATACCATGTTTAATACAGGAACGGTCATTGGGGTAAACTGTAATATTTACGTACCCGGGTTTCCTCGTAATTTTGTTCCTAGTTTTAGTTGGGGCGGAGCCTCTGGTTTTACTACATACAGTACAAAGAAGGCCTTTGAAGCCGCCAAAGTCATGATGGCTAGGAGAAATGTTGAATTTACCGTTGAGGATGCCAATATATTGGAGCACGTTTTTGAACTTACTAAAAAGTGGAGAAATTATTGATTTAAACGTACTTCGAAATAACCGAGGTTTCTATGTTTTGGTCTATATGGTACCCGATGTTTGGGGTTAAACATTTATTCTGATTATATTTGCAGCCCTTTTTAGGAAATTGGACCTATGAAGAAAAAAGTAGCTTTTTATACATTGGGCTGTAAGTTGAACTTCTCTGAAACCTCCACAATCGCAAGGGGTTTTACAGAGGAAGGGTTTGATCGTGTCGATTTTTCGGAAAAAGCGGACATGTACGTTATCAACACTTGTTCCGTTACGGAAAATGCGGATAAACGCTTCAAAACGATTGTAAAACAGGCTCAAAAAGTAAATCCCGAAGCTTTTGTTGCTGCCATTGGGTGCTACGCCCAATTAAAGCCCGAAGAACTTGCTGCCGTAGATGGGGTGGACCTAGTTTTGGGCGCTACTGAAAAGTTCAAGATTACCGACTATATCAATGATTTGTCCAAGAATGATTTTGGAGAGGTCCATTCCTGTGAAATTGAAGATGCGGATTTCTATGTAGGAAGTTATGCCATTGGGGATCGTACCAGGGCTTTTCTAAAGGTACAGGATGGTTGTGATTACAAATGCACTTATTGTACCATTCCTTTGGCAAGAGGTATCTCAAGAAGTGATACCTTATCCAATGTTCTAAAAAACGCTTCTGAGATTTCGGAAAAAGGTATCAAGGAAATCGTGCTTACCGGAGTCAATATAGGAGATTACGGAAAGGGAGAATTTGGAAACAAAAAGCATGAACATACCTTTTTAGAATTGGTACAGGCCCTTGATCAAGTGGAGGGAATCCATAGATTGCGAATTTCAAGCATAGAACCAAACCTGTTAAAAAACGAAACAATCGATTTTGTTTCCAATAGTGATTCTTTTGTTCCCCATTTTCATATCCCGTTGCAAAGTGGTAGTGATGACATTTTAAAGAAAATGCGTCGTAGATATCTAAGTGGCCTTTATGTAGATCGCGTAGAAAGGATAAAGGAGACCATGCCGCATGCCTGTATTGGGGTAGATGTTATTGTTGGTTTTCCAGGGGAAACGGAAGAGGATTTTTTGGAGACGTACCATTTTCTCAATGATCTGGATATTTCTTACCTCCATGTTTTTACGTATTCAGAAAGAGAAAATACCCCGGCAGCCATTATGGAAGGTGCTGTGCCTAAAAAAGTAAGACAAAAGAGAAGTAAGATGTTACGAGGTCTTTCTGCTAAAAAACGCAGGGCTTTTTACGAAAGTCAGATAGGTACAAAAAGAACCGTACTTTTTGAAGGTGAAAATAAGGAAGGTTATATTCATGGCTTCACGGAAAACTATGTGAAGGTTATGGCCCCTTGGAACCCGGAATTGGTCAATACCCTTCACGAGGTAGAGCTTACTGAGATTGATGAAAGTGGTCTAGTGAGGTTTAATTTTATTAGGGAAGCACTATTCGCCTAAAAGAAATTGAGATTAAGAACATAAAAAAACCCGCTTTTAGCGGGTTTTTTTAATAAGGTTCTAGCCTGTTAGATTCTAATGCCTACCGGCAACATTTCTTTGTACTGTCTGTTTTTTCTCAAAAATCCTGCAATTTGTGGGCTAGTAGGAACAACTCTTAGGTTTTGCTCCTGAATGTGGTTAAGAACGGACTTAATAAAATCTTCCTTAAAACCGTCTTCGGTAATTTCTTCAGGGATTACCAATTTTGTCAAGAACACTTTTCTTTCTTGAGAAGAGTATTCAATTTTGGCCAATTGACCATTGACTTTAGTTTCGAACTGGCGCAGGAAACTATTGTCGTTAATTTCTACTTCATTCATATAGTTTGATTTTTGTAGTTGCAGTAGATAAAAAAATCACGATATGAACCATCGTAATTTTATTTACATTTGCTTTTGTTACGTAAACGTTTGAGTTACCCCAAAGACAGTGACAAAAGTAGTGAAATATATGTTAAAATCCTAATAATTCGTTGATTAAAGCAAATGATAGATGAAATAACACATATTTACTGCATGCCGGGTATGGCAGCCAATCCATCTATTTTTAAGAATATTTCATTGCCATCGGAAAAGTTCAAACTTCATCTTTTGGAGTGGTTCGTACCAGAAAAAAATATGTCATTAGAGGCATATGCTAAAAAGATGAACGAACAAATAATTCATCAAAACCCAGTTTTGTTGGGAGTGTCATTTGGTGGCATGTTGGTACAGGAAATGGCAAGATTTCAACCGGTGAAAATGGTGGTGGTAGTTTCTAGCGTTAAATCGGCACGGGAACTTCCCAGAAGAATGAGGTGGGCAAAATATACCGGAGCCCATAAAATATTGCCTACGGGATTAGTGAACAATGTGGAATTAATGGCCAAATATGCCTTTGGGGAGAAGGTAACTGAACGGTTGAAATTATATGAAGAATATTTATCCGTTCGCGATAAATATTATATAGATTGGTCATTGGATAAAATCGTTCATTGGCGGGCAAAGGATTTTCCAGCTGAAATGGTGCATATCCATGGAGAGAAAGATCCGGTGTTTCCCATCAAGAACATTAAAAACTGCATAAAGGTCAAAAATGGGACCCATACCATGATTATTCATAGGGCCAAGTGGTTTAATGAGAACTTGCCTACAATTATTTTGCAATAAAAGAGTTGTAAGTAGTAACTTTGATAAACAATCAATTAGAAAAATGAAGATATTAAAGAACGCTTTGATGCTGCTAGGGGTATTTTTTGTGGTTAGCACATTAATTTTTGCAGTACAAAGCAATGTAGAGCCTCAAAGGGATGCGGGCCAAGATGTGGTCGAAAACGATGTGGATAAGAATGTAGCTGATTCCTATAGGATATCTGCTATTGATATTCCCGAAGATTTGAACTTTGCCGGTGAGGTAGTCCCTCAAGATGACCCGGAAATTATGGAACGAATTGATCGTGAATTTTTAGTAAACACCTATTGGCAATCCAATGCTTTGTTACTAATAAAAAGAGCCCATAAATACTTTCCCATAATTGAACCTATTTTGGCCAAAAATGGCATACCTGATGATTTTAAGTATCTGGCAGTTGCCGAAAGCGGTCTTCAAAACGTTGTTTCCCATGCAGGAGCCACCGGTTTTTGGCAGATTATGAAAGCTACGGGTAGGGAATATGGATTAGAGGTCAATTCTAACGTGGATGAAAGATACCATTTAGAAAAGGCAACTGAGGTAGCTTGTGAGTATTTAAACAGGCATTATAAAAAATATGGTAGCTGGACGTTAACGGCGGCTTCCTATAATGCTGGGGCTGGCGCTATTAGCAAGTATCTAGGTATACAGCAGGTAGAGGACTACTATGATTTGCTTTTGGGGCAAGAGACCGGTAGATACGTTTTTAGAATCATGGCTATCAAAGAGATTTTGAGCCATCCGGAGAAATATGGTTTTGTAGTTGAGGAGAAGGATATGTATAAGGCTGTGCCAACTTTTAAGGTGCAGGTTGATGAGCCCGTATTAAGTTTTGCAGATTTTGCCCAGAAATATGAAATCAATTATAAAATATTAAAACGCCATAATCCATGGCTTAGGGAACCTCACTTGAATAATAGTTCCCGTAAAAAGTATACGGTAGAAATACCATATAAAGGATATTACAAGGGTGCAAAATAAGTTTAATATTGTTTGCATTCATTTATAAGCTAAAAGGGCTCTCATTTGAGGGTCCTTTTTTGCATTTTAGAGAACTTCAGTAATTTTAGGAATGGATGCAGTTGTAACTTATGGTAAAGATAACCTGTGGTGGATACTCTTGGGAGTCAACTACCTTCTGGTCATCTTCCTGTGCTTTATCATCCTTCTTAAGAATAAAAACCCCGTTAAAACGCTTTCTTTTCTATTTGCGCTGGCCGTTCTTCCTTTTTTAGGCCTTATTGTGTATTACTTTTTTGGCCAGGATTATAGGAAATCTAAAATCTTTGAGAAGAAATATATTCTCGATAACAAGCGTATAAAAGAGTGGAGAAAAAACTTTAAGCTGGACAGGGAAGAACGTGAGGATTTTGAAGAGACTTTTGGTGAAGGAATATTTAAAATATACAAGCTCCTCAGAAATAACGAAAAGGCGGTACTTACATTTGATAACGATGTACAGATTTTAATCAATGGCGAGCAGAAGTTTAAAAAACTTCGGGAAGATTTAGATAAGGCAAAGAATCATATTCATATGGAGTACTTTGTTCTTTTTGATGATGAGTTGGGAGAGGAGCTTATTGATATTCTTTGTAAAAAAGCTAAGGAAGGTGTTACGGTAAGACTTATGTATGATGATGTGGGAAGCGATTTATCTAAAAAAGCGAAGCGAAAATTAAAGGCTTCCAAAGTGGAACATTATGCCTTCATGCCCGTTTTGTTCAGTAACTCTACTAGTAAGTTGAATTATAGGGACCATAGAAAAATAGTCGTTATCGATGGAAGCATTGGTTATGTGGGAGGTATAAATTTGGACCAAAAATATGACAACTCCTATGACAATGAACGTTATTGGAGAGATACGCATTTAAGATTAGAGGGAGGTGCTGTTGGGGCCTTGCAAAGTTCTTTTCTGTTAAGTTGGAATTTTGCATCCAAGAAAGAGTTGGAAATAGCAGGGGATTTGTTTCCCAATACTAAACCGGAAACGCAAGAACCAGTGGCGGTACAAATGGCTGCCAGTGGGCCGGATACCGATTGGGCCAATATCATGGAGGCTATTTTTTGTGCCATAAATACGGCCAAATCCAGAATTTACCTTACTACACCATATTTTATGCCCAATAGTGCCATATTAACAGCATTGACCACCGCTGCTAGAAGTGGCGTTGACGTAAAGGTAATTGTTCCTTATGAGTCAGATTCTTGGGCTGCACAGTATGCTTCGGATTCCTATATTGAACAGTGTTTGGAGTCTGGAATTCAGATTTTTAGGTATTGTAAAGGGTTCGTTCATGCAAAAACGATGGTGGTAGATTCTATGTTGTCCACCGTTGGTACAGCCAATTTGGATTATAGAAGTTTTGCGCTCAATTTTGAAATTAATGCCCTCATTTACAACGAACACGTTAATTCAAAGCTTGCTGATGTATTCCTGAAAGATCTGGAAGATTGTGAGGAAGTGGACTTGGAAAGGTGGCGTAACCGCGGTGTTATTCGTAAGTTAAAGGAGTCCTTTAGTAGACTTTGGGCACCATTGTTGTAAAAAAAAAATGCCCTTTAAAGGGCATTCTGTATTTTAACATTGGCTAGACAGCAGGTTAAATACGCTTCATCTGTTGTTGCATCATTTTAATCTGCTCCGTTAGCATATTGTTTTTATCCAACTTTTTTGCTTCGTTCAATAAAGTGGTGGCTTCTCGCTTACGCCTTTTTTGCATGGCAATGCCAGCCAAGCTTAATTTTGCCATGGCCACATCATAATCCATATTAAGACCAAGCTTAAGGGCCTTTCTAAAATATTTCTCTGCCTGCGTTAGGTTTTTTTGTGAATAAATTATTCCGTGGAGGTAATTATAGTACCCCTGCTGTTTGGTCACTAAAGAGGCTTTTGGATTTTTAATTTTGTCCAACCAGTTTTTAGTTCCTTCCAAGTCTTGTTTTCTCATCTTAAAGAAAGCCAAAAGAAGAATTTCGTTTCTAAAATAGAGAAATATAAAAATGGACGATAGTAATAAAAGGAAAATTCCATTACCAATATTACCTTCTATAAATTGATAAACAGCGTAAGCGATTATTAGTCCTGCAATGACTAGTTTAATGTTTTTATGGAACATTTATATAATTATTTGGTTTCTAGTTGAGGGTCTATAAGCTCATAGGTTATGAGCGATTCTATCGTGGTAGGTATTTCTTGGTCTCCCATTTGTGCCATGGTAGATGCCCCTTTTGAAAGACCTTCCACAATCATTTTTTGTATAAATCCTGAAGTGATGTCCGTGGTTATTTTAGTGGTTTGTGACCCTTTAAGTTTCATAGTAGTTGTGGGCTCTTGAACATCCATGGTAACATCTGCTTTACCTGAAATATTGGCGTTTTTGTTAGTAACTTGGTCCAAGGTCCACAAATTCTTTGCCTGCAGTTTACCGCTATATTCATTTTTCCAATGGGCGCCAACTTTTACTTTTTGTTTCGGATAGATAAAAGTCATCTGCTTATAGCTATTGGAGAGTGCTTCTGAGCCAAATTCCTTTTGCAAGGATTTTTTCATCATGTTCAGGGAGAATTCGTCTTCCAATCCGGAAGCCTCTGCCATTTGTGCCACTAACTTATCGCCTCCCTTTACTTCAAGAATATCCCCGTTTTTGGCAAGTACCATTTTAACGGGCTTGTTCAAAAGACTATTAAAAATCTGCGATTGCATGTCTTCCTCGTTCACTTCCTTTGCCTTTACGTTCATTAATTCCCCTTGAATGCTCGAGGTCATCAATAGGTTCAAGTCTTTAAAAGTAAGCGCAATGTCGTAAAGACTGTCTCTTTCGGCCAAAACCTTAAACTCTAAAACACCATCAATCTTATTGGTAAGCTCATGAGTGGCCCCATCAAGTTCTTGTGTTATGATTTGTTGTGCCTCTTGTTTAACGGTAAAGACGGCATCTTTCTTAAGGTTATATGCTAAGGAAGTTTGCCCAAAACAAGCGGTCGTAAAAAAAAGGACGGCCAACGAGCTAAAAATGTGTCTCATAGGTTGATTTTGTTACTAAAATCAGATTTTGGCAAAAGTAATAAAAACCTATTTCTGGGCGGTAACCAAATACTGAAAATATTTTTTTAATTGTATTTGCCAAAGAAAAAACTCTTTGTATATTTGCGCCCAGATTTTTGCGAGAGGAATCGCGAACAAAGCAAACAAGAAAAGGATAATACAATGCCCGGACAGAAAAGAACATATCAGCCATCAAAGCGTAAAAGAAGGAACAAACACGGTTTTAGGGAGCGAATGGCCTCTGTAAACGGTAGAAAGGTTTTAGCTAGGAGAAGAGCTAAAGGTAGAAAGAAATTATCTGTATCTTCTGAGCCGAGACACAAGAAATAAATGATATTAGTTACAAAACTAAATATTAGGTGTTACTTTTTTAAAGTAGCACCTTTTTTTTGACCAATAGAGAGATAAACCCTTATCTTGAACAATTAATTTCCCAAGCGTAAAAAAGAACACGAAACATGCCCAAAAGACAAGACTTAAAATCGATTTTAATCATTGGCTCAGGTCCAATCATCATTGGCCAGGCCTGCGAATTTGACTATTCCGGTTCACAAGCTCTAAGAAGTTTACGAGAAGATGGTATCGAAACCATTCTTATCAATAGCAATCCTGCTACTATTATGACCGATCCTGCCATGGCAGATCACGTGTACCTTAAGCCGTTAAATACAAAATCGATAGTTGAAATCCTTAAGGAACACCCCCAAATTGACGCCGTTTTACCTACCATGGGAGGGCAGACGGCTTTAAACCTTTGTATTGAGGCTGATGAAAAAGGAATTTGGGAAGATTTTAATGTAGAAATTATAGGGGTAGATATTAATGCCATCAACATCACGGAAGACCGCGAAAAGTTCCGTGAGCTTATGTTGAAAATAGGGGTGGGTATGGCACCTCAAGCAACCGCAACTTCATTTTTAAAAGGGAAGGAGATTGCTCAAGAATTTGGTTTTCCCTTGGTGATTAGAGCTTCTTATACCTTAGGTGGAGCTGGAGCCTCTATCGTGTATAGACCAGAGGATTTTGATGAACTTTTAAGTAGAGGGTTGGAAATTTCCCCGATTCATGAGGTTATGATCGATAAGGCCATGATGGGCTGGAAAGAATATGAATTGGAACTTCTAAGGGATAAAAATGATAACGTAGTTATTATCTGTACCATTGAAAATATGGATCCAATGGGGATTCACACGGGAGACTCCATTACGGTGGCGCCTGCAATGACCCTTTCGGATAGAACTTTCCAGAAAATGAGGGATATGGCTATCCATATGATGCGAAGCATTGGTGATTTTGCGGGTGGCTGTAACGTTCAGTTTGCCGTGAGCCCAGATGATGAGGAAGAAATTATTGCCATTGAAATCAATCCTAGGGTTTCACGTTCTTCGGCATTGGCATCTAAAGCAACAGGATATCCAATCGCTAAAATAGCCTCTAAATTGGCCATTGGTTACCACTTGAACGAGTTGGATAACCAGATTACAAAATCAACATCGGCACTGTTCGAGCCAACATTGGATTATGTTATCGTAAAAATACCTAGATGGAATTTTGATAAGTTCGAAGGTTCTGATAGAACTTTGGGACTTCAAATGAAATCCGTTGGGGAAGTAATGGGTATAGGTCGTTCTTTTCAGGAGGCCTTACACAAAGCCACCCAATCCCTGGAAATTAAACGAAATGGACTGGGAGCTGATGGAAAAGGGTATAAGAACTACGATCAGATCATTCAAAAACTTACCGTACCAAGCTGGGATCGCGTATTTGTGTTATATGATGCCATACAATTAGGTATTCCTTTGAGCAGGATTCATGAGATTACCAAAATTGACATGTGGTTCTTAAAGCAATACGAGGAATTACATTTGTTGGAAAAGGAAATTTCAACCTACACTATTGCCACGCTTACTAAGGAGTTGATGTTGGAGGCAAAACAAAAGGGTTTTGCAGATAGGCAGATTGCGCATATGTTGGATTGCTACGAAAGCGAAGTGCATAAGAAGCGTACAGAGGAAATGAATATCAATAGGGTATATAAATTGGTGGACACATGTGCTGCTGAATTTAAGGCGATGACACCTTATTACTATTCCACCTTTGAGGAAGAAATTGAAAAACCGGACGGTACCCGTTTTGTTGAGAATGATAGTGTAGTGACCGATAAGAAGAAGATTGTAGTTCTTGGATCGGGACCTAACCGTATTGGTCAAGGAATTGAGTTCGATTACTGTTGTGTACATGGTGTTTTGGCTGCTGCTGAGTGTGGTTATGAAACCATTATGATCAATTGTAATCCTGAAACCGTTTCCACTGATTTTGATACGGCGGACAAACTTTATTTTGAGCCGGTATTCTGGGAGCATATCTATGACATTATCCGTCATGAAAAACCAGAAGGTGTCATTGTTCAGTTAGGTGGTCAAACGGCTTTAAAGCTTGCTGAAAAGCTTTCCAAGTATGGCGTTAAGATTGTAGGAACAAGTTTTGAATCCTTGGATTTGGCAGAGGATAGAGGTAGTTTCTCAGATTTATTGAAAGCGAACGATATTCCTTACCCACAATTTGGGGTAGCGGAAACAGCTGATGAAGCCCTTCAATTAGCAGATGATTTAAAATTCCCCTTATTAGTGAGGCCTTCCTACGTATTAGGTGGTCAGGGAATGAAAATCGTCATCAATAAAGCTGAGTTGGAAGAGCATGTAGTGGACCTACTTAGAAAAATACCTAACAACAAATTGTTGTTAGACCATTATTTGGATGGTGCCATTGAAGCGGAAGCAGACGCCATTTGTGATGGGGAAGATGTTTACATCATCGGTATAATGGAGCATATTGAACCATGTGGGATCCACTCCGGGGATTCTAACGCTACCTTACCGCCGTTCAATCTAGGTGAATTTGTTCTTCAGCAAATAAAGGACCACACTAGAAAAATTGCCTTGGCCCTTAATACGGTAGGCCTGATTAATATTCAGTTTGCGATTAAAGATGATAAAGTATACATTATTGAGGCCAACCCCAGAGCTTCTAGAACGGTACCCTTCATTGCAAAAGCTTACAAAGAACCGTATGTGAACTTTGCGACCAAGGTGATGTTGGGAGAGAAGAAAATCAAGGACTTTAAATTCAATCCACAGCTAGAAGGATTCGCAATTAAACAGCCAGTCTTTTCATTTAATAAGTTTCCTAATGTAAATAAGAATTTAGGTCCGGAAATGAAAAGTACCGGTGAAAGTATCTTGTTTATTGATAGCCTAAAGGATGATCAATTCTATGATTTATATGGAAGACGAAAAATGTATCTTTCTAAATAGAAAAGTATAATTATAATTAAAGGGAGCCAATGGCTCCCTTTTTTAATTGAACCAAACTGCATATTTTTTTCGCCGTAATTCCAAAGCTAGTATGCGTTCCATTTCTAAGGCTTCTTTTCTGGTTTTTAGTGGAGCTATATGATTGTAAAGGCTAGGTCGTAAAATAGTTCCATATTTTTCAACCAAAAAAGCGGATAATTTAATCCCTTTCTTGCTTAGTGAACCGTTTTTGTGTTGTTCCAAGCGCTCTTTTGGGGTTTTGCTAGTCATACCCACATACAAACATTCCGATACACCATTGAATTGAGGATTGGCTTCTCGAAATTTTCTGTTCTCCGAGAATACTTTTTTGGTGAGCTCTACAACATAAATTTGATAGGGCATGAATACGTTTTACTGTAAAACTAAAAATACCTTGAAATGATCTTATGGTAGGGAAGTGGGTTCTTTTTTCTCCAAGTATTTAGAAATCATTTTTATAAACACAGGCAGATTGTAAGGTTTGTGTATGATATCGTCAATGCCGGAGTTTAGTATATCAGATTTGTTTTCATCCAACTCAACTGCAGTCAAGGCAAGAATGGGTACCTCTTTGTTAAAACCGCGAATGATTTTAGTAGCCTCCATTCCGTTCATGACCGGCATGTGAATGTCCATAAGAATAAGATCAAAATTGGTCTCCTTGCACATGGCAATGGCCATTTTTCCGTCATCTGCCAAACTTGATTTTATTTGATGTTTTTCTAGCGTTTTTTGAGTTACTTTTTGATTGATTCTATTATCGTCTACAATTAAAATATGCTTTGTTTCCAGTTGATTGGTTACGGGTGACAGGCGTAAGGAATCGTTAACATCTTCTTCTATTTTTGAGGTATCGTAAGGAGTTAGATTGATTACAAAGCTAAATTGCGCACCCTTTCCTGGAGAACTTTCAAGTTCAATTCTACTATTGTAGGCCTTTAAAATTCGTTTAACGATGGTAAGTCCAAGGCCGGTTCCCTTGTAACCATGATTTTTGTTGTCTATTTGGGTAAATTCCTTAAAGATGAGTTTTTGCTTGTCTTGCGGTATACCGGGACCATCGTCAGCTACCATAAATTGGATTTTTATGGTGCTGTCCTCCTCTTTTTCAAGTGGCTTTAGTTTTAACCAGATGTTTCCGTTCTCAGTAAATTTGATGGCATTACCAATTAAGTTGATCAGTACTTGCGAGAGCCGTACCGGGTCGCCAATAAAATTATTGGGTAAGGACGAATCAATTTCCAAGTGAAGTTGATTGTTGTTTTCTTTTAACCTGCTGTCAAATGATTTGGTAATGTTCTTTAGCAGGGTGTCCATTTCGTATGGAATTCTAGATAATTTCACACCTGCTGCATCCATTTTACTTAATAAGAGCACATCGTTAATCAAAGCGAGTAGATAATCGGCAGAAAATTTAAGGGCATCCAAATCCTCGGTAAAATCCTTGAGTCGTTCATCCTCCTTTAACAGGGTAGAAATCCCGATAACTCCATATAATGGCGTACGAAGTTCATGGCTTACCGTAGAAAGAAACTTGGTTTTAACTTTGGACAACTTCTCCGCATCTTCCCTGGCCTGAATCAGTTCTTTGTTTTTGGCCTGAAGGTTGCTGATATATAGTTTACGAGTTCTAAAGAAAAAATAAATTCCGATTAGCGATAAAATTAAAAATACCACAAGCGCGATCAGGGTAGTGGTCAGGGATTTTGATTTTGATATCAATTCTTCGGTATAGGCTTGCTCTTTTAAGGCGGACTGTAGGTTTTCTTGCGCTTGTTCCAACTCAAATTTTACTCGGGCCTTTTCTGATTCCTCTAGTTTTTTAAGGGTATAAGCTTTTTGTTTGTATTCGTGAAACTTATCCAAATTGGTAAAGGCATCTTTATAATTATAGGTGGCACTATGCAGTTCCGCTAAATACTCATAGGCCTCCAAAGCAAGGTCTGTATTGTTTTCTTTATCCGCAATGGCCGCTATTTTTTCCAGTTTCGCCTGTGCTGCACTAAAGTTTTTTTGTGTTAACAGGTACCTGCCATGTAGCATGTCTAAATAGACCTTGTTTAATGTGTCTATTTCAATGTTAGGTAGTGTTCTTGCTTTTTTTAATACCTCATATGCCTTCTTGGGTTGGTCATTATCCAAAAGTGTCCAAATAAGGTTAATGTAGGTGAGGTATACCTCATTATGGTCCTCTAACTTTTTATTAATGGAGATACTTTCTTCAAAATGTTCGATTGCCTTATCATAGGTATTCTCATTTTCTGAATATAAAATACCCAGATTAAGGGCTCCCCATGCTACTAAACTATCGGCTTTTAATGTTCTGGCTATGGAAAGTGCCTTTTCCGAATAGATTTTTCCCTGGATACTATCATCGGTTTCAATATAAATACCACCTAAAATATCATATCCTAAAAATTCATAGTATCCCAATTCATACTCCTTGCCTTTTTCAATGAGGAGCGAGGCATATTTTATCGCGTCTTTGTACTGGTAATTGTCATACGCTATGTTAGATTTGTCAACGTACGATTGCAGGGTGTCTTTCTGCCAAGAAGTATCAGTTTGGGCAATAGCAACCGTAGACCATATGAATAAAATATAAAGTATTGGTTTCCTTAAAACGGTCATAAGTTGGTGAGGGCCGTATAGGTTAAGGGGAGACCCTAAGTTCAACCAACGAATATAAGAATAAGTAGCATAAACAACGAAAACGATGGAGAATATTCTATGTACTGCAATCTATGTAAAATGGCAGAATCATTTGGATACAGGAATGCCTTCCGTAGTAAAAGAAAAGGCCTGTGACCCCAAACCGCCAACCATTACAGCTTGAAATAAAGGATTAAGGCTACTTTTACCGTACCAGTGAATGATGAAATTAGCACCTGATCCTCCTTCCTTATCTTGCTCTTCAATTACATAATCAATGGTTTCCAGAGGCTTCAAATAAATGCTGTTGTTCAAGTAGCTTCGCACCAAATCTCCTTGGGTGTTGAAGTAATCGATCTTATTAATAAAGAGACTATCCTTACTACTAGTGTTCCTTATGCTAAGAGTAGCGGTTAGCAAGGTTCTACTATCTCGCGTCTGGTTGTAGATATCAGAATAAATAGGCACATATACCTCATTTACGGCATTATTGGGGGTATTGTCTTTCACTGCCCTTTCTATGGCATGTTCGTCTAAAATCTCGACCGGGGAATTTCCCGTATTGGGATTTTTACAAGCGAAGCCTAAAAAGCATAAAATAACTATCCAAACCGTATTTTTACGTAATGTGCCCATCTAATAGGGGTTAATCGCTTTTATTTATTCCCACTCTGTATGAAAAATACCTTCTTTGTCCAGTCTTTCATAGGTATGCGAGCCAAAGAAATCCCTCTGTGCCTGAATAAGGTTTAAAGGAAGTCTTTCAGAGGTATACGCATCAAAATAGGTCAAAGAATTGGTAAGTCCCGGTAAAGGAATCCCATTCTGTGCGGCATGGGCTACTAGCTTTCTTGCGGAAGCTAAAGTTCCTTTTACTTTTTCTACAAAATTGGGAGAAACCAATAGGTTGGGCAAATTAGGTTCTGCTTGGAATGCTTCTGTGATATCTGCCAATAAACCGGCCCTGATGATACAACCAGCTCTCCAAATCTTGGTTATGGTAGCTATATCCAAATTATAACCGTATTCTTTTGAAGCATCTGCCAATTGGTGTAAACCTTGGGCATAGGTCATAATAAACGAGAAATAAAGGGCCTCTTCGGCCATTTTCTCAAGTTCGGCCTTATCTATTTTTTTAACCTCGGGCTTATCATAAAGAGCATCGGCGGCTGTTCTTTCCACCTTTAGGGCAGAAATTTCACGCATACTAACGGCAATATCTATCGATGGAACCGGTATGCCCAAATCCATGGCATTCTGGCTGGTCCATTTACCGGTACCTTTCTGTTTGGCTTTGTCCGATATCTGATCAAGCAATCCTAATTTACTAAGGTTTAAATCGTCCTTCTGAATAAATATTTTTGAGGTGATTTCCACTAAAAATGATTGTAACCTACCCTCGTTCCATTTCGAATAGACCTCATGCAATTCTTGGTTCGAGAAATCTCCCACCTTCTTTAACAAGTCATAAATTTCGGAGGTCAACTGCATCAACCCGTATTCAATGCCGTTGTGAACCATTTTTACATAATTTCCCGAAGATTTAGGGCCTAAATAAGCCACACAAGGTTCGCCCTTATATTTAGCGCTAACGGCCTCAAAAATTGGTTTTATATGCGTGTAGGCAGATTTTGACCCACCTGGCATAATGCTGGGCCCCAATCTGGCTCCTTTTGCCCCTCCGGATACGCCTGCCCCAAAGAAGTTAATGGCTTTGGCCTGTAAATAGTCCTCACGTCTGTCCGTATCCGTAAAAAAGGAGTTACCGCCATCTATAATTATGTCTCCACGATCTATATGTGGCAAAAGACTTTCAATTACCGAATCAACAATTTTACCCGCCGGTACCAACAACATAATCTTCCTTGGCTGCTTTAAAGCCTTAACAAATGTTTTGATACTGGTTGAAGCATTTACCTTGGCATGATCGCCACCCTCTTCTTGTAGGGCTTTTACCTTTTCGGCATCCAAATCATGTCCGAAAGCGGTAAAACCATTATCTGCGACATTCAATATAAAGTTGCGCCCCATGACACCTAGGCCAACCAATCCAAAATCATATGTATCCTCCATATTCAATATTTGTGTTATTTCAGTGGGTTTTTAATTCTTATGTTAGAACCATCCCAAAATTAAATGAAAATTATGAGACAACGGATTAAGTTAGGGTAAACTCGTTGCTATTGCTCATTCTTTTAAATACTTTTACGCCTTAAATTTTTTCAACAGGTATGAATAAAACAGAAAATCAAATTCTTGTGATATTTGGCGCCTCTGGTGACCTTACAGCAAGAAAACTAGTACCCGCTTTGTTCAATCTATACGTGGCGGAGCAACTACCGGACAATTTTGTGGTTCTGGGTGCTAGTAGAAGTGATATGACAGATACTCAATTTAGGAACAGAGTGGTTCTGGAAAGCTCATATCTAAAAGAAAAAATCAAGGATAAGGACGAGTCATACATAAAAGATTTTGCCAATAAATTCTTTTATGAGGATTTGGGCGGCAGTTATGATACAGATTATAGCAGATTGCGCACTAGGGTAGAGGACCTTAAAAATAAATACAATACCTCAGGGAACATTATTTATTACCTCTCCACGCCCCCTACGCTTTATGAAACCATAGCCCAACGCTTGGCAGATGCAGGTATGAGCACCCAGAATAACGGTTGGAAACGTCTAGTAGTGGAAAAACCCTTCGGCTATAGTTTGGATACGGCCATTGAACTTAATAAGGGGTTACAACAGTTTTTTAAGGAGCACCAGATTTATAGAATTGACCACTATCTAGGTAAAGAAACGGTTCAAAATCTACTGGTAACGCGTTTTGCCAACAGTATTTTTGAACCACTTTGGAACAGAAATTACATTCACCATGTAGAAATTACTAATGCCGAGGAAGTTGGAGTGGAGAAGCGAGGTGGTTACTATGATAAGTCCGGAGCGTTGAGAGATATGTTTCAAAACCACTTGTTACAGATTGTTTCATTGGTTGTTATGGAACCACCGATTAGCGATGCACCCGAAGATATTAGGGATGAAAAGGTGAAGGCCCTGAAATCACTTCGAATCATGAAGGACGATCAAACCCTATATGACAATACTATAAGGGCTCAGTATACCAAATCGATTATAGATGGAAATGAAGTAAAGGGTTATCGAGAGGAGGATGGTGTTGATGAAAATTCCACCACGGAGACCTATGCGGCCATTAAGTTTTTTGTGGATAACTGGCGATGGAAAGACACCCCTTTTTATGTGAGAACCGCCAAAAGGATGCCTACAAAAGTAACCGAGGTGGTCATTCATTTTAAAACGCCCCATCATCAAATCTTTAAGGATTCTGGAGTACATGATAAGGATAACAAGTTGATTATTAGAATTCAGCCAGATGAGGGTATCTTGGTGAAGTTTGGTGTAAAAGTACCGGGTCAAGGATTTAAAGTGGAGCGCGCAAATTTGGATTTTTACTATTCCAACTTGGTAGAAACCCACGTTATGGACGCCTATGAGAGGTTGCTTTTAGATGCTATGCAAGGTGATGCCACTCTTTATTCAAGGGCAGACGAAGTGGAAGCGGCTTGGGAGTTTGTAGATCCTATCCTAAAATATTGGGAAGATGGCAAAGATGTGCGAATGTATGGTTATGCTGCCGGTGTTTGGGGACCTGAGAACGCAGACGAATTGATTGAAGGAATTGGTGAGTGGAGAAATCCTGGGCCAAATCTGACCGATGACCCTGGTTTTTGCGTTATCTGCTAGGCGAAAGAAGATTGATAATAAAAATTGTAGCATGGAATTAAAAATATATAAAGACAAACAGGAAGTAGCCGAACAATTTTCAAGCTTTTTTGCTGACAAAGTAAAGAGTGGAGAGTTGTTTCATGTGGCGCTTTCCGGGGGTAGTACCCCTAAAATAGTATTTGATGTCCTCGCGGAAAAGTTCGGTTCGAGCATCAACTGGAAGCAAATTCATTTTTATTGGGGAGACGAGCGTTGTGTTCCTCCTACGGATGCGGACAGTAATTTTAAAATGACCGTAGAGCATTTACTTGCCAAGATAGATATCCCTTATGAGAACATTCATAGAATTAAAGGAGAAGATGAGCCACAAAAAGAGGCACTAAGGTATTCAGAAATTTTAGCTGAAAACCTGCCGGCAGTTGATGGGATGCCACAGTTTGATTTGGTTATTTTAGGGATGGGTGATGATGGGCATACAGCTTCTGTTTTTCCGCATGAAATTCATTTGTGGCATTCAGAAAAATCATGTGAAGTGGCCGTACATCCGGGTTCGGGACAAAAAAGAGTGTCCATCACTGGTAAAATCATTAATGGGGCAAAGGAAGTCGCCTTTTTGGTTACCGGTGCCGGAAAAGCCCCGAAGGTGAGTGAAATTATCAATAAAACTGGGGATTACGAAAATTACCCCGCTTCTTTGGTCAACCCAAAATCCAAAAAACTGTACTGGTTTTTAGATGAGGATGCGGCGGCCAATTTATCTTAGCAGCATCAATAAGGTACAAAAAACTCCCTGTAAGAAATTATAGGGAGTTTTTTATTTAAGATTGACCTGTACGTTTTCACCGGATAAACTATCCACATGGTCAGCCATTTTAAAATGGGAGCTTTCAAATTGGGTATCCCTGATAAACGCCTCTTCTTTTCTTTTTTTACTTCGGGCAAAACGTCTTATTCCTTGTTCGGTTTCGAGAATCAATCCGGGCACCGGAATGCTGTTACCGTTTTCGTCTTTCGCCACCATGGTGAAATAAGAAGAGTTACAATGTCTTTTCGTTCCCTTGGTAATATTTTCAGATTCTACCCGCACACCAACAACCATAGAAGTTCTACCTGTATAATTGATGGATGCTTTAAGGGTCAACAATTCACCTACTTCTACAGGATGTAAAAAATCGACCCGATTGACCGATGCCGTTACACAATAGCACTGCGAGTGTTTAGAGGCACAGGCAAAGGCAATTTGGTCCATAAGGTTGAGAATATGGCCACCGTGTACCTTTCCGCCAAAATTGGAATGGGAGGGAAGCATCAACTCTGTAATGGAAACCCTTGATTCTTTGGAACTTTTAAATTCTTCCATTAATTTCTAAAATGAGGGGATTGCTCCTTTTGAACATCGGTTATAAAATATTTGGTATCGCCAAGCCAGAAAAATGTGGCAAAACGCTCTGTGTAATGAAGTTTTACGTACTGGCCTTGGTACTGCTGTAATTTCTCAATCACATCTTTGTCCTTGTCCAAAACCGAAAATGAGAAAATCTGTGCCCCGGAAATCCCTTGACTAATCTGCCCTTCCCAAGTTTTAATTATGACTCCCTTGTGACTTATTTTTATGAGTTCTCCGGAACGGATACCATCGCTATAGGGAACAAAATAGATAAAGGCGTAAATAAGGGCGAAAACTGCTACAATGATGCCCAGGGTTATAAACAATGGTTTTTTCATAGGAATACTTGTTAAAGGTTGAGTCTGCCGCTATTGGAGGTGTCGGCTTCCAAATCTTCAAAATCGTCCGCTTGGGCTCTTTTCATAATAGGCTCGGGAAGTGTTTTTTTCGCTTTGGCACCCATTTTTTTCAACTTTTCTATACTGATGATAATATTGCCGCGCCCTTCAAAAAGCTTGTTCATAGCGCCTTTGTATTCAGATTTGGCCTCGTCCATTTTTTTGCCCACCTTGGTGAGGTCGGTAACGAATCCTTCAAATTTATCGTAAAGCGCTCCTGCTTGTCGCGCAATTTCAATAGCATTACGCTGTTGTTTTTCATTGTTCCACATGCTGTCAATGGTACGCAGAGTGGCCAAAAGGGTTGAAGGGGTCACGATGACAATATTCTTTTCAAAGGCCTTGTTGTAAAGGGTGTTGTCATTATTTATAGCGATAGCAAAAGCCGGTTCTATAGGTACGAACATCAATACAAAATCCGGACTTTCCATTTCGTAGAGGTCCTCATACTTTTTAGCGGACAATTGGTCTACGTGCTTTCGTAGGGAGTTGATGTGGTCTTTTAGGTACTTGTCCCTTAACTCGTCTTCCGCATTCACAAAACGCTCATAATCCGTAAGGGATACCTTTGAGTCCACAATCATTTTTTTGCCGTCAGGAAGATTGATGATCACATCGGGAAGTACCCTTGAGCCATCTTCTCTAGTAAAGCTTTGCTGCACGGAATATTCGCGGTCTTTTTCCAAACCTGATTTCTCCAAGACGCGCTCTAGTACCAATTCGCCCCAATTTCCTTGCATTTTACTATCTCCTTTTAGGGCTTTGGTGAGATTTTCTGCCTCTTGGGTTATTTTTAAGTTCTGCGTTTGCAGGTTCAATAACTGCTCTTTTAAGGCCGAATGTATACTGATATTTTCCTTTTGACTCTCTTCTACCTTCTTTTCAAAAAGTTGAATTTTTTCATTAAGTGGCGTAAGTATATCTTTAATATTCTTTTCATTACGCTCCGTAAATTTCAGACTTTTTTCTTCTAAAATTTTATTGGCAAGGTTTTCAAACTCCTTGGTGAACTTTTCCTGAAGTTTTTCTACTTCCTCTTTTTGTTCGTTGTTTTTGGCTTGGAGATTTTCGAGGTCTGCCTGATAGCGAATGATTTGGTTGCTCAATTGCGATTTTTCATCCTGTAGATGTATTTTATGCTCCTCGGCATGCCGCAACCGTTGTTCCAAAGAAGATAGGTTGGCATGCAATTGCTGTTCACGTTCTTCCAAGGCGCTTTGGTTAGATTTTGTTTTCAATTGCTGTATGTAGTTGCCTAAAAAATAGCCGATGGCTAGACAGGCAAGTCCCACCAATAAATAAATAAGGTATTCGTTCATTTTGGAATTGTTTCTTGTGGCTAAAATTAACCAAATAAAATTGACCTAACTTAATCTTTTACATTGCTGAAATCATACTTCTTCATAGTACGCTGAAGAATTTTCCAGTGATTTCTAAGCTGTCTTTTTATTTCAGGAGCTTCGAGCTCATTTGCGGCTTTATGCAAATACTTGAAATAATTACCTTGAAATTTCTTTGGTTTTATATTATTGGTTTTAGTTTTTAAGTGATTATTTAAAGTTCTACTTTTTCTACCTCTATAAGAGTATAAGCGATAAATTTTGGTTTTGAAAATGGGAGTACTGTCAAGTAGATGTTTTTCCTTGATCTTTTCAGAAAATCGGTGTTTACGAGAAATACTTTGTTTCATTTCCCTGTAAAAAGCAGATATGTTTGAAGCCTTAATTAAGGTGCGGTTACCATAAAATTCAAACCCTAAGTAAGTAAAGGGAACATTAAGTTTTATAGTTTGGTTACACTTTTTGTAACTTATCAACTCATTGTTGATACTCTTAAAAAATGTTCTTTCAGTTTTTTCTTCAGAAATAGTAAGCCTAACTTCTGAAATCTTCTCATCAACAAACTCTTCTACCTTTTTGATTTGGTTTTTATTGCAGATAAATACTATATCGTCTGAGTATCTCCGATAAAATACATTATACTTCTTGACCAATTTGGCGATGATTTTTTCGTCGAAAGGAGACATATAAATGTTGGCTAATAAAGCGCTAATAGGTAATCCCTGAGGTATTCCAATTAGAGATTTACTTTCGTTAATTTTTTGGTTTTTATGAATTATCACGTTAGAGTTTACTAATTCTTTTATGTTGTAAAAAAAGGTATGACGACCTTTTCTTTTATTTAGACTTATTTTCTTTTCATCAAAGTTATGTCCTAGGGTTCTCAAATCATTTAGTTTGACGTATGAGAATCGAGTGATAGATTTATAAATATTAAAGTGATCTTTTGGTAATGACTTTGATTTTAAAATTTTTGACCAAGTCCTCTTTAAGATGTGATGGTCAAGACTAGGAAAGAAATTTTTTATGTCCATTGCCAAAGCAACACACTCTTTTCGCTTTTTTATTTCATTAAAGACGTCTCTTGCAAAATGAACATTATTTTTTCCGAAATCTGAGCTTTCTTCCTTGATACTTCTGTAAGCTGTAACGGCTTCATACAAATGTGGGTCTCTTGCTAAATAATCCTCATACATAGGTGATAATACCTTCTGGCTGTAATATGAATATATTTGAGAATCTAAATGTGTAGCATAAAGAATTGTTCTAATCTTTCGATTTGAAACATATTGACCTTTTTCATATGATTTATGTGATCTTCTATAATTACCACCGGAGTCAAAAGAAAATTTGTATCGTCGATTGGATAAGCTTTTTTGGATAAGAGGAGAGAAGCTGTGTCTACTAATATTTTTTGGTTTAGAAAGAAACTTTTCAATCCCTTTTTTCGCTCCTCCTGGTGTTCTATTAGTGAAATGTATATATTTCCTATCCTTGAACCAATCTTTTTTTTTAGTCATAATAAAATGAAGTAAGAGGCGTCGCACGCTGATTTTTATGAAAGGGCATAACCCCCAATATAGGGTGGACCGTAAGCCGAATTCTCGACGCCAGCGAATCTTTTACGTTGACTTTGCCTTGGTGGCAAGTCTTAGTGTACGTGTTAAACTCAAACTCTTTACGAATGACAGTAAGGTTCACCCATAAGTTTCGTCTAATAAACATATCTTGTAAGTACGCTCTGGAAATTTCGGAGCTGCTGATGAATTCAGCACTTATATCGATATATTTGCTGAATACATCAGCGGATACACCATTCCTAAACACTTATTTATTTTCCCATAATGGTTTGTTTAGGTGATTGTTAAATAAAATTATATTAACAATACAATAGTCCTACCAAACGCTCCTTTCTTAATTATTTAATTGAACATCCTCCTACTTCATTGTAAAGATAAATATTATTATGTTTATTGAAAATTTTTACAATTGGAGAGTTTAGAACATTTTTCATTAGGGGATTTGGTGGTATTTAAAACGCATCCATTAATTTTTGATTTTAGAATTAAAGGTGATGGCAAGCTCGTACCTCCAATATTATTGATTTGTGAAGTAATTTTTGAGAGGGCTGAAAAAGTGATTAGAGATGAAATGGGCAATAGAGTTGCGGATAAAATTAAATATAAATGTAAGTATTTTGATGATGCCAAAAGTGAATTCGTTGAAGTTATTCTATATCATTCTTTGCTGGTTTCATTTGATAAGCTTAAGATTGAGAAATTAAGTAAAGAAGGAGAAACGTACAGAAATGATCAAAGTTTGATAGAAGAGATAAAGGGGTATAAAATTCCTGAATATAAATATGGAAAAATCGTGCTTTTAAAAAGCAAGAAAATTGAAATGTACAAAAAAAGAGAGCTAAGAAAGTTTACAAGAATAGATGACGGAGTAGAATCTTTTGATGTAGAAGTCTCCGTACAGTATTCCGTTAACTATACATCTCCTGATTTTGTTCTATGTGGATATAAGAGTAATGAGAGCCAAAAAGTTGCTAAAAATAGCAGTAAATCACAAAATTTGCGGACAAATGTCCTTTATAAAGTAAAGTGGTTTAATCCTTTTAAACAAAAATTTTCTGAGGAATTTCTCCCCAAAGAATGTCTTACAGATTGTTAATTTTTCCTCTCAAATTAATCAAAAGCTTTGAAACTTTATTTTTTAATTTTAAAAGTTCCGCTAGTGGCATCAAATGTGACTGTGTCTTTGGGGAACAAACTTTCAAAAACGCCTTGTTCTATTAATTCATAGGGCTCCCCAAAAGGATTCTCTTTTTTGTTCAGCAACAGAATTTTATCACATAGTTGAATAGCCATTTCTATTTCGTGGGTGGTGTAGACAATGGTCTTGTTCCTGTTTTTTGCGATGGATTTCAGCAATTTTAGAATTTGAACTTTATGGTAAAGGTCTAAATGGGAGGTAGGCTCGTCCAATAGGATAATGTTCGTATCCTGCGCCAGGGCCCTGGCGATGAGTACTCGTTGTAGCTGACCGTCACTTAGCTCGTAGCATTTTTTATGCTGAATTTCCACTAAATCCAAATCTTGAATGGCTCCTTGAACGATTTTTTTGTCCTCTTGCTTCAAGCTTCCTAACCAATTGGTGTAGGGTTGTCTTCCTAGGGCAATCAATTCCAGCACAGAAAGGTCCTTGGAAGCCAATCCATCCGTAAGCACAACACTGATAAGAGATGCCAACTCTATGGGTGGATAGTGCTCCAATTCCTTTTGCTGCACCCCAACCGCTCCCGAAAGTTTGGGAAGCATTTGTGCCAAGGTTTTAAGAAGGGTAGATTTGCCCACGCCATTGACACCTATGATGGCTATCAGGTCCCTTTCTTTCCCTGAAAACGTAATATTTTCAACAATGGTTTTATTCTTATATCCAATAGATAAGTTTTTGATATGTAGATTGATATGTATTTTATTTAAATCAATCATTAAAATACCATTTTACGTTTTTTTAAAAGCAGCCATATTACCACAGGAGCACCCAAAATGCTGGTTATGGCATTGATGGGAAGTACGTTTTCTGAATTGGGAAGCTGCGCCACCGTGTCGCAAAGTAGCATTAAAATAGCACCGCAAAGTAGCACGGCCGGTAACAGAATCTTATGGTCGGTGGTTTTGAATAACTGTCTGGCCAAATGCGGTACCGCCAAACCTACGAAGGCAATGGGGCCAGCCAAGGCAGTGACGCTTCCGGCGAGCAAGCCTGTTGCTAAAATGATGAGGAAGCGTGATTTTTTAAGAGGAATGCCCAGACTTTGTGCATAGTTTTCGCCTAACAGAAAGGTGTTGAGCGGTTTAATGCACAGAATACATAAAACCGTTCCAATCAGGAAAATAACAAATAACAGTCCCACCTGGTTCCATGAAAGGTTGCCCACGGACCCGAAGGACCAGTACACGAACTGCTGCAATTTTTCGGCCTGTGTAAAATAGGACAAAACGCTTACGATAGCCCCGGTAATGCTCCCGAACATCAAACCAATAATCAGTAAAGCCATGGTGTCCTTCACTTTATGGGCCACCGCCACCACTGCCATTAGCACCATAAAGCTTCCCAAGCTGGCTGCAACTGCCAAGGAAACATCGGTCATGAGTCCTGTCGAGAAAAAACCACCCAAAAATGCACTACCCATAATCAGAAGAGCCGCTCCTAAGCTTGCCCCTGAGCTAATTCCTAAAACAAAAGGTCCTGCTAACGGATTTCTAAAAAACGTTTGCATCAACAGGCCGCTTAGAGAAAGTGCTGCCCCCGAAATAATGGCGGTGAGAGCCTTTGGTAAACGGTAATTGAGTACGATGTATTCCCAAGATGGGTTGGAAATGGTTCCGCCAAAGAATGAGCTAAAAGTGGCTTTTAAGGGGATGTGTACTGACCCCAAGCTTACATTAAGAAAGAAGCAGCCAATCAAGAACAAGGTCAGAACTATAAAAGAAAGGCCGTATGTTCTTCGAGTGCTCAATTAATTCAAAGGTTTAAAGAAAAATAATTGGTGATTGGGTAAAAGTTCTGGGTGAAAAATATGAATGAGGTCTTTCAATACCAAATCTGGCCGGTTGGGAGCCAATTCATAAAATAGCAAACCGCCCGTTTCCCCCGTGGCAAGGGTATTGGCGAAAATCTTTTTATTCGCAAAGGCGTCAAATTGCGTGTAGTGTGCATTGGCAGATTGTACATCTTGGTAAGTGGTAAGCATAGAGGGATTCAGCCAGAAATCGGCATTTTGGCCCTTTGCCAAAACGGATTCGATACTTAAGGACAAACCGCCGGAATCCGCATTGTCTTCCCATAAATATTGACCTCCGGCATCTTTGATGAACTGAGCCATCCAACTGTCACCGCCTGCAACGTGCCAAACATCTTTGTAGAGTCCGCCAGTTAAAACCGTGGGTTTTTTGGTGGAGGTTTGTACAAGTTCTTTGGCTTTTAGGTAATTTGTTTCTATTTCTTCAAAGAGGGAATCCGCTTTTTTTTCCATTCTGAAAAAAGGCGCAAAAAACTTGATCCATTCCGCCTTTCCCAACGGGGATTTTTCTGTCCATTCCCCGTTGTACACTACCGGAATATTCGCTTTTTGAATGGTGTTATAAGCCTTGTTTTGGTCGTTGATACCAAAACCTATAAGCACATCAGGTTGTAGTTCAATCACCATTTCAGTGTTGATGGCTTCATTGTTTCCTAATTCTTTAATTTGCTTCCTATCAATACGTTTTCGTGCTTTACTTGAAGAAATAAAATCAGTACTAGGGAAACCTGTCAGTTTATCCAAAACCCCTAAACTTTCCAAGGAAGGTATATGAGTGGTAGACGTTACCACCATGCTTTCTACAGGTACCGGAATGATAGCGTCGAACTCATCTTTATTTAACGTAATGACCGCTAATTTTTCTTTAGGAATCAAAGCGTATTTATAAGGCTCGTTCGCATTGGGCCAAGGTGAAGAAACGCTAATGATAGTTAAATCTCCTGAAGCTTGAATGTCAAAGCCACTGGCGTAATCTATGGAAGATGTTTCCGTTACTGAAATAGGTAAGGCTTCTTTTTTCTTTTCCGTTTTACAGGCAAGAAAATAAAGGCAGCATCCAAAGACAATCAGATTTTTCAAAGCATGGCAATTTAGGGTCAAAAGTAGTATTATTTAATCTTTGCAATGAAAGATTAAACAAAATGTTTATTTTCGCCGAGAATTTCGGTTGCTGATTTTTCCATTTTGGAAAAGCAGCATTAAATGGGAATCCGGTGAGAATCCGGAGCTGTTCCCGCAACTGTAAACTCTCTCCAGATTTCATACTGGAGCCAAAAGGATGTTATTTTCTTAAAACCACTGTCTTTATAGGATGGGAAGGTAAAGTAGCATAGAGCAAGTCAGGATACCTGCCAAAATTTAGAACCCTAAAATTGAGACCTTCGGGTAAAAGGTCTTTGTTGGTATGAGAAATTTCAGGTTTTTATTTGCCCTTGCGGTACTTTTATCATTCGACGCCTTTTCGCAAAAAGATAGCGTAACCGTACTTGATGAAGTCATTTTGACCGATGTGCGCCTATTGTATTTTTCGAACCATCAGGTCGAAGTTTTAAAGGATTCCGTTTTAAAACGAAATGGTCGTTCACTGACCGATTTACTTCAATTCAACTCTGGAATTTATTTAAAGGAAAATGGACTAGGAATGGTCTCTTCTCCCTCTTTTAGGGGAACCAATGCCTCTCAAACCGCCGTAATCTGGAACGGCATCAACATCAATTCGCAATTGACGGGCCAGGTAGATTTTAATACCGTTGTTCCAAGAAATTACGGTATTGTGCAGGTCAGAAAGGGAGGGGGAAGCGTTCAATTTGGGAGTGGTGCCATTGGAGGCAGTATCCATCTGCAGGACGAAATGCGATTTAATTCAAAATTTGAGAATGAACTGGAGCTTTCTTATGGCAGTTTTGATACTCGCGGCCTTGATCACAGGGTTTCTCAAGGCTCCGATGAATTCACCTTTGGTTTTGGCGTAAACTATAGGTCTTCCGAGAATGATTATGATTATTTGGGAACGGACCTTGAAAATGAAAACGGCGATTTTGAAACCCTCAATTTGAACGCGAATGTGGGGTATAAGCTTTCCGAAAAGCAACTATTAAAGTTCTACCACCAAAGTTTTTTAGGTGATCGTAATTTTTCGGGAACACTGACGGCGCCTTCCATGTCCAAATACAAAGACTACAACGCTAGAAATCTTTTGGAATGGAACCATTTTAAGAACAACCGCATTCACCGGGTGAAATTGGGATACTTGTATGAAAAGTACAAGTATTTTGCCAATAAGGAACGCCCTGACTTTAGCTTTGGTGAGACCAATACGTTCTTAGGAAACTATGACTACAAAATTTCCTTTGATAAAATAATTATCGATGCTATTGTCGATATTAATCATACCACTGGGGATGGTTCTTCTGTAATGCAAGCCAATAGAAATACCGTTGCCGGAACGATGCTTTTCAAACATCAGCTTGCTGAATATATCAGCTATGACCTTAGTTTGAGAAAGGAATATGTCAATGATTATGACAGTCCTTTTGTATACGCCCTTAATGTGGAATATCAACCTAATGAACAACATATTATTCACTTGAACGGGTCCAAAAATTATCGGGTACCCACTTTTAATGAGATTTATTGGATAACCGGTGCGGGTTCGAGCGGTAATCCTGATGTGTTACCCGAGTCTTCGTATCAATTTGAGTTGGGGCATGGCATACAATTTACCAAATGGAATTTTAACTGGGCTGCCTTTTATATTTCTTCGGAAGACATGATTCAATGGCGACCGAACGTTACAGGCGTTTGGACGCCTATGAATATTAGTGAGGCCATTAACTATGGATTGGAAACTTCTTTAATGTTCAAGGAAAAATGGGGAGAACATGAGCTGGTTTGGCATGGCGGTTATTTCTATACACGAGCTAAAAACGAAGAAATAAACAAAGATTTAATGTACGTGCCAAGGCATAAGGCAACTGGTAATCTGAGCTATGCTTATAGTACTTGGCAATGCTATTATCAAGTATTTTATAATGGGAAGGTTTTTACTACTTCCGATAATTCTGAAGAGTTGCCCGCCTATGCCGTCTCAAATTTTGGCATTTCTAAAAAAATTCAATTAGGGGGAAACGTTGCCTGCACTCCTAAAATTCAACTTAACAATATATGGAACAAAAACTACCAAAACGTAGCCTTTAGACCTATGCCCGGTAGAAATATACAATTGAACGTAAATCTAAACTTTTAAATAATTCCTTTATGAAATTTAATAATCTATCGCTCTTATTGGTTATGTTCGCAATGTTCTTTGTTGGTTGTTCCAATGATGACAATGCTCCAGATATCGACCAAACACCTGTAGAAGAAGAAACCACTGACCCATACGAAGATGGTTTGTTGGTGGTTAATGAAGGTCCGTTTCAAAACGGTTCCGGTACCGTTACTTTTATTTCGGAGGATTTAACAGAAACCCAACAGGCGATTTTTGAGGAAGTAAATGAGGAGGATTTGGGCAATATAGTGCAGTCCATGACCTTTAAGGATACCATCGCTTATATTGTGGTAAACAATTCTCATAAGATACAAGTAGTGAACAGGTATACTTTTGAAAGAGTTGCTGTTATTGATACCGATTTGCTCAACCCACGATATATGGCGATTGCGAATGGAAAAGGGTATGTAACCAATTGGGGCTATACTGTCGATGAGCAAGACGATTTTCTTGCCATTGTAGATTTAGAAACCAACTCGGTTATAGGGACATTGCCTGTAGAACTAGGTCCTGAAGCAATTTTAGCCAATGATGAATATGTGTATGTGGCACATCAGGGAGCTTGGGGCCAAAATAATAAGGTTTCCGTAATTGACCCAACAAGTGATACGGTGTTAAAGACCATAGAGGTAGGTGATTTGCCCAATACCATGCAGTGGGATGCTTCCGGAAACCTATGGGTGCTTTGTAGCGGTGCACCTTCTTATGCAGCGATGGAAACTAATGGGTCTTTAGTGCAAATAGACGTCACGGACAATGAGGTAAGCCAAACCCTTGATTTTAAAACGGAACAACATCCCGGAGGATTAAATATAGATGGAGACGAGCTTTATTTTGGATTGGATGGCGGCGTATATGAATTCAATATAGATGCCACCGAATTGCCATCAGCACCTTATCTAGAGAATGCTTCCTTTTATACGATGACCGTAAAAGACGGGAAATTATATGGTACAGATGCCAAAGACTATGCGAGCCAGGGAGATTTGTTGATTTACGATTTAGAAACCAAAGAGCTAACCAATACTCTAACTGTAGGAGTTGTTCCTAGAGGAGTTTATTTTAACTAGCCGTGTCAATTAAAGTCTGTTCCTTTCTCCCAGCCGTTACCCAGATGATCTATGATATGGGGCTTCAGGAGAATTTGTTGGGTGTTACTTTTGAATGCCCTAGTATCGCATTACGCGAAAAGAAGCCCGTGGTTAGGTGTATTTTGGAGGAAAAGGAGTATTCGAGTGTTGAAATTGATACTTTTTTTACTGAAAGTAAAAGAGAAGGGAAAGAACTTTATTATGTAGATGAAAAGCTGTTGGAGGAAATAGCTCCGGATATCATCTTTACTCAAGATGTTTGCGATGTTTGCCAGATAGATATGGAGTGTACCATGGCTGCTGTCGCACATTTGCCCAAGGAGCCGGAACTTATTTCTATCAGTCCGGCAGGGTTTTCCGATGTGTTTGAAAATGCCCTTACCATTGCCAAAACCTTAGGTCAGGAAGAAAGAGCCTATCAGTATCTGGCAGCTTTACAAAAACGAATAGATAAGGTAGTAAATGAGCTGCGAGAGCGAAAGGTAGAACCCAGAAGGGTTTCTCTATTGGAATGGCTGGACCCCATCTATAACTGCGGACACTGGATTCCCCATCAAATTGAACTTGCAGGAGGAGTAGATATGCTCTCCCATCCATCTGGAAACAGTATCGCCATATCTTGGGATAAGATTCGGATGTATGACCCGGAAATTATTATTGTGGCCCCTTGTGGTTTTGATACCCAACGTACCTTAAAGGAAATATCCCATTTATTGACAAAAGAAGGGTGGACTTCCTTAAAAGCAGTAAAAAATAAGAGGGTCTTTATTGCCGACTTTGAACTTTTTACCCAATCGTCCGCGGGAACTCTAGTGGACGGTATAGAATTGCTGGCGGGATTGTTCCATCCAGATTACTTAACTGTTCCCTCTAGATTACAAACAAGATTTCAACCATTTTTTGAGGTATAAAAAAGGCCCCAATTCGGGGCCTTTATAAGATGTTACCAAACCACAGGTGGGTCTAGAACATACATATTATCCTTAAGAGGGGTAAACATCTTGGAATCGGTTATTTTTTTAGCCGGAAACTGTACTTCAAAACTCATTTTGGCCGTGCTGCCAGTGATTTCGTTTAATGCTCTGGCCAGTAAGGGTTCATTAACGTCACCTAGAATACCAAGGTTTCTAATATCCTCATCCAGCGCTATATCTGGTGCCAGACCGTTGGTGAAATCTGAAAATCCATCAGCATTTTCATTTCTACCCAATAGGGGTTGTATGGCCCATTTATTACTGGATTTAATCTTACCCGTTCTTTCGGGGCTGTAGAGGTAGTTATTGTCCCTGTCATCCACTAAAGTAGTGGAAAATTCATTTTTACCTCGAGTGGTTTCCCCTATTTGTACAACATCAACATAAGGTGTAAGACCGTTTATGACCAGTTCGCTCGCAGATGCAGAACTAGATGTAGTAAGAATATAAACCTTATTTAAATTAAGAGTATTAACCGCAGAACCCTTTTTAGTTTCTTTGGCAAAATAACGTCTCAGATCCGTGCCGCTATCCTCCAGAACTTTTTGGTATTTGTCATTATATCTAGCCTTTAGAAATACTTCGTCAGTATTGGTACCGTAAATCATACTTGAAAGTAGAATAGCTGTATTTACCGATCCTCCAGAATTATAGCGTAAGTCAAGGATCAGTTCGGTGATACCATCGTTCTTAAATCTACCAAAAGTATCATTTAATTGTTCATCATATTCATCGGTAAAGCCATTGTAGATTAGATAGCCCACTTTTATCCCATTGATTTCAATGACTTCATTAAGATATATCGGGTTTTCTTGTAAACCAACTTCTTTGGTTAACGAAATCTCTTGATCCGTTGAAACAATTTCGCCATTTTCAATGGCTGCCATATTAAGAGTGTAGGTGTCGCTATCGGAAAACAACAAGGAAGAGTAATTGGTGTCAGTTAAAACTGTTCCGTTTACGGCGTTAAAAAGGTCTCCCCGTTTGATATCTTTTGTTGAGGCGTCAGAGTTGGGTACTACATATTCTACATATCCGAAGATATTATTGGAATCTGCAATCCGCACCAGGCCAAACATAAGTCCGTTACTTTTGGTTATACCGGACAAAGATTGCGTTAAGGTTACATAATCGTCTGAATAAAAACTGAAACGATCTTCCGTAAATAATAGCTGATTGTCAAAAAAACTACCCGGTTCTGGATGGGCGGCCAAAAAGTTGGTATACGCTTCTGAACCTTCCGAAGTGTTGGGAAACTTGGTGTCGGATAAATTTTCTACGTCCGGCTGCCAAAAGTACCAGAAGTTCATAGCTTTCCACATAAAATCCTGGACCTGAACCCCTGCACTAGGGTCTGGGTCAACCGTATCAGGGATGGTGAAATCATCATCCTGTACACAGGAAAAAAACAATAGCAGGGGAATTGCCAGTCCCCAGACGAACTTCTTCATCAATTATAGTTTTTAGGTAAGATTTAAATAAGTAGGTTGCCCTCCATAAGCTTCAACGTAAAAGCAACTGTATTATTTTCAATGATTTAGTTAAAGTGGTTTTAATAATCCATCCATAAACATATTGTTCTTTCCTGGCTCGAACATTTTGGAATGCGTCAATAAGTCTGCAGGAAAGGGTTGTGATGGACTAAACTTAGCCGTACTTCCAGAAATAACCGATAATGTTAGTTGTAAAAGAGGTTCGTTTTCATCACCTAACACGCCTAAATTTTCAATATCCTCCCCTAAAATATGGTCGGGAACCAACCCGGTGGTATAATCTGAAAAACCATCTGCATTTTCATTTCTTCCCAGTAAAGGTTGAATTGCCCAGCTATTATTTGGGTTAATTTGATCAATACGGTCTGGGTCGTATAAAAAGGAATTTTCCGGATCGTCTACAAAAGTATTTGAAAACTCATTTTTTCCGGTGGTTGTGGTACCTACTTGCACTACATCTACATAGGGTTCCAAACCATTAATAACGAGTTCGCTGGCAGAGGCACTATTATCTGTAGTAATCACATAAACTCTAGATAGCTCCAAGGTATTCAAAGGGGTTTCGGAATCAAAGGTTACATCCGTAAAATTGTCAGGAACTCCAAATTGTGATTGTAGCTTATCATTAAACCGAGGTCTAATAAAAACTTCGTCTGTGTTGGTTCCATAAACGGAACTGGCAATTTGAATAGCGGAAGAGACACGCCCCCCTGGATTGTAACGGAAATCTAAAATCAACTCATCTATGTTTTCAGATTTAAAAGTTCCGAATACGTCGTTTAAGTCCTCATCATAAGCAGCTAGAAAGCCGTTGTACATTAAATAACCGATTTTGATACCGTTTTGCTCAATGATTTTATTCACCAAAATAGGATTTTCAGAAAAATTTTCAATCTTGGTAAGGCTAACCGTTTTATTGTTGCTAACTATACTTTGGTCTATAATGTCTGCCATATTTAGGGTATAACTGGCATTTTCCCCAAATAGTAAATCTACATAATTATTGACGGTCAAATCTTGACCATCTACTCCGTTAAATAATTCGCCCCTTGATATATCTTGTTCAGATGCATTGGAATCAGGCATGATATAGGTCACTACTCCGTATACATTGAAGCCATTTTCATTTAAGTAAAGATTAAATTCCAAACCGTTGCTCCTAGAAATCCCTTGAAGTGAATTGAGCAAGTCTTGGTAATTTTCTACAACAGCACTAAAACGATCCACTGCATTTGCCTCGCCCACTGCATCCACATGATTATTACAAAGGTCTTCAAAAAAGAAGGATGCGGGATTTTCCTTTGATGCCAAAAACTCAATATATGCCGGATCTGTAGGACCGGTAAATTTGGAGTCGCTCAAATTTGCTACATCTTGTTGCCAGAAATAGAAAATATTCATGGCTTGCCACATAAAATTCTGGGCTGGATAATCTTCAGCCGTAGCGCCTGCGGGCTGTTCTACCGGCTCTTCCAATACATTGTCCGGAATGATATTGTCATCATTGGAGCAGCTGTTGAAAAGTAAGGATAGACCAAGAAAACAAAGGGGAAAATATTTACTCATAGCTTTTTATTGTAGTTGTGGGAAAGCAAATCAATTATTGTTCCAAAAAAAAAGGAAAGTATCTATATTTCGGGGCGTTTGTATTATTTATAGTTGTTAAAGATACGTAAATGAAATAACTAGGGTTTGGTAAATTCCCTTACATTAAGAGAACATTAATATTTAGTTGTAACAAAAAAGAAGGTGGTTCGTCTTCCTTTTGTAGACACCTAATAAGGGCTACAAAAACAACCGATCAAAAAATGCAACAGTCAGATTTTTTAAAAATTGTGACACCTTTTCAAGATAAGCTCTATCGTTTGGCCAAGCGCCTATTGGTATCTAGGGAGGAAGCTGAAGATGCTACCCAAGAGATATTAATGAAACTTTGGTCCAAAAGTAAAAAAATAGGCAGCTATAATAATGTGGAAGCTTTTGCAATGACCATGACCAAGAATTTTTGCCTGGACCGATTAAAATCCAAACAAGCGGGAAATTTAAAATTGGTTCATAGCAATTATAGGGAAGAAGGCAGCTCTTTACAGAAACAGGTAGAAGCCAATGACAGTGTAACTTGGGTACAACGGATTATGGAAGATTTACCCGAACAACAAAAAATGGTATTACAATTGAGAGATGTTGAGGAATATGATTTTGACGAAATATGTGAAATGTTAGAAATGAAACCCACTGCGGTAAGAGTGGCTCTCTCCAGAGCAAGAAAAGCGGTACGGGAAAAATTAATGGAAAAACATAACTATGGAATTGGATAGGATAGAAAAGTTGTTGAGCAAATACTTTGAAGGGAGTACTTCACTCCCTGAGGAGGCAGAATTAAAGGCTTTCTTCTTACAGGATGATATCCCTGCTCACCTTGCAGAATACCGGCCCATGTTTACGTACTTTAAAAAAACCAAGCAGGAAAGGTTCACTAAAGTATTGCCTTTACAAGAAGAAAAAAAACTGAATTCAAAAAAATGGATTCCTTGGTTGTCCGTTGCGGCATCTGTACTCATAATGGTCGGTCTATTTTTTGGAAAAGGGTACTATGACCAAAAGCAATTAGAAAAAGAAAAAGCGCAATATGCTTATAAGGAAACTAAAAAAGCCTTGGACATGTTAGCGGAAAACTTTAGTAGGGGAACAGAAAAGGTGGCTTACTTAAACGAGTTTGTGGAAGCAAAAGAAAAAATTTACAATAAAAACTAAATTATAATAGAAGCATGAAAAAGATATTGTTTGTTATGGTAACGGTACTAGCTCCCCTTTGGGCGCAATCCCAATCCTTGTTCGATAAATATGAGGATTTGGATAAAGTGAGTGCTGTGGTGGTCAATAGAAGTATGTTCAACCTTTTAAGCAAAATTGATGTGGATGTGGATGACCCCGAAGCACGGGAGTTTATGGACATTGCCAAAAGTCTTAACAACTTAAAAGTGTTTATTACAGAAGACCCTAAAATTGGGGCAGATATGAAATCTTCCGTTAATAAATACCTTAATAGTGCCAAGTTAGAAGAGCTTATGAGGGTGAAGGATAAAGATGCCAACGTAAAGTTCTACATACGTGAAGGCAAGGATGAAGATCATGTAAGCGAATTGTTAATGCTGGTTTCCGGTGTAGATAACATTAATGTTGAAATGAACGGAAGGAAATTTGAAACGGTCTTACTTTCTCTAACAGGAGATATCGATTTAAATAAAATTGGCTCCTTGACCAAAAAAATGAACCTGCCGGAAGAATTGAATGACGCAGGCAAAAATTAAACAAAACTGGTTTCATCAACCGGAATCAAATTAAATATTCATCAATCATAAAAATTAACAGTCATGAAAAAACTTAGTTTAGTAATTACAATTGCACTTTTGCCTTTATTTGGCGTTTCCCAGTCCATTTTTGATAAGTATGAAGATATGGATAATGTTACCTCGGTAACCGTAAACAAGGGTCTCATTAAGTTGGCCGGCAGTATGGCTGCCTTGGATAAGGACAACCAAGAAGCCCAGGATTTTGCCGAAATATCCAAAGGTATAACAGGTATAAAAGTTTTTGTAACAGAAGACTATGGTATTTCCAGGGATATGCAAAAAACGGTCAAAAGATACCTCAAGTCTTCTTCCATGGAAGAATTGATGCGAATTAAGGATAAGGAGGCCAATGTAAAGTTTTATATAAAAGAAGGCAGGGATGAAGACCACGTGCGGGAATTACTACTTTTTGTTTCGGACATTAATAATGAACATATAGAAATAGGTAACCGAAAATTTGAAAGTGTGCTGGTTTCCTTGACTGGTGATATTGATCTGAATAAAATTGCTGCCCTTACTAACCAAATGGATTTACCCCACGAGTTGAACGAGGCGGGGAGGTAGGATACCCAGTTATTGTTTGTCCATTAAAATTTTAAATATGAAATTGAAAAAAGTAATTACAGGCCTCTTATCTGTTTTGGTATTGGTTGCCTGTTCCTCTACCCAAAGTTTGCAGGAATATATTGTGGAAAATTCTGAGAACCCAAATTTCCTTTCTATTGATTTACCGGCTAGTCTATTAAATTTAGATGAGGCCAATTTATCGGCTGATGACAAGAAAAGCTTGGATTCACTTAGAAAGCTTAATGTTCTTGCCTTTAAAAAGGATGATGCCAATGATGCAGAATTTCAGATGGAAAAAACCAAAGTAAGGGCCATTCTTAAAGGGGATAAGTTTACCGAACTCATGAAAATTAATACAGCCTATGGAAAAGCCTCCATTAAATACTTAGGTGAAGAAGACGCTATAGATGAAGTGGTAATATATGGCGACAATGAAGAGAAAGGCTTTTTACTGGTACGAGTTTTGGGCGATGATATGAACCCGGCCAAAATGATGAATTTTATACAGCTTTTGCAAAAATCTGAATTTAAGGGAGGAGGCATGGATCAGTTAGAGTCATTGTTCAAAGGCTAAAATTCCAAATTATTGAATTAAGATCCAGTCAATTGACTGGATTTTTTTATAACGAACCTTAAATAATTGAAATAACGCACACTTAACATTTTATTTGTTTTACCTCATTCAATGATTTTTTTAACTTCGTAGCACACACTAACATATATAATTTATATTAACTATGGAACAAGCAGAAGTTTGGTTTGAAAAAGGAGTAGAATTTGTTGTAGAATACGGACCCAAGGTTTTGGGGGCTATTTTAATTTACATCATTGGTTCATGGATTATTAAGAGCATGCTCAAAGGCGTGCGAAAAATGATGGCCAAAGGAACCTATGATGAATCTTTACAGCGATTTTTGGTAAATATGCTCGCTTGGGCATTAAAAGCCCTGCTGGTAATCATTGTAATTTCTACCTTAGGGGTCAACGTTACTACGTTCGCTGCTATTATTGGAGCAGCTGGTTTGGCAGTAGGTCTGGCATTACAAGGTTCTCTGGCAAATTTTGCGGGAGGCGTTTTGATTATGATTTTTAAGCCCTACAGAATTGGGGATTTAATTGAAGCGCAAGGGGTTTTGGGCTCAGTAAAGGAAATAGAGATATTTACCACCAAACTGATAACCCCTCAGAATAAATTGGCTATTGTGCCAAATGGGGCCATGGCCAATGGAAATATTGTCAATTACACCACAGAGGGTAAAATGCGGGTAGACACCGTAGTTGGTGTTGGGTATGATGAGGATATAAAGAAAACAAAAGAAGTTCTTCTTGACGTGTTGACCTCTAATCCAAAGGTATTAAAAGACCCGGCTCCATCCGTAAATGTTTCGGAATTGGGAGATAGTTCCGTAAATTTTGCCGTTAGACCATTCTGTAAACCTGAGGACTATTGGGATGTATATTTTGGTACGATTGAAGGATGCAAATTAGCCTTGGATAAGGCTGGAATCGAGATTCCTTACCCACATCAAGTGGAAATTCAGAAAAAAGGATAGATTTCATTAAACGTATAATGAAAAAGCTTCCCGGAGTAGGGAAGCTTTTTTTATTGATTCAACATTAATCCAATGTTAGGTTATTTTAGTTGACCGATGCGGTATCTTGATTTTGGATGGTACGCATGGTTAAATTGTTTTTTCCAAAATCCAAAGTTCTTATTGGGAATGGAATATTGATATCTTCTGCATCAAAGTGTGCTTTGATGAGTTTTACCGCTTTGTGCCTAGCGGCATGTTCTTGAGCTTTGGTTTTAACATCTGCCCAAAACCGAACCATAAAATTGATAGAGCTGTCACCAAACTCCGTAAAGAAAAACTCTACATCTTCATTTCCATTTTGATCAAAATTGTCTTTGATGACACGCACGGTCAAATCTTCTACCATTTGCAAATCACTTTCATAGCCTACACCGCAATGTACAAACACTTTACCTCTTTCCGTTAGGGAGTAATTGGTAAAAGCCCCATCAACAAAATTGGAATTGGGGATGACCACTGTGTTGTTTTCTGGGGTTCTTATGACAATATTCCTTAGGCTTATTTCTTCTACACGACCTGAAGCATCCCCATTTTGAATGAAGTCATTGATTTTTATATTGGGCATAAAAGAAAGAAGGAGTCCGCCAAACGTGTTGCTTAGTGTTCCTTGTAAAGCTAGACCAACGGCCAGACCAATAACTCCGGCACCCGCCAAAATACTTGTGAGCACTTTATCAAGTTCCAATACCCCTAAGGCAATAAAAAAACCGATTAAAAGCACTGTAACAAAGACTGTTTTGCTAATGATTTCTTGAATGGAAACCTGACTAATTCTCTTTAACAGAATATTCCTGAATAGCTTTCTAAGCCCTCTTGCAATAAAATAGAAAATTATCATTACCACGATGGCCATGGCTATGTTGGGTAGTTTTAAAATGATGGCATCTAGCCACCCGTCTAGTTTGTCCCATAACTTTCCTATTGAATCTTGTACCGAAAATTTCTCCTCCATATATCTGGTTTAAAGTTGATTAAACTGATTATTTTCAACAATAAAATGCTAAAAATTAATGGAGTAAAATTACCAAATACCCTTATAGGGGCTTAATTCAAACCAATTAAAGCTTGACTTAAATACCCGTGTAATTACTAGGAGTAATTGCTTTTAATTCGCTTTTGATGGCATCGGAAACCTCCAATGTCTCAATAAAATTGGCAATGGATTGTTGGTTGATAGCCTCGTTCGTCCGAGTCAATCCTTTTAGGGCTTCATAAGGATTTGAATAGGCCTCCCTTCGTAAGATGGTCTGTATGGCTTCTGCAACCACCGCCCAGTTGTTCTCCAAATCCTGTTCAAACTTATCTTGGTTAAGCAATAATTTGTTCAAGCCTTTAAGTGTTGCTTGAAATGCAATGATGGTATGTGCAAAAGGAACTCCAACATTTCTCAGAACAGTACTATCCGTAAGGTCTCTCTGCAACCTTGAAACAGGTAGCTTTGCAGACAGATGTTCAAAAAGGGCATTGGCAATACCTAGGTTTCCTTCGGAATTTTCAAAGTCGATTGGGTTTACCTTATGAGGCATGGCAGAAGACCCTACCTCACCTTTTTTAATTTTTTGTTTGAAGTAATCCATGGAAACGTACGTCCAGAAATCCCTGTCCAAATCAAGGATAATGGTGTTGATTCTTTTGAGTCCATCAAAAAGAGATGCCATATGGTCATAATGCTCAATTTGCGTGGTAGGGAAGGAGTGGTGTAGACCTAATTTTTCCTGCACGAACTTTTTACCAAAGGCTTTCCAGTCTATATTGGGATATGCCACTTTATGGGCATTGTAATTTCCGGTAGCACCTCCAAACTTGGCCGCACTTGGAATGTCGTTTAGTAAATTGAACTGCTCTTTTAACCTTTCTACAAAAACATCTACTTCTTTGCCCAAACGGGTTGGAGAGGCGGGCTGACCATGGGTTCTGGCCAACATGGGTACTGAAGCCCACTCTTTTGCCAATTCCTTTAATTTGTCAACGAGCTCCAAATAGCCAGGAACATAGACTTCGTTCATCGCTTCCTTTATGGAAAGTGGAATGGCGGTGTTGTTGATATCTTGAGAGGTCAATCCAAAATGGATGAACTCTTTATGTTCTGCCAAACCTAGTTTGTCAAAAGCCTTTTTAATAAAATATTCAACAGCTTTCACGTCATGGTTGGTCACTTTTTCAATATCCTTGATATCCTGTGCATCTTGGATATCAAAATTTTGATACAACTCCCTTAAGGCTGCGTATTTAGATGTGTCAAAAGACTTCAGTTGAGGTAGGGGTTCTTCGCAAAGTGCGATAAAATATTCTACTTCAACAAGTACCCTGTATTTTATGAGGGCTTCTTCTGAAAAGAAGTTGGACAATGCTTCGGCTTTATTTCTATAGCGCCCGTCTATGGGCGAAATGGCGTTTAAGGAAGTAAGCGACATAACGTAACTTTCTGGTTGGAAATTAAAACGGCAAAGATACCATATCATAATCGTTTATGATATTTTTTGCCAATGAAATATTGCTAAAAAAGGGTGGTCTAAGGGTTATTTCAATTTTGCCAAGGTGTGTCTGGCCCGTGCCTTATAAGCTGCACTTCCTGATGGGTAATTTTGCTCCAAAACCATTTTTAGTTCCGGATTGATCCAATCAAACTTACGGCCCAAAAGCAGCAAACAGGTCATGGAATAGGCCTGAGCCGCCACCTTGTGGTCGCCTATCAACCAATCAAAGCAACTGGATGCAATTTTTTCTAAATGGGAAGTGTTGAGCGTTTGTTGAACCGGATTGGAAGTTTTTGAAAAATAGGCAAGAGTAAGAAACTCACAGATTTTGGCAATGGGCCGCACCGCCGAATCTTGATGAACACGATGAATGTTTTTAATGAACATGTTTATATGTGGAAGCAAATAATCCAAATGTTCTTTGGCCGTAAATTCCATAACCCAGCATGCTCTGTTGGAAATAGGATCATCAACGTCAAACGCAATTTGCAAGAGTGGCCTCACCAAATTTGGATTTTGAAGGATGAGTTGCGCCATTTCTGACCGCTTTTCACGGGAGTGGTTCACATAATTGAGGCTATCATAAAGAGCTTCTTTTGTCAATTTTACAATTATTTAATTGCTTGAGAGCAATTTTTGAACTAATTCCGGAACGCCTTCCGCCGCTTTTTTGGGGATAATGGTCAAGTGATTAAAATCTCTTTCTGAAACCGCTGGCATAGGGTCAATGAAATATATTGGGGTGGATGGGTTGACATAATTGACCAATCCGGCAGCCGGGTATACCTGCATAGAAGTACCGATGATAAGTAAAATATCTGATTCCGAGGTGATTTCAACCGCCTTTTCAAGCATAGGTACTTGTTCTCCGAACCAAACAATGTGTGGTCTCAATTGATGACCTGCAGAACAGAGGTCGCCTATGTTTAAATCTTTACTCCAAGGTAGAACATCATTTTCGTTTCCGGTACTACGTGCCTTTAAGAGTTCGCCGTGTAGGTGTACTATATGGCTGCTTCCGGCCCTTTCATGTAGGTCATCTACATTTTGGGTAACGATAGTTACATCGTATTGCGACTCCAGATCTACCAAAGCCAAATGGGCTTTATTGGGGCTTACTTGCGGCAATTGTCTTCTTCTTTGGTTGTAAAAATCAAGTACTAATTCGGGGTTAGCATAAAAGCCTTGGGGCGAGGCCACTTCCATCACGTCGTGCCCTTCCCATAATCCACCGGAATCCCTGAAGGTGTTGATGCCACTCTCTGCACTTACTCCCGCGCCGGTCAAAACAGTAATTTTTTTCTTCATCGATATAAAAATAGAGTTTTTATTAATTTAGACGGATGGACCAAAAACAACTTCTTGAATTTTTAGAGGGTTTTATTTCGGAAGAACGAAAGCAACGTTTCATTGATATTTTACAAGAGCGCACCAAATTGATTACGGTAGCCATGGAAGATGTTTACCAATTGCACAACACCAGCGCCGTTATTAGAAGTTGCGATATTTTTGGGGTTCAAGAGGCGCATGTAATCGAAAATAGGTTTGGTAAACGTTTGGATAAGAAAATTGCCATGGGAGCCCAAAAATGGGTAGATGTACATCGGTATAAAACGACGACCGAATGTATCGATAGTTTAAAAACTAAGGGTTATAAGGTCATTGCTACTTCTCCCCATTATGATTCTTGCGATTTAAATGATTTTGAAATAACGGAAAAAACTGCTTTTTTCTTTGGTACGGAAAGGGAAGGACTCACCGATGAGGTGCTCGAAAAGAGTGATGGCTTTTTAAAGATTCCAATGCTTGGTTTTACCGAAAGTCTTAACATTTCAGTGGCTGTAGCCATTATTTTACATCAGTTATCTGCCCAATTAAGAACTACCAATTTGAATTGGAAACTAACAGAAGAAGAAATTCTGGATAAGCGGATTGATTGGACAAAGAAATCCATAAGGAGCATTGATAGTATCATGGAGAGATTGCAGAAGGAAGGTCTGACGGAGTTGTGATTTATAAAATTCCAAATGTAATTTTCGCTATCTTTAATTCATCAACCAACTAAAAAACAAATGTATATAGCACTTTAGATCCTAGTAGGTATTATAGCGCTGGTGATCTTATTGGCGTTAATAGCTCCCAAAACCTATCACGTTTCTCGCTCTGTAGTCATTGAAAAGCCCAGAAGTGAGGTGTTTAGTTATTTGAGGTCTTTAAAAAATATGGACGATTGGTCGCCTTGGGTCAAAAAAGACCCGAATATGGAAAAGAAAATTACAGGAACTGACGGAGAGGTTGGTGCGGTTAGTTATTGGAACGGGAATAAAGAAGTAGGTGAGGGGGAACAGGAAATTACTAAAATCATTCCTGAAGAGCGAATTGAGTCTGAGTTACGCTTTCTAAAGCCATTTGCTTCTACATCCGATGCTTATCTTCAAATTGATGAAGTTGATGTAACAAACTCCAAGGTCACATGGGGTTTTTCGGGTAAGAACAAATTTCCCATGAGCATCATGATGCTTTTTATGAGCATGGATAAAATGGTGGGTAAAGATTTTGAATCGGGATTAAGTGATTTAAAGTCCAAATTGCAGTAGATTATTTATTGGGCCAATTCCAATAACGCCACCTCATAGTCATTATCTAAACTTATTTCTCCGTTTTCAACTATCAATTCGGTGTTCGAATAGGTGTCGCGTAATTTTGTGCCATCGCCGAAAAAGCCTTTAACTGTCAGTGATTTTTTTCCTTTGGGAAGGTCCAGACCTATAATCACTTTATCCTTAAAATCATCTTTTACATACGCCCTACTAAATACATAAGGTGTTTTAGATAGTCTATTATGCCTTCCGGCCCCAACGGCCAAATGGTTATTTCTAAAACATCCTAATTTTTGCCAGTGTGACAGTATGTCCTTTTTTTCCGGAAGACTATCCAATTCATCCCAATTCATAAAGGAACGTAGATTGGCATCACCTATAACCGGATTGCCATCTGTACTATCCATAGATAGACTTCTTGCCGTTTCATCACCATAATAGATTTGGGAAGCCCCTGGTGTAAGCAGTAGAATATTGGCCGCTTTTTTTGGATTGGTTCTCTCACGGTCAAACGGATTTCCATCATCATGGGAAGATAGGTAATTGACCACTCCTTGATTTTCTAGTTTAGTATGTAACAGTTGATGGTATTTTTTAAAGATGTTTTCGTAATCTTTTTGGGCATCGTTCTTTAGTTCAAAATTGATAAGGCTTTTAAAACCATGATTAAAATAATCCACTTTTTTATCGCCAAAGTCATATTCCCTTCCACTAGAAATTCCATAGCCATAAACTTCGCCCATCATAAAAAATGGGGTGTTGTCCAAGACCTTATCAGGATTCATTTTTTTCCAATTCTCAAAAGCTTTGGAGGCCTCTGTATAAAGTTCGCTCCATGCTTTTTCATCGGCATGTTTTACAGTGTCTACCCTAAAGCCATCAATTCCCAATTGGTTTACATAGTCCGTTAGCCATTTTATGATATAAAATCTGGGAGCCCTAGGGTAGCCGGTTCGTTCAAAAAAAAGCTGTAGTTCATCCAATTCTTGACTGAGCCTGCCTTCCTCTTTCCATTTGGCCAATAAGGCATCTGGCAGTTCCACATCGGTATTAGAATCCGTATAAATATCCGGAAGATTCTCCACCAAAGTACATGCGGTAGTACCTTCATAATTGCTAAAATTACAAGGAGGAGTGGTTCGTACCCATTCTTCTGGCCACACAGGGTCTAATTCCGTAACAGGACCGGTATGGTTAAGCACTACATCCATTAGAATTCGAATACCGTTTTCATGTGCCGTCTTAACTAACTTTTGCAGATCTTTCCTATCACCAAAATTGGGGTCTAGAGCAGTCCAGTCTTTGGTCCAATAACCATGATAGGCGTAGGTATTGCCCGTTCCTTCATCTGTGGCCCCATGAATTTGCTCTACAACAGGAGTGAACCAAATGGCATTGACACCTAAATCAGAAAAATATCCTTCCTCAATTTTTTGGGTTATCCCTTGTATATCACCTCCCATAAAACCTCTTAAAGGCCCCGTGGGTTCCGTACGATTAAAGTTTAGGTCATTATCAGTGTTTTCATTATTGAAGCGGTCTGTCAATAAGAAATAAATATTGGCAGCTTCCCAGAGAAATGGTTTAGTAATGACGCTGTCTTCAATGTTCTCGCTTACAATGGTAGGTTCTTTGCTTTGTTCCTTTTTTTGTTCAACACATGAGTAAGCGAATAACAAAAGAAAGCACACGGCGAGTAGGTTCTTCATGGACATCTATTTTGTCTAAAGCTATAAAATGCCCGGAGGAAATCAAAGAATTATTTTTTGCGATTGAGGACTTTAAATTCCTCGTAGCAACTACTTACAGCATCCAAAATTTGAAGGTCGTTTGCCGTAGTGATAAATGATTTGGAATAATTACAGTTGTTAAGAATGTCTTCAATGTCTACCTTCTCTATTTGTAGAAGCTCCGTTAAGGTCTCGCGATCAAATTTGGAAGCCAATAAATCCCTGATTTGATCATCTTCCTTCATTTTGCGAAGTTTACGCATCTGGTTGGGTTGTTTTCCAAACAAATTTCGAAGAAGATCCGCTGGATTGAGGATGGCACCCAATACTTTGGTTACCGCACTGGGGTTTTTGTTCCCTCCTTCGTAACTCACAGAAAGACCGGAAATACTATATTGGTAGGAGTTGTTTATGGGGTAGTTCTTTACGTCTATTTCCAAATAACCGGTAAGTTGATAGGGTTTTACAATCACTTCTTCTAGTGCATATGCCAATTCTGTTAGGGCAATTTGAGTATTTTCAAACTTGAACATATCATTCGTTACCCTAATTTTCTGAGATTTGAAACCTAAAAACGAAAAGTAAATAATATCATCTACCGCTGCCGAAACGGTAAACTCACCATTTTGATCCGTAATAGTGCCAATGACCTGGGTAAGGTTGACCACGTGAACGCTTTCCATGGCTTTTTCGGTTTGGGCATTTACAACTACCGCTTTCAATGGCTGCAGTTCCGGTTCTTCATCTTGGGCAAAAATGGCGGTAGTAGATATTAACAGGAAAAGGGTAAGGAGTGCTCTCATTAACTTATAAATGGAAATTTAAAAGTACTAAACAAAACGAAAAAATACGCCGAAGCGTATTTTTTAATATATGATTAACTAAAAGAAGTCACTTCTGTTTTTCTTGCTACGCCTTTTTCCGGAGAAGCTTGAGCCTTTCTTAGAACTACTGTTGTCATTTCTTCTACCTCGGTTACCTCCGCGATCTCTATCCCGGCCTCTTCTTTTGGATTTGCCCTTTCTACCTCGTAAGCCATCGCCACCAGGATTTTTGGAAATCTCCACATTTATAAACCTTCCTTCCAGTTTAAAATCCGTAAAGAATTGTAAAATGGCTTCGGTGTGTGCCTCATCTGTGTTAAAGAATGAAAAGGTATCTTTGGTATCCACCTTGTAAACATCTTCTTTTCCTAGGTTGAGCGTATCCCTTAAAAAGTCTTTTAAACTCATCCAGTCATAACCATCCTTTTCACCTACATTAATAAAGTAGCGAACAGAACCATTATTTGAACCACCTCTATCAGAACCTCGGTCGTTACCTCCACTATTGAGGTCCTTGGTCTTGTTGTAGTAGTTGGAGAATCTTGTAAACTCTACCGAAACGATTTTTTTGATTAGTTCGTCCCTGTCAATACCTTCCAAAACCTCATTGATGGCAGGTAAATAGTTCTCTACATCCTTATTGATTTTGGTCTCCTTTATTTTGTTGGCCAAGTGGTACAACTGAATTTCACAAATTTCAATTCCTGTTGGAATATTTTTGCTGATAAAGTTTTGCTTAACTATTTTTTCTATAGAGCGAATTTTACGCAATTCGCTTTTGGTAACGATTACCATTGAAATACCAGATTTACCGGCCCTACCTGTTCTACCGCTACGGTGGGTGTAGGTTTCAATTTCATCTGGTAATTGATAATTGATAACATGGGTTATGTCATCAACATCTATTCCACGGGCGGCCACATCTGTTGCCACCAGCATTTGTATTTGTTTTTTACGGAAGGCGTTCATAACCAAATCTCTTTGGTTTTGGCTTAAATCTCCGTGCAAGGCCCCGGCATTGTAACCGTCTTCTATTAATTTTTCGGCAACCTTTTGAGTATCCCTTTTAGTTCTACAGAATACCACCGAAAAAATATCTGGATTGGCATCTGCCAAACGCTTAAGTGCGGGGTACCTGTCCCTTCCGCTTACTACATAATATTCGTGGTCCACATTGGTAGAACCGGCATTTTTGGTGCCAACTGTAATTTCAGTTGGGTTATGCATGAATTTTTTGGCAATAACGGAAACCTCCTTGGGCATAGTAGCGCTAAACAACCATGTAGATTTATCTTGCGGAGTGTTGGATAAAATATCCTTGATATCCTCATAAAAGCCCATGTTGAGCATTTCATCTGCTTCATCTAGAATACAATAGTCAATTTTGGAAATATCTACCAAACCACGGCCAATCATATCCTTCATTCTACCAGGAGTGGCCACCACTATCTGGGCTCCTCTTTTAATTTGTCTGGCCTGTTCCGTTATACTGGCTCCACCATAGATGGCAACCGTGCTTAAACCCTTCACATATTTGGAATATGCTTGCATTTCTGTGGTAATCTGTAAGCACAATTCTCGGGTAGGGGATAAAATAAGCCCTTGAGTGGTCCTGCTATTGACATCCAGCTTTTGAATAAGTGGGAAACCAAATGCTGCAGTTTTACCTGTTCCGGTCTGGGCCAGAGCCACTAGATCGGACTCGTTTTCCAATAAAATTGGGATTGCTTTTTCTTGCACTTCGGACGGACTCTCAAAGCCCATATCCTTAATAGCATTCAATAGGGCATCATTTAGCCCCAATGCTTCAAATTTTGTCATATAAGTTATACTTAAATCGCTAATAGGTGTGTTGCTTAGAGCGATTATCGTGTATAACCCTAGTACTCAGTGCAACACCTGCCATACCGGCGGCGTTAAAAATAAGCGGCAAAGGTAAGCTTATTTATTTAGAAATGAAGATCTTTTATTATTATCCGATTAAAGGGACAATATATACCCGTATAAGGACAAAGCAATACCTATAAAGCCAGACCCGATCATTAGCCAAGTAAAGGTCTGTTGCAATTTGGGGTTTTCTTGAATGATTAGACATACCACTCCAAAAACAACGCTTATTTGTAGAAAAAGAATGCCCATATTAATTTTTCCTACGGTCTCTTTCAAGGTTTTTGCTTTCTCTCGCCACTCACGAAGACCAATGATTTTACCCATTTCCCCGTCTAAATCCTGTGCCCAAGAGCTTGGAGGAATATTTGCGGAACCCATTAAGATTTCTGTTTTTTCCGCCTCGTATTTAATTACCAGTTGTTTGGTCTTTTCAATTTTTTCCTTCATGGCCGCGGATCGTTCCCTGTCTATCATCCCTGTACTTAACAGGGCAATTAAAAAATCGCGTTCATTTTCCTTCATTACCTGCTTAATACTTTTGGCGTTGTACCAATCTGAATAGCTTACTTCATTATTATCTGCATCTGTAATTTTCTTTTCAAAAGAGTTGTTGATTACTTCCATAATGGCCAGTAGGGCAACAAAAAATATAATCAGTACTCCCCCGCGCTCCTCTATTTTTCTACTTTGTGATGACATGATTGTTTTTTAAGAATTGTACAAGTTGGTCTATGGCTTTTCCTCGATGGCTAATTTTATTTTTTACATCGATCGTTAATTGAGCAAAAGTTTGGTCATATCCTAAGGGTTTGAAAATAGGGTCATATCCAAAACCCTTTTCACCTTGCTTGCCTATGGTAATTTCGCCGTGGGCCTCTCCTTTAAATAGGTAGTTTTGTTCTGGTAAATTTAAAGCTATAACGGTTTTAAAATAGGCTCGTCTATCATTTTCATCTTTAAGTTCATGAAGCAATTTGGCCATATTGTCTTCAGAATTTTTATGATTTCCTGCATATCTGGCAGAATAAACACCAGGTTTACCATTTAGAGCGTTAACTAAAAGCCCCGTATCATCAGAAAAACAAGGTAGATCATACTTTTTGGTAACATAGTTTGCTTTAATTTGGGCATTTTCTTCCAAGGTAGTGCCTGTTTCCTCAATTTCGTCAAAACAAGAAATGTCCGTTAGTGAAAGAAGAACTATGTAATCTGGCATTAATAGCTTTACTTCTTGAAATTTGTTTTGGTTATGTGTGGCGAAGACAAGTTTCATTTGGAGGATATATGTATTATACGTTTGGGATGCTTCTTATGGACGTAAAATAGTTAATTTTGTTTGTGAAATTTCCATTTATGCAGTTAAAAGTACCTCCTGTTATAGTTTTTCTTTTCTTCAGTGCTTTGATGTTTCTTTTGGCCAAGGTCTTGCCTGTTGGCTATTTTGATTTTTTTGGGAGGACCTATTTAATGATTGGGCTGTTGGTGATGGCATCTATTGTGGTTATATGGGCCTTGTTTCAGTTTTATAGTAGGAAAACAACTGTAGATCCACGTGACCCGTCAAAAACAACCACTTTGGTAGATAGTGGAGTTTATGCCTACTCCAGAAACCCCATGTATTTGGCTATGCTCATGGTGCTTTTGGCTTTTGGGCTTTGGTTGGGCAATGCTTTCAATACATTGTTAGCAGCTGGTTTTGTGGGGTATATGAACAGGTTTCAGATAGAACCTGAAGAAAGGTCTCTTGAGTCAATTTTTGGCAAGGAGTATAGACAATACTGTCTCAAAGTTAGAAGATGGTTTTAGTTTATAAGGATACTAGCTTCTATTTCAATAAATAAGCTTTTTAGCTTATTTTTTTATTTATTAGCTTTTTAGTTAATATTTTAATAAATTAGCTTATAAACTAATAACAATGGTAGCGGTAATAACAGGAGATATCATAGGTTCTGGAAATCACAGCTCGTCTACATGGCTTCCGATATTAAAAAAGCATTTATCCAAATTAGGTAAATCTCCCCATGATTGGGAAGTGTACAGAGGAGATGAATTTCAACTTAAAATAACTGCCAAGGAAGCACTGGTGCAAGCTATATATATAAAGGCCTTGTTAAAAACAATAAAAGGACTGGATGCCCGGATAGGAGTAGGTCTAGGCGGGGAAGACTATCAAGGTCAGGGAGTAAGTGAGTCCAATGGAACGGCATATCAAAGATCGGGCAGAACATTTGAGCATCTAAAAGAGGATAAAATAAATTTGAGTATTGCAACGGGAAACAAAAATCATGACCGTATTTTTAACCTCATGCTCAAATTTGCGTTGCATATTATGGATGATTGGAGTCCGGTTTCAGCAGAAATAGTGGTTTTGGCGCTAGATTATCCAGATGCATCTCAGCAAGAAATAGCAAACCGTTTAGGTATTCAACAATCGGCCGTAAGCCAAAGACAAAAAAGGGCGCGGTTGGATTTAGTGTTAGAATTATTGGAGTTTTATAGAGAGAATCTTAAAGAAGTGAACTAATATGATTTTGTTTACCAAATTGTTCTTGGCCCATTTAATTGGGGATTTTTTATTGCAGCCCGGTCGTTGGGTCATACACAAAGAGGCGAATAAAATAAAATCAAAATACCTATATGTTCATGTACTTGTACATTTTTTGATTTCAATGGTATTACTATGGGATTTAGATTACTTACTTCCAGTAGCCATTATTACCTTCTCCCATTACTTGATAGACCTTGCCAAATTATACGCCACACCATACTTTAAATTAAAAAGTGTGCCTTTTTTTATAGACCAGGTATTACATTTAATTGTAATATACATGGTGGTCTATTACCAAAATTTGTCGCCTCATACAGCAATGCTCTTTTCTAAAATTGATTGGGGTCTGGTAACAGCAATCGTCTTTGTGAGTTTTCCTTCTTCCATTATCATGGGAAAACTGTTGGAAGCCATGTCCGATAAAATAGAACTAGACCATAAATCCCTGCCAAACGCAGGAAAGTACATTGGCATCATTGAGCGCCTTTTTGTTCTTATGTTCATTATTATGGGTAGGTGGGAGGCCATTGGACTTTTGATCGGAGCAAAATCGGTCTTTAGGTTCAATGATTTAAAAGAAAGTAATAACCGTAAATTAACGGAATACATCCTCATAGGTACCCTGTTAAGTTTTGGGCTGGCCATAATATCCGGTATAGTTTACCAAGCATTTTAATTGTTTGGAAAATTAAAGTTTTCAAGAGCTTGTAATTTTAAAATAAGTGTCAATGCGAACGGATTAGTTATAAGAGTAACTTTTCATGACTTTACTAAAAATCACTCGTAATTAATCTTTATTTTTGTGCCTTAATTTTTCAATGAGGCAATGGTAGCAACAAACAGAAAATATGTTTTTGATTTTGATAGCACCTTAACTAGGGTAGAGGCACTGGATGTACTGGCCGAAATGACCCTTAAGGACAAATCGAACAAAGAAGAGATTATCAATCAAATTCAGGAAATTACCAACTTAGGAATCGATGGGGATATTTCCTTTACCGAGTCCTTGGAGCGCCGTATTAAATTGCTAAAAGCCCACAAAGATGATTTAGGTCCTTTAGTTGATGAGCTCCGACAAAAAATTTCCAAGTCCATTGCTGCCAACAAAGAGTTTTTTGAAAAATTTTCCGATGATATTTATGTGATTTCATGCGGATTTAAAGAGTTTATAGACCCTATAGTAGAAGAATACCAAATTCCTTCCAATAGGGTTTATGCCAATACCTTTAAGTTTGATGAACAAGGAAATATTATTGGTTTTGATGAAGAAAATGTACTATCTCAGCACAACGGTAAAATTGCCTGTTTGCGAGATATGGATTTAGAAGGCGAAGTTCAGGTAATTGGTGATGGTTACAGTGATTATGTAATGAAAGAAGCCGGAATTGCCGATAAGTTTTTTGCCTACACTGAAAATGTGCACCGTGAGAAAGCCGCTAGTAAGGCAGACCATGTGGCCCCTAACCTAGATGAATTTTTATTTGTGAACGATTTACCAAGAAATTACTCGTACCCTAAGAACAGAATTAAAATCTTACTGTTGGAAAATGTACATCCGGCGGCACTTGAAAACCTTTCTAAAGATGGTTTCTCTGTAGAGCTGGTCAAAAACAGTCTTCCAGAAGAGGAGTTAATTGAAAAAATTAAAGGTGTTCACGTTTTAGGGATCCGCTCCAAAACCCAGGTGACCCAAAAAGTTTTGGATGCCGGCAATAAACTATTGGTGGTAGGTGCTTTTTGTATTGGAACCACCCAAATAGATTTGGATTATGCCCGTAAAAAAGGGGTGGCCGTCTTTAATGCTCCTTACAGTAATACTCGTTCCGTAGTAGAATTGGCCATTGGTGAAATCATTATGTTAATGCGTAGCGTGGTTGCCAGAAGTGCTGAAATCCATAGCGGACAATGGCAAAAAACCGCTGTAGGTTCACGCGAAGTAAGAGGTAAGAACCTTGGTATTGTTGGTTATGGTAATATTGGAAAACAACTTTCCATACTTGCCGAAGCCATTGGTATGCGGGTGTATTATTACGATGTAGAGGATAAACTGTCTTTGGGTAATACCAAAAAATGTAATTCCTTAGAAGACCTTTTAAATGTTTCGGATGTGGTAACGCTCCACGTAGATGACAACAAGGCCAACAAAAACTTTATTGGAGAAAGGGAAATTAATCAAATGCGCGATGGTGCTATGTTAATCAATCTTTCTAGAGGATTTGTGGTGGATATTGAAGCGTTGGCAGAAGCTTTAAAAAGTGGTAAACTTGGCGGAGCTGCTATAGATGTATATCCAGAGGAACCCAGAAGTAACGGTGAGTTTTACACTGCTCTACAGGGTATCCCCAATGTAATTTTAACGCCGCATGTTGGCGGTAGTACAGAAGAAGCCCAAAGAGATATTGCAGATTTCGTTCCTAATAAAATCATGGATTATATCAATACAGGTAACTCTGTAGATGCGGTAAACTTCCCTAATATACGTTTGCCAAAACAGCAAAAAGCGCATAGGTTCCTACATATTCACAAGAACGTACCTGGTATTATGGCTAAGATCAACGAGGTATTGGCTTCCTATGAATTGAATATCCTGGGTCAATATCTTTCTACAGATAGTGATGTAGGATATGTAATTACTGATGTTGATAGAGAATATGATAAGGATGTTATCAAGGCATTGAAAAGAGTAGATAACACTATTAAATTTAGAGTGCTTTACTAGTAGTATAGAATAAAGGAAGTAAAAAAGCCCTCGTTTGAGGGCTTTTTTCATGCTGTGTTTGGTAGCTAGTTTACATAAGTACTCCTTTTTCTGCCTTAACCGGAGGAGGAAGTTCCGTTTCACCCAAAATCTCCCTTAAATCAATTTCTATGGTTCTGCAAAGGGATAACATTGGAATGTCATTTGACATCCTCTGAAATGGATTTTCAGAATAGTCTCCAACCAATTCCATCATAATATAAACCCAACCTAAAAGGACGCAGATGGGAACGGCCAGCCAAAAATTAATTTTTTGGGCATCTAAAACTTCGGGCATCATGCTAAAAGGAAGTAGAAAAATAAATATCCCTACAAAATAATAGCTCATATTGGCATACTGACGCGGAAAAGGAAACTTTTTTATCCGCTCGTTTTTTCCTTGTAATTCAAAAAATGTTCTTAGTATTTCCTGCATTTTAATATGCCTAAAATCGTCTATCAAACCTTCTTCCCTCAAATCCCTTAAATCCCTTGATTGTTCATTGATGATTTGTGTGGCGGTATTTGCTTTCGATTTCAACCTTATATACTCTTCTTCGCCAAGAAAATTTTTCAGTTCCCTAAACTCCTCTTTATCACTTATTAAACCTACTCCAAAACTTTCTTCCAGCCTTTCTGCATGCCTAGTGGTAAGTCCACCTTGGCTAACATGCTCCCAAGGAGTGGGTACCAACAATTGCTCTCTATGTGTGTAAAGCCAACCTATGTGCCTATAGATCAATCTTTTTTTTATGGACTGTAGTTCCGTTTCACTTCGTTTAGTTCGGGTATTTAGATTGGTAATATAACCATCTACGTGCATGGCCCAAGCCCTACTGTCATTTACAATACCGCCCCAAATTTTTCGGGCTTCCCACATTCTACCATATGATTGGTTGTTCTTGAAACCTACGTAAAACGCCACAGCGGTACCGATTACGGAAACAGGAAGCCATGGAATTTTAAAGGAAATTATGTTGAAGCGATATAAAACAGCTACTCCACCCATAAAAAGAAAAAGCCAAACAATATGATGAAAAGACCAATTAAAGAGTTTTTTAAGGGGTATGCCCTTGGATACGATCATAGTCCGTTATTTAGTTAGACTACTAAAGTAGAAAAGTTGATAGGCTTTTAGGAATTGTAATAGTGGTTTTTTTAAAACTATCGATGATGGTAAGGCTCGTTTCGTAAAATGGTAAAGGCCCTATAAATCTGTTCTGTGACAAACAAACGTACCATTTGGTGGGAGAAGGTCATTTTGGATAAGCTAATTTTTCCTTGTGCCGCGGTATATACCTCGTCACTAAAGCCGTAGGGTCCTCCAATGACCAAAACCAGTTGCTTGATCCCGGCGTTCATTTTTTTCTGCAGGTATTCTGAAAAGCCTACCGATGAAAGGTGTTTTCCACTTTCGTCCAAAAGAACTAAGACATCCGTGGGAACCAATTTTTTAAGAATCAATTCGCCTTCTTTTTCCTTTTGCTGGGTTTCCGAAAGGTTTTTGACGTTTTTTATATCCGGAATAAGCTCAATTTCAAATTTGATATAATGTTTTAGTCTTTTCTCGTATTCCGAAATAAGGCTTTGTAACGGTTTGCTGTCCGTTTTTCCTATGGCGAGCAATTTTATGGTCATGCGCAAATATAATTCCATTTTGGAAAACCAAGGTTGTCAATAATTACTCTGGCAAGTCCTCATTTTACCCTTAACATTTCTTAATTTAGCCCAAAGCATACTTCTATTTATGATTTCAAAAGACGCATTCCAAAAAGAATTAGACTTAATAATTGCCAATGCCATTCGGGAAGACGTGGGCGATGGAGACCATAGCTCATTGGCCTGTATTCCTGATTCCGCAACAGGAAAGGCTAAACTTTTAGTAAAAGATGAGGGCATAATTGCCGGTATTGAATTTGCAAAACAGGTTTTTGCGTATGTTGATGAAGGATTAGAGGTAGAGACTTTAATCGAAGATGGTTCACAAGTGCAGCATGGAGATATTGCTTTTTATGTGAGTGGCAGTTCTCAGAGTATTTTAAAGGCAGAGCGACTTGTTTTGAACGCCATGCAACGTATGAGTGCTATAGCTACCAAAACCACTTTTTTTGTAAAACTTTTGGAGGGAACCGGAACCAAGATTCTCGATACCCGTAAAACCACACCGGGGATCAGGGCATTAGAAAAATGGGCGGTAAAAATAGGAGGAGGTGAAAATCATCGGTTTGCGCTGTACGATATGATTATGCTGAAGGATAACCATATCGATTTTGCAGGTGGCATTACCCAGGCAATTAAAAAGACCCAAGACTATTTAAAAGAAACGGGGCGTGACCTTAAAATAATCGTGGAGGCCCGTGATTTAAATGAAATTAAAGAAATTCTTAGGTCTGATGGAGTATACCGAATTCTCATCGATAATTTTAATTATGAAGATACGCGTACTGCGGTGAACTTAATTGGCGAAAAATGCCTCACGGAATCCTCAGGGGGAATTAACGAAGAGACCATTCGTCAATATGCAGAATGTGGTGTGGATTATATTTCTTCAGGGGCTTTAACGCATTCGGTCTACAATATGGATTTGAGTTTAAAAGCGGTGTAAATGTCGCAGGAGATTGAGGAGAAAATAGCCAAAATTCCTATTATCAATAAACTGGCCTTGCTCTTAAAAGAGGTGAAGTTACCGGCTTTTGAAGGGCTTTCTCTTTATGACCTAATGGAAATGTACATTTTTGGCATTTTTAAAGGGGCAATCTCCACAAGGGCTAGTGCCATTGCATTTAGTCTGTTTTTGGCGCTTTTTCCCTTACTTATTTTTCTAATAACCTTGGTTCCGTTTATCATACCCTATGTAAGCATAGGCAATGCGAATTTCGATTCTCAGTTCTTGGTATTTTTAGAGTCCTTTTTACCATCTGCAACGAGTGATTATTTTGGGGATATCTATCAGCAGATAAAGGACCAGAAACGGGGCGGATTGCTGTCTTCAGCCTTTTTATTTTCTATTTTTTTAATGGCGAATGGCGTAAACGCTATTTTTGGAGGTTTTGAAAATTCGTATCACGTAGAACTTACCAGAAGTTTTTTCCGTCAGTATTTATATGCCCTAATGGTAGGCTTGATTTTATCCATTCTATTGATTGTGGGTGCAGTGGCCTATGTCTATGTAGAATTTTATATACTGGACTATCTAAGTGTTTGGGCTGCCAAAACCAGAGGATATGACCTTACGGAAAACGATATTGTGGGCGCTCAGATCGGCAAAGTGGTATTCTTTGTATTGTTGTCTTACTTTACCACGGCCATTCTTTACTATTTTGGCACTTTAGAAGGGAAGCATGCCAAATTTTTTTCCATAGGCGCCTTGATGACCACCTTGTTATTCATGCTTACTTCTTATCTTTTTGGGGTTTATGTTGAGAAATTCGCAAGATATAACGAATTATATGGTGCCTTGGGCGGTTTGTTGATTCTAATGGTATATATCTGGTTAAATTCCAATATATTGTTGCTAGGGTTTGAGCTAAACGCTTCCTTAAATTCCCTAAGAAAAACCTATAAAAAGGAATGATAAAACCATTTAATTGTATTCTATTCGCATTCTTATTCTTCACAATTCAGCTAATTCAATCTCAAAGTGTTTTCGGAACATGGAAAACAATTGATGACCGTACTGGTAAACCTAAGGCCATCATCGATATATATGAAAAAGACGGCCTTATGTACGGCAAGGTGATTGAGATTGTGGAGGAAGGAAAAGAAAACTTCATCTGTGAAAAATGCGAGGGCGACCGCAAAGATAAGCCCGTTCTAGGGATGCATATTATTGAGGAAGCAGAACATGTAGGGGATGGGGTCTACAAGGGAGATACGCTATTTGACCCTCAACAGGCCATGACTTTTAGATGTAAAATATGGTTAAATCCGGATAATCACGATGAATTAAAAGTTAGGGGCTATCTTGCATTTATTTACCGCACCCAAACCTGGCAGCGCGTAGATGGCTAGATTCTAAATATTGTATGGAATATTTTATTGATGTTGTCTTACCTATTCCTTTAGAGAAGCTTTTTACCTATAGTATAACCCAAGCCGAGGGCGAAAATTTGAAGCCTGGCATGCGGGTGGCTGTTCCCTTTGGAAAATCAAAAATCTATACAGGCCTCGTACATCGGGTGCATAATGAGCCTCCACAGGCCTATGAAGCCAAGGAAATAGATAGAATTCTTGACGAACATCCTATTGTAAATCCTTTCCAGCTAAAGCATTGGCAGTGGATAGCCGAATACTACATGTGTACTTTTGGTGAGGTCTTTCGTAGTGCCGTACCCAGTGCCTTTCTTTTGGAAAGTGAAACTTTGATTTTATTGAGTACCGAAGCCGTTATTGAGGAATCCGCTTTGGAAGACGATGAGTTTTTGGTGTTTGAAGCACTACAGCACCAATCTAGCTTAAAAGTACATGAAGTCAGTTCTATTGTGGACAGGAAAAATATACTTCCAGTATTGAATAGGCTTATTGAAAAGAATGTCATTCTGCTGAAGGAAGAAATCTATGAGCAGTACAAACCCAAATTGGTGAAGTATGTACAATTGGGAAAGGAATATCTATCTGAAGAAAAACTGGAAGCCCTTCTAACCGATTTGAGTCGAGCACCAAAACAAAGTCAGGTGGTGCTGGCGCTTTTTCAACTACAGGCTGTTTCTCAAAAGCCGATTAAAGTCACTGAATTGGAACAGGAAAGCGGTGCTTCCAAAGCGGTCATCAAAGCTTTGGTCGATAAGCAGATTTTAGAGGAATATTATATACGTAGAGATCGGGTGGATTATGAAGGGGATGGTGGGGATGAAGAAGTAAAATCATTAAATGAGTATCAAGAAAAAGCCTTATCCGATATTCATAAAGGTTTTGAAAATAAAAAACCCGTTTTATTGCATGGCGTTACCTCATCCGGAAAAACGGAAGTCTACGTTCAACTTATTGAAGATTGTATCAATAAGGGAAAGCAAGCGCTTTACTTGCTTCCCGAAATTGCATTGACAACCCAATTGATAGGTCGCTTGCAAGAATATTTCGGGGAAAAAGTTTCCGTTTATCATTCTAAATACAATGTACAGGAAAGGGTAGAGGTGTGGAACAATGTGCTGCATCAAAAAAGTAAGGCCCAGGTGGTCATTGGTGCCCGTTCCTCTTTGTTTCTTCCTTTTTCCAAATTAGGATTGATTATCATTGATGAAGAGCATGAAGGCTCCTTTAAACAATTTGATCCTGCCCCACGTTATCATGCCAGGGATGCCGCCATCGTTTTGGGAAATTTACACGGCAGCCAAGTTTTGTTGGGTTCGGCAACTCCGAGTATTGAAAGTTACCTGAACGCCAAGACCGGAAAATATGGCTTTGCTGAAATCAAAAGACGTTTTGGGAATGTACTAATGCCAGAAATAGAACTGGTGGACCTTAAGGAGCAATCCCGAAAAAAACTAATGAAGGGTCATTTTTCTGAGCGATTATTTTTGAAAATAGAAGAAGCTCTAAAGGAAGGGGAACAAATCATCCTTTTTCAAAATAGAAGGGGCTATGCGCCCATTGTGGAGTGTACTACTTGTGGTGTTTCGCCCCAATGCCCTAATTGTGATGTAAGTTTGACCTATCATCAATACAAAAAACAGCTTCGCTGCCATTATTGTGGGTACCACACCGCTTTGCCCGAAAGTTGTCAAGCCTGCGGAAGTCCTACACTGGACACCAAAGGTTTTGGTACTGAACAGGTAGAAAAAGAACTGGAAACCTTATTTCCAGATGCCAAGACTTGGCGAATGGATCTAGATACCACTCGTGGGAAACATGGGTATGAAAAAATTATTACTGCCTTTGAGCAACAGGAAATAGATATTTTGGTGGGTACCCAAATGCTTACCAAAGGCCTCGATTTTAGAAATGTAAGTTTGGTGGGAATTATGAATGCAGATTCCTTATTAAACTTCCCTGACTATAGGGCTCATGAACGCTGTTTTCAATTATTGACGCAAGTTGCCGGTAGGGCAGGGCGTACCCAAAAACGAGGAAAGGTCATTGTTCAAAGCTATAATCCATACCATCAGATATTGACTCAAATGTCTACCAATGACTATGAAGGTATGTTTAAAGAACAATTATATGAGCGAGAACAATACAAGTATCCGCCAAAGAATAGAATTATAAAAATTACTTTTAAGCATAAGGATTACAATAGACTTAATGAGGCGGCGGAGTGGTTTGCGAAAGGACTAAGGAACAGCTTGGCGGGTAATGTCTTGGGACCGGAATACCCTCCCGTGGCACGAATTAGAAACCAGTATCTAAAAAATGTATTGGTAAAAATACCTAAAAGTACATCGGTGGGCGGGGTTAAAAAGGGTATTAGAAGATTGGAGAAGTCATTTAATGCCATTGCTCCTTATAGAAGTGTACGTATCATATACAATGTAGACCATGTATAAAAAAAGCCCCGTTTAAGAAACGGAGCTTGCGTATTTTTAAAGAAGTAGAAGTTTAGACGTTGCTAAGTGCTTCGGCCAACTCTGTTTTCTTGTTCCTGCTTAAAGGAATGGATCTACCGCTAACCTCAACATTTTTACTGTTGAACTTTTCAATTTTTTCCAGGTTAACGATATAGGATTTATGTATTCTAAGGAACTTGTCCTCCGGCAGTTGCTTCTCAAAAGACTTCATGGTGGACAGAATAACAATGTTGGCTTCATCGGTTACCAACTTAATATAATCTCCGAGAGCTTCGATCCACTTGATATCATTTAAAATAACCTTTCTTTTCTTAAGATTACTTTTAACAAAGATATGCTCCTCATCTTCTTGAACTTTGTGCAATTGCTCATATTTAGCCACAGCTCTTTTTACAGATGCATCAAACCTTGCCATAGTAATAGGTTTGTGTAGGTAATCTGTCACATCGTAGTCAAAAGCTTTAAGGGCATAATCCGGTTTTCCGGTAATGAGAATTACTTGTGGTCTGTTTTCTAATGATTCCAAAAGATCAAAACCACTAATGATGGGCATTTCAACATCAAGAAAAATAAGATCAATCTCGTTGTTCTTGATTCCATTTTTTGCTTCGATCGCATTGCTGTATTCGGCTACCATAGCTAAATTGGGATGACTGTTGACCAGCTTTGCTACTGCCATCCGCTGCATGGACGAATCGTCGACAATAATACTTCTTAATTTCATAAATGGGTCGATTTGTGGGGTTAAATCATCGACAAAATACTAAAAATTGACGTTTATCTGCAAGTAATCTTGTAAAGTTCGTCAGGTTTCCTGTGTAATTTGCAATGACCATAGGTTAAGATTTGGTTAAGTTCGATTTTTTATGGTTTACCAATCTATAACGAAGAATATTCGGATTTCTTGTGAAGTGTAAGAAATATTATTACTTTTGCGCTCCTAAAAAATATACATTTATGAACCATTACGAAACTGTTTTCATTTTGAATCCCGTGCTTTCTGATGATCAGATAGCGGAAACAGTTAAGAAATTTGAGGATTTCTTAATTAACAATGGCGCCAAAATGGTCTCTAAAGAAAACTGGGGACTTAAGAAATTGGCATATGCCATACAACACAAGAAAAGTGGTTTTTACCATTTGTTCGAGTTCACCGCTCCTGGAAGCGTAATTGCTCCTTACGAGCAAGAGTTCAAGAGAGATGAACGTATTATGCGGTTTTTAACCGTAAAATTAGACAAGCACGCTATTGAGTGGGCAGAGAAAAGAAGAACAAGGTTAAAAGCTAAAGCGTAAGTATCATGGCAACATTACAACAGCAAGCAAAAGGAAAGAAGGATGGGGAAATCCGTTATTTGACCCCATTGAACATTGAGACCAATACGAAAAAGAAGTATTGCCGTTTTAAAAAATCCGGAATTAAGTACATTGATTACAAAGACCCGGATTTCTTGATGAAATTGGTAAACGAGCAAGGTAAACTTTTACCTAGAAGACTTACCGGAACTTCTTTGAAGTACCAACGCAAAGTGGCCCAAGCGGTAAAGAGGGCACGTCATTTGGCTCTAATGCCATACGTAGGCGATCTACTAAAATAAATTTAAGGCAAGATGGAACTTATATTAAAACAAGACGTAGAGCATTTGGGCTTTAAAGATGATATCGTAACAGTAAAGAACGGTTACGGTAGAAATTATTTAATACCAAGGGGCATGGCCACTATGGCTACCTCTTCTGCTAAAAAAGTTCTTGAGGAGAACTTGAAGCAAAGAGCCCATAAAGAGAAGAAGATTGTTGATGCCGCAAAATCCACAGCAGAAGCCTTAAGTACATTGGAAGTTAAGATTCCTGCTAAAGTTGGTGCTGGTGATAAACTTTTTGGTTCTGTAACTTCTGCAGATTTAGCAGGTGTATTGGCCAAACAAGGGCATGAAATCGATAAGAAATATATCAGTATTAAAGGTGGTGCCATTAAAAGAGCAGGACCTTACACTGCAGATATAAGATTACACCGTGAGGTTAACGTTCAATTTGATTTTGAAGTTATTGCCGACCAGAAATAAACGGTTGATAATCATTGATAACTTTAAAGAGCTATGCGTGCATAGCTCTTTTTTTTTTACTTTATTTTTGCAAAAAATTAACACAAACTCATTATTATGAAGAAGTTTCACCTTTTTGCATTTTTGACGTTTTTTACCCTTTGCCTCACCGCGCAGGTTACCACGTCCAACATGTCAGGTTCTGTTACTGACGATCAAAACGAACCTTTACTAGGGGCCAATGTGGTTGCTGTGCACACGCCCACGGGTACTACCTACGGTGCAATTACCAATGAAGACGGTCTTTTTAAGATCTTAAACATGAGGGTTGGAGGCCCCTATGAAATTAAGGTTTCTTACATTGGATTTAAAGAACAAACTATAAATGATGCGTATCTATCTCTTGGTAAAACTTTTACGATCGATGTGATATTGATTACTGAAAGCCAAGCTTTGGACGAGGTTGTTGTGATTTCAGATAGGGGTGGAACTTTTGGCAGTGACCGTACGGGTGCCGAGACCAGCGTTGGCAGAAGAGAGCTAACTCGCTTGCCTACCATTTCTAGGTCCGCTCAAGATTTCACTCGATTGGAACCTTCTTCCACAGGTAATTCATTTGGAGGTAGAAACGATCAGTACAATAACTTTTCTTTAGATGGCGCTATTTTTAATAACCCTTTTGGTTTGGATGCGCCTACGCCTGGTGGACAAACAGATTCGCAGCCTATTTCCTTAGATGCTATCGACCAGATTCAGGTATCCTTGGCGCCTTATGACGTGACCCAGTCTGGGTTTACAGGTGCAACGGTTAATGCCGTTACCAAAAGTGGAACCAATGAATTTCATGGTACGGTTTATGGCTTTTTTAGAAATGAGGATTTGACCGGTGGAAAGATCAAAGGGGAAGATGTGGTAAAACCGGATTTAAAGCAAAATCAATACGGTCTTAGCATTGGTGGACCTATCGTTAAAAACAAACTTTTCTTCTTTGCTAATTTTGAAAGAGATCAAAGAGATGATTTAGGAACAAATGGTTGGGTGCCTAATACAGGTTCTGGAGCTATCAATGAATCTCGAGTTTTGGAAAGCGACTTGATGGGAGTACAAAATGCCTTATCAGGACTTGGATATAATACGGGAAGGTACCAAGATTTTACCTATGGTGCAGAATCTACAAAAGGTATAGTTAAATTGGATTGGAACGTAAACGATGACCATCGGTTGGCGTTAATCTATAATTTCTTGAGTGCTTCCAAAGAGAAGCCAGCTCACCCTACCGCCTTGGGTATTCGTGGCCCTAGTGCACAAGTTTTACAATTTGAGAATAGTGGCTACGAAATCAATAATAACATCCAGTCGCTTCAACTAGAATTGAACTCAACCTTTGGTGATAATGCCACCAACAAATTGCAGGTGGGCTACACCCATTTTGATGATTATCGTGATGCGCTTTCATCTCCAATCCCTGCAATTACTATTCAAGATGGTGCTGGTAGTAACTATATCATTGCGGGGCATGAACCTTTTTCTATTAACAACAGATTGGATCAAAAGGTTTTTCAGGTGACCAACAATTTCAACTACTTTGTAGGAAACCACACTTTTACCGTTGGTGCTTCTTTTGAGAAATTCCAGTTTGACAATTCCTTTAACCTTGGTGCTTACGGATATGACGAAAACGGGGATTTTGTTCAGGAAATTGGGGCTTTTGCAGCTTACCCAAGCTTGGCCGAGTTCTATGACGATATCAACGATGGCTCCATGGCAATAGCCATTGCCAATGCCGAAGCTCTTTTTACGAATAGTAATGCCGCTGGTGAAGGTAACGATGGCGGTTGGGCCTTGGCCGAAACCAATGTGGGGCAGTTTTCCTTTTATGTGCAGGATGATTGGAGCGTAACTCCAGATTTTAAATTGACTTACGGGGTTCGATTTGACAAGCCTCTTTATTTTGATACTCAAGATAAAATTCAAGAGAACATCGCCAGAAAGCCATTTACTTTTGACCCTACCATTTCCTATTTCAATCCGCAAACAGATCAAGAAACCTTGCTGGATTCAGAAACCTTACCAAGCAATGATTTCTTGATTTCGCCAAGAGTAGGCTTCAACTGGGATGTAAATGGTAACCAAAGAACACAAATACGTGGTGGTAGTGGTGTATTTACAGGCCGCTTTCCTTTTGTTTGGTTAGGTAATCAGGTTCAGGGCTTAGATTCTTTCTTTTATCAGATTGTAGACCCTGATTTCAAATGGCCACAGGTTTGGAGAACAAATATTGGTGGAGACCACCGTTTTGAAAGTGGTGTGATAGTAACGGCAGATGTGTCCTACACCAAAGATATCAATGGTGCTCATGTTCAAAACTGGGGACTCAGAAACCCTTCTGGAACTTTGAACGCCCCGGGTGATAACCGTCCGGTGTATGCAGCAGGTGATAAAGGAAACAATGCCTATGTATTCACTAATTCCGATAAAGGTAGAATATGGAACGCTTCTTTAAAAGCTCAGAAAAACTTTGATAACGGACTATACGCTAGTTTTGCATATAACTATTTGAATGCAAAAGATGTAAATTCCATTGAAGCTGAAATCACAGGTGATGCCTTTGATTTTAATCCCAATTATGGCGATGCCAACGCAGATGTATTATCCTATTCAAAGTATGGGGATACTCACCGTTTTATTGGGGTAGGTTCAAAGCAATTCAATTATGGTAATGACAAATGGTCTACCACTATTTCTACTTTCTTTGAGTACGCACAGGGTGGACGTTTCAATTATACCTATGCTGGCGATATCAATAATGACGGTTCTTTTCAGAACAACGATTTGTTTTATATTCCCACCGAGGCAGAAGTTCAGCAGATGCAGTTTTCTGGAGCTGGGCAGGCAGAGGCCTACGAGCGTTTCATTCAACAAGATGATTATATGAGTGACAACCGTGGGGAATATTTTGATCGCTACGGGGCTTTGTCTCCTTGGAGAGGAAAATGGGATGTGAAGCTACTTCAAGATTATAGGTTAACCGTTGCGGAAGACAAGGTTCATACCATTCAGTTCAGTATGGATATTTTGAATTTCGGTAACTTATTGAACAGTGATTGGGGCTTGGTACAACAGCCAAATGCATTAAATCCTATATCCGTAAGTGTAGACCCCAATACCAATACACCTACCTATACTTTTAATCAAGGGCTCACTGAAAGTTTTGTTTACGACGCGAGTTTGTTGTCTCGTTGGCAAATTCAATTCGGATTGAGATACATTTTCTAAGAAAAAAGATATTTATTGGGAAAGGCCGTGCTTTTAGCATGGCCTTTTTTTATTTTTGCCCGATAATTCAAAGGACGATTAGTTACCGAAAAGAAAAGGTTTGAAATACACGAGGCTTACAAAACAACAGTTGGAAGAATTACATCCAGAATTTATTAATTTTCTGGCTACCCAATCGATTACCGCCGATGAGTGGAAAGATATCAAAGAAAATAAACCAGAAGTTGCCGAAGAGGAAATCGATGTTTTTAGCGATTTGATTTGGGAAGGGGTATTGGCAAAAGTCAATTACTTGGAAAATGTCTCCTCACAACAAATGCACCTTTTTCATTTGACCGAAAAGGAAATGAAATTACTTTCGGTCAAGGTAATGAATCCAAAAATAGATTTGACCACTACTGAAGGTTTTGCATGGTTTAAAAAAAATTGGCAATCGGATTTTGTGGAGTACCTTACGGCATCAAAAGCATACTCAGAGGATAAGAACTTAGATAAGTTTGAGCTTATCCAACAAGGTGCCGTTATCACCAAAGGCGATTTGTACCAATGGTTTGATAACATTATCAATTAAATACAAATTTCAATCAGTTTTCATTTAGGGCTTTTTTAAATAGACATGATATAGCCCTCTACTCATAATATTTTAAAATGGCCCAGAAACCAGGAATACCAAAAGGAACAAGGGATTTTTCTCCCTCTGAAGTACAAAAGCGTAACTATATTTTCGGTATTGTACGCAAGCATTTTGAAACTTTTGGATTTCAACCTATTGAGACGCCCTCTTTTGAAAATTCCGAAACCCTAATGGGTAAGTACGGGGATGAAGGTGACCGATTGATTTTTAAAATACTGAATTCTGGAGATTATCTAAAAAAGGTAGATGAAGCCACTTACGTGGCCAAGGATACAGGAAAAATGACTCCCAAAATTTCCGAAAAAGCCCTTCGTTATGATCTCACCGTACCCTTTGCGCGTTATGTGGTCATGCACCAAAATGAAATTGATTTTCCTTTTAAGCGTTACCAAATTCAACCCGTTTGGAGGGCAGACAGGCCGCAAAAAGGTAGGTTTAGGGAGTTTTTTCAGTGTGATGCTGATGTGGTCGGGGCCAATTCCCTATTACAAGAAGTGGAATTGGTACAGTTGTACGATGCTGTTTTTACCAATTTAAAATTGGAAGGTGCTACCATTAAAATGAACAACCGTAAGATTCTTTCCGGGATTGCGGAAGTTATTGGAGCTCACGACCTCTTAATTGATTTTACCGTTGCCTTGGATAAGTTGGACAAAATTGGGGAAGAAGGCGTAAAAAAGGAAATGTCAGAAAGAGGGTTGACTGCTCAGGCAATTGCCAAGGTAGAACCCTTGTTTTCTTTATCCGGAAGTAACCTGGAGCAACTTCAGGCCCTCAAAAAAATGCTGCAAGATTCCGAAATTGGAACTAAAGGTGTAAAAGAGTTGCAATTTATTATAGAAACCGTTGAAGAATTAGGTCTTCAGTCCGCCAATCTGGCTATTGACGTCACCCTCGCTAGAGGATTGAATTACTATACCGGAGCCATTTTTGAAGTCGCAGCTCCCAAAGGTGTAAAAATGGGATCTATTGGCGGCGGCGGAAGATACGATGACCTCACCGGTATTTTTGGATTGAAGGATGTGAGTGGTGTAGGCATTTCTTTTGGATTGGACCGTATCTATCTGGTACTTGAGGAACTGAATTTATTCCCTCAAGAAATTGAGCAATCCCTTCAGGTATTATGCCTCAATTTTGGCGAAAAAGAATCCCAAGCAGCACTGAAATTAGTTACTGAGCTGCGTAAAAATGGCATTAAAGCCGATTTATATCCTTCATCGGCCAAAATAAACAAGCAATTTAAGTACGCCAACAATAGAAATGTGCCCTACGTAATTTCGATTGGGTCTCAAGAATTGCAAAATGGGGAATTCACAGTAAAAAATATGCAAAGTGGGGAGCAAGTAAATTACGCGCTATCTACACCTAAGGACTTTATTGAAAATCTATAAGCGTTTTTTTATTTCAGTAGTAATAGTTTTGTAATAATCGAGGGAGTGTGCTACATATTTCTTTAGATTGGCCATGCCCCAAGTTTCTTGAGCGAAAGTGATAAGTGGTATTAATGCTAAATCGTTTACTTCACTTTCTTGCTTAGTGAGCTTATTTAAAGGAACTGTGAGTTTACAAATAAAAACGTGGTTAAACTCCTTGTCGATAAGAGTCTCCGAGTGTTGATGGAATGATTTGAATATCCCAATTTTCTCAAGGTCATTTCTCTCAATGGTCAAACCTATTTCTTCTTGCACTTCCCTAACTGCTGAATCTAGCAAATTTTCTCCGGCTCCAATATGGCCAGCCACAGAAACATCCCAGAGTAGGGGATGTGTGTCTTTATTGGCCGCTCTTTGCTGTATGAGCACCTGTCCGTTTTCGGTATAAAACCAAATATGAACTGATTGGTGGTACCAGCCGTTTTTATGCGCTTCCGATTTCATGGCTGTTTTGCCGGTCAATTTTCCCTCAGAATCTAAAATATCTATGAGTTCATCCATATAAAAAACCCTCCAAAAAGGAGGGCGATTTGATTAATCAAAATAGCTGAAGGTTTCTCCTTCTTCAATATTGAGCAAGGTTTCGTAAATAAGTCTGATAACATTTTCCACATCATCTTTATGTACCGTCTCCACGGTGGTATGCATATATCTAAGAGGCAAAGAAATCAAAGCAGAAGCTACACCGCCATTACTATAGGCAAAGGCATCGGTATCAGTTCCAGTAGACCTAGAAGCGGCCATCCGTTGAAAAGGAATTTTATTGGCTTCGGCCGTTTCAATAATACGTTCCCTTAGTTTATTTTGAACGGCAGGAGCGTACGAAATAACAGGTCCAGCACCAATTTCAGTATGCCCTTGCGTTTTTTGCTCGATCATTGGGGTAGTGGTATCATGACAAACGTCTGTAATGATAGCCACATTGGGTTTTATGGTCTGGGTAATCATCTCCGCTCCACGAAGGCCTATTTCCTCTTGCACCGCATTGGTAATATATAATCCAAAAGGCAATTTTTTCTTGTTCTCGTGCAATAGTCGGGCAACTTCGGCCACCATAAATCCACCAGCTCTGTTATCTATGGCTCTACAAACAAACTTGTCCTTGTTTAGAATTTTGAATTCATCTGGGTAAGTAATAACACAGCCTACATGAACACCCATTTTTTCAACTTCTTCTTTGTCCTTGGCGCCTATATCGATAAAAATATTGTCCAGTTTTGGGGGTTCTTCCTTGGACTTATCACGGGTGTGGATGGCCGGCCATCCAAAAATGCCCTTGACAACGCCGTTTTTTGTATGAATGTTTACCCACTTGGAGGGTGCAATTTGATGGTCACTACCACCATTTCTAATTACATACAGAAGTCCGTTATCAGTAATGTAATTAACATACCAAGAGATTTCATCAGAATGCCCTTCAATAACCACCTTATACTTGGCATCTGGGTTAATGACACCCACAGCGGAACCATAGGTGTCTGTGATGAATGTATCTACGTACGGTTTTAGATAATCCATCCAGATTTTCTGTCCCTCCCATTCATAACCGGTAGGGGACGCATTGTTAAGATATTTTTCAAAAAACTCGAGCGACTTTTTTGTTATTATTTTCTTATTAGCCATTTAAATTAGATTTACCTACAAACTTAGCAATATTCACTTTTAATTAATAATAAGCGTTCTTAATTATCGTTAATTTTGGCAAGGCTTTTGCACTTTTACGCGCTATGAAAAACATTTTGTTTTATTTTTTTTTGGTCGGATTTCCATTTTTTGGCGTTGCTCAAATTGTAGAACAGCCAATAGATTCCCTTACTGAAAAAATGATAATTGTTGAAGGAGATTCTATCTTTAGGAGTTCTATTGATCTAGATGAAGTATATCTTTTTGGAAGGCTGGAATTTGGTTCCTATAAGGAGAAACTCAGATATTACATTCTAAGAAGAAAGACAATTAAAGTGTATCCTTATGCAAAGTTGGCAGCGGAAAGGTTGGTAGAACTCAATGACAGCATTTCTCAAATTACTAAAAAAAGACACCAAAAGAAGTATACCAAAAAGGTTCAAAAATTTATAGAGGAGGAGTTTTCAGAAGAACTTAAAAAACTGACCCGTACCGAGGGCCAAATTTTGGTAAAGCTCATTTACAGGCAGACTGGAGAAACAGCCTTTGACCTAGTGAAAGAACTACGAAGCGGTTGGCGGGCATTTTGGTACAATACTACGGCAAGTATGTTCGATATAAGTCTTAAGGAAGAATTTCACCCAGACCAAGTCCATGAAGATTACCTCATTGAAGATATACTACAGAGGGCTTTTGCCTCGTACCGTTTAGATAGGCAAGAATCCGTTTTGGATTATGACTATGCACAATTGAGCAACAAATGGTCTTTAAGCGGCAAACGTGAGAAGTAATTTATCTCTTTTTAGTACCAAACAGGGAATCCAATAGAACCTTTAAACTATAAAAACCCATGGCAATGGCGGCTACCCCCAGAATTAGCCCTATGATCAGGACTGGCCAAAAAAGAATATTCTCTTGATTTTTAAAAGCTTGGTATAAAACTATAGGTGCTAAAAACATGAGTGCTACGGTATATGCTAAGAACTTTATACCTTTAATCAACAAGTCTTTGTCCGTATGTCTTTGCTCGTTTTTCCCCACCTTATTCAATAGTTATTGATTGGGAATAGGTTTGGCATACGGCGAAATATCCTAAAGCAAAATTTTCGCGTGGATCGCTATTGTCCGAAATATTCAGGATGTTACCTCTTACCGTAGCAGAAGGGGTTTGAAAAGGCCCTTGGTCACCCCCAGCTTGCACAATAACTTGATTCATATAATTGAAAAAAGTCTCGTCTACCCCTAAAAGACTGATATCTACCTCTCGGCCAGCTTCTACGTCATCGTCATAAAAATAGGAAAACTCAAAAGTTTGCCCTTGGTAAAACTCATCTTCGGAAACCAAATATTCATTAAAGTCAAAATCGAACAAATAATAATCATCCCTATTTCCGTTATCGGTAAATGAAATAACTATTTCTGTTTCGTCACCGGAAAAAAGGCTTCCTTCCCCTTGAATTAAATTGTCTATGGGTACTGCGGGAACGTAATTGGTAACAGCCCTAAAGTTCTCTCCTTGAAATGAAATGGAGAGTACAAGTTCTCCTCCATTCGTAAAAAAATTAGTGTCTTTAGAGCCTTCATATCTCCCAGAAGGGGATTGAACCAGATCCAAAAAATTATCTTCCGATGGATTTTCCGGAATGTAGGAATCATTGGTAATTCTTATTTCATCTAAATTGGCGGTTTGGGTATCATCGAAAAAATTATTGGTAAGACCTACCTGAAATGAAACATTGGTACTACTACTGCTTTCATCTATCCTAATGACGCCATCTACAAAAAGCCGTGGACTTTCCGTTGGAGTATCAATTTCAACCACATCTTCACAGGAAGCAAGAAATAAAAGTATGGCGAGCTTAAAATAAACCTTCCTCATCTTCTAAAATTTGAAATTATAGGTTACGGCCGGTACAAAACCAAAAATACTGGTTCTAACAGCTTCGTTTTGCCTAGTGTCCGGATTGCGGCTAAAATTGATGGAAGCTGCATTTCTTCGGTTATAGACGTTATATAAACTAAATACCCACTCGCCCTTAAAGTTTCTGTCATTGTTCTTTCTTGGTGTCATTGTGGCCGATAAATCCAATCGATGATAGGCCGGTAGACGCTCCTCATTTCTTAAGCCATAAAAAGGTACTGATAGACCTTGAAATTCAAATTGACCAACGGGATAATTGGTAGGCTGACCCGTTTGATATACAAAATTGGAATTGAAACTCCATTTACTATTGAGCTCATAACTGCCATAAAGAGAAATGTCATGGGTCTTGTCATAGGGAGTGTTGTACCATTCCCCGAAATTTATTCCGGTTTCATTGGGCGAAATGCCGTTGTTAGTCGTTGCTTCCCTGCCAGGGGTGCGTTGTTCGGATTTGGACAAAGTGTATGCTAACCATCCTTGGAACCGGCCTTCATTCTTTTTAAGTAGTAACTCCCACCCATAGGCACGTGCTTCCCCATTTAGAATAACCTGTTCAATGGCATCATTTGCAATAAGGTTGGCACCGTCAATGTAATCTATTCGGTTTTGGATTTCTTTATAAAAGAGCTCTGTTTCCAAGGAGTATTCTCCTTCCTTTAAATTTCTAAAATAGCCCACGGCATATTGGTCTAGCTTTTGAGGTTCAATAAAAGGTCCGCTAGGTGTCCAAACATCCAAAGGGGTAGGGGAGCTGGTGTTGCTTAATAAATGAAGGTATTGAGCTAGTCTCGTATAACTGGCCTTGAATGAATTAGCATCGTTTAAGGTATATGCCAAAGAAACACGGGGTTCAAAATTAGAATAGGTAGCCAAACTTGAACTTCTTTCAGGATTGGAAACTGAAATAGGTTCAGCTTCTTGGTAAATTAATAACTCGGGATCAAAGGAAACGGGATTGTTATTGGCATATTCATTTATTTCATCTTGTCCCAAGCGCACGAAGTTGCTAAAACGCAGTCCGTAATTAAGGCTTAGTTTATTGGTAATATCCTGTTCCACGTCAATATAGGCAGCAAATTCATTGGCGTATTTCTGTATTAATTGATCTTCTACAATTCCAGAATTGTCATTACTTGGTTCAATTTTTCCAGGATTGAATCTATAGTAAATATTGTTTAATCCGTAGTTGACCTGTAGCTTATCGTTAACATAATGCTTGAGGTCATATTTTATATTGAAATTCTGAATACCGGAGTTCCAATTGAAGCCTACAAAATCTAATTTTAGTCCGTAATAGTAATCCGAATAAATCAAAGAAAGATTGGAGAACAATTTATCAGAAAACAAATGGTTCCACCTAAAGTTTCCAACGGCGTTTCCGTAGGTATTTACAAAGCTATCACTTATGCCAAAGACATCCCTTCCAAAATAGCCGGATAGGAAAATGCTATTTCGGTCATTAATATTGTAATTAAGTTTCGTATTTAGGTCATAGAAGTATGCGGTGTTGTCAACATCGAACAAGGGTAGGAATAAATGAGCATAGGAAGCACGGCCTCCCACTAAAAAAGCCGCCTTGTTTTCAATTATCGGACCCTCTACCAGTAACCTACTAGCAACCGCACCAATACCGCCATTGACCTTTATTTCCTTACTGTTTCCCTCTTTTTGAAAAATATCAAGAACAGATGAAACCCTACCTCCGTAGCGAGCGGGAATTCCACCTTTATAAAGTTTTAAATCCTTAATGGCATCTGGGTTGAATACCGAAAAGAAACCGAATAAGTGCGATGAGTTAAAAATTGTAGCCTCGTCAAGTAGAATAAGATTTTGGTCTACCGCACCACCACGAACGTTAAAACCGGAGGCGCCCTCCCCAGCATTAGTAACCCCCGGAAGCAAAAGGATAGATTTAATAACATCTGCTTCTCCAAGAATGACTGGAATTTTTTTGATAGTTTCAACGGACATAGCGTTAACACTCATTTGAGGCTTTCTAATATCGATTTTTTCAACGTCTTCCGTAATAACAACTTCATCCAATTGTTCGGCAGCCTCCGTCATCTGAAAATTGAGTTTTTGATTTTCAGAAAGGTCAATAGTTTTTACAATATCTTGAAAGCCCAAGTAACTCACTTGAACCTTGTATTCACCTGCTGGTAAGCTAATGGAGTAAAAGCCGTATTCATTGGTGGTTACACCCGTTCTTAGTTCTGGAACGGCTATGGTAACGCCTATCAATGTTTCATTACTGGAATCTTCAGAAACAGTTCCACTAAGTGTAAATCGTTGTTGTGCAAAGGAATGGTGTAGGACCAAGAACAATAGAGGAAGGAGAAACTTAATCTTGTGGGGCATTCAAAATCTTTTTATAAAAATAGTTAGAAATGGCATGTCCTTAGGGATAATGTCAAAAAAAAAGCCCTCTATAACTTGATAGAGAGCCTTTTTAATTTATATGAGCCATTTTAGATAGCGTCTAAAATGGAGTTTAGCGTCTGACTTGGTCTCATTGCCGCAGCAGCTTTATCAGAATCTGGAAGGTAGTAACCGCCCACATCTTTTGTGCTTCCTTGACTTTCAATAAGTTCTTTTGCTATTTGCTCCTCTTTGGAACGTAATTCTCCATAAACTTTTTCAAAAGTAGCTTTTAGCTCGGCACTTTTGTCTTGATTAACCAACGCCTCTGCCCAATAAAGTGCTAGGTAGAAATGGCTTCCGCGGGTATCAATTTCCATCACTTTTCGAGAAGGTGATTTATCATTGATAAGGAATTTCTCGGTTGCGCTGTCCAATGCATCGCCTAAAATTCTCGCTTTGGCATTATTGTTCTTCTCTCCGTAGAAATCAAGGGAAACGCCCAAAGCCAAGAATTCCCCTAGGGAATCCCAACGAAGGTGACCTTCTTCCATAAATTGTTCCACGTGTTTTGGGGCAGAACCTCCCGCACCTGTTTCAAACAATCCGCCACCGTTCATCAATGGAACTATGGATAGCATTTTGGCACTCGTACCAACTTCAAGAATAGGGAATAGATCTGTTAAGTAATCCCTAAGTACATTTCCGGTTACAGAAATGGTATCCTTTCCTTCTTTCATTCTTTGCAAAGAGAACTCGGTAGCCTCTTTAGGAGCAAGAATTTTAATCTCCAGACCAATTGTTTCATGATCATTTAGATAAAGATTTACCTTTTTGATCAATTCAGCATCATGTGCGCGATTTTCATCTAGCCAGAATACCGCAGGTACTTGCGTAGCCTTAGCTCTGGAAACCGCCAATTTAACCCAGTCTTGGATAGGAGCATCTTTTACTTGGCACATACGCCAAATGTCCCCTTTTTCTACTGCATGCTCAATAAGTGTAGCATTGCTGTTTATATCTATAACCTTTACACTACCGGAATTGGCAATTTCAAAGGTCTTGTCATGCGATCCGTATTCCTCCGCTTTTTGGGCCATTAAGCCAACATTGGGTACAGTTCCCATAGTAGTAGGATCAAAAGCACCGTGTTTTTTACAAAAGTCTATGGTAGCTGTATATACATCTGCATAACTGCTATCTGGAATGATGGCCTTGGTATCTTGTGTATTACCTTGGGCATTCCACATTTTACCTGAATTACGGATCATTGCAGGCATAGAGGCATCAATAATGATATCACTGGGCACATGTAAATTGGTAATACCCTTATCTGAATTTACCATAGCCAGATCGGGACCGTTCTCAATGGTCTGTTCAATATCTTTTTCTATTTCGGCTTTTTTAGCGGCAGGAAGGTCGTTCAACTTTGAAAAGAGATTTTCCAAACCATCATTGGAGCTAATACCTACAGAAGCAAAGGTTTCTGCATGCTTGGTAAAAACATCTTCAAAATAAGCCTCTACGGCATGACCAAAGATAATGGGATCCGATACCTTCATCATGGTAGCTTTCATATGAAGCGAGAATAGAACGCCTTTGTCCTTGGCATCTTTCACTTGCTCCTTAAGGAAAGCCATAAGGGCAGCTTTTCTCATTACGGTAGCATCAATAATCTCACCGGCCAAAAGGGCAATATTGTCCTTGAGAATCTTTACCGAACCATCTTCTTGGCTAAGTTCAATTCTAACCTTCGTAGCTGCATCAATCGTAAGGGACTTTTCATTGCTTTTAAAGTCTTCCTTACCCATAGTGGCAACGTGGGTTTTGCTGTCCTTGCTCCACGCCCCCATGGAATGAGGATTTTGTTTGGCATAATTCTTAACGGCACGGGGAGCTCTTCTATCCGAGTTTCCTTCACGTAATACCGGGTTCACCGCACTACCTTTTATTTTATCATACCTAGACTTTACATCCTGCTCTTTTTCGTTGCTAGGGTTATCTGGGTAATTGGGCAACGCATAGCCTTTTTCCTGTAACTCCGCTATAGCTTCTTTCAATTGCGGAATGGAAGCACTAATGTTTGGGAGCTTGATAATGTTAGCTTCTGGTTTCTTGGCTAACTCACCCAGTTCTTCCAAATCATTGGATATTCTTTGCTCTTCTTTAAGATAATCCGGGAAATTGGCGATTATTCTTCCGGCAAGGGATATATCTTTGGTTTCAAGGGTTACATCGGCAGTTTTAGAGAAAGCTTTTACAATTGGCAAAAATGACTGAGTTGCCAAAGCTGGGGCTTCATCGGTCTTCGTATAAAATATCTTAGACATGTATAGTTAGGAGTTTAATTTAAAGCGGAGCAAATATACAATTTTATGTTTTGTTACTAACTATATCAGAAAAGCCTTTAAACAGGAGAAATTATTTAACGAATATTATTTATTTAGTGCAGAAATATTAAGGAAAATCCAAAGAAAGGTGAGTAGAAAATACCCGGCATAAAAAAAGCCATATCATTGTATTAATACATTGATATGGCTTTTAGAAATAGTTGTCAAACTTTCGTGTCTACTTTCTGTAGATCGGCAACCATTGATTGCGTTTGCATGGCTATTTCAAACGTTTGATAAATTCTTTTGAACAGGTATCACCCAATTCTACTTGAATTTTTCTTCTTGTTGTCCAAATGATCTTAAGAGCAACTGTATAAACTCTAAGTTTAAATACAAGTTGGTAAGTACATCCACATAGTATATCCAAAAAACGACAGTTTTAAGGACAAATGCTCGCCATCTTTGCGTCCGTTTACAAATGCCTTCATAAATACGCTAGGTTAAACAACAATATAAAGAACGTTAACTCTATACCGATTGCTAAAATTTTCCATCGACAGGTTCATTTCTCAATCGCATTACTAATATACAAAGAATATGAACATATCAATTTTTTTTAACACTTTAAAAATCAACCATTTATAAACATTGGTTATGAACAATTGTTGACAACAAAAAATCCCTGCCAAATCATATGATTTAACAGGGATTAATTTATGTAGGTAAATTAGCTTAGGAACGTACTTCCTTAATACGAGCTTTTTTACCGGTAAGACCTCTAAAGTAGAAAATACGTGCTCTACGAACCTTACCTTTTTTGTTTACTTCTATTTTCTGCAAGGCTGGCATATTAATAGGGAAGATACGCTCTACACCTACGGTACCAGACATTTTACGAATAGTAAAGGTTTCTGTTGCCCCTGTACCTCTTCTTTGGATAACAACTCCTCTAAAGAACTGGGTTCTGGTTTTTTCACCTTCCTTAATTTCGTAATAAACTGTGATAGTATCACCTGCTGAAAATGCAGGGAACTCCTTTTTTGGAACAAACTCGTCCTCAACGAATTTTAACAATGCTTCCATGATTGTAATTTATGGTTTAATATAAAGCAACATTCACGATTTTCGTCAGAGGTTGATTTAACAGGTTGCAAAATTACGTTATATTCTAAAACCTACAAGAAAATTTTAAATTTTTGAAGAATTTATTTTAAAAGATCGGGTCTCAGACGCTGTGTTCTCTCCAATGCTTGTTCTTCACGCCACTTTTCTATTTTTGGGAAATTCCCACTTAGCAGTAAGTCCGGGACTTTCATTCCTTTATAATCTGCCGGTCTTGTATAAACTGGCGGGGCCAACAAATTATCCTGAAATGAATCTGTAAGTGCCGATGTTTCATCATTCAACACACCGGGAAGCAAGCGTATTACAGCATCGCAAAGTACCGCGGCACCCAATTCACCACCGGACAACACATAATCGCCAATGGAGATTTCCTTGGTAATAAACTTGTCCCTTACACGTTGGTCCACTCCTTTATAATGACCACAAAGGATAATGATGTTTTCGTGCAAGGATAGTTGATTTGCCAATTTTTGGTCCAACGTGGTTCCATCGGGCGTCATGTATATGATTTCATCGTACTGCCGCTCCTTTTGTAGCCCTGAAATGCATTTGTCTATGGGCTCGATCATAAGAACCATACCGGCTCCGCCACCGTATTGGTAGTCATCAACCTGTTTGTAGGTGTTATCCGTATAGTCCCTAAGATTGTGGAAATAAACTTCTACAATGCCCTTTTCTTTGGCCCTGCTTAGGATTGAAGCGTTGAAAGGACTCTCCATTAATTCTGGCAAGACGGTAATAATGTCTATTCGCATAGCAGAACTTTAATTGGTAACTTGTTTGGATGTCCAAAAATAATGAAAGTAGCCAGAATCCTTTTCCCAACCCAATTTTTCATATAGCCTTTGGGCGGGATTGTCGTGTGCCGTTTCTAGGGAAATACCTTTAAATTTTTTTTCGCCACATAGTTTTTGAGCTTGAAGCAAAAGAGCTTCTCCCACACCCTTTTTTCTATATTCAGGATTCACAAATAAGTCGTTTAAAATGTAGGCAGTTTTTAGACTTACAGATGAAAAGGTGGTGTAAAGCTGGGTAAAACCTACGGCTTTATCATTGTCATAGGCCATAAAAATAACGGACTCGTCATTTAAAAAACGTTCCGTTAGAAATTCCAAAGCTTTAACTTGGTCGGATTCTTGCTCATAGAAAACCCTGTAGGCGTCAAAAAGGGGGGCTACATCTTCTAGGTGTTCCCTTTCTGCTCTAATAATCTTAAACATAGAGTAATGCGGTGTTTAAAAGAAAAAAGCTCCGTGAGGAGCTTTTGTTATTTTTGTTTTTTGTATCTGTTGATTTCGTCCTGTAGCTGCCTGCTTATTCTCTGTTCCCTTTCTAAAGCTCTGCGCCTATGGTCCTCATATTCGGTTTCCAGCTCCGCCAGATTGGTTTTGGCCTCTTGTGTCAACACATTGCTATTCCTGAACTTATATATAAAGAATAACAAGAACACCAGTAAACATCCCATAACGGACCATAAAATGGTGTTATACGTACTTTTGGAAACCATAATTCCCAAAAATGACATGCTATCTTTTTCTTCGGTAACAGAAGTAAGGTTATTGGTCGTTTCCTCCAATTTCTCGTTCAAGGAGGCTATAGTGGATTCATGACCTGCTATAGTCTGTTTTAACTCTGCAGCTCTTTTATTGTATCCGCTTAGCGTGTCAAGTACATTTTGTCTTAATTTATCCAAGGAAATGGTTCTCACCACTTCATATCGCTTGCCATCTGCACGGTAATTACCGGATTTGGTAAACACAAATTCAAATTGGCTATCAATAGGACCTTTGTCCAGTGATAGTTCATCCTGTTGTTCCTCTTCTTGGGCAAATTGTAGGTTGAAAGTAAATAAGGCCGCTATAATTAACAGTAGTCTAAAACCTTTCATGTTCTAATGAGTCTTTGGAGTTATTTTATTAGAGGGAGCTAAAGTAATTGAATAATATCAATTAAGAAAAAAATTTGCGAATAAGCTTTTGTCCCGGTTATCGCTCAAAACTGGTGTTGTCATATAATACGATTAAAATGAGCTAAAAAGATTATGACCACAAGTATATTTTTTTGTTCATGAAAAATTTTTATGTTCATAGAAGTAATTCCAACAAAAAAACGCTCCCTAAACGGAAGCGTTTATTTTTTAATTATTGGAATATGAGTCGTTCCCTTTCGCCTTTTTCATTGATCATGGTTATGATAGTTCTTCCTCTTTTGGAAATTCTACCAAAAAGAACTTTTGCCTCCTCAATATCATTAATTTCTTCGTCATCTAGAGAGAGAAGAACCTTCCCATCTAGACCGTAGCCTCTATAAATTTCAGGAACCCCAACCACTTTTACACCTTTTCTGGTCCTGAATTTTTTCATGTCCTCTTTAGAGAGATTTTTAATTTCAAGACCCATGTTGGGAACTGTAATGACCTGTCGCTTCTTTAAAACCACTGGTACAGTCAATAGTTCCTCATTTCTATTGATGGTTACTTGTACCGTGTCCGAAGGTCTTTTGGAAGACAGGTAGCCTGTTAAATCTGCAAATTTTCTAATTTTAATATCATCAATTTGTTTTATAACGTCACCTTCCCTTAAGTCCGCTTCTTGAGCGCCCGTATCCTCTTCCACTCCGGAAATATAAACGCCCTCAATTTGGTTGATCCCTTTTTCTACGGCATAAGGTGTGTTAGCCCTAGCAGCATTAATTCCTAAAATTCCCTTTTGAACATTGCCGTACTCCAATATATCATCCACAACCTTTTTGGCAATATTACTAGGTACGGCAAAAGAATAACCAACATAAGATCCGGTTTGTGAGGTAATAGCTGTATTGATACCTACCAAATCACCATTGGTATTAACCAAAGCTCCACCACTATTTCCCGGGTTTACAGCAGCATCTGTCTGAATAAAGGACTGGTCTATCTTACCTAAGTTCCTAGCCTTGGCACTTACAATGCCTGCGGTAACCGTAGAAGTTAAACTAAAAGGATTACCTACGGCCAATACCCATTCTCCCACACGCACATTATCAGAATCTCCAAAAGCTAGATAAGGTAAATTCCCATCGGCTTCAATTTTTAACAAGGCAATGTCGGAATTGGGGTCGGTACCTATCAATTCTGCATTATAAACCTTATTATTATTGAGCATCACCTGTAATTGGTCCGCATTATCAATTACATGGTTATTGGTTACAATGTACCCATCTTGGGAGATAATAACACCCGATCCCGTACCTACTTGGGGTCTTGAGCTACTACCATGGCCGTAGAAGAAATCCAAATAGCTACTTCCTCCTCGGTTTATGGATACATTTTTTACATGAACTACCGCATTTACCGTCGTTTCGGCGGCAGAAGTAAAATCCACCTCATTAATTCCTGTTGTAGGATTGTAACTGGTCTGAAATACCGATCCCTGGTCATTCTCTGAAACAATGGTGTAATTGGGTTTTTCAAAAAATACTTTATATGCTCCTAGGGTCAATGCCCCCGCAAAAAGAGCCGTAAGAAATGTACTTGCTATTTTCTTCATCTTAATGCACTTGTTTTTTGGTTTGCTTTAAATGTTAAAATTAGTTCTTTCACCAATGTGGTATAAAGCCTTTAACTACTTTTTAACTGCTAAAATAATCTTAATCAGCAGGTTGTAAAATGGTTCAACTCTCTATATATAAGCCAGAAACTGAATGGTTTAAAAGCTTATATTTGTTGCCTCATTTTATGCTATGTTACTTACCTTTTATAAATATCAAGGAACGGGAAATGATTTTGTAATGATCGATAATCGTTCGCTTAATTTCCCCAAAAAAGATACCAAATTAGTTGCTTCGCTTTGCGACCGTAGATTTGGCATAGGAGCAGATGGCCTTATTTTGTTGGAAAATGACGAAATGTCAGATTTTAATATGGTCTACTACAATGCCGATGGTAACGAGGGGTCTTTATGTGGAAATGGTGGTAGATGTACCATTGCCTTTGCAAAGTATCTGGGCATTATTGAAAATGAAACAACTTTTAATGCCGTAGATGGCTTGCACAATGCCTCTATTGATAATGAACTCGTGAGCTTGCAAATGCAGGATTTGTCCGATATTAAAATGAAACCTAACTATGTGTTTCTAAATACCGGTTCTCCCCATCACGTGCAGATGGTTAAGAACATTCAATCTTTTGATGTGTTCTCGGAAGGGAAAAAACTTAGATATGGTTTGTATGGACAGTCCGGTAGTAATATCAATTTTGTTGAATCAATTTCTGACGATGAGTTTGCCGTAAGAACTTATGAGCGTGGAGTGGAAGATGAGACACTTTCATGTGGAACTGGGGTTACGGCTGCGGCTCTAGCCATGCACCATCAACAAAAAACAACATCTAGTGAAGTGAAAATTAAGGCCCAAGGCGGTAACCTTAAAGTGAAATTTTCCAAAGATGGCGATACCTACAGGAACATTTATCTAACAGGCCCAGCAAAGCAGGTATTTAAGGGGGAAATAACCATTTAATGCTTCTACTTAAAGGTGACACTATATTCTTAAGGGCACTTGAGCCAACCGATTTGGATTTTCTGTACCATCTAGAGAACAATCCTGACGTTTGGGAAATTAGTGGTACCACATCCCCGTTTTCCAAGTTTGTTTTAAAGGAATATCTTGAAAATGCCCATAGGGATATCTACGAGGTTAAACAATTACGACTATGTATTTGTAATTTGAACGAGGAAGTTTTGGGCTTGGTTGACTTGTTTGATTTTGACCCAAAAAATAAACGAGTAGGTTTGGGTATCATCGTGTTAAATACAATAGATAGGAATAAAGGTGTAGGAGGGCAGGTGATAGGTTTAATCTGTGATTACGCCTATAAGGTTTTGGATGTTAAACAGTTGTATGTCAATGTGCTTGAAGAGAACGAAATAAGTTTGCATTTATTTAAAAAAATGGGGTTCCAAGTGGTTGGAGTAAAAGAAGACTGGATATATTCCAACGGTAAGTATAAAAATGAAGTGTTGTTGCAAAAAATAAAGGATAATGTACATTAAAAAGATTCTGCTTATAATAGTATTGATAGGATTGGTTGTTGGAGGGGTTTTCTCCTATTTTATTTATAACGCCATTTTTGTATCCAACACCTCATTTAATAATGAGGAGGCTTATTTGTATATACCTTCGGATGCCAATTTTAAGGAGGTGAAGAGTCTTGCGGCACCTTTGTTGGAAAATTTGGAAACTTTTGAACAGGTTGCCAAACGAAAGGGGTATGCTTCCAACGTGAAACCGGGAAAATATGCTATTAAAAAAGGAATGAACAACAATGATATTATCAATACCCTAAGGGTAAATAATATCCCGGTGCGCGTTTCCTTTAATAATCAAGAAACTATAGAGGACTTGGCAGGAAGGATTTCTGAGCAAATAGAAGCGGATAGTCTTTCTTTGTTAAAAGCTATGAACGATAGAGAGTTTCTAAAAACAAATGGATTTAACCAAGAGACCAAATTGGGGATGTACCTTCCCAACAGTTATGAGTTCTTTTGGAATACCTCCGGAGAAGAATTTAGGGAGCGTATGGCAAAGGAATACCAAAAGTTCTGGACACCGGAGAGAAAAACAAAGGCGGAGAAAATGAACTTAACACCGGAAGAAGTCATAACCTTGGCGTCTCTGGTACATAAAGAAACGGCAAAGGTGGATGAGCGACCTAAGGTGGCCGGACTTTATTTAAATAGGATAAGAAGAGGTATGCTATTGCAGGCCGATCCAACCGTTATCTACGCTCTTAAAAAAGAAGCGAATGATTTTGATATGGTAATCAAAAGGGTCTTGTACAGGGATTTGGAGTTGGATTCTCCCTATAACACCTATAAGTATGCAGGTCTTCCTCCTGGTCCAATAGCTATGCCAGATATTTCTGCAATTGAGGCGGTGCTGAATTCTGAAAGTCATGATTATCTATATTTTGTTGCCGACGTGGAGAATTTTGGCTACCACAAGTTTGCCAAAACCTTGGCTCAACATAACCGAAACAAAGTGCAGTACGTCCAGTGGATCAACGCACAAAAAATCAACCGATAATCTTTTTGTCGGAATTTTAAGACTTTTTAACTAATTCGCTGTCTTTTTAACGAAGATTTCTAAACAATAACTTAAAACTGGGGTAACTTTGCCGGCTGTGAAATCTATGCAGGGATTTTTCTCGTAAGTCATAGGAAAAGCAAGATATGAGAAAGTGGCTAAGTTATTCAAGCCCCCTGATCATTACCGCTGTTTTAATGAGTTTTGCATTTAAGCCAAAAATGGCCAAGGTGCCCGAAACTCTTAAAGTGACCGAACCTACTTTGGTTTTGTTCCCCAAAAACAAAACCATACCTAAGAGCATGCTAATGGCACCTCCCTTTTTAGGGAGTACGTACATTGGCTTTAAAGAAGCCTTGGCATTCAAGGAATCCCAAGGTAATTATTTTACCACCAATACCTTAGGGTATTTAGGTAAATATCAATTTGGTATTGGTACCCTGCAATTAATGGGAGTTTATAATGCTACGCGCTTTTTAAACGATCCTATATTACAGGAAAAAGTGTTCCATACCAATATTTCTAGAAACAAGTGGATTCTTAGAAGAGACATCCCACGTTTTGTTGGAAAAGAGATCAATGGAACCGTGATTACGGAATCTGGAATATTGGCTGCCGCCCATTTGGCGGGAGCGGGTAATGTAAAGAAGTACCTTCGTTCTTGGGGTGCATATGATGTGGCGGACAGTTATGGTACTAGTATAGCCAAATATATGCGCAAGTTTTCAGGTTATGATGTGTCTCACATTATTCCCAAGCGAAATCCTAAAGTTTAGTTTTCGCGAAAAAACATACAATTATATATGAATGTGGTAAAACCCTGGCTTTAAGCTAGGGTTTTTTTATGCTTGGATTATAAAAATAGCAGGTCTTTTATGAAGGTCTATGGATTCCTTGGTCCATTGTGCAACGGATAGCGTTTTGATGAATTCTGTAGCTAGGGTAATATCGCAGGCAATGCAAAGTTGGGACGTAGGTCTCAGGGTCTTTAAAAGTTCTGTCAATAATTTATCGTTTCTGTAGGGTGTTTCAATGAAAACTTGGGATTGGTTCTTTTCAGCTGATGTTCTTTCAAAACTTTTAATTGCCTTTTTTCTTTCAACTTTGTCGATTGGCAAGTATCCGTTAAAAGCAAAACTTTGACCATTCGTTCCACTTGCCATTAAAGCTAGAAAAATAGAGGAGGGGCCCACCAATGGTACTGGCGTTATGCCCTTGTCATGAGCTAATTTTACCACATCGGCACCGGGATCGGCTATACCGGGGCAACCGGCCTCGGACAAAACACCCACATCCTTTCCTGATAAACAAGCTTCCAACATCAGTGGAATTTCTTCGGGTTCCGTGTATTTGTTTAGAACATGAATGGTCAAGCCGGGTTGGGATTTGCGCGGACTTATTTTTTTTATAAAATGTCTGGCCGTCTTTTCATTCTCAACAATGTAGTGCTCTATTTTCTCAATGGCCTGTTTAACGGAAAGCGGCAATACTTCCAAAGGTTCATTGTCACCTAGGGTTGTTGGGATCAGGTATAATTTTCCAAAAATTGATTTTGTGCTTTCCATTCGCTAAAAAAGATTTTAAAGCTTTTTGGCAATGGCTTCACATGCGGTGTCTATGAGGTCGTAAACATTCTGAAATCCATTGTCATCCCAATAAGGGTCAGGAACTTCCTGAACAGAGAGATTTACTTCAGAAAGCAATAATTTTACCTTTTGTTGGTCAGCTTTGGTTTTGGCTTTTGCAATAATGTTTCCATAATTGCTCTTATCCATGGCATAAATTACATCAAAATTTTCAAAATCTGTTTCAGTAAATTGCCGACAACGTTGATTTTCAATATGAATTCCGTGAGACCGGGCAACTGCAATGGACCTTGGGTCAGGAGCATTTCCAATATGGTAACCACCCGTTCCAGCAGAATCTACAAAAACTCTGTCCGGATCAACTTTGTTCTGTAAAATACCTTCGGCCAAAGGGGAGCGGCAAATATTGCCCAAGCAAATCATTAGCACCTTGGTCTTCGTACTCAAAATCAGGTAAATTTTTTGGTGAGGTCTTCAATGTACTTCCTGAACTGCTTGTCAGTTTCGGCAAGATTATCTACCGTTTTGCAAGCGTGCAGTACCGTAGCGTGATCTCTTTTTCCAATTTGAGAACCTATACTGGCCAAGGAAGCCTTGGTAAATTTCTTGGCAAAAAACATGGCCAGCTGCCTTGCTTGTACAATATGTCTTTTACGGGTTTTTGATTGCAAGGTAGCCACGTCCATTTCAAAGTAATCAGAAACTACTTTTTGAATGTAATCGATTGAAACTTCGCGTTTTGTATTTTTTACGAACTTTTCAACTACCTGTTGGGCGAGCTCCAGTGTTACCTCTTTTTTGTTAAAGGAGGACTGTGCTATTAACGAAATAATAGCGCCTTCCAATTCCCTTACATTGGTCTTGATGTGCTTTGCTACATGGTCAATAATTTCTTCCGGCATTTCAACACCATCACGATACAATTTATTCTTTACAATGGAAACACGTGTTTCGTAATCAGGACTTTGTAGTTCTGCACTAAGTCCCCATTTGAATCTAGACAGCAGACGCTGTTCTATATCCTGCATATCTACAGGAGCTTTGTCAGAAGTAAGAATAACTTGCTTTCCATTTTGGTGCAAATGGTTGAAAATATGGAAGAACACATCTTGGGTACCGGATTTTCCGCTCAGAAATTGAACATCATCAATAATCAACACATCTATCAATTGGTAGAAGTGGATAAAATCATTTCTAGTGTTCTTTTTTACGGATTCAATATACTGTTGTGTAAACTTTTCCGCAGAAATATAAAGTACGGTACGCTCAGGATATTTGTCCTTTATCTCCACACCAATGGCATGTGCCAAGTGAGTTTTTCCCAATCCAACGCCCCCAAAGACCAATAGCGGATTAAAAGAAGTACCTCCAGGTTTGTTGGCAACCGCCATACCGGCGGATCTGGCCAATCTGTTGGAGTCTCCTTCCAGAAAGTTGTCAAAATTGTAGTTGGGATTAAGCTGGGATTCTATCTTGATATTTCTAATTCCCGGAATAACAAAGGGGTTTTTTAGTTCAGGGTTTTTGGATTTAATTGGAACATCCATTTCCTGAGGTCCCATATTGCCTCTGTTGGTACTTGGAATTTTTTCGGTAAAAGGTTCTTTGTTTCCGTAGGTGTTTTCCATACGGATTATGTAGACCAATTTTGCGGTTTCACCCAGTTCTTTTGTAAGGGCCACTTTGAGAAGCTTTACATAATGCTCCTCTAACCATTCGTAAAAAAATTTACTGGGTACTTGTATGCTCAAGGCATTTTCCGCTAACTTAATTGGTTTAATTGGTTCAAACCACGTTTTATATGCTTGGGGTTGAATATTATCTTTAATGAACGCCAAACAATTTTTCCATACGGAATTAGCCGTAATACCCATCTTAAAGTTTCTCTTATTTTGTCGGTTAGTGATTTCGCAAGTCGGTGGAAAATACAAGGGGGATACCGTACTTTCTAGTGGGGCAAATATGTGAACAAAAAAGCTAAAAAAAAAATGGTAAGTCTATTGAATTTGACCTTTTTTTTTCGCATGTTCAGTGACACATTCGAAATCAATTAAATATATAGTTTTTACTTTAAAGTCAATGAAATTTAACAGAATATCTTTCCGGGTACGATACGGCGAAACCGATCAGATGGGAATAGTATACCACGGGAATTATGCGCAATATATGGAGATGGGAAGGGTTGAATGGTTACGTGGGTTAGGAATTTCCTACAAAACAATGGAAGAAAACGGAATTATTCTGCCAGTTATTTCGCTTTCTGTTGATTTTAAAAAATCTGCCTATTACGATGATTACATAACGGTGGAAACCACATTGTTAAAAGAGCCTCTGGTTAAGATAGAATTTGACTATGTTTTAACCAATCAACATAAAGAAATTATTGCTACCGGAAATACAGTTTTGGCATTCTTAAATTCTGAATCTAGAAGACCTATAAAATGCCCTGATGAGATTTTGAGCAAGATAAGGTCCTAATCTAAATTTCCCTGATTTTTACTTGATGGATACCTCCAAAAGTTTGAAGTGTAACAGAGGCGTCACGTTGTCTAACTGATATTATCAATTTGCAGTCTAGGTTCATTTCTTGAGAGAGAATTTCCAATTGCTTCTGTTTAATAGTTCGCATAACTATGTCCATTTTATCATAGGCAAAGGTTAATTCAAATTGTGACTGTAGTGTTTTTTCAATGATTTTAGAGGCTTCCAATGCGGTCTGCGCAGCTGTTTTATAAGCAGAAATCAATCCGCCAACTCCTAGCTTTGTGCCACCAAAAATTCGTGCTACCGCTACCAGAACATTCGTAACTTCAAAAGATTGAATTTGCCCATAGATAGGCATCCCGGCAGAATTATTGGGTTCCCCATCATCATTGGCCCTATATCTCGTTTCCTGTGTTCCAATTTGCCAGGCATAACATATATGTCCGGCCGATGGATGTTTTTTACGGAGTTCTTCAATGATTTGCTTAACTTCTTCTTCCGTATCAATGGGAAATACTGAACCGTAAAACTTGCTTTTTTTCTCTTTAAAGAGGATTTCTTCTGAGGCTTTTTCAACTGTTCTAAAGATATCGCTGCTGGGTTCCATTAGAACAAAGCTACAAGTAATATACTAACTACGGCTAAAGCAACACCAAGCCAGTTTTTGGCACTTAATCTTTCTTTGAATAGAAGAATGCCCAATAAGGTAGAAAACAGCACAATGGCTACATTATTAATGGTAAAAATAGAAGCACTATTCAAACCATTGCTTTTAAGCGCCTTCAATAAAAAGTAAATGGAGAAATAATTTAGGGTTCCCAAAGCTACTCCAGCAATGATATTCTTAACTGAAAATTGAAAGGGTTGCCTTTTTATTTTTTTAACTAAAGTGATAATAAATCCAATGAATGCCGCCGCCCCAAATACCGTTGCCGAGAATATGGGGAAATCGTTTTCATGCACCATTCTCTCTTGGATAAATTTTAAACTTGTGTCAATAATACCAGAACCTAAAAAAACTCCTAAGGGAAAAAGCCACGAAATTTTTTGAACTTTTTCTATGCTGTTTTCCTTTGCGGAGGTGTAATATACAGCAAGTAAGGCAATTAAAATACCAACTACTTTTAGGGTACCCAGTACTTCGTTGTACATTAGGACTCCAAACACCACAGGAACCACTAAGGACATTTTGGTAGCAACGGAAGTTACGCTTACCCCCATTTTTTGAGTAGTGGCAGCCATAAGATTAAAGATGGCGATAAAAAGAACGCCCAAGGCAAGTGTACCCAAAAACCAAGGTTTGCCGGGAAGCTGATCAAGGGTTATATCGCCCTTGTAAAATATAATACCGCAGGTACAGGCTACCGCGTAATTGAAAATAATGGCCTGTAAGGTGTTGATACCAAAGGTTTCAAAAAGTTTGAATACCACAAAAATGAGGCTTGCACATAAAATGCTAAAGAGTAAATAAAGCATTTAGAGCTTAGAGTTAAGTTCCAAAATTGTTTCTTTACCCACCTGCATGTTCCAGCAGTGGATTCCCAGTTCGGTGGCCGCATCGGTATTCTCTTTGGTATCGTCAATAAAAAAAGTCTCCTCCGCCACAAGGTTATTTTGGTCTAATACGAACTGATAGATTTCCGCATTGGGTTTACGTAAGTTGATTTCGTGCGATAAATAGAATTTTTCAAAGGAGTTTTGAAAACGATGGTATTTTTCCGTTCCCATGATTTTCTCTACATGTTCAATATGAAGGGCGTTTGTATTACTTAACAGAAAGGTTCTGTAGTTACCTTCTTGACTGATTTTTTCAATGAACTGGAGTCGTTCCTCAGGGAAATCCAACAACATACCGTTCCAAATGTTTTTTATTTGTTCTTTACTGGCTTGAGGATAAACTTCGGCAAGACCTGAAAGAAACTCATCTGAAGTAATCTTTCCTACCTCATACTGGTTGTTAAGTTGAAGTAGTTCAGGAGTAAGGGTCAGTTCTCCTCCAAACTTTTCCATCTCACGAAAGATAATTTGCTTGTCTAAATTGATAAATACATCTCCAAAATCAAAAATGATGTTCTTAATCATTATGGTATGTTTTTAGTTGGTCTCCCGCTATATTTCTTGTTTCAACTAGTCGTCCTGATATAAAAGGAGCTTTGACACCTTCTTTGAAAGTAGTATTTCCTATAAAAATGTGAGCTTCGTCCCATAAATTGGCATCAATAAAACATTTCAGGGTTTGAGCACCACCTTCGATCAATACGCTGTTGATGTTGTTCCTAAAAAGAATTTCGCAGATTTGTTCTGCCAAATTTTCATTAAAGTCGATTCGCTGGTAACTCACGTTTTCAGATGTATTCTCCTCAACAATCTGTTCGGTAAAAACAATAGTAGGAATGGTGCCATCCAATAAATTGGATTTTTTGCCCAATTTCAGCTGGCGATCTAATACCACCCGGATTGGGTTCTTTCCATGCCACTGCCTTACATCTAATTTAGGGTTGTCTTCCAAAGCTGTTTTGGTGCCTACCAGAATACTCTGTTCTTGGCTGCGCCACTGGTGAACCAATTGCCTTGAAAATTTGTTGGTAATCCAGTAGGGTTTAGGTTCATCGTCTCTTTTGTCTTTTAGGGGAGCTATAAAACCATCGGAGGTTTGTGCCCACTTTAAAATGATATAGGGCCTCCTCTTTTCTTGAAAGGTCAAAAAGCGCTTATGGTGTTCGCGGCATTCGTTTTCCATAATTTGAAAACTAACTTCCACACCGGCATCTTTTAATTTGGAAATACCTTTACCGGCTACTTTTTCATGTGGGTCCAAAAGACCTATGACCACTTTCGGTATTTGGTGTTTGATAATCATGTCGGCACAAGGGGGCGTCTTACCATAATGACTGCAAGGCTCTAAGGTAACATACAATGTTGATTCACTTAATAATGCCTTGTTTTTTACAGAATTAACAGCGTTGACCTCTGCATGCGGACCTCCATACGGACTGGTAAAACCTTCTCCAATGATTTTGGAATCATAGACAATTACGCAGCCCACCATGGGATTGGGAGCTGTAGTTCCCAGTCCGTTCTTTGCAATCTGCAAGCACCGCAACATGTATTTTCTGTGTATCTTCACCCCGTAAAAATAGTATAATAATTCCTGCTCAAAAGACTCTTTGCGGTCAGTTAGGTTTTTGCTTTCCAGACCGATTGAAAATGAGATGATTCCTTCAAACAGATGCAGCTAAAAGAGATCAAACAAATATTTCATAGGGAGTTGGAGGGGATGTATCCTTCGGAGGAAATCAACAGTTTTTTTTACATTCTTATTGAACATTACCTAAATCTGGAAAGGTTTGTTTTGGCGCTTCAGCCAAATATAACTATTACAAAGGATGAAGAGCAGCCTCTTTTTGAAGCTTTAAGCAGTTTGATATTAAATAAGCCCATTCAGCATATCATTGGAACAGCCCATTTTATGGATTTGGATTTTGACGTGAATGAACATGTACTGATTCCTAGGCCGGAAACGGAAGAATTGGTACACTGGATTCTAAAGGATTTTGAAAATAATGAAGAATCTCTTCGAATTCTGGATATGGGCACAGGAAGTGGTTGTATTCCTATTTCCTTGGGGAAAAACTTAAAAAACGCTAATATCCATGCACTTGATATTTCTAAAGAAGCTTTAAAGGTCGCCAAGAAAAATGCAGAACTCCATCAAGTTGAAGTTCAATTTATAGAGGCCGACATGTTGGTCAACCCCAATATTGAATTGGAGTTTGACCTTGTAGTTTCAAACCCTCCATACGTTCGTAACTTAGAAAAGAAGGAAATGCATGGCAATGTATTAAATCATGAGCCTCACTTGGCCTTATTTGTTTCGGATGATGATCCCTTGATTTTTTATAGAAATATCGTGTTGTTTTGCGAGAGGCATTTAAAAATGAGTGGCTGTCTGTATTTGGAAATCAATCAATATTTAGGAAAAGAAATGGTAGCCCTTTTGCAAGAACACAATTTTTCAGAAATTGAACTGCGAAAAGATATGTTCGGTAATGACCGCATGGTCAAGGCTGTCAAATAAAAAAATGGCAATGAGTAAAAAGGAGCAAATAGAGGCTTTACGGCAAGAGTTGAGGGAGCACAATTATAATTATTATGTGTTGGATTCGCCTACGATATCAGATTATGATTTTGATATGAAGCTCAAAGAGCTGCAGAACCTAGAGGCTAAATTTCCTGAATTTTATGACGCAACTTCGCCAACCTTGCGAGTGGGCGGAGAAATCACCAAAAATTTTGATACGGTGGTTCACAACAACCGAATGTATTCTTTGGATAATTCCTATTCCAAGGAAGATTTAGAGGATTGGGAGAAGCGTATTCAGCGGATTTTGGGTGATGATCAAGTGGAGTTCACCTGTGAGCTAAAGTATGACGGGGCTTCCATTAGCCTTACCTACGAAAACGGTCATTTGGCAAGGGCGGTTACCCGTGGCGACGGTTTTCAGGGCGATGATGTAACCACGAACGTAAAGACCATTAAATCGGTTCCTTTAAAACTGAAAGGCAACTATCCCGAAAAATTCGACATCAGGGGGGAAATTGTGCTGCCATTTGAAGGTTTTGCCCAAATGAATGCTGAAAGAATAGAAAATGGGGAAGAACCCTATATGAACCCCAGAAATACAGCTTCTGGTAGTTTAAAGCTTCAAGATAGTTCAGTGGTCGCCTCTAGGCCCTTGGATTGCCTGCTTTATGGAATAGTTGGTGAGGGAACCGACATCAACAGCCAATGGGAAATGTTGGAAAAAGCACGTGAATGGGGCTTTAAAGTGCCTTCCGTGGCCAAATTGTGCAAGTCTACGGCAGAAGTAATGGATTTTGTGAACCAATGGGACTCGCAACGGCACAGTTTGCCTTACGAAACAGATGGGGTAGTGGTCAAGGTCAATAGTCTACAACAACAAGAAGAACTGGGTTATACGGCAAAAGCGCCACGTTGGGCCATGGCCTATAAATTTAAGGCGGAGCAGGTTTCAACAGTGCTTCATGAAATTACATATCAAGTGGGGAGGACAGGGTCTATAACCCCGGTGGCGAATTTAGAACCCGTTCTTTTGGCAGGAACAACCGTAAAAAGGGCCTCTCTGCATAATGCTGATCAGATTGCGAAATTCGACATTAGGGAACGGGATACCGTTTTCGTGGAAAAGGGTGGAGAAATTATTCCAAAAATCGTCGGAGTTGATTTTACCAAACGTCCGCAAGATTCGGAGCCTACACGATACATTGAAAATTGCCCAGAATGTGGAACGCCTCTATTGAGAACCGAAGGCGACGCGAAGCACTACTGTACCAATTACTATGGTTGTCCGCCACAAATTACCGGTAGAATTCAGCATTACATTTCTAGAAAGGGCATGGATATTGAAGGCTTGGGTGGAGAAACTGTGGAGTTGCTTTATAAAGAAGGTTTGATTACCAATTATGCCGATTTATACGAGCTGACCAAAGAGCAGATTTTGCCCTTGGAGCGTATGGCGGAAAAGTCTGCCGAGAATTTGGTAAACGGAGTGAAAGCTTCGGTGCAAATTCCGTTTGAACGAGTATTGTTTGCTTTGGGAATAAGGTTTGTTGGTGAGACCGTTGCCAAAAAACTGGCGAAAGCCTATAAAAATATCGATGCCTTAATGGCGGCTTCGGCGGAAGAACTAATGGCGATCAACGAAATTGGAGAGCGAATTGCGCATTCGGTAGTGGAGTTTTTTGCCAACGAGAGCAATTTGGAAATCGTTTCCCGATTAAAGAGTTACGGAGTACAATTTTCCCTTTCTGAAGAACAGCTGCAAAACCAAACGGATAAATTAAAGGGGCTGACAGTGGTAGTCTCAGGGGTGTTCGAAACGGTAAGCCGAACAGAATTAAAAAAACTAATTGAAGATAATGGAGGAAAGGTTGGCTCTAGTATTTCCTCTAAAACGTCTTATCTGGTGGCGGGCGATAAAATGGGGCCTAGCAAAAGAACCAAGGCCGAATCATTATCGGTTCCCATTATAACGGAAAAGGAATTTCTGGAAATGGTGCAATAAAAAAGTCGGACGAAAGTCCGACTTTTTTTATTTCAGGGAGAAGTTATAAAGGCTTTCGTCCTGAAATAATATTATATAGAATTACCACGACGGCAATCACGATTAAAATATGAACCAAACTGTTTGTTCCAATACCAGGTACTACACCCAGCATTCCTAGAAGCCATACTACAATACAAATAACAGCAACTAGCCATAAAAGACCTCTCATAATTGTGTGTTTTAGGATTAGGACAGCAATGTATTGAGTGTGAAGCGTTAAATGGAGTGCAATTCAATTTATAAGTAACCCATTAGGAAAGAAAAAAATATGCCCCTGTACTCTTTTTGGTAAAAGAAAGTAAGACTAAAATGAGAATTAAAAAGTTCAGTAAAAAAAGGTATTCGGTAAAAAAGTTGTTATCTCCCAATCCAAAATCCGAATAGATTTTATAACAGAAATAATAATTTCCGAAGAAGCACAAAACGAATAGTGTGGCCATAAAGGTTTTATAGGAAAGAGGGCGGGAAAGAAAGTTTTTCCAATTCTGAACTAAAGAGGGGTAAAAAAACTGGGCAAAGATTGGCCAAATAAATAGCAGGGGTAAGGCAAACAATCTTGATTCCCGGGCAAAGGCCGATAAGATAACAATGGGGGTGTTGATAAGTGCGGTTATCCAAAAAGCGATTACCAGGTTCGAAAACTGGTGCTTTTTCTTCTTAGGGAATAAGGTAATTAAAGCAAAAAAACTTAAGGTAAAATGTATGGACACAACAGATTCCAAAATGTTTTTCTCACTTTCAAAATTCTCTAAAAAACAGGACCATCTTCGGGTCATTTCTGTACTGGCATCTCCAAAAAGGTTATTGGCATACATGAAAATGGCTAAGTAGATAGTGTAAAACAGTACTGGTGTAAATACGAGGTAATTCCTTTTGATAAAAATTGATGCTGACAGCCATTTTACTCTTCTGTTTTCTAAGTAGAGTAGGGCCGGAAGCAATAAAATGGACGTTTCCCTTGCTATCAGGGCTAAACTGAAAAAGAGAACAAATCGGAATCGATTACCAGAGAAATAATAATTTAAAGCAATAAAAAGAAAGCAGTATTGTAAAGGTTCATCATAGGTGAAAACAGGTGGAAAAAAGGCGAAAAGAATGGAGAACGAACCAAAATACATTAGCATATTTATAATCGCCTGCCTTCGGCTTGCTTTCAAGGTCAACGAAAGTCGATACAATAGGTAGCCACTTAAGGCCAACAAGGAAAAATTTACAAAGATGAAAGCATAGCCCGCTTTTAATCCCAAAAGACCTATAAAGCCATACATCAATAGTGTAGTTAACGGTCTTCGGGCAAAAGGAGGCAGCTCCGCATGATAATCTATTTGTGACCTTAAAAAATGATGGGAGATTTTCAAGTTGTTTTCGTTTAGCATGCTATCCACTGCAGGCAGCATATGCAGACCGAAAATTAGACCACAAACCATAATTGCCAAGACCATAGGGGTGTAGGGGTGCTGGTACAAAGAAGGTAATTTTGACAATTCGAGCGCTTCTAAATTCTAAGTGAAATTAGCTAATTTTACAGTTTAAAATAAAGAAACCTGCTCAATAATGAACAAGCCGAAGACTTACCATGATTTTGAAATTACCTTAAATGATGAAAATCCACCAGAAAATTGGTTGCCCGAGTTAAAGGCGCTATGGTACGCAGGAAATGGTGAATGGGAAGCATCCCATGATATTGCACAGGATTTACATACGCAGGTAGGAAGTTGGATCCATGCCCATTTACATCGTGAAGAGGGAGATAAGTTCAATGCCGGATACTGGTACCGCATGGCCAACAAGCCGTTCTGTAAACTTTCTTTAAAAGAAGAAATCAAGCAGATTGCAGAATTTGTAATTGCTGAATCTTAGACAGTAATCGAGACTCCTTCCGCTTTGCCGTTCATGGCAGCATTAAAATAGAAATCTATTCGGCCTAAGTTAATACCAAAACAGCCGACTTGGTTCACTAAAATTTCCCGCTCCAGCTTGTTTTTTACAATAGTTGGCTTGTCTAAAAAAGTATGGGTGTGTCCGCCAATGATCAAATCGGTATATCGGGTGTTGGCAGCTAAGCTTAAGTCGCTTGGTTTAGACTCCCTTTTGTACTCGTACCCCAAATGCGAAAGGCAGATAACCAAATCACATGCTTCGGCTTCTTTTAAAGTGGTTTCGGTATCTTGGGCAATTTCAAAAGGATCTAAATATTCCGTTTCCTTGTAAAGTCTCTTGGTGACCAGGCCATTCAATTCAATTCCAAGTCCGTACACCCCAATTTTAATTCCGTCAAGCAAAAAAACCTTATACGGCTTTACGTGTTCGGCCATTACCGTATTCGTAAAATCATAATTGGCCGATAGCAGTTCAAAATTAGCATGCGGAATTTGGGCAAAAAGTCCGTCAAGTCCATTATCAAAATCATGGTTTCCAATGGTTGCCGCATCATACTTGAGCATGCTCATGAGTTTGAATTCCAATTCACCTCCGTAAAAGTTGAAGTATGGCGTACCTTGAAAAATATCGCCTGCATCCAATAATAAGGTATTTGGGTTTTCGTTTCTAATGCTATCAACTAACGTAGCTCTTTTGGCCACGCCACCTAAATTGGCATATCTGGAATGATCGGTTGGAAAGGTGTCGATATGACTGTGTACATCATTCGTATGTAGTATAGTGATATGTTTTTTTGCGTTAGAGCCGCAGGCGTTTAATGAAAGACCGCCCAAACCAATAAGTGCGGCAGAGGCACTGGTGTTTTTTATGAAACTTCTTCTTTTCATAGCGCTAGTTTTTCAATTTTATAAAACGGTCATCAACTTTTGGAGCTACGGTATCAACTTTTTTAAAGTAGTCGATCATCGCATTTCGAATAAGATAATCGGTATTTACCGAATTTACAGCATCCTTAAAAAACCCCATTCGGTCTCCGCCATTGAGCAAATAATTAGAAGTAGCAACATGGTATGTTTCAGTATCGTTCAGGGGCTTGCCTTGAACCTTTACGCTTTTAACATTGTTTTGGGCGTCTAAAATGATTTGCAGTCCAGCAACTGGGTGGGCACGTCCTGAATCGCGCAAGTAATTAACCATTTCTTGAACTGATTTTCCTGATAATTCAGCCACCACAATGGTGTTTTCAAAAGGCATTACTTCGTAAGCGGTTCTCGAGGAAATAGTTCCCTTGGAGATAATAGAGCGAATCCCTCCGTGGTTGAGAAGCACAAAGTCTATATTGTTTCCGGTTCTGGATTTGTAAATGGGGTTGGCCTCTGAAAGCACTACATCCGCCATAAGATTTCCAGCGGTCGTATTAAGTTCCCCGTCACTTTTTGAAATAGTAAATGGAGCAAAAGCCAGGGTACTGTCCAAAACTTCGTTGACCCTATTTCTATAGGGGGTTACAAAGTCTTCTATTTGTGCATTATTGGCGAGTACGGAATCTATCAGCACCTCTTTTCCTCTAATTTTAGAGAGTTCAATTTTACTATCCTTACAGCTAAAAAAAACGATGAAAGTTACAATTGTAACAAAATGTTGTATTTTTAAACCCATATTTCGTTCTATCTTCGCACAATAATATGCAAGGAGATTCTTTACATTTGTAGAGCACATCCCAATTTTGAAAAGTTGTGATCTAAAAAAATGTAAAAGTACATGTTTAAAGGAATAAAAGATAAGTTCAAGTACAATTCCGGCGTTAAATTTTTAAAGCAGGAATTGGCAAAAGAACTACCAACTGTTAACCGAAGTAGAGGTATAAGTTCTGTAGGCTGTATTGTGGATCTAGACGAATTTGAGGATGCCAGTGTTTTTTTTGAATTTGTTGAAGATTATAACCTAAGGCCAAATGCTGTTAAGATAATAGGGTATAAAAGTTTCTATGATAAAAACTCGCCATATTCCACACCTGTATTTTCCGATAAGGATTTGGGGTGGAACGGGGCTATTGAAAATAGTTACGCCCTAGAATTTTTGAGTAGGGAATATGATTTGTTGATCAATTACTATACTAAAGAAAATCTTTTGGTACAGTTAATGAGCATTAAGACCAAGGCTAGGTTCAGGGCAGGATTTAAAGATGTGGATATGGTTTACAATGACTTGATTCTAGATCTTCCTTTAAAAGACTTTAAAACCTTTAGAGCAGAGTTAAAGAAATACCTTGGTGTTTTAAACGAAATTGAATGATGAAAGAGCTAATTGGAACAGGAGTGGCGTTAATTACGCCTTTTAAATCAGATTTGTCGGTTGATATCGATGCCCTTCATAAAATCGTTAATTATTGTATTGACGGTGGGGTAGAATATTTGGTGGTTTTAGGCACCACTGGTGAATCTGTAACCCTGACCAAGGAAGAAAAACAATTGGTAATGGATACGGTTACCATAGCAAATGCGGGAAGAGTACCATTGGTGGTAGGAGTAGGAGGAAACAATACCTATGCAGTTATCGAGGAATTAAAAACTCTTGACTTAACCAATTATGAGGCTATCCTATCCGTTTCACCATATTATAACAAACCCACTCAAGAAGGGATTTTTCAACATTTTATGGCTATTGCAGAAGCATCGCCCAAACCTATCATTTTATACAATGTACCTGGTAGAACGGGTAGCAATATGTTGCCGGCCACGGTAGCCAGATTGGCCAACGCATCAGAAAAAATCGTTGCGATAAAGGAGGCTTCAGGCAGCATGGTTCAGGTACAAGAATTGATAAAGACTTGTCCTAAAGGTTTTCAAATCATTTCCGGAGATGACATCACAGCGTTACCCACCGTACTGGCTGGGGGCTCAGGGGTAATTTCGGTAATTGGACAAGGACTACCCTCAGAGTTTTCTGAAATGATCAGAGCAGGTCTTAAAGGTGAAGCGGAAGAAGCATATGCGTTGCACTACACCATGCAAGAAGGTATGGAACTCATCTTTCAAGAAGGAAACCCTGCAGGTATCAAAGCAATTTTTGAAGCACTTCAACTTTCAAGAGCATCCGTTAGATTGCCATTAATGGAAGCAACAGCTGGCTTAAAACAAAAAATACAGCATTTTATTAAGCCCTTTGTTAGGGTTACAGCTGGTTAAGGTCGCTACATCTTGTCAATTTTAACTTTTTTGATGAAATGGTAAAGGCTTTCTTTACGTTTGGTTGTTAAATCTTCTACAAAACCATTGCCTTGAAGATTCAATTACCCTACTTTCGGTATTTATTTTTGTTTTTTAAATCCGATAGGAATCCGTAATTTTGCAAAATGTTTTTTAAAATGAGACTGTTAGCCCCTATTTTACTTTTGACCATTGCCTTACAATCTTGTAGTGAGTATCAAAAAGTACTTAAAAATGAAGATGTAAAGGCAAAATATGATTTGGCACAAAAGTTCTATGAAGAGGGCGATATGAAGCGTGCTAACAGATTGTTTGAGCAAATTGCTCCCAAATACGTGGGCAAGCCTCAAGGGGAGAGAGTTATGTACTTTTTAGCCGACACCTATTTCCAAAGAAAGGATTTTAACATGGCAGGCTATCAGTTTGAGCGTTTTGTAAAATCATACCCTAAAAGTGAAAAGGTAGCAGAGGCTTCTTTTTATGGTGCCAAAAGTTACTTTGAATTGAGTCCTTCTTATTCCCTAGATCAAACGGATACGGATAAGGCATTAGCAAAACTGCAAAATTTTATAAATGCTTATCCTGATTCTGAATATTTTGATGAGGCGAATGCCATGGCCAAGGAATTGACCACCAAGAAGGAGAAAAAGGCGTACGAAATCGCGAAGCAATTTAATAAGTTAGGGGAATTCGATTTTAGTTTTTTGACCCCAGCGGTAGCCGCTTTTGATAATTTTATATCTGATTATCCTGGCTCCATTTACCGCGAAGACGCTATGTACTATAGGTTTGAATCGGCAACCCAATATGCTTTAAACAGTTTTCAGGTATTACAGAAGCCAAGGTTAAAGGAAGCGCAAGAGCACTATGCTACCTTGAAAAAGCAATACCCAAATACCAAGTACGCCAAAAAGGCAGATGATCTTATAGAAAAAGTAAATAACGAGTTAGAGGGGTCTACCCAACAATTAGAAGCAAAATAAATTTGTGCCACCATGAATATGAACGACTTGAAAAACTCCAGTGCATCCGTTTCTACTACTACTGTAAATAGAAACGAATTTGACGAAAAGACCGAAAATATCTACGAGGCTATTTCCATAACGGCCAAACGTGCCATTCAAATCAATTCTGAAATCAAAAAGGAGTTGTTGGAAAAATTGGAAGAGTTCGCTACATATAGCGATAGTTTAGAAGAGGTTTTTGAGAATAAGGAGCAGATTGAAGTTTCTAAATTCTACGAGAAACTTCCTAAGCCACATGCCTTGGCAGTAGAGGAGTGGTTGAACGATAAAATTTACCATAGAAATACCGAAAAATAGAACTGTTGAATGTTAGGCGGTAAAAACATCCTTTTAGGCATTACCGGAGGGATTGCCGCTTATAAGACTACATTTCTAGTTCGGTTAATGATTAAAGCTGGCGCTAACGTTAAAGTAATAGTAACGGATAGCGCCAGTTCTTTTGTATCGCCTCTTACTTTGGCTACCCTCTCAAAAAATCCTGTCCTTTCCTCTTTTGTACATGAAGAAAATGAAGAAACGGATTGGAACAATCATGTGGAGCTGGGATTGTGGGCAGATTTGATGGTGATAGCTCCTGCTACGGCAAACACCTTGTCAAAGATGTCTAACGGAATTTGTGATAATTTACTGTTGGCAACCTACCTTTCTGCAAAATGTCCTGTATTTTTCGCTCCGGCCATGGACTTGGACATGTACCAACATCCATCTACAAAAGCTTCCTTAGAAAAGTTGCAATCTTTTGGAAATATATTGATTCCCGTTGGTTCAGGTGAATTGGCCAGTGGACTCCATGGGGAAGGTAGAATGGCAGAGCCTGAAGAAATTTTACGTTCCATCAAACAGTTTCTTTTAGAAGGTCTTCCTTTAAAGGGAAAAAAGGTTTTGATAACCGCGGGACCAACCTATGAGGCCATCGATCCAGTGAGGTTTATAGGTAATCACGCTTCTGGTTTAATGGGGTATGAGTTGGCTAAGAGGGCTGCGCTGTTGGGAGCTTCGGTTATATTGGTTTCTGGTCCCACACATATTTCGGTTTCGAATGAGTTGATTAAGGTCCTGCGGGTCGTATCCTCGGCAGAAATGTATGAGGAAGTTCATGAGCACTATGCAGAAATTGACATTGCCATTGCAGCCGCGGCTGTTGCGGATTATCGACCAAAATATGTAGCGGATCAAAAAATTAAAAAGAAAGATGCTTCGTTGACGATTGAATTAGAGAAAACACAGGATATTCTCTTATCAATGGGCGAAAAAAAGAAAAATCAGTATTTGGTAGGTTTTGCCCTTGAAACTGAAAATGAGGTAGAAAATGCCAAAGGAAAACTTAAAAGAAAGAACCTAGATGCCATTGTCCTAAACTCTTTGAACGATAAGGGGGCAGGTTTTGGGCACGCAACGAATAAAGTAAGCTTTATTGATAACAATTACCAGATTAATTCGTTTGAACTAAAAAGCAAGACGGCGGTGGCCGAAGATATATTTGCCGAAATTTTGAAACGATACCATGCGTAATATTCTTTCTTTTTTTCTCTTTTTACTTATAGGGCTTACTTCCTATGCCCAAGAAATGAACTGTGTTATTACGGTAAATGCCGATCAGGTATCACAAACCAATCAGCAAATTTTCAAAACCTTGGAACGTTCCTTGAACGATTTTGTCAATAAAAACAAATGGACCAATAGAAAGTTCAAGGAGAATGAGCGTATCAATGCCCAGATGTTCATTACCATTACAAATTTTGAAAGCAATAGATTTGAAGGAAATATTCAAATTCAATCCTCCAGACCCGTCTTTAATACTTCTTATGATAGTCCGGTCTTTAATTATAAGGACGGACAATTTAATTTTGAATATATAGAGTATCAGCCATTGGTATTCAACGAAAATGTTTTTGATTCCAATTTGGTGGGGGTTATCTCATATTATGTTTATGTTATTTTAGGATTGGACGCGGACACCTTTTCTTTGGAAGGCGGTACAGAACATTTTAGAAAGGCGCAGCAGATAGTTACCCAGGCCCAAGGCACCAATTACGCTGGTTGGGACCAAAATACCGATCGTAGTCGTTTTGAGCTAATTGATAACTTATTGTCAAATACCTATAGGGAATATCGTATTGCCATGTATAATTACCATAGAAAGGGATTGGATATTCTTGGGGACAATAATAGTACTGGTAAACAGGTGATTGCAGGTTCCATGAAATTGTTTGAAACTATGATAAAACGCAGGCCCAATGCTTTTTTGATTCAGACATTTTTTGATGCCAAATCCGAGGAAATCCAGAATATTTTTTCCGATGGGCCCAAGGTGGACATCGTGCAATTAAAGGAAACACTTAATAATGTGGCTCCTTTATATTCCAGTACTTGGAACGACATTACATACTAATTCTTTCCGTTCACTTTTATGAATTATCTTTGCGTCAAGCAATGAAAATTTATACGTGCTAGCAAAACTTTCAATTAAAAATTACGCCCTGATCAATAATCTAAACGTGTCGTTTGGTGAAGGGTTTACATGTATCACAGGAGAGACCGGCGCCGGTAAATCCATTTTATTAGGTGGCCTTTCATTGGTTTTGGGTAACAGGGCCGATCTAAGTTCCTTAAGGGATAAGAACTCCAAATGTATCATTGAGGCGGAATTTCAGATTGCCAAGTATGACCTATCTTCTTTTTTTGAAAAGAACGAGTTGGAATATGATGACCTTACAATTATAAGAAGGGAAATTCATCCCAGCGGAAAATCCAGGGCCTTTATTAATGATTCTCCGGTTACTTTAAATATCCTATCCGATTTGGGCAGTAGTTTGATCGATGTGCATTCGCAACATCAGACCATGCAATTAACGGAAGCGGATTTTCAGCTAAGGGTTATTGATGCGCTTGCCGAAAACGGGTCGTTACTATCGGATTATAAACAACAGCTTAAGACCTATAAAAGATATGAAAAAGAACTGAGCGCCTTGCTAGAGCAGCAGCGAGAAGCTATAAAAGAACATGATTACAATACTTTTCTGTTAGAAGAACTCCAGTCCATTTCTTTAAAGCAGGGAATGCAAGAAGCCCTTGAAGAGGAATTTGAGCAATTGAACAATGTTGAAAATATCTTGGAACATCTTTCCAACGGGCATCAACTTTTAAATGATGAACAAGTGGGGCTGGTTAATTTACTTACGGAACTCAAGCAAATTTCAGGAAAATTAGCTGCCTTTGGTTCCCAATATTCGGAAATCAATTCTAGGATTCAATCCCTTTTTATAGAGGCCGATGATATTGCTACGGAATTTCAGAACCTACAGGAGGGTGCAGAGGCCAATCCGCAATTGTTGGAGGAAGTAAATGGAAAGCTTCAGCAATTATATGATTTGCAAAAGAAGCATGGAGTGCAAGAGGTTTCTGAATTGATAGACATCCGGAATTCTTTGGCTGAAAAAGTAGAAATTACCGAAAATTTGGATTCAGATATTCAGACCAAGGAAAAGAAGCTGCAAGAAAGTAAGGGTAAATTACAGTCATTGGCCAACGAATTATTGAAAAATAGGAATAAAGTAATTCCCCAATTGAAAAAACAATTGGAAAGTAGCCTTAAACCACTGGGCATGCCCAGTGCAACCTTTCAAATTGAACTCAAGGAAAGTAAAGAATTTAAATCAACCGGTAAGGATGAGTTGACTTTTCTCTTTTCCGCGAATAAAGGAGGTTCCTATGGAGAATTGAAAAAAGTGGCTTCAGGAGGAGAGCTTTCTAGGATAATGCTTACGATTAAGGCCATTTTGGCCAAGTATGAAAACCTTCCAACAATGATGTTCGATGAAATTGACACGGGAGTTTCCGGAGAAATTTCCAATAGAATGGGAGAGATTATGCAGGATATGAGTAAGACCATGCAGGTATTTTCAATTACCCACCTGCCGCAGGTAGCATCCAAAGGAAACCACCATTATAAAGTATTTAAGGAGGAGGATAGCGAGGGAACACAGACACAAATGAGAAAATTGACGGCAGAAGAAAGAGTGTCTGAACTTGCTGAGATGTTAGGAGGGAAGGATATTTCAGATTCGGCAATGGCCCACGCCAGACAGCTTTTGGCTTAAATATCTTTGGGTTTTTCCTATTTCATTTTTCTTAATGGAATACCTATTGGAAATTTCTACCTTTGTCAACTTATAAATAACTTTGAAAAATAACCTAGTCAAATCCTAACACATATGTCATTTAACTTACTTAAAGGAAAGAGAGGAATTATTTTTGGAGCTTTGGATGAAAACTCCATTGCCTGGAAAACAGCAGAAAGAGTGCATGAAGAAGGCGGAAGCTTTGTTCTTACCAATGCCCCGGTAGCCATGCGCCTTGGTCAAATTAAGGATTTGGCCGAAAAAACAGGCTCTGAAATTATTCCTGCCGATGCTACAAGTGAGGAAGATTTAGAGAATTTGATTACCAAATCCATGGAAATTCTTGGAGGTAAGATAGACTTTGTTTTGCATGCCATTGGTATGTCCATCAACGTTCGAAAAGGAAGGCATTATACAGATGAGAAGTATGATTTTACCACTAAGGGTTGGGATGTTTCCGCTCTTTCTTTTCATAAAGTATTGCAATCATTGTACAAGGCTGATGCCATGAGCGAGTGGGGAAGTATCGTAGCCCTAACCTATATGGCCGCCCAAAGAACCTTTCCGGATTATAATGATATGGCGGATAATAAGGCGTATTTGGAATCTGTAGCTAGGAGTTTTGGCTATTTCTTTGGAAAGGAAAAAAAGGTAAGGGTCAACACTATTAGCCAATCCCCAACCCCAACTACTGCAGGTCAAGGGGTAAAAGGTTTTGATGGCTTTATAAGTTATGCCGATAAAATGTCGCCTTTAGGCAATGCCACTGCTCTGGAGTGCGCAGATTATACCGTTACGTTGTTTTCAGATTTGACAAAAAAGGTGACTATGCAGAACCTTTTCCACGATGGAGGATTCTCTAATACAGGAGTAAGCCAAGAGGTTATTGAGCAGTTCTCTTAAGAATAAATTCTATTTTTTAATACCGCTGGCCCTAGGTTGGCGGTATTGTTTTTAAAGGACTTTTAGTAATACAATTTTTAGATGAATCCATCCTTCTCATTTGTTGTTCCCGTTTATAATAGGCCAGAAGAGGTCCGGGAATTAATGGAAAGTTTGGTAAGTCAATCCTATCAAAAAGCCTTTGAAATAGTCATTGTAGAAGATGGTTCTACCGTAAGTTCGGAAAACATCGTTCGTTCATTTCAAGAAGAGTTGGATGCAACAAGTTCCATAACCATTTCCTATTATTTTAAAAAAAATAGCGGGCCAGGAGATTCACGAAATTATGGAATGTCCATGGCAAAGGGCAATTATTTTATCATACTAGATTCAGATTGCATACTTCCGCCAAACTACTTGGAGGAAGTGGAGAAATCCTTGACCAAAGACTTTGTCCATTGCTATGGTGGCCCAGATGCCGCGCATTCGTCTTTTAGTCTTATTCAAAAATCGATTAATTACGCGATGACTTCGGTTTTGACCACTGGTGGAATCCGTGGGAATAAGAAGGCCATTGGTAAATTTCAGCCTAGAAGTTTTAACATGGGTATTTCTAAAGAAGCATTTGAGTCTACCAAAGGTTTTGGGTTTATTCATCCAGGGGAGGACCCAGACCTAACCTTTAGAATTTGGCAAGAAGGGTATTCAACAAAATTAATTCCTGAGGCCTATGTATTTCATAAACGCAGAATTGATTGGAGTAAGTTTTTTAAACAGGTTTCCAAGTTTGGGAAAGTAAGACCTATTTTAAATAAATGGCATCCCGGTACGGCAAAGATTACGTATTGGTTTCCAACTATTTTCACCTTAGGTCTTTTTGTTTCGCTACTTTTATTCGCATTGGGAATATCATTGCCGCTCTACCTGTATCTATTTTATTATATTCTTATTTTTCTAGATTCTTTATTGAAAAACCGAAATTTAGTCATTGCATTGTGGTCCTTGCTGGCAGTAAGTATACAGTTTTTTGGTTACGGATTTAGTTTTCTTAAATCCAGTATCTTGGTTAACTTTAGCAATAGAAAACCGGAACAGTTGTTTCCAGAACTTTTTTTTAAGCCCTGAAAAATACCGTATTACAAAAGATAGAGAGTGGACTCAAAAAGAGAAAAGTAAAAGTATTTCTAGTATTTTTTCTTTGCTCGGGTCTTATTTGGTTTATAAACAAACTTTCCAGAACGTACGTGAGCACAGCTCAATTTGATTTGGAGTTTGTAAATGTACCGGACAACTACCTTTTTGAAAAAGCCTCAAAAACCTCGGTTGATGTTAGGTTACGTGCAATAGGTTTTCAATTCTTAAGATTCAATTTTAAAAATAAGCAGGTATTTATAGATCTTTCTGAGTTGGAGGAAACATCCGCAAAATTTTTTGCATCCCCGGATATTTATAAAAAACAGATAGAAAGCCAATTGCCCGGAACCATGGCCTTGATGGATATTGATAATGATACGCTATATTTTGACATGTTGGCCGTTACTACCAAAAAAGTACCAGTTAAGGCCAAGGTAGAACTGGATTTGGCCAAAAATTATCTTTTGGACGGGAAAATGAAGATTTTACCTGATTCTGTTGAAATTACCGGTCCCAAAGATGAAATAGATACCATAGATTTTGTGAGCAGTGCCAAGCTTAGGTTGCCGGATTTGGCCTCGGGCTTTTCTGAAAGTGTGGATTTATTGCAATCACCTGAATTGGAAAATACAAGCTATTCCACGTATAAAGTTCAAGTACAGGGAGAAATCGCCAGATTTTCTGAAAAGGTGTATAAGCTTCCTATAAAAAAAATCAACTTTCCAAAGGGAGTTCAAGTGAGGACGTTTCCAGAAAATGTTTCGGTTTTATGCAAAGCTAAAATAAAGGTCTTAAAGGAAATCTCAGAGGAAGATTTCCAAGTAGTTGCAGATTTTCGCTCTCTAGAGGCGACTAATAGTAATTTTATTACTGTAATGTTGACCAAGACACCAGAAGGCCTACATAGTTCAAAATTACTTGAAAATGAGGTAGAATTTATCCTAAAACGAGAATGATAACCGTAGGTTTAACAGGAGGAATCGGTAGTGGAAAGACCACCGTCGCCAAAATGTTTCAAGAACTTGGCGTTCCGGTATATAACTCTGACAAAGAAGCTAAAACCTTGATGATTTCTAATGGCGAAGTCAAAGAACAAATCATTCAGTTACTAGGGGAGGAAGCGTATGTAGAAGGTATCTTGAATCGTGAATTTATATCTAAAAAAATCTTTAATGACCCCAAACTATTACGTTCAATGAACGCTATAGTCCATCCTTCGGTTAGAAAAGATTTTATTCTATGGAGAGAGGAAAAGGAAACCCCCTATGTTATTCAAGAATCCGCTCTCATATTTGAAACTGGTTCCCAGGAATTCTATGATCAAATTGTCTTTGTAACCGCTCCACAGGAAGAACGAATAAACAGAGTGATGTTGCGCGACCCCAACTCAAATAGAAAGAAGGTGGAAGAGAGAATAAGCAATCAATTGCCGGATTCTAAAAAAGCCCCTTTTTCTCATTTTGTCATTGAAAATCTTGATTTGAAAAACACTTACAAACAAGTGGAAGATATTCATTTAAAACTACTTACCAAGGCTAAAAAGACCGAATTTTAACATTTTTGTTAAGGTTTGGTTAAACGTACAAATTGCTAAATGTTAAATTTTTAATTTTATGACCAATGAATAAGAGGTTGTTTGTTGTTCTGGTGATTTTGATGAGCCTCTCCTTGATCGGAATTATATTCGTTCAAAGTTTTTGGATCAAACAGTCAGTAGACGATAAGGAAGAGCAGTTTTCCAATGCGGTTATAGACATACTGAATGAGGTAACGGAGAAGATAGAAAGGCGTGAACGTCGGGACTATTCAGAACGTTATCTTAGTCAAATAGACAGTATGGGAGTTGAGCCAAAAACCACTCCCATCCGTAATTTCTTATTTATAGACAAAGACTTGAATTCCAATGAAATACGCACGTATTCTCATGGAATTCTTGAAGAAGATTACAACATTGCATCAACGTTCTTTGACAGCAGCGACAGTGGGGATACTACTACAATTAAAAACTTTACCAGTAAGCGTACAAGCATGGTTTTCAAGGAAAACTTTGATTTGGACGGAAAAAATATATCACTAACTCCAATTGAGAAAATTGAAAAAATTGGAGGGCTTACATCTTTGGAAAAGGCTGCTTTTGATGATGTTTTTATGGAATATGCCAAAAAAGTGCCTATCCATAAACGGGTTTCAAAGCAGGAAATAGAACTTTTGCTCAATAGGGAGTTAAAGAACAGAGGATTGGATATTGAATATGAGTATGGTGTTTATAGTAGGGGGTTGCCCACTAAGGTAAAATCCAAGCGGTTTAAATTTGCTGAAAGCACTATATACGAGGCGCCTATTTTTAAGGATAGTGAGGGGGACACCAATTTTTCCCTTCTTATAAATTTTCCAAAGAAAAAGCGGTTTTTGATTAGTTCTATAATGGGAATGGCCTTTTTGTCTTTGCTTTTTATCTTGGTAATTGTGGCATCTTATTCAGGGGCCATTTATCAATTGATAAGGCAAAAGCAGATATCGGAGATAAAGTCCGACTTTATAAACAACATGACCCATGAGTTCAAGACCCCTATTGCCACTATTAATTTGGCAGTAGAGGCTATCCGGAACCCTAAAATAATTGGAGATAAAGAAAAGGTTGAGCGGTATTTAGGCATGATTCGTGATGAAAATAAGCGTATGCATGCACAAGTGGAAAACGTTCTACGGATATCCAAACTGGAGAAAAATCAGTTGGATATAAGTAAGGATAGGGTAGACCTTCACGACATAATACAGGACGCCATTGCCCACGTAGAGCTTATTGTTGCTGATAGGGGCGGCTTTATTGAAGCACATTTAGATGCTCCTAGAAGTGAAGTTCTTGCAAATGAAATGCATTTTACCAATGTTGTTGTCAATATTCTTGATAATGCCATCAAATATTCCCCTGAGGCGCCGGAAGTAAAAATTTTTACAGAAGTTGCCAAGAATTTTATCATTTTGAAAATTCAGGATAATGGTGCCGGTATGAGTAAAGCTGTACTAAAAAAGGTATTTGAAAAATTCTATCGGGAACATACCGGAGACCTGCACAATGTTAAGGGTCATGGTTTAGGTTTAGCATACGTAAAAAATATTGTAGATGACCATCAAGGTGAGGTCTACGCAGAAAGTGAAAAAGGAAAGGGAAGTACTTTCTATATAAAATTGCCTTTAATTTAACTTAAAATTATGGAAACAGTCAATAAAAAGATACTACTGGTTGAAGATGATCCGAATTTCGGAATCGTGCTGAAAGATTATTTATCTATGAACGAATTTGACGTTACGTTGGCAAAAAACGGAATGGAAGGTTTTGAAAAGTTCAAGAAAGATAATTATGATGTGTGCATTTTGGATGTTATGATGCCTTACAAGGACGGGTTTACCTTGGCAAAGGAAATTCGTGAAAAAAACGAAAATGTGCCTATCGTCTTTCTTACGGCAAAAACTATGAAGGAAGATGTTCTTAAAGGATATAAGGCAGGTGCAGATGATTATTTGAACAAGCCTTTTGATTCTGAAGTTTTACTAATGAAGCTTAAAGCAATACTTCAAAGAAAAGCGTCTAATACACTTGCAGATAGTAAGAAATTTGAATTTCAGATTGGTAATTTTCATTTAAATTCCAAATTGAGGTTTTTGAAATATAAAGATGAGGAGTCCATTAAATTGTCTCCAAAAGAAAATGAGCTTTTGCGTCTTTTGGCACTTCATGAAAATGATTTAATGCCAAGGGAACTCGCTTTGACAAAAATTTGGAGGGATGATAATTATTTTACTTCTAGAAGTATGGATGTTTACATCGCTAAATTACGTAAGTATTTGAAGCGTGATGATACGGTAGAAATATTGAATATTCATGGCGAGGGCTTCCGCTTGGTAGTAAAAGAAGAGGAGGTTTAATTTTCTCGTTAAAAAAATAAGCTCAAAAGGTTCTGGATATTCCAGAGCCTTTTTTATTTACCAGTCAATTTTGTCAAAATTGTATCCACAATCATTTCAGGGCTATGTTCAATGGAAACCGTAAGGGCCGCTTTTGGAATTTCTAAAGCTTCAAATTGTGAACGCAATAACTCAGGAGGCATAAAATGCCCTTTTCTAGCATTTAGTCTTTCTGATACCAACTCAAAAGAGCCTTTAAGAAATACGAATTCCATTTGTTCCTCAAGTCCATCCCTTAGGAGCTTTCTGTAGGAATGTTTTAATGCGCTACATGCAATTACGGCGCCTGTTTCTTTGTTTTCATGGGACAATTGGTTCAAGCGGATGAGCCACCCTTTGCGGTCGTCATCGGTCAAAGGAGTGCCCATGGCCATTTTCTCTACATTTTCCTTTGGGTGGTAATCATCACCGTCAAAAAAATCCAAATTCAATTTTTGAGCTAAAAGTTTGCCAATAGTGCTTTTGCCGGAGCCGGAAACCCCCATTACAAAAATGATTGGATTATTTTTCATATATCTTTCTTAATTGCTTCAATTATGGTGCTAAGGGGTGTGCGATAGTTGAACCACAATGTTTTTTCATTCCTTTTGAACCATGTAAGTTGCCGTTTTGCAAATCTACGGGTGTTCTTTTTTATCTCGGAAATGGCAAAGTCTTTATTCCAAATTCCTTCAAAATAGTTGAACAATTCTTTGTAGCCTACCGTTTGTAATGCATTTAGGTCTTTGTTTTCAAAAAGTTGCTTCGCCTCTTTTATCAATCCTTCAGTAATCATTACATCAACCCTATGGTTGATCCGATTATAAATTTCTTCCCTTTCCGCGGTGAGGCCAACCGTAAGGGTCTTAAAAGGTCTTTCTTTGTCCTTGTTTTTAAGAAATGAAGAATAGGGTTGTCCAGAACCAAGTGATACTTCAAGGGCTCTTATTAAGCGGTGTGGGTTATTAAGGTCTACTTTCTCGTAGTATTCGGGGTCTTTGACTTTTAATTCTTTTTGAAGCGTTTCAAGCCCTTCTTCTTCCAATTTTTTGTTTAATTCTTCCCTAATTAAAGGGGGTATCTGGGGAAAATTATCCAACCCTTTAGTTACTGCATCTACATACAGGCCACTACCGCCTACCATGACAACAATGTCTTTCTCTTTAAATAAGCGATTTAACAAAGTAATAACCTCCTTTTCAAAATCTCCTACGGAATACTCTTCAAAAATGGATTTATGATGGATAAAATGGTGCGGGGCTTGAGAAAGTTCTTGGGCTGTTGGTGCGGCCGTTCCAATGGACATTTCCTTGAAAAACTGCCTTGAATCCGCAGAAATAATCTCCGTTTCAAAATACTGCGCCAAGGCTATTGCCAATCTTGTTTTGCCAATGGCTGTAGGGCCAACTACTGAAATAAGTATTTTCTCCATTAAAGTTTACCTCCACATTTATAGCAAAAATCGGCATCATCCCTATGTCCTTCTTTTGCACAAGTGGGACAGGATTGGGTATTTACATGCACAAAATGATTATTACCATCTGGTTGTTTAGGTTTTCCTTGTCCTTGTCTGCCAAATTCCACAGTGACAATTCCAGTTGGTACGGCAATCACTCCATAACCTACCAGCATGATAATGGTAGCTATCAATTGGCCTTGAGGAGTAATAGGGGCTATGTCTCCATAACCTACAGTCGTTAAGGTAACAATGGTCCAGTAGATACTGGTAGGTATGCTGGTAAATCCTGCTTCATCTCCCTCAACCAAATACATAAGAGTGCCCAAAATAACGGAAAGTATAAGTACGGCAAATAGAAAAACGGTTATTTTGGCACGGCTGGCCTTTAAGGCTCTTCTTAGTTGGGAGGCTTCTCCTAAAAATCGAACCAGTTTTAATATCCTAAAAACGCGTAACAGTCTAAACGCCCTTATGGCCAATAACACTTGCGATCCAGCAAAAATATAGGATAAGTAAAGAGGGATAGTGGACAAGAAGTCTATAATTCCATAGAAACTAAAAATATATTTGAAAGGCTTTTTTATGCAGACAATCCTGGCAATATATTCAATGGTGAACAGCACGGTCACAATCCATTCCAGCACAAAAAGGGTACGATGGTATTTAGCGTCAATCCATTTAACGCTTTCCAACATTACTAAAAGAACACTTATGATAATAAGTAGAAACAAAAGGAGGTCGAACCATTTACCTATAGGGGTATCGGCCTCGTAAATAATTTCGTGGACTTTGCTTTTCCAGCCCTTTTCCGGTTTGTGTTCTCTCAAACTATTTGTCTAATTCCATAATTTTATGAACGCGCCGCTTTCTTAAATAGGTTTCAATAATATGGGTCGTGTTTTCATTACCGTTCATAGGTGTAATGATGGATTCCAAGATCTTTAAATTGTTAATCTGATGATTTAAGTCATAGTATCCAAACCCTTGAAATTGACCTTTTTTTACTAAGAATGCAATGTATTCGCCTATCTCCCTTCCTTTGTCTACAACGACTATATTTTTTTGGTTGATGGAGTATTTATCCAAGACTTCCAAAACTCGCTTGTTATAGGTTTCGGCCGATTCTTGATTGATACAAGCCCCCTTGCATTCTCCATTTTCGTACGAGGAACAGTTCTGTTTTGCCTCTGAAATTCCATTCAACTTAGGGCAAAGTTCAAAGTCTTTGGTTACTTTGAATATAAAATTTTTAGCACCGGCCAAACTGTTAAATGAGGCAAAGGCATCTATTCTTAAGGATGATTTTTCAGCCACTAACTGCATATAGCCATTTTCGTTATCAACTGTTTTTACCACATAGGAAAAGTTTTTCCTAGGAGGTCTTGAATTATACTTAGGCTTGTTTCTTCTGAGTTCTTCGTTCTCCTTCAGTAAAGCAGCTAAGTCACTTCCGGTTTTCTCAAAAGAAACTTTTTTGGTGGCCTTTTGAAGCTGTCTTGATTTTTTTCCTCCGTTCGTAAAGTGCTGGTTTACCCTTTTCTTAATATTACTGCTCTTTCCTAGGAAAAGGATTTCCCCGTCCTTGTCGTGCATATAATATACGCCTGTTTCTGAAGGTAGTGATTCAACAATATCCAATTGTCTATCGGATAGCTCTCCATGCTCCTTGTCGCGAATTATGCCTTTGAGTATCTCTTTGTCCGAGTCTTTTGAAAGTAAAACTTTGAATAATTTAAGTGTTGCCAGCGCATCACCGTTCGCTCGGTGCCTATCGCTAACAGGTATGCCCAGCGATCGTACCAATTTTCCTAAACTATGCGATTCCGCTTCAGGAATCAACTTTTTGGACAAATCTACCGTACAAAGCGTTTTTCGTTCAAAATTATATCCCAAACGCCTAAATTCTGTTCTTAAAATACGATAGTCAAACTGTGCATTATGGGCCACGAGCACCGTGGAATCCGTAATCTCTACAATTCTTTTGGCAACTTCATGAAATTTAGGGGCGGTACGGAGCATTTTATTGTTGATACCGGTCAAATTCACCACAAATGGCTGAATGGGCTTTTCCGGATTCACCAGACTTATAAATTTGTCTACCACTTGATGCCCATCAAACTTATGAATGGCAATTTCGGTTATTCCTTCTTCATTGAATTTTCCGCCGGTAGTTTCTATGTCTAGTATTGCGTACATTAAAAATATTCTGCTAAAGATACATTAAGGCTTTGGTAGTGCTGTTCTGTTTTTATGTGATTGGCTAGTAGTTTCGGCTTCCAAAAATACTACTACCAATTCTAACCATGGTACTACCTTCTTCAATGGCCAGCATATAGTCGCCGCTCATACCCATGGAAAGAATATCGCATTCTGGCAAAAGTTGCTTTACCTCATTAAAAGTTTTCTTTAAAGATTGAAATTCCCTTTTTATTTGAACTTCGTTATCCGTAAAAGTAGCCATTCCCATTAGCCCTTTAATACAAATATTTTCCATGCTTTTAAAAGCCTCCGAATTTAAAAGATGGTTTAGTTCATCTTGATCAAGACCAAATTTAGTGTCTTCCTCTGCAATGTGCATTTGCAATAGGCAATTGATAACTCTATCACATGCTTTTGCACGTTTATCAATCTCTTTCAATAGCCTAAGACTGTCAACCCCGTGGATAAGTGAAACAAAATCGGCCATATATTTTACCTTGTTTCTTTGAAGGTGGCCAATCATGTGCCATTCAATATCTTTAGGCAAGGTTTCCCATTTTTCAACCATTTCCTGCACCTTATTCTCCCCAAATATTCGTTGCCCCGTTTCATATGCTTCCATAATATCTTCGTTGGGCTTTGTTTTGGAAACCGCAACCAAGGTAATGTTAGTGGGTATTTGTGATCTTATACTTTGTAGGTTGTCTTTTATGGGCATGTAATGAAAGAGATTTTAGATTACTTCTGTTTTGTTATTAAAGGACGAAATAACCTCTAAGGCCACTTTAAGTGCATTTGAGCCTTGTTCTAAGGTTACTACAGGTTCCGAATCATTAATAATGGCAGCGGCAAAGGTTTCTAGCTCATCAAGAATGGCGTTATTCTGATGTACCTCAGGGTTTTCAAAATAAATCTGTTTTTTCTCCCCCTCCGCATTTTGCAAAATCATATCAAAATCGCCTGCCACCTCGGGAGCATCTTTCATTTTTACAACCTCTACTTTCTTTTCTAGAAAATCAACCGAAATGTAGGCGTCTTTTTGAAAGAACCTGGATTTCCTCATATTTTTAAGGGAAATGCGACTTGCGGTTAAATTGGCAACACAGCCGTTTTCAAATTCTATTCTCGCATTGGCAATGTCTGGAGACTTACTAATAACAGAAACACCGCTGGCGTTTATTTGCTTTACCTTAGAATCAACAACACTTAGAATGGCATCGATATCGTGAATCATTAAATCCAAAACTACAGGAACATCTGTGCCACGTGGATTGAACTCTGCCAACCTATGTGTTTCAATGAACATGGGATTTTTAATTTGATGTTTAACCGAAGAAAAAGCTGGATTAAACCGTTCTACGTGACCTACTTGACCTTTTACCTTAAATTCAGCAGCCAAACGTTGTAATTCCTCCGCTTCTTCCAGAGTGTTGGTGATAGGTTTTTCAATAAAAACATGCTTTCCTTTTTGAATGGCTTTTTTGGCGCAATCAAAATGAGAAAGGGTTGGGGTTACAATATCTACCACCTCAACAGCATCTATAAGTGTATTGATATTATCAAAATACCGATAACCGAATTCCTCAGAAACCTTTTTGCCATTGATGGCATCGGCATCATAAAAACCCACCAACTCATATTTTTTGGACTCATTGAGCAATCTTAGGTGTATTTTACCCAAATGTCCAGCGCCTAAAACACCTACTTTTAACATTTAAATCAATTTGCATCAAAAATACATATTATTTTAAGCAATGGTCATTTCATATTCCTTTGGATTTTAGCGTAAAAAAGGAAAATGTGAATTCTTAGTTGATAACTGCACTTGTGATTTGGCGTTATAGAAAGTAAATTTACCTTGCAAAAACCAAACCTTTTGAAAGATACCTTTAAACATAGGGGAATGCGAAACAAGTTGGCCGATGTCCTCGTTGAAAAAGGAATTACGGACAAGAATGTGCTGGGAGCCATTAAAACCATTCCAAGGCATTTTTTTATGGATAGCAGTTTTGAGGGGCATGCCTACCAGGACAAAGCTTTTCCAATTGCCGCCGACCAGACTATTTCTCAGCCCTACACCGTGGCTTTTCAGTCCCAATTGTTACATGTAAAACCCGGACATAAAATTTTGGAAATTGGAACAGGTAGTGGTTATCAAACCGCGGTTTTGTTACATTTAAAGGCAAAGGTCTACACTATAGAAAGACAGCAGGAACTTTTTAAGAAAACCAAGTTGTTTTTTGGTAAGATGGGATACCGGCCCAAAAAGACCATTTTTGGAGATGGTTATAAAGGTCTTCCGGAAGAAGCGCCCTTTGATTCCATTATTGTTACGGCAGGAGCGCCTGAAGTTCCTAGGGCCTTAATGGCGCAGCTAAAAGTAGGGGGTAGGCTTGTAATCCCCGTAGGTGCCCAAGATCAGATAATGACTCTTTTTTATAGAAAATCTTTGAAAGAATTTGAAAAAAAAGAATTTGGGTCCTTTAGATTTGTTCCGCTTTTGGAGAATAAAAACTAAAAATCAATTATTGAAGCTCTTTTTAATACGGGCTAAATTTCTCTTATTATCTCGATCTTTAATAGTTTCCCTTTTGTCATAGAGCTTTTTACCCTTGGCAAGGGCCACCTTCATTTTTGCCAACCCCCGGTCGTTTATAAACAAACGCAGTGGGACAATGGTATGCCCGCTAGTGGTAACTTCCTTTCTTAATTTTCTAAGCTCTCCGCGATTCAATAAAAGTTTTCTCTCCGCTTTGGGCCTATGGTTAAAATGTGAGGCGTGGGAATATTCATCTACTTGCATATTGATTACAAATAGTTCACCCCTATCATTAAACTCACAGAAGCTCTGTGAAATGGAAGCTTTGCCTTCCCGGATGGATTTAATTTCTGTACCGGCCAATACAATACCAGCAACGTAGGTATCTAAAAGTTCATATTCGAACTTTGCCCTTTTGTTTTTTATGTTGATGTTCTTTTGAACCATTCCACAAAATTAGTGAAGTAAAATCAATTTTATGGAATAACTTAGATTTGCTTGTCTATATTGGTGTGTTCTATGAAGAATTACTCTCGTTCTTTTGGGCAATTACAATTAAAATGTAAGCGCTGGGAAGTGGCAACTTCGTTAACCAAATTCACTATAAACAGACTTCCGTTATCTGAGGTGTCCATTTCATAATACTTGCTTTCCCCAATCATTTTATTTACAAGTTCTGGAGTGGTATTACTATGTCCCACCACTAAAACGTTCTTGTTTAGGTTATCTGCTTTAAACTGTTCCAAATCAATGGTCTGTGGGTCATAGTGTTGAACGGTTAAATCTTTTTTTACGGAAACTGGAGCCGCTGTCATATACGTTCTTTGGTAGTCTGTGGTATAGATGGCATCTAGATCTACCTTGTCCAAAATTTCGGCCCAATGCATGGCCCGTCCTAGTCCACTTTGATTTAGCTCGGGATCGGCATCTTCAGGATTTGATATATCTTTTTCAGCATGTCTTATAAAATAAAAGGTAGAAACGTTGGTTTCCGTGTTTACCGGATCAACAATTTTTTCTTTATCTTTACAACCCACAATAAATAAGAAAAATACTACAAATTGAATTAATTGTATGTTTTTCATGGATTCAGTCTCTTTTCTGGTTGAAAACTCTTGCATAAATGTTAACTAAAATTAGTTGAAAAAAGTATGTTCAGCTTCTTGTTTTTGTTTTTTTGTGTATGCTAAGAAATGCGCCCCTCCTTATATTAATTTTCCTTGTCACAGGTCTTTTCGCACAGCGGGAAGAAAGACTGCCTGCAGATTTAAGGCAACATAATCTCACCACCTATAATGCCAGCTTGTTCAACCCAGCTTTTTCCTTGGATAGGAACAATGCACAATCCATCGCATTTTGGTCTCGTTGGCAGTGGCAAAGTATAGATGCGGACCCTACTACGATATTTCTCAATTATACACGTAGGCTTAATTCCAATTCGGCCGCCGGAGTGGCATTTTTACAACAAAACACAGGTGTTTATTTTAATACTGGGGGAGCTTTAAATTATGCTCATCAATTTCAACTGAACGAGCTTGTTCAACTTAGTGTGGGAATCAATGTTTTTGCGTTTCAGCAAGAATTGGCCGATAACCGATTTGTTCCTGATCCAAATTTTCCCCTGCCTCAAGAATCCATAGGTAATGATTTTATTGTACAAATGGCTCCCGGAATGAGTTTATCCGTTGAACGCCTTACCTTAGGATTGGCATCTGAAAATCTCATTGATTATAATTTTAATGAAAAGGAAGGTAACACAGCAAAAGAGGATAAAATCTTCATGGGAATTCTTTCCTATGACTTTCCACTTGTTTTGGGTGATGCACCCAATGCCTTTTTAAGGCCAAGTATGTATCTAAGGACCATTCCGGGCCAATCTAACCAAGTGGGTTTTTATACCTTGTTGAATACGGATAATTATTGGGGCCAAGTTGGATATAACAACTTTTATGGGTATGCCATAGGTGCAGGTGTTACCCTCTTCAAACATCTTTCCTTGGGAGCTTTGGTTGAATTAGGAACAAATTCCAACATAACTAATGAGGCTTCTTTTGAACTCATGGCAGCTTACTTTTTGGGTAAGCCTAGTGAGCGGCATAAAATGGTAGGTTTTGAACCGGAAGAAGATGAAAATGGAATATTGGAGTTGGACGAAGATCAGAACGAACGAATTCAAGAAGAGTTGGACAAGGCTGAAGAATTGGCTAAGTCTGAGAGGGCGGAAGAACAAACAAGTAGGAAAGAATTAAGAGCACAGGAAAAAGAACAAAAAAGAAGGGATAAAATAGTAAGGGATTCCATTGCCAATGTAGAAAAGGAAGCAGCCCTGGCAGCTAAGAAATTAAAGAAGAAACAGGAAGAAGAAGAAAAGGCCCGACAAAGGGAATTGATAGGTTTAACGGATTCCGAGACGGAAGTGGCGGAAGAACAGCCTGATGAGAAACTTTCCCGTAAAGAAAGGAAAGCAGCGGAAGCCATTGCCATGGCTCAAGAAGAGCAGGAAAGAAAATTGGATTCCATCAACGAAGTAAAACGGCAGGAGGCCTTAGCTCAGGCAAAACAAATTGCTGAACAAAAAAGATTGGATTCAATTGCAAAAGTAGAGGAAGAGAAGCAAAAAGCGGCTCTTGCCAAGGCTCGCCAACAGGAAAAAGTAGTGCCGGAAAAAGGAGAGAAGTATGAGGAAGTTAAAACCGAGGAAGGATTGGCACCCGGTTACTACCTTATTGCCAATGTATTTGGTACTAAAAAGTATTTTGATGCCTTCATGGCCGATTTACGCAAAAAGGGCATGAACCCAGGCTCATTTGTTAGAAGTACCAATAAATACAATTATGCGTATTTAGAGCGATTTGACACCATTTCTGAGGCGCGACAAGCTAGAAACAGTAATTACGGAGGTAAATACCCTGGTAAGACCTGGATATTTAGAGTGGTTGGTGAGTAATACTCGTTTGCATTGTATTAACCGAATAAAAGTAGTATACTATAGAGCCAACGGAAGACTTTACCTAACCGAAAATAACTACGTCCAGAGCAATTTTAATTGGGGCTAGTTAGCTACCAAGTTGAATGGTAAATCTTTAGGGAAATAAAATTGGAGACTACTTTTTTAGCTCCTTTTTGACCAAAACCTCCAAATAAGCTATTGTATTTACCAAGTACTTTCGGTCTCTGGTGATTGTGGACATGGCAACTGCACCTTGTATCATGGTGTAGAACTGTTTTGCAAATTGTAAAGGAGTTACAGGAAGCTTAAGTTCATTACTATTGGCGCCGTTTTCGAGTACCAAGGCAATTTTACCTTCAATTTCCTTAATAGCCTCCTTAGAAGCTGCCGCTAACAATTTATTATTGTTCTGTGCATCCACACCGGTATTTAAAATGGGGCATCCTCCTAGATCTTTAGTAAACTCGTCGTAATGTCTGTAGAAGTCTGTTAATGCAAAAATTTTATCCAAAGCACTACCTTCAATAGATAAAATCTCATCCAGTTTTTGAAGTAGCTTTTTACTACTGTATTCAAAAGCGGAAAGAGCTAAGGCTTCCTTGTTCTCAAAATTCCCGTAAATGGCGCCTTTGGTTAGACCAGTTGCATCTGTTAAGTCACTCATACTGGTGCCTATATAACCAAGTTTAGTGAAGATAGGGGCAACGGTTTCAATAATATAGGCGGTAGTTCTTTCGGCTTTGGTGGTCATTTGCATGCAGTTTAATACGAAGATAGAAAAATTATATACTGTATGGTATCTACAATTATCAAAAATAGGGCACCTTTTTTAAAGATGCCCTAATCTTACTTTATCATATGGTAAATCTTACACCAATTCTTCTTGATTCCTAAAAACCAGCTCGTCTTCAAAGGAATCTATAAGTACTATGCTTTCAGCGGAAATAGTACCTTTTAACAGCTCTTTTGAAAGTTTGTTGAGAACTTCTTTTTGTATGACCCTTTTAATAGGCCTTGCCCCAAATTGTGGGTCATAACCCCTTTCTGCCAAATATGTAATTGCTTCATTGGTGGCATCAATGGTAATATTTTGTTTAGAAACTATCTTTTTTAACTGGTCCAATTGCAAGCGCACTATTTGAGAGATATCATCCTTGCTCAACGGGGTGAACATTATAATGTCATCTATTCGGTTTAAAAATTCCGGTCTAACCGTTTTCTTTAATAAACCTAAGACCTCTACCCGAGCGGCTTCGGTTGCGCTGTACACATCTTGGGAATTCTCAAATTTCTCCTGTATTATATGGCTTCCCATATTACTGGTCATAATAATGATGGTGTTCTTGAAATCTGCTACCCGACCTTTATTATCTGTCAATCGGCCTTCGTCCAATACTTGTAATAGAATATTGAATGTATCTGGATGGGCTTTTTCAATTTCATCCAGTAGTACTACGGAATAGGGCCTTCTTCTAACAGCTTCCGTAAGTTGTCCGCCTTCATCATATCCAACATATCCTGGAGGTGCACCTACCAATCTACTTACGGAGTGTCTTTCTTGATATTCACTCATATCAATTCTGGTCATGGCATTCTCATCATCAAAAAGGTAGGATGCCAAGGTTTTTGCCAACTCGGTCTTCCCGACGCCGGTCGTACCGAGAAACAAGAAGGAGCCAATAGGTCTTTTGGTATCCTGTAAACCGGCCCTACTTCTTCTTATGGCGTCTGAAACTGCTTGTATGGCCTCTTCTTGTCCAACCACGCGTTTGTGGAGCACATCTTCCAATTTTAGCAATTTCTCCCTCTCGCTTTGAAGCATTTTAGTAACCGGAATACCTGTCCATTTGGCAACAACTTCGGCTATATCCTCATTGGTGACCTCTTCTTTGATCAGGGTTTCATTTTCTTGCTGCGCTTTTAATTCTTCCTGAAGTTTTTCAAGATGTTCTTGGGCTTCTTTGATTTTGCCGTATCTAATTTCGGCTACCTTACCGTAATCACCATTACGTTCGGCCCTTTCAGCTTCCTGTTTAAATTCCTCAATATCATGTTTTGTTTTCTGGATGTTATCCACCACCGATTTTTCACCTTCCCATTTGGCAAAAATTTCATTTCGCTCTTCTTTTAGGTTGGCCAAATCCACATTTAAGGAATTTAATTTTGCCTTATCGTTCTCACGTTTTATAGCCTCAATCTCAATTTCTAGCTGCATTATCTTTCGGTCTAGCACATCCAGTTCTTCTGGTTTGGAATTAATTTCCATTCGCAACTTGGATGCCGCCTCATCCATAAGGTCAATGGCCTTGTCTGGTAAAAATCTATTGGTGATATAGCGTTGGCTTAGCTCTACCGCTGCAATTACGGCGTCATCTTTAATTCTTACCTTGTGATGTGCTTCATACTTTTCTTTGATTCCCCTTAAAATTGAAATGGCACTTTCCGTATCAGGTTCGTTGACCGTAACTTTCTGAAATCGCCTTTCCAATGCTTTATCTTTCTCAAAGTATTTTTGATATTCATCTAATGTGGTTGCACCAATGGCTCTTAATTCACCACGTGCGAGAGCAGGTTTTAAAATATTGGCCGCATCCATTGCTCCCTGTCCGCCACCTGCACCAACTAGGGTATGAATTTCATCAATAAAAAGTACAATGTTACCATCTGATGAAGTAACTTCCTTGATAACGGACTTTAAACGCTCCTCAAATTCGCCTTTGTATTTTGCGCCGGCGATCAATGCCCCCATATCAAGGGAATAAATAATCTTGTCTTTTAGGTTCTCAGGTACATCACCTTGGATAATTCTGTGGGCCAACCCTTCTGCAATAGCTGTTTTACCTGTACCTGGTTCCCCTACCAACATGGGATTGTTTTTGGTTCTTCTAGAAAGTATTTGCAATATCCTTCTAATTTCTTCATCCCTGCCAATAACTGGATCCAACTTTCCACTATCTGCCAGTTCATTCAGGTTCTTGGCATATTTGTCCAAAGAATTATAGTTGTCTTCTGCACTGGCAGAAGTTACTTTTTCTCCCCCCCTAAGTTCAGAAATTGCCGCCTTTAGGTGCTTTTCAGTAGCCCCTTGGTCTTTTAAAATTTGGGCAATTTTACTTTTAGAGGTGAAGATGGCTAGAATAAGATGTTCAATGGAAACAAAATCATCCTCCATTTTCTTGGCTATTACACTGGCTTCGGTTACGGTTTTACCGGCCTCTCTTGAAAGCATGATGTCTCCACCTGAAACTTTAGGAAAGCTTTCCAGTTCTTTATCAAGAATTTGTTTAATAATCGCCACGTTCATATTTAATTTTTTTAATATGAACGGAAGTACATTTTCGTCGATCTCCCAAATGGCTTTAAAGAGATGTTCATTTTCTATTTGTTGGTGACCCAAACCTTGTGCAATCTGTTGCGCTTGTTGTATGGCCTCCTGAGATTTTATGGTATAATTATTAAAGTTCATATGTCTATATTTTAGTGCTTTGTTTACTTTTGATTTGATTATGTCAATAATCCTACCATAGAAATAGGCAGGACAAAATGTCTGCTATTTTCAATTATAGCAGGACATTTAGGCAGTTTTTGAAGTTGATTATTTGAATTAAGTTACAATCGAATGGGAATATTTGGAAATTTATTTGGAGGAAACGGGAGTGGGGAAAAAGAGAAAAGCTCAAAGATTCCTTGGATACCCCTTACAGATGAAAATCAATTGGAAGAAATTAAGTCAAAATCCAATTCTAAGGCGCAGTTTATATTTAAGCACAGTACTACATGTGGAATTAGTAGAATGACGCTAAATATGTTCACCCAAAACTATACTTTAGAAGAGGAGGAAGCGGATTTTTATTTTCTAGACCTTCACCAGAATAGAAATGTGAGTAATTTGGTAAGCGAGGTATTTCAAATACGACATGAGTCTCCACAATTATTAATAGTCAAAGAAGGGCAAGTGGTTATGCACGATTCCCATGGTGCCATTGCAGATGTTAAATTGGAAGATTATATCTAAAAAACAAACCCCGGAGTATCCGGGGTTTGTTTTTTAATTGAAGCGCTGTCTTTTTAATATGGATTTTAATCTGTTCTTTATATCCTCTCCAGCGTCATAGACCATTTGTTCATTGGAAGGAAAAGGTACTGCTCCCAATTTCAATAAGGGTGTTAGGTCATTATCAATAGCCCTTTTATCGCCATCATGCCTTGCGTAAACATGTTCAAAAATAAACTCACTACTTATAGGATAGGAATCTATTTGTTGTCGTGTTGTTAAATCGGTAAACCGTACAAATCCATCTACCTTGGCGGACTTCAGCTGGGTGAATTGATAAAAATTACACTTTACCGTCTTAAACTTGTCTACCTTAATTTTGTTACCTAGACTATCCTTTAGAATGTTTCCCTTTCTATCCGTTGCATATTTGTAACCGTCTTTTATTTGTCTTTCCTTTATTAGTTGCTTTTCACTAACATGTTCCGGAGAAATGTTGATATTTATTAAGGAAAGCTGCATGTGATAATCATAATCAATATTTGGTTGAGGGTTGCTATGATATTTGGTCCATAATTGATCAAGGCCATACACATCAAAGTTTAGAAGCTCCTCTTCCAAGCGAGCAGGAATAATGACATTGGAATTGTTGACCAAATCAACGCTTACAAAATCCAATCCTTTTTCATAGGCTTCCGAAATTTTATTGGCGGTGTCATCATAGCCGGGATTAATTTCTTCCAAATAGGTGAAATCATCATAAGCCTTGCGGTAATCCTGTTTTGAGTTTGCTTCTAAAAGCAAAGAACTGGCATTTTCATATAGAAATTCTGCAAGGTCGTCTTTGCTATCAATAATATCATCTTGGTAATCCTTGAAAATAAAACGAGCTTTTCTATTTTCACCCTCTACATACAGTGGAAGTAAAGGCTTGATTTTTTCCTGTATCTGGTGAAGATTTACGTAGGATTCGTATATTTCTTCAAAATGGGCAGGATTCTCATCGCTTTCAAGAAATTCAATATGTTTTAATTCGCGCTCCGTATTTTTCTTGTACGCTTCTTCAAGCATGAGTATATACGGTTGACTTGATTTTTTCCCTTTATTTTGGGCGAGGGTGTTTACTGAGGTCTGTATGGCGTTGCCATAGTCCCCAACATTTAAAGCTTTTTGGGTTTTTTTAACTCCGCTACAGGCCGCCGCCAAACATAATACTGAAATAAAAAAAATGGTATTCTTCATAACATATGGCTATTATGGTTCAAGATGTTAATTTCAACTCCTGTGCCAAAATACATATGTTAACTAACGCAAAACGATATGTAATCGTATGCATTCGATGAAATGTCGTTCTTTTGTGTGGTGCTAGCTGCCTAAGGAGGGTAAAAGTTTGGTTGAGACCTCTCCAAAACCAATTCTATAATTGGAGTTTTTACAAAAGCCTCTAAGAATTACGGTGTCATTATCTTCAATAAAGGTGCGTTGAGAGCCGTCATTGAGTGTTACGGGGTTTTTGCCGGCCCATGAAAGCTCGAGCATTGAACCTAGGCTATCTGGGTTTGGACCGGAAATGGTACCGCTCCCCATCATATCACCACTATTGACTTTACAACCGTTTATGGTATGATGCGCCAATTGTTGCGCCATGGTCCAGTACATATATTTAAAATTAGATTTGGAAACTGTAGTACTGCTTGCCTCTGTTTTAATATCCACTTCCAACTGTATATCAAAACTATGGTTGCCACTTAATTTTAAATAGGGTAGGGGTTCCGGGTTCTGCTTTGGGCTCTCCGTCCTATAAGGTTCAAGCGCATCTAAGGTCACGATCCATGGTGAAATGGACGATGCGAAACTTTTTGCTAAAAATGGCCCTAGAGGAACATATTCCCATTTTTGAATGTCCCTGGCACTCCAATCATTAAAAAGGACCATTCCAAAGATGTAATCTTCGGCTTCATTCACGGGGATTGGTTCTCCCAACGCATTGGCATCGGTAGTAATAAAAGCCATTTCCAATTCAAAATCAACCAATTTGGACGGACCAAAACCGGGTTTGCCATTTTCTTTAGGGCTTGTTTGTCCCTTGGGTCTTCTTACAGGAGTTCCACTGGGGATTATAGTAGAGCTTCTGCCGTGATATCCCACGGGGAGATGTAGCCAATTGGGGAGTAGGGCATTATCAGGATCTCTAAACATAGTTCCCACATTGGTTGCATGTTCCTTGCTAGAATAGAAATCTGTATAATCCCCAATTTGTACGGGTAGTTGCATTTCTATTTCATCCATGGAAAACAGAACCACTTCCTTATGATCTTCCCTATTCTTTAATTCTTCATTAGAGACCTCAAAAATCTCACTGATCCTGTTTCTTACCGCACGCCAGGTCTTTTGTCCATCTGAGATAAAATCATTGAGGGTGTCCTGAAGGAAAATATCATCCGTTAATGGAATATCCTTAAAGTACCCAAGTTGGTGCAAGGCTCCAAGGTCAATGGCATGGTCGCCAATTCGTGTTCCAATGGTTATAATATCATCCCTGGTTAAAAAAACACCAAATGGGATATTCTGTATTGGAAAATCTGAATTTTCGGGCACAGGAAGCCATGTTTTTTTTGTAGGGTCGTTCGCTGGTATGGGCATGTCTATTGTTAATTTTTATTTGATAAAATGCTAATCAAAGTTATTATTTTATGGGTGATAGCAAGGAGTAATTTGTATTTTTGCACCTCATTTAACACAATATTGACGTATGCAACGCGATAGCCAAATTTTTGATTTGATTGCCGAGGAAAAAGAAAGGCAACTAAGTGGTATTGAGCTAATAGCCTCAGAAAATTTTACCAGTCCGCAGGTAATGGAAGCTGCCGGTTCTGTTTTGACCAACAAATATGCTGAGGGCTATCCCGGCAAACGTTATTATGGCGGTTGTGAGGTAGTGGACAAAGTAGAGCAATTGGCCATAGATAGAGCTAAAGAACTTTTTGGCGCGGCTTACGCCAATGTACAACCTCATTCCGGTTCACAGGCAAACGCTTCGGTTTACCATGCATGCCTACAACCGGGCGATACCATTTTAGGTTTTGACCTTTCCCATGGTGGTCACCTTACACATGGTTCTCCAGTGAATTTCTCCGGAAGGCTATATAATCCAGTCTTTTATGGAGTAGACAAGGAAACAGGGGAGTTGGATTATGATAAAATTCAGGAAATAGCTGAAAAGGAAAATCCAAAAATGATTGTTGCAGGTGCTTCTGCATATTCTAGGGATATGGACTTTGCCCGTTTTCGAGAAATAGCCGATAGCGTTGGAGCTTTGCTGTTGGCCGATATTTCACACCCGGCCGGACTTATAGCTAAAGGATTGTTGAACGATCCAATTCCACATTGTCATATCGTTACCACCACCACCCACAAAACATTAAGAGGACCAAGAGGAGGTTTGATTTTGATGGGGGAGGATTTTGACAATCCTTTTGGAATAAAGTTGAAGAACGGCAATCTTAGAAAAATGTCCGCATTGCTAGATTTAGCAGTGTTTCCGGGTAACCAAGGAGGTCCTTTGGAGCATATCATAGCGGCTAAAGCAGTAGCTTTTGGTGAGGCATTGACAGATAATTTCCTTCACTACGTAATACAGGTTAAGAAAAACGCAGAGGCATTGGCAGCGGCCTTTGTTGCTAAAGATTACGATATTATTTCTGGAGGTACCGATAATCACATGATGTTGATCGATCTTAGGAATAAGGATATCACGGGGAAAGATGCTGAAAAAGTATTAGTTGGGGCAGACATTACGGCCAATAAGAATATGGTTCCTTTTGATGATAAATCACCCTTTGTTACATCTGGAATTAGATTTGGTACCGCTGCAATAACCACACGTGGTCTTAAAGAAGAAGATATGGCCACCATTGTTGAGTTAGTAGATGAAGTTCTTACCAACGCAGAAGATGATAGCAAAATAAAAGCAGTGAAAGAAAAAGTGAACAACCTAATGAAAGGAAGAGCGTTGTTTAATTTCTAGGTAGATTAAAATATAATAGTATTTGCAAGGAGAGGTTGGTTTTTGTAATCAACCTCTTTTTTAATCGTCTGAACTCAACATAAAAAGATCACCATTCTCTAGATGGGACCCTTTTAGATCATAAATAACAGCATCATCTTCAGATTCAAAGTAAAGTCCCCAAAAATTAAAGTAATCCTTCTGTGTATGATTGGAAACTTCAAGACTTCCCAGGATAATTTCGTCCGCAGAATGTTCTTCCTCAAATACTGGTACATAAATTTCATATGGGGTTTCTGAAAGCCCTTTACTGAAATGGACATAATGCCTACCCATTTCCTTGAATATATTGTCCAGTTGTTCCGGGATACTTTTTGAATATATTTTGTTGATAATCAAACGGGTATCCGTGAAGAGAATAGAAATTTCCTCAATATCTAGGTTTACAGGATTTGCTTTCTTGAAATTCTCTAATGTCCCTACAAAGGATGTGCTACCTTGGGAAAAGTTGCCCCAGGTACCACGATTGAAGTGGAATAGCATCTCCACTAAACTCATATTGCATTCCAATTCAATAGCGAGGTTGATATGGCTATTGTTTGAAGTTGAATGTCTTATGGTAGCAATAGAAAAAAAGAATTTTTCTAAACTTTTCTTAAATTTTTCAATTCCCTCCAGCCGCAAACCTATGTTGTAACCTCCGGAAGAATTGTATTCGAAATTTTCTGGGAATGAAGGCATAAACGTATAGTGTAATTCAATTGACTTTCAAATGTAAATTGAGAAGCCATTATTTAGACAAAGAAAAACCCCAGTTTTTATGGGGGTTTTATTTGATTGTATTACAATATATCGTAAATGCTTATACAGCAACGGTTTGAGCTGTTTTTGCCATTAAAACTGGAATGTTAAATAAACCCTCTTTTTCTGGCTTCTTCTATTAAAGCGAAGTCATTTCCGTTTTCGACACCAAAAATAACTTTTAAATGACGTTTTCTATTCTCTACAGTTGTGCTGGCAGCAGCTACTATAGAAGAAATGTCCTTGGTCTTTGTACCAATGGAAAGCTGATAAAGAATTTTTTTATCACGTTCATCAATTTGATCTTCATTGGCCATTTTTCTTCTAATGGCCTGTAGGGCGGCAGCTGTATAATATGGCGGTTGATCTAAAACAGTTTTCACCATTTCCTGTAAGGTTCTTTCATCTACTTCAGATTTCACCATGTACCCATCCGGATTCACCGTTTTTAACAAGTGATTAATTCGGTAACTATCGCTAAACGAAGACAAAAACACAATTTTAGAAGTTGGCGAAATTTCTTTGGCCAATAAACCTAAATCTTCGCCGCTACGCTCTTCTTTTGCACTGTCCGGAAACATAGAAATATCCAGTAGAATAATGTCATAGGGAATTCTATTGGCAGCACTTTCAATTTCTGCCTTGCCCTTTTCATAACTGGGGGCTGTATTTACAACTACTTTGTAATTTTCAAAATCGGTACCTTCTAAGGTGTATTTGTACCCTAGAACAATCATTTCGTGGTCATCTACAGCGAGAATTCGCACAATCTTATCCATACTTCTGCTTCCTTAAACTTGTATAGGTTCTTTTGAACCGTTAGTAGTAATTTTCTTCAAAGGTACAGTAAAAGTCACAGTTGTGCCTTTTCCTATTTCACTTTTTATGTTCCAATTACCATTAAGTTTTTCAATTCTGGAAGCCATATTTCGCATGCCAATTCCTTTTTTTCCTTTTTTGCTTTTGAAGCCCTTGCCGTCATCTTTTACCTCTGCCACTACTGCATTCTTTTTTATTTGAAGATTTAATGAGACATTCTTGCAATTGGCGTGCTTTACTGAGTTTTGAAGACTTTCTTGTAGGAGTCTGTATAAATTGATTTTAGTATTTCCTTGGATACCATCCCAGTTAAAACTTCGGTCATAATCAAAAGCGTAATTGAATCCGGCAGTCGCCTGCACTGTTTCTAGCAAATCTTCGACCGAATGAATAAAATTGTTGATTTTTTGATAGGCGGCATGGCTTAGTTCATGTGAGATGGCTCTAATTTCCTTTTCAACGTTTTGTAGTGCATCTATGGCCTTCTTTCTTTCAATTTCGGCAGTTTCGTCATGTTTTTTGTTAAGCCCGGTCAGTACCATTCTTGCACCTAACATTTTGCCCAAGACGCCGTCATGAAGTTCTTCGGAAATTCTTTTTTGTTCTATTTTTTTTCCTTCTTCCTTCTTTTGGTTTTGAGCCAACATTAGGTTAAAAATTTCTTGGTTGGCAGCTTGTTGCTGTTGTTGAAACCGTAGTTTTTGATTTTTTACACGCTGGTCTAAAATAAAATAGGACATAACACCTAGTAGCAGAACGGCAATGGCAATACCGGACCATAGTTGTTTTTGCCTGGCAAGAAGTAAGTTTTCTGCGATAAATTCATCGGTCTCAAAGCGAATTCTTGCAAATTTATTTCTCACCTGTCGCTCCTCTTGTTGCAAGCTATCATTGAGCGAAATATAGTTACGGTTATGATAGGCAGACTTTTCTGGCTCCAACTTGGTAAGTAATTGCAAGGTAGAAAGTGTTCGGTCATTATTATTACTTTCCCTTGAATAGGCGAGAGCCTTTTGCGCTTCGGTAATAGCTTGGGTCGTATCTTGCTGTGCTAAATAAAACTCGGAAAGATTGTAATAGGCTCTAGCAAGCCCAGGTAGATTTTTGACACTATCCAAAACCTGAATAGACTTTCTAAGGTCGCTTTCCACATTTTTTTTCTGTTTTGCCTTCAAACGGCTATAAGCCAAATGATTAAGGGCTAGGCCATAAACCTTTGGATTTTCTTCTTGTAAATTTGGGGTACGTAAAACTCTTTGGAAATAAGGTATGGATTCTTGGTATTTTCCTTGCTCTTGGTAAACCACTCCCATATTATTTTGTAAGCTTACTTCAAAGTCATTGGTTGAATTCAATTTTACCAAATATTCTCCAGCCTCTTGGTAATATTCTATGGCCCGGTCAAATTCCTTTAATTCTTTAGTAACAGAGCCTAAATTACTGTAGCAGTAATAAAGTTGCTTATATTCATTCAAGGGTTTTAATATCTCTATAGCCCTTATGGTATTTATTTCACTTCCGGTATAGTCCCTGACCAAGGCTTGGGTTCTTGCCATATTATAGAGCATTCTGGCATTTTCAAAGTCTTTATTAAGGTTCTCGTACAGTTTTTGCGCCTTGGCATAATGGAAATAGGAGCTATCAGGAACTGAATTGGAGTTAAAGAACATAGCCAAGTCCCAGTGGGCTTCTGCCAATCTCAAAGAATCTTTCACTTCATTAGCCCTATTTAAAACTATTCCGTTAGTTCTTCTAAAGTTTTGCGAATCGGAGCTATTTAAATATGAATACGAAATTCGAGAAATCAGTCTTATTTTAATCGAGTCGCTTGCAAATTTTTCATAGGAATTTTCAGCTTTCTTTAAAAACAACTTTTTGTCATTAATTGTTAGATTACTGTTCCTACTTTTTTGAATCCAAGAGTTAATAGAATCCAGCAGTTGTTTTTCAGTTGAATTTAAATTGCCCTTTGTCGTTTTGTCTTTGCATGCTAGGTTCAACACGGCAAAAATCAAGGGAATATAAAATATTTTATATGTACTACGCTTTGTAAGCATTGGGGTTTACTTGTATACAAGGTAAAAAAAAAGCCTTAATTTTCATTAAGGCCTTTCTAATTTATATTTACGAAAGCAATTTTATCCGTTATCTCTTCCGTCGGCTGGAATATCGTCACCATCTACAGAAGCATCAATGTTTAAGTCATAAACGGCATCTGTATCTTGAACATTGTTCTCAGCTTCACAAGAGAACATTCCGATTGACATAACTACTACTGCGAAAATACTAACTACTTTTTTCATAATAAAGTGGGATTTTTAGGGGTTATTGTTTTTTCTTGATGCTAAACTACTACCAGGCTAGTCGAAAAATAGTACAGAAATAAAAACAATAGTAATTAACCGCAGTTTGTGAGTGAATGACCTAATTCTATGAGAATTTAATCAATTTAAGGCAGAAATGGTGTTTTTTGATAGCGCTTGTTTGAGGTAGTCAATATTCTTCTTATACGATTTGGAGAAGGGTAGTTGCTGTTTGTTCTGTTTTAAGGTGCACACGGACTTACCATAGCTGATTCTAGAAATAAAATTGACATTTACAATATAGCTTTGGTGTATGCGTATAAAATTTTTAGGTAATTGATTTTCGAAGGTCTTTAACGTTTTAAAGGCATTGTTTATTGTACCATCCTTCATTACAAACTCGGTAGCATTGTTATCTGCCTTTAAATAAAGAATTTCATCTGTATTGATATATTGAAAATCTTTATAGGAACTTAAACACAATGTTTGTGGTTCTCTCTCCAAAGGCATTTGTTTCTTTAATCTCAAAAGTGACTTTCTAATATCGAACTCATTATAGGGCATTAACCAATAATCAAAAAAACCGCTCTTAATTGCATCGTACGCATGTTGCTTTCCTTTGGCTATACCAATTAAGATGGGTAATGTATTTAGATATTGATGAAGCTCCATAACCATTTGAAAATACTCGTGGGCCTTATGGTTCAAATTGATGAAAACAATTTGTGGAGAATATTTTAGAATGAAGTTGATTCCCTCATTGCTATCCTTTGCAATAGAAGCGCAAGTAAAATCGCCATAGTCTTCCAAATAATGCTGTAATTGCAAATTGGAAGTTGCATCTGAGTCTATTATGGTATAGGTGTACTCCAAGAGGTAGACGATTTTAATTGCAAATTAGCAATTGTAAAAAGCTCTTAATGCAAGGATTACCCCATAATATTTGGGGATTTTGTTTTTAAATTACTGGAAATTAAGCAGTTTGAAAGAATTTACTGTCAATATATTTAGTAATTGTAAGAAAATTTAGATTTCGTTAAAAATGAGGGGGCATTTAATAGAATTATATAAAGTATTGATAGTTATTAAAAGGATATGTAACCTTTTTGCAATACACCTTAATTAAGCCTAAGGTTATAATTCAAATGCGCCCAAGTCCGGAATCTCTCCTCTTTTATTACCCATAATGTCCAGTGGGACTTGTTCTAGAATTTCTGGGGTACCCTTATCAATTACAAAAGATTCAATACCTAAATTAAAATTATTTGACAAAGGTCCTTTAAAGAATGGGTCTTTGTTAAAAAAAATATTTCGGTAATGGTCTTCATTTGTGAAGTCATAGGGAAATTCATTTAAATCTTCCTTACTAAATTGAATCAAGCAATTCTCAAAAAAGAATTGATTTAGTCCAGTATCTTCCAGTTCCAAGTGTATTTCATCCAAGCCATTTCCTGTTATAATGGAATTTTTAAAAGACAGGCTACATAAATTTGTTGACTGGGTATTTTTGTTTATTTCTAGGGCAAATCCTGTTCTTAAGCTAAAGCTCCAATAATTGGCAATGGTTGCATGTAGAAAGGCATAATTACCTCCTTCTTTTATATAAACAGATGATTTTCCGGAGTTACCTGAAATTAGATTTTCACTGTTTATGGAACAATTTTCGGCTAAAATATTGTAATTAGTGCTATTGTAAATTCTGGAATCGGTAAGTGATAATGTCGTTTTATCTAAAGTATCGGATTTTTTTATCGAAATACCGTTGATGGCATTTTTTAATGTTAAATGGTTAATGGTGCTACTTCCGCTATTCTCTTCAAAATAGATACCTCCCCATTGGCCAGGTATATTTTTAAAATCAGGCTCTAAACGGTCCCCTTCAAGAATTACTTCATTTTCCAACAATAGCGTGTCCGAACTAATCTCACCCAAAATTTCCAAACTAGAATTTGTAGTGATATATAACCCACTATTTTCATGAAAATATAGACGGGCCCCAGCTTCAATTCGTAATTTTTTTCCTTGAGGCACCATTGCGTAACCATAGAAAATATAGGGTCTATCATTGTTTAAATTCAAATGCTCATCCGTAAGAAAAAAAGATGTAACCAATAGTTCCTCGGCTGTTTCATCAAAACTTAAGGGAATAGATTTTAAAGGGCTTTCCAAATCCTTTTCTGGAAAAATGAAAATGGCATCCTTTACCAAGGTTACTAGCGGTATTTTTTGTTGGTGGGCACCTTCATCAAAAAAAAGCACATCTGTATGCAAAAACTCCTTTTCGGAATTTTGAATGGAATAGGTGGTTTCAATAAAAATGAAAAGACTATCATTTGCTCCCAAAGGGATATTATTAAAACTAGTACCAGCTATACCATCTACATTGATACGGTAGTTGCTATTATTTCCGTTTTCAAGTTTTATAGATGGGATCTCTATATCTTCATTTTGGTCATTATAAACTTTTAGAGTATAAGTACTACTTCCTATTCCTGTAAAAATGGTATCCAAAAAAACAGTATCCTTTGAAAACCTAAGTTTACCATTACTTGGGGCGTAATTGAATTCTTTACGGCAAGAGATTACGGAAACAAAAACTAGCGCAATTAAAACCGAGAAGAACAATCGCATGGTTAAGACTATTAAATGAGAATCAAGACTTCTTTTCAAACAACTTCATTACATCGTCTGTAATACGCATAGGGCGCTTGGTTTTGGAGTTGAGCATACACCAATCTGTTACGGACCGTACAAGCAATTGGCCCGTTTTCTCGTTATGCATTTCTACCACCCGTTGGGACTTGGCCCCTTTACTTTTATTGATAAAGGTACTTAAGATTATGGGGTCGTTTAATTTGGCAGGAAACTTATAAGTGATGTGATGAGTCATAACCACCCAAATAATTCCTTTTTTTATAGATTCCGGAACGGTCTCTTGCCAATGTTCCTTGGCAATATCTTGAATCCATTGTACGTACCTTACGTTGTTTACATGTTCTAGCTCGTCTAAATCATCCGCGCTAACTATAAGGGACTTTTTGTATGTATGCATTTATTTTTTTTCGATAGATACTTCAAACATTTTATCCCATTCCTTTCCGGTTACGAAAAATGTTTTTCTTTCAGGATGATAAGCAATCCCGTTCAAAACGTTGTCCATGTCATTCCAGGTATCGTGGTGCGTAACCTTATTACTGAGTCCGCCAAAGTTTATAACGCCCTCTATAGCACCACTTTTGGCATCAATGATCATAACACTGGGCTTTTGATAAACGTTGGCATAGATTTTACCATCTACATATTCCAATTCATTGGCACTTTTGTTAATGGATTTATTGGTAACGGTTTCCATGTATCCTTCTTCTACCAGCGTTTCGGAATTCAAGAACCAAATTTTTTCCGTACCATCGCTTTTAAATAACTTCTTTCCGTCATTTGTAAGCCCCCATCCTTCTTTACTTTGTCCAAACTTAAATGAATCTATTCTCTCTAACGTCTGTAGGTCATATACAAATCCAGTACCACTTCGCCATGTGAGCATATAGATTTTGTTATTTAAGATAGTTATGCCCTCTCCAAAATAGGTGGCTTCCAAATCTACTGTTTGTATTTTCTCCCCAGTTTTCCAATTTACTTTCCTAAGTGAAGAACGACCCTTTTTTCCCGTACTTTCATAGAGGGTGTCATTATGGAACTCCAAGCCTTGCGTATAAGCTTTTGGGTCATGGGGATATTCATTTATAATCTTATAGGTGTATATAGATGGGGCACTAGGCGCCAACAATTGTATATTTTTAGAAACTTCAACGCTACCATCTTCATAGTTTACAGTGGCGTTTAACGTTTTATCGCCTAAGGTTTGTGGATTTAATGTGACTTTTCCATTTTTAACATCAAGAGTTTTACCATCAAGGGTATAGTTTACCTCTTTGATTTCCATATTTTTTTTATTCTTAATGGAAATACCGACCGTTTGATTTTGTTGAAATTTCTTTCCACTACTTTCCAACTCAATTTCAAACATAGAGGCTGGCGATTTTTCACCTCCACAAGCAAGAAACAGGAGTAAAAGAAAGCTCGATGAAAAAAATCTAAAAATGTTCATCTATTGTATTTTATTGGCCCTTAATGAGCTATGATAATTTTCGGGCAAAGATAAATACTTTGAACAGATATATAAATTTAAATTATGTGGCAAAGAATTGCGAAAGCTGCAAAAGGTTGTATATTTGCAGTCGGCAAGTCCTACACGACCAGCTCCTGTAGAATCCCCCAGGGTGGGAACGCAGCAAGGGTATACGGTCGTAGCGGTGCGATGTAGGTAGCTTGCCTTTTTTTGTGCCCTAAAGTCAGCTACAAGGCTTAAATAAATCTTCTTTTTAAACTCTTTTGTCAAATTCTTTTTTTCCTTTCCTTATCCCTCAATTTATTTATTAATTTGCAGGCTTATGGAGAAAAAAGTGGTGCTGATTACCGGGGGTTCTTCGGGAATTGGCAAATCTATCGGTCTATATTTAAAATCAAAGGGGTTCAAGGTATATGGTACCACACGTAACCTAGAAAAGTATCCTGATTTTGAGTTGTTCAACTTATTGGAATTGGACGTAACAAGACCAGAAACGGTAGAAAAAGCGGTACAACAGGTGGTTTCCAAGGAGAATAGACTGGATATCGTTATAAATAATGCGGGAGTTGGAATAACAGGGCCTATTGAAGAAACTCCACATGAAGAAGTTTTAAAGGTTTTTAATACCAATTTTCATGGTCCTTTGCATGTGGCCAAAGCTGTACTGCCACAAATGCGTAATCAGGGTAGTGGTTTAATTATCAACGTAACTTCTATTGCCGGGTATATGGGCTTGCCTTTTAGGGGTGTTTATTCTGCTACCAAAGGCGCGTTGGGTATAGTGACAGAAGCACTGCGGATGGAAACTAAGAACTCCAACATAAAAGTATGTACGCTCGCTCCCGGAGATTTTAGCACCAATATTGCTGCCGGTAGGTACCATGCGCCGGTTTTGGAAAATTCACCGTACAAAAAACCGTATGGAGACACTTTAAAAATGATCGATGAAGATGTCGATAACGGTGGAGACCCAATTGCCGTGGCCAAACAGGTTTTAAAAATTATTGAGTCGAAGAACCCAAAAGTTCATTATAAAGTGGGGGAACCATTACAAAAATTCTCAACCGTTCTCAAGGGTATTCTATCTGATAAACTGTATGAGAAACTGTTACTTAAGCATTATAAATTGTAAATTCGTATCGGCCTTTAAAAGGCCACATAACTTTAGCTATAAATTTAAACCCAATAAAACAATACAATGAAATTTTTTATAGACACTGCAAATTTAGACCAGATTCGTGAAGCTCAACAACTAGGCGTGTTGGATGGTGTTACCACTAATCCTTCCCTAATGGCTAAAGAAGGAATCACCGGTCGTAACAACATATTAAGGCATTATGTGGATATCTGTGAAATAGTTGACGGCGATGTCTCTGCAGAGGTAATTGCTACAGATTTTGAAAATATCATTAAGGAAGGTGAGGAGCTAGCAGAACTACACGAACAAATTGTGGTAAAAGTTCCAATGATCAAAGATGGCGTTAAGGCGTTAAAGTACTTTTCCGATAAAGGAATCCGTACCAATTGTACTTTAGTTTTTTCTGCAGGCCAAGCATTATTGGCAGCTAAAGCGGGAGCAACTTATGTTTCGCCGTTTATTGGAAGATTGGATGATATTTCTACTGATGGATTGAACCTTATTGCAGAAATCCGTCATATTTATGACAATTACGGTTATGAAACCCAAATTTTGGCTGCGTCTGTTCGTCATACCATGCATGTACTGGAATGTGCTAAAATAGGTGCAGATGTGATGACAGGAGGTTTAGGAGCCATTACAGGTTTGCTAAATCATCCTTTAACCGATATTGGTTTAGAAAAATTCTTGGCCGATTACAAAAAGGGCAATGAATAATATTTTTCAGTAAGGAAGATTAAAAAAGGAGGGTTGGCAACAATCCTCTTTTTTTATTTACAAAGGGCCGTAAACATTGGCAAAGGCATCCACAATTACGTCATCATTAGTGATAATGCATTTGTTTAGCGGATATAAAATTAGAGCTTTGGTAAGTTCTTCAAAGTTGGTGGCCCTGTATTGGGTTTCCGGATTAAGTTGAGAACCTTCCAACAAGGCTTTCCAATGGCCTTCTTCAGTTTTAAAGTTAATGCCAACGTATTTATAATGAGGTTTTTCCTTGCTAAGCTTGGCAATTCTTTCCTTGATATTATCAAAATGACTTCTATCCACGCCGGACCAAAAATAGAAAACGGTTTTATTTTCTTTGGCAATTTCCGGTAGGGAAACGGTCTGCCCGTTATAATCCAATACTTGAATACCGGGAATCTTTTTGTTTGGCTGAATATTTCTTATACCCTCATATAAGGTATTTATCTCCTCAATATGTCTATTGTTGCTAGACAATTCGTGAAAACCTTGAATGAATTCTTCGTTGTTTTTTTCGCTATCGTGAACTTTCAAAAGATAATCAAAAGCAACATTCCTAAAAAGGTTGTCCTTTAATTCCTTTTCAACTACCAAACTGTCAATTATATGTAATTTGTGTTTATTAAAATGTAGGTGATTACGAACCACTTTGCCTTCTGTATCGCAATTTTGCAAACAGCTCATATAGCTGATATTGCCTATGTGGTTTTTTACAAAATTATAATAGGGCCTTAAGTAAACAAGGTCCTTATCATTAAAGGTTATTTCGTTTCTATAGTTATAAAAACTTGGGGGTAACTCCTCTACCTTTTTTTCCTTAGTACGTCTTTTGTGTCTAAAAGGATAGCTTTCTTTATACGTACTGTAGGTATAAAAAATACTTGCCTCGGCAATTTTTAATTCCTTTTCAGAAAGATCGGACTCTGTAGATAGTTCGGATAATAAAGCTAACTTTTCATCCATTAAGGAGTCGATCTTATCATTGAATTCCTCAGGATTAAAAAGGTAATAATCGCGTATTTGATCGGTTTCCTCTTCTCCGGCCAAAAAAAGCTCCAATAAAAAATTATTGACCTCTTCACCCTTTCCGGAGAAAATCAAGGATTCATCAAAATCTACCGTATTTAAACGAATGACCAAACTATCTCCGCCTTCAAGGTATACATATTGCACCTCTGGGTCATGATTAAAGTGATAAAGGCCTTGCGGAAGGGTATCAAAGTTGAAGCTAAACCTATTGTTGTTGTCCAGTTTAGCGCTATCTATTACAGCGTCACCTTTTAAAAGAACAATATGTTCACTTGTAGGATTAACAATTTCACCGGCAAAATAGACTTTGTTGCTAGTTTTTTCTGTACTTCCACAAGAAGCAAAAAGAATAAGAAAAAGATAGAGTAAATGTTTATTCATATAGATCACCTCCAATACCTTAAACAAAATTAATGAACCCCGTTAGCTACGCTGTTAATGGGGAGTTAAAAATTAAGGTGATACGTTAATTGTGAGGATGAAAGGTATTGAATTCAAGATTATTGGTAAGGCATAGAAATTTATCTATTTTTGCACGGATTTTAAAAAGAGGAAGGCTATGTTATCTGTATCTAATTTATCGGTTCAATTTGGGAAAAGAGTATTGTTTGATGAAGTAAACGTTAGTTTTACAGAGGGCAATTGTTATGGGGTAATTGGGGCTAATGGAGCTGGTAAGTCGACCTTCTTAAAAGTTCTTTCAGGAAAAATTGAACCTACGTCCGGGCGAGTTCACCTTGAGCCCGGTAAAAGGATGTCAATTCTAGAGCAGAACCATAACGCTTATGATGAAAATACGGTCTTGGAGACCGTAGTGATGGGTAACAAGCCACTATTTGAAATCAAGAAGGAAATTGATGCCCTTTATGCCGATTATTCTGATGAGAATGCAGATAGGATAGGAGAGCTACAAGTTCAGTTTGAGGAAATGAACGGATGGAATGCAGATAGTGATGCGGCGGCTCTTTTGTCCAATTTGGGTATTTCTGAGGATATGCATTACACCCTTATGTCCGATATGGATTCTAAAATGAAAGTAAGGGTATTATTGGCACAGGCTCTTTTTGGAAGTCCAGATGTTCTCATCATGGATGAGCCTACCAATGACCTGGATTATGAGACCATCAATTGGTTGGAAAACTTTTTGGCAGATTATGAGAACACCGTAATCGTAGTTTCCCACGATAGGCACTTTTTAGATACCGTTTGTACACATATTGGAGATATAGATTTTGGAAAGATGAATTTATATTCCGGTAATTATACATTCTGGTATGAGAGCAGTCAGTTGGCGGCAAGACAACGTGCACAGCAAAATAAAAAGGCAGAGGAAAAGGCCAAAGAGCTTCAAGAGTTTATCTCACGTTTCAGTGCCAACGTTGCTAAAAGTAAGCAGGCTACTTCCAGAAAAAAGATGTTGTCCAAATTAAAGGTAGAGGATATTAAACCCTCTAGCCGAAGGTATCCTGCCATTATTTTTGAAAGGGAAAGAGAGGCAGGTGACCAGATTTTAAATGTAGAAGGCCTGGCTGCCAATTCGGAAGATGGGGATTTACTTTTTAACAACGTTAACCTAAATTTGGCCAAAGGTGATAAGGTGGCCGTTATTTCCAAGGATAGTAGGGCAACTTCAGCATTTTATGAAATCATCAATAACAAAAGAAAGGCTGATGCTGGTGAATTTCAATGGGGTGTAACAACCACTCAATCATATCTTCCCGCAGATAATGCCGAATATTTTACCGAAAATATCAACTTGGTAGATTGGTTAAGGCAATGGGCCAAAACCGAAGAGGAGAGGGAAGAAGTTTATATCCGCGGTTTTTTGGGCAAAATGTTGTTCAGTGGTGAAGAGGCACTTAAAAAGTGTACGGTGCTTTCCGGGGGTGAGAAGGTGCGTTGTATGCTAAGTAGGATGATGATGCTACGTGCCAATGTTCTTATGTTGGATGAACCTACCAACCACTTGGACCTAGAGAGTATTACAGCCTTTAACAATAGCTTAAAGAACTTTAAGGGTACTGTTTTGTTTACAACCCATGATCATGAGTTTGCGCAAACTGTGGCCAATAGAATTGTAGAATTAACACCTAAAGGCAACATCGACAGGTATTTATCGTTTGAGGAGTATATGTCTGATAAAGTGTTAAAGGAACAACGGGAAAAAATGTATCCCGTGATTGCCTAGCGCCATCAGTCCCAAACTCTTAACATATGAAAACCTACCGTTGGTACCCCATCTTATGGGTACTGTTATTTGTTGCCTGCTCCAAATCCGGGGAAACTGGAGAAGATTCAACGGAATTACAACATTCAGGAAAGTCCAATTATACCATGTTATTGGATAGGGGGGAGGCCATTTCCTCCATTGACTTGGAAGCAAACGGGGAGTTACTTTACGTACATACGCAAGCTTCAAAGGTTTCTACCTCGTCAAAGCCGGAAATTGAATTTTTTGGAGATAATAAGTGGAGTGCCTTTACTACAAACGGGGATTGTAATGGGGAATTACAAATTTTTGATATGGAGGGCAATGGCCCTGCTCAACTGAATCCATTAAAGGATTTAAACGCTTGTAATGTTAGCGTTCATGCCGTATTGCATACAAATTCAAAAGTATATGTAGGTTACGAGTATAGAGAGACGCCCAAAAAGACATATTATTATATAAGGTCTTTCAATTATAACGATAAGTTATCTGGGTATCTGGATATTTCTTTGGACAAAAAGCCGGTTGGTATGGCAATGGCCAACCAAAGGTTATTCGTTCTAACGTTGGATTTAGAGCAAACTGGTAAAAATGCATTGACAATTTTGGATAGTACCACTGATTTGCCTGTTCATTCTACCGACTTAGATAGTGGTGCCAGAAAAATTTTTAAGGGGCCACAGGATCAGATTATTGTAAGCTATGATGACCATCATACAGCTATTGATTCCCAAACCTTGGCAGAAAGTTTAACAAAATATGGAACCGGAACAGAACCAAATTTTAATTCGGCCACTACTATAAATTTTGATACCTCTTGTAAGATGTATTATGATATGCCAGGAGGGCAGCATAGTATTTATCCAACCATTTCTGCCGTTTATGATTTTGAAAAAAATAGCGCAGTCTTATATGCCTATGAAAATTTTATGACCGAAGCGGAAAGACAGTTTGAATATCAAATTGAAAATACTACAATGGTTTCGTATGATTCCACTAATGATTTAATACTAATCGGTTATAAAAAATCCATCCACGGCCATAAAGGCGGTTTAATTCGTATAAAACCAGCTCCTCAACCCAAATTTGTGGACAATACCGATACTGATGGTATACCTTATGCCATTTTTGTCAATTAAAAGCAACCTCCTTTTAGGCATTAAAGTATTTACTATTCCAGATGGCAGGATTAAAATTCTTTCCTAAGGCAAAGCCATAAAATATGACAACGGAGGCCAAGCATTTGAACATAAAAAAGAAAATTATCCAAAACTGAGCATTGGTACTGTTTTTTGAAAATAGCCCGTCGGGTACCAATAGCGTCATGAGGTAACTAATTAAAACTACTATAACGGTAAGGTTAACAATGCTTTTAAAAGGCCACATAAGTGTTTTTCTAAGAGGGTGCAGGTCATTACCCCATTTGTGTACCAAATAATAATAACCATTGCCTATAGGAGCAAAGAGTAAGGGGTCATCTTTGTCCTCCAATTTAAACAGTTTGGAGGGAGCTAGAATTTTAAGGCCGTTTAAAGTCGTATGGTGTTTATTTTCCAATTCCCTTATTTGAGAAATAGCCTCCTCTGGAATTTCCCCTTTAAAGTACCTTGAGTCCAAGAACCGCAATCTGTAATTTATACAGATATCCTTAATATGGTTTAAGTGATAAATCCTATTACTCTCTAGGAGGTCAATATCAAAGCTATTGGAATTCGCTTTTTGATGGGTAGATAGACGATTATGAATCAGCTGTCTATCATTTTGATTCTTGTTTAGAATCTCTTGTACTTGGGCCAAAATTTCAAGGGAAGAAGTCTCCTTGTTTCTTTTTTTGCTCAGTACTTCTTGAATATTCGTTCTACTCAGCATTTCTTTCTTTTTATAGCAATCCTAACAAAGTTAAGAATTAAGATTGGCTATTAAAATGAGAAATGTGACGCAAATTAGTTAAGTAAATGTTAAATAATGCGTCTTTGGTCGATAATTTTTGTAAAAAATTAAACAATAGTTGTTATTTGTCGATGAAGTTTACCGTTCATCGGATCCTAACCTAAATTTTACCCCCAAATTATGAAGTTAACTGTCAAGTCCATCATTGTTGTTCTTTTGTTCGCTGGTGTAAGCGTTTCGGCACAATCCAAAATCCAAGAGAATAAAAATAAATCCATTGTAAAAACAACGGCGAGTTCTGACCATCATAAAACCTTATTGGCGGCAATGAGAGCTACTGATTTAGAGCAATTATTGGACAAATCTGGGCCTTTTACCGTTTTTGCTCCTTCTGATTCGGCCTTTGAGAATATTTCGGGTAAATCAATTGAGTATCTTTTGGATCCACAAAATAGAAAAGAACTTAAGGAATTGGTCACTTACCACATAGTTGCCGGTAAATTATCCGCATCAAAAATTTTAAAGGCAATGTGCCAAGGCCGTGGTAGAGCTACTTTTACTACCGTTCATGGAGACAAGATAGTTGCTACCATGAACGGAATTGACATAGTCCTTACAGATAGCCACGGAAATAAAGCGACCATAGTGGTTGCTGATTCCAATCAACTAAATGGGGTTATTCACGAAATAGATAGCGTCATTCAACCTGCTTACGTTAGATCTTAACGCAACTCTGCTCCCAACTCTTCTTCATAACGTCTTTGTAGCTTGGCCATAATTTTGTCAATCTGCTTATCCGTTAATGTTTTTTGTTCATCTTGTAGGGTGAAGCTAACTGCATATGATTTTTTGCCTTCAGGTAGCTTGTCTCCTGTATAGACATCAAATAGATTAATTGTCTTAAGAAGCTTTTTTTCACTTTGAAAACCTATCTGGTGTATTTCATTAAAGGTCACAGAATCATTTAAAAGAAGGGCAAAGTCCCTTCTAACTTCCGGATTCTTTGGTATTTCCTTATATTGAATACTGTTTTTACTGGCCAAGGAAATAATATGGTCCCAGTTAAAATCTGCATATAGAACATCTTGTTTAATATCCAGTTTCTTAAGAATACTTTTTTTGACAAGTCCGATAGATACCAATTCCTTTTTGCTTCCTCTCAGCATAATACCTTCGGAAAAAATAGTATTCACCAATGGGAAGGGTTGCAAGTTAGTTATACCCAAACGTTCCAGTAAGTTGGTCGCAACGGATTTTAGGTAGAAAAAATCAGATTGTTTTTCATGAACAGACCAACTTTCTTGATGTCTATTTCCGGTTACAAAAAGGCTTAAGTGCTTGTTTTCAATTTTTTTCCCGTTTTGCTGATGATAGGTTTTGCCAAACTCGAATAACTTAAGATTAGGTTTTCTTCTGTTCAAGTTATAAGAAATAGCTTCAAGTCCGCTAAATAACATGGATTGCCGCATTACGGACAAATCGTTGCTAAGCGGGTTCAGCATTTTTACCGGCTCATGGACAAGTGAGGCGTCCAACAACTCCGTGTAATTCGCAGAGGTTAAGCTATTTGCCATAATCTCATAGAAACCTATGGAAGCTAATTGATCGCCTAGTTTTTGCTGCAGTTTATAATCATCAAACTTGGATATGGGTGCTACGGAAGCGTTTAATTTGGTCTTAAAATCAATATTATTATAGCCGTATACACGTAAAATCTCTTCAATTACATCTACTTCGCGATACACATCAACGCGATAGGAGGGAATGGACAGACCTAAGCCGGTTTCTGTTACGTTTTTTACTTTAATGTCCAAAGAAGCCAGGATGGATTTTATGGTATCTTGAGGTATTTCTTGTCCAATTAGACTGTACGTCTTTTCAAAGGTTAGAAATACTTGTTGCTCTTCTATCTTTTTTGGATAGAAGTCCTCAATATCCGAGGTGATATCTCCACCGGCGATCTCTTTTATCAATAGGGCCGCACGTTTAAGGGCATATTCAACATTTTCAATATCTATCCCACGTTCAAATCTAAACGAGGCGTCCGTATTCAAACCATGTCTTTTGGCGGTTTTTCTAATACTTACCGGGTCAAAATAGGCACTCTCCAAGAAAATGGAGGTTGTTGATTCCGTTACCCCCGTGTTTATACCACCAAAAATACCGGCCAGACACATAGGTTTTTCGGTATCACAAATCATTAGATCATCTTCATGTAGACTGCGTTCCTCCCCATCTAAAGTCATGAATTTGGTGCCGGCAGGCAATGTTTTTACAAGCACCTTTCTGCCATGAATACGGTCTGCATCAAAAGCGTGCAATGGTTGGCCCAATTCATGTAGCACATAATTGGTGGCATCAACTACGTTATTGATTGGTTTTAATCCAATTGCTTTTAACCTATTCTTTAACCAATCCGGTGAAGTTTGTACTACCAAATTACTAATGGTAACCCCACAATATCTTGGCGCCAATTTACTGTCCTCCACTTCAACAAGCATTTTCAAAGAACGATTGTCTACGTTAAAATTGCTTACAGAAGGTGTTATTAGCTCCTTATTGATTTCTTTTTGTCTAAACCCTGCTTTTAGATCCCTGGCTACACCATAATGACTCATGGCATCTGCTCGGTTAGGGGTTAGGCCAATTTCAAAAACCTCATCGAGTTCTACCGAGAAAATTTCCGAAGCTGGTGTACCCACTGGAATTTTGCTGTCAAGAACCATAATTCCATCATGGTTAGAGCCAAGTCCCAATTCGTCCTCAGCACATATCATACCTTCACTAACCTCACCTCGTATTTTTCCCTTTTTTATTTTCCATGCTTCACCTTCGGGCGTATATAGAGTAGTGCCAATGGTAGCAACTGGTACTTTTTGTCCTTTATCAACATTGGGTGCCCCGCAAACAATTTGTAATGGCGCCTCTGCACCAACGTTTACGGTAGTCAGTTTAAGTTTGTCTGCATTGGGGTGCTTTATACAGCTGAGTACTTCTCCAACGACTATTCCTTTAAGACCACCCTTTACGGATTCAAAGGAGGTAACTCCTTCTACTTCGAGTCCTAAATCTGTTAAAAGTTCTGCTGTTTTTTCGGCTTCCCAGTCCAGTTTTAAGAACTGCTTCAACCAGTTGTATGATATTTGCATTGGTCAATTTTATTGGGCGCTAATATAAAACAATGCTATAAGACATTCAATAAGCAGTCTTATTGATTTCTTTAATTTTTTACTTAGTAGTTTTGCAAATTCTAAAGTCAGAATAATATATGATCAGATTTGTAATTAGCTTCGTTGTTATCACTTTCTGTTTCTCTTGTAAACAGAATAAAAGACAAACTCTATTAAATGATGGAATGTGGAGGGCACAGTTAGAAACTAAAAATGGAGATGCACTTCCATTTAATTTTAGGGTAATCAAATCAGAAACGGATAGTATTTCATTGGAAATATTTAATGCCGAAGAAGTGATTACAGTTGATGATGTTGAAATAAAAGCAGACTCCATTCGTATTCAACCTCCTATTTTTGAAGGTTATATTGCCGGAATTTTCACAGAAAATAGTATCAACGGAAAGTTTATAAAAGAAAGCTTGGACCGTGCCGTTTCCTTTTCTGCTAAATATGGAGAAAATCAGCGTTTTTTAAATACGTCTTCAGTCAACTTTGATGTGAACGGTACTTGGGAAACCGTTTTTGCGGATAGCACTGAAAGTAGGTATGTGGCAAAGGGAATTTTTAAGCAAAATGGTTCAAAGGTTACTGGTACTTTTGAAACGCCAACCGGTGATTATCGGTTTTTAGAAGGAGTTGTATCGGGAGATTCCTTGAAATTATCGGCTTTTGACGGTGCACACGCCTTCCTATTTCTTGCTTCTTACAAGGATAGCATTCTGGATGGAATTTTTTATTCTGACAATCATTTTGAAGAACCATTTCAAGCCAAACGAAACGACAGTTTTACCTTACCTGATGCAGATTCGCTTACATTTTTGAAAGAAGGATATGAAGAATTTAATTTTTCATTTCCGGATAAGGAAGGAAGAATGGTCTCTTTAAAGGATGAGAAATTCGAGAACAAAGTAGTTTTGGTGCAGATTATGGGTTCTTGGTGTCCTAATTGTTTGGATGAGACCAAATTTTATATGGACTATTTGACAAATGAACAACCTAAGGATTTAGAAATAGTGGCTTTGGCCTTTGAATATGCCAAAACACAAGAGACCGCATTTAAAAGCATTGAAAGGTTGAAGAATAGGATGGAAATACCTTATCCTATTTTGCTTGCTCAGTATGGAACCTCCAACAAGGTTGAAGCACAAAAAAAGTTGCCCATGCTTAATCATGTATTATCCTATCCAACAACTATTTTTATAGATAAAAGGGGTAAAGTTCGTAAGATTCATACAGGGTTCAATGGTCCGGCAACTGGAGAAAAATTTACGCAATTCAGGAAGGAATTTCAGGAGTTTACTCTGATGCTCAGGAACGAGTAGCTGACTTAAATAATGGTGGATTTTCCTAATCCTATATTTTCATCATTAATATTCAGGTTTTCTTCGGAATCCACAATATGTTCCGAAATAAAATCGCCTACATAGTCCGTTCCATATTTACTGCTTCCCAGTATATCTGGAGTTACCACTTTTCGGCTCAGGGATTCATGAACCGCCTTCACTATGGAATTGGCTTCCTCCTCCAATCCAAAATGTTGAAGCATCATAACGGTACTAAATATAGAGGCTACAGGATTGGCAATGTTTTTTCCTTTTGCCTGTGGATAAGAGCCATGAAATGGTTCAAACATGGCATTTTCAGTACCAATGGAGGCAGATGGCAATAAACCAACGGAGCCAATGATAACACTGCCCTGATCGGATAAAATATCCCCGAACATATTATCGGTAAGTATAACATCAAATTGTGTTGGCTTCAACATCATCTGCACAGCTGCGTTGTCTATGAACATAGCTTCCCAAGTAACATCTGGATAGCTTTTGGCAATTTCTGTAACTGTTTTTCTCCAAAGTCGGGAAGATTCAAGAACATTGGCCTTGTCTACCAGTGTTAATTTCTTTCGGCGTCTCTTTGCAGCTTTGAAGGCCATGTGTGCGATTCTGCTGATTTCCTTCTCAGAGTATTCACATACGTCAGAGGCCTTTGTTCCATCTGCACTAATATTCTTTTCACCAAAATAAATGCCTCCGGTAAGTTCCCTAAAAATTACAAGGTCCGTTCCTAAAACAATAGATTCTTTTAAAGGGGAGTTTTTAAGTAGGGTAGGAAACATCTTCACCGGGCGTACGTTGGCAAAAAGCCCTAATTCCTTTCTTAAACTAAGAAGGCCCTGTTCCGGTCTCACTTTGGCTTCCGGATTGTTGTCGTATTCCAAAGCACCGATGGCACCAAATAGTATGGCATCAGACTCACGGCATAATTTAAGCGTCTCATTTGGTAAAGGTTTACCTGAGCCGGACATGGCGATAGCACCTACCGGAGCTTCTACATACTCAAATTTGTGATTAAAGGTTTCCTCTATGGCTTTCAAACATTTAACTGATTGAGCCAAAACCTCAGGACCAATACCATCTCCACCCAGAAGAGCTATTTTTAACTGCATAGAACACTATTTACTCCTTAAAGCGCGTAAAAAACTGAATTTTATACACACATCCTTCGCTTATGTAAAGCATAACGAAGGTTAAAAAAAATAGCGACATTTCAGCAAAAAGCTGTGTAATTTTTAAAAAATGAAATTAAGAGGAAACGTTTACTAGGATACGCTTTCTATATTTAAATTGGTAGCCTCGATAATTTTTGGAATGTCCTCATCGGTAATTTCCTTATGCTCATCAGCAAATTTCAAAAACTCTTGGTAGACATCATCCAATTGAAGTTTGGTAAGCTCAAAACCTACCAATTTGGCTCGGTACGCCAATGCGGCCCTTCCACTACGTGCTGTTAACACAATGGAAGATTCGTTCACGCCAACATCCGATGGGTCTATAATTTCATACGTTTCCCTATTTTTAATTACCCCATCTTGGTGAATACCCGAACTATGGGCAAAAGCATTGGCGCCAACAATAGCTTTGTTCGGTTGTACGATCATGCCCATTTTTTGGGAAACCATTTGGCTAGTGCTATACAACAGTTTACTATTGATATTGGTGTCCAAATTTAAGGAAGGGTGCTGTCTTAAAATCATCACTACTTCCTCCAAAGAAGTATTTCCGGCACGTTCGCCAATTCCGTTGATGGTGCATTCTATTTGTCTGGCACCGTTGATAACGCCCGCAATGGAATTGGCAGTGGCCAACCCTAGGTCATTATGACAATGGCAGGAAAGGGTCGCTTTATCAATACCCTTTACATTCTCTCTAAGGTATTTCATTTTAGCTCCGTATTCATCTGGAAGGCAATATCCAGTGGTGTCCGGTATATTTAGTACGGTAGCACCAGCCTTAACTACAGCTTCGCAGACACGAGCCAAAAATTCATTGTCCGTTCTTCCTGCATCCTCGGCATAAAATTCAACATCTTCCACAAAAGTTTTGGCATAGCTAACCGCTGATACGGCACGTTCTATAATTGCATCCCTATTGGAGTTGAATTTATATTTTATATGAGAGTCCGATGTGCCAATACCTGTGTGAATACGAGGTCTTTTGGCCGATTTTAAAGCTTCGGCAGCTACCTCAATATCCTTTTTGACTGCGCGGGTCAGACCACACACCGTAGCATTTTTTACTAAATCCGATATTTCTGCAACAGACTTAAAATCCCCGGGACTTGAAATGGGAAACCCAGCTTCAATAATATCCACACCTAGTTCATCCAGTCTTTCGGCGATGACCAATTTTTGCTCGGCATCCAATTTGCAGCCGGGCACTTGTTCACCATCTCTTAGCGTTGTATCAAAAATCTGTACCTTATCTTTGCTCATTATAATTATGTAGTTTAGCTAACCATTACGAAGATATGACCCTTAGGTTAAAACACCTAGACCCTATATAAAATAGTACAACGTTAAATTAGATTTTCAATTATGTAAAAAATTGAAAATCAGTAAAATAAACTATACTTTTTACGATGACAAATGCGCACCGAGATGCTTTGTTCGTGCTTGTAAAATCACTTTCCAAATCAGAGAAACGACAGTTTAAGCTGTATGTTGGGCGTTTGGGAGTAAATACGGATGCCAAGTTTTTGGCCCTTTTTAATTTATTGGACCGCTTGAAGAAGTACGATGAGAAAGCAATACTTGAATCTGGAATCGTAAAAAAAGCACAGCTTTCCAATTTAAAAGCACATTTGTACAAGCAGATTTTAGTAAGCTTACGCTTAAATCCCGTTAACCAGACCATTCGGGTTCAAATACGGGAACAACTGGATTTTGCAACCATCCTCTATCAAAAAGGATTGTACAAGCAAAGTTTAAAGATTTTGGATAAGGCCAAGGCAGTGGCCATTGAGAATGAGGAAAAGAACATTGCCTACGAAATTGTTGAGCTTGAGAAAATAATTGAAACACAGTATATTACCCGTAGTATTCCTGACAGGGCAGATGAATTAGCCGTTCAAGCAAAGGAACTTTCTGCACATAATGTTATTACCAGTAAGCTATCCAACCTTTCTTTACAACTCTACGGACAGATGCTAAAAGTTGGGTATGTACGTAGTGATGAGGATTACAGAAGGGTCAAGGACTATTTTGACAGGCATTTGCCCAAATATCAGATAGAAAATTTAGGTTTTAGGGAAAAATTATGGCTTTACAAAGCGCATTTGTGGTACAGTTTTTTGACGCAAGATTTTTTATCCACCTATAAGTACGCTAATAAATGGGTGGATTTGTTTTACGAGCACGATGAACAAATAGCGCTAAACCCGGTATTCTTTTTAAAGGGGAACCATTACTTGCTTGAATCTCTTTTTTACGTGAAGTATGGCAGTCAGTTTAGGCAAACCTTGGAAAAACTGGAGGAAAAAGTTGAAAGCAAAAGTTTTCCTAAAAACGATAACATCGCATCCTTAACGTTTTTATACCTAAATGCCAATAAGTTGAACCTTCATTTCTTGGAAGGTACTTTTCAGCAAGGGCTGTATTTGGTAAAAATTGTTGAATACGGTATTAACAAACACAAAGATCGTATAGATGCCCATCACATAATGGTGCTATATTACAAGATTGCTTGTTTGTATTTTGGAATAGGTGATAACAAGACCTGCATTCAATACCTCAAAAAAATAATTAATAACAAGAATTTGAAAATGCGCGAAGACCTTATGTGTTTTGCGCGCGTGCTTAGCTTGGTGGCCCATTATGAGGCGGGCATGGATTACCATTTAGAAGTTCAGCTAAAGAGTACGTATAAGTTTCTACTTAAGATGAACGACCTTCATGCCGTGCAAAAGGAGATGATCAAATTCTTAAGGAACCTTGGAAATATTTACCCGAACGAACTTAGAAACGAGTTTGAAAAATTACATACGGAGCTTAAGAAATATGAAGACCACCCCTACGAAAAACGTTCGTTTCTCTATTTGGATATTATTTCTTGGCTTGAAAGCCATTTAGAGAATAGACCAGTTGCAGAAATTATTAGAGAAAAGGCTCTTGCCGTTAGAAGATAAAATTTAATGCCCCTCACCGCCCAAACAAGAAATTTTCTTGAATTAAACCTTACCGTATTTTTTATGTCAACCTCAGGGCCCTTTGGCAAGTTTATAGAACTGCCTGCTCCGTTGACAATTGAACTTAGAGCTCTTTTTGCGTTTCTTTTTTTACTGATCTATTGTAGAATCAGAAAAATATCTTTCCGTATTAGCAGAAGAGATATTTGGCCAGTTCTTCTAACAGGAATTTTAATGGGAGTTCATTTGGTGAGTTACTTTCATGCATTGCAATTGAGCAATGTGGCCATAGGTATGTTGTCATTATTTACGTACCCCATCATGACCGCTTTTTTAGAACCATTATTCTTGAAAACCACTTTTAGAAAAAGCCATTTATTTTTAGGCTTCTTGGTACTTTTAGGAATTTATTTTTTGGTGCCCGATTTTGGTTTGGAGAATGATAGTACCATTGCTATAGGTTTCGGGCTGTTTTCTGCTTTTACGTACGCCTTGCGAAATTTAATATTAAAAACAAAAGTAGATCGCTATCAAGGTTCCACTTTAATGACCTATCAGATGGGGATTATAGGTGTCATTTTATTACCCACTTATGTAGCTTATGATATTTCTGAAATTCCCCAATTTATTCCAGCACTTTTAGGGCTCATACTTATAACAACCGTTATTGGCCACACGATGTTCATTAATTGTTTCAAGAATTTCTCAATTACCACCGTGAGCATTCTAAGCAGTGTTCAGCCAGTATACGGCATTTTGATAGGAGCTCTTTTTCTCAAGGAAATTCCCGGTTGGTCCACAATTTTAGGAGGAGGATTGATTTTGACTTCCGTGATATTGGAAAGTGCCAGGTCATTTAAATAATGCTTAATTATCTGGAGATATCGGGGTTGGAGTAGTGCTATTTGCTTTTAACTGCTCCATAAGACCTTCGCCCATTTTTTGAAATTCTTCGTTCTGGGCCATTTGACGCACCTTCACAGGATCAAAATCACCATTGAAATATAGAAAAGAGCCTGTGGTGTTATTGTTGTTGTAAATGAGAATTTCCTTTACGGCATCCCGTTTTTCCCGAATGGAAACCACATTTCGTTTCAACTGATCGTTTTTACGATATACTTCAATAAAGGAGCTACCGGTAATTCCGTTCATTTGCTGATTCAAAAAGCGCGTTCTGTCTTCTGTAGCGCTAGGAAATTGCATGTACCTTAAATCTTTGGTATTCCCAACTAAAGATTTCATTTCAGGAGAGATATTGCCTATTATGGATAGCATGAACCTAGGAACCCTAATTGCGGTAACCTGGTTATCTTCTTTATGTGCGTTGTAAAAAGCATCAATGGAGTTGTAGGTGTTGCAGCTACCTAAAATCAATAGGCAGCCCATAAAGAGTAATTTTTTCATCATGGTGTAGTGTTTATATTGCTAAATATAAAGTATTTAGCAACAAACGTTCCAAAGTGGTTCTGAAGGCGGTGGCGCAACAAAGGTCATTTTTTCTTTTTTTACCGGATGGATAAATGATAGTTTGCGAGCGTGAAGATGTATGCTCGCGTCTTTGTTACTGCGATCAAAGCCGTACTTTAAATCTCCTTTTATAGGACTTCCAATGCCGGCCAATTGGGCTCTGATCTGATGATGACGGCCCGTTTGCAAATCTACTTGCAGTAAAAAATAGGTATCCAATTTTTTTAGGACCTTATAGGACAAAATGGCTTTTTTACTGTTATCCGTCTGTTTAGTGGACGGATATGATTTGTTCTGCTTTGGGTTTCTAGTGAGCCAATGCACTAGGGTATCCTCTTCTTTTTCAGGTGCATTCTTTACTATTGCCCAATAGGTTTTTTGAGCCTCTTTTTCAGCAAAAAGTTTATTTAGCCTTGGCAATGCTTTTGATGTTTTTGCGAAGACTACGATACCGGAAGTAGGCCTATCTAAACGGTGTGTAACGCCCAAATACACATTACCCGGCTTATTATATTTTTGCTTTAAGTAGCGCTTTACCACCTCGCTCAGGGGCATATCACCGGTCTTATCTCCTTGAACAATATCTCCTGGCCTTTTGTTGATAACGATTAGATGATTGTCTTCATAAATAACTTGAAGGTTTTCGGGGGTGGAAAGGATTTTTTTTGACACTAGAACAAGCTTTTTTCTTTGGAGAATGATAAGGCCAGTAACAATAGAACCCCCAAAGTTACGGATACATCCGCCATGTTAAATATTCCTGTTTTAAAAATGCCGATTTGAATCTGAAAGAAATCGGTAACGGAGCCGTAGGCAATGCGGTCCACTAAATTTCCTATTCCACCTCCTATAACACAGGCAAAGGCAAAAATAGACCAACGACCCAAATGCTCTTTGTTCAAAATTCGATACAAGAGAATCAGTAAAACGATGATAGGTAGGGCTTGGAACAACATAAGTTTTATCCAAAAAGGAAATTGCTGCCCAAAACCGAGCATAGCCCCCGTATTTTCAACATTAGTGAGTATAAACCTATCACCAATAAGCTGAATATATTCTCTGGGATTCACATGTGCGCGTACCGCTTCTTTTGAAATTTGATCGCAACCAAAATTCAATAATACGATTAGAACAATGGCTATTTTTCTAAAAAGGCCCTTATTCATAGTTGAAATTAGTATTGTTCTTGATCATTTGGGAAGTCTTTGCTCTTTACATCGGTCACATACTGACCAATGGCTTTTCCCATATCTTCATAAAGGTTCATATACCTGCGCAAAAACCGGGGATTGAACTCATGGGTCATCCCTAAAAGGTCATGAATTACCAGAACTTGACCATCGGCATGTTTACCACCGCCAATACCAATGGTGGGTATACTTATACTTTCTGAAACTTTCTTGGTCAAATCCGCAGGGATTTTTTCTAGAACAATACTAAAACATCCTAGCTTTTCAAGAAGTTTAGCGTCTTCCATAAGTTTCTCGGCTTCTTCCTCTTCCTTGGCGCGTACGGTATAGGTTCCAAATTTGTAAATGGATTGTGGCGTAAGTCCTAAATGCCCCATTACTGGAATACCCGCATTTAAGATACGTTTCACCGATTCTTTTATCTCTTCCCCACCTTCCAACTTCACAGCATGCGCGCCACTTTCCTTCATAATTCGTATGGCACTTCGTAAAGCTTCTTTGGGGTCACTTTGATAGCTTCCAAAAGGAATGTCAACTACGACCAAGGCTCTCTCCACAGCACGTATTACCGAAGTGGCATGATAAATCATTTGGTCTAGGGTAATAGGCAGGGTAGTTTCATGGCCGGCCATAACGTTACTGGCAGAATCGCCAACCAAGATTACGTCCACATTCGCCGAGTCTACAATTTTTGCCATGGAGTAGTCATAAGCGGTAAGCATGGAGATTTTCTCACCATTCTTTTTCATATCTACCAAGGACTTTACCGTTACTCTCTTGTACTCTTTTTTTGCTGTTGACATTTATTTAGTTGTTTTTGAAGGGTTAAAAGTAAGGAAATTGTTTCAGCAGTTAGTAGGGTAGTGCTGCTTTCTGCTTTCTCTGAAATAATATTTTATTAATTACCTTGTGATTTTATTTTACTTTTAAAATTAAGTCCGGTCCTATGTTAAGAATACTATCAATCCTATTTGTTTTATTAGGTTCACAGGTAATGGCTCAAAATGAACAAGAAGCCGTAAAGAAAACTATTGAAGACTTTTTTGAAGGATTTCATGCACAAGATTCACTATTGATGAAACATGAAGTATCTGAATCTGTAATTCTTCAGACCATTGGCAAGGATGAAACTGGCAATTCAATTGTGAAAAACCAGCCTTTTAATGAATTTTTAAAATCCATTGTAAGTATTCCTGCCACTACTAAATTTAAAGAAGTTATTACTAACTATTCCATTAAAGTAGATGGGCCCATGGCCAATGCGTGGACGGATTACGAGTTTATGCTAAACAATGAATTTCACCACTGCGGCGTAAATTCCTTTCAACTGGTAAAAGATGCCAATAAAGGCTGGCAGATTATTTATTTGATCGATACGCGCCGAAAAGAGGACTGTAACTAAAAAAGCGGGAAAACCCAAAAGGTTTTCCCGCTTTGAAAAATAGTTTTGTGAGAACTACATCTCCCAACCTTTTCTATATGTTCTGCCAACATATTGGTTGGCTTCTTCAAGATTGGTAATACGCATGTTTTCTCCGTCCCATAATAATTTTTTACGGGCGAAAAAATCCATTTTTCCTTTTTCATTCTCTTTTCTCAACAAATAACTTCTGATAGCTAAATTACCCATGAGTACGGTCTCTGTCATTGGCCCGGCATAATCGAATGATGATGTAAGTGCTTTGTGTTCTTCACTTCCAAAACCTGCTTTACAAGCATCGATCCATTTGCGTTGGTGACCGTATTCCGGTTCATCATTCGGTTCGGTTTCAGGGCCAAAATCGGTAGTTCCGTCGTTCAAATATAATTTTGGCGTGAGCGGACTACTGTCATTAATATTGGTTGAAATAATTCCCTTTTCACCAATAATGAGTACCCCGTTTTGGCTGTCCGGTCCGCCTATATCATTATTAGCTGGAATGATATCTGGGTGGGCAGGACGTATACCTCCGTCGCTCCATGTCATCTCAATAGGTGATTTTGATTTTTCGGTCTCATCAAAATGTAGGGTGATGAAAGAGCTGGCAGGGCATCCATCTGGGTGATAATCTGCATTCCACATTTGGGAATAAACAGCTCCCACACTACACTCGGCATCCGTAGGGTATTTTAAACCTAAAGTCCTAAAAGGAATATCGATTAAGTGACAACCAACATCTCCTAGGGCTCCTGTGCCATAATCCCACCAACCTCTCCAGTTGAATGGATGCAAGTTAGGGGTGTATGGTTTCTCTTCGGCAGGGCCCAACCACAGGTCCCAGTTCAAGCTGTCCGGTTTCATGGAAGGGTTTGGTTCAGGAAAAGCACCACCTTGAGGCCAAACAGGTCTGTTGGTCCAAACCTGTACTTTGTTAACGGCACCAATGGCGTCATCATCAATCCATTTTTGAACCATTCCCAATAAAGGATTGGAACCACCTTGATTACCCATTTGGGTTACAATTTTCTTGTCCCTGGCCATTTGGGTCAGCATTCGTGCTTCCCTAATGTTGTGGGTCATTGGTTTCTGAACGTACACATGAACGCCACGGTTCATGGCAAAAGCCGCTGCCGGCCCGTGTACGTGATCGGGCGTGGAAATGGTAACGGCATCAATGCCTTTTTCCTTATCCAACATTTCCCTAAAATCTGCATACAGTTTTGCTTTTGGAAAACGCTCTACCGATTTTTTGGCAGAACCAGCAAAATCTACGTCGCAGAGGGCAACTACTTTTTCACGTCCGTTAACGGATGCATTGGCAATGTCACTGGCACCTTTTCCTCCGGCACCAATAGCGGCAATGTTCAAACGATCACTAGGGGCCAAGTAGCCCACTCCTCCCAGTACATGTCTTGGTACAATAAATACGGATGAGGCAATGGCTCCTTTCTTGAGGAAAGACCGCCTAGAGTTTTTTGAAGATGGAGTCTTCTTGTTTTTCATTTTCTTTTGATATAGTTAGGATTTGAATGAGCTTCTAAAGGTAGCAAAATATGTGAAAGCACTAATAAATGCGTCAAATATTAATCATTTTCTAAAGTTTGCTTTGCCGTTTGTAAAAATTTAATGGGTTTTTCTATATTAGCCAACTTTAAAACCAAAACCCCTAACTCATAATGAAAAGAACTACATCGTTACTCAATCTACTTTTATTTATATTCTTAGTTGGCTTTCCTTCCACAACGCATGCTCAAGATGCTAAATTTTTTGAGGGAAAGTGGGATATGACCATACAAATGGACGGAAAAGAAGCTCCATCATGGTTAGAAATTAAACATTCTGGAGTTCAGACCTTGGTAGGTCGCTTTGTGTATGCCAGTGGTAGTGCACGACCTATTTCAGAAATTGTTGTAGAAAATGGCAGTTTCTCATTTACAATACCCCCACAATGGGAGCAAGATTTGGGAGATATTACCATAAAAGGTACAAAAGAGGGTGAAGGTCTCAAAGGAACCTTGTCTTTTGAAAACGGCAAAACCCACGAATTTACAGCGGATAGGGCACCCAAGTTGGCTTATACCGAAAAGGTGAAATGGGGAAAAACTAAAGATCTCTTTAACGGAAAAAATTTGGATGGTTGGAAAGCCATGGGTGAAAACCAATGGGTCGTTGAAAACGGCATTCTTAAAAGTCCGAAATCGGGTGCGAATTTAGTTTCTGAGGAAAAATTCAACGATTTTAAAATTCATGTAGAGTTTAAGGTTCCTGAAGGAAGTAACAGCGGTATTTACCTTCGTGGTCGTTATGAGGTTCAAATCACAGATGACTATGGTAGCGACCCGAGCAACGTTCTGTTTGGTGGCGTTTATGGCTTCTTGACACCTAACGAAATGGCAGCTAACCCTGCTACTGAATGGCAAACCTATGACATTACTTTAATCGGTAGAAGGGTAACAATTGTGGCAAATGGCAAAACTATTATTAGCGAGCAGAATATTCCAGGAATAACGGGTGGTGCTTTAGATAGTAAAGAAGGCGAGCCCGGACCTTTCTATATTCAAGGAGACCACGGTCCGATTTCATTCAGAAAATTTACGGTGACTCCTAGAGTTAATTAATTTGATAAAACAGTGATTAACAATCACTCATATTGATACCTACAGCGAGACCTCCTTCGGAGGTTTCTTTGTATTTGGAGCTCATATCCTTGGCCGTTTCCCACATGGTCTCCACCACCTTGTCCAAGGGGACTTTCGCATCCTTTGGATTGGATTCCAAAGCCAATTCTGCCGCAGTAATAGCTTTGATGGCACCCATGGAATTTCTTTCAATACAGGGTATTTGAACCAAACCGCCAATAGGATCGCAGGTGAGTCCTAAATGATGTTCCATGGCAATTTCGGCAGCCATTAATACTTGACCTGGAGAACCGCCCAAAAGTTCGGTAAGCGCGCCGGCTGCCATGGCCGAAGAAACACCTATTTCTGCCTGGCAACCACCCATAGCGGCAGAAATGGTAGCTCCCTTTTTAAATATGCTGCCAATTTCACCTGCCACTAGCAGAAATTGTTTGATCTGTTTAAAATCGGCTTTATGGTTTTCAATTACCAAGTAGTACATCAATACAGAAGGAATTACCCCTGCGCTACCATTAGTCGGTGCGGTAACAACTCGGCCTAAAGATGCATTTACTTCGTTGACCGCTAACGCAAAACAACTAACCCACTTAAAAATTTGTCTGAATTTTACTTTGGTCTTTCGGATAGTTTCCAACCAACTTTGTCCATTTTTATACTTCTTGTAGTTGTCGCCTAACAAACTCTTGTTCAGGTCTGCAGCCCTACGTGTCACATTGAGGCCTCCCGGAAGTTTTCCATGAGTATGGCATCCATTGTGCATGCAGTCTAACATGGTGTTCCAGACACTACGTATACCGGTGTCTATTTCCTTGTCCGTTCTTAGGGAACGTTCATTTTTAAGCACAAGACTTGAAATGGAACTACCTTGTGCCTCACAATGTGCTAAAAGTTGCTTTCCGTTTTCCACCGGATATGGAAACTTGTGAAAATCGGCCATTTTTTTCTTGGCATTTTTTCTTTCCTTGACTACTACGAAACCACCGCCTATGGAATAGTAGGTTTTGGACTTTTTATCACCGGTTTCTACCACCGCTTCAAACTTCAATCCGTTGGCATGAAACTCTAGAAATTTCTTATGAAAACAAATGTCCTCTAGAGGCGAAAAAGGAATTTCCATTTGTGCTCCTAAATGGATTCTTTTTGTCTCTTGGATTTTATGAACGGTAGGAAGAATGTCTTTTTCAGGAATAGTTACCGGGTCTGCCCCGGAAAGGCCCAACATTATGGCATAATCCGTGGCGTGTCCTTTTCCTGTCAGGGAAAGTGATCCGTACACATGTACTTTTACTTGCCTAACCTTGGTAAAAAGTTCCTTATCCTGAAGTTCTTGAATCCACCTTTCAGCGGCTCTCCAAGGCCCCAGGGTATGGGAACTTGATGGGCCAACGCCAATTTTAAGCATGTCAAAAATGCTGATGCATTCCATAAACTTTACTTCGTTTAGGGTAAAGGTAGTAGAATTTTTTTGGCTTTATCTTAGGTAGTGTTAAGGAGGTTATTCTATTTTAAAACCAATTACATTTTCATGAATCTGTTCTTCGCCCAAAAGGGAATCGACCTGAACATTGATAAGGGATATGTTCTTAACTGGTTCTTCTTCCTGACCCATAATTTTGGAAATAAACTCCCCTTTTTTCAATTGAACATTTTTCAGATTAATATCTGAAATAGGGGTAAGTCTTTTTTCATAAGTTGGTACCAGATCCCGCCATTGGTATAGTACATCGGTTTCAATGCCTAAAACTCCGTTTCTAACCTCGTTGGCCTTTATATTGTTCATGAAAATATTCTTGACATAGCCGCCACGACGCTCATTCGTTTTTATAAACAATAGGTGAAATAAAGAAGCTTCATCTTCCACTATACAATTATCGATCAAGATATTCTCAATGCCTCCCGAAAGTTCGCTTCCTACAGCCAATAATTGGTGTCCGTTTTTGACCGTACAGTTCCTGATGACCATATTTTTAGAAGGGGTATTCAGGCGCCAGGCATCTTGATTTCTACCCGATTTCACGGCAATGGCATCATCACCTTGATCAAAGACACAATCTTCAATCAGTACATTTTGACTCATTTCTGGATCCACCCCATCATTGTTGTGACCATGGGCAGTGACTTTTACCCTACGTATTGTTACATCGTTGGATAGATATGGGTGGATGACCCAAAAGGGACTGTTGGTGATGGTGATATCTTCCATTAAAATATTCTTGCTTCTATTGAATTGAATAAAATGGGGGCGAAGGTTGGCGCTATCGTTAACCATTTGGCGCTCTTCCACATTATCGCTTTTGGCCGCCAAATTGTATAATCTCTTTAGGCTGTTCATATGTCCTGGAGGTCTACCGAACCATTTCTCCCATGTACCCATTTTAGCCCTGAGTTCACCTTTTCCGGTAATGGCTACATTTTCACACTCATAGGCATAGATTAAAGGCGAATAGTTATAACACTCCATTCCTTCCCAAGTGGTATGCACTGCGGGGAGGTAATCTTTAGGATTATCTGAAAATAAAAGAATAGCACCTTCCTCTAGATGAAGGTTGACATTGCTTTTTAGATGTAATTTACCGGTAAGCCATTCTCCCTTAGGAATCACTACAGTGCCACAACCCGAAGCATTTGCCTCAATAATGGCGGCCTGAATGGCTTGTTCCGTTGCTTGTTGATTTCCTTTTTCAGCACCTTTGTCCACTATAGAAATGGTTGGACAATTACTAAAGTCCGGAGATTTAATGGGAGGCATTTCAAAAGGTGCTTCCACATTTTGTTCTATTATGGCTAATTGCGCTTTTTCTTTTTTACAGGAAAAGGACAAAAGCGATATCAAAGCAATGAGATATACCTTTTTTAATAGGGTCATAGCTTAGTTTTAGAAATTGAGGATTTTTTAAGATGCAGTATTCAACCTAAATGCTTCCTTTTGGGCAGTTAGGGCAAGCTCGGTAGCTAAGAAACAATGATCTTGGCTCATGGCCGTTTCCGTACGGTTAACTACATCGTTGACCAATTGTTCCCCATATGGCATATGCACTTCGTTGCAATCAAAATATTTGGTTTCTTTTTGATCTACCAAAAAGAGGTGGTTTCCTTTAGGTCTTCCGGCTATATCAATGTACTTACGCATTTCAATGTAACCTTCCGTTCCTAAAATAAAAGTTCTACCATCGCCCCAGGTGCCCAAACCTTTAGGTGTGAACCAATCGATTCGTATATAGCCTGTAGCATGGTCACTGCGTACCATCATATCACCAAAATCTTGGTAATTGGGATATTCTGGAGTGCCAAAATTTCCTATTTGGGAAGTGCTTACCTCGGCCTTGGTAGAATTGGTATAATATAAGAATTGGTCACATTGATGGGACCCAATGTCGCATAGGATTCCACCCGCTTTTTCCGGATAAAAGAACCAATCAGGCCTACTTTCCGGTCGCATGATATGCGGGCCCAAACCAATGGTTTGAATAACCTTTCCAATAGCTCCTTCGTTTACTAGTTTTCCGGCCATGACCGATGCCGGATTGGCCAATCTTTCACTGTACGTAATGGAATAAATTCTTCCTGTTTCCTTCTGGACCTTTTTTACCTCGTGAAATTGCTCAAAAGTGAGAATACCGGGCTTATCTGTCATGTAATCTTTTCCAGATTTCATCACTTTTATTCCAATGGGAGCACGCTCAATAGGAATGGCCGCACTGGCCACCAATTGAATGGTGTTGTCTTCAATAATCTCTTCTTCGCTTTTGGCGATTTTTACATTAGGATATCTTTTGGTGAAATTTTTTAATAAATTTTCTTCCTTGGCATAAACCGCCACTAAGGTACCTCCTCCATTAATTAGGGAATCTACCATTCCGTAAATATGGCCGTGATTGATACCGATTACTGAAAATTTAATACTGTTTTTTGGCGGGGCCAAGTTGGTTTTTGGGACTATTATTTCCCTTATCTTGTTGGTATCTAAGTTCTTGGCGTACATATCCATTGGTACCATGGCGGCAGCGGCCATACCAGCGGCGGAAGTAGCTCCTTTGCGTAAAAAATCCCTTCTATTAAAATCCATAATTAAGTTGAATATTGAGTTAGCGCAAATTAGAAAATTTACGACATTATGTGTGCTTGGTACAATTAAATTATTACAAAAGGGCAGTCGTATTACTTATTTAGGATACTATAATGACATCATGTCATGTTGCTTTGACTTGGCATATTGTTTGTCATTTTGATACCGAAAAAAATCAAGCACTAATATTTAATAACATATATAATGAGCAAAATTATAGGTATAGATTTGGGTACGACCAACTCCTGCGTCTCCGTAATGGAGGGTAATGAGCCCGTTGTAATCCCAAATGCTGAAGGTAAGAGAACAACTCCTTCCGTTATCGCTTTTGTTGACGGTGGTGAGATCAAAGTTGGGGATCCTGCAAAAAGACAGGCGGTAACCAACCCAAATAAAACTATTTATTCCATTAAGCGTTTTATGGGGAACAAGTTTTCCGAGTCTAGCAAAGAAGCGGAAAGAGTACCTTACAACGTGGTTAAGGGTGACAATGACACCCCAAGAGTAGATATTGAAGGGCGTTTGTATACACCTCAAGAACTTTCTGCCATGATTCTTCAAAAAATGAAGAAAACGGCCGAAGATTACTTAGGTCAAGATGTAAGCCGTGCGGTAATTACCGTACCCGCTTATTTTAACGATGCGCAACGTCAGGCCACTAAAGAAGCCGGTGAAATTGCAGGTCTTACGGTAGAAAGAATTATCAATGAGCCTACTGCCGCTTCTTTGGCATATGGTCTTGATAAAAAAGATACCGACCAAAAGATTGTGGTATTTGACTTTGGTGGTGGTACACATGACGTTTCCATTCTTGAATTGGGAGATGGTGTTTTTGAAGTACTTTCTACTGATGGGGATACCCACTTGGGTGGTGATGATGTTGACCAAAAAATCATTGATTGGTTGGCCGAAGAATTCAAGAGCGAGGAAGATATCGATTTGCGTAAAGATGCCATGGCTTTGCAACGTTTGCGTGAAGCTGCTGAAAAGGCAAAAATTGAATTGTCATCTTCTGCACAAACTGAAATCAACTTGCCATATGTAACGGCTACCGCTACAGGACCAAAACACTTGGTAAGAACGTTGAGCCGTTCTAAATTTGAGCAATTGATCGAAGATTTGGTAAGAAGAACTATAGAACCATGTGAGGCCGCTCTTAAAGCCGCTGGTCTATCAAAAAGCGATATCGACGAGATTATCTTGGTGGGTGGTTCTACGAGAATTCCTGCGGTACAAGAAGCTGTTGAGAAGTTCTTTGGTAAGAAGCCATCTAAAGGTGTAAACCCTGATGAAGTAGTAGCCGTTGGTGCTGCCATTCAAGGTGGTGTATTGACCGGTGATGTGAAGGATGTACTTTTATTGGATGTTACTCCTCTATCCTTGGGTATTGAAACCATGGGAAGTGTGATGACCAAGTTGATCGAGGCCAATACCACTATCCCAACAAAAAAATCACAGGTTTTCTCCACGGCAGCTGACAATCAGCCATCTGTTGAAATTCATGTGTTGCAAGGTGAGCGCCCAATGGCAGGAGACAACAAAACCATTGGTAGGTTCCATTTAGACGGAATTCCACCAGCACCTAGAGGTACACCTCAAATTGAAGTTACTTTTGATATTGATGCCAACGGGATCATCAAAGTATCGGCTACCGATAAGGCTACTGGAAAATCACAGGATATTAGAATTGAGGCTTCTTCAGGATTGACCGAAGAGGAAATCAAGAAAATGAAGGCCGAAGCGGAAGCAAATGCTGAAGCGGATAAAAAAGCCAAGGAAACTGCCGATAAGCTGAACGAGGCTGACGGGATGATTTTCCAAACCGAAAAGCAATTGAAAGAGTTTGGCGATAAACTTTCTGCAGATAAGAAAAAGCCAATCGAAGATAGCTTGGAAGAATTGAAGAAGGCGTACGAAAGCAAAGACTTGGCTGTTATAGCTCCTGCTTTGGACAAAATCAACGAAGCTTGGAAAGCAGCTTCTGAAGAGATGTACAAGGCTCAAGCAGAAGCACAACAAGGAGGAGGACCATCAGCTGATGCTGGTGCCGACACTGCCAGTGCAGACGCCAAAGAAGGTGATAACGTAGAAGACGTAGACTTTGAAGAGGTGAAGTAATCTTCCCTTGATATATAAATTAAAGCCCCTGATGATTTTTCATCAGGGGCTTTTTAGTTTTTAAGTATTGGAACTAGTCCCTAGAAAGAATGCTCAAGATGTACCAGAAGAGTAACATTAATGAAGCAAACAGTCCTAAGGAAGCGGCTACATATTGATTTTCATTGTATTTGTGAATCAAATTGGAAGTTTGATATAGAATAGAGCCAGAAGCCAAAACAACCATTCCAACACTGAACCAAAGTCCCAAATCAAATCCGAACAAGGTTCCCGCAATAATCAATCCCAAAGCGATACAAAATCCTATGGTTAAAATAGATTTCAAAAAAGAAAAATCCTTTTTAGTGAGAAAAACTACCGCAGATAGCCCTGTGAACAGCGATAAGGTAAGAACGGCCGCCTGATTTAAAATTTGGAAAGCGCCACCCTCTGCCATGGTTATGGCAATAAAAATCAAGGGAATAAAAATAAATGCTTCCGCCACCACATACAGTACTAATCCCGCATAGTGCATATTCTTATCGTTACTTCGTAAGGCCAATCTTTCTGCATAATTGGTCACAAGCATAAATCCTCCTAAAAGCAACAACCAACTTATTCCACCGGTCAAGGATAGGGCTAGATTTAGTATGGCATCAGATTGAAAAAATGCGGTTTCTACCAGAATGAAAAGTAAAACAGCACCAGCCAAATGGGCGTATGTTTTTTTGTAGAAAGCTACGCGAGCTTGATCATCTAATTGTCCAACAAAGGGTTGGATTGGGTTAGGTTGTGTATCCATAAATTTTGATTAAGGTGTTTGTACTGTTCACCAAGGAAACACTTTTAAAGAAAGTGAAGGTATTTAAATCGATGCTGTGAAGAGAAAAATAGTTAAACTACCCGAATCATTCTTTTTAATGAAATGCTATGGCTTTTATTTTCAGTTGTAGGAATAACCATTAATTTTGCAATATGTCACGAACAAGTCCCCTTCTTTGTTTATGCCTCTTGTTTATTTTGGTTTCCAAACTTTCTGCGCAAGAAATCGAAATATTTAAAGTATCTGATTTTGATTTAGTAGGCCCGGTAAAAACTTGTTTGGTTATAACCGATTATGGAAAAGAAGAGTATCATTTTGATGAAAAGGGGAGGCTTACCAAATCTGTAACCATTTATAGTGAAAGTGATTATGAGACTACCTATTATAAATACAAAGATGGTTATATAAGCGAACGTAGAATAGAGAATTATTTAGACGATACCTTTGATCGTGCTACTTCTTTAGCTAATTTCTATACCTTGGAGACCTTACCGCAGCGAGTGGTGACAGAGAAAATCATTAGCTATGAAAAGGAATTGTTGGAACAAAATAGGTACTACTATAATGAAGACCATAAGGTTATACGAATGGTTCGTGTAGGTACTGATGGTACCGATGAAATTACTTTTGAGTATGAGAATACTGATGAAGGAGAAGTGCTAAAACAAAGCTTGAACGGGGTTCTGGACAAAACGGTTGAAATCAACATTGTAGAAATACAGAACGATTCATTGGGACAAAAAACCGAAGTAAGCAAGAATTACATCAATGGCGAATTAACCTCTAGAAACAAAAAAGTCATTAATTCCAAAGGGAAACCACTTTATACCAGTTCTTCAATTTTCGACGCCAGTACCGATAAGTGGATACCGCAGCAGGAAGTAACTTTTGAATACACGGCAGACGGCGTTTTAAGTAAAACCACTGAAAAAAATAAGGGTTCACTTTCTACAAAAGAATATATTTATCAATTTGATGGCCATCTGCCAAAAAATTGGGTAAAGGAAATCATTACTCCCAACAACTCCTATACTACTAGAAAAATAACCTATTATAAGCCTGACGGGACTAAAATCCCTGAGAAGAAAGATTAGGGAATTAGCAGGAGCTGTCCGCCACAATTTTCCATTCTCCATTTATTTTCTTGAAGATAATCATAAAAGTACCATTGACATCGCCTACCTTTCTGTTAAGATGGTATTGCCCCATCACATAATAAGCACCTTCATTTATTTGGGTGATTTGATCAATGGTAAATTTTAAGGTGCCCGTGTAATCTTGATTCGGATATCCCTTTTTATAATTGTCCAGTGTGGTGTGCCAGCCTTTTGTTATTCGTGCTCCACTATAATAAATAAGGGAATCAGATTGCCAATATCCCTGCATAAAACCTTCTAGATCGCCATTGCTCCAAGCGGTCTCCTGTTGTTTCATAAGTTCGATAATGGCATTTTCATCATCGTTTTGGGCAAAGGCCAAAGAAGTTCCTCCAAATAAAAGAGTAAATAGTAGTAGTAGAAATTTATTTTTCATTGTCACGAGTATTGGTTGTCTAGGATATAGCCCTAAAATAGGTATTTTAAATTAGAATCAATCAGCATGACTTCTATCAATGTTTGCTATATTGCCCATCCAAACCAAACCTAAAAAATGATTTCTATACCAAAATACTCGCTATCTCTTGCTATTGTATGCATTCTATTTTCTTTAAAGGCATTTTGTCAAAACACGGATGACAGGCCCAATATACTTTTTATTCTTTCCGATGATCATACTTCACAGGCTTGGGGTATTTACGGAGGTATTTTAAAGGACCATGTTAAAAATGATAATATAAAAAGATTGGCTTCCGAAGGTGTGGTACTCGAAAATGCATTCTGTACCAATAGCATATGTACGCCAAGTCGTGGCAGCATCCTTACCGGTCAGTATAGCCATATTAATCAAGTGTATACTTTGAGCGAACCTCTGCCTAATGGTCACCCTAATATTGCACGTACCTTTTCTAAAAACGGATATCATACGGCCATTATAGGTAAATGGCACTTGGTAGGCCAGCCTCAAGGCTTTGATTATTTTAATGTCTTGCCGGGCCAAGGCCGATACTGGAATCCGATTCTAAAAACGAAAGAAGATTGGAAAGATGGTTATAATAGTTCAGGAGGAAAGGAGTATCAAGGATTTTCAACAGATGTAATTACTGATTTAACTATAGAACATTTAGAGAAAAGAGATGAAAATAAGCCCTTTTTAATGTTTTGCAATTTTAAGGCCACACATGAGCCTTTTGATTATCCGGAAAGATTTAAAGATTTAAATGCCAACGTTGATTTACCCGAACCAGCCTCTCTTTATGATTTTGGAAAGGAAACTACAGGCAGGACTTTTAAAGGGCAAAAGCTGGAAAACTTAGGGCAGCGCTGGCATAATGCCACGGTGGACCCTGATAATTGGTGGACTACCTATCCCGGACTTCCATATCCTTTAGAAGGGTTGGATAGCATCCAAAAACGAAAAAAAATCTATCAGAAACTAGCCAAAGATTTTATTCGTTCCGGGGCTGCCATTGATGACAACATTGGTAAATTGCTCGATTATCTAGAGGAGGAAGGTATAGCCGATAATACTATTGTCATTTATACAGCGGACCAAGGTTATTTTTTAGGGGAACACGGTTTTTTTGATAAGAGAATGATTTACGAAGAATCGTTACGTATGCCCTTTGTTATCCGTTACCCGAAGAAAATTAAAGGCGGCAAACGTATTGATGATATCATTTTAAACATTGATTTTGCAGCGCTCATGGCGGATTATGCAGGTATAAAAAAGCCTGATTATATCCAAGGAGAGAGTTTTAGAAAAAACTTGGAAGAGAAAACACCCAAAAATTGGCGTAAGCAAATGTACTATAGATATTGGCTGCATCACCCAGATAGACCGGCCCATTTTGGAATTAGAAACGAGCGTTTTAAACTTATTTTCTTTTATGGGCAGCCATTAGACAAAAAAGGAACTTCTAAAGAAACCACTGAACCCGCTTGGGAATTTTATGATTTAGAGAAGGACCCTAAAGAATTGCACAATGCCATAAACGATTTAGAGTATGAGGTAGTTATAGCGCAAATGAAAAAGAACTTGGTGAAAGAAAGAAAAAAATATACCGATCAAGATATGGACTCCTATAAGATGCAAGAAATTTTAAAAGAGCATAGCTTACGCTAAAGCCCCATCTAGTTTAAGCATTTAATTTTTTGGTACGCTTGTAGCCAAATAGCAAAAATAAAATAGGCTCCATATCCTTATTGGCTTTTTTCCTTAAAATGGCGAAGGCCTTGGTGATATGATATTCAATTGTTTTAATAGAAACATTTAGATGCTCCGCAATTTCTATGTTGCTAAAACCTTCCTGTTTGCTCATCAGGAATATCTTTTTGCATTTAGGAGGTAGGTTCTGTATTTCTTTCTGGACCAACGACAACAACTTTTCAAAGAACACTTCATCTTTGTCCACAATTCTATCCAATTCCTCAATGTATTTCTTTTCTAGAGCGGTAACGGACTTTTGTTTTCTGTATTGATCTATAAACTCGTTGTGTACAGAACGATAAAGAAAGCTTTTAATGGTAAAATCACTTTTAAGGTTTTGTCTGCGTTCCCATGTCCTTATAAATACGTTCTGTACAATATCTTCTGCTTGGTCCTTATCATTTACCAAACTGTTCGCATAAACGCAAAGTGGGTGATGGTATTCCTCTACTAAATATTCGTAGGCCTTTTCGTTACCATTTTTAAGATTTTGTACAAGGAATTGGTTGTTGTTAAAATCTGTTTTCATAAAAAGGGTTAGGTTGTTAATTAGTACGGATTTTAAAATTATGAAAAAAAAATACAAATAAAGTTTAGGGTTGCGTAAAAAATACACGTATTAGTAACAGATATCGCAATATGAGTTTTTCGGACTTTGAACTAAATACAGCAAAATTCTTGAGCCGTTCCATTTCTTCAACCGAGCTTGATGCCTTGCAAAAAGCTATGGAGAACGAAGTAAACCATAATGTGTTTAAATCATTTACAGAGATAGAATTTGTTACAAGACATCTGATGAGCAAATACGATAAGAAAGCCGCTAAAAAAAACTTATTAAAAAAAATAAAGTCCGATAAAAGGGAGGTAAAAGTTTTGTTTATCAAGAGGCTTTTAAATTATGCGGCTATTATCCTCCTGGGTCTTGGGTTAGGATACTTCTATTGGAATCACAATTTTGCCAATTCTACTAAAATCAAACCACAGAACTTGGAGGGCGAAATAACCCTTACTTTATCAGATGGTTCCGTCAAGTCCATTTCGGAGGCCAGTGAGGCTTCCGTTTTCAATCAAAAGGGTGATAGGGTAGGCCTTCAGCAGGGAAATCAATTAGTTTATAAAAAAGGGAATACCGCGGAGGAACTTATTTATAACACCCTTACAGTTCCATATGGTAAAAAGTTTGCCTTAGTTTTGTCAGATGGCACTAAAGTGCATCTTAATTCTGGCAGTTCCATTAAATATCCGGTAGAGTTTCAAAATAATCATGAAAGAAAAATTCATTTGATCGGTGAAGGATATTTTGATGTCGCTAAAAATGAATCTCCTTTTGTTATCACTGCCAATCATCTAAATATACGTGTACTTGGTACTCAATTTAATTTAACTGCCTACCCGGAGGATGAAACGGTGCGTACCGTACTAGTGGAAGGATCCGTTGGTTTTTTTGAGGAACGTGAAAAGTTTACGGGTGAATCGCCTGTATTAGACCCTGGTTACATGGCCATTTGGGAGAGAAATATAAAAACAATGGAATTCAAGGAGGTGAATACAGAGTTGTATACGGATTGGATGAATGGCCGAATAATTTTTAGTCATATGCCCTTTGAAGATATACTTAAAAAACTGGAGCGAATTTATAATGTAGAAATCACTAATAGCTATGAACAACTTAATCAAGTAAAGTTCAATGCCAGTTTTGATACGGAGACCATTAACCAAGTATTTGAAGCATTCAATAAAAATTACCCATTAAAATTTACAATTGATGGGCGGAAAATAGAAATAACCCAACCCTAAATTATAGGCCTATGATGTAAAACATTTGAGAACAACTACACTCTAAGCATAAAAAAATCGGAAAATGCTGGCACATTTCCCGATTGGGATTTAGAGTGATATACGCAATCGTTAACCATCTAAATTTGAACAAATATATGAAAAACCCAATCATATGGATTAGGGAGAATATGTCCTATCCATTGAAGTTACGGCTAAAAATGAAATTTAGTATTTGCCTTTTCGCCATCATTTTTTTTCAGGCTCAGGGAAACACGTCTTCGGCTGATACGGAAATTACGCTACAGCTAAAGAATGTGTCCTTGGAAAAGGTATTTCAAGAAATTGAATCTCTTACTAGCTTTAAAGTTCTTTACAATGACAACCAAGTCAATTATAACAGAAAAGTTAGTGTTAGTTATGTAAAGGCCCCATTAAAAGGGGTACTCACCGATTTATTCCAGGACACTTCCATTACGTTTGAAATCTTGGACACACAGATAATTCTAACAAGAAGTTTGCCTTCGTCAATAATTAAAGACACTGAAGCTAAGGTTCAACAAGATATTTCAGGGGTTGTTACGGATACTAATGGAATGCCTCTTCCGGGGGTTTCCGTTGTTGAAAAAGGGACCTCCAACGGAACGGCAACAGATTTTGATGGAAATTATTCCTTGGCTACCCAAAATGCAAATGCCGTTTTGGTGTTTAGCTCCATAGGTTTTGCGACCAAGGAAGTTTCGGTAAATCAGTCGGCCACCATCAACGTTCAATTAGTGGAAGATTCCGAAGCATTGGATGAAGTGGTGGTTACTGCTTTGGGCATCAAACAAGAAACGAGAAAATTAGGCTATTCCGTAGCTAAGGTGGATGCGGAGGAAGTGAACGTAAACCGTTCTTCCAATTTCATGAATACCCTTCAAGGTAAAGTGGCGGGGGTAAATGTTTCGGCCCTTGGTACCGGTCCTGGTGGATCTTCCAAAGTACGTATACGTGGTCAATCCTCCATTTCGGGTACAAACAACCCCCTAATAGTTGTGAATGGGGTACCTATAGACAATACCAGCTTTGGTACTAATATTGGTAGTTCTGGAGGAAGTGGGGAACCCGGTACCAGTAGTGGGGGTGTGTATTCTGATGGTGGGGATGGTTTTTCCAGTATCAATCCGGATGACATTGAAAGTATGACCATTTTAAAGGGGGCAACCGGTGCCGCACTCTATGGTTCCAGGGCCAAGGATGGGGTGATAATGATAACCACCAAAACCCGAGGCACCGGACAGGGAATTGGTGTAAATTATACCTTAAGTATTGCCAATCAAACTCCTTTGGATTTTACGGATTATCAATATGAATATGGGCAAGGGGAAAACGGCGTGCGGCCTACTTCGGCAAATCCTACCTCTGGGCAATGGTCTTTTGGAGAACGCTTTCAGCCCGGAATGACCCAAATTCTTTTTGATGGGGTAGAGGTTCCTTATGAACCGGTTTATGATCGTATTAAGGAATTTTATAGAAATGGCCTGGATATCACTAATTCTATAGGCCTGTCCGGAAATAGTGAAAAAGGTGGCTTCAATTTATCGCTCTCCAATCTTGAAAGTAAGGGTATAACACCCAATAATGAGTTTAAACGTATCAATGTTGGCTTAGGGGCTAGTTACCTCCTTTCAAAAAACCTGTCCTTTACAACCAACATCAATTATTCCAATGAAGAGAATACTAATCCGCCCAATGTGGGGCAGCAGGATAACACCATCCCAGTAGCTTTGTTCAATATGGCGAATTCGATGCCTTTAGATTTATTGGATCAAAAGAAATTTGATGAAAATGGTAACGAGTTTGTGTATTCTAGATTTAGGAATAGGACCAATCCTTATTTCACTTTAAGTGAGCAGTTCAATAATATTGAAAGGGACCGGATTTTTGGTAATGCATCCCTAAAGTATAATTTCTTGCCTTGGCTTTTTGGTCAGGTAAGGGTAGGACAGGATTATTGGTCCAGAGATCAAGAATATAATGGCTATCCTACAGGTCAGGCCTCTAGGCCACCAGCACCTGAAGGATTTGTGAACGGGACCTATACTCAGGAGGTAAGAAGGTTTAGGGAAACCAATGTGGACTTCCTTCTTTCAGCCGATAAGGATTTTGGTGATGATTTTAGTTTAGGTGTCAATTTTGGTGGAAACAAAATGAGGAGACAAGCTGATGTTTATCAAACGAATGTAACCGATTTTATTATTAGGGATTTATACACCGTACAGAACGGCAGAATAAAAAATCCGAATTATAGTTTTGCCGATAGATCGACAAATTCTCTATACGGGGCGTTAAATTTATCGTTTAAAGACACTTATTTCTTAAGTGCCACTGCTAGAAACGATTGGTTTTCTACATTATCTTCAGAAAATCGAGGTATTTTATATCCGTCTGTTTCGGCAAGCTACGTTTTTTCCAATGCTTTGGATAATATGGAATGGTTAACATTTGGAAAACTACGAGCTGCTTATGCCGAGGTGGGAAGTGATACGGATGTCCTCCCATATTCTGACGCCTTATTCTATAATATCAATGCAAATTTATTTGCAAACTCCAATGGACAATTTCAGCCTGTAGGTGCTCCAAATACGAATACGCTTCCAAATCCGAATTTAAGACCCATGCGTGTAAGTGAGACAGAATTTGGCTTGGATTTGAGAATGTTCAATTCCCGGGTAAATTTAGATTTGAGTGTCTACAGGAAATCTACTTTTGATCAAATTATACCGGCACAAATCTCAAATGCCTCCGGTTTTCTAAGCACCCTAATAAATAGCGGTGAAAACAGGAATCAAGGTGTAGAAGCCCTATTGACGCTCGTACCCATACAAAATGAGGATATTAGGTATGACATTACCCTTAACGCATCATACAACAAAACCAAGGTTGTTTCTTTGTTGACAGATACTCCGGGGGAAAGTATTGTAGTAGGCACCCATGCTTTTAATGGTTTTCTTTATCAGGTAGTGGGGGAGGAAATTGGTCAATTGGCCGGTTTTGGCTATAAATTTGATGAGCAAGGAAGACAAATTTTTGCGGATGATGGGAGACCCCTGCGCTCAGATGATATTGTATTTTTTGGCAGTGCCTTACCTAAATGGGTGGGTGGTATTACTAATAGTTTTAGGTATAAGAATTTTAATGCCTCTTTCCTTATAGATTTTAAACTGGGTGGAAAAATGATTTCCGGTACCAACTTTAATGCTACCAGGCACGGACTCCATAAAATGACTTTGGAAGGTAGGGAAGGCGGAGTTATTGGTGATGGTGTCAACCAAGCAGGTCAACCCAATACAGTTGCTACACCGGCACAGACCTACTGGGAAGTGGTGCGTTCTCAGCAGCTTATTGAACCAATTGTATATGATAGTGGTTATTGGAAATTTAGACAACTAAACCTAGGTTATGATTTAACAGATTTGGTTCAGGATAGTACTTTTTTCCAAGGCTTGACGGTAAGTCTCTTTGCCAACAACCTCTTTATCATTAAAAAGTGGGTCCCGAATATCGATCCGGATTCATTTGGCTATAGTTCCGATAATGTATCGGGATTGGAATCTACTGGCGTACCTACTACTAGAAGTATTGGCTTAAACCTTAATTGTAAATTTTAAAGGAAAGCATCATGAAAAATAAACTATATAGATTTTTGATTTTTGGATTGATTTTCATGGGCTTATCATGTGATAAGAATTTTGATGAAATCAACACCAATAATGTAGACCCAACAAGTGAAAGTGTCGATCCCATTTTTCTTCTTAACAATGCCATCATAAATACATCATTTTCAAATGCGCAGCTTATTTATGATTTAGGTGTGGTTCAGCAGATTATTTCTCCCAATTCAGGAGTACTGACAGGTGCCAATTACAATCAAGACAATAGGGATGTTACAGATGACCATTGGGTAAAGTATTATGAAAATGTCATTAAAAATACCGGAGATATATTGGGGCAGTTACAAGCTGAGGATGCCCCAGACCGGCCCAATCTATTGCAGATGACCAGATTGGTACAGGCATTGACTTTTATGATTCTAACTGATGAGTACGGTGATATACCTTATTCCGAGGCAGGTAAAGGGGTGTCTGACCAAATTGTATTACCGGCATATGATTCCCAAGAAGCCATTTATGCCGATTTAATTAATGAGGTCAAAGAAGCAACAGCCGGACTAAGTGCTTCTGCTCCATCCGAAAATGGAGAGGTACTTTATTCTGGCGATATCGCTAAGTGGAAAAAATTTGGGAACTCTTTGCTCCTTAGATTGGGAATGCACATTTCTGAAGTAAACCCTACATTGGCAGAGCAAACGGTGTCTGACGCCTTTGAAGCAGGGCTTATGGAGTCTAATGAAGACAATTATGTAATTAGGCATGACAACAATTTTACCAATAATGCAGGCTCATTATTGAACTCAACCGAAGCCAATAACTTTTACATGGTATCTACTTTTGTAGATTTCCTATCAAGTACCAATGACCCTAGGTTGCAGTCCCTGGCCCTACGTTTTGTGGGGGCTACCTCCGGACCGGAACAAACCGTGGAGGCAGGTGTAAAAGACGCCGAGGAACAGGTGGGCATGCCCATGGGCTATGACAACGGCACCATTGGAGGGGTAGCAAGTGATTTGGGCCTGGCTAGTTTTTACGATTTTACTCAAGTTGATAGATTTCTCGTAGCCAAGCAAACGGCACCTATGTATATAATTACCTATAGCCAGACTCAATTATTATTGGCAGAGGCAGCAACCCGTGGTTGGATAGGTGGAGATGCTGAAACATTTTATAACGAAGGGGTTAGGGCCCATATGCAGTTAATGGCTAGCTATGATGAGTCTGTTGCTATAATGGAAGAAGAAATAGACACCTATTTAACCGAAAATCCGTTTGACACAGCTAACGCCTTGGAACAAATAGGAAACCAATATTGGATCTCTTGCTTTTTGAACGGACCGGAGGCATTTGCCAATTTTAGGCGAACCGGTTTTCCAGATTTAGACTCCAATCCTTATCCTGCTCAAGACATTAGCACAGAATTTATCAACAGACTGACTTATCCCAATTCCGAAGTGGCCACCAATAATGAAAATTTGGGTGCCGCAGTTTCCAGAATGGGTGCAGATAATCTGGATACCAATGTATGGTGGGATCAATAAATAACAAATCCAAACATAGATACAGAAAATGAAGAACACTTTAAAACAGCTTATTGCTAAAAGTAGGGCAGAAGACAAAGCATATGCGCAACAGCGCAAAGCTGAAATGATGAGTCCTAGAACAGGAGACGATCGTAGAAATTTTCTCAAAAAGACTGCTCTTGGTGGTATTGCCCTTTCAAGTTTCATGGGCTATTCTTTTGAGGATACCATAGCCGAGACAACTTCTAAAGTTAAAAGGGCCTCTGCTCCGTCAGAATTGAAAATTACGGACATGCGGTACGTGGTAACTAACGTAATGGGGGGTACGCCTATTATCAAAATCGAGACCAACCAAGGTATTCATGGTTTGGGCGAAGTAAGGGATGCTGCAGATGTACGATATGCATTGATGCTTAAAAGCAGAATTTTAGGAGAAAATCCGTGTAATGTAGAGAAAGTGTTTAAAAGCATAAAGCAGTTTGGAGGACCTGCTCGCCAAGCGGGTGGTGTCTGTGCTGTTGAAATGGCCCTGTGGGATCTTTGCGGGAAAGCTTATAATGTACCTGCGTGGCAGCTGCTAGGGGGGCGTTATCGCGATAAAGTCCGTTTATATGCCGATACCCCTGAAGCCAACTCTCCAGAAGAACAACAACGTCTCATTAATTTTAGGGTGAAGGAACAAGGGTATACTTGGCTTAAAATGGATGTGTCCATCGGAGAATTAAAGGGTAAAAAAGATACCGTGGTCAACGGTAAATTCTGGGAAGATTCCAAAGGAAGCCTTTCTCAATGGGGAGATCAAAGAAACTTTATGTCTTATGGCAATACCATGCATCCTTTCACACAAATTCAAATTACGGAAAAGGGTTTGGAGCATCTGCAACAAGTAGTAGAAGATGTAAGGAATATGGTTGGTTATGAAATTCCTATTTCAACGGACCATTACGGCCATTTTGATATGAACAACAATATTCGTCTGGCAAAGGCTTTAGAGAAATATCGCTTAGCTTGGTTTGAGGATATGGTACCTTGGCAATACACGGAGCAATGGAAGGAAATAACGAGAAGTATAGACACGCCAACAACTACTGGAGAGGATATTTATCTGTTAAAAGATTTCCTTCCTCTCATTCATGAACGAGCGGTAGATATCGTACATCCTGATTTGGCATCCTCGGGCGGGTTACTGGAAACTAAACGAATAGCCGATTACGCCGAAGAATTTGGTATAGCCATGGCCATGCACCAAGCAGGAACCCCTGTTTCCTTTATGGCGAATGTACATTGTGCTGCCGCCTCACAGAATTTCTTGGCTTTGGAGCACCACTCTGTCGATTTACCTTGGTGGGAAGATTTAGTGACTACCGTAGGTGGATTTAAAATGATAGATAAAGGTTTTGCTACAGTACCTCTTACCGCCCCAGGTTTGGGAATTGAGCTAAATGAGGAAGTGCTAAAGAAACATGTACATCCAAAAGACAAAAGTTATTTTGAACCTACGGATCAGTGGAACAAACTAATGTCCCATGACCGTACCTACAGTTAAAATCGAAATTCATATTTATATGATTTTTCAAACCATAACAGAGTGTTAGTCAATTTTGTTTGAGTTAGTTTGGTTGCCGTTGGACTCCCCGAAGCCTTAATTCGGGGAGGTTCAACAACATTGGCAATAACGAACAAAATTGTTACATTGTTAAAAAATTAAAACAACATTGAACTACCTAATAATAATGAACAATAAAAAATGATAAAAAGACTATTTTTTGGAGTATTGATTTTCCTTTTAAATGTACCTATGCATGGCCAAGGGGTTATGGCTACTTCAGACTTCGTTAAGGAACTTACGTCCAATTGGGAAGGAGAACGTTTTGAAGATGGCAGACCCAAAGTTTCGGATGCATTGCTAAAAAGACTTAAAAATATCCAAATTGAGGAAGCTTGGGGCTATCTTAAAAATAAGGGCTATAACAATCAATATGATGGCGGTTGGAAAATTTTGCATCCAGAACAAGTAATGACCGGTAGGGTATTGACATCACAATACATGCCTCTAAGACCTGATTATCAGCAGGTGGTCAAAGAAAAAGGAGGAAAGGAAAAAAGGGATACCATTGGGGGCAGTAATTCGTGGCCCATTGAAATTTTAAAGCCCGGAGATATTTATGTGGCAGATGGCTACGGAAGGATAATTGATGGTACATTGATTGGTTCCAACTTAGGAAATGCCATTTATACCAACTCCCAAAATGGGGTTATATTTGATGGAGGCGTACGTGATGTTGCAGGTTTGTTGGATATTAAGGGATTTAATGGTTGGTTTAGGGGAGATGATCCTTCTTATCTGAAGGAACAGATGCTTACTTCAATCAATAATCCAATAAGAATTGGTAGGGCTATCGTTCTGCCTGGGGATGTAGTTTTGGCCAATCAACACGGGGTAGTATTTATCCCTTCGCATTTAGTAGCAGAATTGGTTATTTCTTCTGAAGTTGTGGGATTGCGTGATGTTTTTGGGTTTCAGCGTCTACGTGAGAAGACCTATACCCCGGGACAAATAGATACCAAATGGACAGATGCCATTAAGGCCGATTTTCTAAAATGGATTAAAAAGTATCCCGATGAGAAATTACCCATGACAAGAACGGAATTGAATACTTATTTAGAAAAGCACTATAATTAATTCCAATAAACAAATGATGAACATCAAAAAGTCTCTGTCACTATTTCTTCTGTTAGCTTTTTTGCAGTTAAACGCACAAACAGACGCGCAAAGAATTGAAAAAGGTGTAGAGAAGCTCTACGAGGCAATGGTAAATAAAGATAAAAAAGGCTTGATGCACCTTACTTCAAAGCAACTAACTTATGGGCATTCAAGTGGTACTATAGAAAATAGGGAGGAATACGTAGAGGCCGTTTTAACTGGTTCTTTCGATTTTTTCTCCATTATTCCGGAAGATCAAACTATTTACATTTCAAATGATACAGGGATTGCAAGACATATTTTTGTGGCTACTGGTACTAATAATGGCGAAAAGGCAGATGTTAGGATCGGGGTACTAATGACCTGGCAAAAACAAGGTGATAATTGGCAATTGTTGGCTCGTCAAGCATATAAACTTTAAGTTATTTTGAAAAAGCTTTCCTTATATTCCGTAAGCCTGATTTTGTCAGGTATGCTTCTTTTGGTAATTCTCTACATGATTCTTACAGGAAAAATTGACCAAGCTGGATTATTGTTCCTGTTGTTCTTTGGGTCGTTGGCCTTTGGCTTCAGCGTGTATAAATCCCTTAATAGTTTGGTCTTTACCATAACCATATTTGCAGGTGTGGCAGCAGCTTTGTACTATCCACACTATTTTACCTATATAGGAGATTTCAAGTTAACCGCCTTGATTATTCCCTTAATTCAAATTATTATGTTTGGTATGGGTACCTCCATGAGTATCAAGGATTTTGCAGGAGTGTTTAAAACACCTCGAGGTGTATTTATTGGAGTAGCCGCTCAATTATTGATAATGCCCTTAGTGGGTTTTGCACTTGCCAAATCCAGTAATTTTCCACCTGAAATTGCCGCAGGAATTGTGTTGATTGGCTGCTCGCCAAGCGGTGTGGCCTCTAATGTCATGGCCTATTTGGCAAAGGCCAATTTGGCCCTGTCCATTACCATAACGTCCATAGCAACTTTACTTGCTCCATTTCTCACCCCTCTTTTAATGAAATTACTTGCCGGAGAATTTATAGAAATTAACGTACTGGACATGATGTGGAGCATCACAAAAATGATTATTCTACCTATTGGTGCAGGTCTAATATTTAATAAACTTTTTAAAACGGATTGGCTGGATAAAGCCATGCCATTAGTTTCCATGTCAGCCATATTTTTAATTATAACCATTATCACTGCCGCGGGAAGAGACAGTCTCTTGGATATAGGCGGAATCTTGATGCTATTGGTATTCATACACAATCTTTTCGGTTACGGTCTTGGTTACGGTTTTGCCAAACTCTTTAAGATGGAAGAGCAAGATGCGAGGACTATTGCAATTGAGGTAGGAATGCAAAATGGTGGCTTGGCCTCCGGAATTGCCAATTCCTTGGGAAAGATTGCTACCATGGGGCTAGCCCCCGCCGTTTTTGGTCCGTTAATGAACATAACAGGTTCAATTTTGGCGTCTTACTGGCATAAAAGGCCTCCTAAGATTGTTGGCAGTGTTAAAGCATCCATTGCAGATTCACAGAAATAAATATCTCATTTACACTTTATATTGTTAAGCGGGAGTAAATACTAGTTTTTGAGCTTTATTTACTCCTGTTTTTTATGTTTAATATTTAATTTCGGCCCATGGGGATAATTACTGTTATCTTCGTAATTAACAAACAAGTTTAATCAACTCACAATGAAAAAAGTAGTGACCTTTGGGGAAATCATGTTACGATTATCTCCTCCAGGATTTTTAAGATTTTCGCAAACAACAAGTTTTGATGTCGTTTATGGTGGCGGCGAAAGTAATGTGGCCGTATCCTTGGCAAACTATGGGGTGCCGGTAGATTTCGTTACACGTTTGCCTAAAAATGATATTGGGGAATGTGCCTTAATGGAAATGCGCAAAAGAGGCGTTGGAACAGATAAAATTGTTTATGGGGGAGACCGTTTGGGTATCTATTTTTTAGAAACGGGAGCGGTAAGTCGTGGTAGTAAGGTTGTTTATGACCGTGCACATTCCGCTATTGCAGAGATTGAAAAGGGCATGATTGATTGGGATGCCGTTTTTGATGGAGTAGAATGGTTTCATTGGACAGGTATTACACCTGCTATCTCTCAAGGTGCGGCGGATGTCTGCCTAGAGGCCGTAAAAGCTGCCAGTGAAAAGGGTATTACTATTTCAACCGATTTGAACTACCGTGCCAAATTATGGAAATATGGAGGAGATAGGGAAGCTATCATGACCGAACTTACCTCATATTGTGATATTATTTTGGGTAACGAGGAGGATGCGGAAAAACATTTTGGAATTCACCCAGAAGGATTGGATGTTCACAAACATGGGCATGACGTAAAGGCGGAAGCATTCCTGTCTGTTTGTAAGCAAATGATGAAGAAGTTTCCAAGGGCCAAAAAGGTGATTACCACATTGAGAGGTTCTATTTCTGCTTCTCATAACACTTGGGCCGGCGTTCTATACGATGGTGAAAAAATGTACGAGACCCGTCAATACCAAATTACTGATATCGTAGATAGAGTAGGAGGAGGAGATTCCTTTATGGGCGGTTTGATTTATGGATTGCTTAAATACCCGGAGGATGATCAAAATGCACTTGACTTTGCCGTGGCGGCTTCCTGCTTAAAGCATACCATTAAGGGAGATGCCAACTTGGTAACCGTTGATGAAGTTGAAAAATTAATGGGTGGTGATGCTTCCGGAAGGGTCGCCAGATAAATTCATACATCAGCAATAATAACTACTAACAAATTATAATTTAAATGGCTAAATATTCAAGATTGGAAGTGGCGGAAGTTATGAAGGAAACCGGAATGGTTCCTCTATTCTACCACCCAGATATAGAATTAGGGAAAAAAGTTTTAAAGGCTTGTTACGATGGCGGTGCTCGCTTGATCGAGTTTACGGCTCGTGGAGACTTCGCTTATGAGGTCTTTTTGGAACTGAACAAATTTGCTTTAAAAGAATTACCGGGAATGATTATGGGTGTTGGTTCCATTACCGATGCCGCTGCCGCTAGTTTATTTATGCAAATGGGGGCGAACTTTATCGTTACCCCAACCTTGCGAGAAGATATCGCAATTGTTTGTAACCGTAGAAAAGTACTTTGGTCCCCTGGTTGCGGAACTCTTACAGAAATCAATAGGGCAGAGGAACTTGGTTGTGAAATTATCAAATTATTCCCTGGTTCTACGTACGGCCCCGGTTTTGTAAAGGCAATTAAAGGACCTCAACCTTGGACGAGTATTATGCCTACAGGCGGTGTTAGTACTGAGGAATCCAATTTAAGGGGCTGGTTCAGTGCTGGAGTTACCTGTGTAGGTATGGGGTCTCAGTTGATAAGTAAGGATATCTTGGCCAATAAGGACTATGCTGGTCTTGAAGCCAAGGTAAAGGATACCTTGGCTTTGATCAAGAGTATTAGAAGCTAAATTTTAATAGAAAGCTTTACGTATTCCCAATTCCAATCCCCGTAATTCTGCCAAACCGCGTAATCGGCCAATAGCGGAATAACCGGGGTTGGTTTTTTTATGTAGATCATCCAACATTTGGTGTCCGTGATCAGGTCTCATAGGTATTTCCCAGTCTTGCCTACCTTCTTCTTTTCTCCTTTTTTCTTCTTTAAGAATCAGTTTGATAAGCTCATACATAGGTACATCGCCTTCCAAATGATTGGCTTCGTAGAAATTGCCTTTTCCATCCCTTTGAGTACTTCTTAAATGCAGAAAATGAACTCGATCGGCGAACCTTTCAAACATTTGTGGAATGTTATTGTCCTCTCTGGCACCCAAGGAACCAGTGCAAAAAGTAATTCCATTGTGAATGGAAGGCACTTTTTCAAAGATATAAGCGTAATCCGCCTCGGTTCCCATAATTCTAGGAAGTCCTAAAATGGAGAATGGTGGATCATCCGGGTGAATACAAAGCATTACTCCAACCTCTTCGGCAACAGGCACCACTTGCTCCAAAAAGTAAACAATGCTATTTCTCATTTCATCTTCCCCAATGGTATCATAGGTATCCAAAATGGTTTGGAACTTAGACAGGTCAAATCCTTTTTCGGGAACAGGATAGCCCTCTGATGATCCCGGCAAACCGGCGATAATCGTCTTTACCAACTCCCAAATATCATTTTCAGACATTTCTTCATGCCTTTTTTTAGCGGCATCAATTTGTTCTTGGGTATAGGTTGCTTCGGCATTGGGCCTTTTTAAAATAAACAGATCAAAGGCAGCCAAAGCAATAAATTCAAAAGACAAGGCCTTGGAGCCATCTTCCATTTCCAAGTCAAGACTGGTACGCGTCCAATCCAGGACCGGCATAAAATTATAGCATACCGTAGTAACCCCGCACGAGGCCAAATTTCTAAGACTTACCTTGTAGTTTTCTATGTGCTGTTTATAATCGCCCTGTTGGGTTTTTATATTTTCATGAATAGGCAGGGATTCCACCACGGACCAAACCAAACCGTTTTCCTCTAGGTGGTTTTTCCTTTTATTGATTTCTTCAACAGACCATACTTCACCATTGGGAATATGATGTAAAGCAGTAACTATACCGGTAGCCCCGGCCTGTTTAATGTCCTGTAGGCTTACGGGGTCACTGGGCCCGTACCAACGCCATGTTTGTTCCATAATTATTGTAAGTGTATTAAGTTGTTTTTGAGTTTTAAAGGATTATACACCACTAAAGGCACTGAAGCCTCCATCAATTGGTAGAACAATACCGGTAATGAATTTTGCGGCATCACTGCAAAGAAATTGCACAGCACCATTAAGTTCTTCTACCTCCCCAAAACGTTTCATAGGTGTATTTCTAATAATATCTTCTCCTCTTTGGGTATAAGAGCCATCTTCATTGGTTAAAAGTGCTCTATTTTGTTTACCGATAAAGAATCCTGGTGCAATAGCATTTACGCGTACACCTTCGCCAAATTTAAGGGCCATTTCAACCGCCATCCATCGGGTAAAGTTTTCCATTGCCGCTTTGGATGCGGAATAGCCTGCAACACGGGTAATAACCCTCTCTACGGCCATGGAAGAATAATTAAGGATAACGCCGGACTTCTGCTCACTCATGGCCTTACCAAAAACTATGGATGGTATCACGGTACCGTTCAAGTTAAGATCGGTAACGGTCTTGAAGGCATCAATGGAAAGATCAAAAATGGTCTTGTCAACGCCAATGGTCGCTCCCGGTAAATTACCACCGGCAATATTCAGAAGAATATCTATTCTACCGTAATCGGCCAAAATTTTGTCTTTGACTCCAGTAAGTGATTCCTCGTCCAAAATATCGGATTCATATGCTTTGGCCGTACCGCCTAGCTTTTCAATTTCTTGAATTAAATCGATTAACGACGATTCTTTTCTGGATAGTAAGGCCAATTTAGCCCCGGCTTTGGCAAAGCTAATGGCGATGCTTCCTGCCATAGAGCCACTGGCTCCGGTTATAATGGCAATCTTGTCTTTGATGCCGTACATAGTTTTATGTTTTAAGGTTGAACGCCGAAGATAAAACAATATCCCATAAAAACTAAAAGTGTATGGTAATCACTTAAAAAAGCAACAAAAAAACTTTACTTTTAAACAAACAAAACTTCCAACTACTACAATGAAAATCTACAAAACAAAGAATGCCGCAATTTTGGAATATGAAGGAAAATTCTACACCAAAAGGGTGTCTGATTGGGACCAATTTTTAAATAGGACGCATCTATTTTCCTCCCTAAAGGAAGAACTGACCACTTTTGAAACTTATAACGGGAATATCGAAGATGAGTCCTTATTAAAACCTATGGGAAGCCAAGAAATTTGGGCTTCAGGGGTTACCTATATGCGCAGTAAGACTGCACGAATGGAAGAATCTAAAAAAGCTGGTGGTGGCACTTTTTATGATCGAGTGTACGATGCGGATAGGCCTGAACTATTTTTTAAGGCGACCGCACAAAGAACGGCCGACCCACTAGGAAAAGTGAGAATTAGAAAAGATTCCGGATGGGATGTTCCTGAACCTGAATTGGCCCTTTTAATAAGCTCCAACGGTACAATTGAAGGTTATACTGTGGGTAACGATATGAGTTCCAGAAGTATTGAGGGTGAAAATCCTTTATACCTACCGCAGGCAAAAACCTATGAAGGTTGTGCGGCCCTTGGCCCCTGTATTTATCTTACAGATGAACCCATTTCACCTGAAACGACGATTGAACTCCAAATTTTTAGGAATGGAAAGGTCGCATTTAATGATACTATCGCTATCAATCAAATGAAAAGAAAGCATCAGGATTTGGTAGATTATCTTTTTAGGGAATGTAATTTTCCCAACGGATGTTTTTTAATGACCGGCACGGGAATTATTCCTCCGGATGAATTCACATTACAATCAGGTGATGAAATTAGTATTTCCATTGAACACATTGGCGTCCTCACCAATACGGTTGCCTAAAATTATTCCAAAACTAAGGAAGTTGAAAAATTTGATCTAAAGGAATCCATTTTTCACCTTCCTTGGCCCATGGAAGGGCTTGTTGAAATTTCCACATTAATTTTTCCCATTTTTGAACTTCCGGATTTTCCGCATCCATTTCCGCCTTTCTGGCTGGATCAAAAGAATCATCAACTTCCATGATCATAAACATTCTATTGCCAGTTAAATAAATCTGCATATCCAATATTCCGGCGTCCTTGATGCTCTTTATAATTTCTTTGGGTACGGAACCCGGGGCATGATATTCTTTATATTCTTCAATGAGTTGAGCATCGTCCTTTAAATCACAGGAGTAGCAGTATCTCTTTGTTTGGCTCATGTAAGTGTTTTTTAATGATAGCTTTTATAAACTTTTCTTCCGTAAAGTGCGACTACAAGGAAGCATAATAGCGATAAAATAAAGGAGAAGCGCATTTCTGATACTCCCAAGAAGGTGACATCTTCGTATCCAAAACCTCCCAAATCTAGGATATAGCCCTGTAAATAGGGGAGCAGCGCACCACCAACAATGGCCATTACCAAAAATGCCGCGCCAAATTTGGCATCTTCACCCTGGCCTTCCAAGGCAATTCCGTAAATGGTGGGGAACATAATACTCATAAAGAAAGAGGTGAACACTAAGGAATAGATTCCTAACATTCCTGGTAAAAATATGGCTCCCAGAAGGGTAAGCATTGCTCCAAAACCAAAATACATAAGGAGCTTTCCAGAATCAATTTTGGCCATAAGAGCAGTTCCTATGGTTCTACCCACTAGAAATACAATGTAACCCGCCAGTCCGTACCAAACCGCAGATTGGGCGTCAATTTGTAAAGTTTCGGCGTATTGATATACGTAGGTCCAGCACATAATTTGGGCACCCACATAAAATATTTGTGCTATCACGCCATAGGCAAATTTAGGCTGTTTCCAAAGTCGCTTTACAGAATCGGAGAAATTTACCTTTGCCTCCTGACTTTTGTTCTGGGGCATTTTAACAAAACTGATCAGTAGAAAGAAAATAATGACCACCACGCCAAGAATCACGTAAGGATTTCTAATAATCTCTAGGTCACTAGTTCTAATCGCTGCCTTTCCAGCCTCCGTTAGGGTGTCGTAGATTGGGATTCCCTCTTCGGTCACATCATCTGATTGAAGGGCTCCCAACACAAAATTCTGGGCAATGAGCAGACCAAGTATGGACCCCATAGGGTTGAACATTTGAGCGAAATTAAGTCTGCGGGTTGCCGTCTCCTCAGACCCCATGGATAAAATATAGGGGTTTGCAGTAGTTTCCAAAAAAGCAAGTCCAAACGTTAGTATATATAATGCCGCCAAGAAAAAGCCATAGCTCTCTTTTGCCGCTGCAGGCCAAAACAAGAGTGCTCCAGTGGCGTAAAGGGCCAGGCCTAACAGTACCCCTTTTTTGTAAGAAAATTTATTTACAAACAGGGCCGCTGGTATGGCCATGGTAAAATATCCACCATAAAATGCCAATTGCACTAAAGATGCCTGGGTATTGCTTAACTCCAAAACTTTTTGAAATCCTCTAACCATAGGGTTGGTCATATCATTGGCCAAGCCCCATAAGGCAAATAGGGAGGTAATTAAAATGAAAGGTACAAGTACGTTTTTGGATACTACTGGAGAACGGGATTCTTCCATACTATTTAAATGTTGGTTTGGATTTGATATTGGTTTAATTTTCTGTTAGAACGGCTCGATCTAGATGAACATACCCACCATCTACATGTATAAACTGTCCTGTAGTATGGGAAGACCTATCGGAAATGGTAAACAAGCACGTACTTGCTATTTCTTCCGTAGTAGTCATTCTATTTTCAAATGGTATCTTTTTAATAATGGATTTGAGCTTTTCCTCTCCGTTGGGAACTGTTTTGATCCAATCATCATAGGCAGGAGTCCAGCTTTCTGCAATGATGATGGCATTTGAACGTATTCCAAAGGGAACCAGGTCTACCGCCCATTCTCTCGTAAGACCCAAAACACCGCCTTTGGCCGCAGCATAACCAGAAGTTCTTCCTTGTCCGGTCAAGGCAACCTTAGACCCAATATTCAGGATATTTCCTTTGGACTTTTTTAAATAGGGTAGGGCATGTTTCACTATTAGAAAATAGCTCACCAAATTTAACTTTAAGCTATTCATAAATTCTTCGTAGCTGGCATCCAAACCAACCCCATCATTTACTCCCACATTGTTGAGTACCACATCTATGCGGCCGTATTTTGAAATTATCTCATTCATGGCGCTTTCAATTTGGCCGGGCTCCGTAACATCGGTTTTACAAAAAAGGGCGTCTATACCTTGCTTCTTTATTTCATCTACATATGTAAAGCCCCTGTCATTCCTGTCAATAACTGCAGGAATTGCGCCTTCGTCAACCAATCTTCTCAAAATGGTTTCGCCAATACTTCCTTTTTTACCTGCGGCACCGCAGATAACCACTATTTTATCTTCTAAGTTTAAGTCCATAACGGATGTAGTTAGGTTTGGGTGTTATCCCGTTTTTGGTTGTTATTATAAATTATAGAATGCTATCGCATTCTTTCCCATTATTTTTTCTTGTTCAATTGTGCTTAAATCTTGAATAAATTCCTTAACAAGATTTTTTACTTGCGGATAGGTTCCTGCTACCAAACAAACAGGCCAATCTGAGCCGTACATTACTCTATTGGGACCAAAAGCTTCCAAAATTAAGCTCATATAGGGAAAAATTTCATCCCTGCTCCAATTTTCATAATCGGCTTCGGTAATCATTCCGGATATCTTACAGAATACGTTTTCGTGTTTCGCAATTTCCGTTATTAAAACGGACCATCCATCAAAAAAACCATCCTTGATATAGGGCTTGGCAATATGATCAATTACAAAAGGCTGATTTGGGAATTTCTTTACGAACTCCAAAACAGCACCCAACTGATGCGGAAAAACAAGAATATCATAGGTGTGATTATATTTTTCTAGAAGGGAAATACCACTTAAAAAACTATTCCTTAATAAAAAATTGTGATCAGCTTCTCCTTGAACAATATGTCTCCAACCTTTTAAGTCCGTATTTTCTTGGTACTTTTCCAACTGCTCCGATAAATTGGGAGAACGTAAATCTACCCAACCAACAACCCCTTTAACGAAATCGTTTTCGTTTGCAATTTTTAATAGAAATTCCGTTTCCTCCAAGGTTTGATCTGCTTGTACCGCTACACAGCCATCAACCCCATGGTTGTCATAAACCGGTTTGAGGTCTTGGGGAAGAAAGTCGCGTCTAATTATGGCCATTTGGTCATCTATCCAAGCATGCTTACGCTCGTCATAAACCCAAAAATGTTGATGGCTATCGATTATCATCCAATAAATTTAAGAAAAGCTAACGGTAGCTTTGATTACCCCATTTTTAGGGTCTAGCCAGCTATCAAAATTAGAAATCATTTCGGTATAGGGTACGGAGTGGGTAATAAAGGAGTCCGTTGGAAATTGTTTACTTCGCATTTTCTCCATTACATATTCAAAATCAACCAACGCCGCATTTCTACTACACAAAATAGAGGTTTCCTTTGCATGAATTTTTGGGTGGGCAAAAGTAAGGTCTCCTTTAGAAAGCCCCACTAAAATATATCGGCCTCCATGTGCCATATAATCTATTCCAGATTCTAAAGCTCCTTTATGACCCGTAGCATCAAAAACGGCTGTGGCCAAATCTCCATTAGTGATTTCAGTAACCTTTTCAACAGCTTTAGCGCCACCGAGTACTGTATGTTCAATACCTATTTCGTTTTTCACATAATCCATTCTACCCTGATCCATATCAATGGCAATGACATTGGCTCCTTCAATCTGTGCGAATTTCATGATTCCAATTCCTATAGGACCACAACCTACCACTACTACATTTTCACCTTTCCTTATTTGTGATCTTCGAATGGCATGGGCCCCTATGCCCAAACATTCCACAATGGCAATTTCATCATCCCTTAAATCATTGGCCGGTAATAACACAGTATGAGGTAACGTAATCTGTTCCTGCATTCCACCATCTGTGTGAACTCCTAAAACGGCAATATTGGTGCAACAATTGGTTTTACCGTTTCTACAGGCTACACATTTTCCACAACTTAAATAGGGCATGATAACCACTTTTTCACCTGCTTTTATATTTTGTGGGTTTTCATCTATTTCTACAACTTCTGCGGCAAGCTCATGCCCCAAAATTCTTGGATAGGTGAAAAAAGCTTGATTTCCGGCGTAGGCGTGTAAGTCCGTACCGCAGATACCTACTTTGGTAATCTTTAAAAGAGCCTCTCCTTTTTTTCTTATTGGCATTTCCTTTTCCTTCATTAGGAATTCACCCGGCTTTTCACACACTATGTATTTCATGTTAAGTTTTTGTTGAGTCTAACAATTATTTATTGACCAGCGCCTAAATTAGGAAAATCCCACCGATTGGGAATACGAATTACCCATAAGTGTTATAGTTCTAACGATAGTTATCGCAATTAAAATAAAAGGGTAACTAAAATTAGCCGAATTTAAGAAAGTCATATCTTTTAAGTATTGATGTTTTTTATAAACTTTGAGACATACTTAAGAAGCTATAATCCTAACTATAATTCAATGGTTTGAATGAATATTTGTTATAAAATAAAAATAACCTTTGCTATTACTAATTTTAATGCCACATTTGTAATACAATCGATTACGCAACTATGAAGGCAGCTGTTTACAAGGGAAATAAAACTTTTTCCATAATTGAAAGGGAACTAATGGAGCCCCATGCAGAAGAAGTAAGGATTAAAGTTGCCTATACGGGAGTTTGTGGTACGGATGTTCATATTTACCATGGAATGATGGATAAACGTGTGGCCATTCCGGAAACCATTGGCCATGAGATGAGTGGAACAATAGATGCAGTAGGTGAGAAAGTTTCTGATTTTAAGATAGGGGATAAGGTAGTTGTAAGACCATTGGATGACCGAAAGGTAAAACCTTCTGATAAGGGATTTAACCATATCTGCGAAGAACTTAAATTTATTGGAATTGATAGTTCTGGTTCCATGCAGCAATTTTGGAACGTACCGGCGTTCACACTTCATAAATTAAAGCCTGAGACCAATTTGCGGTTGGCCGCTTTAATAGAACCGCTTTCCGTGGCGGTCCATGATGTAAGGTTAAGCGGTTTAAAAGCAGGAGAAACTGCTGTAATTTTAGGTGGTGGACCAATTGGTCTGTTGGTAGCTCTAGTAGCAAAGCAAACTGGAGCACAGGTGGTTGTTTCAGAAGTAAACGATACCAGAATTGCAAAAGCAGAGGAATTGGGCTTAACGGCCATTAACCCGTTAAAAATGGATCTTGTTGGCTATGTAAAATCCATAACCGAAAATAGGAAGGCAGATGTAGTTTTTGAAGTGGCAGGTGTTCAAGCAACCTTGGATATGATGACAGAGGTGGCCGGGATAAGAGGTAGAATTGTAATGGTGGCCATTCACGGTCAAAAAAAGGAAGTTGACCTATTTCAGTTTTTCTGGAAAGAATTAAAGCTCATTGGTGTTCGTGTATACGAAAAAGAAGATTATGAAAAGGCCATAGAATTGGTCACTGAGAATAAGCTGAAATTTGAAAAATTGATCACGGAGGTACGACCGTTAAGCGATATTCAACAAGTTTTTGAAGATATAGACAAACAACCGGACGGTATGAAAATACTTATGGATTGTCAGCAATAAAAGAACAACAAGTAAACAATAAATAAAACAATGAGCATACTCAACAATTTTAGTCTAGAAGGGAAAATTGCCTTGGTTACAGGCTGCAAACGAGGTATTGGTAAAGCCATGGCCATAGGCCTAGCCGAGGCAGGTGCAGATATTATAGGTGTGAGCGCTACCCTGGAAAAGCATGGAAGCATTGTAGAGCAAGAGGTAGAAGGAATTGGCAGAAAATTCAAAGCGTATACCTGTGATTTTAGTAAAAGGGAATCCCTTTATGCATTTATCGAACAAGTGAAGGACGATTTTCCAAAAATTGACATTCTTGTAAACAACGCGGGTACCATACTCAGGGCTCCTGCAGTGGAGCATTCAGATGAATATTGGGATAAGGTCATTGAAGTAAATCAAACGGCACAGTTTGTACTTACTCGTGAGATTGGTAAGGAAATGGTTAGAAGAGGTTCTGGAAAGATTGTTTTTACGGCCTCTCTTTTAACTTTTCAAGGAGGTATTACCGTACCAGGATATGCTGCAAGTAAGGGAGCAATTGGCCAAATAACTATGGCTTTCGCTAATGAGTGGGCCGGTAAAGGGGTGAATGTAAACGCTATAGCCCCGGGCTATATTAGCACAGATAATACCGAAGCTTTGCGAAATAATCCGGAGAGGGCAGATTCTATCCTGGCCAGGATTCCGGCCGGTAGGTGGGGACAACCGGAAGATTTTAAGGGACCCATTGTTTTTCTTTGCTCCAAAGCTTCCAATTATATGCACGGTGAAACTATGCTTGTTGATGGAGGTTGGATGGGAAGATAATATTTTCAACAAATATTTTATTGAAAAAGAACTTGATAGCTCTATCAAGTTCTTTTTTTATTTCCAATGTATTTTTAAAACTGTTTGATATAGGTTTTAATGCCTGACTTAGCCTTTAAAAATATAATTCTTTTAAAATCAGTAACATAGACTAAGATAAATAGTTCCATCGCCTAATGGTATTTTAATTTTAACAATATACTTTCTCAAATTACCCTATTTTAGAGCACTTCGATATTTATTGGTATGTAATAATTATCTGAATCACAGGATATCTATAGGTGTATATGATTAAGAAACTTTCCTTTATAATCAGTTTTATCTGTCTCTTAAATGTTCAATCTCAAGTAAATGAAGAGCTTTTACATTTTAATGGAATAAAGGATGGAATATCCAAAACAGGAATTCATTTCATCAATCAAGACCATGAAGGTTTTATCTGGATCGGCACTCATGGATCAGGATTATATAGATATGACGGTATCAACTATAATAGCTACAGGCCTAAGGTTCAAAATGATCATAGGGGCAACAGTAGTTTTGTATATAGCTCTTTTGAAGATGAGGATAATAACCTTTGGGTGAGCACCAATCTAGGTATAGCCATTTATGATAGGGACCAGGATGAGTTTAATCACGTACCGCTTATTGATAAAAATGGCCAGCATATGGGCAATGTGGGCATTAATAGTATTTATGGTGATGGTATGGGCCGTTTGTATCTAGGAACCTCTTATCAAGGCATTTTTGTATTTGATTTAGAGGATTACAAACTGGAAAAGTTGACTTTGGCAAATGCAGACCCGTTTGTATTCCTGGCCATAAATGAAATTAAAGCGAACTCAAAAGGTACTATTTATGCAGCCAGTAGCAGTGGTCTTTTAGAGGTTAACCTACAGGCCAAAGAACTTGATTTGGCCATGTTAAGAAATGGCTCAAATGCGAAAACCATCACCACTCCGTTGGAGTCTATGCTCATTGATAAAAATAATACCTTATGGTTGGGGTCTATAAATAAAGGTATTTATAGAATTAAGGAAAGTGGCGATGAGGAACCACCTTCCGTTATTAATTATCAAATAACATTGAATAATATTTTTTCGTTGTCCGAAGCCCCTCGTAATGGCATTCTAATAGGTACAGAAAACGATGGTCTTTACCATGTAGATGAAAAGGGTAAAATTATTCACCATTATTTGTTCGATAAAACAAATGAAAACAGTATTCTGTCCAATTCCATTTGGGCCTTATATAAGGACAACAATGAAAGATTATGGATGGGTTATTACAATAAAGGAGTAGCGGTTCATGACAAGTATTTTAACAAGTTTAATTCTATTAAGAGCGTATATAATAAGAATAACTCATTACAAACTAGCTCTGTTACTTCTATAGTAAGTGACCGTGACCAAAATTTATGGGTATCCATGGAAGGCGGGGGCATCGATCTAATTGACCGTAATACAGGCGAATACACGCATATCAATTCCCTTAAAAAGTCCTCATACCAAGGTCTGAGCAGTGATTATATTCAAACACTGTTTATAGATAGCCAAAACAATATGTGGGTAGGTAGCTGGGACAAAGGTATTTTCTTCCTAAAAAACGGCAGTAAACGTTTTGTGAACTACCAGTTTCCAATCCTATTGGATAGAAAAGGGGCTTCTGCGGTCATGAGTTTTACAGAAGATTCTAACGGTAGGATTTGGATTAGTACCTTCAATCAAGGACTCTATAGTTGTGATTTAAATACTGTTACAAACGGTAATTTATCAAAGAATTCATTTCAATTTAGGGGGCTTGAGGGTAAATACATCAATAAATTAGTTGCGGGAGAGAACAATACTATTTGGGTAGGAACTACTAACGAGCTCTTAAAACTTGAACAACAAGGACCTAATAGTTATATAAGTACCAGTCTTAATTTAGCTCTGGCAGGAGATGGGAGTGACCCCAATGCCTATTATTCATTTGATATAGTAAGCATTTTAAAAGATAAGAAGGGCCATTTATGGTTAGGTACCCGAGGGCTGGGAGCCGTAAAATTGGATGTTAACACTAATAAGGTGCAGTGGTATGATTCCGATAACGGTTTGCAGATGCCCAATATAAATGGAATATTAGAAGATGATAAGGGACATATTTGGTTAGCAGGGAATTCTGGATTAATTATGTTTAATCATCTTACTGGGGAATTCTCGGAATTCTCTAAAAATGATGGTCTTCTCTCCATGGATTTTAATAAAAATGCAGTTTTTAAAGAGGAAAGTGGAAAGCTCTTTTTCGGAGGAACCGAAGGAATAGATCATTTTGACCCTTATCAGATAAAGAGATTAAAATCCCCTCCAAACGTCTATTTAAAAAACCTTAAGGTTTTCAACATAGATGTAGAACCAAGTCAGGAGAATGCACCGTTAAACAAATCGTTATCGCAAACAGATAGTATTGTTTTTACAAGTGCTCAGTCTGTATTCACTATAGAATATTCAGGAATTAACTTTACACGACCGGAAGAGAATAGTTATGCATATTATTTGGAAGGATATGAGGATGACTATAATTATGTAGAGAATTCACGAAGTGCTACCTATACAAACTTGGACACGGGTGAATATATTTTTAAGGTAAAGGCCGCCAATAATGATGGTTTTTGGAACGAAACACCCAGAACACTTCACATTAAAGTTTTGCCACCCTGGTGGAAAACCCCTTGGGCCATTATTTGTTACGGACTTGTATTTTTGGGAATTTTAAGTTTATGGATACAATTTGAGAAAAATAGATTATCGCAAAAACAACAAGTAGAAAATGAACGGCAGGAGAGGGAGCGAAAAGAATTGTTACATGAAGAACGTATACAATTTTTTACTAATGTAGCCCATGAATTTAGCTCCCCATTGACACTTATTATAAATCCTATAAGGGATTTGATTTCTTCAAACAACCCAAATCTTCCTGAAAGAGTAAAACAGAAACATTTTACGATTTACAAAAATGCTGACCGTTTGTATAGGCTGATAAATGAATTATTGGATTTTAGTAAACTGGAGTCGGATAAAGTCAAGGTAGGAGCAACTCGGTTCGCCGTAATACCCTTCGTTAAAAAGTTAATCAGCCATTTTGAAGAAGAGTCGCAATCAAACGATATCAATCTAGTTCTAAATACCCCGCAGGAAGAAATTTGGATATGGGCGGATAAAGGAATGTTAGAAAAGATACTTTTCAATTTGTTATCCAATGCGTTTAAGGTTACTCCTCAAGGCGGAACCATACTACTGGATTTACAGAAAGAAAATGAAAATTTAGAGCTGGTCGTAAATGATACGGGAGTTGGGCTGGATGAAACAGAACTCAAGAAATTGTTCCATAGGTTTTATCAAGCCCAACCAATAAATAACGGCTTTTTCTCAGGAACCGGTATAGGATTGCAATTGGTACATAGCTATGTGACTCTACATGGCGGAAAGATTACGGTTCAAAGTGCAAAGGGGAAGGGCTCTTCTTTTAAAGTGGTTTTACCATTAGAGAACAAAAAACTTAAAGGTGCTAGTAAAATTCAAAAGGGAAATAATCTCAGTGACATAAGTGTTTCTATTGAAAAAAACACGAATGAAAGTTCAGATATTTCAATTGCTCCTAAAAATCATAGAACAAAAACGTTGTTGATTGTAGAGGATGATACAGAATTACGTAATTATTTAAAAAGCGAGTTTAAATCTTTGTATAAATGTGTGTTGGCTAAAAATGGCAATGAGGGGTTTGAATTGGCCTACGAGTTATTACCAGATGTTATTATGACGGACGTTTTAATGCCCGAAATGAGCGGATTTGATTTTTGCGAAAAAATAAGAAAAGATATTAGAACTAGCCACATACCCATAATGATGCTAACAGCTAAGTCCGGCATGTTAGATAAAATTACCGGTATAGACAAAGGTGCAGATGTCTATTTAAATAAACCTTTTGACATGAACCTAGTTATCAAGCATCTAGCACAGCTAATTCAAAGTAGAGAGGTCATCTATAATAAATTTTTGAGGTCTATGGGTGATATAAAGGAAGATTTGCCAATCACCTCTCTTGACAAATTATTTTTGGAAAAGGTAATTTCTTATGTTCAAGAAAACCTTAGCAATCCAAACTTAGGGGTAGAGTCTTTGGCAGACCATGTAAACCTTAGTAGAAGTCAATTATACCGAAAGATTAAGGGGCTTACCAACCAAACAGCAAACGAATTCATTAGAAACCAACGATTACAGAATGCCAAAAACCTATTGGAAAAAGGAGCCACAGACCTTGGTGTAATTTGCAACCATGTAGGTTTTTCTTCAACTTCCTATTTTACGCTAAGGTTTAAGGATTATTATGGCATCTCCCCACAGGAGGTGGTTTCCCAAGTAAAGTCATCCTAACCAAACCAGGAGGAAAAGTCCTTATAGGGATACGGGATTTTATAATGCCCTTTGCTATAGGCAAAAAACACTTCGTAAAGGTCCATCTAAAAAAAGCGATGCCTACCGTAAAATGTTGCTTATCCTTTAGAACTGCCAATAGCCTTCCAAGAGGTAATTTCTACTCCATTAATAACTCAGACATTGTATTTAAAGTAGGAAACCTTCACTTTTTCTTTAGGATGTATTATTCTTATTTTAATGGACTTTCGTTTACTAAATTGGTAAATAATGTGTTTTATTTTGATTTTTTTTCATTTTGCCTCTGTGCTAATGTTGCATAATTATTCTCAAATGTTGCAAAACGCATCAAATGCATTCAATTTGCATCAAATGAAATTGAAGGAGCATCATTCAGGTTTTTGTCTATTTGATTTTTTTTTAACATTTACCACAGGAAATCAATGATCATCCAATTGGTAAACTATCTAATAGCAAGTTTAGAATGGGTAATTAAGAATTCCAATATCTGAAGAGGTTTAATGTATGAATTTACAATTACCGTTTTCTTCGGGTTACAACTCAACAAAGAATAACAACCCAGACTACTGAAGTATGATTATAAGGCTTCCTATTTCAGTACATCTCAAACGATGTATTGAGCTTACAGTTAAAATTAGATTACTAAGCTTTTTGTGCTTTATGCTTCCGGCATTGATGTGGGCCAATGGAGTACAACAAGACTTGATTACGGTATCAGGTACTATAACGGAGGCAGATACCAATCAACCTATTATTGGGGCAAGCATATTGGTGCAGGGGTCCACTAGGGGGGTAATGTCAGATTTTGATGGAAACTATAGCATAGATATACCAGAAGACGGTACGTTAATAATAAGCTACATTGGTTATGCAAAGCAAACGATTAAAGTAAATTCTAGAACACAAATTGATATAGTCATGACCGCTGAGGCTTCGGAACTGGATGAAGTCGTAGTAGTAGGTTATGGAACTCAAACCAAGGAAAGTGTTGTGGGTTCAATTTCTCAAGTATCCGGTGATGCCTTAATGCAGTCCGGTGGTGTTTCCACAGTAGGTCAAGCCTTAACAGGGCGTATTCCTGGGGTAACCACTATTTCCTCTACAGGTAGACCGGGAGATGAGTCGCCCCAAATATTTATAAGGGGACAAAGTTCTTGGAACGGTGGAGGCCAACCTTTAATCTTAGTTGATGGTATTGAACGTACCATGAACGATATTGACCCAGGTGATATAGAAAGTCTTTCAGTTCTTAAGGATGCTTCTGCCACCGCGGTATTTGGGGTAAAAGGAGCTAACGGAGTTATTTTGATTACAACCAAAAGAGGTAGGGAAGGAAAAGCTCAACTATCACTAACTGCCAGTTCTGCAGTTAAAACACTATCCAAAATACCTGAAAAGTTTGATTCCTATAACAGTCTTCTTGTTGCCAACGAGGCTATTGAAAGGACCGTGCCGGTAAGGGAAGAAGCGTGGCGAAATTACACACCAATTGATATAATTGAAAAATATAGAAATCCGGCCAACGAGCAGGAAAGTTATGTGTATCCCAATATTGACTGGGTAGATGCAATGCAAAAGGACTTTGCCATGGATTACAGAGTGAATCTTTCCGTGGCCGGCGGTACAAAATCCGTAAAATACTTTGGTGCTTTATCCTATCAACATGTAGGTGATATTTTCGATGCCGGAGGTTTTGATAACGGACGTGATTATAAGACAAATTTCAATTATAACCGCTTTAATTATAGAAGTAATATAGATTTTGATATTACCCCAACTACCAGACTTTCAGTAAATCTATCAGGATACTATGGTTTACAGAATACCAATCAGGCAGATCCGCAGCTCTTGTACAGTAGCATTTATTCTTTAGCCCCCAGTTTATATACTCCACTCTATGATGATGGTGTTTATGGTAGGGCGCTCACGGAGAATTTTGAACTAAGTAATCCCGCTGTCATTCTAACCGCAAAGGGATTTATGCAAAATCATAGGGTACAGGTAAACAGTGATTTTGTTCTTGATCAGAAATTGGATTTTATTCTTGATGGGTTGAGTTTTACAGGTCGTTTATCTTATGATAATAACTTTAGGGGGCAAGGAGGAGTTGTTGAAGACAATCCGGGAGGTTTGGACAATGTTGTCTATAGAATTTATGATCAAGATGGTTCTGAACAATTGGTCTCCCCGGTGGGTACCAACCAATTTGATTTTGTACTGAATCCTTGGGAGCGTAACGGCCTTGCCATACAGGATTGGGAAACGAGTAGAAGGTTATTCTATCAGTTGTCCCTTAACTACGGAAAAACCTTTGCAGAAAAACATAATACCACTGTTTTGGCCTTAATGAACCGTGAAGAGTATGCCATAGGGAGCATGTTTCCTAGATATCGTGAAGATTGGGTTGCAAGGGTGACCTACAATTATGACACCCGTTATTTTTTGGATGTGAACGGTGCTTATAACGGTTCTGAAAAATACGGCCCTGGGTATAAATTTGAGCTCTTTCCATCAGTAGCTCTTGGTTGGATGATAAGTAATGAATCATTCTTGGAATCTGCTGAATGGTTGGATAAATTAAAAATTAGAGGTTCCTACGGAGTTGTAGGTGATGATAGTGCAGGGGAAAGATGGGCCTATCTTTCGCAATGGTCCAGTGGAGGAAGTGCATTTATGAACAATGTAGCACCATATGGGCAACGATCTCCATACATTTTTAGAAGTGAAAGTATAATAGGTAACCCAAGCTTACAATGGGAGACCTCAGAAAAAGCAAACATAGGTTTTGAGTTGACCGTACTCAAAAATAGCCTTTCTATGGAGCTTGATCTTTTTAAAGAAGACAGACATGACATTATAGTACCCGCAAACGATAGAAGCGTACCAAGTTTTTATGGTTTCCGTCCCGCAGATGTCAACATTGGTGAGACAACTGTAGAGGGCTTGGAAGTTTCCTTGGATTATAAAAAGCAATTGACCCAAAACTGGGACGTTTGGGGGAATTTTGCCTATACCAAGGCAAAGGATGAAATCCTTTTTAAGGAGGATCCTCTTTTAAAACCGGATTATCAAAAGGAGGAAGGCTTTGCCATAGGACAACCCAGGGTTAATATTCGTGGAGATATTCTAACATCATGGGATGATGTGTATGGCGCTACCCCACAAGACAACGCCCAAGAAACTCGTAGACCTGGTTATTATGATGAAATTGATTATAACGGGGATGGGGTTATAAACGCCAATGATGCAGTGCCTTTTGGGTACACCACAAGACCTCAAAATACCTATAACCTTACGTTAGGTTCCGGCTATAAGAACTTTTCCTTCATGATTCAATTCTACGGGGTAAGTAATGCCACGAAATATTTTGCGGATAGATCATTTATGATAGAAACACCTTTGTTTTTTGAATTTCAATCGGATTATTGGAGCGTTGACAATCCTGATGGCGAAGAAATTTTGCCTGCTTGGTTAGGTACAGGAGGCGCTACGGACCCGTATAGAAGCTGGCATGACGCTTCATTTGTAAGACTTAAGAATGTGGAGCTTGCCTATACGTTCAAAACAAAGAATAGCAGTAGTTACAGACTGTTTATAAGCGGTAACGATTTGGCATTTTGGTCTGATCTACCAGATGATAGGCAGGATAATACAGGTGCAGGTTCAGAGTTTAGGGGAGATTATCCAACATTTAAAAGATTCAATTTAGGGTTGAACATCAATTTTTAATAAAGTTCATGATGAAGAATTTATACAACTTACTTGGAGGACTTTGTTTAATAGCTATCATAGCTTCTTGCGAAGATTATTTGGACAGGTCCATAGAAACAGAACTCACAGAAGAAGATGTTTTCAAGAACTTTGACAGTGCTCAAGGGTTTGTCGAAGAAATGTACGCTATGATTGTGGATTATAGTACTGCCGCCCATTGGCAGCACTTCCATTGCTATGCCGAAGATGCCGTAGGAATAGACACATGGCAATTTGACTATGCTATTGATGAAGGTCGTTATTGGGAATGGCAGAGGAATGGCACGGGCAGTATGTTCGATGGGCCTACCAACACCAATGCAGACTTGCCTTTTGACCGTGCCAAGCTTTGGCCAAGTAGCTGGGCAGGCATCAGAAAATCGAACATTGTTATTGCCGATGCCGATAGTTTAATGACTGATGCAACCCAGATAGAAAAGGATGCAGTATTAGGTCAAGCCTATTTTTTTAGGGCTTTCTTTCATCACGAAATTATGAAATTTTGGGGAAGTATTCCGTATATAGATCAAGTCTTGGAAAATGACTGGCAGTTGCCAAGACCTTTGGAATGGTCCGAAACGGCGCTTAAAATTGACGAGGATTTTCAAAGAGCGGCAGACTTGTTACCTGAAGATTGGGATGATCCTGCATGGACCCCCGGACAAAAATCACAAGGTCAGAACATGTTTAGAATAACCAAAGGGGCTGCCCTTTCCCTAAAAGCTAAGAACCTACTCTATGCAGCCAGTCCGTTGATGCAAAACAGTGCAGGTACCTATGATTACGACCAGGAATTGGCTAAACGTGCAGCGGACACCTTTGCGGAAGTAATAAAAATGCCTCAATACAGTCTTGTTCCTTGGGATGAGTACGAAACTGTTTTTTATTCCACTCAAGGCAGGTATCCGAACACTTCGGAACATATTTTTAGTCAATCTGGCAGTGTTGGCTGGTTTCAATCCTTTTTACCTACCAATTGGCAGTTAGGTGCCATTGGTCAGAACAATTTGGCTTCCTTTCCCACGCATAATTACATTCAGCACAATTTTGGTATGAACGATGGCCTGTCTTGCGAGGACAGTCCGTCGTACGATCCCGCAAACCCATGGGACAATAGGGATCCTAGACTTTATAAATGGTTGGTGTTGGACGGTGACCAAATGGTGCAGAATCTAGGTGCGGCCACTGGTGAGAATGAAGTGCATAGATATGCCCAATTCCATTCCTCGGGAGAACATAGATACCCTAACAAGGGTAATGGATCTAGAACTGGCTATGTAGCCAAAAAGTGGTTTCCAATTGGTTTCAACAATTTTGATAATCAAGGGGTTTTTGCTTGGAGACTTCATGTAAGACTTACTGATGTTTATTTGATGTACGCAGAGGCCGCTTTGGTCGCTTACGGGATAAATGGGAAACCAGATGGTTTTGATCTTTCTGCCCTAGACGCCATAAATAGGATCAGGGAGCGTGCAGTTCCGGACGGTAGTCTAAATGTACAGCCTCAATATTTGACCGGCACGGATGCTTTTATGGATGAAATTAGAAGGGAACGGGCGGTGGAGCTTTCTTATGAGTCACATAGATGGATGGATATTAGAAGATGGAAACTTGGAACTCAGGAGAAGTATAAGCTTAAAACCGAATTGGTTTTTGATCGTAACTCAGAAGGTAAGGCCATCAATTTTGTAGAACGGGTTTTGAGAACCAAAGTTTTTGAGGAAAAGCACTATTGGTTGCCCTTTCCTAAAAATGATACGGAATTATATGAAGGATTCCCTCAAAACCCAGGATGGTAACAAAATGAATAGAGTACTAGCCAATCAACAATTTATGAAACAATTCAACTTAGTATTTCAACTCTTGTGCTTCCTGTGTATTATTCCAGGTATTGCAACAATCGGTTATTCACAAGCGGTTGATTCTACTCAAACCGTTATTTTACAAGATAATTTGGCTCCCTTGGAGTCTGATTTACAAGAGGAAATACATTTGGGTTTTCAAACAAAGGAAAAAAAGGACATTGTAGGATCATCGGCAACTGTAGAGCCTAAAGATTTTTTAAAGTTTGATACAACCCAATGGGTACAAGACGCGCTTTCTGGACGTATGACCGGATTACGAGGAAGTTCCAATATTAGAGGTGTGGGCAATGCCCTCATAGTTGTAGATGGTATTCCGGGAAGAAGTATAGACCTCCTAAATATGGAGGAAATAGAGGAAATAACTATCCTTAAAGATGCCAACGTTGCCGCTTTATACGGGTCTATGGCGCGCGATGGAGTAATAGTGGTAACCACTAAAAGAGGTTCTACTAAAAAACAGTTCAATGTTAGCGCTAGCACCGGTGTGCGTACCCCGGTAAGTATGCCGGAGTATCTTGGTTCTGCAGAATACATGCAATTGTTCAACGAAGCAAGAATAAATGACGGATTGGCTGAAATTTACACAGAAGAACAAATTAATAATTATAAAAGTGGTACCAATCCCTATAGATATCCTGATGTAGACTTTTATCAAGACGGTAATTTCAACCCAATTACTCCGTATGCCAATGTTACTGCGGATTTTGCTGGCGGAACTGAAAATACCAAATTTTACATTAACCTAGGATTTAAGTCAGATGGAAGTTTTCAATCTGTTAATCCTGATAATGATAAAGGAAACAATCGCTTTAATGTGAGGGGAAATATTGACTTTAAGGTAAACGATTGGATTAATAGTAGTTTAGATGTCGTTGCTATAATTGACAAGAACAAAACATCTTTAAACAACCTATATGCCGCCGGTGCCACGTTTAGACCCAACTTGTACGCCCCGCTTTTACCTATTAATAGTATTGATTTTGATGCCAACCCTGGGCTTAGGGGCATAGTAGATGCCGCCAACCAATTTGATGGGTTTTTATTGGGTGGCACGCAGGCCTTTAGCGGTAATGTACCTGTCGCGGATATTTATGCTGGTGGCTACCAAAACAACCTGAGCAGAATTAGCCAGGTAAATAATTCTATAGATTTTGATTTAAGCGCGATTACCGAAGGCCTGAGCGCAAAATCCTACGTTAGTTTCGATTTTTATAATATCTATAATCTAAGTGTTACAAATCAATTTGCTGTCTATCAACCAACTTGGAGCGAGGATGGTAAAATTATTGATTTAGTGAATGTTAAAGACAATGACCTAAAGGGACAGGTGGAAAATGTGAATACAAATTTCTTTGCTATCAGATATGGATTTTATGGCCTCCTCAATTACGACAAGAAATTTAATGAAAATCATAACATTAATGCAACGTTAATAGGTTTTGCTAACAATACCTATGTTAAGGACGAGAAACAATCAGATAAAAACACACATGTGGCAATCGGTCTTGATTACAATTACAAGGATAAAATATTTGCCAATTTTAGCGGAGCCTATGTAAATTCTGTTAAGTTGGCAGAAAACAATAGAGCTAAATTTGCTCCTACATTGGGTCTTGCCTATGTACTAAGTGAAGAACCTACATTAAAAAACCATAGTTGGTTGGATTATTTTAAATTGCGCTCTTCCGCAGGTATTGTATATTCAGACTTAAGCATTCAGGATTATTTTCTGTACAATGCAATTTATCAACAAGAAGGAGGGGGGTATAGCTGGGGAGATACCAATGGCTCTGGTTACAACAATGCATCTACAAAAATTCTCAGAGGGCAAAATTTAGGCTTGGGCTTTGAAAAAAGAACGGATTACACCCTTGGCTTTGAAACCTTACTTTTTAAAAAGTTATTTGTTGAAAGTAATGTTTTTCAATCCGTCTACGGGGAGCAGGTTATTAGGCCCTCTACGATTTACCCAGATTATTATAACTCATTTAGACCTTATAGTAATTTCAATAAAGACCAATATTCGGGTTTTGAATTTGGAATGAATTATAGAACGGAGTCAGATAATTGCTTTTTTAATTTAGGAGTAAGGGCGCTTTATACCCAATCTAAGAGAACAAAAGTAGATGAGATTTATCAAGACGATTATCAAAACCGACAAGGAAAACCTGTTGATGCTATATGGGGCTTAGAGGCTTTAGGGTTGTTTAGTTCTAATGACTTTAACGAAGATGGCAGTTTAAGAGTTGGTTTGCCAACCCAGTATGGGACTGTTAGACCTGGTGATATTAAATATGTAGATCAAAATGGCGATAATATGGTCAATGATCAAGATTTTGTTCAAATTGGCAGGTATGGAGCCCCTTGGAGCTTTGGGTCTGATCTCACTTGGTCTTACAAAGCATTTACCATATTTGCCCTTTTTACGGCACAATTAGGGGGAGATGCCGTTTTGGATGGGGATTATTATAGGCCACAGGGAGATGATAAATATTCTGAGGTGGTAAGAGGCCGTTGGACGGCATCCAATTCAAATGATGCCACTTTTCCAAGATTATCCTCCATTGGTAACACCAACAATTTTGAAAAAACCTCAACATACTGGCTCTATAACAATGACTATTTTAGAATCCAAAGGGTGCAGTTGACATTTGATTTACCAGAGCAACTAGTTTCAAAATTTGCAATGAATGACATAAGCTTATTTGCCTCGGGCTCCAACTTAACAGAGTTTTCAAAAAACAGGAAGGTAAGGCAGTTACAATTAGGAGGCAACCCCATGTTTCGCTATTTCTCGTTCGGAGCTAGAATGAAGTTTTAATGCTCAAAATTATGAAAGAAATGAAAACCAACATTTTATATATATTCTTTGCCATAGTAAGTTTTATAACGGTTTCATGTAGTCTGGTGGAACCGGTCGATGAAAATCTTTTGGGAGAAGAAAGACTGAATTTTGACCCAGCTTTTGCTGAAGGAGTACTATTGAACGCTTATGAAGATTTAGTGAACCAACTCTCGTTCAATGATGCTGCCACGGATGATGCGGTAAACAACTTTTTAAGCAGTTATAGAAGAATGGCCATTGGTGAGTGGAATGCTCAAAACGCATTTACCAGTAGGTGGTGGCAGTATGAACATGTGCTTTACGCCAATAAATTTATCTCTTTGATCGATGAAGTTGTCTGGAAAAGGGATGAGGAAACCAACGAACTTTTTAAGCAAAGATTATATGGCGAAGCGGTTGCGCTAAGGGCTTTAAGACATTTCTGGATACTACAGGAACATGGCGGTAAAGGGCAGTCCGGGCAATTATTGGGAATCCCCTATATAACTGAATTTTTGGAGTTCGATGCCGATTTTAATACCTCAAGATTGGGCTTTGAAGAGACAGTTTCTAGAATTGCGGCCGATTTTGATGAGGCTTTGGAGTATTTACCGTTGGATTACGATGGTGACTTATCTAAAAAACCCGCACGTTACAATGCCGTAAATGATGAGAAATATCAGTTTGTATTTGGGGCCGACCAAGACAATAGAATTAGCGGAAGAACAGTAAAAGCATTTAAGACCAAACTTTATTTGTTAGCGGCAAGCCCGGCTTTTATGGATGGTCAAGGTAATTATTATGAAGAAGCTGCCAATATTTTAGCAGAATTATTAAACGATATTGGGGGAATTGGAGGTTTAGATCCTGAAGGTCATTATAATTTTTACCAGTTTGCTATTGGTACTAGAAATTTTCCAGAAGTTCTATGGCGCGGTAATGCCTCAACGTTTCAGACATGGGTAGAAAGTCAACAATTTCCTCCCTCCTTAAATGGTGAGGGTAGGTTGAATCCTTCTCAAAACCTGGTAGAAGCATTTCCAATGCTTGATGGGCAACCATTTAGTATTTCCCATCCAGATTATAATCCCAATAACCCTTTTGAAAATAGGGATCCTAGATTGAGCAGGTATATTCTTTACAATGGCAACGATTTAAATGGTAGGGTAGTAAACACCGGAAACGATGGTGGTATAGATGGTATAGATCAAGTAGCACAAAGGTCTACGAGATCAGGTCATTACCTCAAAAAATTACTTGATCAAAACGTCATCATTAGTGCAGACGGTACCATTACGGGTTCTGAAAAAATTAGCGTCTACGTCAGATATACAGACCTGTTCTTAATGATGGCAGAAGTAACCAATGAATTGGGTGGCCCTGACCAAGCTATTGAAGGTCTTTCTGCAAGAAATATTATTGCTGCCATTAGGCAACGGGCGGGTATTGGCCTTAATAATTCTGATGCTTATTTAAGCTCGGTTACTTCACAGGAGGCCATGAGAGAATTGATTAGAAATGAACGTAGATTGGAGCTTTGTTTTGAAGGGCATCGTCTTTATGACCTGAGAAGATGGGGGATTTTTGACCAAACCGTGGATGTGGATGGGTTGCAATTTAATGGGAGTACCTATTCCAAATTTTCGGTAGAACCCCGGTTATATGGCTCCAACGCCAACTATGGACCTATACCACAGAATGAGGTAGTTAGGTTTGGTGCTATTGAACAGAACCAAGGCTGGTAAGTAACGATTAAAGTAAGATATTAAGTAACTTTTTCTGAATATATGAAGATTAATAATTTCATTCCGGTATTGATGGTTTTCTTCTTGATTTCGTGTAGTAATGCGGAACAGGATTTTAATGATTTTGAAACTCAATCGGTATATTTTCCATACCAGACGCCGGCCAGGACCTTAATTTTAGGTAATTATGATCAGGGAATTAATGAAAACGACAATGATTATCGATTTGAAATAACGGCTCTTATGACCGGGGTTTATTCCAATGAAGAAGAGCGTAAGGTACATTTTGAAGTAGATAACGGTCTGCTTGCTAATGTAGATAATGTAAAAGCCCTTCCTCCGGATTATTATACACTTGAAACTTTGAGTCCGGTGAGTATTGTTTCTGGAGAAACCAAGGCTAGAATTCAAGTACAATTGTATGAGGATTTTTTTAACGATACCTTGTCATTTGGTGAAGAGAATACTACCAATTACGTGATTCCTTTACGAATTACCCAAGTAGAAAATATTGATAGTGTTTTGGTAGGCCGCAGTTTTGAAACCATTAGCGATCCGGACCCAGTAAATGAGGCACATTGGGATATACTACCCAAAGACTACACCCTATTTGGAATTAAGTTTATGAACCGTTTTCATGGAAATTATCTAAGAAGAGGTACAGATATGATAATGACAGACCCATCTACATTGGGTAGGGAATACAATGCCCAATATACAGTTGATGATGAAGTGGTGTTTGTTGCTACTAGTGGATTTAATAAGGTGTATTTACAAAATATAATAGGAAGAGGAGAGAACTCGAGTCCAGGCAATGTGACCATGGAACTTACTTTTAATGATAATACATGTTCTGTTTCAAGTTATAAAGATGACCCCTATGACATTAGTGGAACGGGGGAATTTGTTGAAGAAGGTGATGAGTGGGGCGGGAAGCCTAGAGATGTTCTATATCTAGACTACACCTATACAGATGCTGATAATTCAGAAACCCACTCGGTCAAGGATACTTTGGTCATTAGGGATAGGACGGCTGTTTTTGAAGAATTTGAAATTGAACTAAAATAATGTACGCGATGGTCAACCATATAAAATATAGAAAATTAGGTGTTATCGCTTATATGCTTTTAATGACCGGCCTACTGGTGTCGTCTTGCGAAAGCGATGATGATTCTTCTACTGAGAGAATATCATCCACTGTACACATGAAAACCTTGCCGAAAGTAAAATATGTGCTTGGTGATGAGCTAGACCTTTCAGAAATTGTTTTAACTATCGATAAAGAGGGTAGCTCTGTAGACGTGCCTTTTTCATCCTTTTCTTCAGAAAACATTTCTGTTGAACCGGCTAATGGTACGGTGCTTGATTTTTCACATGAGCAAGTAACCATAAAAGTTGGCGACTCTGGCCAAGGTATTATTCAAGCCATAAGTGTTACCAATAATGTGGTAGCGATAGAGGTAAAGACGAAAGCAACAGAAAATTATATCAACGGTCAAATGCTAGATCTGAACGATTTGGTTGTTACCTTAATCCGTGAAGATGGGGCCACTACCGATGTGGCCTATTCCGATTTTGATGCCGATATAGAAACAAGTCCGGTAAACGGTGATATTCTAGAAATTAGCAATTCGGAAATAGACATAACATACATTGCTACCAATGTAAAAGTGGCCCAAAATATTCAGGTAGTTCCCTTTTCCCCCGCTACAGGTACCATTGTTTCAATGCCCACCAAGGGGGAATATAAGGTCGGTGAACTTCTAGAGTTGGAAGGTACGAGCATACATTTTACCATGGAGGATGGTCAAGAAATAGATATTCCTTTTGAGAATTTTGAAGATTTTGGACTAACGGCGACTCCTGCCCACGAATCCAAACTAAAATTATCCGATTCCGAGGTTGAAATTATGCATTCAAACGGAACTTCTATAGTAGTACCCATCACCGTCAATGCTTTGGATGTTGTTGGTATGACTATGGAAATGAAACCAGAAAAAACCTTATACAAAGACGGGGAAGCTATCGATTTAAAAGGACTCATATTGCGCTTGGAAGTAAACGGACAGGAAGACTTACTGATTGCAAATGATGATTTTGATATATATGGAATCAACTCTTCACCGGCCCAAGAAGCTATTTATACCGATGGTACCAGTGAAATTGTAGTTTCATATCCAGACCTTGCGGACACCGTTGTCATCTCCTTAGGCTCAGAGATTATTTATGAATCTGACTTTTCGGCCGATGTCGATGGTTGGCAAGTCAACCAGAATGGCGGTGGGGCAGCCAATGTGCTGATTGAAGATGGAATTTTGGTAGCTAAAGATATTGTGGTAGGTACCAACCCATGGGATGTACAGCTTTTTAAACCATCGCTTCTTTTAGAAAAAGATGCCAAGTATAAATTGACCGTTCACGTGAAGGCCTATCCTGGTAATGGCGATTTCTGGTTCTCCATGTCCGTGGGAGATGGAACGGGAAGAGATGGCTGGCAGGCATATGACGGCGGCGGCGGTGTGTGGCTGGCCGGTGATACGGAATATCAGACCTATGAAAAAGAGTTTGTGATGGGCCTCGATACTACCAATGGCGCTCGAATTTTATTGGATATTGGTAATCAGACGAATGCCATAATGGTTCAATTTGTAAAATTGGAAAAATTATAATGTTTACTTTATGTTAGTTGCTAGTAACCTCTGATAAGTTCAGGCTTTTGTACCTACCAACAAAAGCACAATAGATTTTTTGAGTTAAGTTATCCGTTGATTCAGAGGTTACTTTTTACGTTTCTATTTATAATCCAAATAGTTTAAAATGAAAAAGACATATTCTATTTCACTATTCTTCTTTTGCCTGAACCTAAGTTTGGTTACGGCCTGTTCAAATGACAAGCCATTGTCTAACAAGGAGATGAAAGAAGACCCTGTAGTTAGCAAAGAACAAAATGAAACTCCTGAAAATGAAGAAGAAACAGATATGAAGGAGATTTCCCTCGAAGAAATGACAAATCAAGAATTTGTGGTTGCTATGGGTGCTGGTTGGAATTTAGGAAATGCTATGGATACCAAAAGTTCAGATGAGACTGCATGGGGCAACCCTATCACTACTAAGGCCATGATAGATGAAATAGCGGATATGGGGTTTAAAACGTTGCGGGTGCCCGTAACGTGGCAATTTCATATGGGCGAAGGTCCAAATTTTGAAATAGAACCGGTGTGGCTCGATAAAGTGGAAAACATTGTCAATTTTGGGCTCGAGAATCAAATGTTTGTTATTATCAACATACATCATGACGAAGAGTGGATAGTTCCGGTCTACGAAAATGCGGAAGCTACCAAAAATCAGGTTTCAAAGGTTTGGAGCCAAATCGCAGAACGGTTTAAAGATTATGACCACCATCTAATTTTTGAAACATTAAATGAACCTAGGCACAAAGAAACACCGGAAGAATGGACAGGAGGTACTGACGAAGGTAGAGATATGGTCAATCAATTCCATAAAGTAGGTTTAGAAGCCATAAGGGCTACTGGATCTAAAAATGAAACTCGTAAAATTATGGTTTCAACTTATGCCGCTAGTACAGACAACCGGGCTTTGGACCAATATTTGATTCCAAATAATGATAAGAATGTCTTGGTTTCCGTTCATAGTTACTTTCCGTATCAATTTGCCTTGGAAGGCAGTGATCCCAAATGGGGAACCTCTCAAGACCAACAGGACTTGACCGCTGAGTTTGAGAAGATTGAAAATATGTTGATTACGAACAACAGAGCAGTGGTGATGGGAGAATGGGGCTCTACTTTTAATGACAACCCCGAAGACCGGTTGGCCCATGCTAAATTTTATGCCAAGGGATGTGCAGATAGAGGAATCTGTCCAATTTGGTGGGATAATGGAAACAAGGATGAATTTGCCATTTTTGACCGAAGAAATCTCACTTGGATTTACCCTGAAATTGCTGAAGCTTTAGTGAACGCCGTCAAAAAATAAAAGGGAAACCAGAAAGACCCGTACCATTTTCTTCTTAAACCGATGTTTTTGCAGCTTTTTGTGCTCTTAACTTTTTAGCCGCAATTTTCTTTTTGAGCCATTCTGGATAGTTGGAATCGTCTTCTGCTTCGTAAATCCTAATTTTTTGATCCGGTCTAGGTTTTTTTAACTCGTCCGCTGTACAGCCTAAAATCCTAGCGGCCGTGTCTACTCCGGAATGTGCGGCACCCGCCACTCCGTGGGATAATATACTGGAGCCACACAAGAATAAATTCTCAATCTCGCTCTTTGCCCTATAGGCAAACGGACCAATGTGTTTCATCCGCTTCTCTGTACCATAAACATTACCTTTAGTGGTATTGATATAGTATTTATTGGTTAGAGGGGTTCCTAATTCCTTGTGTACAATGTGGTCTTTGATACCGGGAATAGCCTTATTGACACCATTGACCATTTTTTCCATCAACCTTTCCTTTAGGTCCAAATAGGCCTGAGAGCGTTCTTTCCCGTTCGTTTCAAACTTTTCAAAGGTTTTATAGTCCACAAAGGTAACCACCTCTAGAGTATGATGTTTTCCATCATAGCCAGTAGGATCCTTTAAGGTGGTACAGCTTATGAACAAACCGTCAAAGGATTCACCTTTGGTGATGTCCTCCGCATGAATTTCGTCGTAGAAATCATTGGGGCCTCGGTCCGGCATTTGCCAAATATTTCCAGAATCTACCCCATGCTTCCTCAAATCCATATCAACCGTTAGAAAAAGCATGATAGAAGTGCAGGAATAGGTAGTATTCTGCAATTTTATCTGAAGTCGTTTGCTTAAGTTTTCCGTTCCTACTAACTGGTTATAAGTTATACCTACATCGGCATTGGAAATGATATGTTGTGCGAAGAGCTGTTCGCCATTTTCCAATTGAACACCAATAGCTTTTTTTTGCTTTTCACCCTGTAATAGTATTTGAGATACCGCGGTGCTCGTACGAATCTCTCCGCCGTGGTTCTTTATAACCTTCGTCATAGATTTTATAAGCGCGCCACCACCGCCCATAGGGTAGTAGGCTCCATGAATATAGTGGTACATAACCGCGCTATGAAGTAGAAAAGGTACTTTCTGGGGTGCAGTACCGTGATCACCACACTGAATGTTCAATATTTTTCTTAATAAGGGGTCTTTCACATGCCAACCTACAACCCGGCTTAAGCTAAATAAGGCATACTTTCCAAAATACTTGGTTTTGTACGGCATGATCAACTTCTGCCAAAAACCCTTAAAATAGGGGATGGAGTATAACTCCCGGCTTACAGTTCTCGTAAGCTTGAGATATTTGGCAATGTTCTTTTTTTCCTTTGGAAATTTCTTTGAAAGCCGATCAATAAGGGAATCTAGGCTGTCCGGATAATCAAAACGATCATCCCCAATTTTCACATGTTCATATCCATTAGGGTTCATCCTAAAAAAGACTAGGTCATTGGCCATTTCCAATCCTCGGTAAAGGTCATTGGTGGTCTGGCCTTCAGCTAATCTACCAATGTAATGTACTCCAGGTGTAAAACGGTGACCATTTAAATAAAAACTGTGGCACCAACCACCTGGAACATCATGCTGTTCTAAAACCAGAACTTTCTTACCTTCCCTGGCAAGACAAATGGCACAGGCCAGTCCACCAGCTCCAGAACCTATAATAATGGCGTCATATTCAGCCTGTGAAGAAAGGTCTTTTTTTGATGAATTTTGTGAGATGGTTTTTTCCTGCATTCCCTTCAAAGATAGGCGAAGTTTGTAATAAATATTCTTTTATTGAACTTTCTCCAATAATTTAAGGATATAATTCTTCCCAAGATATGGTTTTACCCTGTTCAGAAGATTTTTTTGCAGCGTTTAGAATTTTTGAAACCATTTCTGCATTTTCAAGCGAGGACAATCCATATTTCTCAATTTCGTAGCCTTCGTGCACCACTTTTTTAAATAGTGCAAAAGGGTCATTAAATCCGGGTTCCCTGGGAGAAGCCATGGCAGGTGAGGATCCTACTTTTTCATTGGTCATAATCATCATGTCACTACTATTAAGACATTTAATGTAACCATTAGCACCAAATACTTCCATATCCTTAACGTGGTGAGGCCAGTTCCAAGAGGCTTGTATAACCACCTCTGTACCTGGGTAGGTTAAGATTATGGTAGCATCATCCTCTACTTTAGGATATATTTCAGGTTTCATTTGCTGTACGGTGGCGGTTACCGCAATGGGAGCTTCGCCCTTCATTAACCACGTTGTAATATTGGCGCCGTAACATCCAAAATCCATCAACGCACCACCGCCATTAAGTTTGGGGTCTGTAAGCCATTCTAAAAACTCTTTATCACAACCTATTTCCTTGGGTCCAAAATGACCCGTGTGAAAAGTTAATTTTCGCATGGTGCCAATAGCATTGTCATTGTGTATTAGATCATAAGCTTTTTGATTGCTGCCGTACCATGTGGTTTCATAATTGGTAAGAAGGTGGATATTGTGTTTCTTGGCCAATGCAATCATTTCTTTGGCATGTTCCCAACTAACCGCTAAGGGTTTTTCAACCATGACATGTATTCCTCTTGGAGCGCAAAATCTTACGGTCTCTAGATGGTCAAAAGTACTGTTGAAGGCATTGACCGCTTCGGGTTGCGTTTCTTTGACCATTTCTTCAATGGAATCAAAAACAATATCCATTGAAAGGCCATATTGTTTGGTAAGTCTTTTTGCTAGTTCCTCGTTCGGTTCTACAATGCCTACAATTTCTATATTACTTTTCTTTTCGTTGTTCAGGATCCAATGAACATGACCATGAACCAAACCTACCACTCCTACCCGTAATGGTTGAGATTTTTTGATTTTCTGGGCAAAACCAAAGGTTTGTAATCCAAGAACAAGAATTAGTAATAGATGCTTCATGCTATTTAGCTAATGCTTTTTCAATAGCTTTTTCAACCAGAGGTTCCATTACTTTATAACCTTCTACGGTAGGGTGTACCTCGTCATTGGCATATTTTTTAGGTAGCCCGTTGCGTTCATCTGCCATTGCGGAAAAATAGTCCAGATAAACATGGCCTTTATCATCCGCATAGGATTTTATCATTTTATTGAGTTCAACAATCTTTTCTGCAGGTTCTACTTCAGGCTTCCAAGGGTATTTATAGGCGGGAAGAGTAGAGGCCAATACGACCTTTATACTATTAGCATGGGCAATTTCTGCCATGGATTTGATATTGTCCATGATCATTTCTAAGGTGGAAGGCCCCGTATTTCCCGCAATATCATTGGTACCCGCCAAAATCACCACCACTTTTGGCTGTAAATCAATCACATCTTGACGAAAGCGAATAAGCATTTGGGGAGTGGTTTGCCCGCTAATACCTCTGTTTATATAAGGTTTCCCCTCAAAAAATTCAGGTCTATTGTTCAACCACCCTATAGTAATGGAGTTTCCCATGAAAACTACACGATTCTCATCTATGCTGGGGGCGCTATATGTATCATTATCCTTTTGAAACTGTTTTAGATTAGGCCAGTCTTGTGCTAACATAGTGGTAGTAAAGCCTGATAAAAGGAAAGCAAGGGTTAGTGTTCCTATTAATTTTTTCATATGCAGGGGTATTTTAGTTTTCTAGTTCTCTAATTTCTTCTGGAGTTAATGGAATTTGTTCCTTTAGTTTTGGTATGGTAGGTCTTTGGACCATCAAATAAGCGGTCATACAAAGGGCTATGACCAAAAATAAGGCGCCGCCGGATAGAAAATAACTTATAAAGCCAAAAAGCGCCGGAGCCTCTATGCAGGCATATTTTGTAATAGAAGCACTTTGATAAGCAGTAAGTTTTTCTTTAAGGTTCTGACTCCTTTCAATTTTTGAAGTTCTTAACCTAAAAACATACAGACTGGCAAAGTATCCAATAATTGCTACTATAGGTACAATGAATGTGAACGGATTACTTTGGTCAAATTCCGCAATAAATTCACCTTTATCTTGATAAACAAATATTCCGAAAACAACTAGACCTATGACCAAGGCCATATGTATAATTTTTAGACTTTTAAAAATGGAAGCAGTAGAAATGGGAGCAGGCATAAACGTATTTAAGTACTATTCTTCATGGTCTAAGATAAGGAATCTATTCTTTGGGTAAATAGAAAAGCTTTCTAATAGTTGATTTTATATTACCGGAAAATGCTACTGCAAACCTATATAGAAGTCATCATGAATCTCATTATCAAATCCCAAAAATGAAAATTTTGTTTAGAATTATACTAATTAATAACATTAATCTAACAATTTAACTTAAAATTATACTTCTCTTTAATTTATGACCACAGTGGGTTAACGGTTCTAGGAGTTCACCTAAATACTTTTGTTAAAGAACTTTTAAAATAAACCTAGAACAAAATGAGAACACTTAAAAAATTGCTTTTTTGCGCAGGTGTAGTTGCTACTGCTACCTCTTGTGATAAGCTAGATGATTTCCTTGGTCACGGAGGTGGTGAGGAGAAAAAGGGAACCATCTTTGAGAATAAATCTGAATTAGAACCATTGGTGGATGTAAAGCCCCAATTTAACTTTGTAAAGGCCTATTCCTTAATAAGCTCTACGGATGTTTTAGAAGACGGATTTCGTTTGGTAGGAGCCCAGGATGGAGCCGGTTTCCTTAAAGATGGGGATGGTTATAAATATATTGTAAATGCTGAGGACGATTATGCCGTTAGCAGAATCCATTTCGATAAATATATGAACCCAACCGGTGGTGAGTGGTTGTTGAACTCTGGTGTTGCAGATTTTGCAAGACAGTGCTCCGGTACTATGTGGGAAGCTAGTATTCACGGCGGGGCCAAAGATTTGTTTCTTTCCGCTTCCGAAAGCTTTCACTATGATGTAAAAGGAATTGATCCTCATGTTGAAACTCCAACGCCTACGGCAGACTTTGGTTTAGATGCTTTAGGAGAATTTTCTTGGGAAAACGCTGTTCCCCTTCCACGTGATGCGTATCCTGGTAAGACGGTAATTATTGGTGGTGACGATGATTCAAGCGGTTCTGAAGGACAGATTACCCTTTATATGTCCGAAAACGGAAATGCCGATTTTAACAACGGTAAAATCTATGTGTTGAGACTGAAGGAAATAGCTTCAGGTTCTACCGATGCTGATGGTAACCCCATCAATCCAGCCGCTGTGGAAGCTGGTGTAACTTACAACGAAGGAGACCTTGCTTTCGGCGAGACCTACGAATTCGAATTCGTTGAAATCGAAAACGGTGCTGCCATGACCAAAAATGAAATGGAAGATGCCTGTGTGGCAGTTAATGCATCTGCTTTTATGCGTGTGGAAGATGTTGATTACCAAAAAGGTTCTGCAGCCAATAATCGTAATGTATTTGTTGCCGTAACCGGAAGAGGTCCTGGTAGAGGTACTTACAACGATTGGGGTACGGCTTACAAATTGGAATTGGATGAAGATTCTCCTTTGACCGGTAAACTGACCCAAATTGTAAGTGGTAATACAGATTCTAACAATATGGATGGTAATATCGCTGAACTTCAGAGTCCTGATAACATCTGCGTAACCGAAAACTTTGTTTACCTTCAAGAAGATCCTAACTCTTTCGATAGAGGTCACGGAGCTTACATTTATCAAACTGATTTGAACGGTAATAACGCCAAAGTGGTTATGGAATTGATCGTTAGAAACGATTTAGACCCAGCTGGTGGTTCTGGTTTTAGTGGAGAGTATGGTGCCCTAGAAGATATTTCTGAAAAAATCGGAGAGCCTAATACATTTCTTCTGAACCTTCAGCCACATTACTGGCAAAGTGAGGACTTCAAAAGTGTTGATGGTCACGATATGGAATCTGATCGTCCTGATGCTATCGCTGCAGGGGCACGTGAAGATAACCAAGGAGGTCAAATTCTTATCCTTAAAGGATTACCAAGATAATTCTACTTCACATTCTGTTTTTAAAGGCCTCCGTAACACGGAGGTCTTTCCCTATTTTATTAATACATCTTTAGTTATGTTTAAAAACCTTCTCTTCATTGCCGTCTTTTTATGTATTCTTTCCTGTAAAGACGGAAAAAACCAAATGGCCGAAGTTGTACCGGAGCAACCTCAAATAGACTGGGAACCTGCTCAAAAGTTTTACCATAAACACATTACCAAAGCAGTAGAACTAATTGATTCGTTGGCTCAAATGGACGCAGAAAGTCCTCAGGCTAAAAAACTATTTAAAAAATTAAGGGTCAGTTTCAAGAAATCAGAACCCTATGCAGCTTATTTAAACCCAGCCGTGGGGCACCGTGCCAACGGTCCGGCATTGCCTATTTTTGTGGAGGATACGGAGCGTGTTTTATCTCCCATGGGGCTTCAAAAAATGGAGGAGTCTATTTTTGAAGGGGGTGAAGACCCCGCCGTTTTTAAACGTGAAACGGAATTGACCAAAGGACTGTTGGTCAATCTAATGGAGAATACCGGAGAAAGACCACTGGACGCCCAGAGATTTTTTATCGCTACACACCAACAATTATTACGGATTATTAGTTTGGGAATTTCCGGCTTTGATACACCTGTTAGTCAATTAGGACTCGAAGAGAGCATCGTTTCCCTTGAGGCTCTTTATACCGTTTATGAGCTTTCCATTCAAGAATTGGTACAAGAAAAAAATGCGCAGTTAGATGCCGAGTTCAAAACGAATGTTGACAAAGCAATTAAATATCTGAGTGAGCATACCGATTTTGAAACCTTTGACCGGTATACATTTATAAGGGACTTTATGCATCCTATCACTAGAAATTGGGTATCGATACGTAAAGAAAGTGGTCTTTGGGAAGGTGTCAATAACAAACCTTTCAATTTTGATGCTCCTACTTTTTTTGAAAAAGATGCTTTTAATCTTACCTATTTTACGCCTCCGGTCAATAGAAATACCAACTATAAGCAAATTGCCCTAGGTGAGAAATTGTTTTTTGAACCGCGTTTGGCAAAAAATGGCACCATGGCCTGCGCTACCTGTCATATTCCCGAAAAAGCATATGCCGATAACCGAGTAGCCAATTTAGATAATACGGGAAATCCTTTGCAACGAAATTCACCTACCTTAATTAATGTAGCCTTTCAAAAAAGTTTCTTTTGGGATGGTCGTGCCGAAAATCTTCTTGACCAAATTTCCTCGGTATTTACCAATGAACAAGAATTTGCCAGTGGAGTTCACGAGTTTTCTACGGAAATCTTGAATGATTCCGTCTATACCGAAATGTTCAAGGATGCTTACGGAAAGGTTTCCACAAGAAATACTGATGTGATCCGTGCCATTTCCTCCTATATTTCTACCCTAAACGGGTTTGATTCTAAATTCGACCGAAATATGAGAGGTGAGGAAGCTAATTTTACGGACGAGGAGAAATTAGGAATGAACCTTTTTATGGGTAAGGCTTTATGTGCAACTTGTCACTTTATGCCCTTGACCAATGGTACCGTTCCGCCATTTTATGCTGAAACTGAAAAAGAGGTTATCGGCGTTCCCGAAACCGCGGCTAATAAAGCACTAGACGATGATCTGGGCTTCTACTGGCGCTATGAAAAGGAGGTTCATTACGGTATGTTCAAAACGCCAACGGTTAGAAACGTGGCGTTGACAGCTCCCTACATGCATAATGGAGTATACGCAACCCTAGAACAGGTAATGGATTTCTATAACCAAGGCGGTGGCGGCGGATTAGGATTTGAACTGGAGCATCAAACCCTACCTTTTGATAATCTAGAGCTAACACAAAAAGAGCAAAAAGCTATAATTGCCTTCATGAAAACGCTTACGGATACCAACGTTGATCATAAAGAAAAGCAAAAAAGTAACTTGGTAGCAGGTACCCAACCATAAGCCTTCTTTTCATATTTAACCTTGGCATAACACACAAAATGTTCGTTGTTGACACCTTGTGATTTATCTTTTGAGCTTCAAAAAATTACGTGAAAATGAAAAATAAAAATTTATTCTCCACATCTATAATTAAAATGGCCCTATTAACCATTGTTTTGGTTTTTGCCGCCTGTTCTTCTAGTGATGATGGGCCCAAGATAAATGAAGAACCAAAACAAGAAATACCGGATGAAGAGGAACCTGAAGGTCAGGACAACTCCGAAAATACAGAACCAAACGCCTTGGAGTTTATTTTGACTGAGGACAATTTTAGCGTGCTCGCCGCGGCTATTGAGGCTTTGGATGATGATGTAAAAGATTTGCTTCAAGAGGATGATATTACAGTTTTGGCACCTTCCGATGAAGCATTTAATGAGTTGTTCGAACTTTTGGAAGGTTATTCGACCATTTCCGATTTTGATGAGGATGAAGAACTTGCGCTATTACAGGAGATTCTCCAATTTCATATTGTACAATCCAACGCTATCCTAGCAGATGAATTCGCCGAGGGACAAGAAATAGTTACCTCCGTTGCTGAAAATCTGGAAGTATTAATTGATGGTGGCATTTTTTTTCAAGCAGATAATGATTTGTTGGCGCAATTGATTGAAATTGAAGGAAAGGTGTCCAACGGGGTAGTGCATCAAATAGATGAAGTATTGTTGCCCCATACTGTTTTTGATGCATTCTTTCCGAAACCTACACTTTCTGAAATTATTGTTGAAAACGATGACTTGCACATGTTCGAAGATGCCTTGACCAAAGGGGGTTTGTTCAATAAGTTGGAAGGCGATGCAATGACCGTTTTTGCCCCTAACAATGAGGCGGTAGGCTTGCTATTTGATTTATTGGGAGAGGACTATGATGATTTTGATGATTTTCAGAATTTTTTAGAGCTTCAGGTGCTTAACGACATTCTTTTGGGTCATTTGGTAGAAGAAGAAATTACTTCGGATAACTTTGAACCACAAATCATAGAGACCCTTTTAACCAACGATTCTATAGAATTGGTATTGGAAAATGAGGAAATTGTCATTAGGGATGCTTCTGAAATTCGAGCGAAATTTGTGCTGAAAGATGTGGAAGCTTCCAATGGGGTCATCCATATAATAGATAAAATATTGATTCCCCAGAAAGCCCTGCAATTTGTAGAGTAAGTTGGGGACTTATTTTTGAAGTTGTTTGTGACTGCCGTCGCAGCGGGGCATTTTTTTGGAAAGCCCACAAACGCAATCGTGAAAACCAAAGCCTTTTAAGATGCGGTCTGTGTATTTGTCAATTCTGGCTTCTCTGGTCGTGGCTTGTTTGGCAGCGGAGAAATAGATATTATAGGCGCGTTGCCTACCCGGGGTAAGCGCTGTAAAAGCCGTCGCAAATTTTTGGTCGGTAGATAGACGATTCTGTAGCTCCTTCACAAAATCCTGTATGTTTTCCGCTTGTTTTTCAACCTTCAAGCCCGTGTTTTCAATTTCTATGGCTTCAAAAATATAGGATTTGAGAACATCCCATCGTTCGGATATTTCGCTTAGTTGAGTAAATTTGATGATGCGAGCAATTCGGGAATTTTCTCCGGCTTTTTCAAGAATTCCGGCAGGGTCGTTCAACAACACGCCCTTAAAAAAACTGATAGTACAGAAATCCTTAAAATTACCCAATAATAGAACGTTAGCCCCTTTATGGGTGTAACAGGGTTGTCCCCATTTCAAGGTCTCCTCGAGTCCGCATTCCAATGCCAGCTCCCGTAACCTTGTAAGTTCCGACTTCCAATGGGTCATTTTTTCTAAAAATTGGTCTACTCCCGAGGTTTTCATGACTATAGATTTTGGTATTGAATTTACAATTCTTCTAGAATACTGCAACCCTTGGAGTAATCACCGGAGGTCCATTGCCATTCTTCATGCAACCGTATTTTTCCATTAGCCATCTTTTCAGGGGTAGATGTACAGGTGCCGGTCATCAATTCCCCTTTCAAATTTATTTGATGGTAGCGCATATTTATAACTCCATTTTCATCTACCAAGCCCAAAAGGTGGCCTTCTATGATATTCCCTCCGGAATAGTTGCAAATCAGCCTATTTTCTTCCTGTTGGTAATGGAATACAGTTTCTTCGGTCGTTTCCGCGTTTTTCGTATTGCTTACGGGCCTAAATTTTCGGTTATGATAATTCATTTTGAAGTATAGAAATAGTTTCACAAGTATTGCTTCCGGTATCAAAAATCAATAGCTCTTGTTTGTATTTTGTCAGTTCTGCTAGTAGTTTACCCTCGGCACTCCAAACCGCAGAAGAACCAGCACCTATAAAATCATCAACTGGCCCCACGCTGTTACAAAATAGTACGCTGAGTTGGTTTTCCTTTGAAATTCTTTTAAAATGTTCTCGGGCTTTATCGACACCCTTTTGGGCTTTTGCCGTACAGGCCAAATAAAAATCAGGCTGGTGTAGTAATGCCTGTTGCAGATGTTGGTTCCTCAAAGATTCATAGCAAATGGCGAGGGAAATATGCTTATGGTTCAACTTAATATAGCCATAATCGCGTCCTGGTTTAAAAAAAGGTTTTTCATCATCGTGAAGCCATTGTTTTGCATAAACCGAAATAGCCGTATTTGGCCGAAAAATGAATAAGGCAATCTGTACTTGATTGATATAAACTAGAGGAGCTCCCAGTCCTATGGTCATATTATGGCAATCGCTCAATTTTTGAATAGGAAGTAATCGTTGGTCTTTAGGCTTAATTTTTAAGTCTTTGGCAAGTGTTGGTTCATATCCGGTGAGGGAAAGCTCAGGAAAGAAGATCGCATCAGCCCCGTTTTTGGAGGCAAGTTCAATCCATCGAGAATGCAGCTCTATATTCTTTTCGATAGAGCCTTTGTGAGACTGTATTTGGGCCAGAGCGATTTTCAAAACTATTAACTTTAATAGAAAGGTACAAAACTTAGTTTTTTAAATAGTTGTTATCAAATTCTAATTAAAAGAAGCCCTAAACTCGGTTGGGGAAAGTTGCGTTTTAGATTTAAAGAATTTGCTAAAAGATTGCGAATGTTTAAAACCGCAGCTAAAGGCAATTTCGCTAATGCTTAGCTCAGATGTGGATAAGCGTTCTTTTGCCTTTTCGAGTAATTTCTCTTGTATAAATTGCTGGGTGTTTAATCCCCAGCTAGCGCGAGCATCATGGTCGTGCAGTACCATTTAAGAAAAATGATAAACCTCTCCTTAATAAATGCTTAAACCTAGTTCTGCTTTGCTCAATAGCCTTTAATGGGAGACCATGCATTTGTAGCGTTCCGTGCTACCCCGCCCCTTTTTCGGCACTGTTTGATTTCTGCTTATCTTGATGTTTTATATTGAAGGTTCAATTAAACGATTATCAAAAACATGAAATATAAAGTTGCTAAATGCATAATGAGCTTTATTATTCTAGTATTAGTCGGTTGTACAAAGGATGAAGATTACACTCGGATTGACAAAATTGGTGGTGGGTTATTGCCAGAACAGGAAATTGAAGTCCCATGCGATTTTCCAGAGCCCAAACCCTTAGGAACGATTCCAAATCTAAAAATCTAAATAAGGGTTATGTAATCCCATAATCAAAGTCTAAAGAAACGATTGCAAGGATTACTGAATTTGGCACTTGCAAATTATCTTAAATTAGTTCTGCGCATAAAAGATGTATAGATAATATGATTCATTCGAAACCGTTATCTGTAAGCTGAATTGTAATAAGAAAAAAATCCATGTTTTTTAGGTTTTACCTATTCTAGCTCAGTTGACCGAACTTAAAAAACTATATCTTACATAAACCGAAAAGAATTTAATCTTCACGAATCTTTAAAAATTGGACTTATCATTTATAATACTTGTTATTACCCTAGGAGGACTATTCGTGGTATTTTACAAAGACATCAAGACCCTCCGAAAAAGAAAAAATTTTTTAAAAAACCCTGAACTGCACGATATTCCAAAATTTATAATTAGCTCAAAAAAAATGAACTTTTTGGACAAAAGACTTAGTGTTAATCCTGGAAGTATTGATGTGAGCTCCAACAACAAAATAGTCCTTCATTTGAATAATGAAAAAGGATATCTTGAAGTTAAAAAATCGCTTAGAAGAAAAATTGTGAATTTCAGCGAAATCAAATTTATATTGCTCGAATATGAACAATACGAAGAATTATTCACTTTAAAGGAATTGCTTGGCGGCACAGTAGCTTATAACAAAGAAATATGGAGCATTAGAATGATTGCAGTTTTAAAGAATGGTAGAGAATTGAATCTCCTAAATGCGAAGTTCCACGAGTCCCAATTAGAAAAGTGGGAAGAACAAAGAATTACCGGGGGATATCAGGAAAAGTCATTCTTAGGCCATGGGAAAGCCATAATTCGATTGTTAAGCAACTTCATTGATAAAAAATACCTGATTATTGACTACAACGACGGAAATGTAAGGAGATATTAAGACCTAATAATTAGATTATAAATGGAATTGTCAGACGGCCAGATTAAATCTTTGATTGTACTTGGAATTTGCGTAGTAGTTTTAATTTTATTGAATGTTTTGCGCAACCGCGGTTCAGGTTCAGATTCCAATAGTATGTCTGATTGGGATGTTGATGACTTTGACATTGATTAACAATAAAGTTCAAAAAAAGGATTATAAAATACCGGACTTTGTTCTAAATTAGATGAATAAAGATGTGTATTATGACTAAATAATCGAATTCAAAGGTGGGATTAGGAACTATTGAAATTAATGTATGGAAACAGAACAAACTAAAGCGTGTAATTTCAAACCAATGGAGTTTCAGTACACCAGACTTACATGTGAAGTTTGGACTTTAAAACAAGTTGCTGTTCTTGATCCTGACCCAATTACGAACGAAACCATAAAAATAAAGCAATGTTTCAAATGCAAATCGTATTGGAAAGTGTTCGAAGAATACGATAGTCATCATGGTACGGCTAGAGTATGCCTCAAAGTGAATGAAAAAATTAATATTTTCAATAGAAATTACAGCTTTGATTCTAGCGAACTTATAGATTTAGAAAAAGAGACGACGAACTTAAATAGCACTTACAACCACAAAACTGAACTTCTAACATCAAACAAAGTTCCTTTAATACAATCAGATAATAAATTTAAAATTTTATTGCTTATTGCATTAATAACTAGCCCTATTTGGGTTCTTTTGTTTTTCCACTTTATACCAGATAAAATATCTGAAAATAATCTTTATGAGGATGGAATAAAAACAGTTGCAAAAATTAAATTCTATACTATCGAAAGAGAAGCTGGAAGTGGAAAATTAGGAGTACTAAATAAGCATGATGTAAAAATTGCTAATTACATTTATCAAGATAATCAAAACAATGAGTTTAAGGGCAAAGTAAAATCGGAACTAGTTCCCATTTCGCTTGATAGTACTTTGCAGGTACTGTATATGGAAAATAATCCGAGGGATCATTTGGTAATTAAAAGAGATGGTGATGGAATATTAGGCAAGCCCAGAGAATAATAAAAATTGCACAAGAAAGCATTTTATTGAAAGCCTTAGTTCTTATTTAAAGTTCAAATAAATGATGAGTAGCATTAATATACCCAATAACTATCCAGAAGGATGTTCTGATGATACAATCAAAGAGGTAGTTGCAAAATGTCAAAATAAAATCAACAAGTATGATTGTGCTTCGAATGTTGTTTTAGGAACTTCTTATTATGCAGCGGTAGCAGAACAAGGAAATACTGAGCTGGACCATAGACTTACTGAAAAACTAATCTTAAACCTTGAACAGTCCTCTAAAAGACAAAGAGAATTGACCTGGGCTATTATAACAATTGGTGGACTAAATCTAATTGCTGCATTTTTAAAATTAATTGATGTTGTTTAATTAAATTTCAAAAAAAGGATTTAATATGAAGGTATTTCTATTCCTATTTTTAGTTAGCACCTCTGTCTTTTCCCAACTTGAAAATGACCAAGGACAGATTATATGGAGAAGTGTAAAACAATATAATGGCTCTGCCGAAGTATTGTTCAAAAAATTTAAATCGTCCGGAAAGTTTAGTTCGTTGGAGATACTTGATGAATCAATTATTGGAAACTTCACCGATGTACCAATAAGATATAAGGGAGCCGCTAGCATGTATTTAATGGCTTCTAATTTGAATGGTAGTTTTGTAGTTGAATTCAAGGAGAACAGATATCGAATTACAGCAAAGAACTTAAAATTTGAGAGTCAGACCAGTGCTGGCGTTTTTGATCAAGGAAGTCAGGAGGCGATAGAAAAATACGCCTTGAATTCAAAAGGAGAACTTAGAAAACGATTCAAGTCAAAAGACACCCCAATTATTGAAGACAGTTTATCAAATGCTTTTGATTTCCGGTCTGGAGATGATGACTGGTAAAAGTTCAATTAAAAGATGCCCTAAACTCGGTGGGGGAAAGCTGGGTCTTGGCCTTAAAGAACTTGCTAAAAGATTGCGAATGTTCAAAACCGCAGCTAAAGGCAATTTCGCTAATGCTTAGCTCAGATGTGGATAAGCGTTCTTTTGCCTTTTCGAGTAATTTCTCTTGTATAAATTGCTGGGTATTGAGCCCAGTACTACTTTTTAACAATGAACTTAAGTAATTTGGGGAGAGGTTTAAATGTTTGGATACTTCAACAACCGAAGGAACCCCATTTTTTATTAACTCCTCATCTGAAAAGAATTGTAAAAGATAATCTTCCAATTGAACCAATAACTGATGATTTCCCTTTTTTCGGGTGATAAATTGCCTTTGGTAAAAGCGTTCGGCATATTGCAACAAAAGCTCAATTTGTGCAATAATAATGTTTTGGCTAAAGGAATCGATATTACTGGCAATTTCCTGTTGGATGTTTTGAAAAATACCTTCAATTGTTTGCTCCTCGCTAGGAGACATAAAAAGTGCTTCGTTTATGGCGTATTGAAAAAACTCATATTGTTTAATATTTTTCGCCAAAGAAGAATTCCAGAGATAATCTGGATGGATCAATAGCAGCCAACCCTCGGGAGTTACATTTTTTCTAGAGTTGGGTTCAATATGCAACAATTGCCCCGGAGCGATAAAAGACATAAGCCCTTCGTCAAAATCATATTGCTGCTGCCCATATCTCAAAGTTCCCACATTGCGCTTTACGCCTATGGAGTAAAATCCTATATTCCATCGATCTCCCAAATGTTCGGGAAGAATTTTGGTCATCCCATAATCTATAAGGCTTACCAAAGGGTGAAGGGGACTTTCCAGTCCCCGCAACCGGTGCATTTCCTTTATAGATGCTATTTTTCGAATACTGTTTTTCAAAAGCGATCAAAGTAAAATTCCTCCGGATACTTCAATACGTTGACCGTTGATCCAACGGGCATCATCGGAACATAAAAAAGCGACTACACCACCAATATCTTCCGGTTCTCCCACACGCCCAAGGGCAGTAAGGTTAGAAATGGTCTTGATTTTTTGTTCATTGGTCTTATTCTCGCCACCACCAAAATCAGTTCCCACTGCGCCCGGGGCCACCACATTAGCGGCAATTTTTTTATCTGCCAATTCTTTGGCCAAATATCGGGTAAACACTTCAACGCCCCCTTTTGCCGAAGCATAGGCGCTGGATTTAGGAAGTGAAAATCGCGCCAACCCAGAAGAAATATTGATAATACGGCCCCCTTCGTTCAAAGAAGGAACTGCTTTTTGCGATAAAAAATAAACGCCTTTTAAATGAATATTCAACATTTCATCAAAGTCTTCCTCGGTAGTTTCCAAGAAGGGCTTGTATATTCCAGTACCGGCATTGTTAACCAAATAATCAAATTTTGCCGTTCCGTATTCTCCCTCTAAATAATTTTGAAGCTGTAGAAAAAAGGCGTCGAATTGAGAAATATCGCTGGTGTCCAATTGAAAAGCTTTTACTTTTCTTCCTTTTTCTTCAATCTCCTTGGTTACCTTGTTCGCTGCTTCTTCATTGGAGTGATAGGTGAAAATTATATCAACGCCTTTAGCTGCTACGCTTAGGGCCATATCCCTTCCTAATCCTCGGCTTCCTCCAGTTATCAATGCTATTTTTGTGCTCATTTGTTGTTTTTAGTTGTTGATACAAAATTGCATAAAATTGGATTGGCAAATGTAGCTGTATCCAAGGTAATTGTGTTCAAATCCCCAAAGTGGGCAGATTTTTTACTTTGTGATAGGTAAGGCAGGCCCTTATACACGCCATCAACTCCTTTTGGGGTATGGATTGGTCAAGATCAAAGATGATGGCCCTATTGCCTTCAAAATTAAAAATGTTGCCAAAAACCAATTTAAACGTACTTACCAGTTTGCTTGTACACTGGAAGTAAATAGCATATTGATGCGGGGCTTTGGCCTTCCAGTCCATGCGCAAAGTGCTTCCACAGTTGGTTACAAAACTAGGTTCGTTCCATTTTAAGGTTTCATGCAGGTAAGTTATTTCCGGACAATCCTTTGCGGTTTCATGAACCAACCTTCTTAGGTACGTCAACCTATCTTGAGCCTTAAAAGGATAGATTTCAAAAATTTCATCCCACCGATGCTCCTTTATCAATTCCATTCTATGAATTTACACCAATATAAAAATCTACTTCGGCATTTTCAGCATTTGATGCTCGGTGGTCATAAACTTCATAATCAGATTGGTAGTTTCTGTCCATCTCCGTTTCCCAAAGCTGGTACCAATGATTTCCGATAAGTCCTTTGCTCAAATCGCCTTTGGCGGAAGATTTCAAATAGGCGCCTTTGATGATGGTCTTGGCCACCATACCTGAAGGAACTTCATCAATAGAACTCACCTCACAACCTATTACCGTGGTATAGGGCTGTAAATGGTCTCCTTCATAATCTGTGTATAGACAATAAATGGTGGAATTTACTTTGTTCGGAATCTTTTCCAATATACCCTGTTGTATAAATTTTCCCCACAACGCTCCAATATCATTGATAGCTTGGCTGTTCTGGTTGGTAGTTCTTACCTCAATGCCAATGATTTGAAATGAGGCTACGTCTAATTTTTCCATTTGCTTACTTTTGATTTGAACCAAAAGTAAGAATGGTCAATGACGAATGATGTCAGGGGTATTAAGCTGATTTGAATTTTATTGGCATTCAAAACATTTTAAGAGATTTGAAGAAAGTTCAAGGTCTTTTGAACCTTTGAGGGGTTCATTTAAAAATTCCTTTTTGTCTATTTCTTGTTTGAATTTGAGAGCATCTTCTATTAATCGATTTTTTCTAGCCATTAATTTTTCCATTATCTCGGGGGCATTCAAATCATAAATGGCCTTCGGCCAAACCTGAAAGGCCTCTTTTATATTAGCCTCTGTAAGTTGTTGCTGTAAATATTTGGCTTCTTCCTCAAAGATGTTAGCATCAATGGTTTTTAAGAAGTAGACATCAAAATCCATAACTAGACCGGGCATATAATCAATTTCCTTTTCAAAATTTTGAAGATCAGGGGTGATGGATTTTTGGGAAATAATAGAAGGCAAAACCCCTTCAATATTAAAAAAGGCATTATCTCGATCACAGGGCAACGGCACGGCCAACGTTTGGTCTTGTTCAGTTTTCAACACCCAACCCCATTGTTTGGTATGGCGGTCCCAATCGCCAATGAGCAAATCGAATAGTCGCGCACGAACTACTAAATTTTCGTCTATTTGTATTTGCCTCCCTTTCTCCAGTTTTAATTCTTGAAGGTCTTCGGTGTCCATAATTTCAGTAGCACCTTTTATTTTTGTCCATTGGGCGTTTCCTTTATCCTCATGTTCAAGCAGGAAAATTCGATTACCGAATTTATGATTTAGAGAATCTAAAGTTTGCTGTTTTGGAACAAATAATAACTGGGGATGAGTGGATAATAGTCCCGTTTTTTTGGCAAGTTCGGCCACGGCTAAGGCCGCATAAGGGTGTTGTGCAGAAATACCGTCAACCACGATGTTCTCAAGACCTAATTTTTTCGCAAATTCAGGAATTAAGGGTTCCGGATTTTTGGTAACACTGCGCAAGGTGTAGACCTGTCCGTTTTTGATCTTTATCTTTAAAGAATGCGTTTGTTGGCCACCACCTTCTTCCAAAATTTCAACTCCTCCCATCAGGGTATCTAAGAATACAATAGGCACTTTCACCGGGGTTTCCCATGCTTTTCGGTATTGTTCGCCCTGCATTAGATGTTTTAAGGGATTTCCTTTGTAGAGCGTGCTAGCTGCCACCAATACGGAATCATGTTCTTTAAAGTCGATTTCTTCCAGTTGAGCAAAATCCAAGATTTCACAGGTGCTGAATTCTTTGTTGGTGGAACTTAGGGATATGTATACTAAAACAACAAAAACTATAATAATTAATAAAACGGAGATAAGGATTTTCTTTAACATTTGGTCATAGCTGATTCAACCTTGTAAAGCTATCCATATTCAAAAGTAGCAAAAGCCCCTAATAAACGAAATTTTAATGCAATTGGTAGATGGTTGGTAGCTGACTAAAACTTTTCAAAAACTCCTAACCCGAAGAGTGCAAAATCATATTTGACGGGGTCTGTAGGGTCCAATTTGCGTAGATTTTTATCCAGTTCGGCAAGAGCTTTCGAATCATTTTGCTTTCTTCTTAGCAATTTTAGTTTTCGTGCCACGTTTCCGGAATGTACGTCTAACGGGCAGGAAAGTTGAGACGGTTGAATACTTTTCCATATTCCAAAATCAACGTTTGCATTGGCGTCACGAACCATCCAACGTAAAAACATATTGATCCTTTTGGCGGCGGAACCTTTAAGCGGATCGCTCACATGTTTGGTACTGCGTTTTGGATGTTCTATGGAGAAAAATACTTTTTTGAATTCAGATATGGCCAATTGTAGACTATTCTTTTCAGCATGCTTGGCAAATACGGACTCCAGACCACCATGATGTTGGTAGATATTCTTCAGACTACTTATAAAATAGCTCAAATCTTCGCCATTAAAAGTACGGTGCACAAAGCTGTTTAGTATAGCCAAATCATCTTCTGTATGATTAATGACAAAGTCATACGGCGCATTATGCAATAAGGTCATCATCTTATGGGCATTGTTGATAATGCTTTTTCGGTTTCCCCAAGCGATAGTGGCCGTAAGAAACCCGCTGATTTCGATATCCTCTTTTTGGGAAAATAAATGGGGTATCTGAATGGGGTCTGTTTCCAAAAACTGTGGATGCTCATACTCCAAAACTTTGGCATTTAAAAACTCCTTTAACTCTGTTCGCTTCATTTGATAGGTATTTCCAAAAATTTAAATAATAATAGGGGAGCCATAAGTATGAAATTATACAGTGAGTGAAAGGCAATGGCCCATAATAAACTGAACCGTACGCGAACAAAACCTAAAAAAACACCTACACTAATTTGAGGGGCTACCAATAAAGGGGAAAACAATAGAGTAGTGGTGGTCAATTCAAAATTTAAAATATGATAAAAGCCAAATAGTAAAGTGACTACATAAAATATAGTTTTGAAATAAGGACTTTCTTTCAAGAAAACTAGCGGACCTCTAAAAATAAGTTCTTCCATAATGGGAGCCAGAATAACAGCCATACCAAAAAGATAAATGGCAGGTCCATTTATGAATTCCTCACTAGCGTGGTCACCAATATCCAAATTAAATACTGATTGTAATGTACTGTTAAAAATTCCAAATCCGTAGCTAAAAATCAAGGCATAGCCTAGCAATGGAACAAATTTTGGAAGTAGAAAATTTAAATCTTTTCGAGGATATTTTCGATATACCGGATTGTTTAAAAATTTCCAGACTTCCTTTAACATAATTGTTCTTTACACTACCACCTCTTTGTTTACAATGAGTCCGTCTACCATGGTCAATTTTCTATCGGCCATGTCCGCCAATTGCTGATTATGGGTAACGATTACAAAGGTTTGTCCAAATTGGTCGCGAAGATCAAAGAATAATTTGTGAAGATTATCTGCACTTTCAGAATCTAGATTTCCGCTAGGTTCGTCTGCAAAAACGATAGAAGGTTCATTTATCAATGCCCTGGCCACGGCCACTCTTTGTTGTTCACCCCCTGAAAGTTCGTTCGGTTTATGATCATAACGCTGAGAAAGACCTAAAAAATCCAACAGTTCCTTGGCCCGTTTTTCAGCTTGAGCCTTGGGTGTTTTTTTTATAAAGGCAGGAATGCAAACATTCTCCAAAGCGGTAAATTCAGGAAGCAATTGGTGAAATTGAAAGATAAAACCAATATGCTCATTTCTGAATTTAGCCAATTGTTTTTCAGAAAGTTGGGTAACATTGGTGCCGTGAATCAGAAGTTCGCTATCCTTGGGATTACTTTGTACATCTAGGGTTCCCAAAATTTGCAACAAAGTAGTTTTTCCTGCTCCAGATGAGCCAACTATAGAAATAACTTCCTCTTTTTTTATATGGAGGTCTACACCTTTAAGTACCTGCAAATCACCATAAAACTTTTGAATATTGGAGGCTCTGATCATTCTATAGGATAATTTTATTTGTAAATAGGTCCTTGAATGGATAAAAGTAAGGAAATTTGGCTGTAGCGACTTAAACTTTTATAGGCTAACTATATTTACGGAAGAGTTCAGTGGGTTTGAGGAGAAAAACTTACTTTTGTTTAATAATTATAAAAAATAGGTAAACAAAAAGAATTATGGCTCCATATAGAAATTTAGAAGAATACAATTTAGAGGTAACAGGGGAGGTTAAGGATAGGTACTCCAAAATAATAAAAGAAATTGGAGAAGATGTGGACAGGGAAGGACTTCTTAAAACACCAGAAAGAGCCGCCAAAGCCATGCTGTTTTTGACCCAAGGGTACAAACAGGACGCCGTAGAAATCTTAAAAAGTGCTATGTTCAAAGAGGATTATGACGACATGGTCATTATTAAGGACATTGAGTTGTATTCGCTTTGCGAGCATCATATGCTTCCTTTCTTTGGGAAGGCCCATGTTGCCTATATTCCCAACGGGCATATTGTTGGATTGAGTAAAATACCACGAGTTGTGGATGTTTTTGCCAGAAGATTGCAGGTTCAAGAGCGTTTGACCCATGATATATTGGAGTGCATCAACAACACGTTAAAACCAAAAGGTGTAGCAGTAGTCATTGAAGCTTCCCACATGTGTATGATGATGCGTGGAGTACAAAAACAGAATTCCGTTACTACAACCTCTGGTTTTAGGGGACAGTTTGAAAAAATTGAAACACGCAACGAGTTTTTAAAATTGATTAGTTCAGATTTATCGTAGAATACGGAATGCTAAAAAATTTGGCATTCTTATTGTTATTTTAGAATTGAATTTAAAATTCATTCATCATGACAAAAACAAAAGACAATAAATACCGGAAGCTTTTCTTAGGGTTATTATTTGATGCCATAGGAATGCTATCCTTTACCGTTCCACTTATTGGGGATTTCTCGGATATTATCTGGGCTCCTTTGGCGGGTTGGTTAATGACAAGAATGTACAAAGGCAAGATAGGACAGGGAGCCGGTCTGTTTACCTTTCTGGAGGAAATTATTCCCGGACTTGATATTATACCCACCTTTACCCTCATGTGGATTTATACCTACGTGTTAAATAAAGCTCCAAAGAAAACGACCATTGAAGTCTAAAATAGATCAGAAAAGCACTTTTATTAGGTGCTTTTCTAATCTTAAAAATTAAATTTTTGTTAGTAAAAGATCCTTTTTAAAAGGATTTAATCATAAAATTTTCATAATTTTTTAGATATTACAAATTATTTAAACCCTTTGTTGCTTTATAAAACCTATCGCTTTTATAGGAAATAATCTTACTATTTCACTTTTAAGGTATTAGAGGTAAGATGCTGTTTACAAGTTTTCTTTTTGAGGGATTACTTTCTATAGTTTTTGGAATTTTCAGTTTGGAATTTTTTCGGTTTAGGAAGAATATTTCTAAAGTGTGCCTCCATTCCCACTTCAATTTTAATCTTATTATCGATAATTTTGGTTCTTATCAAACCATACCTAATGAACAGAAGAAAATTTATAGAACGAACCACACTAGCTACCATAACAGGGTTGATAGGCACAGAAATCGTTTATGGATTAAAAATTCCCAGAGGATATGCTCCTCTCGCTCTTCAAGACCCAGACCCATTTAAATTGTTCGGGAAAGACAAGGAAATGGTGGTTTTAAATGATAAACCTTGGAATATGGAGGCTCAGGCACATTTGTTGAACGATAAGGTGACGCCAAGTTCTAAAATGTTCATAAGGAATAATGGTTTGATTCCTGAGGAGATCGATACGGATAGTTGGACATTGACTATTAACGGAGAATCAGTTCAAAAAGAAAAGTCCTACACCCTTAAGGAGCTCAAATCTAAGTTCAATACCCATACATATCAATTAACTCTCGAATGCGGAGGTAATGGACGTAGTGAATTTAATCCTCCCGCAAAGGGTAATCAATGGACCATTGGTGCAGTATCCTGTGCGGAATGGACGGGTGTTCGTTTACGCGATGTTTTGGAGGACGCTGGAATTAAGGATGATGCTGTCTATATTGGTTACCACGCAGCGGATATTCATCTAAGTAGAAATCCTGAAAAAGAACCTATTTCAAGAGGAGCACCCATGGCAAAGGCCCTACAGGACGAAACCCTAATAGCTTTTAAAATGAATGGTCAAGATATCCCGTTGGCTCATGGCTACCCGCTTCGTTTGGTGGCTGGTGGCTGGCCTGCTTCCGTTTCCGGAAAATGGCTAACAGAAATCAGCATTCGTAATAAAGTTCATGACGGACCTAAAATGGGGGGTACCTCTTATCGTGTTCCCTGTGAAACGGTGGCTCCTGGAGAAAAAGTGGCAGATGAAGATATGTGCATCATAGAATCCATGCCTGTAAAATCGTTGATTACAAGTCCCAAAACGGGTGCTATCCTAAAGAAAGGCCAAAAACTTCAAATCAAAGGTCATGCTTGGGCAGGGGAACTGGAGGTAACAAAAATGGAATACTCTATAGATTTTGGTTCCACATGGCAATCCTGTACGCTTGAAAAACCTGTTAATAGGTTGGCATGGCAACATTTTAGCGCAGAAGTAAGTTTTCCCAAAAAAGGTTATTACGAAATTTGGGCAAGGGCTACGGACTCCCGTGGTAAATCGCAACCTATGTTATTACCCGGCTGGAACCCCAAGGGGTATCTAAATAATGCATGTCATAGAATTGCTGTAAAACTTACCTAATGAAAAACGGAAGTAAGCTTAAAAACGAATTTAAAAAAGTGTTTCGTATGGTGGTGGTTACCGTCATAATTGTAGCCGTATTTTCTCTTCTATTGGGATATTTGCTAATCAATCCCAAATTTTTTGATAATGAAAACCACAGCCCTAAAGGTGCTGTGGAAACTATTCTGGAAAAGGATGGGGATGAATATGTAAAAATTGAAAATGGTATTCATGTTGCCACAGGATTTGTAGACGCACCAGGTATGCAAGAAACCATTCAAAATTGTACCAATTGCCATTCATCAAAACTGGTCATACAAAATAGAATGACCAAAGAACGTTGGAAAACAACTATAAAATGGATGCAAGAGACCCAAAACTTATGGGATCTTGGTAAGAATGAAGATATCATTATAGATTATTTGGTTACCAATTATCCCCCCAAAGAAAAGGGGAGGAGAGAAAATTTGACCAACATTGAGTGGTATCAACTTAAGGATTGATTGGTTTTACCGACTTAGTAAAAGAATAGTAATTTCAATGGCGTGGAAAAGTATATAGAAGCATTTTTAAAAGGTTTCAACGGTACGGTAAACTGGACCTGGAAATCCATACTTTTTGAGGTGCCTTGGTACACCAATTATTTTTACGGAATTATCTTTCTATCATTAGCGGTATGGATTCTGGAAATTTTATTTCCATGGAGAAAAGAGCAACGTATTTTTAGAAAAGATTTTTGGTTGGATACTTTTTATATTTTCTTCAATTTTTTTCTATTCGCTATCGTCATTAGTGGATTTTATAAACTGCTGGAAACGTTATTTTTAGAGTTTGGTATTTCAATAGAAAGTTTATCCCTCATAGATATGGGAAATTGGCCCATGTGGGTTCAACTCATCGTTTTCTTTTTGGTATTGGATTTTGTACAGTGGTTTACCCACATTTTATTGCACAGGTATGATGTACTGTGGCAGTTTCATAAAATTCATCACAGTGTAAAAGAAATGGGTTTTGCGGCCCATATGCGATTTCATTGGATGGAAAATGTTCTCTATAAACCCCTAAAGACCTTTGGGGTTATGATTTTGGGCGGATTTGAACCGGAGCAAGCCTATATAGTTCATTTTATGGCAATAACCATTGGGCACCTAAATCATTCCAATATAAAAATTACTTGGGGGCCCTTTAAGTACATATTTAATAATTCTGTAATGCACCTATATCATCACGCCTATACCTTACCAGAAAATCATAGATACGGGGTCAACTTTGGAATAAGCCTTAGCTTGTGGGACTATATTTTTAAAACCAATTATATACCCGAAGAAAGTGGAAAGGTCGCTTTAGGTTTTCAAGGTGATGATGAAATACCAGAAAGCTTTTGTGGACAACTATTTTATGGGTTTAAAAGGAACAAAACCCAATAAGCAACTTATTAGCGAGCAGTCTATTTAAATAGAAAACCTAAACCCATGCGGTTGAGCATTTTTTTCTCAAAATTCCAAAAGAATTTGAATTGACCGAACAACCAACCGAAAAATACAAGAAGTACTTGATAAATAGGGAAAATAAGTAATATTCTGGCGGTCCAGTATAGCCATCCCGCCGTAGATTCCCTATGCAGACCAATGAACTCACAAAGGGGAGCTGCCAGTTTAGCAGCAGTTGAGCCGGTAATTGCAAAAACAATAAATACAACTGCTAATTGAAAATTGGAGTCAATACCCCAGCGTTTCTTAAGTTTTTCCATAACTTTTCAATGCGGCAAATATACTAATCAAATCCGTGGTATAAAAGGCCCTAATCGTTGATTGTATTTTCTTTGGAAGTAGATAAAATAATTATAGAGTTTGTAGTTTACCTCATATCCGTAGTCTATATTGGGGTCATAATCAATCTGCCATTCATATAACCCAGCGGAATACCTATTGGGCTGTAACACCCTTTGATTGTAGTTAATTACAAAAATCTGGTTTCTATTTTCCAAAAATGATTGAGAATAATACCCTTCCGGTCTGGCAATGCTTTGAAGCCAAAAGTTAAAGCCCGGTTCTATGATAATTATCTCGTATTCCGAACTATCACTAGAAATGGAAATGGTATCACCTTTGGTTTGATCAAAAGCCATTTTCTCCTTATCCGTTATATCTACTGCTTGTTTGCTGCCAGTGCAACTAGACACCATCAAAAAACAGAAGCAAATACTTACCCCACAATATGTCAACCACTTTTTCATTTTCTTTTTTCTATTTCTGTGCAATTTTTATACCATTTAAGGTACAAAAAAAGGCCGTTTGGATACAAACGACCTTTGATATACAGTAATAACTAGTTTATTTTCCGAATAGCCCCCCTAAAAGACCGCCAATTCCTCCTTTTTTACCTCCAAGAGCCATGGAAGCCACATCATCAAGAATGCTACCATCCCCATCTGAATCCAAAAAGGACTCAATCAAGGATTGTTGCTGGTTTCCACCTCCCATTAGGCCTCCTAAAAGATTACCCAATCCATTGGAATCACTTATGTTTTGTTGACGGGTCTGGCTTCCCAAATATCCCATTAACAAAGGTGCGGCCATTTTTAAAATGGTTCCTACAGAACCCGCATCCATACCAGATTTTGCACTTAAGGCAGACTCTACCTGTGATTGTTTTCCTCCAAGAACATGACCTAAAATTCCGGCTCCGTCGTTCATCACGGAATCATCCACTCCACCACCAAAAAGTCCGCCCAAATCATTAAGAATACTTCCGTCATGTTTACCGGAAAGGGCATTCATAAGTCCTTGTGCGCCCTCTGGGGAAGAGGCATTTTTTTTCATGGCACCCATTAACAAAGGTAGGGCCATACTTAAAACGCTACCTGTTTGATCGGTAGATTGGCCAGTTTGTGAGGCGGCACCATTAATGAGTTGTTTGCCCATAGGGCTGTTAAGTAAGTCTAATAATCCAGACATGTGTTTAGTTTTATAATTAATGAGTTTACAAGGTACAAAAAAAGTACCTTTTTACAGGTACTTTTTTGTGATAGTAGTACGGTGTGAAAGGGCTCAGCACCTTATTTCATTAAAGTTATGATTTGTTCTGCCAATTCTACCGCAATTCTTTTTTGCGCTTCTCCCGTAGCCGCACCAATATGGGGGGTTAAGGATATATTTGGGTGCATTAGTATTCTTATTTCCGGTGAGGGCTCTGATTCAAATACATCCAATCCTGCAAAGGCCACTTTTCCACTCTCTAGAGCATCAACAAGTGCTACTTCGTCCAAAATACCTCCCCTTGCGGCATTGACTATACCAACACCATCTTTCATCAAGTTAAATTCACTTTTTCCAATGACATACGCTTTTTGTGAGGGTACGTGCAGGGAAATAAAATCTGATGAAGAAATAACTTCTTCCTTGGTTTTGGAAGTTAGATGAAATGAAACGGATTGTCCATCAAAGAAATCCAATTCTAAATTGGCTTCAGTGATAACGGGATCATAAAACTCCACTTTCATACCTACCCCTATGGCTAATTTTGCAGTTGCCTGACCAATTCTGCCAAATCCGATAATACCTAAGGTCTTACCTCTGAGTTCGCTTCCGCGGGCATAGGATTTTTTGAGTTCGTTGAATTTACTGTCCCCATCCAAAGGCATATTTCTATTGGCGTCATAAAGGAAACGAACCCCGCCGTACAAATGGGCAAAAACCAATTCCGCAACAGACCCGGAGGAAGCTGCAGGCGTATTGATTACGTGTAAACCTTTGTTTTTTGCATAGTCTACATCAATATTGTCCATACCAACACCGCCACGACCAATCAATTTTAAATTGGGACAGGCATCAATAAGTTCCTTCCTTACTTTGGTGGCACTGCGAACCAAAAGTGCCTCAACATCATTTTCGTTTATATAATTTTGAAGTTGCTCTTGGGCTACCCTGGTAACCAGTACTTCAAATCCTGATTTCTCCAGCTTATCAATCCCAGCTTGGGCAATTCCGTCATTAGCTAAAACCTTCATATTGTTGGTTTTTAATTAATTGAGTACAACTCTTTAAGTAAAACTTTAAGTTTATCCTTTTCTTTCCAACTCGCTCATGACATCTACCAGAATACCCACACTCTCAAGGCTTAAGGCGTTGTACATAGATGCCCTGTATCCTCCTACGGAACGGTGACCGTTAATTCCATTGATTCCGGCTTCCTTCACCATTGTATCAAAAGTCTCTTTTAATCGGTCGTCTACCAAGTTAAAAGTTGCATTCATATGAGAGCGGTCTTCTTTCTTCGCAAAACCTTCAAACAAGGGATTCAGGTCAATTTCTGAATATACCAATTGCGACTTCTTTTCATTAACTTCTTCAATGGCAGAAATTCCGCCCTTAGATTTAAGCCACTCTAAAGTAAGCATGGAGGTATACACTGCAAAAACCGGTGGTGTATTGAACATACTATCCTTTGAAATATGAACCGCATAATCCAACATGGATGGAATTTGACGGTTAACCTTTCCTAAAATATCTTCTTTAATCACCACTAAGGTTGCACCTGCGGGTCCCATGTTCTTTTGTGCACCCGCGTAGATTAAATCGAACTGAGAAAAATCCAATTGTCTTGAGAAAATATCGGAACTCATATCGCATACCAAAGGAGCATCGGTTTTTGGAAACTTCTTTATCTGCGTGCCAAAAATAGTATTGTTGCTAGTGAGGTGAAGATAATCCAAACCTTCTGGAACTGAATATCCTTTTGGGATATAGTTGAAATTCTCGTCCTTGGAAGAGCCTACTTCTACAACATCCCCAAAAAGTTTGGCTTCTTTTATAGCCTTGGAGCTCCATGTACCTGTGTTTAAATATCCCGATTTTTTGTCCAAAAGGTTGTAGGCCGTCATTAAAAACTGCATACTTGCACCTCCTTGAAGAAATAAGGCCTTGTAACCTTTATTTTCCAAACCAAGAATTTCCAGGGCAAGGCTTCTGGCATTCTCCATCACTTCTACAAAATCTTTGCTACGATGAGAAATTTCTATTAGCGAAAGACCGGATCCGTTAAAGTCCATTACGGCTTCAGAAGCCTTAAGAAGTACTTCTTGCGGTAAAATACATGGGCCTGCACTAAAATTATGTTTTTTCATTGGGTGTTGATTTTAGTTGTTGTTTATTCAAAAATGACCATTGCAAACGTCTAAACAGCATTTTTGAAAATAGGACGTTAAAGGTCTTGAATTAAATGCAATTTTCCATATGGGAAGGAAAAAAATAAACTTAGGTTCTCAACAGGAAGTCAACAGTATCTATATTATCTGCATAATCTGTTAAACTAGGTTTTTGAGTTTGGCCAAAGGCTACTTCATCTTCCATAAAACCATGAGATACAACACACTGTAATTGCTCTTTATCCGCAGCTAATCTGTTTTTTAATTCTTCCGGTTCATCATAAAACTCGTAAAAAAGGGAAGCGATGGGAGAGGAGTAACCTTCATCTTCTTTTAGAATAAGAAAGCCATTATCTAAAATTTTAAATTCGCTCATAAGATAGACGGCCTTATTATAATCGTAGTTGTTGGCATATTTATTCTGCTCAATAAGGGAATTAAAATCATAGATGGACTTAAAAAATAGGTCAAAATCATAATTCCTTGGTACGAAAATCTTAGACACACTGCGGCAGCCTAATCCAAAATATCTAAATATATCCTCTCCTAAGGCCTTTAGGGCTTCGGGTGATTCCTTTCCAGAAATAATGGCAACCGAACTTCTGTTTTTTCTAATAATATGTGGTCCTTTACCGAAATAATGTTCAAAATAGCGGGAAGTGTTGTTACTTCCCGTGGCAATCACAGCATCAAATTCTTTAAGCTGCTCTTTTTCAAACACAATTAAATCCTTAAAAATTGGCTCTAAGAAGGTAAGATACGATGTTATGAATTTAATAAGTGCCTCGTCATTACTGGAAAGTTTTGCCAATACTTTATTCCCGGTCAAGAGAACACATAAAAAATCATGAAATCCTACTAAAGGTATATTTCCGGCTAAAATCAAGGCGACAGTCTTTGGTCGGTTTTCGGATAGGGAATATTTGGATAGCCAAGCTTGTAAATTATTTTCGGTAAGTAGCTCTCCCCAATTTTCTAGGGCGAACATCACGTTTTCTCTAGTAAACCAACCATTCTTATGTTTACTTAGCTCAATGGCTTCATTTAGTTTTACTGACCATTCGTCCTCATTTTGTAGTGAATTACAAAATTCTCGTAAAAACGTTCCAAGTTTAACGAAAGCAATAAATGTTTTAGGATGCTCGTTCATATATTTGCTATAATTAGGACTAGACTGTACCTTTGTTTTTTAAATGATTGCAAAAGTAAGCATACCTGATTTAAATGGGATGCTGAATTTAACCAGAACAAGTAAATTACTATGGCTATAATAATTACCGATGAATGTATAAATTGTGGGGCTTGTGAACCAGAATGCCCTAATACAGCAATTTATGAAGGTGCCGATGAATGGCGTTATGCAGACGGAACCTCTTTAGAGGGGGATGTTGTTTTGCCTAGCGGTAAGGCTGTAAATGCAGAAGAGGCCCAAGAGCCTATAAGCGACGAGTTTTATTATATTTCACCGGACAAATGTACCGAATGTATGGGCTTTCATGAAGAACCACAATGTGCGGCAGTATGTCCTGTAGATTGTTGTGTTCCTGACGAGGATCATGAAGAAAGCGAAGAAACCCTTTTAGCTAAGCAAGCATTTATGCACCCGGAAGGCTAAAATGTAAAAACACAAAAAGTAAAAAACCGGACAATTGTCCGGTTTTTTTATGGCTATAGGTTTCATTAATTAAAAGGAAAATGCCAATTGTGTATAGTAATAGGCTCCGCCAAAACCCATTTGAACGGCATCCCAAACACCACCGCCTTCTACCCAGTCATCTTGCGGACTTGGATATTCATTGAATAAGTTATTGGCCCCAATTTGAAGTTTTACATCTTCGTAAATTTGATAGCCTAAAACTAAATCAGTGACCACTTTAGGTGTATAGCTGTCCGTGGCAGCAGCAATTTTATTGGCTAGGCTTCCGTAATCAGCAGTAGGTTCCAACATCTGAAAATCCAGAAGCTCAATGCTGCTAAATCTTGTAAAGGCAAGGCCTGCATCAAACTTATTGTGGGAGTAATTTAAATTGAGCGCCAATTTACTTTCAGGTGCAGAAGCCAACAAGAAAGCCTTGTCCCTTTCTCCAAAAAATGTTTCAGCATCTAAATTGCGGTTGTTGACACTCGTAATATCCATATTGTTTAAGTTACCAGTGAAAGTGGCCGACAAGCTTCCGTTTTCCAATGGCTTTCTCCACGAGAGAACGATGTCGAGACCTGTAGTTTCGGTATCGACCCCGTTTACGAAAAATTGTGCCGCCGATACTCCGGGAATAGCTGTGGTGCCAAAGTTTCCTGTGAGTACGATACGGTCTTTTACGTTGATGTAGTAACCATCCACTGTCGCGGTGAAGTTTCCGAAAGTTCCTGTAAAACCTAAACCGGCATTCACGGCTTTTTCCTCGTTTAGCTGGTCGATTCCAAAAGAGGCCGTGACGGGACTGTTATTTGGGCTCAACAACTGGTCAATGGCATCGCCCCCAATAAAATTGGTGAACCGCAAATTATAATAAATCTGGGCTAGGGAAGGAGCTCTAAATCCTGTGCTGACAGAACCTCTAATGTTTATATTCTCCGAAGCCTTTAACCTAGCGGCCAATTTACCGTTAAGGGTACTGCCAAAATCGCTATAATTTTCAAACCTTGCCGCGGCGCTCAGCAAAAATGCCTCGCTTAGGTCAAATTCACCATCGGCATATAATGAAAAATTACTTCTGCTTCGGTCTACCTCGTTTGCCGGTCCATATCCCGGGAAGCCTTGAGAACCTCCTGGTCTTGGTACTTCTTCGCCATCAATTAGAATTGTTGGCTGGGTTTGATTGGCGGGATCCGTGATTATAATTCCGTTTTCATCAAAGGTTCCATACGAACCAGGTTCCCCAGAAAAAATGATAAAGTTTTCGGTGCGATACTCGGCACCAAAAGCAAGGTTCATTCCCTCCATAACGTCATCGTAATATTTAGAGAAATCTAGATTTACGGTATTTTGGCTCAAGCTATGTCCACCCGCATCGAAATCGGTTGGCGAGGCTTCTTCCAAGGAAGCATTTAAGGTTCCTTTGATATAATAATGAAAGTTGTTCTTTCCGTAGGTGTTACTAACATCTAATTTCCAACCATTATCAAGTTCTGTTCTTAAACCGGCAGAAATAGAGTTGTCTATGATATTGGAAGTAATACGTGGGTTGAATCCATCTGGATAAATGGCCTTAACCACACGTTCGCCGCCGTTTCGGGTGAAGGCATAAGCGTCCGTATCTCTAAAATTTCTACCACCGAAGGCATAGATTTCCGTATTATCGGATACGGAATAAGCCCCGTTGACCATAAAATTGAATCCTTGAATAGCAGCTTCCCCAAAACCTCTTCTGAAATCGAATCCCGGGCGTAAGGTTTTGTTTTTATTGATGTATTCGGTAGTGAAATTAAGATAGCCGTTTTCACCTAATCCCGCACCGTAATTGATAGCTGCCTTTACCGAGCCACCGTCAAAATTCTGGTCATCACCTATCTGGTTACCGTCAACGTCGGTATCCAGTCTATTGCCTTCGGTATTAGGAAAGCCATCTGGAAAATCGCCCTGAGTATTGGCATTATAGGCTCCGTAGCTAATATTTCCGCTAACGCCATCGGTCTTGTCCTTTAAAACAATATTGATGACCCCGGCAATGGCATCGGAACCGTACTGAGCTGCTGCCCCATCCCTAAGAATTTCAATTCGCTTAATGGCCGCTACGGGGATGGTATTTAAATCAGTACCTGTATTACCACGTCCTTTGGTTCCAAAAATATTTATCAAGGATGATTGGTGTCTTCTTTTCCCGTTGACCAGTACCAAGGTTTGATCGGGCCCAAGTCCTCTTAGGGTAGCAGGGGTGATATGGTCCGCCCCATCTGACCCGGACTGTTTATTGGCGTTAAAGGAAGGAGCGGCATATTGCAATAGCTCGTTCACCTCAATTTTACCGCTCTGTGTAGCTACCTCGGCAATATCGATGACATCCACTGGTACCGCCGTATCGGTAGAAGTTCGTTTAGGGCTTCTGGAACCAACTAGCATTACTTCGTCCAACAAAACGCCTTCGGACATGCTTAGGTTGATAACGGTTTTACCTTCCGTACTTAATTCTTCGGTATTAAATCCAATATAACTGAAAACCAAAATGGCATCACCGTCAATTTCTAAAGAATAATTTCCATCAAAATCGGTGACGGTCCCGTTTGTGGAGCCCTTTTCTAAAATGTTTACCCCAGGCAGTGGTTCGCCCTCGGAGTCGGTTACCGTTCCGGTAATCGTATTTTGAGCAAAGCCAAAAGAGGTTAAAAGCAATGCACAAATGGTTAAAAATAGCTGTGTTCTCATAGTTTTAATGTTAGGAGTTCTTTAACCAAAGTAATAATAGTGTTAAAACAAAGCATTGAGATTTTAAATTTTTTAAACACTATCTTTGCGCCCGAATTAAAAAACATCCCTAATACACCGTTATGAAAGCAGGTATCGTAGGATTGCCAAATGTGGGCAAATCAACCCTTTTTAATTGCCTTTCCAATGCAAAGGCACAGAGCGCCAACTTCCCCTTTTGTACTATAGAACCGAACATAGGCGTGGTAAATGTACCAGATGCCCGTTTGGAGAAATTGGAATCTTTGGTGAACCCGGAAAGGGTAATTCCCGCAACGGTAGAAATCGTTGATATCGCCGGTTTGGTAAAAGGAGCCAGTAAAGGTGAAGGATTGGGAAACCAGTTTTTAGGAAATATTAGGGAAACTGATGCCATTATTCATGTATTGCGCTGCTTTGATAATGATAATATTGTGCATGTTGATGGTTCTGTAAACCCCATTAGAGATAAGGAAACCATAGATATGGAGCTTCAATTGAAAGATTTGGAGACCGTAGAAAAAAAGCTAGATAAGGTAAAACGCGCTGCAAAGACTGGCAATAAGGAAGCTCAGAAAGAGGAATCCGTCTTATTAAAGCTGAAAGAAGCCTTGGAGAGCGGTGTTTCGGTCAGGGCCGTTGCTATTGAAAAGGAACTGCGTTTAGAATATGTGAAGCCGTTACAGTTTATTACGGACAAGCCGGTCATGTATGTTTGTAATGTGGACGAGGGTGCTGCCGCTACTGGAAATGCATACGTTGAAGAAGTGAAAAAGGCGGTAGCGAACGAAAATGCGGAAGTAGTGGTCTTGGCCGTAGGTACGGAAGCCGACATTACGGAACTGGAATCCTACGAAGAGCGCCAAATGTTTTTGGAGGATTTGGGACTGGAAGAGCCGGGTTCAGCAAAATTAATACGAGGGGCGTACAAATTACTTGACCTGGAAACCTATTTTACAGCCGGTGAGAAGGAAGTTAGGGCATGGACCATTCCCGTTGGTGCTACGGCACCACAGGCGGCCGGAGTTATCCATACAGATTTTGAGAAGGGTTTTATACGTGCCGAAGTCATTGCTTATAATGACTATGTGGCTTTAGGAAGTGAGGCCAAGGTTAAAGAAGCAGGTAAAATGCGAGTAGAAGGTAAGGAGTATATTGTTAAGGACGGTGATGTAATGCACTTTCGTTTTAATGTCTAACTTTCTGGTCATTCATAAATTCTAAGCCTGTTTCTCAAATTTTTTAACTCTTTTTCCATTTGCTGCATTCGTTGCATCATATGGGTGATGGCATCTATGCCCTCAAGGTTAATTCCTAATTCGTGATGCAACCTATTTAGTTTTTCTATATGGGGAATGTCATCTGTAAACAGGTAAACCTCAGTTTCAATTGGTTTGCAATCAATTAGGCCGTATTCCCACAAAGAGTCAATAAATGAATGGGGTATGTTTGTCTTTTCGCAGTAGTGTCTGACTAAAATATATTTTTCTGAATCCATTATTTTCTGATTTTGGATAATTCTTGAAAAAGTTCTTTTTCTCTTTCACTTAAATTTTGGGGCATTTTTACTTTGTAGGTCACATACAAATCACCAAATTCACCCTCTTTTTTATATTTGGGCATACCCTTGCCGCTAAGTTTGATTTTGTAATCATTTTGGGTTTCAGGCTTAATTTTGAGTTTCACCTTTCCGGTCAACGTACTTATTTCCAATTCGCCTCCCAGCAAGGCCTTGTACAAACTAATTTCTTCTGTTTTGTATAAATCGTTACCCACTCTTTGAAATTGTGTATTGTTTATAACTTCAAAAGTAAGGTACAAATGACCCTTTGGACCTCCATTGCTACCTTCGCCACCATAACCCTTTATCTTTATAGTTTGACCATCTTCTACTCCTGCCGGAATAGTAATTCTTATTTTCTTTGACCCAAGATCAATTGTTTGTTTTTGAGTCGATAGAATATCTGTTAAATTAAGCCGAAGCGTGGCGTTATAATCCTGACCTTTAAACTGATACCTGTTTCTACCACTAGTTCTACTATAACCGCTACCGCCAAACATAGATTCAAAGAAATCCGAAAAATCACTTTCAGAATATTGTTGGTCTTCAAAAGGGCCTCCCCCGGCATAACCTCCTGCACCACTTTGATTTCTTTTAGCCTCCTCAAAGGCATCGGCATGTTGCCAGTCCTTACCGTATTTATCGTATTTTTTTCGTTTCTCAGGGTCGCTTAGGACTTCGTTTGCCTCATTGATCTGTTGAAATTTTTGTTGCGCTTCCTTGTTATCGGGATTTAGATCCGGATGGTATTTGCGGGCCAGTTTTCTATAAGCCTTTTTTATTTCGGCCTCTGAGGCATTTTCGGCAATTTCTAATATTTTATAGTAATCTATAAATTCCATTTTCTTTTTCTAAATATGGATAAAAGATAGGAACTTATTCAATTAAAATCCAGTCAAAAAATTGCTTTAATACAATCATTTTTGGTCGCAAAAGGAGCTTTGAAATACCGATTATATCAACAAAGACGCTTTTTTTATTGTTAATTACTTTAACGGTTTAGGGTTTTATCTTTTTAATAGTCGTATTATCTTTAGCGGTAGTATTGACCCAAACCCCGCATTATGTCCGACAACTCACAATATACCGAAGACAATATAAGATCGTTAGACTGGAAAGAGCATATTAGGCTCCGTCCAGGTATGTATATTGGAAAGTTAGGTGATGGTTCTTCCGCAGATGACGGTATCTATATCCTTTTAAAAGAGACTATTGACAACTGTATTGATGAGTTTGTAATGGGTGCTGGTAAGACTATTGAGATTTCCGTACAGGGCAACAGGGTCATTGTGCGTGATTATGGTAGGGGTATTCCTTTGGGAAAAGTTGTTGATGTTGTCTCCAAAATGAATACTGGGGGTAAATATGACACCAGGGCCTTTAAAAAATCGGTGGGACTAAATGGCGTGGGTACTAAAGCGGTCAATGCCTTGTCCAGTTATTTTAGGGTGGAGAGCACCAGGGATGGAAAATCAAAGGCGGCAGAGTTTGAAATCGGTGAGCTCACCAATGAAGAATTTCTGGAAGAAACCACCCGAAGAAGAGGTACCAAGGTTACCTTTATTCCAGATGAAACCATCTTTAAAAAATACAAATATCGCAACGAGTATATTGAGCGAATGCTCAAAAACTACGTTTATCTCAATCCGGGACTGACCATTGTTTTTAACGGCGAAAAATTCTACTCTGAAAACGGACTTAAAGATTTGCTGGAAGACAATAACAATGCAGAAAACCTTCTGTACCCGGTCATTCATTTAAAAGGGAATGATATTGAGGTGGCCATGACCCATAGCAAAACGCAATATAGTGAAGAATACCACTCCTTTGTTAATGGCCAGCACACCACACAAGGAGGTACCCACCAAGCGGCGTTTAGGGAGGCCATTGTAAAAACGGTGAGGGATTTTTATGGTAAGAACTACGATGCTTCCGATATTAGAAAATCCATCATCAGTGCTATTTCCATCAAGGTTATGGAACCTGTTTTTGAAAGTCAGACCAAAACAAAATTGGGTTCTACGGATATGGGCGGAGATTTACCTACTGTAAGAACCTACATTAATGATTTTATTGGGAAATACCTGGATAATTACCTGCATAAAAATCCGGAAACGGCTGAAAAACTACAACGTAAAATAATCTTGGCCGAAAAAGAGCGTAAAGAACTTTCAGGAATTAGAAAACTGGCACGCGACCGGGCCAAGAAGGCAAATCTGCATAATAAAAAACTGAGGGATTGCAGGGTGCATCTGGGTGATATGAAAGATGATCGTCGTTTGGATAGTACGCTCTTTATCACTGAGGGTGATTCCGCTTCCGGCTCCATAACCAAATCAAGGAATGTAAATACCCAGGCAGTCTTTAGTCTGCGTGGTAAGCCCTTGAATTCTTTTGGGATGAGCAAAAAAATTGTTTACGAGAACGAAGAATTCAATTTGTTACAGGCAGCCTTGAATATTGAGGAGTCCATGGAAGATTTACGTTATAATAATATTGTAATTGCCACGGATGCCGATGTAGACGGAATGCACATTCGCCTACTTCTCATCACGTTTTTTCTACAGTTTTTTCCTGAATTGATCAAGGAAGGTCATTTGTTTATTTTACAAACTCCCCTTTTCAGGGTAAGAAATAAAAAGGAAACCATCTATTGTTATAGTGACGAGGAACGAAGAAACGCTATAGATAAGTTGCGGGGAAAACCTGAAATCACCCGATTTAAGGGATTGGGTGAAATTTCTCCGGATGAATTCAAACACTTCATTGGTGATGATATCCGTTTAGAGCCAGTAATGCTGGATAAGGCCATGTCCATTGAAGAATTACTCCGGTTCTACATGGGTAAAAATACTCCGGACCGTCAGGAATTCATTATTGAAAATCTTAAAGTAGAGGTCGACCTAGTTGAAGAAAACCAATTATAAATTATAGAGATACGTATTTTTCTGAATGGAAGAAAATGACGATTTGAACGATTCCCAAGAGCACAATCCATCCAATGAAGGTGGAGAAGGTTTGGGAGGTGAGCAGGAACAAAACAACCATAGTTCTGCGGAAAATATAGAGGACCAAGGGGAAGCGCTGACCCGAGTAACGGGAATGTATAAGGATTGGTTCCTGGATTATGCTTCTTACGTAATCTTAGAGCGTGCCGTGCCGGCAATCGAAGATGGTTTTAAGCCGGTACAGCGCCGTATCATGCACTCCTTAAGGGAGTTGGATGATGGCAGGTACAATAAGGTTGCCAATGTGGTAGGGCACACCATGCAATATCACCCCCATGGTGATGCCAGTATTGCAGATGCCATGGTACAGATAGGTCAAAAAGACCTATTGATAGACACCCAGGGAAACTGGGGTAATATTCTAACCGGAGATAGTGCCGCTGCTTCGAGATATATTGAAGCGCGTTTGTCAAAGTTTGCCTTAGAAGTTGTTTTTAGTCCAAAAATTACGGAATGGCAACTCTCCTATGATGGTCGAAAAAAAGAGCCTGTTCAGTTACCGGTTAAGTTCCCATTGTTATTGGCACAAGGTGCAGAAGGTATAGCAGTTGGGCTTTCCACTAAAATTATGCCACATAACTTTGTGGAGCTCATAGATGCCTCCATAAAGCATCTGCAAGGAAAACGGTTTAAGCTTTTTCCAGATTTTCCTACCGCAGGAATTATAGACGTAAGCAATTACAATGATGGGCTTAGGGGAGGTAAAATAAGGGTGCGTGCAAAAATTTCCCAACACAGCAAGAATACGCTGGTAATAAGCGAGATACCCTATGGAACCAACACTTCTTCTTTAATTGATTCTATTTTAAAAGCCAATGACAAGGGCAAGATTAAAATCAAAAAAATTGAGGATAACACAGCTGCTGATGTAGAGATTTTAGTACATCTCCCAACTGGGATCTCCCCTGATAAAACCATTGATGCGCTCTACGCTTTTACGGCCTGCGAATCATCCATTTCGCCCTTGGCATGTATTATTGAAGACAATAAACCTTTATTTATTGGGGTCTCGGAAATGTTACGTCGTTCTACGGATGCTACGGTTGATTTGCTAAAGCAAGAATTGGAGATACAGCTGGGCGAACTAGAAGAACAATGGCATTTTGCTTCCTTGGAGCGAATATTCATAGAGAACCGTATTTATAGGGACATTGAAGAGCAGGAAACTTGGGAGGGCGTTATCAAGGCGATAGATGAAGGATTAAAGCCATTTACCAAGAATTTAAAAAGGGCCGTTACAGAAGAAGATATTGTAAGATTGACGGAAATCAGGATAAAGAGAATATCAAAATTCGACCTTGATAAAGCTCAGGAAAACCTCGATAATCTTGAAAAGAAGATTGCTGAAATAAAACACCATTTAGAGCATTTGGTAGAATTCGCCATCGATTATTTTCAAAATCTAAAGGAAAAATACGCGGCGGGAAGAGAGCGCAAATCAGAAATTAAACTCTTCGAAGATATTGAGGCTACGAAAGTTGTCATACGTAATACAAAGCTGTACGTTAACAGGGAGGAGGGCTTTGTAGGCACCTCTTTAAGGCGAGATGAGTATGTTACGGACTGTAGCGATATTGATGATATAATCGCTTTTACAAGAGATGGGCAAATGATGGTCTTTAAAGTAGATTCTAAAACCTTTGTTGGTAAAGGCATTGTTCATGTTGCCGTCTTCAAGAAAAAGGACAAGCGCACTATCTACAATATGATTTATCGCGATGGAAAAGGTGGTGCTACCTACATCAAGCGGTTTAACGTAACCAGTGTAACCCGGGATAAGATTTATGAAATGGGCCAGGGAAAACCTGGAACTTCGGTTTACTATTTTTCTGCCAACCCCAATGGGGAAGCAGAAACAGTGACCATTAACCTGCGCAATGTAGGGAGCATTAAAAAGCTTAAATGGGATGTGGATTTTGCCGATGTACGCATCAAAGGCCGAAGTAGCAAGGGCAACATCGTCACCAAATATTCCGTAAAGCGGGTAGAGCTAAAGGAAAAAGGGCTTTCAACCTTAAAACCTCGAAAACTCTGGTTTGACGAGACGGTACAACGCTTGAATATAGATGATAGAGGTGAGTTTTTAGGCGAGTTTACCAGTGAGGATAGGTTGTTGATCGTTACCCAGACCGGACAGGTGAAAACGGTAATACCTGAACTTACCTTACATTTTGAAGATGATATTATCGTCCTTGAAAAGTGGAATCCTAAAAAGCCATTATCGCTGGTCTACTGGGAAGGGGAAAAAGAATTATTCTATGTCAAACGCTTTTTGATCGACAATCCTGACAAGGAAGAGAATGTGTTAACGGACCATCCAAAATCAAGATTGGAGGTTTTTTCAACAGATTTTAGACCGGTGGTGGAAGTGGTGTTTGCTAAAAAGCGTGGCCAGGACAGAAAGGACAATTGGGAGGTAGATTTGGAAGAATTCATTTCCATCAAGGGCATTACCGCTATGGGCAACCAGCTCACCAAAGAAAAAGTATTGGAAATCAATCCTTTGGAGCCCTTACCTTATGAACATCCAGAACCGCCAAAGACCGAGGAAATTGAGGTGATTGATGAAGAGAATATTGGAAATGACAAGAAAGAGGATGGGGACGATAAGCCCCAAGGCACTTTATTCGATTAATTCATGAGGAATTTTTATCAGGAGTTTAAAGATTTTGCCATCAAAGGCAACATGATAGACATGGCCATTGGTATCATAATAGGTACGGCCTTCAATGAAGTCATCAACACTTTGGTGAAGAAGATTATTATGCCGCCTTTATCTTTGCTGACGGATGACGTTCAACTTTCTAATAGAAAATATGTTCTAAGGGAAGCTTCCGAAGGAGTAGAAGAGGTAGCACTTGGCTATGGCGAAATGTTCGAAGTCTTAATAGATTTTTTGATAATAGCATTCACTATTTTTGTGGTGGTAAAAGGCATTAATCGATTTAAGTCAAAATCCGAAGACCCTGAAAACAAGGAAGTTGTAACTCCAAAAAACATTGAGATACTTTCCAATTTAGAGAAGTTGATGCAAGAACAGAATGAAATTCTTAAGTCAAAAGAGAAATAGTATATTCTGTAGCACCTATCGATAAAACCTATCTTATTATCGAGCTAACCCCTGCAGTTTTTACCAATAAGTCTTTAATATCATTATCTTAGCCCTCCGAAACACTAATTAAATGGATTTTACAAACCCCCTGGTTTACGGCGTTCCATGTTTTATCGCCTTTATACTTTTAGAATTGACCTATAGTAAGACACATGGTCATGATGAGCTTTATGTTTGGAAAGATTTAATGGCCAGTGGTGCAATGGGTATCGGTTCCGCTATTTTAGGGCCTTTGCTTAAGGTAACCGTTTTAATTGTCGTATTTGAATTTACGTATGAACTGTTCAATCCTATAGTTGATGGTGTTCGTACCAACATCATGGGGTATAAATCTTTTGGGTACGCCTGGTATGTTTGGTTGCTTTGTCAATTGGCAGATGATTTTACCTATTATTGGTTCCACCGGGCCAATCATGAAATTAGAATTTTGTGGGCGGCACATATTGTGCACCACTCTTCGGACAATTTTAACTTGGGCACAGCAGTGAGAAACGGTTGGTTTACGCTTCTTTATAAGCCATTTTTCTATATGTGGATGCCTGCCATTGGTTTTCCCGTAGAAATGGTAATAGTGTGTTTGGCAATAGAATCCTTATGGCAGTTTCAATTACATTCCCAATACGTGCCAAAAATGGGGTGGATCGAAAAGATTTTTAATACGCATACCATGCACCAGGTGCACCATAGCCAGAATGTGGAGTACTTGGATAAGAACCACGGGGGGTTTTTAAATATTTTCGATAAGATATTTGGAACTTGGAAAGAGTTGGATGACGATATAGAAGTGAAATTTGGTGTCATCCATGCCCCAAACTCCTATAATCCTATAGTTATATTGACCCATGAGTTCAAGGATATTTGGGCCGATGTAAAAAAAGCCAAAAAATTCTCGCACAAACTTATGTACATATTTGGACCTCCAGGATGGAGTCCTGATGGCAGTACATTAACAGTAAAGCAACAACAGCGTTTATTTAGGGAGCATAAATCGCAAAATCCTGAAGCGGCTTTTAGTAGACCTAATTAAATCTCAACCGTGGTTCATGGGTTTTCTGGCTTTAAACAAATGCTCGTGGAAAATAAATAAGTATTTTCTTTTTAATAAAAGGGCGGTTTTTTTTATAGCTAAGAAGTAATAATCAGAAAATCTATTGGTAAAACAAAGAATAGCTATTCCTTTTTAAACGCTGTGCCTCTAGATTTTTGGCTCTCTCCAACAATATTATATTCAAAGGTATAGGAGTCCTCCGTAGTGGAAAGAATCTTCATGTGAATTGATTTTTCTTCAGCTCGGCTCTGGGGATTTAATTTTTTAACAATGTATTCACAATCATTTATCCATCTTATGGAGGCCGAGTCCGCCTTACCCTCAAAATAATCCACTTCTAAGTCCCCATTCCTAACAAAAGTGGTAGTCTGTTCTTCACCGTCAATAGTGCTCGTAAATGTAAACGTACCGTTCTTAAAATCCTTGCAATTACGTTCTGGTTGGTAACACGAGGTTATCATTAGCAAAAGGACTGCGATAAATATGCTTCGTAGTATCATCAGAGCAAAAATAACCAAATTCTAAATGAGCTTCATGTTTAAAATTGAAAACATAAAAAGATAGGTTCCGTGTAACTTTTGTATGGATTAATTTAAATTAACTAGGGTCAAAGGACTCAAAGCTACCATCGGAGTAAAACAGAACAATCCTTTCTATCTTCTTTTGTTTTGTGGATAAATCCGAGGGCACTTCTTTTGGTTGGATTTTTTCCTGTTCAAAAGAAGGAGGAGAGGTTTTATCCATTAATTTTTCATTTTGCGGAAATGACCCTTTACCATTAAGGAGCCAATACAGATTAACTTCAGGAAATGCCTTTATAACCTTTAGAACAAATTCTAAACTTGGCTTGTTTCTGCCTGAAAGCAAATGTGAAATACTGGAGCGTTGTACATCTACTTTATCTGCGAAAGCAGAAGCGCTTAGGTCATAATACGTCAATAGTATCTCGAGCCTTTCTATGAATTCACTTGTGTTTACCAATGTAATTAATGTTATGCCATTTTCATTGACGCAAAATTACAAATAATTCTATAAGCCCAGTTTTTACCTCTTTATTGTTTCAAGTTAATATTGATAATTTTTTGTTTAAAGTATTGATATTGTGTTTTTTAAATTAATTATACGACTTCTAAATATTTTTTGTTTTAAAATGTATACAATTGTAAAATATTTAATTATTTAACCATTCCTGAAGAATAAAATCTAGAAACTAACTTGTTACAATTGTAAATTATCTAAATCTTATTTTTGTGCTCCTATAAAAAATGAGCATGATTTTACCCTTGACCAGCTACGAAGAAATAAAAGAGAAATCGGTTTACGGAAGGTACCTTTCCCACGAGATGGTTGCCAAGTATCTTGAATCTATAAAACAAGAGTTTGAAATTAAGGAGGTGGGTTTGTCTGTGCGGCAAAAAAAGATCCATACCATTACCTTGGGTACAGGAAAAACCAAAATTCTAATGTGGTCCCAAATGCATGGGAACGAATCTACCACCACAAAAGCCGTATTCGATTTTATTAATTTTCTAAGAACTGATGCAGAGTCATCTCGGCAGATTCTAGAAAATTGTACTATAAAAATTATTCCCATGTTAAACCCGGATGGGGCAGATGCCTACACCAGGGTGAATGCAAATGAAGTGGATTTGAATAGGGATGCTCAAAACCGTACACAACCGGAGAGCATTGTACTAAGAAAAGTGTATGAAGGGTTTTCTCCGGATTTTTGCTTCAATCTACATGATCAAAGAACCATTTTTAATGTGGGAACCACTCCAAAACCGGCCACAGTTTCTTTTTTAGCGCCAGCATATAATGAAGAAAGGAGTATTTCGCCTTCCCGCGCAATAAGTATGAAGCTTATTGTTGCCATGAACGATACATTACAGAAGTTAATACCTGACCAAGTTGGTAGGTATGATGATAGTTTTAATGCTAATTGTGTGGGCGATACTTTTCAAATGATGAATACTCCAACCATTTTATTCGAATCTGGTCACTATCCTAATGATTACGAAAGGGAAGAAACCAGATGGTATATATTTCAAGCACTTTTAAAAGGGGTTGCGGTAATTTCTGAAAATAAAGTAAATCAATTTGACTTGGAATCTTATCAGCAGATTCCTGAAAACCAAAAACTATTTTTAGATCTTTTATTGAAAAATGTACAAAGTTTGACAGGGAAAAAAAATACGCCAAATTCCTGTGCCTTTCACTTTAAGGAAACATTAATTGATGGTAAAATAGAATTTGTACCTGAACTGCAAGAAGAAATTGATTTAAGGAAATTTTATTTTCATGCTACTTATGATTGCGCAGTAACGAGTGATTTACAAGCCCTTAAAAGCCAAATTTATTATCCTGATATTTCTTCCAGTTTTTAAAATTTATCTTAAAAAATCGTTTTCGTTACGTTTTTATTATAAAAAACAAAGTTTTAGTGCATTTTATTTTATAATTTTTTATTTTTGCTGAAATTCTAACCATTATGGGAAAAGTAAAATTAGACGAAATTGATCACCAGATTCTGGATATGTTAATTGACAACACCAGAACTCCTTTTACGGACATTGCAAAAAAACTTTTAATTTCAGCTGGTACCGTTCACGTACGAGTTAAAAAAATGGAAGAGGCTGGGATTATTAGGGGGTCGTCCCTAACCCTTGATTATGTAAAGCTAGGTTATGCGTTTATAGCCTATGTTGGAATTTTCTTGGAGAAAACCCACCAGACCAAATTTGTTCTTGAAAGACTAGAGGAAATACCGAACGTTACCGTAGCGCATATCACCACCGGTAAATTCAATATTTTCTGTAAAATAAGGGCAAAAGATACCAATCATGCCAAAAACATCATCTTTAAAATCGATGATATTGATGGTATAAGCAGAACAGAGACCATGATTTCATTGGAGGAAAGCATTAATGACAAAAAACGCTTAATGCATACCATTTTTAATGAACTCTAATAACAATAACGTTCTTTATTAACTTAATCCCGAACATGACCGTTCGGGATTTTTTTTAGCTTAGATTTTATGAAACCATCGGAATTGCAATTTTCGGAACCTTATCCTTTCTATAAAAAGTATATTGATACCCTCAAGGATGAAGAATTATTGGAAACAATGAAAAATCAACTTCAGAACTTTCCTCAATTTATCAATAGCATACCTGAAGAAAAGATGGGATTCAGGTACGGGCCGGACAAATGGATCATTGCAGAAGTACTTTTACATATTATTGATTCTGAAAGAGTCTTTCAATATAGGGCCTTGCGGTTTTCTAGAGGAGACCAAACGCCATTGCCAGGTTTTGAACAGGATGATTATGTTCCCTTTTCAAATGCAGTATCTAGAAATAAACAAAGTATCATAGAGGAATACACAACTGTTAGAAAAGCTACTATTACCCTTTTTTCCCATCTAGACGAGGAAACTCTCTTAAGAACAGGTACTGCTAGCAGTTTGCCTTGGTCTGTAGCATCTGTTGGTTTTGCCATTTGTGGTCATCAAAGACATCACAGAAATATTTTGCGAGAACGATATTTATGATAGTAAGCAGACTTAAGACATTTTTTATACTCGTTAAAAAAACGGCATTGGCCTGGGTAGATAATGACCCATTTGGCAAAAGTGCCGTTGTAGCTTACTATGCCCTGTTTTCACTACCATCTTTATTAATGATGGTAGCATGGATTGCTGGCTCCATTTATGGGGTTGAAGCTGTAAAAGGTAAAATAGTGGATAAAATTGGCGGTCTTATAGGCGAAGGGGTTTCCGAGGCCATTGAGGGAATGATTGCCAATGCTTCTGTAAGTGAAGGTTCTACTATTACAGTTATCCTGGGGGTAGGAATGCTTCTATTTGGTGCAACGGGGGTTTTTGTAAGATTAAAAATGGCTATGAACGACATTTGGGGGGTAGAGTCCAAAAAGAAAGTGTGGATACAAATGTTTTTGGATAGAATGATTTCCTTTGGGATGGTTTTGGTCCTAGGATTTCTTTTTTTAATATCCCTTGTACTTTCCGTTTTTCTTAAAACCTTAAGTACCTACATATCCAGCTTTGCACCGGATATTGCTGTTGTTATTGCCAATTTTTTTAGTCTTTTACTGCCTTTTCTGGTCATTACAGGCCTTTTTGCCGCTCTTTTTAGATTACTTCCGGATGTTCACATTCGCTGGAAGACAACTTTTTGGGGTGCTGGTCTTACTACGGCTTTATTCCTAGTGGGGGAATATCTATTGGGCTATTACTTTACTCAAAGCGACCCCACTTCCGTTTATGGAGGGGCATCTTCAGTGGTATTAATATTGTTATGGGTCTACTACACCTGTATCATTATGTTTTTTGGTGCAGAGTTCACCTTTCAATACGCTAATTTCATTCAGGAAAAAGTAGAACCCAATGAAAATGGATTAACTAAGAGCAAATAAATTTTAATCAAAGTCTTCGTCGTATTCCAAATCAGTTTCCAGCTCACCCTTATATTCTCTTGAATCTTCTTCTTTAGAGCTTTTATTAGGTTTAGATGCTAGCTCCTTTTCTATGGTTTCGTCAAAATTTGCGATAAATTCTGAAAGACTTTTACTTATTTTGACCAAGTAGATGGTGTCTGTTGTTCTTAATTCTACAGCTTCTACCGTTTCACCCTTCAGATTTTTAAAAACGATAATATCGTCATCTCCATATCCATCTGGATAACTTTCTATCAAGAGGGCGGCCAAAGTGTGATCCAGTTTTTTGTAGTCAATCAATTTACGTAACATATTAGTAAGGATTAAATGAGAAAAATATTTTAGTTAATCATATCTCAACCTAAAATATTCAATTTTCCCCTGTAAACTTACAAAGAGTTGTCAACCGCAAATTTCAGTATATCAACTTAGGATTCAGCGTAGTAAGCGAATGCTTTATTGTATAATTCATCAGGTACCCTTACATCGATTTCAGGATTTCCTAAACTGTTTAAAAGAACATAGTTAATGTTACCGTGTGAGTTCTTTTTATCAAATTTTAAAAGCCCCAAGATACTCTTTATGTCCTCATTACTAAAAGCAACTTTGGTATAGCGGCTCAAAAAGGTTGTTTTAATATCTTCCAACGCACTATCTGGTAATTGTCTAAGTTCATTGGAGAGATAGGCTTCTAAAATCATTCCCACGGCAATGGCTTCACCATGTAATAAAGTATCTTTCTGTGGATGTTCTAAGCAATATGATTCTATGGCGTGCCCTAGTGTGTGACCATAATTAAGTATTTTCCTAAGATTTTGTTCCGTAGGATCTTTTAGGACCACCTCGTTTTTAATGACCACGGATTGGTAGATAAGCTCATCTAGATTATTGAAATCGTCTACCTTTTTAAGGTCATTCCAATAAGTTTCACTTTTTATAAGTCCGTGCTTTAACATTTCCGCAAAACCACTGTGCAATTGTCGTTCTTCCAGCGTTTTTAAAAAATCTGTAATGATAAGTACCATTTCAGGTTGGTTAATAACCCCAATTTGGTTTTTTAAAGCCCCAAGATCTACTCCGGTCTTTCCTCCTACAGAAGCATCAACCATGGATAATAGGGTAGTGGGAACATTAATAAAAGCGATGCCTCTTTTAAAGCAGGAAGCAACAAAGCCACCTAAATCCGTTAGAACGCCTCCGCCCAAATTAATTAGAATACTTTTTCTGTCGCCGTCCAATTCAGAAAGAACATGCCAAACCTGGGTGCAGGTTTCAATGGTTTTATTTATTTCCCCAGATTCAATTTCTATAATCTCATAATCGTATTCACCTGCAATATTGGTCATAAAGGGAGCCAAACAATGCTCGTGCGTATTTTCATCTACCATGATAAATACTTTGGAGTACCCTTTTTGGGAAAGGTGATCGTTTAAGGCTTCGTATGCTTTATTGTTAAAATGTACAGCGTAGGAATCTGAGGTGATAGATTGCATTATGTTAAAAATAGATTGGTTTTTAAGCCCAAAGGCCAATAAAATGTTAAGTGCAAAATAAAGGATATTTTTTGGCCTAGGAATATGATTTGTGTTTTTATATTTGCCACCATTTTAATACTTGGGAATGAAGCGAATATTTGAAGATACAGCTACTGCTTTCGCGTTGAAGACAGATTCTGAACTTGAACGTGCTTACTTTATTTTTAAGATGATTGCCAACGAACCTTTGGTTCGTATTGGTAAGGCCATAACAAACTTTGCCATTAAATCTCATCTTCCAGTAGAGAAATTGATAAGGGCAACCGTATTCGATCACTTTTGCGGTGGGGTCAATGAATTTGACTGTTTGCCAACGGTTGATCGTATGTACGAGAAAAATGTATGCTCGGTTCTTGATTATTCTGTGGAAGGAAAAGATTCTGAAGATCCTTTGGATGATGCCTTGTCCATGGTTCTAAAAGTATTGGATTTTGTAAAAGAAAAAGATGCCATTCCTTTCGCGGTTTTCAAACCAACCGGATATGGTAGATTTTCGCTTTTTCATAAAGTGAATGAAGGCATATCCCTGACCGATGAAGAAAAAGCCGAATGGGGTAGGGTCGTTGCCCGTTTTGATAAAACTTGCAAAAAGGCGCATGAATTGGGAGTTTCCCTATTAATCGATGCGGAAGAAAGCTGGATTCAAGATGCTGCAGATTTGTTGGTTGAAGACATGATGAGAAAATACAATAAGGAAAAGGCCATTGTGTTCAATACGCTGCAGATGTACCGATGGGACCGATTGGATTACCTAAAAAAACTCCATAAAAAAGCAAAAGAAGAAAACTTTAAAATGGGCTTTAAAGTAGTTCGGGGTGCGTATATGGAAAAAGAAAATGAACGTGCCGAAGAAAAAGGGTATCCAACACCTATTTGTGCTTCCAAACAAGAAGCGGATATCAATTTTGACAATGCCATAGACTATATGATAGATCATTTGGAGGACATGGAAGTTTTTGCCGGCACCCATAATGAAAATAGTTCGTATAGATTAATGGAGCTTATGCAGGAAAGGGGGGTAGAAGCCAATGATAGTAGAGTTTGGTTTGGGCAATTATATGGAATGAGCGACCATATTTCCTTTAATCTGGCTAACCAAAACTATAATGTAGCTAAATATTTGCCATTTGGCCCCGTACGCGACGTAATGCCATATCTTATTAGAAGGGCCGATGAGAATACATCCGTTGCAGGGCAGACCAGTAGGGAATTGGATTTATTGGAAAAGGAAAGAAAACGTAGAAAAATTTAATTTTAAAGTCGCCGAACCTAATATAAGGATAGGCCGATGAATTAACGATTTATTTCTTCCAAGACTACCTTGTTAGCGCAGTTCTTAAACTTTAAGATTGCCTCGGAATCTTTAAGCTCTCCTTCTACAATATAGGTTTTACAGGGTTTGGATTTGGTATCGCTTTGACCAAAATCTACCTCTCCATCCTTTAAAAAATTGGTAATGTGAAGGGTATCCAAGCCATTGACTTTCATTATTTCATTTACTTGGTCTGAAAATGAAATGGGTTTGCTTCTCAAATCTTTTAAAGCTCTACAATTGGGGAAGTAACAGAATTCACTATTGGTTTCTTCAGACTTATTTTTGAGAAAAAAGGTGAGAAACACTATTCCAATGGATAAGCCTACCAAATAATATCCCAATCGTTTTATAAAAGCCATACTTCTTGTTTCTTACGCCTAAAGGCGTGTTTTAATAAGAGGGCACAAAAATACAAATCCGCCTTTTATTTCTATATAAAAAGGGTTTCATATATGACCTTTGATCTAAAAAATGAGAAAGTTGATATCACTGTATTGCAGATCGAACCATTCACCAACAGATTTATTGGTAAGTATACCATGATACATATAAAGTCCGTTTCTAAGTCCTTTATTAAAACGTAATGAATTTTCCATTCCTCCATTTTCTCCCAATTCCAAAAGGTAAGGAGTGAAAATATTACTTATGGAAAGTGTTGCCGTTTTTGGGTATCTAGAAGGGATATTGGGAACCCCATAATGAATAACCCCATATTTTTCAATGGTTGGTTTGGAGTGCGTAGTAACCTCACTGGTCTCAAAGCAGCCCCCCATATCAATACTAACATCTATAATTACAGCACCCTTTTTCATATGCTCAACCATAGAGTTGGTAACTACGACCGGAGATCGGTCTTTACCTCTGGTAGCACCTATGGCAACATCGCATCGTTTTAATGCTTTGATTAAGTTTTTTGGTTGAATGGTTGAAGTATAAACCGTTTGTCTTAGACAAGCCTGTATGTTTCTAAGCTTAGTAATGGAATTATCAAAGATTTTCACATTAGCTCCCAGCCCTAAAGCCGATCTGGCGGCAAATTCGCCTACAGTGCCAGCACCAATGATGACAACTTCAACGGGAGGTACCCCACTTATATTTCCAAACATGAGTCCGTTACCATCATTGGTAGCAGCCATAAGTTCAGAAGCAATTAAAACTGAAGAAATACCGGCAATCTCACTAAGGGATCGTACAGCCGGATATTTTCCATCTTCATCCCTAATATATTCAAATGCAATGGCGGTCACCCGCTTTTTGGCCATTTTTTCAAAATAGGCTTTGTGCTGTGTTTTAATCTGTAGAGCCGAAATTACGGTTGCCTGCGGATTTAGCATTTCAATTTCCGAGAAAGTAGGTGGTTCAACCTTTAATAAGATAGGGCAGGAGAATACTTTTTTGGTATCCCGGGTTATTTCGGCTCCCGCATTGGTATAATCTAAATCAGAATAGTGCGCCCCTTCTCCGGCACCGGACTCTATTAAAACTCTGTGTCCGTTGGAGGTAATGGCGTTAACAGCATCTGGCGTTAGGCAAACACGTTGTTCTTGGTATTGGTTTTCCTTGGGAATACCAATGAACAAATCTCTTTTCTGCTTTAAAACTTCAAGGGTTTCTTCCTGAGGTAGCAATTGTTGTTTGCTGAAAGGTGAAGTAGGTTGGTTCATTGTTAATCGTCACGTTTCGATTAACAGTAAAAATACGACAATTTAGGGAAAAATAGAGGTATTAAACTTTGAATTAAAGGAGGAAAGTCTAACTATGAATTTCAGAACTTAAGATGAAGCCAATTATTTAACTGGCCTTGAAAGCGCTTGAACTTAGAGTTTATGTTATGCGTGGAAAGTCGCTCATCAATTTCTTCAGAAATGGAAGGAGGAATAACCTCGCCCTTAGATTCTGAGCTAAAATCACTTTTCTTTAATTTTTTAGCCTGATCCTCTGCTTGCTTCAGTTTCAATTCGTGAAGTTCGGCCTCCATAGCCTCTAAATCAATGCCATGAACATATTTATCTACCAATTTAATTCTAATAAAGTATACTATTGGTATGACGACCATGCATACTCCTAAGAGATACATAATTTCATTCTCATCAATTTTTGTTATATCCTCACTTAAAACACTGTAGAGTTGAAAGCTGTACATAGCAATGGGAATAAGGATTGCATGATACCACCATTGCTTACACGTAATGAACCAAATGATTAATAGCGATAACGGAACTAGCTTACCAACATAAAAATAGAAAGCTGTTGCTACATCTTTGTAACCATTGTCCGTAAATTCTAACCACAAAACTGTCCATGTCCCTTGTGGAGTAGTAGGTATATATTTATAAAAATAGAATATCAAAGGTGTAACAGCTAAAAAAAAAGCGATTAGCCCTTCAATGATTAATCTAGTACGAATTTTTCTCTTTTCTGACATAGTCAGTATTCAAACTCAAAATTTGTCAAATTATTGCAATAAAAAAAGACACTTTAAGAAAAGTGTCTTTTAAAAATAAAGAAATAATTTTATTTATTTTTTATTTCTTCGCCCACCATCAATTTCGGCAGTTTTTTTGTCAATTGAATTGGTCTCATAGATGTTATCATCATCAGCAGTAGAACTGGTTTCACAAGATACGGCTAACAAAGTTACACATGCCAAAAGGCCAAATACGAATTTTTTCATTTTCGAGGGTTTTTTTCGGTTAAAAAATAGGTTTCTTTTCATCAAAAGTAGGAAAAAAACCACTAACGAAATGTTATTTATCCATAAAATTTTACAGTTTATCGTAAAAAAATAGCCTTTTATCGAATTTAACGGCATTCACACAATAATCCTTTAACCGTTACGATGTGCTCGAACCTTTTTGGACAGTTTTATGAAGGATTCAGGAAAGCATCAATCGTCTAGTGTCGAAATCTACAATTTCAATACTAACATTTTGAATATCAGAAGGTAATAAGGAAGAAATCTTCTCCGGCCATTCTATAAACACAAAACAGTCTTGGTTTAGATAGTCATCGAGGCCCATATCCAAAGCTTCCATTTCATCATTCAGTCTGTAAAAATCAAAATGATAGCCTAATATTTCACCAACCTTACTGTGATATTCATTAACAATACCAAAAGTTGGGCTGCTACCGGAATCCGAGGCACCCAATTCTTTTACTATGGCCTTGATCAATGTTGTTTTCCCTGCTCCCATAGGTGCATAAAAAGCAAAGGTTTTATACTTCGCCTTCTCTAAAACCAACTTTGCGATACGGTTTAACTCTGTTTTTTTAAATTCTACTTCCATACAAAAAAGTACTTATTTTGGCGAAAGTACAACAAAAGGAATGATCATTTCTTCCAAGGAGACTCCTCCGTGTTGGTAGGTGTTCCGGTAATAACTTACATAATGGTAGTAGTTATTGGGATAGGCAAAAAACATATCGTTTTTTGCAAAAATGAAGGAGCTACTTACGTTGATTCGTGGTAAGTGAATCTGTTCAGGGTTTTTCGCCGCCAATACTTCTTTTTCTTCATAGGTAAGGCTTTTCCCTGTTTTATATCGTAAATTCAAGCTAGTTTCTTTATCACCAATGACTCGGCTAGGTTGCTTAACATTTATGGTACCATGGTCAGTAGTGATAATTAATTTCATACTTAGGGACTGCGCTTGTTGTATAATATCAAGTAGCGGAGAGTTTTTGAACCAACTTTGGGTCAAGGAACGGTAGGCTTTATCATTGCTGGCCAATTCCTTTATGACTTCCATTTCCGTTTTGGCATGCGAAAGCATATCTACAAAATTGTAAACAATTACCGTAAGATCATTCTCTTTTTGCGACCTGAAATTTTGTGATAATTGCTTACCCTGTTTAAGGCTACTGATTTTATGATACTCCCATTTTATGGTTAGCCCCAAACGTTTTATTTGCGCTTCAAGAAAGTCTTTTTCATGCAGGTTTTTGCCTCCTTCATCTATGTCGTTTTTCCACCACTGAGGAAATTTTTTCTCCATATCCAAAGGCATTAAACCTGAAAAAATGGCATTTCTAGCATATTGGGTGGCCGTAGGTAGTATACTGAAATAAGAGTTCTCCTTGGTTTTTTTGTAGAAGTTTGAAACAATATCCTCAAACGCGTACCACTGATCGTATCTTAAATTATCAATAACAACAAGTAGGGTAGGTGTTTCACCCAGTTCTGGCTCTATGCATTGTTTAAATAGTGTATGGGACATTACAGGTCCATCTCCCTGAAACCAATCCATATAATTGCGGTCTACAAATTTTCCAAAATGGTTGTTGGCTTCCGTTTTTTGAGACTCTAGAATTTCAAACATACTGTTGTCTTCAATATCTTCGAGTCGCATTTCCCAGTAGATTAACTTTTTATAAAGTTCTACCCATTCTTCAAAGGTATTTATCATGCTCAGGTCCATGGCAATTTTCCTGAATTCCTGCTGGTAATTGGCCGTAGTTTTTTCTGATACCAATCTGGAATGATCAAGGTTCTTTTTTAGGGATAACAGAATTTGATTGGGGTTAACCGGTTTGATCAAATAGTCTGCAATTTTGGAACCAATGGCTTCCTCCATAATAAACTCCTCTTCACTTTTGGTAATCATTACCACGGGAAGCGAAGAATCTATCACTTTAATTTCGCTTAAAGTTTCCAATCCCGAAATTCCAGGCATATTCTCGTCCAAGAAGACAATGTCTACGCTGGTGGTTTTTAAAAAATCCAAAGCTTCTTGACCGCTCTTGCAAGTAGTTACTTTATAATTTTTTCCTTCAAGAAATATGATATGTGGTTTTAGTAGATCTACTTCGTCATCTACCCAAAGAATGGATATCTTGTTCATTCTGTTTTTAACTTTATACGATAATAGTATGGTAAATCGATTAAAATATACCTTAAAATTATCTTATAAAAATGATATTCCCACTGATTATTGTTGGTTCTTTACCTAACTTTGGCTACCGATACGGCAAACGAATACTATTTTGACAAGCTCTAGGAAATTGAAAATCTTCAATGATCCAATTTACGGATTTATCTCTATCCCCAATCCTCTCATTTTTGATTTAATAGCCCATCCTTATTTTCAAAGGTTGCGCAGAATTTCGCAAATGGGGCTTTCTTATTTGGTGTATCCAGGTGCCCATCATACGCGATTTCATCATGCTTTGGGTAGCATGCATCTCATGCAAAAGGCCGTACAGGTTTTAAGGTTAAAAGGTGTAAAGATTACCAAAAAAGAAGAAAATGGACTCTATTGTGCCATTTTACTTCATGATATTGGCCATGGTCCATTTTCCCATGCCATGGAGCACAGTATTGTAGAAGGTACCTCGCATGAATATATCTCCCTACAGTTTATGGAAGAGTTGAATGCCGAGTTTAAAGGGAAGTTAAAAACGGCTATCACCATTTTTAAAGGGGAACATTCCAAAAGATTTTTGGTACAATTGGTCTCTAGTCAATTGGATATGGACCGATTGGATTATTTAAAGAGAGATAGCTTCTATACCGGCGTGGCGGAAGGAAATATTAATTCCGAAAGATTGATATCCATGCTAAATGTTGTCGATGGTAATCTAGTCGTAGAAGAGAAGGCTATCTACTCCGTAGAAAAATTTTTGATAGCCAGAAGGTTTATGTACTGGCAAGTATATCTACACAAAACAAGTATAGTTGCAGAACAGCTTTTGATTAGGATATTAAAAAGGGCAAAGGAAATATTGAAGGAAGAAGATTTAAAGGCTTGTAACAGACCCCTGCAATACTTTTTGGAAAATAAAATAAGAGGAGCACATTTTGACCATAAAATTCTTGACATGTTCGCTCAACTTGATGATGTAGATATCTTGTCGGCCGTTAAAACATGGAAATACAGTAGTGATTTTGTTCTTTCAGAACTGTGCAACATGTTACTCAATAGAAAATTGTTAAAGGTTAAGTTGAAGAGTAAACCAATTGACGGTGAACGCTTAAAAAGATACACTGAAAAAATTATGGGAAGACATGGATTAAGCGAGCATGAAACCTCCTACTTTGTCTTTTCCGGGGAAATAGAGAATAAGGCCTATGATCAGGAAAAACAGCATATAAATATCCTAAAGAAGAACGGTAAATTGATAGATGTGGCCAAGGCCAGCGACCAATTGAATTTAACGGCTCTTTCAAATACCGTAACAAAATATTATATCTGTTACCCCAAAGAATCTGTTTGACAATTTTTCTTACTTTTGTGCTCATGGTATTCACGGCAGGTCAGATTGCGGGAATTTTAGAGGGCGAACTCGAGGGAAATCCAGAGATAGCCGTTCATAAACTCGCTAAAATAGAAGAAGGTGAAAAAGGAGCTTTAACCTTCCTTGCAAACCCTAAGTATACTTCACATATTTATACAACTAGGGCCTCTATAACTATTGTAAATAAGGATTTTAAACCAGACCAAGAGCTGGAAACCACTTTAATAAAAGTAGAAGATGCCTATGAAGCGTTTTCAAAGGTCCTGGAGTTTTACAATCAGGTAAAAAACAATAAAACAGGTATTGAAGAACCTGTTTTTATTTCCGAAACGGCCACCTATGGAGACGACTTCTATATGGGCGCCTTTTCATATTTGGGCACAAATGTGACCATTGGGAATAATGTCAAGATTCATCCAAACGTATATATAGGGGACAATGTAAGAATTGCAGATAATGTTACCATTTTTGCCGGTGCAAAAGTGCAGTCAGAATCTGTAATTGGCAACAATTGTGTTATACATAGCGGGGTGGTTATTGGCGCAGATGGTTTTGGCTTTAGCCCCAATAAAGATGGGGAGTTTCAAAAGGTACCACAAACCGGTAATGTTATCTTGGAGGATAATGTAGATGTTGGTGCAGGTACTACCATCGATAGGGCTACACTGGGATCTACCATATTAAGAAAGGGGGTTAAGCTGGACAATCAAATACAGATTGCCCATAACGTTGAAATTGGGGAGCATACCGTAATTGCGGCCCAAACCGGTATTGCAGGTTCTACCAAAATAGGAAAGAGATGCATGATAGGTGGTCAAGTGGGCATTGTGGGTCACATTACCATCGGTAATAATGTAAAAATTCAAGCACAGTCCGGCATAGGGAGAAATGTTCAGGACAATGAAGTACTTCAGGGCTCACCAGCTTTAAATTATGGTGATTATAATAAATCCTACGTGTACTTTAAAAACTTACCGAAAATTTCAAATAGAATTGACGAACTGGAAAAAAAATACAGCGAGCAATACAAGAATGAGACAGAGAACCATTAAGAAAGAGGTTATTCTTAAAGGTGTGGGGCTACACACCGGTGCCGAGGTGACCATGAAATTTGTACCAGCACCAGAAAATCACGGATACGCATTTAAGAGGGTGGATTTAGAAGGCGAGCCTATTGTGGAGGCAGATGCCAGCTATGTCGTAAATACTCAAAGAGGTACCAATCTTGAGAAAAGAGGAGTTAAAATCCAGACATCAGAGCATGTTTTGGCCGCGCTAACAGGTCTAGAAATAGATAATGTACTCATTGAGCTTGATGCCCCGGAACCTCCCATTATGGATGGTTCGGCAAAGTTTTTTGTAGAGTCTTTGGAAGAAGCCGGAGTTGTTGAGCAGGAAGCTGAACGTGAGGAATACGTTGTAAAAGACGTAATTACTTATAAGGATGAAGCTACCGGAAGTGAAATAACTGTGATTCCATCAGAGACCTATCAAGTGACCACTATGGTAGATTTTGGAACCAAAGTATTGGGTACCCAAAATGCAACGTTGGAGAAACTATCGGATTTTAAATCCGAAATAGCTTCTGCAAGAACCTTTAGCTTTCTTCATGAATTGGAAATGTTGTTGGAGAACGGGCTTATAAAAGGTGGTGACCTTAACAATGCTATTGTTTATGTGGACAAGGAAATTTCTTCGGAAACAATGCAGAAGTTGGAAAAAGCTTTTGATAAGAAGAAATTATCGGTTAAACCAAACGGCATTCTAGATAATCTTACCCTGCATCAGCCTAATGAGGCGGCCAGACATAAATTATTGGATGTTGTAGGTGACCTTGCATTGGCAGGAACAAGAATTAAGGGTAAGGTCATTGCCAATAAGCCAGGCCACTATGTCAATACCCAATTTGCGAAAAAGTTGGCCAAGATTATTAAAATGGAAAAAAGAAATCGTATTCCTAAATATGATTTGGACCAACCACCACTGATGGATGTTCATAAAATCATGTCCATGCTCCCTCATCGACCTCCATTTTTATTGGTGGACCGTATTTTGGAATTGTCCGATACGCATGTAGTTGGAATGAAAAATGTGACCATGAACGAGCCCTTTTTTGTTGGGCATTTTCCAGGGGCACCGGTTATGCCAGGAGTTCTACAAGTAGAGGCAATGGCGCAAACAGGTGGTATTCTTGTGTTAAGCACGGTTCCCGATCCAGAAAACTACCTCACATTCTTTATGAAAATGGACAATGTAAAGTTCAAACAAAAAGTACTTCCGGGAGACACCTTAATTTTCCATTGTAGTTTAATTTCACCAATAAGAAGGGGTATATGTCATATGCAAGCCTATGCATATGCCAATAATAAATTAGTATGCGAAGCGGAATTAATGGCGCAAATCTCTAAAGTAAAATAGCATGAACCAACCCCTCGCTTACATACATCCAGGTGCTAAAATTGCCAAAAATGTGGTAGTAGAGCCTTTTACCACCATTCATAACAACGTAACCATCGGAGAAGGCACTTGGATCGGTTCTAATGTTACCATTATGGAAGGCGCTAGAATTGGAAAGAACTGCAATATTTTTCCTGGCGCAGTAATTTCGGCGCCTCCGCAAGATTTAAAATATAAAGGTGAAGAGACAACTGTAAATATTGGGAATGGAACCACTATTAGGGAGTGCGCTACCATTCATAAAGGAACATCGGACAGAAATAAAACCGTGATAGGAAAAAATTGCCTTATCATGGCCTATTGCCATGTTGCCCATGACTGTTTAGTGGGGGATAATTGTATTTTCTCCAACAACTCCACCTTGGCTGGGCATGTAACTATTGGGGACAATGTTATATTGGCCGGGTTGGTTGCTGTGCATCAATTTGTGTCCGTTGGTCAGCATGCCTTTGTAACCGGTGGGTCCTTAGTTCGTAAGGATGTACCTCCCTTCGTAAAAGCGGCACGTGAACCGCTATCCTATGTGGGGATTAATTCTGTTGGATTGAGACGAAGAGGGTTTGAATCGGAAAAAATAAGGGAAATTCAGAATATCTACAGAATTCTGTATCAAAAGAATTATAATAATACTCAGGCCACGCAAATTATTGAGGCCGAAATGGAAGCCACTCCGGAGCGAGACGAAATTCTTCAATTTATTCGTGATTCGCAACGTGGTATAATGAAAGGGTATTTTAGCAATAATTAATTTTAGGTACGATAAAGGGCCTAATAAAACAACTTAGACTAAAGAATATATGGCATCAACATCAGACATCAGAAAAGGACTTTGTATTAGATACAATAACGACATCTATAAAATTATTGAGTTTCTTCACGTTAAACCCGGAAAGGGACCAGCTTTTGTAAGAACAAAATTGAAAAGTGTGAGTAACGGGAAGGTTTTGGATAATACTTTTTCTGCTGGTCATAAAATTGAAGATGTACGCGTTGAAACCCGTTCTTATCAATTTTTATATGCGGAAGGGGAAACCTACCACTTTATGAATACGGATGACTATAACCAAATAACCCTTCAAGAAAATGCTTTGGATAACCCGGGTCTTTTAAAAGAGGGAGAAGTGGTAACCATACTTTTCAATACTGAGGATAGTATGCCCTTATCGGTTGATATGCCTGCAAGTGTAGTTCTTGAAGTAACCTATACGGAACCCGGTGTAAAAGGAAATACTGCTACCAACGCCACGAAACCTGCCAAAGTGGAAACCGGTGCAGAGGTAAATGTACCTTTATTCATTAATGAGGGAGACAAAATTAAAATAGACACTTCCAGTAGCTCTTACATGGAGCGTGTAAAGGAATAATTTCAAGCAAAACGTAATTTCATTGAAATTTCCTGTAGCCCATACCTTAAAGCAAATTGCTGCTATCATTGACTGTACTCATGTGGGTGCCGATGATTTTCCTGTTCTGGGTATGAATGAAATACATGTAGTGGAGCAGGGGGATATTGTTTTTGTGGATCATCCAAAATACTATGACAAAGCCTTGGGAAGCACGGCGACCATTATTCTTATCAATAAGGAGGTGGATTGTCCTAATGGCAAGGCACTGCTTATTTCCGATGACCCTTTTAGGGATTTCAATAAGCTTACCAATTATTTCAAACCTTTTGAAAAGGCATTGAATTCAATTGCTTCCTCTGCCAAAATTGGATTGAACACTATCGTACAACCTAATGTTTTTATAGGGAACAATGTGTCCATAGGAGATAATTGTCTTATCCATCCTAATGTAACTATCTATGATAATTGCGTCATTGGAAACAATGTGATTATCCACGCCGGAACGGTTCTGGGTGGTGATGCTTTTTACTACAAGAAGAGGGAAACAGGTTTTGATAAATTAATTTCCGGGGGAAGAGTCGTAATTGAGGACAATGTAGAGCTAGGTGCTTTATGTACCATAGACAAAGGAGTAACGGGAGATACTACCATTAAGAGAGGCTCCAAACTGGACAATCAAGTACATGTAGGTCACGATACGGTAATTGGAGAAAAGTGCCTGATTGCTTCCCAAACGGGTATTGCTGGCTGTGTAATCATCGAGGACGAAGTGACCCTATGGGGGCAAGTGGGGACTAACAGTGGAATAACCATTGGGAAAAAAGCCGTCATCATGGGGCAAACGGGAGTAACAAAATCAGTTGCGGGAGGCAAAAGTTATTTTGGAACACCCATAGAGGAATCACGAGATAAACTTAAGCAACTTGCCTACGTTAAGAAGATTCCTGAAATATTAAAGAAATTAGACGGGTAATCCTTTAGAAATCGAAGCCAATCCCATATTTTTGTTGGCATCCATTTGAATGATTATAACAAAAGAATAATAACGATTAACGAATTCCATAAAACATGAGCGTTTTAGTAAATAAAGATTCCAAAATCATAGTACAGGGTTTTACCGGTAGTGAAGGTACTTTTCACGCGGGTCAAATGATTGATTACGGCACCAACGTAGTAGGAGGTGTAACTCCTGGTAAAGGTGGTCAGGAACATTTGGGTAAGCCTGTTTTTAACACAGTTGCGGAGGCTGTAGAAAAAGTTGGTGCGGACACCACCATCATTTTTGTTCCACCCGCATTTGCCGCTGATGCTATTATGGAAGCTGCTAATGCAGGAATTAAAGTAATTATTACGATTACCGAGGGTATTCCTGTGGCAGATATGGTTAAGGCCTATGATTATATTCAAGATAAGGATTGCCGTTTGGTAGGACCTAACTGTCCGGGTGTAATTACTCCAGGTGAGGCTAAGGTAGGTATTATGCCGGGATTTGTTTTCAAGCAAGGAAATGTGGGTATTGTATCCAAGTCAGGTACGTTAACCTATGAGGCCGCAGACCAAGTTGTACGTCAAGGGTTAGGTATTACTACTGCCATTGGTATTGGTGGAGACCCAATTATAGGTACAACAACAAAAGAAGCTTTGGAATTGTTGATTAATGATCCGGATACCGAATGTGTGGTGATGATCGGCGAAATTGGTGGTCAGCTAGAGGCGGACGCAGCCAAGTGGTACAAAGAAAGTAGAAGTAAAAAGCCAGTTGTAGGCTTTATTGCCGGTGAAACCGCACCTGCCGGAAGAACTATGGGGCATGCCGGAGCCATTGTTGGAGGTAGTGATGATACCGCTCAAGCTAAAAAGAAAATTATGAGTGAGCATGGTATACACGTAGTAGATTCCCCTGCTGAGATCGGTAAAAAAGTAAAAGAGGTTTTGGGTTAATCCCTTCTCTTGCAAAATAGGTCCCGTTTTCGAAATATCGGAAACGGGATTTTTTTATCGTTCTTGCACAAACAAGACTTATATTTGATACTAAGACCTAGAAAATATTAATTAGCATGAAATTATTAGATGGAAAAGTGGCTATTGTTACTGGAGCAAGTAGAGGAATAGGCACGGGTATAGCCAAAGTATTTGCCGAGCAAGGTGCCAATGTAGCTTTTACCTATAGCTCTAGCGAGGCTCCTGCAATGGCTTTGGAAAAGGAATTAAATGAGTTGGGCGTAAAAGCCAAGGCGTATAAAAGTAATGCCGCCAGTTTTGAAGCTGCTGAAAAGTTAGTGGCGGATGTGCTTGCAGATTTTGGTTCCATTGATGTGCTTGTAAATAACGCCGGTATTACCAAAGACAATCTTTTGATGAGAATGTCAGAGGCTGATTTTGATAGCGTAATCGAAATTAACTTGAAATCGGTTTTTAACATGACCAAGGCTGTGCAGCGTACGATGTTAAAACAACGCAAGGGATCAATTATAAACATGAGCAGTGTAGTTGGTGTTAAGGGAAATGCCGGACAAACCAATTATGCCGCTTCCAAGGCAGGTATGATAGGGTTTACAAAATCTGTTGCATTGGAGTTAGGCTCAAGAAACATACGATGCAATGCCATTGCCCCCGGTTTTATTGAAACTGAAATGACCGAAAAATTGGATGAAAAAACCGTTCAAGGGTGGAGAGATGGTATTCCGCTTAAGAGAGGTGGGTCTCCAGAGGATATCGCCAACGCCTGTTTGTTTTTTGCATCGGATTTGTCCGCCTATGTAACAGGTCAGGTCTTGAATGTAGACGGCGGTATGCTAACCTAAAACAAGAGTAATAGATTTCTAAAAAAGCGCATCGGCCTATAACTGAAAAACTGATTATTTCATGCAGATTCAAACAGTTCTTCTTATTCTTCTGGCCGTTAGTATTGCTTTAGGAATCGTTCTTTTCCAGTATTTTAAGATTCAAAAAAAAAGAGGGCAAACCGGTTGGGTGCTCTCTTTTTTGCGTTTTATATCTATTTTTGGAGTTCTCCTTTTACTGATCAACCCCAAAGTGGTAAAAAACCAATATACCGCGGAGAAAGCTAATCTAATTCTTTTGGTAGATGAAAGTACTTCAATTGCCAATGATTCTTCATTTCTAAAGCAATCTGTAACAACATTTGGGAATGATGATAGAATTTCCAAAAGATTTAATCTCCACACATACGGTTTTGGAAAGGACCTTTCATCAGACAGTTTAAAATTTGACCAAAGCGAAACCAATATTTCCCAGGCCCTGGAGTCCATTAAGGAAATTTTTGCCAATAGTAACGCGGTTACGGTTTTACTTTCAGACGGCAACCAGACTGTTGGTCAAGATTTCGACTATTTTAAAGCGGGTAAGCAAATGTCACTGTTTTCCGTTGCGGTGGGAGATACAACAACATATGAGGATTTGGCCATTTCACAGGTAAATGCCAATAAATTTGCCTTTTTAAACAACCAGTTTCCTGTTGAGATTTTCGTTGATTATTCAGGAGAAAAAGCTATTAACGCAGAATTATTGATCTCTGTAGATGGAAACACGGTGAAAAGACAACAATTAAAATTAGATGGTATTTCCAATAGTAAGGTAGTTACCAATCTGATTAAAGCCAATTCCATAGGGTTGAAAAATGTGGTTGCTTCGGTACAAGAGCTTCCCAATGAAAAAAACACCTCCAATAATAGGAGGGAAGTGGCCGTAGAGGTGGTTGATGAAAAAACAAATATCCTATTAGTTTCTGATTTGGTTCATCCGGATATCGCCGCCCTTAAAAAAGCCATAGAAAGTAATGAGCAACGCTCAGTTTCTTTAGTTTCATCTTCCGTAAGTTCGGAAATAATGCAAAACGTAGATTTGTTCATACTTTATCAGCCTACATCTCAATTTAAGTCCATTTACGAGTTTATTGAAAAGTCGAACACCAGTGTTTTCACCATTACCGGTAGTGAAGCAGATTGGGATTTTATCAATCAAGCCCAAAACTCTTTTTCGAAAAATAGTTATGATCAAACTGAGGAAGTGAGCCCCGTATTAAATTCAGGGTTTACTCTGTTTAATTTAGATGATTTTTCGGTAGACGACTTTCCTCCTATAAAGAGTAACTTGGGCGAAGTGGTGGACTTTACGGATTCTGAAACGTTAATTGGGCAAATGGTAAAGGGAGTGGAAATTGATGAGCCACTATTGACTCTAATGTACGAAGGAAAAAAAAGACAGGCAGTTTTTTATGGTGAGGGACTTTGGAAATGGCGAATGCAAACGTACCGAGCAGATAAAAACTTTGAACGCTTTGACCAGTTTATTGGAAAGCTTGTTCTTTTCTTAGCCAGTAATGAGGCCAAGGAGCGTCTTACCTTGGACTATGAAACAGTTTTTGCAGGAAGTAGGGAGGCTAAAATTGGAGCATCTTATTTTGATAATACATTTGTCTTTAATGCTGATGCGGAGCTGATTCTTTCATTAAAGAATGCAGATGGAAAATTCAAGCAGGAAATTCCCATGTTTCTCAATAATAATTATTACGACGCGGATTTAAGTAATTTAAAACCAGGAAAGTATAATTTTACCGTTTCAGTGAAAAATGAAAATTTAAGCAAATCCGGTAGTTTTACCATTTTGGATTTTGATATAGAAAAGCAGTTTCTGTCTACCAATTATAAAAAGCTAAAAAGACTTTCTGAACGTAACAATGGGAATCTTTATTTTCCAAAAGAATTGGAGGCTTTAAAAGATTCCTTAAGTAATGACCAGCGCTTGGTGCCCACTCAAGTTAGCAGTCAAAATATCGTATCTTTGATAGATTTTCAAATTCTACTGGCTATCATAGCTATTTCCTTGGCGGCAGAGTGGTTCATAAGAAAATATATAGGATTAATCTAAACTTGACACATGGATAAATTACCAAAAATCGCCCTTCCGGCGATATTCGCATTAATTGTACTTGTAATCATCATATCTAAATCTGCGGTAACCATAGGTTCCGGGGAGGCGGGCGTGCTGTACAAAACGTTTTCGGGCGGTGTGGTTACCGATGAACCTCCCTTGGGAGAAGGTTTTCATATTGTAGCGCCTTGGAACAAAGTATTCGTTTACGAGGTACGCCAACAAGAAGTATATGAAAAAATGAAAGTGCTTTCAAGCAACGGACTTGATATACAATTAGAAGCCTCAACCTGGTTTCAGCCCAAATACGAGGATTTGGGTAGACTGCATAAAGAGAAAAGTGAGATGTACAAAGAGCGCATTTTGCTACCTGCAATTCGTTCGGCGGCACGTAGTGTAGTGGGGCGGTATACTCCGGAACAATTGTATTCTAGTAAAAGGGATGCCATTCAACGTGAGATTTTTGAAGAGACCAAAAAAATTGTGGATGGCCAATACATTCAATTAAACGAAATTTTGGTGAGAGATGTAACTCTGCCTACCACCATAAAGGAAGCTATTGAGCGTAAATTAAAGCAAGAGCAAGAATCTTTGGAATACGAATTCCGATTGGTGACGGCAGAAAAAGAAGCGGAAAAAGTACGTATAGAAGCCCAAGGTAAGGCAGATGCCAACCGTATTTTAAGTGCTTCGTTGACGGATAAAATTTTACAGGACAAAGGTATTGATGCAACATTAGAACTTTCAAAATCGCCCAATGCCAAAGTGGTAGTGGTTGGTTCTGGGGAAAGTGGACTTCCATTGATTTTGGGAAATAACTAAAATAAATTTGTACGGTAAAAATTAAGTTTTAATTTTACGAGCGTAATGAAAAACAGAAACACACATCATCATTTTTGCACTTGCTCTCAAGCGAGGTAATAATGTATTGTAGTGTTACAACATATTTACGACCCGTTTGAGAAATCAAACGGGTTTTCTTTTTAGAAGAAGTGACAAAATTTGAACACAACAGAGTAGAAAATGACAAAACTTAGAATTGCTATACAGAAATCGGGAAGGTTGAATGAAGATTCCCTGCTTATTTTGAAAAACTGTGGTATCTCCATAGATAATGGGAAGGATCAGTTGAAGGCTTCCGCTCGTAATTTTCCTATGGAGGTTTTCTATTTACGTAATGGGGATATTCCACAATACCTGCGAGATGGGGTAGTTGATATTGCCATTATTGGTGAAAACGTTCTTATTGAAAAAGGGGAGGATATCGATATTGCAGAAAAATTAGGTTTTTCTAAATGCAAGGTGAGTTTGGCGGTACCAAAATCTGTCAAATATAAATCGGTTTACGATTTTGAAGGGAAGCGTATTGCTACCTCGTATCCCAACACCGTAAACATGTATTTGGATAAACACGGGGTTAAGGCTGATTTGCATATCATCAACGGATCTGTGGAAATTGCTCCAAATATTGGTCTTGCCGATGCCATTTGTGATATAGTTTCCAGTGGAAGTACGCTTTTCAAAAACAACCTCAAAGAAGTAGAGGTGATGTTGACCAGCGAAGCGGTTTTGGCCGTAAGTCCTCAAATTTCCCAAGAACGAAAAGAAATCCTTAAGAAATTGCAATTTAGGATTCAATCGGTTTTACAGGCGCGCCAGTCCAAATATGTACTTTTAAACGCTCCCAATGATAAATTAGATGCTATTTTAGCGCTTTTACCGGGCATGCGCAGTCCTACCGTCTTGCCCTTGGCGGAAAAAGGTTGGAGCTCTGTTCATACCGTTATCAACAAAGAGAAATTTTGGGATGTGATCGGTGAGTTGAAAGAAGCCGGAGCTGAAGGTATATTGGTGTGCCCCATTGAGAAAATGGTCTTATAGTGTATCAAATCCGAATCATACCAGAAGACCAATTGGAAGTAACCATTCCACTCTTGCGAGAATTGAATCCGCATATTTCGGAGGATCTTCTACGAAGCCGTCAAAAGGAAATGATAGGCCATAATTATCATTGTGCCGGAATATATGACGGGGAAAAGTTAATTGGTATTTCTGGAATTTGGATATTGATCAAGTACTACGTTGGCAAACATGTAGAATTGGACAATGTGTATTTAAAAAAGGGAATATCAGGGCCAGGGCCTAGGAAATCAATTGGTAGAATGGATTCTTAAATACGCTAAGAAGCAAGGCTGTGAGGCTTCAGAGCTTAATTGTTATATAGAGAATGAAGGAGGAAATAAATTTTGGTCCAATTTGGGTTACAAACCCATTGGTTATCACTACCAAAAAAAATTGAGTTAAAAATGAACAAGATATATAATCCGGACCGGAGTACTTGGGGTGAAGTTTTAAAAAGACCCACGCAGACCTTAGCGGATATTGAAGGTACCGTAGAAGCTATTTTTAAGGAAGTAAAAGAAAATGGTGATCAAACACTTCAAAAATATACCGAGAAGTTCGATGGAGTTTTGGTTGATAACCTAATGGTTATAAAAGAAGAGATTACGGAGGCAAGTACTGTTATTTCTGAAGACCTAAAAAATGCCATTCAACTGGCGAAAAAGAACATTGAGGCTTTTCATCAAGCACAGGCTACCAACAAAGTTTCTTTAGAAACGGCTCCCGGTGTTCAATGTTGGCAGGAAAAAAGACCGATACAAAAAGTGGGGCTTTACATTCCTGGAGGTACGGCTCCTTTGTTCTCAACAATTTTGATGCTGGCCATTCCTGCAAAAATTGCAGGTTGCAAGGAAATTGTTTTGTGTTCTCCTCCAAATAAAGAAGGAAAAATTCACCCTGCAATTCTTTATACGGCCAACCTTTGTGGGGTTACCCAAATTTTTAAGGTTGGTGGTATCCAAGCGATTGCCGGGATGACTTTTGGTACGGAAAGCATTCCCCAAGTCTATAAAATTTTCGGACCTGGTAATCAATATGTTACCGTTGCTAAGCAATTGGCCACCAAATATGGCGTGGCTATAGATATGCCTGCAGGTCCCAGCGAGTTATTGGTATTGGCAGATGATAGTGCCAATGCTTCATTTGTTGCTTCTGATCTATTGAGCCAAGCGGAGCATGGCGTAGACAGTCAGGTGATTTTGGTCTCTACTTCGAAAAAAATGATTGAAATGGTGGAGAAAGAGGTGGCTCTACAATTAGAAAAACTTCCGAGGAAGGACATTGCCCAAAAAGCCATTGACAATAGCAGACTTATCTATGTTTCCGATGATGAAACGGCTGCAAAACTTATTAACGAATACGGGCCAGAGCATTATATCGTGTGCGTAGAAAATGAGAATTATTTTATTGATCAAATTCATAATGCCGGTTCGGTCTTTATTGGTAATTATACTCCTGAAAGTGCGGGAGATTATGCTTCGGGCACCAATCACACCTTGCCTACCAACGGGTATGCCAAACAGTATAGTGGAGTAAATTTGGATAGTTTTATGAAGAGTATGACTTTTCAAAAAATATCGGCAGAGGGTATACAAGAAATTGGCGAGGCTATAGAATTAATGGCAGCTGCCGAAGGTTTGGAAGCGCATAAAAATGCCGTAACCTTGCGACTAAAAAGTCTAGCAAAATAATTAGAAAGGCAAATGAGCTTTAGTTTAGAAAATATCACAAGGGAAAACGTAAAAGGTCTAAAACCCTATTCCTCTGCACGTGATGAATACGTGAGCGATGGCTCGCGAATGATTTTTTTGGATGCCAATGAGAATCCGTTCGAGAATGGCGTAAACCGGTATCCCGATCCGCAGCAACGCAACTTAAAATCCGTGTTGGCAGAACAAAAAAAGATCCGTACGGACCAAGTTCTCTTAGGAAATGGTAGCGATGAAGTTTTGGACCTGTTGTTCCGCGCATTTTGTGAGCCCGGTGAGGACAATATCATCACTTTGCCACCCACTTACGGTATGTATAAGGTACTGGCGGATATCAATAATATTGAAAATAGGGAAGTACTACTAACTGCCGATTTTCAACCACATGTTTCGGAAATCTTGAACAAGGTAGATGAGAACACAAAGATGATTTTTATCTGTTCTCCCAACAACCCAACGGGGAATAGTTTTAAGACCGAAGCCATCGAAGCATTGCTAAAGAATTTTGACGGTTTGGTAGTTGTGGATGAGGCCTATATTGATTTTTCCAATCAGATGTCGTGGACAAGCAGATTGGAGGATTTCGGGAATTTAGTCGTAACCCAGACCCTTTCAAAAGCCTATGGAATGGCAGGTATTCGCTTGGGAATAAGTATTTCTTCCAAAGAAATCATTTCTGTTCTGAACAAAATTAAGCCCCCTTATAATGTCAATGAGCTTACCCAGGCACATGCCTTGAAACGGGTTTCCAATCCCGCAAGAATTCTATCCGAAGTAAATGAAATTTTGGAGCAGAAAAGGTTGTTATTGAGCGTACTGCCCAAAATTGATTTTGTAACGGAAATCTATCCTTCTGACGCCAACTTTATACTTGCAAAAGTTGATGACGCCACCAAGCGCTATAATGAATTGTTGCAATTAGGTGTTGTTGTTAGAAACAGAAGTACGCAACCACTTTGTGAGAATACATTAAGGTTTACTATTGGGACAAAAGATGAAAATATTAAGCTGGTAACAGCACTAAAAAGTTTGAGTAAATGAAGAAAAAAGTACTCTTTATTGACCGTGACGGTACCATCATAAAAGAGACGGTAGACGAACAAATAGATGCCTTTGACAAGATGGTGTTCTACCCCAAGGTTTTTACTTGGTTGGGTAAAATTGCCAAAGAACTGGATTATGAGTTGGCCATGATAACCAATCAAGACGGTTTAGGTACCGATGCCTTTCCTGAAGATACTTTTTGGCCCGTACATAACTTTATAATGAAAGCCTTTGAAAACGAGGGGGTTGTTTTTGACAAAGTTTTTATAGATAAGACCTTTCCTCATGAGAATGCCAATACAAGAAAACCAGGTACTGGCTTGCTAACGGGTTATTTTTCAGATGAATACGATTTGGAAAACTCTTTTGTCATTGGCGACCGGTTGACCGATATAGAATTGGCCAAAAACTTGGGCGGAAAAGGAATATTTATCAATGACGAAACCCATTTGGGAACAGGTGAAATCACCGTAAAACGTGAGGAGCTGAATGATTATATCGCCTTGGAAAGTAATGATTGGCAGAAGATTTATGAGTTCTTAAAACTGAAGGACCGCACGGGAAGCATCCGAAGAAAAACCAATGAAACCGATATTTTCATTGACCTTAACCTAGATGGTACCGGAAAAAGCGATATCAAAACGGGGCTCGCATTTTTTGATCATATGTTAGATCAATTGGCCAGACACGGACAAATGGATTTGACCATTAAGGTAGATGGCGATTTAGAGGTAGATGAACACCACACTATTGAGGATACAGGAATTGCCCTTGGTGAGGTTTTTGCCCAAGCTCTTGGCAATAAATTAGGTATTGAAAGATATGGTTTTTGCTTGCCCATGGATGATTGCCTTGCCCAAGTGGCTATTGATTTTGGAGGAAGAAATTGGTTGGTTTGGGAAGCTCAATTTAACCGTGAAATGGTGGGGGACATGCCTACTGAAATGTTTCATCATTTCTTTAAATCGTTCACTGATGGGGCCAAGGCCAATCTTAATGTAAAAGCCGAAGGCACTAATGAACACCACAAAATAGAAGCGATTTTTAAGGCTTTCGCCAAGTCCATAAAAATGGCCGTTAAAAGAGATACTGAAAAAATGGTGCTTCCCAGTACCAAGGGAATGCTTTAAACAGTTGTGAGCATTGCGTACAAAGTATTTGGTTTATAATATTTGCTCTGTACTCATTACTCGATACTCAATACCAAATAAATGAAGATTGTAATTATCAATTACGGCGCTGGAAATATTCAAAGTATAAAATTTGCCATTCAACGCCTAGGTTATACGGCCGTTTTGAGTGATGATCCAGAAGAAATTAAAAGCGCGGACAAGGTCATTTTTCCAGGTGTGGGGGAGGCCAGCAGTGCCATGAAAATGTTGAACGCTAGTGGTTTGCAAACCTTGATTCCCGAATTAAAACAGCCTGTTTTAGGCATTTGTTTAGGAATGCAGCTTATGTGTAATAAATCTGAAGAAGGCAACACCACCGGATTAGGTATTTTTGATGTGGATGTAGTTCGCTTTTCAAAAAATGTAAAAGTTCCACAAATTGGTTGGAACCAAATAACCTCATTAAAAAGTGGACTTTTCGATAAAGTTGACGATAAAGAACACATTTACTTGGTACATAGTTTTTATGCTCCGCTCTGTGATGAAACCATTGCCACTTCGGAATATGATGTGGCCTATAGCGCCGCTTTAAAAAAGGACAACTTTTATGGGGTTCAGTTTCATCCAGAAAAAAGTAGCGAAGTGGGCGCTCAGATATTAAAAAACTTTTTAAGCCTAGAATCGAATTAGTGTTTTCATAATCAATTTCTTGCATTTCACAGTTTAACTAGAAGCAACGAACAACGAAAAAGTACCAAAACATGAGAATAATCCCGGCCATAGATATCATCGAAGGTAAATGTGTTAGACTTTCCAAAGGAGATTATGATACGAAAAAAGTATATAATGAAAACCCTTTGGAAGTGGCAAAAGCCTATGAAGACCATGGCATTGAGTATTTGCACTTGGTAGATTTAGATGGTGCAAAGTCCAAACATATTGTCAATCATAGAATTCTGGAACAGATTGCTGCCAAAACCAGTTTGAAAATTGATTTTGGGGGCGGGCTAAAATCCGATGAAGACTTACGAATAGCATTTGAGAGCGGTGCCAATCAGATAACTGGTGGCAGTATAGCCGTTAAAGATCGTAGCACTTTTGTCAATTGGTTACAAAAATACGGAGCGGATAAAATTATCTTGGGCGCCGATGCCATGGACGAAAAAATTGCCGTTTCGGGTTGGCAAGAAGAATCCAAAGAAGAACTTATTCCCTTTATTCAAAGCTATCAAAAAGAAGGAGTTTCCTATGTTATTTGTACCGATATTTCTAAGGATGGGATGCTTCAAGGTCCGTCTTTTGAACTCTACAAAAGAATTTTGGGCGAGTGTGAAGAGGTGAAATTGATTGCTTCTGGTGGAATTTCAACTTTTGATGAACTTCCAAAATTGGCGAAAATGGGTTGTGAGGGCACTATTATCGGGAAGGCCATCTATGAAAATAAAATTTCTTTGAAGCAATTGGAAGGATTTGTTTTGGAGCATTAAGCTTAAAAATGAAGAAAAAACACTTTAGGTGTGCGACTAGATTTCAAATTTGTTATTAATTTGGGGGCTTTTGGATTAAAAATCGGTTGTTAAAACCATCCCTCTCCATAAATTAGAAGAGAAACAATGCTGGCAAAGAGAATTGTACCTTGCTTGGATATTAAAGACGGAAGAACGGTAAAAGGAGTCAATTTTGTTGACCTTCGTGATGCAGGTGACCCCGTAGAACTTGCTGAAATCTATAGCAAAGAGGGAGCGGACGAGTTGGTTTTTCTAGATATTTCCGCTACTGAGCAAAAACGAAAAACCTTGGCAGACCTTGTTTATAGGGTCGCAGAAAAAATAAACATTCCTTTTACCGTAGGTGGTGGAATTTCATCTGTGGAAGATGTAGATGTCCTGCTTCAAAATGGAGCCGATAAAGTTTCCATCAATTCATCGGCAGTAAAAAATCCGAAATTGATCAATGATTTGGTGGCTAAATTTGGTTCGCAATGTATTGTGGTGGCCATTGATGCCAAGCAAATAGAGGGGGAATGGATTGTGCACTTGGTTGGAGGAAAGGTACCCACGGAACGCAAGTTGTTTGAATGGGCAAAAGAAGTGGAAGAGCGTGGAGCCGGAGAAATTTTGTTTACATCCATGGACCACGATGGTACCAAAGATGGTTTTGCAAATGAGGCCTTGGCCAAACTTTCCCAGGAGTTGAATATACCAATAATAGCTTCGGGAGGAGCAGGGAAAGTAGTGCATTTTACAGATACATTTAAAGAAGGAAAGGCAGATGCGGCATTGGCTGCCAGCGTTTTTCATTTTAAGGAAATAGGTATTGGAGATTTAAAAAAGGAATTACAGGAAGAAGGAATTCCCGTTAGGATATAACCTTAATTCCCAAGCCAGATGCACTTTTTAAAAGTGGTAACTTGAGCATTATTGGGAAAGTTTATCCTGATGATTAAGTAAAAAGAATACAATTGATAAAAGCAACCAAAGAAGACAGAGACTTAGTGGTAGACATCTTAATGGACGCCTTTGAACCCATTCATGATGACAGTTCTATCAATTTTGTAGTAAAGCAAGATGCCAAGCGAAAGCAACGTATGCGTGTTTTGATGGAATATTTATTTGATAAGTCATATCGTACTGGCTACGTGTGTATTTCCGATAATAGGGCCAGCTGTCTTTTACTGACCTATAGTAACCGAGACACATTTTCATTTAGCAAATTATTCTCTACGTTACGGTTAGCTTTTAAATGTATAGGTATTGAAAGGGTATCAAAGGTATTGGAAAGGCAAAAGGTCATTCAAAGAAATTATCCGAAAACTCCGTACATCCGCCCCATGATTTTTGCGGTTAAACAAGAATACAAAGGAGGGGTCACCGCTCCCAAATTAATATTGCAGGTTTATAAGGAGTTTAGGGATACCAAACTTCCGGTAATTGTGGATGCCGCCAATGAAAATAATGTAAAGCTGTACCAAAAATTCGGACTCAGCATTTTTAATAAAGAAGAGAGTTTGGGCTTTCCCATTTATCTTATGAAAATGGAAGGTGTACCCCAACATATTTAAAAGAGAAGATTGTAATGAAGATAGATTTTGACAAGGATGCCAATGGATTGGTACCCGCCATTATTCAAGATGCACAGACCAAAAGTGTTTTGATGTTGGGGTATATGAATGAGGAAGCTTACAAGAAAACCATTGAAACCAAAAAAGTCACTTTTTATAGCCGAAGCAAAGAAAGATTGTGGACCAAAGGGGAGGAAAGCGGTAACTTTTTAAACCTTGTTGACATTAAGGTGGATTGTGATAACGATACCCTTAAAGTGATGGTCAACCCAGTAGGGCCTACTTGCCACACAGGTACGGATACCTGCTGGCACGAAGAAAATGAAGCCAGCTTTGGTTTCTTTTCTAAATTGGAAAATGTTATCGCCCAAAGAAGAACTTCGGCAGATTCTGAAAAGTCTTATGTGGCTTCATTATTCAAAAAGGGCATTAACAAAATAGCCCAAAAAGTAGGGGAAGAAGCTGTAGAAACGGTCATTGAGGCCAAAGACGATAATGACGATTTGTTTTTATACGAAAGTGCCGATTTGCTTTTCCATTATCTAATACTCTTGCAAGCCAAAGGGTTCAGCTTAAAAGATATAGAGGCAGAATTGCAAAAACGGCACAAATAGTTATAAAGAGTCTATTTTTAGTTTCGGTTTTTTAACCTTGAAGCCCCTTTAAGTTCCTTGTGATACGTAACTGCATCGCCCTTGTAGTTGAGTACACTTGCTCCAGATGCTTCAATATCTATGGATTCTGAAACCGTTAAAAAAGCCTCGCTTGCCCCACTGAGGTCTATATTTAGTCGTTTTGCAATAAGATCATAGTCCCTCATATCACTTGCGCCTGACAAGTCTACATATAGTGATTCAATATTACCAAAAAGGTCTGCCTTGGATGCGCCTTTCATATCTACTTCAAAATGGTTGGATAGGATTTCGCCCCTAATTTCAGAAGAACCTGAAAGGTCTATCTTGGCCCTATCCACTTCCCAAGCATTTTCCATGATTACTGTAGAGGCCCCTTTTAAATCCATATCATCTAAATAGCTGGTGGTTATATAGGCCTTTAACGTGGCATTTCCTTTAATGGTGGTAAACTTTTTGAGTTTTATACTTAATTGGTCGCCTTCCCTAGTAACAATAATTCGGTCATGCAAATTGTCATTTGCTTCAATAATAACCTGCTCTTCCGTATCCGAAAAAGTGATGTAAACATCAAACGCATTACCTACTTCCAATCCGTTAAAACCAGACATGGTTAGATTCCTTGTGGTGATTTCATCGTCTGCCCGAACATGTTCATAATCACATGAAGAGAAGGTCAATAAAACTCCGAACGCTAATAAAATAATTGATTTTGTTTTCATTTTTTTTGATTGATTTATAATTTCTTGAACAGAAATGAAGGTGATTAAATTTTTAAGGAGTATCCAATTGTTCCCGCATTTTAAGGACTGGAATCCATTGAAAGTTAATTGGCGACCAATCGTTTGATAATAAATCGGTTGATTTCAAAAACACCTGATTGTTTTTACTGAAGACATGTCTAGTTTCAATTACATCATGGCAGTGTACGCATCTTTTACTAAATTTAGTTTTCATTATATTTTCTTTTTATACCGATTTCTACCCATATTAAAAATTCCCATTTTTATACCTATGTTGGCCGTAAAACCATTAATTCTATCGATGGGACTGGGTTCTAATTCAATTATACTGCTGAACCTATAAGTTACGCCCGCCTCTAATTGAACATACCTACTAAGATTGAACAAGGCACTAACTCCAGGCTCAATAACAAAAACAGCATCTATGTCTTCTTCCGATATCTCTGGGTCATAATCTTCATCGTAGTCATTTTCAATATATCCTACCGCACCTCCACCTATGAGTACCGGAAAAGAAAGGCTAACGATGCTCTTACTAAAGAAAATAGGCTCTAAATGTAAACCTCCATAAACAGCAAAAAGATCTTGTCTTCTATTATTTCCAGTAAAAATCAGGTCTTGACGTGAATAAATAGTATTTGCTGCAAAACCAACCTCAAATTGTTGATTGGCAACATAGGCAAGTTTTAATCCTGCAGCATAGGTAGGCTCATCCTCAATTTCTCCAACACCTAGATTAAAACCTAGATATATACCATGAACTATATTATTACGATCATTGAACTCTATATAATTATCCTCTTGATCCTGAGAAAAGAGTTGTTGGTTGCCAACAAGTAAAAGAAGTAGAAGGGAATATTTAAAAAATTTCATAATTGACTATTATTTTGATTGATCAGTTTAATAGACAACATACATTCTAAAAAGTTGCACCTAGAGGAATATTTTTTTTTAATTTCGAAGAAATAGTTATACAAGGTGATTTTTTTACATAAATAGTTTGAACGATTTTCAGTGATAATAAAATTTTAAGTTCTCGAGCACATTTACGAATTAATAAGTTTTTTATTACATTTATTTTAGCTTAATTTTACGATAGAAACCGACTATTCTTAATGAATGTACAAAATGGTGTATTTCACACATTTATTTATACTAAACTACCTGAGAAACACGTTTTTATGCTAACTTGAATAACGTTTGGTATAAATACCGAATGTATTTAATGGCAAAAGTTCCCTACCTTCATTTCCCCCAGAACAGTTTGCCGGCTAACCAACTTGCAAACCCTCTGATATGAAACCATGTTTTTGGCTTTACGGCCTATTAACTGTAATCCTATTTTCCTGCAAAGAAGAACCTCAAAATAACGGTTCACTTGTTATGAATTCAACATCTCCAAATTTGGAGCGGATCATAAACGATTACGAACAATGCTGGAACAACAACCAAACAGAATCCTTCAAATGTCTTTTAGCAAAAGACTTTAAGCGTTTTTCAAATGGAAAACTAGAAGCAACTAATTATGAAGAGCTTACGGCGCTTGTAAATTCTTTACATGATATTATTCCTGATTTTCATACAGAAGTAAAGGATTTGGTCATTCAAGACAATAAGGCTTTTTATAGGTGGGAGTGTACAGGGAGTTTTGATGAAAATGGAACCACTAACCGTAAAAACACAATCAACGGTTTTGCTGTTATCACATTTAGTGAGGATGGCCTTATACATAGGCATGAAAATTTTTATGATTCAATAGAGGCATTTTTGAGGCTAAAAACTCCAACAAAAGGAGAAATGTTATTGCATTAAAGTAATCTGAATTTCAATTTTAAAGATCTTACCCTGTCAACGAAATTATCTACAGAACAACCATGAATTGGTTATAAATTCATAAAACAAACCATATTTGCTAGTTATACAAGTAAGTAAACATATTACTAAGTGTTTGGCGGATGTGGAGAATTAAAGAATTGTTTGAAAAAATATCAGAAGTGCCCGATGAAGATTGGGCTTTTTTTATGACTAGGGTAGAAAAGAAAACGTTCTCAAAGAAAGCCGCCATTATAAAAAAAGGAGAAATTGAGAACTATATCACCTATATAGAAAAAGGATCTATGAGGTACTATATTCCAAAAGAGACAGACGATATCACCTTTGGGTTCAGACATCAAGATCAGTTTTCCAGTGCATACGATTCTTTTGTTACAAGACGCCCAAGTAAATATACCATTGAGGCTATGGAAGATTGTATTTTATGGTGTGTTGATTACCATAGTCTACAACAAGTATATGATAGGACCAGAGTGGGTAATACTATTGGCAGGCTAATTGCCGAACACAATCTCGTTCTAAAATGGAACCGAGAACTATCTTTTCTAGACCAATCTGCTGAGGAAAGGTATTTGGACATATTTAATAACAGACCTGAATTAATCCAAAAAGTTCCACTAAAATATTTAGCGTCCTATATAGGTGTAACACCTCAAGCTTTAAGCAGAATCAGGAAACGTATTTCTTAACCGAGGTTCATTGTTGTGGCCAAATTAGATTACGAAATTTGTGCTCACTATATGAAACCATTAATTGTTTTACTTTCTGTTTTTATCATCACTGTTCTTATCCTTAAAATGATTCATGGAACAGACAATTTTCCTCTAGCGGGTAGAATTGCTATGTCCGTAATGCTGATTTTTACCGCTATTGGTCATCATGTGTATACGAAAGGAATGGTGATGATGATTCCTAACCCCATACCTTATAAAGTAGAATTGATATACCTTACTGCAGGCCTACAAATACTTGCGGCCGTAACCCTTATAATACCAAGGTTTACAGTGATTACCGGTTGGTTGCTTATAGCATTTTTCTTGCTTCTTTTTCCTGCCAACATAAAGGCTGCTTTTGAACACATTAATTACGAAACGGCACAGTATGATGGAAAAGGACCTGAATACCTTTGGATTAGAATTCCTTTACAAATTCTGTTTATTATTTGGGTCTATATATGCGCCATTAAACCATTTTCCATTAGAATTCCTTGATAAGAACCAATCCTTTTTTTCCGGTAATATTGATCTCTCCTTGAATATTGCTACCATAACTTGCACTAATTTCCCTTAGTTTTTTTCCTTTGTCCAACATATTGGAAGAGACATTCTCAAAGGACTTGGGCAATCTGACCAAGCCTTCTTCTAAGACTGCCTTAAATGAATGCGAAAAGTTATTTACGTTTATGTTTACCTCGGAAGATTCTTGATCTACGTTAATTTGAGTTTCGGGTGCAATTACTTCATCTACTCTTAAATCTGCAACCCGCATATTTAAGTCTGCATAGGTCCTTAATCTCGTTAATTGCAGATTGGTAAATTTTAAGGTACCGTACAGGCTTCCAACTTCAGAAATAACAACTTCGTCCTTATTGGAATGAAGCTCCATTGAAGTTATTTTTTGAACATCAATTTCACTGCCATTGGATTTAACATGTAGACTTTTGGAATCTTCCATGTCCAAGGACCCGTTGGTAAGTTCAAAATTTCCGTAATTAATATTTCTTGCTTTTATTTCGCCATATTGAATGCTAAGGTCGGCCTTATTTAAGTCATCGTTCAACCACATATCTCCGTGTTCAACTTTAGCCTTTAAAACGCCTTTCCAGCTTTCCACAAATACATCCCCAAATTTATTGGAAATATCAAGTTCCGCTTTTGTAGGCAAATACACCTTAAAGTCTATTTTGATGGTACTTTTATCCATATCAAAAGGATTGGCCTTCTCAAAAAGTTGATTGAAAAAACCGGTATCCTTTTCTAAAACTTGATAGGAAACGGAAACATAATTTTCACTATTTCTCAAAACCGGTTTTATTCTTTTGAGCATCTCCCTAGCTTCTTCCTTCTTTTTGTTTTCTACTGTTATATCCATGGAAATGAACAGCTCTTCTTTTTCCCAACCATAGACCTTTATGTCCCCATACTTGTTCTCAATATTAAGCGCCCCAGAATTGGTAAAACTGTACGTTTTTTCCAATTTCTTAGTGACTTTTTGTTGGGCGAAAGTAATTCCCATGATTCCAAAAATGGCAACAAAAACCCAAATTTCCCTATAACGTGTAGCCATACTCCTCTTCTTTAATTTTGGTATCGTTCAATTGCTTCAATAGATTTTCAATAAGCTCAATTCGCTTTTTATAATTGGCAACAATTGCCTCTAATATCAACTGATTATCTAAATTATGCTGCATTTCTTTTCGCAGTTCATTATACTCTTGGTCCAATTCATCCATAAAGGATAAAAACTCCTGTTTTTCTCTATCTGTAAGTTGACCGTTTTTTTCAATAAGTTGTACTTGATAAGAAACAAGGCCTTGGTAATGACGATCAATATCCTGCAGCTCCTTGGAGGCGTACATGGCGCTCTCACTACTGGTACCTTTCATAAATGAAATTCCCAAAAGGGCACCTGCTCCCAAAAGAATACATATGCTTGCGGCAACCTTAAATATGGATTTTCTCCAAAGAGGTATCACCTTTGGTTTTGAATCCGGAAGGCGAGATTCTATATTCGCCCATATTTTGGAGCGATCTGCCACATGTACATCAAACTCCTTTCTTCTTTCTTTTATATTTTTTTCAAAACTGTCCATCACAAATTTTTTATGATATCAATTAATTTTTTTTTCGCCCTGTGGTATTGGGATTTGGATGTAGAAGAACTAATCCCCAGTACTTCACCAATTTCCATATGGTCATAGCCTTCCAATAAATAGAGGTTAATAATTTGCCTATACCCGTCAGGCAGCTTATCTATCCCTAATTTTACCTTGGTAACTTCTACCGCTTCCATCACTTCCTCCGGCGCATCATCCGATAGATGAAATTCATGCTCATCCATTGGTGTTACTGGAATTCGTTTCAACTTTAAATGGTTAATGGACTTATTGATTACTATACGTTTAAGCCATGCGCCAAAAGTACTCTCATACTTGAAGCTCTCTAAATTCTTAAAAGCTTCCACAAAGCTGTCCTGTACTACATCTTCCGCATCTTCCTTAATTTTCAAAAACCGCATACCAACATTGTACATGGCATCTATGTAGAGCTCGTACAGTTGATACTGCGAGTTTCTATCACCTTGCTTGCTTTTCTCCACAAGAGATTTATGTGTAAAACGAATATTGGTTTCCAACTAAAACAGAATGGCTGTTAGTACAAAAGTTACTGTTCTCTCTTAAAGACAATACTAAATTTTAAAGGTTGCACTGCCCACAAAAAAAAATGTAATGAATATAAACTTACTAAAACCAACTCGCTATGATCACTGAATTATTCTATAAAAATTTGTCCTTCATGCAACCTGTGAAAATTTCATCTGTCCATAAGGGTGTTCATTAATCAAAAAAGTATAAGCATGAAAACAAACAACAAAGAAGGGTTTTTTGACCAAATCAAAAGATACCTTCTTCTCTTTTCTTTTTTAATAGCGTATATCTCCTATGGTCAAGAGAGTTTTACCTTAAACGGAAGTATTACGGATAGTACAAATGGCGAAACCCTATTTGGTGCTTCCGTGTTTTTAGAGGGAACTACCATTGGCGCCATTACCAATGAATATGGCTTTTATTCTTTAACCGCACCAAAGGGTAACTATACGCTATTAATAAGTTATATGGGGTACAATAGTAATAAGAGGGAATTAATTTTAGATAGTAATCAAAAACTGGACTTTGAATTAGTGGAGTATTCCACAGAGCTGAAGGAAGTTGTTGTGACGGCTGATGAACCCGAAATGGCCGTTTTGAGAAAACCTGAAATGAGTGTTTCCAAAATGAACATTGCTACGGTTAAACAAATGCCCGTAGTATTGGGTGAAGTAGATATTCTAAAATCGCTACAGATGCTACCCGGGGTCACCAACAATGGGGAAGGAAGTGGTGGTCTGCATGTTAGGGGAGGGGCCCAAGATCAAAATTTAGTCCTACTGGACGAGGCGATAATTTATAATACGTCACATCTTTTTGGGTTTTTCTCTGTTTTTAATGCAGATGCCATTAAGGATATGAAATTATACAAGGGAGGTATACCTGCGCGATTTGGCGGCAGGGTCTCTTCTGTATTGGATGTACGGCAAAAGGACGGCAACAATAAAAACTTTGCTTTAACAGGGGGAATTGGAGCCATATCAAGCAGATTAGCGGCTGAAGGTCCTATTTTTAATGACAAAGGTTCCTTTTTAGTAGCTGGAAGAACTTCCTATGCCCATTTGTTTTTAATGCTTGCGGGCGAGAAAAATAGGGCAAGTTTTTACGACTTAAACCTCAAGACCAATTATGAAATAAATGAAAATAACAAACTCTTCCTTTCGGGATATTTTGGAAGGGATGTTCTAAAGTTTGGGGATGTTTTTGATAGCAGTTATGGCAACTCTTCCGGAAACCTTCGATGGAACCACATTTTTAACGAAAGGCTATTTTCCAATATGTCCGCTATTTATGGTAGATATGATTACAATATTGGTTTTAACAGTGAGGATTTCGAATGGTTGGCATCTATTGACAATTACAATTTAAAGTACGACCTCAAGTATTATTTCAACGATAGCTTTAAGTTGGACTTTGGTGCCAGTGCTATATACTATGAATTTGATCCTGGCAGGTTGGAGCCTACTTCAAATGAATCGGCTATCAATCCGTTAAAATTAGACATGAAAAAAGCACTGGAGAGCGGCTTGTATGTAAATGCGGAACATAAGTTAACCGATAAATTATCTGCCCAATATGGACTTCGTTTTAGCCTTTTTAATAGAATGGGCGGTCAAGCACTAAATGACTATGAAAATAACCTTCCCGTTGTATACAACTCTAGGCTGGGAATTTACGAAGAGGGAAATGTTTTAGGGGAAACCAATTATGAAAAGGGAAATTCAATTGAAACATTTCATAATTGGGAGCCTAGGGCATCTTTAGCGTATCAGCTAAATGAAAATTCTTCAGTAAAGGCCGGGTTTTCTAGGGCTGCCCAATATATTCATCTTCTCTCAAATACAACCTCTGTTACTCCGGTAGACGTTTGGACCCCCAGCGGCAGATATGTAAAACCACAATTATCCAATCAATATGCCTTGGGATATTTTAGAAACTTTAAGGATAAAAAATACTCCATGGAAGTGGAGGGGTATTATAAAACCGTAGATAATAGAATTGATTATATAGATGGTTCTGAACTCATTGGACAAGAAGCTATTGAAACGCAAATATTAAATGGCGAATCCCGAGCTTATGGATTGGAATTATTGGTGCGAAAAAATGAGGGCAAGCTTACCGGATGGTTGGCGTATACCTTGTCCAAATCTGAGCAAAGAACTCTTGGAGGTAGCGCTGGAGGATTGGGAATCAATGCTGGAGAATGGTACAGGACACCTTATGATCGCACTCATGATATTTCTCTTGCCGCTAGTTACTATTTAAACGAAAAATGGAGTTTTGGCGGTAATTTGGTTTTTCAAACGGGTAGACCGGTTACATATCCTAATGGTCAGTATACCTATGAAGATATTTCCGTGGCCAGTTACGCCCCTAGGAATTCGGACCGTTTGCCCGCCTATCATCGTTTGGACCTTTCTTTAAATTATAAACCGAACAAAAAACCTGACGCCGCTTGGAAAGGGGAATGGGTTTTAGGTATTTACAATGTTTATAACAGAAAAAACGCCGCGTCCATTTCATTTGGTCAAAACCGGGAAACAGGTGCTAATGAAGCTACCAGAACTGCCATTTTCGGAATAGTTCCATCCCTTACTTACAACTTCAAATTCTAAAACATTATGAAAAATATCAAATTTGTTATACTGCTTTATAGTTCCTTGATTCTTACAATATCTTGCGAGGATGTTATTGATGTTGATGTTCAAAATGCCAATACGAGGTTGGTTGTGGAAGCGTCATTGGACTGGGAAAAAGGCACCACTGGAAATACACAGACCATTCATCTTAGAACTTCCACTCCCTTTTTTGAAAGTGATTCCAATACCTCTGTAACAGGTGCCATTGTAAACGTTACAGATATGGACTCCGGCACCGAATTTTTATTTGTAGATGAGAACAATGGTAGTTACACGACCAACGAATTCGAGCCCATCCTAGGACACACCTATGAGCTAGAAATCGCTTATAACGGGGAAATTATTACAGCACAGGAAACCCTAAATGCAGTTCCGGATTTAAACATCATTGGGCAAAGTAGGGAGGATGGCTTTAATGAGGACGACCTAGAGGTAAATATGAAAATTCAAGATCCTGCTGGAGAAGGAAACAGCTATTTGTTTAAGTTTAGGAAACAAGGCGAATTACTGCCCTATTTTGAGGAATTTGATGATGAATTCGTTAATGGTAATGAAGTTGATTGGTATTTTGAAATTGGTGAAGATGAGGAAACTGAAAAAAAAGAAGCATTTCAACCTGGGGATACCGTGGAAATAAATTTTTATGCTATCTCTCCGGAATACCTATCCTATTTGCGAATTTTGATCAACCAAATTGGAGGTGTGGGTATATTTGATTCTATTCCCGTAGAGGTTAAAGGAAATTGTGTTAATGAAACCAATCCGGAGAACTATGCTTATGGATACTTTAGAGTAACCCAGGTGGTAAAAGCCAGTTATTCATTTGAGTAGTTGATTTTTTAGTTCATCTACCACCAAACTACAAACATTTTTGTAAAAGTTCCATTCTCCTTTTTCATCCATAGCATGGGGGAGTTTTCTTTTAATAATCTAATATTTATTTCCAAAAGACACTCGTAATGGGTCAACCAATCTACATTTTTGTGTGGCTCAATGACCCATTGCGATTTATAAGGAATATAGTACTGATGTTCATTAAATTCGGTAGTGTTAAATTCATCAAAAGGAATCCAAAATCCAGCAATACAAGATTTGTTCAAAGGCCGTATATGAACCTTTGGATTCCAATAGGGTACAAATAATTGTGCCTTAAAACAGCACTGATGCACTAACCCATCGCTTACAATTCCATTATTTTTTAGTACTGTGATGCCCTCAGGCTCATGTAACAATTGAAACTGTTGATTCTTAATCTTCTCCATTTTGGTAAAGAACATATCCCTTCTATTAGGACCCATCAATTGATGGATTGGTTCGCTAATAGATGGGTCTATGACATAGAATTTATAAGTGAGCTCTACATGAAGGAGCCTAGAATTTTGCAGGTCTTCTAAAATAAAATCAATTTCACCTATGGTTCGTTTTTCCCTTAAAACAGGAAGATTGTGTAGTCTAACCTTTAATATTTTAGAATAGTTAATCAATTGTAGAAAGACACTCTCCATTTGATGGCCCAACCTCATTTTGGTAGAAATTGGTTGGGTCTCCAAACCCTCAAAATCAATCTTCGGAAATTGGAATTGCGCCATTCCAAATTGTTCATGCACCCAAAGGGGAGGGGTATTGTAAAATCCGATAAATTGAGAATTGGGCATGAATAATGTGGTTTTTGGATTTTTAAAGTTGAAAGTTTCAAAATACAGGATGTAAAGTAAAAATCATCATAATTTCTCTATCTTGTACAACTACCAATAGATATAATACTTATTAATTAAACTAAACTACCAAAAATGAAATCGAACCGAAGAAATTTTATTAAAAAGACGAGTATGGTGGGAGCTGGAATAACCTTGTCTCCTGCTATTGCCAAAGCTAGTTTTTTTGGAACTGAGAGAGCCTTCAATGCCGAATACATGGGAGATTTTTCAGCACCTAAATTAGATACCGTACGTTTTGCATTCATTGGTGTTGGAGCCAGAGGTTCGGGCCACGCTAAACAAATTGCCGCTATTGAAGGAACTGAGATCGTTGCTATTTCCGACTTGTATGAGGATTTGGCAAAAAAATCTGCCGAGGCCTGCAAAGAGCAAGGTAAAGGGGAACGCCACAAGAAAATAAAGCTGTATACCGATGGCGAAAACGACTGGAAAAAAATGTTGGCTAAAGAAAAACCTGATGCGGTCATAATTGCCACTCCATGGAAACTTCACGCACCAATGGCTATAGAGACTATGAACGCGGGAGCGCACGCTTTCGTAGAAGTCCCATTAGCATTGACCATTGATGAAATGTGGCAACTGGTAGATGCTTCCGAGAAGACCAAAAAGCATTGCATGATGATGGAGAATGTGAATTATGGCAGGGAAGAACTTCTTTATTTAAATATGTGCAGGCAGGGTGTTTTAGGCGAGTTGCTACATGGCGAAGCTTCCTATATTCATGAATTAAGGGGGCAAATGAATCAAGTGGATAGAGGTACGGGATCTTGGCGAACCTACCATTATGCCAAAAGAGACGGAAATCTGTATCCTACCCATGGCCTAGGACCTGTAGCGCAGTATATGAACGTGGGCAGGGGAGACGATAATTTTAAGTTTATAAATTCTTTCTCCTCTCCTGCAAAGGGAAGACCCCTATATGCTAAAAAGAACTTTCAGGCAGACCACCAATGGAATCAATTGGATTACAAAGGAGGCGATATGAATACCTCTATTATCAAAACCACTTTAGGAAGAACCATTATGGTCCAGTGGGATGAAACTAGCCCTAGGCCTTACAGTCGTCATAATTTAATTCAGGGTACCAAAGGAACTTTAGCTGGCTTCCCAACAAGAGTGGCATTGGAAGGTGGTGTGGAAGGAGCCACTGAAAACCACCATCAATGGGCTCAGGGAGAACAGTTGGCAGAAATCTATGAAAAATATGAACACCCGCTCTATAAAAGATTAGGAGAGTTATCCGTAAAAATGGGAGGCCATGGCGGTATGGATTTTATGATGTTGTATCGTGTGGTTGAATGTCTTAGAAAAGGACTTCCTTTAGATCAGAACTTATACGAAGGTTGTTTTTGGAGTGCCGTTGCACCATTAAGCGAAGCTTCTGTGGCAACCAACGGCGCTCCTCAAGAGTTTCCGGATTTTACCAGGGGTAATTGGAAAAGTACCAAGGCCCTGGCTGTGGTGGATTAAAAACCTATTTTGGGAGTGAGCTTCTTGACAAAGTTTCTCACTCCCTATTACCGTTAACATTTCCTAAAAACAGCGGTATTCAAAGCTAAAAACACTAATTTTATGTAATGGCTATGAATACTAGAAACGGATTTCGCTTCACTCCCTATGAAGCACCCGAACAAACTCCATTTGAAAGACTTTTTGAAATTTTTCAAGAACTTATCACGCACACGTCCGGTGATTTTGATGAGGCTATCGATTGGTTACGGGAATTGGATAAAGAATATGAACTAACGGATGATGATTATACCATTGATGACTTTATTGAAGAGTTAAAGGCGAAAGGTTACATTAGAGAAGAGTTTGAAAATGGAGGCGATGAATCAGGAAATGGAAAAGAAGGTGAAGACAGAGATGGAAAAGGCCAAATTTCCATTACGGCAAAATTAGAACGTCTTATAAGACAAAGAGCCTTAGATCAAATTTTTGGTAAACTTAAACGACATGGTGCCGGTAACCACAAAACCGGTAAATCTGGGCAAGGAGATGAGCATACCGGAGACTTAAGGGAGTACCGTTATGGAGATGGTCTAGAAAATATTTCTATGACCGAAAGTCTTAAAAATGCCCAAGTCAATCATGGCATAGGTAGTTTCTCCCTAAGCGAAGACGACTTGGTGGTAGAAGATACCCAATACAAGGCCCAAATGAGCACGGTACTCATGATCGATATAAGCCATAGCATGATTTTATATGGCGAGGATCGTATCACACCTGCCAAAAAAGTGGCGATGGCCCTAGCGGAACTTATTACCACTAGATACCCCAAGGATACTTTGGACATTTTGGTTTTTGGTAATGACGCTTGGCCCATTACCATAAAGGAATTACCGTATTTAAAGGTAGGTCCGTACCATACCAATACGGTCGCAGGATTGCGTCTTGCAATGGATTTGCTTAGGCGTAAACGAAATACCAATAAGCAGATATTTATGATTACGGACGGTAAGCCTAGTTGTTTAAGGCTCCCAGATGGCAATTATTACAAAAACAGTGTAGGATTGGATGATTACATTGTTGAAAAATGCTATAATATGGCCAGACAGGCCAGAAAACTTCATATTCCCATTACCACCTTTATGATAGCTCAAGACCCCTACTTAATGAGGTTTGTACGTCATTTTACCGAAGCTAATAAAGGAAAAGCTTTTTTTACCGGATTAAAGAACTTGGGGGAAATGATTTTTGAGGATTATGAGACCAACAGAAGAAAAAGAATGAAATAATTGCGAAATTGGTAAGTAACTTATCAATTGTATCTAACTGAAAAAGAGAACATGAATAACGATTATTTAAAGATTAAAACACTTGGTGAGCTCAAGGCCACTGGGTACCAGACTAAAAGTATTAAGGATGAATTAAGGGATAACCTAAGGAATAATATAAAGGAAGGGAAAAATAGTTTTGAAGGCGTTTGGGGTTATGAAAACTCCGTAATCCCACAATTGGAAAGAGCCATTTTATCTCGTCATAATATCAATTTATTAGGTTTAAGAGGGCAGGCAAAGACCCGATTGGCGCGTTTAATGGTAAATCTATTGGATGAATGGGTTCCCGTTGTACTAGGTTCGGAAATAAACGATGATCCGCTTCAACCCATGTCCCGTTTTGCCATGGAACTCCTAAAGGAAAAAGGAGACGATACTCCTATTTCTTGGTTACACCGAGAGGAACGTTTTTCTGAAAAATTGGCTACTCCAGATGTAACGGTAGCAGATTTAATTGGAGATGTGGACCCCATAAAGGCGGCCAACCTTAAACTTAGCTATGCAGATGACCGGGTAATTCACTATGGAATGATTCCACGTGCCAATCGTTGTATATTTGTTATCAATGAATTGCCAGATTTACAGGCCAGAATACAAGTTTCACTTTTTAATATTTTAGAGGAAGGTGATATTCAAATTAGAGGGTTTAAACTTCGATTGCCTCTGGATATACAATTTGTATTTACCGCCAACCCGGAAGATTATACCAATAGGGGAAGCATAGTTACCCCTCTAAAAGACCGTATTGGTTCACAAATACTAACACATTATCCTGAAACCGTAGAAATTGCCAGAAAAATTACCGCTCAGGAGGCTAAATTAGATGAGAGACAATCAGGTGCCGTGTATGTACCGGAACTTGCCAAAGACCTGTTGGAACAAATAGGCTTTGAGGCAAGAAAAAGTGAGTATGTAGATGCGAAAAGCGGCGTGAGTGCACGAACTAGCATTACAGCGTATGAAAATCTCTTAAGCACTGCGGAAAGAAGGGCATTGACCACAGGAGCAGATAGTACCATTGTAAGGCTCAGTGATTTTCTGGGCGTCATACCTGCCATTACAGGAAAAATTGAATTGGTGTACGAAGGGGAACAAGAGGGAGCGGATTCCGTTGCAGAGATTTTAATAGACGATGCAGTAAAAAGTCTGTTTCCGGAGTATTTTCCTAAAATCAACAAACTTGAAAAGAAAGATGCGGTAACCCCTTATGATGAATTGGTATCATGGTTTTTTCAAGGAGAAGGTTTTGAACTTTTGGATGATTTTACGGATGAAGAATACAAAAGGGCCTTGGATGGTATTCCAGCGCTAAATCAATTAATAAAGGAGTATCAGCCAGATTTCCCAAAAGAGGATGTCTATTTCCTAAAGGAATTAGTGCTTTGGGGATTGGTTTCCCATAAAGAACTGAGCAAAAGTCGCTTTTCGGAAGGTTATCAGTTTAAGGATTTATACGGTAGCTTTATTAGCGGACTTTAAAATATTCTAAATTCTATTTAATAAAAAAAGCCCCAGCCATGTCTCTATGGTTGGGGTATTCTTTGTCATAACAATCGTTGTTACAATTGGTATGCAGGAAGGTTAAATATAAAGGAACTGCCTTCCTTAGGTTTACTCAATACAGTAATGGTAGTATCATGTAAATCCATTATTTTCTTCACAATGGCCAAGCCTAGTCCATGCCCCTGTTTTTTTGAATCGACACTTTTGTCCACTTGTTTGTGACGGTCAAAAATATAGGGCTGTTCATTAACAGGTATTCCTGTTCCGGTATCGGTAATATTGATTTCAACATTTTTTCCCTTTTTATGAAGGGCCAAGGTTACCTTTCCTTTTGGTTCCGTATATTTTATGGCATTTTCAATTAAATTTTGTAAAGCCCTTTCCACCAGACTAACATCGGCAAAAACCAAGCAATTTTCCTCTGGGTTGTCCAATTCCAATTCTATTTCCTTTTTTTGGGCAATAACCTTGAATTTTGCTATTAGATCATGCGAAAGTTCGGTAATGGAAAATGGCTCCTTTACGGGTACTACCTGTTCTGCCTCTAACTTGGAATATTCAAAAAGCTGATTGATCAAGTTGGAAAGCTTATCCACATTGTCATGCGTAATTTGTAGATATTCGTCCTTTTCTTCTTCCGTTAACGAATCTCGCTTTATCTGTAATGTTTCAATATATCCCTTAAGAACGGCCAAAGGCGTTCTAAGGTCATGGGAAACATTGGCTATAAGTTCCCGTCTTAATTGGTCTACGGACTGCATTTTGTCCATATTACTTACAATGCTATCCGCCATTTCATTAAAGGACTTGGCAAAAACCTCAATATCCGATTTTTCTGGCTGGGCAATTCTAGCCTTAAGATCACCATCGTGGAATTTTCTAACCGTATGTGTGATAAGACGCAGGTTTTTTGTAATGAACCAAATTGCCAATAGACCTATTATTACAGAAAACAACATGGTCAACAGAGTCGCGCCCACGCCAAGTCTGGTAAAATACTGACTCATTAAATTATCGCTTACCTCCTGAAACTTTTTTCCTGCAAGGACGATATAGATGTATCCTTCATGACCGTCAACGTTGTAGGGTGCCGCAGAAAAAATCTTCTTCTCTCCAGGGTTTCTAGGATCATCGCCCAAAATAAATCGTTTACCCCCATCGGCAATAAAAGATTCAATAGGTATTAAATCCACATTTTTGGCGGCATCCTTATCTTCGGGGTCCAAAACAACCGAGTACAGTATCTCTCCAGATTTACCCAGTAAGTACACCTCAATACTTTGGTTAACCGCCATCATATCGTGCATTAAGTCGCCAAAAAGCGCCTTGTTAACACTACCGTCTTCCATAAATGGGGAGGCGCCACTAAATTTTTCCGCAATGACATGGTTTGCAACCTCGGCATTAAGCCTTTGAGTAGTTTCTTGACTATGCTTGTTTGCAAAGTAACCGGTGATAAATATGTAGGATGCCCCCATAAGTAGTACCAAACCAATAAAGGCCAGCCACAATTTTTTTACCAGTTTTGGGGTTAACGTCTTTTCACTTTTCATAGAACAATATCTTCATTAAACTTATAACCTACGCCCCAAGTGGTAAGTATATAGGAAGGGTTGGCCATATCCGACTCTATTTTGGCCCTAAGCCTATTGATGTGTGAATTGACCGTATGCTCATAGCCGTCAAAATTATAGCCCCAAATAATGTTCAGTAGTTCCGTTCTACTATAATTTCTACCTGGGTTGGATGCCATAAGTACCAAAAGTTCAAACTCTTTTGGGGAAAGTTCCACCTTATTCCCTTGAAGTAAAACCTTTCTTTTATCGATATTGATCTGCAGCCCTTCAAATTCAATAGTAGAAGATTCCTCCGCTACAGGTTGCTTGCTGTTCGTACGTCTCAAAACAGCTTTAATTCTCGCCAAAAGTTCTCTAATGCTAAAGGGTTTGGTTATATAATCATCCGCTCCAATCTCGAGTCCTAAAACACGGTCAATTTCTTCAGATTTTGCGGTAAGCATAATAACTGGGGTCTGTTTATGTTCCCTTAACCTTTTACATACTTCCACACCGTCCATAGAGGGAAGGGTTAAATCCAAAAGGACCAGGTCATATTCCTTTTCCAAAGCCATTTCTAATCCTTGTTTTCCATCCATAGCCTTGGAGGTGGAATAAATCAAGTCTGTAAGGTGAATTTCCAAAAGTTTGATGATTTCTAGATCATCTTCTATTATCAGTATATCTTTCATAATATATTACATACGAATGACGCTAAAAAGTATCACACAATTATCACAAGGCCGATTATATCCTAAATCATGAGAGCTGCAAGGCTATAAATAATCATCTGGATATAGGTTTGGTCGTATTTTTAGTTAAAAACTCACAGAATTATTACATAATTAATAAGAAAGTTTAAGTTTTTGTGATTTTGTCATGATGTGGCTGTAGTTAGTTTGCTATGAATCTAAAACAGCATTATTATGAAAACAAAAAAACTACTATTATTGATGGCCGGCGTTTTTCTGCTCGCTTTTGCTTCCTGCGAAGAGGACAATGAAATACCTGTAGTGGAAAATACCAATGAATCCAGTAATCCTACTACCGAACCCGAAGCTTCTGAAGAAGGCGAGGAGGAAGTGGAAGAGGAGATGGCTGCCATGGCAGACTTTACCGTAACTGTAGAAAACGTAGTTACTCCAAAACCCATTTTTGAAAGCGGCGTTTTTGCGGTTCCCGTAGGTAAAAGTGGGCCGGCTCCTTTATTTCCGGGAGATGCCTATGAATTTGAAGTCAATGCTGGGCAACATGTTCTTCCTGGAGATGGTGGCACAAGGTTATCATTTGTAACCATGTTTGTACAATCAAACGATTTGTTTTTTGCACCTAACGAAGAAGGTATTGCTTTGTATGAAGAAAATGGAGCTCCAATCTATGGTGATGGACCGGTAGATGTTACCGACCAAGTGTTGTTGTGGGATGCAGGTACGGAGGTAAACGAACAGACGGGCGGCCCCAACCAAAAACCACAACAAGCCCCTGATGCCATGGATCAAGGAGAAGATGAAAATGGCGTGGTAACGGAGGTTAAAGACAATAGCTGTGCTTTTGGAAACGAATTGCCAACCGTGGCAGAAGTTATTAAAGTGACTATAGAATTGGTTGCGCCTGCCAGGTTCAAGGTGAAAATCAAAAATGTTTCCACCGCCACTACCATTTCAGTTCCAGCACAAGGGGGAGATGCTAGGGCCGCTGTGCCCATCTCTCCAGGAGTTTATGCTGTTCACACGGCACCGGCGCCATTTTTTGTGGAGGGAGAAACTGCCACAGGTGCAGGATTGATCGCTAGTGAAACGGGAGTAGAGGACGTGGCCGAAGACGGATTTTTGGATGCCCTTTATATGGATACCAAGGCGGCAACGGGTCTAATTGTTCCTTTGTCTCCAGGAGCTTGGGCCGTACATATGGAAGGAACTATGCCTTTGTTCGAAAAAAACATGCCAGATTTTGGTGAAGGTTTAGAAGGTCTTGCAGAAGATGGTAATGTGGCTATGTTAGGTGAGTCGCTTATGAACAAAGAGGGAATTATGGAGTCGGGAATTTTTAATACCCCAGTTGGAGCTTCCGCACCAGGACCCATTGGACCAGGAGGTAAATACCAGTTTTCCTTTACGGCCGAGGAAGGCTACCAATTATCTTTAGCTACTATGTTTGTACAAAGTAATGATTGGTTTTACAGTTTTAAACCTGAAGGATTGCCATTGTTTAAAGATGGTGAAGCCATGATGGGCGATGTTACGGAATACGTTTATCTCTTTGATGCAGGAACAGAAATTGATGAGTACCCTGGAGCCGGTATTGCCCAAGTGATACGACAAGGGGAGATGGATGCAGGGGAGATAGACTCCAATTCAAATGTAAGAGTAGTGACCGGTGAGGAATTTGATAACATTCCGGCCAACTCCTATGTCCTAAAAGTTTCCATAGAAGCCAATTAAAAATGCTTTAAGGAAGAATTGCTATGAAAAATAAAGAGCCCTAATATTGGTTAGGGCTCTTTAGTATTATTTTGAGAATAGGTTTATTCCCAAGAATCTATATGTTGATTTTCTTCGTCCATATTATAGTGTCCTACCAAGGTTTTCCTAAAATGAATGGCCATAAAACCAAGTGCTACCAATGATATTTGCAAAATAAACAGTAAAATTCCAACGGGCCAGAACGTATTTGGAATTACATGGGACGCAAAATCAAACGAAGATAATAAGGTGGTCAAAGTTTGGAAAGCATAGAACAGGTATAAGAGTATAACCGCATATAGCAAATACTCGGTTATTTTCATTTGTGGATCGGTATGTTCATATTCCTTTATCTTAAACCAGAGTACATATAAAAACAATAAGTGTATTAGACTAAAAAATGGAAATGCAAAATTTTCCCAATTTAAAACAGGAAAACTATTGGTGTACAATCCGTAAAAATTTAAGATGGATAAAACTATTATGAGAACAATAGTTGTATAAATAGTCCTTTTCCAAGGCAGTAGGGTTTCTAAAATCTTCATACCAAATGCAATTATCAAGAATGAACTAAAAACAAGTTCAACGCATCTTGAAAATGGTTTATTTAAAATATTCGATAAACCGCATTTTAAATCAGCCATGCCAACCTATTGTGCGGGGGAACTTAAAAGTTCATGGTGAAAGTAAATATTTTATTGACAACTACTTATAAATTTCGATGATTAGCTAAGAATCCCTTTTTCATGTAATTTTTTTGAATAGAGAACCAATAGAATGCTTATAATAATAATGATTACGGGAAAAATCATGGCGCTTTTACCAAATACCTCAAAGGTATTACTTAGAAAAAATTGGTAAACGTTTTGGACTATGACACCCAAAAATGAAATTATAAATAAAGTTTTTGCCCATTTTTTTCTAAGCAATAGTACTATACTTCCCACAAGACCTGCCCAAACGGCTATGGCAAATGCTCCCGTTACCCAAGCTGGTCTAATTGCATATAATTTTTGTTGATCTTCAGGTAATTGAGCCAAATCATCTAAACTCATAAAGGCGTCTGCCAAATAGGAAAGAACACCTACAAGATTCCATAATAGGGCTAATACGGCAATGACCCAAAACACCGTGCTTGGTTTTTTAACAGCGTTATCCATAATTATAAATGATTGGTTGTCTTTACAAAGTACAAAAAAATGCCTAGTTTGCCCTATTTTAATTTGGATGCAAAAGCAACGCTATTATTACTTGATACAGTTACAATACCTTGGTTTTAGGTACAGCGGATGGCAACATCAGCCAAGGCAAAAAACCATTGAATCCATGTTGCAAAAAACCTTGAAATTTATTCTTCCGAGAAGAAGTGCCAAAGTTTTGGGTGCCGGTAGAACTGATGCCAAGGTTTCGGCCTTGGATATGAAATTCGAGCTATTTTTGGAAGATGAGCCTCTTGAGGATTTATTTGGATTTCAAGAGCTGTTCAATAAAAATCTTCCGCCAGATATTAGAATATTAAATATTAGAAAAACCAATTCCCAATTCAATATTATACAAGATGCCAAAGAGAAAGAGTATCTCTATTTATTTTCCTTTGGTGAAAAAAACCATCCTTTTTGTGCTCCTTTTCTAGCAAATATCATTGATGACCTAGATATTGAACTGATGATCAAAGCTGCCAGATTGTTTGAAGGAACCCATGATTTTTTAGCGTATACCGCTAGATTGCGGGAAGGTACCCGTACCCTCAGAACAATTACGCATTGTTCGCTCTCTGAAAACACCCTTTTAAAAGCCAATTTTTTTCCTAAAAAAAGCTATGTGTTTGCAGTAAGGGGAAATGGGTTTATGAGGTACCAAATTAGAATGATGATGGGAGCTCTAATACAATTGGGTAGGGGAGAACTTACCTTTGCCGATATTGAAAACTCCCTTTTACCTAATTCCAACATTGAACTTAACTTTGTGGCTCCTGGCTCAGGGCTCCTTTTAAATAGGCTTGACTTTAATTAAGATAATTGCCAACTGGTTATCTTTATAAAAACGAAACTACAAATGGCAAAACCCAGAAAAAGAAGATTACTCTCCAAATTAAAGCCCCGCAAACAATCAAAGTTTGAGCGTAAAATGGGAAAGGCTCCCGGTACCATTACCTATATGGGTAAAAGGGAAGACTCTGAGAGTGTCGTCAATATTATGGAATATAACCAGGATGAACTCAATACGAGTAACCCTAGTGATATCAATAGCATAGTGGCCCATAGAGATCCTCCATTAACTTCTTGGGTAGATATTATAGGTTTAGCAGATGAAAACTTCATAGAATTGGTGGGTAAGAGGTTTGGGTTGAATTCCTTGGTAATGGAAGATATTGTTGATACAACCCAACGCCCAAAAATTGATGAGTATGATGATTACTTATTCGGTGTCTTTAAGATGTTATACATTGATGAGGAAACCAGTGAAATTGTATATGAGCACGTTGCTTTGGTATTGCTAGAAAATTGTGTGTTGGTTTTTCAAGAATTAGAGGACGATGTTTTTTCGGGGGTTCGTAATCGGGTCAAAAACCAGTCCGGCAGAATACGTACTCGTGGTGCAGATTATCTATTTTTCGCTTTGCTTGATGCCATTGTGGATAACTATTTTGTGGTTCTTGAATACTTAAACCACCGAATAGAAACCCTTGACGAACTCGTTTACCAAAACCCTACCCAAGAAATTGTTCAGGACATTCAAGATCTAAAAAAACAGGTCTTAAAAGTTAGAAGGTGGATTTCTCCTGTGCGAGAATTGGTAGGTAGGTTGATAGATTCAGAAAATCCGTTGATTACAAAAGATACTAAGGTATTTTTAAGGGATATTCTAGACCACTCCCTAGAAATCAATGAAAGCTTGCAGATTTACAGGGAGATGTCCATGAGTTTGATGGAAATGTACATGAGCAACATGAGTAACAAGATGAACGAGGTCATGAAAGTGTTGACCATTATGGCCTCTATTTTTATTCCCCTCACCTTTATTGCGGGTATTTACGGAATGAATTTTGACCATATGCCAGAGCTTCATTGGGAACATGGTTATCTCATGGTATGGATCATTATGATTGTTCTTTTTATTGGGATGATGGTCTATTTTAAACGTAAGAATTGGCTGTAAACCTGTATGATACCCTCTTTTTTGCTTCCTTATTTTTTTCTATTGAACAAAACCTAAGTGTACTTCAACCGTAATTTTGTATTTATAATTTTAAAAATTATAGAAATGAAAAAAGCAAAACTACTATTGTTCTCCTTATTGTTATTAACCTCAGGAATGGTTTTGGCACAAGGAACGGACAGGGAAATATCTGAAGAAACTACGGAGAAAAAATATGAAATGTACGAAGATGGGCAATTGGTAAAAAAATCAGTTAAGATTCATACGGTGGTAAAACAGGACATTAAATTTGCCGAAGAGGATGAAGATAAAATAGATGCCAGAAGGATCATCACTCCTAAAAAAATAATGAAAACCGTTAGTATTGATAACGATGCGGACGAGGAGTACGATGAAATGATTAAATTTAGTTATATCTCCGGTGCCAATAAAGATTTTCTTTTTGGAACTAATGATGACGAGATTTTTAAGGCTTTGGAAAACAGTAGATATTTGAAATTGGACAACAATGAAAATATGTCCGATGAGAACCTAAATTCTTTAATTGTCATTACGGATGATGACGGACAGGTGGTAGAATTGGTTCTAGAAAAGCACAATGAAATGTAATTTATATAAATCTTGTAGCAGAGAAGCGCTTTAGGGCGCTTCTTTTTTTACGGATTAGTAATAATCCATAAATTCAACTTCAATTAAATTTCGGACATGAAAAAACTGAAAAGGTGGGCAATTGTTCTATCTATCCTATACATTTCGGTAACAATTTTTGCCTATTTTTTTCAGGAGAGGCTTATTTTCTTTCCATCAAAAATGCCTAAAAACCATGTGTATGATTTCTGCCAGCCATACGAGGAGTTTAATCTAGAAGCAGAAGACGGTGCCGTACTAAATGCCGTCCACATTAAACAGGATGTACCCAAGGGCGTAATACTCTACTTTCACGGTAATTCCGGAAATATCTCCCATTTGATCCATGTAGCCAATATGTTTAGTAGAAAAGGATATGAGAGCATATTGGTAGATTATAGAACCTATGGCAAGAGCACGGGTGAGCTAAGCGAAAATGCGCTTTATAGCGATGCTCAACTATTTTATGATTATGCAAAAGAACTGTACAATGAAGACCAGATAATTGTATATGGAAGGTCTTTTGGAACAGGTATTGCAAGTTATTTAGCCTCAGAAAACACACCTAATAAAATAGTTTTAGAGTCGCCCTTTTACAGCGCCGTCAATTTAGGAAAACACCGCTTTCCATTTCTTGCTATCAATTGGTTATCGAATTTTAGATTCCCCTCCAACGAATATTTAAAAAATGTATCTTGTGAAATCCATATATTTCACGGTACGGAAGATGTTGTAATACCGTTTGAATCTGCAAAAAGACTATTCGAATCCATAGAGGGAAAAAACAAACATCTGTATGCTGTTGAAAATGCCGGCCACAATTATCTTCAGGATTTTCAAACCTTTAAGGACGGCATGCAAAAGGCATTGGATTGATTACTGAATTTAATCAAATAAATCTGACGAAAGGTAACGGTCTCCTCGATCGCAAACAATGGATACAATAATACCCTCCTCTAAAGTACTAGCTAATCGCAATGCGGCAGTTGCGGCACCTCCACTACTCATTCCTGAAAAAATACCCTCTTCTTTGGCTAGACGAATAGCCATTTGTTTCGCTTCTTCTTGGCTAACTTCTAAAGTTTGGTCTACTTTTTTAGAATTGAATATTTTGGGTAGGTATTCTTTAGGCCACTTTCTAATACCCGGAATGCTGGATTCATCAGTAGGTTGCACCCCAACAATTTGAACGTTTTCATTTTGTTCCTTCAGGTAAGTAGATGTGCCCATAATGGTTCCCGTCGTTCCCATTGCAGAAACAAAATGAGTAATTTCGCCTTGGGTATCCCTCCATATTTCTGGGCCGGTGGTTTTATAATGGGCTTTCCAATTGTCATCATTCGCGAACTGGTTAATCATAAAAAAACCATCGTTTTTTACTTTGGCTTCGGCATAATCACGCGCTCCTTCAATTCCCACATCAGAAGGAGTTAAGATTACCTTGGCTCCATAAGCCCTCATGGTCTGTACGCGTTCTTTGGTGGCATTTTCGGGCATCACCAGTTCTATGTCCAAACCGTAAATTCCGGCTATCATCGCCAACGCAATTCCGGTATTGCCACTGGTGGCTTCAATGAGTTTTGTGTTTGGGTCAAAATCGCCCCTTTCCAAGGCACTTTTAATCATATTATAAGCCGCTCGGTCTTTTACACTACCGCCTGGATTATGGCCTTCAAGCTTAAAATATAATTCAACTTTTGGATTTGTATTCAGTACTCTGGATTTCACCAATGGCGTATTGCCAATTAAATCGAGTATATTATGAGACATTAGGTGCTGTTTTTATTTTAATTTCCGGGGTATGGAAAACAGTTGAATTTGGTGGTACCGAAGCTGTTAACCATGCATTACCGCCTATCACGGAATTCTCCCCAATAACTGTTTCACCACCTAAAATAGTGGCATTGGCATAAATGGTTACGTTATCCTCTATAGTTGGATGTCTTTTGGTCTGCTGCAAGTGCTTTGCCACATAAAGTCCTCCTAGGGTTACCCCTTGATAGATTTTTACGTGATTCTTAATAATGGCAGTTTCACCAATAACAACACCTGTACCATGGTCTATATGAAAAGAATCGCCAATTTGTGCCCCTGGATTGATATCAACACCGGTCTGCCTGTGGGCATACTCCGTCATTAGTCTGGGAACCAATGGAAAACCCTCTAAATAAAGCTCATGCGCCAATCTATAAATAGCAATGGCATAGAAGCCTGGGTAAGCCATATATACTTCTTCAATGGAAAGAGAAGCTGGGTCACAATTAACAGTGGCTTCGGCATCCAGATTCAAACGTTCCAAAATTTTAGGAAGCTTTGAAACGTAATTGTACCATACTGCCTTGCATGATTTATCAACATCCCAACATGCTAAATCTACCAGCCCATCAAACTGTTCTTCCAATTGGCTCAAATTGCCTTCCACTTCGGTATCGATATCAAATAGAGTATAGAAAAGCAAGTTGGTAAAAACCTCTGTTTTTTCTTTTAGCGCATACCTTAAATTGGGTTGTTTTTTGTGTTTTTTTATTTGGTCGATGATTGATATCCTGTCCATAAGAATCTACTAGGTCTCAAAAATAGGCAATAATCAGTAAGCCGATTTCTGAAATAAGGTTAACTTTAGCATAAATAACAACCTTTTGGTCGTATGTTACAACCCGCAATTACAAAGGAAACACTACAGTTTCTAAATCTTCTTAAAGAAAACAATAACCGAGAGTGGTTCACAGAAAATAAAAAAGAATTTAAAGCACACGAGAAACAAGTAAAGGAGTTTTTCTTATCCGTTCAGGAATTGCTTCAAAATCATGACGATATAGAAAAGATGAAGATGTTTCGAATTTATAGGGATGTGCGTTTCTCCAAAGACAAAACTCCCTACAAGGCCCATTTTGCCGGTTCCTTTTCTAGGCTAGGGGCACATTTGAGAGGAGGTTATTATATACAGATCAAACCGGGAGAGTCTTTCATTGCCACGGGTTTCTGGGCTCCAAATAAAGAAGATTTATTAAGAATACGTAAAGAGTTTGAACAGGATGCCTCTGAGATGCGCGATATATTGGCCCATCCCAATTTCAAAAAAATTTGGGGTAACTTAGAAGGAGAATCGGTAAAAACGGCTCCTAAGGGTTTTGATAAAAATCATGAGAATATTGATTTGATCAAGTACAAACAATTTGTTTTTACCAGAAAATTCTCGGACAAAGAAGTACTTTCTACTAATTTTATTAAGCAAGTAGATGAATCTTTTAAGGCTATTAGACCTTATTTCAATTATATGAGCGATGTGCTTACCACCAATCTTAACGGTGAAAGCTTATTGAACTAAACCAAGGCTAACTCTTCAAAAACCTGTATTTGGTCTTTGAGTCGGTTAATGACCATATTCATCATACGCTTGTTCAGGGCGGAGGAATTTTGGATGTAGGTTTCGTACTCTAGGGTCGTAAATTGCCCTATAACCATTCCCTTTAAAGAGTTTCTAAATTTAATATCCTTTTGAATAGCGTTTTCAACATATTGCAATCGCCTGTCCAAGGTAAGCTCATGAAAGGCGTTTTTATGCTTTTTGATGTAGTTCTTGAACGCCGCTATGAACAAGTCGTTCTGTAACTTAATAATGGGCCTCAAGGTTCCATTTTGAAATTGCTCATCTGCACTCATTCCATCATGTACAAGGGCGGAAGGTATTTCTGGGCGAATGCGCAGTAGACTCTGTGTTCGATCGCTCATTTTACATGTTTTTATAAAGGTAGGGATTAAGTAGGTGGTTCCTTAAATGGGCCTTATTACTTTTTAACCAGTTTATGAACATTATAGGTCCATTAGCATGGTAGAATGACCAAACTTGAATACTATCACTTTAAATATGAGTGGTATCGGATTTATTTACAAGAACCTTTTCTCTTATGAGAAACACATTCTTAATTTTACGCTATATCAAAAGCAATTATGAAAGAGTCCATAAACCCATATACCGGTGAAAAAATATTTGAATTTCAAGAATTAACAAGTAGTGAATTGGATGAAAAAGTTCAGGAAGCCAACGACTCCTTTTTTGCTTGGAAAAAAACTACATTTCAGGAACGCAGTAAGCTCTTAAAGGCTGCGGCAAAGGAGTTACGGGAACATACGGATGAATATGCGAAGGTTATCTCCCAAGAAATGGGAAAACCAATCGCGCAGAGTAGGGCCGAGGTTGATAAATGTGCATGGGTATGTGAATATTATGCGGAAAATGGTGAAAGCCAATTAGCATCCAAAACTATTGAGACAGATGCGGATACAAGTTATGTAAGCTATGAGCCTCTTGGGGTTATTCTGGCCGTAATGCCTTGGAATTACCCGTTTTGGCAGGTGTTCAGGTTTGCTGCTCCCAATATTATGGCCGGGAATGTTGGGGTACTCAAGCACGCCAGTAACGTCATGAAATCTGCTCAATTGATCGAGCAGGTTTTCCTTAGGGCCGGTTTTCCTAAAGGATGTTTTCAAAATTTGATAATCGGAAGTGACAAAATAGAGGAATTGCTAAAAAATCCAGTTATTAAAGCGGCAACTTTAACCGGCAGTAAACCCGCTGGGTCTTCGGTTGCTTCCATTGCTGGGCAAGAAATAAAAAAAACAGTATTGGAACTTGGGGGTAACAATGCCTTGATTGTATTTGAAGATGCAGACTTGGATGCTACTGTGGAGATTTGCGTTAAGGCCAGATATCAAAACACCGGTCAAAGCTGTATTGCCGGTAAACGATTATTGGTTCATGAATCCATTGCGGATGCCTTTATTAAAAAATTCCTAAACCAGGTAAAATCTTTAAATAGTGGTGACCCCATGAAGGAGGACACCTTTATTGGCCCTATGGCACGAGTAGATTTAGCCAAGGAACTGGAAAAACAATTGCAGGATTCCGTGAAAATGGGGGCTAAAATTCTAATAGGAGGAAAAAGGGACCAAGCTTATTTTGAGCCCACCGTAGTCACTGATATTTCTTATGATATGCCGGTTTTTAAGGAGGAGACTTTTGGCCCGGTCATTGGCATTGTTACGTTTAAAAATGATGCCGAAGCAGTGGAAATCTCCAATAATTCTGAATTTGGCTTGGGAGTTAGTCTTTTTACTTCCAACAAGGAACGGGTAAATAAACTTGCTCCTCTTTTCAATGAAGGAGCTGTATTTGTAAATGAGTTGGTAAAAAGTGACCCTAGATTACCTTTTGGTGGGGTTAAAATTTCTGGGTACGGAAGGGAACTTTCCGAAGATGGTATTAAAGAGTTTGTAAACGAAAAGACGGTTTATATCAAATTATAGCCAAACTTTAAATTAAAAATACAAGCGAATGAAGTTTGGTAAAGTAGACCGCCCAGACCTTATTGATTTTAGTTTACCAGAAGATCACCTGGATACCTCGGTAATATTGAAAGAAACCAATACCCCGGAACCTGTAGAAATATATGTGGGATGTGCCAAATGGAATAGACAGGATTTAAAGAATTTTTATCCCAGAGGTACTAAAGATGAACTTTCATATTACGCTTCCCAGTTTAATTCCATAGAATTAAATGCCACCTTTTACAGGATTTTTCCAAAAGAACAATACATAAAATGGTATGAAAGAACTCCTGATAATTTCAAATTCTTTCCTAAAGTAACTAATGAAATAAGTCACCTAAGACGCTTAAACGATGCAATTTACCCAATTATAGACCGTTATTTAGAGGCAACCAGCAATCTTAAAGATAAGCTTGGCACCATGTTTCTTCAGATGCATACCAACTTTGGTCCAAAAAATTGGGACCGGGTAGTTCGCTTTATTGAATTTTGGCCAAAGGAATTTCCGTTATCCATGGAATTTAGGCATACAGATTGGTTCAATGATACGAAAGTAGCAGACGAACTGTATTATCTATTGAAAGAAAATGATATTGCCAATACGCTGGTTGATACCGCAGGTAGAAGAGATATTCTACACATGAGACTTTCCAATAACGAGGGCTTTATTAGGTATGTTGGAGCCAACCACGAAAGTGATTATGAACGATTGGATGATTGGGTTAACCGACTGTTTAATTGGAAGGAAATGGGATTAAGAAAGATTCATTTTTTTGTACATCAAAATATGGAATTGGAATCTCCACTAATTTCTGCTTCCTTTATTGAGAAGTTGAACAAAAAGTTTGGTACAGATTTACATATTCCAAAAACCCTTCTTAAAACAAATAAAACGTTATTTTAAAGACGTTATGTTATGTAATTTTGCACCTAAAATTCCGCAATAAAAAAAGATAGATATGAGGTTTCATACAAGAAAATGGGTAAAACCGGAAGATTTAAATGCGAACGAAACACTCTTTGGAGGTCGCGTACTTGCATGGATAGATGAAGAGGCGGCGCTATACAGCATTATTCAGCTGGAGAACAAAAAAGTGGTCACCAAGTATATGTCTGAAATCAACTTTACCAGTACCGCCGTGAAAGGTGATATTATAGAAATTGGTATTGAGGTAGTCAAATTTGGCAAATCGTCCTTAACGTTAAATTGCGAGGTGCGTAACAAAATGACACGTGAGACCATAGTTACCGTTGATAATATCATCATGGTCAACCTTGGCGATAATGGCAAACCAAAACCACACGGAAAGAAGAAAGTAGAATACGTACGTGACAGGCTGGCAGCAGAAGATCAATAGGTCTCCGCATGCGCTTGTACTTCATCCAGCACGCGTAATAGATTTTCACCCCAAAGCTTGGCTATTTCTTCTTCGGAATAGCCTCTTTTTACCAGTTCCAAGGTTGCATTAAAGGTTTCGGAAGCGTCTGACCAACCTTCAATACCACCTCCTCCGTCAAAATCCGAACTAATCCCAACATGGTCAATGCCTATGAGGTTTACCATATAATCTATATGGTCAATAAAATCACCCACATTAACAGCTGGTGGAGCATCTACTAGCTTATTGGCTTTATTCTCACCTATCTTCTTTATAGTTCTATAATTTTTAAAAAATTCTTTACGTTCGTCTGCGCTAAGTTGTGCAAATTGAGTTCTTTCATACCATGGCACTTGTAAGGAATCTGCAATTTGTTTGTAGATACCCCTCATATAATTGTTTCTTACGGTGTCCTTCTTCGTATTTAGGTAAGCACTAAAAGCAACTGTCTGCACGACACCTCCATTTTTCTTTAATTTCATTAATTGCTCATCATCTAGATTTCTGCTATGGTCGCATAATGCCCTTGCTGATGAATGGGAAGCAATGATCGGAGCTTTTGATAAATTGATCATTTGGTTAAAAGCTTCTTTAGAAGGGTGTGAAACATCAATCATAATGCCATTTCTATTCATTTGTCTTACAGCATCTTTACCTAATTCACTTAAACCATTATTTAACCATTGACCATCTTCTTCACCGGTGTGGGAATCACTAAACTGGTTATGTCCGTTGTGAGCTAAAGAAACGTATAGGGCGCCCATCTCCCTATATTTTTCAATGTTTTTAAGGTTGGTGGACATAGGGTAGGCATTCTCCACACCGATCATGGCCACCTTTTTTCCGGTAGCATGAATTCTTCTAACATCTTTTGAGCTGGTTGCAAGTTCAATCTTATCCGGTGCATATTCTTCACAAAGTCTATGGATGGCCTCAAATTTATCCATGGCATTTTTTTTAGCAGCTTTGTAACCCCTTAAGTGTAGGGAATCTTGCCCCGTGTAGACAATTAACCAAGTGACATCTAGGCCCCCTTCATCCATTTTTGGAAGATTGACCTGCGTATCCAACCTTTGGGAATAATTTTTATGGGAAGTAAAGTTGCTGACGTTAAAGTCGTTATGGGTATCTATCGTTATAATATTCTCATGTATTTTTCTCGCCTTTAATACCAAAGAATCTTTTTCTTGCGCTTCAGAATTTTTACAAAACAACAGGACCGTTAATCCAAATAAACAAGCAATTTGTCTCATACTGTAGGAATTTATACCTACAAATAAAGCATTTTGACAACACATATAGGGTCATAGAGAACATTTAATTGTACCGGCAGAAGTAATTAAGGAATTTTAGCATTATAAACAGGAAAAACTGTTGAAACCGCAAGTTTTTGCACAATAAGAATTCCTGTTTTGTCCCAAAAATTACTAACAAAACAAAAACCCCGATTTGAAACCGAAAAACCTACTGGACCATCTGTGTGAAATGGAATCTCAACTTGGTGATTTCTCCTATGAGAATTTCACAATGAGCGAGGCAGAAGAGGTAAAGCAAGCATTTTTAGCTTTCAAGAACACTCTTTTTGAAAAAATAAATCCGGCCAATCCTCAAAAGACAGATTACAATTATCTAAAATCTTTCAATGAAACCGAAAAGGCCTTGCGAGATTTTGATATGCAAACCTACGATGCTGTAATTACGCATTACCAATCCTATACAAACGTTCTCAAATCCCTAAAAATCGAAACCCCCATGAAAAGCGAAAAATATAACTCTATTCCTTCAGATAGGGTAACCATTTCAACGCTTCAGTCCAATGCAACAGTTGACCTATATCCTTTATTGGAGGACTGTATGGGCGAAATGGAGCTTCTGGAAGAACTCATAAAACTGTACGAAAAAAATGCCTTGGAGTTTATTGGTCACGCCAAAATTTATTTAAAAAATGAGGACTATGACCGCCTAAGATTATCCGCGCATAAAATTAAAGCAGGTTTGGCAATGCTAAAGACCAATGATTTGTATTCCATAGTCTTACAAATTGAACAAACTTGCAAAACCGATAAGGATTATAAGCATTTACAATTTTTGTTCAACTGTTTTTTAAATGAATTTCCGTTAGTACAGAACGCTTTACAGCTTTCCTACAATGAGTTGAAGAAATCAAATTACTAAACTATGGCAAAAAAGAGCTTATTACTGGCAGAAGATGATGAATTATTGGCCTCCTTGCTCAACTTTCGTTTGAAAAAAGGAGGTTATGACGTCGTACACAGTGGTGATGGCAAGCAAGTTAAGGAATACTTGGCGCAGCGTATGCCAGATATTATTGTTAGCGATATTATGATGCCCTATTTCTCAGGGATGGAGCTTATTGACTATGTGCGTAACGAACTTAAAAGTACGATTCCGATTATAATTATCTCTTCTGCAGGTAACGAAGAAAATGTAATCAACGCCTTTGAACTGGGCGCCAATGATTTTATTTCAAAACCTGTAAGCCCCTCAGAACTGTTGGTAAGGGTAGCTAGGGAATTAAACAAAAATTAGATTGCTAATACGGGCGATACATACCATTTTTCTTTTTGTAACTGCACCAAAAATCGATACTGATTCGTTGTGGATACTTACCATTGTATTCATTTCCTTAGCGGCACTTTATTTTGTTTCGGTATTTATCTTTAGAAACAATATTTCCTATAAATCTTCCAAAACCAAAAAGCGCAAAATGGAGCTTTCCCCAATGGTTAGTGAATTTTTGTTCTACGAGGAAAATGCCGATAAAGAGGAGAAATCAAATTATATAGATCTTAAAATACAGATAAGGGAACTGATTAAGAACGATTTCAACCGAAAAATTCTTACCGAGGTATTACTGGATTTACGGAAGGATGTTTCTGGGGATACCAAACAAAGACTTTTTAAATTATATCAAGACCTGGGACTTGACCAAGATGCCTACGAAAAGCTAAAAAGTTGGAAATGGGAAGTTATTGCAAAAGGTATTTCTCATTTGACTCAAATGCAGGTAGAACCTGCCTATAGTTTTATTATCAAGTTTATAAATGATCGTAGACATACCGTTAGAAAACAAGCAGAAATAGCTGCTGTAACCCTCAAACCGGAGGGAATCAACTATTTTTTGGACACTACTCGCTACAAAATTTCTGAGTGGCAACAACTGAAACTACTAGATGTACTAAGAAATAGAGAAAATTTTGAACCTCCTCGTTTTAAATATTGGCTTACCAGTACCAATAAACATGTAGTGCTATTTGCCATTCGCCTTATAAAACATTACAACCAGAACGATGCCAACGCGGCCCTTATTGAATTGGTAAAGCACAGAAATAACCAAATCAAAACAGAGGCCATACAATGCATTCAGGAATTCTATGTTACCGATGCCATCCCAATGCTAAAACAGGTTTTCCCAAAATGTAATGTGGATATTAAAGTAAGTATTTTGGGAACCATTGGTGAATTAGGTAGTGATACGGATATAGCATTCTTGGAAAAAGTAGCGGACAGCGAAGGAAATTTTGCAGTTAAAAGCAAGGCTTTTGGTGCTATAAATATGATTTCACCAGATACCATTATGCCTACGGAGGGATTGGACAACAAGGGCATACAACCTCTTCTTTCTAATTTGCCGATAGAAAAACCAAAAGAATTAGAACCTCAAGAAACCAATGAGCAAAACACAGAACAAGTAGAAGATCAAGAAGAAGTTTTATCTCAAGAAGCCATTGAAGCAATCAAAAATAGAATGTCTGCTAAAAAAATGGAAGATGTATCTTCTGAAGACCATCAAACAAGTTCCTTGACTACAGAAAATGAATCTTCAATAGGGACGAGCAATGAAATCAAATCGCCTTCAAATCTGGAAAAGGAAAAAGAGATAAAGGATAATGAAATGCCCATAGGGCAAACGGAAAGTGAAACAACAGAAGAGAACCCTATTGTTGTTGTTGAACAGCAATTAGAAATTGCTCAAGAAAAACCTGAGGAAAAAGAAGAAACCGATGTTTCTAGGGAACCCTCAAAGGAAGAAGTGCCAATTAACGATGAACATAAAGAGCAATCCGTTATTGAATCCGAGAAGTATTCCTTTACCACAGCGTCTTTAGGTTCTATTGAACTTACGGAAGATTATAGCGATCAACCTTCATCATCAATAGACCTTGACTTTAATTTTTTGCCCATTGTTATCCAAGAATCAAATGACTTATACCACCAAAACAATTCAATCATGAATGATTCACACCAACCTGAGAAAGATATCCGTCAAATAGAGGTAGCGTACGAGGTAATAAAGGTGGAGGATATTCCAAATCCCATTGAAAATGTTGATTTTGATTTAGACATCAGTGATTTTCAATTTCTTCCCATTGTAATTGATAGCGAAGAAGAATCGCAAGCAATAGATAACAGTGAAGTTGAAAATTCACCGGAGGAAATAGAGGACTTAAATTTTCTACCATTGGTAACCGATGGTAGTTTTGAGCCTACAAAGGAGGAGCAAGAACTAGAATTACCTAGTGAGGAAGCAAAGGAACCAAATCTGACTACCTTGGAAGGTTACACGCTATCTGATTTTGAAATAGATTTTGAACAATCCGGCAAAACCCCAATAGAATCTACAGAGCCGGTCTTTGAACTGGAGGAAGAGCCAATGGCAAAAGTTAGTATTGATGCGGATAGTTCTAATGCAGATGATGTTATTTCTTGGTTGATGGAGCAAAATGAGTTGGGGCAAATAGAAGTAGAATATGAGGAAATAAACAACTCCTCATCTGATGATAAAAGCTACTCAAACCTTATTCCAGAACCTATTTATTATGATGAGCACGAGACCTATATGATGGGCCTATTAGATGACCTTCAGGAATTAGGAGACCATAGGGAAATACCGTTACTAGAAGAGTTATTGGAAGGTGAAACCAAAACGTTCATTAAAGACAGAATAAGTCAACTGATTGCTTCATTTTCACAACATATTACTGAAAACAAAAAGACCAAAAAAGAAGAATCGGCACCCCTAAACCTACCAAACTTCAGTGTTTTTGCAGACTTATTCAAAAGTATAGACACAGAGGCCAAATTAATTCTTTTAGATGAAGTGGTGGCTGTAGGGGACGAAAAGGAAATTGAGTTTTTGGACAATCTTTTGGAAGACCCCGATCCTCAGATTAGAAAAAAGGCCCAAACTGTTCTTAAAACTTTGGTGGCAAAGGTTTCAAATAAATCAGATACCAAAAGTTTTAAAAAAAAAGTAGATGATGAAGTGCTTACCAAAGAACTTTTTGATCATCAAATGGCCAAGGAAAACCCAAGTGTTACCTATACCACGGAAGAATACCAAGAGGTAATTAGCGAGATTGATGGGAATGAATACTTTGATGAAGAGCTTTTTACTATTGACTTTGAAGTTTCTGAAGTTCTTGATAAAACCTATCCCAAGAAAATATTGGAATTACCAGTGGAGGCCGTAGAAATTACCCCCAACGGGGCCTCGTTAATGTTCCAAATTTATCAGTTCACAAAGGCCTTCCATAGATAAAATATGGATACAACTTTTTTTGATATAGCCCTAGAATACATAAACATTGTTTTCTTAATGTTTACGGTCATTCTATTTACCCTTTTTACCATTATGGGCTATCTATCAACAAGAAATTCCATCCATTATAGAAAGAAAAATAGTTTTGGAGACCTATCTAAAATTATGGCTTCGCCACTTTCACCCAGTATCACCATAATTGCACCTGCCTACAATGAAGGACTTACCATAGTTGAAAATATACGGTCTTTAATGTCCCTTAGGTATGTGAATTATGAGGTGATGGTGGTAAACGATGGGAGCAAGGATGATACCCTCCAAAAAATGATTGATGCCTATGACCTTGAGAAAATTGATTTTGAAATTGATCCTAATTGGAAGAACAAACTCATAAGAGGGGTTTACAAATCACCTCACAGGGCATTTGCAAAATTAACGGTAATCGATAAGGAAAACGGAGGAAAATCAGATGCATTAAATACCGGGATGGCCTTGTCTACCAGTAGGTATGTAGGTTGTATAGATGTAGATTGTCTTTTACTTCCTGATGCGTTATTACATGTGGTCAAGTCTTTTTATCAACGTTCCGAAAAAAGGGTTATAGCCGTAGGAGGTGTCATAAGAGTAGCTAATTCCTGTGTGATAGAAGGAGGTCAATTAGAAGAAATACGGTTGCCCAAAAGCTGGTTGGCCCGCTTTCAATTACTGGAATATACACGCTCTTTTATTCTTGGAAGAATGGCTTGGGGGCGTATTGACAGTTTGTTGATCATCTCAGGTGCTTTCGGTTTTTTTGACAGGGAAATTGCTTTGGAGGTGGGAGGTTATGATACAGGCACAGTGGGCGAGGACATGGAAATTGTCTTTAAGATGAGGAGATATATGCATGATAAGCGGGAACCCTATACCATCGAGTATATTCCTGACCCTTTATGTTGGACGGAAGTTCCGGAAGACATGAAAATTTTGATTAATCAGAGAGATCGCTGGGCTAGGGGTAATTTGGAGACCCTTTTTAAGCACAAGGATATGTTCTTTAATTCCCGTTATGGGCGCTTGGGACTACTAAGTTATCCTTATTGGTTTTTTTATGAATGGCTCGCTCCATTAATGGAATTTTTTGGGTTCTTCACCATTATTCTCTTTATGTATTTGGGAATACTAAATTGGGATTTTTTCATTGCCATTACCGTCATGGTCTATGTGTTCTCCGTTATGTTCTCCTTTTATGCCATCCTTTGGGATGTGTATAGCTACAATGAGTATAAAAAGACGAAAGACATTTTAATATTGATGTTCTGCGCAATAATAGAACCAATTGCTTTTCATCCCATCGTAGTATGGTCCGCAGTGAGGGGTAATTATAAGAAACTGTTTAAAATTAAATCCGGGTGGGGGTCACAAGTTAGAAAAGGTTTTGCAAAAGCAACCTAAAGAATATGAATACCAGTAAAATTGATAGATACAGTTTAAAGCACTACACCAGAATGATCATTTCATTTTTTGGTAGTCTTTTGGTGCTTACCCTTTATCAATACGCTACCCTGTACTTAAAGGGGGTTGTGGACACAATTATTGGCACCAGTTTCTTAATTGCGGCCGTACATCAAATAGGATATGCTTCCATTGTTGGTGTATTACTTGTATTCCCGTTTAACTTTTGGGAGAATCTTAGACCAAAGTATGGCTTCAACCTCATATTTGTATTGCTCATTATTTTGTTGATCATAGAGGCCATGCTAATTAGTTATTTCTGTACAGCTTTGGTGCCACTTGGTTCAGATTTACTAGGGTATAGTTTTGAGGATATAAGAATGACGATTGCCAATTCTGGAGGTCTTTCCTTCTCTTTAATAATTGGGGTCGCGGTAATAATCGGCCTATTTTTCGGACTATATAAGCTTACGAGTAAGCACTACCACTACATAAGCAGAATGTATCCTTTCACGATCATTTTGTTCAGTATGTTCATTATGACACTCTTTTTGGAAGGTAAGCCCATTGACCACAATAAAACGCAATATCTAGCACTTAATATTTACGAGTCTTCCACGGAGGACACTTCCTATAATTCCGAAGTAGAGTATCCGCTTATAAAAACCAAAAAAACTGAAAATGTATTAGGCCCCTATTTTGATCTTAAAAAGGAAAAACCCCATATAGTTTTCATCATGATTGAAGGCCTTGGTAGGGACTTTGTTGGTGAAGGTGCGGAATTTGGGGGCTATACGCCCTTCCTTGATAAGTTGACCACAAAATCCCTCTATTGGGAGAATTGTTTGAGTAATACCGGTAGAACTTTTGGAGTACTACCATCTTTAATGGGATCGCTTCCCTTTGGAAAAAGTGGTTTTATGGAACTTGAGAAATATCCAAATAAGCTTACCCTTTATGGGGTACTTAAAAATAATGGATATAGCACAGCTTTCTATCAAGGAACCAATAGTGCGTTTGACAATGTAGACCGCTTTTTAAATAGCGAAAATGTAGACTTTGTATTGGACAAATCAGGCTTTGGAAGTAAATATACCATGCAGGCCGAAGATGCCGCAGGTTCCTCTTGGGGCTATCCGGATAAGGAACTGTTTAAAAAGAGTATGAGTCTTCCCAGAAATGAGGAAGCCCCAAGAATGGAGGTATATATGACCATAAGTACGCATGAGCCTTTTATTCCACCGCAACCGGAAGTTTATGAGAAGAAGGCCCAGAAAATTCTATCACAAGGCCCGTACGAGGGGAAAACCAAAAAAATTATAGAAAAAAACAGCAATGTTTTTGCAACCTTGCTATATACGGATGAAGCCTTGGAATATGTATTTGAAGAATACAAAAAACAACCGGGGTACGATAATACCATTTTTGTGATTACCGGAGACCATAGGCTTATACCTATTCCGCAAAGAAATAATTTAAGCCGCTTCCACGTTCCTCTTATTATTTATAGTCCTCTGCTAAAAGAAACTAAAAAAATTAGTGCCATAAATTCACATTTTGATGTAACTCCAAGCCTACTGGCACTTCTGGATGCTGAGTATGAAATGAAAATGCCTAAAAAAGTTGCTTGGATGGGAGATGCCTTGGATATGAACCAAGATTTTAGGGGTACTAAGGAAATTCCGTTAATGAGGAACAAAAATGAGCTGAAGGAATACATTAGTGGAGAAAAATTCTACTCCAATGGTAATGTCTTTAATCTTGATGAAAATTTAGATGTTCATAGTGCTTTTGGAGGTTCTAATTTGGAAACAAAATTGAGGTCTTTTAAGTCAATGAACTCCTATGTTACCAACAACAACAAAATTATACCGGACAGCCTCGCAATTTTTAGCGTAAAAAAGGAAAAATTTACGGATAGCGAAATTATCTGGATCAACAGCGTCTATAACGGTGAGAATTTTGATAAAGTTTATATGAAAGCCAGAGCTTTAGCGTTTAAAAAAGAGTATGATAAAGCATTGTTGCTCTGTAGGTATATTTTATCAGAATCTCCAAGCCATATAGATACAAAAGTGCTCATGGGCAGGGTTAGTGTATGGAGCGGTGATTATGCCTCCTCCATCAAAATTTTAAAGGAATGCATAAAAATGAACCCTAATTACATTGACTCTTATTCGGCCTTATTTGATGTGTACTATTGGTCCGATCGTTTTAAAGAGGGCTTGGAACTGATAGATATGGTTGAGGAGAACAGCTCTAGTGCCCATGAAATAAAAGACAAAATAAACAGAGCTAAAATTTTGGCCAGGAAAAATGGTATTGCTCTTAATAAAAGATTAAAATCAGAAGAATCCCCAATTTAAAGATGAAGCTTCATATGCCATATATTATCCTTTTTTGCCTGCTAACATTAAATTGGAGCGTAGCACAGGATTTGGCTTTTAACAACGCTATACAAGACAGCTATGATGAAGCATATGAACTTGCATATAAAGGGGAACACGGCAAGGCAAAGGCTCTATTGATATCATTTTTAGAAAAGCAACCCAATCATGCAGATGCCCGAACCCTATTGGCCAATACCTACAGTTGGGACAGACAATATGATGCGGCCCGTAGAGAGTATAATACAGTAACTACCAATAATAGAAACCATAAAGCCGCATGGATAGGTGCTATTAAAAATGAACTCTACGCTAAAAATGAGAGTATTGCCCTAGGACTGGCAAATAAGGCCTTGTCCTATTTAGATAAAGAAAATGAAATAGAGCGATTAAAGTTAATTTCTAAGAGCAGGGTGGAGTCTAAGGAATATTCGGAAAACGGATGGTATAATTTGGAATCTGCCATTTCGTCAAAAAACAAAAAGAGTCTTAAGGAAGCAAAAGAAAAAATTATAGAAGAAGAGGATGAAGGAGGCAAAGAAGAAGAACAAGTAGCGTCCTCTATTATAAAAACGCCTGTTGAAAAGGACAAATTCAATAATAGAATTGATATACGAAACGCGGTTACTGTTTTTGATCAGCGTTATGACCCCATGATCTATACCAGTATATCCTACCGAAGACAAACCATGGCCGGAGCTTTAATTCCAAGACTAAATTATAGCAATAGGTTAGGAAAAAACGGAATACAGTATGATTTGGATTTTTATCCTAAATTTTCCAAACGTTTCTATGCGTATTTAAATTACGGATATTCCAATTCTTCCATTTATCCTGAGCATAAGTTTGGGGGAGACCTTTATGTGAATCTTCCGGGAGCTATTGAATTTTCAGCTGGGGGCAGGCATATTACTTTTGAAAGTGGAGACGTCAACGTAATTACTAATTCCTTAGGGCACTACAGAGGCAATTATTACTTTTCACTACGTTCATACATTACACCAAAACCCGACAATCTTACGCGCTTTGCGGGTAATCTTTTAGTTAGAAAATATTTAAAGGATGCAGAAAATTTCTTTGGGGTAAATGTAGGAATGGGCTATTCCCCAGAATTGAGACAAATAATATCAGGTGATGAGTTGCTCGCGGAAACCCTACTATACGTAGAATCTCAACGATTAAGCCTAGAGTACCAATTTACAGGCAAGAACAATCAAAATGCCTACAGAGCCAATCTTGGTGCCACACGACAGGAGTTGGCATTTGCGGCGGGCAAATTTTTCTATGGAATTTCAGCTGGAATTACCTATCAGGTTAAATTCTGATGTATCAATTTTGGTTTCCCGTTTATTTGGTGGGTTCGTCTTTGGTTTTTCCGGAATCAAAAGCCCATCTATCGGCATACATGCCATAAACCAAGCCTAATTCATTTTCATACACATATTTTTCATCCTTGCCAGGATCAAAGTTTACGTTAAAGACATATACTTTGATTCCCTTCTCCTTTAATTGAAGCATCAATTTCTTCTTGCTTGAAATTATTCTTCTGGATACTGCCACGTGCTCAATGTTGTTAATGGTCAAATAGTCCGCTTTATCGCCTTTTAACCTCAATAAGGGTTCTTGGGACATCATCACTTTTATTCCATGTTGAGTAGCCTCTTCAATGGATAATTGACTGAACAATTCCATAATCAATCGGTCCTTATCCACAAATGCATTGGCAAACTTTACAGGTTCATTTATTTTATCTGTTACAAGAATCGCATCTTTATGATTTGAAAACCAATGGTTGATATCGTTTATGTCCATGGTATGATAATCTCCATAAATAGTGTGCTTTTTAAACTCCGCAAGGGTAGGGGGCAGTTCACCCGTATAATCCGTAAACCTGCTCCACATTTCCCAATCATGGGCAGCTACCCACTCACCATCCGAAGTTTCTATAATATCTAGTTCAAATAGCCTGAAACCCTTCTTGTAATTTACATCCAATGCCTCTATGGTGTTGGTATACCGTACTTTGTCAATTTCTCCACCCGCATGCGCTATATAGCGATCGACGCTGGGTTCAAATTCGTAGGTTTCTTTAGGGAAATAAACTTTGCCATCATTTATGGTGTTAGGGATTGATAAGGTTACATTTAACGAGACATCATGAATTGCCTCTGAGGTTTCGCCATTTAGATTATGAAGAATATAGGCCTGTCTGCCTTTGAGTTCTAAAAGCTTAAGAAAACCAAGGGAGTTAAGTTCCTGTGAATTTGATAAAGTTTCATTTGCAGCAGAATCATGTGCCAAGACTATGTAACGTGCTTGGTCCTTTTCCATTTTTCCAATTACTTCAACAAACTCTTTGCAAGCCTCTGCACTACCGTAGGTATCAAAAGATTTGAATTCATACCTAGTTTCACCCATGAGGTGAATTATTGTTAATCCTCTTTCCACATATTCTTCTGCACCCAGTATTGCAAAATTGCTTTTTTGTTGGGCATTAAAACTAAAGCTATTGATTTTAATCTCCCCATTCCCTTGCGCCGATATCAGAAAAGTATTTAGAAAGAATAAAGAAAATAATAGGCGACCCAAGGCTTTGGCAATAGGCTGTGAAGTATAGGTTTGCATCCGTAATTATTTTAGCCAAGTAAAAGCGGTTCTTTAATATGTAAAAAACGAAAAGGAGGGCTTGTTATTGTCAATTTTAGCGCTAATTGAATAAGGTACCAAAAAGTGCTTATATGATGACCCATAGCGAATAAGTTCTGTAGAAAATATCCATCCAATCAAAAAATCAACTTTTACAACAAAAAAGCATCCTTTTTAATGTCAAGTTTTGTAAAAAACAGGTTTTACAACAAAAAAAAGGCCTTACACCACAATTTGTTGTAGGGCTAAGGGCTTATGAATAGTTTTACTATAGAAAATTAAGCGACCCAAATCGCTGAAAGCAATAAAAGTCTAACTTAACCTATAATATCATGCTTTACGACACTTACGGAGAAGAATACCTTTCTTTCTTACAAGAACTAAACGAAATCTTAAGCGTAAATGAGTTGGTAGAATTGGATTATATGTAATCCCCCAAAACCAAGTCCTAATTCTTAATTTAAAACCTACTACTATGGCACAGAATCCAGACAATGCAGCGTACATGAGCTTTATTGAAAGTCTAAACGAAATTCTTAAAAGTCAAGAAATAAGCAAATTAAACTATTCATAGTGTTTTTTAGTTAATTACTTAGTTGTACAAAAAAGGCTCCATTTATTGGAGCCTTTTGTTTTTTGGAGGGCAACGTATTATCCCAAGTAAGCCTTCAATAATTTACTTCTTGAATTATGGCGTAATTTACGAATGGCCTTTTCCCTTATTTGTCTTACCCTTTCTCGGGTCAAATCAAAAGTCTGACCTATTTCTGCCAACGTCATTGATTGTTGGTCTCCTATTCCGTAATACAATTTAACCACATCTGCCTCTCTGGGAGAAAGCGTTTCCAAAGCACGGTTGATTTCCGTGTTTAGGGACTGTTGCATTAAGGTTTTATCGGGTTTTGGAGATTCTCCTGAACGCAAAACATCGTACAAGTTAGAATCTTCCCCTTCGCGTAAGGGGGCATCCATGGATACATGTCTTCCAGAATTTTTCATGGATTGCTTCACTTCACTAACGGTCATTTCCAACTCTTTGGCAATTTCTTCAGCGGAAGGCGGACGCTCGTGCGCCTGTTCCAAATAAGAAAATGTCTTTTTTATTTTGTTGATGGACCCAATTTTATTCAACGGTAGCCTAACAACCCTTGATTGTTCTGCAAGCGCTTGTAGGATAGATTGTCTGATCCACCAAACGGCATAGGAAATAAACTTAAATCCACGTGTTTCATCAAATCTTTTGGCGGCCTTTACAAGACCCAAATTACCCTCATTGATCAAATCCGGGAGTTTAAGACCTTGATTTTGATATTGCTTGGCAACCGAAACCACAAATCGTAGGTTGGCAGTGGTCAATCTTTCCAGTGCTATCTGATCGCCGGCACGAATTCTCTGTGCAAGTTCAACCTCCTCGGCTGCATTGATCAGGTCTATTTTACTGATATCCTGCAAGTATTTATCCAATGATTTTGATTCTCTATTGGTTACCTGCTTGATTATCTTAAGTTGCCTCATATATTTTGCTTATGTTTATAATTACTACAAGTTCTCATAATACACTTTTATTTGGTCTTTTCCAAAGAATTGTCAGTATTGTTATACATAATTTATGAGAAGTTTAAGATTTACCTACAAAATGAATTTGTGTTACAAATTGGAATCATACCTTTGAAGTTTAAATAAATTAATGAGTAAGAGAGCCCTTAAGAAGTACTTAAAAGAAGTACCAAAAACAGCGTTGGAGGAACAGGTATTGGATTTATATGAGCGCTTTCCTGTCGTTAAGGAGTACTATAACTTTATCTTTAATCCAAGAGAGGATAAACTTGTTCAAGAAGCTAAAACCAAAATCAGCAATGAATATTTTCCGGTGAAAAGAAAAAGGCCCCGGGCCAGAAGATCGGTTGCTCAAAAATATATCAAACACTTTATAAAATTGGGAGTGAACCCTCCTTTGATAGCAGATGTAATGCTTTATAACTTGGAAATAGCCCAACTGTTCGCCCAAGAACGAAATGTGAACGAAGCTTTTTTTAAAAGTATGCTCAATTCCTTTAAAGAAGTCCTTCAATTTGTTTCTATAAATGCCCTTTTACCTCAATTTAAAGACCGAATAATTAAAATTTATAAGGAAAGTCAAGAAAAAAATTGGATGTATTCAGAAGGTTTTTCCAGAGCTTTGGATATCATTGATAATTAGACCACTAATTAAAAAAACTGTTTTGTTTTTAGCTTCTGAATAGCATTTTTATTGCAATCCCAAGTCACCTATTCAAGATATTCATTTCATCCACACACAATTTTCCTTTAGTTTTGCAAATTGAGGTTGGGCCTAAATCTCAGAGTAAACAAAGTATTAAATTAAATACGACCACCTACTTGGAAGTTAAATCGAACAAAGCGGAAAAGAAACTCTACGATTACCAAATTCAGGATCTCCACAAGATTTTTGAACATCTGGAAGACGAAGAATCCAAGGGCAACTTGTTATACCAATTACCCACTGGAGGCGGAAAAACGGTGGTCTTTTCTGAGATTGCACGCAGGTACATTCAGCAAACTGGGAAAAAAGTGGTCGTTTTGACCCACCGTATTGAATTAAGTGTTCAAACCTCCAAAATGCTAAAAGGCTTTGGGGTCAGGAATAAAATCATAAATAGTGAGGTAAAAGAACTTACCGATCAAGATGATTACATGTGCTTTGTGGCCATGGTAGAAACCCTGAACAATAGATTGCAGGAAGAAAAGGTTGAAATTAATAACATTGGGCTTGTAATTATTGATGAGGCCCATTACAATTCTTTCCGTAAACTTTTCAAGTACTTCAACAAATCTACTATTCTTGGAGTTACAGCTACGCCCTTAAGCTCCAACATAAAGCTCCCGATGAAGGACAACTATCAAAAGTTGATCGTAGGGGAGTCCATTGGTTCTTTGATTAAGAAAAACTTCTTGGCCAAGGCCAATGTGTATAATTACGACGTAAGCTTACAAAGCCTAAAACTGGGAATAAGTGGTGATTATACGGTGAAGTCATCAGATGAGCTTTATAGCAATCATGGTATGCTTACCAAATTGCTTTCAGCCTATAAAGAAATAGCGGAAGGAACCAAAACCCTTATTTTCAATAACGGAATAAACACATCCCATTACGTTTATGAGACCTTTAAGAAAGCGGGCTACAATGTACGCCACTTGGATAATAAAAATACGGCAAGTGAGCGTAAGGAAATATTGGATTGGTTTTCCAATACTCCGGATGCCATATTGTCCTCTGTAAGCATTCTAACAACCGGATTTGATGAACCAACTGTGGAAACAATTATCCTTAATCGCGCTACCAGATCATTGACGCTGTATTTTCAAATGATAGGAAGGGGTAGCCGTATTTTGCCCAACAAAGATGAATTTACTGTAGTTGATCTGGGCAATAATGTGGCTCGTTTTGGCATGTGGGACGCTCCCATAGATTGGCAGGAAATTTTTCACTTCCCGGATTTCTATTTGGAAAATATTAAAAATGACGAGGAAATAGAGCGGGATTTTGTTTATGAAATGCCTCCTGATTTGAGGGCGAAATTCAGTAAGTCTTCTGAAATACAATATGATATTAAGGCCGAATACAAAAAAGTATTCGCCCAAGGGCAAAAATCTAAAATCGTTATCCAGAAAAGTATTGAACAACACGCCAAAATCTGTGTAGAAAACGCTGAAGATGTATTTGATGCCCGTATTTTGGCCAAAGAGCTTAAGGATGAAATCGCATATCGTGTGAGACAGTACTCCTATTGCATAATGAACAATACCAAAAACTATAAGGAGTGGTTGGAAGAAGATTATGAGCGTAAACTGCGGTCTGCCATTTCCAGAATGTTCGCTGAAAAAATGTAGCCTACAATTACTAGTTCCCTAAATTGCCTTTATTTTGTGCCATTAAAGAAAATGGCATGCAATTAGCAAACTCCACCGTTTTATTTATTGGTTATAACTGGCCGGAGCCCAAGACCACGGCTGCAGGAAACCGAATAATGCAGCTCTTACATTTTTTTTTGGACCATAAGTGTCAAATCACATTTGCTTCCACGGCCAAAATGGACATACATTCAACCGATTTGACCGATTTAGGAATTCAGATGTCTGAAATTGAACTCAACAACAGCAATTTCGATGAATATATAAAAACATTGCGCCCAAATGTTGTGGTTTTTGACCGGTTCTTAACGGAAGAACAATTTGGGTGGCGGGTAACGGAGCACACGCCTGAAGCCCTTAAAATATTGGATACCGAAGATTTACACTCCTTACGTAAAACTAGGGAGATAGCTTTAAAGAAAGGGGAGGAGTTTACCTTGGCCAACTGGTATCTCAATGATCTTACAAAGCGTGAAGTGGCCAGTATTTATAGATGTGACCTTTCATTGATTATTAGCTCCTATGAGTTTGACCTACTTAAAGGCATCCTCAAAACCTCTTCGAATCTGTTAATGCATTTACCATTTATGCTTCCTGAGATAAGCAAGAGATATATAAATTCATGGCCTAATTTTAATGAGCGAAAAGATTTTATCTGTATTGGTACCGGTAAACATCTTCCTAATGTAGATGGTATTTTATGGTTAAAAAATGAAATTTGGCCTAAGATCAGAAAAGCGCTGCCCAATGCTCAAGTACATATATACGGAGCCTATTTTCCACAACAACTATTGGAAATTCATCAACCAAAGCAAGGATTTTTAATCAAAGGTTGGATAGAGGATGCGGGCTTGGAAATGAGTACTAAAAAAGTAAATATTGCCCCACTACGGTACGGAGCAGGAATTAAAGGAAAGCTCATCATGGGGATGCAAAAGGGTACTCCAAACGTTACTACATCCAGTGGTGCAGAAGGAATGCATGATAACATGGATTGGAACGGTTTTATAGCGGATTCTGCGGACGATTTCGCCCAGAGATGCATAGAAATATATTCAGACGAACAATTATGGAGTAAAGCTCAAATAGCAGGAAGTAGAATTATCAATGAATTTTATGAAGAAAATCGATTGATGAATAACTTAGTTCAAAAGCTGAATTTTCTATTTTCAAATTTAAAGGAACATAGAAGCAGCAATTTTACCGGATCCTTGTTGCACCATCAAAGTATGCAGGCCACAAAATTTATGGCCAAATGGATTGAAGAAAAAACTCAGAACAGAACGTAAAAAGAAGATTGTTTTACTTCCCTAACTTTTTGAATTTCAATTTTTAATGGCATCCTCAATAAATTCTTTAACAAAAAAATATATATTACAGCCAAATATAAATGTAGCATTAACCAACCTTTATTTAAAATGAAAAAATTCACCCCTCATTTAATTAGTCTTGCTGTTTTTCTTTATTCCTCAATCTCCTTTGCGCAAACCACTACGGATATTGCGGTGGTAGATAGTACGGGAGTGGTAAATAAAAAACTCACTTTTGGGTGCGGTTTTGGATTGAGTTTTGTTGGAGGCACCAACATTGGTCTTTCACCTAATTTAATGTATGCCGTGAGTGATAAAGTAAGTTTTGGAGCTGGCTTGCAGGGTAATTATACGGCCATAAAAGATGTACAGAGCACAACCACATTTGGTATTAACTTATTAACTCAGTATAGCCCGGTTAAAAAATTGATCACCTTGGTAGAATTTGCGGAGTTAAACGTCAATACGAAACAAGAAACTTTGAACGGAGATATAAAGGATAATTTTTGGGAATCCATTCTATTTGTAGGTGCCGGATTAAATGTCACCAATAAAATAGCTTTGGGAGTTAAATACAATGTGCTTTACAAAGAGGATGAAAGCGTTTATACGAGTCCAATAATACCTTTTGTGAACATTTCTTTTTAAATGAATCTACCAGGGCTTTACTTACTGTACCAATTCAATAGTAAAGGTAGAGCCCTCATTCACCTTACTTATGGCAGAAATTTTACCACCTAAGGATTCAATTTGGGTCTTGGTCATATATAGCCCAACACCTTTTGCTTCTGGGTGCTTATGAAATACCTTGTTCATCTTGAACAACTTATCACCATATCGTTCCAAGTTCATTCCCAGACCATTATCCTTAAAAATCAAGTGAATATGATCACCCTTTATTTTTGAGGTTATCTCAATCACAGGTTTTCTGTCCGGATGCTTATACTTTAAGGCATTCCCTATGAGATTTTGAAAAATACTGTCCATGTAAATTGGGTTGTAGACTATGGAATCTATTTGTGAGAAATCAGCAGAAATAGTAGCTCCCGTTTTTTCGATTTCAGCCGTTAAAATTTCCTGTGTTTTACTAAGTACGCTAGAAAAAGACAGTTCTTTTAGAAGTACTGTATCTTCTGTTTGCACCTTCAAAGTATCCACAAGGGTGTCAAGTGTCAACGTTAAATGGTCAATAACCTTCTCAAATTTTTCAAATAAAATACCTTTTTCCCCTTCCGGTTTTGAAATTTTATAAAGCGATAATAGCGCATTTAGATTATTTACGGGGGCTCTCAAGTTATGAGTGGTTATATGGGAAAAATCTTCCAGTTGATGGTTTTGAGCTTTGAGCTCATCTGCCAACGCTTCTAATTCTTTTTTAGATGCTAGAATTTTTTCTTCGTCTTCTATTTCTTTGGTTACATCCCTTGCCACCCAAGCGCCTAAAACACCTTCATTGGTAAATACAGGCCCCACCGTAACCTCTACAGGAATTTCCTTGCCTTTCTTGGACTTCATGAACAACTGTTCAGCTACATTGACCGACACTATCCGTGGATTGTCAAAGAAATCTTCTCTTAGCAGTATTCCAGAGCTGTAAAATCTTTCCGGAATCAACAGTTTTATGTTCTGTCCAATCAACTCCTTATTGGAATAACCAAACATTCTTTGGGCCTCATTATTGACCATTTCAATAATTCCGTCCTTATTTAAAATCAGATTGGGGTAGGGGGCAGAATCCAAAATATTTCTGATTTTTGCTTCCTCCTTAAACTGAAGCGTAATATCCTGGCAGACGCCAATTACGTCCTCTATCTCTCCATTTTCATTGGTATAAACGGTTTGTTTGACTTTAAGCGTTTTTTCCGATCCGTCCTTTAAAATAATGCGATGGATAAAATCTTCAAATGTTCCTGTCCGGTCACCCGTTTTTCTATGCTCTAAAAGAATTTTTTTATCATCCGGATGCACGTAGCTCAGCATTTCTTCAAAGGAAACTTTGGAGTCTTTGGTATCCATACCGTACATGGCCAATAAATTAGTTGACCAAGTGGTATATCTATTCCCTAATTTTAGATGCCAATGGCCCATTAGCGCCTTTTCTTCAGCAAGGTTTAATAGATTATTTTTTTTGAGAATTTCGGTTTCAAACGTCTTTTGCTCAGTTATATCTTGAAAAATCCCTAAAATCTCTTTGATTCTTCCGCTATCCTTGTCCTCATATACTTCTCCGGTGACCATCAACGTACGAATCTCGTTGTTAACAAGAATGATCCTGAACACAAGTTGGTCTAACTTTCTTTCTTTTAAGGCCCTTGATCTATATTCCTCTACTTTTTTTAAATCTTTGGGATGAACAAATTTTAATAGGGATTTTATGGGGGCTTTTTCTTCTTCAAATTCAATTCCAAAAAGCTTAAATAGATTCCAAGAGCCTAAAATATAATCTGTTTGGTCTTGCCAATACCAATGGCCCATATGTGCTTTTTGTTCCGCTACGTTGAGCAAATGGTTTTTTCTAAGAATTTCGTTCTCAAAATTCTTCTGTTCCGTTATATCCTGGGAAATACCCAATACGCTGACAATGTTTCCATTTTCATCTGTATTTACTTCCCCAATAACCTTTATGTAGCGAACGTGGCCATTAAATACAATTCTATGGGTAAAGGACTTGTACACCTTTGTTTGCATAGAAATGGCTAAGCTAGCCTGCACATCCTCCAAATCGTCTGGATGTACATCTTTCAATAAAGTTTCAAGGGGTACTTCTGAGCCTTTTTCAATTCCCAATAATTCGCACATATTGTCGGAGCAAGTCGCCAATTTAGTTTTAGCGTCCCATAACCAATGTCCTAATTGGGCCTTTTCTTGAGCCACATTAAAAAGTTGATTGCTCGTACTCAATTCAACTTGCAATTTCTTTTGAGCCGTTATATCCATGGTGAGCCCCTTGATAAGTTTGCATTTACCTTCTATCATTTCGGCAGAGGCTGCTAACATGACCCAGATGATATTTTTCTTAGGCGTTTGTAGTTGAACTTCTTCTGTAAATGCACCACCAGACTGCATAATATCCCTTAGTTTGGAATTGATACGTTGGTGATCCGCATCATTCACATAGAAGATTTTGCTGTGATCAAGAGTTGTGGTAGAGTTTAAAGGAACTTCTAGAATACTGCAAGTGACATCGTCAAGGGAAGAGGTCTGGTTTTCAAAGTTCAAATACCAATGACCAATTCTTGCAACACTGTATAACTTATCTTCCGATGGAAAATTATTGTTTTCCTTCACTACTTAATTTTGTATTCTATAAACGTATAAAATGAAGTTTTCTTACAAAAACTATATTAAAATACAATCGGTTACATTTCGCTAATTTAATACAATTAACTGAATATATGAAAGGAAGGTGTAAGGTTTTAGACCACTTGATGATAAATATCGGCAAAGGCATTATAATTTATGGACTGTTAACAAAGTAATTTATTTCTTGTTAATTATTTATTAAAACAAATACGAGCTTTAAATAATATTAAAAAAGAGCATATTATATTACTTTGCATCTTATTTTATCTTAAAACCATTATTATGCGTAAAGCAAATTGGCAAACAGCCATAGAATTTGAAGATATTACCTATAAGAAAAGTAATGGCGTAGCACGTATAGCTTTCAATAGACCTGATGTACGAAATGCTTTTAGACCCAAAACTACAAGTGAACTTTACAAAGCGTTTTATGATGCCCAAGAAGATACCTCTATAGGTGTGGTTCTATTATCAGCGGAAGGTCCATCCACAAAAGATGGCGTTTATTCATTTTGCAGTGGGGGCGACCAAAAGGCTAGGGGAGAGCAGGGCTATGTAGGCGATGATGGAATGCACAGACTCAATATCTTGGAAGTACAAAGGCAAATCAGGTTTATGCCAAAGGTAGTTATTGCCGTAGTACCAGGATGGGCCGTTGGTGGCGGACATAGTCTGCATGTAGTTTGCGATATGACACTTGCTAGCAAGGAACATGCTATTTTTAAGCAAACCGATGCGGATGTCACCAGTTTTGATGCAGGTTACGGTTCTGCGTATCTAGCTAAAATGGTGGGACAAAAAAAAGCACGTGAGATTTTCTTTTTAGGGAGAAATTATTCTGCCCAAGAGGCTTATGAGATGGGAATGGTGAATGCGGTAGTACCTCATGAGCAACTGGAAGAAACGGCCTATCAATGGGCTCAAGAGGTATTGGAGAAATCTCCAACCTCCATTAAAATGCTCAAATTTGCCATGAATTTAACGGATGATGGCATGGTGGGCCAGCAAGTTTTTGCAGGCGAAGCAACTAGACTCGCCTATGGCACAGAAGAAGCAAAAGAAGGCCGAAATGCCTTTTTGGAAAAAAGAAAACCCAATTTTGGTAAAAATAAATGGATTCCTTAATGCTTCTACAAAGATATTTCATGAAAAAAGCCTTCTTAATTGAAGGCTTTTTTACGAGAACACACTATATGAAAAAATTAACTCCTGCATTAATTCTTTTATAAACTTATAGTAACTGTTCCAAACTTTAAAAGATATGTTGCCAGTTTAAGTATAATTGTTGTGAATAGGACATTTTTATAAATCAAACTAGCTTGAAAAACTTATTCGAATGCCGCAAGGACATTTTTAAGAAAGTAATTGAAATCAAAATCCGGACTTTCTGCTAACCCGGTTCTCACAATTACCAAATCCTTAGAGGGGATGATAAAAACTCTTTGACCTTGATAACCGTTTGCCGAATACATATCTGCAGGTGCATCTGGAAACTTTTTCTCTGCATTGAGCCAAAAATGTCCACCATACGTTCCATTTGAATGTTCCGTTGGCCTGGTAATGTATTTTATCCAGTTTTCATCAAATAATTGTTCCCCATTCCAATTTCCATTGTTTAAATATAATAGTCCAAATTTTGCCCAGTCCCTGGTATTTGCCCACGCATAGGATGAACCTACATAATTCCCTGCTTGGTCAGTTTCAATTATCATCGAATTCATACCAATTTTATCAATAAGGCTGGCATATGGAAAATCCATGTATTCTTGGTGTGACTTAAATTGCTTCCTTAAAATGCCGGATAACAGATTGGAGGTTCCAGAAGAGTAATTCCATATTTCCGTGGGTGGTGCCAAAGATTTCTTTTTTGCCTGGCCAACCGTCATATCCGTATCTAAAAAGAGCATTTTGGTAACATCGGAAATACTGGTATAATCCTCTTCCCATTCCAATCCGCTCTGCATTCTTAACAAATGGTTCAAGGTTATGTTCTTGCGTTCATCACTTTGCCATTCTGAGATGGGGGCAGCATGATTAAGGTCAATTTTATTCTCATATTCCAGAATACCGTATAAAGTAGCCATAACGCTTTTGGTCATGCTCCAGCCAAGAATAGGAGTTTGGTGGTCAAAACCTTTGGTATAACGCTCTGCCACAATCTGATTTTTATAAGCCACAAGAACCGTCCTTGTTTTTTGAACATCCGGGTTTTCAAAAGCCTTGTCCAAAGCGTAGTCCAAAAGTCCGTAATCTACATTATTAAATATTGTATCCTTTGGTGGTCCATCACCATAAGGAAAAGGCATTCGGTTGGCTTTTTTACTTCTCCGTGGGACTGTAATTTTAGAATTTTCATCAAACTCTTCATTGATCAACATGCATCCGATACCATCAAAACAAACTGCTTCCCTGTTCATTAGACCAAAAACCGAAGCTCTTGCTCTGGCATCCTCCACATCTACCGTAGCCAGTTTAATTAGGGGCACATTATTATCATTTACCGTAACGGATGCCGGAGTTCTATCTGTCAAAAAAACGGTAGATGCCATATTTTTAGAGGCATACCCAGATATGATATTTAGCTTAGGATATTGCGTGTAAACTACAATTGCCACTAGAATGACAAGAACCAATAATATTCGTTTGAATAACTTCATGAGAAATTAAAAGAAAAGGTTTGATTAGGTAAAAATAGAAATTTGAGCATTTAAATATCTATTTAAATTCCTGACCAGTACAATTACCTCGAAATAATTTATGCTGTTTTGAACCTTTGGTAGTACAACCTCCAAAAATAAAATAGGTACCTTTCCATTTACTAAAGAGATGTATATGGCTACTGTGTATAGGTGGGTTTTAATGTTAATTCCGTTATTGTTTATATCCCTTTCATGTAAAAAAACAACAGAAGAAAAACAACAGGCCCTTTATCAAAATTATTGTGCAAGCTGCCATATGCTACCTAGTTTAGAAGCCCTTCCAAAACATCTTTGGGAACAAGAGGTACTCCCTGATATGGCGGCACGACTGGGAATAAGGGATTCTATCAATGACCCTTACAAAAACCTTTCTTTGGTGGAACAAGGGGCCATATTGAAAACCAATGTGTACCCAACGGACCCACTGTTGCCAATGGAAGATTGGGAAATGCTAAAACAATACATAATTGAAAATGCACCCAAAGAACTTCCTAATATTAAAAAGAGAGAATTAAAGGAATTAACACAATTTTCGGTTAAGAATATCGCAATTGACTCATTAAATGGAAGTGCAATTTCATATTTAAAATATGACTCCACAGACCATAAAATTTTCATGGGAACCATGCGAGGAAAGCTATCAAAATATAACCCAAGAAAAGATTCCTTAGAACTTATATTGCGTGCCGGCAGTACAATAACCCATTTTTCACAAAATGTGGATACCACTTATTTAACTACCATTGGTTTTCTATTACCTTCTGAAATACCAACTGGGGACTTGGGAATTAAACAAGGAAATAAGATTAGGAGCTTGCCCCAAAAGCTTCATAGACCCGTTCATACACTAATTCATGATTTTAATTCTGATGGTAAAGATGAAATTTTAATAAGTGAATTTGGAGATTTAAAAGGGCAATTATCATTATGGAAAAAAAATGAGCAGGGGCATTTTATAGAATCTATTCTACTACATCAACCAGGAGTGATCAAGACAATTGCTAAGGATTTGAACAGGGACGGCAAAGATGATATTATAGTATTAACATCTCAAGGAGAGGAGGGGATATCCATTTTTTATCAGTCAAAGGATTTAACTTTTAAATCTGAACAAGTACTTCGATTTCCTCCCAATTACGGCTCCAGTTGGTTTGAATTGGTTGATTTTGACAACGATGGGGATTTGGACATACTTACCGCTCATGGAGACAATGCGGATAAAACCTACACCATGAAACCTTATCATGGAATGAGAATTCATTTAAATAACGGGCAAAATCAATTTAAAGAATCGTTTTTCTACCCCATGAATGGATGCACCCGCATATTAGCAGAAGATTTTGATGGTGACAATGATATAGATATTGCCCTCCTTTCTACGTTTCCGGATTATAAGGACCACTCAGATGAATCCTTTATCTACTTAGAAACAATGGATGCTAAAAATTTTAAATTTGAAGCCTACAAATTGCCAGAGCCTAATGATGGCCGGTGGTTTCTGATGGATGTGGGAGATATTGATAAGGATGGAGATGAAGATTTGATGATAAGCTCGCTAACTTATGCCTATAGTCCTATTCCTGAAAGTCTTGAAAATAAGTGGAAAAACGAGAATGTTGATCTAATTCTTTTAGAAAATAACTATGTAAATAAGAAAGATGAGAACTAGGCTCCACATATATGTAGTTCTGGCAGTATTCATTTATTCCTGTAGTTCTACGGATAAAGGGTACATCTGGAAAACAAAAGAGGTAATGGTTTCAGCTTATAATTCCACTAAAGCACAAACAGATGGGCAACCCAATATTGCGGCATGGGGAGATACTTTAAAACCAGACCAAAAATCCATAGCCGTTTCAAGAAATTTGATTCCCCTAGGCTTTAATTACAATACTCAGGTTAAGATAGATGGATTAGAAGGGATATATTTGGTCAAGGATAAAATGCATTATAGATGGCGAAATAAGATTGATGTATTTATGGGCTTGGACGTGGAAAAAGCACGAAACTGGGGAAAAAAGAAACTAAAAGTTCAGTATAGAGTAAAAAAAGATAGTATCGAAAATGAATAGAAAAATGAAAATAGGGGCAATTGTCATTATAATGGTTATCAGCAATATGGTGGTATCATGTTCCTCTTCCAATAAAGTTGTGGACAGGCCAATTGTCTTTAATGAGCAAAGAATGCAATTGACTTCAGAATATATGCAAAACCGATATGGCCTGGAACAAGAACAGCCTATTATTGACCCAAAGATGATTGTTTTGCATTGGACGGCCATACCTACCTTAGAGGGTTCTTTTGATGCTTTTAATGAACCTACGCTTCCCAATTGGCGCCCGGATATCAATTCTGTTAGCGGTCTTAATGTCTCCTCCCATTTTCTTGTGGATCAAGATGGTACCATTTATAGGCTTATGCCAGAGAATATCATGGGCAGGCATGTTATTGGTCTTAACCATACGGCTTTGGGCGTAGAAAACGTAGGAGGTACCAAGGACACCCCTTTAACGGAAGCACAACTTCAAGCCAATATTTGGTTGGTAAGACACTTGGCAAAGAAATATGATATTGAATATGTCATTGGTCACTATGAATATACCCATTTTGAGGGACATCCGTTATGGCTAGAAGTAGACGACAGTTACCGCACAACAAAGACAGATCCAGGCGAAGACTTTATGGAAAAAGTTAGAGCCGCTACCCAAAATTTAAATTTTAAACCTGTACCTAAAAAAATCAAGTAATACATGAAACTAGTAGTTTTTACCATCCTTTTTTTTAGTCTGAATCTTATTTTCTCCCAAAACAACGATATTACGGAGAGCCTATATGATACTTACGAAAAGTACAAGGAACCCAGCCTAAAGAAACGTAGAATAAAACACCAGCAAGTAGTAAGTTTAATTGAAAAGTTCAAGAACAAAAATGGATTTACAGTTAAAAAAGTAGGCGAATCTATAGAAGGGAGGTCCCTAAACTTAGTTTCTATAGGAACGGGAGAGACCAGTGTATTTTTGTGGTCTCAAATGCATGGGGATGAACCCACTGCCACCCAAGCTATTTTTGATATTTTTAATTTTTTGGATAGTGAGGATTTTACGCAGCAGAAACAAGCAATTTTAGAGAATTGTACCCTCCATTTTCTACCCATGCTAAATCCTGACGGGGCAGAAGTCTATCAAAGGCGCAACAAATTGGGCATAGATATTAATCGCGATGCCTTAAGATTGCAATCTCCAGAAGGACGGACTTTAAAAAGAGTGCGAGATAGCTTAGATGCGGATTTTGGTTTTAACCTTCATGACCAGAGTACCTATTACAATGCCGAAAGAACCGAAAAGCCTGCTACCATTTCATATTTGGCTCCGGCTTACAACTATGAGAAAGAAATAAATAAAGTGCGTGCAAATGCAATGAGGGTCATTGTTTTTATGAATGACATCATACAAAAATATGCTCCCGGACAAGTGGGAAGGTACAACGATGATTTTGAACCTAGGGCATTTGGGGATAATATACAGAAATGGGGTACAAGTGCCATTTTAATTGAATCTGGCGGATATCCCAATGATGTGGAAAAACAAGAAATTAGAAAGCTTAATTACGTTTCTATACTTTCGGCCATCTATACCATTGCCAATGCCAGTTATCAAGATATTGATACTAAGAGATATGAGGATATCCCGGAAAACGACCGCAAACTATTCGATTTAAAAATCAGTAATGCCACACTTCCCCTGTTAGGAAAAAAATATATAATTGATGTAGCCGCTAACCGTTTGGAAGTGGACAAGGACAAGCATGATGATTTTTGGTATAGCAGTAGAATTTTAGAGGTGGGCGATCTATCTACCTACTATGGGTACGAGTCCTTTGATGCAAGCGGGTACACCATAGTTCCGGGGAAAATTTATCCAGAGACTCAAAAGTCCATTGAAAGTGTTGAAAATCTTGATCTTCAATTTTTACTTAAATCAGGCTATACTTATGTTAAGTTAGGTACCATTGATAAACAAAAACTATCTTCTCCCTTTCCGGTACATTTAGTTTCTGAAAATTATAAACTGCCCGAGTTTAAAATTGAAATAGGTGCCAACCCAACCTTTTTACTACAAAAGAACAATGCGATTGAATTCGCGATTATTAACGGGTTTCTCATTGACCTTAATAATTTTAAGACAGCGAAACAACTTAAGAACGCAATGATATATAGGTAAATATATTAGTAAGAGAATTGCACATTTAAATTTGAACCCTTAAAAAGTAGAAGGTAGTAGCTTATAAAAACGGTAATGGTTATGCAAATAAACAGTATCAATGTTCCTATTTGGTACCATTTGGGCATTCCGTTTAAAGAACTGTTTTTTATTATAGTGTTCAATACATCCATAGTTTTAAATTTTAAATTAAAACATAGCTTATTCTTTTTGGATGTAGGCCTTTGAAATGTAGAAATGGGGGTTTCTAATTATTAAACAATTAGTCAAAAGAAAACCCTAATCGATTCTTCAAATTATCGAAAATAAAAACAAGAAAAAAGGGAGAACCGCTAAGTTCTCCCTTTTCCCAGATTATTAACACTGGTTATTAAACCAATTTAATGCAATTATAAGGTTTCTGCATCTAATAATGCAAAAAATTTGTCCAAATTTGGTAAAATAACAATTTTAGTACGACGGTTTTTTGCCATATTCTCTCTAGAATCATTCTCAACTAAAGGCATATAGCTACTTCTACCGGCAGCAATCATTTTTGCAGGATCCACGTTGTATTTGCTCTGTAAAATATCAACCACAGAAGTAGCTCTCTTTACACTTAGGTCCCAATTGTTGCGAAACATAGCTGTATTGATGGTTCTAGAATCTGTATGACCTTCTACCATTACTTCCATACTTTCTTCAGAATTGATTACCTCTGCAAGTTTTTCAAGGATTTTATGGGCCTTACTGCTAACTCTATAGCTTCCGCTGTTAAAAAGTAACTTATCTGAAATGTTGATCATAACAACCGTCTTGTCGATATCTACATCAATATCATCCTCATCATCAGAAATTGATTTTTTAAGATTGTAAGAAACAGCAAGGTTCATGGAATCTTGTAGTGTCTTAGCTTCGGCCAATTTTGCTGGATCTACATTTTTTAATGTAGCTCTCATTTTCTTTTTGGTATTGTTGCTCATGACCGCAACATCATCCACACTGGTATATTGACTATCATTAACTTCTTTTAAAGAGCTAATCTTGTTGTTGTACTCTTCTACGCGTGCTTCAATTTTTGCCATTTTACCCTCCAACTCCTCTTTTTCTACCTGAGTTTTGGTCAATGCACTTTGGGTTTCAGAAAGATCGGTTTCCAAAGCAGTATATTTTTTCTTGGAAACACAAGATGCTAAAACAGCCATGGAAAGTGTACCTACAATAATTGATTTCTTCATTTTGTATTATTTAAATTATATGGTTCTCATTCAGGACTTAAATACGGGGAAGAAATAATTTTAGATGTTAAAGAGGTATTAACACCCAACGTTTCCTTCTAATCATTTCATTAAAAATTATTTTAATTTTCTGATTTACAAGTTTATAAATTCAAAATTGTCATAAATAAAAAAAGTGCCCCTAAGGACACTTTTTCATACATTTTATAAAGCTAATGTTGCTTATTCACATCCACCTGTGAAGCCATTTGCACTAAATTTTGTTTGAACGGCTCCTTGCAAACTTCCATTTTTTACTTGTATGGCAAGGTTACTTTCACCACTTCCATCCCTTTTTGGGCTGCAATATTCAAAAAGATAAAAACTATTGGCCCTTTCCGAAACCTTATCCGAGATATTTTTAAAGGTATTTTCCAAATCCTCCTTATTAGTCGCGAATTCGCTAGACGTTTTTCCGAGGTCTGTAAGCACTTGCGTATCAATCTCAGTTCCCAATCCAATCGTAAAGAAAGAGATATTAGGGTTGGCATTATCTACACGCTTTTGAGCATCTTCTTTTTTATACCTGGAAGCCTGATCGGTACCGTCCGTAAAAATAACCAAGGAAGCCGCACCAATTTTATCACCTTCAGTACTTTCGTTAAGTAAATCGTTGGCAATTTCACTTGATTTTATAACTGCTCCGTACAAGTCTGTAGACGGGTCATTGCTAATATCTTCCGTAATCCCCTCGATAGAAGTGGTCAGTTCCTCTTTAGAAGGTGTCAATTCATTCAACACATGTAGTTTGTTCTCCCCATTAAACCAATAAATGGCCATTTTATAGGATTCTTGGGCCGGAGTTGGCATAACCGTATTTACAAAACTAATACTAGCAGTTTTAAGTTCTTCCAAACTCGTTTCCAAAACACTGGCACTAAGATCGAGAACCAGAATAGTATTATTGGTGAAAATTTGGGAATTAGGTGAAATTCTTGCTTTGGACTCAGAAGTTGAAATTGTACCAAAGCACTCATCATTTCTACCTTGTTCATAGATGGTAAACTGATCGGCACTTAGTCCAGAAACAGGGTTTCCATTAGAATCGGATACTTTAAAAAATACAGAAACTTTACCTGGGGGAGTGGTGTACTGATCCTGAATGGAAAGAACAAGGTCGTTCTCGCCAAGATCAAGACACTCATCCACCGGTTTTCCTTCACCAAGGCCATCACCCGGGTCTATGGCAAAATTTACATCGTCATCAGCATTTCCACAAGAAACAACAGTTGCAACAGACAAGAATAAAAGGAAAAACTTGTATGGGATTTTCATTTTCAATTATTTTATGGTTCAACCAACAGAACGGCGAAAATTCATTTAAAGTATGGGACTACAAAAATTCTAGTGTTAAACATTGTTAAGGTTTTTTCAACAAATACGTTATCTCAAAACCGTACGGAAAGAAAACAAAAAAATCTCGTACATTCCCGAATTCTTGGAATCCTATTAATTTTCATATCTTTTTTAAAGTTTTCAGGAGAATAAGAAAATCTTTTAAACCTCAGTAAATGACGCATGAACTAAAAGGCATTTTAGAAGCGTACCAAACCGCTACAACCAGTGGTTTAAAAGGTGTATTGGCTACTGTAGTACATCTTAAAGGTTCTTCCTATAGAAGACCAGGGGTGCGGATGTTTATTTTAGAAGATAATACTATGATCGGAGCAGTTAGCGGCGGTTGTGTGGAAAAGGAAATTCTTAGGCAATCACAATCTGTATTTAAAGCTGGAATTCCTAAAATGATGACCTATGACGGTAGATACCGCTTAGGATGCGAAGGGGTTTTGTACATCTTAATTGAACCTTTTCAACCTAACAAAGAACTTCTCTCAATTTTAAATCAATGCATGGCCTCAAGAATGGATTTTAGCCTCGTATGTTCTTATACAAAGGAAGAGGGCGAAAGCTCCCAATTGGGTTCTTTTCTAAAATTGAACGACAAACTATATCCTTTTCAACCTAATAATAAAGTTGCTAGTGACATTTCCCTTTTTGAACAAAAGATGTCCTCCTGTTTTCAACTGATTATTGTTGGTGCGGAACATGATGCCGTACAATTGTGTACGGTTGCTTCTATGACAGGGTGGGAGGTGACTATTGTTGCTTCGGCTACGGAAGAAAAAGACATTTCTTATTTCCCCGGTGCAAAAGAGTTGATTTCGGCAGAACCTGAAATGTTGACTATAAATTCTATTGATAACCAAACCGCCGTAGTTTTGATGACACATAGTTATGTAAAGGATTTAAAATATCTATTAAGGTTGAAGGATGAAAGGCCAGCATATCTTGGATTACTAGGGCCTGCCGATCGTAGGGAGAAATTATTAAATGAGCTTATGGAATATGCTCCTGAAGTTGAGGATAGTTTTTTTGACGCCATTCATGGTCCAGCAGGTTTGAACATAGGCGCTGAAACAGCGCAGGAAATTGCTATTTCTATTGTTTCTGAGGTTTTATCGGTAATTCGCTCAAGAAACCCCATAAAACTTAAGGACAAAATCGGAAGAATCCATAATTAATGGATAATCCGAAGAAAAAAATAGCACTTTTGATTTTAGCGGCGGGTAATTCCTCCCGCATGGGTACAATCAAACAGCTCCTGCCTTGGAAAAAGACCACACTACTTGGCATTGCAATCGAGAATGCCGTGGCGAGCAACAGCGAAAATATCTATGTAGTTTTGGGTGCCTACGAACCTGAAATACGAATACATATACCGGAAAACGGGTTTAGATATGTAGTGAATCCAGATTGGGAATCAGGTATGGGCGGTTCTATAGCAACGGGAGTTGAACATATTTTGAACGAGCAGAAAGGGACAACCGGAATTCTTATCATGCTGGCGGATCAACCCATGGTAGATACCTTACTTTTAAATCAGCTTATGGAGAAGTTTTTCAATTCTTCAAAAAACATCATAGCCTGTGAATACGATAAAAATGTGGGTGTTCCCGCCCTTTTTGGAAGGGAATTCTTTGAACAACTTTCCAATTTAGGAACCAAGACAGGAGCCCAAACCATCATTTCACTAAACCCGCAAGAAGTCTGTTCCATAAAATTACATCAAAAAGCCATGGACATCGATACCCAAGAGGAATACCTGCAGCTTCTAAAAAGGATGAATTAAACAAGGCCATCAGTTTGCTACCACAGCTAGCAAATATTAACTAAAAGGTTAACTAACAATATTTGTTTTAAATATGAAAAGGGCCGAACTTGTAGTTACTATCCCTAAATCAATAGTATGTGCTCAACCAAATGCTTTATAATTCCCCCACATATATTAGAAGAACTTGCGAAGCGGGGAAACAGCAGTTGTAAAAAAACATTGAATGATACCGCTAGAATCACCGAAAAAAGGCAAACGGCTCTAAATCACTTATTACAGAGGGAACACCAAGAAAGCAGGGGTGACCGGTATATTTATGATTGCAAAAACACCTATCAACAGCGGGTAGAACTTATAATAGAGGAAGGCGGCGAATTTATTAAGGATGAAACGGCCAACGAGGCCTATAAAACCTCTGGCTTTGTAAGAGACTATTTTAAAAATGCTTTTGGTCTTAATTCGATAGATGGTAACGGTTTGGACATCATTTCTAACATTCATTACGGAGAGAACTATAACAACGCCTATTGGGACGGTGATGAAATGACCTATGGAGATGGTGACGGAAAAGAATTTACAGATTTTGCAAGCGCAATTGATGTAGTGGCCCATGAGCTTGCCCACGGGGTAACGCAATTTCTTTCGAATCTAGAATACCAGAGCCAGCCTGGGGCCTTAAATGAACATTTTTCAGATGTTTTTGGGACAGTAATTAAGCAAAAGTATCTAAATCAAACCGTAGAAGAGGCCGATTGGTTAATTGGAGATAGCGTAGTTACCGAAGAATTCCCTGGGGTGGCCATTAGGTCAATGAAAGCGCCCGGCACCGCCAATGAATTCGACAGCCAACCAGATCATATGGACAACTATTATAATGGTATGGCGGATAATCAAGGTGTCCATATTAATTCAGGTATACCCAATAAGGCATTTTATTTAAGCTGTATGGAGTTGGGACTGGATGATTGCGCTCTAATTTGGTTTCAAACGCTCAAAGCACTTTGGCGAACGGCTAATTTTAATGATATGTTGGAAACTATATTGGCAACGGCCCAAAACTTAACGGAAGAAGGTAACGTTTCTGAGAGGTCTGTAGAGGTCCTAAGTAAAAGCTTTTCAGCAGTTGGCATAATTTCAATAGTCGTATAGAATGCGGTATAGAATAGAAATATCGGGTGGATTTTCGGGCATTCCCAAAACCTATGAGGGAAGGGCCAATATTGAAAAAGAGCAATTGGAAAAGATAATCCATTACTTGGAAGAGAATACCAACGAATCAAACCCTGATCTAAGGGATGGACAGCAGTATTCGTTTCAAATAGAAGAGGGTACTCAAAGTCATTCCGCGTTATTTACGGAAAAAAGTCTTCCAACCGAGTTAAGACAACTATTGGAACAACTTGCGCACCCAAATTAAGGACAAGCGCTATTTTTGGCTTGCAGTTTGAGTGCTTTCAGTATGACCGTAATCCTGAAAAATTCCACAAGAAATTTCCTTTTTTAACAAAGATTTTTCTTCGCTCGATTTCTTTTTAGCTAGGATTTCGATTTGTGGTGATAAATAACCCATAACCTCATTTTTAAATTGACATTCAAATAACGTCTAGTATCAACTTTTGTTATAAAAATTTCGATGTACTACTAAATCACGGGGTAAAATTACGGAAGTTTTGAATATCACATAACATTTTACAAATTGTTTGTGAAAAATTAATGCAAAACCAAATTTAAAGTTAAATATTTAACTGATTCTATAGAAATCAATCTTCATATTACAACAAGTTGTTTTTCCAAGTAATTTTGAATTAACATCCAATTCATTTTAAGGACCAGAATTGCAGAAGGAATATTATCATCTTCAATAGCGGAGATAATGGCATCATGCTGGTCATTAGAGTTATAGTGAAAAGAGTCATTGGCCATGAAGGCCCTTTCATAAAAGAATACACGGGTTTTTAGGTCTTTTAGAATTTGTTGAAAAACATCATTTTTATAATTCTTGGTAAGTAGCCTATGAAATTCCATATAAGCGTTAACCCGGTCAATAGAAGTTTTGGAGTGGGCTATTAAATCTCTCTGGGTCTTTAATTTTTCAATGGATTTAGCATCAAATTGCGATTCCTCCAATGCCAAAACCTCTAGATGGGCAACAAGCTCATAAAGATTTTTAGCTTCTTCAGGACTTACCTTAGAAATAACAAAGCCCCTGTTTTTAATCGATTTAACAATATTTGATTGTTGTAGTTGGGTAAGCGCTTCCCTAATTGGGGTAACACTAATTTTTAATTTACGCGAAACTGAGGCCAAATTGATATTTTGACCAGGCTGTAAGTTTCCTTTTTGCATTTCACTTAATAAATGTTCACGTACCCTATCCCTATAATTAATGACCATTTTCTTTATTTCTATGAACTATCGTATACGATTTAATTGGTATAAAGAAAAGGGTTTTATTTGGAATACAATAGGACCTATTTAAATAATAATGCTTGTACAAAATTTAAAGTTCGATATTAACTTTTAAAGAAAGAAGGTAAATTCTTACTTATAAGGACCTTTCTGGAATAAAGTAGTGCACTTCATCTAAAAAAAGAAATACCCAGTACTATACTGAAATAACCAACGTTTGTAGGGTATAAACCTAAAATTTTAAATATGAGCAATGTATTTTCCAATACTCGAAATGTTCTTTTGGCAACTGCCAGTGTAGCGCTTTTATTTAGTTGTAGTGATGAAGCAAAGGAAAGCATAGAAGAATTTCAAGAGGAACAAAAAGTCTCTAAGACAGAATTACAGACCATTCTAGAAACGGTTAATGTATCTGGAGAAGTAGATGAATTAGTATCTGAGTTATATGATATGGATAAATCCGGTAGCGCTGCCAAAGTAGAAGAAGAGTGTTACATTGTTGATTATTCGGATACTGGCTTTACCCTTAGTTTTGATGATTGCAGTGCCAAGGAAGATGGTGAACTACTAAATGGAACCATAAGTGTTGTTTATGGAGGAGATAATGAAAATTATGCCTTCACCGTAACATATAATGATTTAATGGTGGGCGATGTTTCAATAGATGGCACGCGAAGCTTTAAAATAAACAGTTCAGAAGAGGAGCAGTCTATAAGCTGGACGGTTTATAGTGATATGGATATTGTATTGGCAGATGGGGCCGAAGTTGCCGAGGAAGGTGAAAAAACAGTAGGCTTTGTCTTTGGTGAGGAATTTGGGAGCGGAGCCTTGACCTTAGATGGAGAGTGGATTTTGAAATCCGAAGGAAATACGTATATAGTTGATATTACCGAGATTCTGGAAGCCCAATTTGGATGTGAGCATTTTGGAAAAGGTGTTATGGCATTAAGCAAAAACGGACTTGAAGTATCCGTAAATTTTGGTGATGGCACATGCGATGATGTGGCTACTTTAATCTACCCTAACGAGGCTGAAGAAGAAATTTCTTTAAAGGACTAAGCTTCCTATGGACGTTAAAAAAGAAAGGGGCCCGCAAACGCGGGCCCCTTTCTTTTGTTGCTAATTTTATCGAGTGAAATTCCTATATTCGGCTCATTTCACCCGCTTGGTCACTCTAAAACTTGAAAAGTAGTTGAATGTTTTTGATTCCGTTGCTGTTTTTCTCATTGATGCTTTCATGATATTCGTTTTTTTGATGATGATTGATGAGTAAATAATTAATAAGAATTGGAGTGATTAGTTTCTTTTTTTAATTTTTTGGTCATACCAATAATCGGTATTCCAACAAAATCCAATGTTGTAATAAATTCGAGGTCGTCGCTGATGTGGATGTAATTTTCTCATGGTCGTTCGTTTTATAGATTGTTGTGATTGATTTCTATTTAAATGACGAACAATTGAAAAATTTGTTACAGCTGCAATTTTTAAAATTAAATTTTATGCTTTGTTTTACCTATTGAAATTTAATAATTTAAATCTCTAACACCCTATAAAGTCTTTAGGTACTCCAGAAGCGCTGCTCTTTCATCTGCTGTGAGAATATCGCCAAAAGTATGTCCTTCATTTCCATAGCCCTTTAAAGTGGTATCGTAGGTATATTTATCCTTTTTTGAAGCCTCTACCACATAATTCCAACCCAATTCATTGGTATTGTAATCACTACTATCAAAAGTACGACTCCAATAAATAGGTCTAGCGGTACTGTTTAAAACCAACTCCAATGTGGGTACAGAACCGTTGTGGAAATAAGGAGCCGTAGCCCAAATACCATCCAAAGGAGGAGCAATATACCCACCCTCTGCCTTAAATTCCAAAGGGTTCTCGTCTGTACCAAACCATCCGTTATTGAACCAGTCCAAGAAGTAATCGTTTATTTGAGATGGACCGGAATATCTATTGGAAAGAGCAGGGTCCGTTCCAATTGTATTTAGAGAAACCAGTAGATTAGGGTAGCTTTCGTTTTCACCATAAGTACCATGACACTTAACGCAGTGCTCAGCAAAAACAAGCGAACCTACACCGGCCAAATCAGTATCTATATCATTAGGGTAAGAAGGTGCCTCTATACTATAAATATAGGCCAAAACATCTGGCATTTTTTCATTTACTTCCTCGGCCTTTTCTTTTTCCGTAAGGGTCAATAAAGAAGAACCAATAAACGATTTACAAAAGTCTTTTCTTCCCAAACCATGGTAGAACATGGCATTTTTTTTCTTTAACAGCCACCAAGCGGGCACATCGGTAGGAATGATATCCTCATCTAAGGCCACGTAAGGGGAATCGGACCACTCCAAAGTATTCTTATCCCTATGGGATGCCAATACCTGAGTTATCCTATCCGCAGGATTCGCCCCTACAACTTCGGTTGTTGTGGTAGCTCCAATAGCTAATATACCTTTTCTAAATTGATCAAAAGCCTCCCATTCATCACTACCCTGTCCATATAAAAGGGATACACCCGTACTTACCATTTCAATATCGTTCGCCCGATTGATGGTAAAATCACCAGAGTGGTTACCAAGCCCCACCATTAGTTCATCATCTAAAAACCCAGAATGGCAAGACATACAATTGGGAGAAACTATTCTCACACCATTAGTTGCGGTAGCAGCAGTATAGTCATGGGGAATTATGGCGTTATCGCCATTACGGTCCAGAAGGTTTTGGTTATTTTCCCCGTTACCTGCTACAAAAACATCGTAAGGTACTCCAGAACTCATATATTCCCCGGATATCAAATATTCATATCCCAACGAAGCGTTACCTATACGTTGTGCTGAAGCTGGTATGGCATTGACCTCGATAATGGGCTCCTCTGGAGTATGTGACTCCGTACCTGGGTCTGGTGATGGAGATTCCGCTGTAGGATTTTCAATATCAGGATTACTTCCTTCACTTGAACATGAACTAAAAAAAACAAAACATACTAAAATTGCTACGTATACGGATCTGTTCAAATTCATTAATATTTTATTAAATTACACTGGAGTAGTAGACTTTATGAGTCTAATTTACAAATTAAAGAAGCTTATTTTTGCAAACATCGTGCTATTGAATAAATTATCGATAAATCACCTTCAACAAATACAATTCAAACATTTTACTCGGGCGTCATCGATTACAAATGATAGTTTGTTGTCAACATATTTAAACATTTGTTAAAGATATTAATTGAGAAAATGTCAATTTGTACCTTGCATTTTTATTAAAAGCATGTACTAAAATTTTGTATACGCACATTAAAACGACTACGCATATGGACTTACTTAACAGAGCTGCAGATTTTGAAAACAGAAAGTGGTCTGGTATGACCACCAGTGATAGAATTAATGCATCTCGTGAGGCCAAAGAATTAATTCTTTCCATCAATGAAGTTTACAAAAATACTAAAGATGAAACCTTAATGGATGTCATGAAAAGACTTACTGCCATTAAGAAAAAAATTGAAAAGAGACTTAGGTAACTCAAATTGGGAATTGAATTCCCATTTCACTTACTTTATTGCCGATTTTATTAAAGACTTTTTACTTTAGTAAAATATCAGTAAAAAAAATAAGTATTTTTAGTGAATGTGATTGATTTCATATCCACTGAAAATACTTTTTCTTTTTTACAGCAATATCTATTTTTTAGACTGAGGGACTCAAAAGACTAGAACTCCGCATTCCGGCGTATATGGCCAATGATAATTAGATTCATATTAAGGTGAGACTTAGAAAAGGATAGTATTAAACATTCAATATCTCCAAGGCCCTTTTACTAATTCTGTTTTTGGTTTCTTGAGTCAAATACCTACTCTGGTCTACCTGTTGCGGTTGATCGTCGGCACAGAAGTAACTATGAATGCTCCTCCTATCCTTGTCAGTTGTATTGGTAGTTCCCCCATGCCATACATGAGAGTTAAAAATTACCACAGAACCTGCAGGGGCGTTGATAATCAATTCTTCAGGATGAGTATCAAACGGGTTTTTCATAACCTCATCGGGTAATTGGCTGTGTTTATGGGTTCCGGGAACAATTCTTGTTGCACCGTTAAAATTTGTGAAGTCATCCAAAAGCCAAATGGAATTACAAACCTTATATCCTCCTTCGGCTACGGCATTTTTAAAATCAACATGCAATTTTTGAAGCCCCTTTCCTGGTTTGGCGGCTCGGTAATTCAACGATGAAAGTTTGTACTCTTGTCCCAGAACGGCCTCCATAGCGGCTAAAACTTTGGGATGCGTATAAAACACATCAAATACTTCTCCTTTGTTTACCAGATCGGCCAGTCTATCGGCTCCTTCTTCCTTCGGGTGCCTAATATATTTGGAATCGGCTAATTCACTTCCCGCATTTTCACCTTCGTCGGTCAATAATTCAGTAATTCTATTATTGACGGCTATTACTTCCTCTGGGGTTAACAATGGTCCCAAATTCAAATAACCGTTTTTTTCTAGGAAATCAATTTCTTCACTGGTCAGCATTGGTTTGAATTTTTTATAGGAAGATAAGCTATTGGTATAAATTATCAAATAAAACCATCATCCGGCAAACAATCTTTCGCATCCGTTAAGATTTATTTTTTCTGTGGCATTGAAGCCATTTTTCTCGGCTTAGCTTTGTAAATAATAAATATTAAAAGATAATGGAAAAAGTACTAGTAGCTGGTGCTCACGGTACCACAGGACAAAAAATAATAAGTTTATTAAAAGAATCCCAATATTTCACACCAATAGCCATGGTGAGAAATCAGGAACAGGCAGAAAGATTTAAGAGTAAGGGGGTCACATCGGTAGTGGCAGACCTCGAAAATGACCTAACGCACGCAACAAAGGGTGTGGACAAGGTAATTTTTGCAGCAGGTTCCAAGGGTAAAAATTTAAAGGCGGTTGACCAAGAAGGTGCCAAAAGATTAATTGACGCCTCAAAAACAAATGAAGTGAAAAAATTTGTGATGTTGAGTTCCATTGGAGCAGAACATCCCGAAAAGTCGGATCAACTGGTTGATTACCTGAAAGCCAAGCATAATGCAGATGAATACTTAAAGGATAGTGGCTTGAAATATGCGATTGTTAGGCCGGGAACCTTGAATAATGAAACAGGTAACGGTAAGATAAAATTAGCCGAGATTCTTGAAAGTAGAGGTGATATCCCAAGAGAAGATGTTGCACAGACGTTAGTACGTGCACTTCATGACGATACTGCCAATGATGCCGTATTTGAAATTATTACAGGCGAAGTACTCATTGGTGAAGCCTTAGATCAACTATAATAAATTTCAATAGTGATAATCCACCAGCTTTTGAACTGGTGGATTTTTTATTTGTATCTTAATAGTATGCTTCGGATACCGTATTTTTTAAGCTTTTTAGGAGTTTTACTATCATTTCTTTGTTTCAGTTGTACAACCTCAAAATCTACTATTGCCCAACAATCTATAAGTGCACAGCTTTTGGATAGTTTGATTGCAGAAAAACGTTTTGTGATAACTCTTGATAGAGCAATGCCCATGATGACAAATAGTATGCAAAGCCTTGCAAATGCGGGATTATTCCCTCCGGGCAGTTCCCCTAGCCAAATTTATTTATCCGGTGGAAATAATCAACTAGAAATTAAAGGGGATAGTGCTATTGCCAACTTATCTTATTTTGGGGAGCGCCAAATGGGTGGAGGCTATAACAATAATGATGGAGGCATCGTATTTAAGGACGTGGCTAAAGATTGGGAATATGAAAGAGATGACTCAAAAGGAGTTCACACCTATAATTTTGAAATCCGAAACAAATCAGAGACATATCAAGTAACCGTTCGTTTATTTCCCAATTTAAGAACAACGGTTCAGGTTATGAGCAATCAAAGATTTAACATTGATTACCAGGGCAATGTAGCTGCATTGGAAAAATAACGCTTGTATACAATTACAATAACGTCAAAAAGCTTCTTTTTAGAGGCTTTTCTTCTTACATACTTCGGCTAACTTGTTCTTAAAATAAAATAATATGAAAGAGCAAGTTATATTGAATGATTATTTAATGGGCGAATTAAAACTACCAAATAGAGTAGTGATGGCCCCAATGACCCGTAGCCGGGCAAACAACGAGCACAACGCCCCAACCGAAGATTTACATGCACCATATTATACCCAAAGGGCTACTGCAGGCTTGATCATTACAGAAGGTCTTCAGGTATCTAAAAGAGGTATAGGATACATCAATACGCCGGGAATACATAGTCGAGAACAAGTAAATGGTTGGAAAAAGGTAACAAAATCTGTTCATCGTGCCGGAGGTAGAATTTTTGCACAATTATGGCACGTAGGTAGAATATCCCATCCAGATTTTCACAACGGGGATTTACCCTTGGCACCATCTGCTATTAATCCGGAAGCAGAAGTTTTTACCCCTGAGGGCAACAAACAGACCGTGACTCCAAAAGAAATGTCCATTGAAGAAATCAAAGAGACGCAAAAAGAATTTGTACAGGCGGCAATTAATGCGATAGAAGCAGGCTTTGATGGAGTGGAAATACACTCTTCCAACGGATACCTTTTTCATCAATTTTTTAATAAAACCAGTAATATAAGAACGGATGAATATGGGGGCTCCATTGAAAATAGGGCCCGTTTTTTCTTTGAAGTGTTGGATGCAATAATCAATGAAATACCCCAGAGTAAAGTTGGGGCAAGGTTCAATCCGTCACTCCATAATATTTTTGGAATGACCATGGACGAGGAGACCATACCTACTTTCGACTATATAATTCAAAAGCTTAGTTCTGACTATCAATTGGCTTATATACACTTGTCGGAACCTTTTAATGACGTATCAGATATCGAATACGCCGAAACTGAAATTGCTAAACGCTATAGACCAATGTATGATGGTACACTCATGATCAATGCAGGATTCGACCAAGAAAAGGCCAATAGGGTAGTGGAGTCCGGTGATGCCGATTTAGTTGCTTTCGGTAAACTATATATTTCCAATCCGGACTTGGTTGGTAGATTTAGACAAAATGTAGAGACAAGTCCATGGAATGAAGATACCTTTTATACTCCCGGAAAGGAAGGCTATTTAGATTATGAAGCAAAAACCAGGGAGCTAATTCCAAATAAATAATACACAAAATATGAGCACAGATACACTAGTGAACGGTTTTACTTTGTTAAACCCAACTACAGAAGATGAAATAAAAGAGTACGAATATATGACGATGTTGGAAGCTGAAAAGGCCGTGGCGAATTGCCACGGGGCATTTAGGGATTGGCGATTGCAATCCTTGGAACATCGAGCCGAAATCATCAAAAATATTGGTGCCAAATTAGGAGAACACAAAGATGAATTTGTTCGCTTAATGACCGATGAAATGGGAAAAACACGCAAACAGGGAGCACAGGAAATAGACTTGTGTATTGCTATTTGCAAATATACGGCTCAAAAAGGTCAGGAAATTTTAAAGGATGAAGAAAGAGATTTGCCGGAAGGGGGCAAGGGAGTCATCAGTTATTCACCTACTGGGGTTATTTATGGTATACAGCCGTGGAACTTTCCTGCATATCAAGCCGTGCGTTATTCCATTGCTAACCTAATGGCCGGAAATGGGGTTTTGCTTAAACATGCAGAAAATGTTACGGGTTCTGCCCTACTGCTTCAAAAAATTTATGAGGAAGCTGGCTTGCCTAAAAATCTTTTTAGCGTATTGATAATTGACCATGAACAATCCGATGAGATTATCAAAAACGATTTGGTAAGGGGTGTAACGCTTACAGGTAGCCCCAAAGCAGGTAAAATCGTTGCAGAAAAGGCTGCCGCAGTTCTTAAAAAAACGGTGTTGGAGCTTGGAAGTAATGATGCTTATATTGTTTTTGACGATGCAGATTTAGAGTTGGCGGTACAAGCATGTGTAACTGGCAGGATTTATAACAACGGGGAAACCTGTGTAGCGGCCAAACGATTTATAGTGGTAGAGGAACTTTACGATGATTTTAAAAAGGCCTTCATAAAAGCAATGAGGGATGTAAAAATGGGAGACCCGACCGATGAGTCTACAGATCTTGGGCCCATGGCAAGAAAGGATTTACGGGATAAACTACACGATCAAGTAGTTGAAAGTGTTGAGAAAGGAGCGACTGTTTTGTTGGGAGGTACTATTCCAGAAAAAAAAGGATTCTTTTATCCTGCAACCATTTTGGAAAATATTGAACCTGGTCAGCCCGCTTATGATGATGAACTTTTTGGTCCGGTGGCATCCTTGATTAAAGCGAAAAATAATCACGATGCCCTAAAAATTGCCAATGACAGCAAATACGGCTTGGGCGGGGGCATTTTTTCCAAGAATGAGGAAAAAGCCTTTGAAATGGCTAAAAAGTATTTTGACACGGGAATGGTCTTTATTAATTCTTTTGGGTTGGCACAACCCAACATGCCTTTTGGTGGCACAAAAGAATCCGGTTACGGTAGGGAACACGGCGGATTCGGGATTCGAGAATTTGTAAATGCAAAATCCGTGATGAAAGTAAAGATGTAATTACTATAACTAGTTTTTAAAAAAGGTTTTGGGAAGAAGATTTCTTTTTCTCAAAACCTTTGTAATTTAAAAGCGGTATTAAATTCCTTAAAACATTAAATTAAGTAAAATGAAAATAACACATTACGGTCAAAATACATTGGCAATTGAAATAGGGGAAACCCATATCATAGTGGATCCTTTTATCACTGAAAACGAACTTTCTAAAGACAAAATAGACATCAATAGTGTTAAGGCCGATTTTATATTCTTGACCCATGCCCATTTTGACCACACCTTAGATGCCGAAGCCATTGCAAAAAACACAGGTGCCACTATAGTAAGTAACTTTGAAATTTATAGCCATTATGCCTCAAAGGACTTAAATGCCATGCCCATGAACCAAGGCGGCATTAGAACATTTGATTTTGGTGAAGTCAAATACGTAAATGCTATTCATACGAGCAGTTTTCCTGATGGAAGCTATGGTGGCAACCCTGGAGGTTTTGTTATAACGGCAAATGGCAAGAGTATTTATATTTCAGGGGATACCGCTCTAACTATGGATATGAAACTTATTCCGCTGTATAAAAAAATAGATTTGGCGATTCTACCTCTTGGAGATGTGGTAACTATGGGAATTGATGACGCAATACACGCCAGCAATTTTGTAGAATGTGATAGAGTTTTAGGAGTACATTACGATGTTTTTCCTTTCACCAAAATTGATAAAACTTCAGCTAAGGACACCTTCTCAAAGGCCCAGAAAGAATTGATATTACTAGATGTGGGCGAGTCCATATCCATTTAAAGAATTTATTAAAAAGCGAAAGGTCCGGAAAAAATCCCGGACCTTTTTGCAACTGTTTTTACAAACAATCAACTAACAGTATTCTAATGGTGATCAAGACAACGCTTCAAGTTGAGTCAGTTCTTCTTCCTTAAAAATCCTAGATTTGATGACAAATCGTAAACCTAAAGGAATTTCAAGGGAAAAACTGGAACCTCTACCTGTAACCACATCTACGGTCAATTGGGTATGTTTCCAATACTCAAATTGATCTCTGCTCATATGAAAATCGCAGCCATGGATTTCCCCTAGAAGCACATCGCTCGAGTCAAGCATAAGTTCTCCTTTTGGGTAACACATGGGGGAAGACCCATCACAACATCCACCACTTTGGTGAAACATGAGTTCCCCATGTTGTTCCTTTAACTGATCAACCACCTTTTTCGCGGCCTCTGTTATTAGTACCCTTTCTACCATATTAAAAGAATCCTAATGCATTCTTATCATGTGAGATAAGCATGTTCTTAGTCTGTCTGTAATGGTCCAACATCATTTTGTGGTTTTCACGACCAATTCCAGATTTTTTGTATCCTCCAAACGGTGCGTGGGCAGGATATAAGTGGTAGCAATTGACCCAAACACGTCCGGCTTTTACCTGTCTTGAAATTTGATAGGCTTGGTGGGTATCCCTCGTCCAAACACCAGCACCTAGTCCGTAAAGCGTATCATTGGCAATTTCCAATGCCTCGGCTTCATCTTTAAAAGTAGTTACACAAGCTACAGGCCCAAAAATTTCTTCTTGAAATACCCGCATCTTATTATTTCCTTTTAAAAGGGTAGGCTGAATATAAAAACCACCTTCTAGTCCTTCATTGTACGCAGCTTCACCACCTGCCAGTACCTCACAACCTTCTTCCTTACCTATAGAAATGTAGTTAAGGATTTTTTCGTACTGGTCGTTGGAGGCTTGTGCACCCATCATAGTGGTTGTGTCCAAGGGATGCCCCATTTTAATGGCTTTCACCCTCTCAATCACTCTTTCTATAAATTGATCATAAATGCTCTCTTGAATTAAGATTCTTGAGGGACATGTGCAAACTTCCCCTTGATTTAAAGCGAACATGACCGCACCTTCCAGACATTTATCAAAGAAATCATCATCGGCATCCATAATACTTTCAAAGAAAATATTAGGGCTCTTGCCGCCTAACTCCAGAGTTACCGGAACAATATTCTTAGAAGCATATTGCATAATTAGCTGCCCGGTAGTAGTTTCTCCCGTAAATGCCACCTTGTTTATTCTAGGATTGGAGGCCAATGGCTTGCCTGCTTCTACACCAAAACCATTGACTACGTTCAATACCCCATCCGGTAGGATACCATCAATAAGTTCCATCAATAACATAATCCCCACCGGAGTTTGCTCTGCGGGCTTTAAAACCACGCAATTACCGGCCGCAAGAGCAGGAGCAATTTTCCAAGTAGCCATTAGAAGTGGAAAATTCCAAGGAATTATCTGCCCTACCACGCCCAGGGGCTCTTTTACGTTCATTGAAATGGTGGTGGAATCCAATTCACTAACACTGCCTTCCTCAGCTCGAATGACCCCTGCAAAATATCTAAAGTGGTCCACTGCCAAGGGTAAATCCGCCGCCAGTGTTTCCCTAAGGGCTTTTCCGTTATCCCATGTTTCTGCTCGGGCCAAGTTTTCTAAATTCTTTTCAATGACATCCGCTATTTTTAATAATGCATTGCTTCGTTCCGTTGCAGAACTGTTGTTCCAGGCAGGAGCCGCTTTCCATGCGGCATCTACGGCAAGGTTTATATCCTCTTCCGTAGAACGGGCCACCTTGGTAAAACTGTTTCCGTCCACCGGAGAAACATTATCAAAATACTGCCCTTTTACAGGTGCTACCCATTTACCACCTATAAAATTGTCATACTTGCTCTTAAAACTAGGTTTTACCAGTTCTTCTTTCTTAATAGTGCTTACGTCGCTCATATTCTGTAAATTTAAGTTGATGAATTAATAAATAACTGAGCTCCAAGTTACTAGGATTCAAGTAGGTTTTGATAGTACAATTCTATCAATCAAATGAACTATCCTATCAAAATTTATGAATTTCGTAAATTGAAGCAACCAATTTCATTAAATTACAAAAAATATCACTCGATTATGTTGATTTAGAAATATTTAACCTATGGAATTACCTAAGTCATTTTATGCCACCAGGAAACTTGTTGATGTGGTGGAGAATAAAACCACCTATGAGCTAAAGGACTCTGCGGTTCATATCTTTGAAACACATGAAAAAGCAGAACTGGTACAGTTAAAATTTGGGTCTCCCGTTTTGGCAAGTATGTTAGAGGGAAAGAAAATCATGCATTTAAAGGATATGCAGTCCTTTGATTTTCTCCCGGGTGAATCCCTTATTTTACCGGCAGATGAACTTATGTCCATAGACTTTCCCGATTCCACTAAAAAATCTCCTACCCGGTGCTTGGCTTTGGAGATAGGGGAGGACCGTATTCAAAGGGTAGCGCAATTGATGAATGAACAAATGGGCAAGGTAGAAGGGGACGAATGGGATTTGCTGGACTATAATTTTCATTTCACCAACGACCCCGGTCTTCATAAAATAATTCAAAGAATTGTCTATCTGTATGCAGAAAAACACCCTTCCAAGGACTTTTTTGTATCCAATATGTTACAGGAGTTGATTATTAGAATTTTACAGGCCAATACAAGAAAGGCCTATGCAAACAATTCCAAGGAATTGTCAAGCCATAATCGCTTTGCTTACATTATTGAATATATCAAACAAAACCTAGTTCAATCCTTAACAGTTAAAGAGCTTAGTGACAAGGCGTATATGAGCGAAAGTAACTTTTATAAAAAGTTCAAACAGGAAATGGGACAATCACCGGTAGATTTTATCAATCAAGAACGTATTGCCAAGGCAAGCGAGCTCTTAAGCAACGATGAAATGAACCTAACGGACGTATTTCTATCCTGCGGATTTAAAAATCGTTCCTATTTTAACAGAATGTTCAAACGGATTAAGGGAACCAGTCCCAGTCAATACCAGCAACGATTTAAAGATTAAGTACGTCAACAATTCAACTTTTCTCACAAAAGTCATCTGCTAGATTTCTAACTTAGTATCAAAATATTACTTCCCCTAACAAATCCTCAAATTTCATTCAAAAGCCTTCCTGATATCATAAAAACAGTGTTTTAGAAATCCATAAGGGACTGATTTGCGTATGTTAAAGCAAATACAAAACATCATATACCCCTTGCCGGATGAATTATTTTCCAAAACGGCTTTCACCCATTTTTTTGTTGCTCTTCTTAGGTTGTATTTTATATGCTCAGGAAAAGGAACAATACCTAGGTCCCTTTAACTTAGGTGACTACGAAGGCCAAGCCACCTTTGAATACATTACTAACGAACAGGATACCATTTACCATGGCCCTTTTGAACTTACCAGCACCAATCTAGGAGCACTTTTGAACGAAGCCGATACTTCCTTTAATTTTTCGGGAGCCTTTGAACAGAACAAGGCCAACGGACCTTGGCAGTTTCAGTTCGGTAAGTTTAAATCCAATAGTGAAAGTACTTTGGTTGGCTATGAATACCGGGTGCTGATCAGTGGTACCCAAGAGCAGGGTAGTGGCACCTTGCAAAGTGGAGTGCCAGATGGCCCTTGGGAATACCGAATTGATGTTATAAAGGATTCAGAAATAGAACAGACCTTGTTCAAAAGCAACATCAACTTTAAAAAGGGCACTCCCCAACAAAGTTTTCAGATGGAAAACAAGGCAACCGCCTTGGTAGGTAGAACCTTAAGAAACGGTTTGGCGCACGATGAATGGGAGTCGTATGAATCTCTGGAAATTGAGAATACAGAACGTTGGATTTTTGAGGAAGGCGTACTAAAATCAATTATTTTTTCCTCTGAAGGAAATACTTATGAAATTCCGGTATTTGAAAATAAGGGGGTACTTAAAACCATTCCCTTAGATGCATCGTTTATAGAGGTGCTTAGGGTCACCATTCCAGAAGAACATGTTAAAAGATTGCAAACGGGAATAGGAGCCCTGATTAGGGAGAATGCGGGGTATTACAAAAAAATGAACCATCTTCTCAATGAATTGGGTGAAGCCAATCTAGCACCAGGAATTCTTGCAAAAGTACCTCACTACCCTTTGGATTCCGTTCAACAAGGGTACCTGGCTCAAATGCAGAAAGATTATGAGGTTGCCAAAGAAATTGCTGATGAACTTCTTAAAAACAGCCATCTTAATATCATTAAACGTTCTGATGCGGATGCCCTTTACAAGTTTAAGGTGACAGAAAGAATCAACTCCCAGTATTTAAAGCCGCTGGGGAAAGTGAACAAAATGTACAAGCAGGGAATTGTAGGCAATATACCTACGGAACAACTGCTCGCCTCCTTATGGAAAGAGGGAATACCTACAAAAGAAATAACGGTAAGCGTAGATAGTCTCAATACTACAAGAACATTTGAACCCACCAATGCTTCCACATTTAATTTTAAGGAGCCTACTACCGAAACACTTCAGCAATTAGCAGCGTTTTCAAAACAAAGCTTAACGGAAATTAAAAGTTCCCTTTCAGATAGACTTACCAATGAGGCAAGGTTACAAGCGTTAAACGGGTTGGAAGAAGACCTCATTCAACTAAATGATAGCCTCGTTAGTAAAATTGACGCAAGTAGGGACAGTCTTCCAAAAAAATACCTTCCATCGCTCAAACATATAAAGAAATTGGCGGATGATTCTTTAGCCGAATATGCTGCACTTGGCAACGCAGAAGAAAAATTGGCTTTTGGTAATGACCTAAAGGCTTGTATAGGTACACTGCACATACTTTCGGACAAGTTGATCACCCTACCATCAGCCAGGGAAGATATTGAAAGATTATATCAAGATGCAGTTTGGAATCCCTTTATGGCTACGGTGATGGAGGAAGATGTGAAAAAAAGAATTACATCGGCCTACAAAAATGAACTTATTCCCTTTTTTATAAAAAGTGCTGAAAAAATCCAATGTACGAATGCGGAAGAATTGATGTCCCAAATAGAAGTTGTGAACCATAGAATGGAAATTTTAAGGGCAGGAAACACTAAAAAACTAGAAAGAAAATTAAAGCGCGAAAAGGACCCGCTCAAAATCATTCAATTATTACAACAGGAAGTAACCTCCAAAGATTCAACGCATGAATAGTAAGATACGCAGTAGCATTTGGTCCGTATGTCTTATTTGCCTTGCCGTTGGTAACTTATGGGCGCAGGAAGACGAAGAAAAAGTAGAATTACCTCCATATTCCAAATACAAGGACCCAACTACCAAAGTTTGGTTCAACACGTATGGAAATATTAGGATTGGAAAGCGCTTTTTCTGGGATGCGCAAACACATTTTAGATTTCAGGAAACGGAAAACACGCCCTTTATTGGCCAAGTAGGACAAATATATAACCGTCATGCCATAGGGTACATTTACTCCAAGAAGACCAATTTTAGTCTCGGTGGGGTTGTACGTATCAATTTTAATACTGATGAGGATTCTGAAGATAGAAATGTAGTACCGGAATGGCGTATTTGGCACCAATACCAATTTGCACAACCGCTATACACGGCCATGATTTACCACAGAATTCGTATTGAACACCGGTGGACACAGGGTTTTGAGGAAAACAGTAAATATATCTTTAGAAACAGGTGGCGTTATATGTTCCGTGCCAAAGTACCATTGAACAGCCACAAACTTAAGCCGCATACCATTTATGTTTCCCCAGAGGCAGAACTGATTATGCAAAGTGGTAAAGCGGTGGTGGATAGCCCCATGGAAGACTTACGTTTAACTACCACGTTGGGATATATTGCCACTCCAAGACTAACCTTTGCTGCAGGTTTAATGTACTCCCAAGGTCAGGATTTGGCGAACGGGGGATATTACAAACAATCATGGACCATGCGTTTTCATATGTACTATTCGCCGGACTTTAGAAGGGTTAAAAACAAGCTTCCGGACGTCCATTTAGATGATTAACACGTATCTAAGAACGTAACATTACCATACCTATGAAACTAAAATACCCAATTTTTTTCTTGGCATTGGCCGTAACAACTGCTTGTTCCGTTTACTTTTTCACAAAATCCAACAGTCTTAACAAGCAATTGAAAGACTCGAAGGAACAACAGGAAGTTGCCGTTTCCAAACTTATGGAATATGAGAAATTAGCTCAATTGGATTCCATTCTTCTTGAAGGCGATTATGATACCGCTATAAAGTCCTATTCCGAAAACCTGAGTGCCGAAAAGGAGAACAAAATGAGAATCCCTTTACGAATTGCATTAGCTGAAAAACTTGCCAAGGTACAAAGAAGCCCTTCAAGAAAAGAAGATTCCCTTAAGGCTGCATTGGACAGTTTGCCCAATCAGCAATTGACTTCATCCGAAGAACTCCGTAGATATGATTCCATCAACTTTACCTTGGAAAAGACCCGTGTTCAATTAGCTAGATTAAAGAGTCAGTTCCAAAACAAGGCGTATGGTGAATACTTAAAATTTAAAAGTAAAAAAGGAAATTTCATGCATTATGTAGGCCAAGTAAAAAACGGAAAGGCCAACGGTTTTGGAATTGCCGTTTTGGACAGTGGAAGTAGGTACGAAGGGGAGTGGAAAGACAATGAAAGACAGGGAGAGGGTACTTTTTATTGGCCTGATGGCGAATATTATGTAGGTACCTATCAAAACGATAAGCGTAGCGGTTTCGGTACCTATTATTGGCCAAATGGAGAAAAATACACCGGTCAATGGAAAGAAGACAAGCGTAGTGGAAACGGTCAATTCTTTGATGCCGATGGGGATTTAGTTGCCGGTGGGGAATGGAGCGAGGATAAACTTGTTGAAATCAACGATAGGTAAAATCGCGCAAACCTATTTATGCAGTGGCCGCAGCGGTGCAAACATTTCGCGTTAGCATGCGGTATTCCCCCTCTTTTTTGAAATCCCTAATAGAAATCCCAACATATTTTTTAAAGGTTTTGGATAGGTGACTAACATCTGTAAAACCTAATTCATCTGCAATTTCCGTAAGCGTTTTATCGCTATGTAATAGCCTAATTTCTACCAATTTTAATTTTGCCTTAATAATATATTCCCTGAGGGACATATTCACCTGTTTTCTAAAGTATTCGCTCACATAGGTGTGCGACATAGAAAAGAGGTCCGCCAAAATCTCTACTTTTAATTGATCGGGCTCTCCAATATGTTCATTCAAATATTGAAGCATCCTTACAATCCGGTCGTCCGTTTGATCTTTGATGGATTCAAAATAGATAGTCTTTTTAATATTGCGCATCAATAGTTCCAAAATGCCGGTCATAAGGCTGGTGATAAGCCCGTTAATAGTTTCCGTCTGGTTCCTGGCTTCCTGGAGGATTATATCTATCAGACGTTCCATGTGTTGCCTATCAATTTCAGACTGAATAACACTCCCGGGCAGTTGGTTGTAATTGGATAGAATATAAGAAGCCTCATCAAACCAAGCATTTCTATCTATAGAGCTTCCACCCACTTGCTTAAAAAAGGAATCGGAAAACTTGAGAAAGACAAAAGTCGTAGGCTCTTCCACGGTAAAAGAATGACATTTTAAGGGTGGATGTAGAAATATATCTCCTTTAGAATAGGCTTGTTCATTATAATTAATACACTGTGTTCCAGTCCCATTTCGGACCCACACCAGCTCAAAAAAATTATTTTTTACAGGCCTTTGTTTCCACTCGGCCAATCTCAACTCTTGTATTTCAAAAGGTTTATAAGTGTGAATAACATTCATTTTACTTAAAATTTATATCAAAGATAAATCAATTACTGCAAAATCAACATATTATGGTGAATCAAAACCTTTAAAAATACATCATTTACCATTTTTCATACCAAATATACCCGCTTAGGTACATGTACCTTTGTATCAAATTAAAAATTAACTATCTAATGGAAGAAACACAAATAGCAAAAGAAGACATTTTACAAGCATTTAATTTTCGTCATGCCACCAAAGAGTTTGATGCCACTAAGAAAATATCAGATGCAGATTTTGAATTTATTTTAGATACGGCACATTTATCACCCAGTTCTTTTGGTTTTGAGCCTTGGCATTTTGTAGTGGTACAAGACAAAGAATTGCGAGAATCACTTAAACCTTTTGCTTGGGGTGCGCCTTTAAAATTAGATACGGCAAGCCACTTTGTGTTAGGGTTGGCAATGAAAGCCCCTATGGTAAAACACGATGCAGAGTATATAGATGATATGATGCATAAAGTGAAGCAATTTCCAGCAGATGTGGTAGAAATGTATTCCAAGTTCTACAGAGAATTTCAGGAGCGCGATTTTAACTTGGATACCGATAAAAAATTATTCGATTGGTCCACCAAGCAAACCTACATCGCCTTGGCTAATATGATGACATCTGCTGCTTTGGTAGGTATAGATAGTTGCCCAATAGAAGGGTTTCATCAAACGGATATAGAACCCTTACTAAAAGACAAATTTGGTATTGATACGGACAAATATGGTTTAGCATTTATGGCCGCCTTTGGTTATAGAAAAGCAGACCCGGAATTTCCCAAAGTAAGAAGGGAAAAGACAGATATAATAACATGGAAATAGAAAAAATGAAAAAGTTCATATCAGGTGTTTTTGCCTTGGCTTTAGCAATAACGGCTACTGCACAAACCCCCACAACAGACACCGCAAAAAGTAAAAACGAGGTAGTAACCCAAGACCAAATAGATTGGGGATGGTTAAATCCTGCCAGAGGCGATAAAAGTCCGGCTGCAGGGCAATTATGGGGCGACCGTACCAAGAATGAACCTTCTGGTTTTTTGGTGAAGTTCAACAAAGGTTTTTCCTCACCACCACATATTCATAATATAACTTACCGTGCTGTAGTGATTAAAGGATTGTTGCATAATGATGACCCAAAAGCTGAAGAAATGTGGTTGCCTGCAGGGAGCTATTGGCAGCAGCCTGCTGGTGAAGGACACGTAACCGCTGCAGATGGGGAAGAAAATATGGCTTTTTTAGATATTCAAGAAGGTCCGTATTTAGTGAAACCTACAGAAGAGGCATTTGACAATGGGGAGCGACCAATCAATATAGATGAATCTAACCTTGTATGGTTGCATGCCAAGGATATGGAGTGGGTTTCAGAAAAGAGTAAGGTAGAAATTGCCTTTTTATGGGGAAGCCATAATGCCAATCAGTTACGAGCAACCCTATTAAAATTACCAGCTGGTTTTAAAGGAAGTATTAAAAATTTAAGTCCAAACTTTAGAGCTGTGGTTATTTCTGGTAAAGTAACCCATCAGTTTTCTAAAAAAGATGCTAAAAATGTATTGGAAGCCGGGTCTTATTTTGGTGCAGAATATGACGCTTCACCACGTTTAAGTACAGATACAGAAACGGTTATTTACATTCGCTCTAATGGTGATTTTGAAGTGCAATAAGTCCAAAAGGTTTTCGTGAAAGGAACCATAAGAAGCTAAACTAACCAAATCATGCATTTTATGCATAGTGAAGTCTCAATTGATTTAAAAACTGATATAATTTCCGTAAAATTCCCAAGCCTTCTATTCTCGTCAATCATTTCTGCTATTGCATCCATCATTCTCTTTGTGATAGAGTAATTTGCCTAAAACGAATTACAAATTTAATACCAGATAATAGAATGAATGCAGATGTAAAAAGTATTGAACAAAGCTTACAGGAAGTAGTAGATAAAAATGAGGATGCTATTAAGGGATTTGAGAAAGCCGCTGAAAACTCTAAGGAAAGAAGTACTAAAAGTTATTTCTTAGGCCGCATAGAAAATAGAAAGCAGTTTTTAAAGCAATTAAAAAATGCGGTACCCGAATTAAAATTGGGAAATGAAAAAATTGAAGGAACTACTTCTGGTGCTGTCCACAGGTCTTGGATGGATGTAAAAGCCTTCTTTTCAGGGGATAATGATGAAGCCATGCTTGAGGAAGCTGTAAGAGGTGATAAAAGTGCCCTTAAGGAATATAACGAAGTTTTGGCTGAAACTATGGTTCCAGCAAGGGTAAGGGTAATTTTACGCGAGCAAAAAAGTACGATTCAAAACGATTTGGAAACCTCCGATATTTTGGAAGATTTTAGATAATATATTTTATGCTTGTTCTATTAATTTTAAATAATTGAAAATAAGTAAAATAAAAGGTTGTTTATCCAAAAATTAGCATCACCTTTGCCACTTATTAATTAATTAAAATAGTATAATGAGTAAAGGAACTGTAAAATTCTTCAATGATTCTAAAGGTTATGGATTCATAACTGAAGACGGAGTAAATGAAGATCATTTTGTACACGTTTCTGGATTGATTGACGAGGTTCGCGAAGGTGACCAAGTTGAATTTAATTTAGAGCAAGGTAAAAAAGGTTTGAATGCTGTAGACGTAAAAGTCGTTTAACCAGTATTTTATATAATATCTTTGGGCCTATCCGTATTGGATAGGCTTTTTTATTGCAACAAATTCGGAGTTTGCAATAATTTATCCTACATTATAGACTTAATTATATATATGGCAAAATCGCAACAGACTTATAATAAAAGAGAGAAAGAAAAAAAACGCCTTAAGAAGCGTGAAGAAAAGCTAAAAAAGAAAGAGGCCAGAAAGGCCGAAGCCAAAGAAGGGGACGGAGGCATTCCTTTTGCCTACGTTGATAAATTTGGTAATCTTACCGATACCCCTCCCGAAAAAACCGAAGAAGAGGAAATTGATGCTTCGGAAATAGTATTGGGCATTCCTAAAAAGGAAGAAACGGACGAAGATAAATTTGACCCTATTAGAAATGGGAAAGTTTCCTTTTTTGATCATTCCAAGGGATTTGGGTTTATCATCGATTCAGAAAATAACGAGAAATATTTCTGTCATATCAGCCAAGTGCAATCCGCTGAAATGAACGAAAACGAAAAAGTTACTTTTGAATTGGAAAAAGGCCAACGCGGAATGAACGCCGTCCGGGTCAATAAGGCGGAGTAATTTCCCACTAATTTGAGCTTTTTATAGAAGAAACGTATATTCTTCTTACTATTCAAAACAAAGTTGCTACATTTGTAACGTAAACTTTAGGGGTGTTCCTGTTCGGAACTGAGACATACCCTTTGAACCTGATGCGGTTAGTACCGCCGAAGGGAAAAGTTGAAAAACATTCTGTAATGGGTGTTTACGACCTTTTCATTTAAGTGACCTCTTTTTCTACACGGTCGCTTTTAGTTCAAAGATATTTTCAAGCCCTTATCGTTACAACAAAATCTATACTGTATGATAACGATAACAATGAACCTACAGAAGTTGGAAGTGCCTGAAAATACGAGCCTTCAACAAGTTTTGGAAAATTCGCGCACGCCTTCCTCCGGCATAGCCGTGGCCATCAACGAGCAAATTATTCCGAAATCTGAATGGTCTTCCCAATTGTTGAAAAATAATGACCAATTATTGGTTATTCAAGCAGTTCAGGGCGGATAATATCCTAGTCAACAGTTGATTGAACAAGTTTTCCAATCCCAATACTATAAATATGAAAAGCAAAGATACAGCACCTAAGAAGGATGTCATCTCTAGACAACCATTCCCTAATTCCAAAAAAATATATGTTCAGGGAAAATTGCATCCACAGGTCAAAGTGGCCATGCGAGAAATAAACTTGAGCGACACCAAAGATTCCCTTACCGGAAAGCTGGTACCTAATGAACCGGTTACGGTGTATGATACTTCCGGACCGTATACGGACCCCAATCAAGAAATTGATGTTCACAAAGGACTGGAACGCTTAAAACTTCCTTGGATATTAGAACGGGGGGACGTAGAACAATTGGACAGTTTTACCTCAGAATTTTGTAACAAGCGCTTGAACGATTCTGAGTTAAATCATATGCGTTTTGCCCATTTAAAAAAACCGTTTCGTGCAAAAAAAGGTAAAAACGTGACCCAGCTTCACTATGCCAAAAAAGGAATTATCACCCCGGAAATGGAGTACATCGCCATTCGTGAAAACCAACGCATTGATGAAATGACCGAAATATCCCAACAACACCAAGGCGAAAGTTTTGGTGCTGCCATTCCATCGAAAATAACTCCGGAATTTGTTCGGGAAGAAGTTGCCCGTGGTCGTGCGGTAATTCCCTCCAACATCAACCACCCAGAAGCGGAGCCAATGATTTTAGGCCGCAATTTCTTGGTAAAGATCAATGCGAACATTGGAAATTCCGCCACCACATCTTCCATTGAAGAGGAGGTGGAAAAGGCGGTTTGGGCCTGTAGGTGGGGTGCAGATAATATTATGGATCTATCCACAGGCAAGAATATTCACGAAACCAGGGAATGGATTATTAGAAATTCCCCTGTTCCCGTAGGTACCGTGCCTATTTATCAAGCCTTGGAAAAGGTAAACGGAGTTGCTGAAGACCTTACTTGGGAACTATTTAAAGATACCCTTATTGAACAAGCAGAGCAGGGCGTAGACTATTTTACGCTTCACGCTGGGGTACTTTTGCGTTATGTGCCCATGACGGCCAAACGGGTAACGGGTATCGTTTCCCGAGGCGGTTCCATTATGGCTAAATGGTGTTTGGCGCACCATAAAGAAAACTTTATTTACACCCATTTTGAGGAAATTTGCGAAGTAATGAAACAGTATGATGTTTCCTTTTCGCTTGGGGATGGCCTGCGGCCCGGTTCGGTAGCGGATGCCAATGACGAAGCACAATTTGCCGAACTTGAAACGCTGGGCGAATTGACGCAAATTGCCCGAAGGCACGAGGTGCAGTGCTTTATTGAAGGTCCCGGTCACGTACCTATGCACATGATCAAAGAAAATATGGACAAGCAGATCGAAGTATGTGACGAAGCTCCATTTTACACGTTGGGCCCCTTAACTACGGACATTGCCCCCGGTTATGACCATATTACTTCAGGTATAGGTGCCGCCATGATTGGCTGGTATGGCTGTGCCATGTTGTGCTATGTAACACCCAAGGAGCATTTGGGCTTACCCAACAAAGAAGACGTGCGAACAGGGGTGGTCACCTATAAATTGGCGGCCCATGCAGCAGATTTGGCCAAGGGTCACCCTGGTGCACAGCACCGGGACAATGCTTTGAGCAAGGCCCGATTCGAATTTCGATGGGAAGACCAATTCAATTTAGGACTGGATCCGGAATTGGCGAGGGAATACCATGACGAAACCTTACCGGCGGACGGAGCCAAAATTGCACATTTCTGTTCCATGTGCGGACCCAAATTCTGTTCCATGAAAATATCACAGGAAGTGAGGGATTTCGCAGCTAAAAACAAGGTGAATGAAGAAACGGTTGTTGAAATGGGGATGGAGGAAAAATCACAGGAATTTAGGGACAAAGGCTCGGAAGTGTACCTCTAATTAAATCAAAATGATTGTACTGATTTCTCCAGAAAATGATATACCGAATGAGCTGCCACTCCTTCACCAACTATTTGAGGAAGGTCTGCAGTGCTTCCACCTTCGGAAACCAAAAAGGAGTATAGGAGACTATGAAAAATACCTCTCCCAACTAGATGAAAAATATCATCATAAGGTAGTTATACATGAACACTACCAATTGCTTAATAAGTTTGATTTAAAGGGAATCCATTTTCCGGAACGAACGCGGAATCAGTTGCTATCCGATAACAAAATACATTTGAATTATAGGTTTGTAAAAACGACTGAAACAATTGATTTTCAAATAGATAAAAATAAAACATCAAGCACTTCATTTCATGATATTTCGGTGCTTGAGCAATGTCCAATTGCATTCGATTATCAATTTTTAAGTCCGGTATTTACTTCCATTTCGAAGGAAAATTATAGAGGAAAACAGTTTGACGTAAACTCTATTTCTAAGAAGGTCATCGGTCTTGGTGGTATCGATAAATCGAATATTGGTAAGCTACAAAAATTAGGTTATTCCGGAGCGGCATTAATGGGAGGAATATGGAAAAGTCCTTCTCCCATGGCCGATTTTAAAGAAATGCAGCAACACTTTTAAAACCAAAAAATGCCTTTACCCCAACTCCATTATATTTCTCAAGGAAACAATCCCGAGGAGCACTTACAAAACATTCAAAAAGCCTGTACCTACGGTGCGGAATTGGTTCAGCTCCGTATGAAAAATGAATCCGAAGAATCCGTTTTAAAAATAGCTCATGAAGCGAGAGCAATTACGGCCCATTTTCAAACCCGATTGATTATCAACGATTATTATAAAATCGCCAAAGAAGTGAAAGCGGATGGCGTACATCTAGGTCAAATGGATGAAGACCCGGCCAAGGTACGAGAACATCTAGGAAACGCATTTACCATCGGCGGTACGGCCAATACCTTGGAAGACTGTCAGTCATTACTAAAAAAACAAGTGGATTACATCGGGCTGGGGCCTTTTAGCTTCACCACTACCAAAAAGAACCTGAGTCCCATTATTCCGCTAGAGGAATATCAAAGAATAGTTAATGAAATCAACGGAAAAGTACTGGTAATTGGCATAGGCGGAATTACCCTCGAGGATGCCCCAAAAATCCTTAAAACTGGAGTATATGGCTTGGCGGTTTCCGGTGAGATTACCAAAGATTTTTCAAAAATTCAGCATTTCCATCGACTTTTAAAAGGTTCTGATGTACAGGAACAGGTCTGGAATGCCCCCAAAAATTAATTAAATGAACGATACCTTACAAATAGCAAACAAAACCTTTCACTCAAGATTATTTACCGGCACCGGAAAATTTTCGAGTGTACAGACCATGAAAGAAGCGGTGTTTGCATCAGAAAGTGAATTGGTAACGGTAGCCCTCAAAAGGGTAGAGGTAAGCAATCATGCAGATGATATGCTGGTGCATCTGAATGCCCCCCACTTGCATCTACTGCCCAATACCTCGGGCGTACGCATGGCAAAGGAGGCGGTATTTGCAGCTCAATTAGCCCGTGAAGCCCTCGAAACCAATTGGGTAAAGCTGGAAATCCACCCGGACCCTAAGTATTTACTACCCGACTCCATAGAGACCTTGGCGGCCGCTGAAGAATTGGTAAAACTAGGCTTCGTAGTGATGCCTTATATTCATGCGGACCCCGTACTTTGCAAACGTCTTGAGGAAGTGGGCGCCCAATGCGTGATGCCATTGGGGGCACCCATTGGTAGTAATAAGGGACTTAAAACATCCGATTTTCTTGAAATTATCATTGAACAAAGCAATGTTCCCGTCATAGTGGATGCTGGTATTGGCGCTCCCTCACATGCAGCACATGCCATGGAATTGGGTGCCGACGCCGTTCTGGTCAACACCGCCATTGCGGTTTCACAAAATCCAGTGGAAATGGCAAAAGCCTTTAAAATGGCAGTAGAAGCCGGTAGAATAGCCTACAAAGCAAAATTGGCTCCTGAAAGAAAACATGCCGAAGCCAGTAGTCCCTTGACCTCCTTTTTAAACACCTAATAAATGTCTTTTAGAAACACTTTTGACAATTACGATTGGGATAGCCTAGAAAGCGACATTTACAAAATAACGGAGCGGGAAGTAGCGGCTGTTTTAAGGAAAGAGAAAATGGACCTGCACGATTTTAAAGCCCTGATTTCGCCCGCTGCGGCTCCCTTTTTAGAGGAAATGGCCCAACGAAGTCACGAGCTCACCAAAAAACGCTTTGGCAATACCTTGCAGATGTACCTGCCACTTTACCTTTCCAATGAATGCCAGAATATCTGTACTTACTGCGGATTTAGCATGACCAATAAAATCCCCAGAAAAACCCTTACTGATCAGGAAATTATTCAAGAAGCGGAACATATTAAAAAGTTGGGCTACGACCATGTTCTATTGGTGACCGGGGAGGCGAATAAAAAGGTTGGGGTTTCCTTTATCAAAAATGCCATTGAGCTATTGAAACCCTATTTTTCCAATATTTCCATGGAAGTGCAGCCATTGGACCAAGAAGAATACGAATTATTGGCCAATGCCGGATTGTATGCTGTGCTGGTGTACCAAGAAACCTATCACGAAGCCACGTATAAAATCCATCATCCCAAGGGAAAAAAATCCAATTTCAATTATCGGTTGGATACGCCAGACCGACTAGGAAAGGCCGGAATACATAAAATTGGTATTGGCGCCCTTTACGGATTGGAAGATTGGCGAGTGGATAGTTTTTACACAGCGCTTCACCTTAAATATTTGCAAAAAACCTATTGGAAAACCAAGTACAGCATCTCCTTCCCCAGACTCCGGCCACATCAAGGAGAGGTACAACCAAAATTGGAAATGACCGATGCCGATTTGGTGCAGCTCATTTGTGCATACCGACTTTTAGATGAAGATGTAGAACTTTCGATGAGTACCCGTGAAAGTGAAAACTTCCGAAACAACATCATCAAACTGGGTATTACAAGTATTTCTGCGGAAAGTAAGACCAATCCCGGAGGGTATAGTGTAGCGCCACAATCATTGGAACAATTTGAAATTTCCGATGAACGGCCCACCCAAACTATAGCCGATGTCATAAGGAAACAAGGCTATGAACCTGTTTTTAAGGATTGGGAGGCATTTCAGAAGTAAGTGATTCCGTTAATCAATAATCGCTTTGAGGTATCTTGACTGCCCATGATGGCGTAATCTTGTTCTCTAAGTTTAGAACATGGTCCGCATTTTGTCCATCATCAGAAGGGTAATCAACAGCATCTCCTTTCTAACTTTTTGCATTGCCTTCGCCTTTGGTCTATTGGCCGTGCTTTTGGTCGCTTTTAATCCAGATTTCTTGGACGACTATCCTTCCTTGGCAATCTCGGATGTGGAGAGCATCAAATTCATTTTATCCTTCACTATTGGAGGTATTTTCACCTTGACCATTTTCAGCTATACCATGGTGATGGACGTTCTAAATAGGAGTATTAGCAACTATTCGCCCCGATTGATACCGTTGATTCTGCGGGAAAAACACCATCAAGTAATTTTGGGCGTCACCAGTGGAACTATAGTGTATTGCTTGGTAATGGCAGCCTTTATCTCCAGTGATAATCACGACAAATTTCCATCCGTTGCAGCTCCATTGGCCATTTTGATGGGAATTATCAGCATACTATTATTTATCTATTTCATTCACAGTGTCTCGCAGACTATTCATGTGAATTATGTTTTACGTAAATCCTTTTTAAATACTAAAAATAGAATGCAGCACTTAATAGATCTTCCTTTTGAAAAAATTAAGGAATTACGACCCGAAAGTTTTTGGAAGGAACATATTTGCTTTCCGCAATGTGGCTATTTGAACAGCATCCGTACCCAAAAATTAATATCCCTTTCCGAAGAGCACAAAATAGAACTGAAGTTGCTGAAAAACATGGGTAGTTTTGTACTGGAGGGAGAACCTGTTTTGGCCGTATCTAGGGAGGTAGGTGATAAAATTAGAAAAGAGCTGATGCGCTGTATTAGCATCGATAGGGCGGAAGCTATTGAGGTTATTGAAGTAGGCTTCAAGCATTTGGTAGAAGTAGGGGTAAAGGCCAGTTCTCCCGCAGTTAACGACCCGGGAACTGCATTGATGTCCATTGATTATCTTACGCAACTCCTCATACATCGAAAAAATATAGAGGAATTTACAGCAATGAAATCTGATAAAGGCGGTATCCTCTTTTTTAGCTTGGTACCTATTGAAACACTTAAGGAGTTGTGCTTTGCAGAAATGGAACACTTTATGGGCGAGGACCCTATTTTACACCGAAAATTGGCTTGGAGTAAAAAAATACTCAAAAACTTATAATTAAAAAGCCACCTATTTTATGGTAGGCAGCTTTTATTTATCGAAAGCAATTTTTTTATTCCTCTTCCTCCGCAATGGCTAAAACATCGGCCAATTCCAATTTTTCATCCATTTCTAAAGATTCCGGAACAGAATCTTTCAATGCATTGAACTTTTCCAATTTTTCCAATTCGTCCTCTTCACCTGTAAAATAAGGGAACACGTCCATAATGGGACTTTCGCTAATGGCCGGTATGGTATAATCGCCCATGGTATCTTTCATCACTTCCACAGTATGATCATACGCTTCCTTCACATCATTGGCCTGTACCAATAAATACTGATTGGTCTTACGCTCCTTACCGCTTTCCTCATCAAAGGCGATCAGGGAAATTTTTGATTTGAACCATCGGTCTGTATTCTCAAAAGGATGAATCTCTGCGTAATTGGCCACCTTAATATTGGTAATTTTAATTTCTTCGGTTTCGGCTAGGTAGGCCTGCATTTCTTCAGTAATCCTACTTTCTGCTTCCGTATAGGAAATGGCGTCTACCAAAAAGGGTTCTGTTTTTACCTTAAGGGTTCCGGAAGCCTCGTCCAGTTTTCTATATTTTACTTTGCATTCGTACCAAGTTGCACTCATAATCTTTGTTTTTGGGCTGCCAAAGATAGGAGGAAGCATAGGGCTCAAAAGACAAAAATCAGAAATAGATATTCACAATTTCAATTTTAAAATTACCCGCACCTGATTGTGAGACAATTACCTTTTAAAGTAGTTCCTGTTCCTGAAGGGTTTCTTTTAAATCGTTATGATTGTCCCAAAATCGGTTTTCTATTTCCCGAAATACGGACTCATATTCCGGATGGGAAGTAAGGGAATCCATAACCGGGTCTATTCTCATAAAAAGTATGATCCAATATTGAAAATGGTCCTTAGTGGCAAACTTTTTATATTGCTCAATGGCCTTATCCAACTGTCCTTCATACACCAATTTTACCGCCATGCTTGCTGGTTGGTAAATAGATTCGTCCTTTTCACAATAGGCGGAGTAGGATTGAAATAATTTTTTGGCCTCAACTTCTTGCCCCATTTCCCTGTAGACCCAACTGATCTTTATGTCTTCATGAGGGTAGATTTTAAGTCCGTTTGTAGTTCTAAATTCATGAAAACGCTTGTAATAGTGATACGCACTGTCGTATTTTCTTTGGAAATAATACAGTTTTGCCGTTTCCTGAAGAAGGTCCAATCGTGTAGTATCCTTCATCAATTCCCTTTTTATGGAAGTTAAGGTCTTCTGAAGGTCTTTATGCTGGGCATACTCAATATAGGCTTTTAAATAAGGTGTGTATTCATTCGCCGGATTCTGTTGCAAGGATAAATTGGCATATTCAAGTGCTTCCTCAATAAAACCTGATTGCGCCAGGGCATTACTAAGATTGAGATAAATATAACTTTTGGCAATGGAGTCATTGGCGGCAATATCCAATTGAATTCCTTTTAGTGCGTTCTCCAAATATTTTCCCGTATTGGGAATGTAACCGGAATAAAGAGCCGATAACAACTGTACTACTGCAGAAGAGTTGGGATTATACTCCAAAGCTTTCTGCAAATGGGGCAAGGCCAATCTATAGTCTCCCGTATGTTGATAATACAAGGCTTTGGCTATGAGGCTTTCCGTTAGTTTGGAATCATAAAGCAACGCTTTGTCCGCATTGTTATTGATTTGCTCCGTATACTGTTTTTCCCTTTTATGCTGATCCAAATAAAAATAGGCTATGGCCAAGTTCGCATAGGCCAAAGCAAATTGTGAATCTTCCTCCAAGGCCTTTTCATAAAGAGGAATAGCCGCTTCCAAACCCTCCTTGTTACTTTTACTTACTTGCTCTTGGGCTTGTAGAAAGAAATCATAGGCCACTAGGTTTTCGGTAGGTTTTTTGTCAATTCGGGCTATCTCCAAAGGGGTGACCTTCGCCTTAATGGCATCCGCTATTTTTTTTTTGGCAACTTCATTTTGTAGGGCAAAAATATCCTCGACCTCGTGCGTATACTGTTCACCCCAAATTCTGGAATCCGTAGTGGCATCTATCAATTGAATATTCAATAGCACTTGATTACCCATTTTTTGACCACTACCTTCCACTACATAGCTCACGTTCAATTCTTTGGCAATTTCACCAATGTTCTGCTGTGTATTTCGATATTTTTCTACGGATGTTCTGCTGATAACCCGTAAATCCTCAATTTTTTGGAGGTTGCCCAATGATGCCTCCATTAATCCGTTTACAAAATAGAGGTTGCTAGCGTCGTTACTTTCATTTTTGAAAGGCAGTACCGCAATTGATTTTTCAACTTCAGAAATTGAGGGTATCGGAGAATCTTCGGTGTTTATTTTTGAATAAAAGAAATAGCTAATGCCGATGAGTACAACTATACCGGCCATTAAAAGCCACTTATTTTTCCCTAAAAAAGAAGGTCGATGAATAATTTCCTCAGATGTCGATAATATTTTGGCTGACCCTTTTCCAACTTCACCGGGAGGATAGCCGTATAATTCCCTAAAGCACTTGATAAAATAGGAACTACTACCAAATCCCACTTGGTAGGATACCTCAGAGACGGTAAGTTCCGATTCCTTCAGCAGCTCCATAGCTTCCTCCAATCTAATTTTTCGAATAAACTGGCTAGCGGATAGTGCAGTATGCTTTTTACATTTTCTAAGAAGATTGGACCGGCTCATGTGCATGGCATCGGCCAATTCTGAAACCCCAAAATTCTCATTGGACAAATGCTCTAGGATAATCGCCTTTGCCTGATCGGTAAATTTTAGCCCTGTCGGTTGCTCTTGCATGCTGGTTGATTGCTAGTTGGGGGCATCATCAAGACAAATATAAACCATTCCTTTTCTTCATAAAAATGCGGGGCTTGCCGCATAATTTATATGCCTGCGCCATAATTTATAAAGGCTCCGCAGGGCTTATACACTTGGCTTCATAGCTAATTGGTGCTGCATCACCGTTTGCGGCACCTTTGTCCTGTAAAATTAATCGTAAAACTCTTTAAAAATTTAATTATGAGAAATCCCGTTAACAAACCCGCAAGACAATTCAGTTATGTACTCTTGATCATTGCTGTTTTTATGGCCGCTTGTGGAGAGTCCAATGTTAAGAACAAAAACCAAGAAACAGCTCAGAAAGTGCTTCAGACTCCGGACATGCCCCTTATTCAGGCAGTGGTTACCGGTAATTTGGAAGCTGTTCGCCAACATATAGAAGCAGGTACGGATCTTAACGAGAAGGATGCCTTGAGCGGAGCGACCCCTTTAATGTCCTCCATTACGTTTGACCATCTTGAAATTTCATCCGCCTTGGTAGACGCCGGAGCCGATTTAGAAATAACCAACAATGATGGGTCTACCGCCCTGCACGTAGCCGCATTTTTTGGTAGGGTAGAGGCCGTACAACTGCTGTTGGATGCCAAGGCCGATAAGACCGTTAAAAATAATTACGGCGCCACGGCAAGGGAAAGTGTGTTGGTACCTTTTGAGGATATGAAACCCATTTACGAAATGATGCAACTGCAGTTGGGGTCACTAGGCCTTCAATTGGATATGACCGAACTGGAAAAAACGCGTCCTGTCATCGCCATCATGTTACAATAATCACGCACCTAAAAAACAACGAATTATGAAAGCTGCCAGACATTACGATATAGACGCCCTTAGGGTCCTAACCATAGCCTTATTACTGATCTACCATATTGCCATTGTGTTTCAACCATGGGCCTTGTTCGTGGGCTTCATTAAAAGTGACGTTTCTTGGGAAAGTCTTTGGGTCCCCATGAGTCTATTGAATGTTTGGCGAATTCCCATTCTATTTTTTGTCTCCGGTATGGGGGTGTATTTCGCCATGCGCAAACGCTCATGGAAAACCCTGATAGGGGAGCGCGTGCAACGTATCTTGATTCCCTTTCTGTTCGGGATTCTTGCCATTGCTCCCTTACATATCTTTATCTTCCAGGAATTTTATGGGCAATCCCTTAATTATTATGCCCATATGGGCCACTTATGGTTCTTAGGAAACATTTTTGTCTATGTCGTGTGCTTTCTGCCTATTTTCTATGTTCTTAAGAGGAGGGAAGGGGGCATTTTTAAAAGGAGGGCGGTTCAACTAATGTCACAACCGGTAGGGCCTTTGGTCATTGCCCTATTCTTTATGTTGGAAGCCTTACTTGTAAAACCTCAGATCTATTCACTTTACGCCCAAACCTGGCACGGATTCTTTTTAGGGGCATTGGCTTTTTTCTTTGGATATCTTTTAATGTATTGTGGACCTACCATCTGGAAAACGGTAGGGAAATGGAAGTGGATGTATCTTTTGTTGGGCCTTGTATTGTTTACCCTTCGGTATGTATATTATCAGCTTGAAGCCCCGGGCTATTTGATGGCACTGGAATCTATCAACTGGATTTTTGGGGTATTTGGATTGTGCCACCAATTTTTAAACAAGCCAAGTAAACTATTGTCCTATGCAAGCGAAGCCGCCTATCCCGTTTATATTATTCATATGGTGGTGTTGTACCTAGGCTGCCTTTGGATTTTGCCCTTACCAGTTCCGGTATACCTACAGTTTGTCCTATTGGTAGTCTTTACTTTTGTGGGATGCTACGCCTTCTATGAATTTTTGATAAAAAGAATATGGTTTTTAAGACCGCTATTTGGGCTTAAATTTGGCCGGAAACGGGGACTGAAATCTACAAAAATCATTTCGCAGGATATCTAATGCTTGAAAATAGAATACAATCCATAAAAAAACGGGCGATGTAACATTGCCCGTTTTTGTTTTTTATGGTAGAAGTTGTAATGATCAATCCGCGTTGTAGCCAATGTTGGCATAGGCAACAATCACGTCAAGTTCTTCATCAGAAGAAGAAATACTAACGTGCCCGTTGAACTTGAGCAATCCATCAAAATCGATGGCTGTACCGTTGTCCAACTCGGTAACCACGGTATGGCTAACCTTACAAGTACATTCGTGAAGGGTAAGGGCCACTGAACCACCTTCTGCGCCTGAATTTATACGGATAAAAGCGGGATGCGCTTCTGTACTGGAGCCTTCCAATTCAATCAATACCTCCGTCGTATCTTCGGTATCACGCGTAAAAGTAACTTTTCCGGTAACACCCGAATCATTTAAAGCTACTAGCGGATATTCTATGCTATCAACAATTTCTGATTTTTCCGAATTGGCATCATCATCATTGGAGCATGAAGCGAGTAGAAAAAGAAAAACAAAAGAAAATCTCAAAAAATTAGGGATGTAATTCATTGGTTATAATCAGATTAATTTTTTAAATTCTAGTTAAGAAAACGCGAAGATATGTTTATTTTTTTCACAAAAATTATAATTCGGATGATCAACATTTATATACTTCCAAGAGATTGAAGAAGGCTAAATCAAAATGCTATTCTAGTGATTGGGAACAGGTTATCATTTTTTCTATTTGACATAATATAAATTATAGTACAAATGTAGTGGTTTCGTGTATAGCGCATTTCATCGCTATTTTACATAGTTGCGTTATAAGCCCTGCAAGTGGATTATAACAAAGCAATTATGTAAAAACGAAACTACGGTATGTTCAACTATATTCTGTTTAAGGCAGCCGCTTCATCTCGCCGTCAAATAAAATCATCTACTAGATAATTTTATTCGCCACGTATGTCAAGCCGTTTTACTGGAAAATAACTTAACGTCTGTAAGATATAATTATTCATGATGCTTCCTTATTGTTTTTCAAAGGAGTTCATCGGCGCTTCGCGGGTCTATTATGTAAAATATCCCTAACGTTTATAGCTATTAAGAGAATTACCAACAGGGTCATCAACCTTTTTTATTTACGTAGCTTGAATATTTCTACCCAGAGAAAAACTTTTTAGAAAATTTCAAATTCTTAGAAAACCCAGCGAGAAACCTTTCGGCTGTATCTATAATTTGCTCCCGATAACCATCGGGATAAAATAGCCGCTCGGCCAACAGCATATTGCTTTCATAAAAAGTAAATGCCCTTGCATTTATTTTTATACGCAATTCTCAGCCACTTGGCCAGCGCCATTAAAAGCTCAGCTTTTCGTTTTTATTGAAACCTTTGGTTTTACTTGAAAATTTGGAGAAGAAAAATTTCACAGGCTTTTTCGTCTGCTTGCCGCAAAAGCTTAAAATTTAGCAAAGCATAAATTTCTAAGCACTTGCTTATTTTAAGTTTCTCAATTAAATTTATGTTAGTTATATGTTATCCCAAAATTCTGGTCCCTGTTGATCCATATCTAATTGGTCATTATAATAATCCCAACCATCTGAATTGTAACATGAATCATCATTTAGATAACTATTATCTGAAAAATTATCAGTTTTATTTTCTATTGCAGCACTGCTTCGCTCAGCAATCCAATTCCTTAATTCACTGTAATTATTATGAAACTCTACCATACCGTCTTTTGAAAACCTGGTTGCACCCGCTTCACTGCCCATCATTTCCAAAAACATAATTCTAGGCATAAATGAACCTGTCTTGTAAATTACAGTTTTCAAACCTTCATTTTTTGTTGCAATAAACTTTGCAAAAGTATTATTAGGAAGCTGTTCACCTAAAGATTTAAAACGCTCATATGTTTTGTTGTACATAATTCCCTCTCGTAAATCTAGCTCACCATTTTCAAAATTCAGACATTCAAATTCAACAAAAATCTCATCTGCAGCCCCGAACAATAAATCAGTTCTTTTCTCCACTTTGATGATTCTACAAGGAAACTGAAAGCACTCCCTTCCATAAATATCTATTTCTAAAACAGGCTTACAGGTTCGCCATTCTCTCAGTAATTCATTTATTTCCATTGAATTCAGGTTGAAGTATATGAGTTTAAAATAAGTAATCCTGCCGCTAAATCATAAATTCCTTTTCTTTTGTCTTGAAACAAAAGAAACAAAAATTCAAGAAGAAAATATGCTTCCGCGCGCCCTTTGTGTCTTAATAGCTTCGCTATCTCGGCGTTTCACGCCCTTACACAAAGCCGAGGGCAATCGCTCTTTGTGTTAGCCACAAATTCACTCCCCCACCGGCCCGCATTTTCTTCTGTTCCAATCTATTCTAATTCAACATAGGATGCTCTATTCTGTTTTAACCAATCATTGAATATTTGTTTTTGTCCAGGTAGTATTTTGTCTAGCAACAAAATCGATTCTTGCACTCCACTAAACTCCTTTAAATTACCTATTTTTTGTTTCAATACTGACTGGTTCTGTTTATCTAATTCATTTACAAAACCTCTCATATCAAAATAATTAGACATGATGAATAGAACTCTTGAATACTGGTTAAAATCTAAACAGCTTCTTACCCTAGTCATATTTTCAATCATGTCATGGACCAATACAGAAGTAGCTTCTTCTATTTGTTTATAATGTGCTCCTATTAAAAGAACTACTATATGTTTGTATGATTTATTACTGAATTTTATGATTTTTTTCGACCATGAAATGTAAACTTCAGGTCTAATTTGCATTAATATCTTAAAACTCGAAATTGGATATAACTTATAATATAGATGAAAGCTATTTAGAAAAAATTTAATGTTTCTTTCGTTTATTCCCTCTGCCATTTTAAACGAATCTAAATGGTATTTTTTGGAAAAAACCCACAATAAGTCGTTTTTGAACCGATCAATAGCTTCTAATAGTTCTGATAAATTGACACTACTTATTATCATTTCGTTCAATTTCAAATAGAATTCACTTGAATTAATAAGAGTCTTCAATAAGTTCAGCCCCCGTAGTTCATTCTTTTTGTGTATGTAATTAAAAAAATGACTTATTTCCGAAATGTTTGAATTATATATTTTGCCAAGAATAAGGCTATCATCACAATCTCGCAATAGATTTAGAGCTAGACTTTTTTCCCCGATATTGTATAAAAATGCTACTCCCTGTTTAAAACCTGTCAAATTAGCGTTCTTAAAAAAATCTCTTATTTCTTCATAATTAAACAAGTTTATGATGTAAGAGTCATTTCCGCTAGGTTTTAAATTTCTTCTAAAACTAGCATAGAAAAACGCAAACATGTCATTTGAGAGATATTTCTTTGAAACCCCACTGCTGAGTATTAGTTCATTGAAATATTGTGTGAAGAGTTTGGGTGCATAAATAGAAATGCGGTTGAGAAAAACCAATGTTTCACTTACCGTACATCGGGAATAATATTTAAGAATAATATTTTCAATACCTTTATTTGATAAGAGGTCTTTATGAGCTTTTCCTCTTGAAAGAAAATATGTTATGATGTGATGAGTATTGTCTGGGTACTGATTGTCCTCAAATAATTTTAAATATTCTTTTAGGTTTGAATCTATAAAAGATGGTAGTGTATCAAATTCTTTATCTACCCTTTTTACAGAGAATTTATAATAAGACTCTAAGTAAAGGTTAGTCGTTTTTGAATGTTCAAAATACAACGTATGGTTGTACCTAAAAATGATTCCGTTTCTCTCTAATACCAAAGTTTCTTTTTCGTATTCTGGTATTACCTCAAAAGGTATTTCATGAGAATATAGGGAAAGATAAATGTTCAAACATTTTATAGTAGCGTCATCAAGTTTATGATACTGCTTTTTATAAAATTCTCTTAGCATCTTTTCCTTTCCAATTTTACTTAGCGTCTCTTCATATTCCCATAAATCCAAATATGCTTTTAAGGCGATTAAATTATCTCCAACATGTCTAACTATTTTGGCGTTACTACCAACATAAAAAGGTCTTGAGTACTTTTTTGAATAATACCTTTGGTATTTCTTTATGATGTTTTCAATTTTTTTTGAAAACTTGATTACCTCGAGGTTGGCATTATTTTCTTCAAATTCATCAAAAAAACTATTATTAAACATGCTAGTGAAATCTAGATGGTCGGAAATATTTCTTGACAAGAATAAAAAACTACATGGCGAATAATTATCTACGAAATAATACTTGATTTTCGAAGCTGTTTCCAAATCCAGATGGGAATCATCTATTATAAATAATATATTTTCATCCCGCATATTATTTAGAGAGTTGATAATATCATTTGAACTGAACCTGTGATATTTGAAGCTGTGGTATAAGACAGTATAATTAACATCTCGAAATCGCTCAGCAATTTTGATAGCAAATACCGTCTTGCCGATTGCTGGATTCCCTTTAATTAGAGAGAACCTGTTCAAAATCAAATTATTGAAAACTCTATCAATTTCTTTTTCCTCTGATTGGTTGAAAGAGATTAAGTCATTCGATAACAAATAAGAATACCCCCTCTCAACTACCTTGTTCATTTCTTGGAAGACTGGTAAATGTCTTTTGTTGTATTCTTCAACATCAAAGTATTTAACCTTGCCTGCAGAAACGATTTTGTACCAATTGTCCCTATGCTTTCGAAGTTCTTGGGGAGAATATTTATTTCCTTTTGGTTCATTATTATTGTAGTGACTAGCTTGATCATGGCAATCATAGCATAGTGGTATGGCGTTTTCAAAACTATTATCCTTCGAAATTGCATAAGGAACAATATGATGCACTTCTATTTTCCTCCTAGCAGCCTTATGGCATGCGCAGCAATGTCTTGCCGAAGCGACTAGTGCTTGAACTTTTATTTTTGGTGGAAAACCCATTATAACAAGGAAATTAATATAAGTATGTGTAATAAAAAAACATTCCACACACATTACCCTCCCCTCCTCCCAATAGCTATCGGGACAGGTCGTGTAAAAAGTGTTTATTCATTACTTGTTTATTGTTTTTATCGGTATTCATGAACCTCCTTCGTCGGTTTCATTACCTTTTATGAATAAAGTTTTTAGAAAGAAAAAATCAAGTAAGAAGTAACAACTTGGCCAACGCACCAACTCGCTCAAAAAAAGAAAAGATCTGCAATACATTCCCTTTTTATGACGTACCAAAGCTCAAGTTATCCCGAACTTAATTCGGGACAGGCTATAATGCGGAACATTATGATACACGCGACGATATGGAAAGCCCAGTGGGCTTTTTATATTGGCGACGAGACTATGCGGCTGGCATTGGTGTAAAACGGCGCTGAATTTCTGTATAGCTATGCTATTTGAACATAAAATCAGTTCTGACTTTTTTAGGCACAGAACGTTACCGATTTTATGTCAAAAGAAATTCTGCCATTAACGCCAATGCCCCATCTCGGCTAAAAAAATAATCACCCACTGGGTAATCATTATCTACCAGCAGATACATTCACGGAATTGGAGAGGCAAAATATTTTTTATGTTTTAATAGGTTTAAAAGAGGCAGTTATGGAGATTTATTATACTAATTATAGGGTCATTACCCAAGAATAGAATCGTAGTACTCTACTAGAATCTTAAAAAGGCTTGCAAAAGTAAAATTATTTGGGTCTTCATCTGTTAACACCTTAAATAAGGTAAAAGCTAGATTTAGGATGCCAAAAACTGCAATTCCCATTCTAAAGTATTTTAAGAAAAGACCGTCTCCGTTTCTATATTTTTTTATTCCAAATGAAATCAAATAGGGAAAAAACAAAGGGATAACCACAAGCAGTGATAAAAAGAACCCTATGGTATATAAATCGTATTCCTCATTTCTATTGATATTCAACAATATTCCCTTAGAAATAATCATTGTAATTAAAATGGAAATAAAAATTGGAGAAAAGACAACTACAGTTTGCAGATAAAAATAAAATTTGCTCAAGTTCTCCGTTTTTAACTTTAACTCAGAATAAGATTGGCTCAGTATTTCAAGATATTTGTACCCCACAAACAATACTAGTAGTAAAAATATTATTGATGTTACTGTGAATTGTAGAATACTTGTTCCATGCCATAAAAGGCGAACAAATCCTGCCTTTTGTGTTCCAGTATAAATAATATATTCAGGAGTTTTGTTGTAAATATATACAGGAACTATTTGTTTTTTCTCAAACTTATCGAATTGAAATTGCCTCCAAATTGGTAATTCATAACCCTCATACTCTTCAAAAATGATTTTATAATTCGTGTAACTACCCCTAAAACCTTGGGTTAATTCCTTTTTTTTCTCACTTATAGTTAAATGTTCTATTTCTCCATATTGGTAGACCTTAAATACTTTAAAGACATCTCCACTAAAACCAATTACAGCAAAAAAAAATCAACAAGGGAACCAAAATGACGGACAAATAATCGAAAAGATTAAAAAAATTGTCTTTTACATCGTTTTTAAAAGAATTCAGCATAATGAAAACTGGTTGAAAATCTATTATTGTAAGCTACCCTTGATTAGAACTGTTGGTTTTTACAAAGGTATCTTTCGGTCAGTTAATAGGTGTTTATTCACAAGGATTAAATTGTTTTCTAAAGGAGTTCATGAACCTCGTACCTCGGTTTCATTAGCTTTTGGGAAGTTGTTTTTTAGAAGAATAAAGAAAATAATCGATCAGTTTAGGTTTACTCTCTTTTCAATTACGCAGCTCTCTTTCCTAATTCTGGAAAATGCATTTCTTACTTTATATTTTTAATAAAGAATAGCCTATAGCTAGACCTAGCCATGCCCTGTTATTATAATTCCATTTATCGGCATTTTCTCCAACACTCTTGTCCCAACCCGTAAAAACACCAAAATTCAATTTATTAAATGAAAAATTAACACCAAATCCATATGACGCTAAACCTTCTGTTATTTCAGTGTCCTCCATAATAGGTTCATTGGCCAAGTTAGTATTACTGTTATTTAATTTTATTGTGGATGCACCAACGAAAGTCCCAGCAGTTACTTTGAAATTGTTACTTTTATTACCAACATCTTTTCTATAAAAGAAACTTCGTCTTCCATAAAAGGTGTAGCCAATAAAAACATTTGCATTGAAAGAAGCGTTAAATTGCTCTTTTAATAAGTCGTTTTTGTCTCGGAATCTGTACTTCAATGGTATAGTTAATCCTGATAAAGTAATTTCACTAAAGTTTAAATACACTTTTTGCCTGTTTTCCAACTTATAATAATATACATCTCTTATAAGTTCTCCTTTTTCATCTTTTACCAACCATGGGTTTACAATTATCGAATCCTTAGAAAACTTCACATAACTATATCTTTTACCTTTCAAAACTACCTGTTCTGGGTTGTCAAACTTCAAATCTTTCAAAAAATCTGAATAATTAATGTTACCCTCTAAAGGTATTTTAATCGTTTTTTTTATTGATCCAGAACCTAACCTGGCCTCATAGCTAAACTCCCCTCCCCTATTCTTCTCCAACAGGTTGATGTACACTTGTTTTTTCTCTGCGGACAAGCTAAAAAATGGAACTTTCTCATTTTTCATTAAATACGTAAACACCTGAGGATTTATTTTCAACTCATCCTTAATACGAAATTTTGTAAAGTAGGTTTCAGAATCTTGCGAGAATGCGAATCCCCAAATACAGGTAATGTTAATTAAAAATATTAGTTTTTTCATTTCCTATGTAGATTTAATAATTCACAATAAAATTGGTAATAACAATACCGGAAACAATAAATTTTGTTGGGGGAAGTAAAATGTAGGAAGTCAGTACTTTGGTAACCAATATTCAATTTATAAAGCCCACCAAAATTGGGCGATTTCAATGCACTAATCTTACCACGACTGATCCTACTACTGATGATAAAAACTAAAAATTTTTACCATTAAAGCTCAGAGCAAAACTATCTATTACTAAAGCTTTACCATTACATTTTTAATACAACAAAAAGGGGAATAATTCTGGGGGAGTAATCTCGAGGGAATGCTTAAAATTACAAACTCTTTTTTATCCTACACTATAAAACTTACAAAAATATCTGTTTCTTATTACGGTAACCGTTTAATTAACAGTTTGGTAACTTTAAAAGGGCTAAATGGCAATTGGAACGAATACCATGCATTGAAAGTCGCTCATAGCGAAATTAAGTAGCCTTATCAAAGACGAGAAAGACACAAGCTATTTGAAAAAAGAAATAAATAACCTTCAATCATAAGACAGACCAGCCCCTAATTAAAATGAAACTTTCCTTGGCAGATGAAATGTGAATAAATGGGAGACAACTTGTTTTCTTGTGGGTGGTAGATTTTTCCCTTAATGGTAATGGTATCGAAAAACAGGGGGTACAGCTCGCGGGTCAGCGCTTCAATTTTATGATTTAAGTAAAAAGAAAGAAGTAACTCTTGATAGTGATGATTATCCCAAAACTGCAAGTCCTTTTTTTGTGCTTCAATTTGGGCGTACAACTCATACAATCCCCTAATATCCCTAAAATATTGACTCTACAGCGCATCCCATACAATTTTGTTATCGCTGGAGAGTATAAAAAAGATGCTACCGATTTTTCATAAAATATCACCCACCTACAACTCCCTCAACTTGATATTCCGGAACTTGGATTCAAAATACCAGTTCTGTAGGGCTATCTTGCCTTTGGTAGCTTTTCCAAAATGGGGGCGGTCCTTGAAATTGGAATTGGCTACCAATTGTGACCATTCGGGAGAATTGAAGTCGGCCTCGGCGGTCTTCTTTCCATTTAAGTAAAATGTAATCTTTCCGTCTTGCTGTACAATTTTGGTCTGGTTCCACTGCCCTGCCGGTTTGGCTTCTACCTCCGTTAGTTGCGGTGCAAGCCCCCAAAGGCAGCCCGGTCTTTTTAATGGGGTTTTGGTATCCATATGGGCGGGCTCCAACAATTGGTATTCCGGTCCGGTTTCGTAGGTGGCTTTAAATTGGGGCGTTTCCTGTACATTCACAAAAACCCCACCGTTGCCCCTCAGTGCCATTTGCCATTCAAAAACCAGTTCGTAGTTTTCAAATTCCGTATCGGTGACCAAGTCCCCAAAAACTTTGCTTTCATCCGTAGCATTGCAGAAAATATACCCGTCCCGTACTTCCCAAGCGGAAAACTGGGTAGAATCCGGTTGATTAAAAAGATGCCAGCCATTAAGGGTTTCCCCATCAAAAAGCAACTTCCACCCCTGCTCCTTTTCAATATCCAACAATTGGTTGTGCACCTTGTTTTTAAGGGCCAGTTCCTTGGAACGCTTTAATTCAAATTTCTTTTTTTCCTCCTCCTTACAGGAAACGGTTATCAATAAGCAAAATAAAAGGAGAAAGGAGAAATTTCGTAACATACTTTTTGTTTTGGTGGTTTGGTTTAGAGGTCCGTATACGGGAATAGGACCAAAAATTTTCTAAAGATATTAAGTTTTTAGCAGTGGAGCGTAACTGAGACTTAAAGTCAAGGTACCATTACCGAACTGATAATGAACCAACTCTTTATTTGGTAGATTCTCTTTTTATCAACTCCGTTTCAAGCGTAATTACCTTGGGATTTATGGGCTTGTTCTTTTTAATGGCCTTTATTTCCTTGTATAGTTGTTTGAAGGCTCTTTTACCCATTTCTACCCCAGGTTGGTTGATGGTTGTTAAACTGGGGGATATAACTGAGGACATGAACCAGTTACTAAAACCCACTACGGCCATATCATTAGGTACCGCTACCCCTTGCTTGGCCAGTTCGGTCATGGCGCCAATGGCCACCAAATCCGTATTAATAAAAATCCCGTCCACATCATCATGATCGTTCAACAGTTTTTTGGCATTATCTAGCCCCTCTTCAAAACTTCTATCGTCACATTCACATATATACACCAAAGACGGATCATATGGCAAATCATTATCCAAAAGCGCCTTTTTATATCCCAAAAAGCGATCAATGGAGTTTTGTGGTAAAAGCGCTCCCCTAAAATGGGCAATGCGGGTACAACCGGTATCTATTAAATGTTGGGTAGCCAAATAAGCGGCCTTTCTGTCATCAATGACCACCTTAGAACAAGGAACAATCTTAGCGATTTTATCAAACATTACCAATGGTTTCCCTAATTCCAGTACTTGCTTTAAATGCGAAAAATCTGCGGTGCCATTGGCCAAGGAAATCATGATACCATCTACCCGTTGATTCAACAAAAGGTCAATTTGTTTTTTCTCCAATTCGTAGGATTCATTGGACTGTAAAATAATGACCAGGTATCCCTTTTTCTCTGCCTGTGCTACAATCCCCTTAATCACATTGGAAAAAAAGTGATGGACAATTACCGGTATGACCAGGCCTATGGTCTTGGACTCTCTGGTACGAAGATTGACCGCAAAGGTGTTGGGTTTATAGTTCAATGTTTTTGCAAGCTCTTTTACCAAGGCCTTGGTCTTCTTACTAACATCAGGGTAATCTTTTAAGGCTTTTGAAACAGTGGCAACGGAAATATTTAGTTCTTCTGCAATCTGTTTAAGCGTAACTGGCTCCATAAAGTAAAATCTAAAAGCTCAATATAGCCAAAATTTGCAAATCGAAATTGTTTTCGGTGATTTCGAAAACCATTTCGAATAATTATTTCACATTTTGATTGTGCCTAAAAAATAGATTCGTGAAAAATTAAGTGTTGAAATTATCGAATAATTAAAATGAAGACCAATGAGTTCAATTAAAAACAATGCAATTTTATTGATCTTGCTCGTACTTTCCGCGGGCATGGCATCAGCTCAATCCATTTCAGGTAAGGTAATAGACCAAGCAGGAGTGCCTTTGGGCGGTGTAAATCTTATCATAGACGGAACCACCAACGGTACGGTTACCGATTTTGATGGAAATTACGCTATAACAGATTTGGAGGATGGCTCCTATACCCTAACGGCATCCTATTTAGGATTTAAAACGGTATCACAATCTGTTGAAATAAATGGTACGGACCAAACCTTGGATTTTATCATGCAGGAAGATGCGGAATCTCTTGATGAAGTAGTGATTACAGGTGTTGTGAACCCAAAATCCAAATTGGAGTCCAGTATTTCCGTTTCTACCATGGGTACCAAACGTATTGAAAATGCTGCCCCAAGAAGTGCTGGGGAACTTTTTAGAAATATACCCGGTATTCGTGCAGAATCTTCTGGTGGTGAAGGTAACGCCAACTTCAACGTTCGCGGGGTTCCGGTTTCTTCAGGTGGTTCAAGGTACTTTCAAATTCAAGAAGATGGTTTGCCCCTTAATTTGTTTGGTGATACCTCATTTGGTAACGCCGATAACTTTTTGCGAATCGATTCCAACATTGGAAGGGTCGAAGCCATTAGAGGGGGTTCTGCCTCAACACAGACTTCAAATGGGCCGGCCGGTATCATAAATATGATCAGTAAAACTGGGGAAAACGAAGGAGGTTCCTTGGCAACTACCTTTGGGTTGGATTACCAAACCAGTAGACTTGATTTTGAATATGGTTCTCCTATTGGCAATGGCCTATCCTTTCATATGGGAGGTTTTATGAGAACAGGTGAAGGCCCTAGAAATATTGGCTACCAAGGAAATAAAGGTGGACAGTTCAAAGCGAACATTACCAAAAAATTTAACAGCGGTTATGTGCGTGTTTACGCTAAATTTTTAAACGACCGATCCGTTATGTACCTACCTATGCCTATGCTTTTGGAGGGTAGCAATGATGATCCTACTTACTCTAATTTGCCCGGTTTTGATATTACAGGTGATGCCACACAATCCGCGTACTTGCAACAAAGTGCAGGCACCAATCCGTTTGATGGTGGTGGAAGGCATGTAAACGATGTAAGAAATGGAAATAATCCGATTTCAAAATCTTTAGGTGCCGAGTTTTCCTTTGATTTAGGAAATGATTGGAAAATAGCCGGAAAGGCAAGATATTCCAATAATAGTGGGCAGTGGGTAGCTCCTTTTACCGCTGCCGTGGGTACGGTTGCCGAAATTGATGCAACTGCCAGGGCCGCTGCCGGAGCCGGAACTGAAGCATTGGTGTATGCCGATGGGGCCAGGGAAGCCTTTAATCCAGAAAATGGATTGGCACAGATCATACATATGTTCGACGTTACCGTAGATGACTTAAGCAACTTTTTTAGCGATACAAAAATTACCAAAAGACTTGGTGATAATATTGGCCTTACCGCTGGTCTTTTTACAGCCACCCAGAACACAAAAATTGGATGGCAATGGAGTTCTTTCCTTTCTGAAGTTAAAGGTGACGGAGAGGCAAGATTGGCAGATTTTGACGGGTTCTCCAGAAATGGCCAATACTCCTATGGTACTCCGGTTTGGGGTAACTGTTGTCAGCGTAAATACAATACCGTACATAATGTAAACTCTCCTTATGTGGGAATTGACGCCAGCATCACCGAAAAATTAAATTTTGATGGTAGTGTGCGTTTTGAGAACGTAAACGTGAACGGTACCATACAAGGAGGCCCAACAAGCCAAGGTCCCTACGATTACGATGCTGATGGAACTATCCAAGGAATAGAGCAAGTGGTTCCGTTGATTGCCGGAAATGCCGGTCAGATTGTAAATGACAGCTATAACTTTGTCTCTTACTCCGCCGGTCTTAACTACAAGATCAACGATGGTGCCGCTGTTTTTACAAGGTATAGCAAAGGTGCATCCGGTAGGGCCGCAGATAGAAATAGCTATGGCGCAGATGGTTTGGCAGATGTACAATTTGATGAGCTATCCCAATTGGAAATAGGTATGAAGAAAAGACTTAAAAACGGAACCCTTAACCTTACCGGTTTTATGAGTAATACCGATGAAGGTATCAGTAACGAACTGAACAGAACAGTAGGTAATCCATTTAAAGCATTGGGTATAGAAGCAGAAACCGCTATGGCCTTTGGAGAGAACTTCTCCGTTAACGGTTCCCTTACTTGGACCAAAGCTGAAATTGACGGAGGAGACAATGAAGGCAATACTCCTAGAAGACAAGCAGATTTTGTGTATAACCTCTCCCCTTCGTACAATTTTGGCGCAACAAATCAACACGCTGTGGTATTAAGCGTTTTGGGAACCTCAAAATCCTACGCTCAAGATGACAATGATTTAGTTATGCCCGGTTATGCCTATTTCAACCTAATAGGAAGGGCCGGACTTACAAAAGGACTTTCCTTGGTATTGAGCATGAACAATATTTTTGATACGGTTGGTATTACAGAAGTTGAAGGAAATGGTGATGGTGCCTTTGGCTCCAATCGCTTGGTAAGAGCTAGATCCATAAGTGGTAGGTCTTCCACTTTGGCCTTACAATATAAGTTCTAAGTAGTTTAGAGTTTAGTTTGGTTGACAAAAAGAGTTGGGAATTTTTAAAGGACCAACTCTTTTTTCTTAATCATTAACAAGATGAAAAATTATCTTTTTACCCTTTGTTTAACCGTTGTTATAGCTTTTTCCTCTTGGGGGCAGGATTCTGTTTCCCTAATGAAAAAAGATATGGCAACACAAGATGTTAGGGAAACTATCATTGTTTATGGCAGTGACACCTGTCATTATTGTTTGGATACCAAATCATATCTTACAAGTAAACAAATAGCATTTACGTATTATGATGTAGATGTAAATCTTACAAAACAACGGGAGATGGTTTTAAAAATTCAATTAGCAGGATTGCCTGCGGAGTCCATATCCCTACCGGTCATTGATAAAAATGGGACCCTATTCATGAACGATAGTGATTTTGATGTCTTTTTAAACCGAATTACAAACTAGATAAGAACCATGTTTAAAAAACCGAAATTAAGTTTTTGGCAAATACTGAATATGAATGTTGGTTTTTTTGGCATTCAATATAGTTTTGGTCTTCAACAAAGTGCCGTTACTCCTATTTATGATTTTTTAGGAGCCAGTCCCGATCAAATACCAATTTTACATTTGGCCGGTCCGGTAACCGGCTTATTGGTACAACCAATTATCGGGGCATTAAGTGATAAGACCTGGAGTCCAACTTTTGGTAGGCGCAAACCCTATTTCCTCATTGGTGCCATTTTATGTAGCCTTACTTTATTTGCGTTCCCCTATAGTAGCTCCCTTTGGATGGCTGCCGGACTTTTGTGGATTTTAGATGTGGGAAACAATACGGCAATGGAACCCTACAGAGCCTTAATTGCAGACCAATTAGATGAGGCCCAACGCCCCTTGGGATTTCAAATGCAAAGTTTTTTTACGGGGTTGGGCCAAGTTCTTGCCAATTTGTCCTTGTTTATTTTCCCTTTGATTTTTATTGGTACCACAGGCTCCCTTCCCACTTGGGTCTACGCCTCATTTTTCTTAGGGGCTTTCTGCTCCCTTGCTACCATAGTATGGAGTATGAGCAAAACCAAGGAGTATCCTCCCACGGAGGAAGAATTAAAAATTATAAGGAAAGGCGGAAATGTCTTGGAACCCTTAATGGAAATTTTTAGGGCTATCAAAGAAATGCCCAAGGTTATGTGGCAACTGGCCCTTGTCTATCTATTTCAGTGGTATGCCCTTTTCTGCTATTGGCAAAATTCATCTAAAAGTGTAGCACTGTCTGTATGGAACGCCACGCCTCAGAATAAAGAGGCATACAGTGAAGCTGTAAGCTGGACAGGTTTGGTAAATGGTTGGTACAATGTTGTTACTTTTTTGGTGGCATTCGCCCTAGCAGGATATGCTAAAAAATACAGCGCCAAATATGTACATGTCTTTTGTCTCGTGGTTGCTGCCTTAGGATTTTTGGCATTTCCCCGCATAGAGGATAAAAATCTATTGTTTATAGCAATTTCGGGCTTTGGAATAGGTTGGGCCAGTATGATGGGTATTCCTTATCTTATAGTGGTTAAGGACATACCTAAAGAACGGTATGGCGTTTATATGGGCATTATCAATATGATGATTGTTATTCCTATGATCATACAAACAGTGTCCTTCGGTTTTATCTTGAAGAACCTATTGGGCAATGACCCAAGAAACGCTATCACTTTTGCCGGTGTACTATTGCTTATTAGTGCAGTATGCACCCTATGGATCAAAGAAAATAAAAAACAAACGTAGACCCATATCTAAAATAAAAAAAGTTGAATAACATGATAGATATATTATGTGTAGGAGAGGTCCTTATTGATTTCATAGGTCATCAAGAAGGTGTACTCATTAATCAAACCAGGGATTATCATAGATACCTGGGAGGATCAGCAACCAATGTTGCAATGAACTGTGCCAGGTTGGGCTTAAACTCATCATTGGTAGCCACCGTAGGAAATGATGGCTTTGGTGAATACATTTACCAAAGATTGGCCGAAGTCAATATTGAAACTAAAAACATGAACAAACTGGAAGATAAATCTACCAGTGTAATTTTCGTATCACGATCACAGGGAACTCCAGATTTTATCCCATATCGCCAAGCGGATAAATGTATTGAAGAGGCACAAATTTCAAATACCACCCTTTCCAAAACCAAAATTTTTCATACCACCTGCTTTGCTTTAAGTAAGAATCCGGCTCAAAAAAGTATTCTCAACAAGGCCAAAGAGGCTTATGAAATGGGCTGTAAATTGAGTATTGACATCAATTACGCGAAAAAATTATGGTCGAGCCAGGAACAAGCAATGGAAGTCATAAAGGCGTACTGTAAATTCAATCCGCTTATTAAAATAAGTGAAGACGATATGCTACGGTTATTTGAAAAACAATTGCCCCATGAAGAAATATTTAATTTTTTTCATTCCCAAGGGGTAGATACGGTCTGTTTAACATTGGGCAGCAAAGGCGTAAAGCTCTCACAAAGAGAAGAAGGCGTCATTGAACTGCCGGCCATAAAAGTAGAAAAAGTTCAAGATACCACAGGTGCGGGAGATGCTTTCTGGTCCGGTTTTCTTTTTGCCTTTATCAAAGAAAAATCTACAAAAGAATGTCTTCAAGTGGCTTTGAAGTTGGCTGCCTTAAAGCTGCAAAATGTTGGACGATTGCCAGATAATATCGATATTTTATCTAAACTTTTATAATTAATTTCAAGTAGGGATATGAAACTAAAGGGTTCAATTTCAAATGGAGTAATGTTTAATGCCTACCCAGATAGTATAGGCACTAAATTGAGTGATACCGTTGCAATGCTCCAAATGCCGGAGTTTAAGGAGGTATTTTCATTATTTTACGTGCTTCCCACTTTTTTTAATAGTGACCTGGATAGAGGTTTTTCAATTATAGATTACAACATTAATGAGGAGCTGGTTTCCAAAGATGACATACAGGCGTTGGACGAACTGGGAATCATGTTGAAATTTGATATCGTTCTTAACCACCTTTCGGTAGCATCACCACAATTCAAGGACTTGCTGAAAAATGGAGAAAATTCCAAGTATAAAGACTTTTTTATCAATTGGAATTCCTTTTGGAAAGGAAATGGCTCAATGGATGAGAATGGCATTATAATCCCAAAGAAAGAATATCTTGATAAATTGTTCATGAGAAAAGTAGGGTTACCCATACTAAAGGTACCCTTTCCAGATGGTAGTGAACAACCCTATTGGAACACTTTTTATCAAAAAATCGACAAAGAAAGTAATACTATTTTAGGGCAGATGGATGTCAATGCCAAATCACCGTTAGTTTGGGATTTTTACGAAGAAACATTGGCTAAGGTAAAAAGCTATGGTTGCTCCATATTAAGGTTGGATGCTTTTGCCTATCTGCACAAGGAAGTTGGACAATCTAATTTTTTTAATAAACCCGGAACTTGGGAGTATCTTCAGAGAATAAAAAAAATAGCGGAAAAAAATGGCCTGACCCTCTTACCGGAGATACATGCAGAATATGGTCTTCACCTTCATGACGAAGTTGCAAATGAAGGATATCAAATTTATGATTTCTTCCTGCCGGGTTTAATGATACATACATTGGAAACGGCAAATCATACGGCATTGTTCACTTGGGCAAGAGAAATAGTGAACAAGGGGTATAAAACCGTGAACATGTTGGGTTGTCACGATGGTATTCCCGTTTTGGACTTAAAAGGAAAAGAGGTTTCGGGGACCTATAATCAGGGTCTTTTGGAGAATGATGAGATTGAATCCATTATGAATATTATCATGGAAAGAGGGGGGCGCGTCAAAAATTTGTACGGTCCCTCAGGAAAGAAAATTTCCTATTATCAGGTAAATGCTACTTTCTTTAGTGCTCTGGGTGAGAATGAACAAAAACTGCTCTTGGCCAGGGCCATTCAAATGTTTATGCCTGGAATTCCACAGGTTTGGTATTTGGATATTTTTGCCGGAAAAAATGACTATGAGGCTGCGGATAAAGCAGGTAGTGGGGGCCATAAAGAAATTAATAGGTCTACCTTGACAAAAGAAGAAATATTATCTGGATTACAAAGAAAAGTAGTGCGTGATCAACTTGAGATAATGAGGTTGCGAAATACATCAAACGCCTTTTTGGGTCAAATGAAAATAAATGATTCAAAGGAAGACGAAATTGATTTAGTCTGGAAAAATGGTGCCGATTTTGTACAACTAACCGCCAACCTAAAAACGTTCAATTTTGCCATTAAGCAAAGGGAATTGGGTAAAATAAGCAAAAAAGAATTTTAATAGGTTTTTAGTGAATTTAATCACAAGTGGAATCTTAGTAACTGAACGATAAAAAGAATTTCATTATATCAAGTTCACTTTTTCGCCAAATGAATACCTATATCTAAACGGCATGCTCTATTTTTGACCAAAACAAAATTTATGGCCTCCGGTTTTTTCGCAATTTTAGATGATGTAGCAACGCTATTGGATGACGTTGCCTCCATGAGTAAAATAGCCACCAAGAAAACCGCAGGCATCCTGGGAGATGACTTAGCGGTAAATGCGGAAAAAGCTTCTGGGTTTGTGTCCAAAAGGGAAATACCGGTACTTTGGGCCATTACCAAAGGTTCCTTGATCAATAAGATTATCATTCTGCCCGTAGCTTTTTTGCTAAGTGCCTTTTTACCGGTAGCGGTTACTATTATTTTGGTGCTTGGCGGACTCTATCTTGCGTATGAAGGTGCCGAAAAAATATATGAATACTTTGTTCCCCACGACCACAAGGAAGTGCATGTAAAGGCCGAAGCTCCCTCCAAGGAAGATGTGCTGGAACTTGAAAAAGAGAAAATTAAATCGGCCATTCTTACGGATTTTATCCTTTCGGTAGAAATCGTCATCATTGCTTTGGGTACGGTTATTCAAGAACCGCTGGTCAATCAGATTATGGTGGTCTCCGTGGTGGCCTTACTGGCAACGGTCGGGGTCTATGGAATTGTGGCCCTTATTGTACGCATGGACGAGTTTGGGGTACGGCTCATCAACCTCAACGAGGAAGACAACAGCTTCTCCGATAAGGTGGGGCGGTTTTTTGTAAATGCACTTCCCGTAGTAATTAAAAGCTTGGGAATCATTGGTACTATTGCCCTCTTATTGGTTTCTGGCGGAATCTTTTCCCATAACGTACCGTTTCTGCACCACCTGTTTCCTTCGTTACCGGCCATGTTGGTGGAATTTCTATTGGGTCTTGTCATAGGTTTCGTAGTACTGTTAATTGTTATGGGAGTGAAAAAAATCATTAAGAAGTAAGTTTACCCACTAGGAATCCTCGCGTAGCTTGGAAATAACCTTGCCCACTTGCTTAGCTTCAAACATGGCTATAAAGTTAAGGGCATACCCAATGAATTTTGATTTTGGGTTCTTGATAAACATACCCAAGTTCAGCACCGCCCTATCCATTTCCTTAATGGCACTCATTTGGTGGTCGCTACCCATGCCCCAAAGCAAATTGGCGTGCGCCCACGAAAACTCCCGGGCTTTCTCCAGACTAAAATTGATGATTTTCTCATCGGTATTCTTTCCGAGCACATCCAATAAAAACAACATTGGCGAAACCTTGCTCAATCGGTCCTGCATTTCGTTCACTATTGCCCCCAAAATGGCATTCACCTTCATAAAATCACTTTCGATCAAGTTTATTTGGGTATCCTTCATCACGGTAGTTGCGGTCAATGCCAAATCAAGGTTGATATGTACATTGACTCCCAGTAACAAATGTTGTAAGATAGTCAGCGATTCCGTTTTACTATTGAAAGCGTAATCCCACGCCACGCCAATTTCGGTATGGTGGGTATGTGCGTGGTAGGCATCGAGATAGTAATTGGCAAAGGCTACGTCAAAGAATTCCATCCGCTCATTGTCCTCAAAATTTCCCAACTGCACTTCTTTCAATATTTCAGCAGTCACCCTTCGGTATAAATAGGCAAAATAACCTGTACGATCATTCATGGCGATGGAACGGTCTATAATAATGTCCAATTGCTCAAGTACCTGCTGTATGGTGGTGGGCCGGCCGATAGTTTTTTGTTTTTTGCTGAAGTGAAATTCATATAGGATATTTCGGATTGAAATCCTTTTCTAAATTACACATTAAATCGATGTAAAATCACCAGTTAGAAAAGTAAACTTTTCGCTAGAGGTTTTTAAACCGTTTTTGATGCCCATCAACTAAATTCATCTTTTTATCTTCGCGCCCATTATGTGGATGTATCTTGGGCTTCTGGCAGCCTTATTTTTGGGAATACACAATCTGTGTAAAAAACATGCGGTTCAAAACAACGAAACCTATACCGTACTTCTAGGAACCTTGGTAGCCGGATTTTTAATGTTGCTTCCGGTGTTTTTAGGATCTTGGTACCTACCAGAAACCATGCAGGAATGGCATTTGTTCGTGCAGCCCCTCTCCCCTTCCGATCACGGCTTTATCTTAATCAAGTCTGCCATTATGGCCACGTCTTGGGTACTTGCCTATCAAGCCTTAAAACACTTGCCCATAACCATTGTTACGCCCATACGGTCTGCAGGTCCGTTCTTCACCTTCATTGGTGCCTTACTTATTTATCAGGAGCGACCGAACGTTGCTCAATGGACCGGCTTTTTTCTGATAATTATTTCGGTTTTTCTGTATTCCCGAATCGGAAAGAAAGAGGGTATCCATTTTAAAAGCAATAAATGGATCTATGCCATTGTAGCGGCTACTTTTTTGGGTGCTAGCAGCGGATTGTATGATAAGTTTTTGATTCAGAACCTGACCCTCACCCCTTCTACCCTACAATTTTGGTTCTGTACCTATACTATGCTGATAATTCTGGTCATTGTTCTTTATAAAAGAAGGAAAAGCGAAGCGGTACGCAAAGGCTTTAGTTGGCGGTGGTCCATTCCTTTGGTGGGTATTCTTTTGCAATTGGCGGACTATTTCTATTTTAGGGCCCTACAGGACCCGGAAGCCTTGATCATGCTACTTTCGGCCATTAAAAGAAGTCAGATTTTAATAGCCGTTCTGTTGGGTGGGATTCTTTTTAAGGAACAGAACAAGCGCAAGAAATTGGTACCCCTTTTCGGGATTTTAGCAGGCGTATTTTTAATTCTTTACAGTTAATCTACTACCCTTCTTTGGCCACCACTTCTTTTGGTAGGCTAAAATAGAAGGTGGTACCCTTACCCTCCTCACTTTCCAACCAGATTTCACCTTGATAGTAGGTGACAATCTTTTTAACGATGGAAAGACCAATGCCCGAAGAGCTAGCCGTATTGTCCAATTTGGTAAATATCTTGAAAATGCGGTCAAAGTAAATGGGGTTGATGCCCCTACCGTTGTCCTCCACAAAAAATTCATAAGCATCTGCCTTATCGGTGTAACAAACCGTTACCCTACTCTCCTCTTTATCACAATACTTAAGGGCATTCTGTAGTAGGTTTTGAAACAACTGTTTAAAACGCCAGGTGTTTCCGTACAACTTTGGAAGGTCCTCTTGGATCTGGATATCCACCGCATCAGGAACCATGGTGGTCTGTAGAATTTCTGTCATAAGCTGGTTGGTATCTACCCAACTGTTCTCGGACTCCATGAGGCCCACAGTGGAATAATCCAAAATTCCCTTGATCAAACTATCCATTTTTTCCACGTGGTATAAGACCTCGTTCATCGTTTGCATTTGACCTTCATTCAATCGTTCCTTATGATCTTCCAAAAACCAACCAATTAGGGTATGAATACCGATCAAAGGAGCCTTTAAATCATGGGATACCATATGGGCATAGTCATTCAAAGCTTCGTTTTGCTTGGATAAATGCTGAAGCAACTCTTCCTTTTTAGCTTCTTGCTCCTTAATTTTTGCCTCCTGCTCCTTACGTTGAATGACATTTACGAGCATATTGGCATAAACAAAGAGAATCTCCTTCTCATTGTCATTGTACTTGTTTATTTGGCGAACGGAATCAAAGCCTATAAACCCAATAAGTTCATTGTTCTTGATTTTTGGAATGGTAATGAGGCTTTTTATTCCTTGAGGTTCTAGAATGGCCCTAAGTCCTTGTTCCCCGTCTTCTGGAAGTTCACTTACATCCTCAACAAAAAAGGCCTTTCCAGCTCGGTGGGCCTCTAACCACTGGGGTATAAAATCTACTGGAATATTTTGAAGATTCTCTATTTCAGGGGTAATCCCTTCTGAACACCACTCATAGGTGTTGGACGTAGTATTATTTTCTAAATCATAGGAAAAAATATAACTCCTGTCAGATTCCACAAACTCCCCAATTTGTTTTAGCGAACGATTGATCAGTTGATCAATATCAGTTAAATCCGAGTTGATGTAAGTGGTAGAAATACTAATCAATAATTCTTGAAAACGCACTTGGCGTTCTATAATCTGGTCTTTTTCTAGCTGAGATAAGGTGGGTTTCTTCATGTAGCTATATAAAGATATTTAACCATTTCAATTTACTATTTATTTTCCATTTAAAAAGCCTGTAGTTCTCATTTTGGAGAACTACAGGCTTTTTTCTTATTTCAATTCCCCAAAATAGGGAGAACTGAATTTTCTTATTTTTTCATATTGACAAAACCTACCGGAGATAATAACGTCTCCATGCTACCAATATGTATACCGTCTCCAGGTGCAGTTCCCTTGGCGGCTACCCCTGGGGTCCCTTTGGGTAAATCATAGGATTCGCCTACTGAAGCCGACCCATAACCAAGATCTTTCATGGACCCGGCGGTAATACGGCTTAAAGGATTTTCTCCCAAATTAAGGAAACCAGTCATCAGCTCATTATCCAAAGCTTCTTCATCCCAATGTCCTAAAGCGGTACCCGGTCCAAAATCGCCTTCAACAGGTAATTCTAGAGTTCCACCTTCCGCATTCCAGAATACATTGGCTTTTTTACCTAAGAAGTAAGGATTGCTATCAGGGCCACCACGTAAGGTTCTATCAAAACCAAAAGGAGCTACGTTCCAAAGGGTACCTATACCTAAAACGTGTCCCATCTCATGTACAATAACTTCCTCGAATAGGTCCAATTCTTCTAAGAAATCCAAATCGTCCACATCAAAGAACATCACCCCTGAAAGAGTAAGAAAATCGTCCGTACGAACAAATTGCGGGCCCGCCTGTCCCAAAACCTGACCTGGACCATCAATAGGTGCCAAAGCTACCTCGATGATAATATCATCAACCACTCCCTCATCTACAAGCGGTGGAAAACCTTCGAAAGCTGAGGGTAACGTACCTATAAAAGAAGGTTCGTCCTTAATAATGATACGTTCCCAGCGGGCGGCTGCAGCTTCAAAAACTTCTACTTGCCTTTCCGTTGGTGGTAATAAATATTTAAGGGTAATGTTAAAGCGCCCCCTATCCACGCCAGGTGCCTCCGTAGTTTTTAAGGCATCCGACCCGAGGTCATCGATGATAATGGGGTCTGAAGGGGCTGATTTTAAGGCAAAAACAATATCTTCTTTGGCTCCATCATCTGTAGTCTCTATAATTGAAACCTCTGGTTTATCCGTATCTGGTGATACGCTGTCTTGCGTACAAGAACTAAGTACGCCGGCACTAATTAAGCATGTACAAGCCAGTAAACGACTTGATTTAAAAAATGTGTTTTTCATACAATGTTACTGTGTTAAGAGTTAGAGACCGATAAAGTCTTCCGGTCCTTTAATATCCTGTTAAACTTAACACAATAATCATGCAGTTGCAACATTTTTTTAACATTTGCGTAATTAAAATTAACTCAAACGTTATTTGTTAATAAGGAAATATTGGTAAGGTATTTATTCAGGAAATGGAATTGGTACTTAGGAAGTTCCTAAACTCCGTTCCATTTTAACATCCGATAGATAGCCCACTACCTTTTTGGCAAACTCCTGAAAGCGCCGTAAATGTTTGGAGAGTAATAGAGCACTTTGAGAACTAACATCTACTTGATTCCGTATATCTGCCAGTATCACTTCATTTTCATTTTGCAGCTCTCGAGCATCGTTCTTTAATTCCGTAAACTTTTGAAATTGCAAGGGTGTTTTTGGTTCGCTGAGATAAGAAGCCAACTTCTCATTAAATTGTTTGATATCGCGTTGGTTGCGGTCCAAACACCTTAATTGCACATTTCTATCCTTTATGCGAGAAGATTCTAGAGTGAATTCATTTTTAATTGACATAAGTTACCCCCGTTACTTAATTGATACTGCAAAATTACGCTTCAAAATATCATATTTCCTACAAAGTAGAACGATTTAACCCAAATTTCACATCAATTTTACCAATATGCATCATTCTGAGGGCAAATTTTAATAACACCTTAAAAAAGAACAAGTTATATTACAAGATGGGAACCTTGTAAGCGGAGCATTTGGTAAGATATTCCTCCACATGCGATTGCAATTGCCTAAACGTGCTCAATTGTTTCTTTGCCTGTGCCACATAAGCACTATGCGGTATTTTTTCGCCTTTAAGAGCTGCTATAACCTCTTTGTTGTTTCTATTGCAGAGGTCCATAGCCTTGCGGAGTTGGTTGAGACGTTCAAATAACGTATAGGTATTGGGCTCTGAACGATACGAGTTAAGCTGTACACGTAATTGAAGAAGATTGCGCTGATCACGTTCTAAACGTAACAACAGGGCGTCCTTATTTTCCGATTCCCAGTTGAGGTAGCGATTTTGCTTAAATTTTTCCATAGCGTTTAAGATTTAGAGTTGAGAATAGTAGGATTTTAACAAGGGAACTTCTTAAAGTTACAAAAAATACGACTACAACGATTTAGTTAGATGTTTAAAATTCAGAGTTTAACATATTCTAACAGTCCTATATTTTCGATGTGGCAATAAATTTATTATTTGAACACTCCTAGCCCTTATACTGTACCTAACTTGCAGTATGGAAATAAATTTTGAATACGACAATGTAACTGCTAGTGACCGATTGGAAGAATTGGCCACCGATAAAATTAATAAACTTTTTGAACGGTATGACTTTCTGGTACGTGCCGATGTATTTTTTAAACAGGAGAATACCTCAAGTCCAGAGACAGGGCTTATCTGTAATATACGACTAAGTGCTCCGGGACCTAGACTTTTTGCAGAGGCCAGCAACGAGAATTTCGAAGCCTCTATTCGGGAGTCCGTATCCGATTTAGAAAGACAATTGAAGAAACGAAAGGAAAAATTGAAAAGTCACTAAATTATGGATGATATGAGCGTTATAAGCACAGATGAAAACTTACTGACCTTGGTGTACAGCTCCAAGTCCCACCTAGGAAAACAGGTTTTGGGCTATGTGCAGGGTGTAGGTGATGATTTAAGGAGTATTGATATTGCCGAAACCAAGCTCGGTCATGCCATGTGGGTAACCTTGGCCGATGGCGTTGGGAAGGACTTGGGGGAGCTTTTTAGTTTGGAAAACACCGAAACGCTGGACATAGAGAATAGTGATTCTTTTGATACAGACGATTGGTTGAAACTTATTGACAACAATCCTGAATTGTTACAAAACCCCATAGCGATTAAAGGCAAGACTTTTAAACAAGTTACTAGCCGCTCAGAGGTATTACAGTTCTTTGGAGTAGATTCTGCAGGGTTGGAGAAAAAAAATATGGGAGAAGAGCCTACAACTTCGTCTACCACCAAAGGTGAATCCTTTATCTAATATAAAAACGAAGACCACCTAAATAAAAAAGCCACCTTTTCAAGTGGCTTTTTCGTGTTGTTGGTTATTCCTCATCCTCAAACTCCAATTTGGCCATGGTTTTGGACAAACGGCTGGAATAAGGCTGGTCTATAATATCTTGAAGCAAGCGCTCCCTCTTTCTTTCGGAAATATCCAAGGTATCCACAATGGTACGGGTTTGTTCTATTTCAGCGACTCTATTTTCCTTTAATTGAATGCGCTCTTGAGGGCTTAAGATCATTTCCGGCTCAAAGCGTTCCATTACTGTATACTTGGTTACCTCGTGCTTTTTCTTGTAACTTTCCTGTGCCTGTAAGGCAGCAGTGCCAGCAGTACATGCCAAAACTAGGCACATACCCTTAAAAAATAATTTTCTCATAGGGGTTTTCATATAGTCTCTAGAGCTAATTTATCAATAGGTCTTTTCTATCGTATGTTTGCTGGGTGAACTGCAAAACAAATCGATAAACCGACCAATTATTCTTCTATCTTTGAATAAACCAACGATCCAATGAAACGTTTTCTCGTTATCCTTTTCGTTCTTATCGGCTGTCAACCATCCCTTTGGGGCCAGGAGATACGTGTGCAATCTGCCGAAATTACCTTTCACTTCACATCAAAGGATGTAAAAGGAAGCATTGGAGGTTTTAACTCCAGTTCTATAATCGATTTGGGAAATCTTACTGAAAGTAAATTTTCAGGCTCCGTGCAGGTCGAAACACTGAAAACAGGTAATTTTATACGGGATTGGTCACTTAAAGGCGGAAAATATTTTGATGCCGACGCCTATCCGTCCATTCTTTTTAAAAGTACCAAAATTTCCGGAAATATGGTGGATACCTTTCAAGTGACCGGAAATCTAACCCTCAAAGGAAAAACTAAACCGATTACCTTCACGTTTACCCGTAAAGATAATCGGCTTATAGGTTTGGCATCCTTATTCACTTCAGATTTCGGCATTCAAATTAAAGATGAACGGGAAGAAAATGAAGTGGATGTTACCATTGTTCTTAATTTCTAGGACATTTGTAAAAGTGAACGCATTTCTTGCTCGTCCGTACTTACACCATATAGTTTTTCGTCAACTTCCATCACATTGGTGGCTCCCAAATCCCCCACATATAGAGGGACGAACCCAATATCTGAAATTAATTGTTCCGTCACTTCTCTGCTTTTGGCATCTTGTGCAGCAAAAGGTACTGCCATAGGATTAGCCTCATCAAAGGCTCTATTCTTTAAGTCCTTATGATGTATGGTATTAAAAGCCTTCGCGGTAACGGCAGTGTTGAATTTTAAGGCCGTATACTCAGATGCATTTCGGTTATTGTCCCTAACTTCTTGGGCAACCTCCCCATCCCTTTCCGGATAAGGATTGGTGGCATCAATGATTACTTTATTGCCATACTCCCCGGCAAAAACTTCTGCAGTTTCGTTTATAGCCTTAAATGGGGTTGCTAAAAGGTAAACATCCGCATTGGCCTCAAAGGCTTCCGCCACACTTACCGCTTTGGCATTCTTCCCGCTTTCGCGAGCCATATCATTTAGTTCATTGGGATGTCTGGAACTGAACAGGACTTCATGACCTGCCTTGGACCAATGTTTGCCCAAGGTTCCTCCAATTTTTCCACTTCCTATAATTCCAATTTTCATTTTGTTCTCTCTTTTAAAATTAATTAATTTCTGTCCTACGCCATTTCAGTTATCATGGCCACTTCCGCCTCGCCCCTTGCAGGATAATCATTTTTGGTGACGTAGTCAACCATGTTAAGAATATCATCAAAACCCGGTCTCGCAAAGGGCATGGTTTGTATAGACGCCGCGTACAGGGTATTATCCGGTTTTACAAAGAAAAGCCCTGGCTCGGTAAATTGGTCCGGTTCTTTATCGCTAATTCCGTTTGAAACGTACAATCCCCACTCTCTTGCCTGACTGATTGTGAGTCCGTAAGCCAATGGTAACTCTGGAATATCCCACTTTTCGGCTGTTTTTTTAGCTAGCTCTTCGGTATTACTACTTATAGCTACAACATTAACACCGCGCTTGCTAAACTCATCCAACTTGCCGGCCAATTCTTCCAATTGCTTTTTACAAACAGGACAATGAATTCCTCTGTAAAAGACCATCATGGTAAAGCTTTCGCTTTCTTGGGCCTGTAAGCTCCAACGTGTACCATTTATTAAATTCAGTTCTATTTGGGGTACTTCTTTTCTTGGTATTAACATATATTATGAATTTTATTTTAGTGATTTAAGGTATCTACAACCACCGCTATGGGTTGTATTTCATTTCGTACCTTTCTATATTTTCTCAATTGCGGTTTTGTAAGGATGTTCGACATTTCTGCGCGTTGTTGACGGGCCAGTTCTGATAACAAAGCCATTTTATCCTCAGGGGTCATATTCGCTTTTTGAATTTTATTCTCCCTGATGAGAAACTCCTCTAACTTTTGCTGAAATTGCAAAATTTGTTTACCGTCCATAACCAATTCTGGTTGGTACGCTTGCGTGAGCGTCTTGGCCCATGTTTCGCTGCTTTTGTTCCCCTCCTGAAAATAGATGTCCTGTCCTCGTAAACTAGTAACCAGTCCAAAACCGGATATCATCAGTGCCCAAAATGTTGAATTCCTTTTCATCATCTATACTTTAGCGTTCCAATTATTCTCAAAGGCAAAATCCGTCTGTGGAATTCTTTCGCGCTCACTCTGTTCCTGTTCTTGAAGGTCTTCCGGTAGTTTTTCGAGTTCACCCCCAAAATATCCAATGGCCACGGCCGTGGAAAAGTGATAGCCTTCCGGTACATCAAATACTTCTTGCGCCTTTTTCCAGTCAAAGCCAGCCATGTGGTGCAGGGCTATTCCCTTATACTGTGCTTGTACGGTCATGTTTCCCATAGCAAGGCCCAAATCGTGCAGGGCATGAAAGTTATCCTTGCCATCTGGGGTCTTTTCTTTATAGGCAGTTAACATGAGTACAGGTGCATTGTCTGCCCAACTCTGATTGAACTCATCTAGGCAATCGTAAATCTTATCGTATCCATCTTCGCCCTTAAACCCATATATAAACCTCCACGGTTGCCAATTGTTGCAACTTGCTGCCCACCTAGCGGCTTCAAACAATTGTTTCATATCTTGTTTTCCTATAGGCTCTTCAGAAAAAACCCTAGGACTATATCGTTGCTTTAGTAGCGCATAGATTTCGTGCTCGTGGTCGGCAATTTTATCCAATGCTATTTGTTCATATTCTGTCATAGCTAATTTATTTTTAAATGATAATGTCCAATATAGCTTTGAAAAAACAAGTAGGTTAACGCTACACATTCATTTTTTGATGTTAAAGCATTCATACTTTTTGCGTCTATCTAGAAACTATTTGCATCAACTTAAATGGGGATTTTAGTTAACTTCGCGGCTTAAAATTCAAGTGTATGTGGGTATGGATTTTGTTTATTGCACTGGTCGTGGTCTTTTTGGCATTGGACCTTGGAGTTTTTAATAAAAACGACCATGTAATCAAGAGTAAGGAAGCAGGAATATGGACGGCCGTGTGGGTTACCGTCGCACTTGGTTTTAGTGGGGTCATTTATTGGCTCTTTTCAAGCGGAATGGTAGAAAACCCCACAAATCTTACCCCCAACAATGCCGTTTTAAAATATGTTACGGGCTATCTCATAGAACTATCCTTAAGTATAGACAACGTCTTTGTTATTGCCGTCATTTTCACCTCTTTTAATATTCCCCCTATATATCAACATAGGGTATTGTTCTGGGGGATACTGGGGGCCATTATTTTTAGGGGTTTAATGATTGTCTTTGGTGTAGCCTTGATATCAAAATTCGAGTGGATTATATATGTTTTTGGGGTCTTTTTGCTTTATACGGCCTATAAGATGCTGAAATCCGATGATAGCGAGTTTGACCCAAAAAAATCATGGATCTTTAGGCAGGTAAAGAAGGTGTTTCCGGTTACGCATCAAATTCAAGGGCATGATTTTTTTGTAAAGAGAATGGGCGTACGGGCGGCTACCCCCTTGTTTATGGCCCTTATTGTTATTGAGTTGACCGATGTTCTTTTTGCCTTGGATAGCATTCCGGCAATTTTGGCCATTACGGCCGACCCATTTATCGTTTTCAGTTCCAATATCTTGGCAATTTTAGGTTTGCGCTCCATGTATTTCCTTATCTCGAGAATGCTGGAGAAATTCAGGTACATCAACTACAGCTTGGTAGTCATACTTGCCTTTGTAGGGCTTAAGATGTTATTCTCCCACAACATTGAGTTACCGGAGTGGGTTTCCCTTACCGTAATCACCGTTTCTTTGTTAGCGGGAATAATTGCCTCCTTGGCCATTCCTCAAAAAGAGGATGAAGAAGTAATTTCGGCAGAAGAGTAAGCTTCTAAGCAACCTTTTTAAATAGAGCCTGATAAATTTTAGCAACTGCCCAATTTCCTGCAGGAAAATACAAGGCGAAGAAAAGCGCCATTCCCAAGGAAAAATTTCGGATACCAAAAAACTGGTCCAATAAGTTATTGGGATAGGCGTACGAGGTTTGCAAGCCATAACCTGCAAACTCCAACACTCCCATTGCAATTAGTCCGTACGCATACTGCATATGAAAAGGAAGCCCTCTCAACAAAAGTGAGATTGGAACCATATATAAAACATAACAAGTTATGACCTGCCACCAGTAGGTGAATTGGGCAATTTCTACCGTGGCACCAAACCAGTTCATAGCAAGCCCCCATAGAAAATATAGCACACAATATATTATTAGAAGACGATAATCTACTTGCAACTTGGCTTTGCCCCAGCGTAAAAATTCCTTCATGGATTAGGCCAATTTGGTGTTGATTATCTGAATGGCATCTTCTACGGTCTGCATTTTATCCATGTCCTCGTTTTCTAGCATAATATCAAATTCGTCCTCGACATCGAGAACAATATCTACTAAGTTGGCGGAATTAATATTCAGGCCGTTTATAAAGTGACTGTTCATTTCAATATCATTAACCGAAACGTCTTCAGGCAGATACGTTTTTATGATATTTTTTAATTTATCGTATTTAGTATGTTCATCCATTTACCAGTAATTTTAATACGTTCTAAAAATAGCACAAGCATTTACATCGCCAAAGCCGAAGCTTGCTTTTGCTAAAACTTGAAAATCCGTCTTCATTGATTTATGTGGTACACAGTCACTAGAAATGATTTTATCTATTTCCGGATGCAAATCTTCACAATTGAGATTTCCGAAAACCATTTGCTCCTTTAATTGCAAAACACAAGCTACCAGCTCAATACTTCCGGCTGCGGAAAGGCAATGGCCAAAATGCCCTTTAAACGAATTGATAAGAGGAAAATTACCACCTTTTCGCTTGAGGGCCCTACTCCAATTTTCAATTTCCAAAGCATCTTTGGAGGTCGCCGTTAAATGTCCATTGACGACATCTACCTCTGAGGCCTGTACCTTACTATTTTCCAATGCCGACAGAATGCATCGTTGTACCGATTCACTATTGGGAGCGGTCATGGTACCTCCACCTCTTTGACCTCCACTATTGATATTACCGCCTAAAACTTCCGCATAAATGTTTGCTCCCCTTGCCTTGGCACTATCCAAGGATTCCAAAACCAAGGCACCTGCCCCGCTTCCGGGAACAAACCCCTGCGCCGAAGCACTCATAGGCCTGCTGGCACTTTCCGGTCGGTCATTAAAGTTTCTCGGAAGAATACGCATGGCATCAAAGCCACCCCAGACATAAGGTCCGCTATCACTGCAACTCCCAACCAACATTCGTTCTGCTTGTCCGTTTTTAATTCGATCATACCCCATCAATAAAGCTTCCGTGCCGGTAGTACATGCCGAAGAATTCGTAGTTACTTGATTTCCACACCCTATTTTACCACCCAAATAGGCGCTCACACCGCTGGCCATAGTCTGAATAACGGTAGTACTCCCTAAACGACGCACGTTACCTACATCCACTAAGTTCATGGCTTCATTGAACTTGGCGACTCCCAAGGTACCGGAACCGAAAACAATACCACTATCCCAATCCGGAGTATTTTCTGCCGCTAGTGGTAACGCGGCATCCTTCCAAGCATCCAAACCGGCCATGACACCATATATGATTCCTGTGGCCTTAAGACCTCGTTGCTCCAAGGATGTAAAATAAGAATGAAGTTGTTCCTGAGAAATTTGCGGAGCACCTGCTACCTGACATCCAAAATTTAATTCTTCCAGTTCCGGAAAATGCCTAATCCCACTTACACCCATTTGCATAGATTCGTAAAAAGAATTGAGTCCCACTCCATTGGGAGCACAAACCCCCAAACCTGTAACCACCACTCTACTCCCCATTAGAATCCACTTTAAGCATCCCTGCAATCAAACCTTTACAAACTAATTGATTATCAGAATTATACATTTTAACCTCACATTTTAATTTATGAAATCTAAAATAGTGTTTGCGCGATACCACTGAAACCTTCTCACCAGGTAAAACAGGTATTAAAAATTCCATCTCACTACTGCTCATCCCTATTTTAAAAGAGGATTTACCCTCTAACTCCTGTTCTCTTTGCAGTAAGTATAACCCCAAGGAAACCACACCAATCTGCGCGCAACATTCCGTAAGAATGACCCCCGGGGTCACTGGATAGTTTTTAAAATGTCCTTGATAAAAAAAGGAATCCTCTGGAAATGTATATTCACCTTTCACCCCATCCTCATTCACATGTAACAGTTGATCAACGAACAAGAAGGGCTTAGAATATGGAAGTTGCTCAATTAGATGCTGCCAGGTCATAAAAGATAATTTATCGTAGACTTTCGCCCCCATCCACCTTGATAACAGATCCCGTTATCCATTGGGCCTCCGGGGTAGTTAAAAGATACACCACATTGGCCACGTCCTCAGGAGAAGTTAGCCGACCTTGGGGATTCCGTTGTAGGGCATTTTCCTTAATACGTTTATGACCAGGTATCATTTTAAAGGATTTGGTTTCGGTAACCCCAGCCTGTATACAGTTCACCTTTAATCCTAAAGAAGCAAACTCCAACGCCATATTTCTAGTTAAGGACTCCAAGGTGGCCTTTGCTGCCGAAACGGCCGCATAGCCTTCCCAGGCCCTAGAATTTCCTTCGCTAGTAAAGGAAATGATTCGAGCATCTTTTGAAAACAAATCTACCTTTATTAAATCCTTTGTCCAATCGTACAAACTAATAGCCATGGCATTAAGGGTTATTTGGAAATCTACATTCTCCAGTTCCTTTTCGGTTTGGGAGTTCATAGGTTTTAAATTTCCTTTGGCAATACTATGAACCAATACTTTTAATTTTCCTTGGGCTCCTAATTTAGTTTTGATTTCCTTTAGCACCTGCTGACGTTTATCCGTTTTAACCAAATCTACATTGTACGAAACCAAATCCACACCACTTGAAGTAATTTCTTGAAAATTAAATTTAACCTCTTCTAAATCAGCTCTCCTATCTCTATGAATAATAAAAATGGAATAGCCGTTCGCGGCCAGTTTTTTTGCTGTAGCCAAGCCCAATCCACTACTACCACCTAGAATAAGCGCCCATTGTTTTTTTGTTAGATTCTTCATGACTTATGAGGCATTTACCATTCCAACAATATTCTTTGTCCCGAGAATCCCGGACCAAAACTCAGCATTAACCCTTGCTCCCCTTGTTTCAAATTGCGCTGCATAAAACGCTCCAATACGTAAAGCACCGTTGCACTGCTCATATTACCAAATTGCCGCAAAACCTCTTTCGTATCGTCCACATTTTTGTCCATTTCCCCAAATAATTGTTCTACGGTCTGCACTATTTTCTTTCCTCCCGGATGAAAAATAAAGTGATTCACTTTTTTGATATTAGACCCAAATTTCTCCAAAAACGGATGAATGATTTTTGGAAAGTGCTCCTGGATAACATGGGGCACTTCAATATCCAATACCATTTTTAATCCGCCATTGGTGAGATCAAAACCCATCATATGGGTGGCATTTTCAAAATGGTACATTTCAGCCCCCAGAATTTTGGGCCCGGAGGCATTTTCTTCTGAGGACAATAAAACACAGGCCGCCCCATCCCCAAAAATAGCAGCGCTAACCATATTGGCCATGGAAAAATCATTCAGCTGAAAGGTTGCCGTTGGACTTTCTACCGCTACCACGGCAACTCGCTTTCCAGGGTTTGATTTGAGAAAGTTATAGGCGTATATCATACCCGATACTCCTGCCGCGCAGCCCATCTCCGTAACCGGAAGGCGCACCACATCCTGGCGAAGCCCCAACGCTTCAATTAAAAAGGCGTCCAAGGAAGGAATCATAATTCCCGTACAGCTAACGGTAATGATATAATCCAAAGAAGAAGCCTCCCATTCTTGTTGAAGCAAGGCTTTTCTAAGCACCTCAGTACCCAGTTTTTTACTTTCCCTAACGTAAATAGCATTCTTTTCCTCAAAAGAAGTGGCGGTAAAAACCTCATCGGGACTCATGATACTGTAGCGGGTATCTACCGCTGCTCCCTCAAAAATTTTAATCACTTTTCGCCTAAACCGCTCGTCTTGACCTTGAAGCCAGGATTCGACTAAGGGGATAATATCTTTTGTATTTCGGCTATACTCCGGAAGTTCCTTAGAAACCCCGGCAACCCTTACTTCATTCATAAATCGTATACGTTTCTTTTAGGCCTTATGACCCAAATATATCTAAAGGCCCATTGCCAGCTAATGGCATGATTTGCTTGAGGCAGCGATTCCGCAAGTTTCCTTAAATCCTGCTTAACAAAACCTCTCCTAATGGATACCTTTCCATCATGCTTGGCCATCTTCGTCTTCATAAAAATAGTGCTAAACCAACCAAATAACACATAGGCAAGCTTACTTCTTTGCAAATCATTGATGATTACCGCCCTACGTGACAATTCCTGAAGCGTGTTCAAGAATTGCTTTTGTTGCGCATCTTCTATATGGTGAAGCGTTAGTGTGCACAAAATTATATCTACGGGCATATCGTTAGCATCCCAATCATTAACGTTCCGGTTTAAATAGGTAATCTCTGGGTAAGAACGGGATTTCTCTTGCGCTAGTTCCAAGCTAACCGGATTTAAATCTACCCCGTAACATTTAAGCTGAACACTGTGATCTCTTGCCCACTTTACCACTCTTCTTAGCATTTCCCCATCACCACAACCCACATCTAAAATCGTATATGATTCTCTCATATTTCTTTTAAATATAGTATCTAGCACCTGTAACGTTGACTTAAATCCCCCCAGTAGGCGATTCACCAGGTTGATATCCGAAAAAGTAGCCTCCAACTCTTTTTTGGGCACATCGGGAGCATCCATCAACTCCAATCCTTGGTATCTAGTTACAAACTCAAACATTATAGAAGAGGTTTACCATGGGTAGCAGCTATTGTAGCTTTCAAAAGCTTGGGGCTTTTGCCCACTAACGACATTATAGAATTGGACAATGCAGGCCTTAGAAGTATGCGCTGTAATTGCCTGCCCCAATACAAACGTGTTTTAAATGCCCTTTTCCATTCCTGTTGGTAATTTTTTTCCAACCGACTTCTATTTTCTTGCCCGGATTTTAAATAGGGCACTACCAGTTCCGAAGCAATTTTTGCACTGTGTATGGCCATTGCCATTCCATTACCACAAAGAGGGTGTATGAGTCCTGCAGTATCACCGATCATCAACACATGGTCTTCAACGGCTTTCTTTGGCCTGAATGAAATTTGTGCAATGGTCAACGGTTGCTCAAAAACGGGTTCTGCTTCTTGCAAAAAGACTTTTAAAAATTTGTTCTTAGCAATGATTTGCTCATTAAAATCTTCTACCTTCCTAAACTTCTGAAAACTATGGTAATGCGCCATATAGCAAAAATTGACCTCTCCGGACTCCGTTTTGGATAGTCCGCCATACCCTCCATGAAAATTATGCAGGGCCACTACGTCATCGGGAAAGACATCCCATTTATAATGATTTTTGACCGCTACCCATGCCGATTTTTCAGTAATAAAATCGCGATTCAACTTCTTATCCAAAGTACTACGCTTTCCGTAAGCACCCAAGACCACCCTTGAAGTAAATTTTTCACCATTCGATATAACTACCTCAAAACTAGATTCTTTGAATAAAATACCCGTAACTTTCTCGAATTGAATTTCTACCCCAACCTCCAAAGCTCTTTTGTACAACAGTTCATCAAAAGCATAGCGACTAACCCCAAATCCGCCTAAGGGCAATTCGGCCTCCAATACCTTACCATTCACTTGGCTCAATTGAAATTTTGAAATAGCTGGTGCACCGGCTCCTTGCAATGAAACTCCCAATTTTTGAAGGTAGGGAAGCACCTCATTGGAAACATATTCCCCGCATACTTTGTGATGCGGATAGGTATTTTTCTCCAATACCAAGACAGAAACCCCTTCTAAACTTAAATGAATGGCGGCTGTGAGTCCCGCAAGACCACCGCCCACCACTACCACATCATAATCGTGTTTCACTTTTGGAAGATACACATTAAAAAAAAGAATCCCGATCAAAAAACTGAACGGGATTCATGGTTGAATTTCTCTTTTTCAAAATTCCTTTATCCTTTTACTTGCTGCTTAGCTTCTTGTTTGAGTGCCTCACTAGCCACAATGGCCAATTCCACACGTCTGTTTTTAGCTTTACCTTCTTTGGTTTCGTTATCGGCTACGGGCTGATTTTCTCCATACCACTTGGTGGTCAATCTACTCGCATCAATTCCCTGGGATTTCAAATAATTGCTCACCGAAGTTGCCCTCGATTTTGAAAGGGTCATATTATAATCGTCCGGTCCGGCACTATCTGTATGTCCTTCCACCAACACATTGGATTTAGGATATTCCTTTAAAATTTCGGCCAAACTGTTCAAGGTAGTTACAGATGTTCCCTTTACTTCAGATTTGTTCGTATCAAAATAGACGCCTGCATCCTCATTGAAGGTAACGTTAATTCCTTCGCCTACTCGGGTAACTTTCGCTCCAGGAATTTCTTCTTCAATACGCTCGGCCTGTCTATCCATTCGGTCACCTATATAACCTCCAGCAACACCACCAACGGCAGCCCCTAAAATGGCTCCGAGAACGGTATTGTTGCCGCTACCGACGTTATTTCCAATAACACCGCCAATAGCGGCACCACTTCCGGCACCAATGACAGCCCCTTTCTGCTTATTATTGGCGTTCTGGACAGTTTTACAACCTACGACCATGGATATGGCCATGAATATATAAATTGATTTTATTGCAATCTTTTTCATCTATTATCTGATTTTATTGTTTGTTGAAAGAATAAATGACAGAAACCATTTCGCCATTGGCGTTCACATTGGATTTTAAGGTCATACTGCCACTTGATAAAGAAACGATATCCATACCATAACCGGTACGCCCATAAAGGTCATTTTTCTTTTCGTCAATGTATTTGAACTGTAATCTATTGGCCCCGGAAGGGTCTTCCTGAACGGACCAACGAATATTTCGGGTTCCCGTTGGGCAGGCTCCAGAATTTCCATTAATGGTATAGCTTCCCGTACTGTTGTTTTCAAAAAAGTACCACGAACTACCCTCAAAACAGAAGGCATCCGCATCATTGAACAATTTTGCCTTAAAGTCACCTTCTTGTTCAAAGGAAACATCCTGCAAAATCCAAGTACCGTTTATGGTATCTCTTTGTTCCCTAATTTCTTTGCTTAGGGAGCAGGAGGCCAACATTAAAAATAGTGCGCCCAGCACAATGCTGTTCTTCATCATAAATTTAGTTTTTAGTTATCGTATATACGAGAGTAGAATGCCATTTGTTGCGTGGTATTCGTTAATCTCTCGTTAAGATGATGGCAAGATGCAGCTATAAATCTGCAAACCTGAATGTTAAAAAATAAGATATTTGCTCAATTGCTAGTAAGCCGCAAGTTTAAGAAGTTCTTCAAGAAATCGGTTTTTAGGTAAGTAATTGTCTTCCAGAGATTTTGCAAAAGGTATGGGAGTTTGTAAACTGGCCACTCTTTTAATGGGAGCGTCTAGAAATTCGAATCGGTTTTCCGAGACCATGGCCGAAATATCACTGGCAATCCCCCCAAAAATAGTGTCCTCTTGCAGAATGATGAGTTTTCCCGTCTTTTCTACGGATGAATAAATAGATTCCATATCCAGAGGCATCAAAGTGCGCAAATCGATCAGGTCCGCGTCTATACCAGGATTCTCTTCCAAAGTTTTTAAAGCCCAATGCACTCCCGCCCCGTAGGATACAATAGTTACCTCCGCCCCCTCCTTCAATAAGGCCGCCTTGCCAAAGGGCAACGTATAATAACCTTCCGGCACCTGTTGATACACACTACGGTATAGGGCCTTATGCTCAAAAAACAGCACTGGGTTAGGGTCGTTTATGGCCGTGGACAACAAGCCTTTGGCATCTGCGGGAAAAGCAGGGTACACTACCTTTAAACCCGCAGTCTTGGTAAACCAAGCTTCGTTGGTCTGTGAGTGAAAAGGACCCGCACCCACATCGCCTCCGCAGGGCATGCGGATGACCACATCAGCCGGTTCGCCCCATCGATAGTGAGATTTTGCCAAATAATTTACTACCGGATTAAAGCCGGAAGAGACAAAATCTGCAAACTGCATTTCCACCACCGCTTTCATCCCATTAATGGACAGGCCCATGGCAGCTTCAATAATTCCGGACTCACAAATAGGAGTGTTGCGCACCCTTTCCTTACCAAATTCGGTTACGAAATCCTCCGTAACTTTAAAAACCCCACCATATTCGGCAATATCCTGACCCATGATCACCAAATTATCATGCCTTTTCATCAACTCCTTAAGTCCGGCAGAAACAGCATCTACAAAACGTATGTTCTCCGTTTTGGTAGCAGGCTCCATTTCCTCTTGCTGAAACGGATGATACACGTCTGCCAACTCCTTCTCAGTATTCACTTCTATCGATCCCTCCTCGAAAGCCAAATTCAAATGTTGACTAATTTCTTTCTCGATTCCGGTCCGTATTTTTTGAACAGTAACTTTGGTCAAGAGTCCTTCTGCAATTAAAAAGCGTTCATAATTTTCTATGGGGTCTTTCTCCGCCCAGGACTCAAGTAAATCTTCGGGTACATATTTAGTACCGCTCGCTTCTTCATGTCCGCGCATTCTAAAAGTCTCAAACTCCAATAGGATGGGCCTTGGATTGTTCCGTACAGACTTCACCAAGTCCTTCATTCTCCGGTAAATTTCCAGAATATTGTTCCCTTTAATCGTATACGATTCTATCCCGTAGCCAATACCCTTATCGGATAATCGTTTGCAAGCATATTGCTCATTAACCGGAGTAGATAATCCGTACCCGTTATTTTCAATACAGAATATGACCGGTAAATTCCATACGGAAGCTACATTAAGGGCCTCATGAAAATCGCCCTCGCTGGTGCCACCGTCACCTGTAAAAACAGCCGTCACTTTTTTTTCTCCTTTAAGCAAATATCCCAAGGCAATTCCATTGGCTACGCCCATTTGCGGACCCAAATGGGAAATCATCCCAATGATCTTATATTCTTGGGTTCCAAAATGAAAACTTCGGTCCCTGCCTTTTGTGAAACCACTTGCCTTTCCCTGCCATTGGGCAAACAATCGGAATAAGGGAATATCCCTCGTGGTAAATACACCTAAATTTCGATGCATAGGAAGGATGTACTCCTCATTGGTAAGCGCACTGGCAACGCCCACAGAAATAGCTTCTTGCCCAATTCCGCTGAACCACTTGCTCACTTTCCCCTGCCGCAACAGAACCAACATGCGCTCCTCCACCATTCGAGGTTTAAGCATGCGCTCATACAGCAGTCCCAACATTTGATTACTAATTCCCTCCTTGCTAAATTCCATATGGCAATTACGTCTTCTAATTTTATATAAATGTAGAAAAAAGGAATATCACGGCTAAAATTACCTGTCACAGTTTATTTACAATATTTAGTACCTTTGCTCCACTAAAATTTAATCGCTATGAGTGCCATACCCAGTGTAGATTTACAGGATTTTGTTTCAGGAAATCCGGAGAGAAAAGAGAAGTTTATCAAGGAAATAGGGTCAGCTTTTGAAAATATAGGTTTCGTGGCCCTAAGCGGGCATTTTTTATCCGATGAGTTGGTTGAGAACCTGTATTCGGAAATCAAGAAATTTTTTGACCTTCCGCAAGAAACCAAGGACAAATATGAAATTGAGGGTATAGGCGGACAAAGAGGCTACACCTCTTTTGGGAAGGAACACGCCAAAGGTAGAAAAGAAGGGGATTTAAAGGAATTCTGGCACTTTGGGCAGTATGTAGAGGACAATCCGAAACTAAAAGAAGAATATCCAGACAATGTGATGGTCTCTGAATTACCGGAATTCAATAAAGTGGGGAAGGAAACCTACCAGATGTTGGAAAAAACGGCCCAATACGTTTTACGGGCACTGGCGCTTCATTTGGATTTAGAAGAAACCTATTTTGATTCGTATATCAAAAATGGAAATTCTATTCTTCGTCCCATACATTACCCACCTATCACCACAGAACCTAAAAATGCGGTAAGAGCGGCCGCTCATGGCGACATTAACCTTATTACTTTATTAATGGGTGCTCATGGCAGAGGGCTACAGGTTCAAAACCATGAAGGCGAATGGGTAGACGCCATTGCCAGGCCGGACCAGTTAATGATCAATGTGGGCGATATGTTATCTAGACTTTCCAATAACAAGTTAAAATCCACCATTCACCAGGTGGTCAACCCGCCCAAGGAGCTTTGGGGCACTTCCCGATATTCCATTCCGTTTTTTATGCATCCCATTAGTGAGATGCCGTTAAACTGCTTGGACAATTGTATTGATGAAGATAACCCAAAACAATTTGAGGATATCACTGCTGGAGAATTTCTACACGAACGCTTGATTGAATTGGGATTGATTAAAGGATAGTATTCTTATGGATTTGAAAGACCAATTAAAAAACCTTTTTCCAGATCACGAACCGCCGGAAGAAGAACCAACAGCGCAGGAGAAAAGCGATGTGTGGTTGCAAGATGACCCCATTATCTGTAAGTACGAAAAACGTAAGGGAAAACCAATTACCATTTTGGAAGGGTACAACGGTGCCGATAGCGACTTTAAGAAATTGGCCAAGGAAATAAAGACCAGATTAAGTGTGGGCGGTAGTTTTAAGAATGAGCAAATCATTATTCAAGGAGATTACCGCGATAAGATCATGGAAATCCTTAAAGAAAAAGGTTTTTCTGTTAAACGCGTAGGAGGTTAATTACGTTACCTCATTTTTGACGTTACAAACGACAGCGATTAGTGATTTCTGTTAATTATTTTTTGTTTTTTTCGATTAAATAGTACTTTTAATCGTCAAACCCTAATCCACCAAAAATTCATGAGTTCTCTTTTACACATCACCAATGGAGATAGCTTTACGGAAAAACTAAAATCCTTAAAGTTAAAAGGAGATATTATTACATGGCGTGAAATGCTGTGTGAAGGCAAGACATTGACCAACGTTGGAAGCGAATCCTTCTGGAAAACCCGCTTTGAATTCCTAAATAAAAATTACAAAGTTTCAAAATCTTGGTTCATTGAAAAAACATTAAAAGAATACCGTTCTCTTTGCAACCACAAACAACAAGATGAGATCGTACTCTGGTTTGAGTACGATCTTTTTTGTCAAATTAACATGATTGCGGTATTAAGTTGGTTAAAGGCCAACCGAAAATATGCCCAAGTATATTTGGTCTGTAGCGGAAAAGAGGACAATTCCGGTAAATATTATGGTTTAGGGGAGCTTGGCGATGAAAAGCTATTGGAACTTTACAATAATAAAATTGAACTTACACAGGATGATATTGAGTATGCGGATTATGTTTGGCAATTGTATTGCAGTGATAATCCCATTCGCTTGGAAAACCTTTCCGATTTCTCCCAGTTTCAATTTGAATACCTGCCCGATGCCCTTCATACGCATTTACAGCGCTTTCCAAGTATCAAGAACGGTTTGAACGCCATGGAGAACAACATTCTCCAAATTGGGGCGAACAAAAAGCCGAAATCCAAAAAGGAATTTATCTCGGAAATTTTGCAGAACCAAGGCTTCTTAGGCTTTGGAAATTCACAATATGACCGTGCCTTAACTCGAATGAAACCCCTATTCACAGCTCTAAACCCCGTTAGACTGAGCAAAAAGGGCAAAGAGGTGCTGGACAATCAAACAAGTTATTATGCCCGCATACAGGACACGGATGTATATCTGGGAGGTGCGCTCAAATACAATTACCTCTACAATACCGATTCTAGAAGGATTTTAAAACTTTAGTATGCAATTAAGCCCTTCGGAGCTTATTTTAAATGCAGATAAAAGCATTTACCATCTTAATCTCCTCCCCCAAGACATTGCCCATACCGTTATTACAGTGGGTGATCCGGATCGTGTTGCCGACGTTTCCAAACATTTTGATACCATTGAAGTAAAAAAAGGTAAAAGGGAATTTCACACCCATACCGGAAGCTTTAAAGGAAAACGAATGACCGTGATTTCCACAGGAATTGGTACGGACAATATCGATATTGTTTTGAATGAGCTGGATGCCTTGGTGAACATTGATTTTGAAAGGCGCATCTTAAAGGAGAACAAAACCAGCTTGGAAATAGCTAGAATTGGTACTTCCGGCGCCATTCAGCCAGATATTGAGGTGGACAGTTTTCTAATGAGTGAAATGGCCATGGGTTTCGATGGCCTCATGCATTTTTATGATGGTGAAGCTCACTTGGACAAAGCATTTTCCAAAGCCTTTATGGAACATGCCAATTGGTCTGCTGAAAAATCAAGTCCGTATGTGGTTACATATAACGCAGATTTGGGAGAAAAACTGTTGTCAAATCGTATACGATTAGGTATTACCGTAACCAACATAGGGTTTTATGGTCCGCAGGGAAGAAAGTTGCGTTTGGAAACGAGCGACGCGTCCCTAAACGATAAATTAAGAAGCTTTGTCCACGAGGGCAGACAAATCACCAACTTGGAAATGGAAACTTCCGGTATTTACGCACTCTCCAAACTTTTAGGGCATAAGGCCGTTTCCATGAATTGTATTCTTGCGAACAGAGCCACGGGCCAATTCAGTGAAAAACCAGGTAAAAGCGTGGAAGAGTTAATTATTTATACCCTAGAAAAGCTTACCCAAGGTTAACACCTTAACTATTCCTTTAAACAAAAAGCTTTCTCTTTTCCTATTTTTGACTTTCTATGAGAGAGAGACTATACCAACACCGAGACCTAAGCTGGCTTAGTTTTAACGGGCGTGTACTTCAAGAAGCCCAAGATAAGCGTAATCCACTTTATGAACGCATTAAATTCTTAGCTATATTTTCATCTAACCTGGACGAATTCTTTCGGGTAAGGGTGTCTAAATTGCGGCAGATAAAGAATGTGGATAAGCAGATTCGCAAGAAATTGAAATTACGCCCCACCAAAACCTTAAAGGAGATTATCAACAGGGTAGAAACCCAACAGGAAATCTTTGGAAGTATTTTTAAGGATGAAATTATTCCAGAATTACAGGATAATGGAATTCATTTGATTTCCAAAGAAGAATTTTCAAAACACCAACAGCAAGAAGCAAGGATGTTTTTTAATTCTGAAGTAAAAGAACATTTAGAAATTGTACCGGTTTCTGAAGAGGAGATTCCCTTTTTGGCCAATAACGCCTTGTACTTTTACCTCCGGTTTACAGATGGCAGCTCTAGCTTCGTTTCCATTCCTTCGGACAAGGTATCTAGGTTTGTGACCCTCCCTGCAACTGACCAAAAACACTTTATCACATTTCTAGATGACATCATTGCACAAGAGTCACATAATATATTTAAAAATAAGGAAATACAATGTTTATTTGAAGTAAAACTTTCACGTGATGCCGAACTGTATTGGGAGGATAATTTTGACGGGGACATTGCCCGCCAGATAGAAGAATCACTTTCGCAGAGAAAAGTAGGGCAGCCAACCCGACTACTTTATGATTTTCGTATGCCGGAAACTGACCGCAAAGCCCTTCGAAATATTTTGGGTCTGGGCAAGGTAGATATGTTCCCGGGAGGAAAATATCATAATTACAGTGATTTTATGTCCTTTCCGGACCCCTCCAATAATCCGGAACTCCATTTTAAACCTCTGCCTCCCCTTCCCCATCCTGTTTTAAGCCACAGTCAAGATATATTTGCCTCCATTCGCCTTGCCGATCAGATGGTGCATTTTCCGTATCACTCATTTGACCCCGTATTGGAATTTATAGAAAAGGCTTCGGTAGACCGCCTTATAGAAAGCATAAAGATATCACTATACCGTATTGCAAAGGACTCCAAATTGGCACTAGCGTTACTAAAGGCTCTTAAAAATGGAAAAAAGGTAATGGTGTTCGTAGAACCCAAAGCCCGTTTTGATGAAGCCAACAATCTGGAATGGAGCAAAAAACTCAAAGAACATGGGGCCGAAGTGCATCACAGCGACCTTGAAATTAAGGTGCATAGCAAAATTATGATGGTGGAGCGACGGGAAGAAGACAACTTACAGCGCTACGCATATATCAGCACTGGCAATTTTAATCGTAAAACCTCTAAGATTTATGCCGACCACGGACTCTTTACTGCCGATTCAAGAATTACAGGGGAGTTGGCACAGGTCTTTGAGGTATTGGAACGAAAACGACTCGCCCCTATCACCAAGCACTTAATGGTTTCGCCTTTCTCAACACGTACCAAGTTTTATCAATTGATAGACCAGGAGGTAAAAAATGCTAAGGCGGGTCTCCCGGCAGGCATGAAAATTAAAATGAACAGCCTTCAGGACAAGGATATGATCGCTAAGATTTATGAAGCGGCGGAGTCCGGTGTATCCGTTCGGTTGTTAGTTCGAGGATTTTGCTCTCTCCATATGGGCAACGAAAAAGCGGCTAAAAACATACAAGTTACAAGTATTGTGGACCGATTTCTGGAACATGGCAGAATCTATTGGTTCGAAAATAACGGTGACCCAAAAATGTATACAGGTTCAGCCGATTGGATGACCCGAAACCTTGACCGTAGAATAGAAGTTCTTACTCCAATTTACGATAGTGAAATTTTCAAGGAACTATCACATATTTTGAAGCTGCAATTAAATGACAATGTTAAAGCAAGAAACGTTGATGCTCAAGAAAGCAACTCCTATTTCAGCAATAATAAAAAGCCGTGCCGTTCTCAATATGAGATTTATCGTTTTCTAAAGGAAAAAGTGAGCGTACCTACCAATTAATAAAGATGTATAAGTAGTTTCGTATACGATATTTTAGGTGTGGTATTTCATTTTCTCAGGAGTCAAATTAGCTTAAATTTGCAAATAGATTAAATCCACTTGCATGAAAGAAGTAAGAATTGTAGGCGTACCGGAACATTTTAATCTACCATGGCATATGGCCATGGAGGACCGCATGTTCGAAGATCGAGGAATAGATCTGCAATGGACCGATGTGCCCGAAGGTACCGGTAGAATGTGCCAAATGCTGAAAGATGGGGAAGCCGATCTGGCCATTATCCTGACCGAAGGGGTGGTCAAAAGCATTTCAGAAGGTAATCCCGCAAAAATCATCCAAGAATTTATTGCTACTCCCTTACAATGGGGTATTCATGTGGGCTCAAAAAGCGATTTTAAAGCGATTTCCGAGCTTCAATCGGCAAAAGCTGCCATCAGTCGGTTTGGAAGCGGAAGTCACCTTATGGCGTATGTAAACGCCCAAAATGAGGGCTGGAGCACCGATCAGTTACAATTTGAAGTCATTAACAATCTTGGCGGTGCCGTAGAAGCCCTTACTTCCGGCACGGCCGATTATTTTATGTGGGAGCATTTTACCACCAAACCTTTGGTGGATAATGGTACCTTTCGCCGTTTGGGCGACTGCCCTACCCCTTGGCCCTGCTTTGTTATTGCGGCCACGGACCGTTTTTTAGCGGAACAACCCAGTGCTGCCCAGCATATCTTGGAGGTAATCAACGATTACACACTCGAGTTCAAGCAAATTCCCAGTATAGACCGCACCTTGGCCAATGAGTACGGACAACAATTGGAGGATATCCAGGAATGGCTTTCCATTACCCAATGGAGCCAAAAACAATTACCCTCATCATCCCTAAAAAAAGTACAGGAAACGCTACATAGCTTGGGATTAGTAAAAAGCATTCTCCCGGAAGAGCAAATTCTTAAGAATTTTTAAGAATTCAGTACTTGACAAACACCTTTTTTGTTATTTAATTTTAGGCTGTTTTTATTGATGTAACCGTTTAGAACAAATAGCTTAACAAAATGAAAAACAGAAACTTTGGCGTTTTTGTGTTTTTGATGGGAATGCTATTTTTTGGAACTACCGCTCCCATTAAAGCACAGACCTATTACGCTTTGCAAATTGACAGAAATATCCGCTTACAGGCGGTTGATATTACCGCGGAATACCAACCTTATCTGGTTATGGGTACCGACCAAGCATTGGATTTTCAGCAGACCGTTGCCCGGTTTTTGGTGAAGAAAAAATCGGTAGAGGAAGACCCTACCCTTTCCTACGGGGCCAAATATAGTCTGCTCAAAAAACTCTCCAATCGTGAAACTGCAGAGATGGGCCAAGTGCTGGAAGATTACCGGTGGCGTGAATACATGCGCGTAAAACCAAATATTCAACCCTTACCGGAACCCCCATCCCAAAAATCTTATGATGCCATTGCGGATGTGGATGCTACCAATTAATGGGCTCTTGCCCAGCTTGCTTCAAAATTTCATTGGCTTGGCTAAAATGCCGGTTGCCGAACCAATACCCCCGATTAGCACTTAAAGGCGAAGGATGCCCAGAAGTGAGTATATGGTGCTTCTTTTTGTCGATGAGCGATGCCTTTTTCTTGGCAAATCCGCCCCAGAGCATAAAGATTAGGCCTTCCCGTTGGTCGGACAGCCTTTTGATAACGGCATCCGTAAAGGTTTCCCAGCCCCTTTTTTGGTGGCTGCCTGCTTCGTGCGCCCTTACGGTCAAGGTGGCGTTCAATAAGAGCACCCTTTGGGCCGCCCAACGTTCTAAATTGCCACTTTCCGGATAGGGCTTGCCCAGATCCGTTTCAATTTCCTTAAAAATATTGATGAGGGAAGGTGGATGCGCGATGCCGTCCTTTACCGAAAAACAGAGTCCGTTCGCCTGCTCGGGACCATGATAGGGGTCCTGCCCAATGATTACTACCTTAGTCTCATTAAACGGACTATGGTCAAAAGCCGCAAAAACATCCTTTCCCTTGGGGTAGCAGGTGTACAGGGCATATTCCGCTTTAATGAATTGGGAGAGCTGTTTAAAATACGGTTGCTCAAACTCACTTTTCAACTGTTGTTTCCAACTTTCTTCTATGGTGACGGCCATGGGCTGTTTTTCGTTTTCTATTATTAAATTCTGAGCATAAAATTACTTAAAATGGAGGATTTGGCTTTATTAATTGGTCGAGATAAGACGCAGATAAAATAGAAATGGAAATATGTTGTTATATATCTTAGCTATAAACTAATTGGTGTTCAGTAGTTGATATAGGCTGCGGACACTTTTATTTTTAGCAAGAAATTGCAATGTTTACTTGAACCTTGTGCAAATGGAATTCTAGAAGGAGCGATAAACAATTTAACAAAGGGCACGAGCGTGACCCTCACGCCAGCGAGGGACTTTTGACCTAAGATTTATTTGCTGATTTTAAAACAAGCAAAAAATCATAATATTAGTTTCTATGAAATAATAAACGAAATGAAAATTGATGGCGCCAATAATCAAGAGATTATAGAACGATTGAAAACAGATTTAAGACAGTTTTTCACGAATAGATTGATAGAAAATCTACCAGATTTTTGATTATGAGAGAGGAAAAAAACAAACTTGGTATAACAGAATGGGTTGTGGTATTTCTGCTTTCTTCTTTACTATTATATACAGCGGACTATACTGAAAATGTGGGTAGCTATAAGTCTCGTATTTTCAATCTTATACTTACGTTTCTAAATTCAAATGTTATTACTTATTGGGCTATCAGGGTGTTTTTCATTTTCGCTATGTGTTTTTCCTTATATAAAATTGTTAAATTATTATTGAAGAAAAGATGAAGGTATTACGTTTTTTTCTAATTCCCTCGCTGGCGCGAGCATCCCCTCGCTGGCGCGAGCATCCTTGCTCGTGTCAACAGTAGTAAAAAGTAAATGTAGGATAATATAATGCGTATAAGACAACAGAAAAACACTTCTGGCCAAGGTTGCAGCTTGCCCACAGTTGGCATTGGGTCGTCCTCAAGGGGACAACTCGCGCGGCCTTATATAGATGATAGCACGGTGTTGAAAATAGATAATGCCATATACATTGGGATTAATGAAATGATAAAAGATTGATAGACAAATTAATAAGGGGCACGAGCGTGACGCTCGCGCTAGCGGGGGCGGCCTTATATAGATGATAGCACGGTGTTGAAAATAGATAATGCCATATACATTTGGGATTAATGAAATGATAAAAGATTTGATAGACAAATTAATAAGGGGCACGAGCGTGACGCTCGCGCTAGCGGGGGTACTGCTGTTCAACCAGAATGGAATAGCATGACTAAAATTATTGAAGTAGAAGTTCCTCCTCAAGGAATTTATGTATGGAGAGGAAAAGCAGCAAAACAACCTTTATCAAATAATGAAAATATCTCGAATTATTTTTTACAAGGAGGCACCGAGCAACTGATTTTTGATATTAATCAAAATAACATAAATATTCCATCAATCACTAATAGCATAACAAATACACCGTGGTAAACGACTTTAATTTACATAAAATAGAATCCATTTCAGAAGATTTATTGGAAATGACTCAAGTGTTCGATAAAAGCCTTTCACATATAGATATTAAGGAAAGATTTAAAATAAGGGCAAAGAGTGCATTCTATCAGACTTTATCATCTTTGATGACAGAAGTTACAAGTTTCAAGCAGTACACTACTATTAATAGCAGTCAGCTTAAGGATTTGAAAAGAAAAATTAATAATCTATTACGTTTAGCTGATGAAACAGGTATTGACAAGAGTAATGAAAAGCTTCTAAATCGTATTCAAGTAAACAGCAATTTTCAATTCTAAAACCTAGTCCCCCCCGCTGGCGCGAGCGTCACGCTCGTGCCAACAGCAGAAAAAGTAAAGGCAATGACAATTATAATTAGTGAAAAACAACAGAAAAACACCCCTGTTTTGGCATAGCCAAAACTGTCCCCTCAAAGGGGACAATAACACGCAGCAATTCCCCCCGCTAGCGCGAGCATCCGTGCTCGTGCCGTCAAGAATAAGCAGGGCATAAGAAACAGAAAAAGTGAAAGAATAAAGAAACAATGAGCAGAAAAAGGTATGGAAGTATTTGCTTATTGTTTTATGCCGAGCCACGTTCACTTTGTCTTTAGGTCGGAAAATGAAGACCCATCAGGGTTGCTAAGAGATTTCAAGGGCTATACACCTAGAAAATTGATAAAAGAAATTGAAGAAAACCCTCAGGAAAGGAGAAAAGAATGGCTTTTATGGATGATGGAACGGGCAGGGAAAAGAAAAAGCAATGTTAAAAACAGGCAGTTCTGGCAGCAGCATAACAAACCTGTTGAATTATGGAGCGGAAAGGCCATAAAGCAAAAAATAGATTACGTTCACAACAATCCTGTGGAACAAGGTTTTGTAACCGATCCCATTGATTGGAAATATAGCAGTGCACGGAACTATGCCGATGATGAAACGGTTTTAAAGATAGATAACGAAGGTATGCATTTAGGTATAATGGAACTATGAGAGACAATGTTATGAACAGCAGCTGCATGGGCACGAGCGTGACGCTCGCGCCAGCGGGGGTTAATGCGGTAAAACTAAATGATGGTTCTACATTAAATTTAGAGGATATTGATTTAAGTGAAATGGATTGGATTACTAAATGGAATTATTGAGTGATGAATATTGTCGGCAAAAGATATAGAAGTATTAATGAAGTTGATTTATTAAGCGAGGTAGGTTTCAGAAATCAATACTAAAAGCACAAAGGATATATGTTCATATATATAATTCAAATCTATTATTCACTTCTTCAAAAGATTTAGACCAAGCTATAAGAATGGGATCTTTTGGAAAAGCAAATCATAATCTTGCTAAACAATAGAAATCAATTTAAAAAAAAGACTAAAAAACAACAACCATCCGGCTGGAAATCATTATACAGTAAAGGATAGAAAATATCTTTTAGTTGAACACAAAAACAAATCTCAATCCGGGTACTATTTTAAAGGAGAAATTTTATTCAATGGAGATGCATTAAGAGGAACATTTTATAATAATGAAGAAGTTACTATTTCAGAGCAAATTTATTACAATCTTGAAAAGCCGATACCCAACCCGTTAATTCCAGAAAACAAGAATATTGATTAATGACAAAGAACAATGAACATAAAGTTTTATACCCCCGATACTGGGCCTTCCGCACCTTGATATTTTCTGTAATAGGTTTAGTTCCATTGGTCGTTGGCTTTATGTTTGTCTTTCACTCATTTAATCTGAAAGAAGAAAAACTAAAAATTAGTAGCTGCCAAATTGGCTTCAATGAAATACCCACCACCGGTTTTAATCCAGAATTTGAATTGGTCTTGAAATTAAAAAATAGAGTTGTCAATGACACCCTTAATTATAAAGAAGGCTGGTATAATTTGTTGACCCATTATGGGCCTCCTATTCCTAAAAAACGAGTCGTCAACCCATCTAATATTAGACATGCGATTGATGAACTACAAACTGACAAACCACGACTTAAGTTGTACATAAATGAACGAACCAATAAAATAACCGGTTTGAAAATTGGTGGTAAAACCATAGTTAAGCATACTAATTTTCTATTGTTGGGAGCCATATTTTTAATTGGGGGTGTCTTTATGGTTGGCGGGTCCATGTATATAATACTAAAGGATCCTAACAATTGGTATAGAAAAGCAGGCAAAAATTAAAAATTCGTGCAATGGTATATCCATCACTGGCGCGAGCGTCACGCTCGTGCCAGCAGTAGAAAAAAGCAAAGACAAGGATTTATAATGAGTAGAAAACAATAACCAAACACCCCTAAAGTCCCCTTAAGAGGACAACCGGCCTCATAAAATAGGGCATTAAGAAAGCAAAGAACGGAAGCGTTTAAATTATCCGTTTGTTTGAATTGAAACGAAGTTTCAAGAAGTTAGGAGAATTTAGCGACCGGGCACAGCGTTCAGGCCTATTTTATGCAGCCTTGAATTTTTGCTTCGTTTTGCTTCAAGGCAAAATGAAGGGAACAATTGATGAAAACATGAATTTTATATAATTTAAGTATTTTCCTAATTTTCCAGTACCAAAACTAAACTGGCAAATCCATGTTTAAGAATCAACCATCAACCTACCTTTCAATTGTCATACTATTTACAACTTTGTTAGTAGAAGCCCAAAAATCAAATTTACAAGTTGAACCACATCCCATTGATGCAGTGGAAAAAGACTCTTTGCTTATGGGCCCTTCCGTGCTGAACGATCCTCACCGCTTTATTTGGGGGGCGAGCGTGCTAAAAGGTAATGACGAAAAATATCATATGCTGTACAACACTTGGCATAGCGGAGATTCCATTCCAAAATTTTCAGATTCGTGGGTGCTATATTCCGAGATCGCCTATGCGGTCTCCGATTATCCGGATCGGGACTTTAAATTTCAAAAAATTGTACTGAAAGGTCGTAAGGCCGTTGGCGATACCTTGGCCTGGGATGCCCAGGTCGTAACCAATCCCCACTTAAAAGAGTTCAATGGCACCTATTACCTCTACTATGTGGGCGGAAGAGACCCGGGAAACGGCCCCGAAATAGTCAAAGGTCAACTTAATAAACGAAACAGGGTGCAACAAACTCTCCGAATTGGTGTGATAGCCTTCGATAGTTTTGAAGATTTAACCTTCGGCAATTTTAGAAGACCCCAAAATCCGCTACTAGCCCCTAGAACACGTGTAAAAGCTGACAATATTGTCATGCCCTCTCCTGAAGGTACCGTTGCTTTACCTGATAATGTAATTGTAGTAAATCCTTCCGTCGTCTATCGCGAAACTGACGGTAAATATCTGATGTATTTTAAGGGTAATTTGTATGACCCGCACTGGCGTGGTGTTCACGGCTTAGCCCTTTCTGATCACCCAGAAGGCCCTTTCACCCCATTAGACGATTTCGTTTTCGATTTTCGCCAGCAAGACGGCCGTATCGCTTCCGCAGAAGATCCATATGTATGGTACCATAAAAGTACCGCACGTTTCTATGCCATTGTAAAAGATTTCTCAGGAAAAATAACAGGAAAGGAACCGGGGCTTGCCTTGATTATTTCCGATAACGGACTACATTGGCAAAAGGCCGAACAGCCATTATTTATGAAAAAGCAGGTGGGTTTGATTTCCGGGGAAACGATTACGCTAAATAGACTGGAGCGCCCCCAATTACTTATTGACGAAAATGACGTACCCTTTGTGCTCTATGCGGCTGCCTCTATAGTTAATATAAACCCCAGAACAGACGGTAAATCATTTAACCTGCAGATTCCCCTTAAAGTGGAACACGACAATATGCTCTTAAAAAAACAATAGAGGTGATAGCCACGCTTGTGCTAACAGTAATATAAGGTAAAGACAAGGATTTATAATGAGTGGAAAGTAACAAAAAAAAACACCCCTGTAAAGTAATGTACCCATTACTTTACCGTCCCCTCTCCCTCCCGATAGTTATCGGGAGCTATAGGGAGGGACAATTCCGTAAAGAAAACCGGCCTCATAAAATAGGGCATTAAGAAAGCAAAGAACGGAAGCGTTCAAATTATCCGTTTGTGAGGAATTGAAACGAAGTTTTATTGAGTTAGGAGTTAGGAGTTAGGAAAATATGAAAAACGATATAAGTTGCAGGACATAGGACGTAAGACCATTAAAGCTTCCAACATTCATTTCTCCCTCATAAGTAAAAATTCCTCTTCCGATAGTTACAGTACGAAGCGTTCAGGCCTATTTCAGGAAGCCTTGAGCTTTTGCTTCGTTTTGCTTCAAGGCAAAATGAAGGGAGGTAATACATTGTTCCCGATCTTAGAAACACTGGGATTTTCCATAATATCTTATATGTTCATTTTTTGCATCGCCCAAAAAACGAACCAAAAAACGCTAGGCTGATTGATGCTTTTTTGAAATCTACACTTTTTCACCTCCCCAACGCCCAGACCGCTTTTACCAGGGCAAAAAGCTCTTTGGACGCCTTCCTTGGCAGGCAAGCCTGCTTTCCCTTCCATGAAAACAGTTTGATTTGCTATAAAAGCCTTAATAGGCCATGGCCTTTTACGTGAATCCTTTATTTTATGCAGCCTTGAACTTTTGGTTGGTTATCATTAATGCAAGCGGCAATTACTGAATGAGGATTTACATTTCCCCATCAATCCCTACCTTTGCGCCCTATTTTTATGGCAAATGGCAGGTATTCACCCAAAAACGTTACAAGATTTAGAGTTTCCCACGGTTTTACAGCAGGTTTCGGCCCGCTGTCGTACCGAGCATGGCAAAGCCTTGGCTTTAGAAATCGCTCCCTTCACCGATGAAGAGCACATACGGGAGCAATTGGGACAAACGGCCGAGTACCTATCTTCCTTTGTGAGTGAAAACCGCATTCCGCCCCACTCTTTTGAGGGAATAGACAAGGAATTGCAATTGCTGGAGATTGAAAATACGGTTTTGGAGGTTCAGGGATTCAAAAAGATTTCCAGCATCTGTACCAATGTCACCACCCTAAAAAAGTTCTTTAAAAAATTCAAGGAATACTACCCCCTCTTACAATCTGCCAACGAAGAAATTGAGGAAAATAAAGAGATTCCAGCCTTAGTGGATGCCGTCATTGACCGTTTTGGGGAAGTGCGGGACAAGGCTTCGGACAAGCTTTTTACCCTCCGAAGGGAAATTCAGCAGGTAAAGGGTAAAATAGGACAAAGCTTTTCATCGGCCCTTAATCTATATAATGGGTCGGATTATTTGGATGATATTCGGGAATCGGTTGTTGAGAACAGGCGGGTTTTGGCGGTAAAAGCCATGTACCGAAGAAAGGTAAAGGGTACGGTTATGGGTACTTCAAAAACCGGAAGCATAGTTTACATTGAACCGGAAGCCACCCTCAAATATAGCCGTGAGCTAAACAATCTGGAGTTTGATGAGCAAGAAGAAGTACAACGAATCTTAAAGGAACTTACCAATCAAATTCGCCCGTTTGCCTACCTCCTATCCGTATACCAGGAGTATTTGGCCCATTTGGATATCGTGGGAGCCAAGGCCAAATATGCAGAGGACACCAATTCCCTATTGCCGGAAATCAATACGGAAGAGCGACTTTTTCTTCGGGAGGCCTACCACCCCTTGTTGTATTTGAGCAATAAACTTAAAAACGAAAAGACCTATCCGCAAACCATAGAACTACATCCTGAGAACAGGATAATCGTCATTTCAGGACCTAATGCGGGTGGAAAAAGTATCACTCTAAAGACGATTGGGTTACTTCAAGTAATGCTTCAATCAGGGCTTCTAGTTCCCGTTCACGAAAGGAGTTCCGTCTCTTTCTTTAAAACTATTTTAACGGATATTGGCGATAATCAGTCCATAGAAAACCACTTGAGTACGTACAGCTACCGCCTCAAGAACATGAACAACTTTTTGCGCCTTTGCAATGACAATACCCTCTTCTTGATCGATGAATTTGGTACCGGTAGTGACCCGGAACTTGGGGGCGCCCTGGCGGAAGCTTTTTTAGAGGTGTTCTACGAGCGTAATTCCTATGGTGTCATTACCACCCACTATGCCAATCTAAAAGCCTTGGCGAACGAACTACCGCACGCTACCAATGCCAACATGCTTTTTGATGGCCGCACCCTTGAACCTACCTTTCAACTTGTTTTAGGGCAAGCGGGAAGCTCCTTTACCTTTGAGGTAGCCCAAAAGAACGGTATCCCCTATTCCTTGATCAACAAAGCGAAGAAAAAGATAGAGCGTGGCAAGGTCCGGTTTGATGCCACTATTGCCAAACTGCAAAAAGAAAGAAGTAAAATGGCCCGTACGGGCAACAGATTGCAGGAAGAGGAAACCAAGGCCAAAGAGGAAGCGGCGCGTTTGGAAAAACTGAACGCCAAAATCAAAAGCAAATTGGAAAATTACCAGGAGCTTTACGACCATGACCAGCGGATGATCCAATTGGGAAACAAGGTGAACAAGGCGGCGGACAAATATTTCAGGGATAAAAAGAAAAGACCGTTGGTCTCCGAACTGTTGCGCATTGTAGAAACCGAAAATAGCAAACGCAAGAAACAATCGGCCAAACAAGCCAAAGCGGAACGTGAAAAAAAGGCCCAAGTTGCCCAAGAAGTACAAAAAGAGGTCAAAGTTATTCGCCAAAATAAAAAGGTAGAAAAGCAAAAGGCCATTGTGAAGGAAAAGAACAAACCTAGACCTGTTTTTAAGGTGGGAGACCGGGTACGTATGCAAGACGGAAAAGCGGTAGGTAGTATCGATTCCCTGGAAAAAGGAAAGGCTATTGTCAACTACGGAATGTTCACCACCAATGTGAGCGTAGACCAATTGGAATTGGTGCAGAAAGCTAAATAAAGGCGGTCGGTGATAGGGCAAATATTGTATACGGTTTTTTTGAAACCTCTTATTTTAAATTCATTTAGGTGATAAATTTCAATGATTAAAACAAAAAACAGCCGACACCAAGTTGTTGAATCGCAACTTAAGGTGCCGGACTGTCCGTTCTAAAAAATGTTCCCCCAAAAATTTTAGAATTTAATCTTCCTTTACACTAATAGTCTTACAGAACCCTAGAAAATCTTTTTCAGAGCAATAGACCTTAAAGTCCCGTTCGCTACTCAAGTAGTTCAGGTGAAATTCTCCCATCCGGTCCCATTGCAAGAGTGCATTTTGCAAGTCAAACTGCACGTACACATCATGAGCTCCGTTTGGCGGACTTTTGGCCACCCTTTTATCATTGTTAACCGTGTAATATCCCGTTTGGGTCACATTATTGGTTCCCGCGCTTTTATAAATAAATCGGAATCTGGTATCATAGTTAGAATCGTTTACGACTACAATATTCTCATGATCAAATTTAAAAGTTCCGCAGGTTTCGATATTATAATCTGTCTGGTAACCCATTTTGGCAATGGTATTATCCTTTAGGTATTTTACGGTATAACCCACGGGCGCCCCAGGGTTTTCCCTATTGTATTCGGCACTTTCCTCAATCACGTAGTACAGGCCGCCTTCCCCTTCTTCCAAACTATTTCCGGTGATGACCTTGGTGGCCACTTTGGCATTTCCACCAATGGTCACCACGTTAAAGGTCGATTCACGAATAACTTTTTCATAGCTCGCATCAATTTCACCCTTGATTGATTTGACTTTGGTGGCGTAGTCCAGCACAGCCTCCAGGTTGACATCAGTAGTGGTATCAGTGGTTTCCATCCGTATCATAATAATCCGACCATATTGCACGGAACTAACATAGGCTGGCGGATTATCCTCCGAAATCAGGGATTGGAGTCCGCTCGCAGTCGCCTTACTGCCAAATACGGCCGCAGGGCTGTCCGGTATTTCTGCCACCACATCATAGTAGACCTGCCGGTATAGTGCCGCTGCCACTCTTTTTTCGGTACTCTTTGAATAATCGAACTGGGATTCAAAGGAAGACCCCGTGGCCCAATCGGCACTTACTTTTAAGGATAAGCTCATTTGTTCACTGGTATAGACCGATGTTTTCTCAAAATAAGTGTCGGCATCAATGGCATAACCTTGTGTGGCGATATCGGAATTCCAATATTCCAAAGCCTTGTCAATTTCCGCTTGGGTATTTTGGTAATTGGGCTTCTCTATGGTCAGATTTCCGCCCTCTCCTATTCCCGGTAATTCTACCCTTATTTTTACGGGCGCCTTATCTACCTGTAAGGGTTGCGGTGCCCCTTCTATCAGTACTTTATTACCAAGCACCAAAGCACCCGGATAAATGACCCCTAAGGTAGGGTCGAACATCACCACATTTTCGAAATTGGAACGGATGTCATGATAAACTGTTTTGCACTCCGTTATATAGCCCTTATCGGTATTTTTTTGAGGATTTCCCTCATTGGAAGTACTTCCTGTAGAGGATTGCACATTTAAAAGTTCGCTGGGGTCGTAATTTAAGCCCTTGATAAAATCGTTGATCTTCGCGGTTTCTTCTTCACTTAAAGTGTCTTTTGCCACAGGTTTCTCTATGGATGGCTCATCGGTGTCGGAACCTTCGTCTTTACTACATCCGACAATAAAGAGAACAAAAAGGATTACGAATAACTGTCTGAAATGGAATGGTCTTTTTTTCATTGTATAAGGTTATTTAGGATTCAACAGGCCTAAACTACCTCATTATCAGCGTGAAGCATAAAAAATGGCATGGACAAAGCATGGACAGACACGAAAAAATGTCTCAAATAATTTCAAAGGGGGCATTTAAATATAATTACAATCTATAATTTAAATAATTGATAAACAGCAATTTAAATCATTAAGATTATGGAGCTCGTTCCAAAAATATATAGACTGGACATGGACAAACGTATTTTGGGGATGGACAAATGCTAATTGGTAAGCTCTTTTCTTTCTATCTTTCCCATACCTAATCCAACCGATATGAAACTGAATATCAAACTCTTCCTTTTTTTCTGCCTTTATTATTTCGTTTGTTTTGCACAAAGCAGACAACAAGAATTGGATAGCCTCATCCAACGTGCCGATCATTTACCTGATAATATTGAAAAGGCACAGGTACTTTCACGTATTCATGAGCGAATGATGTTCATGGATAACGAGCGCGCTTTGTTATATGCCCGTGAAGCATTTGACCTCTCCAACCGAATAGATTATGAAAAGGGCATTGCCAATGGATATTTACAGTTCGGCAATTACTATTACAATCAATCTAAAAATGACTCTGCATCCTTTTTTCACCATAAGGCCTTGAAAGCCTTTAAGGATATGAATTCGGTCAAGGGACAGATTTTCGCCCTGCATTCCCTTGCAACCATTCAACGAGAGGCAGGTGATTTTGACAAAGCCATTGAGACCACCCAATTCATTTTACAGATGTATACCGAAGAAAATAGGAGTAATTCCGATTTGGGAAATTTTGATTTAAGAGGTTCAGAGTATGAAGTCTTGGGAGGAATCCATTTTGAAAAGGGTAACTATCTGATTGCCTTGGAACAGACTTTAAAAGCCCTAAGGTTTTTTGAGAATAAGGGAGATGAAGTACGAAAGGCCGATGCTCTAAAGCAATTGGCAGATATTGAATTTCAGCAGGAAAATTTCGCTTCCAGCCTAGATTATGCTATGAAGGCCATTGTCATCTATAAGGAGAACGATGATAAAATTTATGCTAGTTATGCTTTAAACACCGCAGGTTTAGCTTCTGAAAAACTGGCAAATACAGAAAAAGCAAACAGTTTACTGGAAGAATCTTTTGAGCTTGCCAAAGAAATTAACGTGCAGACCATGATGGCCACCAACTTAAAAGATTTGGGCAGGTTACAATACAAACAAGGTGATATTGCACGGGCTCGTTCCCTGTTAGAGGAATCAATCGAAATCGCCAAAAAAGAAGATATTAAATTAAACCTTACGGCCGCCCTACACGAAATGGCCAATTTAAAAATGGTTCAGAAAGATTATCAAAGTGCTTTGACCGATATTAACAAGGTGATCGCCATTTCAGAAGAAATAGAAGCTTTACCCACTTTAAGGGATGCCCTAAAAACAAGAGCTGAATTACAAAAACTAATGGGCAACACCAATGATGCCTATACCAACTTTAATAGATACGCACTAATTAACGATAGCCTCTACTCCACCCGAAAAGCGCAACAAATAGCAGAACTCAAAACCATTTACGAAACCGAAAAAAAAGAGGCTGCCTTGGCGCTACAGGAGGAAGAAATAGCCGTACTCAATGAAAAGGCAAAGGTGGACCAGCTCACCAAGGGACTATATGCGGGGGGAATGGCGGCCTTTGTTCTTGTTTCGGGATTGTTGTATTTCGGGTTTCGGCAGCGCATAAAGAAGAATAGCATTGCCCGTGAAAAACAGGAAGCCATTTACCAGCAGGAAATTGAGCATAAACAAAAGGAATTGGCGAGCCAGACCCTCCATTTAGTACAAAAGAATACGTTTATTCAAGAATTAATGGAGAATCTGGAGAACGTAAAAAACTTGCCGGACAAGTTTAAAACCGAATTCAGGCGCATGGTTATGCTGTTAAAAAAGGAGAATGCCTCGGATAAGGATTGGGAAGTCTTTAAAACCTATTTTTCTGAAGTACACAACGATTTTGACCAAAAACTAAAGACCATTTATGCCGATATCAGTGAAAAGGAAATACGATTGGCGGCCTTTTTACGTATGAACCTGACCACCAAAGAAATTGCGGCCACCCTCAATGTCTTGCCCGATAGCATTCTAAAGTCTAAATACCGTTTAAAAAAGAAATTGGGACTGGGCAAAGAGCAGGATTTAAATACTTTTTTGAATGGGTTGTAGTTTTTTTAACTAAGTTCAATTTCTTTTAGGTATACATGATTAATTTTGAATACTTACTTTTTACCAATTAATCGAAAGGTTAGAATTAATGAAAATAATAAACATCGATAGTTTTATAGACTTCCATAAAACCATAGAGAACTATTCTACATCAAATTTTATTTACAGAGGACAGAAAAATTTTAATTGGAAACTTATACCTAAAATTGGTAGACCAGATTACTCCGAAAATGTACCAAAGTATATCAAAGAAAAAGTAATAATTAGTTCTTGGATGAGATATGCAGGTCATTTATTGCCAATCCAACCTGTTGACCAATGGGATGAACTAACTTTGGCTCAACACCATGGTTTGGCCACAAGACTACTAGATTGGACGAAAAACCCGTTGGTTGCCCTCTATTTTGCGACATATGATTCAAATGAAAACCAAGATGCTTCTGTATACATTATGGATTTTAAAAATCGTCTTCTTATGACAAATGATTTTGGTCCATTTTGTCCGGAAACGTCCGTTTCAGGTATTTTTTTTCCAAAAGGTATATCGGCTAGAGTCATCAACCAGAGAGGTGTTTTTTCTATATCCAACAATCCAAAGATGAGTTTGGACGAATTATTAAAGCAAAACACATTTATTAAACTTCGAATCAAAGGAAGTTCTAAAAAGTCAATCTTAAGAAACTTAGAACAATATGGGATAAACGAATTTTCCATTTATCAGGACTTGGATAACCTTTCAAATTATTTAAACCGATTTGTTATAAACAAAGCATTTGACCAATTAAATGATAACCAAAATGAAAATTTTGACCAGTCGTTTTAAGTGATTTTAACAATATATGTTCATGATTTATTAGACCCTAAATTGGCTACAATAAAATATCTATACAACTACCTATATTTGTAGCCAATAAGCACTTTCTCTATGGAAACAACCAAACAAATCATTCTTTTCGACGGCGTTTGCAATCTTTGCAACAATGCCGTGCAGTTTGTTATCAAAAGGGATAAAAAAGATGTGTTTCGCTATGCAGCCCTACAAAGCGAGGTGGGTCAGCAATTGACCAAAGAGCGGGGTATCGATACTTCAAAGGTAGATTCCATTATATTGATTGACCCCGGAACGGCCTACTACACCAAATCGACCGCTGCCCTGGAAATTGGCAAAAAATTGCGAGGATATAGAGGTCTATCTTCCATTTTACTATGGATACCGAGCACTATCCGTGATATCGTATACGATTTTATTGCCAAAAATCGCTACAAGTGGTATGGTAAAAAAGACCAATGTATGATTCCCACCCCGGAATTAAAAGCAAAATTTCTTTGATAATTCTTCATTGGGTTTAAAGTCCGTTTGATAGGGTTAACCCTCACACCTTCAATTTGCTACCATTGTAGAAAACATTTGCAATGGACGATAAGATTAAAAAAGTAGCCTATACCGGCTTCATAGCCAAGGGAGCCGTTTATGGCATTACAGGAATATTGGCTTTTTTGGCTGCCTTTAATTTAGGAGGTTCCAAGGCAGGAAAATTTCAGGTGATAGAATTCTTGGAAAAACAACCCTTTGGAAAGGTGCTTTTGGCGCTTTTAGGTATCGGTCTTATCTGTTATGCCCTATGGCGCTTTATTCAAAGCATTCAAGACCCGGAAAACATAGGTACGGATAACAAAGGGCTGGTTAAGCGGGTTTCCTTTTTCATTAGCGGACTCATTTATTTGGGGCTCGGCATTTTTTCGATAGTAGATATATTTTATGAGCCTTCCTCTGGCGGCGGTGGCGGAGGCGGTTCTTTTTTAGGTCCGCAACTAAAGACCTACCTTTTTATCGCCATAGGATTGGCATTGGCAGGGAAGGGTATTTATCAATTTATAAAAGCATACAAAGGCGATTTTCTTCAGAAGTTTGAGATTGGCAGTATTTCCGATAGTAAGAAAAGAAGGGCCATTAAGACTTTTGGCTACGGCGGACTCATTTCACGAGGTATCCTCACGTGCATCATTTCCTATTTTTTCTTAAAAGCAGGCTTTTCGTTTTCAGCCGATGATTCCATAAAAGGTACCAAAGAAGCGTTTTCCTTTCTTCAGGAAACTTCTTCCGGTCCGTGGTTAATGGGAATCGTTGCTGCGGGATTGGTATGCTACGGACTTTACATGTTTGCCCAAGCACGCTATCGTAAGTTTAATGGTTAGTTATTTGACCTCATCAAAATTGTCGTCCCAATTCTTCACTTTAGGTTTCATGCTCTTACCAACGGATTTCGCTACCATCATAGACACGCAGGCATCTCCAGTGATGTTTACTACAGTACGCAACATATCCAAGGGTCTATCTACCGCAAAAATCAAGGCCAGACCAATGGCCAGTTTGTCCGCAGGAAAACCGATAGCTTCCAACACAATTACCAACATCACCATACCCGCTCCAGGTACGGCAGCTGAACCAATGGACGCCAAAAGGGCGGTCAGTACAATGGTTAACTGTCCGCTAAAGCTCAAATCAAAACTTAATGCTTGGGCAATAAAAACGGCGGCTACCCCTTGATAAAGACTGGTGCCATCCATATTGATGGTAGCGCCTACCGGAAGCACAAAACTGGAAATTTCCTTATCTACCCCAATGTGCTCCTCTACCCTTTCCATAGTTACCGGAAGGGTCGCCGCACTGGAACTGGTACTAAAGGCTAATAACTGCGCCGGACTTATTTTCTGAAGGAAGGTCCACGGATTGTACTTTGTAAACGTTCCAACCACCAAACTGTAGAAAACAATCATTAAAAGAAGACCTAAAACCACAACTCCGGCATACTTCAAAAGTGCCAAAAGAATATCAGGGTCTCCCGATGAAACTACCACATTTGCCAAAAGGGCAAAAACGGCAATGGGTGCCGTTAGCATGATCAAATCCACCATTTTAAGCACCACCTCGTTCAAGGAATCAAAAAACTTTTTAAGCGGCTTGGCGTTCTTTTCTCCGATCAAAAGCATGGAAATACCCAAAAAGATGGTAAAAAATATCACCTGCAGCATGGAACTGTTGTCCCCTAATGCCTTAAAGGCATTGTCGGGAACCATGTCTTCTAAGAACTGTAACGGTCCGCTTTCCTTTTGGCGGGAGGCTTCCTCTAGCTTAGAAGTAACCCCGCTGTCATTGGAATAGGTTTCGGTAAGTTGGGCAATGGTGTCTTCGGAAATACCATTTCCGGGCTTTATGGTATTTACCAATAAAAGTCCAATAGTAATCGCTACCACCGTAGTACCAATGTAAATGGCAATCGTCCTGAGACCTATATTTCGGAATTTTGAAATATCCTTTAAATCGGATATCCCTTTTACCAGCGAAGCAAGAATTAACGGAATGGCAATTAATTTGAGTAGCTTAACGAAGATACTCCCAAAGGGATTGATCCAATCTTGTACAAATTTGGGTCCCCATTCAAAATTGGTCATTAAAAAGCCAAAGGCGATTCCCAACAGCATTCCTATGAGAATCTTCCAGTGTAATTCCAGTTTTCGCATGCATTTAAAGTTTAAGCAAGTAATATACAGTTTTTGCTCAGAAAGCCGAAAAACAACATTCCAATGAACATAGAAAATATCAATTTCCTAAAAATTCTTATTCTTTTCCCTTGATGGTACGATTTAGCAAGGTGTAATCTGCCAATACCAAAGCGGTCATCGCCTCAACAATGGGTACGGCCCTGGGAACTACACAGGGGTCATGCCTTCCTTTTCCTTGGGTCTGCACGGTATTCCCGTCTTTATCGATAGTTTCATAAGGCTGAATTAGCGTGGCCACGGGTTTAAAAGCAACGTTAAAGTAAATATCCATCCCGTTGCTGATACCTCCTTGAATTCCGCCACTGTGGTTGGTTTTGGTACTGCCGTCTTGGTTAAATTGATCGTTGTGCTGGCTACCCTTCATTTGTACGCCTTCAAAACCGCTGCCGTATTCAAAGCCTTTTACGGCATTGATGGATAGCATCGCTTTGCCCAATTCGGCATGAAGTTTATCAAAAACAGGTTCCCCAAGTCCGATCGGTACATTTTTGGCCACACAAGTGATAACACCGCCAATGGTATCACCTTCTTTTCGAATCTCTTTGATGTAATCTTCCATTCGGGAAGCCATTTCCATATCTGCACAGCGAACGGGATTTTTCTCGATATTGGAAAAATCCAATTCCTGATAAGGGGTTTCCAATTTCATGGTTCCTACTTGCGATACAAAGGCGTTGATTTCAATTTCCGATAAAAATTGCTTGGCAATAGCCCCTGCCACTACCCTACTGGCCGTTTCACGTGCCGAACTACGCCCGCCTCCACGATAATCCCGAAATCCGTATTTCTGATCGTATACGTAATCAGCGTGCGAAGGACGATAAGAATCTTTAATGTGGGAGTAATCTTTGGATTTTTGATTGGTGTTATGAATGGCAAAGCCGATGGGCGTACCTGTGGTCTTTCCCTCAAAAATACCGGAATAAAACTCAACAGTGTCCGGTTCCTTCCTTTGAGTTACGATGGCCGATTGCCCTGGTTTACGGCGGTCCAATTCTTTTTGAATGGCCTCAAGGTTTATTTCGATACCTGAAGGGCATCCATCTAGAACCCCGCCAATGGCTGCACCGTGAGATTCGCCAAAAGTGCTTAGTTTAAATATATTTCCAAATGAATTTCCCGCCATAGAATTCCCTTAAAATTAGCTAACCGAACAAGGTTATGATATAAATAAAGCCGATATCCACCATCGGCCGTTCTTAGATTTTTAATCTATTTAAAGACCTCAAAGTTAAATTTTAATTAACAGTCTTGCAAAGTAAAAGACAAGGGTTTGAAGCAGAACATAATACATTGTTATTGGCTAGTTTACCTTTAATTTATATAAAAGTTCTTTTTTGGAGGAAAATTCCATCAATTTGAAAAAGCGTAAACTAGAAGTCGTTGTCATTTCAGATGTTCACCTAGGTTCTTTGAACTGCCATGCAGATGAACTGAATACGTATTTACATAGCATTGAGCCTAAAAAACTCATTTTAAACGGTGATATTCTTGATGTAGGGCAGTTTAATAAACGGTATTTTCCAAAATCACATATGAAGGTCATTCGTAAAATCATGGCCTTGGCCTCCAAAGGTACACAAGTCTTTTTCATTACCGGCAATAGGGATGAAGTCCTACGAAAGCTTTCCGGCACTTCAATGGGCAATATTCACATTGTGGACAAACTGGTCCTTCAACTGGATGGTAAAAAAGCATGGTTCTTTCATGGCGATGTATTTGACAATCCTTTTCTGAATATCAACTGGCTGGCGAAATTGGGCTCTTTTGGCTATCAACTTCTATTTTCCTTTAATAAGTTCACCAATTACATTTATTACAAGAGCGGCAAAAAGCGTCCCACCTTATCCTTAACGAGTAAAGAAAATGCCATTACCACCTATATCAATGATTTTGAGGAATTTTCGGTAAAAATGGCCGTTAGAAAGCATTATGATTATGTGGTATGCGGTCACCTGCACCACCCCAAAAAAGAACGGTACAAAATTAGGGACAGTCATTGTACCTACCTGAATTCGGGAGATTGGGTAAAAAACCTAACCTCATTGGAGTACAACTTTAAGCGATGGAAAATTTACCGGTACCAGCATGATAAATTGTCTCCCTTTTTTATGGACATGGAACTACGTGAAATGGATATACAGGAACTTTTTGAACAGTTAGCTACCCACACCGAAACAAGAAGATTAAAAAAGAAGAAAGACCAGCGCGATTAACCTCTACTTTATTAAAGCATTTTTTAAAATAGTAACCGGGTGCAAAGCCTTTCTTTTGGTTCCGTCATAAATTTGATGCCTGCAACTCGTTCCATTTGCTGAAATTATGGAATCCTCAGGGCTCTTTCTTACCGCTGGAAACAATTTAAGCTCCCCTATTTGCATGCTTACTTCATAGTGTTCTTTCTCATATCCAAAGGACCCCGCCATGCCGCAACAACCAGAGCTAATAATGGACACCGAATAATTTTCCGGTAGATTGAGCACATCAAACGTTACTTTTTGGTTGCTCAATGATTTTTGATGGCAATGACTGTGAATTTTAACCGTTTTGGCCTCTTTGGTAAACAGGTCTGAGGTAAGTTCCCCTTTTTGTATTTCCTGCGCCAAGAACTCCTCTAACAAGTAGGAGTTTAATGCAATGGCGTTGGTAGTTTCCGTATCATTAACAAACCTTTTGTATTCATCCCTAAAAGTCAAGACTGCGGAAGGTTCCAACCCAATGACCGGCAACTGATCGTCCGCGAATTTTTTAAGCTTTGGAATATTTTCCAATGCCAATATTTTGGCCTGTTTTAAAAAGCCTTTTGAAAGATAGGTACGTCCGCTTTCAGCATAAAATAGCTGCACATCATAACCCAGTTTAACTAAAAGTTCTATGGCATCCTTGCCCAGTTCAATATCTAAATAATGACTGAACTCATCAATATAAAGAACAACTTTTCTTTTATTTGTAGTGTTTTGCTCTTTAAATAGTTGCAAGTGTTTATCAAAATTGAAACTTGAAACTTTTGGAAGACTTCTTTGAGGTGCTACATTGGCCGTTTTCTTAAGCAACCCACCAATTAACGAAGAGTCGTACATGGCATTGGTCAACCCAGATACCTTACTTCCTAATTTGTTGAGTTTGGTATTATGGGCAAACAATTTACTGCGCAGGGAATACCCGTTTTCCTCTTGGTATTGATATAGAAATTCCGCTTTTAAAGTAGCAATATCCACATTGCTAGGACATTCGCTGGAGCAAGCTTTACAGCTAAGGCAATAATCAAAGACCTCTTTTAGTTCCTTTTGATCAAACTTATTTACCTTATCGGAATTGGTCAAAAACTCACGTAATGCGTTCGCTCTCCCTCTTGTGGTATGCTGCTCATTTCGGGTGGCATGATAACTAGGGCACATGGCGCCCTTCATACTTTCCGTTTTTCTGCAGTCACCACTACCGTTGCACTTCTCCGCAGCTCTTAAAATACCCTGACTATCCGAGAAATCCAACAAAGTCTCCACTTCCGGTTCTTCCCTATCGATTTCATAGCGAAGGGATTCATCCATTGGGTATGCATCCACAATCTTGCCTGGATTGAAAATGTTTTTAGGGTCAAAATAGGACTTCACTCTTTTCAGGAGCTCATAATTCTTTTCCCCGATCATCAATGGTATGAATTCTGCCCGTACAATTCCATCGCCATGCTCACCGCTAAAAGAACCTTTGTATTTTTTAGTAAGTTTTGCTACATCAGTAGTAATATCCCTAAAAAGGCCTACATCGGTTTTTTTCTTAAGATCAAGGATGGGTCGCAAATGCAATTCCCCCGCACCGGCGTGCGCATAATACACCGCGCTTTGGTTATATCCCTTCATAATTGCGGTAAATTCCGCTATAAAAGCACTGAGGTCTTCCACAGCCACAGCCGTATCCTCAATACAGGCAACGGCTTTCTTGTCCCCTACCATATTACCCAAAAGCCCTAATCCGGCCTTCCTTAATTCGATGGCCTTGTTAATATCCGCCCCGTACAACACTGGGTTGGCATAAGATAACCCAGATTTATCAACAGTAGCTTGTAAGGAAGCAATTTGGGCATCCAAGTCTTCTTGGGAATTGGCCTTTAGTTCCAGCATAAGCAACGCCGCAGGGTCTCCTTCAACAAAGAATCTATTTTTTAATTGCTCCCGGTTGTTTTTGGTGCAGTCCAAAATTACCTTGTCCATCATCTCACATAGATGTAGCGAGTGTTCCATAACCGGCGCCACATCCAACAAACAATCTTCCAGCGTGTGATAATGGGTCACTACCATTGCCGCGTATGCAGGGGGCAAATCATCCAATTGAAGAGTGATTTCTGTTGTAAACGCTAAAGTACCCTCGCTACCGCTCAGCAATTGGCACATATTAAAATCAGCACTATTTTCACTAAAAACCGAATTGTGCAATAGTTCATCTACGGCATAACCGGTATTTCTCCTGTGTATTTCCGGCTTCGGAAACTGCTCTAAAATTTCTTCCTTTATCTCTTTATCAGAAAGCTCTTTATATATGTTTTTATAAATAGAAGATTCAAGATTATCGCCTTCTAACTTTTTTTGGAATTCATCTACTGAAAGGGACGTAAATTCGGCATCGCTACCATCCGATAAGATGGTCTTCATTGAAATAATCTTATCTCTGGTTACCCCATACTGTATGGAGGTAGTACCGGAAGAATTATTACCTACCATTCCCCCGATCATGCATCTATTGGCAGTGGACGTATTGGGCCCAAAAAATAATCCGTGTGGTGCCAGGTACTGATTAAGCTCGTCCCTAATTACCCCTGGTTGAACCGTAATCTGCTTTTTGTCCACATCCAAAGAAAGAATTTTGGTGAAGTTTCTAGAAACGTCTACCACAATACCATCACCTACACATTGCCCTGCCAATGATGTACCGGCCGTCCTAGGAATGATACCCACTTCGTTCTCATTGGCAAAACGAATGATTTTTTTAATATCGTCCTTCGTTTCTGGAAAGGTAACCGCTAAAGGAATTTTTCGGTATACGGAGGCATCTGTAGCGTATAATGCCTTGGTTAATTCATCAGATAACAGCTGGCCTTGAAGGGATGCTCCCAATCCCTCGAGTAAATTTTTATTCAATGGTAGACAATTTTGCACGCTAAATTAAGTTTTTATGCTTGAACGGGACCCCTTAAATCTATTTTTAGACAAAATTGTATATGATTATGAAAAAAATGAAGTTACTGGCCTTTTTGGCCTTTTTTGCAGCCCTTAGCAACCTATATTCACAAGAAATATCCGATCATGCCCTAGGTCTAAGGCTAGGTGATAGTGATGGCTTTGGCGCTGAAATATCTTATCAAAAGCTCATAGGAAGATACACCCGGGCAGAAATTGACCTGGGCTGGAGGGACAGTAGGGAATTTGACGCCCTTAAACTTACCGGTATTTACCAATGGGTCTATAATATTGACCGTGGTTTTAACTGGTTTTATGGCGTAGGGGGCGGTGCTGGAAGTGTAGATTTTGCCCCTAAACTAAACAACAATGGCATACCCTACGACCCGGATGGCGGTCTATTTGTCTTTGTGGCCGGCGACGTGGGTGTGGAATATAATTTTGATTTTCCATTATTGGTTTCCTTGGATTTTAGACCGGAATTAGGACTAATTGGATATAGTGAATTTGACAATACCTTTAATTTTGATATTGCCCTTGGGGTACGATATCAATTTTAAACCAAAATCACTCAAAACAAGCCTTTAACAGCAAATGTTAAGGGCTTTTTTTATTTTAACTATATGACTATTTTTACCGCAACTAAAATCACATAATGAAAAAAATAGTAGCGACCTTATCCATTTTAATTGGCCTTAGCGCTTGTAATCAAAAACCGGAAGGGTATACCGTTGACGGGAACATTAGAGGAGAAGTTGAAAACGGCACCAACGTTTATCTGAGAGCTGTAGGAGAGAATGGGCAACCTGTAGATGTTGATACCACTACGGTAGAAAACGGAAAATTCTCCTTTACCGGTAAAATGGATGCGCCTGAAATGCATTACCTTTTTGTGGAAAACCTAATGGGATACGCCCCAGTAATTCTTGAAAACGGCTCTATCCAATTATCTGCACAAAAGGACAGTCTTGGTATGGCAGAAGTAAAAGGTACACCACAAAACGAAATCTTCACGGATTATATGGAGCAATCCAAGGAACTAACCCTAAGAGCCCAGTCCATACAACAAGATATGCAACAGGCCAATGTAAGTAGGGATACGGCAACAGCCATTTCTTTACGGGACGAAATGCAAGAGCTTCAGGAGACTTACAAGAATTTTGAGCTGGATTACATCAAACAACATCCGGACGCTTTGATTACCGCGCTGTTGATAGATCGAGCGGTGGGCACCAGGACCGTAACGGCAGAGGAAGCCCAGAGCATGTATGATGCCCTTTCCCCTGAAATCAAAAATACCAAGATTGCCAAAAGTATCATGGAAAAACTGGAAGCCCAGAAAAAAGCCGAGGAAAATGAGAAGAATACATCCATTGGCGCAAAGGCACCTGAATTTACCGCTCCTAACCCAGATGGCAAGGATGTGGCACTGGCCGATGTTTTAGGAAAGGTTACTTTAATCGATTTTTGGGCGGCCTGGTGCAAGCCATGTAGAGCGGAAAACCCTAATGTAGTATCCGTTTATAACAAGTACCACGAAAAGGGATTAAATATTATTGGAGTTTCTTTGGATAGAACTGCCGACGCATGGAAAAAGGCTATTGAAGACGATGGACTCACATGGAACCATGTTTCGCATGTTGCCTATTTTAATGATCCAATCGCCAAGCTATACAATGTTAACGCTATTCCAGCTGCATTTCTTTTGGACGAAAACGGCGTTATTATTGCCAAGAATTTACGTGGCCCAGCTTTAGAAGCAAAGGTTGCCGAGCTTCTTAATTAAGAAGAAAACTGATTTTACAGAATTAAAAAACCCCGAACATAGCTGTTCGGGGTTTTTGGTTTGAACTATTTCGAGTTAAAATTTATTTCTTACATCATTGAATTCACCTTTAACGGTAACATTTCCAAGTTTTTTAACCTCTCCAAAAATGTTGACCTCAGAATCACTTCCTATAAATTCAATGGTTGAACCTTCATTTAAGACTAAGTCTCCATAAATAGTTAGGTTACCTTCAACCCTAAAGGTTGCCCCTTGGTTTACGGTAATATCCCTACGTCTGTTGTTTCTACCAATGACGAAGGTCCCGTTCATTTCAAAAAGTCCATCACTATTAATATAGGAGTTATTTGTTACCGTCCATGATCCACAAAGTAATAAGGAACCGTTAACGGTAATCCTATTAAACCTTTTTGCACCGCGATAGGCTTTTGTCTCTCCGGAGTTAACAGATAAACTACTGCTACCCCAATAAATTGGCAAATCCTCACAGCGAGCAGCTAGACTGGTATCAGGTCTGTTTAATTTTACAATTTGAAGACCGGATTTTCCAGAGGCCGCAAAAATATAATCACCTTTAGACTCTACGTAATTAATGGAGCCATCAAGGTCAATAATACCCACTAAATTGGTATTGTCCTGTTGCGTTTCAGATAAACACAATCCTGCACCACCGTTGGCCATTAACAATACTTCTTCGTTGGTGGCAACTGCATTGGTAACAATGTTTACCTGCTCTGTTCCTTCCGGATTAAGCATAATAGGAACATACTCTTTTAAAGTTCCACTTGAGCGATCGTAAATTCCGGCACCTTTGGCACCTTCAGAAACTACAATTCTGTTATCGTCTATGTCCAACGTACGCTTACTGAAATTACCAAAATCCGAATCAATAGCGATTTCCTTACTAACGTTCAATCCTTGGTCCAAGAGAACAATTCCCGTACTGCCATCCAAAACTGCAATAGTTTCGTTATGCAAAGCAACGCTGCGTAAATCTGCAAAAGAAGCATCCGTTACAACGCTAAGGTCTGATTTATTGTAAGCGGTAATCAATCCATCTTTTCCACTTGTCACAAACACTTTGTTACCGGAAACCTCTACATCAGTGGCATTGAAACCTTCTTGAAAACCATAAGTAAGTCCGGCACCTGTATCCATTTTTCCTCCAGAAACAGGAATTTTAACTACAAATGAATTGGAAGTGGCCCTTACGGATTTTTCGGCATCTACACCACCAACCGCATAGACATAGCCATCATTATATTCTATAGAATTGATATCTGCATTGGTATAGTATAGCCTCGAAGTTACTTGAGGATCGTTAGGGTTGCTAACATTAACGATATCAATTGCACCGGCATAACCGTCCTCTACCGTGTTGTAGGACACATAAGCATAATCATTGTCCACGTGCACGTGAGATGCTGTCAGATTCTCACCTCCTGAATAGGAAGGCGGGTCCACGCGAGCTACCAAGGTAAGCGGATAATCTCCGGCTTCCTCTTCTGCCCCTTTGGCAAATTTGCCTGAAAGCGAAGCTTCACTGGCAATTTCCAGCACACCGGCATCATCAAATAAAATACTGCTTTTTAAAACGGATTCGCTTTTTTCCACGGCAACATCCTCAGATGGATCGTTATACACCGTAGTTTCGTCGCTACACGATACAGCGAACAAGAGTGCCGCAATAGCGGTTAGGGAAACTCTTTTCATTATAAGTAGGTTTAAACAAATTAGATTTGGATTCTAATCTAACGCCAAAATTAGGGCAAGTGTATATTTTCGTACAAGTTTTTTCGATGAACGGCTGGAAATAGAGCCATGAGATGCCCCAAAGTTTCGATAAATGGTAGAAAAGTATCTTCTTGAAAAGAAGTGAAATTATATTTTACCCATCTTTTCCATTACAAATAATACGATGATGGGTACCGCCAATAATAAGACCATAAAAGTTTCCTGTACTAGCAATTGCGGAAGAAATAACAGGGTTGAAACATACCCTCCTACCGCACCACCAAAGTGGGCCGTATGACCAATATTACCTATTCTACTTCGCATCCCATAAATGGAATAAAGTAAATACCCAATTCCAAAAACATAGGCAGGTAAGGGTATTGGAATAAACATGAAGCCTAAGCGCATATCAGGCTGAAGCAAGATAGCGGCGTACAAAACACCAGTTACGGCGCCACTAGCACCTACAGCACTATAATAAGGTTCATCTTTATGGAAGAACATGGCCAAGAGACTACCAGCCAACAAGCTAATGAAATAGACCACTAAAAACTTTCCCGTACCAAGCCAGCCGATAACCACAGGTGCAAAAAAGTACAAGGTGAACATATTAAAAAAAAGATGTGCCCAATCTACATGCAAAAACCCAGAGGTAAGCATTCTGTCTTTCTGGCCGGCATTTATGGCAGAAATATTGAACTTATACCTTTCAAAAAAAGAAGTATCATTAAACCCTTTTAAGGAAACCAGTATATTGGCAGCGATGACCGCTATTGTGGCCAAATCCATATTGTACATGCAACGCAACTTATAATCGGTTCAAATATAGCTATATTTGCCAATTAAAACCGAACCATGCAATTGCTTGTTTTTGTTCTGGCCTATCCCCTACTTTGGCTTGTTTCCAGATTACCATACAGACTATTTTATGCCTTTTCGGACTTTATTTATTTAATAGTTTATAGAATTGCCGGATATAGGACCAAAGTGGTTAGGGATAATCTTAAAATGGCGCTACCGGATAAATCCGATGAAGAACTAAAAACCATTGAAAAAAAGTTCTACAGACATCTTTGCGATACTTTCCTAGAAATGGTGAAAACCATGGGGCTTTCTAAAGAAGAAGTAAAGAAACGATACAACGTAGTTAATCCCAATGTGGTCCATGAGCTAGAAAAATCTAAAACAATTCTCGTAGTTTGCTCCCATTATGCCAATTGGGAATGGAACGTGAGCATTAATAACTATTACAGTTCCAAATGCTATGCAGTTTATCAAAAAATAAGTAACAAGTATTTTGATAACTGGGTCAAAAAAGTACGCTCCAAGTGGAACACTACCTTAATCACACAAAAACAGGTAGTTCCAACGGTAGTTAAAAATCATCGTGACCATATCAGGGGAATTTTTGGAATGGTGAGCGACCAATCTCCCCAAAAGCACTTGGCCCATTACTGGACAGAATTTATGGGCATAAAAGTTCCTGTAGTGAACGGCGCAGAGATAATGGCACGCAAAATGGACCTTGCCGTGGTGTTTCTAAAGGTATCCAAAGTAAAAAGAGGCTATTACAATGCTGAATTTATACCCATCACCGCTTCTGGAAAACAAACTGAGAAGAATGAAATTACAGATACCTTCTTAAGATTGGCAGAACAACAAATCAACGAGAGACCGGAACATTACTTATGGACCCATAGGCGATGGAAACACAGAAATAGCGTTCCTCAAGAGTTTTTATAGAATTCTAAGAAGTTCTTTTTATATTTCAGGACCAAACCATTTTTACAACCAAAAATTCTAGTGTCCATGGAAATTCTTGAAACCCTCTATGAAGAGCTGGTCGGCTTTTTTGGAATCACCCAAGCATGGGAAATCCTTAAATCTGGCAACTATGAAGTCCTTCGAACGTATGAAGGCATTACTTCTTTTATTATTCCCATAATTCCTTTATTGGTTTTTTTAGAACTAATTTTAGGGTTGGCCTATAAAAAACCCCAAACACGGGTTTATAAGGTCAATTTTTTAATTTATGTTTTTAACCGATTTGTGGGGAGATTCATTGCCATTGCCGTGGTTACCCTCTGCATTGGTTGGTTTCAGCCTTTGGCCTTGTTTCAAACCAGCCCTACCTGGTACTGGTTCATTTACGCCTATATTATTTGGGAATTTGGACATTTTATTTACCATTATCTTGGCCATAAGGTCCGTTTGTTCTGGTGCCTACATTCTACGCACCATGCGCCGGAGGACATGAACCTATCGGTAACCTACGCCCATTTCTTTTTGGAAGCGCCGTATGCAGACACCATTAGAACCACTATTTGTATCCTAGCAGGGGTACAACCCGAAATGCTTTTTGTTATCATGTTCATTGACGGTACCTACGGGGCATTTATACACGTTGGGGAAAACGTAATGAAAAAAGCCAATTTTGGATTTTTAGGCAAGTATATTTTGACTCCCTCCCATCACAGGGTACATCATGCTAAAAATCCTTTATATATGGATACCAACTTCTGCAACCTATTGAATATTTGGGACCGCGCCTTTGGCACCTATCAAGAGGAAAAGGAATATGAAAAAATACGTTACGGGATTACCCGTGAAATGGATTCGGGCAATTTTATGGACGTCTATTTTGGAGAATTTGTTGCGCTCGGAAAAGACATTTGGAACGCTCCAGGCATCAAAAATAAATTAATGTATGTCATCATGCCTCCGGGATGGAACCACACAGGCGCCCATATGACTTCAAAAGTGGTACGAAGCGAATATTTCAATACGCAAAAAGCTAAGGATAAAGCAGCAGCGTAGCCATTACAATACAATGATCACTAGCATAGTTTTCGCATAAAATCTGATAATCCAACAACTTCCAACGCCCTGACCGATCAAAAAGAATGTAATCTATTTTTTTAGTCGGGGCTTTTGATGGATAAGTGGGCTGTTTCACCTCCTCCAAAGCACCTTGTTCAAAAACATTTTTGAGAATTGAAATGGTTTCACTGTTGGATTCGGCATTCAAATCGCCCAATAACAGCGTGGGAATGGTATCCTTATGAAATCGCTCTACCAAAGCCCTTGCCTGCATTTCCCTGTCTTTGCTATCATTTTGATGGTCTAAATGCGTGCCTACAAACTGAACGAGATTCTTGTTGGCGGTTTCTACCTGTACGATTGCGGCAGCCCTTGGTTCGGAATCAGGCAAATGTGGCAAGGCCAAATTCTCTGAGGAAACAAAACTGAATTTAGAGAGAATAGCTTCTCCATATTCGCCACCATCATAATACATGGCGCGAGCAAATAATGGTGCCATTTTAGTACGATAGCCCAACTCTGTAGGCAGGTCATAATTTTTGGCCCGCTTGGTTTTAAAATCTACTTCCTGCAATGCGACCAGGTGCGGATTGTATGATTTTATAATCCTCGCAAGGGAATCCAAATTAAAATCATTTTTAACGGTAGCTCCATGAAGTATATTAAAACTCATGACCCTAAGGGTGTCCTGAGCATAGTTCATACTTCCGAATAGAACTAAAAACAATAAAACCAGTACCCCCCTAAAGTTGTTCATAAACGGTGAAGTTTAAATACCGGCCACGGTCTTGATTTCACCAATAATACGATCGGCCAGTTCATCCGCTGCTTGCTGACTTCCTGCTTCGGTATAAATTCGTATAATAGGTTCGGTATTGGATTTTCTCAAATGGACCCAATTGTCCTGAAAATCGATTTTAACCCCATCAATGGTGGAGATTTCCTCATCCTTGTATTTTTCGGCCATGGCCTTTAAAATACCGTCCACATCCAACTCCGGGGTCAATTGTATTTTTTTCTTACTCATAAAATAAGCTGGATAACTGGCCCTTAGTTCAGCAACCGTTCCACCTCTTTCGGACATCAACATTAAAAATAAAGCCGTACCTACCAAGGCGTCTCGACCATAATGACTTTCCGGGTAGATAATACCGCCATTACCTTCTCCTCCAATGATGGCCTCGTTCGCCTTCATTTTGGTCACAACATTTACTTCTCCAACGGCAGCGGCCTCATAGGTGCCACCATGTTTCTGTGTGACATCTCGCAAAGCCCTTGAAGAAGACAGATTAGAAACGGTATTCCCTTTGGTTTTACCCAACACATAATCGGCACAGGCCACCAAAGTATATTCCTCACCGAACATTTCACCTGTATTGTCAATAAATGCCAACCGGTCCACATCCGGATCTACTACAATTCCGAAATCAGCTTCTTCCTCTACCACCAACTTACAAATATCACCTAGATGTTCTTTTAACGGTTCCGGGTTATGAGGAAAATGCCCTGTGGGCTCACAATAAAGCTTAACGACCTCTACCCCTAGTTCTTGCAATAATTTAGGAATGGCAATGCCACCGGTAGAATTAACGCCATCAACCACCACTTTGAATTTTGATTTTCTGATTACATCGGCATCGACCAAATTTAAATTTAGCACTTCGTCAATGTGAATATCTATGTATGAGTCGTTTTTAACGATGCTTCCCAAATCATCCACTCCTGAAAAAGCAAACTCTTCATCTTCGGCTATTTTCAAGATTTTAGCTCCTTGCTCGGCATCTAAAAACTCTCCCTTTTCATTAAGCAACTTTAGGGCATTCCACTGTTTTGGATTGTGACTGGCGGTTAGAATAATTCCCCCGTCCGCTTTTTCTAAAGGCACCGCAATTTCTACGGTAGGGGTCGTGGATAGGTCAAGGTCCACCACATCTATTCCCAACCCCACCAAAGTAGAAACGACCAAATTCTGTATCATCTCACCAGATAGACGGGCATCGCGACCAATGACCACTGTTAATTTCTCTTTTTTGGAATAGTCTTTTAACCATGTGCCGTAAGCCGCCGCAAATTTTACCGCATCTATAGGTGTTAAATTATCGCCAGGATTGCCTCCAATGGTTCCTCTAATTCCAGAAATTGATTTTATCAGTGTCATATTTTAAAAATCTAGTAAAAGTTTTAGCAAATATAGTGGTCTGCATCAAAACCTACGTAAGCAATTTGTAAATTCGAGGCAATGAATTTTCTTGCACACATCTACCTTTCTTTTGACGATGAAGAAATCACCATTGGTAACTTTATTGCCGATAGTATAAGGGGAAACAAATTTGACCACCTGCCTGAAAAAGTTCAAAAAGGAATTTTGCTACACCGTGAAATCGATACGTTTACAGATTCACATCAAATCCCTAAAATCAGCAGCAAACGCCTGCATAAGAACTATAGCCACTATAGCCGTGTCATCGTAGATATTTTTTACGATCACTTTTTGGCAAAAAACTGGCAAAATTATAGCGATATTCCGCTGGCTTCCTACGTGGAAAGTTTTTACGACCTTTTGGAAACCCACTATCCTATATTGCCCACGGGTACCAAAAGAATGATGCCCTATATGATTGCCGATAATTGGATCTATAACTATTCTAAAATGGAGGGTATAGGCAAGGTACTGAACGGTATGAACCGGCGCACCCAAAATCGTTCAAAAATGAATTTTGCCATTGTAGACCTTGAAAAGCATTACGACGATTTTGAAAAGGAATTCACAGATTTTTTTGAAGAGCTAATTGTCTTTTCAAAACACAAATATGTATCCCTAATTGACTAACAAAACAACCGACCGAATATGAAAAAAAGTCCTTTAGTAAAAATCTTATTTTTTCTTTCTCTTTTAGCAATTGTCAACTGTCGTACCAAACCAGCAGTTCCCACAGGCGTGGTAGCCGAAAAAGCGATGGTGGTTTCGGCTAGGGAAGAAGCATCTAAAATTGGTGTTGAAATCTTAAAAAAAGGAGGTAACGCCTTTGACGCCATGGTGGCTACAGAAATGGCTTTAGTGGTAGCCTACCCTTTTGCGGGTAATTTAGGCGGCGGTGGGTTTTTGGTTTACCGCAAAGCAGATGGTGATGTAGGCGGATTGGATTACCGTGAAAAAGCGCCTCTTTCCGCTCATAAGGATATGTATTTGGATTCCCTTGGAAATGTCATTCCCAATATGAGCACCAAGGGAGCTACCGCAGTTGGCGTACCAGGGACGGTAGCCGGCGTGATGGCGGTTCATAAAAAATTCGGTTCCCTGCCCTTGGAAGAAATTTTTGCTCCGGTTATCGAATTGGCCGAAAAAGGCATTGTTGTTACTGAAAATCAGGCCAAACGATTCGAGTGGGCCAAAGAACTAATTTTAGAAGTGAACGATAGCTCCACCACCTTCCCCATTAATAGTAAGGTGAACGATATGGTTACTTATCCGGCACTGGCCAAAACCATGCGTGTCATCTCACAAAAAGGACATGATGGGTTTTACAAGGGTGAAGTAGCCCAAACCTTGGCCGCCTTTATTCAAGATAAAGGAGGTTTCGTAACCGAAGAAGATCTGGCCAAGTACGAAGCTGTATGGCGACAGCCCATTATTTTTAATTATAAAGATTTACGGATTATTTCTATGAGTCCCCCAAGTAGCGGTGGGGTTACCATTAATCAGATTTTTAAAATGATCGAGCCTTACGATATTGGGCAGTTTGGGCCGAATTCGGAAAAAGCGATTCAATTATTTACGGAAGCTTCACGCCGCGCCTATGCGGATAGGAACTATTATTTAGGAGATCCAGATTTTACGGATATTCCTCTGGACGTCCTCTTGAGCAGAACATATTTAGAAGAACGTATGGCCGATTTTTATTTTGAAAAGGCTTCGAAATCCGAGGAGGTAAAAGAGGGAAACATCCAAATGGCCGAAAGTATGGAAACCACCCACTACTCCATTGTTGACGCAGAAGGAAATGCGGTATCTGTCACCACCACCCTCAACGGTGCTTATGGGTCCAAATTATATAGTGATGAACTGGGTTTCTTTCTAAATAATGAAATGGATGATTTTAGCGCTAAAGCCGGGGTGCCCAATATGTTCGGACTCATAGGTGCCGAGGCCAATAGCATCGCCCCAGAAAAAAGAATGCTGAGTAGCATGACTCCCACCATTGTAGAAAAGGAAGGCAAACTTTGGATGGTGGTAGGTACACCCGGAGGTTCCACTATTATTACTGCCGTGGCTCAGACCATTTTAAACGGATATGAATTTAATATGAGCATGCAGGAGGCGGTAAATGCCCCCAGATTTCATCACCAATGGTTGCCGGATGTTGTTATCTTTGAACCGGAAGGTTTCTCCCGAGAACTGAAGGATAATTTAAAAGCCAAAGGCTATAACATTAATGAAGAGCGCACTCCTATTATTGGAAAAGTAGACGCTATTCGAGTGTTGGAAGATGGCCGATTGGAAGGTGGTGCCGATAAACGGGGAGACGATACCGCCGTAGGTTTTTAATCATAAAATGAAAAAGTTACCATGACGATAGAGGTTTTGCACAAATTTGAACTTAACGATAAAAATCAGGAACGGATTCGAACCCTGTACAAACAACTGAACGATACCATAATCCCCCGCCCCTTACATCAAGTACTACAAGAAGACAACCATGTCATTTTCATGGTCTGTAAAGATGAAAAGGAAGAAATTGTAGGGATTGCCCTAATGGCCACCTATAAAGTTGTTTCCGGGTTTAGGGGATTGGTAGAAGACGTTGTAGTTGATGAGGCCTACCGAGGAAAGGGAATTGGCCGTATGCTTATGGAAAGCCTGCTTGAGGAAGCAAAAAGAAAAAGCATAGACGAAGTTATGTTGTTCACAGGCCACCATAGAACTCCTGCCATCAACCTTTACAAAAGTCTCGGATTTAAAATCAGGGAAAGTGGTGTCTATAATCTAAGCTTTAGAAAGTAAGAATTAGACTTTCTTTACATGCTTGAGTTGCCCTTTAAGCTCCTCCATGGATTCCTGTAATTGTTTGAGAAGGCCTTTTTCGGTGCTTGCGTCTTCCCCAAAGGTAATACGACTGCTCACCTGCCATAGTTCCTGAACCTGAAAAGGCTTTATTTCATACGGTGGATAGGATTCATTGAGCGAAACCAAGGTTATATTATTGGAATTGGGCCTACGTTCTATTCTTTTGACCAAAACGGCATCTTGAAGCACCACCACATACATTTTATTGGGACTCACATCGTCAATATGCTCAACGGCTTTTGCCAAAACCCACTCCCCCGGCCTTAAATTGGGCAGCATACTGTCTCCCTCTACTTGAAAACCTCGGTAGGTGGCATTTCTAAATTCCGGTATGGGAAGGTCAAAAGCTGGTAATTGTTGATACCAACTGGTATCCTGGATATTTTGAGGATAGCCGGCAGCAGCTTTCGCATTTACCAGCACCATATTCTCACGGTCTTCGGCATCTACAGTGACCACTTTAGGAATAACACTGGTATGCGAGGTTTCCAAATGTTTGTTCTCACTTTCACCAAACAACCACAACGGATTTATTTTAAATTGCTTTAAAAGCTCGGCCACCACTTTTCCAGAGAGTTTGGTACGTCCCCTTTCAATATCCGCAGTTGTGTTTTTAACTCCGATTAAATTGGCAAATTCCGCCTGGGTGTACCCTAACTCCCTTCGTACATCAGTAAATCGTTTTAAGGTTAGCTCGTTCTCCATACTTCAAAACTTATTGATTGTTAATTCCATACCCCATAAAAAAGCTGATTAACTTTTCTGAGCAGCATTCAAATATACATTTTTTGGACATATTCCAATATATTTTTTGGATTATTTCCATAATTAGGATTTAATCCATAATTTTGGAATAATTACACTTTATGCTATGTCATTCGAAAGAATTAAGGAAAAATTGAACATTCTGGCAGATGCTGCCAAATACGATGTTAGCTGCGCCAGTAGCGGTAGTAACAGGACAAACAAGAATAAAGGGCTTGGTAATAGTACGGGCATGGGAATCTGCCATAGCTATACGGAGGACGGGCGCTGCGTATCCCTATTAAAAATATTAATGACCAACTATTGCATTTATGATTGCGCTTATTGCGTAACCCGCAAAAGCAATGATATTAAAAGGGCCGCTTTTAAAATTCAGGAAGTGGTTGACCTTACCATCAACTTCTATCGCAGAAATTATATTGAAGGTCTCTTTTTAAGTTCAGGAATCTTCAAAAATGCCGATTATACCATGGAACGTTTGGTGGCGGTAGCCAAAAAGCTTCGGGAAGAAGAAAATTTTAATGGCTATATTCATCTAAAATCCATACCCGGTGCAAGTGATGAGCTTATGCGAGAAGCGGGGTTATACGCGGATCGTCTTTCGGTAAATATTGAAGTTCCTACGGTATCAGGGTTAAAATTACTGGCTCCCGATAAAAACTATGAAGATTTCACCAAACCTATGCTCAAGGTCAAGAATGAAATCATTCAATACAAGGCGGAGAAAAAAATAATCAAGAGCACACCCAAATACGCGCCAGCAGGCCAAAGTACCCAAATGATAATTGGCGCAACAGGGGAATCGGATAAGGACATCATGTATTCTGCCACCCATTACTACAAAAATTACCATATGAAACGGGTGTATTACTCCGGTTACGTACCCGTTGCGGAAGACAAAAGATTGCCGGCCATAGGGTCTCAAGTACCCTTATTGAGGGAAAACAGACTGTACCAGACCGATTGGTTGTTACGCTTTTACGGTTTTCACGTGAAAGAAATTTTAAATGCCGATTTTCCAAACTTGGATATGGATGTGGACCCTAAACTGGGTTGGGCCTTAAGAAACATGCATCATTTCCCAGTGGATGTCAACCGGGCCGATAGAGCCATGTTAGCTAGAATTCCGGGAATTGGGATGCAATCCGTTCATAAGATTATAAACGCCCGGAAATTTAGAAAACTCAACTGGGAACACCTTAAAAACATTGGAATTGCCTTGAACAGGGCAAAATATTTTATGGTCTGTGATTCTAGCAAATGGGAAAACAGAGATTTGGAACCTGATAGAATAAAAGGCCTCATTCTTCAAAATTCTTCCGGTAAATTTCGAAAAGAATATTCCAACCAATTGCAACTCTTTTCATGATAGATTAAATGAACATTAAAGCACTTAGAAGATGATCAATTCAAAAATTTTAGTTTATGATGGTAGTTTCAACGGCTTTTTAACTGCGGTTTTTACAGCCTTTGATGAAAAAGTATCCGTAAGCGATATTCAAAGGGAGGACGAATACCAAAGTGGATTGTTTTCTGAATCGGAAACGGTCATCACGGACAGTGAAAAAGCGAAACGGGTGTGGTACGGTATTGACAAAAAAAGCCATACAGCCATCAAGCAAATCTATTTTGCCTTTTTAAGTGAAAGCAGGGGTATAGAGATGCTTTTGTACCGTTATATTAGAAAATTGTTTTCAAAACAAGATGCTTCCCCTTCTGATTATTCTGATGGAATAGTCCTAAAAACTTCCCAACTGGCAAAATCCGTGGGTCGGGAAAAACATCGAATGGAAGCTTTTGTGCGCTTTCAGCTTACCAAAGACGGTATTTATTTTGCGAACATAGAACCAGATTTTAATGTACTCCCACTGATTTCAAAACACTTTAGAAGTAGATATGCGGACCAGTATTGGTTGATTTATGATGTAAAGCGTAAATACGGACTCTATTACGATTTAAAAAAAGTAGAGATTGTCACCATGGATTTAAAAGAATTACTGACCAATAGCATTCATAAAAGTGAAACGCTCACCGCTGCCGAATATGACTTTCAAGATCTTTGGAACAATTACTTTAAAAGCACCAATATCAAAAGTAGGATCAATCTAAAATTGCATCAACAGCATGTACCCAAAAGGTATTGGAAATACCTTAGCGAAAAAAGGGAAGTTGTATAGCAGAATATGGTGTTGATTGCCTTAAAATCTAAAGCTTTAGAGCGCTAGAAATAGATAAGGTCAGCTTCAAGATTCGTGCTTAAAACCGTACCTTTGCAGCTTTGCTATCGAAAATGATTAATTACGAAGAAAATATAGAGGTAAAGGGCGCCCGCGTTCACAACCTCAAGAATATAGATGTTACCATCCCCCGAGAAAAACTGGTTGTAATAACAGGGCTTTCCGGTAGTGGAAAATCCTCTTTGGCTTTTGATACTATTTATGCCGAGGGCCAGCGTCGTTATATAGAAACCTTTTCAGCCTATGCAAGGCAATTTCTTGGTGGCCTGGAACGGCCCGATGTAGATAAAATTGATGGCCTTTCCCCTGTGATAGCCATTGAACAGAAGACCACTTCCAAATCGCCTCGGTCTACCGTAGGAACCATTACAGAAATTTATGATTTTTTGCGCTTGCTATTCGCTCGTGCAGCGGATGCCTATAGTTACAATACCGGGGAAAAAATGGTGAGCTATAGCGATGAACAAATCCAAGAGCTCATTAAAGAATACTACAATGGCAAAAAAATAAATGTACTGGCTCCCGCTATTAAATCCAGAAAGGGTCACTATCGGGAACTTTTTGAACAGATTGGCAAGCAAGGTTTTGTAAAAGTTAGGGTAGACGGGGAAATCAAGGATATTGTAAAGGGTATGAAAGTAGACCGTTACAAGACCCATGATATTGAAATTGTAATCGATCGCCTAAAAGTGAACGATTCCGAGGAAATGGACAAGCGCTTAACAGAAACCATTAATACGGCCATGTACAGCGGAGATAATGTGCTCATGATTTTGGAAGAAGGCGAATCGGAAGCCCGTTATTTCAGTAGAGACCTCATGTGTCCAACAACGGGGATTTCCTACCCTGTTCCTGAACCCAATACTTTTTCGTTCAATTCCCCAAAAGGAATGTGTCCCAATTGCAATGGCTTGGGACATGTTCATGAGGTTAACGAAAATAAAATCTTTCCGAATAAAAAGCTCAGTATTAAATCAGGGGGCATTGCACCTCTGGGTGATTATAAAAAATCATGGGCTTTTAAGCAGGTAGAAACTATTGCACAGCGATATGAATTTGAATTGACCGACCCCATTGAAAAAATACCGGCGGAAGCAATGAAAGTCTTGTTGCACGGGGGTAATGAAAGTTTTGAAGTCAATTCCAAAACCCTAGGCGTAAAGCGCAACTACAAAATTGATTATGAAGGCATCGCCAATTTTATAAAGAATCAGTACGAAGAGGCTGGCACCACCTCCTTGAAGCGGTGGGCGAAGGACTTTATGGACAAGATTACCTGTCCCGTTTGTGAAGGTTCTCGATTGCGCAAAGAATCCCTTAATTTCAAGATTGGTGAGAAGAACATCGCTGAGCTGGCCCATATGGATATTACGGACCTCTCGAAATTTTTTGAAAATCTAGAAAGTAGTCTTTCTGGAAACCAAAAGAAAATAGCCGAAGAGATCATCAAGGAAATTAAGGCTAGAATTAATTTTTTATTGGATGTTGGTCTTGATTATCTTTCCTTGAACCGCAGCTCAAAATCCTTATCGGGTGGAGAAGCACAACGAATTCGTTTGGCAACACAGATTGGTTCCCAGTTGGTGGGAGTGCTCTATATTTTGGACGAGCCCAGTATAGGCTTGCACCAAAGGGACAATACCCGTTTGATACAATCTTTGGAGTCCTTACGAGATATTGGCAACTCTGTGATTGTCGTGGAGCATGATCGCGATATGATAGAACGTGCAGACCATGTAATCGATATTGGTCCTAAAGCAGGAAAGCACGGCGGGCAGATTATTTCAGAAGGTACTCCAGCGGAATTAAAAAATCACGATACGCTAACCGCAGGCTACATGACGGGAGCCAAGGAAATTGCCGTTCCGGAAAAACGTCGTGATGGAAACGGAAAAAAAATTGTCCTAACTGGCTGCACGGGCAATAATCTCAAAAACGTCACCGTAGAATTTCCATTAGGTAAAATGATTGGAGTTACCGGGGTTTCTGGTAGTGGTAAATCCACTTTAATCAATGAGACCCTCTACCCCATCATGAACGCCCACTATTTCAATGGAGTCAAAAAACCCATGCCCTATAAAAAGATTAAAGGGCTAGAACATATAGATAAAGTTATTGACATTAACCAATCGCCCATTGGAAGAACACCGCGGTCCAATCCTGCCACTTACACCGGCGTTTTCAGTGAGATTCGATCACTTTTCGCCAAAACTCCAGAGGCAGCTATCAGAGGTTACAAACCGGGTAGGTTCAGTTTCAATGTAAAGGGCGGTAGATGTGAAACATGTCAAGGAGGCGGACTTCGGGTAATAGAGATGAACTTTTTGCCGGACGTTTATGTTGATTGCGAAACCTGTAATGGTAAACGATTTAATAGGGAAACCCTAGAAATACGCTACAAAGGAAAATCCATTGCAGATGTCTTGGAAATGACCATTAATGAAGCGGTAGACTTCTTTGAAAATATTCCTAAAATCCACAGAAAACTAAAAACCATTAAAGATGTGGGCCTTGGGTACATCTCCTTAGGGCAACAATCCACCACCCTTTCAGGAGGGGAAGCACAACGAATAAAATTAGCCACTGAACTATCAAAAAGGGACACGGGCAATACCTTTTATATCTTAGACGAACCTACAACCGGGCTTCATTTTGAAGATATTCGTGTTCTTATGGAAGTTTTGAACAGATTGGTAAACAAAGGAAACACCATTTTGGTCATTGAGCACAATATGGACGTTATTAAAATGGCGGATTATATCATTGATATTGGTTATGAAGGTGGACGCGGAGGTGGCATGGTAGTTGCAAAAGGAACACCGGAAGAAGTAGCGAAGGACAACAAGAGTTACACGGCAAAGTTTCTTAAAAAGGAATTGCCCCATTTCTAGAATACGCTTCATCAAGACTTGTTAGAAGTATAAAATAAAACTTAAATTCGGCATCGCTGAATATTGAAATTGCACATATATGCGTAAGGAACAACATCATAAAGGATGGAATGAAATAAAAACAAACGATTCTTGGGCCATTTTCAAGATAATGGGAGAGTTTGTGAACGGATTTGAAAAAATGGGAACCATAGGCCCGTGTGTTTCAATTTTTGGGTCGGCAAGAACCAAGCCTGGAGCCAAGTACTATGAATTATCGGTAACTATTGCCGAAAAAATTGCGGAAGCTGGTTACGGTATAATTACGGGAGGCGGACCCGGTATTATGGAGGCAGGAAACAAAGGTGCACATCAAGCCGGTGGTACTTCAGTAGGGCTAAACATAGATTTGCCTTTTGAGCAACATGACAATCCGTTCATTGACCCGGATAAAAGTCTTGACTTTGATTATTTCTTTGTTCGTAAGGTAATGTTCGTGAAGTACTCCCAAGGTTTTGTAGTAATGCCCGGTGGTTTTGGTACATTGGATGAACTTTTTGAAGCCATCACCTTGATTCAAACCAATAAAATTGAAAAATTCCCTATTATACTCGTGGGCACTGAATTTTGGTCCGGATTAATGGATTGGGTAAAGAATACCATGTTGGAGGTCAAGAATATTAGTCCGCATGATTTGGACCTGATCAAAATGGTAGACACGGCAGATGAAGTGGTAGAAATTATTGACGCATTCTACAAAGGGCACACCCTAAGCCCTAATTTCTAATTCTATTTTTTGGTACATAAATTCCCCATAACGGCTGCGCTATTTCTAGCCCTATTTTTTACGGCTATTGGTGTAACCATGGCTCAGCATGCCAATACTTTAACGGCCAGTTTAGATGGGAAAACCAAGCAAATTAACGTACAACAGGAGTTTATTTATAAAAATGACTCCGATGTAATTTTAAACATTCTGTATTTTAACGATTGGGCCCATGCCTATTCCGATAAGAATACAGGACTAGCCAAAAGGTTTGATGAAGAGTTTAAAAAGAGTCTTCATTTGGCAAAAGATGAGGAAAGGGGGTTTACCACCATTTTAAGTGCGGTTGATGATAATTACAGAGGATTGCGTTGGAAACGAACCACTGAGAAGGACATCATTAGAATTGAACTAAATTCGCCTTTACGTCCCGGCGAGACCGCAAAACTTTTTCTTACCTATACGGTACAATTGCCGGAAAATAAATTTACAGCCTACGGTTACGATAAAAGAAATAATTATTACTTGAAGGATTGGTACCTTACCCCATCCTATTTTGATGGGTCTTGGCATCTCTACAGCAACAAGAATCTAGAGGATATCCATACGGAAGTAACGCATACCAATGTAAACTTTACTTTCCCAAGAAATTTAAATTTAGTCTCAAATTTTGAGGTTTTGGGCAGCAGCCATTTCTCAAATGGACAAATTGCACAGTTAAGGGCTTTACAGCAAAAGAACTGTGAAATCATACTAACGCAAGAAAGACGCTTCCTTACCCACGTAACCCCTCAAATGACAGTAGTAACGGATATTGAGGCGCCCAAATACAATGTGGTAGGTAAAGGTTTGTCCATTAATAGGGTAACCGAATTTATCAGTCAAAATCTAGGTAAATACCCCCATGCCCATTTGTTGGTAAGCGAGTTGGATTATAAAAAGAACCCACTTTATGGCATCAATCAATTACCATCATTTATAAGACCCTATGAAGAACAATTTCAATATGAAATGAAGTTCTTAAAAACGGCCTTGATCAATATTTTGGAAGAAACTCTTTTTCTGGATGCCAGAAAGGATCAATGGTTAACGGATGCAATAGCCAACTACTTAATGATCGAATATGTAAATCAATACTATCCCAACCAAAAGCTGCTTGGCAAACTTTCAAGAATATGGGGTGTTAGAAGTTTTAATTTGGCAAAAATGCATTTTAATGAGCAGTACCCCTTTCTTTATATGCTCACCTCTCGCAAAAACTTGGACCAACCCCTACTTACCTCCAATGATAGCCTCATTAGGTTCAACCAAAAAATAGCCAATAAATATAAAGCAGGCCTAGGCCTCTCCTATTTAGCAAGTTACGTAGGAAAGGAAAAAATTGACGAAGGCATTAAATCGTTCTACAAACACTATCAACTGAGCAAGGTAAAAACCTTGGATTTTGAATCCATCATGAAGCGTATGACGGATAAAAATATTGATTGGTTTTTTCAAGACTATGTTTCAACAGATCGTAAAATCGATTTCAAAATTAAAAATGTTGAAAAGACCAAAGATTCCCTTCATATAACCATAAAGAATAAAAAAGGAACCAATGTTCCCATTTCACTCTTTGGCTTAAAAAACGATAGTGTGTTATCCAAATATTGGTTTTCCAATATTGACGATCAAAAGGTAGTAAGTATCCCTAGAAACGATGAAAAACGGTTGGTACTAAACTACGATCAGAAAATTCCAGAATTCAATCAGAGAGACAACTGGAAATCCCTAGGAGGTTTCTTCTCCAGTAACAAAAAACTTAAATTCACTTTTTTTAAAGATTCAGAAAACCCTTATTACAACCAGGTTTTTTATGTGCCGGTATTAAATTTTAATATTTACGATGGATGGACTCCCGGTTTAAGATTATATAATAAAACATTCTTGGAAAGGCCATTTGTTTATGATGTTGCTCCCAGCTATTCTTTTCGCGAACAATCTTTTGTAGGATCTGGAAGCATTAGTTACCGCAAATATCTTAGCAAGAGCGGGCTTTATGTGGCCAATTATGCTTTAGGAGCCTCTACCTACCATTTTCAGGAAAATTCCAGATATACCAAAATAACCCCTTCTTTTTCCTTAGGCTGGCGACCCGATCACTTGATTTCCAACAAAAGGGAATTTCTGTCCTTTAGGTTCATCAATGTTCTAAGAAACAAAGATGAAAATTTAATCGATTTTGAAACCCCTCCGGATTATAGTGTTTTCAATGTAAGATATACCAATCACAACCCAGGGATCATCAACTATTTATCGTGGTTTGCAGATGGTCAACACGCAAAGGATTTCTCCAAGCTATCCTTTGAAATGGAATACCGGCAACTATTTGAAAGTAATAGGCAATTGAACCTTCGGTTTTTTGCAGGGAAATTTTTGAGAAATAAAACAACGGATTATAGAGACCCTAACTTTTTTAGCTTTGCTTTGGACAGGCCTACGGATTATCTATTTGACTATGGCTATTTAGGACGTTCTGAAGATTCTGGTATTTATAGTCAGCAAATTATAATCGCAGAAGGTGGGTTCAAATCCTTTATGCCAGAACGATTTCGTTTTGCCAATGATTGGATGGCCACTGTGAACAGTAGCGTTAATCTATGGAGGTGGATCGAGGTTTACGGGGATTTGGGCTATGTTAAGAACAAAGGTATACCCGCCAAATTTGTATACGATTCTGGCGTTAGGCTTAATCTACTCACTGATTATTTTGAACTTTATTTCCCTGTTTATTCCAATAATGGCTGGGAAATTTCCCAACCTAACTACGGAGAAAAAATTAGATTTATCATCACTGTGAGCCCCAAAACCTTAACCGGTTTGTTTACAAGAAAGTGGTTTTAATTGATTAAAAAATCCTCAGTTAATCGATGTTTTTTTATCTATAATTCTAAAATCGATAGGTTTTCTGAAATTTATTTTGAAAATCGGTAAATTTTTTAAGAATTTTTGTGATTGTAAAAATGTATAGTATTTGCTATTTTTGTGGAAACCGAAAAGACTTCAATGGATATTTCGCCCAAAACCAGTAATGATATTTCTTTCGACGATTTTAAAACTCAAATTCTCAGCGATTACAAAATTGCCGTATTAAGCAGAACTTGCAGTTTATTAGGAAGGAAAGAAGTACTTACAGGAAAGGCTAAATTCGGCATTTTTGGTGATGGAAAAGAGCTTCCTCAGTTGGCAATGGCCAAAGCCTTTAAAAATGGCGACTGGCGTAGTGGTTATTATAGAGATCAAACTTTTATGATGGCACTGGGATTGCTCACTCCAAAAGACCTTTTCCATTCCCTTTACGCCACTACGGATATTGAAATGGAGCCCATGAGCGCCGGTAGGCAAATGGGTGGCCACTATGTGACCTATAGCCTCAATGAAGATGGTAGCTGGAAAAACCTTACCCAACAAAAGAACAGCAGTGCCGATATTTCGTGTACAGCCGGGCAAATGCCCCGTCTATTGGGTCTGGCCCAAGCCTCTAAAATGTATAGGAAGCTTAAAAACGTGGATGCTTCCAAATTTTCCGATAATGGAAATGAGGTTGCTTGGGGAACCATTGGCAACGCGAGTACGAGTGAAGGCATGTTCTTGGAAACCATAAATGCCGCAGGTGTTTTGCAGGTTCCCATGGTCATAAGTATATGGGACGATGATTATGGTATTTCCGTTCCGGCAGAATATCATGCTACAAAGGAGGACATCTCAGAAATGCTTGCCGGTTTTGAAAGAACTTCAGAAAAGCCTGGGTTTGAAATGCTCAAGGTAAAAGGTTGGGATTATACCGCATTGATGCACGCTTACGAAAATGCATCCGATATTGCACGTGAAGAACATGTGCCCGTTGTGATACATGTTACGGAACTTACCCAACCCCAAGGACATTCATCGTCCGGTTCACATGAACGGTACAAAAGCAAGGAACGTCTGAATTGGGAGCGAGAAAATGATTGCAATAAGCGTTTTAGGGAATGGATTCTAGAAACTGGAATAACTTCTGAAGAAGAGCTTAGCGCCTTAGAAAAAAATATCACCAAGCAGGTAAGGTTGGCCAAAAAAGAAGCTTGGGCAGAATATCTTTCTACCCACGGGCCACATAGAAAAAAGTTGATAGCTCTTTTAGAAGCTGCGGCTCATAAGAGTCCAAACAAAAACTTTATCAGTAAAATCAAAAATGACCTTATCGCCAATGAAGAACCTTTAAAAAAGGAGATGGCACAAGCTGCCAGAAAGGCAATACGGTATTTAATTGGTGAAGCCCATCCAGAAAAGGAGGAGCTTGTTAATTGGACCAAAAACTTTTTACTAGAAACGCAGCCAAAATATAGTGCCGACCTTTACAATGAGGGACCAAATAGAGCCACCAACATTCCTGAGGTCAAGCCTGTTTATGATGATGGTACAGAAGATGTGGACGGACGTATCATTTTAAGGGACAACTTTGAAAAGTTGTTTGAGAACAATCCAAATGCTCTTGTGTTTGGAGAGGATACCGGTAATATTGGGGACGTGAACCAGGGCCTTGAAGGATTACAGAAAAAATTTGGTAAGGATAGAATTGCAGATACCGGAATAAGGGAAACTACCATTATTGGGCAAGGTACCGGTATGGCGTTGAGAGGTCTAAGACCTATTGCGGAGATACAATATCTGGATTACATCTTTTATGCATTGGCAACTCTAACAGATGACGTTGCCTGCCTGCGATACCGTACCTTTGGCAAACAAAAAGTACCGTTAATCGTTCGGACCAGAGGTCACAGGCTAGAAGGAATTTGGCATTCAGGTTCCCCCATGGGGGCTTTGATCCATTCCTTAAGGGGCATGTACATTCTTTCCCCAAGAAATATGACCCAAGCTGCCGGTTTCTATAACACCCTTATGAAAACCGATGAACCTGCCCTGGTTATAGAAAGCTTAAACGGTTACCGACTTAAGGAGAAAAAACCACAGAATCTAGGCGATTTTTGTACTCCAATAGGAAAAGTAGAAACTGTTAAATCAGGAACGGATATTACATTGGTATCCTATGGATCTACCCTCAGGATTGTTGAACAAGCGGCCAAAGAGTTATTGGAAGTTGGTATTGATGCCGAAGTTATAGACGCACAAACCTTGCTCCCTTTCGATATTTATCATGATACCGTAAAAAGCGTTGAAAAAACCAATCGTCTAGTAGTAATTGATGAAGATGTCCCAGGAGGTTGCTCTGCCTATATTCTTACCGAAATATTGGAAAAACAAGGAGCCTATCAATTCTTGGATAGTGCACCGCATACTATTAGCGCAAAAGCGCATAGACCCGCCTATGGTAGTGATGGGGATTATTTTTCAAAACCTAACACAGAAGATGTTTTTGAGAAAGTTTATGCAATAATGCACGAAAGTGATCCGGATAGCTTCCCAAAACTTCTTTAAGCCGTAAGGTTCATACTGTATTGATTTTCAAATAAATAACCCTAATCGGTTGATTACATGGTTAAAAACCACCTGATAATTTTTGGTGTACTTCTTGCTTTAAATATACCGATTGCCTTAATTTAGTGTTTGGTGTGTAGGTATCGCTCCTATTATCACACAAAATTTCAATACATTTATACCATTCTAAACAACTACAAAGATGAACAACTCCCTTTTAAAGGACATAGGTTTGGCCGTTCTTAGAATAGGCGCCTCAGCTTTTATGCTCACACACGGGTACGGTAAACTTCAAATGCTCATTAATGGAGCGGAATTTGGCAATCCTTTAGGTATTGGGTCTACCCCTTCCCTATTTTTAGCAATGATTGGAGAATTCGTTTGTCCTATTTTAATCATCTTTGGTTTTAAAACGCGTTGGGCGGCAATTCCTGTCATCATTACTATGGCCGTAGCTGCTTTTATTGTACATGGCTCGGACCCTTTCCAAAGAAAGGAGATGGCGCTTCTTTACTTGGTTGCCTTTGTTACCATCGCCTTGGTAGGTCCCGGAAAATTTAGCGCAGATAGAAGATAGTTTAGAAAATCTTTACCAAAAGTTCTTTAAGTAAATCTGCTTGTGTAATGGAGTTGGCACCAACCCCTTTACCCTTCACATCTATCTCCCTTAAATGTGCTACTATGGCACTTACCTTTTTCATGGGATAGTTTTTTGCTGCGGTTTGATATTCGTTTACGAAAAAAGGACTGATCTTTAACGTACTGGCTACACTTTTGGGTGAATGATCCCGAAGTCCATGGTACTGTAAAAGCTGGGCAAAAAAGGTATGCAATAACGAAACTGTTAACACTAAGGGATTGTCTTTGGGGTTCTGGGAAAAGTAATTGATTATTCGCGTGGCTTTTACCACATTGCGCTCTCCAATAGCCTTTTTAAGCTCAAAATTATTGTAATCCTTACTGATTCCTATATGCGTTTCAATATCTGCCGGGGTAATTTCAGATTTTGGGGGAAGTACAAATTGTAGCTTTTCAAGTTCATTGTTGATCCGGCTTAAATCCGTACCTAAAAATTCTGTCAATAAGATGGCCGCCTTATGAGAAATACCGTATCCTTTGCCTTGTAGGTTTTTCCTGATCCACTCAGAAACCTGATTTTCATAAAGTTTTTTACTTTCAAAAAGCACGCCATTGGCTTTTACGGCCTTATAAAGCTTTTTACGTTTGTCCAGTTTCTTGTACTTGTAGCAAATGACCAATACGGTAGTGGGTTGCGGATTGTTTACATAATCCGTTAATTGTTCAATGGTCCTAGAAAGATGTTGCGCCTCTTTTACTATGACAACTTGCCTTTCGGCCATCATGGGATACCGTTTGGCATTCCCTACAATGTCATCAATAGTAACGTCCTTCCCGTACAATACCATTTGATTAAAACCCTTCTCCTCTTCCGCAAGGACATTTTTTTCTATATAGGAAGAAATGGCGTCTATATAATAGGGTTCTTCCCCAAATAAAAAATAAACCGGTTTAAGCGTCCCGTTCTTGACATTTTTTACAATCTCCCTAACTTCATCCATAAATACTTACCCTACTTAATATTTCGCTTTACTTTAGAAATAGAAATTATATTTTTACCCTAGAAAACGTAGATATTTTTAATGCACCCATTAAACTTTCCAGAATACAACTTTCGGTTCAAAAATAGCGAAAATAACTACCTTATTTTTGATGACATTCGCAAAAAGTTCGTCGTTTTACAGCCCGAAGAATGGGTAAGGCAGCACGCTGTTAAATATTTGATGCATCAAAAAAAATATCCAAAAAGCTTGATAAATGTTGAGAAACAGCTAAGCGTCAATGGCTTGACCAAGAGATATGATATTGTCATTTTTCATCCTAATGGAAATATAAACGTACTTATTGAATGTAAAGCTCCTAAAATAGTTATTGACCAAACCACGTTTGATCAAATTGCCCGTTACAATTTACAGTTGCAAGCAGACTATTTGATGGTAACCAACGGATTGGACCATTATTACTGTAAAATGGATTTCGAAGCAGAAAAGTATAGCTTTTTAAGGGATATTCCTGATTTTAGCCGTTAATTTGCCTTCGTTTTGCGTATAGCTGTTGTCATACTTAACTGGAACGGAGAGGTGCTTTTAGAAAGATACCTTAAATCTGTAGTAGATTATTCTGACAACGCTAAAATTTATGTCGTGGACAATGCTTCTACTGATGGATCCGTGGCATATGTTAAAAAGAACTTTCCCCAAGTTTCGGTAATTGTAAACCCGGAAAATGGAGGTTTTACGACTGGGTATAACCAGGGCTTAAAACATATTGATGCAGATATTTACTGTCTTCTAAATTCGGATATTGAGGTTACCCCTAATTGGCTTGAACCTATAGCCGAACTTTTTAATACCAATAAAGAGGTAGCCATTGTACAACCTAAAATACTGGACATGCTCAAAAAAGACCATTTTGAGTACGCTGGTGCTGCAGGCGGATTTATTGACCGACTTGGTTATCCTTTTTGCCGTGGGAGGATATTTCAAGCACTGGAAAAAGATACTGGCCAGTATGATGATACCGTTGAAATTTTTTGGGCGACTGGGGCATGCATGTTCATAAAAAAAGAGGTTTTTTGGGAATTGAACGGCTTTGACGAGACCTATTTTGCACACCAAGAAGAGGTAGATCTTTGTTGGAGGGCCAAGAACAGGGGTTACAAAGTTTTTTATACCGGTAAATCCAAGGTGTATCATTTAGGAGGTTCCACACTTAGTAACATGAACCCTAAAAAAACCTTTTTAAATTTTAGAAACTCCCTGTTTTCCATTACGAAAAACTTACCCAGAAGAAGGGCACTTATCCTAATTTTTACACGACTAATTCTGGATGCCGTGGCGGCTTTTAGGTTTATAATGCAATTTAAGTTTAGGCATTTCCTTGCTATTTTACAGGCTCACCTAAGCTTTTACATCCGTTTTTGGAAAATGTATAGGAAAAGGGAAAAGGTGAAATTTACAAAGAATTACTACCGAACAAAATCCATTGTTTGGTCCCATTTCGTAAATGATATAAAGGATTTTAACAATTTAGTAAAAGATTAACGTAAATAGCAAATGCTAAATTTGGCGTTTATATAATTTTGTCGCTTATTGTCGATGCAAAATCAAATAACAAAAATTAATACTTAGTAACCCACATCACACATTATGAAAAAAATGATTTTAGGTTGTTTAGGTGCAACCCTGCTTTTAGGCTCATGCGTATCTTCTAAAAAATACAATGATCTGGAGGCAAAACACAAAGAAGCTCAAGATTTATTAAATTCCGCAACTGTTAAGTTGAACGACTGTTTGGAAGAGAAAGCAACTGCTGATTCCAGAAATAAAACGTTGGCCGATCAAAATGCTTTCTTAAAAGCAAACAATCAAGAGTTGATCAACAACATGGGTAACCTTACCACTCTAACCACCAAAGGTGCCGAGAACTTGGAAAAATCTTTGGAAAGCTTAAAAGAGAAGGATCTTACAATTCGTAAGTTACAAGATGCCATCACAAGAAGAGATTCCGTGAACTTGGCATTGGTACAAAGCTTGAAAGGAGTTTTGGGTAATTTAGATGATGAAGACATTGAAATTAGTGTTGAAAAAGGAGTTGTTTTCGTTTCTATCTCAGACAAATTGTTATTTAGCAGCGGAAGCTACAACGTAACTAGAAAGGCTAGAGAAGTATTGGGTAAAGTTGCTCAAGTTGTTAATAACAAGCCAGATTTCGAATTTATGGTAGAAGGTCACACAGATGACGTACCTTACGGAAGACACGGAAACCTTTTGGATAACTGGGATTTGAGTGTTAAGCGTGCAACTTCTGTCGTGAGAATACTTCAGAACGACTTTAACGTAGATCCTAAGCGTATGACCGCTGCAGGTAGATCGGAATACATTCCTGTTTCTCCAACCGAGAAATCTAAAAACAGAAGAACAAGAATCGTTGTTCTACCTAAAATCGATCAATTCTATAGTATGATCGAAGAAGGAATGAAAGATCCAGCTATCAATAACTAAGATAGTTTCTGAAAAAATAAATAAAGCCGTAACCTTAAAAGTTGCGGCTTTTTTGTTTTCCAAATTTTAAAATTTAAAAAATATCTAGGCTTCCCTTTCCTTCCCTTACCACAAAAGGCTCACTTTCAGATAAGTCAATTACCGTGGAGGCCACATTGTCCCCGTAACCTCCATCAATTACCATATCCACTAGGTTTTGCCATTTTTCAAAAATGAGCTCTGGATCGGTAGTATACTCCAAAACTTCATCTTCATCCCTAATGGAAGTGGAAACAATGGGATTTCCAAGCCCTTCAACCAATGCTTTGGCTATGTTGTTGTTTGGAACCCTAATACCTACCGTCTTTTTCTTTTTAAAATCCTTGGGTAAGTTATTGTTTCCTGGCAAGATAAAGGTATAAGGGCCCGGGAGGGCCCTTTTTAATATTTTAAATGTTCCGGTATCTATTTGCCTTACATAATCTGAAAGGTTACTTAAATCAGCACATATAAAGGACCAATTGGCCTTTGCCAGTTTAATTCCTTTAATTCTTGCTATTTTCTCCAAGGCCCTAGAATTGGTGATATCGCAACCGAGACCATAAACCGTATCCGTTGGGTATATAATAAGTCCACCCTTTCGCAATACCTCTACAACTTTGGCTACTTCCTTTGGGTTTGGGTTTTCTTCGTATATCCTGATGAGTTCCGCCATGGAAATGCTTATTAAATTCCATACCAAAATAAAACTTTTTACGATTATATAAATCGCTAAAAGATTTACTATTAGCCCAATTCAATAAGGACACCATAGTTTTTGCCCTATTTTAGAGAATGTAGCCCAAACATATTACCTTCCGTATCACTACCAAGACTAATAAAACCATATTCACCAATGCTCATTTTAGTTTTAAAAACTTTTCCTCCGGCAGCCTCAATCCGTCCTTCTTCCACCGAGCAATCTTCACACGAGAAATAGACCAAGGTGCTATTTCCCCCTGCCTTTAATCCATCCATATATACCAAAGCACCTGAAGCACCGTATTGTTGCATATCGGATGGAAAAGAACGCATCATAATTTTCTCCTCAGAGTCTTTAGCGGGATCCGCTAGGATTTCCAGATTTACCTGAAGGATATTCTCATAAAATTTTTGTGCTCGGTCCATATCATCAACATAGATTTCGAACCAGCCTACGGGATTTTTAATTTCCATTTTTTTAGGTTTTAAATTATGGAAACAAGGTAGGCCATTAAAAAAGTGAAATACTTGACCTAGGGCAAGAAATGAAATTACCGTACTTTTCTAATTCTACTTAGTGTACTGTCCGTAATTCCCAAGTAGGAAGCAATATGTTTTAAGGGAGCCATTTTACCAACGGTGGGCTTTTCCTTTAAAAGACGTTCATACCTTTCCCTAGCGCTTTCTACCCTCATTAGGGTTGAACGGTTTTTAAAGGAAAAAAGGCTGCTGGACATCCAGGAACGGCCCCATTCACTAAATCCTCCCAACTTATGAAAAAGCTCTTGAAAATCTGTAAAATCAATTTTATAGGCGACACTATCGGTAAGTGCTTCAATATTTTCTTGTGTAGGTATTCGTTGAAACAAGGAAGAAACCTCAATAAGAATATCATTTTCGCTAAAAAAATCGATCGTTATATCGTTCCCTTGATAATCATGCACAAAAGAACGGAAAAGTCCCTTTTCTAAAATGTAATATTCATTGAGAATTTCGCCTTTTTGGAGTATGAAATCCCCTTTTTTAAATGAAACCTTTTCATGAACTGCAGCCAGTTTTTGAATATCTTCAATACCTAAATCCGGATGTTGATAGATTCTACTTAAGTACCGAACCTTTTCTTCCATAGCAGTCCCTATCCAACAACCTCCAATTTGGCAAAGCGAAGCAAAAGCTTTTTAATATCTCCTTGATCAAATTGAATTTCGGCTTTCTTATCATTGCCTACGCCTTCAATCTTTAGCACCTTGCCCCTACCAAATCTGGTATGGTTTACCAATGATCCTTCTTCAAGATTGGGATCTATTTTGTTGGTGTTACCCACAGGATTCGATAATTCCGGCTTTAATTTTCTCAATTTTCTCAATTGAGATTCATTAGGTTTTTTAGTAGTTGGAGGTGTGCCAGCTACTGGTTTTGTTTGGCGCAATCTACTTTTATCTACCTCTCCAAAAATATCGGAATCCACTAAAGGCTTGTAGCGATAACCGGTATCGATAGGCGTTAGATTTTCCACATATTTTTCATCAATCTCCTCCAAAAACCTGCTCGGCTCGGCATCGATCAATTTTCCCCAACGATATCGGTTCTGTGTATAAGTGAGGTATGCCTGCTTTTCGGCACGGGTAAGTGCCACGTAAAAAAGTCTTCTTTCCTCTTCCAGTTCACTGCGGGTATTCATACTCATGGCAGAGGGAAAAAGATCTTCTTCCATACCAACGATATAGACATAAGGAAATTCCAGTCCTTTTGCCAAATGAATGGTCATTAGGGCTACGCGGTCATCATCTCCTGTATCATTGTCCAAATCGGTCGCAAGCGCCACATCTTCCAAGAATTCCGAAAGGTCTCCGGTTGCATCGGCAATTTCCTTCTGGCCTTCTACAAAATCCTTAATACCGTTTAAAAGTTCTTCTATGTTTTCCATTCGGGCAATACCCTCAGGGGTTCCATCTTTTTTAAACTCTAGAAGAAGTCCGGTTTTTTTTGACACATGCTCTGCCAACGCAAAAGCATCGGCCCCCTCGTTCATGATCTGAAAGCTTTTGATCATGGTCACAAAATCTTCCAATTTGCGTCTGGTACCGGCATTAATGTTTAAATTGAGTTTCCCCAAATGTTCCATTACTTCAAAAATGGAACGGTTATAATGATTGGCCGCTACGGTCAACTTATCTACCGTAGTCTGGCCTATTCCCCTAGCCGGAAAATTGATGACCCGCTTCAAGGCTTCCTCATCCTTTGGGTTCACTATCAACCTCAAGTAACTAAGAACATCCTTTATTTCCTTACGCTGGTAAAAAGAAAGGCCACCATAAATTCTATAAGGAATGTCGCGCTTCCTTAAGGCATCTTCAATTGCCCTTGATTGGGAGTTGGTGCGATAAAGAACGGCAAAATCGCCATTGGGCACGTGTTGGTTCATACGGGTATCCCAAATACCACTTGCTACATACCGGCCTTCTTCCGCATCTGTAGAGCTTCTATGCACCTTTATCAAAGGACCGTCATCATTATCTGTCCAAACCGATTTTTCCAATTGGTTCTTATTCTTTGCGATAATTGAATTAGCCGCATTTACAATATTCCGGGTAGAACGATAATTTTGCTCCAAACGGTACATGGCCACATTATCGTAATCTCTTTGAAAATTCAGGATATTACTAATATTGGCGCCCCTAAAGGAATAAATACTCTGTGCATCATCCCCCACCACACAAATATTTTGGTAGCGATCGGCCAAGGCCTTTACTATTAAGTACTGGGAGTGGTTGGTATCTTGGTACTCATCTACCAAAATATATTTAAACCGCTCTTGGTACTTCATCAGTACTTCCGGAAAACGATTTAAAAGCTCGTTGGTTCTCAATAATAAATCATCAAAATCCATGGCACCGGCCTTAAAGCAGCGATCTACATAATTCTGATATATCTCCCCCAATCTGGGTCTTTTGGCCATTGCATCGGCCTCCATTAATTCGGGATTCTGAAAATAGGCCTTAACCGTAATAAGGCTGTTTTTATAGGACGATATCCTATTTTGAACTTGTTTGTACTTATAAACGTCCTTGTCCAATCCCATTTCCTTGATTATGGAAGCGATCAACCTTTGGGAGTCTTGGGTATCATAGATGGTGAAATTGCTAGGAAAGCCCAAATGGCTACCATCAAATCGTAATAATTTGGCGAATACAGAGTGAAAAGTACCCATCCACAGGTTTTTTGCCTCGGAATTACCAACTATCTGGGCAATACGGGCTTTCATTTCACGAGCCGCCTTATTGGTAAAGGTCAGGGCCAATATATTGAAGGAATCTACCCCTTGTGCCATGAGATGGGCAATACGATACGTTAATACACGTGTTTTTCCAGATCCAGCACCGGCAATTACCATTAACGGACCATCTTTATGAAGTACCGGAGCCTTTTGGGCATCATTTAACTCATCAACAAAATTCTTCAAACCTAAACCTTCTTTTTAGCGTTGTGAATTTAGCCATTATTGGGCTTATGGTAAAATCTACAGCTTAATTCTAAGGATATTCTTATCAACACCTAAAATTGTCTTCGGGAATAGGTCAATCGCCCATCAGTATGTATATTTAAGTAACTTTTTTAATTATGAGAATACTTTTAATTACCATTTTGACCTTCTGTGGTGGATCGTTATTTGCGCAAAATCTGAGATTTGAAAAAGACTATAAAAAGATTGAGTCTAAAGTGATCGAATGGCGAAGGGAAATCCATAAAAACCCAGAACTGTCCAACAGGGAGTTTAAAACTGCTGAAAAGATAGCCAAACACTTGGAGTCCTTGGGAATGGAAGTACATACAGGTATTGCACATACAGGTGTGGTAGGGATTTTAAAAGGCAAAAAAAATGGAAAAACCATTGCCCTAAGAGCGGATATGGATGCTTTGCCGGTTCCTGAGCGCAACAACTTGCCTTTTAAATCTACAGTAAAAGCCGAGTTTAAAGGGGAGATGGTTCCTGTGATGCATGCCTGCGGACATGATTCACATGTGGCCATCTTAATGGGGGTAGCCGAGATTTTATCGAAACACAAAGACCAAATTAACGGTACTATTAAATTTATTTTTCAACCCGCGGAAGAAGGCCCACCACCGGGAGAAGAAGGCGGTGCTTCCCTTATGATCAAAGAAGGGGTATTAAAAAATCCGGATGTGGAAGCCATTTTCGGACTCCATATTAATTCTCAAACCCCGGTTGGTGTTATTAGGTACAAGCCTGGCGGTACCATGGCTGCTGTTCAGCACTTCACAATAAACGTTAAGGGCAAACAAAGTCACGGTTCGCAACCTTGGTCGGGCATCGACCCCATACTCATCAGTGCAAAGATTATTGATGGTCTGCAGACCATTATTAGTCGTGAAGCAGAACTTACCAACGAGGCCGCCGTCATTACAGTGGGTAAAATAACCAGCGGCGTGCGCTTTAACATTATTCCCGAAACAGCAGAAATGATCGGAACAGTACGTACGTTGGACTATGATATGAAAGAACAAATTACCAGACGCATGCAAGAAATGGTCCCTACGATAGCCAAGGCTTATGGCGGAAACGCCTCCATCATCTTTAAGGATAATACGGATATTACCTATAATGATCTTTCCTTAACGGAACGGGTAATTCCTTCCTTAAAAAAAGTAGCCGGAGATAGAAATGTACAGCTTCAAAAGGCGGTAACCGGCGGTGAGGATTTTTCATACTACCAAAATAAAATTCCTGGTTTTTTCTTCTTTTTAGGGGGAATGACTCCGGGAAATACAGAATCTTTTCCGCACCACACACCGGATTTCATGATTGATGATAGCGGACTCTTATTGGGAGTGAAAGCTTTGACCGAAATGAGTTTGGATTATTTGGAGAACTAATCATAAATGCCGATCACCGATTTTATTTAAGGTATTTTCACAGGAAAGGAATAAAATATATTTTTGTGCCCAATAAATTGTAACGAACCTTAGAAGGTTCATAATTAATCCCCATCAATGAAAAATTATTTTCTAGCGATATTTTTACTTGCTTTTTCACTTACTAGCCTTCATGCTCAACGCAAGAGTGATCTGATTGCTGAAATTGACGAATTAAAATCACAATTGGATAGCGTAAACAGTGAATTGCTGGAGTCCAAAAAAACGGAGCGTATTGCAACGGACAAAGCCAACTCTTATGAAAGTCAGGTAACGGAACTTCAAGATGCCAATAATACACTAATGCAGAATATGAAAAGTTTTGCTGAGGTATCTAACAAGAACAGTAATATAGTTACCAGCGCGATGGCCAGTTTAGAGGCCAAGGAAAATCAGCTAAAAGCCATAAAGGATGCCATTAGCAGTAATGATTCTACGGCGATTGTCATTTTGACCAATGTAAAGCAAACCATGGGAGAAAATGCCAAAATATCCGTGGCCAATGGAGGCGTAGTTGTTTCAAATACCCTAAACGGACTTTTTGGAAGCGATACGGGAGACCAACTTACCGCTGAAGGAGCTTCTTGGGCGGAGAAAATCGCACAAATTTTAGCAGCCAATCCAAAAGCGAATGTGACGGTTGAAGGTTTAAGTATGACGGGAGATATCCATATTCCCGCTCAGCAAGCCTTATCGGTAGCCCGAAAACTAAAGGAAGCCGGTGTAGAAGCGGAACGTGTGGCCAGTTTAGGACGTGACGGTAACTTAAAAGAAGGGATTCAGGTAATCATCCATCCAGCCTATGGTGCTTTTTATGATATGGTGCGTGAGGAGATGAAGAAGTAAATTAGATTGAAATTTATAATGTATAAGGCCGTATTTTTAATGCGGCCTTACTTTTTTCTATATTTTTCATCATACTTTTTTTAAAAATCAATCGTTCTCTAAACAAAGTAATCGGCCTTAATCTTTTTCGGCCTAAAACCACCCAAAATCATGTCTGGAGAAACTATTTTACAATTTTTCGGTTTTCTATTACCCGCTGTAGTCACCGGTTTGGTGGCCTTCTACTTTTTTAGGCTTCACACACGTAATGAAGAAGGGAGAAGACGTTTTCTTTTACATAAGGATACCCAAAAAAACACCTTACCTATTCGTCTACAAGCCTATGAACGAATGGCCTTGTTTTTAGAACGTATTGCTATTCCCAGCTTGGTAGTGCGTGTAGCACCCAAATCAGGTAATAAAAACGACTATGAGCAACTTTTGATCAGAACCATTGAAACGGAATTTGACCATAACCTATCGCAACAAATCTACATGACAGATGAATGTTGGAACGTTATCAAAGCGGCCAAAAGCGCTACGGTGCAAATGATCAGAAAAGCTGCTATGAGCGAAACGGATGCTGCGGACAAACTCCGGGAAGATATCCTTACAGAAACTATGGATAAAGAGTCCCCATCTGCTACTGCACTTTCCTTTGTGAAAAAGGAAGTTGGCGAGCTCTGGTAAAACCCTGAAAATAAAATATAAAATAGGCGGAGTATTTTAGAGTACTTCGCCTTTTTCTGGTTCTATCTGATTGAGTTCCGTATTCTTGAATTTAGCAAAGTTATAGCCTCTCTCCCACCATGCGGTCATTTTTTCCTTGTCAAAGACCAAAGAATTGGTCGTAAGAACCGTGGGGGTATAGTAAAAATTGATAATAGCCTCATTATGGCCGGCTGCGTACTTTCCTATTTTAATATTCTGAAATTCAATCCGGTCCAACATAAACTCGAACATAGTTGTTAAAAGGGAAAATGCGTTTTTAGAGGGCAACCTATTTAAATGGGTCACTTCGGTTTGCAATACGATCACATCAATTTCTTTGGCGCCCCTTCTCACCGCTTCCTCAATAGGTACCATGTTCCCCAAGCCGCCATCGGCATATTCACATCCGTTTTTTCGAACCAAGCTCATAAAGGGAGTGTAATTACAGGAAATCCACACCCATTCTACAAAATCTTCATATGAAAAATCATTGATGGACTTATATTCCACTTGGTTCAGGGATAAATTGGAAACGGTAACAATTATATTTTTAGGACCGTTTTTTAAAGCTTGAAACTCCTCCTTAGTAAGCGTATTCTTGATAAGTGTATGCAGGTTCTTACTCTCCCCAAAAGTTTTTCGGCCTCGGTAAAAGTTTTTTAAAACATTCCAGTGATTGATACCAATATTATGGACTCCGTGCTTCTTTTGGATGGTAAAAGGACAATTACTAAAAATACTATCCTGATTGACAGAAGTATAAATCTCCCTTATTTTGTCTATTTTCTGAAGCGCCAAATGACTAATGAGCAAGCTACCCGTCGAGGTTCCTAAAAAAAGGTCATAATCGTGCTTTTTTTCTTGCATAAGATATTGGGCGACACCGCCCGCAAAAGCGCCCTTGCTTCCTCCTCCCGAAATGACCAAAGCTCTCATTTTGTATCCAATTTGCTTTTCATATAACGTAATTCCCCGCTATTTAGTTTTTTAAAAACCATCGATATTCTCTTCTCGTAAGTATCTTCTTTAAGAAGCTGTTCTATTAAATTTCGGGCATATTTTTTAAACTGCCAACTGTGATGCTCAGTGGACATTATTAGATGCTCCAAGGATTTTTCGGTAAAACCTAATTCAGAAAAGTACTGAAACGCCCCAAGACGTATTTCCCAAGTATAGGCCTGAGAAGTATACTCTTCTAATTCAGCAATAAATTTTGGGGTGTTTTGAGGTTCAAAATCGGGTGTTATAATCGCTAAAGTCAACCATAGCAAGCGTACATTTTTATTGGGAAGACCCTCTATATCTTTGGTGGCTTCCAAGTACTTTTTTCGATTTTCAGGAAATTGGGACCATAATTTATAAATTGCCAATTCTTTGGTAATATAACTATCGTCCGCTAGATAGGTGACCAACGACGTTTCCAGTTTCTGAGGAATGTTTTCTAAAAGTTGTATTGCTTTTTGACGGGTAAGCACGTCCACTTTTTTGGTGAGCTCCAGAAGTTCTTCACTCGAAAGTTCCGATTTAAACTTCTCCAAAAGGGCTATTTTCAATTGATGGGGGTGTTCTTCTTCCAAAAAGCTACCTAAGCTTTCCTTTTTAATTTCTTCGGAATAAAACAACCTTATTGAAGGACACTTAGCAATAAGTAAAGTCCGTGCTTCTTCCCACAAAAACTCCGTGCCGTTTAACCAGCTACTCTTAAAGTCTGATAAGTCGGTTTGACCGGCATTTTCAATTTCAGTTAGAAAATCATCAACCGTCACATTCCTGAAGGCATATTTTTCCAAATAATTGGCTACCCCTTTTTTTAATACCTCTTCCCCTACTCTTTCCCTTAAAATCACCAATGCCCAAGCTCCTTTTTCATAAAACGTAAGGCTACTCGCTTTTGGGTCGGTCAATGCTTGCCCTACGTCAGCATCCGATATCCGTTGAAGTTCTTGTGCGGTTACCCACAATTTCCAATAAAAATAATCGTCTCCAAAAATCTCCCTTTCTGCTAAATAGGCGTAAAAAGTGGCAAATCCTTCATGTAGCCAATGGTGATTACCATCTTTTTCGGTTACCAGATTCCCAAACCACTGATGGGCCAATTCATGAGCATTTACATTTACATAGTTTTTATCGACAAAGGCGATAGAATCGATCATATAGCCATCGGAAAAAATAGTCGTTCCCGTATTTTCCATTCCCGCATATAAAAAATCACGTACTGGTACCTGCTTATAATTTTGCCATGGATAAGCGACACCTATTTCCTCCTCTAAAAAATTGAAAATTTCTTGGGTGTAACGGTAGGTAGGTTCTACTCTTACACTATCTTTTGGTAGGTGAAAATTTTCGATAGCCACACCACTGTTGGAGGTCAGTTCTTGCTTTTGATATTTTCCAGCGGCAAAAGCCAAGAGATAACTACTCATGGGGTTTTGCATATCAAACTTCCATAGGGTCTTATTAAGGCTATCTTTTTGAGAGAGGAGTTTGCCATTTGCAATCACCTTATAACCTTTAGGAACCAAAATTTTCAGGTCAAAAATTACTTTTTCCTGCATCTCATCAAAACTAGGCAACCAATGCCGGGTGTACTTTCCCTGACCTTGGGTCCAGATTTGCTCATTATCTTTAATATCATCGTCCCATCCCAAAAAATAAAGTGTCTGCTTAGGCTGCGCCGAATAGGTTGTGGTCAATTGATAAGTACGACCCTTTCTAAATTTATACGGAATGATTAATTTTTCTTCTGTAGCCCGAAACTTTATTTTCTTATTATTCAAGAGAACCTTAAAAAATTGCATTTGATGCGCATCCAAAAAGACTGAATCCACATTTGCCAATACCGTAAACTGATAGGTAACCGTACCTTTTACGGCCTTCTCAAAAGGAAGAGGCTCCACCAAAACTTTGGCTTCAGTAAAGTTTACTTTATCTTGATTCTGAGCATAAAGAGAGCTCACCAATAATAAAAAAAACGGAAAAAAAATTCGGGTCATATAGAGTTTAACTCAAAAGCTGAACCAAATTTAACCTTTTTAATAAGGTAAAGAAGAAACCCTCGTCCACATAGTGTTGCTAATCTTTTACCGAACTCCTATTTTAGTCGCATGAATATACCAAACCTGCAAACTCCCATTGTTTACCTAAAAGGGGTTGGCCCCAACCGGGCGGAAACCCTGCAGTCAGAATTGGGTATTCACACCTATCAAGATCTACTTAATCTATTTCCCAACCGGTATCTTGATAAAACCCAGTACTACAAAATTGGCCAGCTACAGCGTAGCAATGCCGATGTTCAAATAGCAGGTAAAATCGTCAACATAAAAACGGTAGAACAAAAAAGGGGCAAGAGATTGGTGGCCACCTTTGTGGATGATACCGGTGATATGGAACTGGTATGGTTCCGTGGACAAAAATGGATTCGCGAAAACCTGAAATTGAATACTGCGTATGTCATTTTTGGTCGCTGTAATTGGTTCAATGGGAAATTTTCGATGCCCCACCCGGACATGGAACTGCTTACCGAACACCAAAAAGGATTAAAAGTGGGTATGCAACCTATTTATCCCTCCACCGAAAAACTAAGCAATAAGGGCATTACAAATAGGGTCGTCAGTAAAATGATGCAGCAATTGTTTTTGGAGACGAAAGCCAGGTTTTCCGAACCCCTTTCAGATAACATCCTTCAAGAATTACATCTTTTACCAAAAGCTGAATCGCTTTTAAATATTCATTTCCCTAAAAACCAAGAGTTACTGGCAAAAGCGCAATTCCGTTTAAAATTTGAAGAGCTCTTCTTTATACAATTACAATTGCTCACCAAAAAGGCCTTGAGGCAGCAAAAAATTAAGGGACTGCCTTTTGATCAGGTGGGTGAGTATTTTAAAGAATTTTACGACCATCACTTGCCTTTTGAGCTGACAGGAGCCCAAAAACGAGTTATTAAAGAAATAAGACATGATTTGGGCAGCAATGCCCAAATGAACCGACTGTTGCAAGGCGACGTTGGTTCTGGTAAAACGATTGTTGGGGTAATGACCATGCTATTGGCTATCGACAACGGCTACCAAGCTTGTTTAATGGCCCCGACAGAAATTTTGGCAAACCAGCATTATTCGGGCATCAAGGAACTTTTGGATAAAGTAGGACTCCATTGTGCCTTGTTGACAGGCTCTACGAAAAAATCGGAACGGACCGTAATTCATTCCAATTTAGAAAACGGCAGCCTGCATATTTTGGTCGGCACCCATGCGCTATTGGAAGACAAGGTCCAATTTCAAAACCTAGGCTTGGCCATTATTGACGAACAACACCGTTTTGGGGTAGCACAAAGAGCCAAACTATGGCACAAAGGCGGCACTCCTCAAAACACGGATAATGAAACTTCAGCAGGGTCCCTACCCCCACATATTTTGGTGATGACCGCCACTCCTATTCCAAGAACATTGGCCATGAGCTTGTACGGAGATTTGGACATTTCGGTAATTGATGAGCTTCCGCCAGGTAGAAAACCGGTAAAAACAGTGCATCGGTTTGATTCCAATCGCTTAAAAGTTTTTGGTTTCGTAAGGGACGAAATCAAAAAAGGCCGTCAGGTATACGTGGTTTATCCACTCATACAGGAATCCGAAGCATTGGATTACAAAGATTTAATGGACGGTTATGAAAGCATTGCTCGTGATTTTCCCATGCCCAATTATCAAATTTCCATTGTACATGGGCAGATGAAACCCGCCGATAAAGATTATGAGATGGACCGCTTCGTACGGGGGGAAACTCAAATCATGGTGGCTACAACCGTAATAGAAGTTGGTGTAAACGTACCCAACGCCTCCGTGATGATTATTGAAAGTGCCGAAAGATTCGGGCTTTCACAATTACATCAATTAAGGGGACGTGTAGGTCGTGGTGCGGACCAGAGTTACTGTATTTTAATGACCGGACATAAACTTTCCGAAGAAAGCAAAACACGGTTACATACCATGACACAAACCAACGATGGATTTGAAATTGCCGAAGTTGATTTGAAACTAAGGGGGCCAGGAGATATTATGGGAACCCAACAAAGCGGTGTCCTTAATCTTAAAATTGCCGATATTGTCAAAGACAACGATATCTTAAAAACTGCAAGGCATTACGCCATTCAAATACTTAAGGCCGACCCTAGATTGGAAAAACCGGAAAATTTACCGATTCGTCACGCCTATTCACAAATTGTGAAACATAAAAATATTTGGAATTATATTAGTTAGAATTCATTAAATAGAGCTAAGCTTATAAATAAAGAACCTCGCACATTTCCACGCAACTACCACATCTTTAGATAAAAAGAAAGTAAAATATAAATACGAAAATAGCTTGATTTGAGTTTGAACATCGTAATTTTTAGAGGTTATAATTTCTAAAAAACGAGGTGTTTCATTAGATTTGTTAGCTTAGAATTGAAAGACTATGAGTGCTAAAAAAACATTGTTTGATAAAGTGTGGGATTCCCATGTGGTCCACCAAATAGAAGACGGCCCAGATGTGCTGTTCATAGACCGCCATATGGTACACGAGGTTACCAGCCCCGTTGCCTTTCTTGGTTTAAAAAATAGAAGTATCGGGGTTATGCACCCTGAAAAAACATTTGCCACCGCAGATCATAACACGCCTACCCTTAACCAACACCTTCCGGTGGAGGATCCACTTTCGGCCAACCAGCTTAAAATGTTGGAAGAAAATGCCAATGAGCATGGTATTTCTTATTGGGGACTGGGACACCAAAAAAATGGTATTGTTCACGTAGTTGGTCCTGAATACGGTATTACCGTTCCTGGGGCTACCATCGTTTGTGGAGATTCACACACCTCTACCCACGGTGCTTTTGGCGCCATAGCATTTGGTATAGGAACTTCAGAAGTAGAAATGGTATTGGCCACCCAATGTATCATGCAGCCAAAACCAAAAAGAATGCGCATCAATATCACGGGAGAACTTCAGTACGGGGTTACACCTAAGGATGTTGCTTTGTTCATCATTTCACAATTGACTACTTCCGGTGCAACCGGATATTTTGTAGAATATGCGGGGGATGTGTTCAAAAACATGAGCATGGAAGGCCGTATGACGGTCTGTAACCTGAGTATAGAAATGGGTGCCCGTGGAGGGATGATTGCTCCTGACCAGACTACTTTTGATTATATCAAGGGAAGGGAATTTACTCCTGAAGGAGCTGCCTGGGATACCGCAATGGAATATTGGGAAACCCTTTATACCGATGCCGATGCCATTTTTGATAAGGAACTGACTTTTGACGGAACCCTAATAGAGCCTATGATTACCTACGGTACCAATCCGGGTATGGGCATGGGCATAAGCAAATCGATTCCTACCTTCGACGAAACCCAAGGAGGTGCCGCAACCTATAAGAAGTCTTTGGATTACATGAAATTTGGTGAGGGCGATGCCATGATCGGGAAACCTATCGACTATGTTTTCATAGGAAGTTGCACTAACGGTAGAATAGAGGATTTCCGCGCTTTCGCCTCGATTGTGAAAGGAAGAAAAATAGCGGACAATGTTACGGCATGGTTGGTTCCCGGAAGTCACAAAGTGGAAGCCGCTATAAAAGAAGAAGGTCTATTGGATATTTTTACTGAAGCCGGTTTTGAGCTCAGAGAGCCTGGTTGTTCCGCCTGTTTGGCAATGAACGACGATAAGATTCCCGCCGGTAAATTGGCCGTGAGTACTTCCAATAGAAATTTTGAGGGAAGACAAGGTCCAGGGTCCAGAACGCTTTTGGCCAGTCCGTTGGTGGCAGCCGCCGCAGCGGTTACCGGAAAAGTAACGGACCCTAGAGAATTATTACAAGAAGAAGCAATAGCTGGTTAATAACCAAATGTCGGTGGTCATTTTACAAACCATCGACCCAAACAAAAAGAAAAATGGCTTACGATAAATTTAATGTTTTAACCTCCTCAGCGGTACCGCTACCCATTGAAAATGTGGATACGGACCAGATAATTCCTGCACGCTTTTTAAAGGCGACGGAAAGAAAAGGTTTTGGAGATAATTTATTTAGAGACTGGAGGTACAATCAAGATAATACTCCTAAAAAAGACTTCATCCTCAACAACCCTATTTATAGCGGACAAATTTTGGTGGGTGGTAAGAACTTCGGTTCTGGTTCTTCCCGTGAACACGCTGCTTGGGCAGTGTATGATTATGGATTCCGCTGTGTAATTTCCAGCTTTTTCGCGGATATCTTTAGAAACAACTGCTTGAACATTGGTGTTCTACCCGTACAAGTTAGTGCCGCTTTTCTACAGAAAATCTTCGGGGAAATTGAAAAAGACCCCAATGCCCAGTTTGAAGTAAATCTTCCTGAGCAAAAAGTGACCATTTTGGCCACGGGCGAAAGCGAGTCTTTTGACATCAACAAATACAAAAAAGGCAATATGACCAATGGTTTCGATGATATTGACTATCTATTGAACATTAAGGGGGATATTGAAAAATTTGCTGAACAAAGACCGTTTTAAGAGCTTAGATATTTAAGGATTCTAAGAAATAGGGAGACCTAATAACCGCTAGGTGAAAATGAAAAGACACTTGGAAATAATGGACACCACCCTCCGTGATGGGGAACAAACAAGTGGTGTCTCATTTACTTCTTCTGAAAAGCTAACGCTTGCCAAACTTTTACTGGAAGAGTTAAAAGTAGACCGTATTGAAGTGGCTTCGGCCAGGGTATCTGAAGGTGAACTAGATGCTGTAAAACAGATTACCCAATGGGCCGGTGAGCAACAGTTTTTAGAAAAAGTGGAAGTGCTCACTTTTGTAGACGGCGGAGTTTCATTGGATTGGATGCAAAAAGCAGGGGCAATTACCCAAAATCTGCTCACCAAAGGTTCTATGAACCACTTAAAATATCAGCTTAAAAAAACGCCCAAAGAGCATTTTAAAGATATAGCCGATATTTTTACCCAAGCGACCGAACGCGGTTTTGTAACCAATATTTATTTAGAAGATTGGAGCAATGGTATGCGCAACTCCAAGGGTTATGTAATGGAATTTCTTGAATTCCTTACCACGCAGCCCGTAAAAAGGGTTTTGTTGCCAGATACCTTGGGCATATTGACCCACACGGAAACCAAGGAATTCCTTTCTGAGATTATTGAAAAATTCCCGCAATTACATATCGATTTTCACGGTCATAACGACTACGATTTAGGTGTTGCCAATATTATGGAAGCCGTAAAAGCAGGTTGCCATGGCTTACACCTTACCGTCAACGGAATGGGAGAACGAGCTGGAAACGCACCCATGGCGAGCGCCATTGCCGTAATTAATGATTTTCTTCCTGAGGTTAGCATACAAGTAAACGAGAAAGCCTTATACAGGGTTAGTAAGTTGGTTTCTGCCTTTACCGGGGTGGGCATCCCCGCCAATAAACCTATTGTTGGAGAAAATGTATTCACACAAACTGCTGGTATTCATGCTGATGGTGACAGTAAAAAGAACCTCTACTTTAGTGATTTAATGCCTGAGCGTTTTGGCAGAAAACGCAAATACGCCCTAGGTAAAATGTCCGGAAAGGCAAATATTCAAAAGAATTTGCAAGAACTGGGCCTTACATTAAACGATGAGGAACTAAAAAAGGTAACGGCAAGAATCATTGAATTAGGTGATAAAAAAGAAAAGGTCACCAAGGAAGATCTGCCCTATATAATTTCCGATGTACTGGATACGGACTATCAACAAAAGGTCTTTGTAAAATCGTATGTGCTTACCCATTCCAAAGGCCTTCGCCCCTCCACTACCCTATCGGTAGAAATCAATGGAAAATCATTTGAAGAAAATGCATCTGGAGATGGGCAGTATGATGCTTTTATGAATGCCTTGCGGAAAATTTATAGCACCCAAAAAATGGAACTGCCCAAATTGGTAGATTATTCAGTAAGAATACCTCCCGGTAGTAATTCCGATGCCCTTTGTGAAACCATCATCACGTGGAACGCCAATGGGAAGGAATTTACATCCCGAGGTCTGGATTCCGATCAAACGGTATCTGCCATTAAGGCCACTGAAAAAATGTTGAATATAATTTAATTAAACACTTCGCCCCACTTGCAAGAAGCGAATGGCGCGCGGCATAAAGCTAAAATAGATGAAGCTAAATATTGCTCTTTTGGCCGGAGACGGAATAGGCCCAGAAGTTATTGATCAAGCCGTAAAGGTAAGTGATGCCATTGCAAAAAAATACAACCATGAAATCAGTTGGAAGCCTGCCTTGACCGGTGCAGCGGCCATTGATAAAGTTGGTGAGCCCTACCCTGATGATACGCACGAAATCTGTGCTACCTCCGATGCCGTCCTTTTCGGGGCTATTGGGCATCCTCGTTTTGATAACGACCCATCAGCAAAAGTTCGTCCTGAGCAAGGTTTATTAAAAATGCGTCAGAAATTAGGCCTTTTTGCCAATGTGAGACCCACATTTACTTTTCCATCCTTGATTGACAAGTCCCCTTTAAAAAGGGAAAGAATCGAAGGTACCGATTTAATTATTCTACGTGAATTGACAGGTGGCGTCTATTTTGGAAAACGCGGTAGAGAAGATGACGGTAACACCGCTTATGATACCATGACCTATACACGTTCGGAAATTCAGCGCTTGGCTAAAAAAGGGTTTGAAATGGCCATGACCAGAGGTAAAAAACTTTGTTGTGTTGATAAGGCAAACGTATTGGAATCTTCCCGTTTGTGGAGGGAAACGGTACAAGCCATGGAAAAAGACTACCCTGAAGTAGAAGTTTCCTATGAGTTTGTAGACGCGGTTGCCATGCGTTTGGTACAATGGCCCAAGGCCTATGATGTAATTATTACTGAAAATCTTTTTGGTGATATTTTAACGGATGAAGCTTCCGTTATTTCAGGATCTATGGGACTAATGCCTTCGGCCTCAGTAGGAAGTGAAGTTTCCTTATACGAACCCATTCATGGGTCCTATCCGCAAGCGGCCGGTAAAGATATCGCGAACCCATTGGCAACGGTACTTTCAGCAGCCATGATGTTTGAAGATTTAGGGCTTCAGCAAGAAGCAGATGATATTAGAAGAGTGGTGAACAAATCCCTTTCTGAAGGGGTGGTAACCGAAGACTTGTCCGAAGGTGGAAAATCTTATAAAACAAGTGAGGTTGGCAATTGGCTGGCAGAAAATATCTAATGCATTGTATAATCATTAATAAAAAAGACCGGCTTTTGCCGGTCTTTTTAGTTTGCGTTAATAATCTTTATTTCCTAATTCCCAAAGGCCATTTTTTTAAGGCTATAGCCTGCTTTGTGCCTCCTGTAAAGGATAATTCCAACAGCTATCATTACCCCTAATCCAGCTAAAACAGAACCTACGATCCCTGCATAAACTACGCTTAAGCCAAAGGTCATTGGTAATCCTGCCAAATAGGCCCCAGAGGCATTCCCCATGTTAAAGGCACTTTGGTTCATTGAGGAGCCTAACATTTCGTTTCCTTTTGACGTATTAATAATAGCCATCTGAATAGGCGTCGACACCGTAAAGGCAGCCATACCAACCAAAAAGGTCATTACCAATACCACGTAAGGGTTAAAGGCCAAGACGGAATTGATCAGCAAAAGAATTACCATCAGAGATAAACTTATGGCTACTGCCCTCAAAGGAGAAAATAGTTCCGCCATTTTGGCTCCGATAAAATTTCCGAACACCATTCCGAGACCGGCCAAAATCATGGCATAACCTACCATATGTTCGCCCCATCCGGCAACATCGGTAATTAACGGGGCTATGTAGCTATACCACGCGAAAAATCCGCCAGTACCAATAGTCGTTAGAGCAATCAAAGCCCATAACTCACCATTCTTGAGTCCTTTATTCTCTTTTGAATAAGGTTGCGGCTTTTGGGGTTCAAACTTCGGCATCCATAATAAAATACTGCTGACCGCCATCAGACCAACGATACCAACCATGTAGAAAGAAATACTCCAATCGTAGTGGTGACCTATATAGGTGCCTGCCGGTACACCGATGACGTTCGCAATGGTCAACCCGCTAAACATAACGGCTATAGCCCTTGCCGCCTTACCTTCACGAGCCAATTTTCCGGCTACAACAGCGCCTATACCGAAAAAGGCACCATGTGGCAACCCTGACAAGAATCGCATTATCAATAAGGTCGTATAATTAGGTGCCAAACCTGATAAGGTATTGAACAAGGTAAACCACCCCATTAACATTAACAGTATGATTCGCGAATTCATTTTGGTACTAAAACGCGATAATAGGGGCGCTCCGACCACAACTCCCAAGGCATAAGCCGCTATAAAATGACCAGCCTCCGGAATGGTAATATTCAATCCTTTGGCAACATCAGGGAGAATCCCCATGATTACAAATTCCGTAAGTCCAATTCCAAAGCCGCCCACTGCTAATGCAAATAAGGCTTTACTGTTATTTATTTTTGTATCCATAATATTCCAAATTGTAGGTTCAACTTTAATTCCATCTCATCCATCAATTGAATCAACGGCATCTTTGTCTAATTTGTTGGTACAAAATTACAGTGCATGGTTGGAATACGGATTTACGCATTTATCCAATATATATGCTATATTATCCCACTATACTTCAAAAATTAAAATACAACGTTAATATTTAACACAAACCTAACATCAACCTCCTCTTTTAATACATTTCACATTTATCTGATTATTACGGACCAAAGCATAAAAAAAGCCTTTGTTCCTCAACAAAGGCTTTTCAGTTTTCTAGCAATGTACTTAAAGAATATAATCCGTACTTACAAAATTTGACAGCTTGGCTTCCAACAACTGCTGAATAGTCTCATTGTTCAACTCGTTGTCCTTAAAGGCTACAAAGGTTCTTATTGAAAAAGAACGCAAGGCATCGTGAACACTTAAGGTTGCTTGTGCGGAATCTTTTCTTCCCGTAAACGGATACACGTCCGGTCCTCTCTGACAAGAACTGTTCAGGTTTACTCTACAAACTAAATTTACCAAAGTATCAATTAGCGGCGAAAGCGTATACACATCTTTCCCGAACAGACTTACTTGCTGCCCGTAATTGCTTTCCGCCATATCGTTCAATGGCTCTTCAATATCTGAGAAGGAAACCACGGGAATTATGGGACCAAATTGTTCTTCTTGGTATACCCTCATTTCTTTGTTTACGGGATACAGCACTGCTGGCCATATGTAGTTATCAAAGTGTTGTCCCCCTTTTTTATTCTTGACCTTAGCACCTTTTTCCAAAGCATCATCGATCAGTTCTTGTATGTAGGCCGGCTTACCAGGTTCCGGAAGCGGAGTCAATTTCACCCCATCATCCCACGGATTACCGAACTTTAAGGAATCTACTCGTTTAGTAAAACGCTTCATAAATTCATCTCGCACCTGCTCGTGTACGTATATGACTTTTAATGCCGTACATCGTTGACCGTTAAAAGAAAGGGTTCCTGCAATACATTCGTCAATCGTTAAATCTAAATCGGCATCAGGAAGTATAATCGCCGGGTTTTTAGCCTCAAGGCCCAACACCAGTCGCAAGCGGTTGCTTTTTGGGTGTTGCTCTTGCAAAGCATTGGCCGACTTACTATTACCGATCAAAGCCAACACATCTACCTTACCAGTTTGCATAATGGGTGCCGCTACGGCCCTGCCCCTACCGAATAAGATATTGACTACACCTTTTGGAAAACAGCTTTGAAAGGCTTCCAGAAGTGGTGTAATTAAAAGAACCCCGTGTTTTGCTGGTTTAAAAATGGTGGTATTCCCCATTATAATAGCCGGAATAAGCAAAGCAAAAGTTTCATTCAACGGATAGTTATAAGGTCCCAAACAAAGAACAACCCCTAGCGGACCTCTTTTGATATGGGCATATACGCCATCGTGTTTTTGAAATTTGGCCGAATTTCGGTCCAGTTCTTTGTACTCCTCAATAGTATCATAAATATACTCTACGGTACGATCAAACTCTTTTTGCGAATCAGGAAGCGATTTACCAATCTCCCACATTAACAGTTTTACAACTTCATTACGTTTGGTTTCCATTTTGCGCACAAAATTCTCCATGCACTCAATTCTATCCTTTACGTGCATGGTAGGCCATACCCCTTGCCCTTTGCCATAAGCTGCTAAAGCGCCATCCAAAGCGGCCATTGCTTCAGGTTCGCCCATATCCGGGATACTTCCTAACAAAGTTGGTTTGTACGCTTCTGTGGATGAAATACTCGAAAAAACCTCCGTGGTATTTCCGCTCCAAGCTTTCAATTCTCCGTTAACCAAATATTTCTTCTGCTCAATGAGTTCCGTAATCTGAAACTCTTCAGGTATACTTTTCATTTTCGTCCAATAAATTGAATTGTCAAATTCGTTATCTAACGAAAATACGGAATAAAAACCTCAGAAATATTACGAAATGGTTGTGGTTTTCATTAAATCACAATCCGGTATCATAATTTTATATAAGATACTGAAAGAGGTCGGGCTTATCGTTCAAATAATCACCGAAAAAATTATTGTCCTTCATTCTTTTAATCAATGGCTGAAGGTCTTCGGGACTCTTTAATTCTATGCCCACAATGGCCGGCGCATTTTCCCTACTTGATTTTTTGGAATATTCAAAATGGGTAATATCATCCGTAGGGCCCAAAATTTCTGCCACAAATTGTTTTAAAGCACCTGGTCTTTGCGGAAAACGTACGATAAAATAATGCTTTAAACGGGCATATAACAGGGCTCGCTCCTTAATTTCCGCAGTTCGGGTAATATCGTTGTTGCTGCCGCTGAGTATGCAGACCACATTTTTCCCCTTAATCTCCTGGGCGTAAGCATCCAAAGCAGCAATCGTTAAAGCTCCTGCTGGTTCCACTACAATGGCATCACGGTTGTAAAGGTCTAAAATTGTTTGGCATACTTTACCTTCGGCCACCAATGACATGTTATAGAGGTTTTCTTTGCATATCTCAAAGGTGAGGTCTCCCACTTTTTGTACTGCCGCCCCATCAATAAACTTATCAATTTGCTCCAGCTCGGTATTCTTATTATTGTCGATGGATGTTTTCATCGAAGGTGCTCCTTCTGGCTCTACACCAATAATCTTTGTTCCTGGAGACAATGTTTTAAAAACTCCCAAGAGTCCTGATGCCAAACCTCCTCCGCCAATGGCCACAAAAATATAATCAATGGGTTTTTGAAATTGTTGAAGTAATTCCAGTCCTACGGTCCCCTGCCCTTCAATGACTTTAGGGTCATCAAAAGGATGAATAAAGGTCTTATTGTTCTGGTTGCAAAACTGCATGGCACTTTTAAAGGAATCATCAAAAGTATCTCCCTCCAAAACCACATCTACCCATTCCCCACCGAACATTTGGGTCTGTTCAATCTTCTGTTTGGGGGTTACGGAAGGCATATAGACCGTACCTTTGATGCCTAAATGGTTACAGGCAAAGGCCACACCTTGTGCATGGTTGCCGGCACTGGCACAAACAATTCCGTTTTCCCTTTCCTCTGACGTTAAGGAGCTAATCTTGTTAAAGGCACCCCTAATTTTATACGAGCGTACCTGATGCAAGTCTTCCCTTTTCAATAAAATATTAGCTTCGTAACTATCGGATAGCCGATTGCTTTTAGTCAATGGAGTTACTGAAGCTACCTGACTAATGGTTTCGGAAGCACTCCTTATGGCTGCTATGGAAGGAAAATAACTCATACAAAAAACCCTGTTCATTACGAACTACCAAAGGTAGAATAAATAAGGAACAGGGTCTGAAAATATATTATACAATAGGCTTCATGTCCGTCATAGAAGCACGTAATCTGGCTCCTACAACTTCAACAGGGTGCTCGCGTAAAGCTTTGTTCACAGCAATCAACTTGGCATTATCAACACCATTACCTTCGCCTTCACCAAACTTTTTACCAACTACGTCAACATCAATTTTCTTCATAAAATCGGCCAAAAGGGGCTTACACGCGTGATCGAACAAATAACAACCGTACTCTGCCGTATCTGAAATTACTCGATTCATTTCGAACAACTTCTTTCTGGCAATGGTATTGGCAATTAACGGAGTTTCATGAAGTGACTCATAATAAGCGGACTCGCCGATAATACCTGATTCGGTCATACTCTCGTAGGCCAATTCAACCCCTGCACGAACCATAGCTACCATAAGAACACCATTGTCATAGAATTCCTGTTCCGAAATTACTACGTCCCCCGCTGGAGTTTTTTCAAAAGCGGTCTCGCCGGTTTCGGCCCTCCATGACAAAAGGTTTTTATCATCATTGGCCCAATCTTCCATCATTGTTTTGGAAAAATGACCGGTCATGATGTCGTCCATATGTTTTTGGAACAAAGGACGCATGATATCTTTTAACTCTTCCGAAAGTTCAAAAGCCTTAATTTTTGCAGGATTGGATAGACGGTCCATCATATTGGTGATACCACCGTACTTCATTCCTTCGGTGATGGTTTCCCAACCGTATTGAATCAATTTGGAGGCGTAACCGGCATCTACCCCTTTTTCGATCATTTTATCAAAACAAAGGATGCTTCCTGTTTGAAGAAGACCACAAAGAATGGTCTGCTCCCCCATAAGGTCAGACTTTACTTCGGCAACAAAAGAAGATTCCAAAACGCCCGCTCTATGTCCGCCAGTGGCCACGGCATACGCTTTGGCCTGCTCTAAACCTTTGTCCTGAGGATCGTTATCAGGGTGAACTGCGATCAAAGTTGGAACACCAAAACCTCTCTTATATTCTTCCCGAACCTCGGAACCAGGACATTTAGGAGCCACCATGATAACCGTAAGGTCTTCACGAATCTGCATGCCTTCTTCCACTATATTAAAACCGTGCGAATAAGAAAGGGTAGCACCTTCTTTCATTAAAGGCATTACTGCATTGATAACGCTCGTATGTTGCTTGTCTGGTGTAAGATTGATTACCAAATCTGCGCTAGGCACCAATTCTTCATAAGTACCCACATTAAAACCGTTCTCAGAGGCGTTGATAAATGATTGACGCTTTTCTTTAATAGCACCTTCACGAAGGGTATATGAAATATCCAATCCGGAATCTCTCATGTTCAATCCTTGGTTCAAACCTTGGGCACCACATCCTACGATGACTATTTTTTTACCTTTCAATGCCGATACACCATCGGAAAATTCAGAAGACTCCATGAATCTACATTTACCCAATTGGGTAAGTTGATCTCTAAGCGATAGTGTATTAAAATAATTTGCCATAGTTACTTTTTCTTTTCATCCTGCCCCGCAGGAAAATGTTCAATTATTGGTTTTAATCTTTCGACGAGCGAAAATATAGATATTAATAGATTACTTACTCTTTTTATTAAGCCTCTTCATAAAATTCTTCAAGAAGTGCGGAAATTTGCATTTCTGACTTGGTCACAGAAATACGCCCCGAACGAACAAACTGCATAATACCAAAAGGCTTTAATTGTTCATGCATTTCATCAATTTCATTTCTTCTTCCTGATTTTGCAATCACAAAAAATTCACGTGCCACCGTTACTATTTGTGAGTTGTTCTCTTTGATGATATTTTGAATTTGACGCTCATCAAACAAAAGATTGGAGGCAATTTTAAACAGGGCCGATTCTTGGTAAATGGTCTCATCATCCGTGTGATAGAACGCTTTGATTACCTCAATCTGCTTTTCTACCTGACCTACAATATTACGTACCCATTTTTCAGTAGTGTGTACTACAATTGTAAATTTTGAAACACCATCAATCTCTGACTTAGAGACATTTAAACTCTCTATATTGATATGACGCTTTAAGAATATTCCTGATATTCTATTTAAAAGTCCCACGTTGTTTTCGGAATAAACCGAAATGGTAAACCATTGTTTCTTCATCCTTATCTAAAATTCACATACTTCCATTTATGGCGGAAGAGTCCGTTATCAATTCTTTTGGGCCACTACCCTAATTCTTTTATAATCTGCAAACCATTTTCCCTTTCTAAAAAGAGCCGGTTTCACTTTTTGTTCTACTTCTGCAATAATTGATTTTACCTTTTCCGCTTCCACACCCTCAAAAAATGGTAGGGCGAACATATTTATCCAGTCTTGTAAACCCGTTTCTACATCAACCAATTCAGTAGGTCTTTCATACCATTGCGCATAGGTCACTTGAAAGCCCGCTTTTTCCAACACCCAAGAATATTCACTCACCGAAGGAAAATACCATAATTGTCTTTGGGCCTGTTCTATAAAATCATTCATGAATAGACTTTCCTTTAGGGCAGAAATAATCGTTTCAATATTACCTTGACCACCAAACTCAGCAACCAACCTGCCACCTTGCTTCAAATTATGGAACATACAACCTACAGCATTTTCATAATCCGTTATCCAATGAAGGGCGGCATTACTGAATATGGCATCGAATTTTTCCTCGGTTTTAAAAGTGGCCGCATCCCCCACTTGAAAATTTAAATTGGGATACGAGCTTTCTGCCTTTTCAATCATTTCCGGGGAATTGTCCACTCCCAGTACATCACACCCAAATCCAGCAATTTCGTTTGTTAATTGACCTGCTCCACAACCTAAATCCAATATACGCTCATTGGCCTGTGGTCTCAACAACTCTATAAGCCCTTTCCCGTAATCGTATACGAAAGCATGCTTATCATTATAAAGACCAGCGTTCCATGTATGATTTAACTGTTGCGTCATATCCTTCTCATTTTTTGGAGGCAATAATCAATCCGGTTGACCAATTCATTTTGGTCAAAACCAAATCTTCACGTTTTTCAAGCTCCGCAACCAAGGCTTTAGCCTTTTTATTATGACCTTCGGGCCAATTGGGCTGCTCATCCATATCATCGATAATATAGAAGCCGCCTACTTTTAACAAAGCCAAAGTTTCATCCAGAAGGTCATACTTTCCTGGCCACGCATCGGCAAAAATTAAATCAAATTCTTTCCCCCTATATCCTCTAATCCATTCCGCACCATCCGTACACTGCAAAACAACCCGTTTATCATCCTTTAAAAAGGGCTTTACGACATTTACTAGCTCTTGGTCATTATCTACGCTAATGAGACTTGAGTTGGCATCCATACCATCCAACATCCAAGAAAGACTTAAACCCATACCCGTACCTAATTCCAAAAACATTCCTCCAGGCTTTGACGCCACCAAGGTTTTTAGCAAGGTGCCTATCAAAATATCAGAAGGCATTGAAAATCCGAGTGCTTCGGACTTCTGCAATAGTTTCTGATAGGTTTTCGGTTCATTATGGATAATGGAATCGACCATGATGGTATTGAAGGAACTATATATACCTTTTATTTTAAACGGATATCTGAAACCGAGGCTCCGGTAGGAATCATCGGGAATACGTTATCCTCTTTTTCAACTTTAACCTCCAAGAAATAGGGTTTGTCAGAAGCAATCATTTCTTGAACAGCTGCTTCTAAATCCTCCCGTTTGCTAACTCTTTTGGCTTCAATGTGATAGCCTTCCGCAATTTTTACAAAATCTGGATTTGTCATCACCGTAGAGGCATATCTTCTATCAAAAAACAATTCTTGCCATTGCCTAACCATCCCCAAGTGATCATTGTTCAGAACAACAATTTTTACTGGTAAATTCAATTGGTAAATAACACCCAATTCTTGAATGGTCATTTGGTAGCCTCCATCTCCAATAACGGCCACCACTTCCCTATCCATAGCACCCATTTTGGCACCAATAGCTGCTGGAAGTGCGAAGCCCATAGTTCCCAAACCTCCGGAGGTAATGTTACTTTTTGATTTTTTAAACTTGGCATAGCGACAACCGATCATCTGGTGCTGACCCACATCAGTTACCAAGACGGCTTCATTATTGGCCGCATTATTAATTTCCTTGATGACCTCGCCCATGGTCAAACCCTCCTTAGTGGGATAAATATCTTTTTCAATTACCTCACCATACTCGATAGCATAGCGCTTTTTGAACTCGTTATGCCACTCTTCGTGGCTATTTTCTTTAATAAGAGGCAACATTAGGCCCAACGTTTCTTTGGAATTCCCCAATACGGCAACATCGGCGTATACATTCTTATTTACCTCAGCCTTATCGATTTCAAAATGGATAACTTTAGCCTGTTTCGCATAGGTTTCCAAGTTTCCGGTAACACGGTCATCAAAACGCATACCTATGGCAATCAACAAATCGCATTCATTGGTAAGAATGTTTGGACCATAATTTCCGTGCATTCCCACCATACCAACATTTAACGGATGATCGGTGTCGATGGCCGAAGCCCCCATAATAGTCCATGCCGCAGGTATTCCCGCTTTTTCGACCAATGCTTTCAACTCTTCCTCCGCTTGACCAAGAATAACACCCTGACCCCAAACAATCATAGGCTTTTTAGCCTGGTTGATTAAATCCGCCGCAGCTTCAATTGCCTTGATATCCGGCTTAGGTACGGGGGTATAACTACGTACGGCAGTACATTTCTCATAACTGAACTCAAACTCATCAAATTGAGCATTCTTGGTAATATCTACCAATACCGGACCAGGGCGACCTGATTTAGCAATATAAAACGCCTTGGCCATTATTTCCGGAATTTCTTCCGCTCTGGTAATCTGGTAATTCCATTTGGTAACTGGGGTAGAAATACCGATTATATCAGTCTCTTGAAAGGCATCCGAACCCAAAAGCGAACGGGTTACCTGACCTGTAATACATACCATTGGGGTAGAATCGATCATGGCATCTGCCAATCCTGTAACCAAGTTGGTAGCTCCTGGACCAGAAGTAGCCATGGCCACACCTACCCTACCGGAAACTCGTGCATAACCTTGAGCTGCATGAGTTGCTCCTTGTTCATGACGTGTTAGCACGTGGTGCAATTTGTCTTGAAATTTATAAAGTTCATCATATACGGGCATAATTGCACCGCCTGGATAACCATAAAGAGTGTCCACACCCTCTGCCAACAAACAATGTATAATAGCTTCCGCTCCTGTAATTTTCAATTTGGCCTTGTTTTTGGTTTCCTCTGTTTTCATTTTAACTGCTTCCATCTGTGCGTTTAAGTTCCAGTCATTCGCAAGCAATTTTGCGATTAGGACTATTTAAACAATAAGAAATCTAAATTTCCGCTCTAATTACTAAAATTCATCGGTAACACAACCTTGGGAGGCCGATGAAACCGTTTTTGCATATTTGTATAGTACCCCACGCTCAAATTTAAGCTTGGGCTCTTGCCATTTGGCTCTTCTTTTTTCTAATTCCTCATCGGTAATATCAATATCAATTGTATTGTTTACAGCGTCAATAGTAATGATATCCCCGTTCTCTACCAAGGCTATATTACCTCCCACCTGCGCTTCCGGTGCTACGTGCCCCACTACAAAACCATGGGAACCACCTGAAAACCTTCCGTCCGTAATCAAGGCTACATCTTTTCCAAGACCTGCCCCCATAATGGAAGAAGTTGGTTTTAACATTTCTGGCATACCGGGACCTCCCTTAGGCCCTTCATAGCGAATGATAACAACATCGCCCTTTTTTACCTTTCCACTCTTAATACCTACGTTCACCTCAGCTTCGCTGTCAAAAACGTTTGCCGGACCTTGAAAGGACAATCCTTCTTTTCCGGTAATTTTTGCAACCGCACCTTCCGTAGCCAAGTTTCCAAACAATATTCTAATATGACCCGATTCTTTGATAGGTTTCTCTACTGTTCTGATGATATCTTGACCTTCATCCAATTCTGGGGCTTCAGCTAAATTTTCGGCCAACGTCTTTCCGGTAACCGTGAGACAATCACCATGAAGCATGCCCAACTTCAACATATATTTTAAAACACCGGGCACACCACCCACCCCATGAAGATCTTCCATGGAATATCTACCACTTGGCTTTAAATCTGCCAATAAAGGTGTAGAATCACTTATTCTTCTAAAATCTTCTAGGGTAAATTCAACCTTTGCCGCCTTGGCAATTGCCAAAAAGTGCAGTACCGCATTGGTAGAACCTCCAAGTATGGTCACCAATCGAATGGCATTTTCCAAAGATTTTTTGGTTACAATGTCCGAAGGCTTAATATCTTTCTCCAGTAAATTCCTTAAAGCTTCACCCGCCTTTACACATTCTTTCTCCTTTAAATTGCCACCGCTTACCGCTGGATTGGAAGAATTGAACGGTAAAGACATCCCCAACGCCTCTATAGCCGAAGCCATGGTATTGGCCGTATACATACCGCCACAAGCACCTGCACCAGGACAAGCCTTATGAATCACTTCTTTGTACTCCTCCTCATCAATAGTTCCGGCCACTTTTTGACCGAAAGCTTCAAACGCAGAAATAATATCCAACTTTTTTCCATTATGGCAGCCTGAGGCAATGGTACCACCATACACCAAAATAGAAGGTCTGTTCAATCTCAATTGAGCCATGAGTGCTCCCGGCATGTTCTTATCACAACCCACAACCGTTACAAGCCCATCATATCCCATAGCTTCCATTACGGTTTCCATGGAGTCTGCGATCAAATCCCTGGAGGGAAGTGAAAAACGCATTCCCGGCGTACCGTTGGATATACCGTCACTTACCCCAATTGTATTAAAAATAAGACCGACCAAATCGGCATTTTCAGTACCTTTTTTAACATGCGTGGCCAAATCGTTCAAGTGCATATTACAAGGATTTCCCTCGTAACCTGTACTGGCGATACCGATTAAAGGTTTTTTCAAATCTTCATCCGTTAGACCAATGGCATGAAGCATGGCTTGTGCGGCTGGCAAAGAAGGGTCTTGGGTTACGCTATGACTGTATTTTTTCAAATCCATTTATGAAAATAATGTTGCTAGGTTTAAATTGGTTTATGTACTACTATTTCAAAAGTATTTAATTCTTTATTCCTTAATTTTTTCTAAGAAATCGCTTTCTAAAGTCAATGAAGGAATAATTTTTATAAATATATGATTATAAGTTTTTTAGGTTAATATTTTTATCATATTCAATAGTTAAATAATTGTTCTTCAATGCCATTTTTTGTCCTGTTTTTATCGAATTGGCCAAACAAAAAAGCCTGTATCAATTTTAATTTTGATACAGGCTTCTTGAAATCCACAGCAATCTGTATCACTCCCTTATGGGAACGACCAAAATATCTAGGACTTCAATACTTTTGTATTTCATACGAACAATATTACTGAAATTAGCTGAAACAAGGCTTATCTTTTAGAGGGAAATGACTAAAAAATCAATCTATCTAAGTAGTTTGAACTTCACCTTGTCTCCAAACTTTTTTTGCGTAATGATGTTTATGGCATCATCAGACAATTGCAGTATTCTAGGGTACCCTCCTGTGGTCTGACCGTCTTTCATCAAGACAATTAACTTTCCTGCGGGTGTAAATTGAACCGTACCAGGCAGCGTAGCGGATGTTAGCATTGAAATTTCATGCCCAGGAATCATCTCTTCTAATTGGTATGCCATTCTATTGTTCTCATTGGAAATGGTAAAACCCTTTGCGAACAGGTACTCCAATTGTTTGTCCGATAGCATTTCATATTCAGGACCGGGCGTAACGCCCAATTGTGTTTGATCAAAAGTGGAATTCACCTTCATTTCCATAATCTTTGGCTGAAAACCGGTGTCCTCCGAATAGGGAATGATATCACCGTCCGATACATGATTCTTTTTTGTTATGCCCTTAAAATAGGATCGACTTCCTAAAACAACCGGGGTTTCAAATCCGTTTCTAACAGCCAGATAGGCCCTAAAACCATTTTGCAATTTTCCATAGGTAAGGATATCGCCTTTGGCCACTTTCACCAAAGTATAGTTGACAATTGGCTGTTCATTTAGTTTAGCAGAAATTTCAGCTCCTCCCAAGCAGATGTAAGTAGGCGCCTCAAATTTCAATTTTGGTCCTGTCATTGTTATTTCAATAACAGCCGCATTTTTAGGGTTGCCCAATAAATTATTGACCTTTACAGCTGAAAATTGATCCATATATCCGGCCACCGGCACTCCTTTGTTCAAATAACCGTACCGACCCTTATCTTGAACAGTGGTAAACAGTCCCGCCTTTAACACTTTAAGCATGCCACACCTCCTTTTCCAGCTTATAAATGCCTACTTCCTCCTCTATTTTATACAAATCATGCTCCGCCTTCTCGATTTCATAAAATTGCACCTTGTCCCCTACCTTAATAAAACACGGCTCTTCTTTTTTTACGTTGAACATATTAATGGGGCAATTACCTATGATATTCCATCCACCTGGAGATAGTTGCGGGTAAATTCCCGTCTGCTTACCAGCCAAACCCACTGATCCCTTTTCCACTTTGGCCCTAGGCTGAGACCTTCTGGGTATTTCAAGTTGGGTGGGTAGACCGCCCAAATACATAAAACCAGGCAAAAAACCGATTCCATATAAGGTATAATTCTGAGAAGTATGTTGTTGAATGATTTCCTTTGGCGTCAAATTTAATTTTTCGCTTACCAAATCTAGGTCTATTCCAAATTCCCTATGATAACAAACAGGAAGTTTCCATACTATTCTTTGTTGTGGCTGTACTTCCCAAACGTCTGCATACCACTCGATCAACATGGCCTTAAATTTTTTGAAATCTATGGGAGCATCCCTGTAAATTAAGGTTACGGAATTATACGCCGGGACCATTTCCCAATTATCTTCTTTGAGTTTTACTTCCTTTAAATAATTTGTAAAGTGAAGAATATTTTCCAAAATGGCTTCTTCTACCCGGTTAGGCCATTCTATTAAAATGGCATGTGGCCCGTAGGACCTTATTGAAATAGAGTACAGATTCACTTAATTGGGGGTATTATGGTTCGGTATCATTTGCCTAATATACGATACAATTTCTAATGCGCTTTTGGTATCTCCATGCACACAGAACGTATCCGCTTTCAACTTTTGTTTAGTGCCTTCTACCGTAACCACTGTTTTATTTTTAGCAATTTGCAAAACATGGTCCAATACTTTTTCCGGCTCCAGTATTAATGAATTTTTGTGTTTCCTACTCACCAAAGACAAGTCATCATTGTAATTCCTATCTGCAAAAGCCTCATATTTTATTTTAAAACCTTGTTCCAATGCCATATTGGCCACTACCGAATTGTAAGGAACATATAAAAAAGTAGAGTCTCTATATTCTGTAATGCCTGCGAGATATACGGCAGCAATCGTTGGATCCTTGGCCATATCATTATATAGAGCCCCATGGGCCTTTATATGATGCAATTTAATACCCTTTGTTCCTAGTACCGTTTCCAAATTCTTTAGCTGATGTAATATGGAACTCTGTAAGTTTTTGGGGGATAATTTCATACTTACCCTCCCAAAATTATCTTTATCAGGGTACGATGGGTGGGCCCCAATTTTCAAGTTGTTCTTCAAGGCGAGCTCCACTGATTTTGTCATAGTTGACAAACTGCCCGCATGACCTCCACAGGCAATACTACAGGAATTTATAAAGGGAAATATCCTTTTTTCATCGGCAATTCCTTCCCCCGCATCACAATTTATCTCAACCTGAATGTTATTCATAAATTTTACCTACAGTGCGATTCGACCATGAAAACTACGAAATAAATAGAAGACGGAAGTAAATGTCTTGAAATTTTAAATTACCAGCAAAATACAGGAGTACCAGATGATTTTCACAACAGTTTTAACATTTTTTAATGCCGTTTATCTAAAAAAATGCAGTTCATCTAAAAACAGGGTGCGGTACATCGATACTGCATACTATTAAAAAAAATCTACGGTTATTATTATCCCAAATCGAACTAAGTGGGTTTATTCCCCCCAAAATAAATTAGCCTATTTATGACTTGTTTAGAATGCAGTAAACAACTAGACCCTTCCGAAGAAAAAGCTTCTATGGAAGTATTAGGTGTACAACTCTGCCACGCACACAAAAAGAGAATGGCGAGACTTATGGAAAGCCATGGCACCCCCAAAGAAGCGGTTCAACTGTATTACGGATTAAAAGAAGCCGGTGTTACGGCCATGTTGGAGTGGTGGGATGGTACCAAATCAATAGACATAGCCATTTCCCGAGTAAAGCTCAATATTGAAATTGACACCGAGTACCATATGCTTACCCATGAACAGGCTATTAACGATCTAGAGGAAGCAATGCACTCCTTTAGAAATGGCTTTACTACCATTAGAATACCACATGTACTTATCAAATATTACTTAAAAGAAACCGTTAACAATATCCTTGGGATTATGGAAGGGCTACGTGTGCACATCAAAGCTATCAACTAAAAATCCTCTGTCATGCCTAAAAAAGATAAAATACTTAAAATTCCCCTTAGAATTTCATTAACGATCATTTTGTTGGGTATGCTCCTTAAGGTTCTGTTATGGCCCTATGCAAAGGAGATTGTATTGTTTGGGTTTGCCAATACAGGTATCTTATATGTATTCCGACATTTTAATAAGCCCCAAAGAAAATTTATAGACACCGTAAAACTAGTGCTAGTTTTAAGTTGGACGATAAATGGAATTGTAAGGGTGCTAGATTTTCAGCATACCTTATTCCTTCAAATTATTGTGGGCATTGCATTTATGACCTGGTTTGTAATGGAAGGAACGGCCTATTTTTTAGATGAGGATAAAAAAGCAAAAAACCAGAAACTACAAGTTATCTGGAATTTTGCCATTGTCATTGGGGCATTGGCCATCATTGCCGGGAGCTTATTGAATGTATTGAATTGGCCTTACGCTATACCTCTTCTGGTTTTGGGAATAGCCCTGATTGCCGGATACATTCTAAAAGACCTGTTTATTAAGGATAAAATCCAAAATAAAGACGGAAGTAACGAAGAGTTTCAATTGTAGAAAACTCTAATACACCATCACACAGGTATCGCCCGCACTGGTTTTATAGTATAAACGAATATTAATTAGGTATTTTTTTCCTTTTATCAATTTTTGGGTGATTACAGAATTTCTGTCTTCCCCGCTATCGTCATCCCCTGCTATATACACACTTTCATTTTCCATAACCTCAGAAAGTACCATTACCGTATCCATAGCGCCAAAAGTACGAATGGTAAAATTTCGCGTTTCATCCGGAGTAAACTCTAAATTTATCTGCCCTCCGGCAGCAAGTGAAATAATCTCAGAATGAAAAGCTTTTAATTCTAAGAAAGTCCTACGGTCCAATTTAGGATAAAACTGTTTGACCCAGGCTATATCCCTATCCGATAGGCCGTCTTCCGGTGATAGTCCTTCCTGAAATTCCTCTGGAGACAAAATCATATTTGGGCCGAACGGATAATGCATGATGGAGTTGGGGTCCCAACTGGAACCTTGTACCTCATCCGGAGCAATTTTTCTAATGATGTTATGAAAAGTTTTGTCTCGTGACCAAAAATTAGGAGGTCCAGCCAATGAATTATAAACCGCCTCTTCATCCCATACTATTCCTGCCTTTGGGTTTTGGTGCTCGTGCGGAAACCCCATAGCATGTCCTATTTCATGAAGAATGGTATCTTCTTCCGAAACAATATCCCATCCAAAATTCATGGTTCTTTGTTCTTTTGGAATATCCCAACAATCCCTACCTACATAAGACCATGAACCTTCACCTTTTGCAAATCCTATACGAATGATGGAATCTAAAATATCCTCGGTCTCTTCAAACTCAAGACCTATTTGGAGTGATTTCCATTTTGCAAAAGCATTTCTAACCGCTTGTTTTTCTTCATCCGTGCCTCTCCAAAATACCTTGGTCTGATTGCCTGTATTGTCAGTCAACGTAGTAAAAAAATTATCTCTTTCAAAAAAGGCGTACTTCAAGACAGTGCCATTAACCCATTTCTTTGCCATAATTAAAATAGCTTCCATTCTCATAGGCCCCACGGGCACGGCAAATTCTCTTTCGGGCATTTTTGGAAGATTGCAATACCTATTTTTCACTTGATCATTCATACGTTTAATTTTTTTCCAATTCCGGTATATGAAGTTACCATTAGATTTAATTAGTAAGAATAAAAATTGTACGCTACGTAAGAATTTATGTATAAACTACGGTAAGCAGTGCTATTTAACACTTCATCAAGCTTAAAAAAATTCAGTTTACAAACATAAGTAAGTGGTTAATTTTCAGAATCATAAAATTAAATAAGGTCTAAGAGTGCAAATCACTGAAACAGCATATCAATTATACACCTTCAACGAAATAAAAGACCTTTGCACGATTTTTTGTAAAGCCCCTCCTCTTTAAGACGTTATACTAAAAAGAAGCCGTTATGAAGGAAAATACAACCCCTAACGATTACATAGTTTATATTCTTTGTGCCGCCTGTTTTGTTTGGTCTATTTACATCATTTTTTTTAAGACAGTCCCCTAAGCATCATCTACAAAGGCTTCTCAATTAATGTATTAAAAGTGATAAGCCTCTTATTATATTGTTGGTTTATTAAATTTCTTGTTGTAATTTCTTCCCTTCATTAAACAGAACTTTAAACTATACAAATGAAAAATAGACGCTCTTTTTTAAAAGCAACAGGACTCGTCGCTGCCTCTACGGCATTTGCACCCAGCACCCTATGGTCCGCCACCCATCCACAAAACAAGAAATTAGGTGTTGCCCTTGTAGGTCTGGGTTACTATAGTACAGATTTACTTGGACCTGCACTTCAAATGACCCAGCATTGTGAATTAAGGGGAATAGTCACGGGAAGTCCTGAAAAAATTCCTGTTTGGCAAGAGAAATATGGCATAAAGGACACAAATATATACAACTATGACAATTTTGATCAAATTGCAAATAACAAGGACATAGATGTTGTCTACGTAGTATTACCTCCTTCCATGCACGCAGAATATACCATAAGGGCCGCCAAAGCGGGTAAACATGTATGGTGTGAAAAACCCATGGCCCCAACGGTTGCTGAATGTGAATCTATGATAAAGGCCTGTAAAGACAACAATGTTAAACTGGCCATTGGTTATAGATGTCAGCATGACCCCAATATCCAAGCCTATATGAAAGCTGCCAAGGAAAAAACTTTTGGGAAAGTTAAGATGATTACCTCTGCAGCGGGCTATTTTGATGGAAGGACCGATCATTGGAAGCAAAACAAAGCGTTAGGTGGAGGAGTTATGGGAGACATGGGCGTTTATGCCTTACAAGGGGCCCGATTGGCTACCGGTGAAGAGCCTATATCCGTATTGGCACAAACATTTACGACCCGACCCGAAATCTACCATGAAGTGGAAGAGACGGCTATGTTTCAGTTAGAGTTCCCAAGTGGAGCAAGAGCTTCTTGCCATACAAGCTTTGGAATCAACATGAATTACCTAAATATTAATTATGAAAAAGGGTGGATTAGAATGAAGCCTCACTCTTCTTACAATGGCAACAATGGAGAGATGTCCAACGGAACGATTATTAATTTCCCCATAGAGAATCAACAAGCAACGCAAATGGATGATGATGCGCTTTCCCTTATCAACGGGACCGATTTATTAGTTCCGGGTGAAGAAGGATTAAGGGATATACGGGTAGTAGAAGCAGTTTATAAATCGGCCAAAAATAATGAATTGATAAAAATATAAACGCAAATATCTGAATTTCAGTTTTTTATATTAATATTTTTGTAAAACCCCAATATATTTAGGATTATTCCCTCAAAATAATGGGGTTTTTCTATGTGTCACAATAAAAGTTAGTAGGTAAATTCGTTACTGAAAATGAGACATTAGACATGAAATTTAAAGACAAACTTACCTACATCTACGTGGCATTTAATATTGTGTTTATTATTGCGATGACTGTTTTTCTAATTTACAGTTATCCTTTTTAAAGTAGTTATGGCAGTCGTATTTCGGTAAATACAATTGCACCTGGTGTAGGGTGATACCGTAGTTAGGAAATACCACTGTTTTACACTTAGTCTTTTAATCATGACCGCGGCCTTATGGGCTGCGGTTTTTTTGTTATCGAAACTTTATGATGCATTTCATCGAAAAAAAATGTATTTTATCTAGATATTTAAACTAACACCTTATATTTGGGACACATCTAAAACCCGAACTAAGATGAAAGTTATCCTTCAGGCACTACGAAGATTAGAAGAAGAACGCCAGTTGTTCATTAGAATCATGAAAGATATTGAACGTTAATACTAGCGTAATAAAAAATTTAGAACCCACTTTGTCAAAAAAGTGGGTTTTTTATTGGGTCTACCCCAACCAGCCCTCCCTATCCAAGCTCCTATATTGAATGGCCTCTGCTATATGACTGCCAATAACAACCTCGGAATTATCCAAGTCCGCTATAGTTCTAGCCACCTTCAATATTCTGTCGTACGCCCTTGCGGAAAGATTGAGTCGCTCCATGGCGTTTTTCAGTAATTCCTTTGAAGGCTCATCCAATTTGCAGTACTCCCTAATTTGCTTGGTATTCATTTGGGCATTGTAATGAACATTTTCAAGCTCTTGAAATCTTAGGGTCTGTAGCTCCCGTGCTGCTGTTACCCTTTTTCTAATATCCACACTGCTCTCCCCTTTTCTATCCTCGGATAATTTTTCAAAGGGTACAGGGGTTACTTCAATATGTATATCGATACGGTCCAGCAGAGGCCCTGAAATTTTGCTTAAATACCGTTGCATTTCTGCCGGTGAAGAAGTAACCGGAGCATCAGGGTCATTAAAATAGCCACCCGGACTGGGATTCATACTTGCCACCAGCATAAAACTACTGGGGTAGGTAACCGTAAACCTAGCCCTTGATATTGTTACTTCCCTATCTTCCATAGGTTGGCGCATCACCTCCAAAACCCTACGTTCAAATTCCGGAAGTTCATCCAAGAACAAAACTCCATTGTGCGATAAGGAAATTTCTCCCGGTTGTGGATAACTACCGCCACCTACTAATGCAGCACTACTTATGGTGTGATGGGGACTTCTAAAAGGTCTTTGGCTCATCAATCCCAAATTTTTCAGTTTACCTACCACACTATGGATTTTTGTAGTCTCCAAGGCCTCATGCAAGGTCATAGGTGGTAAGATTGAAGGCAGCCGTTTGGCCAGCATGGTCTTTCCCGCACCGGGAGGTCCTATTAAAATGATGTTATGCCCACCTGCAGCGGCAATTTCCATGCACCGTTTTATACTTTCCTGACCCTTCACATCCGCAAAATCAAACTCCGGGAAGTCCAGATTTTTATAAAACTCCTCCCTAGTATCCACAATAGTCTGTTCCAAAGGCTCTCCTTTGTCAAAAAAATTAATGACTTCCGAAATATTCTCCACCCCGTAAACCTTCACATCTGATACAATGGCGGCCTCCTTAGCGTTCTCCCTTGGCAAAATAAAACCTTCAAAGCCCTCTTCCCTAGCTTTTATAGCGATTGGCAAAGCCCCTTTTATGGGATGAAGACTTCCGTCTAAGGAAAGCTCCCCCATGATAATATATTTTTCTATATGCTCGCATTTGATCTGTCCGGAAGCTGCCAAAATTCCCATGGCCAATGTAAGGTCATAGGAAGACCCCTCTTTTCGCAAATCTGCGGGCGCTAGATTAAGCGTTATTTTCTTTCCCGGTATTCTATAGCCGTTATTTAGTAAAGCGGCAGCAATACGGTAGTTACTTTCCTTGATTGCATTATCGGGCAGCCCCACCAAATGGTAGCCAACGCCCGTATCTACATTTACTTCACAGGTAATAGTTGTGGCTTCCACTCCAAACACAGCGCTCCCATAAACTTTTATAAGCATATTAATTTATTTAAACGGTTGGATTTCGAAATTTTACTCAGGTTTTAGAACCAAGACGGACTTGGATGTTGTTTCAATTTCCTCTTTGTTCATCATCATTTTTCTAAATTCTCCGTTGATATACATTTCAGCCTGATCCTTATAGTGTTCGCTTAACGGGTTTCCGGATTGTCCCGTAGGCAATATACTTTTACTATTTTCAATATCGGAAAAATCGATAATCCTTCTAGTTGAAGGTCCGGAGCTTATCTTATAATTTTCCTCATCGGTATACGGGAAGAATAAATTATTAATAACCTCCCTAGAACCTTTTACGGCAAAGGGCCCCACGTTGAAATAACTTCGTAAAGCCTCTACCTGACCAATTGGGTGACCATGTTCAAGCAGATGAAATTTATCCCAGGTCCATTCCTCTATATTTTCACCGTGTGTTTCTACTAAATCTCGGTACGACTGTTCAAAAGCAGTGTTTATTAATTGGCCGGCAGTTTCCTTTTCTTCCGTCTCAATATTATCCCACCAAACCGATTTAGGATTTGAAAAAAGCGGCGCTATACTTCTTTTAATTAAATGAGTGGACATCAATCCATCAAAAGAGTCTTGACCCAATTCATCTAAAAAAATTGCCTTAAGCAGATTATATGTCCACCGATGGTATAAAATGGCATTGGTACTATTTAAATCATAGGTTCCATCCCACTCCTTAAGCTGATTAATCGCCTTTTGTTGTTTTTCTGACAAATTAGAAATCTCTAAATTACCTAGCAAAGTCTCTAAAATCCCTTTATCAACCGGAGAGGTTACATCATTGATCATGGTCTGAACATTTTCTGCACTCCAGTCATTTTTGGCATCCAATAACTCTGTTATCCTACGCGCCCTGTCTTCTGGCAGGTAATACCCCGGATATAACATCCCGGCAATACTATCCGGTTGATTGTTGGCCGAATAGACATAACCGGCCGGTGGATTTTCCGATTGCGGATTTTGGTTAAAATCCAAATATTGTTTCTCATCATCCAAATAATTATCTCCCGTGTACACCATTTTAGTATTTACAGAATCCGGTATGTGATACAATTGAGCGCTGGCCCACCAGGCCACATTATCTTGTGCATCTCCATACATAATGTTCAATCCCGGAGCATGAATATCCTTAAGCCCGTCCCTAAAATCGTCTATGTTGTTTGAATGGGACAAACTGTACAGAGCGTCCATAATCTTGTTCTCCCCTTGCGTATATACCCACCACATTGAAATGGACTCATTTCCCTTTATCTGATCGGCAATACCATTTAAAATGGGACCACGTTTAGTTACCTTATATGAAAAATCGATGGTCGCCGAGTCCTTGACCTTTATGCTTTTTTTCACTCTTTTAAATGACTGCCAAGAGCCCTTGTACAGGTATTTGGTGCTGTCCGTTGGATGGATTTTCTCTTTATAAAAATCGACATCATCATTTTCAAACATGGTCATACCATAAGCCAAATTTCTATCGTGACCCAAAAGAGGAAAGGGTAGCCCGGCGATATGGTATCCATATTTTTCATACTCCGGAGAAACCACATGAGCTTCATACCAAACTGAGGGTTGGGAAAATCCAATATGCGGATCATTCGCAAAAATAACTTTACCGTTTTTAGTTTTTTTAGGCCCCAAAACCCAGCTATTACTTCCTTCAAAAAGGGGAATACTGAGTTTTTTCAAGGATTTAAAAACTTTGGCTGTCATGTTATCCGATGCAATATCGTAAGATTGATGCGGGTTATTTTGTAACCAAACCGTAGAAGTATCACTATGGACAGCTAAATCCTTTAAATATTCAGGCCCTAAGCGATTATTGATTTCTGACAATAAAGGATCCGTCTTGTGAGCCATGGCAAAACTAAAGGCCATATACCCCATGATATTATATACATCCTTAATTTCAAAAGGGCGTTTCTCAATTCCAGTAAGGTAAAACTCAATAGGTGTAGGCCCTTTATCCAAAAACTGGTTGATGCCATCCAAATAGGCCTGGGTTAGTTGCACCCCAATATTTTGAGAGTTTAATTGGGAAACTACCTCTTTGGAGGCGTCGTCAATTCCCAATGCGAGAAAAAATTTATCCGTTCCTATCAAATCTTTACCAAATAGTTCCGACAGACCACCGCTACCAATTCTACGCAATAATTCCATTTGCCAAAGTCGGTCTTGGGCATGTACATAACCTAAGGCCTTAAAAGCATCTTTTTCGTTAGCTCCATATATATGCGGAATTCCATAGGAATCATAATGCACGGTAACCTCCTGCGAAAGCCCTGACAGGTTTTGGTTACCACTATAGTTAGGCTTAAGGCTATAGCCGAAAATCAAAAAAGCAAACAACAAGAAAATTATCAGGCCTAAGAAAATCCAAATAAATTTTTTCAAGGGAAAGAGTTTAAACTTACTTGGTTGAAGTTACTCTTTAAGTGGAAATAATAAAAATACCTTACAACTTTTGTTTTCTACCCATTCAAAAAAAAGAATGCTCAACAACCCTATTTGTTCAGCTTGTACAGTTTAATTATTTGTAATATTTGAGCCTGTAATCAAGGCAGTTTGGCCAGCCCTTGTTTCAACCATTTTTCATAGGTTTCGGCATCTGTATATTGCACGGCCTCATTTAAAATTTCCATATTTGGCGAAAGCAAAACATAATAGGGTTGCGATGCCGCATTAAAATTAATGGTCTGGAACGTACCCCATTTCTGCCCTATGGTCTCTATACTTTTTACCCTTCCTGATTCAAACTTAAAATTGAATTGCTGATCTTCCGGAAGTTCTTTTCGGTCATCCACATAAAGTGAAATTAAAATGTAATCTTCATTGATGATAGAAAAAATATTGGGTTCGCTCCAAACGTTTTCTTCCATCTTACGGCAGTTGACACAGGCCCAACCCGTAAAATCCAATAGAATAGGTTTATTTGTTTTCTTAGCCACTTCCCACCCGGTATTAAAATCTTTATAGCATTCCAAACCAAGCGGGCAGTCGCTTTCCGTTTCAAAAACACTATAAAAAGAAGGTGGTGGAAAACCGCTCAACATTTTTAAGTTTGAAATAGTAAACAAGCCAAGTATTAGATACACTGAAATTCCCGCACTGGCTACACCAAGGGTTATTCTAGGTACAGAAAGTTTTTGCTTTGGCCCGTCATGCGGAAAACGAAAAATTCCAAAGAGATACAAGGTCATCAATACGAACAACACAACCCAAATTCCTAAAAAGATTTCCCTTTTTAAAATTCCCCAGTTGCCTACCATATCGGCATTGCTTAAAAATTTTAGGGCCAAGGCCAATTCCAAAAATCCAAGAACCACTTTTACGGTATTCATCCAGCCACCTGACTTAGGTAACGAATTGAGCCAAGCCGGAAAGAGGGCGAACAATGCGAAGGGCAGCGCCAATGCCAAGCCAAATCCGGTCATACCAGCGCTCAGGTTAAAAGCCACATCGCCTTCTTCCAAAACTGTACTCCCCAGCAAACCGCCCAATATAGGCCCGGTACATGAAAAGGATACAATAGCCAAGGTAACCGCCATAAAAAAGATTCCAATTCCTCCACCTATTTTTGCGGAAGCTGCATCCATTTTATTGGCCCAAGAACTTGGTAAGGTCAACTCATAGTACCCAAAAAATGAAAACGCAAAAAAGATAAAAACCAGAAAGAAAACTAGGTTCAACCAAATGTTTGTAGCTATCGTGTTAAGTATTTGTGAATCAACCGAATCGAACAAGTGAAAAGGCAGGCTTAACAAAAAATAGATAAGCACGATAAAGAAACCGTACAAAAGTGCATTTGCTATACCTTTTGAACGCTTTTCCGAGTGTTTGGTAAAGAAAGACACGGTCAACGGAATCATTGGAAATACGCACGGAGTCAACAGGGCGATAAGACCACCAAGAAAACCCAATCCAAAAACCATCCATAAACCTGAACCTGATTCTGAAACTTCCCCAGCCCCCCTTAAAAGCTCTTTGTTTTTTAAATCTAGCTGAAGTGAGGAAGCCAATCCTTTGCTTCTATCATCTATTACCTTTTCTTCTTTAACAGCTACCCCCCCATCCAGAACAAAGGTAAAATCATGGTCCACGGGAATACAAACCTCCTTACAGACCTGATAAAACAGATTGACATCAATTTGATTAACTCCGGGGTCAAGTAGTTTGATTTTTTGAGTAAAAACCGCCTTTTCCTTAAAAAACGTCTCATCTACCTCAAATATGTCACTATACTCTGTAATGGTTTCACTTTCAGTGGTTGGCCCCACCAATTCATAGTCCGTACCAGCCTTTTTATAGATAAACTCACTGGGAAGGGAACCACCCTCGGCTGTATTTTGAGAATATACATGCCAACCTTCATAAATAATCGCTTTAATGATAAGCTCATATTCAGTTTCTGACATCTTGTTTACCTCCGTTTCAAAAGCAACTGGCTTCTCATCCGTTTGAGAAAAAACAGGTAAAAAACTAAATAACAATGAAATAAATATCAATATCTTATGCATTAATTTAAACTAAATTTTAAAATTTCCGTAGTTGAATCTGTAACTTTAAATCGGTCATCCCCCCTTAAACCTACTATCCAAACTACCTTATTGCCGGAGCAAAGAAGCCACTGTTTTTCCTTTTCAAACCGACTTAACTTTTCATCCTTAAAAAATTTGGATACTTTTTTCTTTCCCTTCATCCCGAACGGATAAAAATAGTCGCCATTTTTCCATCGCCTTACTTCCAAGGGATACTTTAACGAATTTTTATCGACATAAAGTATGTTAGCATCTCTCTCCTGTATTTCCCTTACTAATTCCATCTTCAAGGATATCGGCTCGGAGATTAAATGCACACCCTCATGTATCAAATAGCTATTACTCCCTTTGTCATCTATTTTAGTCAAAATAAGATGCTCCCGATCCCTTAATAAACGATGGGATTTAGATTGTAGTTCTTTACCGGAACCCGACTTTGTAAGTTGAACTAAATCCCTGATTGTGGTAAAACCATATTCGTTAAAAAGATGGTACAAATACCCTTCTAAGGGATGTAAATTAAGTAAATTCTCTACTTTTATTTTGACATCTTCCCGTTCCACTATAAATAACTTTTTCTTTAGATAAGATATCCTATCGTTCAATATATCAGCAGATTGATTTAAAAAAAATTGAGTCTTTTTAAAATTCTCCAAAAAGGAAGGGTTAAGGTCTTTTAACAAGGGGGCCAAATCATGCCTTATTTGGTTGCGCAGGTATTTGGTCTCTTTATTACTGGCATCTTCCCTCCAAGAAATAGCGTATTGTTTTGCAAATTCTAAAATTTCAATTCTAGAAAAAGGAAGTAGTGGTCTAGATATTGATTCCGTTTTCTCAGGAATTCCAGTTAGACCTTCCAAACCTGTACCCCGAGAAAGATTGATTAAAAAGGTCTCAAGGTTATCGTCTGCATGATGAGCCGTTACCAAGGTTTCCAAGCGCTCTTCTTCCATAACCTTTGCAAACCAATTGTACCTCAACTCTCTAGCACCTACTTGAAGTGATACTTTATTTTTATTTATATAACCAATTGTATCAAAACTAGTTGAAATAAATTTTATTTTATTTGAGGTAGCAAAATCCCTTACCAGTTTTTCATCCCCATCACTAGCCTCTCCTCTAAGTTTAAAATTGCAGTGGGCCAATACAAAAGGTAATCTTAATTTGTAGAATAAAGAGGCCAAGACCATACTATCCACACCACCACTGCAAGCCAACAAGGAAGACTTATTTTTTAAATGCGGAAAGTTAATTTCAATATGATTTTTGAAGGCCTCGAACATGGCGGCAAAGATACAAAAGATAGCAGAGCCTAATTTTTTATTTAGCTTTTGAAGATTGCTGGATCAGCCATTTTCCAATACATGTCTCATTGCCTTCGCTTTCAATAAACATTCTTCATACTCTTTTTCAGGTATGGCCTTTGCGGTTATGGCACTACCTACTGAAAAAGACACGTATTTTTTGGAATCCTGGTAGACAATACTCCGTATTACTACATTGAAATCAAAATTTCCATCCGGATCAAAATAACCTACGGCACCGCTGTACAATCCCCTTTTAAAGTTTTCATGGGACTCAATCAGTTTCATTGCGGATATTTTTGGGGCTCCCGTCATACTCCCCATGGGAAAAGAATCCCTAAGAATGGCTACGGGACTTCCCCCTTTTTTCATTTGAGCTGATACCGTAGAGACCATTTGATGCACTTGCTCGTAGGTATATATTTCGCAAAGTTCCTCTACCGTCACCCCTCCCTTTACGGCATGTTTGGCCAAATCATTACGCACTAGATCAACGATCATTATGTTTTCGGCACGCTCTTTTTCATCCTCTCGTAATTTTCTTTTAAGCTCTTCATCTTCCAAAAAATCCTTGGAGCGTTTGGCAGTACCCTTTATGGGTTGGGAAATTACCTCATCACCTCTCTTTCTCAGATATCTTTCCGGAGAAGCACTAAGTAAATAGTTGTCCCAAATTTTTAAATAACAGGCAAAAGGAGCTTTAGAAATGCTATTGAGACGCTTGTAAGTTGATAAAGCATCTAAATGGGTATTTTCAGCAAAGAACTCCTGACAAAAGTTGGCCTCGTAAATATCTCCTCGGTGAATGTGACTTAGAAGCGAACTGACTTGCTTAAAATATTCATCTTTGAACATTCTAAGTTTTATATGAACATCATTTTTGACCTCCAAAGCTTTATCCTTCTCAAGCCGAATTCCACTAATTACCTCAAAATCGGAAAGAAGTTCATCTTCCACAACCTTTAAGTAACTAAAATGGATTTGGCCCGCTTTGACCCAAATGAGCTTTTTGGGCTGAAAAAAGCACATCTCTGGAAAACCTGCACCGTCATGGTTTTTTGAGCAAAGATTTTCTTGGTCGTTTTTTAAATCATAGGAAAGATATCCAAAAATCCAATCGTTGGTTTCCCTTCTATATTCTTCCAGCTTCTGAAATGCGTTTTCATAATCGGTTTTTATAGATGTTAGGGCGTCCGCAGCCATTAGGACCTCAAAAGAACTATAATCAGATACATGATTATTGCTATCCAACCAAAGTACCTCCTCATATTGTCTGGACCAATGAAGAAGTTGATCCTTGAATTCTTGCGTTTTCTTTAGCGAGAATGTTCTGGTACTACGCAAAAAAGGAAATTTTTATAATTTACCAAGAAAGGATTCTAGGGCCTCTTTGTGTTTCTGTGCCAAATCCGAATCCAAAATTTTCTTCCCATCGCCTAAATTTTCTTTAAAAAGCGGGAGTGTAAAAGTAGATACCACCTCAGCACCAAAACGGGGCAATAGATTCTGAATAACAGCAATGGCGCCAATACCTCCACGCTTGCCAGAGGCTGTAGACATCAAAAGAACCGGTTTGTCCTGCATAAAATTACGCTCTAACCTCGAAAGCCAATCCAAAAGATTTTTAAAGTAAGCTGAGGGATTACCGTTATGTTCGTTTACGGAGATAATTAGTCCATCAGCGGCACTAATATCATCTTTGAGCTCGATCATGGAGTTGGAATATCCATTCTCCTTTTCAAAATCCTCGCTGTACATGGGAAACGGAAAATTGGCCAAGTTCAATAACTGTACATCATGGTCTTTTATATCCTCAACCGTGTGTTTTACTAATTTGTAATTAATGGATCGGGAAGAATTGCTTCCCGCAAATGCTAAAATCTTAGCCATAATGAAGGTAAATATGTGATTTAGCGAAAATATAGCAAATACAATTGATTTGCGAGTATTTTATCTAATTTTGCTCAAGTAAACATCCGAAATAACTGTTTTACAAGTATATAGGATGTTATATAAATCAACATAACTAAGTGCAAAACAAAAAAAACAGACTCTATTTTATTGACGCCATAAGGGCTTGGGCCATACTTATGATGCTACAAGGCCATTTTGTGGACGGGTTACTTTCTATTGATTTTAGAGACGATTCCAATGTTGTTTATTCCATTTGGAAATATTTTAGGGGTATTACGGCCCCTGTATTTTTTACGGTATCTGGGTTTATTTTTACGTACCTACTCATTAAAAGTGATCAAAAAGGTATTCAAAATCCCCGGGTAAAAAAGGGAATTAAACGAGGTTTGGAGCTCCTGTTCTTAGGATATTTGTTACGTACCAACTTTATGGGCTTGTTGCAGGGGCAAATTTATAGTTCCTTTTATCTGGTAGACGTCTTGCATTGCATTGGTCTATCCTTACTTGGGATTATTGGTATCTATCTGCTAACGATCAAAAGAAAACCTTATGTCTTAGGTACCGTTTTGACAGTTATCACTCTCCTGCTATTCCTGTTTGAGCCTTTATATAAACAATTTGGTTTTAGCTTGTTACCAGATGCCATTGCCAATTATTTCACTAAAGCAAATGGTTCTGTTTTTACCATTATACCATGGTTTGGCTATGCCTCAATTGGCGCGGCCCTTTCTTTGGTCTTTACCAGATTTAAATCGGCTACATACTTCTATCAGATAGCTATTCCCTGTTTTGCGATAGTTGGATGGACACTCATTTCGTACTCCTCCCCCTTATTTTTGACTATTTCGGAAATTACAGGTATCACCCTATTTGCCGATGTCTATTACAACAACTATCTATTTATACGACTTGGGGATGTATTTTTGGTGCTGGCCCTATTTATGTTAATGAGAAGATGGATGCAAAACAGCACTATTTTGAAAATAGGTCAGAGTACCTTATCCATTTATGTGATTCATTTTATTGTCCTTTACGGTAGTTTTACTGGCCTAGGACTTTATCGGTTTTTTCACCACGAACTAAATCCTATCATAGTCATACCCGGAGCTGTAGCTTTTATGTTCATCTGTACCTATAGCGCACTTCAATATGAAAAAAACAAAGCCGAGATTCAACTGCAGATTGTAAAGGGATTCCAATTTGCTTTTAACCAGATTGAAATAGGCTCTAAAAGCCTATACGAATCTGCCAAACCGCGATTTAAGCGATTTCTAAGAAGATTTGGCTTGGCTAAATCCAGATGATAAAACCAAATGATATAAAAAACCCCGGCCATGCCGGGGTTTTAAGTTTTAGACCATCTTTATATTTTTGACTTACACATGCAATGCACGGTCTTCCGTTGCAGCTAATGCCGCTTCTTTAACGGCTTCGGCAAAGGTTGGATGCGCATGGCTCATTCTAGAAATATCTTCGGCAGAAGCCCTAAATTCCATGGCAGTAACAGCCTCTGCTATTAAGTCCGCACAACGGGCTCCTATCATATGTACTCCCAAGACTTCGTCCGTTTCTTTATCCGCAAGAATTTTAACAAATCCATCCAAATCCATACTCGCCCTGGACCTACCTAGAGCTCTCATTGGAAATTGACCTGATTTATAGGCAACTCCAGCCTCTTTAAGTTCCTCTTCGGTTTTACCAACTGCCGCCACTTCTGGCCAAGTATAAACTACTCCGGGAATCAAATTGTAATCTATATGAGGTTTTTGCCCTGCCAATTGCTCGGCAACCAAAGTACCTTCTTCCTCTGCCTTATGGGCAAGCATGGCTCCCCGTATGACATCCCCAATAGCATATATATTGGAAGCGGAAGTCTGCAAATGGTCATTGACCTCGATTTTACCTCTTTCATCAATTTTAACACCGGCAGCTTCGGCATTTAAACCTTCAGTAAAAGGTCTTCGGCCAACGGCAACCAAACAATAATCTCCCTTAAACTCAACCTCCTGACCCTTTTTGTCATCGGCCTTCACAATAACTTCGTCACCAATTCTTTCAACGGATTTTACCTTATGTGACAATGCGAATTTTACTTTTTGTTTTTTAAGGACTTTGGTCAACTCTTTGCTCAACGCACCGTCCATGGTTGGGATAATACGGTCCATATACTCCACAACCGTAACATCTGCACCTAACCTCTTGTATACTTGGCCCAGTTCCAAACCAATTACACCACCTCCAATAATGATTAGATGTTTAGGAACTTCCTTAAGTTTTAAAGCTTCAGTAGAAGTGATGATTTTTTCCTTGTCCAACTTTATGAACGGAAGTGTAGACGGCTTACTGCCAGTAGCAATAATGGTATTTTTGGCTTCAATCGTATCAGTAGATTCGTCGGCTTTTTTAATATTGATATGTGTGGCATCCTTAAAACTTCCCACACCTTCAAAGACTTCAATCTTATTTTTGTCCATCAAAAACTCGATACCTTTGGTAGTTTGGTCCACTACGCCCTGTTTACGGGCAATCATTTTCTCCAAATCCACTTTTACCTCTCCCGAAATTTCAATTCCATGGGCATCAAAATGTTTTACGGCATCCTCAAAATGGTGAGAAGAGTCCAAAAGGGCTTTCGATGGAATACAGCCAACATTTAGACATGTACCCCCCAAGGTGCTATATTTTTCGATTATTGCGGTTTTCATACCCAATTGGGCACATCTAATGGCCGCTACATATCCTCCAGGTCCTGAACCGATAATGGCCACATCATATTGACTCATAAGTTTTTCTTTGTTTTAAGATAACAAAATTAAGACTTATTTCTTTTTTGGCGAACCATAAGCCCAATAATACAATCTAGTTGCACAAAGCTGGCTAAAATTGTAATATTACGCTTTAGCAAAAGTTAATATACATGCAGCAAAGTACCGGAGAAGACCACAGAGAGAACGAGAATATAGTAGCAAACAAGGAGTTAAGTATTCTAGAGGCCCTCATTCCCGTAATCGCACTGGTGGCCATGCTGGCATATAATGTGTATGTTTTTGGGGACGATGCGCTGAGTGGATCCAATCAGTTCATTTTATTATTAGGGGGAACGGTCGCTGCCATTGTAGGTTTTTTGAATAAAATCACCTACAAACAGATGATAGCCGAAGTGGCAGAAAATATCCGTTCTACAACGGGCGCCCTGCTTATACTTTTAATGGTAGGTGCGCTGGCAGGTACATGGCTGGTAAGCGGTATTATCCCTGCAATGATCTATTACGGCCTACAAATATTGAATCCGACGATTTTCTTGGCCGCCTGCGTCATCATTTGCGCAATTATTTCGGTAGCTACGGGAAGTAGCTGGACAACTTCCGCCACCGTGGGCATTGCCCTTATTGGTATTGGCGAAGCCTTAGGCGTTTCTTTGGGAATGACCGCAGGGGCCGTGCTTTCAGGGGCTTATTTTGGAGATAAGCTTTCGCCTTTGAGCGATACGACCAATCTAGCACCTGCTATGGCCGGTGGTGAACTGTTCGAGCATATAAAATACATGCTCTACACTACGGTACCAACAATTTTGGTCACCCTTTTGGTTTTTGTAATTATAGGACTGAACATAGAAACCAGTGGAGCGGCAGAGGTAGATTCCCTCCTAAATTCTATTGATGCCACCTTTAACATTAATGGCTGGTTATTTATTGTTCCAATAATTGTCATTTTCCTGATCGTAAAAAAAACCCCTCCCCTAGGTGCATTAATGATTGGCACCCTGTTGGGAGGTTTGTTCGCTTTGATTTTTCAACCGGACATTGTTGCCGGAATAACCAATGCTGACACATTGAATCTGGAATCTGGCTATAAAGGAATAATGAAAGCAATAACCGTAGATATTGCAATACCAACTGACAACGAAGCTCTCAACGACCTATTTTCGGCCAGTGGAATGGCCGGTATGCTTGGAACTATATGGTTGATTGTCTGTGCCATGGTCTTTGGTGGCATTATGGACGGTATTGGTGCCTTGGACCGTATAACCAAATCTTTATTGAGTTTGGCGAAATCTACTTTTGGCTTATTTGCAAGTACCGTTGGTAGTTGTCTGGCATTAAATGTCACGGCATCAGACCAATATCTAGCTATTGTTGTTCCTGGTAAAATGTTCTCAAAGGCCTATGAGGACAAAGGGTTGGCCCCCGAAAATTTGAGCAGAACCTTGGAAGACTCGGGTACGGTAACTTCCGTTTTAATTCCGTGGAATACCTGTGGAGCTTATCATAGCGGTGTTTTGGGAGTTGGCACTGCCGAGTATGCCCTCTATGCTATTTTTAACTGGCTTAGCCCCATAACCACTCTTCTATTTGCGGCACTGGGAATAAAAATCAAACAATTGGCCACCAAAATTTCGCCCTAAAATTATTTCCTGAATTTTTCTTAAAACCTGATTTAGCAAATTGATTTTTTACACCCTATTAAATTATCAATACGGCAAATTACAACACTAATAAATACGTCTTTTTTAACATTCTCCATGTTAGGCTCGCAGCATTCATAAATACTATCTACATATAGGTTTTATTAATGTTTTCAATCATTGCTTATCGGCAATATCCATGTAATTTTGGCTCAAATAGAAATCACAAAAAATTAACTGATATGGCAGTAGTAGGAAAAAAATTTCCAAACCTTAGCGTAAATGCAATGAACGATTTGGGAGACACTTTCAAAATCAATGTTTTGGAAGAAGCCCAAAAAAACAATAAAAAAGTGGTATTGTTCTGGTACCCAAAAGATTTCACATTTGTTTGCCCAACTGAACTTCACGCTTTTCAAGCGGCCTTAGGAGAGTTTGAAAAAAGAAATACCATGGTAATCGGTGCTTCTTGTGACACTGCCGAAGTTCACTTTGCTTGGTTGAACACCGATAAGGACAATGGAGGAATTGAAGGAGTAACTTATCCACTTATTGCAGATAGCAATAGAAACTTGGCCTCAACTTTGGGTATTTTGGATATCACCAATGAAGAGTACGATGAAGAAACGGGCGTAGTTACCGTAGAGGGAGACAACGTAACGTACCGCGCTACCTATCTTATAGATGAGGAAGGTACCGTTTTCCACGAAGGTATCAACCACATGCCTTTAGGTAGAAACGTAAATGAGTACTTACGATTGATCGATGCGTACACGCACGTTCAGGAAAAAGGCGAGGTTTGTCCGGCAAACTGGGAAGAAGGTAAAGAAGCAATGACCGCTGATAGAAAAGGAGTTGCAGAATACCTTGCTACGCACGCCAACTAATTAGAACAACTATTTTAAAAACGCCTTGGTCTTTAGGCCAAGGCGCATTTTACCAATCCTAAACACTTAAATGATGGTAGTTGAATTAGAAAAAGACAATCTACAGGAAATTATAGCCGAGAAAAAAAATGTAGTGGTACAATACTCTGCCGGTTGGTGTGGTAATTGTAGGATCATGAAACCTAAATTCAAGAAGGAAGCAGCGGCTCATGAAGATTTTACTTTTGTTATTGCCGATGCCGAAAAATTTCCAGAAAGTAGAAAGTTAGCTACGGTTGATAACTTGCCTACATTTGCCACCTTTTCCAATGGTGAATTTAAGAATCAGGTTCAGACCAATAAATATGATGTTTTAAAAGACTTGATCAATGAAGTTGCCAGTAATTAAGCATTTGACAAATTTCATTCAAGAAAATGACGAGGACTACGTTATTGAAACGATAGAAACCTTGGAAGCTCTTACGGAAGTATCTTCTTTAAAGGACGAAGAGCTAGATACTATCGGAGAACTTATTTCCAATATGTACGGGGCTATTGAGGTCAACAATTCCATAAAACAAGGAAAACCTCAAAAAGAAGCCTTAAATGAATTTATGCAAAGAGTCATGGGCTCTATAGATTCGTAAAATACATACTATAAAAGATAAAATGGCCGGTAGTTTACAAATTACCGGTCATTGCTATTTTATAACATTATCTTATACCTATTCATCGGTAATTTTTATAATTTCACCATCAATTTAAATTTTATAACAAATGGCTACAGTAACCTTAAAAGGAAACGAAATACATACCCTAGGTAATTTACCTGAAAATGGCAGCGCTGCTCCCGCCTTTAATTTGGTAAAAAGTGATCTTTCTACCGCTTCTTTATCTGATTATGCAGGAAAAAGAGTGGTACTGAACATTTTTCCAAGTGTTGACACCGGTACTTGCGCGCAATCCGTTAGACAATTTAACGAAGAGGCTGCTGAATTGGAGAATACCGTCGTTCTATGTGTTTCTAAAGACTTGCCCTTTGCCCAAGCCAGATTTTGTGGGGCCGAAGGAATTGACAATGTAGAAATGTTAAGCGACTTTAGGGACGGAAGTTTTGGTGAGGCCTATAAGCTTTCTTTTACGGACGGACCTTTGCAGGCATTACTTTCTAGATCAGTGGTGGTATTGGATGAAAATGGGAAGGTCATCTACTCGGAACAAGTTCCAGAAACAGTTGATGCACCCAATTACAAAGCCGCTTTAGAGGCATTGGCCGATGCATAAAGAAGAATCCTTTGTAGAAAACAGAATAAAAAGTGTGGGCTTCGCTTTGCGTGGAGCCCTTCTTTTAATTCGAACGGAAGCTAGCATAAAAATTCAAGTGGGCCTTGCCATACTGGTTACCATTGCCGGATTTTACTTTCAAATATCCCCTACGGAATGGATTCTTCAAGTACTGGCCATTAGTATGGTAGTTGGTGTAGAAGGCGCCAATACGGCCATAGAAAAAATATGCGATTTTGTTCATCCGGAATTTGATAAGCGGATCGGTTTCATCAAGGATGTTTCTGCAGGTGCCGTAATGTTGGTGTCCATTGGGGCCATCATTGTTGGACTTATCATTTATCTTCCAAAAATCTTTTGATAAGATACCTTCACTAAAAACAATATTTCTTTTTCGTTGCAGTTTCTAATTTAAAGATGCCTTTTTTAAATAGAACACCGTATGCACTTTTATTTTCCTAGCGTATTCACAGCTATCGCCTTGATTATACTTCACTTAACATTCGTTGAAAAGACTTTGAGGATTCTTCTTTTCAGAATGTCCGTAATACGTATTTTTGCACCCAGCGTAAAACACTAATGGCGAAGAAGAAAACAACAACCAAGAAAAAACCGGCTTCTAAGAAGGTGAGCTTAAAGCCATCTAAGCAGAATACCATAATTCTGGGCAGTCTTTTGATACTGTTCAGTATGGCTTTGTTCTTTTCCTTTGTATCCTACTATTTTACATGGCAAGATGACCAAAGTCTTTTATCGGAAATTGGGAACCGCAATGAACAGGCCAAGAACCTATTGAATAAATTTGGCGCCGCCGTTAGTCACTTTTTTGTGTATAAAGGTTTTGGATTGGCATCTCTTATCTTTACGGTGCTGCTTTGCATAACAGGCCTTTATCTCTTTTTGAACATGGATAAAAAGGGTCTTCTCAAAAAGTGGATATGGGGGCTTGTTTTTATGATTTGGATTTCGTTGGCACTAGGGTTCGTTGCTGAGACCCAGCCCCTACTAGGTGGTCTGATAGGCTACGAAATGAACGATTTTCTTCAGGATTATACCGGAACCATAGGAACGGTGCTTATACTGCTTTTTGGACTGGTCTTTATTTTGGTTCGTTTCTTTAAACTTACCCCGGAAGGTATAGCAAACGTATTTGCCAAAAAAGAAAAATCGGCACAGAAAAGTACCAAATCCACCTCTTCAAAAGAAAACACAGAAGAAGAAATTCTTTTGGAACCTGAGGACGAAACTCCGGTGGTCATAGATACCTATACCCATAAAAAAGATATTCCCGCACTTAAAAAGGAGGAGCCTGCAACCGATGATTTTGAAGTGACCGTTCCCGTAGAGGAAGAAGAGGAACAGTTGAGTATGGAGGTGGAGAAAATAGTAGAGGAAAAAGAGGAAAAGGATAACATAGCCGACAAACTCGTAGAGGATTTTGGAGAATTCGACCCTACCTTGGAATTGGGCAACTATAAATTCCCAACCATAGAATTGTTGGATCAACATGGTGTTACTGGTGGTATCACCATCAACCAAGAGGAACTAGAGGAAAATAAGAACAAAATTGTAGAGACCCTTAAAAACTACAAAATTGGGATTTCACAGATAAAGGCTACTATTGGGCCAACCGTCACTCTTTATGAAATTGTTCCAGAGGCAGGTATCAGAATTTCAAAAATCAAAAATTTGGAAGATGATATCGCTCTGTCCTTGGCCGCCCTTGGTATCAGGATTATTGCTCCCATTCCTGGAAAAGGAACCATTGGTATAGAAGTACCCAACAAAAACGCAAGCATTGTTTCTATGCGTTCCGTTATTGCTTCCAGTAAGTTCCAAAAAGCCGAGATGCAGTTACCTATTGCTTTTGGAAAAACCATTAGCAACGAGACTTTTGTGGTTGATTTGGCAAAAATGCCCCACCTTTTGATGGCGGGTGCCACGGGACAAGGTAAATCCGTTGGACTCAATGCCGTATTAACTTCCTTACTATATAAAAAACACCCTGCAGAAGTTAAGTTTATCTTAGTTGACCCCAAGAAGGTAGAACTTTCCATCTACAATAAAATAGAGCGGCACTTTTTGGCAAAGCTTCCGGATAGTGAAGAGGCCATTATTACGGACAATGCCAAGGTAATCAATACGCTCAACAGCCTGTGTATTGAAATGGATAACCGCTATGAGTTGCTAAAAACGGCCATGGTTCGTAATCTTAAGGAATACAATGCCAAATTTAAGGCTCGCAAATTAAATCCTAATGACGGTCATAAGTACCTTCCTTATATTGTTCTGGTCATTGATGAGTTTGCAGATTTAATTATGACCGCAGGTAAAGAGGTAGAAACACCTATTGCCCGTTTGGCGCAATTGGCCCGTGCCATTGGTATTCACTTAATTATAGCCACCCAAAGACCTTCAGTAAACGTAATTACGGGTATTATAAAGGCAAACTTCCCGGCACGAATTGCATTCAGGGTAACCTCTAAAATCGATTCAAGAACCATTTTGGATGCTCAAGGTGCGGACCAATTAATTGGACGGGGTGACATGCTTTACACACAAGGAAATGATGTGACACGTATACAATGTGCCTTTGTAGACACCCCAGAAGTTGACAAAATTACCGAATATATAGGCTCTCAGCGAGCATATCCACAGGCGCATGAACTTCCGGAGTACTCTGGGGAAGAGTCTGGCACAAGTATTGATTATGAAATAGCCGATAGGGATGCTATGTTCCGTGAGGCTGCAGAAGTTATTGTTACTGCACAGCAAGGTTCCGCCTCTCTCATCCAAAGAAAATTAAAGCTAGGTTATAACAGGGCCGGAAGAATTATAGACCAATTGGAGGCAGCAGGTATCGTTGGACCTTTTGAAGGCAGCAAAGCCCGTCAAGTATTGGTTTCGGACTTGGTAGCCTTGGACCATTTATTAAGTAATGAAGGATCATAACAAAAAGAATAAGCATTTTAAAATGAAAAGATTTTTACTCGCATTAACACTTATAATAGGCATCAATACCATAACTGTACACGCACAGAACTCACAAAAGGCAAAGGCTCTTTTAGAAGATGTATACAACAAAGTTAAGGGCTATGATAACATTGAAGTCGACTTTAAGTATGTTCTCAATAACTCCGAAGCAGGAATCAACCAAGAAACCAGGGGGAATGTAACCTTGGAAGGAGAAAAATACATTGGCAACTTTTTTGGTGCTACCCAACTTTACGATGGGTCTAAAGTTTATACCATTGTTCCCGAGAATGAGGAGGTGACCATTGAAGATAAGTCAGACGATGCCAATGCCCTTACTCCTGCCAAGATGCTCACCTTTTACAGGGATGGCCATAATTACGAAATGGACATACTACAAAATGTAAACGGTAGAAAAATCCAGTTTATCAAGTTAACCCCTATTGATTCCAATTCTGAGATAAAGGATATTTTATTGGGTGTAGATGCCGAGACAAAACATATCTATAAGGTTATTGAGAACGGGAAAAACGGCACGACCACTACAATTACAGTTAATACTTTCAAAACAAATCAGCCTTTGTCAAAAACCTTGTTTACTTTTGACGAAGCCAAGTACGAAAACGACGGCTACTACATTATAAGAAACTAAGCCAGCTGCATTGAAACTTCTAGACCGATATATTCTATCGCGATTTCTTTATAATTTCTTGAGCTCGTTTGTGATTTTGATGTTCATCTTCATCTTCCAAACGATTTGGCTTTTTATTGATGATTTTGCAGGGAAGGGTCTGGATATCATGATCATTGGGAAGTTCTTTTTCTATATGATGCCCAGTCTTACGGAAAAGGTACTGCCATTGACCGTCTTACTAGCTTCCATTCTCACCTTTGGGACCTTTGCGGAAAATTATGAATTCGCTGCTATGAAGGCTTCGGGCATATCCTTACAAAGGGCCATGCTCAGCCTTATTATTTTTATGGTGTTTTTGGGTGGGGTCACGTTTTATTTTGCCAACAATGTAATTCCCGCATCGGAACAAAAAATCTATAATATGCGTCGCAATATTGCCAAGGTAAAACCTGCGGCCGCCATTGAAAAAGGGGTTTTTAGTGATTTTGAGGGAATGAGCATCAAGGTTGATGATAAATATGGCGAAAAAGACCGCTTTCTAAAGAACGTTATCATCCATCAAAAAACAGCTACCAACGTCAATAGTACGGTCATCAAAGCAAAAACCGGGGAATTGATCAGTAGTGAGGATTCGGAACTCATACAATTGGTTTTGAAAGACGGCCATTACTACCGGGATGTTATTGATAAAAACAGTGATTCCAAACGTAAGTATCCTTTTGCCAAATCAAAATTTGATATTTACCGAATGAACATTGAGGTTCCTGAAATGGAACAAGATTTGGAAGAAGAGAACGTTTCCAACAGGGAGAAAATGAAAAATGTTTCCCGATTGTTAAAGGATATGGATTCCCTTGAGCAGGATAACAAACGGATCGTTACCGCATTTTCCAAAAATATAGTCAATAGAATGGGCGCTTTTAGTAAAATACCCAGAATTGATTCTGCGGTAGTGAAAAAAGTGCAGCAACGTACCAGGGACACCGCCAAAACACTGGAATTGACAAATTCTTCCACTACAACCGACACTGTTCCCGAGGAGTTCTCTGGAGACATTATGGACCTTTTTAAGGAATACCAGCAGGGACAAATAATCAATGCCGCAAAAAATTCGGTTTCCAACATCATGACCTCCATAGACGGTAAGAAAATTGAGATGGATAAACGCTATGAAATTCATAGAAGGCATATTTTTTCCTTGCATGATAAGTACGCCTTGGCGCTATCCTGTATCATTCTATTTTTTGTAGGAGCTCCCTTGGGGGCCATTATAAGAAAAGGAGGAATTGGTCTGCCCATGGTAGTGGCCATCCTGTTGTTTTTAGTGTATTATTTCTTAGGGGTGTTTGCAGAGAACTACTCTTACAAAGGAAATATCCACCCTATTTTAGGGGCATGGCTTTCTTCTATGATAATGTTACCTTTGGGCATCTATCTAACCCAACGCGCCACTGCAGATAGAGGCATGATGAGTTTTGGAGGCGGTTTTGACCGAATCAAAAAATTATTTAAGAAAAAGAATAAAGACGAAGAACAATGATGACCGATACGGACAACCAATTAAAGTTGCACACCATTGAGGAGGCCATTGAGGATATAAGGAACGGGAAGGTCATTATTGTTGTGGATGACGAAAACCGTGAGAATGAAGGCGATTTTTTGGCGGCTGCCGAATTGGCCACCCCAGAAACCGTCAATTTTATGGCAACCCATGGCAAAGGCCTTATATGCGCGCCATTGACCGAAGGCCGTTGTAAAGAATTAGGCCTTCACATGATGGTCACCAATAATACGGACCCCATGGAAACTGCATTTACCGTTTCCGTGGATTTACGTGGTAAGGGAGTGACCACGGGTATATCTGCGTCCGATCGTTCCAAAACGGTCTGTTCTTTGGTAGACCCTGAAACCAAACCCCATGATTTGGCCAGACCTGGGCATATATTTCCTCTGATTGCAAAGGAAGGTGGTGTATTAAGACGAACCGGACATACCGAAGCTGCTATTGATTTTGCGCGCCTTGCCGGATTGCAACCTGCCGGTATCATCGTGGAAATTATGAATGAGGATGGTTCCATGGCCAGACTGCCCCAGTTATTTGAGGTAGCCAAAAAGTTCGGTTTAAAAATTGTCTCCATAGAAGATTTGATTGCCTACCGAATGGAGCATGACAGTCTTATTTCAAAAAAGGAGGATTTTAATCTTACTACCCGTTTTGGTGAGTTTAGGTTGCGAGCATACCAACAGACCACCAACAATCATGTGCATTTAGCGTTGACCAAAGGTACTTGGTCCAAAGAAGACAAGGTGCTTACCCGCATTAACTCCACTATGGTGAACAATGATATCTTGGGAACCTTGACCAATAACATAGATGCCAAACTTGAGGATATGTTCAAGGCTATTGAAAAAGAAGGTAAAGGGGCTATTGTCTTTATTAATCAGAACCCGGAATCCCTTAATCTATTGGGCCGCTTGGCAGAACTTAAGGAATTACAGAAAAAAGGAGTTTATAAAGCTCCCAAAGTGGAAATGGATGCCAAGGACTTTGGTATTGGAGCCCAGATTCTTCATGACTTGGGAATTGTAAAATTAAAGGTACTTTCCAATTCTCCGGAAACCAAGCGTGTGGGAATTGTGGGTTACGGTCTTGAAATTGTAGAATATATTTCCTACTGATTAGGGTAACTTATAATCATAAAAAAACGGCAAGCTCTCACTTGCCGTTTATTATTTTTTGTTTTGAAACCCTTATAGTTTTCGCAACCAAATATTTTTAAACTGTGTTTTATTCCCGTGATCTTGTAGGGAAATAACATCATCCCCATGTGCTTCCGGGTAGTTGTGCAAACCTATATAAAAGGTAGTTCCGTTAATATCCACATTGTTTTGAACCAACACGCCATTGTGCAATACGGTGATGGTAGCTTTTGTATCAATGGTCCCATCCTCCTTAAAACGGGGAGCCCTATAAATAACATCGTAGGTGTTCCATTCTAGCGGACTTCTCATGGCATTTACCAATGGTGCATGGTCTTTGTAAATACTACCGGCCTGTCCGTTTCTATAGGTACGGTTGTTATAGGAATCCAATACTTGTAGCTCATATCTATTTTGTAGAAATACACCGCTATTCCCCCTTCCTTGACTTTCAGATTCTACCTTGTCCGGCGCACTGAACTCCACATGTAGCTGGCAGTCCCCAAACTTCATTTTGGTACTGATTCCGCCAGAACCCGGTACCACTTCCATATGGTCATTGTTAACAATTTTCCAAGGGGCAGGTTTGCTCGGGTCCTTTTGGCTCACCCAGTGGTCTAGATTGCTGCCATCAAATAGGATAATGGCATCTGAAGGTGCGTCTCCCAATTGTTTTCCAGGCGTTACCACTTTAACCTCCGGTTCCCAAATTTCGGTCATTTCGGGTTTCATGGGCATTGGCGATTCTTTTGGTGGAACACTGGAATAATCCTGCGCCTGCATTTGTAACCCTAAGCCTAAGGCCATCAATAAAATAGGAGATTTTATAGATTTCATTTTTTTCATTGTGTTTATATGGATACTCATTTAAGTCTCTAAATATACTTAATTAAATTTAGTGCTTTCCTTAAAATACATACTAGACCAAGGCCGAAAGTACTTCTACCATGGTTTTCGCGCGCTTTTTAACTTCATCATTGGACCAACCCAATTTAATCAAGCAAGAAATATTCCTGCCCACCCATTGGTCTGAAAGTGAAAAATCTGCTTTAGTATAATCCGGAAGTAGTTCAAGCACGTCAAAAGGCAATTTGGACAATGACTTCTTATGGGTTAAATGCTCCCATTTACGATAATAGTGCCAATTGTTATGGTACCAGTAAAAACAGGCGTCTACACCAGCCTCACTTAAAGCTTTATGGGCATTTTCGGCCTTTAATTGATCCGGCATAAAGAAACTTAAAAAAGCATAGCTTTCCTCCCCTCCTGTTGGCACTTTTCTAAACACTATTTCCGGAATTTCAGAAAGCGCATTCCTGAGAATGGTGTAGTTCTTTTTCTGAATATCCAAAAATTCATCCAATCGGATTAATTGAGCCAGCCCCACGGCCGCGTGCATTTCCGAAATTCTATAATTATACCCCATAAACGGGTGAGCTTCCGCTCCCCTATCGCTTCCTATATGGTCGTGACCATGATCGGAATAATGGTCCGCATTCTTTTTAAACTCTTCATTATCGGTAATTACGGCCCCACCTTCCCCACAGGTAATGGTCTTTACATAATCAAAAGAAAAGCAACCCAAATCTCCATAACTGCCTAAAGGCTTTCCTTCAAAACTTCCACCAATAGCTTGGCAGGCATCCTCCAACAACAGAAGGGAATGTTTGTCACAAATATCCTTAAGAGCCCTTAAATTGGCCATTGACCCGCACATATGTACCGGCATTACCACCTTGGTCCTCCTGGTTATTGCCTTTTCTACCGAGGCGGGATGTAAGGTTAAGGTATCATCCACATCTACTAAAATAGGAATGGCCCCCAAGGCCAAAATAGATTCAAAACTGGCCACAAAAGTAAACGTGGGCATAATGACCTCATCTCCTGCACCTATACCTGCACTGGCCAAGGCAACAGTCAAAGCTGCGGTACCACTACTTACCACCTGGGCGTGCTTACTGCCCATTTTTTTGGCCAAGGCCCCTTCAAGCTCCAAGGCTTTATAATGACCGTTTCTCATGGCATCAAAACCGTAGCGCATAAGCACTCCAGATTGCAAAACGTCTTCTACTTGGGCCCGTTCTGCCTGCCCAAAAAGTTCAAATCCCGGCATGTATTCTAGTAAAGTTTAAAATGATTAGTTGATATCTACCACACTATCTGTGAGTTCCTTACGCACTTTTTTGAAGTTGGAGAAAATATCGTCCTTAGATCGATAACCCACCGGAAGTACCAAAACCGGTTGAAGCCCCTTATCCGCTAATTGAAGGGTTTGTTCATATGCTTCCGGGCGAAAACCTTCCATAGGGCAACTATCAATTTTTTCCATTGCACATACCGCCAAAAGATTTCCTAAGGCCAAATACGCTTGATTTTTGGCCCACTGCATAATTTCTACCACTTCCTTTTTTGAAAAATCGTTTACCAAGGCCTCCCGAAAAGGATTCAATATTTTATCTTCCGTACCCCTGACCTTTTTCACTTGGTCAAAATACTTTTGAATATATTTTTCGTCTATTTCATTATGGGTACAGATAACCAAAAGGTGTGAGGCCTGGGCCACCTGTTTTTGCCCGTAGGAATGGCCCACCAATTGCTCTTGAATTTCCTTGTTCTTGATTACCAATAACGTTATAGGCTGCAGTCCGTACGAAGTAGCCGTTAAATTAAACGCCTTTTTCAATCTCAACACCTTCTCTTCTGGCAATAATCTGTTGGCATCAAACTTTTTAACCGCATAACGCCACTCCAAATCCTTTATACTATCTGTCATATTCATTTCTACTAACCCAGTATATGCAACTGATGAAAAACCTTTAAATTATTTCAAAAATAGCCATATTAATTGGTAACACCTTCCCTTATTGCTTTCTCTCTTTGCAGTTATTTCAGGATAGTCTTAAAAAAGAAAAGGGACCGTTGTTATAACGATCCCTTTGCAGGAGTAATGGCACTCGCAAAAAAGAGTACACCAAATCATATTGTATACTAAATCAAGGCCCGGGAGAATTCCATTTCCTGAAGTTTTCTAAGTGCTTCGGATTTTGAATTCACATTTAGCTTGAGATAGATATTCTGTATGTGAAAATTAACCGCGCTGGCGGTTACGAACAGTTTTTCTGCAATAGTTTTGTAGGTAGCCCCTTGGCTCAAGTATTCTACCACCTGGTTTTCCCTTTCGGAAAAAAGGCTATAGGATTTACCTTGAAACTTAGAAATGATCTGACTCACAATATCATTGCTCATAGTTGACCCATTGCTTTTAATGGAATCCAACGCATTGTAAAGGGTACGTTCATTCACCGGTTTGGATAAATAGCCGTTTGCAGATTTTTTAAAGGCTTTCTTTACCATGTCAAAATCCTTGATGGTACTCAACATGATAATCTTCACATCTTGGTCTTTCTTTCTCAAAAGCTGAATGCCCTCAATGCCGGAGACATCGGGCAATTCAACTTCAGAAAAAATAATGTCTGGCCTTGCCTCATCGTAATTGTCCAAAGCTTCCTTGACGGTACGATAAATACCCATAAGGGAATACTCTAAAAACGATTCGAAATAATTTTGGTAGGCTTCGTGGTAATTTACATCGTCATCTATAACAATGATCCTTGATAAATTGGCAAACATGGTAGTGGGGTTTTAAGTAAGTATAAATTGCTGATTTACAAATACTTACTTTGGTTTAACTTATTAAATTAAAGTCAACAAGCCCCCTTGCCCAGTGTACGCTAATTAAAAATTAGGCGTATGTAGGTCTTTCTCCGTAGATGGTTATTTCTAGAAGCGACAATTAGCGACACTGTTTCAAAGATGGGATTTATGGTAGGTAACCTAGAATCCTTTCCTTAAAATGGCAACTGAAATAAAGGCTTGTGATGTGTTTACACCAAAAATGTTAGGTTAACACTTTGGCTTCAACTGCAAATTTTCATCTCTCAAGAAAGGAGAGGTTCTGTACTAAGCTTTAGGTTCTTGTTTGTACTTTTTGCTTGGTAATGCTTTTGGTAGTACTTCATGGTAAATGGGATTTGGGGGTTCATAAATAGGTTAATTCGATTTGGTTTATCAAACATAGTAATTTTTAAAACCGAGGCAGATTTAGAAGCGGCGTTTTCGTTCAATTACACCAGTGACCTCCTAAAAATTGTCATTCATCGGAATAAATTAACCACTTATCGAAGCCCGTTTACCTGTTAAAAATGCCCGTTCACCTAAGAAAATACTTTTTGAAAAGTTAAAAAACAAAAAAACAGCGGAGCCTCCCCCGCTGTTTTTGCCTAATTTTCTACCAAAAAAATCAGGTCCCACTAACCATAAGTTAATATTGTTTAGTCTACATAACTGTTAAGAACGATTGCCGACTGGTCATCTACCTGCATGATCCATTTTTCATCTTGGTATTTACCGTTCATATTAGATATGTAAGCTGTTTTTGCGTCTTCTTTAAAATTGTAGTCTGCCAAGTACACGTAGTACAATCCGTTTTCCTTGTTATAGAATTGGCCGGCCTTGAGTCCTTTTTTCTCCAAATCTGCCATAAAGGCGTTCATATATTTTTTATTGCTGTATACATTGGCTATCACGTAGTAACCGGAATTAACCCCTACAATATCTGCCTGGTTCAATACCCTTATTGGTAAGTCCGCTTCTTTTACAGCTACTTTTTGAGCCTCTGTAGCGGTCACCGGCTTAGCTTGGGCCGAAGCCACACGCTGTTGTCTCTGTCTTTCCATTGCCTCCTGTCTTTGATCAAAGTAAGCGTCTACAGATTTGTGTATTTCGTTCTCTACCACGGCACTCTCCATCATATCATTGGAAGCTGCCACTACATTGGTTTCTTTTGCTTGTTGGGTTTTTACAGCTTGCTTTTCTGTTACCTGCTGTTCAATAACCGGTTCTTTCACTGCATTGGAAGCAAAAGCCGTGTTGTATTTGGCCATTTTCTTCTTCTCTTCCTCAAGACCGGGGCTGGTATCCCTTGATTGACGGATTTCTTGCTTCAATACATTTACTATACTCTCCAGGCGGGCCTGAAAGGCGGCATCCCGTGCAGCTTCAATAGAGTCCTGTCTCAAAATCATTTCATCCAATATCAATCTATTTTCATACGCCAAGGAGTTAGGGTCGTCCATTTTTGTTAGGGCATCCTGAGCCTGTTCGTTAAAATCTTTTCTATAGTTGTTCTTGTTCTTTTCATTTTCGGCCGTAAGCCTCATGATCTGTTCCTCGTAGTTTCTTACAATTCGGTCTATTTGGGCATCATTGGAGGCATCTACCAAACTGTTGATGTTATCGCCCCTATCCTCAAAGTTATAGGCCAAGGACACTTCGTGGTTCCATCCTAAATCTGCATCGTCCTGATTTAAATCCTTTTCAAGAAGGTATCCCAAAGACATTCTTTTACTTAGGTTAAAGCCCAATCCTGCACTTACCCCATAGGTATCATCGTAATTTGCCTGAAACCATCCAAAGGTGGGCATATCCAATAAAACAGATCCTACATAATCCAAACTACCATCTACGTTCTGCCCTATTTGAACCAATGGCATTAACCTAGCATCTTCAAAGAACCCCCTGCTAGCCATAAAATGATGGCTATACTGTAGGGAAGCCCTAACACTTTTTGAATTTAAGTTGGTTACAAATTCATTTGTGGTCTGGTTGTATTTCAATAAATCCGTGGCATAAAGTCCAAAGTCAAAGTTTCCTAAAGAAAGGGTCATCCCTGGTTGAACGGCCACTTTGCTTTCTTTTTGCGACTCTAAAATCTTATTATCGTTCTCTACGGCTACAATTCTATTACGGTCCAACCCTTCATTATAATAGGTTACGTTGGTACCAAAAGCCAGCTGGTTCTTTTCTCCCAATTTAACGGCGGTGGCGTAGTTGGCATTGAAACCAAACTCCTGGACCACACCGGACCATTGGCTGTACACGCTAATACCTACAGCGGTATTGTTGTTCATACGGCTACTAAAGCCCAAGAAATAATTTTGATCGTTGTCTTCAAACGTAGCATACTGGTTTCTGTGCAGTATGTTGATGTAAGATTTGTTCTCCCTTACTAATGAAAAGGTAGGGTTGATCAAAAAGCGGTTATAGAACAGTTGGTTGTGGTACGTACTTTTAGAGTTTATCTGCGTAGGAGCTGTTTCCTGTGCCTGTCCCATTTGTGTTGAAAACAGACCGCAGAACAGTAAAAGTAGTGCCCATCTTTTGGTAGTGTTGCTATTGTAGCTCATGGTAGTGATATTTGGGATTAACTGGTTGGCCCTTGAAGGCCGGAAAATGGTCTATAGCTTTTTTAGGTAGGCCGAAGGCGGTAACCGAACGGCCTACACTATTTAACCATTTTATTTCTTACTCATCTTCAAAAAGGGATGAAGTATAACGTATCTGTGATTCTGAATTTAAAGCTTCCATGAGGTTGTCCCCATACTTTTCATCGGTGAGGTCTTGGGTTTCATCGGCATAGGTAAAAGCGATTCTTTCCACGTTGTTCTTACCTTTTCCTCTGTTGCTCATAACGTAGGCCTTTCCGTTCTGACTGGTAAATGCCAGGGCAAAATCATCATCCATACTGTTGATGTCGCTACCAAGGTTTACGGCCAAATCTACTTGTTGCTTGCCCACTTGGGTCATGTATACATCCAATCCGCCATAGCCACGTCTTCCTGCCGAAGCAAAGAACAGGGTTCTGTTGCCTACAACCTTAGGATACACATCATTTTCCTTGGTATTTACTTTACGACCTAAGTTTTTGGCAGTACCTAGGCTTCCATCGCCATTAATATCGGATACATAGATATCATACGCTCCAAAACTTCCGGGCATGTTACTGGCAAAGAACAACCTCTTACCGTCTGCGGAAATAGCAGGGTGTTTGGCAGAAGCATGTTTAGGTGCGGCAGCAATCTCCTGTACATTGGTCCACTTACCGTTTACCTTTTCTGCACGGTAGATTTTATGCACCTGTTCCTTTTTGGAGAATATACCGGTACCCGGTTTTTGCTTAACGGTCATACTAAAGTAGGCCGCATTGCCATCTGGAGTTACTGCAACGGGAAGTTTGTAAGGGTGTTCCTTATCAAAATCATCACCTATTATAGGTTTAAGGCCTCTTTCTGCCTCGTCCTGGTCACTGACCACAAAGGAGCCATTGCTACTTTGAAAGTCCAGTTCCCTATATTTCTCCGTTACGGGACGGTCTAAAAAACTGGCCACGGAGTTCTTTTTTATTTGATAGTCGCTAGCAACTTCTGCAAGCCAATCATTCTGCTCCGTGGTACCGGCATCTGCGGTGGCACCGCTCATTTTAAGCGCATAATGATAACGCTTTTGGTAGCTTTTGCTCATGGGAGCCCCTTTTTTGGACTCCTTTAATTTTTGATACCAAAAGGAAGCAGCAGCGTAATTTTCATTTAAGAAGTTGGCGTTACCAAGATCTTCAAAAATTTCTTGGTCCTTAAAGCCTTGTTCCTTTAAAATCCTGTAATGTTCCATCTTTCTTTCCACTTGATGGTCTGCCACAGTATTAGATTTGGTAGTGTACTGTGCTGTAGCGGTACTACAGTAACAAGCGATCAAACATGCAAAAAACATGTTAGAGGTTAGCGAATTTTTCATAACTAATTCGATTAGGGGTTTATATCTGATGACAAAGTTCCCTAAAAGCACTCTACCTCTACTTAATAAAAATTCATAGGTTTCCCTTAAATTTCCCTTAAATTATGTTAAAATTGGTATTTCAACGCATAATTTTGACATTTAAACCAAGAAATTTGACCTAAATACCTATGAAGAACTGTTAGTATTATCTCCTTCCAAATAGGATTTCCTTTTATTATTATTTAACTCAACCAAACAAACATACCCATGAAATTTGTAATTGCCCCTGATAAATTTAAAGGGTCCCTAACGGGATTTGAATTCTGTAATGCCGTAGAAAACGGAATTAGACAGGTCATACCATCGGCAGAAATCATAAAAATGCCCTTGGCCGATGGAGGCGATGGAACCATAGATGTGGTACAACATTATATAAAGGGAGAAAAAACGATGGTGCGGGTACAAGATCCTTTGCAACGACCTATAGATGCTCCCTACCTCTACTCCCGCGAAAGCCGAATTGCCTATATTGAAATGGCCGAAGCCTCCGGACTTTGGCTTTTATCTCCCAATGAACGCAACTGTATGCACACCACTACCTTTGGTACAGGCCAATTAATTGCCCATGCCCTAGAACTGGGAGCACAAGAACTTATTCTGGGTATTGGTGGCAGTGCTACCAATGACGGCGGTATGGGGATGGCCATGGCCTTGGGGTACCGTTTTTTGGATGTAAAAGGGAAAGAGCTGGAACCCATTGGCGCCAACCTTATACATGTGCATACTATAGAGGAGGACCAAAAAGCCAAGGAATTGGAGAAAGTAAGCGTAAAAATAGCCTGCGATGTGAGCAATCCGTTCTATGGGCCAAACGGGGCCGCTTATATATATGGTGCACAAAAAGGAGCTTCCGCAGCAGAAATTGAACTTTTGGACCAAGGATTACGAAATTTTGCCCATGTCATTGAGCGTACCTTTAACACCCCAATTCATGAGGTTGCCGGTGCCGGTGCCGCCGGGGGCATTGGTGGTGGGGCCCTGGTATTCTTAAATGCAAGTATGGCCAGCGGAATTGACCTAATAAAGGAACTGGCAGACTTTGACAACGCCATTAAAGGAGCGGATTGGATTCTTACGGGTGAAGGACAGTTAGATGGCCAAACCCTATCCGGTAAGACAATTGATGGTGTTATGAAAGCCGCCAAGGCTGTAAAAATTCCCGTAGCGGCATTTTGCGGTTCTTTGGCCATAGACAGAGAACTACAAGAAGCATTGGGAATTACCTATGCTACCTCCATTATCAAAGGTATCGTAAATTTAGAAGAGGCCATGGAAGAAAGTTTCATTAATTTGGAATTTGCCGCTTACAATTTTGCTCAATTACTTTAGTACCTTGCTATCCTTTTCCCTGAGGAAACTTTATTGAGGAGTGGTTCTATATGTATACCTATATATAAGGACCAATTTACCTATAAAGAATCTAGGGGACTGGGTACTTTTGAGAGGCTTCTAGGAGTTACTTTGGTATAGACTTGGGTGGTTAGGACACTGTTATGCCCCAATAGTTCCTGAATGAACCTCATATCTGCCCCTGCTTCCAAAAGATGAGTGGCATAACTATGGCGAAGACCGTGCACTCCAATTCGTTTGTTGATCTGGGCCTTTTTCATGGCATTTTTAAATATGTGCTGCACGCTGGCTATGGCATAGGGTCCGCCATACTGCCCTTCCAATAGAAATTCCTTTGGGCGGTATTGAATATAGTATTTTCTTAGTTTGGCTATCAAGGTTTGCGGTAAAGGAACATAACGGTCCTTTTTGCCCTTGGCCCCACTAATATGCACTACCATTCTTTTGCTATCAATATCGGTCAATTTTAGACCTACCACTTCTGAGACGCGCAACCCCATGCCATACGAAAGTTGAAGTGCTACGGAATGTTTTAGGTTGGTAGTGACCTCCAATAGGCGTTTTACCTCTTCTTTGCTCAACATCTTTGGCAGGGTCTGTGGCTTTTTAGGGCGGGGAATATCAAAAAACATCTTGGGCCTATGCAATACTTGCTCAAAGTAAAATTTGATGGCGTTGATCTTACCGTTCATTTTTCGTTCCTTGAGACCTTCGTTTTTTAAACAGTATAGAAAATAGTCCTTTAGACGTTTTGGCGTGAGGTCATCTATGGAATACGTACCCAACAATATTAATAGATGCTTAAGCTCTGCCAATTAGGTTCTCACCGTATGCGGACTATAGCCTTTGAGCATAAGCTGTTCTTGCATGGACACATAAGCTTGTTGATTGGTTTTATGAATTTGGATGAGGTGTGTATGTATGGCCGGCTTCTGATCCAATTGTAATTCTCGCCGCACGGCCGGCAAATCTGGTAAGTACCATGATTTTTTAGATTGGCTCCACTTTGCAGAGGGAAATCTTTTTCTTAGCTGCTGCTGCAGTATTTTATTATATTTAAACTTTACAAGTATGACTTTTTTGTTGCGATGCGAGTCTGGCAGGAAGTTGTACTGAGCGAAATTCATCTTTGGTAATTTGTATATCAATTTACAACAATTATTTATGTGATATACGTTTTACCGAAGTTTAATTTTTATAAACTATTAAAAATAAGGCATGTAGGTATTTTGGAGTTCCATATATTTATGTGGATGATGCACAATTCACCTAAAGGTGAACCCAAATCGCTACATTGTCGCTCCGCTCCAATTCCCGCACTTTGGGATTTGTGCATCATCGCAGGGCTATGTCAGATTGCAAAGGCCGTAGGATGAGGGACCATCGATTTTATCACCTTTAGGCGCCATCGATGATAACTGTGCATATCAACCGCTATATGCAATCTGGTGTGCTCCTTTGTATTTTTCTTTTTTACGTACCTTTCGGTACGACAAATAAAAATCCAAACGCACGACTACACATAGCCCTGCGTTACCCACAATATGAAAAAAACACTATTACTGATATTGACAATTTGCACAATCGGAATACTAAAAGCAGATACAGCTCTCACTGCTCAATATCCTGATAAAATTAAATTCAAAGGAAAAGAATACAATTTAAATTCAAATCCACTCGAACCTTATTTTGAAAAATATCCTGATAAAAGACCAAAAGGTGGAATTATGTCGACAGCTTTGTGGCGTGGATATGTCGCCCATTTTGAGATTATTGATGAACAACTATTTGTGATCGACATTGAAATTGAAGTACCGGATAAAGATTCGGAAAAAAGTTACCCGTACAAATGGGTTTCTGCTTTTAAGCAAGTTTTTCCAGATGGAAAAAAGGTCAAAATCGAATGGTATACTGGAATTCTGATTCTACCTCACGGAAAAATGGTTGAGTATGTTCATATGGGATATGCTTCGACTTATAGCAAATATTGGCTACTCGAAATTGAAAATGGAGATTTTAACGAAGCAAGGAAATTCAAAAACAAAGAATTTGTTCGATTTAAAAAGCGCCAATTTGAGGAATTTCAAAAAACGGAGGAATACAAAAATTTATATGCTGATTTAAGGGAAAATGACCAGTATGGAGATGAAAGTTTTATAAAATCGTTTATTGCTGATTTTGTAATTAACTATACATCCAAATTTTTAACCGATTAAAATACTGTGGGTAACAATGTATCCTATGAAAAGCCCTAGTCCAGTTCTCTAAAGTTACTATTTAATTTTTTAATTACTTCATATTGTTGATTTTGGGGTGTTGAATCGTTGATAATTCCGATAGGATTATCAATCATTCAATACCAAT
>NZ_JACYFJ010000018.1 GCF_014855495.1 Euzebyella saccharophila | reverse complement strand
ATTGGTATTGAATGATTGATAATCCTATCGGAATTATCAACGATTCAACACCCCAAAATCAACAATATGAAGTAATTAAAAAATTAAATAGTAACTTTAGAGAACTGGACTAGGGCTTTTCATAGGATACATTGTTGTATGTCGTGCTTTACTTCATCTTCAATTATTAATTGTTCCTTCTACTTCAGCTTTAAGCTCCCTATTAAAAGTCAAGTATTGTGGAAGTACATATCTTGCCAAATCGATATTACTAATATTAGGGTTATATCCTCTAAACTTGTCAGATTGCACAAATTTCGTATGGGATTTTCCATTTTCCTGAACTTCATATAAATGTCTATCAATAACTCCAGGCAATACGGCAATTGTATCTGACCAACCATAATATTTATTTTCAGAATATATGAGTTTATGAGGGATTACCTGATTTTGCCCATCTACTTTGTAAATTATATTGACCTCTTGTCCATCCTCCATCGTAATTCCATCAATTTTTTGAAGTGTAGAGCTCCAATTGGACATATTCTCAAAATCTGTCAATACCTCCCAAACTTCACTTGTAGTCGCATCAATTGTTATTGATGTGAATAAAGAATAATGATTCTCATCAATTTCTTTTATTGATACTTCTTCGATAGGTTCGATTGTTGTATTAGAGGTACTTTCAGTTTTAACTTTATTACCACACCCTATAAATATAAAGGATAGAATTACTTTAAATGACAATCTCTGAAGAAGGGTAATTCTCTTAATATTTAAATATGATTTCTCACAATTCATTTTACTGATGATTTTAATGTTAAACTAATGTATTTTTGTCTTATTGTTTTTTCCTGCATGACATACAACGCAGGGCTATGTGTAGTCGTGCGTTTGGATTTTTATTTGTCGTACCGAAAGGTACGTAAAAAAGAAAAATACAAGGGAGCACACCAGATTGCATATAGCGGTTGATATGCACAGTTATCCTCGATGGCGCCTAAAGGTGATAATATCGATGGTCCCTCATCCTACGGCCTTTGCAATCTGACATAGCCCTGCGATGATGCACAAACCCCAAAGTGCGGGAATTGGAGCGGAGCGACAATGTAGCGATTTGGGTTCACCTTTAGGTGACCGAGCGAAGCGACCGATGAATACCTTTGAAAAACAATAAAAGTGCTATGAATAATTGTGCATCATCGTTTAGTATATGGCAAGTAGGGCAGTAGAAAGCGAAAATCTTTCAATTTTGCACTGAGCCAAATCGTTGTATTTTGTTTTTATCTTATTCATTTTAAAAGCCAAATCAACGATTTGGCGGTGTTTGTAAATAGCAGCGAACTTTCTTAAACCACCAAACGCCCTATTTGCTATATACAGTGTTGGCATTTCGTTATTTCTTTTCTAACCTTTTAAATCCATAGAAAATCAGACCACAACAAATCAATAAGCCAAGAATCGCAGGAATTAATATTGATTTTCCGGATTCACCTGCATTTTGAATGCTCCACACCATTTTACCTGTTGCCATAAGAACCACTACCGCTATGCCCATTATTACACTTCGCTTCCAAAAAGCTAATCCTAAAGCTATAAATGAAATAGGGATTGTTAAGGTCAGTAGCTGTTTGCTCAAGTTCCATTCTCCGTACAGATATTCTTTCTCAAATTCTAAAAAATCAATTACACTCTCACTCACAATCTCGGGCTTGGGAAACCAAAACATACTTGTGAACAAGGCAAATATGGAAAACATCATTCTTGTAAAACTTTTTCTGTAGGCGAAATAGCAAAATGGAAGCAAAAACAAAGGTCGTAAATACCAACTCCATTGATTATGGTGTCGTTCAAAAACCCAATCAAAGAATGGTTTGTTAGTCATTGAAATCACAATGAAGGTAATTGTCAGGATTAAAAAAATACCTCCTACCAATAAATCTTTATTTCTACTTTTCATCTGTTTTATTTAATGAATGCCAACGTTTATGGATAAGAATAGTTGCGGGTTTGCGTGCGAGGATTTTCCGCAGGAAAATCAGACGTAGTAAACACGCAACTACCTTTGTTTAAGCACAAAACCGCAATTATTTTTATACGGTGTGCCTGTTGCACAAGTTAAGAAAAAAACGGTCTTGATCATTGCCGTTCGGTAGATCGATCGTAACTTTAGGTATGCAGGGAAAAAAGGATTACTTGGAAAAACTGTTCGCACATTTCCAGTTGAGCGAGCGTATACCCGAGAACAATTTCTACAGGCGTTTGAAAGGGGCTTTGGACCTTGACTTTCTCTACCCTTTGACCAAGGGGTATTATGGCGAAAGC
>NZ_JACYFJ010000017.1 GCF_014855495.1 Euzebyella saccharophila | reverse complement strand
TTGAAAGAACACTTGTAGGGTTGCCCAAAAATCTAGATTGCCCAGTCGTCCTAAAAATAAAAAGCCCCTAAAAAGGGCTTAAAAGAGGTCTCTTTTTTGCTGTTCAAGGGCTTGCGCAACGGTTACCGTTGTTGCCCACAGTTATTTTTTATTCAGTGACTGTTTGTAAAGAAAATCAGCAACCTTATAGATAGCATAATTTTTTTCTTTTGAAACATCAGAATATAAATCTCCATTGGTTAGTTCATTAATCAACTTACCCAATTCTAAAGAGTTACTTTTAATAATTAATCCGTTAAAATTTATAATCCAAGGTGTATATAAATAATTTGGTTTATCGTCTGAATTTTCAATGGTCAAGACTTCTCCGTTTTTAAAATCAATTGTCATTTTTCTCCAAACAGTTGTTGTACTCCAATTTCCATATCCAGTATTAAATACTTGGTTAATGACAACATCTGGAATCGAATCAAATCTGTCAGCTACATTTTTGTAAAAATTAAAATCTGTGTTTTCACCTGGAAAAGTGTAATCTTTGTCGTAGTCAAAACGGTCGTAACCTTTTTTCTTTATTTTCTGTTCTTCTTTATCAATGAAATCTTTGAAGTTGTCTAAATCTTTTTTTGTAATTTCTAAATCGTTTACAGTTAGTTTTTTAAATCGAGAATTATCAATTTCGTTAACTATATCATTTAATAATTGAGGATTTATTTCTTTATCCATTTTGGATAAAAATCGTTTGCCTTTTTTATAGAGTTTAAATGAATTGTTTTTTAATCTATACTCTCGGAATTGCCTATCGCTATGAAAACAACCTTGACTTCCTATTTCGATAGAAAACTTATTTATATTATTTACCGTTAAATTAAATAGTGATTTTGGAAGTTCGTATTGAGAAATTTTTTGTTCATCAATATTTACCACAAACCTTTTGTTTAAATAATTGTCTGCAATTACAATCTGGTCTTTGAAAATAACTGCATTTGAAACATTGATAAGTGATTCCATAAATCGATACCATTTAGTTCTCTTTTTATCAAATCTTAAAATAGCATTTCTATCAAAGCCAATTTCTTCTCCTTTATAATTTACCTTTAAGTAAGGTTCTCTGATTGGCACTTCATTTGTCATAAGCTTTGAAACTATAAAATCGCTCTTGTTGATTTTATAAATTTCTCCGTAAGTAAAAACGAAAAGACTTTTGTTTTTTGTGTTGATAGCTGAAGGTGTACTACTCAATTTTTTATCCGATTTCCAAACAGAAACGAATTCTGAATTCCTTAATTCAATTTTTAAATCCTTTTCAATTAAATAAATAGATTCATCAGATGTGGTTTCAAAGTCAGATATATTTGGTAATTCTATCCAGTTAATATTATCGCTTTTTGTATAGAAGATGTTCCCTTGCTGATTGATAATATAATAATCACCAAAAATTCTTATTTTTCTTATGTCAGGTCTATGTTCTTTAGAAAGCCTTTTATATTTTTTTTGGTCTAATGGTGTCGGTAATCTCTCCCAAGTTTCACAATTGTCAGTGGTCTTGTAAAGGACATTCCAAAAAGAACCGAACAATCCTGTTTTTTCGTCTTTGGCAAAATGAATTGTATTAAATCTTAATGCGTTTTCATTTCCCGCTTTATCAAAACTTTTCCAAGTTTCCCCTTTATTATCAGTATAGTAAATAAGTTGAGAATTTCCACTCATCCAAGCTTTTCCATTCTCATTTATGTAAAAAGCATCAATCCAACTGCTTTTACCAAATTTTACTTTATTCCAAGTTGTTCCTTTATCAGTTGAACGAAAAATAAAGTCTTGTTTTCCACCTTCTTGTATAAATCCAGAAATCATTAGGGTGTTTTCATCGAAAAAATTCACTCTTTCAAATGTTTTTCCTGAACTTATGTCATAAGGGTCAAAAGAACCAAATGGACCTATATGCCAAAGCTCACCAATCTTATTAGTATAATATGTGTTGCCTGCTTTGGTAGCAATCCAAATCCTTTCAGAAGGTGAAACTCCTATTTCTGAAACTCCTCCACTAATAGGTAAATTAGCTAAATATGCATCCTGACTAAATGTCGAAAAGGGTAAAAAAAGTAATAGTAATAAAAATAAATTTTTCATCGGTTAATTCGTTTGCACGAAACTAATTCTGTTTATTCAGTTTAAATAATCAGATTGAGCGAACTATACTTTTCAGTTAGTTAACTATTCAGTTTATTGGTGTTACGGATTTTTGTCATAATTGTGGGCAACGCAGGGCTATGTGTAGTCGTGCGTTTGGATTTTTATTTGTGGTACCGAAAGGTACGTAAAAAAGAAAAATACAAGGGAGCACACCAGATTGCATATAGCGGTTGATATGCACAGTTATCCTCGATGGCGCCTAAAGGTGATAGAATCGATGGTCCCTCATCCTACGGCCATTGCAATCTGACATAGCCCTGCGATGATGCACAAATCCCAAAGTGCGGGAATTGGAGCGTAGCGACAATGTAGCGATTTGGGTTCACCTTTAGGTGAATTGTGCATCATCGGTCTCGACTATGAGTAGTTGCGTGGTTTAGCAATTAACTTTGCAAGTTCGGACCGAACTGAAAATCCGCGAGGATTTTCAGAAGTAGGCGAGAACAAGCAATTACTTATAGCCATTGTGCCTGTTGCACAAGTTAAGAAAAAAACGGTCTTGATCATTGCCGTTCGGTAGATCGATCGTAACTTTAGGTATGCAGGGAAAAAAGGATTACCAGGAAAAACTGTTCGCACATTTCCAGTTGAGCGAGCGTATACCCGAGAACAATTTCTACAGGCGTTTGAAAGGGGCTTTGGACCTTGACTTTCTCTACCCTTTGACCAAGGGGTATTATGGCGAAAGC
>NZ_JACYFJ010000001.1 GCF_014855495.1 Euzebyella saccharophila | reverse complement strand
TCGACAGTGCGCCGGTAAAGGCGAACGCGAGCATGGATACCTTGGAACTGAAGGTACCGGAGGAAGAGCTGCAAGAACACCTGCGGAAGGTGCGGGTCCTTAGTTCGATGGATAAAGAAGTGCCCCATCGCAAGAGCAAGGGCGACAGGTCGGATAATGGGCAGCGCAGTATAAGTGCAAGTGAAAAGGAGCTAAATGCAATTAAGGGCCGCAACAAGAAGTGGGCGAAGGACCAGGACCAACGGCCGGGGGCGGGCAACAAGGGGGCCAAGTATACCAGTAACAAAACACATTACAGCCCCACGGACCCCGATGCGCGTATAAGCGTAAAACCGGGCAAGGCCCGGAAGCTGAACTACCTGGGCCAATTGAGCGTTGATACGGCCCACCACGTGATCACCGACATCAGGGCCTACCATGCGGACGGGAAGGACAACCAACACCTTCCGGACATCGTAAAGCGCGTAAAACGCAGGCTCTGGAAAGAAGGCCTGGTATGGGAGAACTGCGTAGCGGACACCGGTTACAGCAGTGGGGAGAACTACGCCTTTCTGGAAGCCCGGGGACTGAAGAGCTTCATCCCGCCCCATGGCACGTACAAGGGTGGTCCGGACGGGTTCACCTATAACAATACGGAAGATCATTATATCTGTCCACAGGGCAAGGTGATACCATTTACCAAAGTGTTTTTGGATTACCGCACCAAGACAAAGAAGAAGGAGTACCGCGCAAGAAAGCATGTCTGCCTTGGCTGTCCCTTACGGGAACGGTGCCTGGGCAAAAGCGCACAGGAAAAGAAGTTCAGCGTTACCTATTACCGGGCCGAGTACGAAAGGAACATCGCCCGGGTCGAGGGCCCACAGGGCAGGTATATGAAGGGCAAACGGCAGAGCACGGTCGAGCCCGTTTTCGGCACCCTGATAGAGTTTATGGGACTACGAAAGATAAATACCATTGGATTGAAACAGGCCAACAAGGCGATGCACCTCTCGGCAATCGCGTACAACCTGAAAAAATACCTGAAATTCGACCAAAAACGTTCCATCCCGATAGCTATCGGGAGCGGGGCGGGGAAACTTGCTTTGTTATTTTTTATAAAAAACAGGTGCCAAGAACTTGAAAGAACACTTGTAGGGTTGCCCAAAAATCTAGATTGCCCAGTCGTCCTAAAAATAAAAAGCCCCTAAAAAGGGCTTAAAAGAGGTCTCTTTTTTGCTGTTCAAGGGCTTGCGCAACGGTTACCCGTGTTGTAAGTAGTTTTTTTTATATATCCGAGTTCTACCAATTCCTTCTTGTCCTTTAGTTCCCTCAAGTAACCGTTATCCAAGAATATAATTTTGTCCGCCAATCCAATGACGTTTTCAAAATCGTGGTCCGTTATAATGAAGCCTTTTGAACTTTTTCTTTTTTTGATGTATTCAATTATGTAATCTCGAATAATAGGACTTACTCCGTTAAAAGGCTCGTCCAGTAGAACAAATTGAGCATTTGAATGAATAATCAACAAGATTTCTATTATTCTTCTTTCTCCACCTGATAATTCCTGATTCTTTTTGTTCAAGAGAGGTTTTAAATGTTCGTTTGCAAATAAAACCTCTCTGTTTTCTTTGTCTAGAAAAAGATTAATTATTGTTTTTATTTTAACATTATTGGGCAAGAAATGGTCTTGTGGGAGATAATTGATAAGTCCTCTGCCGTCTGTTACATTCCTCACAATTTTTTCTCCTACCCGAATGAATTTAGTATTTGCGGATTCCGTTCCGAAAACTATTTTGAGGAGCGTTGATTTTCCTGAACCATTTCTCCCAATAAGCCCTTTTATTTGTCCAATTCCACAGCTAAGAAATATGTCGCTTAGTATAATCTTGTCGCCATAAGATTTGGTCAAACTGTCAATATGTAGAATGTTCATAACAACGAAAGTATTATTAGAATTATCATTCCGATTGTTACGGTAGAAAGCCATAAATGAATTTTACCAACACCTAGATTGAAAAAGTAGTAGTACTGATTTTTGTCCTTATAATCGTAGGAATAGTATTGAATCATTGGAGCTATTGCCAAAAAACAAAATCCAATAGTTTGAGGTTTTCCGCCAAGTAAAATTCCGATTGCTATTGAAATCAAAAAAGACACAGGAAAAACCTTTCTTTGGAATAGTAGTATGTTCTTAAAAATTTTCAGCGGTGAGATTTAAAATTACTTACAACGGTTTAGCTATGCGCAGTGCGGAGTTAAAAAGCCAAAACTTTCAATCTGGCACGAACGGTAGCCAAAGCTGCGTTTTGTATTTTTAAATTTATTGAACAAAAACGTCAAAGCGGAGCTTTGGCGGGCTAAAAGCACCGACCTTTCTTTTATCTTGTCAACCCGCATTGCGTATAGGTTTTGTTGGCACACGTTTTTTATTTTATTAATCCACCAATGTTATTCCAATTGATGTCCTTTTCCATATTAAAATTCACTCTTCTTTGTTCCTGAACTTTGTCAAAAAATAGGTTTGTATTTTCTTGGTCAAATCTTGGTTGGTCAACATAAAAAATAATGTCCCTAAACCCATTTTGCGTTACTCGTCCGATGAAGTGAGTTTTATGTTTTTCCTTAATAAACTTCTCAATTTTATCTTCTAGCTCATTCAATACTTGGGCTTCATTGTCGGTTGGCATTTTTCTATCATCAGTGTCAACAAGTTCTAGAGTCACTTGAATCCACCAAGGGAAATATTTTTTATTTGGATAATTGTCATACGACTTGTTGATGTTTGAAACTCCAAAGAACCCATTGTCATCTGTTATTTCACCAACTTCAAACAATTCCCCGGGATAAATCGGTTCTGTCGGTCCGTACGATTTAGGTTCTTTTTTTGAAAATAGTTTCTTAAACATTTTGTCTGGTTTAATGTGTGCCAACGGTCTGGCTATGATTTGTGGCGGTGTAGAAATGCGGAGCATTTCCAACCGTGGCAAATCCAGCCGTTGATGGTTTTGTAGTTTCAAGTTAATGAATTGCAGCTATAAATTATAGCCCTTGTTGTAAACAGTTTTTTAGTTTTTTTTCCAGTCGACTAACTTGAAAATCCATGTCTTTTTGATTTGAAGACTTGTTTTTTGCAGTCATTAAATCCGACTTAGCCTTTTTACAATTCCCTTTCCCAAGATGATTGAACCCTCTATTGACATACGCAGCTACCAAGAGCTTATCTTCTGAGGTATTTTCAATAACAAAGTCCAAAATTCTGATTCCTTTGGAGTATTCTCCAATTTGGTAATAAGCGTTGCCCAGATTTGCTCCTGAAATCAGGTATGTTGAGTCCGAGGCTTTCAGTGATTTATTGTGGAATTCAATTGCTTTTTGGTCTAAACCCAAGTCCTGATAGTAAAGTCCAATATTGCTTAAAATAGTGGGGTTATTGGGTTCTAAATCCAACGCTTCATAAAACAAGTCTTTCGCGGAATCATGGTTTCCACTCTTAACTTCCCTAATTGCTTTACTGTTCAATTCACTAGCTTTTGGATTTTCAAATTTTTGCCCTTTGAGAGAGATAGAGGTATTATTTTCCGTTTTTTTCTCTGAGCAAGCAAAAATTAAGACAAGGAAAAGGAATAAACATTTGAACTTCATTTGGCCTGAGTAGTGATTTAAAATTGTTTACAACACATAAATATATGGAACTCTCCAAACATCTATATGTCTTATTTTTAATGCTTTATAAATTTTAAACTTTGGTAAAGTGTATATCACATAAATTACTTTTGTAAATTGATATACAAATTACCAAACTCCTTTCCTATTCACATATAACATTCTATTCTTAATATAAGAAATATAGTTATACTCAAATATAGGAAAAACCTTTCTTCAAGTATGCTTAAAACTACAAACTCATCAACATTAATCGTATAATTACAATCTCTTTAAAAGACATACCACACCTAAGTATAACCAGCCTTTTCTAATTTTGAAATCACACCTAAAAAAGAAGCCATGCCCGTAAAGCCCCAAGTACTGTTTTTTGATGTCAACGAAACCCTTCTAGACCTTACTGCAATGAAACGTAACATTGCCGATGTCCTTGACGGTAATGAGAACCTTCTGTCCCTTTGGTTTACCACCATGCTCCAATACAGCCTGGTCACTTCTGCCAGTGGGCAATATCGACCCTTTGGGCATATCGGTGCCGCCACTTTGCAAATGGTGGCTGCCAATAACCAAATTACCCTTTCCGAAGAAAAAGCAAGGGAAACAGTAGTATCGGCACTTCGCAAATTACCGGCGCACCCAGAGGTAAAACGCTCCTTGAAACGCCTAAAAGATGCCAACTTTACCTTAGCGGCCTTTACCAACGGCTCTCAAGAAGGGGTCACCCAACAATTTGAATATGCCGGGCTTACCCCCTATTTTGATGCTATTTTAAGTGTGGAGGGCGCAAAAAAATTCAAACCTTTTCAAGAAGCCTACCAATATGCATCCCAACAAATGAACGTAAGTCTTAACGAAAGCATGATGATCGCCGCACACGGTTGGGACGTGGCCGGAGCCCAATGGGCCGGTTGGCGTGCGGCCTTTATCAAAAGACCGGGGCAACAACTCTATCCGCTGGCACCTACTCCCGAAATTGTCGCGACCGACCTGGAACAGGTAACTGACCGACTTTTACAATACTAAAGCGGTCTACATACGCTCCGGTACGCCAATACCCAACAGTCTAAAGGCAGAGGCAATCACCTCGCCTACTTTTTTGGATAATTGCACCCTAAAGATTTTACGGTTTTCATCGGCTTCGCCCAAAATGGAAACCTGCTGATAGAATGAATTGAACTCCTTCACCAAATCATAGGTGTAATTCGCAATCAAAGCGGGGCTGTAATTTTCGGCCGCCAATTGAATGGTCTCCGGGTACAGCTGCAATTGCTTGAGCAATTCCTTTTCCTTGGCGTGTAGGGCTTCCACCTCAACATTATCATCCTTTAAAACGCCGGTTTCTTCCGCTTTGCGTAAAATGGACTGGATTCGGGCATAGGTATATTGAATAAACGGACCTGTATTTCCTTGAAAATCTACCGATTCCTCCGGATTGAAAAGAATACGTTTCTTGGGGTCTACCTTTAAGATATAGTACTTAAGCGCGCCCAAACCGATCATTTGGTACAGTTCTTCCTTTTGGTCTTCATCATAGTCTTCCAACTTGCCCAACTCCGCCGAAATATCGGCTGCGGTTTGCGACATTTCCTGCATCAGATCATCGGCATCTACCACGGTACCCTCCCTACTCTTCATTTTTCCGCTGGGCAGATCGACCATTCCGTAGCTCAAATGGTGTAGGTTATTGGACCATGAATAGCCCAACTTCTGCAAAATCAAGAAAAGTACCTTAAAATGGTAATCCTGCTCATTGCCCACGGTATAGACCATTCCGCCCACATCAGGATAATCCTTTACCCGTTGTATGGCAGTACCAATATCTTGGGTCATGTAAACGGCGGTACCATCGGAACGCAACACTATTTTTTCATCGAGTCCGTCTTCCGTCAGGTCGATCCACACACTGCCATCTTCTTTCTTAAAGAAAACGCCCTTTTCCAGGCCTTGCGCCACCACATCCTTCCCTAAAAGATAGGTATCGCTTTCGTAATACAGGGTATCGAAATCAACCCCCATATCTTTATACGTTTCGGCAAAACCTTCATACACCCAGCCGTTCATGGTTTTCCATAGGGCCACCGTTTCCTCATCTCCGGCTTCCCATTTCTGCAGCATCTCTTGGGCCTCCAACAGAATGGGCGCTTCCTTTTCTGCCTTTTTGGAGTCGGTTCCCTTGGCCACCAATTGGGCAATCTCATCTTTATAGGCTTTATCAAAGGCCACATAGTAATTCCCAACCAATTTATCCCCTTTTAACCCCGTACTTTCCGGTGTTTCGCCATTTCCAAAACGCTTCCAGGCGAGCATACTTTTACAAATATGTATACCCCTATCGTTGATAATCTGGGTTTTGTACACCTTTTTTCCAGCGGCCTTTAAAATTTCGGAAACCGAATAGCCCAACAAATTATTACGCACATGCCCCAAGTGCAAAGGCTTGTTGGTATTGGGCGAAGAATATTCTACCATCACGGCATCATCGGCCTTTTCGGCTACATGACCATAGGTAGTAGTTGTTTTGATGGAATTGAAAAAATCGAGGTAAAAAGCATCGCCGATCACTAGGTTCAAAAAACCCTTGATTACATTAAATCCGGTTACGGCAGGTACGTTCGCCGTAAGAAATTGACCTATTTCTTCCCCTATTTTGGCGGGATTCCCTTTTACATAGCGCAACATGGGAAAAACCACCACCGTTACATCGCCTTCAAAGTCTTTGCGCGTAGGCTGAAACTCTACCTGCGGAAGTGCTACCTCGAACAACTGAGCGACCGCTTCTTTTACCTTTACCTCTAAAATGGATTCAATTCCCATGGCTTCCTCTTAATTAAGGCTGCAAAACTAATCATTTTTTACACTTTTTTTGATGGGATGAGCGCGTAATAACGGCAAAACAGCCAAGTACTTGCCGTAAGTTTTGATTAAATTTGAAGGAACATTCGCCAAGTACGCTTCGCTCCCAAGAATTGGCACCTAAATTTCGCTAAAATGTTGGTCAACGTTTCTTACAGCAACAAAGAACTCACCCGAAAAATTGATACTGAAGTAGGCAAGCCCTTCACTTTAAAAGAACGTTGGGCACTGGGTGGCATTGGCTCTCCCCGTTTGTTCATTACCGAGGCGAGCTTGGGCATTAGAAACCTTTTGATTCTGGACAATAATCGCGACCAATGCAATGTAGAAATAAGGCCCAAAGGAATTATCGTTCGCTTTCGGTCACTTTTGGAAACCTATGCTTTGGTAATTCCCTATTACAAACTCACCATTTACAAGGGAGATTTGGGCATTTATTCCATCTACAGAGACCAGCACTTTCTTAAAGTCAAGGCGGACACCAAGGCCGTTCAAAAATTCTTTACCAAACTCTTGAACCATAAGGCGGACAATGCGCCTACCAGTATAGAAGACCTTTAATCAACAAAAAAGGAACCATGAAAATACTGCTTACGGGCGCCAATGGCTATATAGGTATGAGACTGCTTCCGCAACTGCTGGAAGACGGTCATGAGGTGGTCTGCACTGTTCGCGATGAGGCCCGTTTTTCCATTACGGAAGAAATGCGCGCCCAAATAGAGGTCTTGGAAGTAGATTTTCTGAGGGAAGTAGCGCCCAAAAAAATTCCCAATGATATTGAGGTGGCCTACTTTCTTATCCACTCCATGAGTGCCTCTACTGGGGATTTTAGCGAAATGGAAGCCAAAACGGCCAGAAATTTCAATAAATATATGTCCCAAACCCATGTGAAGCAGGTGGTTTATTTAAGTGGAATTGTTAACGAGGATAAGCTCTCCAAACATCTGGAATCTCGTAAGAATGTAGAGAACATTCTTTATGAAGGTCCATTCGCCTTGACCGTGCTCCGCGCGGGCATTATTGTGGGCAGCGGCAGTTCTAGCTTTGAGATCATTAGGGACCTTTGTGAAAAACTGCCTGTGATGATTACTCCCAAGTGGGTGCTTACCAAGACGCAACCCATTGCCATTCGTGATATTATCGCTTTCTTGACCGGTGTTTTGGGCAATGAAGCAACTTATAACGATTCTTTTGATATTGCCGGGCCTGATGTGCTTAGTTATAAGGATATGCTCGAACAATATGCCGAAGTTAGGGGATTCAAAAACTACATATACACCGTTCCCGTAATGACCCCAAAACTTTCCAGCTATTGGCTTTATTTTGTTACCTCCACCTCTTATAAACTGGCGATGAATCTGGTGGACAGCATGAAAATCGAAGTCATTGCCAAAGACCAACGCTTGCAAGAATTGTTGCAAATAAAACCCCATACCTACAAACAGGCGATAGACCTAGCCTTTAAAAAAATTGAACAAAACCTGGTAATCAGCAGCTGGAAAGACAGTATGGTCAGTGGCAGGTTTAAAAAAGGTCTCGAAAAATACATTCAGGTACCGCAATACGGCGTTCTTACGGATAAGCAAAAACTAAAAATCAAGAATCCGGACAGGGTCTTGGAAAATGTCTGGAAAATTGGTGGGGAAACGGGATGGTACTACGGAAATTGGTTGTGGAAAATAAGGGGCCTACTGGATAAATTTTCTGGCGGAGTGGGACTTCGCAGGGGAAGAACCCACCCAGATAAGTTATTTGCGGGAGACTCCCTCGATTTTTGGCGGGTGCTTTTGGCCGATAAGGATGATAAAAGATTGTTACTTTTTGCCGAAATGAAACTGCCTGGTGAGGCCTGGTTGGAATTTAAAATTGAAAACAGCGTTCTCTACCAAACCGCTACTTTTAGACCTAGGGGCCTCAGAGGCAGGCTTTACTGGTACAGCCTACTTCCTTTTCATTACTTTATCTTTGGTGGCATGATTCGCAATATTGCCAATACAAAAGAATAAAACCCCTTAATGAAACTCCTTAAAAATCCATTACTTGTTACCTCCATCGGTATTCTGTTGGTATTTATTCTTTGGGTTTTTCTTTTTACCGAGGCTGCTTATGAAGTTATTGAAGTGGCTTCCGTTTGGGTACGCAATTACTTTGGCTATTTCTATTTGTATTTAGGCCTAGGCTACGTTTTATTGTTATTGGCAATTGCCCTTTCCCCTTGGGGAAAAATAAAACTGGGCAAAAAAAATGCAAAACCCGAACACAGCCTTTGGGCGTGGACAGCCATGTTGTACAGCGCCGGAATGGGCGCCGGAATTCTTTTAAGGGCCGTACAGGAACCTGTTTTTATGCAGCAAAATCCGCCATACGGATCCGAATTGTCACCTGAAATTCTAGCGCTGGAATTCACCTTCTACCAATGGGGTTTTACGGCGTGGGCCTTTTACGGCCTCTTTGCCATGGTCATCGGCTACGCCCTGTTTGCTCAAAAGAAAAAGGTGCGCGTGAGCGCGGCCATTGAAGACGTCATACCCTACTCCGCAGCCAGAAAGGGTATTGATGTGATGACCATCATCACCACTGTTTTCGGGCTTATTGCCGCCATTGGGCTCGGAACCACCCAAATCAATGGGGGACTCAACCATATTTTTAAGTCCGATTGGGGTTTGACATCGGTATTGACACTTACCATTTTGATATCGGCCATCGCCTTTCTTTCCGCCTGGCAAGGCTTGAACAAAGGCATCAAAATCATCTCCAAAGTGAATATTATAGGTACGCTTTTGCTGATGTTCTTTGTCTTTGTCACCAGCGATATGTCGGAAATCATTTCTTCCTTTTTCTTCGCTACCGCACAGTATATAATCGATTTTGTACCGATAAGTCTTGCCTTTGGTAATTACAATCCGGGAATGGCCTTTTTAACCGATTGGACGTTTTACTATTGGGCGTTTTGGTTGGCGTGGGCACCTTTCACCGGTATTTTCATTGCCCGAATTTCCAAAGGACGAACGCTACGACAATTACTGTTGGGTGTGCTTATCTTACCCTCTTTGGGCACCTTCTTTTGGTTTTCCGTTTTTGGAACTTCTGCCTTTCAAGTCATCGAATCTTGGGGAAGTTACTCGGGGGAATTCAGCAACGTATTTTCTTCCCTCTTCGTTTTTTTGGAGAATTACCCCATGGCCACAGCACTCAACTTTATGACCATCCTACTCCTCATTGGGTTTTTAGTGACCTCCGTAGATTCTGCCGTATTCGTATTGAGCATGTTTACGGATAAGGGCAAAAAGAATCCCAAGAAAAAGCACAGGTTACTTTGGTCGGTTTTGATTTTACTATCAACGATAGCCCTTTTACTTCTAGGAAACGTAAAACCGGAAATTGATGTGCTCACTGCTGTACAAAAGCTATTGATTATTACCTCCTTGCCTTTTGCCCTTTTTATGGTGGTTATGGCGGGCCTATTTCTTTACGGACTTAAAAAGGCCTCAAAATAAATGACGGTAATCCACTACCTCGTTGATAAAGTAAAATCAAACCAACGATAATTTAATCTATTTATGTAACTAGTTACCATTTTTTGTTTTACATTTGCGTAACTAGTAACATAAATGGTATGAGTAACGACTTTTTATACGAAATGGGTTATCCGGGACTAACGGCCAGGCTCAAGCGCTTAAATGACCTGTTCGTCATTCAAACTAGGCAGTTTTATCAGGAGTTCAATATTGACATTGAACCCAACTGGCATATGATTTTTGTTTTGCTGGAAAAAAAAGGAAAATTGGCGGTTACCGAAATTGCCGATTTTCTTCAAATAAGCCACCCTGGGGTTATCAAACTGGTAAAAAAGATGAAGAAGAACGGTTATCTTATTTCGGAGCAAGATCCAAATGACAGCAGGAAGCATCTTTTGAGCCTATCTGAAAAAGCCATTGAAAAGTTACCACAACTACATCATTACTGGGAAGCGGCTACGGAAGCCCTAGAAGATATGATGGACCACAACACCAAACTTTTGGAAGAATTACGGATTGTAGAACAACACATGATTGCGTCTGATTTTAAGGAAAGAATCGTTCAAAAACTGAACGATAAAAACTAATTGCCCATGGAACTAAAATATTTCTTAGATGTTTTCGGCTGGTCCGGTTCTATTATGGTACTGGTCTCTTATGGTCTCACCCTCAACGAGGCCAAAGACTTTTCTTAAATTTGCAGTTACCTCAATCTTTTGGGCGGCTTTCTTATTGCCATCAACTGCTTATATTATAACGCCATGCCTTCTTTCGTAACCAATATCATTTGGACGTGTATTGCGGTCATCTCTATCTACAGGGCTAGAAAACATATGGAAAGTACCGAGTTTCGTAAAAAGAAAAGAGGTAAAAATATAAGAAAGTCAGTGAGCTAATTTTATAAGTTTGATTGAACTTATCTAAAATCACATCGCTGCTTCTTGTGGCAAATGACTTCATTTTATTCGCAATAAAAATTGCTTATTCCCTTATAGATTTAGAAATTTCATATGCTAGCTTAGAATAAGGACAATGCTTACTTTTGCCCATTAAATCCGTTCTTTAAACGAAACAATGTCATGGCACCGACTATTGAAGTACCTTTGAAGCGAACACTTTTGAAAAAGAATTTTATGATTGGAATTGCCCCCCCTTGAAAAAGAAATCCAACCGCTAAGAGATGAACTCACTAACCACCGTGTATATGGCCTATTGGCCGAAATGGACGATGTGCGTTTGTTCATGCAAAAACATGTGTATCCCGTTTGGGATTTTATGTCGCTTTTAAAAGCACTTCAAAACCATCTTACTTGCACACAAGTACCTTGGAAACCGGCAAAAAACACCACCACCGCCCGTTTTATCAATGAAATTGTCTGGGGAGAGGAAACCGACATTAACGAAAAAGGCACTCCCAAAAGTCACTTTGAAATGTACTTGGATGCCATGGAAGAGGTTAATGCCGATACAAGCAAGGTTCTTTCCTTTGTAAATTCCCTAGAGGGACTGGATACTATTGAGGAGGATATCAATTCGGCCGATTTGCAACCCGCCGAAAAGGAGTTTTTATTGTTCACTTTTCAAACTATCAAAGAAAACAAAGTGCATAAAATTGCTTCCGCTTTTACTTTTGGTAGGGAGGATTTGATTCCGGATATGTTTTTGGAAATAATTGAACAGTCTTCCAAGGAACAAAAGCCTAATTTTCCTAAATTAACCTACTACTTAGAAAGGCATATTGAAGTAGATGGGGATGAACATGGTCCCTTATCCCTCAAAATGATTCAAGAGCTATGTGGTGAAAGCGAACTCAATTGGTTGGAGGCCTCGGATGCGGCCAAAAAAGCCTTAAAGGTAAGAATCAATCTCTGGGACGAAATAGCAACCGAAATTGAGTTAAATAAAAAGCAACTTATCAATTCATAAAGACATGAAAAGTAAAATAGCGTATGGAGGATTTCTGATACTAAATACGCTATTTTTCTGTGTTTCCCATGCGCAAAATGATTCCATTGCTACCGTAAAAGGGTTCATAAATGCGAAATCCTTGGGGGTTTCATTGACTCATGAACATGTCATGTCCAATTTCGGCAAACCTTCAGATTCCACCTCCTTTTACGATGAAAGCCGATTAATGAAGCAGGTAGTTCCCTATTTGAAGGGATTAAAAGAAATGGGAATCCATTCTATCTTTGATTGTACTACGGCCTATTTTGGCAGACGGATAGACCTGCTTGAAAAAATATCAGATGCCTCAGGAGTTCATATTATTACCAATACGGGATTTTATGGAAGTGCAAACGACAGGTACATTCCAAAGTTCGCCTACCAACTTAGCCCAGCAGAGCTTGCTGAAACCTGGACAAATGAGTTCTTTGATGGTATTGAAGGAACCTCAGTCCACCCAGGATTTATTAAACTGGCCTTTGATTCCGGAGAACCCTCAGAAATTGACCAAAAACTGGTAGAAGCAGGAATTATTACCCATTCAAAAACAGGGCTTACCCTGGCCATTCATACAGGAGAAAATATTCAAGCTGCTTATTTGACCCTTAAACTACTCAATGAAAAAGGAGTATTACCCAATGCTTGGATTTGGGTTCACGCCAATAAAGTTACCGATGACAAAATTTTATTGGAAATGGCAAAAAAAGGGGCTTGGATTTCATTGGACGGGGTGAAGGCCGATAATGTGGAAGGATATGTTCAAAGACTTTCAAAATTCAAGAAGCACGATTTGTTGCACAAAGTACTGGTATCCCACGATGGAAACGGATTTCCCGCCGGAGGTGCCATCCGACAGTTTGATGCGATACCGCTTCACTTGATTCCCGCTCTAAAAAACAGTGGATTTACACAAAGCGAAATAGACCAATTACTCATTGACAACCCGAGAAAGGCATTTATGCCTTCTATCAAAAAATAGAATTAAACTTGTAAATGATCTTGCAGTGGCATTCTTCTAATACGTTGCCCGGTTAGTCTAAACACCGCGTTGGCGATGGCCGCTCCAATTGGTCCTAAAGGTGGTTCCCCTACGGCTCCGGGAGAATCCGCTCCCTGTAATAGAATTATATCAATTTCCTTAGGTGCATGTTTCATCATGGCCATTTGATAAGGCCCATAAATAGTAGGTGTCAATGCACCGTCTTCTACTTCCATTTTTTCATACAACGAAGCGCTCATTCCCATAATAATGGCGCCCTCACATTGTGCTTTTACTTGATCAGGATTTACTACCAACCCTGGATCCATAGCACAGGTAACTTTGTGCACCTTTATTTCATTGTTCTCGATGGAAACTTCCACTACTTGGGCGCATGGTGTGTTGGCATCAGTAGAAGCGGCAAAACCCATGGCCCTATTATTTACCACCTCATCTTTATAGCCGGAAACTTCCACCACCTTCTTGATTACATTGGCCAAGCGCTCCCCCCTATCATCCTTTTGAGTATGCGTCAGACGGAAGTCCGCCGGATTTTTTCTGGCCTTGACCGCCAGTTCATCCATAAAACTTTCAATGGCAAAGGTATTGGCCAACAACCCCAAACTGCGCCACCAACTGGTGGCAAAAGGTAGTTGAACCCTCCATGAAATGGCTTGATAATTAGGAATAGCTCCATACTGCACCATTCCGCCACGCCAAGCACCTAAATCGGCACCTAAAATGGGCTCAGCAATACCCGGAACCATAGGCGAACCGAAAGCAACATCGCCACTGGACACATTATGTTCAAAAGCTTCAATGCTGCCCTCATTATCCAATTTGGCTTTTAGCACATGATGCGTAGGAGGTCTAAAGGTATCGTTCTGAAATTCTTCTTTTCTTGAGAAAAAGCATTTTACAGGCCTCCCCACTGCTTTGCTCAAAACCGCCGCTTGAATACCATTTGGGGTATGAAGTCGCCTTCCGAATCCACCTCCCAAAAAAGTGGGCGCCAAGTTCACTTGATCCTTGTCCATTCCCAGACGCTTGGCAATCTCATCCCGAGAAATTTTTACCACTTGGGTAGACATATAAATGGTTGCCATATCCTTCTCCACATGGGCCAAAGCACCATTGGGTTCAATCTGCGCATGCGCCCCAATCGGGCTCCAATACGATGCTTCTATTAATGAACCTTCCCCGAAAAAATCATCAACATCCCCTGCTTTTTGAATCACAAAGGGTGTTCCTTGGCCCACTTCGAGCATGGAACGTATATCTTCGGTCTGCCAATTTTTGGTGGTCTCCCAAATTACCTCAATAGCATTTTTGGCATTCTCAGCTTCAGTAAAAGATTTGGCAACTACGCCCACAAAATCATCTTCTTGAACAATTTTGACCACTCCAGGCATATTTTCAGCCTTTGAAATATCGGCACCTTTATAGACCGCCCCAATTTTAGAAGAGCGAACCACGGAACCATACAGCATATTTGGCAATGTGGCATCCACTCCAAAAATAGGTGCTCCAAAAACTTTGTCCGCCAAATCGACCCTTGGTACCGGCTTTCCCACCCATTTCATCTCCGAAACAGGCTTTAACTTTGGAGTATCGGGCACCTCCCACGCTTCCACACCTTCGGCTATTTGGGCGTAGCTCATCTCGGTCCTGCCGGAAGAAACTTGCCCGTTTGAAATGGTTAGGGTACTCTTTTCTACCCCCATTTTCTCAGCAGCTTTTTGCAACAACATTTCGCGCATGGTAGCTGCCAACTCCCGCAAAGGAACCCATAATGCCGAAATAGAGGTGCTTCCCCCCGTAGCAAAACTGTCCATGTTCCCAGAGATAGATTGTGCATGAACCACTTTAATTTGGCTCATATCAATTTCCAGTTCTTCGGCTGCCATCTGTGCCAACCCGGTAAACGTTCCCTGTCCCATTTCTACTTTCGGGCTATGGAGAATCACCTTGTTCTCTTCGGTTATTTCAAACCAGATAATTGGCGTTGACGTATCGCCCATATACGGCGTATCGGCTGTATTCAAAGCTCCTGCAATCTGCCTTCTTATAGGGTTTCTAAATAAGTAGGTTCCTACAGCAAGTACCCCAATCGTTCCCAATCCGCCACGCACCAAAAACTTTCTTCTAGACATCTTATTCTTCGCCATTCTCGATGTTTTTAGTGGAAAGACTCAATCGATCCCGTTCCAGTTCAGCAGCTCGGTGAATGGCTTTGCGCATACGATAGTAGGTGGCGCATCGGCATATATTGATGATATTGTTATCGATATCCTCATCGGTAGGTTCTTGGTTTTTCGAAATCAGGGCGGCAGTGGCCATCATGAATCCTGGCTGACAGTAGCCGCATTGAGGTACTACATGCTCTAACCAAGCCTGTTGCACCGGATGTGGCGCTTCCTCGTTTCTCAAACCTTCAATAGTAGTTACTTTTTTTCCGTCAGCAAATTTTACGGCATACGAACAAGACCTTACGGCCTCTCCATCTACATGGAGCGTACATGCCCCACAAGCGGCTTTTCCACAACCAAATTTGGTTCCTTTTAGGTTCAGCAAATCCCTAACAATCCACAATAACGGAGTATTTTCATCGGCTATTTCTAGGGAATGTTGCTCCCCATTTACTTTAAGCGCTATTTTCATATTTTTTTATTTGGAAGGGATGGGTGCCCCTTCATCAAACCATTTTTCCACCGCTTTTTTAAAATCTTCCTCGGATACCGGAGGCTTTTCCCTCTGGACACCATTGGCATCCACTCCGGGATTCCAAGCCCACAGCACCAGTTCATCTTCTGTCATGTGGGTGACCAACTCTTCATGTGATTTTCCTCCGTTGGTTTCTGGATTCAATAGCCGCTGGGCGATTTCCGACCTCGAAAGACCCTGCCAACCCATGGAAGAAGGAGCCAAAGACCAATGCGGAGCACCGGGCACTCCTGAGTTCAAATTATTTTCTTCTTGATGACAAGTAGCGCATTTGGTAACAGAAAAACCTTTGTTTTCTTTTCCCCTAGACATCCCAAAGTAATGTGGATGCCTGTCCATTCCCTGTTTTGGAACGTCATCTGTGGGGTGACAGTTCATGCATCGTGGATGCATCAATACATTCATCACCTGCTCGTAAGCTCTCTCTGTAGTTAAGGAATCTCTTTGCTCTTCCGAAATGACTTCGTATGCTTCTAGGGACGCTTCATTATTTGACCCAATCAAATAAAAAGCCACCAAGGAAAAAATGAATAAAAGAAATGCAGTACGATTCATTTCAAAATCTTAAACCAAAAAAAGGCGGACAACCCTTAAGATAATTCTTTAAGGAGAATCCACCTAATTTAAATTTCATAGAGCCAATAATTATTTCGTCATGACTCTCACAAGGTAGCTATTTACACTTTTAGCAGCTGCTTTTGACGAAGGCTTTTGGCAGCACGCACCATGTTCTCAAGGGCGGCCTTGGTTTCTGGCCAATCACGTGTTTTTAGTCCGCAATCGGGATTTACCCAAAGGTTCTCTATTGGTAAGAGCTCTGAGGCCGTTAAAAGTAAATTTTCCATTTCTTGTACAGTGGGCACTCTTGGAGAGTGAATATCATACACCCCAGGCCCAATTTCATTGGGATATTTAAAATCCACAAACGCTTGTAATAATTCCATTTTAGAACGGGATGTTTCAATGGTAATCACATCGGCATCCATACCGGCAATATCATCAATGATATCATTAAACTCCGAATAACACATATGCGTATGAATTTGAGTTGCATCTGCTACCCCACTTGCCGAAATACGGAACGCCTTTATTGCCCACTGAAGGTAGTTGGCCCAGTCATCTTTTCTCAAAGGTAAGCCTTCACGAATAGCGGGCTCATCTATTTGGATGATTTTAATGCCCGCTTTTTCCAAATCGCATACTTCATCCCTTATAGCCAAAGCAATCTGATTACAAGTCACCGCCCTAGGTTGGTCATTTCTCACAAACGACCATTGTAAAATGGTAACGGGACCGGTCAACATTCCTTTTACATATTTTTTACTCAAACTTTGGGCAATGGAAGACCATTTGACCGTCATTGGCTCCGGCCTGGACACATCCCCAAAAATTATAGGAGGTTTTACACAACGGGTACCGTAACTCTGTACCCAACCGAATTGGGTAAAGGCAAAACCTTCTAAACTTTCCCCGAAATATTCAACCATGTCATTTCGTTCAAATTCGCCATGTACCAGTACATCCAATCCTATTTCCTCTTGAAAATTAATTGCCTTTTCGGTCTCCTTCATCAAAAATGCATCATATGCCTGAGATGAGATTTCATTCTTTTTAAACTTTCTTCGTTGCACCCGAACCTCTTGGGTCTGAGGAAAAGAACCAATGGTAGTGGTCGGAAACAAAGGCAGGTTCAACTCCCGTCGCTGAATTATCTGTCGTTCTTGAAAGGTAGATAATCGTTGGGCGTCCTGTTCCGTTAGATTTTTTACGCGTTCTTTTACCGATGCATTATGTATCAATTTGGAACTACGCCTTAATTTATGTATTCGTTGGTTTTCTTTTAACTCCTCTAAGAGGCTTTCATCAGTATCCTCATTGGCCAGTTTCTGGAGAGTGACCACTTCACTCAATTTTTCCTCGGAGAAAGCCAACCATTGTTTTACCTCATCTAATTGCTCATTAGCCTTTTCCAAGGAAAGCGCAACCGGACTATGCAGAAGAGAGCAAGAGGTACCCACCCATAGATTAGCCTTACCCACCTTTCTTTTTGCCTTTTCAATCAATCTAAGGGATTTTTCGTAGTCGTTCTTCCAGATATTTCTACCATCAACCACCCCCAGCGATAGTATTTTTTGACCATCTAATAGCGGATGTGCCAAAATATCATCTAATTGCAAATTACAGCGAACCAAATCTAAATGGAGCACTTCTACCGGTAAGTCTAGGGCAAGATTCAAGTTATCACCATAACAGTCAAAATAATTTGCCAAAATAAGTTTAATTCCATTTCTATTATTAGCGAAGTAGGAATAAGCTTTTTTAAATGCTGACTGCGCCTTATTTTCTAAATCTTGGGCAAAGACAGGTTCATCAACTTGTACATATTCAACTCCCTCCGCAGCAATTTGATTGAATAGTTTCTTGTAAATGGGAAGCAAAGACGGGAGCAAATCAAGCCGATGAAAACCTTCCACTTTCTCTTTACCTAGCAGTAAAAAGGTAATAGGTCCTATAATTACCGGTTTGGTTTCTATACCCAAGGATTTTGCCTCTCGAATTTCTTTGATTATTTTTTCAGGATTTAATGAAAAAGCTTGACCTGTGGTAAACTCAGGCACGATATAGTGATAATTGGTATCAAACCATTTGGTCATTTCCATGGCCGTGACATCGACTTTATCCGTTTGCAAGCCCCTGGCCATGGCAAAATATTGTTTGAGCCCTATTAAATCTTGAAATCTTTTGGGGATGCTTCCCAATGTGATACACATATCAAGCATTTGGTCATAAAGGGAAAAATCATTGGAAGAAATCAAATCGATACCAGCATGCTGCTGTTCAAGCCAATTTGCTTTCTTGATTTCTTTAGCCGTTTCCTGTAGCTGATTTTCAGTGATGTTCTTTTTCCAATATGCTTCGGTAGCTTTTTTCAATTCTCTTTTTTTCCCAATTCTAGGGTAGCCCAATACTATAGATTTCATAAGTTGACGATTTTTAAAGTATCTGCCAAAATTACATATTGAAGTTTTTTAAACTTTAATTACACATAAACTCAGAAAACAAAACTATTATCTATAATTTTGCAGTAAATTTTATCTAAAACACTAGACCGAAAGCTTCATAAAAAGATAAATTTTCTATGCTTACCTTGGACGAAATAGACTTACAGCTATTGAATTTGCTACAAACCGATGGTAAATTGACCACCAAAGAAATTGCTCAGCAGGTAAATCTATCGACGACACCGGTCTATGAACGTATCAAAAGATTGGAAAGGGAAGGTGTTATTGAAAAATATGTAGCCCTAGTAAACGCAGAGAAAGTAGGCAAGTCGTTCATCGTATTTTGCCATGTAACTTTAAAACAACATACCAAAAAAATAGGGAATCAATTTGTAGAGGATATCACTTCGTTAAAAGAGGTAACGGAGTGCTATAACGTTTCTGGGGATTATGATTTTTTACTGAAAATTTTCGTGCGTGATATGAAACACTATCAATCTTTTGTAATCAATGATTTAGGGTCTATTAAGAATATTGGGAGCGTACATAGCACTTTTGTCATGGGAGTTATCAAGCACACCTACAGAATTCCTATATAATTATTGTTTAGGCAAGAAAACCTCGGCCATCATACAGCGGGCACTTCCACCGCCACAGGTTTCAATGGTTTCTAGGGAACTGTGAATAATTGGACAGTGTTTTTCTATTTTGGCTACCTGATCTTTGGTAAGACTATGGTAAGCCGCCGAACTCATTACCAAAAAACGCTCCTCATTACTTCCCTGTACCTGAAGCATGTTTCCAGCGAATTGATGCATTTGTGCTTCGGATATAGAGATGACCTCTTTACCATCATCTTTTAAATGCTGTACCACATTTTTCTTTTCCTTTTTATCATCTATAGCATCCAAACAAATGACGGAAAAATCATCCGCCAAACACATCATCACATTGGTATGATAAATTGGCATTCGTTTACCATCTACCGATTGATTAGCTGTAAAAACTACGGGCGTAAACTCAAAATCTTCGCAGAACTCAATAAAAAGTTCTTCGTCTGCCCTTTCGGATAAGGCACAATAGGCTTTTTTATTCGCACGATCAAGAATCATACTACCGGTCGACTCGAGAAAAACACCGTCATCTTCTGCAGAAGTATAATCAATAATATTATCTATGCGAAAACCTTGTTCTTCCAGTAAATCAAGAATATCTTCCCGTCTTTCACTCCTCCTATTTTCAGCAAACATAGGATACAGGGCAACGGTACCATTGGCATGAAAGGAAATCCAATTATTTGGAAAAATAGAGTCGGGTGTGCTAGGTTCCAAGGTATCATCAACAACAATAACGTTGACACCCTTTTCTTTTAATACAGAAACAAAGGCATAAAATTCCTGTTGCGCCTTTATATTGATTTTTGCATTCTCTAAATCTAATCCTTCCTGAAAATAGTTGTTGACCGCAGTTTGTTCGTTCATACGAAAATCAACGGGTCGCACCATTAAAATAGAATTGGTAACTTGCATAAAATCTTACTTATTTGGGTGCAAATGTAATTTTTTTAAGCTGCAGAATCGACTTAAAAAAACAAAACTTATTCGTAGTTTAATCTGAACATTCCACCATCTATTTTTATGTCAGGAGAAACCAATTTAAGCACATTACTTTCATCGTTAAACCCCATTCTAAACAAAGGTGAATATGTTTTCATCAATCTTACAGAACCAAACCCTATGGCCTTGGCCCATTGTATCTGTTTTTTTAAGGAAGCGGAAGGAAGCACCTATATCTTGAACCGAAGCAAGGCAGATGAATTTCAGTTTTCTTATGATTTCGTAGCCGCCTGGATTACCCTCAAAGTACACTCTTCGCTTGAAGCAGTTGGCTTAACCGCAGTTTTCTCTTCAGAATTAGCAAAAAACCATATTGGCTGTAATGCGGTAGCGGGGTATTATCACGATCATATTTTTGTAGCTATTGAGGACGGCAACAAAGCTATTGAAATACTACAAAAAATCCCTAAAACAACTAAAAGCTAGTCCCTAACCAAGGGCAACGTACTACATCTTAGCAAGCCCTCTTGCTTGGCGATTTCCGCATAGGGAATTTCCTCCACGGTAAACCCTTTTTCCCTCAGCCAATTATTTAGCCTCGTAAAATTCTTCTCGGAAACCACGACATCTGGGGAAATGGAAAAAACATTGCTGAACATATGGTACATCTCCTCCGCGCTGATTTCAAAAATGTTCTCCTTCCCAAAGAAATCTACCAGCCACCCATATTCTTCTTCAACTAAAAATCCATTTTTATGCAAGATTGCCTTTCCCTTGCCCAAAGGTTGAAAACAACAGTCTAGGTGCAAGGCGTTTTCCTTGGCATTTTTAGACTTGCGTAATTCGAAAGGTTTAATTGTTTTTTCTGGAAAAAGCTCTGAAATAAATTCAACGGCCGCTTTATTGGTCCTAGCCGTAATATGCGATGGATAATCGGCTGCCGTATACGTACCAATGAATATATGGTCGTTCCAGGGCATTACATCCCCGCCTTCTACATGTACTTTTTCTGGAGGCCTTATAATATTTTGTTTATCCACCTCTTCCAATACGTGCAATATAGCGTTTACCTCTTGCTCCCTATCAGGAAGGATATTTGCTATGATAAGCTTATCTTCTATTACAAAAGCAATGTCCCTAGAAAAAATTTGATTACAGTTTTCTATGACCTCCGGCCTGTAAACTTTAACACCATACTTATAAAAAACCTTGGCAAACGCTTCCATCTCTACTACCATATCACTTTCTTTCGGATAGGTACCTGCCAAAATATGCTCCAGGGATTTAGGGTCATAAGCCTCCTCCGGACTGGGCACTGGCCCACAACTCTGGGCCGTTCCCAATACCACGGACCTTAAGCGTGAAATCTCATCCTTTACATTAAGCTTTAGCATCATTGAAACTTTATAGTACCGCAAAGGTAGCATTTGGCGTAAAAAAAATGCTCTTTCACCAAGGCGAAAGAGCATTACTATTTTTAAAGGAAATACTTATCGTTTATCAACCTCTACAAAAGAACGAAGCGTCTCTCCAATATATACTTGTCTTGGTCTTCCTATTGGTTCGCCGCGAAGTCTCATTTCCCTCCATTGGGCAATCCAACCTGGCAAGCGACCTAGGGCGAACATAACAGTGAACATTTCGGTAGGTATACCTAATGCCCTATAAATTATACCAGAGTAAAAATCCACGTTAGGATATAGTTTTCTATCCACAAAATATTGGTCTTCCAAAGCTTCTTTCTCCAATCCTTTGGCTATATCCAAAATAGGGTCTTCGATTCCTAAATCTGCCAAAACTTCATCAGCGGCCTTTTTAATGATCTTGGCTCTTGGGTCAAAGTTTTTGTAAACCCTATGTCCAAAGCCCATTAAACGGAAAGGGTCTTCCTTATCCTTTGCCTTTGCCATGTATTTTTTGGTATCCCCGCCATCTTCCTCAATTGCTTGTAACATTTCAAGAACGGCTTGGTTAGCACCACCATGCAGTGGCCCCCAAAGGGCAGAAATACCCGCAGATAGGGATGCGAACAAACCAGCATGGGAAGAACCGACTATCCTCACCGTAGACGTAGAACAATTCTGCTCGTGATCAGCGTGAAGAATAAGCAACTTATCAAGTGCATCAATGACGATTTTATTCCTTTTGTACTCTTGGTTCGGTTTTTTGAACATCATCTTGTGAATGTTCTCTACATAACCTAACGTATCATCACCGTAATCAAGAGGCAACCCTTTTTTCTTTCTTAGGGTCCAAGCTACTAGTACCGGAAATTTCGCCAGAATTCTTACAATAGCCTCATACATGTCCTTTTCGGAAGATACATCTACGGTAGAAGGGTTAAAGGCAATTAGGGCACTGGTAAGGGAAGATAAAACGCCCATTGGGTGAGCCGATTTTGGAAAACTATCCAAAATTTTCTTCATTTCCTCGTCTACATGGGATTCCTCCTTAATGTCCTTATGAAATTTTTCTAATTGCTCTTTGTTTGGCAATTCGCCAAAAATAAGAAGGTAAGCCACTTCAAGAAAATCGGCCTTTTCCGCCAGCTCTTCTATAGAGTAGCCACGGTACCTTAAGATTCCTTTTTCTCCGTCCAAAAAAGTAATGGCACTAGAACATGAACCTGTGTTTTTATAACCAGGATCAATAGTTATCATACCACCAGTAACGGAGCGTAATGTTTTTATATCGATGGCAGACTCATTCTCTGAACCTGTAATTACCGGAAATTCATATTTCTGACCTTTGTACTCTAAAGTAGCTTTATCTGACATTTGTAGTATTTACTAGTTTTAAGTGAACGGTAAATTTAAGAAAAAAGGGTAATCCTAACAATAATAGCTAAGGGTTTCACCCTTTATTAACAACACTTTTTAAATGTAATTTGTAGATATTACAACAGATATAATTTACTGTAATACTCATCCAAGGATTTTTCCCAAGTGAATCTCATTTTTTTGGCATTCGCCTTGATTTTTTTCCAAGTGTCCTTATCGTGTTCCCAAACGTGTAGCGCTTCATCAAATTTATTGACCATATCTTCCAACTTACCATTGAATGTTTTACCATCAAAAGCAAAACCGGTTTTCATGTGCTGCACGGTATCCTTTAGACCACCGGTATGGTGTACCAAACATGGGTTACCGTTACGCATAGCCAACATTTGACTAATACCGCATGGTTCAAACAAGCTAGGCATAAAATACAGATCCGTCTCCAAATACATGGAATCAATCAAATCTTCTGATTGACCGTTGGTAAAAATGAAGTTCTTGTGTTTATAACTCATATCCCTAAACAACTGTTCATAATCAGGGTCACCGGTACCTAAGAGCATAAAAATTCCATCTACCTCCTTTAGCCTGTCCAATATCTTTTCAAAAGATTCTGGGGAACGCATCAAAAAGTAGAATTTTTGCTCGGTTAACCTCGCAACACTGGACATAATAAATTTAGGTCTGTTTGTTACGAACTCCATAATTTTCTCCCCTGTGTGGGCCAGAAAATCCGCTTTGTATTTTTTGGATTCGTCTTGAAGCCATCGAAACAAGGCTTTTACCGTATTTCTGTAAAGAAGCCCCTTCTCGGCTTGTCTAACGTTTGAATAATTGGATGCGTTAAGAATTCCGTAGAGCCTGCCCTCGTTTTCGGCATTCCTAAGGTCTCCTTCCAAACTTTCACCACCTACAAACTCAGGTCTTGCACTTGGTAGCAACACATCTTCTTTGTATGCCTTAGATACCGTATGAACGGAATCTGCCAAACGTATACCCACGGCCATAAGATTGATACAATCTTGGTAGCGAGGGTCTTTCAAGGCATTATGGTCCAATTCAATTTCAGGAAACCAATTATGAACAGAGGCGTAATTATCATAAAAGGGTCTTATGCCCTGAATAGCCAAATTATGAATACTGTAGACGTACCTCATTTTTTTGAGTACGTGATACTCCGGATGATAGGTCTTTAAAAAAAGCATGGCACTTGAATGCCAATCATGCATGTGCACGATATCCAAATCTCCAAAAGCACCCATCTTTATTGCTTCGGCCACCGCAGTATTAAAAATAATGAACTTTATAAAATCATTAAAAAATGGTTCCGTTGGATCATCATGGTAAATATGGGCAATTCCACCTTCCGTAATTTCAGGGTGATGTATGGCGTAATGAATGATGTTTTCTACATCCTTCTTGGGAGGCACCGAATATAGTTCCGCAGAATAATCCGTACCTCTCAGCCTAAAATTAAGATTGGTTCTAAAAGCTCCGTTCTTATGAATCCTTGAATAAGAAGGAACCACCACATGTACTTTATCTCCGCGTTTAGCGATTTCCCTAGGAACATCTCTAACCACATCGCCCATGCCACCTGCTTTACAATCAGGAATGGCATCATTCTCGGCAGCTACAAAAAGAAAATTATTCATTGAGAGGAAGAAGGTTATTCATTAAAGCAAAAAGGTAAGTAAACTTTGAGTATCATCCAAAAAAAAGCCTTTCTCTTCAAGAATAAATGAAAAGAAAGGCCTGATTTTTTTCGAATGTGTTAATAATCAATTAACCTTAAACGCTTTTTCTTGTGGATAATATGCCGTATCTCCCAACTCTTCTTCTATACGCAAAAGTTGGTTGTATTTTGCCATACGATCAGATCTGGAAGCTGAACCAGTTTTAATTTGACCCGTATTAAGGGCAACGGCCAAGTCTGCAATGGTATTATCCTCAGTCTCACCGGAACGGTGGCTCATTACAGAGGTGTATCCGGCGTTCTTCGCCATGTTTACAGCTGCAATTGTTTCCGTTAGGGTACCTATTTGGTTTACTTTGATCAAAATGGAATTGGCAATACCTTGATCAATACCTCTTGAAAGACGCTCAACATTTGTTACGAACAAATCATCACCAACCAATTGAACTTTGTCACCTACTTTTTCAGTCAAGGTTTTCCAACCGTCCCAATCGTTTTCATCCATACCATCCTCTATAGAGATGATTGGGTATTTGGCACAAAGTTCAGCAAGATATTCTGCTTGTTGCTCAGAAGTTCTTACACTTCCTTTGTCACCTTCAAATTTGGTATAGTCGTACTTTCCATCCACATAAAACTCTGCGGAAGCACAATCCAAGGCAATCATTACTTCATCACCTAATTTATATCCTGCTTTATCAACAGCTTTTGCGATTGTATCCAACGCATCTTCCGTACCACCCGCCAAATTAGGTGCAAAACCACCTTCATCGCCCACAGCCGTACTTAAACCTCTATCATGCAAAACCTTTTTAAGGTTATGGAAAATTTCTGTTCCCATTTGCATAGCATGGGTAAAATTCTTTGCCTTTACCGGCATTACCATAAATTCCTGAAAAGCAATAGGGGCATCTGAGTGGGAACCTCCATTAATAATATTCATCATAGGAACTGGAAGCGTGTTGGCACTTACACCGCCCACATATCTATATAAAGGCATTCCCAATTCATTGGCAGCAGCCTTAGCAACCGCTAAGGAAACACCTAAAATAGCATTAGCCCCAAGTTTTGATTTGTTTGGAGTACCGTCTAAATCCAACATTACCTGATCGATTAGGTTTTGTTCGAAAACGGACATTCCCAAAATCTCTTCGGAAATCAATGTATTTACATTCTCTACTGCCTTACCAACACCTTTACCCATAAAAGTGTCTCCGCCATCACGCAATTCAACTGCTTCATGCTCTCCGGTGGAAGCACCGGAAGGCACCGCAGCTCTTCCCATTACACCATTTTCCGTGATCACATCTACTTCAACAGTAGGATTACCTCTTGAATCTAAAATCTGTCTTGCGTGTACGCTTAATATAATACTCATATAATTATTTTTAGTTGGAAAAAGTATTGTTTTTCAAGGTTAACAAATATACAAAACCCCCAATGTTAGGCCTCTATCCAAGCATTTATATTTAAGGGGAAATAACAATGATTTAACCTATGCCGTTTGAACTGTCTTGTTTTTGATCAAATCGAAAAATTGATCAAAAAGATAATCCGCATCGTGTGGACCAGGGCTAGCCTCCGGATGGTACTGAACACAGAATACATCCTTGTTTTTCAACTTTATCCCTGCCACCGTATCGTCATTTAAATGTACGTGGGTAATCTCAACATCTGCATTGGCCTCGGTTTCTTCCCTATTAATGGCAAAACCGTGGTTTTGGGAAGTTATTTCTCCCTTACCCGTAACCAAATTCAATATTGGATGATTAATCCCTCTATGTCCATTATGCATTTTATAGGTAGATATCCCCTTTGCCAAAGCGATTACCTGATGACCTAAACAAATTCCAAAAACTGGTTTATCACTTTCGATCATTTTCTTGGCAGCTGCTATGGCATCCGTAAGGGGTTCTGGATCCCCAGGTCCGTTTGAAACGAAAAAGGCATCTGGTCCCCAAGCATTCATTTCTTCAAAGGAAGTGTTGTAAGGAAAAACCTTTATGTAGGCATCCCTCTTAGCCAAATTTCTAAGAATATTCTTTTTTATACCTATATCCAAAGCGGCGATTTTATAAGTAGCTGTCTCTTCACCCACAAAGTAAGGTTCCTTGGTTGAAACCTTAGAGGCCAATTCCAAACCTACCATAGTAGGCACCTCTGCCAATTGCTTTTTAAGGCCTTCTATATTCTGAACATCAGTGGATATTACTGCATTCATTGCCCCGTTATCACGAATGTAGCTTACCAAAGCACGGGTATCTACATCAGAAATGGCAAAAAGATTGTTTTCACTTAAAAAGTCCTTTAAACTTTTGTCTGCTCTAGGCCTTGAATATTCGTAGCTGAAATTTCTACAGATCAAACCGGAAATTTTAACCGTATCCGATTCTACTTCCTCTGCTACCGTTCCATAATTACCAATATGGGCATTGGTGGTTACCATTAGCTGCCCAAAATAGGAAGGGTCTGTAAATATTTCTTGGTAACCTGTCATTCCCGTATTAAAACATACCTCGCCAAAGGCAGTTCCCTCAACATCCCCGACAGATTTACCATAAAAAATGGTACCATCGGCCAACAACAAAAGTGCTTTTCTCTTAGATTGATACTTCATATAATTTTCCTATTTCAAAGTTTTCAAAATTAAACATAAAAAAAGGATAAACTATTAAGTTTATCCTTTTCAATGTGTTATGTGACACTATTCATTTTATTCTTCTGAATCGTCTGTAACATTTTCAACGTCTGTCTGGGCTTCCGCCTTTTCTGCAGGGGCAGCAGGAGCTACTACATTTTCATCTTCCTGTTTTTTGCCACCTCTTCTACTTCTTCTCGTAGATTTCTTTTTAGGCTTACCAGCATTATAAAGTTCGTTGAAATCAACCAACTCGATCATTGCCATATCAGCGTTATCACCAAGACGTGTACCCAATTTTATGATACGGGTGTAACCTCCTGGACGATCGCCCACTTTCTCCGCTACGTTACTGAACAACTCCGTTACCGCGTATTTGTTACGCAAGCTCTTAAAAGCAATACGACGGTTGTGTGTACCCTTTTCAGCAGTGATGTTGTTCTCCGCTTTGGCTTTTGTTATCAAAGGCTCTACGAATTGTTTCAGCGCCTTTGCTTTTGCCACCGTAGTGTTGATTCTCTTGTGCTCGATCAAGGAAGAAGCCATATTAGCCAACATCGCTTTTCTATGCGCTGTTTTTCTTCCTAAATGATTGACCTTTTTACCGTGTCTCATTTTTCTTGTCTATTGTATTTCTCCAACTGAGGGTGTATCCCTATCCTGTAAGAAATATCGATTAATCTTTATCTAATTTATATTTTGAAAGGTCCATTCCAAAGCTAAGACCTTTGTTGATGACCAATTCTTCCAACTCCGTTAGAGACTTTTTACCAAAGTTTCTAAACTTCATTAAATCATTCTTATTGAAAGAAACCAAATCACCTAAGGTATCAACTTCCGCAGCCTTTAAACAATTAAGGGCACGAACGGAAAGGTCCATATCTACCAATTTAGTCTTTAACAACTGACGCATATGCAAGGACTCCTCGTCATAAGTCTCCGTTTGCGCTATTTCATCAGCTTCAAGTGTAATTCTCTCATCAGAGAACAACATAAAGTGGTGTATTAATACTTTAGCTCCTTCTGTAAGGGCATCTTTAGGGTGAATAGATCCATCTGTAACTATCTCAAAAACCAATTTTTCATAATCGGTCTTTTGCTCCACACGAAAGTTTTCAATACTGTACTTTACGTTTTTGATAGGAGTAAAGATAGAATCTATAGCAATGCTTCCTAAAGCAGCGTTCGATTTCTTGTTTTCCTCAGCAGGAACATAACCACGACCTTTGTCTATGACAATTTCCATATTAATGCTCACCTTGGAATCCATGTTACAAATAACCAAATCCGGGTTCAAAACTTGGTATCCAGAAATGAATTTTTGAAAATCACCGGCAGTCAATTGCTCTTTACCACTAACGGATATAGAAACTACTTCAGCCTCGGAATCATCTATTTGTTTCTTAAAACGAACCTGCTTAAGGTTCAATATAATTTCGGTTACATCTTCAACAACCCCCGAAATAACGGAAAACTCATGCTCCACCCCGTCAATTCTAACGGAAGTAATCGCGTGTCCTTCCAAAGAAGAAAGCAATACTCTTCTTAGTGCGTTCCCAACAGTTAATCCATAACCAGGTTCCAAAGGACGGAATTCGAACTTACCTTCGAAATCCGAGGAATCGATCATTATTACTTTATCGGGTTTCTGAAAATTAAATAATGCCATATGAATTAGTGTTCTATGTTATTTAGAGTAAAGCTCAACTATTAATTGTTCTTTGATATTCTCTGGAATTTGAATTCTTTCTGGCACAGAAACAAAAGTACCTTCTTTCTTTTCGGAGTTCCAAGTTAGCCACTCATAAACATTATTTTGGGAATCCAATGATTCTTGAATCACTTGAAGTGACTTAGATTTCTCACGAACACCAACAACATCACCCGCTTTTAAAGTATATGAAGGAATGTTAACCAATTCACCGTTAACAGTAATATGCCTATGGCTAACCAATTGTCTGGCTCCTCTTCTTGATGGGGCAATCCCCATGCGGAAAACAACATTATCTAATCTACACTCACACAATTGAAGCAATATTTCACCAGTAACGCCCTCTTTCCTTTTGGCATTAGCGAAAATGTTTCTAAATTGTTTTTCAAGTATACCATAAGTGTACTTGGCTTTTTGCTTCTCCATCAACTGCACCGCATACTCAGACTTCTTACCGCGACGTCTGTTGTTACCATGTTGTCCTGGGGGATAATTTTTCTTTTCGAAAGACTTGTCGTCTCCAAAGATTGCCTCACCAAATTTACGGGCTATCTTACTTTTAGGTCCTGTGTATCTTGCCATTTTCTAATAATTTGGAAATGTGATTATGAATTAAGGCTTATCCTTCGATAATCGTTAACTACATTTCCGGTGAAATAAATTTGAATAAATTAAACTCTTCTTCTTTTTGGAGGTCTACAACCATTGTGAGGCATTGGTGTAACGTCAACTATCTCCGTTACCTCAATACCAGAGTTGTGGACAGCACGGATAGCAGATTCCCTGCCGTTACCTGGTCCTTTTACATAAACTTTTACTTTTCTTAATCCAGCTTCATGTGCGGTTTTAGCACATTCTTCAGCAGCTACTTGAGCTGCGTAAGGAGTATTCTTCTTAGAACCCCTGAAGCCCATTTTACCTGCCGATGACCAAGAAATAACATCCCCTTTTTTATTGGTAAGGGAAATAATGATATTATTGAAAGATGCGGTTACGTGAGCCTCGCCCACCGAGTCAACGATTACTTTACGTTTTTTAGCCGCTTTTGCACCTGCTTTTGAAGTTGCCTTTGCCATAATAACCTACTTATTATTTAGTTGCCTTTTTCTTATTAGCAACCGTTTTTCTTTTTCCTTTTCTAGTCCTAGAATTATTCTTGGTACGTTGACCGCGAAGTGGAAGACCAGCTCTATGACGAATACCACGGTAGCAACCAATATCCATTAAACGCTTAATGTTCAACTGAGTTTCTGAACGAAGTTCACCTTCAATAGTATAACTGGAAACAGCTTCCCTTATACGTCCAATTTCATCATCGTTCCATTCAGATACTTTTGTATCCTCACTCACATTGGCTTTCTCCAAAATTTCTTTAGCCCTACTTCTACCAATACCGAAAATGTAGGTCAAGGCAATTACACCTCTCTTTTGTTTTGGTATGTCTATACCCGCAATTCTTGCCATAATTATCCTTGTCTTTGTTTAAATCTAGGATTCTTTTTGTTGATTACATACAACCTGCCCTTTCTGCGTACAATCTTGCAGTCGGCGCTTCTTTTCTTTATTGATGCTCTAACTTTCATCTTGCTGTCTTTCTCTCGTTTTAATATCTATAGGTAATTCTAGCTTTGGTAAGGTCATACGGACTCATCTCTAACTTAACCTTATCCCCAGGAAGTAATTTAATATAATGCATACGCATCTTTCCAGAGATATGGGCCGTAACCACATGACCATTTTCTAATTCTACGCGGAACATTGCATTAGACAATGCTTCAATTATAGATCCATCTTGCTCTATTGCTGCTTGTTTCGCCATAATTATGCTACTTTTCTATTTTTACCAGTCTTCATTAATCCATCATAATGTCTATTCAACAAATATGCATTTACCTGTTGAACGGTATCAATGGCAACACCTACCATAATAAGTAGCGATGTTCCTCCGTAAAATAAAGCCCAACCTTGCTGAATGTCCATCAATTTTACCACGATAGCAGGTAATACCGCTAAAATGGCCAAAAATACAGAACCTGGTAGAGTTATCAAAGACATTACCTTATCTAAAAAATCCCCTGTCTCTTTTCCCGGTCTAATTCCAGGTATAAAACCACCGCTTCTTTTCAAATCATCGGCCATTTTATTTGTTGGAACCGTAATGGCCGTATAGAAGTAAGTGAAGATAATAATCAAAACAGCGAACAAAATATTGTAAGCCAATCCGAATATATCTTGAAACTGAACTTCCATCCATTGACCCGCGGCAGTATTATTGAATGTTTTACCGATCAAACTAGGGGCAAACATAATTGCCTGAGCAAAAATTATAGGCATAACACCAGAGGCATTAAGCTTCAGTGGAATATATTGTCTAGAACCCATGATGTTCTTTTCATAACCCCCGGAAGCAGTCCTTCTAGCGTATTGAACCGGTATCTGGCGTGTCGCCATCACCAACAGAACACTAGCAAGAATGACCAAGAACCAAAGTATTACCTCGATTAAAATGAACATCAAGCCACCAGTATTGTTGGTTGTCCTTGAAATAAATTCCTGAACAAATGATTGAGGCATCGTAGCTATAATCCCAATCATAATCAATAATGAAATACCGTTACCAATACCCTTATCAGTAATTTTCTCTCCCAACCACATTGCAAAAACACAACCGGTAACAAGAATAACTACCGCTGGAATCATGAAATCAAGACCTTTCCCTAACAAGAATGCACTGTCTTGAACACCAAACGCTTCCAAACCGTACAGATAAGCAGGAGCCTGAACAACACAAATACCAATTGTTAACCAACGCGTAATTTGATTTTTAGTCTTTCTTCCACTCTCCCCTTCCTTATCCAATTTCTGAAGATAGGGAATAGCGATACTCATCAACTGTACTACAATAGATGCAGAGATATACGGCATAATACCCAAAGCAAAAACTGATGCATTGGCAAAAGCCCCACCAGTAAAAGCATTCAAGAGACCAAAAATACCTTGGTCCGTTCCGGAAGCCAAGGCCGCCAATTGAGTAGAATCAATCCCAGGAAGAACTATTTGACAACCAAAACGGTATACCAAAAGAAGGCTAAGCGTAATCAAAATGCGATTCCTTAGCTCTTCTATTTTCCAAATGTTGGATATGGTCTCGAAAAATTTCTTCATAGTAGGGTATGCTTATAAATTTATTGCCTCTCCGCCAGCTGCTTCAATGGCCGCTTTTGCACTAGCCGTAAATTTATGCACGGACACTTTAAGGGAAGCTTTAAGTTCCCCACCGCCCAATATTTTTACTAAATCCTTTCTTTTAGCCAAACCGTTTTCCACTAGAGTTTCAACAGTCACAGTATCGGTAACAATTTTATTGTCTACCAATTCCTGTAATTTATCCAAATTGACTCCTTTATAAGCTACACGGTTAATGTTCGTAAAACCGAATTTAGGAACACGACGCTGTAATGGCATCTGACCACCTTCAAAACCAATTTTCTTTGAATATCCAGATCTAGACTTGGCACCTTTATGTCCACGGGTAGCCGTACCACCTTTTCCTGAACCTTGTCCTCTACCAACTCTTTTACCTGAATTGCTTACTGAACCACCTGCTGGTTTAAGATTGCTTAAATTCATTGTATCTCTTCTATTAAGCTTCCTGAGTGGAAACCAAATGTTTAACTTTATCTATCATACCAAGAATATTGGATGTAGCCTCATGTTCTACTACCTGACCAATTCTTTTAAGACCCAAAGCCTCTAAAGTACGCTTTTGGTTCTGCGGTTTCTTGATACTGCTCTTAAGCTGTTTTACCTGTATTTTCTTAGCCATAATATTCTTCTATTATCCTTTAAATACTTTATCCAAGGATACTCCTCTTTGTTTAGCTACTGTTCCTGCATCCCTTAATTGTAATAAAGCATCAAAAGTGGCTTTTACAACGTTATGAGGGTTAGAAGATCCTTGAGATTTAGAGAGTACATCTTGTACCCCCACAGATTCCAATACCGCACGAACAGCGCCACCAGCAATTACACCGGTACCATGGGAAGCAGGTTGTATATAAACCCTAGCTCCACCGAATTTACCTTTTTGCTCATGTGGCAAAGTTCCTTTATTCAAAGGAATTCTAATCAAATTTTTCTTTGCATCTTCTATAGCCTTGGCAATAGCGGTGGCCACCTCTTTGGATTTGCCCAAACCACTACCAACAACTCCATTTTCATCTCCAACTACTACGATAGCAGAAAAACCGAATGCTCTACCACCCTTGGTAACCTTGGTAACCCGTTGAATACCTACCAATCTATCTTTTAAATCTAAACCGCCAGGTTTAACAGTCTCTACGTTCTTATATTTCTGGTACATAGTATTATTTAAAAATTAAGTCCTGCTTCACGAGCCCCATCGGCCAATGCTTTCACTCTTCCATGATATAGGTTACCTCCTCTATCAAAGGCAACTTTTTCAATGCCAGCTTCTTTACATTTTTCAGCTATTGCTTTACCTACGGCAGTTGCAATTTCCGATTTAGATCCTTTTACTTCAGCCAAATTTTTGTCCCTTGAAGAAACAGACGCCAAGGTCACCCCTTCAACATCATTGATAACTTGGGCATATATTGCACTGTTACTTCTAAATACGGACAATCTTGGTCTTTCCGCAGTACCAGAAGAAACCTTTCTGATTCTTCTGTGTATTCTCTGTTTTCTTTCGCTCTTTGATAATGCCATGATATACTATTAAGCTGATTTACCTGCTTTTCTTCGTAATTGCTCGCCAACAAACTTAACACCCTTTCCTTTGTAAGGCTCTGGCTTACGGAAAGATCTAATCTTAGCAGCTATCTGACCTACCAATTGCTTGTCGTGAGATGTCAATTTAACAATAGGGTTCTTTCCTTTTTCTGAAGTAGTCTCCACCTTGATTTCAGGAGCTAAATCCAAAACTATATTGTGGGAAAAACCTAAAGCCAAATCCAATTTTTGACCCTGGTTGCTCGCACGGTAACCTACACCCACCAACTCCAATTCTTTGGTCCATCCTTTAGACACACCATTGATCATATTGTTGATTAGAGCACGGTACAAACCATGTTTTGCTTTATGAGGTTTAGAATCTGAAGGTCTCTCTACTACTACTTTACCTTCTTCAACCTTGATGTCAACTGCAGAAAAATCTTGAGTTAATTCACCCAATTTTCCCTTTACAACAATCTCGTTATCCTTTATATCTACAGTAACTCCTTCTGGAATTACAATCGGACTATTACCTATTCTTGACATTTCTTAATACTTTATTACTTATTAATATACGTAGCAAAGTACCTCGCCACCTACATTTTCGTTTTTGGCTTGCTTACTTGTCATAACCCCATGTGAAGTAGAGACAATTGCAATACCTAAACCGTTCAACACCCTAGGTAGTGTATCTGCCCCGGTATACTTACGTAAACCTGGCTTACTCACCCTTTGTATTTTTCTGATAACCGGCTCCTTAGTAGCCTTATCATATTTCAAGGCTATTTTAATAGTCCCTTGAAAATTATCCTCTTCAAACTTATAACTTAAAATATACCCTTGATCGAACAATATTTTAGTTATTTCCCTTTTTACTTTTGATGATGGAATCTCCACCACTCTGTGACCAGCTCTGCTGGCATTTCTGATTCTCGTAAGATAATCTGCAATAGTATCTGTAACCATTTCTATATAATTTGGTAACGGTTTTCGCCATTAACGAACCTGAAACCAGTTAAACTCTTTTACCAGCTTGCCTTCTTAACACCAGGAATTAAACCTTGGTTGGCCATTTCCCTGAACATAACCCTAGAGATACCAAAAGTTCTCATATACCCTTTTGGTCTACCCGTAAGTTTACAACGATTGTGCATACGTACTGGAGAAGCGTTACGTGGCAATTTTTGCAATGCTTCGTAATCGCCAGCTTCTTTCAAAGCTTTTCTTTTCTCAGCATATTTTGCAACAGTTTTAGCCCTTTTACGCTCACGGGCCTTCATTGATTCTTTAGCCATTCTAATTCTTTTTAAACGGTAATCCTAATTCAGTTAAAAGGGATTTTGCTTCCTTATCTGTTTGCGCAGAGGTCACAAAGGTAATATCCATTCCGTTAATCCTATTGATTTTATCAATATTGATTTCCGGAAAGATAATTTGTTCGGTCACACCCAAACTGTAATTACCCCTACCATCAAACCCAGTAGCACGGATTCCTTGAAAATCACGAACCCGAGGTAATGCAGAAGTAATCAATCTATCCAAAAACTCATACATTCTTTCACCTCTAAGCGTAACCTTGGCTCCAATTGGCATTCCTTTACGCAATTTAAAGGCAGCAACGTCTTTTTTAGACATTGTTGGCACCGCTCTTTGTCCAGTAATAGTAGTAAGTTCCTCAACCGCATGGTCAATCAACTTCTTATCAGCAACAGCAGCACCAATACCTCTACTCACTACAATCTTCTGAAGTTTGGGAACCTCCATTATATTGTTGTACCCAAATTCTTCTTTAAGAGCGCTTACAATACGCTCCTTATATTCTGTCTTTAACCTTGAAACGTAAGCCATAACTATATTACTTCATTGGATTTCTTGGAAACACGAACTTTCTTTCCGTCCCTTACTTCGTATCCTACCCTAGTTACCTCACCAGACTTAGCATCTATCAACGCTAGGTTTGAAATATGGATAGGAGCTTCCTTCTTAACAATACCACCTTGAGGGTTTTGTGCACTTGGCTTCTCATGTTTTGAAACCAAGTTCGCTCCTTCTACGATAGCCTTGTTCTTTTCCCGATCAACGGTCAAGACCTTACCTTCTGTACCTTTATGGTCTCCAGCAACAACTCTTACCGTATCTCCTGTTTTTATCTTTAACTTTATCATGATATCAACTATATTAAAGTACCTCAGGGGCCAATGAAACAATCTTCATAAACTGCTTATCACGAAGCTCACGAGCCACAGGTCCAAAAACACGGGTTCCTCTCATTTCACCAGTAGGGTTCAACAACACACAAGCATTGTCATCAAAACGAATGTAAGAACCATCCGGTCTTCTTACCTCTTTTTTAGTTCTCACCACCACTGCTGTTGATACAGCACCTTTTTTAATACCACCGTTTGGAGTAGCCTCCTTTACGGCAACAACAATTTTATCTCCAACTGAAGCATATCTACGTTTCGTACCACCTAAAACTCTAATGGTCAAAACCTCCTTAGCTCCCGTATTGTCTGCTACCTTTAATCTTGATTCCTGCTGTAACATAATTATTTAGCTCTTTCTAAGATTTCTACTAATCTCCAACACTTGGTCTTGCTCAACGGGCGGGTTTCCATTATTTTAACAGTATCCCCTTCCTTACAGTCGTTCTTCTCGTCATGAGCAACATACTTCTTCGTTTTCAAAACGAACTTACCGTACATAGGGTGCTTTACTCGCTTCACCTCAGACACAACAATGGACTTCTCCATCTTGTTACTGGTTACCACCCCTATTCTCTCTTTTCTTAAATTTCTTTTATCTTCCATAAAGCAGAACCAATTATTGGTTTTCCCTATTAGTTAATTCCGTTGCCAATCTAGCCACCGTTCTTCTCGCCGTTCTAACTTGAAGCGGATTTTCCAATGGTGTAACAAAATGTGCCATTTTAAGGTCTGCATGTTGCTTTTTGTACTCAGCAAGCTTATCCTTAAGCTCCTCTACGGACAATTCTTTGATTTCTTTATTTTTCATGATACCTTAAATTGTTTCTTCAACATAATCACGGGCCACAATAAACTTGGTTCTCACCGGAAGTTTCTGAGCAGCAAGTCTCAATGCCTCTTTTGCAACATCCAAAGGCACACCTGCTACCTCAAACAAAACCCTACCTGGCTTCACCACAGCTACAAAATACTCAGGAGCACCTTTACCTTTACCCATACGTACCTCAAGAGGTTTTTTGGTAATAGGCTTGTCCGGAAAAATTTTGATCCAAAGCTGACCTTGCCTTTTCATATATCTTGTGGCTGCAATACGTGCCGCCTCAATCTGACGTGATGTTATAAATTTAGAATCCAAAGTTTTGATACCGAACATACCGTTCGACAACTGAAAACCTCTGCCCGCATTTCCTTTCATGCGGCCTTTCTGCATCTTTCGAAACTTGGTTCTTTTTGGCTGTAACATTGCTTACTTTTTTAAATTACTTTCTACGACGAGATTTTCTTCCACCTTCTCTTTTATCACCACCTTTTCCAGATTGACCTTTAGTCATTCCAACTAGTGGAGACAAATCACGCTTACCGTACACTTCACCTTTCATGATCCAAACTTTAATACCTAATTTACCATAGGTAGTTTGAGCCTCCTGTAAAGCATAATCTATATCCGCACGAAAAGTAGACAATGGAATACGCCCATCTTTATATGATTCCGAACGAGCCATTTCAGCTCCGTTCAAACGTCCAGAAATTTGAACTTTAATACCCTCGGCATTCATTCTCATTGCAGCGGCAATAGCCATCTTAATTGCCCTTCTGAAAGAAATTCTGCTCTCTATCTGGCGAGCAATACTTGCCGCAACAAGATTTGCATCAAGTTCAGGTCTTTTTATTTCGTAAATATTGATCTGAACTTCTTTATTGGTAATTTTCTTAAGCTCTTCTTTAAGCTTATCTACTTCTTGACCACCTTTACCAATGATAATACCTGGCCTAGCAGTGGTTACCGTGATAGTGATAAGTTTAAGGGTACGCTCAATGATCACTCTAGAAACACTAGCTTTTGCCAAACGAGCATGGATATAATTACGGATTTTGTTATCCTCCGCCAATTTGTCACCATAATCGTTTCCACCATACCAGTTAGACTCCCAACCTCTGATGATTCCAAGACGATTTCCTATTGGATTTGTTTTCTGTCCCATTCTAGCTTTCTATATTATTGTTAGACCCCAAAACCAATGTAACATGGTTTGAACGCTTTCTTATTCTATGCGCCCTTCCTTGAGGAGCAGGACGTAATCTTTTCAACATGGTGCCGCCATCTACACGCACTTCTCTTACAACAAGTCCGGCATCCTCAACACTAGCATCCTCATTCTTTGCTTGCCAGTTTGCCAAAGCAGACAACAAAAGCTTTTCAAGTTTTCTCGAAGATTCCTTAGAATTGAACCTTAGGATAGCCAAAGCTTTATCCACTTCTACCCCTCTAATCAAATCCGCAACCAAGCGCATTTTCCTTGGTGAAGTTGGACAGTTGTTCAACTTAGCAAAAGCAATCTGCTTTTTTTCAGCCTTTAACCTCTCGGCCATTTGTTTTTTACGAACTCCCATAGCTTACTTCTTTCCTTTATTCTTAGCTCCCGCATGACCTCTAAAAGATCTTGTAGGAGAAAATTCACCCAACTTGTGCCCTACCATGTTTTCAGTCACAAAAACAGGAACAAATTGTCTACCATTATGAACTGCTATCGTTAGACCCACAAAGTCCGGTGTAATCATCGATGCTCTTGACCATGTTTTGATCACACTCTTCTTTCCAGAAGATACATTTTGCTGGACTTTCTTTTCCAGGCTATAGTGAACGTATGGTCCTTTTTTTAATGAACGTGCCATTTCTTTCTACTTTTTATTTCTTTCTACGTTCTAAAATATATCTATTGGTCTTCTTAGTCCTAACACGAGTTCTATAACCCTTAGCAGGAATACCGTTTCTTGATCTTGGGTGACCTCCAGAAGCCCTTCCTTCACCACCACCCATTGGGTGATCAACCGGGTTCATTGCAACCGGTCTAGTTCTAGGCCTTCTACCTAACCATCTGCTTCTACCAGCTTTACCTGAAACCAATAACTGGTGATCCGAATTGGAAACAGCACCAATGGTCGCCAAACAAGCAGACAAAATCAACCTTGTTTCACCAGAAGGCATTTTTACAGTAGCAAACTTACCTTCCTTCGCCATAAGCTGCGCAAAAGTACCCGCACTTCTTGCCATTATAGCTCCCTGACCTGGCCTCAACTCTATACAAGAGATTATGGTACCCAAAGGAATAGCACTTAACGGCAATGCATTACCTATTTCTGGAGCTGCAGATTCACCAGCAGAAACCTGCTGACCTACTTGCAAACCATTCTGAGCAATAACATATCTTTTTTCACCATCAGCATACTCCAACAATGCTATAAAGGCCGTTCTGTTTGGATCGTACTGAATAGATTTTACGGTTGCAGCAACATCTTGCTTATCCCTTTTAAAATCAATAATACGATACCTTCTCTTGTGACCTCCACCTCTATGGCGCATGGTCATCTTTCCTTGACTGTTTCTACCTCCCGACTTTTTTAACGGAGCGAGCAAGCTCTTCTCCGGCTTATCAGCAGTAAGCGCGTCAAATCCGTTTACTACTCTAAAACGCTGTCCAGGAGTGATAGGTTTTAATTTTCTAACTGACATTTTCCGTCTTTATAGATTACTGTAAAAATCAATGATGTCACCTTCAACAACATCAACAATAGCTTTCTTGACCGAATTGGTCTTACCATGCTGGATACCAGTTTTGGTATAACGCGTCTTTCTAGTAGGACCATAGTTCATAGTCCTTACCTTCTTGACCGCAACTCCATAAGTAGACTCTACCGCATCCTTAATCTGCAATTTATTAGCACTAGGATTCACAATAAAGCCGTACCTATTGTACAACTCGCTTTCAGCGGTCATTTTTTCGGTAATTATCGGTTTTATCAACACGCTCATGGCTTACTTTTTATTTAAATTCGACTCCAATCCTTCTAAAGCACCTTCCAAGAACACCACGTTGTTAGCATTCAGTATTTTATAAGTACTTATTTCTGAGGAAGTTATAACTTCTGAGCCCTTCAAATTTCGCGAAGACAAATATACGCTATTATTTGAATCACCCAAGACTATCAAAGACTTTTTGTTTTCGATACCCAAAGAAGTCAAAATATCCTTGAATTCCTTTGTTTTTGGCGTATCAAAACTAAAATCTTCCACAACTAAAATGGCCTTCTCCTTAGATTTCATACTAAGGGCAGATTTTCTAGCCAATCTCTTTACGTTTTTATTAAGCTTTTGGCTATAATCTTTTGGTCTAGGACCAAAAATTCTACCACCGCCTCTAAAAATTGGAGATTTAATACTACCGGCACGGGCAGTACCTGTACCTTTTTGCTTTTTTATCTTACGAGTACTACCCGCAATCTCACCACGCTCCTTAGCTTTATGCGTACCTTGACGCTGATGCGCCAAATACTGCTTTACATCTAAATATACAGCGTGATCGTTAGGTTCTATACCAAAAACAGCATCTGATAGCTCTGCGCTTCTCCCTGTTTCTTTTCCTTTAATATCTAAAACTGCTACCTTCATTACTCCCACCTTTGAATAGTTACGTAAGAATTTTTATGACCTGGAATAGCACCTTTTACCACCAAAAGGTTCTTTTCCGGAACTACTTTTAACACACGTAGGTTCTGAACGGTAACACGTTCTCCACCCATTCTACCGGCCATTTTCATTCCCTTGAAAACTCTAGCAGGATATGAGGCCGCACCAATAGAACCCGGTGCTCTTAACCTGTTGTGTTGACCGTGTGTCTGTTGACCTACACCACCAAAACCATGACGCTTAACAACCCCTTGAAAGCCTTTTCCTTTCGAAGTTCCTACCACATCAACAAACTCACCTTCAGTAAACAAATCAACACCTACGGTGTCTCCTAATTTGTACTCCCCTTCAAAACCTTGAAATTCAACGACCTTTCTTTTAGGAGAAGTGCCTGCTTTTTTAAAGTGACCTGCTTCGGCCTTGTTAGCACGCTTTTCTGCCTTGTCATCGAAACCAAGCTGTAAAGCTGTATAGCCATCAACTTCTTCGGTTCTGACTTGGGTAACCACACATGGTCCTGCCTCGATAACGGTACATGGAACGTTCTTTCCATTCTCGTCAAAGATGCTGGTCATGCCTACCTTTTTTCCTATTAACCCAGACATAATTGATTTACATTTTGAGCATTTTAGATTTTATCCAAAACCCTATGCTCGTTTATATTTATTTAATTAATACTCTCAACTTTAGGACAAAAAAACAGGGTCAAAAATTATCCGACCCCGAATTAATTTTTGTTCCGTTTTTCCCTCGCACGCAGCTTAGGACATGTCCACTACCTATTCTCTAGGCAGTTTACTGTATTACTTACACCTTAATCTCTACTTCAACACCACTAGGAAGCTCTAATTTCATAAGAGCATCAATAGTTTTGGAAGAGGAACTGTAAATATCCAAAAGCCTCTTGTAAGAACTCAATTGAAATTGTTCCCTAGATTTCTTGTTCACGTGAGGTGAACGCAAAACAGTAAATATTTTTTTATGAGTTGGTAAAGGTATTGGACCAGTAACCACTGCCCCGGTAGTCTTTACCGTTTTTACGATTTTCTCAGCAGATTTATCTACCAAATTATGATCGTAAGATTTAAGTTTTATCCTAATTTTTTGGCTCATTTCTTTAACAATTAAGCGGTTACTCCTTTAGCTGCTTTAATAACTTCTTCAGCAATATTCGATGGTGTCTCAGCATAGTGCGAGAACTCCATAGTTGAAGTAGCTCTACCAGATGATAATGTTCTCAAGGAAGTTACGTACCCAAACATTTCAGATAACGGAACCTCTCCCTTAACAACTTTAGAACCGGCTCTATCACTCATGTTGGAGATAGTACCCCTTCTACGGTTAAGGTCACCAACAATGTCACCCATGTTTTCCTCTGGAGTCAATACTTCAATTTTCATAATAGGCTCCATAAGAACAGCCCCAGCAGCTTTCGCAGCAGACTTGTAACCCATTTTAGCGGCAAGCTCAAAAGATAGTGAATCGGAATCCACTGCGTGGAAGGAACCATCCTTTAAAACAACCTTCATACTATCCATTTCAAAACCAGCCAACGGCCCATTTTTCATGGCATCCTTGAAACCTTTCTCTACAGCTGGAATAAACTCTTTAGGTATGTTACCACCCTTAATTTCATTCACAAACTCAAGACCTTCAGTTTCTTCAGAATCGGCAGGACCCATGGTAAATACGATATCAGCAAATTTACCTCGACCACCAGATTGCTTCTTGTAAGTCTCCCTGTGACCAGCCTCTCTGGTAAGTGCTTCCTTATATTCAACCTGAGGCTGACCTTGACTTACCTCAACCTTAAATTCACGTCTTAATCTATCTACAATGATATCCAAGTGAAGCTCTCCCATACCAGAAATAATAGTCTGACCTGAGGCTTCATCTGTTTTAACCTGGAAAGTAGGATCTTCCTCAGCCAATTTAGCCAAAGCCATACCCAACTTGTCCACATCAGCCTTTGTTTTAGGCTCAACAGCAATACCGATTACGGGATCCGGGAAATCCATGGACTCCAATACAATAGGCGCATTCTCAGCGGACATGGTATCCCCGGTTTTAATATCCTTAAAACCAACGGCCGCACCTATATCCCCAGCTTCTATATATTCAATTGCATTTTGTTTGTTGGAATGCATTTGATAAATACGAGAGATACGCTCTTTTTTACCAGATCTATTGTTCAATATATACGAACCCGCATCCAATCTACCAGAATACGTTCTAAAGAATGCCAACCTACCAACGAATGGATCAGTAGCGATTTTGAACGCCAAGGCCGAGAAAGGCTCCTTAACATCTGGCTTTCTAGTTACTTCAGACCCAGTATCAGGATTGGTACCCACGATATCGTCCTTATCCAACGGAGAAGGCAAATATCTGCAAACACAATCCAACAAGAACTGAACTCCTTTATTTTTAAAGGACGAACCACAAACCATAGGAATAATGGCACGATCCATTACAGCAGCCCTTAAAGCAGCATGAACCTCCTCCTCCGTGATAGAATCCTCATCCTCAAAGAATTTCTCCATCAACTCCTCATCATATTCAGCAACAGCTTCAATCAAGGCAGCTCTATACTCCTTAACTTCATCTTGCATTTCAGCAGGAATGTCCACCACATCAAAAGTAGAACCGAAATTCTCATCATGCCACACAATGGCCCTATTTTTCGCCAAATCCACGATACCTTTAAAATCGGCCTCGTCACCTATTGGCAATACGATTGGCACGGCATTGGAACCCAACATTTCCTTAACCTGATTACAAACATTAAGGAAATTAGCACCCTGACGGTCCATTTTATTAACAAAACCGATTCTAGGAACCTTATAATTATCAGCCAATCGCCAGTTAGTTTCAGATTGTGGCTCAACACCATCTACCGCACTAAAAAGAAAAACCAATCCGTCCAAAACACGTAAAGATCTATTTACCTCAACGGTAAAATCCACGTGTCCGGGAGTATCTATAATATTGAAGTGATAATCCTTAGTATCAGGCAATGCCTGGGCATTTTCCATTGGAAACCTCCATGTACAGGTAGTAGCCGCAGAAGTAATAGTAATACCACGCTCCTGCTCTTGCTCCATCCAGTCCATGGTAGCGGCACCATCGTGAACCTCTCCAATTTTATGGCTTACACCTGTATAAAAAAGGATACGCTCTGTGGTAGTAGTTTTACCAGCATCAATATGCGCAGCAATACCAATATTTCTTGTATATTTTAAATCTCTTGCCATTGTTGATTAAAATCTAAAGTGGGAAAATGCTTTATTTGCTTCTGCCATCTTATGAGTATCAACCCTTTTCTTAACAGCCGCACCTTCCTCTTTGGCAGCAGCCAAGATTTCAGCGGCCAATTTTTGGGCCATACCTTTTTCATTCCTTTTTCTCGCAAAACTGATCAACCACTTCATAGCCGTTGAAATTTTACGATCTGGACGAATTTGCATTGGAATCTGAAATGTAGCACCTCCCACTCTTCTACTTCTAACCTCAACATGGGGCATTACATTGGAAAGTGCATCTTTCCACAATTCCAAAGCCGACTTTTCATCATCGGTCTTTTTTTCTTCCACTATATCCATCGCGTTATAAAACACGTTAAAAGCGATAGATTTTTTACCATCCCACATCATCATATTAACAAAACGGGTAACCAATTGGTCTCCGTAACGCGGATCTGGTAAAAGCGGTCTCTTTTTTGCCTGTCTTTTTCTCATTTTGTTTGTTTTAGGAAAAGAACCTTACGTTCAACGCAAAACCCCTAACCTCTTAAATCATTTAGCTCTTGGGTCTTTTTGCACCGTATTTAGATCTACGTTGAGTACGGCCTGCAACACCAGCGGTGTCCAAAGCCCCTCTAACGATATGATACCTAACACCAGGCAAATCTTTCACCCTTCCGCCCCTTACTAATACTATCGAGTGCTCTTGGAGATTATGTCCCTCACCAGGAATGTAAGCGTTCACCTCTTTTCCATTGGTCAACCTTACCCTAGCCACTTTTCTCATGGCAGAGTTAGGTTTTTTTGGAGTAGTAGTGTAAACACGTGTACAAACCCCTCTTCTTTGAGGACAAGAATCCAAAGCAGCCGATTTACTCTTCTTAGTAATCGTGGACCTTCCTTTTCGTACTAATTGTGAAATTGTTGGCATACTATATTATATGTGTATAAAATAACCCCTTGTTTAAGGGTCGGCAAATGTAAGACTATTTCTCAAAAATTCAAATTCTTATTCATTAATTTTCAAAGATTTATTGAACACTTCATACAGTTACCCAAAACACCCCCCATTAAAGCCTTTAAATAGGTTAGAAAACGCAACACCAAACGCAGAAAAGAAAAGCAATGAGATCAAAGATCAATTTGCGGGAAGAAAAACAGAACATATTCTTACCGCAACCAACAAATCAATACAACTCAAAAAATTTGGTTAACCCAACAATCAGGTACAAAAAAACAGAACAAAAAGGCAGACAATACGCAAAAAGCAGGCTAAAACTTACGCTATTGTAGTGATATTCTTATTTATTTTATGAAAAACAGGCCAAAACCCCCATTATTGAAAAATCAAGAATTTTTTAACATATTACACCGACGATTTCTATTAGGGAGAGGTAAAAAGCCTCATTTCCGTAACACAACTAACAAAATCTGTGGAATTATCATAAAAAAAGACCATAAACTACCATTATCTAACAGATTTTTTATTATGCATGCATAAGTTTTAGTTAAAAATAATTGCATTATTAACGTTAAATTATGATTTTTGCCTTCAGCTAATTCAAATAATTATAAAATGAGAGCAAAACACAGAGGATTGTTGACGCTATTTTTAGCGTTGTTCGTGCAAATAACTTTTGCACAAGACAAAACCATTACCGGTACGGTGGCCGACGCGGATGGACTACCTTTACCGGGGGTTAATATTGTGGTGCAAGGAACCACGGTAGGAACCCAAACAGATTTTGACGGAAACTATGCCATAAACGCTAGTCAAGGTCAAACTCTATCCTTCTCTTACCTCGGTTACAAGACCGAAACTCGAGCCGTAGGAGCATCAAACACTATTAATCTTCAAATGACGGAAGATGCCGAGTCACTAGAAGAGGTTGTAGTAACCGCAATGGGAATTACCAAAGCTGAAAAAGCCATTGGTTACGCGGTGCAGGAAGTTTCTGGTGAAAGCATCGAAGAAACTAAAGAGGTTAATATTGTTAACTCACTTCAGGGTAAAGTATCTGGTGTTCAAATTCAGGGAAGTTCTTCAGCTCTAGGTGGTTCATCAAGAATTACTATCAGGGGTTCCAACTCTTTTCTTGGCAACAACCAGCCTTTATTTGTAGTTGATGGAGTGCCTATCAGCAACCAAAGCTTTTCTTCTCAAGATCAGGAGCGTGGTTTTGGAGATAACGCTTACGATTACGGTAATACCGCATCAGACTTAGATCCTTCAAGTATTGAAACAATGTCCGTACTTAAAGGTGCTGCAGCGACTGCTATTTATGGATCTAGAGGTGCAAATGGTGTAATTCTTATTACTACAAAAAATGGTTCTTCCAATAAGGGGCTTGGCGTCTCCTTTGAAAGTAGTGTTACCATGGATGAAGTAAGAAATTTAATCCCCCATCAACAAACTTACGGTGGTGGTTCTATTTATGATACGGCTAGCGGTTTCAATGAATTCACGCAAGATGGCGTTTCTTATTTAGCTCCTAATTACGGAAAAGATGGTTCTTGGGGTCCTAAATACAATTCTAATGTTTTGGTAAGACATTGGGATTCATGGGATCCAGGTGCTAGCAACTACAAAGAAACTAGACCATGGGTGGCTCCGCCAAACTCTTATGAATCATTTTTCAATACAGGTTTGACTATGATGAACAGCATTGCCTTAAGTGGATCTGATGACAAGGGTTCGTTTAGGTTGTCATATACGAATTTAGATCAGACAGGTACGACTCCGGGAGGTTCTCTACAAAGAAATACGGTAAGCCTTAACTCTACCTATAATCTTACCGAAAAATTAACTGCAGGTGTTTCCATGAGCTATATACGTACAGATGCTCAGAATAGAAACATCACAGGTTATAACAATGGTAATCCGTTACAAGGTTTTTATCAGTGGTGGCAAACTCAACTGGATGTTGACAGACTTAAGTCACAACAAAATACAACTCTTGGAGAACAATATACATGGAACGCTACAGGTATTATTGAAGACGATAATGGTAACTTATTAGAGTTCGATTCATTTCCAAACTACTTTGATAACCCATACTGGGTAAGAAATAACTTTCTTCAAGAAGATTGGAGAAATAGAGTTTTTGGGAACGCAAACTTCTCTTATGAGATTACTAAAGGTTTAAGTTTATCCTCCCAATTCGGTACAGATATTACTCAATTTAGCTTACGGGAAGGAATACCTCAACGAGGTATTGACCAATCTAAATATGTTGAGACAGAAAGGAAGTTCCAAGAAAATAACTTTGAAGTTCGATTGAACTACCAGACAGACTTTTCAGAAGATTTCTCTTTCACAGGTTTGCTTGGTGCCAACAGAATGAGACAATACACCAAGAGACATACGGTTTCTACATCTGGAGGTTTGGTTGTAGATAAATTTTTTAATGTAAGCAACTCTAGTGCCGCTGTCAACGCCGAAACCTATCAAGCTGACAAGGGAATTAATAGTATTTTTGGTTCTACCAGTTTTGGGTTTAAAGATATGCTCTATTTAGACTTATCTGCTAGAAATGACTGGTCATCTACTTTACCTGCAGACAATAACAGTTATTTCTATCCTGCAGCGTCTATGAGTTTTGTTTTGACAGAATTGGATTTCTTAAGAAACAATGACATCGTAAACTTTGTAAAACTTAGGGCAAGTATTGCTCAGGCAGGTAACGATGCCGATCCATATAGATTAACTGATGTTTACAACCCACTTACACCAAATTTTGGAAGTTTGCCAATGTACACCGTGCCAAACTCTCAGCAAAACCCTGATTTGGTAAATGAGTTGACAACAGAAACTGAATTCGGTATTTCTGTTAGATTATTCCAGAGTAGATTAACTTTAGACGCTTCCTATTATGATCGTTTGACAGAAGATCAAATATTTAATGTACCTACCTCATCTACCACAGGTTATTCCTCAAAACTTTTGAATGCGGGTAGCATGAAGAATAAGGGTATTGAACTACAGTTGAATGTAACTCCAATAAGAACTGAAGATTTTACCTGGGATATCGGATTTAATGTAACTAAACAAGAAAACGAAGTTGTTGAATTATTGAAAGACGAAAATGGAGAATCTATTGTAGAGAGCATCAATGTGACAGCAACTTGGGGAGCAGATTTGAGAATACAAGAAGGCAAACCATATATGGCCGTATTTGGACAAGATTTTATCCGCGATGAAAACGGTAATAAAGTAGTTGGAGATGACGGGGCTTATCTTTATACAGATGATAGAGTTTATTTAGGATCTGCAATCGCCGATTATGTTGGTGGAATTAACACTTCTTTTAGATATAAAAATTTCACTTTATCAGGTTTGGTAGATTTTCAAGAAGGTGGCATTATCCATTCAGCATCTTTAATGTGGGCCAAATATTCAGGTATGTTACCGGAAACGGTTTCATTTAACGGTGAAAGTGATATAAGGGCCAATGGTCTTTTATTGCCGGGTGTTACGGAATCAGGAGCACCCAACACCACAAGAATAGATGCACAAGGCTACCATACTGATAATTATCAACGTGCAGCTAGCCATGTTTATGATGCTAGTTTTGTTAAGTTGAGAGATGTAAGGTTGTCCTATTCATTCCCTGCAAAATTCATAAAAGGAACTCCAATTAAAGACCTTAACTTAAGTGTATTTGGAAGAAATTTAGCCATTCTATCTGCTGATGTTCCCTATATTGACCCTCAAATTATAGCAGGAGCAGGAAACGCCCAAGGTTTGGAAAATTCACAAGTGCCAGCAACTAGGTCCTTTGGTGTTAATCTATCCGCTAAATTTTAAACAAAGAAATTATGAAAAGAAATAAATTTTTAACACTAATCTTATCTGCAGGATTTATCCTGGGATGTGACAATGGGCTTGAAGAACTTAATGTTGATCCAAACAGTGCTGTAAGTGTAAGCCCGTCAACGTTACTTACAACTGCTCAATATACATTTTATGATCGTTTGGCAGGGCCTGCCGTTAATGCAGGTTGGGGATTGTTAATGACCCAACAGTGGGCCGAAAACGAATACACCCAAGATCAGCGATATAACCAAACAGTAAGCACTTTTAATGCCACATGGACAGAAGTTTACGTATCTGTCCTTAAGGAATTGGATGCAGCAAAAACGTTGGTAGAGGCACAAGATGTATCCGATGCAATCAAAACCAATAGGACAAATATCTTAAATGTAATGAGTGCACAGGCATATGGTTTCCTAACCGATAGTTTTGGTGCGATTCCATACACAGAATCCTTAGATACAGAAATTGATTTACCAGCTTATGACTCCCAAGAAACTGTATATAAAGGTATTCTTTCCACTTTAGAAGAAGCTAGAAACAGTTTTAATACATCTTCTCCATCTTTTGATAGTGGAGACGTTCTTTACAATGGGAATGTAAACAACTGGATAAAGCTTACCAATTCCTTGATGCTTAAATATGCAATGAGGTTGGCAGATATAGACCCTGGTACGGCCTCAACATATGTAACTATGGCTTCGTCCAACTTAATTTCCAGTAATGAGGAAGATGCACTGTTTACTTTCGATTCAGCACCTGATCGTTCAAATCCTCTTTGGCAAAATGTTAACTTGGACAATAGAGATGATTACGCAGTTTCAGAATTTCTAGTTACTACTCTAAATGATTTGGGAGACCCGCGTCTTGAGGTTTATGCCAATCCAGCGGCTGGCGGTTCAATTGTTGGTCTAGAATATGGATTAACAGATAACGCTGCTACGGCACTGAAAGCTTCTACTTCCAGACCTGGTGATGCCGTTAGAGCGGCAACTACTCCACATGTTGTAATGTCTTATGCCGAAGTACAATTTTTGCTGGCAGAAGCCTACGAAAGAGGAATTCTCAGTGGAGATGCCGAAACCGCTTACAACAATGCGGTAACAGCATCTATGAACTATTGGGGTATTGAAGATGCAGCTGCTATTGCTGATTATTTAAGCAACAATCCTTATGACGCTGGAAATTGGAAAGAATCCATTGGTGTTCAAAAATGGATTGCTCTATATGCTAAGGGTATTGAGGCTTGGAATGAGTGGAGAAGATTGGACTTTCCTGCTCTTTCTGCTCCTGCTGCTGCGGTAATTAATACGATTCCTGTTAGAATGCCATATCCCTTATCGGAAACAACCGCTAATGGAACCTCTCTATCAGCAGTATCTTCTAATCCAGCAGATATGACTACCAAGGTTTGGTGGGATGTGAATTAAGAATGTTTATTATTTATTGAAGAAAACCACCCTCTCACAGGGTGGTTTTTTAGTTTATATTTGCCCCATGCAAAAAACACCTCAAATCTATGGTATCAGAGCGGTAATGGAAGCCATCAATGCCAACGAACCAATCGATAAAGTATTTATTCAAAGAGGTCTTAAAGGAAGCCTTGCAAAGGAACTTGAAACCCTTCTCAGAAAGAGCGGGGTCAAACCCAACTATGTACCTCTCGAAAAACTGAACCATATTACCAAGAACAACCACCAAGGGGTAGTTGCGAACATCTCTCCTATTCAATTTTACGAATTGGAAACCTTGGTCGAAGATGTCATCGAAAGAGAAAAACAACCCTTGTTTCTATTGTTGGATCAACTTTCAGACGTTCGTAATTTTGGGGCGATTATTAGAACAGCGGAATGTTCAGGGGTTAACGGAATCATCATCCAAAAAAAGGGAGCCGCACCAGTAACCGCCGATACTATTAAAACCTCTGCGGGTGCGGCATTTAAAGTACCAATAGTAAAAGTGGACCACATTAAAGATGCGGTGTACTATCTTCAAGGAAGCGGGGTAAAAGTGGTGGCAGCGACCGAAAAAACAGAGTCAGACCTCTATCAAATTGACTATACTGGTCCCACCGCTATTGTTATGGGTTCAGAAGACCGGGGCATCTCCCCTTCTACCTTAAGGGCTGTCGATGATTTGGCCAGTATACCACTATTAGGAGAAATAGGAAGTTTGAACGTTTCAGTAGCCTGTGCCATCTTTTTATATGAAGCAGTGAGGCAGCGGCAGCAAAAATGACATAACACTATTCGTTTGGGGTGTCATCTTCCGTTTCTTTGTAGTGGTAATGGATGGTCAATTCATTTTCTTGCTCCAGTAATTCCTGTTCGCCGATAAAGTTTCCTTTCTCATCAAAATGTTTTAGAAAAGGATCTTCTTGAGCATTAAAGTTTTCCTCTTCCCATCGATATTTCTTAAGGGGTGGTGTAGGCGCTTTCAAGAAATAGGCGAGTACAAATCCGAAAATAAATCCACCCAAATGGCCTTCCCAAGAAATTCCTTCTTCAATTGGGAAGATATACCAAAGCATACTTCCATATATAAAAACAATACCCAGAGAAAGAGCAACCAGCCGATAGTGTTTGGTAAATATTCCCTTGAAAAATATAAAGCTTGCCAATAAATAGATTATACCACTTGCCCCTATATGATACGAGGCCCTTCCAATTACCCATGTAAACAACCCCACACCAATAGCTCCACAAATCAATACCTTCCAAGCAATCTTTCTATAGAAGTAGAAAAGAGAGGCTGATAACACTGCTAAGGGTATGGTATTATTATATAAATGCACTACCGAGCCATGAATAAACGGACTCAAAAGAATACCTCGCAAGCCTAAAGCAGTTTTTGGATAAATACCGAATTCATTCCAATTGGTCTGGAATCTAATCTCTAAATAGTAAACCGTCCATATAGCCAATACCGCAAAAAGTGGTGCTATTACAACAGCATTGGTAAATTTGAAATAATGATTTTCGGACATGATTCAAAATTATCAATAAGTTAGCCAATTATTTTTTGCTGAAACTTTGTCACCATGCCAATCGCAGTTCCAATTCCAATTTAACACCTGACTCATTTATCGTTTGAAATACTTAAAGAGTTGCCTAATTTTGTCAAATGAATGAACCACTAGCAGAACGCATACGGCCAAAAACACTAGAAGACTATATAAGCCAAAGCCATTTGGTTGGCGAAAACGGCTCCTTGACACAGCAAATAAAAAGAGGAATCATTCCTTCTCTAATACTATGGGGTCCTCCAGGTACAGGGAAAACCACTTTGGCCAATATCATAGCAAATGAAAGCGATAGGCCCTTTTACATTCTAAGTGCGATTAATAGCGGTGTGAAGGATGTTAGAGAGGTCATTGAAAAAGCAAAGAAAAGCGGCGGTCTTTTTACGGCAAAAAATCCTATTCTTTTTATTGACGAGATTCACAGGTTCAGTAAATCGCAGCAAGATTCCCTCTTGGCGGCCGTGGAAAAAGGATGGGTCACCCTAATTGGCGCCACTACGGAAAACCCCAGTTTTGAAGTCATCCCTGCACTTTTATCAAGATGTCAAGTGTATATTCTAAATGCCTTTGGAAAAGAAGATTTAGAAAATCTTCTAAAGCGTGCTTTAAAGCAAGATTCCCTACTAAGTAAGAAAAAAGTTGACCTTAAGGAAACCGAAGCTTTATTAAAACTATCTGGAGGTGATGGGCGCAAGCTTTTGAATATTTTTGAATTGGTCATTAATTCCGTTGATGGTGATTCTATTGAAATTACTAATGAATTAGTGCTGGCCAGAGTTCAAAAAAATACGGTTCTCTATGACAAAACCGGAGAACAGCACTATGACATTATTTCGGCTTTTATCAAATCGATTAGGGGAAGTGATCCCAATGGCGCCGTTTATTGGCTGGCAAGAATGATTGAAGGTGGGGAGGATGTAAAGTTCATTGCTAGAAGATTGCTAATATCTGCTTCCGAGGATATTGGTTTGGCCAACCCTACTGCTTTGGTGATAGCTAATAACGCATTTCAGGCCGTAACTACTGTTGGCTATCCCGAAGCACGAATCATATTAAGCCAATGTGCTATTTATTTAGCCACGTCGCCTAAAAGCAATGCAAGTTATATGGCCATAAACAAAGCACAGCAAAAAGTTCGTGAAACTGGGGATTTAAGTGTACCCTTGCCTCTTAGAAATGCTCCTACCAAATTAATGAAAGACCTTGGTTACGGCGATGAGTATAAATATGCCCACGACTATCAGAACAATTTTGTGAATATGGAATTTCTTCCCGAAGAAATTATTGGCACCAATTTTTACGAACCGGGAAACAATTCTAGAGAAAAAGGAATTAAGGAATTTATCACCAATCGTTGGAAGGACAAATACAACCCTAAAACTTAATTTCCAATTCTTGGGTTACCGTTTTTCCCTCTTTTTGATATTCAAAGAACCAGTTACCATCCTTTTCAAAAACTACCCCAGATTGACCATCGGCATCCGCTAAGTAATAATTGGGCATAGATGTCTCGAATATTTTCATCCTTATTTTTGGGGTGTTGTCCACCAATTGATATCCGTTCTCTAGTTTTTGGGCATATAGGGTGCCGGAAATTGGCTCCGCAACAGATGAAACCTCACTTTTTACGTCCGTGGTTTTCGGAGTTTTGCTCTCATAGCTTTGAACGGACTGGGTGGCTGACTGATTGACCACGGACTGGTCTATCTTTTTCAAAGGCGATGGTATAGGTGTGTGGTCTTTATAGCTTTGTTCCTCGATGGTAGCCTTCTGCTCTACCATAGGATTCAGATTTTTAGGTTTAGATTTTTCTTCCACGTTCTTAACATCGTTGCGATAACTAACCGTTACGAGATCCGAATTCAACTCCTTACTTGAATATTGATAATTAAGCCCCTTAACTGAAATAAATGCTTCTCTTATGGCCTCCCCAAAAGATTCTTTATATTCCTTTTCCTTACTTTTTCCTTCTTGAGTCATAAATACTTCCCTTCCTTGGCAATCTTCCAACACCAGACTTGTTTTGGTAGTGAACATGTTGGAATTATCCAGCAACTTGACGAAGAGCGCCTTGCAACGATTGGCATTCAGCTCCAAAGGCAAATCATCTGCATATGCTGTTTCAAACCCCTCCTCCGTAAAAAGGTACTTTACCAAAGTACTGGTTTGATATTGGTTTTCCTTTTTAAAACCATCGAACTTTTTAGGAACAACTACAAATTTGTAGTCATTAACTTGTGCTTTTGTCAATACTGGAAATAACGCCAATAGAATAAAGGCCAGGAAAAAATGCTTCACAATCTTTTTCTTTAATCGATTTTACAAAGGAAGATGAAAAAAGCATGCCAAATTTTAATTTAGCACCTAATTAAGAAGATACCCCTTCCCTATTGCCCCCAAGATATAATATTTAATCCTAACTGAAAAGAAGCATAATTACTTGCAGCTATATTTCTATAGGAAAGTAAATTATCTGCCATGGCATAGAAGTTTACAGGTCCGGCCTGAAAGTTTACCCCCAACCCAATATTGGTAAAAGAAAATTTATCTACGGTGTAGGCCATCTTTAAAGCCATAAAATTGCCGAATCTTCTTTGATAGAATGCAGTTAAAGCAGCTTGCGGACCTCTAGGCCTGCTAATAGCATAAAGTTGTGCTCCCACACCATTCACATATTTAGCCCTATTTCCTGCACCATTTGAACTATACGGTCCGCAGTCGCAATTTGCTCTACTCTCTACGGGCTCTCCAAAATTATATCGTATAGAGGCATATAATTTGGTTGGCCTAAAAGCTACATAACTCCTCGCATTATCCTCAAAAGGTACAAATTCTTCCACCTCATCTACCAAATCTTCCCAGAAATCAGTATTTGGATCATCAAAGGCATCCGGAAGAATTACTTCCACCCCTTCTAGGGTAGTTTTTCCCTGTAAACTATAGGTTTTTACATCATTGGAATGGTAAATAAAGCCAATGTCCAAAAGACTTCCGGTAACGGTTAATTGTTCGTTCAAATGATAGGTAAAGCCAGCATCAAACCCAACCCCTAAATTCCCTCCAAAAAGAGCTCTCTTAATTATCGTTGCTGAAGTGTTATCTTCGTCATAGGAATCCTTTAAAGAATTTAAGCCAGATGTCCTTAGCCTCATATTGGCTTGCAGTGTGCTAACGTAAATATTACTTTGACCTTCACTGGTGACAAAACTACCACTGTTTCTTGTAGAGTTAAAATCAAAAATACTGGAATAAATCTTGGCCCTCCCTCCAATGGTGAGTCCGTTACCCATTTGTTTGTTTACACCAAAATGCAAAACATTGACCAACTCCCCTCTTGTTTTAAGGTGACCCAAATCAAAGGCCTCATCAAGCCTATCCGCATTACCCTCATAAGCCAAAATAGCATAATCACGAAACCAATAGCCAATGGCATCCCCTTCTAAATACATTCCACCATTGTAAAAGAGATCTGGATTTTTGCCCCTAAATCCAACGTTTAAGAATTCAATTTGAAAAGTGCCGCTGAGCTCATCCCTTACATCCATCCCGTAAATGGCCCTGTTTCGTATTTTATCATTAATATCCAGGCCATCATTGGCAAAAATATCATCCACAGAAACCCCACTGGAACCGGCCTGTATAGATATTCCGGATAAAGCAGGAATGCCCGAGTACCATTGAAAATCTGTTTCCACACCAGGGTTGACCATCGCCGCTTGGGGAATTTCAGTAAAATCATACAAGAGCTGTTTGTTCTGTGCATGAACCAAATAACCTACCAAAAGTAGCATTATGAATATGGTATTACTTAGATTCATTTAAGGCGTACTCTAAATTTAGCGCTTGATTTCACAATGATTTTGGGATCATCTTCATTGGAGACGCTTGTAGTATCACCTAAATTGGTGGTACTCACACGAATACTAGAAGTATTGGTAATTATATCTATAGGACGTCCTGCGTCACCATAAGCAACTTCCCGTTGCAATACTGCCGTGGGAGCCGGGTCTATATCAAAACGCTCCACAGGCCCCAGAACATTGCCCTGATCATCTAAAAACTCCACCATAATCTCCAATGGCTTACTAGTAGTATTTTCAATGATATAAGTGATAGAACCGTCCAAAACCCTTTCTGCAAAGGTTTTATAACTAAAGGCATCAAAATTGAAGTTTTGAATGAATACTTGATTACTTGGAGCCTGGTTTACCATTTCTTCCGGGGCTTCTACATACAGCATACTTGCCTCATAGGTAGGAGTCACCGAAATATCATCATATTGGTCAAAATCCTGCTCCTCAACACATGAGGTGACAGAGGATATTAGAACGATAAAAGTTAGAATGTACTTATAGAGTATTTTCATGGTATCACCTAAGAGGGTTTAAAGGCCCTAGGGGTCACACCTATATAACTCTATAAAAAAGATTTTATTTCAATAAGTTCATCAATCATTTCACAATGGTGATGCTTTGGTTCCTTATGGGCATTAAAGTGCAAAGCCTTATAACCAACTGCCAATGCTCCTTGAATATCTGCCTCTAAACTGTCCCCTATCATCAATGACTTTTGGGAATAGGTACCCGCTTTTTCCAAGGCCAACTTAAAAATATAAGGATTGGGCTTTTTTACCCCTGCCATTTCCGAATTAATAACTTGTTCAAAGTAGTGGGATATACCCGCATTTTTGAGCTTCTTATTCTGTACTTCGTGAAAACCGTTGGTAATTATGTGCAATCTATAATTGGGTCTGAGATACTCCAAAATCTCTACCGTGTGAGGAAACAAATGATTGTAGGTTGAAAGATTATCTATATAATCCGAAGCCATTTTATGAATGATATCATCGGGAAGCGAATATTTTAAATCATCAAAAACCGTTTTTAACCTTTGGTACCTTAATTCCTCTTTGGTGATTTTTTCCTCGCGATATAATTTCCAAAAGGCCAAGTTGGCGGGAATATAAACTTCTAAAAAATCACTTAATTGAATCGAAATTTCATTTTTGACCAAAATCTTTTCAAAAGTAAGTGCAGAATTTTTTTCAAAATCCCACAGGGTGTGGTCCAAATCGAAAAAAACATCGGTTATGGTATCTCTAAACATTGAATCTCTTGATAAATTGTGCGTAAAAATCCTTCCAATCAACCCTGTTCACTTTACCTCCCAACAATTCATTTGAGAAAATGGACAGAAACTCCCCCTTTACATTTTTTACTTGCTGATAAATACCGTTTACCCCTTCCAGCATGGCCTCCTTGGTTTTAAAATTATTGAGGGCATAATCATGTACGGCAAAAGGATGCACCCTAATGGGCTGCTGTATTTCCAAATTAATATCGTAGAAGTAAAAGGTACTACAGGTTCCCGCCCTAAAACCTAGTTCGTGGGTATATCCCATGGTATAGTCATCCGTAAATTCAGCTTCTATTAAATCACGGTAGCTTTGAGGAATTTGTATTCTGTTGTATCGCATTCTAGAAGCATCTACCGACCTGTTGATTACACCTGCCAAATCTTTACGTTCCTTTTTTAGCAACTCTACATTAGAAAAAGAACTATAGGAGGCGGCCAAGGCTACTGTAGAATAATCAGAAATGGATTTGATCAGATACCTAAATTTGTTGTGGTTGGGCGATACATTTTTGTCATAGGTTGAATATGCCGCAAACTGAAAGAAAAAAATACTTTTTAGATCCAATTTTTTATGAAGGTCCACCAAGTATTCAAAATTGTCATAGGGGTCACTTTGGGAATTGAACCACACTTTTACACGATCGGCAACCCTTCTTAATTTTAAAGTTCCTAAATCATAAAACAATCCTGCAACACTCCGCACCAAACCCCTGTATGCGTAACTATGGGAAGTTGTTACATCAATTAAGCTGGTGTACTTATATTCACGAGATGTATATTCCAAACCGGGAAATTTCTCCAACAGCATTTCCCTTAGGCGATATGCCCAAATATCCACTACTGGAAGTCTCAAAAAATTATTCATATGCGCCAAGCTCTCCTTGGGAGGAAACCTACCGTGAACATCCTTTACATGGGGCAAATACTCTTCGTATCTACTCAATAGATAAAAGCTGGCAGAGAAAATATCAAAGGGGAGATTACTACGTTCACCGGCACTAAAAAAACATGGTACTCCATCCCAATCCCTTACGGTAATTTGAAAATCGTTGATACCCTGTTCAAACAAAAGGTCATTACTTCTTACGAAAAATTCATTCTGAAGTGCTTGTTTGGTGTAGGTAATTTTAGCTCCGGAATGCTTAATAAAATCCTCTACTTTGGTCGTAAAGGTAATTTCCACACCTAAAATACGCGTAAATAGTTGCCTCATGGTATATGTAAGGCGAGGCGTAATTTTATGGGTGTAGATTAATAACATAACTAGTTTAAGAGGCTTGTTTTATATAGGACCTTCTTTACAATATAGTCTCATCAGCAAAACTATAATAATCTCTCTGGGTGACGATGATATGATCCAAAACTTTCACATCCAAAGCCTCTGCGGCCCGCTTTAATTTTTGGGTAATGTTCTTGTCTTGTGTACTTGGCCTTAAAGTGCCGGAAGGATGATTGTGGGCCAATATCAAGCCCACTGCCCCTAATTCAAGGGCTTGTTTCATAACAATACGAACATCGACCAAAGTACCCGTCAAACCTCCTTTGCTCAATTGAGCTTTGTGCAACACTTTGTTGGAATTGTTCAAATAAAGAATCCAGAATTCTTCGTGCTCCAGTTCTCCTATCAAAGGTTGCAAAATTTCGTAGGCATCGCGGCTACAGGTGATTTTTGAAACAACCAGGGCCTCTTCTCCCCTTCTCCTCCTTCCAATTTCCAAGGCTGCGGCAATGGTAACGGCTTTTGCTTCCCCTATACCCTTGAAGGACATTAGTTGCTTTATGGAGAGCTTTCCCAATTCATTTAGATTGTTCTCCACAGAAGCCAAAATTCTTTTGGAGAGTTCCACGGCACTTTCATTTCTGCTACCAGAACCAATTAATATAGCTATAAGCTCTGCATCGGATAAGACGGATCGCCCTTTTTGTACCAACTTCTCCCTAGGCTTGTCATCATCTGACCAGTTTTTAATGGAAAAAGACTTTTTTTCTTCCTGCATAGGATAAAGATAAACACTAAATACAATTCTCCGTTACTTGAAATTTGGCAGTTGGGCTTAAGCTTCAATTTTTTGCATGACTTCTCGGAGGCTTAAACCGCCGTAATTACCCGAACTCATCAATAACAAAGTAGAATTATCAAAATCGGAAGCATATATGCGATTGTGGAACGAACTTGCCTCTGTAAAAATCTGCAAATCACTTCTTTCAAAAGCTTCCTTAATCTGTTCGGGAGAAACAGGCTCTAGCTTCTTTATAGCTACGGATTCCGGCAAATAGAAAACAATGGCTTCATCAGCCGCATCTAAAGCTCCTTTATATTCCTTTAAAAATTCGGGGTTAAAACTACTATAGGTATGCAGTTCTAAACAAGCAATTAATTTTCTATCGGGGTACTGCTCTTTTACCGCTCTAGTGGTTGCCGCTACCTTACTAGGCGAATGGGCAAAGTCTTTATAGGCCACAGAAGTAGTGCCTTCCGCAATTTTTTCCAGTCTTTTGGAAGCCCCTTTAAATGTGGCTATGGCCTCGTAAAAATCTTCTTCATCCACCCCCATATTCTGACAAATCCATTTTGCACCGGCCAAATTACTTAAATTGTGCTTGCCAAATACTTCAATTGGCATTGGCCCATCGGGAGTTTCCAATAGCGTTTCACCATTTTCAAGGGAGTACTCAGGAGTACGGTAAGGCAATTTACGAATCGGATTTTCAGAAGCCTCTACGACCTTTTTAACTTCTTCGTCTTCCTCATTATACGTTATGCTACCTCCTTTCACAATTCCATCTACAAAAATCTGAAACTGCTCCACATAATTTTCAAAGGTGGGAAAAACGTTGATATGGTCCCAAGCAATTCCGCTTAGCAGTGCAATATTAGGCTTATAAAGATGAAATTTCGGTCTTCGGTCAATAGGTGATGATAAATACTCATCGCCCTCCAATACGATGAAATCATTTTCTTCGGTTAAATGCACCATGCGGTCAAAACCCTCTAGCTGTGCCCCTACCATATAATCCACCTTAATATCATGATAATTCAGCACATGCAAAATCATTGAGGTAATAGTGGTTTTACCATGGCTACCCCCAATAACCACCCTGGTCTTATGTTTACTCTGCTCGTAAAGAAACTCGGGATAGGAGTAAATGGTAAGTCCCAACTCTTGAGCCTTTAACAACTCTGGATTATCAGGTTTTGCATGCATGCCCAAAATAACGGCATCAAGACCCTGATGGATTTTATCGGGAAACCACCCAAACGCTTCCGGTAGCAATCCCTTTTCTTGTAACCTACTTTTTGAAGGCTCAAAGATGACATCGTCGCTACCTGTTATTGTATATCCTTTATGCTCAAGTGCCAAGGCTAAATTGTGCATGGCGCTTCCGCCAATGGCTATAAAATGAATCTGCATTAAAAAAATGTTTACGCAAATATAGGTATTGAAGTTGTGAAGACGATTCATTCTAAAATTTTCGCATTACAACCTCAAAATCCTCCAAAAGGCTATGATTCATCGACAAAATGCATATTTTCATTAATACAGTCCACTTATATTGTAAGATTCACCTTTCAAAATGGCTGATTGACAACATTTTTTCGTTCTTCATTTCACATACCGATAGTTTTGCCTACGATTAGGCAGGAGAAATCTGGCCTTAAACAACCTACCATGACATATTTCCTCCAAAAAGAGTCTTATTTTAAATGGACTATATTTTTGATTTTGGCTTTTGGAAGCACTAAAAGTTACTCCCAGTGCGCCGGGACCGATAACTCCGTCACCGTCTGTAATAAAGACACAGATGAGAATAACAAAACCTTTGATCTATTCGCGCAATTAGGCGGCACCCCTACACCTGGAGGAACCTGGTCCACGAACGACCCTGCCAATTTCTTTGCCTTGGACAGAAATACCGGTATCGTAAACCTTTGGGACGTTAAAAACTCTGGCTTCCATGAATTTACCTATACCAATGACGCTTGTGGGGAAAGCGCGGTGATCACGGTTATCCTTGGTGGTTATCCGGGGGAGGACAATATTGACGGTAGTGCAGATGCCTGTGGAGATAACCCTGCCGTAAACCTTCATAGTTTTATTGGCGACGAGACGGACGGTAAGTTTCAAGACTTTAATGGTACATGGGCCGCCGTTACGCCTGGAGCAGGAGACCATCTTACACAAAATTTTTTCAATGCCGCTGATGCCGGCGTAGGAATCTACGAATTTACACATACCGTACCCGCCGTAGGCACATGCCCCAGCAGACAGGTAAGTTTGATTTTGGAGGTACAACGCCCGGCCAATTCCGGTGTGGGTTCAGCGCTTACTGTTTGCAACTCAGAAGATTTATCGGGTATGACAAACTATAACCTCAATACGCTCTTAATGGATGAGGATATCAATGGAACTTGGTCAGAAGGGCCTTCGACCCATCAACTGGATGACCTTACCGATAATACGGTGGATGTTCAAGCTATAAGGGACAATAACGGACCAGGAACTTATACGTTTACCTATACAGTGTATCCTTCGCACGCAGTTTGTACCATCAGTCAGACATCTGTGGACATTATCATTTTACCTACTTTACAAGGTACCATGGCTGCAACTAATTTTTGTGCAGGACCAACAGAATATAGAGTCGTATTAGATACTTACAACACTTCTTTAATTGAAGATGGCACTTACGGCGGCAATTATTCATTGTCATCCCTTAGCGGAACTTTTAGTGCTACCACGTCGATAGTCTTGGCAAATAATGGTACAGGTTATTTTGATATTGATGCAAGTACCGTGCCCATGAATGAAGTAATCACCATTAGCATCGAATCTTTGGGAGCCGAAGTTTGCCCTGATATTCAGGTACCCCCAGTAGATTTTATTGTAACAGACCCCAATGCAATGGCTACGGACAGTTGTATCGATAGTGATATCCCTATATCCTTGAGCAATATTTACGATGCATCACTAAGTTTGGCCCAAGGAAATTATGATGTTGATTATACCATTACGGATTCAGACAATACGGATTCCAACTTTAGTATGCCCAACGTTGCCTTTAGTTCAGGAAGCGCAAGTTTTGATATCCCATCAACCCAATTACCGGAAGCAGGTTCCTATGATATCTCCTTTACGGTTCAAAGCGGTTTTACTTTGGGTTGTGATATTACCAGCAGCTTCAACGTAGTTCCACCTCCCACTAATATTGTTCTTGACCTCGGGGTAGATAATTCATGTAATGCAACTCAAATTGATGTTCAAATTGATGCACCCAACCTTGCCGATGGTGATTATAATATTACTTATGATGTTGTTAGCCAAAGTACAGGTCTGGTAGTGTTGGAAAACACTATCAATTTTACGGGCGGTACAGCATCTTATGATTTGGATGTTGCCTCATTGGAGCAAGGAAACTACACAGTTAGTGTGAGAAGCATTCAAGACGATACTACCGCCTGTAGAACCACTTTTGAATTTGAAGAGAGTGAAAATTTCGCTATCGAAGGAATACCAGCCTTACCTGTAGCCGAAGAGAATCAGAATTTCTGTTTGAACGAATTTAGCGGGGCGCTCCCAACCTTGGCCGATATTGAAGTATCTGCCAACGGGGAAATCCTTTTTTATGCTACGGAGTCCGATATGGATATATTACCATTGGATACAGAATTAGTTGATGGAGCAAATTATTTTATCTCGAATACAGACCCCAACAATAACTGCGAAGGTTCTGATAGAATTCGTGTAGTTGTCAACCTATTGGACCCTGTGAGGCCAATGGCTGTGGATACCAACCCAACTTTTTGTGCTTCGGAACAGGCGACCGTTTTAGATTTGAATCCATCAGTTTCTGCTAACGGAACCATAACTTGGTACGCCAATGCCACTGGTGGTAGTCCGTTAGACAACACTACACTTTTGGTAGACGGCACCAGCTACTTTGCCGCTAATACCGAACCGAACGGTTGTAGCAGCACGGACAGGGTAGAAATAGTTCCAACTGTCTATGGCTTGGAACCGGCATCTTTAGAATTTACGATCCTATCCCTATGCGGTTTAGATAACCCAACTATTAACGACCTGCGTTCGATAGAGGGAGACAACCCTTATGAAGTGCTTTGGTATGATACACCTGAGGAAGGCAATCCGTTAGATGACCAAACGCTTTTACAGTCGGAAACAACCTATTATGCCGTAAGCTTCAACCCTGACACCGGTTGTATGAATCCCGAAAGAAATGCCGTTACGGTAGACCTTACCAATTGCGACCCCGAAGATTATGGGTTTTTTATTCCCGATGGCTTCTCACCAAACGGTGACGGTAGAAACGATTCATTTTTTGTTCCCAACATAGAAATTATTTTTCCTGAATTCACCTTGGAAATTCTAAACAGATACGGTGCAACACTCTTTAAAGGAGACCGCTCCAACCCTGCGTGGGATGGCTCAGAAGAAGGAAAAACCGCTCCCAACGGTGTTTATTTCTATGTTATTAATTACAACAAAGATGGTCACCAACCAATTCAAGGAAGGTTATACCTCAACCGCTAATCTTCTAAAAAAACAGATTGCATGTTTAAAAAACAAATCATAAAGATAGTTGGCCTCTTGCTTCTAGCCCAGTCATGGGTGTTTGCACAGCAGGATCCTCAGTATACACAATACATGTATAACATGAGTGTGGTCAACCCGGCATATACGACAAACGATTTGGGTCGATTGAATTTTGGAGGCCTGTACCGTTCGCAATGGAAGAATGCGGTAGGTGCCCCCGAGACACTTACCTTTTTTGCTCATGCTCCGGTAAGCTCCAATATAGAAATGGGTATCTCTCTGGTCAAGGATGATATTGGAGATGGCGCCTTAAAGGAAAATAATATTTATGCAGATTTCGCCTATATTTTAAAACTTACCGAAAATAGCAACCTCTCTTTAGGCTTAAAAGGAGGCTTCACCACCTTTGAAACCAATTTCAATGGTTTTATGCTTCCAGAATTTCAAGATGATCAAGCTTTCAATGACAACCTGAACAACACTTATCCTAACATTGGAGTAGGCGCTTTTTATAACAGGCAGCAATTCTATTTTGGTCTTTCAGCTCCAAACTTATTGACTTCAAAACATTTGGAAAACAGGGATGGAATCAACCGGATAGGTTCTGAAAAAATACACCTGTTCGCTATGACGGGTTACGTTTACGAACTCAATAACGATATTAAATTGAAACCATCGGTATTAGCGAAAATTGTGGAAGGAGCTCCGTTAACAGCAGACTTTTCGCTCAATGCCCTATTTTATGACCGCATTGAAGGCGGACTCTCTTATCGTTTGGAAGATTCTGTGAGTGCCATGTTCAATATTGCCGTTCTTCCTTCTTTGAGAATTGGCTATGCCTATGACTATACCTTATCGAACTTAAGCGATTATAGCTCCGGTTCCCATGAAATATTCGTGCTTTTTGACCTTGACCTTTTAGGGCTTGGCAAAGGCTATGACAAATCCCCCAGATTTTATTAATATGAAGAAGTTATTGTTCTTACTTATAGTTCTGGGTTCTTTTACAAGTGTATGCGCCCAGGCAGATATCAAACGAGCCGACCTGTATTTTAGCAGGGCCTATTATGCCGATGCCATTTCGCTGTACGAAGAACTCTTGCCAAAAAACAAAAGTTCGCAACTCATTAAAAATCTAGCGGATTCCTACTACCATACTTTTCAGATGAAATCGGCCGCACGCTGGTACCATTATTTAGCGAACCATTATGGTGATAAACTGGATGAGACTTATTATTTCAAGCTCAGCCAGTCTTTAAAAGCCATTGGTGAGGACGAGCAAGCAGACGAGGTATTAATTGCCTATTACAGCGAAAATGGGCACCCTGAAAAGGCAGCTTTAATTAAGAGTCAAAGAACTTATCTTGATAACATAGCGGCAATTGGCGACCGATTTAAAATTGAAAATCTCCCTTTGAATACCGAATCATCAGAATTTGGTGCGGCAGTAATCGATTCGATGTTAGTTTATGCGGCTTCTAAGAAAAGTGATCAAATGCTGTCTAAGTCGTACCGATGGAACAATCAGAACTATTTGGATCTTTACAGTCATCCTTTAGAACAATTAACGTTAGGTGACACCATAAGTAAAAGCTTTTCCAAAAGGATAAACACCAATTTACACGAAGGAACTTTTGCCATAACCAAGGATAGAAAAACCATATACTTTACCCGAAATAGCAAACAAAAAACCGATGAAAAAATAAGTCATCTTAAGCTTTACAAAGCGGAATGGGTAGAGGAGGAATGGAAGAATATTGAGGAGCTTCCTTTTAACGGATATGACTTTTCAACAGAGCATCCTGCATTAAGTCCGGATGAAACCAAACTCTATTTCTCGTCGGACCGTGAAGGTGGAAAAGGAGGTTTTGACCTTTATTATGTGGATATTCAGAAAGACGATTATGGCAACCCAGTCAACTTGGGAGCTAACATCAATACTGACAAAAAAGAGCAGTTTCCACATATAGATGCTGAGGGCAACCTTTATTTCGCCTCCAATGGGCATCCCGGGTACGGATTGCTAGATATTTTCAAATCGGAAATGAAGGATGGAGAACTGCAAAGACCAAACAACCTAGGGTTCCCAGTAAACAGTGGCTATGACGACTTTTCATTGGCCTTGAACACCGACAGTAAAAGTGGGTATTTTTCGTCCAACAGACCTACAGGCAAAGGAAGTGATGACATCTATTCCTTTAAAGAAACCAAACCTTTGGTTATAGAGGATTGTATGCAATTCATTGCAGGCATCATTACTGACAAAACCACCAACCAACCATTAGCAAATGCCAAAGTAGAACTGGTAAAATTAGGAGCAGCTTCCATGGAAAGTTTAACAACCTCAGTGGATGGTTCCTTTAAGTTTTCGGTAGAATGCGCATCGAACTATAAAATTACGGCAACAAAAAAAGGATACGAAACCGCTTCTAAAAGTATTGTAACGGACAAAAAGCGGAAAGCAGTCAAAGATGCTTCCCTGGCATTGTTATCGGAAGTAGAGATTGCCAAGCAAAAAGCTATTGCTCTTCAAAAAGAAAAGGAGGAGGCAGCGAAAAAAGCTATTGCTGAGGCCAAACGAATTAAAGAATTAGAAGTAAAGGCTGAGCAAGAAAAACTTAGAAAAGAAAAAGTACGTTTAAAGAAAGAAGCAGAACAAAAAGAAAAGCAGGCCATAGCACAAGAAAAGGCCCAAAAGCAAAGAAGAAAAGAAATAGAAAAAATCATTGCTCAAGAAGAGGGGATTGTAAAAGATAACGAACGTACCCTACTGCAAACCGGCGAAATCCATTTTGATTATGGCATGTGGTATTTACGAAGAGAAACCAGGGCACGTTTGGATAAAGTGGTGAAAATAATGAAAGATCACCCGGGTATGGTACTGGAAATAGGAACTCATACCGATATTCGAGGTAATAGTAATTACAACCGGGAACTTTCCCAAAAAAGGGCCGATGCCGCCAAAGAGTACTTGGTCAAAAATGGTATTGATAAAGAAAGGGTCATTTCAAAAGGCTATGGAGAGTCACAACCTATTGTGCACTGTGAAACCGAAAACAGCTGTACCGAAGAAGACCATGAGTGGAACCGTCGCTGCGAATTGGTAGTGGTCCAGTGGAACTAAAATATTAATTGACTTTCTAAAAACCCCAGCGATAATATCGTTGTGGTTTTTCGTTATTGGTTACTCATTCACGTATCTTAGAGGCAGAAAATACCTCTATGAATTACAATCTTCAACACATACCCGTAAAAGAAATAATGCCAGGCTACCATGCAAAAATGATTCATGGTGAAAAACTTTCCATTGCGTACTGGAATGTTGAAAAAGGGGCTCAAGTACCAGAGCACTCGCATGAGCATGAACAGGTTATGCAGGTGCTTGAAGGCCAATTTGAGTTCACGGTAGATGGGGTCACTAAAATTTACAACCCAAATGATGTGGTGGTAATCCCATCATTCGCCGTACATAGCGGAAAGGCGCTTACCGCCTGTAAACTCATGGATGTTTTTAGTCCCGTTCGGGAAGAATACAAATAAAATTAGTTGATAGAATCATGAATATATCCCTTGAGAATAAAAAAGCATTGGTTGGAGGTAGCAGTGGTGGAATCGGTAAGGCCATCGCACAACAATTGGCGGAAAGCGGTGCCAGCGTTACCCTAATGGCCCGTAGTGAAAATAAACTGGCGCAAATTGTTTCGGAATTGCCAACGGACCAAGGGCAATCGCATCAATTTTTGAAAGTTGATTTTTCAGATTTGGAAGGATATAAAAAGACGATTTCCCAATATTTTGCGAATAATTCAGTGGATATTTTGGTGAACAATACGCAAGGGCCCGCTGCAGGAAATACCTTAGAGAAAAATACGGACGATTATCAACAAGCGTTTGACCTCCTATTTAAATCGGTGGTTTTCACGACCGAATTAGCACTGGAGCAGATGAAGAAAACCAAATGGGGACGTATTATCAATGTTGCTTCGGTATCAGTAAAAGAGCCTCTTTCCTATTTGGCGCTTTCGAATACCATTCGCGCCGCTGTGGTCACCTGGGCCAAATCATTGGCCTCAGATGTGGGACCCTACAACATTACGGTGAACAGCGTGCTAACCGGTTATTTTGATACCGAAAGAATCGCCCAGCTGAATGCAAAAAAGGCGGAGCAATTAGGAATTGACCAATCCGAGGTAAGAGCCGATATGGAAGAGAAGGTTCCCGTAAAACGAATTGGTAACCCAAAGGAATATGGTTACTTAGCCACCTTCTTGGCTTCGGACAATGCCGCTTATATTACCGGTACACAAATTCCAATTGACGGCGGATTGTTAAAAAGCCTCTAGGTGTAGGAAGCTATTATCAGTAAGGATACGAGAAAAAAAAGTAAGACCAATGATGATTTGAGCGAAGTAGCCCAGGAACCTAAAAAATTATCCATGATTATCGGGGGGTTAGAATTTTCAACAAAACTAGTCTCTCGTTGAAGTTCATAAGTTTCTTAATCCGATTTTTCTTGACTCATTTAATCTAGAGCTTTACCATGTATTGCACTAATTGAAAGTCCGTTTTCCCTCATTTATCGCCCTCTTTTGCTCATTTAAAATTTCAATTGGCATCGATTTTGAGCAGTTTTATCCCGTAATTTTAGATATATGAAATATTTCAATATAATCTTGACCCTTATAATCTTTTCACAAATGTCTCAAGCACAAAAAGGCGAATCATACGAGCAACTTTGGAAGCAGGTAGACAAGCTTGAAATGGAGCAACTTACCCAATCGGCCTATAAAGTGGTTCAGGGTATTCAGGCAAAATCCCAAAAGGAAAACAACAGCCCACAAACTGTTAAAGCATTGCTCTACGCTTCTAAGTATGCCTTGGTTTTGGAGGAAGAGGCGCAATTAAAGATTATTCAAGATTTTAAGGAGGAAATAGATAAAGCGACTTCCCCTACCAAGAATATTCTCCATAGCTATTTGGCCAATTTGTATTGGCAGTATGTTCAGCAAAATAGATATAGAATCTATAACAGAACGGAAACCACTTCAAAAGTAAACCCTGAAGATTTTAGAACTTGGGACGTAACCACGCTTTTCTCTGAAATCACCTACCATTTTGAAAAAAGTCTCAAAGAGAGCAAAATACTTCAGAACGCCAGTTTAAAGGATTTTGATGCCATTATACATAAACAGGAAAATTCAGAAAAATACCGGCCTACGCTGTACGATTTATTGGCTTACAATGCCCTTGATTTTTATAAAACCAGTGAAAACAGTATCAATCAACCTTCCTATAAATTTGAAATTACTAATGAGAATTTGCTTTGCGAGGCATATGATTTTGCGCAAAGGCCCATTTCATCCAAAGATTCTACATCTCTTCAGTTGAAGGCATTGCAGACCTTTCAAGGTTTAGTGCAATTCCATTTTCAAGATCCGGAGCCGTCCGCTTTGGCCCATGTAGATATTGAACGCTTAAAATTCATCTTTCAGAACGCCGTATTTGAAAAGAAGGAGGAAAGATATGTAGAGGTATTGAAAAATACTGCCGAAAGCCTTCAACACCATGAAGTTTCCGCCTTGTACCAGTATGAAATTGCCCAGCAGCTTCATAACCAAGGTAATGCCTATAAACCGGAAAACAATCCGGATGCTCAGTGGAAACAAAAAGAAGCCATCGAAATCTGTCAGCAGGTATTGGCAAAATTTCCGGATAGTTATGGAGCCGAAAAATGCAAAGCGCTACAATCGCAAGTAAAAGCAGAAAGTTTACAGTTGACTACTGAAAAATTCTTGCCTACCAACAAAACCGCCCGCTTACTGGTCAAGTATAAGAATATAAAAGGTCTAAAGCTTTCGGCCCACAAAATTTCGGAGAAGGAATTGGAAGCACTTCAGAAAATCCATCCGCAGGAAAAACGGCTTTCCTTCATTCAAAACTTAAAAACAGAAACAAGTTGGTCGGCCACGCTAAAAAATCAAGGGGACTATCAGCAACACGGCATTGAAATTGAGCTGCCGCCCCTAGTGAACGGTAGATACATCATACTTGCTACCACCCTTGGAGAAAGCAACACCTTTGGATTCAGTGAAATTCAGGTTACAGATATTGCCGTGGTAGAAACCAAGAAAAATCAGGAAACTTCTTACCAGTTCATCAATCGAATTAACGGAAAGCCTCTTGTGGGCGCCAAGGTTAACTTCAGTTATTTAAAAAACTACAACCAACCTAAAATGCAAAAGACGGCAACCACGGATGCCATGGGAAGGGTGACCGTTTCACCAACAAAAGAGTATTGGAGCAATGTGAAAATTGAGGTCGAATACGGAGACGAAATAGCGGTATTTGGAGAGTATTACATAAATGAAGCTTACGAGCAGAACGAAATTTCGGAAGACTACCGATGCTTCCTTTTTACGGACCGAAGTATTTATAGACCTGGGCAGCCACTCCATTACAAAGGAATTGCCATTTCTACCAAGGATGAGAAATCTGTTGTACTGACCAATACCATGGTCAATGTAAACCTCATAGATGTAAACGGACAAACCCTTGGCACGCAAAAAGCCAAGACCAATGAATTTGGTTCATTTTCAGGAGAATTTATCATTCCTACCTCTGTTTTGACCGGCAGCTTCAGTCTTGAGGCGGACGGGGAAAATTTAAATCTGGATGGATATACCACCTTTTCAGTGGAGGAATATAAAAGACCAAAATTTCAAACCAATTTCAATCCTGTTAAAGAAACCTATAAAGTAAATGACAGCGTGACCGTTACCGGAAAGGCACAGTCCTATGCCGGAAGCAACATCACCCAGGCCAAAGTCACTTATAAAGTTAAACGTACGGTTCAATTTCCTAGGTGGTACTATTGGTCACGTCCTATTTTCAGAGGTTCCGAACAAGAGATTACCCATGGTGAGACCCTTACGGATGCCAACGGGAATTATCACATTACCTTTAAAGCCTTACCCGATGCTTCCGTTCCTAAGTCCTCCCTACCAACTTTTGAATATGAAATCACAGCCGATGTAACGGACATTAATGGAGAGACACAGAGTACCTCGCAGACCGTAAAAGTAGGCTATCACTCCCTAAACGCACAAATTCAGGTTGCTGAGAACCTCCAAAAAGACCCAAAAACAACCAATTTAACCATCAGTACTACCAATCTAAATGGGGAGTTCGTGCCCGTGAAAGGGATTATAAAGATTTACAAATTGTCTGCGCCCAACTACGTTTTAAGGCAAAGACCTTGGCCAGCACCTGACTATCAAAATTGGAACAAAGAAGATTTTAAAGAGCTTTTTCCTCACGATGCCTATAAAGATGAACAAGATTTCAGAAACTGGCCAATGGGTAAAGTGGTTAAAGAACTGAATTTTGATACTGAAAAAACCACCAAGATTCAATTGGAAGGCATTCAAAAATGGACCTCTGGAAAGTATGTATTACAGCTTGAAACCAAAGATAAATTTGGCAACGAAGTAAATGATAAAGCATTCACAACCCTACATAGCGAAAAAGATAAAGTTGTTGCCGATAATCAACTTTTTGATATAAGTACTGACCAAGAAAATTACGAAATAGGTGATACCGCAGAAATCACTCTCTCGAGTAATGCCGATGATTTGAGCGTTTCTGTATTTGTCGAAAAAGACGGTAAAAAAGTTGATGAACGTATCATTACGCTGAACGGAAATAGCAAGACCTTCAAAGTGAAAATTGATGAAGCCGATTTAGGCGGATTTGCCATTAATTACACTTATGCGGCCTATAATTCTTTCGAATCTGGCTCTTTACTGATTTCGGTTCCTTATCCAAAAACGGATTTAGAAATAGAAACACTGACCTTCAGGGATAAAATTGCTCCAGGAAGCGAAGAGAGTTGGTCTTTTAAAATAAAAGGACCTAATGGTGACCAAATAAGTTCGGAACTATTGGCCAGTATGTACGACGCTTCGCTGGATGCTTTCAGACCACATTCGTGGAGTTTCAACCCGCTTTACAGGCCCATTTACTATTCCCAATCGTATGCCAACGCCCATACAAGTTTTGGCAATAGTTCTTTTAGAACGTATTTGGATAATGACCTGTACCATTACAAATCACAAGGATTCGATGGCTTAAATTTTTTCGGCCTTTACTTCAGCGGAGGTTATAATATGCGAATGAGGGGAATGGTTTCAAAGTCTGCTCCTGTAGCTATGGCAGCGATGGACGCCGAAGCCGATATGGCCGGTCAAGCTTTGGAAGAAGTGGTTCAAGTGGGGCAAAGTCCGAAAAAAGAAAAGAGCAGCGTTGAAAATGCATCTGAACCCTCTTCAGAAGAAAAAGAAGGCCTGTCGGTAGTAAGCGTCAGAACCAACCTGCAGGAAACTGCTTTTTTCTATCCGCATTTGCAAACCGATAAAGAAGGTAATGTCAGCTTCAGCTTTACAAGCCCCGAAGCACTCACCCGTTGGAAACTCCAATTATTGGCGCATACCAAGAACTTGAACAGCACGGTTACCTCCATGGAAACCCTTACCCAAAAAGAGTTGATGGTCATTCCTAATGCTCCTCGTTTTCTTCGGGAAGGAGATGAAATTCAAATTAGCACTAAAATTGCCAATCTTACCAATCAATCCCTTTCAGGTAGCGTCTATATAGAACTGACGGATGCCGTTAATGGTAAGGACCTAACTCCGCAGCTTTTAGCCGAAACAACAGAGAGAAATTTCAAGGTAGATTCTAGTGGAAACACTCAAGCATCCTGGCGACTACAGATACCAGAAGGCTTACAAGCCGTACAATACAAAATCGTGGCAAAGGCCGGAGATTATTCAGATGGTGAGCAAAATTTATTACCGGTGCTTACCAACCGAATGCTGGTCACCGAAACCTTGCCCATGTGGGTAAAAGGTAACGAGACAAAGAAATTTGAGTTGACCAAATTAAAGGAAAATTCCTCGAGCTCTCTCGAACATCATAAACTGACTTTAGAGGTGACATCCAACCCGGCTTGGTATGCCGTGCAGGCCCTGCCCTACCTTATGGAATATCCATATGAATGTAGCGAACAGATTTTTTCTAGGTTTTATGCCAATACATTGGCCAGCCACATCATCAACTCGAACCCTAGAATGAAAAATGTTTTTGAGCAATGGAAAGGAACCGGTGCCCTCAAAAGCAATCTGGAGAAAAATGAAGAGCTTAAATCACTTTTGATTCAAGAAACCCCTTGGTTGCGTGACGCCCAATCAGAAAGCGAACAGAAAAAAAGAATCGCACTACTTTTTGAACTCAACAATCTAAAAGCGCAACAGACCACTACTTTGGCCAAATTGGTTCAAAATCAAAAGGCTTCCGGAGCATGGGCTTGGTTTCAAAATGGCCCTGATAACCGTACCATTACCCAACACATTGTTACCGGCTTGGGCCATCTTAAAAAATTGCAAGTGGCCTTTGCCTTTGAACAATCAAATCTTGAATCAAGTATTCAAAGAGCCCTGCAGTATCTAGACGATGAGTTTGTAGAAGAATACGAACAAATGAAAAAACATTCGACTGACCTTGATAAGAACCATTTAAGCCAAAGTCAGATCCACTACCTGTATATGAGAAGTTTTTTTAATGATTATAAAACTTCGGTAAAGTTGGAGAAGACGATGGACTATTATTGGTCTCAGGCCAAAAAATACTGGACAAAACAAAGTCTTTACAGTAAGGGATTGTTGGCTTTGTCCCTTTCCCGACATGGTTATAACAAGACCGCCCAATTGATTCTTCGGTCTCTTAAAGAGAATAGTGTTTTTAATGAAGAACTTGGCCGTTACTGGAAAAACAATACCGCTTCTTGGTATTGGTACCAAGCCCCTATCGAAACCCAATCGCTATTGATAGAGGCTTTTGAGGAAATTACCCAGGACACCCAAACGGTCGATGAGCTAAAGATTTGGCTCCTAAAAAATAAGCAAACCAACCAATGGGCCACTACCAAGGCGACAACGGAAGCCATTTACTCCCTATTGCTAAGCGGAAGTGATTGGGTTTCGGTTACCGACGCGGTAGAAGTAACCGTTGGCAATAAAATGATAGACCCTAGCCAGTTAGAAAACGTAAGGACCGAAGCAGGCACCGGATATTTTAAAACCTCTTGGGAAAGTTCTGAAATAAAACCAGAAATGGCCCAAGTGGAAATGACAAAAAAGGGTGATGGAATTTCTTGGGGCGCCCTGTACTGGCAATACTTTGAAGACTTGGATAAAATTACCTCTGCGGAAACACCCCTAAAGCTTAAAAAGCAACTATTCTTAAAAACGAACACCGATACGGGCGAAAAACTAGTGGAAATTACCAATAGTACCAACCTGAAGGTGGGTGATTTAGTTCGGGTGCGAATTGAATTGCGTTCTGATAGAGAAATGGAATTCATTCATATGAAAGATATGCGGGCAGCAGGTTTTGAGCCCGTAAATGTTCTTTCTAGCTACAAATGGCAAGACGGGTTGGGCTATTATGAGAGCACCAAGGACGCCAGTACCAATTTCTTTTTTGATCGATTGCCCAAAGGCACCTTTGTTTTTGAGTACGACTTGAGGGTCAACAATGCCGGTGAATTCAGCAATGGCATTACCACCATACAAAATATGTATGCTCCAGAATTCAGTAGCCAAAGTGAGGGAACGAGAGTTAAGGTAAATGGTTAAATAAGTCTAAAATCATATAGACAAAGGACTAATCAACTGTTACTGTGCATTAGTTCACTAATTGAAACCGACCATTCACTCAATATTGATTTGAACATTGTGAGTACGGACATAATTTAGAATAAAATAAATCCTAAGTTATGAGTAACCAGAAAAAAGTGTCCATTTTAAAACCTTGCAAATTGAATTACAAAAATTTTAAAAAAACAGAATTTGGAGGTTTTTGTAGTGCATGTAACAAAGAGGTGATTGATTTTGCCAAAATGAACCCAGATAAGATTGCTTCTCTTCTGAACGACAACACTCGCGGTATATGTGGGAGAATGACCAAATACCAATTAGAACAATCCTATAGGGCCAAAGAAGATTATCAAAAAATAAATTGTCGTAGTCATTTAATGGCTTTGAGCCTTAGCTTTTTTTTAATATTACCTATTTCCCCCGTTAAAGCGGAAAGTTTGCTACTTCCCAAAACAATAAAAAAACTACCATATTTAGAACAAACGCAAGATTCTAAATTTAGAAATCATCTCTCGGATTTAATAGAGGTTACTGGGATTGTTCTAGACGAGGAAAAACGTCCTTTGCCAGGCGTATCCGTGGTACTGAAAGGAACGAATATTGGTACATCAACTGATTTTGACGGTACGTTTCAATTTCCGCAAAAACTAAAGCAGGGAGATGTTCTACAATTTAGTTATTTGGGCTACGAGACCAAAGAGCATAAAATCACATCCCAAAAAGCTGTAAAGAATCTATCCATACAATTTGAACTCTCCGAAGTGATCTTGATGGGTGAAATTATTGTAGAAGATGTTAGAAAAGATGTAAATAAAACCAAGACTTTTAAATCAATCTTCAAAAAAAGAAAATGAACCATCCAAAAACAACATCAACAGTATTCTTTCTTTTCTTTTTACTGATGCATAATTTGGTAAATTCTCAAAATAGCTACTCTGCCATAGACTATTCTAAAGCGGACAGTATTGCCATTTCTTTAAGAGGTGAAAACTTAGATAATCTACCCATGCTATGTTATAGGTTAACCGAACACCTTGATACTGAAAAAGAAAGGTTTCGGGCTATTTACAGATGGGTCTGTGATAACGTAGAGAACGATTATTATTCTTATTTAAAAGTTTCAAAAAAACGAAAAAAACTAAAAAATTACCCGCTAACTTATGATGAATGGAACAAGGAATATGTCCAAACCACATTTAAAACACTGAGAAATACGAAAGCTACAACTTGTACCGGATACGCCTACTTGATAAGAGAGATGAGCTTTTTGGCCGGAATAGAATGTAAAATTATTGATGGTTTTTCGGATAAGGAAAAAGTTAAAAATGGCATTACCAATCATTCGTGGAATGCCGTCAACTTAGAGGATAAATGGTATTTATGTGATGCTACATGGTCTGCCGGCAAAACTATTATAGACAAAGAAGGGCCCTACTTTAAAAAGTATTTTGAGGAAAGTTATTTTTTGGCCGAACCCGAGACATTTTTTTTAAAACATATTCCTTTAAATCCGGAATGGACATTAATTAGTAGTATACCGAAAAACCAATTAAATTAAATTCTAAGCTATCGCATTTGAAAAAAACAACTGATATACAAAAGCGCCAAATAAATAGCCACAGCCTACTCCAACCAGTATAATGAGAACAATAATAAAGGAGGAGTTTTGCTGTTCCACATTGATCAGTGCCACCGGAGCACCATCTTTGTGAATTTCATAGGAGTTCATTTTGTCCACCTTTGAACTATCCCTTCTGGCAATACGGTACTTGTTTTTATTAACGTTAAAGTAATGTTTGGTGGCCTGTTCCCATTTAGCTTCAGAAATTTTCATCCCATTCAATAAAACTTGCTCCTTACCCAATAGGGTTTTCACTATTTCAATCCTATGGTTCTCTACATAGTAAAGTGCAAGCCTTGGCATTTCTTTGTTCCTTAACTTAATTGAAGAGTCCTGTTTGGTAACAAGTGGCCTGGAAGATGGCCTACTTCAAGTTTTTAATAGCTAATTCTGGCAATAAGATGCCAGCCTTCTTACTAAGGTTACTTAAAATTGTAGAAATGGAAAATTTAGACAACTGAAAGTTGTCAACACAAGAAACAATCTTACCTACTTTGTTTTCAAAGACTTAACAAAACATAAGATTATCCCTACGACCTACTTTTTAGGCTGGTATTTGGCCAATGCCTTGGTTACGATGTGCTGTAAAACCGATTCTCGTTTTTCCGGAGTGTAGTTTTCCTTAAATGAACTTTCCGTTACGGCATTCCAAATTAGAAGGTCCTTTTGAGTATCCACAAAATCAAATCTGATTTCCCTTTTCTGATTTGGTTCCCCTACAGGAATACCTACCGAAACACCACCACCAACATTTCTGCCACCTCCACCCAGACCAACACCTACCGATGTATTTTGTGGAGCTTTAAAAAATCTGGTTTTAATGTTTACGTAAAAATCCGAATCCTCAGAAAAACGTATTCCTTTCAACTGCAATTCTGCATCAATGGCATCTAAAAGCCTTTTTTCATCTAACGGACTAAGACCCGTCTGTAATTCTGGATAGAAATTGTACGTAGCGTAATTGCTAAAATCTGTTTGTGTATCATAATCATGATACACTTTTACGGACCCACATGCCGTTAGAAGCAATAACACGAAAACCATACAAATACTTTTCATCTCTAAGGTTTTATGATTTCAGTACCTTTTCGTCATTTAGCATAGACCATAAACGGTCTTTTAGTTCCGTAATTCCTTTTTGTGCCACTGAGGATATGAACATATATGGAACTCCATCAAGTCCCTCATTCAATTCGTCCTGTATTTCAGAAATTAATTCCTCATCCAACATATCACTTTTTGAAACGGCAATGAGACGTTCCTTATCCAAAAGCTCAGGATTATACCTTCTAAGTTCGTCCAAAAGAATTTTATATTCCTTTACAATGTCCTTACTATCCGCTGGTACTAAGAACAACAAGGTTGCATTACGTTCAATATGTCTTAAAAAGTAGTGACCAAGTCCTTTGCCTTCTGCAGCTCCTTCAATAATACCTGGAATATCTGCCATCACAAAGCTTCTAAAATCACGATATTCCACAATACCCAAATTGGGTTTTAAGGTCGTGAACTCATAGTCGGCAATTTTAGGTTTGGCACTGGTGATTACGGAAAGAAGGGTTGATTTTCCGGCATTGGGAAAACCTACCAGCCCAACGTCTGCCAGCACCTTTAATTCCAATGTAACATCTATTTCTTGCCCAGGTATACCTGGTTGGGCATATCTTGGGGTTTGGTTGGTACTGGTCTTAAAATGCCAATTTCCCCTACCTCCCATACCCCCTTCAAGAAGCATTTTCTCTTGATTATGTTCGGTAATTTCAAAAATGGTTTCTTGGGTATCGGTATTTTTGATAACCGTTCCCAAGGGCACCTCTAAATATACATCTTCGCCATCCGCACCGGTACTTCGTTGCTTTCCGCCATGTTCCCCATGACCTGCCTTGAAATGCTTTTTAAATTTAAAGCCTACCAAGGTCCAAAGGTTTTGGTTACCACGAACAATAATATGACCTCCACGGCCACCATCTCCCCCATCAGGACCTCCTTTTGCCACATATTTTTCCCTGTGCAAATGGGCAGACCCCTTACCTCCATTACCGGATTCGGCATGAATTTTCACATAATCAACAAAATTACCTTCCGTCATGCGTACGCTTTCAAAATTAATTTTCTAAATGGCTACAAAAGTACGCATTTACAGACACCTACATGGATTATCTAAATTGAAAGCAGTAGGAATGTGAAGAAAAAATACTCGTAATTAGTCTTCTAGCTGAAAATCTATGGTAGAAACCACCCGTACAAGTTTTATTTGGGGTGTATTTTGGTCACGATCGTTAATGGAAAACAACCCTTGTCTGGCTACCCGAATTTCCCCTACTTTAGCCTTACTGTCCCGTGCAAACTTTTCAGCTACCTCACGGGCATTTTTAGTAGCTTCTTCCACCATTTCAGGTTTTAAATCGTTTAGTTTGGTGAACATATATTCAATGGGCCTCCAAGAGTTTTTAGAACCGAGTAGTACCCCATCGCTAATTAATTCTGATGATTCTGCCAAAGCTTTTTGCAAACGTGGAATATCCGTAGTCCTTACCGTTATTTCAATATTGGCCAAATAACGATACTGACTGTACTGTGCATTGTTGTTGTAGATATTGGCACGGGCATCGGTAACGTTGATGGTGCCCCGGGTAAGCTCCTCTTCTTTAAATCCCTGCTCCTTGAAAAATTGGACCACTTGCTTATTCTGGGCTTCAATGTCTTGCCTTAGGGTTGACAAATCATTGCCCGTTAAGGATATGGTCATGGGCCACACCGCCAAATCTGCATTTACTTCACGCTCCGAAAGACCCTTTACCTGAACATAGCGATCATACTTTTTCCCGGCTCTATGCATATTGCCCACAAAATATCCGGCAATTACAATGGCGACAGCCAAAACAACGGTCTTAAGCCAATCCAGATTTTTCATGGGTTCTCTTTAAAGTTCCTCGATCACCTTACCAAGTCGATGGGTAATTTCATCGATAGCACCAATACCATTTACACTGTGAAATTTACCCTGAGCTTCGTAGTAATCTTTTAAGGGAGCTGTTTTTTGATTGTATTCATCAAACCGGTTTCTGATTTTTGACTCGTCTTGATCATCGCTCCTACCACTTACTTTACCTCTTTCCAAAAGTCTTTGTATCAAGACCTCATCGTTTGCTTCCAGGGCAATAGTAGCATTTACCTTCATATCCCTTCCTTCTAAAAAGGTATCCAAAGCTTCGGCCTGTGCAGCAGTTCTTGGGAATCCATCAAAAATAAAACCACTGGCATCGGCATTTTTTTCAACGGCATCTTCCAACATTTTAATAGTAACTTCATCGGGCACCAAATCACCATTGTCTATATATGACTTGGCCAATTGACCCAATTCAGTATTGTTTTTCATATTGTAACGGAACAAATCCCCGGTAGAAATATGCTTCAAGTTGTACTTTTCCTTTAAAAATTCTGCTTGGGTACCTTTTCCTGCACCCGGTTTCCCGAACAAAACGAGATTGATCATATGCTTTTGGTTTAATTGATAGACTTCCTTGAGGTTCCTTCCCAATTCCATATAATCGAGTCCGTAACCTACAATGAACTTATCCGGTATTTCAATGCCCCAATAGTCTATAGCGTATTCTCCGTTATAAACATCGGACTTATAAAAAAGACTGGCAATTTTAAAGTCCTTTACGTTTGCATTGGAAAACAACAGCACCAATTCCTTTAATGTTCTACCGGTGTCTATGATATCTTCCAAAATAACTACGCTACGACCATCAATATCTTCAGATACATCCAATAAAGTCTGCACAATTCCGGTAGATGTAAGACCACGGTAGGAACTCAGTTTCACAAAGGAAACCTCGCAATCGTAGGGGTAGTGTTTTAGAAAATCCGACACGAACATAAAAGCGCCGTTAAGCACCCCCACGAATAAGGGTACCTCGTTTTTGTAATCTGCCGCTACCTTTTCTGCAACGGACTTTACCGCGGCCTGAACCTGGGCCTCGCTCAAAAACGGTTTAAAATGCTTGTCATGTAGTTTGATCAACGCCAAAACTTTTGAGAATTGCCAAATATAGCATTTTGATTTCTCTTTTTTAACACCCTGACGACGGTTTTGGGAATTACACGTATTTTTGTGGCAATTAAAAGAAAAGATGCCAGTAAAAGAGAACCCAAATTATTTTTCCTCCAACTTTAACCTAGGAATTCTAGGTGGTGGGCAGTTAGGAAAAATGATGCTTTATGAGACCCGTAAATTTGATATAAGAACCAAGGTATTGGATGCCTCCAGTGAAGCTCCCTCTAAAATTGCCTGCAACCAATTTGTACAGGGAGACCTTATGGATTACCAGACCGTTCTGGATTTTGCCACGGATGTAGACGTGCTCACCATTGAGATCGAAAATGTAAACGTTGAGGCTTTGGAAAAACTGGAAGATCAAGGCAAAACAGTCTACCCTCCTACCAAGGCTTTACGAATAATTCAGAATAAGGCAAAACAAAAGCTCTTTTATGTAGACAACCAAATTCCTACCGCGGATTTTAGCAGATTTGCCTACAAAAGCGAAATCAAGGACAGTATTGAAAATGGCGGGCTTCAATTCCCTTTTATATGGAAAGCCGCCCAATTTGGTTACGATGGCCAAGGCGTTAAGGTGGTACGTAAAATGGAGGATTTGAACGCATTGCCTCCCGGTGAGTGCATTGCCGAGGAGATAATCGACTTTAAGAACGAATTGGCTGTAATTGTGTGCAGAAGTGCCAACGGAGAAATTAAAACGTACCCCGTAGTGGAAATGGAATTTCATCCAGAGGCCAATCAAGTGGAGTATGTTATCTGCCCCGCACGAATAGATGAAAAAGTAGCAGAAAGGGCTCAAGAAGTGGCACTTAAAGTCTCTGAAAAGATTGAGCACGTAGGTCTTTTGGCCGTAGAGCTTTTTCAAACCCAGACAGATGAAATTTTGGTGAACGAAGTGGCTCCCAGACCTCATAATAGCGGACATTACAGTATTGAAGCCAGCTATACCAACCAATTTGAACAGCACATACGGGCCATACTGAACCTTCCTTTGGGCGAAACCAAAAGTAAGGTAGCGGGTATTATGGTCAACTTGGTAGGCGCAGAAGGACATACGGGAGATGTACATTACCAAAATATAGAAGAGATATTGGCCATGGAAGGGGTTACACCCCATATTTATGGTAAGAAACAAACCAGACCGTTTAGAAAGATGGGCCACGTAACCATTGTTAACCAAGATATTTCAAAGGCCAGGCAAATTGCCCAACAAGTAAAGGAAACCATCAAAGTAATAAGCAAATAAACATGAGTAAAGTAGCCGTTGTAATGGGTAGCACAAGTGACCTGCCCGTAATGCAAGACGCAATAGATATATTAAAGGAACTAAAGATTGAGGTAGATGTAGATATTGTCTCTGCTCATAGAACCCCGGAAAAACTTTTTGAATTTAGTAAAAACGCCCACACCAACGGTTATTCCGTGATTATAGCGGGTGCTGGTGGCGCGGCACATCTTCCTGGAATGGTTGCATCCATGTCTCCCCTACCGGTGATTGGGGTGCCTGTAAAAAGCAGCAATTCAATAGATGGCTGGGACTCCGTACTTTCCATATTACAGATGCCCGGAGGTGTTCCTGTGGCAACTGTAGCCCTTAACGGTGCCAAAAATGCCGGAATATTGGCCGCTCAAATTTTAGGAAGTAGCAACCAAGAAATTTTGGACAGAATTATTGCTTACAAAGAAGGTCTTAAACAAAAAGTGATTGATGGAGCTAAAAGCCTATCAAAATAACAACCGACTGTCCTATTTATGAACACACCTTCGTTTATTGGCTTTCTGTTGAGTATTTTGGGCATAGCCGCATTGCTGTTTTGGGGCCGAAATATCCAAAACCCCTATTGGAAATGCATTTGGAGAAGTGGTTTGCTGTTTTGTTCCCTTTACGCATTAATATTGCTTATTTTAGCTATGAATGCGCAATACATAAACCTTCAAATGGAGGCTATGGACCTTGATTCCAACGGTAAAATAGACCTAACGGAATATACTCCGGAATATAGGGAACTACGCAATCAACTTTTAAAGGACCCCGAAAAGAAACAATGCGTTTTTAAACGCTGCCCTTTTATCTTTACTAATGGCAGGAATCGCTTTAGGAATGGATACCTTTACCACTTACCTCAAGTCTAAAACAGATAGAATACGAATTTAGAAAAAACGAGTAGCTATGAACCCCTTATTACAACCTTTTGATACAGCCCCATTTTCAAAAATCAAGAACGAGCATTTTAAACCTGCTTTTCTTCAGGCCATGGAAGATGCCCGTGCAGAAATTGATGCCATAACGGAAAATAAGGAGGAGCCCAGTTTTGAAAACACCATAGTCGCGCTTGAATTTAGCGGTCAGCAATTGGATCGTATTTCCAGTGTTTTCTTCAATTTGAACTCTGCCGAGACCAATGAGGAAATTCAAAAAATTGCCCAAGAGGTTTCTCCCCTACTTTCTGAATTCAGTAATGACATTACCTTAAACGAGGGACTTTTTAAACGTATAAAGTATGTTTTTGACGCCAGGGAAGATTTGGACCTTAGCGTTGAGGAAAGCACCTTGTTGGAGAAAAAATATAAAAGTTTTAGCCGAAACGGAGCGAATTTACCAGAGGATAAAAAGAAAAGACTTCGTGAAATAGATTCGGAACTATCAAAACTTAAGTTAACTTTTGGCGAGAACGTTCTGGCCGAAACCAATAAGTATGAAATGCATCTTACCAATGAGAAAGATGTAGCAGGGCTGCCGGAAGGTGAAAAAGAGGCAGCGGCCCAATTGGCAAAGTCCAAGGAAAAAGAAGGCTGGTTGGTAACTTTGGATTACCCCAGTTACATCCCTTTTATGAAATATGCCAAAAACCGGGAGCTTCGTAAAGAATTGTCCCTAGCCTTTGGAAGCAAAGGGTTTCATCATGATGAATTGGACAATCAAGAAAACGTTCTAAAGATTGCCAAATTACGTCATGAAAGAGCACAATTATTAGATTATGAAACCCATGCCCATTTTGTCCTAGTAGAACGTATGGCAGAAACCCCTGAAAAAGTACAAGAATTTTTAAACGAGCTGCTTCTAAAGGCCAAACCTGCCGCAGAACACGAATTTCAAGAACTTTCCCAGTTTGCCAATGAATTGGACGGCTTGGACCAATTGCAAAAATGGGATGCCAGTTATTATTCCGAAAAGCTAAAACAAAAGCTCTTTAATCTGGATGACGAAATACTAAAACCCTACTTTAAACTTGAAAACGTTATTAACGGTGTTTTTAAGGTAGCAGAAAAACTCTTTGACCTAAAATTTAAGGAAGTCAACAATGTAGACAAATATCATGAGGAGGTACTTACATATGAAGTTTACGACCAAAAAGACAATTTCATATCCTTGTTCTACGCAGATTTTCATCCTAGAAAAGGAAAGCGTGGCGGCGCTTGGATGACCTCCTATAAATCGCAATACAAAAAAGACGGCAAGAATATCCGTCCCCATATTAGCAACGTTTGTAATTTTACACGTTCAACCAGCAGTAAACCGTCCCTACTTACTTTTAACGAGGTAACAACCCTATTTCATGAGTTTGGCCATGGGCTACACGGTATGCTGGCAAATACCACCTATCCCAGTTTATCTGGAACATCAGTGTATTGGGATTTTGTGGAGCTCCCAAGCCAGGTAATGGAAAATTGGTGCTATGAAAAAGAGGCGTTGGAGCTCTTTGCACACCATTATGAAACCGGTGAGTTGATTCCTATGGAACTGGTTCAAAAAATCAAGGAATCCGCCACCTTCCAAGAAGGGATGCAAACCTTGAGACAGTTAAGTTTTGGACTCTTGGATATGGCATGGCACGCCCAGGACCCAACGGCTATTGAAGATGTTAAAGCCTTTGAAACATTAGCTTTTACAGGAACGCAACTTTATCCTGAAACCCCGGAAACCTGTATGAGTACGGCTTTTTCCCATATATTTCAAGGAGGTTATTCTTCAGGATATTACAGCTATAAATGGGCAGAGGTGCTAGATGCAGATGCATTTGCCTATTTCAAGGAAAATGGAATTTTCAATAAAACCATCGCTTCCAAATTCAAGGACAACGTACTTTCCATGGGCGGAACAGAAAATCCAATGGAGCTTTACAAAAGATTCAGGGGACAAGAGCCTAAAGTAGAAGCCCTTTTGGAAAGAGCCGGACTATTGTAACTCAGAAAGTAACGTCAAGACAAATCTAAACTACGCATAACCCAACTTTTTCTTTAAAATGTAGTCGTTTACGCACATATTTTCTAAATTTACCTGTACTACAGACCATTGCCAACCATTTGATTGAACCACCATTATTCAAAAATTTAGATGGGAGAGAAGATGCTACAGGAAAGCGACCTTAAAGACTTACGTGCGGATATTAATAAAGTCGCTAAAATAGGTATTTACCACGTTGATCTAATTACGGGGGTATCCTATTGGGACACCGTTCTCAAAGATATTTTTGAGATTCCCCACGATTTTGAACCTTATATGGGCGCCAGCGATCAATTTTTCCCGGACCCCAAGCAACTGGAGCTCAAGCACGCCACCTATCAAAAGAGCATAAAAAATGGCACTCCGTTTGAAATGGAGAACCAAATTGTAACGGCTAAGGGAAATCATAAAACTGTAAGAGCCTTTGGGCATCCTACTTTTAAGGACGGCGAATGCGTGGCCCTCTCGGGCGGACTAATGGATGTTACTGGCCAAAAGCAAACGGAACATGACCTCATGCAAATTAAGGAGCAGTGGGACATGGCCGAAAATATTGCAAAAATTGGATATTGGCAGTGGAATATTGCGGAGGACCATTTTAAATGTTCGGATAATCTAAGGGAGACCTACGGTATTGGCATGGGAACAAGGATCAACCTCGAGTTGATTCTAAGCAAGGTTCATAGGGATGACCGCGAAATGCTCTCATCCAACATAAAAGAGTTTCTAAAAACCAAGCAGTTCAACAAGTTTATGTACCGGGTTTGTCCAAATGAAGGAGAAACAAGGTTCTTGCAGGCCTATGGTAAGGTCATTTCCAATGCATCAGGGCAAGCCATTGAAATGGTGGGAACCACCCAAGACATCACTGAAAATCTCTCACAACAACAAGACTTATCCCAAAAAAATCAATTGTTAGGTTTTGCAGAGGAAATGGCCAACCTAGGGCATTGGATCATAGATTTGGAAAAGGACACTATAGAATGGTCAGACACCTTATATCGCCTATACGATGAGGAATTGGGTTCCAAAATTACATATGAAAGCTTTTTGGAGAAAATTCATCCAGAAGACAGACAAACGGTTATTGACCATACCAGACAGGCCATAAAGACAGGAAAGAAGCAAGAGTTCATCCATAGATCGTACCATCAAGATGGAACTATTCACTATTTAAAGGTCATAGGCAAAGCTGTAACAAATAAAAACGGCTGGAGCATAAAGCTTACGGGCATTACCGTAGATATCACCAAGGAGATTTTAAGGTCTCAAGAGCTTGAAACAGGTAACCAGCAACTAAAATATGCAGAAGAACTTGCCAATTTTGGTTTCTATCGGTTAGACTTAATCACAGGAATTGCAGAGTGGTCAGACAATACCCATCGCATCTACGGTATTCCAATGGATCAAAAAGTCACTTTGGAACAATACTTATCAAAAATTCATCCAGATGACCAGTATAAAGCACATGACATTCTAAGCGGTACACATGACAACGAAAGCACTATAAAATTTCATCACCGGACAGTACCAATTGACGGGAAGGTAAAACATATTGAAGCCTTAGTAAATGTAGAAAAAGATAAAAATGGCAATACAATAGCCTTTAGAGGTACCGTAAACGACATCACTGAACAAGTTACCAATGAATTTGAACTTCGTTGTAAAACCCAACTGCTGGATATTGGTGAAACCTTGGCAAATATGGCCTACTGGGAATGGGATGTGGTAAAGGACCAAATCAAATGTTCAGATAACCTCTATCGCATCCACGGTTATGATCAGGGCACACCTTTAAATAAAGCGGCCATCATTAATAGCATCCATCCCGAAGACCGTGAAGCAACGGAACAACGGATAAAAAAATACATATCTCAAGGTGTCTTTAAAAAGTTCACCCATAGAATAGTTCATGACAATGGAACTACTATTACGGTAGAGGTCACTGGAAGTGCCGTCACCAACAAGGGGGGCAAAGTGATTCAGATCAACGGGGTTACACAAGACGTTACTGAAACTATTTTAAGGGAACAAGAGCTTATTCGCAAGAACCAGCTCATGCAACTTGGAGAACAGATTGGTCAAATGGGTTTTTGGCAATGGTTTCCAGAGAAGGATGAATTCATATGGTCAGACAATGCATACCGTCTATTGGGACTGGAAATTGGTTCCCCAATGAATTTGGCTGCGGTGGCCAAAATTTCACACCCGGATGATGTACCCTTAATCAAATCAAAGACAGAAGAATTTCTCAAAACAAAGGTTTTTACCACGTTTCAATATCGTATCATCTTACCAAATGGAGACATTAGAACCTTTGAACTAGCTGGAGATATAATTGTTAATGGGCAAGGGAGAGTGAAAGAAATATTGGGTACTGCTCAAGATATTAGCGAAAGATTGGCCCAGCAAGAAGAAATGATTGCCCAAAACCAACTAATGGATGCAGCGGAACAAGTGGGAAATGTTGGCTTTTGGCGTTGGACACCGGATGATGGCGTATATACCATGTCAGATAATGTATATAGAATATTCGGTTGGGAAATAGGTACACCCATGAACCTTGAGGACTCCATTGCCTTTGTACACCCTGAAGATATTCCTTTAGTACAAGAGCACACCGGAAGAATATTTACAGAAAAAGTTTTTGATCGGTTCTCCTACAGAATCCTAAAAAAGGGAACGGAAGTTAGGTGGGTAGAGGTGAACGGAAGTATTGTTGAGAACAACATTGGTGATATAGTGGAGGTTACCGGCACCACTCAGGACATTACCGAAAAAGTAATTGCCAAAAAGGCTTTAGAAGAAAAAAACAACCATTTACTTGAAGCCGAAAGAATGGCCAATTTGGGTCATTGGCAATGGAATGCCAATAAGGATGTTTTTATTTGGTCTGATAATCTTTACAGAATTTTTGGTTTTGAGTTGGGCATACCTATGACCATGCAGCTATTGACTTCCAAAGTAATCCCGGAAGATATGCCAAAAATTGAACGGATTATAATGGAAATTCTTGAAAACAAGGAATTCCCAAAGTTCCGTTATAGAATTTTTGGTCCGGATAACGCAATAAAGACCTTACAAATAGAGGGTAAAATAACGGAGGTTGAAGGAGAAATACTTCTAACCGGTGTTACACAGGATATCTCAGAAACTGTATTACAACAACTGAAACTTGAAGAAAAAAACAACCAACTCCAGCTGGCCGAAAAAATGGCTAAAATGGGAAATTGGCATTGGGACTCCCTTACCAACGAAGTTGTATGGTCAGATCATTTATATGAAATCTTTGACCACCCTAAGGATCAGCCTTTATCCTATGAAGTATATCTCAGCTACGTTCATGAAGAAGATTATGGTTATGTAAAAGGTAAAATTGATGAAGCAAGAGAAACAGGAGTTTACGAAAAACTGATCTATCGTATTAGGCTTAAGAATGGAAAAATTAAAACAATAAGCTCCACAGGTACTGTAGTTTGTGACATACAAGGGAAGTTTACCGAAATGATGGGCACCTGTCAAGATGTTACGGAACAGGTACTAAAAGAGCATGAATTAACGGAGAAAAACCTGCAATTGAATTTTGCAGAGGAAATGGCCGGATTGGGCTATTGGAGTTGGAACGTAAAAACGGATGATGTACAGTGGTCCGATAATGTGTATCGAATTTTTGAGAAGGAAATGCATCAAAAGGTACGTTTCAATGATGCTTTTGACAGAACCCATCCAGACGATGTAGCATCCTTTCAAAAATTCATTGATGAGATATTTAAGACCAAAACTTTTAGACCTTACCAGTATAGAATTGTTCTGGAAAATGGTATAGAGAAACACGTAGAAATCGATGCCCGATTGAAATTGAATAAAAAAGGTGAAATCACGCATATTTCCGGAACCGTTCATGATATTACCCAAATAATAAAGGACCAAGAGGAAAAAGAAAGAAGGAACCAATTATTTGTTTTAGGAGAGCGTATAAGCAAGATGGGGCATTGGAGATGGTTTCCTTCAACCAATGAACTTGAATGGTCAGACAACATCTATCGTCTTTATAATGTAGAAATTGGAATACCGGTTGATATTGAGTTCATGGCCAACCACATACACCCGGAGGACGTATCCAAATTATACGATATGATGGCGCATTGTTTGGAACAAAAATCGTTTAAAAGGTGGACCCACAGAATCATTAACGAAAACGGTTTTATTTCAACCATTGAAATCAATGGGGAACTTATTTTCGACTCAAAAGGAAATATTACAGAGGTCATTGGAACCGGACAGGATGTTACAGACCGATTAAGGACCCAAGAAGAGCTTGTTTTGAAGAACAAGCAATTGAACAATGCCGAGAAAATGGCCAAAATTGGCCATTGGCAATGGACCATTGGGGAAGACAATTCCTATTGGTCAAATAATCTTTATGAGATACATGGAGTAGAGGTCAATTCCGAGATTTCAGTTGAAAAATACTTGACCTTTGTTCATGAGAATGACAGAAATAAGGTACGGGATACTATTGAGGGGGCGTTAGAAAGTAAAATCTTTTCACCCGTAATCTATCGCATAGTACTGCCCAATGGAAACATTAAAACCATGAGGACCATTGGCGATGTGGTTCTTAATGAATCTGGTGAACCTGTTAAGTTAGTTGGTACTATCCAAGATATATCTGAACAAATAACCAAGGAACTTGAATTAGAACACAAAAATGACCAACTGGTGGCCGCAGAAAAAATGGCCAAAATAGGTCATTGGAGATGGAATTTGGACTCAGATACCGCCTATTGGTCAGACAATCTTTATCACATACATGGTTTACCAAAAGACACCGTCATAACCCTTGAAAAATATTTTGATTGTATTGTAGAAGAAGATAGGGAAATGGTCCAAAGAAATTTGGAAACTACTATTGCAACTAAGAAAATTGAGGGAAATGTTTATCGCATTTCGCTACCTCAAGGTGGTACTAAAACCATTAAAGGAGTGGGTAAAGTTATCCTTAATCAATCAGGAGAAGTGACAGAATTGATGGGTACCTGCCAAGATATTTCAGATCAAGTGGCACGAGAACAAGAATTGGTTGAAAAAAACCGTATGATGTCCTTTGCAGAAGAGCTTTCAGGAATTGGTTATTGGAAATGGGACGTTATCAATGACGTCATCGAAAAATCGGAAAACTTATTAAAAATTCTTGATTTTAAACCGGGTACCCTTTTAAACTTCAATAAATATTTGCTTAGGGTTCACCCAAAAGATATGGACATGGTAGTGGCCAAAAGTCAGCAGATTGTAAGGGAAAAAACTTTTGAGAAGTTCACACATAGAATTATTAGATTGGATGGCAGCGAGAGAACCTTAGAACTTACCGGCGAGGTCATTCTAAACACCGCTGGTAATGTCATAGAGCTTATTGGTTCTTCAAATGACATTACGGAAAGAATCAACTATGAACAAGAACTAAAACAACAGAACCAACTATTAAAAATATCGGAAGAACTAAGTGGAATAGGCCATTTCAAATGGAATATGCTACACGAAAAGTTCGAAATTTCGGATAATCTATACCGTATTCTGGACTTGGAACCAGACACTTCTATGGATTATGAGCGGTATATGGAGTGCCTCCATCCAGAGGATCGTGAACTGGTTACGTTGTCCTTTTATGATTTTCTTCAAAAACGGAAATTTGAGCAATTCACCCATCGCATCATCAGAAAAAATGGGACCGTGCGCACATTGGAAGTAGTTGGTGAGTTTATTACGGATAAGAACGGGGTGGTTGAAATGATCGGTACTGCACAGGATATTACAGAACGGCGTATGGCAGAAATCAAATTCCGCGGCCTATTGGAATCTGCCCCGGATGCGATGATTATAACGGATAGGCAAGGTAATATTCAGTTTACAAATAAACAGGCCAGATTATTGTTGAGATACGAACCTGATGAGCTTATAGGCAAGCCTATAACTTCTTTATATCCCAATAAGTTTAAGAATCTGCACATTTTATACGCCACGCAGTTTTTAGAGAATCCGTCAGAAATGTACGTAATTCAAAACCAAGAACTTTTTATTTTCAATAAAAGGGGAGAAAGAATTCCCGTTCAAGTGAGCTTTGGTCCGGTGGAAACGGCAGACGGCCTACTTATTTCCATAGCGGTACGGGATATTACCGCACGCCGTAATGCAGAACAAAAAATTATAGAAGCCAACAAAAGACTTAAAGAAACCTCCAAAAAGCTGAACATACAAAATAAACAGTTAAGTGATTTTAACCACATAACCTCACATAATTTAAGGGCTCCGGTCAGTAATTTAAATTCTTTATTGGATTTATACTTGGCGGAGGAAGACCCGCTAAAGCGTGAAGTACTCTTTAGAAAGTTTGAAAAGGTAATCCACCACCTATCGGATACTTTGGAAACCCTCATTGAAACCCTACGAATCAAAAGTGAAACCAAGGACAATAAAACCAAACTTTATTTTAACGATGCATTACAAAAAACCGAAGAGTTATTAACAGCTCAAATATCTGACAGTGAAATAAAAATCACTTCAGATTTTTCTCACGCTTCCAATATTACTTATAATCAAGTATATTTGGACAGTATTTTTCTTAACTTAGTAAGTAATGCTATTAAATACCGGTCTCCAGACAGGCCATCAACCCTTGAGGTCAAGAGCTGGAAAGAAGGAGACAAAACCCTTATTTCATTTAAAGACAACGGATTAGGGATAGATTTAAAAAAGCATGGCGCCAAATTATTTGGTCTTAACAAAGTATTTCATAGACATCCGGAAGCCAAGGGAGTAGGTCTTTTCTTGACCAAAGCCCAAATTGAGGCCATGGGAGGTTCTATAAAAGTGGAAAGTACGGTGGGTAAAGGAACCACTTTTATTATAAATTTAGACTGATTGCTTAATGAATGAAAATGTAAATGTTTGTATTATAGATGATGACGACATCTACCAATACACCATGTCTGCCGCGTTAGACTCAATTAACTCAGTTAATAGAATTCAAGTTTTTCTAGATGGTGCAGAAGCCATGGATTTTTTTCTAGATAATATTAATAATACCGAGGAGCTCCCCGATGTTATCTTCCTAGATATCAATATGCCTATCATGGACGGTTTTGAATTTATGGAAGAATATGTGAAAATAAAGCCCAAAGTGGGCAAACGGATTACCATCTATATGGTTTCTTCTTCTATGGATCCGAAGGACGTAGAGCGGTCTAGAAAAATCAGCGAAATTTCAGACTACATTGTTAAACCCATTAGGGAAACCCAACTAAGGACTATCATTGAGAGATTGAAGGAAAACGGCAAAATATAGCCCAATTTCTTTTTGAGTCAATTTAAGTTAGGATAACGGACACACTTCAACTGGCCCTGCTATACTTTTACAACTCATAAGTAGGTTAAAAAAGGTTAGTTAACAATAACATTTTTTAAGAAAAAGAGGGTGTGGGGATACCCTCTTTTTTATTTTCACAACTTACTAGAGGCTGTAATTGTTAAGATATTGGCAAGAAACATCCTCCCTATTTTCTCTTTACCCCTATTTTCTGAAATTTGAAAAAAAATTAGAATGACAATTTTTGTTGACATGGACGAGGTTATGGCAGATACCTATGGTGCCCATATAGAAATTTACAACCAGGAATTTGAAGAATGTCTCACCCTTGAACACTGTTTGGGTAAGGAAGTTTGGCATACCGTTCCGGAAGACAGACAATTGAGTGTACGAAACCATGCAAGGAATAGAGGCTTTTTTAGGGACTTGAAACCCATAGAAAACAGCAAGGTGGTCTTAAAGGAATTAAGTTCAATGCATGATGTGTACATTGCCTCTGCCGCTATGCAATTTCCAAATTCATTAGAGGAAAAATCAGACTGGTTAGATGAACATTTCCCCTTTATTCCATGGCAGAACCGTATTTTACTAGGAAACAAGCACATTTTAAAAGGAGATGTGCTCATAGACGACCGAAGCTATAACCTTGAAAATTTTGACGGCAGGAGTCTTCTTTTCACCTCTCCTCACAACGTACATATCAACGGTTTTGAAAGAGTGGACAATTGGGAAGAAGTTGCTACCAAATTGCTTTAATTATTCTTTTGCGATACGTAGGCATCATACCCCCCGGAAAGATTGACTACATTATCAAACCCCATGGATTGCAATTTTTGGGTGGCTTTGGCGCTGCGTCCGCCCATCTTACAATAAATCAATATAGGTTTTGATTTATCCAACGTTTCCGCCTGTTTTTGAAAGCTTTCATCAAACCAATCCATGTTTACGGCACCTTCCAAATGTCCTTCCCCAAATTCCTGAGGGGTTCTTACATCCAACAATATAGACGATTCTATATCTTTCTGTGAAAGTTCTGTGATAGGTTTTGATTTACTTTGAGCACAGCCCCAAAAAAGGGTGGCCAGAAAAAGAAGCGTTAGTACTTTTTTCATTTCTATTGAAGGTTTAATCAAAAATAAAAAATATGGCGGCAATCAAATACGAAAAGCAAAAGGAATCTAAAATGAGGGTAGTTACATCAAATTCCCGTAATTTTACCAGTGACCGAACAAGTATGGCAAAAAACCAATTACAGCCCAACACTTGGGTAGATGCATATGCAGACTACCTTTTCAACTATGCCATTGCCCGTATTAATGATGCGGAAATAGCAAAGGATTTGGTACAGGAAACTTTTTTGGCCGGTTTAAAGTCTGCAAAAAATTATAAAGGCGATGCGGCCGAAAGAACCTGGCTCATTGCTATTTTAAAAAGAAAGGTCATAGATCATTACCGTAAGACCAATTCCAAAAAAGGAAAGGCAGAGGTAAAAATAAATTATAGCGCCCAAACAGACGCGGAAGGAGATTGGCTTGAAGAGCAAATTGCAGACCCTTTCAGCAATTATGAGCACAGCAATCTTGAAAATGAGGAACTGGGGCTGGCCATACAATCGTGTATTGGAAAATTACCGCAAAAGCAAGCCCAAGTTTTCTCCATGAAAACCATACAAGGCATTAGCACGGAAGATATTTGTAAAGAATTGGATATTAATCCGTCTAACCTTTGGGTTATGATTCATAGAGCTAGAACCGCTTTAATGGGCTGCCTTAATGAAACATGGTATTAAGTAAACGGAACATCCTTAAAAAGGGCCCCGTTCAATAGATAAAATAGAATAGTAGCGCAATGATTTCCTGCAAAAAAGCCGCCCTAATTTGTAATAAGAGCCAGTATAATGAGGCTACTTTCATTGAAAAGTTGCAATTGCGATTTCATTTGGTTGTCTGTAAGACCTGTTCTAAATTCAGTAAAAAGAACAAAGAGCTCACCTACCTTTGCGATAAAGCCGGTCTAAATAGTCTGTCAGAAGGGGATAAAAGAAAAATGAAAGAAAAACTTCAAGCGGGAGCAGAATAGAATAAAACCTCCAATAAAAGATAAAGAAGCCACAGACCTATTGGTACGGATTCTACCCAAAAGGATGAAAAATACTTGTTTTGATGTCTTTTGGTTATAAACATTAGCGATCCCAGAAATAAAAATAGAATTCCCGAAACTATTACTTCTTTGAGCGTTATTGAATCCTTTAAGAGAACCAAAAAAAACAAAGGGATATTTGCCAAGGCTCCCAACACTTTGGTTCTGGCCACTCCAAATCTCTGAGGCAAGGTTCTCAATTCTGGAGAGTCATACGCTAAATCCCTGATTTCAAAAGGAATTATAAGGATGAAAACCAACAAAAAACGCCGGATGGCTTCAATATGCACATCCCACCAGTTTACAAGTCCATCAACCAGTGCGGGAAGATAGACCGTTGTTCCGGCCCATACCAAGGCCACAATAAAAATCTTCATGCCGCCCCAACTTCGTAGTTGTTTGGAATGGGGCAAAATGGGCAAGGCATACAAAAAAGTAAGTAGTAGAAGAATAGCAGTGGCCCACCAAACGCTTTGAGGCAGATAATAAAAGTGATACACAGCAAATGCAAAGGCCAAAAAACTAACAAACTGAATATTCTTATGGTACCTATTGGCTACCACAATATACTTTTTGGCCTCTACACCATACTTCATAAAATTGTAGCAGCATATGGTTCCAAAAAACATAAACCAGGCCAAATGTTCGTTAAGGGGAATTTGCAGTCTCAAAACTGTTATATGTACAAAGGCAAACACCGCAAAGGAGACATGTATGCTGGCGTCCAAGTAAAAGTGAAAAATCCTTTGCAACCACCTCATTAAGCAAATGTAACCAAAGTGTTTATAACCCTTGTTTTCAGTTAAAAACTTTCTTCTAGAGAATCGGCAAATGGCACATTTTTCTGCAATTTATCGCTAATTTTGCACATCTTTTTTATCGAAACTATATGAAGACAGATGTATTTGCGTCACGGCACATAGGAATCAAGGAAAAGGACCTTGAGCACATGCTTAAAACCATTGGGACAGAAAATGTAGACCAATTGATTTACGAAACCATCCCTGATGACATTCGCCTAAAACAACCTTTAGGATTGGATAAAGCCATGAGCGAACATAAATTCCTGGCCCATATACAAGAACTGTCCGAAAAAAATCAACTTTTTAGAACTTATATAGGATTGGGCTACCATGAAAGCTTAACTCCTTCGGTCATTAAAAGAAATATACTTGAAAACCCGGGTTGGTATACGGCCTATACGCCTTACCAAGCGGAGATTGCCCAAGGAAGATTGGAAGCCCTTTTAAATTTTCAAACAGTAATCAGCGACCTTACTGGAATGGAGTTGGCCAATGCTTCCCTTCTTGATGAAAGTACCGCTGCAGCCGAAGCCATGACCATGCTTTTTGAGGTAAGAAGCAGGGAACAAAAGAAAAATAATACGGTAAAATTCTTTGTATCCCACGAGATTTTACCCCAAACCCTTGACCTGCTTGAAACAAGAGCCACTCCACTGGGTATTGAATTAGTGGTAGGCAACCACGAGGATTTTGATTACAGCCCTGAATTCTATGGAGCAATTTTGCAATACCCGGGCAAATATGGTCAAGTTACAGACCTTACAGGCTTTGTTTCCAAAGCCAAGGAAAACGAAATTAAAGTAGCGGTTGCTGCAGATATCTTAAGTTTGGTTCTTTTAACACCTCCCGGTGAAATAGGCGTGGATGTTGTTGTGGGAACTACACAAAGATTTGGAATTCCATTGGGATATGGTGGGCCACACGCCGCATTCTTTGCCACAAAAGAAGCGTACAAAAGAAACATTCCCGGTAGAATCATTGGCGTAACCAAGGATATTGATGGAAAACCGGCCCTTAGGATGGCCTTACAAACACGTGAGCAACATATAAAAAGGGACAAGGCAACTTCCAACATTTGTACCGCACAAGTGCTACTAGCCGTTATGGCGGGAATGTACGCAGTGTATCATGGACCCGATGGTCTAAAATATATTGCAACCAAGGTTCATAGAACCGGTGTTACCCTCGCCAACGAATTGGAAAAACTTGGCTTGTACCAAATGAATACTGCTTATTTTGACACTATTTGTATTAAAACGGATACCGCCAATTTGCGCCCAATAGCGGAAAAAAATGGGGTGAATTTTTGGTATATTGATGAAGGTACCGTGTCCATATCGGTCAACGAAGCCACTTCCATTAATGATATAAATCAGATTTTGGAAGTATTTGGTGAAGCACTGTCCAAAGAAAAAAGCGCTGTTGAACATTTGTTGGAGGAAACCGCCATTCCAACCAACCTACAAAGAACGTCCAGCTTTTTGACCAATACGGTTTTTAATTCCTATCACTCGGAGACGGAATTAATGCGTTACATCAAAAAATTGGAACGCAAGGATCTGTCCCTCAACCATTCCATGATTTCTTTGGGAAGTTGCACTATGAAATTGAATGCCGCTTCTGAAATGCTTCCCCTGAGTATGCCAAGATGGGCCAATATTCACCCGTTTGTCCCCATAGAACAAGCAAAGGGTTACCAAATAGTTTTAAAGGAACTAGAAAAGGACTTAACCAAAATAACAGGGTTTGCGGCTACGTCACTTCAGCCAAATTCAGGTGCACAAGGGGAGTACGCGGGGCTTATGGCCATAAGGGCCTATCACGAAAGTAATGGGGAGGACCATAGAAATATTTGCCTGATTCCTTCTTCTGCACACGGGACCAATCCGGCTTCCGCAGTAATGGCAGGTATGAAAGTGGTAGTGACCAAAACGGATGAAAAGGGCAATATTGATGTGGCGGACCTGGAAGAAAAAGTAGAAAAACATGCTCAAAACTTAGCGGCGTTGATGGTAACCTATCCTTCCACCCATGGAGTTTTTGAGTCGTCCATAAAGCATATAACCCAATTGATCCATGACCATGGAGGGCAAGTGTATATGGATGGAGCCAACATGAATGCGCAGGTTGGACTTACCAATCCCGCAACGATTGGTGCAGATGTGTGTCACCTCAACCTTCATAAAACGTTTGCCATACCCCATGGTGGTGGTGGACCCGGAGTGGGCCCTATTTGCGTAGCAGAACAATTGGTTCCCTTTTTACCGGGCAACCCTATAATTAAAACAGGTGGTGAAAAAGGTATCAAGGCAATTTCAGCAGCGCCATGGGGCAGTTCTTTGGTGTGTTTGATTTCCTACGGATATATTAAAATGTTAGGGGAATCCGGATTGAAAAAATCTACCGAAATGGCCATACTCAATGCCAATTACATCAAAAACAGACTTAGTGGAAAGTTTGATGTTCTTTACACTGGCGAAAGGGGACGTGCCGCCCATGAGATGATAATAGATTGTAGGCCATTTAAAGAGAACGGCATTGAAGTTACGGATATAGCCAAAAGGCTTATGGACTACGGCTTTCACGCCCCAACCCTATCCTTTCCCGTAGCGGGCACACTAATGATCGAACCTACCGAAAGTGAGAGTCTGGCGGAACTTGATAGGTTCTGTGATGCCATGATTTCCATACGAAAAGAAATTGACGCTGCAGATGCCAATGAACCCAATAACGTCTTAAAGAACGCGCCACATACGCTGGAAATGGCAACTTGTGATGATTGGCAATTTCCCTATAGCAGAAATACGGCAGCCTTCCCATTACCGTATGTAATGGAAAATAAATTTTGGCCTTCGGTAAGACGAGTTGACGACGCCTATGGAGATAGAAATCTTATGTGTACTTGCGCACCTATGGAGGCCTACGCGGAAGAAATGGAATCGTAAAATAAGTCTAGGCTAATTTTTACCAAAGTATCCATGTACGAAAACACATATCCCAATAAACGCTTTAAACATACGCTCACTTTTTTGAAAAAGCATGTGGATACCACTGAAACCATATTGGATTTAGGAGTGAGCAATCCGTTTTCGGAAATCATGGCACAAGAAGGGTATCAAGTAGAAAACACTTCAGGTGAAGATTTAGACCTTGATTTCAAAGTTGTTAAAAATAGTAATGCCCAAGTGGTGACGGCCTTTGAAATTTTTGAACATTTATTGGCTCCTTTCAATGTCTTAAAAGAGATAAAAGCCAACAAATTAGTGGCCAGTATACCGCTAAAATTATGGTTCTCACCTGCCTACCGATCAAAAACAGACCCATGGGACCGTCATTACCATGAATTTGAAGACTGGCAGTTTGATTGGTTGTTGGAAAAAGCAGGATGGGAAATCAAGGACAGTGAAAAATGGACCAATCCCGTAAAAAAAATAGGCCTTAGACCGCTTTTGCGTAGTTTCACCCCAAGGTATTACATTGTGTATGCCGAAAGAAAAAAATAGACCATCGCTCGGTTTATAAAAGCAACAAAATATATCCATGAGATATTATATTGTCATTCCGGCACATAACGAAGAAGACTTCTTAAAGGATACACTCACCTCTATTTTAAGACAGTCACTTCAACCTGCCAAGGTGGTTTTGGTAAATGACAATTCAACTGACGGAACGGAAGACATCATAGACCAATTTATTGGGCTGAGCCCCATATTTACAAAATTGAATACCGCTTCCTCTGCAGAACATATGCCTGGAAGCAAAGTGATAAACGCCTTCAAAAAAGGTTTGGCCCAACTGGATGACCACTACGATTTTTTGGTAAAATTGGATGCGGACCTGATATTACCTGATAATTACTTCGAAAAAATAGCGTACATCTTCAAGGGACATCCCAATGTTGGTATTGCAGGTGGCTTTGTTTATGAGCAAAATCAACAGGGCAATTGGGTATTGAACCATCCCATGAACAAAAATCATGTTAGAGGGGCATTTAAAGCGTATTCCAAAGGGTGCTTTAAGGCCATTGGAGGTTTGCGTTCCGCAATGGGCTGGGATACCGTAGATGAGCTCTTGGCTGCTTATAATGACTATGAGGTCTATACGGATGACTATTTGAAAGTGAAACACCTAAGGCCTACAGGTAAAGCCTATAATGCCAAAGCGAAGCTTCTACAGGGAAAGGCCATGTACACCATGCGTTATGGATGGGCAATTACCCTAATAGCTTCCTTAAAAATGGCTTTAAAACAAAAAAAACCAATAGCTCTAATGGACAACATGAAAGGCTATTTAGAAGCTAAAAAAGAAAAGAAAGAATTTCTGGTTTCCAAGGAAGAAGGTGTGTTTATTAGAAAGTTGAGGTGGGCCAACATTAAAAAGAAACTGCTTTAATTACTAAAAACAAGACACAAAAAAACCCGCATAAAGCGGGTTTTTCTATTTTGAAAGGATATTTTAAATACCCAATTGCTTCTTTACATCTGCCAAAAGGTCTTTTCCTTTAGATACGATTAGTCCACCACCTGGCTGGGCATCGATCACATAATCAAAACCTTGATCGGCCGCAACTTTCTCAATGGCTGCCTTGGCCTTATCTGAAATAGGGGCAAAAAGCTCCTGTTGTTTCTTTTGAAGTTCACGTTGTGCGGCTTGTTGCGCCTCACCAATGTTTTTTTGAACTCCCTGTAACTCAATGGCTCTTTTTTCATTTTCTTCCTGAGATTTGGAAGCAGCCTCATTTTCATACTGCGTGTACTTATTTCTAAGCTCAGTCATAGAACTTTCTATATCCGCATTATAAGTCTCAGAAAGTTTCTTTAATTCAGCCTCAGCAGCTTTCATCTCCGGCATTGCGCTCAACAATTGTGTCACATCAATGTGGGCTACCTTGCTTTGCGCGTTAACGAACCCGGTAAATGCTACAAACAATACAATGGCTGTGGCTATTTTCTTTACGTTTTTCATGATACTGATTCTTGTTAAAATATTTGAGTGTTAATTTATGGTTATTTTATTTCAATTCTTACTATTAGTGGTCTTTCTTAACATTTTATAACGAAACTGTTTACTATTCTTCGCTATCACTGTTTGATTCCCCTTCGTTGTTTTCGCGCTCTTCCAACTTAGCCTTCCTTTTGGCCTCACGCTCCTCTAGCAATTTCTTTCTACGGGCTTCGTAGGCCTTTTTACGTTCCTCTCGTAATTTCAACTGCTCTTCCCTGCGTTCTTCTGCTGTCTTTTCTCGCGCCTGCTGAGCTTGCTCCGCTCTCTCCTGCCTTTCTTTTAAGGCCTCGCTTATTTCCTCTTCTTGCGGCTCATCCTCAAAATCTTCCAATCTGCTACGAACTTCTTTCTCCTTTGGTTTACTAACCCTTCTGGTCCTAGCAATACCGCGTAAAACTAAGTCGCTGATATCGTGCCGATTTTCGGAGTACAACATTACAACATCCGCAGATTTATCAAAAATAAAATCATACTTTTTATTGGCTCCGATCTTCTGCACCTCATTAAAAACCTGATCCTGTATTGGCTGGATCAACTGTCTTTTCTGAAGTACCAAATCTCCCTGGGGGCCAAAACGATCTTGTTGGTACTCTACCATCTCCTTTTCAAGGATCAATATTTCTTCTTCCCGCTCCGCAATAAGCTCATCGGTCAAAAGAACCCTTTCGGCCATCAAATCCTTTTTCATTTGCTCCACTTGGCTCTGCTTTTGCTCAACATCTACCTTCCACTTCTCTACCTTATTGGCCAATTGCTCCGTGGCCTCACGGTACTCTTCTACGTTTTCCAAGATATACTCCATGTCAACGTAAGCAATTCGCACCCCTCTTTGGGCAAAGGTAAAGGCAGTGCAAAAGAGAACGGCCCATACTAAAAGAACGTTTGATTTAGTTTTCATCACTTTAATCGTTTTATCCAATAGAAAATATCGTGCCAAAATTACTAAAAGTTTTAAAATGAATACTTTAGCTATGACACGACCCTGTTTAAAACTGTTGGCCGATGATGAAGTGTGTTTGCCACCCGCTAGGTCCGTTGCCAATGGAAGAAGGTAAAAGGTCTTCGTCAAACCCATAACCAAAATCTATTCCCAACAAACCAAACGCCGGCATAAATATGCGTAGCCCCACTCCGGCCGATCGTTTTATTTGAAACGGATTAAATTCCTGAAAATTGTTGAAAGCGTTACCTCCTTCTAAAAAAGCTAACCCATAAATGGATGCTGAAGGTTTCAACGTCAATGGATAACGCATTTCCAAAGAGAACTTATTGTAGACAAGACCACCACTGTTATTGTTACGTGCCAATGGATCATAGGGAGTAATGGACTGGTTTTCATAACCTCTTAACTGAACAATATCCCTTCCATCCAATGTAAAATTACCTAAACCATCCCCGCCTACAAAAAAGCGCTCAAAAGGGGTGTCTCCCACGTCATTGTTATAATTGCCCAAGAAACCAAATTCAGCATTGGTACGGAGAACTAAATCACCTACCAGGGTTGTATACCAATCTCCTTTAAACTTTACCTTATAGTATTCCAACCATTTAAATCGTTCTTGATCAATATCCTCAAGTTCCTGTAAATCCTGTGTTGTAGCATTACCCTCATTATTCAACTCTTGTAATTCAATACTACGATCTCTTAAGGATTCAAAATCCTTGTTACTAAAGAGAGAATACGGAGGTGTAAACTTGGCAGTTATTTCAAAATTAGAACCTCCTCTTGGAAATATTCGTCCACCAGCGGTAGCGTTTCGGGAGATTCCCAAGGTGTAAGCTACAGAGTTTGCCTTACCATTACCAAAATTAAAAAGACCAATATTGTAATTATTGAATTCATAGAGCTGGTAACTCAAGGCATGGGAAATGGTAAAGTAATCATCTGGCCATTGTACCCTTTTTGCCAATCCTGCGGTGATACCTGTAATTGCAAAACCTCTACTTTTATCAACCTCAATTCTTCTACTGGTAGAGTTACCGTAGTCAACACCAAATTGCTGCGTTCTGGAAAGGTTGAGACTAAAACGTACAGGCTTTTTACCACCCAACCAAGGTTCTTGAAAATTTAGACTATACACCCTAAAAGTTCTACTAGCCTGCACCCTCATGGCAAAAGTTTGCCCATCTCCCATTGGAACCGGCTTATAGGCTTCTCCGTTAAGAATATTTTTGATACTAAAATTGTTGAAAGAAAGTCCTAAGGTTCCTATAAATCCACCACCACCATAACCACCTTGTAGCTCTATTTGGCTAGAACCTGATTCTACAAGGTTCCATTTTACATCTACCGTTCCTTCATTAGGATCCGCATTTAGAATGTCCGGCTTTATTTGCTCCGCATCAAAGTACCCTAATTGTTGTAATTCCTGAATGGTCCTGATGATATCACTTTTAGCGTATTTATTACCAGGCCTAGTGCGAAGCTCCCTGTAAATTACGTGGTCATTGGTACGGTCATTACCCACCACTTCTACATGGTTCAAGAAGGTTTCTTTTCCTTCAATAATTCGTATTTCAAAGTTGATAGTGTCATTTTGTGCGGAAAGCTCTACTGGGTTAATAGAAGAGAAAAGATAGCCATTGTTCTGGTACAAGTTGGTCAAATCTTCCGCATCCGGTTTGGAATCGTCCGCAATACGCTTTCTCAATAAAACACCGTTATAAACATCTCCTTTTTTTACTCCAAGGACAGATGCCAATTGCCGGTCACTATACACCGTATTACCTACAAAATCAATATCTCCAAAGTAATACTTGTTACCTTCCTCAATTTTAAACTTGATGTTGATATTGTTCTCATTCACCTTAATTATGGAATCTGAAATAATACGGGCATCCCTGTATCCATTCTCCGCATATTTATCCACTAAAAGGTCTAGGTCATTCTCGTAATCTTCTTCTATGAATTTAGATTTCTTCCAAAAACGCCAAAACCGCTTTTCCTTGGTTTTCTTAAAGGCGTTTCTAAGTTTTCTATCGGACAATTTATCATTGCCCTCAAAAATCATTTTCTTGATTTTAACCTTATCGCCCTTATCCACATTGATCACCATTTTTTGGGCATTGGTCTGCGCAGTATCATTGATTACAACAATATTGGTCTTTGCGTTTAAATAGCCCTGCTTCTTATACTTGTTTTCCAAGTAATTTTTGGTGTTGGCAATTAAACTTTCGGTGATTTTCTTACCCTTTTTTAAGTCGGTATCTTTAATGATATCATCCACTTTTCTGGACTTGATACCGTTTACCTTAACATCTGACAAGGTTGGTCTTTCCGTTATGTGCAACTCTAGAAAAACCTTATCATCCTGGATATCCACCAAATCAAATTGGATATCCTTAAAAAGTTCCAGCCCCCAAAGTTTTTTAATAACTTCACTTAGCTCATCCCCAGGTACCGTAATAGGTTGGCCTACCCTTAGACCGGTATAGGTCTTTACGGTCTGCTCATTGTAGCTTTGCAGTCCGGTTACTTCCAAACCGCCTAAAATGTATTTTTTACCTTCGTCAAAAGAGAGCTCTTGAGCGCTGACTAAGGAGGTTAAAAAAAGTAGGAGGATTGTTATTACTGGTTCAATGGCTATGAACCTTTTCATACCATTATTTGATAAGTTGTTCGCTGGTCTTTCCAAATCTTCGTTCTCTGTTCTGATAACTTTTAATGGCTTCTGCCAAATGCTCGCTGCTAAAATCGGGCCAATATACGTCAACAAAATATAATTCCGCATATGCAATCTGCCAAAGCAAAAAATTGCTGATACGATGCTCCCCACTGGTACGCACCAACAGGTCTACATCTGGCAAATCATGCGTGTAAAGATGAGTATTAATAATGGCTTCATCAATATTTTCAATTGAAATTATATTATTTTTAACTTTGGCGCTTATCTGTTTTACAGCGTTCTGTATCTCTTGACGGGCTCCATAACTAAGGGCCAAAGTAAGGGTCATTTTAGAGTTGCCCTTTGTTTTTTCCATCACCTCCGTCAATTCCCTGTGGGCTTTTTTAGGTAAGGATTGTATGTCTCCAATTGTATTGAGCCTAATGTCATTTTCCATGAAAGTTTTAAGCTCTTTTTTTAGCGAAGAAACTAACAGGCGCATGAGGGTATCCACCTCAATCTTGGGCCTGTTCCAATTTTCTGTAGAGAAGGTATAGAGCGTTAAATATCTTACACCGATCTTGGCACAATTCTCCACTGTCCTACGAACGGTATGCACACCATTTTCATGCCCAAACACCCTTCTTTTACCTTTTTGTTTGGCCCAACGGCCATTACCATCCATAATGATGGCCAAGTGTTCCGGCAAATTCTTTTTTTCTATCTCGTCGAGAACATCCATACTATTTCCGTAAAACAATCATGAGAAAAACAACCTGCAGTGGACACGGGGTCTACTCAAAACAGTCCATACAAGGTTTTCTACCAAAAGTGTAAGTTAACGTTAATCCTGAAAAAACATACCAATCATCACTAAAAATGTTCCCAAAATCAAGGTCGCCCAATTGTTGGCTCACGTTCAGTTTGGAAGGATTGCTGGCGTCTAGATTATCCGTAAATGTATAACGGGCACCAATCTCGGCACCCAAAATAAAGAATTGGCTCAATCTAAGCTTTGCACCAACAGTCATTGGAATTGCAAAGGAACCATCTTTTTGTGAAACACTCAAAAAATCTCCCCCATCAAAATAATCATAATCATATCTAAAATAGGTTAGACCGGTATATAAATAAGGAGTAAACGCAGGGCCCAGTTTATGAAGGTTGTATTCAACAAAATTAAACTCCAACCCTGCAGAGGCCTCCAAAATGGAATTATCCATCACATAACCTCTTTGCTGTCTAGAAGGATTATTGGATTTGGTATCATCTGCGGTGAACTTTCCGTAAATAACGCTGGCCCTCCATGCATAACGCTTGGCCTTGTTCCATTTGAACAAACCACCAATGGCAATATCCGAAGGTGCTATATAGGTTGTTCTACCCACATCACCAATATTATTGGCTCCCCCAGCAAATAAACCCACCTCATAGGTTTGGGCATTTAAAACTCCAAATCCCAAAAGAAGTAAAACAAATAAGAACCGCTTCATATGTTGAAATAGTTTGCTAATATAGCAATTGCCATCAACTATTGCTCAATAGCAACAGTTGAACCGTAATCATGCACCAATAAACGGGTTTTGCATCTATTCATTAATGCTCTCACATGATAAACAGCGTTTGTGCCTATTTATTGTTCCGATTTAATAATTGCGACGATCTTCTCCCCAGAGCAATTTATTGCGAAGTGTCTTAAGAAAACTTTCTGAAGCAAACTCAATCATTTTTATGGTAAAACCCGCTTTCTTTATGGTAATTTCCGTACCGTTCTCTACTGATGCTATCCTTGAATCAAGTGATATGAGGTGGTTTTCTTCCCTACCCGAAACGCGCAATCTAATTTCGGTATCGTCCGAAACCACTAATGGGCGAGCATTGAGATTATGTGGAGCAATAGGCGTTAACACCAATGATTTGGCCGTGGGTTCTATTACAGGACCACCACAACTTAAAGAATATCCGGTGGAGCCGGTTGGGGTTGAAATAATGAGTCCATCTGCCCAATACGCCGTTAAGTATTCGTTATTGAGATAGGTCTCCACAGTGATCATGGAGGTGGTATCCTTTCTACTGATAGTTATTTCGTTAAGGGCAAAATTGAGATTGCCCAGTTCTTCTATTTCAGATTCTGAGGAAACTTCTACCAATCCACGTTCTACAATAGTGTAATTACCTTTCACGAACTCTTGGACTACATTCTGTACCTCTTCTTTGTTGAAGGTAGAAAGAAAGCCCAGCCTTCCCATATTCACACCAACAATAGGAATATTCAAATCCTTTACAAAGGTGGTTGCCCTAAGCATGGTACCGTCTCCTCCCAAACTTATAAAAAAATCAAAACTGGTGTCCAATCCCCGGGATTGGTTGAAGGTTGTGGCATTATCAAGCAATTCATGCTTATTCAAAAAACCGGCAAAATCTGCCTCCACAGCCACTTGAGCGCCATAATTATCAAGTTCCAACAGAAGTTTGGACACATATTCTATCGTGTCTTCTTGAAACATCTGACTATAAATGGCAACTTTCATAGGGAATTTTTATCTTGTTAGAACCTTCTAATCTCTAAAAGACAAAAATAAAGAATGGGAAATTGGAAAAAGGCACAAATGGCGACTTATTCCAAAAAAATCTAGACGTTCAAATATTTATCCAAGTAATCTGAACGCTCCTTTAAATCCTCTAGGAACTGATCATCTGCATTCCCAAATATTACGGTGTAGTTATACCTTCTAAAGGTCTGTAGAATATCATTTAAATCCGTAGAAGAAACCTTTAGTGTCACTTGAATCACATCATTTCTGGAATCGGTAATAAAACCACCGATCAACTTTGTATTGTTACTCTCCACAATTTGGGCAATCTCACTAAAAGAATAGTCCCTAATACCCTTAGCCACTACAATAATACCACCGGGCTCCGTAAAAAATGGGGTGTCAATAAATACGCTAACAATATCTGTCAAATCATAATAACCCTCAATTCTCCCTTTATCATCCACCACGGGCACTAAATTGGCCTCGTTCCTGGCAAAGGCCTCCAGAACATCTAACCAACCCGTTTCTTTGGTAACAAAAAAAGCTTCCAATTCATAGCGGTATTGATCCACTTGATCTTTCCGGTCAAAATTCTCTAGGTCTTCTTCAGAGAGTAACCCCAAAAAAATATCATTTTCGGTTACGGCAATATGGGAGTGCGTGTTCTCCTGAAAAAAATCTATTACGGTAGACAAGGATTCTTCCACTTCAAAAGTGGGAATGTTCGTTAATATGTGGGATTGGATCTGCATAGTGTTATCTCTTAAACGCAAAATACTAATTTATAGTCTCAAAAGGTATGCCTTATTCGTATTTTTGTGCCCAACGGTAAAAACCATCGGTAAATGACGAAACTTAGTGTCAACATCAATAAAATAGCCACCATACGTAATGCTAGGGGCGGCAATATGCCAGATTTATTAAAGGCGGCAACGGATATAGAGCGATTTGGAGGCCAGGGCATCACCATCCACCCAAGACCGGATGAACGCCATATTACATACCAAGACGCGCGCGATTTAAAAAAGATTGTTACCACGGAATTAAACATAGAAGGAAATCCTGTACCAAAATTTATAGATTTGGTTTTGGAGGTAAAACCGGACCAGGTCACCCTGGTTCCCGATGCCGAGGACGCCATTACCTCCAATGCGGGATGGGACACCATTAAATACGGCTCTTTTTTGGTAAAAACCATCGACCTATTTAAAAAGGAAGGAATTCGCACCTCCATTTTTGTGGACCCTAATCCCGAAATGGCAAAGGCCGCGGCAGATACCGGTACGGACCGAATTGAGCTGTATACAGAAAGCTACGCCAAATCTTTTGACCAAAATGAGAAGCAAACGGGAATAGCCCCTTTTATAGAAACTGCCAAGGCCGCAACAACAGCAGGCTTGGGACTCAATGCAGGGCACGACCTGAATTTGGAAAATGTAGCCTATTTTCAAAAAAACATCCCCAACTTATTGGAAGTCTCCATTGGACACGCACTAATTTGCGAAGCCCTTTACCTTGGCCTTGAAAACGTAGTTAACATGTACCTGAACCGATTGACATGAGCACCCTATTAAATTCCAAAATAGAAGGGAAAGGAACCCCTTTTTTAATTTTACATGGTTTTCTAGGTATGCTGGACAACTGGAAAACTTTAGGTTCCCAATATGCCGAAGAAGGGTATGAAGTTCACCTTATAGACCAGCGGAACCACGGGAAAAGCTTTTGGAGCACAGATTTTAATTATGACCTATTGACCGAGGACTTAAAATACTATATGGACGAACACCAATTGCATGAAGCCATTATTTTAGGTCATTCCATGGGGGGCAAAACAGCCATGCAATTTGCTTGTACCTATCCGGAAAGGGTGGCCAAATTAATTGTAGCGGATATTGCACCAAAATTCTACCCTCCCCATCACCAACCAATTATAGATTCCTTGTTAAAACTAGACTTACCATCCCTTAATTCCCGCGGCGATGCAGATGATGCCCTTGGCAAGTATATTAGAGATTTTGGTACACGACAGTTTTTACTAAAAAGCCTTTATTGGAGAGAAAAGGGAAAGTTGGGCTTTAGGTTCAACTTGGAAGTCCTGAGTCAGAAAATGGCCGAAGTTGGAGAAAACATTGGATCTAATGAGAGTTTTATTGGACCTACGCTGTTCTTGCGGGGAGATCAATCTGAATATATCCAAAAAGCTGATACCGAAAACATAAAAAGACATTTTCCAAACGCTTCCATTGAAGTAATTGATAAAGCGGGCCACTGGTTGCATGCCCAGAATCCCAAGCAATTTTTCAATAAATCCATGTCATTTCTAAAATCCTAGAAACATCCTTCACTAAACTATTAAATTATGAAACTTATTTTACGAATATTATTAAGTGCCCTAGCGGTGGTAATCCTATCCAAAATTTTGCCCAACGTATTTGTAGACAGTTACCTTACCGCGGTCATCGTAGCTATTGTCCTTAGTCTCTTAAACCTCATCGTAAAGCCTATTTTAGTAATTTTCACCTTACCGGTTACCATATTGACCCTTGGCTTGTTCCTTTTGATTATAAATGCCATAATCATTCTTTTGGCAGATAATCTTATTGATGGGTTTAGCGTGGACGGTATTTGGTGGGCAGTGCTTTTTAGTTTATTGCTCTCCTTCCTACAATCTATACTATTCTCCTTATTAAAAGAAGACTGACCCGATAGATAAGGTTTGAGATCCAACCACTTAAAATCTTTGGTGGGGTACATTAATTATAGTATTTTTGCATCCCGTTTTTAGGGAACTAATAAAGAAGATCTAGATGAACATCAGTAAAGAACAGATAGACGAGCTAAATGCCGTTGTTAAAGTCGCCATCACCAAGGAGGATTATCAAGATAGAGTAGATGGTATTTTAAAGGACTATAGAAAGTCCGCAAACATCCCTGGGTTTAGAAAGGGCCATGTTCCTATGGGCCTAATCAAAAAGCAATACGGGAAGGCCGTTTTGGTAGACGAGGTAAACAAATTACTTCAAGATAACTTGAACAAATACCTAACGGAAGAAAAATTAGATGTTCTTGGAAATCCACTTCCGAAACAACAGGATAATTTTGACTGGGACAAGGATGAGTTTGATTTTGAGTTCGAAATTGGCCTGGCTCCTGATTTTCAAGTAGAGCTTGAAACCAAAAACCCAATTACGCAGTATAAAATTGTTGCGGACAAAAAAATGGTAGACGAGCAAGTAGAGCGTATTCAAAAACAATACGGCAAACTTGTTAGCAAAGAAGAAGTAGCCAAAGATTTTGAAGTAACCGGAACCTTTAAGAACGAGGAAGAGGAAATAGACAAGAAAACTACCCTAGAACTTGACAAAATAAAGAGCAAAAAAGCTTTGGATGCTTTAATAGGCAGTAAAGTTGGAGATACGGTTAAATTAAAGTCAAAAGGTCTTTTTAAGGAAGATTATCTTACTTCCAGTGCTTTTGGCGTATCTCAAGATAAAGCCGAAGGACTTGATATTGAAGCAGAATTCACCGTTGAGGAAATTAATGAGCGTGAATTGGCGGCGCTAGACCAAGAACTTTTTGACAAGTTATTTGGTAAAGATGAAGTAACAACGGAAAAAGAGTTAAAGGAAAAAATCAAGGAAGACAGCGAAAAACAATTTGAGCAACAGTCTGACCAAAAGCTTTTAAACGACATTACCGAACATTTCATTGAAAACACCAAATTTGAATTACCAGCAGGTTTCTTGACCAAATGGATTCAAATGACCGGTGAAGAACAACTCTCCGAAGAGCAGGCCAATGAAGAATACGAAAAGTCTGAAAAGGGGCTTCGGTATCAATTAATTGAAGGCAAGATAATTAAGGAGAACGATTTACAGATTCAACTTGAAGAGCTAAAAGAGTTCGCCAAAGGTTTCATCAAATCACAGATGGCTCAATTTGGTCAATTGAATCCACAAGAAGAGGAGTTGGAAAATATTGCTAACAGGGTTTTAAGCAACCAGGATGAGGTGAAGCGACTCTCTGAGCAATTGATGAGCCAAAAACTTCTGGATCTTTATAAAGAGAAAGTAAATCTAAAGGAAAAAGAGATTACCTATGATGACTTTGTGAAAGAAGTCTACGGTTAATTTTCCAAAAAATAATAAGTATCTTTACAGTGCCGAAAATTACTTTTCGGCACTTTTTTTTATCTTTTACCTTTAGGTAAACTAACACCGAATAGAAAGACATGGATTACGCAAAAGAATTCAAGAAATATGCTATAAAGGATCAAGGGATAAGCAGCACTTATTATGACTCTATATTAAGTAGCATGTACCCGGTTTCCTTAACACCCAATATTATAGAAGAAAGACAAATGAACGCTGTAGCCATGGACGTATTTTCACGTCTTATGATGGACCGCATCATCTTTTTGGGTACCGGAATAAATGATCAGGTTGCCAACATTGTACAGGCTCAATTGCTTTTCTTGGCAAGTACAGATTCTGCAAAGGACATTCAAATCTATATCAATTCCCCAGGCGGAAGTGTATATGCCGGTCTAGGTATTTATGACACCATGCAATTTATATCACCGGACGTTGCTACCATTTGTACGGGTATGGCCGCTTCTATGGGAGCCGTTCTTCTATGTGCCGGAGAAAAAGGCAAAAGAAGTGGATTGCCCCACTCCAGGGTTATGATCCACCAACCAATGGGCGGTGCGCAAGGACAAGCCAGCGATATTGAGATAACCGCACGAGAAATATTAAAACTTAAGGGAGAACTTTACGAGATTATTTCCAAGCATTCTGGCCAAACTTTGGAAAAGGTGAATGAAGACAGTGACAGAGATTACTGGATGAAAGCGCCGGAAGCCAAGAAATATGGCATGATCGATGAAATCTTGGTAAGGGAAAAAGAATAATTTCGACATAACAACGAGTAACGATAGTTTTTTATCCATTTTGGCAAACCAAAATGGAAATCTTTTCGTTTCTTCCAACACAGAAAGCACACTCGTATGGCAAAAGAAAACCTAGAATGTTCATTTTGTGGACGCAAAAAACCGGAAACCAATCTTTTGATTGCCGGTTTGGATGCACATATTTGCGATCGCTGTATAGAACAAGCGCATGGCATTGTTGCAGAAGAGTCCAAACAAACAAAAACGAACGATTTATCTTCTGAACTTACGTTAAAGAAACCATTGGATATCAAGGATTTCTTGGACACTTTTATCATTGGCCAAGAACGAACCAAAAAAGTAATGTCAGTAGCGGTGTACAATCACTACAAAAGACTTTTACAGCCAAAGTCCAAGGAAGATGATATTGAAATACAAAAGAGCAATATCATCATGGTAGGTCAAACCGGTACAGGAAAAACACTTATGGCAAAGACTATTGCCAAAATGTTGAATGTACCTCTGGCCATTGTTGATGCCACTGTATTAACAGAGGCAGGTTACGTAGGAGAAGATGTAGAAAGTATACTGACTCGCTTACTTCAGGCGGCAGACTACAATTTGGAAAAAGCGGAACGCGGCATTGTTTTTATAGATGAGATAGACAAAATTGCCCGTAAAAGCGATAACCCATCCATCACTAGAGACGTATCTGGAGAAGGGGTCCAACAAGGTTTGCTAAAACTGTTGGAAGGCACCACGGTAAATGTCCCTCCAAAAGGAGGAAGAAAACATCCGGACCAAAAGTTCATAGAGGTCAATACGGAAAATATACTATTTATTGCAGGCGGGGCCTTTGATGGTATTGAGCGTACCATTTCAAAAAGACTTAACATGCAGGCCATAGGATATAGCGCCGCTAAGACCGATGACCATATGGACCAGGATAATATTTTACAATACATCATTCCTAAAGATTTGAAGGAATTTGGTCTTATACCTGAAATTATTGGTAGGCTGCCGGTGCTCACGCATATGAATCCATTAGATCAAAAAACTCTTAGGGCTATATTAACGGAACCCAAAAATGCCATCATCAAGCAATATGAAAAATTGTTTGCCATGGATGATATTGAGTTTACTATTACGCCCCAGGCATTGGATTATATTGTAGAAAAGGCTATTGAATACAAATTAGGAGCTAGGGGACTTCGTTCTTTATGTGAAGCTATATTTACGGACGCCATGTTTGAAATGCCAAGCAATGAAGAATCAGAGTTCAAGGTTACAAAAGCCTATGCAGAAGATAAACTATCCTATGAAACCATTAAGAAGCTTAAAGCGGTTTCTTAAAGCGCGTTAAAACAATAAATTCAGGATACAAAAAAAGTGGTTTTTAAACCGCTTTTTCTTTTTTATTGTCCTTTCCAGTTTTGGCTTTATGGGTAACCAAATTTAGGAGGTCTAAACTGACCTTTTGAATAATTTTATCATCAGTATACATGTTATGACCAAAACCGGGCACTAATTCCGACTCAACGCCAACTTGATCATACCAAGATGATTTGGGTCTGTACATGTCATTATCTCCAAACATAAGATTGATTTCGCACTGAGGTTTTGCCTTTTCTGACCGAACCCTAGTCGCAGAAACGCCATAAAAGGATTTCATTGGCAATCCTAACAAACCTGCTTTCCAAGCTATGGCCCCGCCCATACTAAAGCAAAGATAATGCGCAGGCTCTTTCTCTTTTTTTAGTAAGTGTGCAACGGCAGTATCTATACCTCCATTTACAAAAGCATTATGTATATTTTCTTCTGAATTTACTGCAACCTTAAGATTGGCAAGTTGCTGACTATCATAAAATGTAATATTAAAGTATTGTTGTAAATAACCCAGATAAGATGTAATCCAGAGCCCCTTTTTAGAACCCCACATATCAGAAATGATTACGAGTCTTTCAGCCATAATTAAAAGTTAAAATTCGATAGGTCGGTTAAGTTTCAGTCTCAATATGAATATTAAACGACGAATTTCCTTTTTTATTTGTTCATATGCAGCAATTCCTCGATATAGTCCCTGCTATTACTAAGCCTAGGTATTTTATGTTGGCCTCCCAACTTATCGTTCGCCTTTAACCAATCATAAAAAAGATTCTCCCTGGCCATATGAACTTTTGGACTTCTCAAAGTTATGTTATTATACCTTTTTGCCTCGTAATCAGAGTTTAATGATTTTAAGGCATTGTCCAAAAACTCTGTAAAATAATTAAGGTCTTCTGGTGGAGTTCTAAATTCTATGATCCATTCATGGGCTCCCTTTTCCTTCCCTTCCATAAAAATGGGCCCAGCCGTATAATCTTTGATTTCAGACCCTGTTTTTATACAAATAGTTTTTAGGGCTTCCTCTGCATTTTCTATTATAAGTTCTTCCCCAAAAACATTGATATGATGTTTTGTGCGACCAGTAATTTTAATGCGATACGGATTGATGGAAGTAAAACGAACCGTATCTCCAATTTTATACCGCCAAAGACCGGCATTGGTTGTAATAATAATGGCGTAGTTTATATTAGTTTTTACTTCCCAAAGAGGAATGGCCTCTTGTTGCTCTGTACCATACACATCCATTGGTATAAATTCATAGAAAATACCATAATCCAACATTAACAAAAGATCATCCGCTCCATTTCTATCTTGGATGGCAAAAAAACCTTCAGATGCATTATATATTTCATAATACTTAAAGCTCTTTCTGGGCAAGATTTTTTTGTATTGATCCTTATAAGGATTAAAACTGACGCCCCCGTGAAAATAAACCTCTAAATTCTCCCAGACCTGAAATAAGTGGTCCTTTCCTGTATCTTCAATTATTTGATTGAGCAAAACCAACATCCAAGAAGGTACTCCTGCCAAACTGGTCACGTTTTCTTGTGTAGTCTCTTCAATTATCGCCTTCAACTTACTTTCCCATTCACTCATAAGGGAAACTCTATTACTGGGCGTACTACTAAATTCTGCCCACAGGGGCATATTATCAATAAGTATGGCACTCAGATCACCAAAAAAGGAACCGTTATCTTGATAAATCTCCTTGCTACCCCCCAGTCTCAAACTCTTTCCTGTGAACAATTGAGAATTTTCGTTATTGTTCAAATACAGACACAAAAGGTCTTTCCCGGATTTGTAATGACAGTCTTCCAAAGCCTCCGTACTTACCGGAATAAATTTACTTTTGGCATTGGTTGTACCGCTACTTTTCGCAAACCACTTAATAGAGGTTGGCCAAAAAAGATTTTGCTCTCCTCTACGGGTTCGTTCTATGAGAGGTTCTATCTCTTCATAAGTAACAATAGGAACACGTTCCCGGAATGCCTCATATTTTTCAATTGATGCGTAACCATATTTTTTACCGATTTCAGTATCCTCGGCAACCTCCAACAATTGAAAAAGCACTTCTTCCTGCACTTCGGCCGGATATTTTAAGAAAAGCTCTATTTGGTGATAACGTTTCTTGAGCAACCAAGAAGCAATGGAATTGAAAAGCGGAATAGGCATTTTTAGGTATCTTTGTATCGCTAAAAATAGCTTTATTACTTATCATTTTCAAATAGAAAAATCTTTTATGCAGTACGAGGGAGTGTTACGAAAAATGCAAACGGAAATTGGGAGCCCCATTCAATATTACATGCTTTTTGAGAACGATTTCCTTAACGTCAACCAAGTACTTGACAAACAATTACAAATAGATTTTTTAAAGCATCAATGCCTCAATTGCGGTTTGGACAAACCCATTTTTAGACAAGGTTTCTGTAAATCCTGTTTTTTTGAAATACCTGCCACCGGGGATTGGATCATGAGACCAGAATTGAGTACCGCACATCTGGATAAGGAAGACCGCGACCTAGCCTACGAGAAGAAAGTACAATTACAGCCGCACATTGTATACTTGGCCAATTCGAGTAACATAAAAGTGGGTGTCACCAGAAAAAGTCAGATCCCCACCAGATGGATCGATCAAGGGGCACACGAGGCCATTGAAATTGTAGAAGTACCCAATCGATATTTAGCGGGCATTACTGAAGTTGCCCTAAAAGATCATATTGGTGATAAGACCAACTGGCGAAAGATGCTTACGAACAATGCGGATGATGAGGATTTGGTCACTTGGCGAAACAATCTAAAAAAGTACATACCTGAAGAGGCCGCAGCGTATTTTATTGAATCGAATTCTGAAACCAACCTCGAATTTCCCGTACTGGCCTACCCTAGCAAAGTAAAAAGCCTCAATCTTGACAAAACCCCATCCTTCACCTCCAAACTTAAAGGTATCAAAGGGCAGTATCTCATTTTTGAAGACAACACCGTATTTAATGTTCGTAGCAACGAAGGATATTACGTTGCCTTGACTATTAAATAGATAAATAGAATAGCGGCATTCGCACAAAAAACAACTGCTTTTAGGTCAAACTACTTATCAACAAGACCTTAATTTTGTAGTTATTAACAAAAATCAGAGAAATGAACAACGTTATAAAACTCGCCAACAGACCTGCGGGCGAACCTCAGCTAAGTGATTTTGAATTTGTTACCGAGGATAAGCCTAGTCCCAACGATGGCGAAATACTACTGGAATCAAAATACATTTCTGTTGACCCCTATCTAAGAGGACGTATGCGAGATGTGGAATCTTACATAGACCCTTTTCAACTGAACGAACCTATGGAATCTACCATTGTAGCCGAGGTTGTGGAAAGCAAAAACTCCAATTTCGAAAAAGGGGATTTTGTATTTGGGATGTTGAAATGGAAGGAATTTCAAGTTTCCTCAGGCACGGGACTAAATAAGGTGGACCCAGAAAAAGCGCCACTTTCGGCTTATCTAGGAATTTTAGGGCTTACCGGATTAACCGCCTACATAAGTCTAGAAAAAATTGCCGATTTAAAGGAAGGAGAAACACTCTTAGTCTCCGGGGCAAGTGGTGCCGTGGGCAGTACCGTTGGACAGATCGGTAAAATAAGGGGGTGCCATGTAGTAGGCATTGCCGGGAGCGATGAAAAATTGGCTTTGATGAAAGATAAGTTTGGTTTTGATGAAGGTATCAATTACAAAACTACGGATGATATGACGAAAGCCATTGCCAAGGCTTGCCCTAACGGCGTAAACGTATATTACGATAATGTGGGCGGCGATATTTTAGATGCTGCCTTGAACAATGTTAATAAGAACGGTAGGGTCATTAATTGCGGTGCTATTTCCCTTTATAACGAAAAGGAAGTTCCACAGGGCCCAAGACACGAAGGAATTTTAGTCAAGAAGACAGTTCTGATGCAGGGCTTTTTGGTTCGTGACCATGCCAAGGATTTTGGAAATGCCATTCAGCAACTGGCCCAATGGCTACAAGAAGGAAAAATCACCCATGAAGAGACCATCGTAGAGGGTTTTAAGAACACCCCTCAGGCTTTTCTCGATATTTTTAAAGGCAAGAATAAAGGTAAAATGGTAGTCAAAGCCTAACCTATGGGTTCGGAAAAGAAAAAATCTACCAAAAAAAGTAAATGGCCAATGATAATTTCGTTGGCCATTATTCTATTGTTAGTCGTTTCCTACTTTGTTTTTCCATCAGTAAAGGGCTTTTTCTCGGAAGCTTGGCAGGTGTTGAGCAGTGGTGATAGGGAAAAGACCAAAAACTGGGTAGAGCAATTTGGGGCTTGGGGACCTGTTGTTTTAATAATTTCGATGATAGCCCAAATGTTTCTTATTGTTATTCCATCCGTCATGTTGATGGTGGTTTCCATTTTGGCATACGGTCCAATTTGGGGCAGTCTCATTGTATTTGCTTCGGTTTACTTGGCTTCTAGTGTGGGTTATGGTCTCGGTCATACACTGGGACAAGGTAAAATTGAAAAAATAATCGGGCAGAAATCCGAAGAAAAAGTGGAAGCATTTTTAGACAACTATGGTTTTTGGGCGGTCATCGTCACCCGGCTTAATCCGTTTCTATCAAATGACGCCATTAGCTTTGTCGGTGGCATATTAAGAATGGGCTACTGGAAATTCATAGGAGCCACACTTGTTGGTATTGCGCCACTTACTCTTTTCATCGCATTTTTAGGAAAAAATACGGATAGCTTAAAAACAGGGTTATTCTGGGGTTCTCTCGTAAGTCTTATCATTTTTCTAGCATATGTTTGGTGGGACAAGAAAAGAAAGAAATGATTCTGATTCCAATTCTCTTATTTTGTTAATTGCTTATTTAAGAATGTTCATTTTTATTATTTGACAGGGGAAGCATTGCCTATTTGCCATATTACCAATTCTTACCTCGAAATATGGGTGCGGTTGAATTATAGTGTATCTTCAAGAGCAAAACCAACCAGCATGCAGAAAAGAACCTTCCTTAAAAGACTGGGTCAGGTAGTTTTAGCCAGTCCCCTACTCCCTCAAATGGGTCATGGCCAACCACAGTTCCCCAAGAACAAGACTGCTCTTGATGAAATCAACGAAGATTTCTGGTTAAAAATCAGGGGAGATTATGATTTGAAACCAGACTATATCAATTTAGAAAGCGGTTATTACAACATTATTCCACGACCCACGAGAGAGAAACTCATGAAACATATGGAAATGGTGAATCGGGAAGGTTCTTACTACATGCGAACGGTACAATGGGACAACAAGAAGGCTGTAGCCGGCCGTCTAGCTCAAATGGTGGGCTGTTCAAAGGAAGAGCTCATTATTACAAGAAATGCAACGGAATCATTGGATATGGTGATTACCGGATACCCATGGCAGAAAGGGGATGAAGCTATTATGGCGGAGCAAGATTATGGCTCTATGCTAGACCAATTCAAACTCGCCGCAAAACGCTATGGGATGGTGAATAAAATGCTATCCGTTCCCAATCATCCCAAAAACGATGAGGAAATTGTACAACTATACCGGGAGCAGATTACCGCCAACACCAAATTGATTTTCGTCAGTCACATGATCAATATTACCGGACACATTCTCCCGATTAGAAAAATCTGTGATATGGCCCATAAAAAGGGTGTTGAAGTTTTGGTGGATGGTGCCCATTGCATTGGGCACTTTGATGTCAATATTGAAGAGCTTAACTGCGATTATTATGGAACCAGCTTACATAAATGGTTGGCTACTCCACTGGGAGCCGGTTTTTTATATGTATCAAAAAAGAACATTCCGAAAATTTGGCCTTTGCTGGCCGAACATAACCGAAAACCAGATGATATTGGAAGATTGAACCATACGGGCACGCATCCAGTACACACAGATTTGACCATTAATGATGCCATTGACTATCATGAAACCATTGGTATGGAGCGGAAAGAAGAACGTTTACGTTTTCTTCAACATTATTGGAGCGATGCCGTGAGAGGCACCAAAAATATTATATTAAATACTCCGGAAGACCCTAAACGCAGCTGCGGCATAGCGAATGTAGGTATGGCCCACATTACTCCCAAGCAATTGGCAGATACGCTGATGGAGGAATTTAAAATTTTTACGGTAGCTGTTGACGGGGCCAACGTCCATGGCTGCCGTATTAGCCCCAATGTTTTTACCACTACTGAAGAATTGGACCAATTTATCAAAGCTTTAAAAACCATAGCGGCTCGGACTTAATTACCAGAACCCTCTTCCGATTTCTTCTTATTCAAAAGACCTCCCAAGATACTTTTTGCTTTTTCCTTAACGACCTCTTCACCGGATTTCTTTACCGTATCCGTTTCGGTAGTTTTGGCTGTATCCTTTTTAGTCCCGCCTAAAATACCACCAATAACTTGTTTTACGTCCTCTTTGGTATCGTTATTAGTTTTAGTGGAATCGGTTGTGGACTTGTTTTTGTTTAGCACATCCCCAATCAAATCTTTGGCTTTGTCCTTCCCTTTATTGACCAATTTTTGTTTTTGAATTTCAACCAATTGATTTGTCAGCGACTTTACTCCCGCCGTCAAGTCAGTGGAAACATTGGGACTACTGTAGTTTCCACCGATATTGGCCACTACCGGTATGGTCAAATTTTCTAAACTGTTGTCGTCAATTTGTGCGATGAGCTTATTGATTTCAGTTCCCAGATATTTGGCAGGCACCTCCATGGTGGCCTTGTAGTTCAACTTTTCATCAAATGAATGGCTACCATCTACGTTGATGGCAATGTCCTTATACTTCAACGTGAATGGTTTTACAGTCACCAATCCGTTTTCAAAAGACAACTTGGTTTTTAAATCATCAAGATTCAATTTTTGCAAATCGATAAAATCCAATTTCCCATCCAGCGCCGTTAAAAGAGGGGCTTCTTCAGAATTGATTTCCCGTGTCATGATGTTGGCCAACACATTTCCGCTTAGCGTTAATAAATCGGGCAGTAAATCGTCTGTCAGATTTCCTGAAAGCTGAATATCAGAATCCAGTTTTCCCTTTAAAATATTGGCAATGGGCGCTAGGGATTTAAATAGCTCCAAAGATTGAAAGGTTTCACCAATTTCCAGCTTATCCATACCAAGGTTCATCGCAAAAGTTGAAGTTTCCCCTTTTGTAGAAACTTCTCCGTTAAATGCCATTTTCCCATCAAAAATGGAGGATGTCATATTGGAAAGGGTGGCTTTTTCATCCTTAATTTTCAAAGTCCCTTTTACATCTTTTAGGGTAAGGTTGTCATAAAGTACGGTACCGGCATTGGCATTGATAGTCGCATCTAAAAAGGCAGGTATCTTTATTCGTTCTTCGGTTACCCTCCCTCCGGTTTTTTCAGAACTACCGCTCTCACCCTCATTCTTGGGACTCACCTCTTCCGCTACCATAAAATCATCTAGTGAAAACACGTTGGAATTCAAATCGAAATTACCTTCTACATTTTCGTCGTTGAACAGGAAACCCAAGAAATTGTTGATGGTACCGGTAGCGTTAAAATCAGTTTTGCCAGTACTACCGTTTAATTTGTTCAAAGTAACGGTCTGTGGATTGAAAGTTACATTAGTGGTCTTCAATTTTACCGGATTGGGTATATCTTCAGACTTGTATTCAAAATCGTTCAGGTTAAGTGTTCCATTGGTTTTGGTATTGGCATATTGTTCTTTTTCAATAGAGTTCATGTCAAAGGCCGTAGTGATATCTGCTGTTAGCAACCCCTTTAAATTAAGTCCCGGAGGCACGGGATAGGCCTTTTCTATGTTTGCCAGATTCATTTTGCCGTCTACATGGGCATTCACCTTCATATTGCCCATGAGCTCCGTAATTTTGGCGTTCATGTTAAACACATCCTCATCGATCATAAAAGACAGTTTTTCAACATCCACGTAGGTGTCCTCAACTATTCCGGTGGTGTTGTTAATTTCGGTATCGATAAAGACATTTCTCACTGATTTTGGTAAATCTGGATATTTGAAAGAAGCGTTCTCAGAATTGATTTTGATGTTAAATTTAGGAATATGCTCTTCATCCACGATTCCGGCGAACTTCCCTTGCAACTCAAAATTACCGGTAGTTTTTACGTTCTCGATATTTTTGGAATAGGTTTCAGGAATCACCGCCAAGAAATTTCTAAAATCTGAAGATGGAGTTTTAAAGCTAATATCTATTTCTTGGTTGGTTTCGTTCACCTTGACAAGACCGTCAAAAACAAGTGGCAACTGGTTCACATAGGCTTCATTCTTCAAAAATGAATACTTGCTCTCGTTCAAGTCAATACCGATCAATGCATCTAATTGCACCTTATTTCTGTCAAGGTAATTGGTACTGTCCATTTCAAAAGAAACCAATGCATTGGTCTGGGTCTGCAGTTCTGAATTGCTCAAAGAAAGGTCTCCAGTTCCTTTATGTTGCATTTCTTCAACAACCAATTTCATACCCGTAGAACGGTCATCATAAATGATTCTTGCGTTGGTAATTTCGTAGGATTGCATGTCAAAACTGAAACCGTCCGTTGCAGTATCCTCAGAAGTAGTAGCCGCAGGAGTTTCAGATTCTTTGGCGATATCAAAACTGGCATTCTCTTCCTTGTCAATGGTCATTTGAAGAAGGGCTCCGTCAACTATCAAACTTTTGATACCAATGGGTTCGCCCGCACCTTTAAAAAGTTCTCCAATTCCCATTTTTAAGGAAAGTTCTTTGGAAGCAAACAGCGTATCGCCCTCAAATGGAGCTTTATTTACCAAAGATACCTCTTTAAGGCTAACCTCGGCATTTGGGAAACTTCCTATGAGACTTAAATCTGCCTCGGAAAAATCAAGGGTAGCGTTCACATTATTGTTGACATTATTTTTGATAAGGTCTCCTATTTTCGCTTCCAAAAAGAAGGGAGCCGCAATTAGAATGGCAAGAACCAAAACGATCACAACACCTATAATTCTTAAGATTTTTTTTTGCATATTTTTATAATTGTAATTTCAAATGGGCCATCGTCCTAAAAACTGCCAACCTATTGAAATTTCATTTTCCACTTTGGCTCGATGATACTGTTTATTGGTCGTATCGATAAAACTCTTAAAACAACGGTATATTATACCTCGAGCTCAATTTCTTCACCAACTTTTAGTTTGAACCGTTTTCTTAGAATATATACGAAAAGATAAAGGAAAGGAGTGTCAACAAATGCTATAAAAATCTTAAAAATAAAACCGCTTACCACCAAACCGAAAAATAGGTCCCAGGGAAGAATTTTAAAAACACATAAAAGGCCCACTACGGTAAAGGTGTCTATAAACTGGGACAGAAAAGTGGAAAAGTTATTTCTAAGCCATAGGTATTTACCCTTGGTCAGTTTTTTCCAGAAGTGATAAATGGCGATATCTACATATTGTGCCAGAAGATAGGCTATCATTGAGGCGAAAACGGCAATGGGCGACAAGGCAAATACCTGTGTGAAAATTTCATCGTTAATGGGTGACGATTCAATGGCTGGGGCCACCTCAGCAACCAAAATAATGGCCATGGAGAAAAATGAAGCGAAAATACCGGCCGTGACTATCTGGTTCGCTTTTTTCCTTCCAAAGATTTCTGAAATCAAATCGGTAATTAAAAAAGTGATGGGGTACGGCAAAATTCCCACTGAAATCTCGAATAGAGAAACCCCAAAGATCTCAACCTCTCCAAATGGGTTCCAATAAAAAAACTTTTGAAAAATAAGGTTGGAAACCACCAAAGACGTGATAAAAAGCGCACCCAAATACAGATAAATTTTATAGGCAAGGCGCTTATCTTTAATGGTCATAGGCTCTTTTCTTTAGGATAATCGCTAAAACGTACAATTTACCCGTTCAACGGTCGTTATTGCAAAACAACAAAAATAACCTAAAAATTACCAAGCATGAAAAAAACCATTATAACCGGACTCTTATTGGCAGCCGCAGCTACTGTTAAGGCGCAGTCTTACATAGGGTACCTGTCCGATAATTACAGTGGTGTTCACGGTATTATAAGCAACCCGGCCAATATTGTAGATTCAAGGTTCAAAACCGATGTGAACTTGGTGGGTGCCAGCGTTTTCTTCGGAAACGATTACTATGGCGTTAAATTGGGGGATGTGTTGGATGCCGATTTCGACTTTGATGAAAACGGCAATAAGTCGCCAAAAACCAGTAACAATCTTATAGGAAATGCCGATGTACTTGGACCATCATTTATGTTCAATATCAACAAGAACAACTCCATTGCCCTATTCTCCCGAGGAAGGGTAGGATACAACATCAATGAAATTGATGGTCAAACCTATGAAAGCTTGGCCGATGAGTTTGATGAAAACGAAGATTTTATGGTGAACGAAGACAACTTCTACCTGACTGCCAACGCTTGGGCAGAAGTTGGTATTTCGTATGCCACTATTCTTATGAACAAAGACCAACACTTTTTAAAAGGAGGTCTTTCCCTTAAATATTTACAAGGACTAGGAAACGCCTATGCCAGTGGAAGCAACGTGGAAATTGACTATGACGCGGATGGTACGGATTTAGGCGGAGGCAACACTACCGGAAGCATCACCTCTCAGGGGGAAGTATATTACGGTCACAGCCAAAATATCAATGAAGACCTAGACGATTTTGATTTAGAAATCGTGGAAGGCGCTACCGGTTTTGGGGCCGATCTTGGTTTTATATATGAGTATAGGCCAGATTATTCCTCTTACAGCTCCAACGGTAATGATGCCATGACCTATAATCACCTCAACAAATACAAATTGAAGGTAGGACTATCACTTACGGATATTGGTAGCATCAATTATAAAAATGGCTCCGAAAGCCTATATGATATCACAGGGGTGGTCAACGAAGATACTTTTGAAGAGCAAGAAACCATTGAAGAAATTCTTGAAAACCTCTATACAGAAACGGATACGGGCGGGTCTACCAAATGGGTCTTGCCAACCGCTTTACATTTGAATGTGGACTGGGCCATGGCGAGCAAGTTCTACTTGAACTTGAATACCGACCTTTCACTTACTTCCAATACCAAAAGAAACGTTAGCCGTACGGCCAACAATGTGTACCTGACCCCAAGATTTGAAAGCAAGTGGTTTAGTTTTTATATGCCAGTAGGCTTGGTACAGGGTGCGGGAGCACAATGGGGCGCAGGCTTTAGGGCTGGACCACTCTACATTGGTTCGGGTTCGGTTTTATCTTTATTGTTAAGTGACAACTCAAAGGCTGCCGACGTCTATGCCGGACTTAAAATACCGGTGTACCAAGGAAAACCAAAAGATAGGGACGGTGATGGCATTGTAAATAAAAAAGATAACTGCCCTGATGAGTACGGACCAATTGAAAACAATGGATGCCCTTGGCCAGATACTGATGGTGATGGGGTAAATGATAATGAAGACCAATGCCCAGATGAAGCTGGAGAGGCTGAAAACAATGGCTGCCCTTGGGAAGATACCGATGGAGACGCTGTATTGGATAAGGATGATACTTGCCCGCAGGAAGCCGGACCTGCAGAAAACCAAGGTTGTCCTTGGCCAGATGCCGATGGAGATGGAATTCTAGATAAAGATGACCAATGCCCTGAAGTAGCCGGAACCGTCGCCAATCAAGGTTGCCCCGAGGTAACCGAGGAAGTACAAAAGACCTTGAACGAATATGCCAAAACAATTTTGTTCAACCCAGGAAAAGCGACTATTAAAACCGAATCTACCACTGCCTTAGTTGATATTATTCAGATTTTGAACGAATATCCCGATGCCAAATTTACCGTTGAGGGCCATACCGACAGTATTGGTTCTGAACAGACCAACCAACGCTTATCAGAGTCTAGAGCTCAGGCGGTAAAACAATTCTTGGTCGATAAAGGAATCGATGCTTCTAGATTAGAGGCTATTGGATATGGGGAAAGCAAACCCATTGCCACCAATATGTACAAAGATGGTAGAGCCAAAAACCGAAGGGTAGAAATTAATTTAGTCAAATAGACCAACCATACACTTAAACCAAAAATCGCCCCGTAATGGGGTGATTTTATTTTGTATAAGTCGCAGGTTATTTGATATCGAGAACAAAAGGCATTCTCGCTTGAATCCCCTTTTGGTTCATGGCCTGATTCACTTCTTTTAAGATGGAATAGGCCTCCGTGCCAATTTCATCTTCAATGATTTTTGCCTTTAATTTAGCCGAGGCACCGCCAAGGTCTTCCATAAAGCGCTCCAAGCCCGATTTGTATTTTGGGAATTTTTTTATTCCATATTCTTCCAGTTCTGCCATTTCAGCAGCTTCGGCAATAGCTGCTTCCAGATTGCCCAACTCATCTACCAAGCCCAACCTTTGGGCGTCCACACCACTCCAAACCCTACCTTGAGCCAAACTATCGGCCTCGGCCATTGATATTCCCCTGCCTTGGGCAACTCGTTGAAGAAAGGTTTTATAGGTACTTTCAATTCCTTCTTGTACCACGGCTTTAAAACCTTCGTCCAAAGGCTCAAATAATGAATATTCCACCGAGTTCTTGTTCGTGCCTACCTGCTCTGCGTTAATACCAATATCCTCGGCTAGTCCGGCCATATTGGGAATGGTACCAAAAACACCAATAGAACCCGTAATGGTAGTAGGTTCTGCGAATATTTTATCAGCCCCTGCCGCAATATAATAGCCCCCTGAAGCTGCCACATTTCCCATTGAAACCACCACGGGTTTCACTTGTTTGGTCAATTCAACCTCTCTCCAGATTATATCGGACGTTAAAGCGCTTCCTCCTGGGGAATTCACTCTTAATACTATGGCCTTCACATCTTCATCCTCCCTGGCTTTGATGATTGCCTCATTGATAATTCCTTGTCCGATCACATCAGGGCCGCCTTCTCCATAGAGAATTTCACCTTGGGCAAATACCACTGCCACTTTATTCTTTCCTTTTTTGAGTGTTTTTTTATTGGAACGGATGACATAATCACTTAAATGAACCACATTTAGCTCCTTATCAGCAGTGACACCAAGGGCCTTTTTCAATTTCTGTTCATACTGATCATAAAAAGCAATAGCATCGATTAACCCTGATTTCAAAGCGATTTCTGGAGATCGGCCGCCCAAGGTATCTGCAATAATATTTAGGTTTTCTTGTGAAATGTTTCTCCCCTCGGAAATTTCATCGATCATAGAACCCCAAAGGGAACCGATCAACTCTTTAATTTGGGTCCTATTGGCCTCACTCATCTCATTGGCAATAAAAGGCTCTACCGCACTTTTGTATTTTCCATGGCGAATGACTTCCATTTTTACACCGGTTTTTTCCTGCAAATCCTTAAAAAAAAGCACTTCGGAAGACAAGCCACGAAAATCGAGTACTCCCACCGGATTCAGAAAAACACTATCTGCTACACTCGCCAAATAATAGTCTTTCTGCATGTAGAAATCCCCATAGGTATATATGAACTTTCCGCTCTCCTTAAATTCCTTTAATGCCCTACGGATGGCCTGGGTCTGGGCCAGACCGGCCATTATAAAATTATTGTTGATACTGATTCCTTTGATATCATCATCATCCTTGGCAACAGCTATGGCCTGTAAAATTTCATCCAACCCTTGGTTTTGCTCAAAAAGTCCACCAGCAAAAGGATCTAAAGCATTATCGCCCACATAATCACTTATAGGCTGCTGTAATTGCAACTCAAGAACGCTGTTTTCTTTAACGGAAACCGTTTCTTCGGAACTACTCAGCAAACTTGCGAATACCAAAAACATGATAAACACAATTCCAAAGGCTATGATGCAACCCAAAATGGCTGCCAATAAATTTCTCAAAAACTTCATATTATAAACTAAGATTATGAATATACGTCTCCAAAACCGGACTTTGTTACTCCTCTCTCAAGAAATTAATTGCAGTAGCATTTCCCGTATTGGATTCCATATTCTCCGTAAAGACGCAGCAAAGATACTATTCTCGGTTATTTCATTGATTATAAACATACGGATAGCAACAGCTCTTTTATTGATGAAGCACAACAACCTTATTTAGTTATCACCAAACTCCAACGTTAAAGTTTAAATTGGTGAATAACTATTGATAAACCCTAGAACAACTTACCCACTTCTTTTTGTTATTTTGTCTTACAATTATGGGCGAACTTAAAACTGCATATTTATCGCTTGGGAGTAATCTGGGAGACACCCTGAACAACTTACAATCCGCTGTTTTTTCCATTCAGGAATTAGCTGGAGATGTGCAACGCATTTCCCCTGTTTACCAAAGCAGTGCTTGGGGTTTTGAATCTGAAGATTTTTTAAATATTTGCCTGAGTTTGCAAACTACTTTGCCACCGCAAAAGCTTTTAGATTCGCTTTTAAAAATCGAGACGGATCTTGGCAGAATAAGGTATAATGAAGAGGGTTATCAGGCTCGCACCATTGATATAGACATTCTCTATTACGAAAGGGAAACCTTTATTTCGGACACCTTGGTTATTCCACATCCGGAAATGTGCTACCGAAAATTTGTACTTAAACCTTTAGCGGACATTGCCCCGCAATTCTACCACCCGGTAGTGAACAAAGACACCCGCAACCTTATTCAAGAATGCCGGGATAAGGGCAAGTTGGAGCGCACCCTTTTCCGATTACATAAAAACAGGGAAGAACTGTTTGCCAACCTTAACTTTTTGGCCATTGAGGGAAATATTGGGGCCGGAAAAACCACATTGGCCAACAAGATTTCCGAAGACTTCAATGGAAAACTGGTATTGGAACGCTTTGCGGACAACCCTTTTCTTCCTAAGTTCTATGAGGAAAAGGCACGCTATGCCTTTCCTTTGGAAATGTCCTTTCTGGCCGATCGTTACCAGCAGTTTACTGATGACACCTCACAATATGACCTGTTCAAAAGTTTTATGGTTAGTGACTATGACATCTACAAGTCGTTGATTTTCGCCCGTATTACGCTTCAGCAAGATGAGTACGAGTTGTACAGAAAACTTTTCCATTTGATGTACAAAGAGGTAAAAAAACCAAAGGTTTACGTTTACCTCTATCAATCTACGGAGCGACTTTTGGAAAACATTAAAAAACGAGGTCGTGAGTATGAAAAAAGTATTGACGTTGGCTATTTGGAATCGATAAACAAGGGCTACTTTGAATTCATTAAAAGTTACCCTGAGCAGAATAATTTGATTATTGATTTAAAGGATAAGGACTTTGTGGAAAACAAAGCTGATTATGATGCCATCATCAATAAAATCACCCAATTTGCCGTAAAATTACCTGCGGTTAAGGGATGATGACGAGAGTTGCCTTTATCGTGAAGGAAAGCTAGTCATTAAATTTAGACCAAAAGTCCCAAACAACCACCCCCGCACTTACCGAAATATTCAAGGAATGCTTGGTACCGTACTGCGGAATTTCAATCACTCCGTCACATTGGTTCACGGCTTTTTGAGAAACCCCCTTTACTTCATTACCAAAGACTAAGGCATACTTTTTCTTGTCATCTACTTGAAAAGTATTCAAGAATTGTGCTTGTTCTGCCTGCTCAATGGCCAATACCTCATACCCGTCTGCCTGCAAACGTTGAATTAACGCCACGGTATCTTCCTCATAGGCCCAATCCACACTCTCCGTAGCACCAAGAGCTGTCTTTCTAATATCTTTATGCGGTGGGGTTGCCGTAATACCGCAGAGGTATATTTTATCGACCAAAAAGGCGTCGGCCGTGCGAAAAACAGAGCCTATATTGTTCAAGCTTCGGATATTGTCCAACACAATGACCAGGGGTGATTTATCGGCCTCCTTAAAAGCTTCCACATCCAACCTATCAAGTTCCTCGTTCCTTAATTTTCGCATAATCTCGTTTGCTTGCCTCTAGCCACCAAAACGTGTTAGAAAGTTATTCCTAAATATCAACAAATGTGGCGATTCCTTGACAAAATTAATACATTCGTTTTTTGCAAAATAGAAGACAAAAATAGGTCAAATAAATCGTTTAGGACAAGATGGCAAAGGCAAAAAAGGTGACCCCTTTAATGAAACAGTACAATAGCATCAAGACCAAATATCCTGATGCACTTCTGCTATTTAGGGTGGGAGATTTTTACGAAACCTTTGGAGAGGATGCCGTTAAGGCTTCTAAAATTCTTGGCATTATCCTAACCCACAGAAACAACGGAGGAGACCGAACCGAATTGGCCGGTTTTCCCCACCATTCCCTCAACACCTATTTGCCTAAATTGGTAAAAGCTGGTCAAAGGGTTGCCATTTGCGACCAGCTGGAAGACCCCAAGATGACCAAAACCATTGTAAAACGGGGCGTTACCGAGCTGGTCACTCCTGGGGTAGCCATGAACGATGACATTCTCAATGCCAAGGCCAACAACTTTTTATGTGCCGTTCATTTTGGAAGAAAGCTATTGGGAATTTCTTTTGTGGATATATCCACCGGAGAATTTTTAACCTCGGAGGGCACCGAAGAACAAATAGACAAATTGCTCCAGAATTTTTCGCCCAACGAAGTACTGGTTCCAAAAACACATAAAAAAGAATTTGCGGAACTTTTCGGAAATCAGTTCCATACCTTTTATATGGAAGATTGGGTATTTCAAGAAGATTATGCCCTAGAGACCCTTACCAATCATTTTAAGACCAAGACCCTGAAAGGTTTTGGCGTAGATCATTTAAGTTTGGGGGTGATTGCTTCGGGCGTGGTGTTACACTACTTATCGGAAACGCAACACAGGCAACTACAACACATAAGCTCGTTAAAGAGAATTGCCGAGGAGGAATATATTTGGATGGATCGTTTTACCATTCGCAATTTGGAGCTCTATCATTCCCCACATCAGAATGCGGTGACCCTACTTGATATTTTGGACAAGACCATATCACCTATGGGTGGGCGTATGCTAAAACGGTGGTTGGCGCTTCCGCTAAAAAATATCGAAAAGATAAAACGCCGCCATCAGGTGGTTTCCCATTTTTTGAAGGAGGAAAACGTTTTACAAAAGTTACAGCAGAACATTAAGCAAATGGGCGATTTGGAACGCTTGATTTCCAAAGTTGCCACCGGAAAAATCAACCCAAAGGAGGTAGTGCAGCTTAAAAATTCCTTGGAAGCAATCGTCCCCATCAAACAACTTACCGGTAATAGCTCTAACGAGGCATTGCAACTCATTTCAGACCAACTGCATACCTGTGACCTGCTGCGGGAGCGCATCAAAGAAATGCTCAATGAAGAAGCTCCTGTAAATATGCTCAAGGGAAAAACCATAGCCGATGGGTATTCCGAAGAATTGGATGAATTGCGGATGTTGGCCTTTTCCAGTAAGGATTACTTGGATAAGATGCTGGAAAGGGAGTGTGAACGTACAGGCATTACTTCCCTAAAAATTGCCTCTAACAATGTTTTCGGATATTATATAGAAGTACGAAACACCCATAAAGACAAAGTTCCTCCAGAATGGACGCGTAAGCAGACCTTGGTGAATGCCGAGCGTTACATTACGGAAGAATTGAAGGAGTACGAAGCCAAAATTTTGGGTGCCGAAGAACGCATTCAAAGCTTGGAACAGCAATTGTTCTCCCAGTTGGTGGTGTGGATGCAGGAGTATATCAATCCCGTGCAGAACAATGCCGTACAGATTGCCCAATTGGACTGCCTTTGCGGCTTTGCACAGTTGGCCAAAGAAAACCATTATGTTCAACCGGAAGTGGATGAGTCCACTGATATTGAAATTACCAATGGTAGGCATCCCGTTATTGAAAAGCAATTGCCTTTAGGGGAAGAATATATTGCCAATGATGTGCTTCTAAACCGTGAAGACCAACAAATCATAATGATTACAGGTCCTAATATGAGTGGTAAATCGGCCATCTTAAGACAGACTGCACTTATAGTACTTTTGGCACAAATGGGGTCTTTTGTACCAGCAGAAGCAGCAAAAATAGGTTATGTAGATAAAATTTTTACACGTGTTGGGGCCAGTGACAATATCTCCATGGGTGAATCTACCTTTATGGTAGAAATGAACGAGACCGCTTCTATTTTGAACAATCTTAGCGAGCGTAGTTTGGTTCTTTTAGATGAAATTGGCCGGGGTACTAGTACCTATGACGGTATTTCCATTGCATGGGCCATTAGTGAGTATTTGCACGAGCACCCAGCAAGGGCCAAAACTCTTTTTGCCACCCACTACCATGAAATCAATGAGATGGCCCATATTTTTGAGCGTATCAAAAATTACAATGTGTCCGTAAAGGAGTTAAAAGACAATGTTCTTTTCCTAAGAAAATTGACCCCTGGAGGCAGTGAGCACAGCTTTGGTATTCATGTAGCGAAAATGGCGGGAATGCCACAGCAAGTCATCCATAAGGCCAATAAGATTCTGAAAAAACTTGAAAAATCGCATTCAAGTGAAGAACTGACAGACAAGTTGGAGTCTGCCCAAGACGAAATGCAATTGAGCTTCTTTAATTTAGACGACCCATTGCTGGAGCAGATAAAAGAGGAGATTGTGCATTTAGACATTAATACCCTTACCCCAGTTGAAGCCCTGATGAAACTAAACGAAATTAAGCGAATGCTCTCTAAAAAACAGAAAGCCACTTCTTAATTCCATCATTCTCAAGGGATAGAAAAACCTATGTAAGTTTTAAGTAAATTTTTCTTTGCATTTTATAGAAATATATTAAATTTGCCTCCGCTAACAAACCGAGTTAGTTAGTTCTTTTAAATGCGAAAATAGCTCAGTTGGTAGAGCATCACCTTGCCAAGGTGGAGGTCGCGGGTTCGAATCCCGTTTTTCGCTCTAAATGAACGCCGCTTGCCGGCGTTTTTTTATTTACGTGCGTGGTAGCTTTATAGCAGCCAAAAGGCTCGAGTGGTGGAATTGGTAGACACGTTGGACTTAAAATCCAATGGCCATTATGGCCGTATGGGTTCAAGTCCCATCTCGAGTACGAAAAAACCCTCTTAATCTTTCGATTTTGAGGGTTTTTTATTGAAGTATATTTTTTATTACCCTAGCGGCTTTTGCCCCGGTTTTATGGGTATACAACCTGAAAACCCTCCCGGAACGGGATTATAGATCCTGGCTTTGGTGGAACCTATTTCCGAACTAAAATAACCGGACAACGTCAAGCTCCTAAAAAGGCCATAAAAATGGTCATCGGCGGGCAATCCTGCCGCCCTTTGTTTTCCATAAGCAAAAGTTTCATTGTGATAGTTTTTAAGTAGAAACTCCTTTTTTTTCTTTTCTAGATTACTAAAATCCGACTTAAAGAGTTCAAAAGCATCCGCATCTATGCGGTTGAGTCCGGTGAGCATCAATTGTTTGTCGTCTTCCTTTAGCATATCGGAATACATCATGAACATGTATTCCCCTGTTTTTGCTGCCTTGGCTCCCGGAACCTCCCCTTTTCCGGGCAATATGGCATCGGCAATATCATTTAGAAGGGCAATATCATTTTCTGTCACTTTTTCCCTTGGCACCGGCGGAGCGGGCTCACAACCACTGACTAACAAGGCTGGCGCAGTGGTGACCGTACCCAAGGCCAAGGAACCTGACAATCTTAAAAAATCTTTTCTTTTCATCACTTACAGGTTTTGTTTGTTCAACTCTTTTACTGCAAAATCAACGGCCCTCGCCGTCAAGGCCATATAGGTTAAGGAAGGGTTCTGGCAGGCACTGGAAGTCATACAAGCACCGTCCGTTACAAAGAGGTTGGGAGTGCCCCAAACTTGATTGTTACCGTTAAGGACCGAGGTCTTTGGGTCTCGGCCCATGCGAGCAGTTCCCATTTCATGGATGTTGAGCCCAAAATTGCGTCTTTCTCCCATATCCCTAACATTCTTGAACCCGAGGGAATCCAACATTTCCATAGCCGCATTCACCATATCCTTTTCCATATTTCGCTCGTTTTCTTTGTATTCGGCATCAATTTGCAATAAGGGCATGCCCCAAGCATCTTTTTGATCTTTGCTCAAGGTCACTTTATTCTCTTTGTACGGCAGGCACTCCCCCATTCCCAACATGTTCCATTTCCAAGGACCTACCTGCAACAGGTTGTCCATAAGGGCATCGCCCATTAAAAAGCGTTGTTCCGGCGTACCGGCGGTTCTAAATCCGCCACAGGAATAGGCGAATCCCCTCAAATAATCTTTTTGCTTGTCGCCCTTAAAATTCCGGAAGCGTGGCAAATAGGTACTGGTAGGCCTTTTGCCTTCGTAGTACTTGTCCTCAAAACCTTTCCAATCGCCTTGAACTCGGGCATTATAATTATGATCCATCAAATTTTCGCCCAATACGCCGCTATCGTTGCCCAGACCTTCTGGGTATCTTTCTGAAACGGAGTTCATTAATACCAAGGTGGAGTTAAGGGTGGCCGCATTCAGGAAAACGATTTTGGCGTAGTACTCCCTGGTTTCTTTGGTAATGGCATCCACTACCCGAACCCCAGTGGCTTTGCTGGTTACCGGGTCTATGAGGATAGAATGTACCACGGCATGGGTTTTCAGCTCTAAATTTCCGGTTTCCCTCGCTGCAGGCAAAGTAGCCGAATTGGAACTAAAATAACCTCCTAGCGGACAACCGCGTTTACACAGATTACGATGTTGGCAAGGCCCCCTACCCTTTTTGCCTTCGGTAAGGTTGGCGGTGCGGGAAATGACCAAGTCGCGATCGGGAAATTTCTTTTTCAACTCCCCTTTAAAATGGGTTTCCAAGCAGTTCATATCCATGGGCGGCAGGAATTCCCCATCGGGAATTTGCTCCAAACCGTCTCGGTTACCGCTTATCCCCGCAAACTTCTCCACATAACTATACCATGGTTCCAAATCTTTATAGCGAATGGGCCAATCCACCGCTATGCCTTCCTTGGCATTGGCCTCAAAATCCAGATTGCTCCATCGCTGGGTATGTCGCGCCCACATAAGCGATTTTCCGCCTACCTGATAGCCCTTGATCCAATCAAAAGGTTTTTCCTGAACATAGGGATGGACCGCATCTTTTACGAACAAATCTTCGGTGGCCTCCCTAAAAGCGTAACATCTACTGATGATAGGGTTCTCCTTTCGCATCTCAAGCGGAATTTTGTTCCTATGAGGAAAGTCCCAAATAGGCGTGTTGGCCGTTTTATAATCGGTTACATGCTCCAAATTTCTCCCACGCTCCAGCACCAAAGTCTTCAGCCCTTTTTCGCAAAGTTCCTTGGCCGCCCATCCTCCACTAATACCAGAGCCTATGACAATAGCGTCATAGGTATTCGCCTTTTTATCCGCTCCGTTAATATTCATATGTTTTCTGATTTACTCCAAAATGGAATTCAACATTTTTCCTAATCGCTTTCCCACTTCAATCTGGCCTGGTGTATTGTAATGCAAGTTGTCTTCCCGTTTGCTAATACCCTCCAGACTTACCATTTTAACGTTTGGCAAGGCCGATGTCATTTTTGATTGTGCCTCCATCACCGCTAAAGCTGCAGGATATCTTTCCGCTGGCGGGTTCACTTGTCCAATAATAACAGGGACTCCGGGATTTCCTCCGTCCTTTCGGAAGCGTTGCAATAAATTTTTAAATCCTTCATGGTATTCCTCTCCTGCTTGCGGAAAGCGGGCATCGGTCTCGCCCTGTATCCACAAAAAGGCATCTGGTTGTAATATCAGTCCTTCCAATTGTTTGGGTAAATATTTTAGTAAGCTGTCATAAAGACTTCCAAATTTTGGATGCCCCATTTCCGCAACTTTGGCCGAATCTTGTTCCGGTAACCAATCATATAGGGAAGAACCACCTACGGCATACTTATAGACCACAAATTCCTGTTTAGGAAACTTTTTTTTAAGTTGCTGTATAATGCCCTGTTCAGGACCAAAAGAATGTGACCCAGGCCTTTTCAACCCTGAGCTAAAACCTTGATTTATGTAGGTGATATTTGGGTAGGATTCCGGCAAATCCGTATTCGATCTATTACCACCGCCCACCATATTGCTTTGGCCGGCCAAAACAATCAATTTGGGGCTTTCAACAGCACTTGATACTTCTGTTTCACTCACCTCCCTTTTTGGCTTATGTTCTTTACAGGCCGATGTTCCTAAGAGACAAACACCTAAACCAACAACAAGAATTCTCACTATCCTTTCATTCCTCTTCATCGATTTCCTATTACTTTCCTGATAAAATTTGTTTTAAGTAGGCGGGATAGGTTTCGCCCTCAACCGTACCTTCTCCTTCAACGTCCAATCCATAAGTGATGGAATCCCCAAAACAGATTACCTTTCCTTTAAGTCGTACTTTTCCGTCATTCAAAGACTGGGCAATAGTTTTGGCGATGAATCGGTATCCTTCCGGAGTGGGATGTACCCCATCCCGTTTGTTGAAATTCTTTTCGTTCATGATCAATCCATCCTCATTATGAACCGGGATATTCGCATTGAGAAATGCCTGAAAAACATCTACCAAGTAAACGCCGTGCTGTTTACTCAAATCTTGCATACAGGTCCTTACGAACTCCAGTTTTTCCTTTGGTGACTTTTGAAAATTTTCTGAATTATGCCGTTCAAAAAGGTATAAGGAATCCACTGTAGGCGGGGTTACCAAAACTACTGAAGCTCCATTTTTCCTTAATTTTTGAACCAATGAATTCAGATTTTTTTGATACGCTTCGTAAGGGACAAACTTATTGGAGTTAAGCATATCATTGGTGCCCACCATCAACAACACCCAATCTGGTTTTTCCTCCAGTACATGGGGAAGGCGAGCCAATAAATCTTTGGTATTGTTTCCCGAAATTCCGGCATTTATAATTTCCATTTGTTGCGCGTTCATTTGAAAGCATATTATAAGCGGGGCAAATAGCCCTAAAAGCAATTTCAACATCGATTCAGGTTTAAGCCATTTGCAGTCTACCCTTGGTCACGTACCATCCAAAAAGTCCCATTACTAAAATGGTTATAACGGCTCCACCCCAATAGGCATAGGTGTTTTCAATAGAGAAGCCTTCCGGCGCAATCAAAATATAGGTACTACAAACCATGGTCATAAAAATGGCCGGCACTAAAGACACCACATAATTTTTCTTCTCAAAAATCAGATAGGCCGTAATGGTCCAAAGTACTACGGTGGCCAGGGTCTGATTGCTCCATGCAAAATATCTCCAGATAATTCCGAAATCCACCTGCGTAAGGGCAAAAGCAATGACGAACAATGGCAAGCTTATGTAAAATCTTTTGATGTATTTTTTCTGGTCGAGTTGAAAGACATCGGCCAAAATCAATCTACACGACCTAAAAGCCGTGTCCCCCGAAGTTATGGGAGCTGCTATAATTCCTAAAACGGCCAAGACCCCACCTACCTGCCCAAGCATGGATAAGGTAATTTCGTTTGCGGCCCAGGCTGCATTATTGTTATTGGCAGCCATGGTGGAATTAAGAGCGCCTACATCTCCAAAACAGACCATTGCGGCAGCTGCCCAAATAAGTGCTACTATACCTTCAGTAATCATAGTTCCAGAAAAAATGACCCTCCCGTTGCTTTCATTTCTCATGCAACGTGCCATAAGTGGCGACTGGGTGGCGTGAAAACCCGAAATAGCTCCGCAGGCAATGGTCACAAACAGCACTGGAAAAATGGGTGTTTCCGTGGGATTGGAAGTCATGTTCCTTAGATTTCCCCAGGTGACTTCTGGTATGGTAAAATCGCCGGTCATAAGAACAACGAACAACCCTAAAGCCATAATAAGCATGGCCAAACCAAAAATCGGGTATAATTTACCAATGAGTTTATCTATGGGTAACAAAGTAGACAAAAAATAGTAGACCAAAATTAGTAGCACCCAGAAAGGCACTCCCATGCTCTCGCTGCTGAGACCATCAATAATTTTTGCCGGACCTACCAGGAAAACCGTCCCCACAAAAATGAGCAAGATGATGGTAAAAGCACGCATGAGGTGTTTTACTTTAGGCCCCAAATAAATCCCCACTACTTCACTAATGCTCAACCCCTTATGCCTAACGGACAACATCCCCGAAAAATAATCATGCGTGGCCCCAGCGAAAATACTACCGAGCACAATCCATAAAAATGCGGCCGGCCCAAACATAGCACCTGCAATAGCACCAAAAATGGGTCCCAGGCCGGCAATATTCAAAAATTGTATCATAAATACCTTCCAGGTGGGTAAAGGAGTATAGTCCACATCATCCCTAAGTTCATAGGCCGGTGTTTTCTTGTTTCTATCAATACCCAAGACTTTCTCCAAGAATACCCCATACACCAGGTATCCTATAATCAGTACAACTATGGAAAGTAAGAATGAGACCATTAACGTGCTATTTATTTTTTGTAGGGGCTTCTAACCGTTGCTCTTTTTGCAACAACTCCTTTTGTAAATCTGCATAGGCTACATCCTGAACAGCTTTACCTTGATCAATGGACAAACCTGCCAAAGCTGCCGCACTTTGACCTAAAATCATAAATACCGGCTCCATACGAATGGACCCAAAAGCAATATGGGAACTGGAAACCGCCACGGGTACAATCAAATTACTAACCTCCTGTTTTTTAGGTAGAATAGTGCCTAGTGCAATCTCATACGGTTCCTTGGCATGCACTCCTATGTCCCCTTCATTTTGCACAAAGCCTTCTGGAGTTATGTAACGCTGCGTATTATGAGAATCCATGGTATAAGATCCCATTCCTATGGAATTGGGCACTTCGCGTTTTCCTAAAATATCGTTCTCCGTCATGACATAATCCCCGATCATTCTGCGCGCTTCCCGCACATAAATTTGGTGGGGCCAATGACCATTATCCTCAAATTCATCTTTGGCCAAGCCCCATTGCTTAAATTCATTTTGCACCTCTTCGGGAATTCTATCATCGGTAGCCACAAAGTACATTAAGCCTTTTTGATAGTTCTCGTGCTCTTTAATAATCTCGGCACGCCTTTCATAACTCGCCTCCGGATAATCATAGTTCATACCAATAAAATCGGTACTAAAGGGCCCGTGGTTATTGGTATCCGTTTTCAGATTGGGAATGGGGTCAAACTTATTAAACGTTTGGTCCCAACCGGCTTCATACACCCTTGCCAATAACTCATAATTTTCAGGATTGTAGCCATCCGGTTTTTCAAAGGCTACCCTATTTTCTTCTACCTTGGTCAAGCACATCCTAAAATTATAGGCCTGTACCCTATTATCTGCCTCCCAACGTTTCCCAGGATCTTCAGTAGACACCCCATAAACCACCCCGCTGCTGCTATCACCGGGAATTTTATACGGGCTGATATTCATATCGCCAAAATGATGCTGATGATGCAAAATACCTACTTGCACACCATTCCATTCCTCATCATAGGTCTCTCTAGCCTCTCTTCCTACGGTATAGCTAACACCTGCGGCAGCCATTAAATCTCCCTCATAGGTAGCATCGATAAAAACCTTTCCTTCAAACTTTTTTCCGGACAGGGTCTCTATCCGTGTTATTTTACCATCGTCAAGGGTAACGCCATTGGACCGGTCCAAAAATTCTTCCCGGTAAACGGTAATCTCGTTTTCAGTAATAAAATCCTCAAAAACTTGTTCCGCTACGTGGGGTTCAAAAATCCACATAGTTCTATTGGTTCCATCAATTGCGGGAGTTCCTTGGCCCACATTGCCATACTCTTCCTTTTTTTGCCACTGCCAAGTTTCATCCTTCTGGTAATACTGATATATTTTCTGATAAAACTCACGTGCCAAACCACCGATCACCTCTTTATTCCCGGTATCCGTGTATCCTAAGCCGGAAGAGGACAAACCGCCCAAATGTTTATCCGGTGAAACTACCAATACAGATTTTCCCATTTGTTTTGCCTGAACCGCTGTAGTTACCGCTGCCGAAGTTCCTCCATAAACAATGACATCTGCCGTAAATATGTTTTCCTCAACCACGGTCTTTTCTTCCTTACAAGCTACAAACAGCACTGTAAAGGCCGCGAAGGCCAAGAGCCGCGAGATTTTTTTATAATATCTTATACTTTTCATTTTTAACTTTTAATGGTATTGTTTGGTTATAAGTATTGTTGCAGCTCATCATGCATTTCAGCTACTTTTCTTGGATGCTTTTCTGCCAGATTGTTCAATTCGCTGGGATCCTCCTGTAAGTTATACAACTCGTAGAAATAATCCACTATCCCATCCGTATTGCCATCCTTTAAAACAATTAGTTTCCAGTTACCTTTTCTGTAACCAAAGACGTTGTTACCGGATTGGATTACCAATGATTCCCTTCCCTTACCTGAACCTTCAAAAACCGAAAAATGATTTTCCCCATCCATTTTCATATCCGCCGGAAAATTAAAATTCAACACGGAAGCTAGACTTGGTAGCACGTCGTTCAAAGCGAGAATTGCCTCACTTTTACCTCCTTCCGGAAAATGACCTGGCCACCTAGCTATAAAAGGAGTACGTACACCACCTTCCCACCCGGTGCGTTTCCATCCACGGAGTTCACCGTTGGGTATATGTTTAAAATCAGGAACTTGCAAATCTGGGTAGCTATCGCCAATGGTATCCTTATAATGACCAGGAACCCTATTGTTATCATCCGAGGCTGTCATTCCTTTGTAAGTTTCCCTAAAAACGGACCCATTATCACTGGCAAAAAGAACAATGGTATTGTCTTTTAGGCCTCTGTTTTCCAATTCTTTTAGCAGCTTACCAATGTAATGATCCAATTCATGTACATAATCCCCATAAGTACCAGCCTCGGTGGTACCCAAAAAAGGCTCACTAACGGCCAGTGGAACATGCGGCACATACGGTGCGTAATACAAAAAGAAAGGTTCCTCTTTTTTATCCGCATTGGCGGAAATAAATTCCAAAGACCGATCAGTAATCTCATTTAAAAAACTATCCATGGGAATGGGCTGTAATTTATCGGAACCAGGTGCATTCTCCACCGTGTAATAATCGTGCTCCAAATAGGCTTTTACCTTATCATTTTCAAAAATCCAGCATTCACTGGCGCAACTAAAGCCATACCATTGATCAAAACCGTGATCGGTAGGACCATCGGAAACAGGCTTGGAAAAATCAAGGTTAGCCCCATTATTAGCTGCATAAAATTTCCCATAACCCATTGGTTTTTCCCCGTCCAACGTCGGAAAAGTGGTGCCTAAATGCCATTTTCCAAAGCCGCCCGTACGGTAACCTGATTGCTGGAACATCTCTGCCAAAGTAACCATATCGGCCTCCATCATAGAAGGCTCATAGTTTCTCATTACTCCATGTTTGTTCCAACTTCTCCACGGATAGACACCCGTCATTAAAGCATATCTTGATGGAGAACAAACAGAAATGGGACAATATGCATTGGTGAGCATCATTCCCTCTTTGGCCAATTGGTCTAGATTTGGGGTAGGTATTTTAGAATTAGTATTGTAGGCGCCAATATCCCCGTAACCTAAATCATCTGCCAATATAAAAATGACATTGGGCTTTTCCCGGGTTTGTTCTTTAGCTTCCTTACAAGAAAAGCATGCTAAGATGGCCAAAAAAGTAAATGGCAAGAATTTGGATTTTGGTAGTTGGTAAATTTTCATTGTTAATTTTCAAGCAATTGAACTAAAAGTTAATTCCCTATAAATAAACCGGACCGACCTTAATGACGGCCCGGCTTATAGAAACTAACATCAACTAACAGTAATCACGATCAATACCCCGGGTTCTGATCACCAGGACCCATGGCCGGATTATTATTTATTTCATCAATCGGCAAGGGCAATAAAAGTGATACATCACTCCACGTTTTGCCCGTAGCCTCTACAAATTCTTGCGCCCTACCCGTTCTGAGAAGATCGTTCCAACGTTTCATCTCAAGGTTCATTTCATAGACCCTTTCATCCAAAACGGCATTTTTAAAGTCCGTAGCGGACATTCCCGCAGGATAATCTTCTGCTGATGCTGCATTCAAAGGAAAACCATAACCCCTTCTACGAACAATATTCAATCGCTCCGTTGCCAAAGAAGTTGGTGCTCCACTGGCTTCGGCCGTAGCCTCCGCATAAATCAAGTACATCTCAGGGAGTCTGTAAAACGGAATATTGTTTCTACTCTGTGGCCCACTAGCGGCTCCTGGATCACGATATTTGTGAAATAATAAGGGAGAATCCTCGGGTAATTGCTGAACTTCCCCGTTATCATCTACATACTCCGTATAGAGGCTAAATTGTCTACGTAAATCATTTGTCTCCCATGAACCTAAGATAGAGTTCTCAACTGGTAACCAAGCGTGAAAACCACCAATTGAGAAACCGGTATTGGCCCTATGAATAAATCTGGGAACATCCATACCGTTGGTCTCCGAATAGTGCGCCGAAAAGATATCTTCGGAATGGGTTACCACTTCAGGACCATAAATATTCATAAAATCATCGGCTACAGCCACCTCTACCAAGGTATAAGGCCCGTTTACAATAATATCATCTGCCATATCCGCAGCCAATTGCCAGTTTTCTGTATTTAAATAGGCATCTGCCAAGGCCGCCTTGGCCGTCCATGAGGTGGCCCTACCAGAATCAGCATCTGAAAAACTATCGGCCAAATCAGGAATCACCGCATTTAACTCAGTTATAATAAATTCCCAAACCTCATCTACGGAAGCCCTTGGAGCTGGAATCTGGTCCAAACTGGTAAATTCCTCAGTTCTTAAAGGAACACCGCCCCAATACTTGACCAAGTTCATATAGAAAAAAGCCCTTAAAAAACGCGCTTCGGCCACGTATTGCTTTCGCAGGTCTTCTTTCATATCCTCGATATTAGCGACATTAGATATGACCGAATTTGCCCTGTTTACACCAAGATAAATATCATTATAGGCTGCAAACACACGCTCTTGGCTGGTATTGTCCAGAGGCCCATCATAGTTACTGAAACCTGCTTGACTTCCTCGTCCGTTGGAATATTCCGCTCTATTTTCCAAAGTGGCCATGAAATAGGTAACCGGAAAGTAACGGTTACCACCCGAACGAAAAGTTCCGTAAACTGCTGCCAAGGCCGAAAAGGCATCCGTTTCGTTCTTGTAAAAATTCTCTTTTACCAAAAGGCTTTCGGGCTCTTCCATCAAGGCCTCTTCACAGGAAGTGAACAGCAGCCCCAAAACCAAACCGCTTATGATGTATATATATTTTTTCATCTCTTTAAATTGTTTTGTAAAAATTAAAGCTTCAGATTCATACCTACCGTGATGGTACGTGAACTTGGGTAAGAGGTCTGTGCAATACCCAACCTTAAATCACCAGCGCCTCCCCTTGTGTTTACGTCTGGATCCAATCCTGGAAAATCCGTGATGGTAAAGACGTTTTGGGCGCTTAGATACACTTGCAAGCCTGCAATATCCGGTTGAATATTCTTTACCGGGATGTTGTAGGCCAGTTTAATGTTTTTCAATCTTAGATAGGAGGCATCTTTCACAAAGCGATCGGAAACTCTCAATTGTGCCCTATTCTCACTTGGGGCAGGATATACGGCATCCGTATTTTGAGGTGTCCAATAATCGTTATAGACATCTACAATTTGGTTACCCCCGGTACTGAAAGAGTTGGCAATATACCCTCCTGTAGCCCAGAAAAGCTCATTGCCTTCAGAACCTTCAAAGAAAATGTTTAAACTTAATGCCTTGTAATTAAGCGTTGTGTTCAATGCATAAATAAAATCTGGGTACGGCCCTCCAAGAATGGTCTGATCTTCATTGGTTACCTCGCCATCTCCATTTAAGTCCTCATACTGAATAACACCTTGGTCATCATAACCATCTTCTTGAAAACCGTAGAACATACCCAACGGTTCACCTTCCCTTGCTATGTTTACCGGAGAGTTAAATGGAATATCCAAAGAACCTCCAAAAATATCCTCTCCAATTGTAATCACCTCATTCTTGTTGAAAGACAACTGTGCATTAACATCCCAAGTGAAATCACTCTTGCCAAAAGTAGCTCCAGCGCTAAATTCCATCCCTGTATTCTCAATTTCACCCAAGTTGGTTACCAAAGAAGTGAAACCTGTTGATCCCGGCAATGGAATAATTGCCAATAAATCGTTGGTGTTTTTCTTATAGTAATCAATAGTAAAGCGGTATTTACCTTCCAAGAAAGAGGCATCTATACCGGCACCCATTTGCGCGGTGGTTTCCCATTTTAAATCTGGGTTTGGAGCGGAAACATTGGCAAAGCCAACTACATCTGAATTACCAAAAGTGGTTCTGGCCTCACCCAACGTATTCAATGACTGATAAGGATTAATAGCGGTACTACCGGTTTCACCATAACCTACCCTTAGTTTTAAATCCGAAAGGGATTCCCAGTTGGAAAGAAACTCTTCATTGCTCAATCTCCACGCAAAAGACCCTGAGGAGAAGACTCCCCATTTATTGTTATCCCCAAATCGAGAGGAACCATCTGCCCGTACACTGGCAGTAAACAAATATTTGTTGTTAAGGCTGTAATTGACCCTTCCTAACCATGAATACAGTTTCCAATCACTTACATCACTGGAATTTGGTAAAGTACTTTCTGCGGTACCCAAAGCATTATCCTGTAGAATATCCGTAGTAAAGCCTGTAGCACTGGACTCATTTGTTTTACCTCTAAACGTTTGGGCGGTAAAACCTGCAACGGCAGACAACCTATCATCTTCGCCAATTGTGGCGTCATAGGAAAGCGTATTTTCATTTAGATAGGAAATACCCCTAAACATATTGAAAGTGGCCGATCCTTGAGGCGTTCTTTTTTTCAAGATGGACGGGGAGTAATAATTACGCTCTCTAAATTCTTGTTCCGTACCACCTAAAACCTTCAGTTTTAAACGGTCTGCCAATTCAAATTCCACAGCAATATTTCCCAAGACCTTAGAGGTAAAGATTTCATCCTTTACTTCGGCGTATAACAAAGGGTTATCAATGGAAACCGGACTAAAATCGTAGAAATCGATTTCGCTATAATTTCCATCGGCATCAAAAGGAGCCACAGTTGGTGGTGCCTGTAAGGTTGCCGACCAGATATTGTTCCCTGAGTTACCATTGTTTACATTAGCCCTATTGGTCTTACTACGCGTCAACACCGTATTGGCGCTCAATCTGATCCAATCATTCACTTGATTATCCATGGACAATCTTACGGCCCCCCTTTTTTGTCCCGTATTCAAAATAATACCTTCTTGCTCAAAATAGTTGGCAGAAGCGGAATAGGAAGAACTCTCACTACCTCCGGAAAATGTTAAGGTATGGCTTTGAATGGGCGCTGCCCTAAAGGCTTCGTCTTGCCAGTTTGTATGGACATTGGGAAGATTGTTCAAGTCAAACGGTTCTGTGTTTCCCTCATTGACCGCTGCTACGTTCGCTAATTCAGCAAACTGGCGAGAATTGAGCATGTCATAGGTTTTCATCACATTTTGAATACCGTAGTAACTCTGTACATCTACAACACCCCTTTGACCTTTTTTACCTTTTTTGGTGGTAATCATGACCACCCCATTGGCGCCTCTAGAACCATAAATTGCAGTGGCGGAGGCATCTTTTAGAATATCTATGGACTCAATATCGGAAGGATTTAAAAAATCGATACCTCCTGTAATAGGAAAGCCATCTACTACATAAAGCGGATTGTTATCACCCAAATAAGAATTTCCCCCACGTATCTGAATTTGAACCGAAGAACCTGGTTGACCCGAATTCTGGGTAACCCTTACACCGGCAGACCTACCCTTGAGGGCCTGTTGTACATCTGTAGTAGGCAAGGCTGTGATTTCTTCGGCATCTACCGTGGAAACAGAGCCGGTAAGATCGCTCCTATTAACGGAACCATAACCTACAACTACCACTTCTTCCAAACCTTGGGCACTCTCTTTTAAAGTTACATTAAGTTCAGTGCTATCGCCAACTAGAACCTCTTTGGTTTCAAATCCTAGGTAACTGAATACCAAAACCGTTTCTCTTCCGGCGACCGAAATAGAATAATTTCCATCAAAATCGGAAATTTGACCGTTTCCAGTTCCCTTTTCCACAATGTTTACACCGGCCAAGGGGGTACCTGCTTCATCTACCACAGTTCCAGAAACTTCCATTTGTTGGGGAGGTGCCACCTTGGTATCCATTGCAGCCCTTTCACCGGCCTTTTTGGGTAGTAACAAGATTTTGTCTCGGTAAATTTCATAATCAATAAGGCTTTGCTTGAAAACCATATTCAAGACCTTATTTATTTCTCCATTGCGAATGCGCAAGCTTAATACCCTATTGGTATTGACAGTTTCTGAGTTAAAGATGAACTTAAAGTCTGTATTCGCTTCAATTTCATCTATGACCCTTGAGAGAGTAACATTCTCCAAATCAAGGGTTATCTTTTTCTGGGAATAAGTTGAGTTGGCTTGCATCGCAATGGTCACCGTTAGGAGTAATAGCGATAATTTCATCTGTAATTTGAATAGACAGGACGTTCTTCCTGCGGAATTCAACCGTTTTTTCATAATTTTGAATATCTAGAGTGGTTATTATTGATAATCGCTTACAATCGGAGGATGGTGCGAACATTCTCCGATTTTTCTTTTTTTCGATCATTAAACCCTTTGTGCCGGGTTACGTGGGCTTTTTCTAAGTCATTTCATAGGCCTTACTTTTTAATGATGGTTATTTTATCTTCCGATATTTGAAATTGAATATTGTGAATCTTACTGAAGTATTCCAAAACCTGACCAATGGATTCATTTTGCACATCTATGGTAGCATTGAAGCGCTCCCCTTCCAAATGGTTTTGGGGATTGGAAATAACCACATTGTAATGTCTTTCCAATTTTCGTAAAATATTGTTGAAAGGCGCATTCCTGAACACTACATACCCATTGACCCAAGAGGTGTACAAATCAGTAGGTACTTCTACCGTTTCAATTTTGGACGAATTCTTATAAAAAGTACCCTTAAACCCCGGTTTTAAAAGAACGGGACTTTTTTCTTTTGTTTTATTGGGCACCAACTGAACCGAACCGGAAACAAGAACTACTTCCGTAGTTGCATCTTCATTGTAATTGGCCACGTTAAAAGTGGTACCCAACACCTGAACATCCAAGCTATCTAAAGCTACCACAAAAGGATGTGTTTTATCATGGCTTACCTTAAAAAAAGCTTCACCCGATAATTTCACCTTTCTTTTTAAACCTTTTTTAAACTGGGAAGGAAAGGTCATACGGCTACCGGCGTTCATGGTAACTTCTGTACTGTCCGAAAGGGCCACGGTTATATTTTTACCATAAGGCACGGTAATGGTATTGTAAACAATTTCCTTTGCGGGCTTGGAAGTCTGAAAGCTGATCTTATTACCAGCTTGATTGGCAATCACAGTACCGTCTTTTCCTTTAATCGATATGGTACCGGACTCTGAAATTTGTTCAACCATTCCATTAGAGTGCTCCAAAGTAATGGCATTATCCTTAGGCAATAAATTGGTCTCCTCAACTTGGTCACTACCATTGTACATATACAATCCTACTGCCAAAAAGCAAACCAAAATGGCCGCATATTTAAGCCCCGTGTATACATTTCTTCGTAGCGTGAGTCTTTTGTCTTTCCGGATTTCCTTTAGAAGCTCCTTTTTTGTTTCCTCCAGATTTGGTTGGTTCATTTTATATAAGGCAACAAAGTGCGTTTTTAAATAGTTCTTTATAAAAACCTTGTATTCTTCCTTGCTAAAATATGTATCCAGCTCGTCTAAATCCTCGCCGTTGGCAGAATTGCCCAAAAATTTAATTATAAGCCTTTCGAGGGAACCTAAATTCATACAAGTTTTTAATTGCTTTTTTAATTATTACGTTCAATATTTACAATACACTTACTTTTTATTGATATTTTTTTATATTCAACCAATTTTTAGTTTGATAATTAGTATATCATCAATATGCAGAAATACGATAACAATGAGGTTTTAATCAATGGATTGAGCAAAGGAAAGGAAGATGCATATATATTTTTACTGGAGAAATACCATAAAAAACTCTTCAGCTATACCCTCACTTTAATCCATGATCGAAGCCTTGCTCAGGATATTGTTCAAAACACTTTCATTAAAACTTGGCGTTTTAGAAAAAAACTAAAACCCGAACATTCCATACAGAGTTTTTTATATAAAATGGCCTATCACGAATTTGTTGATGAATACAGGCAGGGTAAAAAACTACTTCCTCTTGAGGATAAATATTACAAGCACATGTTCGAGGTTCTTGAAGAAACCAATGAATACAAATTAGAACGTTTTCTGGGGCTTCTTTCCAAAGAAATAGAAAAACTCCCTCCTAGGTGCAGGGAAATATTTACCCTAAGCAAACAGGAGGGACTTACCAATAAGGAAATCTCAGAACACCTATCCATATCCATAAGAACGGTTGAAGTTCAAATGAGAAAGGCCTATAACAGACTTCGAGATAGTCTTGGTGAACAGTACGAGACTGTCTTTTTCTTTTTATTTGGTAAAAAAGAATTTACGGCATAGAAACTAATCGCCGTTTAAACGTATAAAACCACCGTCAATTGGAAAATCTGTTCCCGTTACAAAAGATGCTTCATTTGAACATAGATAAAGGGCCAAATCTGCTATTTCTTGAGGTTTACCCATTCTACCTATAGGCTGTGTCCTAGAAAGTTGTTGAAACTTTTCCTCAATGGCATCAGGGAAATTGTTTTTTAAATAACCATCTACAAAAGGGGTGTGTACCCTAGCAGGAGATATGCTATTGCAACGGATGTTATATTCCAGATAATCCTTGGCTACGGAGTACATCATGGTCAAGGCCGCTCCTTTTGACATGGAATAGGCAAACCTATCTTTTATACCCACCGTAGCGGCAATAGAAGCCATATTGATGATAGAACCTCCCTTTTCTTTCATAAAGGGAATAACGGAATGAATACAATTGTAAACCCCTTTGACGTTTACCTGATAAATTCTATCGAAATCTTCTTCTTTTGTGAGCTCCACATTGCCTATATGGGCAATGCCAGCATTGTTCACTAAAATATCAATCCCATGCCCGGAGGCCACCTTTTCTACCGCTTGCTTTACTTCTTTTTGAACCGAAACATTACATTCATGCACAAAGCCTTTTCCTCCTTTTGCCTCAATTTCGCCCAACACTTCCTTGGCGTTGCTTGCTTTGAGTTCAAAAATATGAACCTCAGCCCCTTGAAGGGCCAAGTTTGCCGAAATGGCTCTCCCTATCCCACTACCACCACCTGTGACAATGGCTTTCTTTCCCGATAAATCAAACTTCATTTTACTTTTCTTTGGCAGACAAGGTATCTTTTGAAACAAAGAAATCTTTTATCTCATTATCCATACCATTGTCGATTTTTACACTTGGTTTTTGGTTTGTCAATTCTTCCAAGCCTTCGCTTGAAATTTTGGTTCCCCAAATGTAAAGCCTTTTTAGGTTTTGAAAGGCCAGTAAAGTAGAAATGCTTTCATCCGTTACGGAAGTCTCGTATAATTTTAAAAGAGTCAGGTTGGTAAGTGATTTTAATTGACCTAAATCTTGATTTGTAATTGGGGTTTTATCCAATTCCAGCCACTCTAAATTTGCACATTTAGTCAATAAATTCACTTCTTCAGCGCCAATAGGAATTCCACTTAAGTCAAATTCCACAATATTTACGGCAATTCTTTCCAAGTCAAGAATGGGTTTGGAGTCATATTCAGGTGGTAAATAGACATCTATACTCAAAGCATTGGAATTACCCGCCATTCGCGTAATTGTCAAATAATCACTGGCCAAGTTTTGCAGCGTACTATCGGCAACTATAGGCAATTCTTTCCATCTATCTCCGGCACTTGGCTCCATTAAATTTTTCACCAAAGACTGTAAAGGTTCCGTAGGTGAAAGTGAAGCATACTTCAAGGTATCGGAAGCTCCCAAAGCGATCCACCTTTCTAAAATGGCAATCTCATCGGAATCCAATTGGGTCTTCCCCTCCGGCGGCATGTGTTCCTCTTCTTCCAGCGGTAGGTGCAGCCTTTTTATCAACTCACTTTCATCAGGATTACCACTAACAAGCGTATTACCATGCTCCCCTCCTTTAAATAAACCTTCAAGGTTATGCATTAACAATGCCCCTTTTTGCTTGTTCGGATTATGGCAGGAAACACATTTATCTTCCAATATAGGAGCCACCACATGGGCATAAATCAAAGGGTTTTCTGGTAATTTCTTTGAATTCTTGCTGGTAGGAAGCGCTAAATAATCTTCGCCGTGGGTGACCATACCACCGTAATGGCCCGTTAAACTTACCAACACCAGCATGACCACCAAGAACGCTTTTTTAACAATCGCCTTACCAAATAATCTCCTTTCTACCTGATAAAAAATCACCAATAGAAAAGCCAATCCTGCTCCTAGCCATTGGTGCCAAAAAAGTAAGTCACCCTTTTCACCGGCTTCCTTCCCCAAAAAAAAACCTGAAATGGCCGTAACCAAAACAGAAATCACCATGATTTCCAGCAGGAGTTTCGGAAAAGTCATTTTCGTAAAACCAAGGAAAACGGTAATGATAATAAAAACTATGGGAAAGTGTAGTATCAACGGATGCCAACGTCCCAACCAACCTACTAGGCTTGGAAGTTCTATACGGGATTCAAAAATGAGGCAAAAAACCAGAAAAATGGATAGACCGAAAATGACATAATCTACCCATGAACTTTTAGAATTTGAGTCTGTCATTACGATAAAAGGTCTTTAACTACATTTCCGGCAACGTCGGTCAACCTAAACCTTCTGCCCTGGTATTTATAGGTAAGTTGTTCATGATCCAAACCAAGGGCATGCATAAGGGTGGCATGAAAATCATTGATATGAACCGGATTTTCCACTACATTGTAACCAAACTCATCGGTCTGCCCATAATTAAGGCCGGGTTTAATACCGCCTCCGGCCATCCAAATACTGAAAGCCCTTGGGTGATGGTCCCTACCATAATTGGCGGGATCAAATTTACCTTGGCAGTAATTGCCACGGCCAAATTCACCGCCCCAGATAACTAAAGTGTCCTCCAACATACCCCGTTGTTTTAAATCCATAACCAAAGCTGCCGAAGCTTGATCCACGTCCTTGGCCTGACCGGCCATTTCATTGGGCAGATTGCCGTGTTGGTCCCAACCTTGATGGTACAATTGTATAAATCGCACCCCGTTTTCTGCCAACCTTCTTGCCTGCAAAGCGTTTGCAGCGTAGGTGCCCGGCACTTGACAATCTTCTCCGTACAATTTTACAATGGACTCCGGTTCTTTTGAAATATCCATCACGTCAGGAACGGACATTTGCATGCGATAGGCCATTTCATATTGTGCGATTCTAGATTCTATCTCATCATCACCCGTTTCTACATGGTGGAGTTTATTGAGTTCTGACACCTCGTTAAGCAAATCGCGCTTTTCGCTTCGGGAAATTCCGTCAGGATCATTTAAATACAAAACCGGATCCTTACCTGAACGCAACAACACTCCTTGGTGTTTGGAATCCAAAAAGCCACTGGACCATAATTTGGAATACAAACCTTGGCTATTTCCCTTTCCCCTAGAGGTCAACACCACAAAAGAAGGCAGATTTTTGTTCTCACTACCCAAACCATAACTCAGCCAAGACCCCATACTCGGGCGTCCTGAAATCTGACTCCCCGTTTGAAAAAAGGTAATGGCGGGATCGTGATTGATGGCTTCCGTATGCATACTTCTTACCACGGTAATCTCATCGGCAATTTTAGCAATGTGAGGAAAAAAATCACTGATCCATGTACCACTTTGTCCGTACTGTTTAAAATTTACTGCGGGAGGCATCAATGGAAATTTAGCCTGATTGGCGGTCATCCCCGTTAATCGCTGTCCGTTTCTAATGGACTCCGGCAAATCTTCTCCCATACGTTTGCGCAGGGTAGGTTTGTAATCAAATGTTTCCAATTGCGAAGGAGCACCTGCCTGAAAAAGGTAAATGACGCGCTTGGCCTTTGGTGCAAAATGCGGAATACCCAAGGGCATATCTGCGCTTATTTTTCCTTCGTTCTTAAATAAATCGGGAATCAATAAGGACCCTAACGCCAACGACCCAAGACCTACACTCAATTGCGAGAAAAAATGTCTTCTATTAACCTTTAAGGGATTTTCTTTCTGTTCGTTTTTCTCTTTCATGGCTTATTCTTTGGTAATGGTTTCGTCTAAATTGTAAATAACCTGGGCCGTTAACATGAGTGCTGCCGTTTTGGATGGGTTTACATCCAGTTTTTCAAAATCTCCTACGGCCACCAATTTTTCGGCTTCCCCTATATTCTCTGAATAGGTCTTTAAAGCATCGTGGTAATATGCGGTCAATGTGAGCAACTCTTCTTTTTTAGGACTACGCACCAATATTCTTTTAAACACCTTAGAAACATAGTCCTTATCATCAGGGTTCTCAGAGACCATTTTCTCTGCCATGACGCGGGCCGCCTCTAAAATCTGAACGTCATTTTGCAGCACCAAGGCCTGCAAGGGTGTATTAGTCTTTTGTCTCCTTACCTCGGAAAAATCACGGTTGGGTGCATCAAAAATGGTCATGGAAGGTGGTGGCAAAGTTCGTTTCCAGAACGTGTACAATGAGCGCCTATACAAATCATCGCCTTCATCAGGTATGTATTTGGTCAAAACCCCTCGGTTACCACCGGCATTGGTCTCTTCCCATAAGCCTTCCGGTTGGTAAGGACGCACACTTGGGCCACCTATTTCCCTATTCAAGAGACCACTAGTTGCCAAAACATAATCCCTGATCATCTCACCGCTCATACGAAACCGCTCCGCCCTAGCCAACCAAATATTCTCGGGGTCGGCTTTTTTCAATTCTGGGGTAAGCTCAGATTTCTGCTGATAGGTAGCGGAAAGCATTATTTTCTTCAGCAAATATTTTACGTCCCAGCCATTTTCCATAAAGTCAACCGCCAACCAATCCAGCAATTCCGGGTGCGTAGGCAAGCTCCCTTGCACCCCAAAATCCTCTGCTGTTTCTACGAGACCTTTTCCGAAAAGCATTCCCCAAATTCGGTTGACAAAAACTCTTGCCGTTAAAGGATTCTTGGTATCCGTTAACCACTGGGCCAATCCCAAGCGGTTTTTAGGTAAATCTCCAGAAAAAGGAAAAATATTGGATGGCGTACCGGGATAAACAGAATCCGTAGGTTGATCGTATTCTCCCCTATTTAAGACATAAGTAGTTTTAGGAGCGGAATCGTTCATCACCATCACGTTCAATTTTTCCGTCTTGTGCATATTTATAAATGACAAAACATCCAACGTGTCCTTGGCACTTACTTCAATAAATGGAGGATCGGCAAAAAACTCTTGGTTTTTAGCCTGTACGGCATCCATTTGCAGACCTTTTTCTTCTACCTGATTGAAAAAAGCATAAAACTGAAAATAGTCCTTTTGCGAAATGGCATCATACTTATGGTCATGACAACGGGCACACTCCAAGGTAAGTCCCAAAATGCCCTTACCCAATGTATTGGTACGGTCCAAGACATAGTTTACTCGGTATTCTTCTTGAATAACCCCGCCTTCTTGGGTAATGGGATGATTTCTATTGAAGGCGGTTGCCAATACTTGCTCTTTAGTGGCATTTGGGAGTAAATCTCCTGCTATTTGCCATGTTAGGAAATCCTCATAAGGAAGATTACTGTTGAAAGCATGAATAACCCAATCTCTCCAGGGCCACATGGTGCGGTAGCTATCATCTTGATATCCATGGGAATCTGCATACCTGGCAACATCCAACCAAGATTGTGTCATACGTTCGCCATATGCAGGTGAGTCCAAAAATGCATCAATGACCTTTTCAATTCTTTCTTCGGAAGTATCTATCAATAGCTTGTCTACCATTTCCGGAGAAGGCGGTAAACCTGTGACATCCAGACTAATTCGCCTGATTAGAATTTCGTCCGAAGCTTTTTCCGAAGGCTGAAGTTCTTTTTCCTCTAATTTTTCAAGAACAAAGGCATCGATTTCATTATTTCCCCAATCCGATATTTCACTTTGGGGAAGCTCTTCTTTTTCGGGAACGATATAGGCCCAATGTTTTTCAAATTCGGCCCCTTGCTCAATCCACTTCTTAATTAAATCTTTTTCGTACGTACTTAATGATAGTTTTGAATCGGCGGGGGGCATTATAATTTTGGGGTCATCGCTAACAATTACCTCATAGACCTTACTTTTATGAGGTTTTCCTTTTACCAAGGCATAACCGGAACTTTCGGAAAGCTCCTTGAAAGCGGTCTCTTCTATATCCAACCGCAATCCAGCTTTTCTTTTATTCGCATCCGGACCGTGACAGGTATAGCAATTATCGGAAAGAATAGGTTTGATATGAAAGTTGTAATCCACAACCTCGGGTATTTTTAAGGAAGCGTATTCTTTAGGCTTGGGAGAAAACCACCCATCTACATAGCCGTATAGTACAACTATCAACAATAAGAAAATGAGAGGTAATGTAAATTTGAGTTTCATAGTTAGTAATTGGTGAGGTAAATTGGCATTTAAATTTAGTGATTTTAAACAGTCTTGTCCAATGCTATTTAGGCAATGAATAGCCCCATTTATACCACAAACTCAAAATAAAAGACATTTAAGAGAGAAAAAGAAAGAAAATTGCCACAAATGATGTGAAAGTTATAACTGGGACAAAGCCAAGTAAGCCATTAAACCGCCGCCTATTTCCAAGGCCTGTTCATCAATATTAAATGTAGGGGTATGTAGACCAGAAGCAATGCCCTTTTCAATATTGCCAACTCCCAACATATAAAAACAAGAGGGTCCGTTTTGGGAATAGTAGGCAAAATCTTCGGCAGCCATCCACTGTTCCATTTCAACCACATTTTCGGCTCCCAAATATTCCGAAGCTTTTTGGTGAAGTAAGGGTGTTAGAAGAGAATCGTTTATCAAATGCGGATAGCCATTTTTAAAAGTCAGTTCAGCTGTACCACCCATAGAATCTGCAATGCCCTTTATCAACTTTTCCAGTTTTTTTAGGGCATCCAATCTCCAGGTCTCATCCATAGTTCTAAAAGTACCTTCTATATAAACTTCATTAGGAAGCACATTAATGGCTCCGTCGGCAATCACTTTCCCAAAAGAAAGTACGGAAGGGGTTTTTGGTGATGCCATTCTACTTACCAGCTGTTGAGCGGCCACAATAATGTGGGAACTGATCAAAACGGGGTCTACAGCTATTTCCGGCATGGCCGCGTGACCTCCTTTCCCTTTCACTGTAAGGAAAATTTCATCCATACTCGCCATAAACTTTCCAGAACGGAACCCCACCTTACCTACGGGCAAATCTGGTCTCACGTGTTGCCCTACATGCGGAATTGCACCTAAATCCTTATACACCTTATCCTCAAGCACCTTAGTTGCACCGCCCGGCCATAACTCTTCTGCTGGCTGAAACAACAATTGTACCTCGCCAGCAAACTCATTTTTTAGCTGCATCAATATTTTAGCGCACATGAGGAGAGAGGCCACATGCGCGTCATGTCCGCAGGCATGCATCACTCCCAAATTTTGTGATGCAAACTCAAAAGTATTTTCTTCGGTGATGGGGAGGGCATCCATATCCGAACGCAATAAAACGGATGGCCCTTTGGATTTCCCTTGTATGGTAGCCAGTAAGCCAGTATTTGCCACCTGTTTTACTGTATCGACACCTAAGGAAATCAAATACTTTCGAAGGTATTTAGAAGTTTCATCCTCTTGAAAAGATAGTTCAGGATAGGCATGAAGATGCCTTCTCACCGAAATAAATTCTGGCAAGAAGGACTTTGACAGGTTCTTTATTTTTTCAATTAGATGGGCATTTTGCATAGAAGCTTAGCGCTTTATCACTTTGAAAAATTTAAGGCAAATTCCACCTCTACTTTTTCTCCTACGACTATCTGTCCGAACATGGCTGTTGGGGGTTCGATACCAAAATCGGCCAATGCTATTCCGTATTTTCCTGAAAGTTTGATGTTATCTCCCGTATGGTCCAACGCAACAGGGATTTCCACATTGTCACTCTGCCCTGCTATGCTAAGTGTACCCACCAAAACCGATGAACTTTTCACCTCTTTAAGCGTAAAATTAATTTTAGGATGTTCATCCTTTTTCAAGGCATCGTACATTTTATTGTCCATTGTAGGGCCCCTTTCACTTTTAATTCCCTCAACTACCACATCCAACTCGATTGACTTTGGAGATTGTCCATCTGCCGTCAATTTTCCACTGAGCTGCTCAGCTGCCACCGTCCAATCGTGGATGGTAGAGGTTCCATTTATTTTCAAGGTACTGTCATCTTGTAGCATGTATTTTTCTTGAGCCTGCAATGAGAAGGTAGAAACAACCAATACTATGGTGATCAAAATTTTCATTTATAAATATTTTATCGGAAAATTTCCGGATTATTAATGAATCAAAATAGGGGTTAAAGCGACCTACTCATCTAACACGGTTTGCCAAAATTTCTTCTGCTCTTCCGCAGAAGGCTGTTCTTTTGGACTTACCAATCGCATACCAACATAATTAGAATCGGTAAACCACCAAAAACTTTTTGGAATTTGAGGGTCTCGTTTTTGCTGCTTTAAGCTAGAGGCCGTTCTTGCCGCAGATCGTAATTTATCGGCATCATCATCCCAAGACCCGCCTCTGTACGAACGAGGATGAATTACAGTAGGCGTCACCCAAGGATTTTTAGCGTCTGTCTTTTCATAAGCATCTTCTTTGTACTCATCCAACGTCCATTCGGCGACGTTGCCGTGCATGTCGTGTAGCCCCCAAGGGTTTGGTTTTTTACTTCCTGCCTTGGCATATTTGCTTTCACTGTTCTTATAATAAACTGCATATTCATCTATTTGGCTCAAATCATCGCCAAAACTATAAACGGTGGTAGTACCTGCTCTTGCTGCATATTCCCATTCAGCTTCCGTGGGCAACCGATAAAACTTGCCCGTGATGGTACTTAACCATTTACAAAATACCAATGCCGAATAGGCAGACATACTAACGGCTGGAAAACCATCTTTTCCCATTCCGTACGAAGGATCCTCGTAAGGCGGACTTGGTCTGGTTATGGCATCCACCTTCATGACCCTGTCATTTTCCAGCTTTACGAACATATCTTTGTTCTGTTTAAAAAACAATTCAAAGAGGTCCCAGGTAACCTCATATTTACCCATATAGAAAGCATCTAGATTCACATTTTTCTGAGGGCCTTCATCCGCTTTTCTATTGGTTTCGGAATCAGGACTGCCCATCATAAAACTTCCGGCAGGTATGGCCACCATATCAAAACTTACTTCGGTAGCCGGTACAGTTTCGGTATAGCCATTGGTTTCTGAACTTTGAGCAGGTGGAAGTAATTTTGGTTCTTCCGGTGTTTCAGTGACCGTTTCAGGAGTTTTCTCAACTGCTACCTTTTTCGCCGTACATGAATAAGTTAGGGCACCGACGATGGTCAGGCAGTAAATAATTTTTTTCATTTAGATAGTTTAATTTGTTTGGATTTCGCTAAAATTAAGGGTTTTTTCCGACCAGAAAAGCAAAAAATTGTCATATTCTTTATGCATCCCTAGAATTACCGGTCCTAAACCTCTAACCTCACCTAGGGGCTTCAATTTGTTAAAATGAGTTATCTTTGAGCTTCATCAATTTTTACTCAAATGAAAAATCGTTTTCTCCTTTTTATAGTTCTTTTTGTAATCTCAGGAAGTCTTTTTGCCCAAAAAGCCAATACCAAAACGCTTGATAAATTCACCGAGTTAAAAGCCTACGACAGAATAGTTGTCACCTTGGTCAAGAGTTCGGAGAACAAACTCGTGATTACTGGAGACGATAAGGATGAGGTCAATATTTCCAATAAAAACGGACTCCTCAAAATAAAAATGGAATTTGACAATTTTATGGATGGGGACGAAGCAAAAGCAACTCTTTATTACACAGAAGATTTGGCCCTAATTGATGCCAATGAAAACGCAAAAATCAATTCTGACGAAGTTTTGAAACAAGACGGACGCATTGAAATTAAGACCCAAGAGGGAGGCAGGATTGACCTGAAAGTTGCATTGAGCGATTTATACACCAAGTCTATTTCCGGTGGAGAGGTTACCTTAAGCGGTTCTGCCAATACCCAAGAGGTAATGGTCAATACGGGCGGAAAAATTTACAACAAACAACTGGATACCAAAGAGACCGTAGTGGTCGTGAATGCAGGTGGCCGTGCAGACATAAAAGCTTCAGATAAGGTAGAGGCAAAGGTAAGAGCGGGAGGTTCCATTTACATCTACGGAAACCCAAAAGAAATACAAAAGGATAAAGTTTTTGGGGGTAAAATAAAAGAAATGGACTAGGCTTATTGCTCTATACTTCTGGCTTCAAAAGCCATCAGTTCAGAGTTTTCAAAAATGGGTTCAACCTCTATAGGATTGCAGCACACCTCACAATCTTCCACATATACCTGTCTGTTTATTGAGGGGTCTATCAGCATTGAAATATCTTCCCAGCAGTAGGGGCATTGAAAAAAATGCTCGTACATTCATTAGATTTTAGAGATGCACCAATTCACCTTTCCTTGAAGAATCATAAATGGCATTGATCACTGCGACCGCTTTACGGGCTTCTGTTCCATTTACCATGGGCTCTCCTCCTTCCAAAATCACTTGAAGCATATTTGCCAAGACTTCCTTATGATTTTGATGACCAATGGCGGTAGGGTCTGCGGCACCTGAAGCATCTCCGCTTTGGGCTATTGTTGGGGAATCTGTACCAGGAACATTCCATTGTACAATCTTACCGGCCTCCATGAGCACACTACCTTTTTCCCCATAGATTTCAAGCCTTTCCGGATAGCCAGGGGTCAAAGCGGTTCCCGCCGTTATATTGCCGATAGCCCCGTTTTCAAATTCAACAATAGCACTACCTACATCTTCTCCTTCTATGGGATGAACACTTGTTTTTACTTTACCATACACAGATTTGGCATCTCCCAATAGATTTGTTAACAGATCTATGGTATGAATTCCCTGATTCATAAAAGCTGCACCTCCATCATATTCAAGAGTTCCTCTCCAATCGCTACCCGCGTAATATTCATGCGAACGGTACCAGTTAATATGGGCATTGCCCATTAAGATTTTTCCCAGTCTCCCCTCATTTACAGCCTTCTCTAACAAACGATAGTCTGCACTGCATCTATTTTGCAGCACACAACCAAGTTGCACTCCCTGCTTTTTACAAATCTCTATAGCTTGATCAATTTTTTGGGTTGTAACTTCCAGTGGCTTTTCACTTAGCACATGTTTTCCCGCAAACGCCGCAGCTTCAATGGCTTCACCATGTCTACCACTTTCATTACAGATACACACTAACTGCATATCTTGGGAGAGAAATTCATCCATATTACTAAAGGCCGCGACCCCAAATTGCTTTTTTACCGCCTCTACCCTATCGGATGATTTGGTGAAAAGAGCTACCAAATGGGCATTTTCCAACTCAGAAATGCATTTGATGTAATTATTAACGATCGACCCTGTACCTACAATTCCTATTCCTATGGATGACATGTGCAGTTTAATTAAGTTACGACTATGTTACAAAGAATTTAGTTTATCTGCAACCTTGAGTCCATGTCCATTTTGGAATAGGTGTTTGATTTAAATCTGAATATTTAGCAGTTGACCGGTTAGCTGAAGTAATTGAAGCTCTGCAAGCTTAGCGTCATACTTGGCCAAGTTCTTATTGGTTTGGGCATTTAAAAGATTGATTTGCGCCTGCCTAAATTCTATGGATGTAATACGGCCCAACTGAAACTGTTCTTTGGAACGATCAAAGTTGTTTTGGTTGGTAAGCACATTCTGTTCCTGAATCTGAAAGATATTCAACCTGTTTTCATAAATGGCCAACGCATTTTGTATATCCCTTTCTACCTGAAGTTCAATCTGCTCCAGTACTAATTCTTGGGTCTCGTAAGCTATTTTGGCATTTTTCATTCGGACCGTAGTTCCACCTCCATCGAACAGATTCCAAGTTAGACTAGCTCCTAAGCCAAAATTCCAATTTTCATTGTTAGTACCTGGAAAAAATGCGGAGGGAGCGCTTTGGTTCAAATTCCAACCATAGGTCCCATTAAGCCCTACAGTGGGTAGATATCCTGATCTACTTACTTTTATATCATACTCATTAATGGTTAGATTTTTTTGCGATTGCAAAATGGCAACGTTGTTCATCTGCGCTTGGGAAACCAATTCTTCCAATTGTAATTTTGGTATAAAAGAAATAAGCGTGTCTACTTCAAATCCGACATTTAAATCCCTGTTAAGCACCACATTTAAATCTCTTTTGGTATTTTCCAATTGCTGTAGGGTATTCAAAAGGTTGATACTGTCGTTAGTAACATCTACCTGGGCATTTAAGATATCCAACTTGGTATTCTGCCCGTATTCAAAAGAATACTCGGCCCTTGTAATTCGCTGTGTACTAATTTCCAAAGCCTGCTGTAATACATTTTTATTTTCTGTTAGGCGAGCCACTTCAAAGTACACGCTAAATAATTGAAGCAGGGTATTCTCTATAGTTTCCCTGGCCTGAAGTTCACTTAGCTGGTATTGCTCCTTCAACTGTTTGTAGGTATACAACCTTCCTAAACCATCAAAAAGAGTATAGTTGACGTTGACGACCGAATTGTATCGTTGTGCTTCTGCCTTGTACAGGCTTAAATCTGGCCTGGGACTTCCATCGTCCAAAGTTTGACCGGGGAATTCAATTGTAGAGTCATCCCTAGAGTAATTTGCTCCAGAAGTAGCTGTAACCGTCGGTAAATATCCGGAATTAAGAACACTCTTGTTGTTCTTTGCCACATCTACCTGATTACGGGCTATCTTAATATCAAAATTATTGAGCAGCGCCAGTTTTATGGCGTCGTCCTTGGAAAGAAGTTCTTGTTCTTGGGCAATTAAACCAACCGATATGAAGATTGCTCCTAAGAAAAAACACTTTTTTAATAAACTCATTAGCTGTTATTCTTTACCCTGTAATTCTATTGTTTCGGGCTCTCCATGTCGAGAACTTCCATTAAGGGACGGGCTGGCCACTTTGTTCATTTCTTCCTCCTCCTTTTGTTCCTTTATTGCCCTTTCAACCTCTTCCTTGGTTACATCCCCACCTTTGACCAACCATTTTTTACCCACCTTGATCCTGTTGCTAAAGGAAAGAAAGAGGGGCAATAACAATAATGTTAAGATGGTTGCAAACCCAATTCCGTAGGAAATTGAAATAGCCATAGGTTTCAGAAACTGTGCCTGCCTACTCTTCTCCAACAACAAAGGAGCCAACCCCGCGATAGTAGTTACTGAGGTCAAGAATATAGCACGAAAACGGGAACGTCCTGCATCATAAATAGCATCATCGAACTTCATACCATCCCTAAGATTACCATTGAATTTACTAATGAGGACCAAGCCGTCATTTACCATAATCCCAATAAGTGCAATAATTCCTAAAAGAGATAGCATGTTCACAGGGAAGCCATGAATATAATGGCCCCATCCAACAGCGGTAAGGCTAAAAGGCACCATTAAAAGTAAAAGCAATGGCTGACTAAAGCTTCTAAAGGTGAAGGCAATAGTTATATAAATAAGTAACAGTACAGATAAACCTACCACTCTTAAAGAGCTCGTCATTTTATTGGCCTCCCTATTCTGCCCTTCATAAGAAGCGGTAACGGTAGGGTATTTAGACTGTATTTCTGGCATGACATTTTCCTTTATGTCACTCATTATATCAGCCGCCGTGGTTGTTTTTTCGTCCTTTAAATCTGCAGAAACCTGTATTTCTCGTTGCCCTTCCAAATGGTTTATGGCCACATCACCACGCTCTATCGTATAATTGGCGATTTCATTCAAGGGAACTTTGCTTCCACTAGGGGCGGTAATCCTCATTTCATCCAAATCCGTTATGGAAGACCTATTAGTCCTATCGTACCTAACCCAAACCCGAATTTCATCCTGACCTCTTTGAAAACGTTGCGCCTGGGCACCAAAAAATCCGGCCCTCACCTGATTCATAACTGTTTGAAGGTCCAACCCCAATAAATACGCATTCTCTTTTAACTCCAGCCGAATTTCCTTGATTCCGGCCGGGTCATTGTCCGCTACGTCCTTTAAAAGGGAGTTGTTCAACAGTTCCGCTTTTAATTCTGCTTTGGCCGCCTTTAATTCCTCAATGTTATTACCCAATAGACTCACGGAAACCGGATTTCCCCCAAAATTGCCTCCACTCCCATAAATAAGACTTTCTACTCCTACTACAGGCCCTACCAGCTCTTGAAGCCTGTTGGTAACCATGTCCGACCTAATTTCATCCGGTCTTTCTTCACCAGGTAACAAATTGATGGTCAAAGTAGCGGTTGAAGAACCGGGACCTAATCTACGAATGGTATTTTCAAATAATTCCTTACCTGTACCCTTCAAGTACTTTTCCGATAATTCATTATTTACAATTATCGACTTTTCCTCTATTAAAGAAATGATGGAATCAGTCACATCTTCGTGGGTACCATTGGGCATGGAAAGCTCTACCGATACCCTATCACTCGCTACCCGTGGAAAAAAAGAGGTCCGGACTATACCCCCACCCATAGAACCTATGGTCAAAATAAGGGCCATGGCGAAGAAAGAGAAGGTTAAAATTTTGTTCTTTAGCCCAAATCGCAATGCCGGGCTATACATTTTATCTCGCATCCATACCATTAAACGGTCTCCCATTTCGTTAACGTTACGAAGCTTGGCAAATGCCATCCCTATTTTCGTTTTTGGCTTCTTGGGCATGGGCGCAAGAGCCTTGGAGTGGGCCAAATGCGCCGGAAGAATGATAAGTGCCTCTACAAGGGATACAACCAACGTTAGAATGACAATAACCGATACTTCACTGAAAAACTCCCCGATTCTACCATCCAGAAATAAAAAGATGGAAAAAGCCAATATAGTGGTGATAATGGCCGAAACTATAGGAGGTATTACCTCCATTGTACCATCTATGGCCGCCTGTATGGGCGATTTACCTTTCTCGTAATGCTGGTAGATGTTTTCCGCAATAACAATTCCGTCATCCACCAAAATACCAATGACTATTATCATCCCAAACAAGGACAGTACGTTTATGGTAACATCAAAATTTCCTGCGAGCATGAACATTCCTAGGAAAGATACCGGTAAACCAAAGGCCACCCAAAAGGCCAACCTTGTATTTAGGAACAAGGAGAGAAAAATGAGCACGAGAACCATCCCTACAATGGCATTCTCCGTTAACAGTTCGGTACGTTGATTAAGCGTCTTTGATTGATCGCTTACCACATGCAATTGAACGTTATTGTATTTATGGTTAAAATCTTCAATATATTCCTTCACATGATCTGCCGAAGAAATAAGATCTTCTGTATTGGTACTTGTAATTTCAGTATTTACGGAAAGTTCACCATTGAAATAAGAGGCGTTTGGAGATTCTGCAAAGCGGTCGCGCACAATGGCAACATCCTTTAATCGTACCGTTTGGCCAGACGCATCTGCCTTAATTATCAAGTTGGACAACTCCTTGCCGTAATAAGAACGGTTATTGGCCCTGATCAAATACTCTTCGGCATCAGTCTTGATATTTCCGCCAGTTACCAGAATATTGGCCCTTGAAACAGCTTGGGCCACATCACTAAAACTGAGGTCATATGCCAGGAGGCTATTCTCGTTTAAGGCTATTTCGATTTCTTCATCTGGAAAACCGGTCATTTCTATCTGACTTATTCCATCTATAGCCCTAAGTTCATTTTCTACCTGCCTCCCTATTTGCTTTAGTGTAGCCAACGGAACGTTCTCCCCACTCAAAGCAAAGCTAATGGTCTGCCTAATTGCCTCCAACTTTGAAACCACTAGGGGCTCCATACCAGTTGGGAAAGAAGGCACACGGTCTACCGCGTTTTTTACTTCCAAAAGCATGAAGTCTATATTGCGACCCTTTTCAATTTCCACATTAATAATACCGCTATTCTCTCGGGAAGTAGAAGTGACCCTATCAATACCCTCCAAACCTTTTAGGTTATCCTCAATTTTTAGAACAATACCCTCTTCTACCTCTTGTGGAGAGGCTCCGGGATAGGTAATATTGATGGTAATATTTTTTGAATCTGAAAGCGGGAAGAAGGAAGAGTTAAGACTTAGCATTCCAACCACCCCAAAGATGAAGAATGCAATTATGAATACATCTACCGCTACATGGTACTTAATAAAGTAGGAAATTATACTCCTCATTCCTTAAATGTTAGGGATTGCTCTTTTCTTCAAACACCTTAACCAGCATGCCTACATAGGCACCAACCACAGGCTTGGAAACAATGGTTGTACCATCCGGCACTTCCTTTAACACTACCTTTCTTTCTGAAAAATAAACAGGTTTAACATCTATTTGATCCAGTATGGAATCACGAACTACAAATATCTTGTCATTCTCCAATAGCAAGTTTCTATCTACCTCTATAGCATCTTCTTCAGATTTTGCATTGAGATTGGCCTCCAAATACATACCTTCCCTTAAATTGCTATCCTTAACATCTATATAGGCTTTTATGGTTTGTGAAGCTTGGTCTACACTGCCATTAATTCTGGCTACTCTACCCTCATAGGTTTTTGTTCTATCCAGATTTACAAGTTCAACCGTTTCCCCTACTTTTAAAAGATCGCTGTAGGTTTTACTCACGGAAACCTCCAACTCGTATATCCCCGTATCTATAAACTCACCTAATTTTTGACCGGACCTGATCAAGGTGCCTTCGGTTACCAAAGCTTCCGTAAGTACCCCACTAAAAGGAGCTGAAATGGTATACTTTGCCAAACGCTGTTCAAGATTTTTAATATTATAGTAATCCGTTAGAATTCCTCTTCCGGATATAAAAAATTTCTCTTTTTCGGTGGTCATTTCCGGTAAGGCCGGAGTTGTTTTATTTACATCAAAACTTAACAGATACTCCTGCCATTTGGGGTAGATTTCCGGATAATCCAACCTTAAATCGGGCATTATGGAAGTTATTAGGTTGTAAAGGTTGCTTTTGGCAGATTGGACACTTGCTGAATATTCAGCAGCATCTATTCTGATAATGGTTTGCCCAGCGCTATATCTTTGGCCAGGCTTAAACAAATGAGCTCCTTTTCTAAATACACCTTGAACCTCTGAGTATAATTCAACGCGTTGTTTGGCAATAAGGTTACCATTGGCTGGTACTTTAATAGCAACTTGCCCATTTATAACTGTATCTACAAACACAGTTTTCACAATTTTCTGGGGCCTAGGTTTAGGAGTAGTTTTGCTGTCTATGATTGCCTTGGCCGCGAAAACGGAAGCAATTATCAATAGCACCCCAATTACCGAAAGGGTAATTTTACGCGTATCCATAAGTTCAAGTTAGCTGGTGGTTAGACCACAAATCTATCCAATAGTTTAAGCGAGATAAGTTAAATGTATCTTAAATGTAGGTCTTTTTAATTTTTCGTAAAAAAAAGGACGCATAATTGCGTCCCTTTTAACCAAACTAACTAATAAATTATGGTAATCTATTCATCTACACCTTCATCTTCAAATTTAGTATCCGCCATTCTAGTTTCGCTAAAGTTGGGGTCTTTAAAATCCAGATTCAACTCCTCTTTATCATAATCAAAGACCAGATAATCATTGGAAGATTTCATGTATTCCAAATTCTTAACAGATTGAAACTTGTTATTTTGGATTTGAAATACTTCTAAACTTGCTAATTGGGCAAATTCTGCAGGCACTTCCCCTCCAAGACTATTATTGGCCAAAACCAATTCTTTCAATTTGCTAAGCTTACCCATTTCTGAAGGGATTTGTCCCTCCAAAGTATTTTCAAATAGCCCAAGGCTTTCCAAGGAAGAAAGGCTTCCCAAGGACTCTGGAATACTTCCGTTTAAACTATTGCTGGAAAGGTTCAAAACTTTCAAGTTTTTAATATTTCCAATACTGCTGGGAATTTTACCCGTTAAGAAATTATTGAATGCCGTGAACTCCTCGAGGCTTTTTAGGCTTCCGATAGATTCTGGCAATTCTCCCTTAATTCTATTCATTTCTAGCTTTAATATCCTTAATTTGGAAAGTTTAACCAATTCCAATGGTAATTCTCCGGTCAAAGAATTAAAAGCAAGGTTAAGGGAACGAAGGTTTTTCAATTCTCCTATTTGAGAAGGAATGACCCCACTCAAGTTGTTCCTGAACAAATTAATTTCCGTAACGTGATCATTCACAACCTTAACACCGTACCATTTGGTAACATCTGTGTCCAAATTCCACTTATTGGTCCAATCCGATCCATTTGTAGAATTAAACAAATCAATTAGTGCTTGTTTTTCTGATTCTGGAACTTCAGCCTTAAGGACTTGGGAAGAAGAGAATAAAACTATAAAAAATAAAAGTAGGTTTTTCATAATTGGATAATCACTTATGTAAGTAAACTTTGGTTTTTAAAGAAACACCCTACAAACTACGTTCATAAGTGGACAAAAACCAAAAAATATCGGTCAACTACCCTATAATGTTGTGAAACCTAGTTATTCTGTGGTGAAGTTAAATCAGGTTTTCCTACTTCATTTAATTGGTACTTATTTCTTCCAATTCTAAAGTGATCGATTCCCATTTTTCCATTAAACTTTCCAAATCCTTTTTCTTATGTTGATAGCCATCAAAGAAATTAGGTTTCGCTATCGTGGCATCATAATCCATTAACAACTCATGGTCTATCTGAGCAATTTCCTTTTCCAAAGTGGCAATTTTGCTTTCAACCGAACTTAATTTGTTCTTTAAGGATTTAATCTTTTTCTGGTCCTTGAATTCATTGCCTCCCTTGGATTTTTCTTTCCCTTTCTTTTCGGCGTCAGATTTTTGTTCAATTTTCCTGAAATCTTCGGCCTTTCTCTGTTCCAGATAAAAATCAATGTCCCCAAGGTATTCCTTAATTTTCTTATCCTTGAACTCGTATACTTTATTGGTAAGTCCCTGTAAAAAATCCCTATCGTGGGAAACGACCACCAATGTTCCTCCAAAATTCTTTAGAGCTTGCTTAAGCACATTTTTGGACTTAATATCCAAGTGGTTGGTAGGCTCGTCCATTACGAGAACATTAAATGGTTGCAATAACATTTTAGCCAAAGCCAATCTATTACGCTCCCCACCGGATAAAACCTTTACGTACTTTTCAACATCATCCCCCTGAAATAAAAAAGAACCTAAAACATCCCTGACCGTACTTCTATTCTTTTCATTGGCCGCATCTATCATGGTATCTAATATGGTCTTATTACCGTCTAAATACTCCGCTTGATTTTGAGCAAAATATCCAATTTGCACATTATGGCCCAGTTTCATTTTGCCTTGATGTTCAATTTCGCCCACCATAATCTTGGCCAATGTGGATTTCCCTTGACCATTTTGTCCAACAAAGGCTGTCTTGCTATCCCGCTCAATAAGTAAATTAATATTTTTCAAGACTTCTTTCTCACCATAATTTTTTGACAGGCTTTCAATTTCTGCTACCACTTTACCCGGAGTAATAGAAACAGGAAAGTGTAAATTCATTACGGCATTATCATCTTGATCAACTTCTATCCGCTCCATCTTATCAAGTTTTTTAATAAGGGATTGTGCCATAGAAGCCTTACTACTCTTGGCCCTAAATTTCTCAATCAACCTTTCTGCCTGTTGAATCTCCCTTTCTTGGTTTTTTAGGGCATTCATTTGCTGCTCCTTGATCTCTGAGCGCAGTTCTAAAAACTTGGAATAAGGTTTGTTATAGTCGTAAATACGCCCCAAGGATATTTCAATGGTACGATTAGTAACATTATCCAAGAACATTTTATCGTGCGAAACAATGACTACCGCCCCGGAATAATTATTTAAAAACTGCTCCAACCAAATTATAGATTCAATATCCAAATGGTTGGTAGGCTCATCCAGAAGTAACACATCATTGCTTTGAAGCAAAAGCTTTGCAAGTTCTATTCGCATTCTCCACCCTCCCGAAAATGTTTCGGTTTGCCTATCAAAATCCTCTCGCTTAAAACCTAAACCAAGAAGAATCTTTTCCGTATCCCCCTGGTAGTTATACCCTCCAAGAATTTCGTATCGATGGGTGAGGTCGCTTAAATCTATAATGAGCTGATTATATCCTTCGCTTTCATAATCAGTTCGTTTTGCCAATTGTTCGTTTACATGATCCAATTGGAGTTCCAACTCTTTTATCTCTTCAAAAGCTTGATATGCCTCTTCCAAAACGGTTCTGCCCAGTTCAAAATCAATATCCTGTCTAAGAAAACCTATTCTAATATTTTTCTCCGTCGCAATGGTTCCTGTGTCCGGAGCAAAATCCTTAGCCAAGAGTTTTAATAAAGTTGACTTTCCTGCACCATTTTTACCAATTAACCCTACACGGTCACCTCCGTTTAACCTAAAAGAAATTTCCTCAAAAAGATATTCTCCCCCAAAAGAGACGGAAAGATTATGAATATTCAACATTTGGCAAGCATTATTTTATTTGGCCACGGCCTATTATCATTAGTTGTACCCTTTCAAAACACTAGGGAAATCAAGAAAAGCAACCTGTAAATATGGGCTTATACTTATCTTTGTGTAAAGTTTTGCAAATGTTAAAAAAAGGAAACAAACTTTACAGCATTTTAACAGGAAGTTGCCCTAGGTGTAATGAGGAGAGCATGTATACCACAAAGAACCCTTATAGTTTCGGAAACCTTTTTAAAATGCATGAACGTTGCTCTCATTGCGGTCTTAAATACAAAATGGAACCGTCTTTTTTTTATGGAGCCATGTATGTAAGTTATGCCGTAGGGGTAGCATTTGCAGTCGCAGCCTTTGTTATTAGCTATTTGATGGCAGGAGCTTCACTTATAAACTCCTTTTTTGCAATTGTAGGCACCCTCGTTGTCTTTCTCCCAATAATAATAAGACTGTCCAGAAATATTTGGATCAATCTATTTGTAAAATTTGATTCGAAAAAAAAAGAGGTCAAACGCTGACCCATTTTTTATCGAAACGATTTATATTAATTTCTGAATCCAAAGATCCTCCATTCTCAATAAAATTAAACAGTTGGGCCGAGGCAAACGGAGCTATAAGCACGCCTCTAGACCCAAAACCATTGAGTAAAAACAAGTTCTCTTTCTCTGGATGAGCTCCTATCAAAGGTCTTCTGTCACTAACCGTAGGTCTTACACCCGCCATTTGGCCCACAACTTCATAGTTGCATTTAACTATTTTTTCGAGTCTTTCCAACACCCAGTCACCTCCTTTTAGTGTTGGAGAATTGGTCTTATCCTTCCACTCATAATTGGCTCCAACCTGATATAGATTATCACCTAATGGGATTACGAATAAAGAGGATTTGATAGCTTTTTCCTCATTTAATTTCTGGCACTTAATAATTAGATACTCGCCTTTACTACCGTTTAAAGGCAAATAATTGAAATAGGGATTAGCTTTAATCCCATAACCCTCTGCAAATACAATTCTTTTGGCGGAAATATCTTTGTATACCACTTGTGAAGCTTCAACAAGAAGATTTTCATAACGGAAGGTCTCTTGAACCAAAAGCTGCTTTTTTAACAATTCATTTTTATAGGCTTGAATGAGCAAACGGGTATCTATCCTACCGGCATGCAACACCTCACCATAACCCAAAGGCGCAACTATGCTTTCATTTTTGTTGCTATGGAGTGTTGTGGAAAGAAATGGGCTAATCGACTTTTTATCGGCTGCCTCAAACCATTGATTTTGTTCTTCGATGGAATTGAACCTTCTAAAAACCCTAAGAGGATAATCCAGTTGCACCCCTAGTTTTCGTTCCAGGGAACGATAAAAAGGTTTGGCCAATTGCAATTGCTCATCCGCCTTCCAAGCTAACGTAAATCGCTTTAAAATTACCGGATTGTACAAACCTCCCGCAACAAGGGAAGAGGTTTGGGATGAATCACTAATTACCTTAAAGGATTTACCATTTTCCCGAAGCTTCTCACAGAAGGAAACCCCGGCCAAACCCAAGCCCACGATTAAATAATCTACCATCTGGGCAAAGGTAACCAATCAGCCATCTGCATGGAATATTATTCAAACAAAACCCTAAAAAGATAAAATCCCCGAAAGCTAAAACTTTCGGGGGTTTTATTATTGAATTGGAATATTATTTAAGGCTTAGTAAGCCCACATGTCTTGTTCGCGGTCTCTAATGACCTCTTGAATTCTATTGGCTTCTAGCAATTGAAACAATGCATTATCCGGTATATAGTCGTTCACTTTTCGATCTCCATGAACATTGTCCTCCCTATAGATTACACCGTTGAACCTACGTGCGTTCAACAACATATCAAATGATATGGGTTGCGCAGAGTTTCTTTGGTTAAACACCTTTGCCTCATGAAGAATTTTTCTTGCATCTGGATACCATACCCAGAACAACTCAACCTTGGCATCCGAAGGATCCATAGAATCATCGTCTATAAAGTTAACGTCCGGTGCAACAGGAGCAATACCTAAAAGACGGTATTTTAATTCTCCTTGGCGCTTATCAAAATACCACATACCCTTAATGCGATATTCTTCAATATCGGCAGCTGTGATGTCTCTTCTCATGATAAACTCAGGAGAAACTTGTTCCCCGGCATTCAACTGCTCATATCCGTAATCCGTAGTATCTACCTTTTGCAAAGTAGCGGAAAGGTCACTGAATTTTCGTTTATCGGTAAAGTAAGAATCTGCATATACATCTTCTAATTCACCCGTTTTAATACTTTTTAATAACACATCGTAAAGAGACCTACGGTCATTACCTATATCGATGGTATCGGTTGGATAATATAATGGAAAATTCACCCTTTCATCTAGATCAACCACTTCCCAAACGGTCTTGGACCATAAGATATCGCGATCATCTACGTAACCATATTCCAATGGAGCGTCATTGTCCAAGGCTTTTTGCGCCTCTGTCTTTACACCAATATCCTCGGGCTTTTTGGCGTTCAATATATTCGCCTGGGCCATAAGGGATGCAGGCAACAAAGTTACTGCTCCTATTAGTAAAACATTCTTCCAATTCATGTTTTTCAATTTTTAAAAATTACCGGGCAGTCTAGGACCACCCGGTTTTCAACATATTTATTAGTTTGTAATCTCCACAACTACAGGAGATACTTTTTTAAGCTTGTAGCTTTTGTTATTGGTAATATAAGCTTGGATATCAAAAATCTGAACTACATCACCTCTCTTAGCTCTCTTAAGAGCCGTTTTGGCCATACCGTTCAATTTGTTACCGTTCACGCTTACAGTAGGCTGACCAGGAACTTTGAATTTAAAGCCACTAACAGCCAAGTTCAAATCAAAGTCAAAGTCTTCCAACATTGCGCCAATAGTAGCGATTTCCATGTTTCTTCTTGGCATTTTAACCGTACCATCTTGCTTACTTACAGTACCTGCTGGTCTTGGAATATCCTTAATTCTGAATTCAGATTTAGAAGAAACCGTTTGACCATCCGGTAACTTACCGCTAGCGGTAATAGTTACGGTTCTACCCGTACTTGGGTTCATAACGTACTTACTACCTCCGGCCGATTTAAGACCAGGAGCAGATGCAGTAACCTTGTTATTAGGAATACCAGGAATAGAGATAGACATTGGGTTAGCAACACCTCTATAAACTACGTTCATTTTATCGGCAGCAATTAAAGCAGCGTTTGGCTTGCTGATAGTTGCAAAAGTGTTGTTTACAGGTACTTCGATTTCCTCACCATCTTGAGAAAAGAAAAGCTTTCCTTTCACCTCGTGGTCACCAGGAGAACCGGCACTGATCAACATTTTAACACCACCTTCTTCCAATTGATAATCTGAACCTTCTGAAAGCTTACGACCATCCAAGGTCAATTCTGCCCTTACTGGTTTAGAACTGTTATCAGTTTTACTTATGATGATTTTACCATCATATTTCTCTCCACTGTAGTAAGCGGACTTACTACCGAACAAAGAAGTCTGAAAGTTCTTCAAAGATACTTGATCGCTCAACTCACCTTCTAGCATCGCCTTTAAAGCAGACTCTTCGGTAGCCTTAATATCGGCTTGTAGCGCAGTCAATTTGGCCAAAGAAGCCACTTGAGGGAAGCCTTCGTAGTGATAATTGATCCAATCTTGCTTAGAACCGTCACGAGTGGTAACCTCGTTAGTCTCGAACCTTGCTTCAACAGATGATTTGATACCATCAGGAACAATGGCCGCTACTTGTGTACGGTAATCCTGAATTCTCTTCATGAATTCCTGTCCACCTTCTGAAAGGCCATCTCCTTGGAAGAATTTCTGATCCAAATAATCAGACTTGTCCATTACCATGTAGTCTTTTGGATCTTCAACTTCTGCCATCATCTCAGTTTTTAAACCTTCCAAATAGTCATAATACTCTTTGGACATAGTTTTTATCTGCTGAGCTTTAGCGTACAAATCTTTGTACTTAGCGGCATTTTCTTCCGCTTTCACTCCTAAGTTCGCCAAGTAGGCTTCGTTACTTTCTATGGTTTTGGCGTTGGAAGCCTCAAGCTTTTCGTTCATAATACCGAAAGCCGAAAGTACTTCCTTACTCATGTTCAACGCCAACATTGCGATGAAAACCAGGTACATTAGGTTAATCATCTTCTGACGTGGTGATTGTTTTCCTCCTGCCATGTTTTCTAATTAGATTTTGATTAAATAAATGATTTGGGGTAACTACTAATATCTAATTAGTTTCTGTTCATTGCAGTCAACATACCACCGTATACACCGTTCAAGCTAGAAAGGTTGGTAGCCAAAGACTCCATTTGGTCTTTAAGGGCAGCAGCATTTTGAACTACTTCCTCGTTTACGGAAGCTTGCTTGCTAGCACTCTCCAACTGTACTTTATAAAGGCTGTTCAAAGACTCCATTTGAGCGGCAGCTTGTACCATTTCTTCAGAGTACTTTCTTGTAGATTCCATTGCATCAACCGTAGGAGCGATTCCTTTAGCAGCACCTTCAAAATTACGGATGCTAGAACCTAAGCTTTCCATCAAGTTGGCATCTACACCAGCTTCTTTCAATAAGTTATCCAATTTAGCTGATAAGGAAGCTTCAGCTTCTTTAACCTCAACAGCTTGGTTACTTTTCTTACCTTGAGATTCACCACCGGCCAATTCTGGGTAAACCAAAGACCAATCGTATTCATCATCAACTGGTTCAAAGGCACTAATTGCGAAAATAAGTGCTTCAGTAATAAGACCAATAGCTAATAGAACTCCACCGTTAAGAGGACCAAGTTCCCAGTGTAGGATTTTAAATAGCGCACCAATTATTACTACCGATGCTCCAAGGCCATAGGCCATGTTAAACAGTTTCTTTGTTGATTTTGACTGTGCCATAATTTAAGATTTAATTTGAAATTTAATGTTAAAAATAAAGATTTGGTTTTACGTTTGTATTCTTGTTCTGAAATAAGATAAATCACTATAATTCAGAACGGTGTATTTGAAAAAATTATTATGTGCCTTTCCCAAGGGCAATTTTAGCCGTTAAGCCTGGGAAATGTTTTTTACTGTGTTGAATCTTCTTCACCCATGTAATCCTGTACGGTTCTAAAGCCAATATAGCTTCTAGCAGAATCTGCATACTCATAATCCCTTGTACTTACCTGTAGGAAGTAAGCAACATCTTTCCAGGAACCTCCACGAATCACTTTTCTTTCGTTGGCGCCATCACCACCGTTAGGGTTCATAGTAGACACAAATTCATAAGAATTGGGATCATAGCTGGAGTTGGTCCACTCAGAAACATTACCCGCCATATTATAAAGGTTAAAGTCGTTTGGCTCATAGGATTTAGCTTCTACCGTATATAAAGCGGCATCTGCTGCATAATCCCCTCTTTGAGGTTTAAAGTTGGCCATAAAACAACCCGTATCACTAATTACGTAAGGACCACCCCAAGGATAAGTTCCTCCTTCAATACCACCTCTTGCGGCATATTCCCATTCTGCTTCGGTAGGCAATCTAAATTGGTTCACAAATTGCTTGCCTCTACTTTTTTGGTCGTCATTCTTGAACTTGGTTCTCCAGTTACAAAAAGCTCGTGCCTGATCCCAAGACACCCCAACTACGGGATAGTCACTATAGGCATCGTGCCAGAAATAATCATTGTGCATTGGCTCATTGTAAGAGTATTCAAAATCTCTGATCCAAACGGTAGTATCTGGGTAGATTTCCAATTCTTCTTGACGGATAAAGTCCTTTCTACTTCCTTTTCTGGAGCGAGCAGCGGCCTCAATATCCATCCAACTGTACTTGTACTTTAATTTAGTAACATCTACTGTACGCTGACCATTATACGATTCCTCTTCAGGAATATATAAGGAGTCCATTACCTCAGTATAGTACTCATCTGGATAATCGGAAATATCCCAAACAAGATTTTCATCCTTATTCAAGCTTCTTCCCTCAAAACCGGTTTCTCCCATTCCGGCATAATTGTCCAACATATATTTGTCATATGCAGAAAGTTTGGTGGTATCCGCATCCTTAAATGCATAGTCTCCAATACCTCCATCTTCTGGGCCCAAGCCCAATTCATCTGCAAGAATCGCCAATCTAGTTCTGGTAATGGAGTCCTTTACCCATTCTACAAACTGACGATATTCACTATTCGTAATTTCGGTATCATCCATATAGAACGATCGAACCGTTACGGTCTTTGTTGGCGCGTTCAAGAGCTTGGCCTGGTCTTCCTCGGTTTTACCCATAATAAAGGAACCTCTTGGAATGAGCTCCATACCATAAGGCTTCTCCGGATACCACTTATTACCTTGGGCCCCGACTAGCTCTCCTTTTGTTCTTGAGCCGCAACTGCTCAGCAAAAAGACAAACGCTATAGATGATAACAATAGCTTTTTCATACTTTAGGTTAAATTTCGATTCTTGGTTATTAACTGCAAATACTATGCTTTAATTCTACACTCTAAAACTGTGATTTATTTAAAATATTGTATCAACAGGATATATACTTAATTTTTTTTCGGGTTCTCTACTTTTTGATTTGATTCTTTCCAAAACCCTTGAACAACAGCCTTTTGAAACAAACCTTAATTAATTGAACCCTTTTTTATAGGCTTTTAACCATCTTTCTGGTATTATTTGGTCACAAGCCTGTAAATAGTCAGTTTTTGTGCAAGGTAATAACGCTACTGAATTGGTTTTAGTGTGTGGTGTTAAGATTGATGGAACTTCCACCCACCACCTATTGGTAAGACTACTTTTATGAAAGGTCAGCTGCTCCGTATCACAAGGCACATTGTACTTGGTAAAATTATCAAGTTCCTCAAGGGGACTTTCCGTTATCCTAAAATTAAACCCTTCAATAAAATACCATATAATCTGGGCAATCAATTGACTGGATTGATTGGCGTTCTCCATCTCATAAATACCAAAAACACTTACTTTATCTCCAAAACCGGCGTATCTGGCAATAGCACAAATTTCACGGCCTGTAAAGCCGTTAGGCGAAAAACTATCTGAGTAGCCCATTTCACTGGCTCTTACCGCCCGGGCATCCAGACTTACCATATGAGCGTTTCTCAACACCGGCTCTGCCAATGTTATATCGTTCCCCAATTCCCCTAAGCGGTAGGCATCAAAGAACAACCTTTCCATTAAATCCATTTCTTCTTGGGCATTGAAATAGCTCTGATACCCAATATTGGAAAAGTTATAAAGATTGTTAGGTTTGTCCGTTATGATTTTACTCATATAGGAATGGGAAGAAATTAACTCATCGTCCATTCCAAAATCGAACCTACTATCAATAGAAACAAGGTTGACCAAACTTTTTAAATCGTCAAAAGCCCTATAGGCAGGATAGGTAATATCTTGGGTTGCACCTAAAATAATAGGTACAATATCTTCTTTTAGCAGGGCCGCAACTGTACTTTTAACCACAAAATAAGTATCCTCTACGGTAGCCCCTTCCTCAATATCCCCAATATCTGCCAAGCTCGTATTCCAATTTCCCAACAGCAGTTTATACAATTGAATTCGAATTGCGGATACATCCAATTTTTCCGGCTTTTTTTCAAAAGCGTTCCTGGATTCTTTAACACCCAAAATGGCCAGGGTAACACCATGCATTTGTGGCATCCCCTCCTGTCTTGAATGTATTTTTACATGTTTACCAATAGCCTGTTGGGGAAGAAGTTCGCAATGGGCCAAAACCCTATCATCCACCGGTACTAAAAAATCTAGTTCCATTACTTAAAAAGTTTGCGAGTAGTCTAGGTTACGTTCAATAAATTCAAAGATAACTATCACTTTGAAAGTTTGCGACTGAAAAGGGGCTTTAAAAGAAAAAAAGCAGGCTCCCTAAAATCTGAGACCTGCTTTTTATTGCTTTTGAGATAAAAATTTCTATTTCTTCTTCTTTGCTCGCGTTTTCTTTTTTGGAGTTTTGGCCTCAATTAAAGATTTAGCCTCTTCCAAGGACATTTTTGCGGCATCTACGGTTTTGGCCAGTTCTACTTTGACCCTACCTTTAATGATATTATGTCTTCCCCAACGGGCCTTTTCTATTCTAATTCCTTCTTCTTCCCAGTTTTGGACAACTTTTTCAATCTCTTTTTGCTTCTTTTGCTCAATGAGTTCTATAAGATCGGCTTCAGAAAGGTTATCAAAATCATACTTCTTGTTCACATTTATGAACATTCCGTCCCATTTGATAAAGGGTCCAAAACGACCAACACCCTTGGTTACATCTTTATCCTCGTATTTATAAATGGGGGCATCTGCCTTTTGCTTTTCCTTAATTAGCTCTACGGCCCTCTCAAAATCTACATCAAAGGCACTTTCCCCTTTCTCCAGGGATACGAATTTTTTACCGAAACGCACATAAGGCCCAAACCTACCTACATTGGCCTCAACCTCTTCCCCTTCGTACACCCCTAATTTTCTAGGTAGCTTAAAGAGTTCCATTGCCTCATCATAGGTGATGGTATTTAGGGATTGGTCTGGCAAAAGACTTGCAAATTGCGGCTTTTCCTCATCTTCCACGGTGCCTATTTGTACCATGGGCCCAAAACGACCTAATCTAACCGAAACTTGGCGACCCGATTTTGGATCTTCTCCCAATATACGTTCTCCACTGGCACGATCGGCATTCTCCTCCACATCCAACACCGTAGGGTGAAAATCCTTATAGAATTCCTTCATTACCTTTTGCCAATCTTCTACTCCTTCTGCAATTTCATCAAAATCCTCTTCTACCTTGGCCGTAAAGTTATAGTCTAGAATGTTGGCAAAGTGACTTACCAAAAAGTCGTTTACGATCATTCCTATATCCGTAGGCACCAATTTGCCCTTATCGGAACCGACCATCTCCGACAATTTCTTTTCTTTTACCGAATTTGCTTCAAGCAATAACTGCACATAGGCACGTTCCGTTCCTTCTATTGTGCCTTTTTCCACATATCCCCTATTCTGAATGGTTGAAATAGTGGGAGCATACGTAGAAGGTCTCCCGATTCCCAACTCCTCTAATTTCTTTACCAATGAAGCTTCCGTAAACCTATACGGAGCTCGTGAGAACCTTTCGGTTGCGGTTATATAGTTATTTGAAACCGCTTCCCCTTCCACCATTGCCGGAAGCATTCCTTCTTGCTCCTCGACCAGGTCTTCTTCATCTACCCCTTCCATGTACACTTTAAGAAAACCATCAAACTTTATAACCTCCCCATTGGCACTAAACTGCTCTTGATGGGTATTGGCCACCACTTTCACATTGGTCCTTTCTAATTGGGCATCACTCATTTGGGAGGCAATGGTCCTTTTCCAGATAAGCTCATAAAGCTTCATCTGATCACGCTCCAAAGAAGGTGACTGATTGGTGATATCCGTTGGCCTTATGGCTTCGTGCGCCTCTTGGGCACCTTTGCTTTTACCCTTAAAATTACGCACAGTACTATAGTTCTCCCCGTAATTCTTAATAATGGCATCCTTGGCAGCATTTATGGCCTCGCCAGATAAATTAACACTATCCGTTCTCATATAGGTTATAAGACCGGCCTCATACAAACGTTGGGCAACTTGCATGGTCCTAGAAACCGAGAAATATAATTTTCTGGAGGCCTCTTGTTGCAAAGTAGAAGTTGTAAAAGGCGCGGATGGCGACTTTTTTCCCGGTTTCTTATCTAGGCTCCCAACTGAAAAATCGGCTCCTATATTCTGCTCCAAAAAGTTTTGAGCTTCTTGTTTTGACGCAAAAGTCTTATTCAATTTTGCAGCAAACGTACTGCCCTCTTTTGTCTTAAATTCTGCCGATATACGAAAGGAAGCCTCTGGAGTAAAAGCTTCTATATCCCTTTCCCTTTCAACAATCAAACGTACGGCAACGGATTGCACCCTACCTGCAGATAGCCCTGGTTTTATCTTTTTCCAAAGAACAGGCGATAGTTCATAACCTACCAAACGATCCAACACCCTTCTTGCCTGTTGGGCATTTACCAAATTATAATTAATGGTACGCGGATTCTCTATCGCTTTTTGAATGGCACTTTTAGTAATAGAGTTGAAAACGATTCTTTTAGTCTTGTCCCTATCCAGTTTTAGTGTTTCTGCCAAATGCCATGAAATAGCTTCTCCCTCACGGTCTTCATCACTTGCCAACCATATAGTCTCTGCTTTATTGGCCAAATCCCGCAATTTTTTCACTAAGGATTTCTTGTCAGAATCAACAATATACTTGGGTTCAAAATCATTATCTACATCCACTCCAAGTTCTTTGGAAGGCAAATCTGCAATATGCCCAAAACTGGACTCTACTTTAAAATCCTTTCCTAAAAACTTTTCTATGGTTTTTGCCTTTGCAGGCGACTCTACTATTACTAAATTCTTGGCCATTAACGGTTTTTTGATGCAACAAAAGTAATTGAAATTTTTAATTTGCCTTACAACAGCTAGGCTAGCAAACTAAAAACGCCCCGACATAACGGGGCGTTTAGAGCTTTATTATAAAGGATTAGTTAAGACTAAATTCACTTAAAAGTTCAATATTCCCTTCAGAATAGGCATATTGATAGAGCACTCCGTCCCCAATCATCAATAAACTTTGTGATAGCGGAATTACATCATAAGTAACAATATCTTTAAAATGATTTATAAGTTTAATGTTGCCCACATCGCTTTTGTCAAAAACTTTTAAACCATCCGCACCATCACAAACAAACAATAACTCTTCCTTAAAGCCCAAACCATAAGGTCCCGCTAATGGATAAAATTTAAACAAGGATGGATTTGTCAAATTGGATACATCTACCACGTAAAGACCACTTTCCGTATTGCCACAAAAAGTATCGCCCCTTAAGGTAACAAAGGCCCAATCCCCATCAACCACTACGGGGTCACATGCTGTCCCGTGCTGAAAGTCCGACACAAAAACCGGTTTCTCAGGATTACTTATATCGTAGATGTACATTCCCTGTGGCCCTCCTAAAAACAGAATTTCACCCTGATTATAAATAGTCTCTATGGCGCCGTTGGTGTACACATCCTCTAAGGTAACAGGGTTATCTAAATCGGAAATATCAAAAATGCTGATACTGGACCATTCTACTGCATATAAATAGTTGCCTACAATCTTGAACCGAGCCAAAGAACCACCTTGTCCCGTACTGTTATCAGAAGCAGCACTTTCAGCTCTGGCAGGTTCACTAAAGGCAATACCATCTTGCAACGCCAAATCATTATAACCAAACCTACTTTCAAACTCTGCTTGGCTCAGACGTTCTCTCTTCACTTCCCAACCAACTATAGCCTCATTTCCGGCATCAAACTCGCTATAATCAAAATAATCGGCCTCTGGCCAATCCACATCGAACCCTACCGTACACCAAAATTCTTGATAAATAGCATTTTCAATTCTTTTCGCCGCAGGTATATTATCAATGTCCGAGATATCAAAAATTACCAAATCACCATAACTATCCGCATATAATCTATCGTTTTTAATAGAGATGTCGTTATTACCCTCCAATTTAATGAATGCTATATTTTGTGGAGTGGACGGGTTACTGTTATCAATAATATGAATACCTCTGTAAAGGTCATTAACGAACACAAAGTCTTGATATGCATATATCTTACCGGATTGCTGTATAGGTTCTGGCTCCATAACATCAACGGCCTCTTCTTTAAAAACCCTTAAATCCGATGTAAGGGGCACCGCTACGCGATATTCCTTTTTTTCAGAGTTATCATCATCGGAGCAAGAGGTAAATAGTGCCGTAAAGGCTAGGAACAATACTAGAAAAGTCTTTTTCATAATAGCAAGTGGTTTGTTTCCCAAAAGATGGAAAATTCACCGTTTAGTTGCGTAACATAACTATTATTTAACTAAATAATTTCTGTATCGTTAGCGCTTTCCATAGCATCCATATATACAAAATACATAGGTATTTTTGAGAGCATGGCAGTAAACAGAATGCCAACAAAACAAAGAATTATGCCCAGCTCTGCAATGAATCCCGTTAGCAGTATCAAACCAAAAATGACCAACCAATTCTTATTGGCCAATTGCAAACTAGCTTTTGTAATCTCAATAGGTGAAAGACTTTCAGCAAAAGCAAAAAATGCGGGCAACAAAGAAATGGGCACTACAAAATAAATAATACCTACCCCACACATCATGGCGCCTAAAAAAGCCATTACCAACATTATAAGCCCAAGTGCCAAACTCTTTTTCCACCTACCATTTTTAAAAAAATAAAAATAATCATCCTGTACATCCAAATTGTGATACTTGTGATGGCAAATTCTTAGAAAAGCGGCATTAAGGGCGATGGCCGTAGTCATAGCAGCAACCATTAAAATTGGCATTAGCACCATCATCATTAGACCCAATACCGGACTCATTTCTTCAGATTTCAACATATCAGGCTCAGTTACTCCGGCCGCAATCATGGGTATGTATAACAGTACGTAAAATGGGGCAATTAATAAAAGCCCAAATAGTAGGGTAAAAAAACCTTGGAGCCATACTTTTTTATACAATTCAAAAGTCTTGGTTAAAATAGCCCCAAATTCCAATTTATCGCTTTTTGAAATCCGAGAGGTAACTTGGTTAAAATCCATATTTAATGTGGCAATTGGTTGATTGTTATGAAACAAATATAAGGAACTGACCTATGTTTAAAATACTATTAAAGTTCACTGTCAATTTGTCACACTGATAGATAAAGCCCTATATTTGCAGCCCGCATTTATGATGGAATAATACATGGAAAAAACAATTGACGAATCTTTACAAGGTTCCACCCTTTCACTAGACGGTACCAATGGCAATACAAGGAAACTTTATATTGAAAGCTATGGTTGCCAAATGAATTTTTCAGATAGTGAGATTGTGGCATCCATTCTTTCTAAAGAAGGCTTTGATACCACACAACAACTAAATGAAGCAGACCTAGTATTGGTAAACACCTGCTCCATACGAGAAAAAGCAGAGCTTACCGTTAGAAAGCGATTGGAGAAATTCAATGCGATAAAAAAAGACCGTCCCCATTTAAAAGTGGGTGTTCTTGGATGTATGGCAGAACGACTCAAGCATAAATTTCTGGAAGAGGAAAAAATTGTGGACATGGTGGTTGGGCCGGACGCTTACAAAGACCTACCCAATTTAATTCAAGAAATAGATGAAGGTCGCAATGCGGTGAACGTCATTCTATCCAAGGAAGAAACTTACGGAGACGTTGCACCTGTAAGGCTTAACACGAACGGAATCACAGCCTTTGTTTCCATTACCCGCGGTTGTGACAATATGTGTACTTTTTGCGTGGTACCCTTTACAAGGGGAAGGGAGCGCAGCAGAGACCCACAGTCCATTATCCAAGAAGTAAATGACCTATGGGAAAAAGGCTTCAAGGAAATTACCCTTTTAGGCCAGAATGTGGACAGTTATCTATGGTATGGTGGAGGGCTTAAAAAAGACTTTGACAAAGCTTCGGAAATGGAACGCGCCACGGCCGTTAACTTTTCAAAATTATTGGAAAAAGTGGCCTTGGCACAGCCTAAAATGCGTATTAGGTTTTCAACCTCCAATCCACAGGACATGACCTTGGATGTTATTCACACCATGGCCAAATATGAAAATATCTGTAATTACATTCACCTTCCCGTTCAAAGTGGTAGTGACCGTATTTTGAAGGCCATGAACCGCCTACATACACGTGCAGAATATTTTGAACTGATAGACAACATTAAAAGGATTATACCGGATTGTGCCATATCACAGGATATGATCGCAGGTTTCCCAACGGAAACGGAAGAAGACCACCAAGATACTTTGTCCTTAATGGAATATGTAAAATACGAATATGGTTTTATGTTCGCCTATTCCGAAAGGCCAGGCACACTAGCTGAAAGAAAATTGGAGGATGATGTGCCCGATGATATCAAAAAAAGAAGGCTTACCGAAATTATTGACCTACAAAGACAACACTCCTTTGAGCGCATTCAAGCCAACTTGGGAAAAGTTCAAGAAGTTCTAATTGAGGGAAGTTCTAAACGTTCAGATGACCATTGGATGGGCCGAAACTCGCAAAATACGGTTGCCGTTTTTCCTAAGGAACATTACCAAGTGGGTGATTTTGTCTTGGTTGAAATGCAAGATTGTACTTCTGCCACGCTTTTGGGCAAGGCGGTTGGCTATTCAAAAAATCAGGGCTAACCCAATTCAAATATAAATAACAACACCGTTTTTTAACGGTTAAGCATATTATGGAAAGTGTACAGGCTATAAAGCAACGTTTTGAACTTATTGGCAATGACCCCAAACTTAACCGGGCCATAGAAAAAGCGGTTCAGGTGGCACCAACGGATATTTCCGTATTGGTTACCGGAGAAAGTGGGGTTGGTAAGGAATCCATTCCAAAGATCATTCACTCCCTTAGCCATAGAAAACACGCTAAATATATTGCCGTTAACTGTGGAGCTATTCCTGAAGGAACCATAGACAGTGAACTTTTTGGTCACGAAAAGGGCGCTTTTACAGGAGCTACCCAAACCCGAAGCGGATATTTTGAGGTGGCCGATGGTGGTACCATCTTTTTGGATGAGGTTGGGGAACTGCCCCTTACCACCCAAGTAAGGCTTTTAAGGGTTTTGGAAAACGGTGAATTTCTAAAAGTAGGATCATCCCAAGTACAAAAGACCAATGTTCGTATTGTGGCCGCCACCAACGTACATATGTACGAGGCCATTAAAAAGGAAAAGTTTCGCGAAGACCTTTACTATAGATTAAGTACGGTAGAAATAAACATTCCGCCGTTACGTGAAAGACAGGAAGACATTCACCTTCTTTTTAGAAAATTCGCTTCAGATTTTGGTCAGAAATACAAAATGCCTACCATCCGTTTGGATGATGATGCCGTACAACTGTTGCTCAAATATCGCTGGCCGGGTAACATTAGGCAGCTCAGAAACATTGCTGAACAAATTTCCGTTCTTGAGGAAAGCAGGCAGGTTTCCTGGTCTACCTTAAATAGTTATTTACCAAATTCCGGAAGCACCAATTTACCGGCTGTGGTGAACCAGAAGAAGGACGAAAGCGATTTTAGCAACGAGCGTGAAATTCTGTACAAGGTTCTTTTTGATATGAAAAGCGACCTAAATGACCTTAAAAAATTGACCTTGGAGCTCATGAAGAATGACAATGGCGAAAAGGTACAGGAAGAAAATGAAGGCCTTATTAGAAAAATCTACGGAGAAAATGGTGAAGATGTTGAAGATATAGACCGTTCCTCCTTAGAGGTACTACATTTACCGGAACCCAAAGTAGAAACACCCGTAAGTAGACCTCCCGCAGAGGACAAGTACCATTTTGCCGAGGAAATAGAGGAAGAAGAAACCCTATCTTTACAGGAAAAGGAAGTAGAACTGATCAAAAAATCCTTGGAGCGTAACCGCGGAAAAAGAAAGGCCGCTGCTGCAGAGCTAGGCATTTCTGAACGTACCCTCTATAGAAAAATAAAGCAGTACGATCTGTAAATTCATTCATTTCATAAGAACTAGAATCTTGAAAAGCATTTTATATTATCTTGGTTGCATAGCACTCACCCTTAGTTTAAGTGGTTGTGGCGTATATAATTTTACGGGCGGTAATGTAGGTACGGCAACGACCTTTAGCGTACCCAGATTTCAAAATTATGCCACGCAAAGTCCGGGTTCCACTTTTGAACCGGGCTTGGATCGTGATTTTACCTTGGCCTTACAAGACCGTATTCAAAACCAGACCAGCCTAAATTTGGTATCTTCTGGAGGGGATTTACTTTATGAAGGCGAAATTGTTGAATTCCGGATTTCCCCTATGAGTGCAACTGCCCAGCAGACCGCTGCACAAAATAGACTATCTATGGCAGTGAAAGTGAGATTCTATAATAAAACAAAGGAAGATGCAGATTTTGACCAAAGATTTTCTTTCTTTTATGATTATGCCGATAATTTGCAGCTATCTGCCGTAAAGGACGAAGCCTTAGAAGTAATTTTTGAACGAATTACCCAAGATATCTTTAATGCCTCTTTGGCAGATTGGTAATCTAAGTCTAGTAACAAGGCCCTATGAATGTAAAGGATTTTACATACTTATTACAAAACCCGGAAAAGGTGGTAAACCCTGTTCAGACCAATCAGTTGGAAGAGGTGCTGGAGGAGTACCCCTATTTTCAGGCGGCACGGGCATTGCATTTAAAGGGCCTAAAGAACCTTAATAGTTTTAAGTACAACAACGCCCTTAAGCTGACCGCGGCATACACCACGGACCGTGATGTACTATTCGATTTTATTACCTCTCAAGATTTTTTACAAAATGCCATTGCTGATACCATTTCTGGTAAGTCCACTTCCTTGGAAGACACTGAAATTATCTCCGAGGAAATTTTAATTGATAAAGCAGAAGAGGACACCAAAGAGCCCATACCCATTTCCAAACAGGAAGCGGATAGCATTCTTGACCCTCAACTTTTTTCTTCCAAAGACCCCAGTATTGATGCTGAAATTGCACGTTCCAAGCAAATGGCGGAGAAGGATTTGGAAATTGGTGAACCGTTACCATTCACAAAAAGGGAAAAATACAGTTTTGGAGAGTGGCTTCAGCTTACCGCATTTAAATCCGTTAAGCGAGAGGATACACCTGAGGAAACTTCTAAAAAGAAATCAAAGGAAAAGGTAAAGGAAGAAGACAATTCCTTGGAGGAAGAAGTACTCAAAAAGAAGAAATTCGACCTAATTGATAAGTTCATAGCGGAAAATCCCAAAATCAAACCTAAAGAAAACGTACCAAAAATAGCCATTTCAGAATCGATAAAAATCGACAAAAAGGAGCTAATGACGGAGACTTTGGCAAAGGTGTACCTCGAGCAAAAGAAGTATAAAAAAGCCATTCAAGCCTATAAAATTTTAAGTTTGAAATATCCGGAAAAAAGTGGTTTCTTTGCAGACCGAATTAAAGCGGTGGAAAGAATTCAATTAGATAACAAGTAAGGAAGTTATGAGCACGTTTACCATTTTTTTAATCCTTATCATCATCGTTTGCTTTTTGTTGGTTCTAGTCATTATGGTACAGAACCCTAAAGGCGGAGGATTATCTTCTTCTTTTGGAGGTGGCGGAAGCCAAGTTGTTGGCGGTGTAAAAAAGACAGGGGATTTTCTGGATAAAAGCACATGGACCTTGGCCATTTTGTTGGTAGTTCTCATCTTAGCTTCCAACATTGCACTTAAAGGCAACTTTGGCACCAATGATTCCAAGTTGTTAAATGGCGATGATATAGAGACAACGGTTCCTGAAACCGTACCGGAATCACTTCCTGAGGAAGTTCCGGCTCCGGCAACTACGCCGTCTGACAGCCTATAATAAGAGACAAAATTGTATAAAATGCCAGCTTGAATGACAAGCTGGCATTTTTGTTTAACAATGTGTCAGTTTTTAGTACATGGCATAATTTCTGCCAAACAGGATACGAGTTTAATAATGTTTCAAACTAAAAACTAAAAATATGGCAAAAGTCAACATTAAACCATTGGCAGATAGAGTACTTATCGAGCCTATGGCTGCTGAGACAAAAACAGCGTCCGGCATTTACATTCCAGACACCGCAAAAGAAAAGCCGCAACAAGGTAAGGTTGTTGCCGTGGGTCCTGGCACTAAAGACGAAAAAGTGACCTTAAAGGTAGGTGACACCGTTCTTTATGGAAAATATGCCGGTACTGAGCTAAAATTGGAAGGTGCAGATTACCTTATGATGCGCGAAAGCGACGTTTTGGCAATTGTCTAAGCTAAAAAATCAACAACACTTAAATACAAATAAACTCCAAGAATTATTCTAAACCTTGTGGTGTAGGATTATTGGATTTTAAATTTTAAAAAACGATAAATAATTATGGCAAAAGATATAAAATTTGATATCGATGCACGTGACGGCCTCCGTAGAGGTGTTGATGCATTGGCAAATGCAGTAAAGGTAACCTTAGGTCCAAAAGGTAGAAACGTAATCATCAGCAAGTCTTTTGGTGCCCCTCAAGTAACCAAAGATGGTGTTACCGTTGCAAAAGAGATTGAATTGGCAGATGCCCTTGAGAACATGGGTGCGCAAATGGTTAAAGAAGTTGCTTCCAAAACCAACGATTTAGCCGGTGACGGTACTACTACCGCTACCGTACTTGCACAGGCCATCGTAAAAGAAGGTCTTAAGAACGTTGCCGCAGGAGCCAATCCTATGGATTTGAAAAGAGGTATTGACAAAGCTGTAGATGCTATTGTTGAGAACTTGGCCAAGCAGTCTAAAAAAGTAGGTGATTCTTCTGAAAAAATCAAGCAGGTTGCTTCTATCTCCGCTAACAACGATGAGACTATTGGTGAGTTGATTGCCGAGGCTTTCAGTAAAGTGGGTAAAGAAGGTGTGATCACCGTTGAGGAAGCTAAAGGTACGGATACGTATGTAGACGTTGTAGAAGGTATGCAGTTTGACAGAGGTTACCTTTCTCCTTACTTCGTAACCGATTCAGAAAAAATGACTGCCGATCTGGAGAATCCTTACATTCTTTTGTTCGACAAGAAAATCTCTGCCATGAAGGACTTGCTACCTGTATTGGAGCCTGTTGCCCAATCCGGTAAGCCTTTATTAATCATTGCCGAGGATGTAGACGGGGAAGCCCTTGCCACTTTGGTAGTGAACAAACTAAGAGGTTCATTGAAGATTGCTGCTGTAAAAGCTCCTGGTTTTGGTGACAGAAGAAAGGCCATGTTAGAGGATATCGCCATCTTGACAGGTGGTACCGTTATCTCTGAAGAAAGAGGTTTCTCTTTGGACAATGCTACCGTTGATATGTTGGGTACTTGTGAAAAAGTAACCATTGATAAAGACAACACTACGGTTGTAAACGGTGGTGGTGTGCAAAAGGATATCAAGAGCCGCGTGAACCAAATAAAATCTCAAATTGAGACCACTACTTCTGACTATGACAGAGAGAAGCTTCAAGAGCGTTTGGCCAAATTGGCCGGTGGTGTTGCCGTACTTTACGTAGGTGCCGCTTCTGAAGTTGAAATGAAAGAGAAGAAAGATCGTGTAGATGATGCCCTTCACGCAACTAGAGCTGCTGTAGAAGAAGGTATTGTTGCCGGTGGTGGTGTTGCCTTGGTACGTGCCAAGACCGTATTGAGCAAAGTTACTGTTGAGAATCCTGATGAGGAAACTGGTCTACAGATCGTTGCAAGAGCTATTGAAGCTCCATTGCGTACCATCGTAGAGAATGCCGGTGGCGAAGGTTCTGTAGTAGTAGCTAAAATTCTTGACGGAAAAGCGGACTACGGTTACGATGCCAAGTCAGAGAAATATGTTGAGATGTTAAAGGCCGGTATTATCGATCCTAAGAAAGTAACTCGTGTAGCCCTTGAAAATGCTGCATCTGTTTCTGGAATGATCTTGACTACCGAGTGTGCCTTGACCGATATTAAGGAAGAAGCTCCTGCCGGAGGAGGTGGAATGCCCCACGGTGGTGGCGGAATGCCAGGAATGATGTAATTCCATCATCCAAAAAAGTAAAAGCCGTTCCAAAAATTTTGGAACGGCTTTTTTTATTTAGCCTAATTCAAGATTCAATATTGAAAGATTACATCCCCCGCCTCCATCGCTTCTGCTCGCCCGTTGTTGGCACAACGTCGCCCCCTTCTTCCGATAGCTCCCGATAGCTATCGGGAGGGAGAGGGGACAGTAAAAACCAAAACGGTTTTTACAGGGGTGTTTTGTTATTGTTTTCTACTCATTATAAATCCTTGTCTTTACTTTATATTACTGTTGGCACGAGCGTGACAATCGCGCTAGCAGGGGAATTATTAGCTATTGTAACTCAAATCGATTTTTGTTCTTTTGTAATGAAATTCGTTTAAATTTTCATCCAAAATCAAATCGGAGGAAACAATAGTATAATTATTCAAATAAGCATTATCGTTGAACTCAAACCTTAATTCAAGAAGCTTTTCCCATTCTCTAAAACCACCAACCCACCAACCTGATTTTGTTAATTTATCTCTGTTTTTATTTAAATTCATTTCTCTTAAGGAATCTTCAAGAAACTTATTTAAATTTTCTTCAAGCCTATCTAACAATATCCATTCATTGTTTTTTAGAACTTTTCCATCCTCAAAAAATTTCAATATGATATAATTTTGACTTTTAAAGCATATTCCAGCATGCCAATCATCATGTGTCTTTCCTTTGCCTAGGTAATAACCTCTAATTTTTATCATCGTTTCACGAACATTTTTGTACTTTCATTATAAATAAACCCATTGTCCCCTTGAGGGGACGGTAAAGTAATGGTACATTACTTTGCAGGGGTGTTCTTTGTTGCATTTAATTGCCTTTTTTCTTCATTCCTTTTATATGCTACCTCCATCACTTCTGCTCGCCCGTTGTTGGCACAACGTCGCCACATTTGGGGGAATACATCCCCCGCCCTGCGGGCACCCCCTTCTTCCGATAGCTATCGGAAGGGGAAATATCAATTGTTCCCTTGAGGGGACGTTAAAGTAATGGTACATTACTTTGCAGGGGTGTTTTGTTATTTTTTTCTACTCATTATAAATCCTTGTCTTTACTTTTTATTACTGTTAGCACGAGCGTGACGCTCGCGCTATAATGGAGAACTCATTTTTCGACTATTTTCTTTTGACAATTGTAAAATTCTTGCATCTTATCCATCACATACTTACCCAGTTGTATGTCCTTAGGTCTTGCCTCAGAATAAATCTTATAAACATTTAATAATGGTTTAAAATCCTTCTCAGTTATATTTTTTTCTTCCTTATCGGAAATAACTAAATAGACATCGTTTTAAGCTTTTAATATTTTTTTAAAGGCTGGTGAGGTTTCAACATGTGCTAAATACTCAAAGAGAGCTATTAATTTGATAATTTTCACTTTACACATAATTTTGGAAATTGAAAGCAGAAGTCACCACATGAATAAATTTCGCCTGTCCTAAAAACAATCATTTATCCTACCCATACGATGACTACATATTCGTACTTCATTATTATTTGATCGCCCCAAAAATATTCAATTGACTGTACCATTCAGGGGCCAACCTTCCCTTTTGTTACTTTTTACCTCTATTAGTTTTTAACACTGTGTAAAGTTTTAAACAGCAATAGATACCCAATAGCGAAAGAACTATTTGGCCTATCATGCGTCCGGCTGAATCATTTAAAAGAAAAATAGAGACTACGTGTATCAATTTTGCTTTCCATGATGAAGGGTAACCGTCATCTATGTAGAACGAGCCATAATTCAGAAGAAGGTACCCGATTAACAATATTGCTATAGAGTAAGCTATGATTGGCTCTATATCTCTTTTAGGTTTCATAATAACCTCTATTTTAAAGCCTTGGAATCAAAATTTGGGCAAAAATCAGTTTAAGTTCTAATTTATAAAAGTCCATCCTAATCCGCTCCTTCATTTTATTTTCCTCACTTATTTTTTAGTCTTAAAAGTGTTATATAGTTGATGGCAGCAATAGCCACCCAACAACAATAGACCTACTTTACCAATTATATGGCCAAATTCTTCGTTTAAAAGAAACTTATAAACAATAACAATCCATTTTCCGTGAGGAGGAAGATTTTCATCAACGGAAAATGTGTCATAGCTAGCAAGTAAATACACTATTAACATTATTGCAATAGAGTAAGCTATAATTGGCTCTTTACCTCTTTTAGGTTTCAAGATACCGCTATTTTAAAGCGCCCCCCCGCTGGCGCGAGCATCTTTGCTCGTGCCCTTTGTTAATTTGGCTACCAATAACTTAAACGGTTCCTTTATGATTTTGCTTTTCAGTACTTTTTAATTGTCCCCTTGAGGGGACTTTAGGGGTGTTCTGTAATTGCTTTATACTTATTATAAATCCCACATCCCCCAAACCATAACGTTAAAAATAAAAAAACCATCTCAATCGTTTAAATTAAGATGGTTTCCCTTTCCATGTTCCAGCCTGTTCTTAACAGGCCCATAAAAATTACTTCTTTTTAGAAGGTGCCTTTTTAGCAGCCTTAGGAGCTACTTTTTTGGCAGCGGCCGCTGGGGCCGGTTTCTTAGATGTTGCCATAATTTGACAGTATTAAATTTAAATTAAATGTAGGCTGTTTTTAAATCTCCCAAATTTAATTATGAAGAATTTAACACTTTCCAAAAAAGGCTCTAAATCCCTCATTTTCAATGATTACCACTATCATCAGAACCATCTTCACGGTACCTACAACAAGGGTGCACCTTATTGTAAGCTTCCTCGGTTGCTTTTAATTCCTTGGTATCATGCCCAACCTCTGCCATAGCCATTTTTACCTGCATGGCATTGGTCTTTCGCTCATCTAAAACCAAAGACAATTGATGAGTGGGAATATCCCACATGGCATATTTAACCCCTTTTACATCCAAGGCGGCCTTTTCTATTCGGTTTTTGCACATATCGCATTTACCGTCTACTTCCATCTCTACCTTTTTGTTCTTGTCCTGGGCAAAAACGGTAGTAATTGCCAAACTCATTAAAAGAGTTGTTACTATCTTTTTCATTATTTCTATTTTTAGTTGTTATTACAATTTTAATCTAAATCCGGCATAGAACATTCTACCCATAATGGGCCGGTATACAATACTCGTATCAAAATACGGTCCAAAAGGGTCATCGGCTCCCAAAATAGGGTTGTCTTGCTGCACATCACTTAAATTCTCCCCTCCCAGATAAACCTCAAAAGCATTTGAAAACACTTTGGTTATCTGAGCGTTCATATGGTTGTAGGGCGATGCATATTCCTCTAGCCTATACGCAACCGGATTATCGGCTGTATTGGGCAAGCGTTGCTCCCCAAAACTGTGCAAGGTATAATCAAAACGCCATTGTGCTCCATTTTCTTTTATTCGGGTCTCGTAACTGGCGTTTGCAAAAAAGCGGTGCTGTGCCTGAAGGGGTTTTTGCAACCTTCCTCCCTTATAATCTACTTGCACGTCATAATATTTATAAGCGCCCCTGACATGGGTTCGCGGCAGAATTTCGTAATCTACTTCTGCTTGAAAACTGGTACCCAGACTTTCACCCTCAAGATTGTAAAAGGACACTTCCCGCGGATTTTCCCAATCGACCACTATTTGATTTCTAAAATCGGTTCGGTAATAATCTAGGGACACGTTTCCCTTTTTACCCAAAAACGTGAAGCCTTGCAAAAAGCTAAGGCCGTAGTTCCAAGCATCTTCAGGCTTCAGTCCGTAAATACTTCCACCGGAATCCAAAATATTGATATTTCTAGAGGTAGCGAACAATTGCTGATTTTCGGCAAAAATATTGGCCGCTCTTTTTCCCCTTCCGAACGAACCTCTTAAACTGGCTCTTTCCCAGGGGGTATACCTTAAGTGAAAGCGGGGCGTAATGTACGTACCCACACGGTTATGGGTATCGATACGCAGACCTGCGGTTAAGCTCAATTTCTCCAAATTTTCATAGCCATACTCAAAAAAAGCACCTGCCGAGCGATCGCTTCTGCCGTAATCCGTGGTACTTACCATTTCTTCATAACCATCATAGGCAAAGGTGAGCCCGGTTTTAAACTTGTTTCGGGTATCGCCAATGATACTGTTAAAGATAAAATTGGTATAAATGCTCTCATGATCAATATCGTAGCTTCGCAGTCCAAAATAAGAATCTTGTAAATGCTTACTATAGCTCGCCTGAAAGCCCATACTTTGAAAGGGCAACTCAGGAAATACATAACCCAACTTAATAGAACTATCGAATCTTCGGGTGTCTATTTCCCCTCCCCATACTTCATTTCCGTTTAGTACGGGATTGCTTGCCGTAATCCTATCCGTATCCGGATAAAAGTCTACTTCCCCAATTTGCTTTTCATCGTTCAAAAACCGAACGTTAAAAAAACTCACGAATCCCGTTTCCGGATTTTGGTACTGCCAGCGGTTCATAACGTTGATTTGGTCCGCCAGGGGCGCATCTAAAAATCCATCGCCATTATCATCCTCTTTTTGGGTTCTTTTATTTCCATGGATGTACAGACCGGTACTCCACTTGTCGTTCAACTTAGTATTCAAATGTGTATTGATTTCATAACGGCCATTTTGGTTGGCATAGCCATTAACAAATATGGGTTGATCCGTCAAGGGTTTTACGAGCTCGGTATTTATTTGGCCCGATATACTTTCGTAACCGTTCACTACACTACCGGCCCCTTTGGAAATCTGAATGCTCTCTATCCATGTACCGGGCGTAAAGGTGAGTCCAAACGCTTGCGACGCCCCACGAACCATGGGTATGTTCTCTTGTGTAATCAACAAATACGGACTCGTTAAGCCCAACATCTGTATTTGTTTGGTACCGGTAAGTCCGTCCGAAATATTGACATCTATGGAGGGATTGGTCTCAAAGCTTTCGGCCAGATTGCAACAGGCTGCCTTTAAAAGTTCCGCACTGTTGACCGTAACCACGTTTTGCGGACTGTAAAACGCTTTTTGCATCGGTTCTTTTTTCTGGGCCACCACTACTTCATCCAACTCGTTGGAGGCTTTTAGAAACACATTTACGGACTTCGGTTTTTTGATGACCAAGGTGTCCGACTCAAAACCGATGTAGCTTACGATCAAATGGTCGTACTCCTTTTTAAAGGGAATTTCAAAATTTCCATCCACATCGGTAACCGCTCCCAGGGGCGAATTCAACCAGTACACACTGGCCCCGGCAAGTGGAAGCCCGTCTCCATTGGAAGTAGCTTCGGCCACTTTGCCCGTCACCACATCCTGAGCGCTAACAGTCTGTACCAGTATTAAAAAGATTAAGAAACTTATTGTTTTATTCATCAACTGTGTTTAATAATTAATTAAGCGAAACGGTTTTTAATCGTAAGGCATTGGCTATCACGGAAACCGAACTAAAACTCATGGCCAAGGCCGCTAACATGGGCGACAACAACATTCCAAAAAAAGGAAACAATATCCCCGCAGCTACGGGTACCCCAATTGAATTATAAATAAGGGCAAAAAAGAGATTCTGTTTAATGTTCTTCATGGTGGCTTCCCCAAGTCGGTAGGCTTTTACAACCCCTTGTAAATCGCCCTTCACCAAGGTAACCTGGGCACTTTCAATGGCCACATCGGTACCGGTACCCATGGCTATACCCACATCACTCTGTGCCAATGCGGGTGCATCGTTGATACCATCACCTGCCATGGCCACTACCTTACCTTGGGCCTGCAGTTTTTCCACTTCGGCCAATTTATCCTGCGGAAGCATTTCGGCTTTAAAGGAATCCAGTCCCACCTCTTGGGAAACGGCCCTCGCCGTTGTCTTGTTATCGCCTGTAAGCATATGCACTTCAATCCCCATTTTTTGCAGTTCTTGAAGGGCCCTTTTACTGGAAGCCTTTATTTTGTCGGAAATCACCACATAACCAAGAAGCTCACCATCAACGGCTAGATAGGAGACCGTTTTCCCCTTTTCCTGCTGATGGCTCGCAGCTTCTTTCAATTCACCTGAAGATGAAATGTTTTCCGCCTCCAACATTTTTGCGTTCCCCAGAACTACCACTTTTCCGTTGACATTTCCCGAAACTCCTTTTCCGCTTTCGGAATTAAAATTGGCCACTTCCAAGAGCGACACGCCCTTTTTCTTGGCATAACGAACTGTTGCTTCCGCCAAAGGATGCTCACTCAACTGATTGACACTACCTATAAACTGAAGCAACTCATCTTCCTTCATATGATCGGAAGCGGCCAGCACCTGTTCTACGGAAGGTTTACCCTCCGTTATGGTTCCGGTCTTGTCCACCACCAATACATCAATCTTATTCAACTTCTCCAAGGCTTCAGCATTCTTGATCAACACCCCGTTTTGGGCCCCTTTCCCTACTCCCACCATAACGGACATGGGAGTTGCCAAACCCAAAGCACAGGGGCAGGCAATGATCAGTACGGCAATGGCATTTACCAAGGCGTATACATAGGAGGGTTCCGGACCAAAAACGGCCCAGACCACAAAGGTGAGCACAGAAATAAAGACCACTGCCGGAACAAAATAGGCCGATATTTTATCCGCTAATTTTTGAATGGGCGCCCGACTGCGGCTGGCATTGTTCACCATTTCCACAATTTGGGAAAGCAAGGTTTCCTGTCCCACTTTCTCTGCTTCCATTATAAAAGACTGTTTTCCATTGACGGTTCCGGAAGTAACGGTATCGCCTGCGGACTTCTCCACGGGAACTGGCTCGCCGGTAATCATGGATTCATCTATGGTACTTTCGCCCTCGGTGATTTTGCCATCCACCGGAATTTTGCCTCCTGGTTTTACCCGGAGCAAATCCCCTACCTGTATTTGATCTATGGCAACACTTTCTTCTTCTCCGTTCACCAACCTTACGGCTTTATTCGGCGCCAGTTTCAACAACTCCTTGACAGCGGTATTGGTCTTGCTATGGGCTCGGGCTTCCAGCACCTGCCCTAATAATACCAAGGTTAGGATAACCGTAGCCGCTTCAAAATAAACGTGTACCGTATCACTTTCGGTCTTGAACTGCTCCGGAAAAAAATCGGGCATCAATAATGCAAAAACACTAAAAAGCCAAGCTACACCGGCACCAATCCCAATTAAGGTGAACATGTTCAAATTCCATGTTTTTACGGAGCGAAAAGCGCGTTCAAAAAACATCCAAGTTGCATAGAAAACCACGGGAAGCGATAGACCCAACTGCACCCAGTTCCAATATCTTAAGGGCATTACCTTAAAAAGTGGGTTATTGGGAACCATCTCGGACATGGCGATCAAAAAAATGGGCAAGGTAAAGGCCAAGGCCCACCAAAACTTGGAAAGCAATTTTTGGTAATTACGCTCTTCCGCGGAAATATTCACTTCTTTAGGCATCAAGTCCATACCGCAAATGGGGCACTCACCCATTTCCTCTTCTTCAATTTCCGGATGCATGGGGCAGGTATAAATTTCGCCCGTAGGGGTTGCCGTTGCAACTTCTTCCACCAAATCCATACCGCACACTGGGCAATCGCCCGCCTTATCATAGGTTTTATCGCCCTCGCAATGCATGGGACAATAAAAGGTGCCGGTACCATTTTCAACCGGCTTTTTTTTCTTTATTTTTTGGTGCTGCACCTCCTTTTCATGAATAGAATAAGAACCACCGTCCTTTTCAAGAGCTTTCTTAAGCGTTTTGAAAGGAATCTCCTTGTCCATTTCCAATTCCGCTTTTGCTTCGGCCAAATCAACGGATACGCCACCAACACCATTCACATTTTCCAAAATGTGCTGAACATGGGCCCTGCATCCGTTACAGGTCATTCCGTGTATGTAATAGGTCTTCTTCATCTTAATACAATTTACAGTACAAAGCTAAGGGCCAATACCAAGTTTGTTTTGACAGTTTATGGATTAGATTTATACAATTTGGTCCAAGGAAATTCTTCGCTTGTGTCCCTTTTTATATTCCGACATGGAGAGCCCGGTTACCGATTTAAATTGGCGGGACAGGTGACTACTACTTTTATATCCCAAGGCATAGGCAATCTGCGTAAAATTCAATTGGTTCATCTGTACCAATTCCTTCACCCGTTCCATCTTTAATTTAATGGCATATTTTTCTATGGAAATACCTTCTCGTCTACTAAATAGTTTGCTCAAATAAGAATAATCTCTATGCAGTTTTCGGGAAAGCACTATGGAAATGTTCACATCTTGCTGTACTGAATCCGGATGCACTAATTCTACCAAGTTGGTCTTTATTTTTTCCAAAAGAATAGCCTCGGAATCAGAGATCAGCTCAAAACCTTTTTCCTGTAGCAGCAGCGCAATTTCTGGGATATCTAACGGCGATCGGTGCGTGAGGGTAACTGAACCTAAATCTATTTGCACATCAGTATATCCTAATTGTGCCATGGTTGACCGACCATCATTTTGCAACGGTCGCACACCATATTTTTTATATGTAGTACTGTTTTCATTTTTAAGAAATAATCAATTAGAAAATATCCCTCAAAGGCAACAAAGGTGTTGGACCCAAAAGAGTTTCAACTGAAAAAACTTAAAAAATCAAAGGAGGTAGACTTCGTCAAGCAATTGAATATCCTTGACTATTTTGGGGGGATGATAGGAGTTAAATAAAAACTCTTTGGACTCTATAGGTTTTAAAACTTCTAGAAAACTAAGGGTGTAGGCAATCAGAAATTGTTGTTGATCTAAATCCAAATCGTTGTTAACAGCAGTCACCTCATCCTGACCTTCAAGCAGAATCACCTCATTATCACAACATGTCTTTTGCTCCAATGTAGCCTCCTGCTGACCTAAGACTGGCATATCCATTCCACAAGCATCGGCATCTACAAAAAAGGCCACATTGATCAGTCTGCCCATACAATAATGCTTCTCCACTTTCCAAGAAGTGGTAGATGCCAGCAAAAGCAGGGCCATGCAGCATGAAAAAATACGATGTAAGAATTCCTTCATGTAGCAAAATTACAAAATAGACACTAAATGAATCTAGTATTGGGGAAATAAACATGATCATATAATTGGCAAACAAAGAAATTGTTAAATAAAGGAGCTAAGACAACATCCCCCAAACAAGGAAAATAATTTAAGCTTTAGAACGTTCTAACTAATTATTAGGATGTGTACAAAGCACATTCAACTAAAACCATTAACATTTAAAATTAAATCCTGAATGATGAAAAAAATTATGTTTTCAAAAATTACGTACCGAGCGGCTATAATGGCATTCTCGCTATTTGCGGCCAGTTGTAGTTCTGATGACGGTAATGTTTTTGACACCCCGGACATCCCACAACAAGAAAATCCAGATGGTGAACCCAATGAGGAGGAGGAAGTAGCTACCCTAGTTTTTAACGAGGGAGACCCTTCTAATGACATTGTGGTGGCAGAAGCCAGCGGAGAAGTTGGGACGGAAGTTCCTGGACGTGTTATTTTCACTTCTACCGATCTTACGCAAAGAAGAATGTACATAACCCAAAATATTGGAGGAAGTGGAGATATGCCCTTCAACAATTTTGATCTGGACAGTGATGACCTTAAAAAAGCCACCAAGGCAGATGGATCCATTGATTTGGATGGAGCTACCAAAAAAGAGATTGATTTTACCTTTAGTCTACCGGTACCAGATATTGACAACGGAGAAATTGTTTATAGCTTTTGGACCACCACAGGAAAAGGAGACTTTAGAGACCCAACTAAAAGAAAAGCTTTGGGTGTAGGAACCATCACCGTTACGGTTGGCAACGGAAATAACCCGGATGCAGAGGTTATGAGTTTTACCGATGTTCAATTATTTGCACCCGCACAAGACGGTACTACCGAATCCTTCTTCTCTTTCTTGGAGCAACCAGACACAGAGGATGATCATATTTACCGAATCAATGAAGGTCCTGAATTTAGAGCATATTGGGACTTTGGCTATTACTATGGAGCCTCTGGTGTTTCTGCAGACGACAAGGCTACCTTAGCATCCGCTTCTACCTTTAATGAGTCTTTTGGATTTTTTGTGGACGGACTAGAGCCTGATGACTCAGAAGATGATGCCGAAAACGAAGAATTAAACGAAATGTTCTTCCAACTTTCCGTAAAAACGGGGGCTGATTTTGATGCCATTACCATGGCCAGTGAATTGGATTCTATTGAAAAGACAGATTTTCAAAAATTCACCAACATCAATGCAGGTGACGTTATAGAGTTCGTAGACAACTATGGTAAAAAAGGTCTTATAAAAGTTACGGCCATTGAACCAGGGTTTGACAACAACGACTATATCATGTTCGATGTAAAAATACAACCATAAGTTATACAGAGACAATAGAAAAAAAGGATGCCCCAAAAAGGCATCCTTTTTTTCTTGTTAAGTAATTTAATCCGGTACGACCAAGGCGATACGTATATTTGCAAAAAAATTGAGCATGTTTACAGAACTTCGCCCTAAGGCACTAACAATATTAAAATCCGATAAACCTCTTGAACAAAAGCAGCAGGAGCTTTGTGATTATCTTCAATCTACCGTTCCCCATTATGACTGGGTAGGTTTCTATTTTAAAAATGGCGATAAAGAAGAACTTAAACTAGGGCCCTACGCAGGTGAACCTACAGACCACACCATCATACCCTTTGGAAAAGGGATTTGTGGACAGGTAGCAGTTTCCAATCAAAATTTTGTGGTCCCTGATGTAAAGGCACAAGACAATTATATTGCCTGTAGTATTACTGTAAAGGCAGAAATTGTGGTTCCCCTATTTGTCAATGGAGAAAATATTGGCCAAATAGACATAGACTCCAATACTCCGGACCCTTTTACGGAGGAAGATGAGCGCTTTCTGGAATTTATCAATGAAGAAATTGCCCAACTAATCGAAAAAGACTAGAAGTAGACCGTTATAAAACTTTAGGAAGGCCAAAACATCTCATTTCTGTTGTCTAGTCCGTTTTTGGACAATGGCAGGCCTAAAGCGTTTACAACTTAAGCTTATTTGTTGATAACCTCGTCGGTTTTTTATCTTTAATCGATTACTTTTGCGTGTCATTATAGTACGATAACTACACGCAAAGAAAATGAGCACTAAAAAAGTAACCTCCGCATTAATTTCCGTATTTCATAAAGATGGTCTCGAGCCTATTGTAAAAAAGTTTGATGAGCTCGGAATTACCATCTATTCTACTGGAGGAACCGAAAAATTTATCAAGGACCTAGGCATTGATGTTGTACCTGTTGAGGATGTCACCAGTTACCCGTCCATTTTAGGTGGCAGGGTCAAAACATTGCACCCTAAGGTTTTTGGAGGTATTCTTAACCGCCAGGATAACGAAACGGATGTTGCTCAATTAGAGGAGTTCGAAATTCCGCAGATAGACATTGTTATTGTGGATTTATATCCTTTTGAAAAAACCGTTGCCAGTGGCGCATCGGAACAAGATATTATTGAAAAGATTGACATTGGCGGAATTTCCCTGATCCGTGCTGCAGCAAAAAATTTCAAGGATGTACTTTGTGTTTCTTCCATGGAAGATTATGCAGAAGTGCTTGAAATCATCACCAATGGAAATGGCAGCACCACTCTTGAGGAAAGAAAAAGGTTCGCAACTAAATCCTTTAATGTCTCTTCCCATTATGATACGGCCATTTTCAATTATTTTAACCAAGGAGAAATTCCTGCCCTTAAAATGAGTGAAACCAACGGAAAAACCCTTAGATACGGGGAAAATCCACATCAAAAAGGGTATTTCTATGGTGATTTTGATGCGATGTTCAACAAGTTGCACGGCAAAGAGTTATCGTATAACAACTTATTAGATGTAGATGCAGCCGTGAACCTTATGCAAGAGTTTAGGGATGACGCTCCCACTTTTGCCATTCTTAAGCATAACAACGCCTGTGGCCTTGCCCAACGCGACACGATTCACCAAGCCTATGTTGATGCCTTAGCGGGAGACCCTGTTTCGGCTTTTGGCGGAATCTTGATCAGCAACGTGGAAATAGATAAACCTACAGCGGAAGAAATTCACCAATTGTTCTGTGAAGTTGTCATTGCCCCTAGTTATTCAGAGGAAGCTTTGGAAATTCTCAAAGGCAAAAAGAACCGTATAATTTTGGTTCAGAATGATATTGCATTGCCAAGTACACAGGTTCGCACTTGCCTGAACGGTGTTTTGGTACAGGACAAGGATAATAGAACGGATGCTGTTGAAGATTTGCAATATGTAACGGACAAAAAGCCTACACAAGAAGAAATTGAAGACTTGATCTTTGCCAGTAAGCTCTGCAAACACACCAAATCCAATACCATTGTACTTGCTAAAAACAAGCAACTGTGTGCCAGCGGAACAGGGCAAACATCTCGCGTAGACGCTCTAAATCAGGCAATTCACAAAGCAAATCACTTTAATTTTGACCTTAACGGGGCCGTAATGGCAAGTGATGCGTTCTTTCCATTTCCAGATTGTGTAGAAATTTCGCATAAAAATGGTATTTCTAGCGTTATACAGCCGGGCGGATCTATTAAGGATCAATTAAGCATCGATTATTGTAATGAAAATAATGTGTCTATGGTGATGACGGGCACCCGTCATTTCAAGCACTAATTTCACTACATTTGTCGATAACAAGCACACCCCAATCGAGCTTAGTAACATAACCAAAGTAAATTACAAATGGGATTTTTTGATTTCTTGACTGAGGAAATCGCTATCGACTTAGGTACTGCGAACACCCTCATCATTCATATGGACAAAGTTGTCGTAGACAGTCCATCTATTGTTGCACGCGACCGTATTTCCGGCAAAATCATTGCCGTTGGTAAGGAAGCCAATATGATGCAGGGGAAGACTCACGAAAATATCAAGACCATTAGACCTCTTAAGGACGGGGTTATTGCGGACTTTGATGCATCTGAAAAGATGATCAATATGTTCATTAAGAACATTCCGGCTTTAAAGAAAAAGTGGTTTCCACCTGCATTGCGCATGGTTATATGTATTCCATCGGGTATTACCGAAGTGGAAATGCGAGCGGTAAAAGAATCCGCCGAAAGGGTAAACGGTAAGGAAGTTTATCTTATCCATGAACCAATGGCTGCTGCTATTGGTATTGGACTTGACATCATGCAACCCAAAGGGAACATGATCGTGGATATAGGTGGAGGTACTACAGAAATTGCCGTAATCGCTTTGGGAGGTATTGTTTGTGACAAGTCCGTTAAAATTGCGGGTGACGTTTTCACCAATGATATTATTTACTACATGCGTACACAGCACAACTTGTATGTTGGTGAAGCTACTGCAGAAAATATTAAAATTGAAATTGGTTCCGCAACCGAGGATTTACAGACTCCTCCAGATGAAAAATCGGTACAAGGACGTGATTTGTTAACAGGTAAACCCAAGCAAGTTCAGATTTCCTATCGTGAAATTGCCAAGGCATTGGACAAATCCATTCTAAGGGTGGAAGATGCGGTTATGGAGACTTTATCCCAAACTCCGCCGGAATTAGCTGCGGATATCTACAACACCGGTATCTATTTGGCCGGTGGGGGATCCATGTTACGCGGTTTGGATAGAAGATTATCCCAGAAGACAGATTTACCTGTATACATTGCGGAAGATCCTTTAAGGGCCGTTGTACGAGGAACGGGTATTGCTTTAAAAAACCTTGAGCGCTACAAGAGCATCCTTATCAAATAAACCTTAAAAGAATTCGGGGCGATTTCGAAGGTTTTCTATTTCTATTTCCAATCGGAATGGCTTCGCAGGATTCAAAAAAATCTATAGCGAATGCAGCAGATCATCAATTTTATCATAAGGTATAAGAATTTCCTTCTATATATCCTGTTGATGATCATCTCATTGGGTTTTACCATCCAATCCCATTCATACCATCAATCAAGATTCTTTAATTCCTCTAACTGGGTAACGGGTAATATTTTACGCACTTCCAATAATGTTACTACCTATTTTGGCCTTGATCTAGAGAACCAGAGGCTCATGGAAGAAAATGAACGGCTGCGTTACCTTTTGTTCAACAGAAGCTCCTTAGATACGCTTGCCCTTGATTCTGTGCAGCAAACCTATACAGTGACCACAGGAAAGGTAATTAAAAACAGTTATGCACATCCAAGGAATTATATCACCATCAATCAAGGAGAAAAAGATAGTGTAAAACCTGATATGGGGGTGATTACCAGCAAAGGAATTTTAGGAATCGTAGAGAACGTCTCCAACAATTTTGCCACGGTACAGAGCATCCTCAATGAAAAATCCAACATAAATGCCAAAATAAAAAACACGGACCACTTTGGGTCTTTGGTTTGGGACATGAAACGTTTTGATGTCGTACAATTGGTAGATATCCCTAGATTGGTGCCCTTAACTATTGGGGATACCATTGTTACAGGAGGCATGAGCAGTATTTTTCCCGAAGGTATTCCCATCGGAACCATCCGGAAATTTGATTTGAATAGCTCACAAAGCTTTTATAGCATTGATGTTACTCTTTTCAACGATATGACGAACATTAAGAACGTTTATATTGTAAACAATAGATTTAGGGAAGAGATTTTGGAACTTCAAAACCAGACGGAAGCAGATGATAAGTAATTACTACATCTTAAATGTTTTGAGGTTTATCCTGTTGGTATTGGTGCAGGTATTGGTATTTAACCGGCTGAATTTTTTTGGTTTCATCAATCCCATGGTATATATTTTGTTTCTATACTGGTACCCTATAAAGGAGAATAGGGCCGCGTTTATAGGGCTAGGATTTTTACTTGGACTGGCCATAGATTTCTTTTCGGATACCATGGCCATTCACACGGCATCAACCATAACCATTGCGTACATAAGACCGGCTATTATGAGGTTTGTTTTTGGTGTAAATTTTGAATTTCAAAGTTTTAAATTAAGTAACACCACTCAGGTACAACAAATTACATTTTTAACGTTATTGATATTAGTACATCACTTGGTTTTCTTTACGTTGGAAATTTTCAGTTTGGCCAATTTCCTATTAGTTTTGAAAAAAGTTCTGGCTACGGGGGCGGCCACTCTTATACTTTGCTTGCTATTCGGCTCGCTGTTTAGTGTTCGCAAGGAATAAAAAAACCCGATATACAATTTCTAATTAATGCGATAATACCCAAATTTCATCATAGATGAAAAAGCTACTTTTATCTTCTATCATAGTAATCATCGCCATTACCTTTTTGGGGAGGTTATCCTATTTGCAAATTTTCACCTTTTCTCCTGATCAGGTATTGGAAGACCCTGCCATTAAAAGGGTATATGACTATCCGGAAAGAGGCTACATTTATGACCGGAATGGAAAGTTGTTGGTGGGTAATGACCCTGCTTACGATGTCATGGTCATACCAAGGGAAGTTAGGCAATTGGATACCTTGGAATTTTGTAAGTTATTGGGAATAGACAAGGAAAAGTTCAAAAAGGAGCTTAGAAAGGCGCGCATTTATTCACCCCGGCTACCATCGGTATTTGTACCCCAACTATCCAAGGAGGATTATGCCAAACTTCAGGAGAAGATGAGGCACTACAAAGGTTTTTACATTCAAAAACGTTCCCTTAGATATTATGACACCAAAAGTGCGGCTAACGTCTTAGGCTATATTAGTGAGGTAAATGAACGTGATTTGGCCAAAAACCCCTATTACGTCCAAGGAGAACTTACTGGGCGAACCGGTGTAGAAAAACAATATGAGGATATCCTAAGAGGAAGAAAGGGCGTACAATATATTCAAAAAGACCGCTTTAATAGGGATATTGGAAAATATAAAGATGGTATGATGGACACCTTGCCAGAACAAGGCATGGAAATTAATATTACCATTGATAAGACCTTACAGGAGTATGGGGAAAAATTGATGCATGGCAAAAGAGGGGGTATCGTTGCTTTGGAACCGGCTACGGGCGAAATTTTGGCAATGATTTCTGGGCCTACCTATGATCCCGCTCTTTTGGTAGGTCGCGAGCGATCAAAAAACTACAGCAAATTACATTACGACTCTATTGCCAAACCCTTGTTTGATCGTTCCATATTGGCCGAAGGTTCGCCCGGATCACCATTTAAAACCTTAAATGCCCTAGTTGCTTTGCAGGAAGGGGTCATTAACCCCAATACTACCGTACAATGCTATAACGGTTTTTATGTAGGCCGAAAGAAAAGGGGTTGCCATTGCGGTGGAGGGCTCCGTAGATTGAACGATGGAATCTATAAATCCTGTAATGCCTATTTCGCCGCAACCTTCAGAAAGATATATGAAAAGTTTGAAACTACGGACGAAGGTATGGATGTATGGGAAAAACATATGAAAAGCTTTGGTCTTGGTCAATATTTGGGGTATGATCTTCCTACCGGAAAAAAGGGGAGGATACCTAGTAAAGAATACTATGATAAGTGGTATGGAGACAACAGATGGGCCCCCTCTTACATTATCTCCAATTCTATTGGGCAAGGAGAAGTGGCCGTTACGCCTATTCAATTGGCCAATATGACTGCGGCCATTGCCAACAGAGGGCATTATTTTACTCCGCATATCCTTAAAAAAATAGATGGCAAGAACATAAGTATTCCAGATTACGTAGAGCCAAAACATACCACTATTGACAAACAGCATTTTGAGCCTGTGGTACAAGGAATGGCCGAGGTGTACGAAAAGGGAACAGCCAGATATGTGCAAATTCCGGATATTAGAATTGCCGGAAAGACAGGAACCGTAGAAAACTTTACAAAGATCGATAGCGTTCGTGTTCAGCTTACGGATCACTCCGTTTTTGTGGCCTTTGCTCCTGTAGAAAAACCGGAAATTGCCTTGGCAGTTTATATTGAAAATGGTTATTATGGCTCTAGGTATGCAGGTCACATAGCTTCCCTATTAATAGAAAAATATCTTAAAGGTGAAATATCTCGTACCGATTTGGAAAAGCGTATGCTAGAAAGAACCCTTGAATATGAATATGCCAAACCATATTTAGGAAGGGAGTTCAAAATTAACGAATACGATTGGAGCCAGCATTCAAAACCCTTGGAAGAACTTATTTCTAGAGAATAACCGCAACTATGGCAGGCAAAAGTGTACTTAAAAGGGTTGATTGGTTAACCGTTCTTTTTTATTTATTATTGGTAACCATTGGATGGGTAAACATCTATTCCAGTACTTTCTCTGAAGCCGATTCTTCCATCTTCGATTTTGGTGCGCTGCATGGCAAACAGTTATTTTTTATTTTGGCAAGCTTTGCTTCCATCGTTATTTTATTAGCATTGGAAGCCAGTTTTTACGAACGTTTTTCCAGTTTGCTTTATATTATCTGTCTAGTATTGCTACTAGGCCTTTTTGTCTTTGGCAAAACAATATCTGGGGCCACTTCTTGGTACAATTTAGGTTTTTTCAATTTCCAGCCTTCTGAACTTGCCAAGGTAGCAACGGCCTTGGCCTTGGCCAAATATCTTAGTGATATCCAAACGGATATCAAAAGGCGTAAGGACCAAATATATGCCTTTGCCATTATACTAATTCCCGCAATTCTCATCATACCCCAGCCAGACCCAGGTAGTGCACTGGTATTCTTCTCATTGACCTTTGTCATTTTTAGGGAAGGTCTGCCCCTCTACTATCTTGGTATTGCCATGTTGGCTATTTTAACCTTTATTAGCACCTTGATGTTTGGTACTATTTGGGTCGTCATATTCATCGCTCTTATTTTGATTCTGTTTTTTCTTTTGAAAAATAAAAAATTCAGGGTACCAGTTATACCCTTGTCCCTTGCCGTCATTGTAACCATTTTATTTTCTCTTAGCGTAAATTTTGTTTTCAATAATGTTTTTGAACAGCGCCACAGAGACCGTTTTAGCCTTTGGCTACGATTGGAAAAAGACCCAAATAAATTGGAGCAAATAAGAAAAACCATAGGCTATAATACCTACCAGTCCGAAAAGGCGATAGAATCTGGAGGTTTTTTTGGAAAAGGTTTTTTAGAAGGCACCCGTACCAAGGGAGATTTTGTACCAGAGCAACATTCAGATTATATTTTTACGACCGTAGGTGAAGAATGGGGATTTATTGGAACCGCAACCGTTGTCCTACTCTTCACCCTGCTTCTATTACGATTGGTCTATTTGGCCGAAAGGCAAAAAACAGATTTTAGTAGAATGTATGGGTATGGAGTTGTTTCTATTTTGCTTATCCATTATTTTATAAATATTGGGATGGTAATTGGAATCTTGCCAACCATTGGGATACCACTGCCGTTTTTCAGTTATGGCGGTTCAGGACTTTTATTCTTTACGGCACTGCTCTTTGTTTTTCTAAAGCTCGATGCCAACCGATTGAAAGAGGGAATTTAGAATTTCCAATCGGCAACATTATTTTTTGCTTCCAACTTTTTTTCCAGCTCCTCCGGTAGGTTTTCAAAAAAATCGATGCCCGTTCTCTTTTCAATTTCATCTACAGGCACCGCAAACTCTTGTAGTGGCCTTTTACTTTCACGCCCTAAAAATAGAAAACCCAACATTTTAGGTCCGTCAGAATCCCGCCTGGCCAATATCTTGTAGTAATATGTAGGTACATCAACATCTTCCTCTCCTATCTCTTCCAGTCCGTCTTCCAAAACACCCGCTGTTACCACAAATATTTCACCATATCTTCGGGCCATATTTCTTACTTCAATTTCAAGGCGATTCCAAATTCCGGAATTAAAAGCACGGTTTTGAGGACTTATATTGCTGGTGTAAAAAGTTTCATCGTAGGCTTGCTTAGAAAAGCGCCTATCCCCTGCGGGGCAAAGATGTCCTCTATCGTATCCAGAACCTCTATAGTTACGCCAATCAGCAGATTTTGTTTTTACTTTAGGGTCTTCTATAAAAAATGGCCTCTTTCGTTGGTCACTGGTGAGATGTTCTTTTTTTAATGTGTAAGCCACCCATTCTGCCTGTTCATAGGGTTCGTTATAGGAAAGAGTGTAGTAATTATGTTCAACAATGTCACCTGTAGTAGACTGCGGCATAAAATCTCGAGATATATCAGTTCTAAACGCCGGTATGGCTTCATCCGAGTAAGTAGCCGGTGTGTAGAAGTTCTCAAATATCCAGAATCCTACTACACAACATATCACCAAAACAGAATAAATAGTTCTCTTTTTCATACTGGGCAAAAATAGATAATTACACAGCTATGCAAAGATCTAGTCGATCAGAATTTAATTTTAAACTTGAAAGGATGTTAACCAAAATCCGACCAATAACCTGTATTAACAGCCTAAATTTTCGCTAAAGGGATAGGTTGGTTTAGGAACCTTTTCTATATTGTTTTATAAAAATAATTGAGTATGATTACATGGAAGGAAGTTATTAATTTTAGTGTAAAGGGAAATCCCACACCTGACAAACGTGTAGAGAAGACCGAAAAAGAGTGGCAGGAACTTTTAACACCAGAGCAGTTTTACATCACCCGAAAAAAGGGAACAGAAAGAGCGCATACCGGAGCACTTTGTAGCGCCCACGAGGCCGGAAAGTACAATTGTATTTGTTGTGACACCCCCCTTTTTAATTCTACCATAAAGTTTGAATCCGGTACAGGCTGGCCAAGTTTTACACAGCCTATTAAGGAGAACGCCATTAAATACGAAAAGGATACCGCCTTTGGAATGGTACGCGTTGAAGTAATGTGCAATACCTGTGATGCCCATTTAGGACATGTTTTCCCTGATGGACCAGAACCTAGCGGCCTCAGATATTGCGTAAACTCAGAATCATTAGAATTACAAAAAGAAGAATCAACACATGAGTAAATCAAATACCGAAATCGCCACTATAGGTGGTGGTTGTTTTTGGTGCGTAGAAGCACTTTTGCAGAATTTAAAAGGCGTAGAGAAAGTTATATCTGGATACAGCGGAGGAAATGCCCCTGGCAAACCCACTTACAGAGAGGTCTGTTCCGGTTTAACGGGACATGCAGAAGTAGTACAGGTAAGTTTTGACCCAAGTATTATTGCCTATAAAGATTTATTATCAATTTTCATGACCAGCCATGACCCTACAACCTTGAACAGACAAGGAGGAGATGTGGGTACACAGTATAGATCGGTCATTTTTTATCATGATAAAGATCAAAAACAAATTGCAGAGGAGGTACTTAAAGAGATGCAGCCTTATTATAATGACCCCATTGTAACGGAAATATCAGAAGCTCAGATATTTTATGAAGCAGAAGATTACCATCAAGATTATTATAGAAATAATACGGAACAAGGCTATTGTAGTGCGGTGATCACTCCTAAACTGGCAAAATTTAGAAAAATGCATGCTGAAAATTTAGCATAGCCCAACTACCCTTAAGAAAATTGCCACTTGTCTATAGTAATTAGTCAACCACCGACGCTGAGGCAGCAAAATGAATAGCTTAGTGGTAATTTTAGAATAGATTTAAAAATCCCATATCTATGAAAACTACTAAAATAAGCTACTTATTGGCACTGAGTTCATTCGCCATCGCTATGGTATACGCAGTTGTCAATTCTTTTGTAAATTATGAAACCGTTGTTGGAACATTTGATAAATTAGGATATCCCCCATATCTTATATTTGTAAATGGAGCAGCGCAACTAATTGGGTTGGCCGTCCTTATTCTTAACAAGAACAATTGGATGACCGAGTGGGCGTACGCCGGATTCTTTATGAATTTTATTTTCGGTATAATCGCCCATTTAATGGCTAAGGAAGGTAATGGTGCAGCTGCGGTACTTTGTATAATATTACTTTGGTTAACTTACGTACAAGGTAAAAGAATGCACGAACAAAAAGGTCTTGAACAAGAGGCTATAACAGAAACTAATAATGCTTTAAGGTCAATTGCTTAAAGAATACGTTTGTAAATTTCGATTCTTAAGGCCTACTTATAATAGTAGGCCTTTTTATTTTGTAATAGCAAAATCCTATTTATGAAAAAGATTGGTCTAGGTGGTGGATGCCATTGGTGTACAGAGGCTGTTTTTCAATCCATAAAAGGGGTTTTAAAAGTGGACCAAGGTTTTATTGCCTCCTACGGAAGAAACAATGCCTTTTCAGAAGCAATTATTGTACATTTTTCAGGTTCGCAAATTACACTAAAGAAACTCATTAAAATCCACTTAGAAACCCATAAAAGTTCTAGCAATCATTCAATGAGAGATAAATACCGTTCTGCCATCTATTGTTTTGACCAAGAACAAAAGGAACAAGTTGACGAAATTTTAAGTGAATTCCAAAACAATTACAATCAAAAGATTATAACCCAATCCCTATTGTTCTCTGCATTTAAAGCATCTAAAGAAGAGTTTAGGAACTATTATCAAAAAGGTCCGGAAAAACCATTTTGCAAGACCTACATAGCCCCAAAACTTGAACATATCAAAGCAAACCATAAAGAGCATTACCAAACTCCTTTAAACGAAAAAAAGCTTCAGAAAAAACTGAAGCTTTAATAAATTGTTTGCTATTATTTTAATTATCCTTTAACGGCTAATTTTCCATGTTTAATGTTGTTAACCTTCAAATCCTGAAGAACATTAACGGCCTCTTCAACGTAGACGTCTTTGGCCAGACTTTTATGCCACCTATCTCTTTTTTCCCTTAAAACCGAATCTTGGGTAAATAACTCTTCTTCATATTTCAAGGACTCAAATGATAACTTACTATCATAGTCATTGATAGTTTTAAAATAATCTGACTTTACTTTATCCTTTTCTTCCTCCTTTTTATAGGCGTCATAATTTAAGGAAATTACCATTTCATCTTGCTGTGATTTTAACCACTTAGCATTCTCTTCTATCAACTTGATCTGTGGGTTATCTTTCATTCTACGAGTGCTATTGGCCACCGTTTGCTCATAATCGATGTAACCCTCCCAAGGCTTGTAATCCGCAGGGGAAATTTTATCCCATTTTAAAGGATTACTTTGATCTCTCTCTCCAAGGTCTATGTAACTATATTTATCCGGCACCACCACATCACTTTTAACCCCTTCCAATTGGGTGGAACCACCATTGATTCTATAGAATTTTTGAGTTGTTAACTTAATAGCCCCAAGTTGACCATGTTCATTGCTCCTTACAATATTGTCCAAGGGTATCACATTTTGTACGGTACCCTTACCAAACGTCTGCTTACTTCCAATTACAATGGCTCTTTTATAATCTTGCATGGCTGCGGCCAAAATTTCCGATGCAGAGGCAGAAAGCTCGTTCACCAAAATTACCAACGGACCATCCCACTGAATGCGTTCATCCTTATCATCGTATACATCTTTTCCTTTCCCAGAAGAGCGTACTTGCACAATAGGCCCATCCTTTATGAAAAGTCCGGCCATTTCTACTACCGTCTTTAAAGAACCTCCACCATTGTCGCGTAAGTCCAAAATCAAGCCTTCTGCTCCTTCTTGCTTTAAACGCTCCACTTCTTTGGCCACATCTGTAGCTGCATTCCTTTCCGTGTAATCATCAAAATCAACATAGAACTTAGGCAAATCTATTAGGCCGAATTTCTGATTTCCTTTAATGATATTTGCCGATTTTGCAAAGGACTCCTCCAATTCAACTACGTCTCGCGTTAAGGAAACCTCCTCCATTGACCCATCAATCTTCCTGACTGTAAGTTTAACAATGGTCCCCTTAGGCCCCTTTATCAACTTAATGGCATCATCTAGGCGCATACCAACTATATTAATGGGCTCTTCACCTTCTTGGCCCACTTTTAATATCTGATCTCCAACCTCTAATTGACCGTCTCTCCAGACAGGCCCCCCAGAAATGATATCTACAATCTTGGCACCTTCGGGCTTTTTCTGTAAACGGGCCCCGATTCCTTCAAACTTACCCGACATGCTCATATCAAATTTCTCTTTGTCATCTGGAGCAAAGTAAAAGGTATGGGGGTCAAACTCATCCACAATCGTATTGATATATTGTACAAACCAATCCTTGCGCTCTAAATCACCAACAAAATCAAAGAACTCATCCAACGTTTTTTTTGTTGATGCCCTCGCAGAAGCTTCGGCCTCTTTTGGAGAGGTTATTTTTGGAGAACCTTCTTCAGTACTTTCCTCATCATCTCCATTTTTCAATTGGCGCAATTTAGAATCATAGGTACCTAACGTGGCATATTTAAGTTGTAATCTCCATCGCTCGTGCAGCTCATCCTTATCCTTGGCAAATGCCATTTTTTCGTAATCTATATCGATATTTTCATTTTTTGAATAATCGAAAGGCGTATCCAATACTTCTTGATACAGTATCTTGGCAGATTCCATTCGCATCATAAGCCTATCATACACCAAATTGAAGAAACTTATATCAGTGCTCTTTATTTGATCATCTAATTGAAACTTATACTGCTCAAACTCCTTAATATCACTTTCGAGAAAATATCTTTTGGTAGGATCTATAACATCCAGAAAATCATTAAAAATACTTACTGAAAAATCATCGTTGATATCCTTTGGCTCATAATGGCCTTTTTGTAGTACGTACGTTATTAAATCGAGAAGTAACTTATCCTTATCATCATTTTCAAAAGACTTATTGGTGAAACCGCAGGAGGCCACTGAAATAAGCATTACCCCAAGTATATAGGCAAGATTTCTTTTCATACAAACTTTATTTCGATTTTTCTAAAAAACCGTTCGCAAAACGATCGGGATTTCTTAGTTAAAACTAATGAATTCCCTAAGATACAGAAAAAACCATGCCACCTCTTTGCGAGTGCCATTAATATTTTGTTAAACGAACGAAGGCCGATATCTTTTGTAAAACGTATTTTTGTGCCAGAAATTATCCTGTATGAAAAAACCTTTGATATTGGTTACCAATGATGATGGAATTACGGCACCGGGCTTGCGCGCCCTTATAAGCTATATGAAGGAAATTGGAGATGTAGTAGTGGTTGCACCAGATAGCCCACAATCTGGTAAAGGGCATGCCATTACCATTGACAACACCTTGTTTTCCACGAAATTGAACGTAAATAAAAAAAAGGACGCTTCTTTGGAATATAGCTGTAGCGGCACTCCGGCTGACTGTGTAAAATTAGCGCTACAGGAACTTCTTGACCGCAAACCGGATATTTGCGTTAGCGGAATCAACCATGGGTCCAATTCCTCTATCAATGTCATCTACTCCGGCACAATGAGTGCTGCTATCGAGGCAGGTATAGAAGGTATCCCGGCCATTGGATTTTCCCTGTGTGATTATAGCTGGGAGGCCAACTTTGATCCTGCTGAAAAAGCTATCAAAACCATTGTAAAAAAAGCACTTAAAAATGGCATTCCAAAGGGAGTGGTACTCAACGTAAATATTCCTAAGGCTTCAAAAGAAGAATTAAAAGGCATTAAAGTATGCAGACAGGCCAGAGCCAATTGGAAAGAAAAATTCGACAAAAGAACTAGTCCGGCAGGCCGCGACTATTATTGGCTAACCGGAGAATTTGAACTTCTGGACAAAGGTGAGGACACGGACGAGTGGGCCTTGGCAAACAATTATATTTCGGTAGTACCGACCCAATTTGACCTTACGGCCCACCATGCCATTCAGGGTTTAAACGAATGGGGATTTAACTGATCTAAAAACCAACCAAATGAACACAAAAAAAGAACTGATGATAGGATTTCTAGTGGGCATTATTGCCAATTCTATTGGCACACTGCTATACATCCTCCTTTTTTCAGACCTCGGAATTATGGAAACTTTTCAAGCCGCAATTGAACAAGAACACTTAGGAAGCCTACTTGCCTTAGGAGCCATTTTAAACCTGATAGCATTTTTCGGATTTTTGAAAATACGAAGAGACCAACGGGCCAAAGGTGTACTTATCGCCACTATTTTAACAGCTATGGTCATTTTGTATTACAAAGTATTTTAATAGCACCCCTCGATGAAGTACTACATAATTGCCGGTGAAGCTTCAGGAGACCTACACGGCTCCAACCTTATAAAAGCCTTAAAAATAAAGGATCCAAATGCCCATATTCGTTGCTGGGGAGGTGACTTGATGCAAAAAGCGGGCGGGCAATTGGCCAAGCACTATAAAGAAATGGCCTTTATGGGGTTCTTGGAAGTCATCATGAACCTGGGCACCATATCAAAGGCAATCAAGTACTGCAAAGAGGATATAAAAACTTTTGACCCAGATCAACTCATTTTTATAGATTATTCAGGATTTAACCTTAGAATAGCCAAGTGGGCCAAACAGGCCGGTTTTCACACCAACTATTATATTTCACCGCAGATTTGGGCTTCTAGGGAAGGCCGAATTAAAGATATTAAGCGGGACATAGATCACATGTATGTAATCCTCCCCTTTGAAAAGGATTTCTATGAAAAGAAACATGGCTACCCTGTTAATTTTGTGGGCCACCCCCTAATCGATGCCATCGACAATAGGGAGGAAATTGACGCGACGGAATTTAAAAAGCAATCCGGACTCCACCCAACAAAACCCATCATCGCCCTGCTACCCGGAAGTAGAAAACAGGAGGTACAAAAAATGTTGACCGTGATGCTTAGCGTTGTACCCGATTTTACCGATTATCAATTTGTCATTGCCGGTGCTCCAAGCTTGGATGATGAATTCTATCTTCCGTTTTTGAAAAATCCGCAAGTGAATTTTGTAAGTAATCAGACTTACAACTTACTGACAATTTCACATGCGGCCTTAGTAACCAGCGGAACGGCCACTCTTGAAACCGCCCTCTTCAAGGTGCCCCAAGTAGTCTGCTATAAAGCCAACTGGTTTTCATACCAAATAGCCAAAAGAATAATTACCCTTAAATATATTTCTTTGGTCAATTTGATAATGGATAAAGAGGTGGTCACGGAACTTATCCAAAACGATTTAACATCGAAAAATGTTAAAAATGAACTTAGTAAAATTCTAGACGGTCCCTTTAGAGACCAGCAATTGGAAGCCTACTCGGCCTTGGAAAGCAAACTTGGGGGCAAGGGCGCTAGCACCAAGGCAGCATCACTTATTGTAGAAAATGCTTAATTTTGATATCCAAGTGACGACCACATCATTTGGGTATGCGTAAAATTCTCATCTTATTTTCCATTTTTTTACTGGCCAGTTGCGGTGCTTCCAAAAAAAGGAAATCGCAAACAAGGCAGCCTAGAACCGTATCGGTTTCAGCCAGCACCAAAGATGACTCATCTAAGCTTCCATCTCCCAGAAAACCCAAAACAATAAAACGTACTAAGGCAGATGACATTATCAAATCCGCCTTGCAATACTCGGGGGTGCGGTACAAGTTTGGGGGAACGACCAAAAAAGGAATGGATTGCTCAGGTTTACTGTACGTCGCTTTCGGCGAGAATGATGTAGACCTTCCCCGAACCTCTTATCACATGGCCGAAGAAGGGAAAAATATTAAAATTAAGGATGTAGAAAAGGGAGACCTTCTATTTTTTAGAACCAGTAGACGAGCCAAAAGAATCAACCATGTAGGTATGGTCGTGGCCGTAGAAAACAACGAAGTTAAGTTTGTACACGCCTCTACTTCAAGAGGCGTAATTGTATCTTCTTTAAGGGAAGGCTATTGGAACAGTGCTTTTGTGAAGGCCACAAGAGTGCTATAATATGAGGCTTCTCAAGTCCATACCCATAAAACTTACTTTTTTTCTGATAATTGGAATTCTATTGGGGGATATCATACAACCCGCCATTATTCCGACAATTCTTATTGTAGCCATTTCTTTAGTAGTACTTTGGATACTGTTTCGAATTCATAAAACTGCAAGTGTATCCTTTGGCATTTTAGCTTGCCTTACCGCTTGCGGGATAGGGATATTGGCCATTTCTATGGCTCATCCTATAAACCAACCCAACCATTATACCCATTTTTCTAAAGGCGATGCTCAAATCTTACACTTGAAAGTACGAGAAGTATTGAAGCCCACCTCGTTTTCTAATCGCTATGTCGTAGAAGTAGAGAGTGTAGATAAAGAACAGACAAAAGGAAGGTTATTACTAAGTACACCATTAGATTCTAACCTAAGAAATTTTAAGGTGGATGCCGAATTTCTTTATTCGGGCAAACTAACTCCTATAAATGCCCCACTCAATCCCCATCAATTCAATTATCAAAAATACATGTCCCATTTGGGAATTCACCATCAAATAAGGCTTGATAAGGACAACCATGTCACTATCAAAAATCCTGACCCTACTTTTCTTGGCAGAGTTGCAGCCTTCCGCTCTTACCTCATAGAAAAACTAAAATTAGAAAATTTCGGCGATGAGCAATTGGGGGTTATACAAGCATTGCTTCTTGGGCAAAGGGACGATATTCTAAAAGACACCTATGAGAATTATAAAAATGCAGGCGCTGTTCATATTTTGGCCGTTTCCGGACTACATGTGGGTATTCTTTTGCTTATTATTCAATTTATCTTAAAGCCCCTAGAAGCTTTTCCGAGAGCGAAGACCATTAAGCTGCTTTGCACTTTGTTGCTCTTATGGGGATTTGCCCTTTTAGCCGGTTTTTCCGCTTCTGTAGTTAGGGCCGTTACCATGTTTTCATTCTTTGCCTACGCCATGCACATTAACCGCCCCAATAACACTTTTAACATATTGGCGTTGTCAATGTTTTTTATCCTTTTGGTCATTAATCCTAGATTGTTATTTCAAGTGGGGTTTCAAATGAGTTATGCTGCCGTAGCGGCTATTGTTTGGTTGTATCCGCTACTGCAGAACATGTGGTATCCGAAGAATAAAGTTCTAAAATATCTTTGGCAACTTTTATCGGTAAGTATTGCTGCGCAAGCAGGGGTACTTCCTATTAGCTTATTTTATTTCCATCAATTTCCGGGTCTATTTTTTATCAGCAATCTATTGATTATTCCCGCTTTGGGAATTATTCTGGGAATGGGGCTTCTAGTTCTATTTCTGGCCGCTATTAACCTATTGCCTTCGGAACTTACATCACTCTACAATGCCATCATTGGTTACATGAACAAGGTAGTAGCCTGGGTAGCACAACAGGAGTCCTTTATTTTTAAGAATATTTCTTTTGATGCTTTCCAACTCATCCTAAGTTACGCTATTCTCTTTCTACTTGTCCTTTTCCTGTCACGTGCCAGTTTTAAAAAGTTCCTATGGTTAGCGATTGTTATCATAGGTATGCAGGCATATTCAATTTTTGCTTCCTATAACACCAAAACCAGCGAAGCGCTCTTAATAGCCCATGAAACCGCAAACACCTTACTCCTACACCATGAAGGAACGGCCTTGAATACGTTTTCAACGACCCAAGCTCCGGAAAGAATTATTGCTGACTATCAAGTAGCCGAAAGAATTCAAATGATTACCCATGACTCCCTGGCAAACAGCTATCAATGGAAGGGGAAAAACATTTTGATTGTGGACAGTGCCGCTGTTTATACCTCATCCAAAGAAAAAATAGACTATCTGGTCTTAACACAATCGCCAAAATTGAACTTGAACCGACTTATTGATTCCATTCAGCCTCAAAAAATTATAGCTGATGGCAGTAATTACAAGAGTTATGTGAAGCGCTGGGCACGTACGTGCCAACAAAGAAAACTCCCTTTCCACTACACGGGCGAAAAGGGAGCTTATTATTTTGAATAAAAAATTAATGTACGCGACCCATCAATTTTTTAATTAGAGGTGATGCCAATAATACAATAATTCCCGCGCCGAGAGCATATTTAGCAATTAGTTCAAATCCTCCAGTATATACTGAAAGGGTCTCAAAACCTCCAACATTTTTGTCCGTACTTTTAATCGCTAATTGCTTACCTATGAACCCTACTACCTGAAAGGCGAATGCCGAAGACAAAAACCAAACCCCCATCATGAAAGCTACAATTCTCTTTGGTGACAAGTCCGTTATTTTAGACAATCCAACTGGGGACATAAATAATTCCCCTACGGACAGCAAAAAGTACATTAACAGTAAATAGTAAAAAGGTACAAATCCACTCTCATTGGCACTAGAGGCACTAATTGCCAAGGCATAAAAACTGATACCGGCAAAGACCAATCCAAGCCCAAATTTATATGGAGTTCTTGGATTTAAATTTTTCTTACTTAAATAGGTCCACATTAACGAAATAGGAATAGCCAAAATTATGATGAACATAGAATTTAACGAATTGGTCTGCGCAGCCGTCATAATACCGTCCAAATCCACATTTCTGGCAGCAAACAAGGTTATAACACTTCCTGAAAGTTCATGGAATCCCCAAAATATGGTCATGAAGAAGGTGATAAGCACTGCAACAAAGAGTTTCTTTCTCTCATCTGCATTCGCTTGATACATAATGTAACCGAGGTAAGCCAAAATTGCAATTCCAATCAGTTTAAATATAATATTTACTATATTTTGATCTTCAAAAAAACTTCCTTCCGAACCCAGAGGCTGATACGACGATAGTAAAAATGCGATTACAGGTGCGGCAATAAATGCCAGAATTGGCACCAATATACCCTGCTTGACACCTATTACCTTTTTGTTTAGGACTTGATTATTTGGGGGCAATCCTCGATTTCCAAAAACATTCTTCTTTATTCCACTCCAAAAAAATATGAGACCAGTAAGCATTCCTATGCCAGCCAGTCCAAATCCATAATGCCAACCATACTCTACGGCTAACCAACCACACAATAAAGGAGCTATCCACCCTCCAATATTAATTCCCATGTAAAAGATGGTAAACCCAGAATCCTTTTTAGCACTACCGGGAGGATAAAGTGTACCCACAAAAGTGGAGATATTGGGCTTAAAAAAGCCGTTACCTACAATAATTAGCGATAGGGCCAAAAAGAAGGCTATATTATGTTCAATGGCCAAAACAAAATGACCGATCGACATTAAAATTCCACCAAGAAATATGGAGTTTCTCATACCTAAAATGGTATCCGAAATTCGTCCACCAATCACCGTTGATGCGTATACTAAGGAGCCATAACTTGAATATACCGCTGCAGTAGCAAAATCCCTTTCAGCGAGTGCAGCAAAAATTACATCTACCATGTAAAGGGTTAGCAAGGCCCTCATCCCATAGAAACTGAAACGTTCCCATAATTCTGCAAAAAACAAATAAAACAATCCTTTTGGATGTCCGAACATTTGTTGTTGCTCCATAAACTCGCTTTTGGTCTCCATTTACACTTTGTTTAGTTATGAATTGATAAGAACTATAATTACCCCTTTATCTGTTTTTGCATTTCCGGTTGTTCTTCGCTTTCATAGGAAGCACCTTTTAAATCCCGTAAGTTCTCATTTAGATAATTGGTCATCTTATTGAAAAGATGAATTCGCGTATTACCGCCGTATATCCCGTGATTTTTATCAGGATAAATAGCCCAATCGAATTGCTTGTTGGCTTGGATTAAAGCTTCCGCCATGCGCATGGAATGTTGGGCGTGCACGTTATCATCTCCAGAACCATGAATGAGAAGAAAATTACCTTTTAGCAACTCAGGATAATTAAGTGGTGAGTTTTCATCATATCCAGCAGGGTTTTCTTGTGGTGTTCTCATAAACCGCTCTGTGTAGACCGTGTCATAAAACCTCCAAGTTGTTACCGGCGCCACTGCAATGGCCGTTTCGAAAACATCATTACCTTTCAACAGACTATTTGTAGCCATATGCCCTCCAAAGCTCCAGCCCCAAATTCCGGTACGGCTTTCATCAATGTAAGGCAATTTGCTTAATTCTTTAGCGGCAGCTATTTGGTCTTCGGTCTCGTATTTGACCAAGTTCAAATAGGTCGTTTTCTTGAAATCAGCACCTTTAAACCCGGTTCCCCTACCGTCAACACAGGCAATGATATAACCTTCGGAAGCTAATTGTTGGTGCCAGAAATCTCTGTAGCCCAACCAACTGTTAGATACCGATTGCGACCCGGGACCGCTGTACTGGTACATCAATAGCGGATATTTTTTTGATGGGTCAAAATCTTTCGGCTTGATCATATACATGTTCAAGTCATTGCCATTGATAGAAATGGTCGAGTACTCTCTGGGACTTAACTCATAAGATTTTAATTTCTCCAATAGGGCTTTATTGTTCTTAATTTCCTTAATTTTTTTCCCGTTAATGGCCTTGTGCAAGGTGTATACCGGTGGCGTGGTAGAATTTGAGTAGGTATTGATAAAGTAGGTGAAATCGGCACTAAATGCAGCAGAATTGGTTCCCTCTTCGGTTGCCAGGGCTTTTTTATTCCCTCCACTACTATCTACACTATACACCCCACGGTTGATAGATCCATTCTCTGTAGACTGATAGTAGATTCTATCTTCGTTCTGGTCATAACCGTAGTAGCGGGTAACTTCCCAAGGGCCCTTGGTAATTTGGTTCATCAATTTTCCATCTTGATCGTACAGGTAGATATGATTGTATCCATCTTTCTCGCTAGTCCAAATAAAACTATCATCGGCCAAAAAGGTCAAATTATTGGTTACATCTACATAGGCGTCATCCTTATCTTCTAACAACAAAGAAACTTGATTGTTTTTTGCATTCACCGAATGCAATTTTAAATCGTTCTGGTGTCTGTTCAAAGTCTGTACGCTCAAATAATTAGGGCTGTTCATCCACTTTATACGCGGAATATAATAGGCATCGCCCAAATCTACTTTTGATATTTCCTTTGAACTCACATCCAACATGTGTAAGCTAACCACAGCATTGTCTTCACCGGCCTTTGGGTACTTAAATACCTCTTGGGTAGGATACAGCCCCTGCCCGTACATATCCATTGAAAACTCGGGTACATTGCTTTCATCAAATTTTAAAAAAGCAATTTTTTCTCCATTGGCATTCCAAGCAAACGCCCTTACAAAGGCAAATTCCTCTTCATACACCCAGTCTGTAATACCATTGATTATTTTATTTTTCTCACCATCGGTGGTGATTTGTTCCGTCTTTTTAGAGGCAATTTCAAAAATGTAAAGATTGTTCTCTTTCACATAGGCCACTTTTTTACCATCAGGAGAAAGGGCAGGTTCTTGAATCTTTTCCTCTGAAATTTTGACCAGATTCTTTGATTTCAAATCATACACATAATAAATTCCAAGAGTGGAGTGGCGGTAAATGGACTCCAATTCCGTTGCCAGCAATAGTTGGGATTCATTGGCACTAAATTCATAATCAGAAAAACGGTCAATGGCCGGTAAACTTTTGGAATCCAATAGGGTTTCCACCTTTTTCAAAGTGGTATAATCGTACTTGTCCAAAGAACTGGAACCAGTGGCATAATCGGTATTGAGAACGGTATATTGTTTACCGTTTTTCATGGACCGTAGCGCATCCAGGCCTTCGGTCATGAATTCACCACTGTAGACTTTTTCAACGGTTATTTGCTGATTTTGAGCCGATAAAACGGCTACAAATGCAAAAAGGGAGAACAACGTAGAAACGTACTTTTTCATAACTTGTTATAAATGACAATAAAAGCTCCAAGTTTAGTGATAATTTTACAATTAATTAAACTTTCAAGCCTAAAAAAACGGCTGTAGAGGCCTATTTTCAGGGCAATTGACCACTAAAGCTTATTCGCTATCTTTGCCCCTTGATACTTTAGATTATGAACAAACCGGTAGAGGGTTTCTCTAAACTGACCAAAGACCAAAAAATAGACTGGCTTACAGCCAATTACACCCAGGACCCTGAAAATGCCAAGGCCGTACTTCATCGGTACTGGAATACAGATGCTAAAATTCAGCAACTGCACGATGAATTCATTGAAAATACCATCACCAATTACTATTTGCCCTTTGGCATTGCTCCCAACTTTTTAATCAATGACAAACTGTATGCCATTCCTATGGCCATTGAAGAGAGTTCTGTTGTGGCGGCAGCCAGTAAGGCCGCTAAATTTTGGCTTTCTAGAGGCGGATTCAAAACGACCATTTTGGGTACCGAAAAAATTGGTCAGGTTCATTTTATGTATTCCGGAGACACCGAAAAACTTACAAGTTTCTTTGAATCGGTGAAACCGAAATTAATCAAGGAGGCATCATCCATCACCCAAAATATGGAAAAACGTGGCGGTGGCATTTCCCATATTGAATTGCGGGACCAAACTCAAAAATTGACCAATTACTATCAGCTTCATTGCACATTTGAGACCCTTGATGCCATGGGCGCCAATTTCATCAACTCCTGTTTGGAGAGTTTTGCAAAAACTTTAAAAGAAGAAGCCCAAACCTTTACAGCTTTTACCGAGGAAGAGCGAAACATTGAAGTGGTGATGAGCATCCTATCCAACTATGTTCCTAATTGTGTGGTAAAAGCAGAAGTAAGTTGCCCTGTGGACGAATTTAAAGTAAGCGAGCAAATGTCTTCCCGTCAATTTGCCGAGAAAATGGTGCGAGCGGTCAACATTGCCAAAGTAGAACCTTATAGGGCGGTCACACACAACAAAGGCATCATGAATGGCATTGATGCCGTAGTATTGGCCACAGGTAACGATTTTAGGGCCATTGAAGCGGCAGCCCATGCCTATGCCGCTAAAGATGGCACCTATTCAAGTCTTACCCATGCCAAAATTGAAAACGACACCTTTTACTTTTGGATTGAAATTCCATTGGCCCTTGGCACCGTAGGTGGTCTCACCAGTCTTCATCCATTGGTAAAACTGGCCATGGAAATTTTAGGCAAACCCAGCGCCAAGGAACTGATGCAAATTGTAGCGGTAGCAGGGTTGGCACAGAATTTCGCGGCGGTTCGCTCTTTGGTCACTACCGGAATTCAGGAAGGACATATGAAAATGCACCTACTGAACATCCTTAACCAATTGGGTGCCAATGAAGCGGAAAAAAACACCTTGATAGACCATTTCAAGAAAAACACCGCTACGCACAGTGCCGTAGTGGAGGCTTTTCAAAAGCTAAGGAAATGATCAAAGAATTTTACAGCCACGGAAAGCTATTGATAACCGGAGAATATGCCGTATTGGATGGTGCAAAAAGTTTAGCGTTGCCCACCCGTTACGGACAGAAATTGAAGGTTACCACTATTGAAGCGCCTATGATTCATTGGAGAAGCCTAGATGTGGATGGCGCTGTTTGGTTTGAAACCACGTTTCAGCTGGAAGCCTTAAAAAAACCGTCGGAACAATTTCGAGATTGTGGGGAAGTTGAACAGACATTAGTCAAGCTCCTAAGGGCAGCGAGAAAATTAAATCCTGAATTCCTACAAAATGAACAAGGATTTGAAGTTGAAACCGAATTGGAATTTCCAAGAAATTGGGGCTTAGGCTCCTCTTCTACCCTTATAAATAATTTAGCTCAATGGGCCCAAGTTGATGCCTTTCAATTGCTATGGAACGGCTTTTCGGGCAGTGGTTACGATATTGCCTGTGCGCAAAACAATGGTCCTTTAATTTATCAGGTCCTTCAGAAGCAACCCGTCATAGAGAAGATTGCTTTTCATCCTCCTTTTTATAAGAACCTCTTTTTTGTATATCTGGACAAAAAACAAAATAGCCGAGAAGGTATAGCCCGATACCGGTCCGTCATCGACCAAAAAGACCAACTCTTAAGCGCTGTAAATGAAATTACCAGAGCACTTCTTAAAACACAAAGCTTGGCCGATTTTGAAGCTTTGTTGAACCATCACGAGGAATTGATTTCAAAGACCATTCAACTACCTATGGTAAAATCAGAACTTTTTAAGAACTATTCTGGTAGTGTAAAGAGCTTGGGCGCATGGGGTGGCGATTTTGTGCTCGTTACAGGAAATGAGGAAAGTCCAACATATTTTAAAGAAAAAGGGTATACCACCATTATCCCCTATCAACAAATGATTCTATAAAAAAAGCCCTTCAATTGAAGGGCTTAATCATTCTAGTATTATCCGTTTACTAATAAAATGTAGATCTATTGTCTTCAATTTCAGAAGCATCTTTTAACGCGTTGTATACAGAGGTACTAACCCTAGACTCCCTAGTTGACCTTAGAGTATTGGCGTATGTACTGTAGTTATCCAATTCTGGACCTACTGTCTTCTTGGTAACGCTCAATTTAAAGATACCTGTATTTCCTTCTATAAGTTCTGAAGTTTCTCCTTCACTTAAAGCGTAAGCAGTACCTACTACCGCGGGTTCTGACCCAGCACCAGGAATGGTTGGTGACTTTACATTCAGTGCAGTTGCAGTGGAGACATTTACATTGTTATCCTTTGCCAAATCCTCAAGGGATTTTCCTTGGTTAGCAGCGATAATCTGCGCAGCCTTACGTTCCTTTCTAATTATAGGAAGTACCGTAGGGGAAGCATCCTCAACACTCATTAAACCTTCATCATACTTTTTGGTCAATTGCACTACTGCATAACCACTAGGCAAATCAAATCGTTTGATATCACCCACGCCTGTCTCGCTGTTGAACGCCCACTGTACAATTGCTCTTTGAGCAGATAGACCAGGTAAATTCTCATCGGTCGCATTAATTTTATTCACAGGACGAACGGTGTAGCCCGCTTCTTTAGCCAAGTCTGGAAATGCAGAATCCGAAGAAATTGAATTCATTTCAAACTTGGTAGCATCGGTAAACAAAGTATTAATGGTTTCTTCAGAAGGCTCAATTTCCCTTGCCAAAGTAGCTATTTGGAACAGGTCTCTTTTATCATCAATTTTAATGACATGAAATCCAAAATCCGTTTCCACCATACCTATGGAACCAACATTATTGCCAAATGCAAAATCATTGAAAGATGGAACCATGGTGCCTTCTACAAAATATCCTAAATCTCCACCATTGGGAGCGGAAGGACCATCTGAATTGTCCCTTGCCAATTCTACAAACTTGGCATCCGCTTTTCTGGCCTCTCTCAATAACCTTTTAGCCTCGGCCTCCGCCTCTTCCTTAGTTCTTGTTACTTCAGGATTGGCTCTTTCCGCACCTTCAAAGGCAATTAAAATATGACTTGCCTTTACGGAGCCATTAGCTTTGCGGTTCATCATTTTAGACACCTTAAAATAATCACCGTCCCTATACGGGCCAAAAACTTCCCCTACCTGAAGGGTCATCAACGTATCTGCAAACCTCGCAGGTAATTGATTTTTAGCCTTATAAATAGTATCAAATTTAATATCTGAATGGCGATCCAAGAAAGCCATCATGTCATTGGTTGTCCTGAAACCTTGAATAGTATCATTACGGTCTGTTTGGGAGTTGTACTCAACCGTATCATCCATTAACTTGGTAATGGCATCTTCCACTTCTTTTTCATCCGCGGCAGAAGCTTTTTCCTCAAAATAGACAAACTGAATATCCCTTGCAGGCTCTTGCTTATAATCCTCCTTATGCTCGTTTATATACGATTGGATTTCGCTCTTGGAAACATTTATAGTACTATCTGCAATGGAGGTAAAAGGAACTCTCACATATTTGATGTCTATTTTGTCGTTTGCCAATTTATAATCCAGCTCGCCTTCTTTTAAGGTCGCTCCTACCCCAGCCTTGATCAGATTAAAATACGCTTGTTGTTTGGCACTCTCTATTATTGCCTTTTCATCTTGTAACCACAGGTCATATTGTGCAGGGTTATTCGCCTTTAAATCCGCAATAAACTCCCTGAACTTATTTTGGTCAAAAACCCCGTTTTCATTTAAAAACTGAGGACTTTGGGAATAACCGGGAATGGTTCCTATATAATTTAAGATTTGATCTTGCTCGATATCAATACCCAAATCTTCCAATTGCTGACCTAAAATTGTATTACGAACCTCTTGGTCATACACTTGGTTCACGGTTTGCATGGTAGTTGTATTAGGCCCTGAACGTCTAGATGCCAAATCCACTTTCTGACGAAAATCGTCTATGGATACTTCTTCACCATTAATTTCAGCTATGCTTGAGCCTACTTTGCCACCACTAAAGTCGCTGTTGGTAAATACGCCGGAAATTACAAAGGCGAACAACGCCAAACCAATGATAAGAATTAGTACGGTGGTACGTTTTCTTATGTTCTCTAAAATTGCCATTTAAGGAGTTTTAAAATCAGTGTGCGAAATTAGTATTTTTTTTGGAATATTAAAGATTATAAAGGCCACACCAACAGCATTCTGATAGGTTTTTTATAAGGTAAAGGCCGAAATTAAAATGAAAAACAAATCATTTTCAATCTTTTTCCACGAGTTCAAGGGCTACCAAATCAATTTTGGTATTGGATACTTCCAATATTTTAAAGGAAAAATTACCTAACTGAATCTCTGAATCTTTTTCTGGTATTTCCCCTTTTTGATTTACTATGAAACCGCCCAGCGTTTCATATTCATCACTTTTGGGCAGCTCCAATTTATAGGTTTCATTGAGGTAATCTACCTCCAATCTTGCAGAGAATTTAAAACTGTTATCCTCCAGAACTTCCTCAATCAAATCAGTAGTATCATGCTCATCTTCAATCTCCCCAAACAATTCTTCCACAATATCTTCCACCGTCATAATACCGGAGGTACCACCATATTCATCCAATACCACTGCAATACTTTTTCTTTTTTTGGTGAGAACGTTCAATATATCCTGAATGAGCATTGTTTCCGGAACATACTCTACGGGCAATAAAATACTTTTAATGGTCTTTGGTTTCTTAAACAGTTCATAGGAATGAACATAACCTATGATATCATCAATGGTTTCCTTATAGACCAAAATTTTTGAGTACCCGGTCTCCGTAAAAAGTTTCGCCAAATTTTTAGGAGTTTCATTTTGCTCTACCGCCGTTATTTCTGTTCGAGGCACCATAACCTCCCTTGCCTTTACTTCGGCAAACTCAAGTGCGTTTTGAAAAATCTGGATTTCAGAATCTACTTCATCTTCTTCATTTACCGTTTCCATCTGTTCATTTATATAATCTCCCAATTCCAATTTGGTAAAGGAAAGTTGTACTTCATCCCCATCGGTCTTAAAAAAAGTTTTAAGAATAAAATCGGACACCCAAATCACAAAGTCCGAAATCAAAGAAAACAACAGATAGAACAAATAGGCCGGGATAGCCAAAAACTTCAATAAGTTATTGGCATATATCTGAAAAAGGACCTTGGGCAGGAATTCTGCAGTAAACAATATGATGAGGGTAGAAATTATGGTCTGGGTCAAGAGACTAAAGTCTACCAGGACCACGTGTAAAAACTCACTATTGGCAGGAAGCATTCCCTGAAACCAGGTCATGAGTATATCCCCCATAAAAAAGCCATATACCACAAGTGCTATATTGTTACCAATAAGCATAGTGGCTATAAATTTGGATGGTTTTTTAGTAAGGCGTGTAAGAACTTTTGCCAAAAACCCTTCTTGCTTTTTCTCTATTTCTATATGAATTTTGTTGGCAGAGATAAAAGCTATCTCCATGCCTGAGAAAAAGGCAGAAAACAAAAGGGAAGTTACAACAATAATGATGGCAGTTTCCAAAACTACTACTGGTTATCTCTACTACGTTGTTCAAATTTCTTCCGGTAGTTTCTTCTAAAAAAGAACATACCTATAGAAACCACAGCAAAAAATATAAATAAATAAGCACTCTGCCGATCGGTATTCCAATCGGTAAAAATGCGGTAAAGCGAGAAGAAGCATACCGCCAAATAAAGATACTCCGTATATCTTAAAATCTTAATCATTTGGTTGTTCCTTTAATGTCATTAACCCAAAAGTCTTGTGGGCATTAAAAAAGCTAATATCCTTATTGAAATCCATTCCTTCACCATCCATAATAGTTCCGTCTTCAGGATTGGTAAACTTAAATTTTTCTTGGGTAAAAATCCAATCTTGGTCTTGATCCCAATAAAGTTGCGTTGTTTCCAATTTTTTACCGTCATGACTTTCAATAACCACATTACCCTGCAAATCTATAACATTTGTAGCTGCATATATAATTCCAAAATCGGCCTTGATAATACTCTTCTCTCCAGATTCATTAAAAAAATCAATCACCAAGCCTTTGGGAAAAGTTTGGTAAGGGAACACCAGATTTTCATAATTATTGTTTAACGGACTATTGAGAACGGCAATTACCCTTGAGGTGGCACTATCTTCGGAACCAAGTTGCTCCCTTGCCTCTGTGTAGGTAAGATCAAAATCTTCTGCAATACCTACGGGATACACCAACGGAACCTTTTCTTGGCCAGACCTTTTGTAAGTGTCCTTACAGCTCCAAAAAAGTATTGCCATGGTACAAACCATGGCAATATTCGATAATTTATTTTTTATCCTTTGAGTCATCTTAAAGGCTAGGCACCTTTACGCTACCTCCTACCCAGCAACTAAAGCTAACAGATTTACCTGCCATCCCTGAGTTGAAGATATCCGTCTTGGAAGGAGCCTTGGCTGCATAACTTGCTGCTGCCTGATTGGCCTGAGAACTCAAAGATGGATCTACACGTCCCGCTTGACGGGCCATATCAGCCGCTTTCCAATACATAGCTCTCTTCTCAAAAGTGGAGCTACCACAATCATTGGCACTAGTGGCGTAAAGATTAGCAATCAATAAATATGCCTTACCATTTGCTTTATTGGAGTTAATGGCCATTTGAGCATACTTTCTAGCGGTAGACTTACTACCTTTTCTTTTGTTGATCACAGCAACCTTGTAAGCGATATCCGACTTTTTATAGGGATCGGTCTCCAAGCTCATTGCCTTGTCAAAATCTTCCAAGGCGCCAGAAGAATCTCCATTTTTCATTTTTAAGGTACCACCATAAACATAAGCACTTGCAGAAGGATCCAAAGCCAATTGGGCTTCAAACAATTTTTGGAACAAAGGGTCATCAGTACATTCTTTGTTGAACATTCTACCTACAGCTCTCTTAACCCAGGTTACATCTCCCTTTTTCTCCTCAAAGCTTTTCTCATACAAAGGAATCAAGTTTTCACAATCTGCCAATGCTCCCAATTTAGAATCAACACTTCCTGCTATTTTACCGTAAGATTCAGAGTTGGTTGTAGCTATTTTTAATTTTCTTTTCTCCTTAGAAGTTATGGTTCCTGTAGAATCCTTTGGCAATAATGTGGTAACCACTTGAGTAAGTTTCTGAATTTCTTCATCAATCTTTCCGGTTACATTGTCATAAACATCAAAAACCTCTTGTAACTCTTTGCTACCACCTTTGTGCAAATCTACCAAACTGGAAAAATAGAGATATAGGGCTTTAGGATTCTTAAAGTTCTTGGCGTCATTTTGGAAAGCTCCGTCCAATGTTGCATAGATTTCCTCATCTGAACCCATTTTATTTTCATACATCAATAAAGCCTTATCAATGGCAACTACTGCAGGAGTATACCTTTTGGGGAAGTATTTGGCACTATTGTCATAAAGGGCCATCAAGTCTTTGATGTAGCCATCTTTTTCTGCGCCAGAAGACTTATCGATTTTGTCCTGTAAGATTTTTTCACCTAAGGAAAAGTTTGCTTTGTTAATGTCCGGGCAAGTTTCATATACCATCTTCCAAGGAGTATATGCCGCCTCATAATTCTTTACTTTGGCATGTTCCGCATAAATTGAAAGATTGGTCAAACATTCAGGATTTTGCGCCTGGGCATTGCTAGACACAATGAACCCAAAAAGCATGATTGCAGTAAAGTAAATTTTAGTTTTCATTTGTTCAATTTTATTTGTTTTTCAAAAAGTCAAACACTCGTCGCCGTTGCTCTTGTTACATTTATCTGACGTCTTGCGTTCTAGGTTTTTCAATTTTTGAGGGTCTCAATGTACTAATTTTTTAGCAAGCTTACCCTGTGTTTCCTGTAAATTAAGATACAATGTGTGGTTTTCACACCTGTTTTTCAGCATTCTAAAAATTCATTGCGTTTTTTTAACAAAAAATCAAAAAAACTTTCGGTCTAATTGATCTTGCGCTTGCTAAACCAAACATCATTCAAGGACAACCCAACATTCACTTTAAAATAACTCTCTTCAATTAAATCTGCTGCTGTTGTTCCTCTTCTCCCCAATTCAAATCCAAGGTTTAAATTTGAAAAGCTATTGCCAAGCGGGAGACCTAATCCAAAAGTTATGCCAAAGTCATTTACTTCTTTGTCATTGATGTACATTCCGGTTTTATCCAAACGTACTCCGGCCCTGTAAGTAACTCTTTTTAAATACCCTTCAAAAGAGCTTCGGTTAGGTATGTAATATCCACCTAGAGCTAAAGTAGAGGCATTATCATAGACAAGATTGTCTATTTCCAAGAAAACATTGGAGAAGTCGCTAAGCTTTTGATAACTGTATTCAACGCCTAAAAACCATTTCATGTTTTGGCCATAGCCCAAACCTACTGTTGCCCTTGTAGGTATTTTAACACCGGTTTCCTTTAATCCCTGTGCTTCTAAATTAACATCTACCGCCTCCACATCTGCTTGGGTCAAAAGGGAAAAAGAACCAATTCTCTTCGTATTTCTTGCGGATAGATTGGCCTGTGTATTTATGCGTAAAGATGTATATAACGTATGCTTATCAGTCACCTCCGGAGTATAGTTGACCGCGTAGTTCAAATCAAACCCACCTATTCTAGAACTTCTTTCATCCCTCACTCCATATTGAACATTTTCCGTACTCTGAATTCTGGTGCTCTCTATAGTTCCAAAATTATAGTTTGCTGAAACCCCAATACTAAGGTTTTTCAAAAGCTCATAGCCAACGGAAAAGTATATTTTATTCAATCCGCCTTCCCCAGAATATTCATTGATGACCCTTGAACCTTCCGATCCCCTTTGATCAACAAAATTGTATCCCACGGAGCTGTAAGGCATTACCCCAAAACCAACTCCCAAACCTTTTTTTAAGCTGAAACCTAGGGAGAGATAGTCTAAACTTGTAACGGCACTACTTTCCTGTGCCGTAAAGCTCTCCAAAGTAGTTCGCTTATGCGAAATACCAGCGGTATAGGTAGTAATACCAAAATCCTCACCATAACGCACCCCTAATTTACTATAGGCTGCTGGGTTTTGAAGGTTCACATGTATACTATCGGCATACATGGCAATACCTCCCATCATCTGATTTTCTATGGTAGTGGCCGGACTAAGCTCACCCAAGCCAAAATAAGAATATGGCGAAATGGTTCCGTCTTGCCCATATGCGCCGGATGCGACTAGGCACACTAAAACGTAGAATATTTTTCTGATCATTTAATGCTTGTTGTATTCCAACAGATAGTTTAAACCCCTTAGGAGAAATTTGGAATCCGCAAATATGGTATTTTTTAGCCGTTTTGACAAAAATGGCGCATCGCCTCCTGTTAAAATAACTGTTAAATCTGTAAACCGCCTTTTATACTGATTAATAACACCTTCTATTTCCTGTACCATACCATTGACCACTCCGCTATGAATGCTATTTTCAGTTGAATTGCCAATAAAATCCAATGGTTCTTCGGGCATTAGAAGAGGTAGTTTGGCAGTATGTTCATGAAGTGCATTATATCTCATCTGAAGCCCCGGACCTATGGCCCCGCCCAAATACTCCCCATAATCATTTACCATCTCATAGGTTATACAGGTACCGGAATCAATGACCAAGGTGTTGCCTTTTGGATTTTGATAAAAAGCCGCTGTTGCCAAAGCCATTCTATCCACACCTAAAGTCTGTCTAGTAGCATAGGAATTCTTATAGGGCGTTCTGGAATTGGAAGTCAATTCATGAACATTACAAAAGACCGCGAGCACCCCAAACACCTTTCTATCCATTTTACCAACTGAAGAAATGATCCCATCCTTAATTTTTGGGTAATGGTCGCACACCTCTTTTACTTGCCTTGCCAGTTCATCGGCCTTTATATTTTGATAAAAAATTAAATTCTCCCTATCAAAAACAGCAAGTTTAACTGACGTATTTCCAGCATCTATCACTAGGTTCATACTACAAAGGTCAAAAAAAGGATTTAAACCAATGTCCTTTTTTTTGAGATTTTGTTTGCATATCGAAAAATAGAAATTATATTTGCACCCGCCTAAGCAAAGGCAGTGTATTGGTACCTTAGCTCAGTTGGTAGAGCAACGGACTGAAAATCCGTGTGTCCCTGGTTCGATTCCTGGAGGTACCACAAAAAATCCTCATAGAAATGTGAGGATTTTTTTGTTTTTACGCCTATATTGCGTAAAACTCTTGTTTTGAAAGCAATAGATATTTCTACCCCTATCCCAGAACTAGAAAGCTTTCTTTCTGCCAATTCTTGGCTAAATCCTGGAGAAAAGATCAAATCCATTGAAGAGCCGGGCGAAGGAAACATGAATGTGGTCATTCGCGTAAGTACCAATGAAAGGTCCTTTATTATAAAACAATCAAGGCCTTACGTTCAAAAATACCAGCAAATTTCAGCCCCTGTTGAGCGCATTGCTGTTGAAAAAAACTTTTACCAAGCCTTACTTCAAAACGCCGTTAGCGCACATATTCCACAAATTATTGGGTACGACGGCGCCGAAAAATTATTGCTCCTTCAGGATTTGGGCAATTGCGAGGACATGAGTATCATCTACCAAAATCGTGATATTCTAGCCAAACATCTGGATAGATTGGTATTTATTCTTGGATTGATACATAGGACCGAGGTTGATGGAGGCTTTCCTGAAAACCTTCAAATGCGTTTCCTCAATCATAAGCATATTTTTGTACTTCCCTTTGAAGAAGATAGCGACCTTGACCTAAATGACATACAGGAAGGCTTACAGGACCTATCAATACCTTTTAGGACGAGTAAGACCATTAAGACCGTGGTTGAACAGGTAGGCCAAAAATACCTTTCACAAGGCAATACACTTATACATGGCGACTACTATCCTGGCAGTTGGATGACAGAAGGTGGCGACCTATATATTATTGACCCAGAATTTGGTTTTGTTGGATTTCCAGAATTTGACCTTGGAGTTATGGCCGCTCATATAATTATGGCCACAGGAAAGAAAAGTTACCTCAACAGAATTCATGCAAGCTATCAAGGTACCGCAGACAAAAAGCTGATGGCCCAAGTGGCCGGCATTGAAATTGCAAGGCGCATTATAGGTCTAGCGCAATTACCAATGGAGCGCACCATTAAAGAGAAAACAAAACTCCTAAAAAAAGCACGAAAATTAATATTGACTGTATGAGTAGGGTCTACGCAGTATTACTCCCCCTATTTTTCTTCCTTTCCTGTAAAGAAACCGGTACTACTGAATTGGAGATTCCCGCACCAGTAAAGCAAACCTATCAAACGACACAAAAACAACTTTCCCCTGAGGAGTATTATGACAAAATTCTTGGTGCTTTGGTTGGTTCTGCCATAGGTGATGCCATGGGCGCTTCCACAGAAATGTGGCACAGAAAAGACATTCAACTTAAATATGGTTATATAACTGGCCTTACACCTGCCGTAAGACCACAATCTCCAGAAGGCACTTGGGACAACAATCTTCTTCCCGGAGCCACAACGGATGACACACGTTGGAAAATGGCCATGGTTCAGTACTTTGTCCAAAACAAAGGGGAGTTAAGCCCAGACCGCTTTACGGATTATATAATTGACTACTACCATAGCTTGACCCAAACGCTTCAGACGTCAAATGAAATACCAAAAACCGATTTTCTTGATGAACAAATTGAAAAATTGGATTGGATCAAGGAATGGGCACGGGTCTCAATGGCATACAAAGAAAGCTATAAAAATTACAGCCAAGCACTTAGTAGATTTTACGGAGGCGAAATGTCTTGTGCAGGGCAACTCTATACTCCTATGTTCGGGTTAATTTCGCAAAACGCGGAAGAAGCCTATCAATTAGCTTTTGACCATGCCTTGTTTGATATTGGTTACGCCAAGGATATCTCGGCAATGGTTTCGGCCATGACATTTGTTGCCATGCGTACACAGAGTATAGACTCCATAATCAATACCGCTACATTTGTAGACCCAAACGGTTTTCAAGATAGTAGGCTCGTGGGTAGAATTTCTTATTCCATTGCAGACGCCTCCGTCGAAAACATATTGACTATTGATCAATTAGAGCTTCAGGATCGCTTGATCAACACTTCTAGAGTGCCTAAGGGCTACATTGGTTCTCAAGAGAACTGGCTAAAACAGGAAATGGCGTACAGCTTTTTGGAAGAAAACCAAAAGGCCATTCCTTTTCATGCAGGTGAAATCTGGGAGATATTAATTACCGGACTACAATTTGGAAGTGGTGATTTTGAAAAAACCATGCAATTTATAGTCAACTACGGCAGGGACAATGATACGGTTGCCGCCGTTGCAGGTATGATTTTGGGAGCACAAAAAGGCTATTCCAATCTACCTGCCCACTTACGAACCGAAGTACTTAAAGTGAATCAAGAAAACATGGGTATAGATTTACAGCAATTGGCACAAAAACTGGCCGGCCAGCGCATTATGAACTAAATAATTTACCATACTCTCTCAACAGCGCTTATTTCCAAGTTATTGATTTCCAAGACTACATTGGATTCATTTTTAATAACCAGCTGATTATATAGATCATTGGGAAATACCTGCGCGGTCATCACGTATTGTCCTTTGTTTAAAAAAACCTCAGCGGAAGACCAATCCACCACTATTTTTACTTCAAAAGGACCTTTTGGTAAATCAACAACTGGCATTTTTTGAATGATTGTACCGAAACCCTCTTGAAAATCAACTTTTCCAGACTTAGAACGATCAATCATAAAATTGCCCTCGGCATCGAAACCAAATTCAACCACTTCCCCTTTATCATTTCCAAGCTCCAGCTGAAAATCCTTTGAAGTGGCGATAAAACTTATTTCAGACTGCCCTAAATTCTTGTTTTTGATTATTTCTCTTCCATTGGGGGCAACCTCCAGAGATAATTCTTCTTTATTTTCAACGTAGGTACTAAAAGATTTTACCGGGTAGCTATATAATAAATAGTGGCCCTTTGTATCCCTCTGTAAATTCAATTTTCTAGGCAACGTCATGGCACTTCTCCACGTTTTGGTAGGGGTTACTTGGGCATACATCCAGTTACTCATCCATCCAATAAAAATTTTGTCATCGTTAGGAGCGTTGCTATAGGTTACTCCTGCATAATTATCCGTACCCCAATCTACCCATAAGTGTTCTTTTTGCTCTGTAGTAAAAGTTTTCCCATCAAATTCCCCAACAAAATACTGCGTACCACTTCCTTGGTTGGGTGCCCCTGGATTAATACTAATAAGTAGCACCCATTTTTCCTCTTCACTCCCTTCCACCTTCATTTTAAATAAATCAGGGCATTCCCAAACTCCGCCATGTGCCCCTTTATCCTTTCCAAAAGTTCCGTTGAGCTTCCACTCCTTTAAATTAGATGAACTAAAAAACTGTGCATGATCGCCTGCAACTAAAGTCATAATCCATTGCCCTGTTTCCTCATGCCACATCACTTTTGGATCTCTAAAATCCCTGATGCCTTCATTAGGAATTACCGGATTGCCATCATATTTCACCCAAGTCTTTCCATCATCCGTACTATAGGCAATGCCTTGGGTTTGAAATGTATTTTTCCCTTCTTTTTCACCAACGGGGTCATGATACGTAAAAATGGCCACCAGTGGGGCTTCTCCTTCCTCCCCAAAGCCAGAGGTATTATCCTTATCAACCACGGCACTCCCGGAAAAAATGTACCCCAAGTCATCAGGGCACAAACCAATAGGTTGATGTTCCCACTTTATCAAGTCTTTACTAATTGCATGCCCCCAATGCATTGGGCCCCAAACCGTACTATCCGGGTAATACTGATAAAAGAGGTGATAATCGCCCTTATGATACACCATTCCGTTGGGGTCGTTCATCCACATCTTTTCAGGTGAGAAATGAAATTGAGGCCTATGTTTCTCCATATAATAAGAACTTTCATTTTTAGGCTTATCAACTAATTCCTTTTTTTCCTTCTTACAAGAGGAAACGCAAATACAAAAAAGAAAGACCGAAAAAATTAAAATTCTAGCACCCATAGTTTTGTTTGTCAAATGTTCCGTAAAAAAGATTGCCCTTCTAAAATACTATCTTTACTTTTTAAATGGAACTAATGAAGCGATATTTACTTTTTCCTATTTTCATTTTAGTTTGCCTCAACTTATACGGTCAATCTAAAATTGACAAGGCCTTAAAAAGATGGAATAAGGAATCTGTACCCTATATTGAAGTTGAAGAATTGAAGAATAATACTTCTGCTGTACTGTTGGATGCAAGAAAACGTGAGGAATTTGAAGTGAGCCATTTTAAGGATGCCATTTGGGTGGGGCACAACGACTTTCAAATGGACCAGGTTACAGAAAAAATCGCGAACAAAGACCAAGAAATTGTAGTGTATTGCTCCATTGGTGTGCGATCGGAAAATATTGGCGAGAAGTTAATGAAGGCCGGTTACACCAATGTGCGAAATCTTTATGGAGGTATCTTTCAATGGAAAAATAACGGACTTCCGGTTTTTGATAAAAATGGAATGGAAACCCAAAAGGTGCATGCATTCAATAAACAATGGGGCAAACTTTTAAAAAAGGGCGAAAAAGTCTACAATGCCGCAACCGTAAGTAATTGACCATTGCTACTACTAATACAAAACATACATTTGTCAAAGACAATATATCCCTACAAACATAGTAAAGTTGAATAGTTAAACTCCAGATTTGAACACCAATAACTTACTGCTCATATTTACCCGAAATCCAGAATTAGGAAAATGCAAAACCCGCTTGGCCGCTACCATAGGAGACAAAGCCGCTCTTAATATTTATAATTTTTTATTGGAGCATACCTATAGCATTACCCACAAGCTCGCCTGCCATAAGCAAGTTTGGTATTCTGAGGATATTTGGGAAAATGATATTTGGGATGCCACCTTCTTTGAAAAAAAATTACAGAAAGGTGAAACGTTGGGAGATAGAATGGCCTTAGCTTTCAAGAAAGGGTTTGCGGCAGGTTTTCATCGCATTGTCATTATTGGGAGTGATATGTTCGATCTTTCGGACAGGGACATTGAGGGTGCTTTTCACAAGCTTCTCGAAAACGACTTTGTTATAGGTCCCGCGGAGGATGGTGGGTATTACTTGTTAGGGATGAACACCTACAATGAAGATATTTTTAAGAACAAGCAATGGGGAACCGATAGCGTTTTACAGAGTACCCTAAAAGATATAACCAATGACAGTTGCGTACTTCTAGAAGAACGGAATGATATAGATTTGTATGACGACATTAAGGATATAGATGCCTTTCAACCATTTTTAAAAAATCATAAGGAATGACACAAAAACAACTGGATGAATCTACCGCATACTTACAATCCAAAGGATTTGAAGCACCGGAAATAGGAATCGTTCTCGGTACAGGTCTAGGTAAATTGGCTAACGAGATAGATGATGCCATTGAGGCCCATTACAACCATATTCCATTTTTTCCTTTGGCAACCGTTGAATTCCATTCTGGTAAACTTATATACGGTACCCTGCAAAATAAAAAAGTAGTGGTCATGCAGGGTAGATTCCACCTTTATGAAGGCTATGATTTTTTGGATATCACCTACCCCATTAGGGTAATGCATCAACTTGGCATCAAGAAATTGTTTATTTCCAATGCAGCTGGCGCCATTAACCTAGATTACAGTAAGGGGGAACTTATGCTTATAGATGACCATATAAACCTTCAAGGAGGTTCACCACTCGCCTTTAAAGGGGTTAGTAAATATGGAGATCGCTTTGTTGACATGGCGGAACCTTATGATGTGGACATGAAGGAAAAACTTCAGAAGATTGCAAAATCTGAGGGTATCATTCTAAGATCTGGGGTCTATGCATCCGTGGTAGGTCCGCAACTGGAAACAAAAGCAGAATACCGAATGCTTAAGATTATAGGTGCCGATGCCGTTGGAATGAGCACCGTACCTGAAGTGATCGTAGCCAACCATCTACAACTACCTGTGGTGGCAGTTTCCGTACTAACGGATGAATGCGACCCGGAAAATTTAGCGCCTGTGAATGTTCAGGAAATAATTGAGGTGGCCGGCAAGGCAGAGCCCAAAATGGTAAAATTGTTCCGAAGACTTATTGAAGAAATATAGCTATCTATTGAAAGCCGTTTCATTTATATAAACTCTTGGCAACTAGTTGGAAATATCTATCATCATTCCTGTTTTAAACGAGGAAAAATACCTCGGTATTCTTTTAAACCATCTAAAAGAGTATACCGGACAATCTTATGTCAAGGAAATTATAGTTGTTGATGGTGGAAGTACGGACCTGACCAAAAATGTTGCTTCCCAATATGAGGTGAAAATTCTGGACTCAGAAAAAGGTAGGGCCAAACAAATGAACTTGGGAGCCCAAAACGCTTCCGGAGCTATTTTATACTTCTTACATGCAGACACCCTTCCTCCACCAGATTTTCACACTAGAATCAAGGAAGCAGTTTGCGCAAAAACCGATTGCGGTTGTTTTCGAATGAAATTTGACCAAAGTAGCCCTATTCTTTCATTCTTTGCATGGTTCACCAAATTGAACTTTCTGATCTGCCGTGGAGGGGACCAAACCCTGTTTGTAACTAAGGGGCTTTTTGAACAGCTGGGTGGGTTTAATGAAGCGTTTCTTATTTATGAGGACACCGAATTTATTTCCAGACTATACAAAAGCGGTAAGTTTCAAGTACTGAACGCGTATGCCATTACCTCAGCGAGAAAATATCAACATATAGGTATTGGAAAATTACAATACCATTTTGGCATTATACATTTGAAGAGGTTGTTGGGAGCTACACCAGAGGAACTATATCAGTATTACCAACAAAAAATCGCTCTTTAGGCCTATTTCTCGTAGTCAAGTAAAACTCCTTCAGAAATCCATTTGGCCAATGCCTGTCTATTATCAGGGTCTAAAATTCGGCGTTGGTCCTTCTTATTTCTAATATTCCCAATCTCGATAAATGTCATGGCCGGATGTGTTTTTTTCACCATATATAACGATGAACGGTCCTCAAAGGTTCCAGAATACACCCTGTTTGGCTGAAACTTCTCGTACTTTTTTTGAAAGGTAGTGTGTATACTTTCAGATAGCTTCCTACCATTCTTGCTCTTTTCATGATGATAGAAAAAAACATCAATGTTTTGACCTATACTTCTACTGTCCACATGGGTCACGATAAGGCGTTGATACTTTCCTTTGTGTTCTTTATAAAGGTTATTCACTATATCTACCCGTTGTTTTAATCTATTAAGTTGGTTTAGCGGAATTATTTTATTGGGATAAGCCACCTCGTCACGATCAATTTCCAATACACGTTCATCACGTATACCATCATTTTCATCCCTTATAATGATGTATACCATTGCTCCATGTGAAATCAATTCCTTTGCTAACCTCAAGGTAATATCGTAGGCATATTCATCCTCAGCAATCATTTTACCTCCGTAATTGGCCATAGCTCCGGGGTCTGGCCCTCCATGCCCTGAAACTAAATAGTAAACTGTATTATTGAGTCGGTTGCTCTTATTGACCACTAAGGAGTGCTTCTTACCAAAAATTGCATATTCAGTTCCCTCTACCTTTTTTACTTTTTTGGAGGTATCCTCTAATTCCTCAACCACCTCAACAACTTCAGCTCCTGGGGTAGGTATAAGATATTTTCTGCCCGCATATAGATGTACACTGTCCCTTAGATTATCAACGTTCATAGCGATAAAATCATCATAATGATCATAAGGGTCTACCCCTTGTTTACGCAACAATGATAGAATACCATCCCCTTTTTTGGCCACAACGGTTGTAAGGGTATCTTGAGCCGCCATCATGTTCACCATCATAAATGGGATAAGAAATAGTGGCCTATAAAATAAGGTTATGGAGAGAAATCGATTCATTTTCAGCGTTTACCGTGATTTCTAGATCAAAAACAATGCCTAAAGTGTACTACAATACAAAATTATACATCCCGCCGATAAATCTAAAAGCTTCCCTAAAATTTAGTTAACTATTTCATCAACAGGTATTTTTTAGAAAACTTTAGGGCCTTGTTACAATAGAATGGGATTGCACTTTAGTTTTTCGGCATTCTAATATGTATGAAAAAGAAGGTATGAACGACTATATCTTTACCAAAAACGGACTCATGGCTTTCAGAACAATTCAATTCACTCTATTGCTCGGTTTTTTACTTCTTTCATGTAAAACCGATAGTAAAAACACCCCTAATAAAGAGGATACGAATATTTCCAAAACGGATGGCAAAACCATAAAAAGTAAGGCAGATGAATTGATAGCAGCTACCATAGACAAACACGGTGGCAAAAAGTACGATCAAGCGTATTACGGATTTACTTTTAGAAAAAAGAAATATACCTTTAAAAATGATGGTCCGCGGTTTATCTACACCATGGAAGAAGAGAAAGACGGAAACACTACAACCGACTCCCTGACCAACAATGGATTGGTGCGATATATCGGTTCCCGAAAAACGCAGTTAAGCGACAAGGACATTTTCAAATACACCGAAGCCCTTAATTCAGTCATTTATTTTGCCACATTACCATCTAAACTAAAAGATTCTGCAGTAAAAAGCACTTACTTGGGAGCGACCACCATTAAAAATGAACCTTATGAAATGGTTCAAGTAACTTTTGAGCAGCAGGGAGGCGGGGTTGATTTTGAAGATGTTTTTCTTTATTGGATACACTCCAAAAAGAAAACCATGGATTACTTGGCGTACGAATATCACACGAATGATGGCGGTGTACGTTTTAGAAGCGCATACAATACCAGGGATGTAGACGGAATTATTTTTCAGGACTATATCAATTATAAGGCCCCCTTAAAAACACCCCTAAAGGAACTTCCTTCCATATATGAAAAAGGGCAACTGACGGAACTCTCAAAAATAGAAACCGAGGAAGTAGTAAATTTAGGTTCCTAATAAGAAAAAAATGAACACACTAGAAGTTCTTAAAATGGGCAATCCTGACCTAAGGACAGTTTGCGAAAAGGTAACTGAGACAGACTTTGGTTCAGATGAATTTCAAACGTTCCTTAAGGAAATGGTAAACACCATGCGTGAGAAGAACGGAGTAGGCATAGCAGCTCCACAAGTAGGGGTGTTAAAAAGAGTTTTTGCAATGGAGGTGGCAAATAACCCCAGATATCCTGGAAGGGATTCATTTCCTTTGGTTATCATCATTAATCCAGAAATTAGAATTCTTTCCAATGACACTTTGGACTGTTGGGAAGGATGCCTTTCCATTCCGGGAATACGTGGGCAATTAAAGCGGGCAGAACATATTGAGCTTAGTGGCTTGGATTCTCATGGAAATCTTTACAGGGAACAGCTAACAGGTTTTCCGGCCATTGTAGCACAACATGAAATGGATCATCTTAACGGTATTTTATTTATTGACCGAATGACCGATTTAAAGACCTTAACCTTTGAAGCGGAATTTGATCAATTCTGGAACAAGTAGTCATCAGAAATATTGACCAATCCCAAAAACAATTCCATTAGAAGCATCTTTAGTTATACCATAGCCATAATCAAATCTAAAGATTGCATTAAAAATACGCTTATGCATAAATCGAAGGCCTACCCCGGGATAGACACGTAAATTTTCGGAATCCGTAAAATCGCCAAAATCGCCACCAGGGTTTCTCCAAGTACCTGCATCCACAAAAAAGTTCCCCTGTAGTACAAACCAATTTACATCAATTAGGGTATGCCTATATTCCGTATTTAGGACAATGGCCGCCGTACCCCGGTCAATTCGGTTTCCTACCCCTCTCATGTTGAGATTATTGTCTACGGTAAAGGGCGCAAACGGGGTTTCAATATTGCTCGCCAGACCCAATCGGACTCTACTGGCCCAATTTCCCCTGTCTCCCCATCTTTCATAATAGACAAAGTCATTAAAGCCAATTAAAAATTCCGGCAGGTTATTATCCGTACTACCTACATATTGAAAGTTAAGGCTGCTTTTAAAGCCCGCTAAGTATTGGTAATGGTATCTAATATTATCATAGTGATAAATTAGTTTTAGCAAATGCTTGTCTACGTTTAGTTCCTGCGGCACATTAGGATTGGTGGCTCCGGATAAATATTGGTAATCCTCTGTAAAGAAACTCCCCCCAAATTCTATTCTGTTCTTAAAGTTGAACTCATGCAGGCCCATTACCTCCACTCCTCTATTTCCATACTTATAGTTTGCAGTAGCATTATCAAAGAAAACCGGTTCTTGGGTTGAAAAGTTGTTATAAGCCACAGCAACGCCCCATTTAGGACCAAAAAGGTGAGGTGCTCGTAAGGACAGTCCGTAAGAATTGAATATATCATGTTGATAGAAGGCCCCTACCGTAATATTTCTTCCTAAAGTGTTGAATTCCTGAATACCTATTCTAAAGGCAAATTTATCATTGGAGGAAGCAAAAAGATTGGCGAAGGGAATTAACGTAAAGTTCTCCTCTACACTGTAAATAACATTATAACCTTCCTCACTTGTTTGTTCCACCTTAAAAGTGGCATTGGATATAGACGGAAGCCTGATCAGTCGTGTTACGTCTTCCTGAATTAGAAGGGAGTCTAAGGGAGTTCCAGAACCAACTTTTACAAGGTTTCTCAAAAAGGAGGCTTTAGTACTTTTATTGCCTTCAATCTTAACGGTGTCAACAACATGTTCTTGGGCCCAAAGGCCAGAACAGAAACTACACAGAATTAAAAAAGGCACAAATCTTAAAACCATATTCCCTTTCAACTAAGATAGGGCATACCAGTAAAAAACCCCTATTGTAGAATCTATTAATTTACGATGAAGGAAACTTCAGAAAATTGATTTACCCAATTGTCTTCACTTACTGCTAATAACGTGAAATTATAGGAGGAGTTCTCCTTCAATGCCGATGGTGTTCCCTTGGCAATATTAAGCACCACATTTTCCAGTTCATAAAACTGAAACAATTTCTCGTACGTATAAGTTCCGGAAATAAAATCTCTATCGGCATTTGAAATGACCTGAAAGTATATGGCCGAATCTGTGTAGGCACCATCTCCCCAAGTGAATTGAGGCATTTGAGGCATTTCGGATTCAATACGGATATTTTCCGGAAGATACTCCGTTGGTTTCGTTTCATGCTTTATACGTATTGGGTTGGAGACATGGGTCTTCCCCGCTTCGTCAAAAGTGACCACCACCCATTTTTCTTCCATAAAAGCCACTTCAAACTTGGCCAAATACCTATTAAAAACATCGGCAACAGCTAAATGTAATTCGTAATAATTACTAAAATCATTCTTGTCTGCCGTGGCATTTTCTGTTTCAAAATACCTAAAATTGGTTGCGCCCGCCCGCGGATAAAAAAATACACTCACCATGTCATCATTTTCATTGCTGGCAGCACAGGCAATAACGTTGTCCAGAACCACGGAATCTCCATTTAAGGATTCTTGTAAATTGGACTCGCCATTGTCCATATCCGTTGAACAGGAAACTAAAACGAGACCTAAAAGGATATAGACCAGACTATTTCTGTTGGTATTCCTCATAAAATGATTTGATTACATTTTGTGCCGGCTTGTTTTGTGGCGTAAATCTATTGTCATTGGAACCTCCAGATTCTTTATGATTTATGAACCATTTCCATACATACCCGCCAGCGAACCATTCTTCTGGCCAAAACTCCTCAAAAATAGCGGTGGTAGCATTGGCTTGCCCCTCCATATTAACGGGGTTTTCGTGACGGTCTACCAACCACGGTTTCCAAGCCGTTTGATGAGTGCTCCTATAACCAAATTCCGTAAAAAGTACAGGGCGTTCCATTTCTTCGGATAACGCTTTAATGTCAGGTTTGTGTCTTTGCCAACCTTCCCTACATTGTGCAACGGTTGGGGTTTCATGTTCACATAAAGGAAAATAGGCGTCTATTCCAATAAAATCCAATTCCTGCCAAAAAGGGGTTCTCTTATATTCATCCCAATTGGCTGCGTAAGTGAGTTTACCCTTGTATACTTTCTTGATTTTTGGAATTAGCTTGGACCAAAAATCCGACCTGATGGTCACAAACTTTTCCAGCTCCGTTCCTATGCAAAAGATATCAACTTCTGCTTCGGCCGCTAATTCCGCATAATTAAGGATAAACCGTTCATAGGATTCCTCAAAAACCTGCCAGTCTTTCTCCGATTCCAATTCAAAAGAACCAGTAAACAATCCTCTCCAAATCCAAATTTGAGGCTTCAACATTACTTTGACCCCACTTTTATGCAGCATTTCAATATACTGCTTGGCACCTTTACGGGTTTCGCCATGCCACTGCCGATCGGTATCAAAAATAATTTCAGGCTCCTCCGCATTCCTTATAAATCCAAAGGGCATAATGGCGGCATGGTTGGCATGGATATTAAGCACTTCTTGCACATGGGATTGTGCTACCTCTTCTCTAGAGGCCACAAAACTAATCCCGTTGATTTTTTCAGAACTTTGACTGGAACACGAAAACTGCAAAAAGCATAGAAATAATAGGCCAAATAGTCTCATAAACCATAAATCAAGCCCCCTAAAATACAGTATTTCTAGTTACTTGTTTAAAATAACGCCCTTAAGCCCAAACTATAAGTCTCTCCCAAGCCTTGAAAACTATGCCCTCTCACAAAATTGTTATAGGAAACCTCAACATTAAGAGCCTTGGTCAATTGATATTTTCCTCCAAACCCGAGGGCCGTATAATTCTGAGAAAAATTATTACCATTAGCATCCGGATTATCATAACCTATAAAGAAAGACTGCTGGGCATTGACAAAAACAGTAGATTTATCCGAAGGAAAATAACTTAGAAAAACACTTAGGGGAACCACCATACTATTGTTGGCAAAACGTTCTCCAATATTATCTTCAGATGCATTGGCAGATGCCCTTTTTTCTCCAAAATTGAAGCCCAAATCGGCTTCTGTAAACAATTGCCATTTATTATTGCCGAACGTTTTATCATAAAAGAACTTGGTTTCCCAAAAATAACTGCGCTTATCCAAATAAGGAGCAGTGGCCACATCTTTAAAAACCGGAATCAAAAAAGAACTTGTAAAGGAGAAATTTCCAATATTGGCAAATGGTTGTACCCTAATGGAAGGGGCAATAGTGGTTAGACCGCTACGAGCATCCGTTTCATTGTCCTCAAATTTAAAAGCCTCCAAGGTTTTGGCTCCATTGTAGGTATTGGCCCTTACCTGAAAGACAAAACCAACATTAATTCTTGAACTATTGCTTACCCCGGTATAAATTTCAGTGGTATTCGTAAAAAAGGTTTGCCTTGGTATATCTACTTTTTCACTACCCTCTAAAGTTTGCTTTGTCTGCGTATATAGACCATTGAAAAACTTAATATCCCATTGTCCTTTTTTTAAAAGTTTGGAGGGTGTGTAGGTTTGAATATTACTTTTTTGCTGGCTGTTACCATCCTCATCTTTCTGCGAATAGGCAATAAGACACCCCAACAACATAATGGGCACCAAGATCTTGTCAAGATAGATTTTCATACTAATTCGGTTAATTTGTATTATTTAATTTGTTTCATTCAGCGTCCAGTCATACGGATAATAGGACACTTTGGCATTTTCAGGCAATTTTTCCATTCTATAGACATCTATAAACCCTTGCAGGGTTTGCCCATCTCTGGTAAAATCTTCTGTATACCATTCAAATATTTGGGAAATTTTGACCTTGTTTTTATTGACTCGGATAAAGTCTTCATTGTTTAAGGCCCTCTCGGTTTGCTTTTGCAGTAGCTGCTCCAAGTTTTGGGGGGTATAGGCATTTGCAATTATGGGCGGACATCCTAAACCGGCACAGACCAAAACAAAATGGAACCTGGGCTCGTTGGGAAATTTGGCACGTAACAAAACATTCTCAATCTCATTTAAGGTACGTTTTTCGCCTCCCACCTCATGTATAGTCTTATCAAAAAACCCATTAATATCCAAGGGGGACTTAACGGGATAGTTTTTCACAATACCCGCTATCACCAATAAATTATATGTATTGATCCAAAAGGATTGATATTCCTTTGGGTTTTCAAATCCTACCCTAACCTCCTTGGCTAGATTTAAAATCTCATCTAATTCTGAGGTATCGCCTTTAATATTTTTATAATCTACCCTGCCCTCTTTTACATGAGCTTGAAAAAAGGCATTGGACTTATGAAAAAATTGATCTAGCGTTCCTTGACCATAATTGGAGAAGGAAATACTTATCACAAGAAAAAGAATAACATTTTTCATATGTATTGGTTTAGTTTTCAATGGGTCGTAACATTTCTGGCAATCTTACTTTGAAAAGACCCAATTCGACCAAAGGAGAGAAAAAGCCCTTGTATCACAAACAAATACAAGGGCACAGCACCAACTAACACTATTGAGCCGTTTTCATGGAGGAAAGCGTACTAAAAGAGTATGTTACCCCTACATTAAAAAAGTTGGTGTCCCCAATATTTCTACCATTTACAACTGTGCCGTAGCCTGCACTCAATCCTAATCCCGAGACCACAGGAACATAGGCAGAAACCCCAAAACGTGTATAGTCTACCTTTGTTTCCGGAAAATTACCGGCAAAACCTGGGCCCATGATATCCACTCCGTCAGAAGAAGTAGACTGGTGGTCCAACCAGGCTTCTCCATAAAATTTAGCGGATGCATATCCTAATTTAAGGCTTCCCAAAAAGGCGTTGGGCACATCATAATCTTCTCCATTATTCACATTAAAATCATCATTGGTCTTTCCTCTAAGACTATAACCGAGAACAACGGTCGTAAAAAATCCTTGATTTAAAAATAAATGTCCACCAAGGTGTAAATTGGTTTTAAAGGCCCCATTACCAATAGCAAGTATGCTGTTCGATTTATATCCGATAGGAATATCAAAACCAAGGGCGGTTATCCCATCCAATCTACCTCCTGCAAAAGAAGTACTAAAAGGCCTGTATTTTGCCGCTATGGAAAAATCCTGAAAGCCAGATTCCTCTGTGTTTCCACTTATTGGGTCGGGAGCACCCTCACCCTTAGCTGAAATGTATAGAGCATTAACAATCAAAGTAAAGGAATCGCTCAACCCATATTTGGCATACAATCCCAAAATGTTTTGGGTTATTTTCTCATGAGCTGGAACAGGTCCTGTTTTTTCTTCGCCCACATAAAATTCGTCATAGGAGGTTCCGGTATATGAGGCCGTAATGGACATATCTCCCTTTGGGCTGTAGAATCCGTCAATAAGGCCCTGGGCATTTAGAGATGGAGCCAAAAGCGCCATAGCTATAATAGGTACAAAACCTAGTAAAAAATTTGCTTTCTGTTTTTTCATCGTCAAGATTTAAGGGGTTAGAATTAAGTTTTGAAAATGATTCTTAGTGAGGTATTAAGATTTAAAAAAGTTTACCTATCGTTTCAAATAGGTACGTAATTCTTAAAAAAAGTACTCTTCTATGCCATAGCATCTACAACACTAAATTTTCATTTTCACAGCAAATAAAAACGTAACTTATCACAATTCTATAACAGAAAACACACAATTATATCCTTATTTAAAACATCTACAAATTAGATTTCTGTGGTAAGATTTTGAATTGTTTCCGACTCAAACCAAATAAAATACATCAAATAGAGATGGAGAAAATAATCATTATAGGAAATGGTATTGCCGGGGTTACGGCAGCCAGACACATACGAAAATTATCGGACAAAGAAATTACGATTATTTCTGCCGAGACAGATTATTTCTTTTCTAGAACGGCTTTGATGTACGTTTATATGGGGCACATGAAATTTGAGCATACCCAACCTTATGAAAATTGGTTTTGGAAGAAAAACAGAATCGACCTTATAAATGGATATGTGGAAAAAGTGAATCCAAAAGAACAATCCTTACAACTACAAAATGGTCAACAAATACCCTATGACCAACTGATTTTGGCAACGGGATCAAAACCCAATAAATTCGGGTGGCCAGGGCAGGATTTAAAGGGTGTCCAAGGATTGGTATCCAAGCAAGATTTAGATGCTCTCGAAGAAAACGCCCCCAATAATAAAGTTTGCAAAAGAGCGGTGGTTGTCGGGGGAGGCCTTATAGGCATTGAACTATGCGAAATGCTACGTTCAAGAGAAATACCTGTTACCTTTATCGTTAGGGAAGACAGCTTTTGGAACGGTGTTTTACCTAACGGCGAATCGCAACTGATCAATGAACATATTAAAGAGCACCATATCGACTTACGATTAGGCATGAATTTAGGTGAAATTCATGGAGATGAAAGCGGCAGGGTGAAAGCCATTACCATTAAGGAAACCGGCGAGGTTATCGAATGCCAAATGGTAGGTCTTACGGCAGGTGTTACCCCAAATATCGATTTTCTTGAAGATTCTGGAATTGAATTGGGCAGGGGCATCAAAGTGAACCGCTATTTAGAGACCAACTTCCCCAACATTTATGCGATTGGAGACTGTGCCGAACAGCACGAAGCTATCGGAAACCGCAGACCTATAGAGGCAGTTTGGTATACCGGTAGAATGATGGGCGAGACCGTTGCCCAAACCATTTGTGGCAACAAAACCAAATACAATCCCGGTCACTGGTTCAATTCCGCCAAGTTTTTAGATATAGAATACCAAACCTATGGTTGGGTATTTAGCGAACGTAATAAAAAAGAGTATGAAAAGCACTTTCATTGGCGGCATCCAGAAGAAAAAGTTTGCATTACCATGGCCTACCACGCCGACACAGATAAGTTTCTGGGCTTAAACACCTTTGGCATAAGAATGCGCCACGAAGTCTTTGATCGGTGGCTGACCGAAGAACGTAGTGCAGACTATGTATTAGAGCACCTAGAGGATGCCAATTTTGACCCTGAATTTTACAAAGCTTACGAAAATCCTATCGTAGCTAAATACAACTCCGATACGGGAAGTCGCATCCAAACCAAGAAAAAGAGCTGGAAAAGAATTTTAAGTCTGGGCGCCTAATACCAACCCTAAGAAAAAATACTATGAGCAATACAATAGATAGAAGCATGGCCCTAACAGGCGAACCTCCAAAGGCCCTGAACTTAAACCAGAAACTTGCCACCCTATTTGGGATGGGCGGAATGGGTATCTTAATTTTGGCACTATTTAATATCAATTTCCAAAACCGTGGTCTTTGGCTTACCCTTTCCCTTTTGGCCATTAGTGGCGGCATTATCTGGTTCACCTTTGCTTCTTACATCCATAAACAACCAGGTATTAAAAACGATGGGGTTATGTTCAAATCCATTTCAAGTCGTGGGTTTTGGGGCTGGATTGCAGGTATTGCGCTCACAGGTTTTTACATTGTACTTTATTTTTACCCGCAGTATCTAGGTCTTACCAAAGACGGAGACAATACCGGCTTAATTGCTCTATTTGACCCTTTGAGCAAATTATTGAGTGGCAACCCCGCCAGCCAATGGTTCGTTTATGGCACGCTTTATACTGTGGCCATTCTTGCATTCGGAATCAAGTTTTTGTACAAATATCGCCATAACGCCTATGAAAGGCTGCGCACCATTAGCGTTATGTTTTTTCAAACCGCTTTTGCTTTTTTGATTCCTGAATTAATGGCAAGGCTAAATGGAGAAGGCTTTTCCCTACCCTATTACGATCTAAAGAACATTTGGCCTCTCAATTATTATAATTTTGAGCGCTATCGTGTGAATAGCTTTATCGATGCCGGCGATATTGGCTTGGCACTATTGATTTTTGGAATTCTTTCCATCTTTGTCATCACCCCCATTCTCACCTATAAGTACGGGAAACGTTGGTATTGCTCATGGGTTTGTGGCTGCGGCGGATTAGCAGAAACGGCAGGAGACTCTTTTAGACAACTTAGTGACAAAAGTCTGTTTGCTTGGCGCGTCGAAAGGTGGGTCGTACATAGCGTAGTGGTGTTTGTAACCCTTATGACCACGGCTGTAATTTATTCCTACCTAGGTAACGACACCAGCAAATACTGGCTAACAAAAACAACTTTCTTAATAGGTGTCGCCACTATTTTAACGGCCATTTTCGCTTGGGTGATGATATACAAAAGAGAGCAACTGAAAAAAGATGCCATCTATGGGGCCGTTGGTTATTTTGTAATCATAATTGCCTTGATTGGTATACATTTTTTCAGTGGAGATGGCAATGTGTTTCTATTTAAATCTGAAACCTTAAGAAAAACCTATTCCTTTTTAATAGGAAGCATTTTTTCGGGTGTGATCGGAACTGGATTCTATCCTATTTTCGGAAATAGGGTATGGTGCCGCTTCGGTTGCCCCATGGCCGCCATCCTAGGTTTTCAACAACGCCTTTTTTCAAAATTCAGAATAACCACCAATGGCGGACAGTGTATTTCATGCGGCAATTGTTCTACCTACTGCGAAATGGGTATCGACGTTAGAGCTTACGCCCAAAAAGGTCAAAATATTGTGCGCTCAAGTTGTGTGGGTTGCGGTATCTGTTCTGCGGTGTGCCCTCGAGGTGTGCTTAAATTGGAGAATGGCCCTACAAAAGGTAGAATCAACAGCCAAGATGTTCTTTTAGGCAATGATGTAGATTTAATGCAATTGGTAAATGAAAATAAATAATCATGTTTAAAAAGGTTTTATTAGGGATATCGTTTTTCTTGCTTTGTTCATTTCAAAGCACCACCAACGCCATCTACACCAGAACCTTTTTTGATTCGGGAAAAATAAAATCGGAAGGTTGGTTGAAAAATGGAATAAAAACCGCTTTTTGGAAGATGTATCATAAAAACGGAAAGGTAGCTTCTGAGGGTCATTTTAAGAACAACCGAAAATCTAAATACTGGCACTATTTTAATGAACAGGGGCAATTGGTTCAAGAAGGTCACTATGCCTACGGAAAAAAGAACAACTGGTGGTTATTCTATGATAAAAATGGATTTGTCAACCACAAATGTCAGTTGAAAAACAATGTAAAGAACGGCTATTGCCTAAAGTATAAGAACCAGAAACTAACATCGGCAGAAAAATACGAAAATGGCAAAAAAATAAATGAATGGTTTAGTTTTGGTAGTTTTAAAAGAGATAATAACCTCGCCAAGTTAAAATAATGAAATTACAATCTGCGCTTTCCCTCTTCCTGTTTTTACTTTGCCAAAATTTGTGCGCCCAAAAAGAGCTCAATTTTCCAGAGATACAATATCCCCCTGATGATATTAAAGCGAATTGGGTAAGTCACCCAGAAGTTAAAGGAGGCGAAGATGTTACAATTCTATTCAGAAATGAATTTACTCTTGAAAATACAGAGAATGATTTTATCATTAATATCTCGGCAGACAATCACTACTTTCTTTACGTAAACGACAAAATTGTTACCCACGGACCCCAGCTTAGCGACATTAAGCATTGGAAGTACGAAACCCTAAACTTAAAACCTTATTTAAAAAAAGGTGAAAATGTAGTTGCCGTAAAAGTACTTAACTATGGTAAAAGAAGGTTCTACGGCCTACAATCGATTTTTACGAGCTTGATGGTGAACGGCGTCACTGAAAATGCCCGAATTTTGACTACTACTGGAAAAGGGGATTCTTGGAAATGTACTATTGACCAATCATATGAAGCCATTGAGGTAAATTGGCGAGGTGGGGGCCCCACCTCTATCGTTGGCGGTTTTTATGCCAACAACCCTACTGATTATGTAAATATGAATTTGCACCCTACAAACTGGAAAAAACCAGATTTTGATGCAGCAGATTGGTCAGCTACCTCTTTTTTTGAGGGTGCCAGTAGTATGGGTGGCTCTATGGCCTATTTGCTCGAACCTAGAAACCTTCCATTACTAACATGGGAAGAAGAACCTATCGGAAAAATTGTTAGACATACTGAAAACATAAATTCCATGTTCCCTGAAAAAGGAGCTTTGAATATTCCGGTAAATACCAAAATGACCTTTCTTATAGATCAAAAATATGTGACCAGTGGTTTTCCCCAATTGGTTTGGAACGATGGTAAGAATGCCAGTATCAAAATAAAGTATGCCGAAAATTTATTCGGAAAAAACAATGAAAAAGGTGACCGTAATGAGATTAAAGGTAAAACCCTACTGGGCTATTACGACAGTATCGTTTCAAACGGGTCAAAACATCAAAAGTTCACACCCAACTGGATGCGTACTTTTCGCTTCATAGAGTTCGAGATAGAGACCAAAGACCAAGAATTGAACCTAGAAAGTTTTGTCAACTATCGTTCGAGAACACAAATACCCTCAATAGCCCGATTTGAAACAGACAATGAGCTTTACAATAAAATCTTTGATATCTGCAAACGAACGATTGATATATGTACGCAAGACTATTTTTTGAGTGATGCTTATTATGAAACCATGCAGTATGTAGGCGACACGAAAGTGCATGCCCTTCTTTGGCAGGCTATGAGCGGTAACTTGGAACATACAAAAAATGCCATCGAACAATTTCACCAATCTCGAGATTCCGAAGGCAATATTTTAGGAGCCTATCCATTAAGGTCAACCTTTATCTATCCCACTTATTCTTTGATTTGGGTAGATATGGTGTATGACTACTTCGAGCTTACAGGGGAAATCGAATTTATTGAAAAATATAAAAACGGAATAATACATACCCTCGGGGGATTCGAGAAAAACATGAATGACTTAAATCTAGTCAAAAAGACAAAATATAGATATTTCGTAGATTGGTATACAGGACCAAATAATGGAGGTGGCACGGCTACTAAAAACGATGGCGAGAATTCCGCCGTTGTTAGCCTACACTATGTTCATGCCCTCGAAAACGCGGCTAAGATGTTCGCTGCCATTGATGACAACCATCAGGCCGGCCTTTTTCAAACTCGGGCCAATGAAATTAAATCATCTGTCTATCAGCTTTGTTATGATCAAACAAGGCAAATTTTTGCCGAACGACCTGACAAAACGGTTTTTGATCAACATACCAATATCATGGCTGTATTGACTAATGCCCTTCCTAAAGAGCAACAAAAAGAATTACTATCAAAAATTCTTGAGGAGAATGCTTTGTTACAGGCCACCTATTACTACCGATATTATCTTTTTAAGGCCATTCAAAAAGTAAGGGCACCAGAACTCTTCGCCATCGCTCAAGAACCTTGGTCGAATATGGTCAAAGATCATATGACCACCGTGTTAGAAAGGTTTGAAAGCCAAGAAAAACCGACACGCTCAGAGGTACACCCTTGGAGCGCTTCCCCTGCCTACTTTTACTTCGACTTTTTGGCTGGAATACAATCGGTAAAGAACAATTTTGAAGAAATAATTATAAAACCGGCATTCGGAGAATTAAAAATAATGGAGGGAGAACTGCCAACTGCAAAAGGTTCAATTGGCTTTCGTTTAAAAAAATCAAAAAACAACCTGCAGGCCGAACTGAACATACCAAAAGAAATGAAAGGCAACTTAGTTTGGAACGGTACTACCGTTCCGTTAAAACCAGGCCTTCACATATATAAAATGGATTAATGACGCAAGCAGATATTAAAGTTATCATTCCCGCTTTTAACGAAGCGGATTCCATTGCCAAGGTCATTGATGAAATACCTGATATCGTTTCTGAGACCATTGTGGTAAATAATAATTCATCGGACGAAACCGAAGCTCGGGCTAAAGCCGCAGGCGCTACCGTATTATCGGAAAAAAGAAAGGGGTATGGTTATGCTTGTTTAAAGGGAATGGATTATGTGGCGTCGCAATCCAAAACACCCGATATTATCGTATTTCTCGACGGAGACTATTCAGACTACCCAGAGGAATTGACTAAATTGGTGGAACCCATATTATTACAAAATTTAGACTTTGTAATTGGAGCACGAGTTAAACGGCTCAGGGAAGAAGGAAGCATGACTCCACAGCAAATTTTTGGTAATTGGCTGGCTACATTTTTAATGAAATTGCTTTTTGGGGCAACATTTACCGATTTAGGTCCGTTTAGGGCTATAACTTACCCTAAGTTATTGTCTTTGAACATGGAAGACAAAACTTATGGTTGGACAGTGGAAATGCAGCTAAAGGCACTTAAAAAGAAATTGGCATATACCGAAGTACCAGTACGTTACAAAAAAAGAATTGGTGTCTCTAAAGTATCAGGAACCGTAAAAGGTAGTATATTTGCGGGCATAAAAATATTAGGTTGGATTTTCAAATACAGCATAAAATAAGTCTATGGGATTAGTCATCTCTTATATCATCTTAGCCATCTATAGCGTTGCGCTTTTATTGATATTTTTCTACAGCTTGGCACAATTGAATCTACTGGTCAACTATTTGGGCCATAAGAGACAAAACCAGACGGCTCCAAAATTCAATCTCTTAGATGCAAAGGAAATTCCGCATGTTACCATACAACTTCCCGTGTATAACGAAGAGTATGTAATGGGTAGACTTTTGGAAAATATTTCAAAAATTGAATATCCAAAAAGTAAACTTGAAATTCAAGTCCTCGATGATTCTACAGACGAATCGGTGGTAGAAACCGCTGCCAAGGTAGAGGAGCTTAAAAAATCGGGACTTGATATAAAGCATATTAGAAGAACCAACAGAAAGGGCTTCAAAGCAGGTGCTTTAAAAGAAGGACTGGAAATTGCCAAAGGAGAATATATTGCCATTTTTGATGCCGATTTTATGCCTTCTGGCGACTGGCTCAAGAAAACGGTCATTTATTTTAAAGATCCCGAAATTGGCGTGGTCCAAACTCGTTGGGGCCATATCAACCGTGAGTACTCCACCCTAACAAGAATTCAAGCTTTTGCCTTGGACGCCCACTTTACTTTAGAGCAAGTAGGCAGAAATGCAAAGGGCCATTTTATCAACTTTAATGGAACAGCAGGTATCTGGAGAAAGGAATGTATTCTTGATGCCGGTAACTGGGAAGGTGATACCTTGACCGAAGACCTTGATTTGAGCTACCGTGCCCAATTGAAAAATTGGAAGTTCAAGTATTTAGAGGATGTAGAGACACCTGCAGAACTTCCTGTGGTGATCAGTGCGGCCCGTTCCCAACAGTTCCGATGGAACAAAGGTGGCGCGGAAAACTTCAGAAAATCCGTTATGAGCGTTATCAGTGCCAAAAACATTTCGTTCAAGACCAAATTTCATGGTGTCATGCACTTATTGAACAGTTCTATGTTCTTGTGCGTGTTCTTGGTTTCCATATTGAGTATCCCTGCGATGTACATCAAAGCCTTGTATCCGCAATTCGATATTGTTTTTAACCTGTTAAGCTTTTTCGTACTTAGTACTATAATCTTATTTATTTGTTATTGGTTTACCTATAAAAGTATACAGGGCAGTAGCTTTGATAATTTTGTAGACTACATTAAGCTATTCTTTACCTTCTTCTCCGTTGCATTGGGCTTTTCATTGCATAATTCCATTGCTGTTTTAGAAGGTCATATTGGAAAGCGAAGCGAATTTGTGCGCACCCCAAAATTCAATTTAAACAACCTAACGGACTCATGGAAAGGCAATAAATACCTGACCAAAAAACTTTCTCCCAACATGATTTTTGAGGCCTTGTTAATGTGCTATTTCCTATTTGGCATGTACAGTGCTATTCCGTTAAATGATTTTGGTTTGTTTCCATTTCACTTCATGTTGTTCCTTGGTTTCGGTTTTGTTTTTACCAAGTCTTTGACTGCCAGAGCTTAAATAGAAAACATTTAGGGTGCTGAAAAATTAGGTAACCAATTCCATCTATTTTTAGTATTTTTTCGGTTGCAACCAAACTCAGCTTTTGATGTCCAACCCTATAATACGATACTGGAAACTACATAAGATACCCATCTTGCTCGCTTTGCTAAGCTGTATTTTCTATTATGTATTTGCCTATCAATTAATTCGAACGGATTTTGTAAAGCTCATTACTCTTTTTGCAGCTTTATTCTTTATATGCCTACGATTGGTTCGGTTTGAAAAATGGAACCTTAAGTTTTTGGCCGTCTGTGGGGTTATTTTCCGCTTGATTTTTTTAATGGCAGAACCCAATCTTTCGCAAGACTATTTTCGTTTTATTTGGGATGGCCATCTCGTTTCACAATTTCAAAACCCGTACTTGTTATCACCGGACGCCCTAATGGAACAAGGTTCAAAACTTATACCCAATGCAGAACTACTCCACCAAAGTATGGGAAGTTTGAGTGCCAAACATTACAGCAATTACCCACCGGTGAATCAATTGTTTTTTGCCTTGGCTGCACTTTTTGGCGGACAGAGTATTTTTAATTCCATTTTGGTCATGCGCTTTAGTATCATTTTGGCCGATTTGGGTATTCTCTACTTCGGAAGAAAATTATTGAAGAACCTCAACCAGTCACCTCACTTGATATTTTGGTACTTTTTAAATCCTTTGGTCATCATTGAACTCACGGGAAATTTACATTTTGAAGGCGTCATGATCTTTTTCTTTGTATGGGCCTTGTATCTAATTTCTATAAAAAAGTGGATTGTAGCCGCACTACCTTACGCCTTTTCCATATGTGTAAAATTGGTTCCCTTACTTTTTCTGCCACTTTTCCTGAAATATTTCAGCATAAAGAAAAGTGTATTTTTCTATGCTTTGGTGGTTTTAGCATGTACCCTTCTGTTCATTCCATTTTATTCAAGCGAATTCATCAGCAACTATAGTGAAACCGTAGGCTTATGGTTTTCTAACTTTGAATTTAACGCTGGTATTTATAATCTTGTCAAGTATACCGCCGTTCAATTTGACGCCAAACCATGGGAACTTATAAAAACCTACGGCACCATTACGCAAGTTCTTACTGTTCTGGTGATTCTAGCCTTAGCATTTCTGCGTAAAAACGAAAAACTTCCGGTATTGGCCAGTTCAATGCTATGGGCATTAAGCTTTTACTATTTTATGACCCCCACGGTGCACCCTTGGTACGTTATTTTTCTGGTAGTACTAAGTTTGTTTACCGAATACCGGTTCCCCATAATTTGGTCAGCAGCTGCAACGCTTAGTTATTTTGCTTATTCCAGGGCTGATTTTCAGGAAAATGCGTGGTTGTTGACCCTTGAATATTCTTGCGTATTTGGATTTATGCTTTATGAGATTGTTAAATTAGGTAAGCTCAAATTAATTTTTCGTAATAATTAATACAGAATTGTTGTGTTTTAAATGTAAACATGTACATTTGAATCACGATGAAAGTACCACAATACATATTTATTCAAATGAGCAGCAGTGCTCCGGTACGTCCGTTTCGCATCCGTCGTCGCCCGTAAGGGTGCATTTCTATCTATGGGATTAGGTGAGTCCATTCCCGCAACTTCAAAAAATATTTTATTTCAATTTAACTGCCAGATATAACATTTGGTTGTAAGCCTATTTATTTTCCCCCAGAAATAAGCCTGTAACCCTAACCAATTAAATAAAAAACAGATGGCGACAAATAGTACTCTAAAATGGAAATCGATTTGAAAGACAAAATAGAAACTGTAGAAGAGCGTGCCTCAACGTTTTGTGAGGAAAACGGCATAGAGGTCGTTTTTACCCACGAAATGTCTACGGAACAAATGGAAGAGATTTCAAAAAGAACGGAGAAATATCCAAACATGTACAACGCCAGTTTACAAACTTTGGAAAACAGACTCAAGAACGGATGCTTTCTATTGATGAAAGACGAACAAATACTGGGGCACATTTTTGCACACAAGCACGTGGTGGACAAATATGCTGTTTTTGAACGGTCCTCTTTATGGGTGCATCCAGACTACAGGACCCATAATTTAGGTTTTTTACTAATGCATAACCTTACTTCTAAATACACCTCTGACTTTGTTATTTCCATTGCGCAGGAACCAAGGGTACACCACAACAATGAACTTTTGGGCATGAAAAGAATTCCTTTGTCAGAACTATCCCCTGTATTGATAGAAGCACTGGAAAAACTAGGAAAATTAAGGGACGAAGTAAAATATAGGTACTACGTAAATCCCCATTTTGAAAAGAAAATTCATCAGTTCAACAAAATATTGAACAACCAGAAAAATAAAAATTTAAGTTAGAAAGCGATTATAAAATGAAGAAATTAGTTTTAGCCTACAGCGGCGGATTAGATACCTCTTATTGTGCCAAATACCTCTCCAAAGAAAAAGGTTTTGATGTACATGCCGTAAGCGTAAACACAGGAGGATTCTCCAAAGAAGAGATTGCAGAAATCGAGAAAAAAGCGTTAGAGTTAGGGGCGAGCTCGTACCTTTCTATTGATGCGGTGGAGACCTTTTATAACAAAGTGGTAAAATACCTCATCTTTGGTAACGTACTAAAAAACAACACTTACCCACTTTCTGTTAGTGCAGAGAGAATCGTACAGGCTATTGAAATCGTTCACTACGCAAAAAAAATAGGCGCCAATTATATTGCCCACGGTAGTACAGGTGCCGGTAATGACCAAGTACGATTTGATATGATTTTTCAAATCATTGCTCCGGATATTGAAATTATCACTCCCATTAGAGACAATAAGTTAGCAAGGGAAGAAGAAATCAAATACCTTCAAGAAAACGGTGTTGATTATTCTTGGGAAAAAGCCAAATACTCTATCAATAGGGGACTTTGGGGGACATCTGTTGGTGGCGAAGAAACCCTAACTTCAGAAAAGCCCTTACCGGACTCAGCTTATCCTAGTCAATTACAGGAGAAGGAGCCCCAAGAAGTAAAGTTGACCTTTGAAAAAGGGGAGTTGGTAGCTATAGACGGAGAAAAAGATGCTCCCGTCAACAATATCATAAAATTAGACGCCTTGGCCAGCAAATATGCCATAGGGCGCGATATTCACGTGGGCGATACCATCATCGGTATTAAAGGTAGAGTAGGTTTTGAAGCTCCTGCATCGCTCATCATTATCAAGGCGCACCATTTGTTGGAAAAGCACACCTTGACCAAATGGCAACAGTTTCAGAAAGAACAGCAGGGCAATTTCTATGGCATGCTTCTGCATGAGGGCAACTACCTAGACGCTGTTATGAGAAACATCGAAGTTTTCTTGACCGATACCCAAAAGACCGTTTCAGGAGATGTATTCGTAGGGCTCTACCCTTTCCAATTTAGATTAAACGGAATTTCTTCTAAACACGACCTGATGAACGCTTCTTTTGGCAGCTACGGAGAAATGAACAAAGGCTGGTCTGCAGATGATGCCAAGGGCTTCATTAAAATCCTTTCCAACTCGGGCAAAATTTATAACCACGTAAACCCAAGTGATGATTAAGGCAGGTATAATTGGTGGTTCGGGGTATACGGGTGGTGAATTGATCAGAATTCTTTTGAACCATCCGCAAGCGGAAATTGATTTTATTTTCAGCACGACAAGGGCAGGTAAAAAACTGACCACTGCACACCCAGATTTATTGGGAACTACCGATATGGAATTTACAGGAAAAGTAAATCCTGAGGTGGATGTAGTTTTTCTTTGTCTGGGACATGGCAATTCTGGGCGATTTTTAGAAGATCATCAATTTTCAGGTAATACCAAGATTGTTGATTTGAGCAATGAGTTCCGTTTGGAAAACGATTCGGTTTTTCAAGGTAAGCAGTATGTTTATGGACTTCCGGAGTTAAGAAAAATAGAAATAGAAAAGGCAAATTACATTGCCAATCCCGGTTGCTTTGCAACGGCCATTCAATTGGCCTTGCTTCCTTTGGCAAAAGCAAGCAAACTTAACAGCGAGGTGCATGTAAATGCAGTGACCGGAAGTACCGGTGCAGGAGTAAGTCCTTCGGCTACTTCCCATTTTAGCTGGAGAAATAACAACGTAAGCTGGTACAAGCCTTTTACGCATCAGCATTTGGGAGAAATTAACGAGAGCCTTCATTCTTTGCAAAAAGATAGCGGCGAACTCTTTTTTCTTCCCAACAGGGGAAATTTCACCAGGGGAATTTTAGCTACCGCCTATACTAAGTTTGAGGGTAGCCTAGAGGAAGCCAACAACTTGTTTAAAGAGTTTTATTCGGATGCCCTTTTTACTCAAATTGCTGAAGAGCCCCTTAATCTAAAGCAAGTGGTGAACACAAATCAGTGCCACATTCATTTGCACAAGTACGATGATACGCTATTGATAACTTCGGCCATTGACAACTTGTTAAAAGGAGCCTCTGGGCAAGCGGTACAGAATATGAACCTGATGTTTGGACTAGAAGAGGGTTCAGGATTGAATTTAAAGGCGGGAGTGTTTTAGGAGTTGTTTGATTTGAGTACAGAGATTTGAGTAGTAAGTATTGAGTTAGGAGTTAGGAAATATTTAAACAGGTATTTAAGACATAAGACTTAGGACATAAGACAAATTACTTGTCATTTAACGAACAACCATCAACCATTAACCATTAACCATTAACGAAGAAAGAGCAGCCATGAAAATAGCCATAATAGGGGTAGGTAATTTGGGGCTATCCATAGCCAAGGGAATTCTGAATTCCAACGGAACTACCAGTTTATATTTGACCAAGCGCAATCTTGAGGAAATTAGGGAATACGATACGCACGAGATTGTAACCCTAACTACCGATAATCGCGAAGCGGTGAAAAATTCGGATATTCTTATTTTGGCAGTTCAGCCCAGTCAACTAGAAGAGTTATTGAACAATTTTAAGGATTTGTTGACCGAAGACCACGTGATTATTTCTACCATTACAGGCTATAGCATTGAAAATATGGAAGAAATTTTGGGCAGTAATCACAACATCATCAGGAGTATGCCCAACACTGCTATTTCCGTGGGCCAGTCCATGACCTGTATTTGCAGCAACAAAAAGGGAGAAGCAAAATTAGAATTGGCAAAGTCAATTTTCAATCAGATGGGACACTCCATGGTCATCCCTGAAAACCAAATGCAAGCCGCCACGGTTATCTGTGCCAGCGGAATCGCATTTTGGATGCGCTTGATCCGTGCCACCACTCAAGGCGCGATTCAATTAGGTTTTGACGCCAAGGAAGCACAAGAACTGGCCATGCATACCTGCAGCGGTGCCGCCAATTTACTCATTGAGTCCAGTAGTCACCCAGAGGAAGAAATTGACAAAGTAACGACCCCAAAAGGTTGTACCATACAAGGGTTAAACGAAATGGAGCACCAAGGATTGAGCTCATCGCTCATTCAGGGAATAGTGGCCTCGTACAACAAAATCAGTAGAATTAAAGAAAATCAGCTTTAGCCCAAATTAAGATAGAAAATGAAATTATTTGATGTTTATCCTCTTTATGATGTTACTCCGGTAAAGGCTGAGGGCATTGTAGTAACCGATGACAAAGGCCAATCCTACCTCGATTTTTATGGAGGTCACGCAGTTATCTCCATTGGTCATTCGCATCCACATTATGTAAAGCGAATCAAAGACCAATTGGACCGTATTGGTTTTTACAGCAACTCGGTTCAAAATCCGCTGCAGGAAGAATTGGCTGCAAAGCTCGGGAGACTTTCGGGTTGTGAAAATTATAATTTGTTCTTGTGTAACTCTGGAGCAGAGGCGAACGAGAATGCTTTGAAATTGGCATCTTTCCACACCGGAAAATCACGTGTGGTCTCCTTTAAAAATAGTTTTCACGGAAGGACCTCCGCTGCGGTTGCCGCTACGGACAATCCAAAAATCAATGCTCCCATCAACCAACAACAGAAAGTTACCTTCTTGGATTTTGGGGATTTGAATGCCCTAGAGGCTGAACTTTCAAAAGGCGACGTATGCGCGGTAATTTTGGAGGCCATACAAGGCGTTGGTGGTCTGGACGAACCTACAACCGATTTCTATCAGAAAATTGCGGAAGCCTGTAAAAACAATGATGTGGTTTTGATTGCCGATGAAGTACAATGTGGCTTTGGAAGAAGCGGAAAATTTTTCGCCTTTCAACATCACAATATTGAACCGGATATTATTTCCATTGCGAAGGGCATGGCCAACGGTTTCCCTGTAGGTGGTATTCTTATTCACGTAAAAATTGAAGCATCCTACGGACTATTAGGTACCACTTTTGGCGGCAACCATTTGGCTTGTGCAGCGACTTTGGCTGTTCTAGAGGTTTTGGAGAATGAAAGCCTTCCTGCCAATGCGGCCAAATTGGAAAACTATTTCCGGGCCAACGCTGCTGAAATTCCGCAGGTAAAAAAAGTGAAGGGAAGAGGTTTAATGCTTGGTTTGGAGTTCGATTTTGAAGTGGCAGATCTGAGAAAAAGACTTATTCACAATCAGCACCTATTCACAGGTGGCGCAAAAGACAAACATGTTTTAAGAATATTACCTGCCCTAAATATTACCGAGGGGCATATAGACACCCTATTTAACGCCCTTAAAAAAGAATTGGCATGAACCTATTGTTAAGTTTAAAACAGCGAAATGCCGTGCTTTTGAATATGGCGAAACTGCTTGATGAAGAAAGGGAAGCCATCCTTTTGGCCAATAAAAAAGATATGGATGGTTATACCGGAGGCGATTTGGCAATGCACGACCGATTAAAGGTAGACATTGCCAGGATTGACGGAATGATTCTTTCGTTGAATCAACTGGCAAATGCCAACGACCCCTTAGGTATTGAGCGTTTTAACTTTACCCATGAAAATGGCATGCGCGTAAGCAACAAAACCGCTCCCTTTGGCACCATATTGATTATTTATGAATCAAGACCGGATGTGACTATCGAAGCAGCCGGAATCGCTTTTAAATCGGGAAACAAAATTTTACTGAAAGGCGGTAAAGAATCACTCAACAGCAATTTATTATTGGTACAACTTTGGCATAAAGCCTTGGAAGCAAATGATACCACTAGAGAATGGGTTGGGTATTTGGAATTTAACCGAACCCAAACCCAAGAATTTTTGGAGAATCCTACGGAAAAGGTCGATTTGATTGTGCCCCGTGGTGGTGAAAAACTCATTGCTTTCGTTAAGCAACACGCCACCTGCCCCGTTATCGTAAGCGGAAGGGGAAACAATTTTGTATATGTAGATTCCGATGCTGATACGGAAGTTGCTTTAAAGGTCATTCTCAATGCAAAAACCGCCAAGATTTCAGCTTGCAACGCTTTGGACAAGGTATTGATAGCCTCGGGATTACCGAACAAGCAGGAGTTTATTTCCGAATTGATAGCCAAGCTGAAGGAACACGAAGTGGAAATTATTGCCGATCAAGCGATTTCCGAATTTGAAGGAACTACTCCCATTATAGACCCAAAAGTATGGTATGAGGAGTTCTTGGATTATAAGATTGTTCTCGGTCTAGCCGTAGACTTAGATGATGCGATTGAACGAATTAACAAATACAGCGGAGGGCATTCCGCTTCCATAATTACCTCTAATGAGGAAAAAGCCGATTATTTTATGACCCGAATTGACTGTGCAGCGGTTTATCACAATGCTTCCACTAGATTTACAGATGGAGGTCAGCTTGGTTTGGGCGGAGAATTGGCCATTAGTACGGACAAACTCCATCAACGTGGACCAATCGGATTACAACATTTGGTAACAAACAAATGGTATGTAAAAGGTAGTGGGCAAGTTAGGTGAGTTAGGAGTTAGGAGTTAGGAGTTAGGAGTTAGGAGTTAGGAGTTAGGAGTTAGGAGTTAGGAGTTAGGAGTTAGGAGTTAGGAGTTAGGAAAATTATGAATAGGGACTTAAGACGTAGGACATAAGACAGATTACTTATCATTTAACCTTCAACGATGAACCATCAACCAACAACCAACAACCAGATAAAAATGACGTAGGACTTAGAAGGTAAGAGGTAAGAGTGATGAGTTTGTAGTTAAAAGTTACTAGATGTGAGAATTGAGAATTTTTTTTCTTACCATCAACCAACTGTCACATCGAGCGCAGTGGAGATGAACCATCAACGAACAACCAGCAACCAAAAAATGGGAAAAAAACGCATTTTACTAAAAATAGGCTCCAATACGCTTACGAAGGAAACCAACCAGATTTCCCGAGGTAAGCTAGAAGATATTGGAAGGCAAATATCACAATTGAAAAACGACTACGAATTTGTGGTTGTTAGTTCTGGGGCGATTGCTGCGGCCAAGCAGTTTGTAAAACTGGAGCATAACGGTAAAGATATTTTGGTAAAGCAGGCCTTAGCGGCCATTGGGCAGCCCCATCTAATGCGCATGTTTCAAGAGAGTTTTAGAGAATTGGGGCTATCGGCGGCGCAATGCCTTTTATCGTATTCCGATTTTGAGAATCCGAAGTCCAAAGCGAACATCAAGAATACCATCGATATTCTGGTAGAGAACAATATCATACCGATTATCAATGAAAACGATACAGTAGCTGCGGACGAGATTCAATTTGGCGACAACGATAAATTGGCTGCTTTAACCGCATCACTTTTAAAAGTTGACCTATTGATCATTGCTACCAACACCAATGGAATTTACACCAAGCAATCCATGGAAAATGGAAGTCCGGTGACCATCAACGAAGTTTCTGGTCTCGCTGGAATCAAAAAAGAAATAGGCAGTTCAAAATCCACCCACGGTACGGGCGGCATGGCTTCAAAAGTACAAGCGGCCACCATTGCCCAAAAAGCGAGCATTGAAACATGGATCGTGAACGGTCTCAACGATAATTTTATTACCGACGCCTTTTCAGGCAGCACAAATCATACGAAAATAAAGATATGAAACACTACCTTTCCGTAAATGACATCGACTCCTTAAACGATTGGGTCAACGAAGCAAGAGAACTGAAAAAAGAACCTAAAAAATTAAAAACTCTGGGCGAAGGCAAGACCATTGGCCTCCTATTTTTTAATAACAGTCTTCGTACCCGCTTAAGCACCCAAAAAGCCGCCATAAACTTAGGCTTGGACGTGATTGTCATGAATTTTGGCAGTGAGGGATGGGCCTTGGAATATGTCGATGGTACGGTAATGGATCAAGGCACATCGGAACATATAAAGGAAGCTGCCCAAGTAATTTCTCAATATTGCGATATTGTAGCTATAAGGGCTTTTGCCGGACTTACCAACAAAGAGGAAGATGAAGCGGAAATTGTTCTCAATGGGTTTAAAAAATATGCTTCCGTTCCGGTGGTGAATATGGAAAGTTCTGTAGGCCACCCATTACAGGCCTTGGCAGACGCCATAACCTTAGCTGAACAAAACACTAAAAAAAGGCCTAAGGTAGTCCTTTCGTGGGCCCCGCACCCAAAGGCGTTACCGCATGCCGTGGCAAATTCTTTTGTACAGATGATGCAATTACAGGAGGCTGATTTTGTCATTACCCACCCTGAGGGTTATGAATTGAATCCTGAAATCAGCAAAGACGCGATTATTGAGCATGATCAAAAGAAAGCCTGCGAAGATGCCGATTTTATCTATGTAAAAAACTGGAGCAGCTATAATACCTATGGTCAAGTTCTGAACCAAGATAAAAATTGGACCATGACCAAAGAAAAACTCGGAAAAGCCAAATTCATGCATTGTCTACCGGTAAGAAGAAATATGATAGTGGCAGATGAAGTTTTAGATAGTGACCAAAGCTTGGTAATAGAACAGGCCAACAACCGAACCTACAGTGCTCAGATAGTTTTAAAAAAAATATTGGAGAACAACTAAGACTTTTGAAATCGGCAAATTAGAAAACAAAGTGTGTATTGTAACCGGTGCCACCAGTGGCATGGGGCAAGCTATTGCGCAAAAATTTGCTTCTGAGGGAGCCTATCTGGTTTTATCGGGTAGAAATGAAGCCAAAGGCAACGCCTTGGCACAAAGTCTGCCCCATTCCATCTTTTTGGCTGGTGATGTAGGCAAAGCCGAATACAATAGAGAATTGGTAGAGAAAGCTATTCAAAATTTTGGCAGATTGGATATTGTATCACTTAATGCCGGAATTTTAGGTCTGGGAAATGTAATCGAACTTTCAGAAGATTTGTGGAACAGAACCCTCTCAACCAATTTGAGCAGTATTTATCTGCTTGCTAAATTTGCCATTCCCCATTTGAAAAAAATGAAGGGTACTATTTTAATTAATGCCTCTATAGCAGCTTTTAAAAGTTTCCCCAACCACCCCGCTTACTGCGCATCCAAAGCAGGGGCTGTAGCATTGATGAAACAACTGGCGGTAGAATATGCCCCGGATATTAGAATCAACGCCATTTGTCCGGGACCGGTGGACACCCCACTTTTGTGGAATTCAGCAGAAGCTTTCGAAAACCCGAAAGAGGCCGTAGCCGATGCAGAAAAAACAACTTTGCTAAAAAGATTGGGGCAACCGACAGATATCGCCAACCTAGCCTTATTTTTGGTTTCCCAAGAAGCCTCTTGGATTACCGGAACGGCCATGACCATTGATGGTGGAATATTAAACGCATAACATGAAAAAACTATCCATAGTTAAAATTGGCGGCAACGTCATCGAAAATAAAGCCGAGCTTACTAAATTCCTGAATAATTTTGCGCTATTAAAAGGACCTAAAATTCTGGTTCATGGAGGCGGAAAGTTGGCCACTCAATTGGGCAAAAAACTAGGAATCGAATCTAAAATGATCGGAGGTCGCCGTATTACCGATGATAAAAGTCTTGAGCTCATTACCATGGTCTATGGCGGACTAGTCAACAAAAATATTGTAGCCGAACTGCAATCGCTCAACTGCAATGCTATTGGGTTTAGCGGTGCCGATGGTGATACTATACAAGCGCATAAACGTCCCGTGAAAGACATTGATTATGGTTTTGCCGGTGACGTGGACGGCGTGAGTTCAACCACCATCAAAAAACTATTGGAGGCTGATTTAACCCCTGTTTTTTGCGCGATGACACATGATGGAAAGGGGCAGCTGCTCAACACCAACGCAGATACTATCGCCTCGGAATTGGCGATTGGCATGAGCGGAGTCTACGAGACCACTTTGTATTATTGCTTCGAAAAGAAAGGTGTTTTGATGGATGTCAATGATGACCAATCGGTTATAAAACATATCGACAGTTTGTCATACCAAACCCTTTTAGAGAAAAAAGTAATAGCAGATGGCATGTTGCCCAAAATGCACAACTGCTTTCATGCCCTGAAAAAAAATGTTCATCAGGTACGCATAGGCGATATAGAAATGCTACACCCCAATGCAAATTTATTCACCACTCTTACCCTTTAACAATGCAGCAAAAAGAACTGACCGAAAAAGCTATCGAGCTCTTAAAAGAACTTATTTCTATACAATCTTTTTCTTCGGAAGAAGATAAGACCGCTGATGCCATTGAAAATTGGTTCAAGTCGTTCAACATTCCGTTTCAACGTCATTTGAACAATGTGTGGGCAGTGAACAAGCATTTTGTCGAAAGTAAGCCTACCTTGCTTTTAAACTCGCATCACGATACCGTAAAACCCAATTCGGCCTATACCAAAGACCCTTTTCATCCGCATATTGAAGATGGAAAATTATATGGTTTGGGAAGTAATGATGCCGGCGGAGCGCTAGTTTCACTAATTGCTACGTTCACGCATTACTATGCAGAGGAAAACCTGAACCATAATATTTTAATGGTAGCGTCGATGGAAGAGGAAAGTTCAGGACCCAATAGCCTACGAGGACTTTTACCCAGACTTCCCCATATTGATGTGGCCATTGTGGGCGAACCTACTTTATTGGATTTGGCCATAGCCGAAAAAGGTTTGGTAGTTTTTGACGCCAAAGTGAAAGGCACTCCTTCGCATGCGGCTCATCCTAACGATAATAATTCTATTTACAACACCATTGAAGTGTTGGAGTGGTTCAAGAATTTCTCGTTTCCAAAAGTATCAGAAGTGCTAGGCCCCGTAAAATTGACGGTTACCCAAATCAATGGAGGTTCACAACACAATGTGGTGCCGGCGGAGGTAGAGTTGGTAGTTGACGTTCGAGTCAACGATAAATATACCAATGCCGAAATAGCGGAAATTCTGAAGAAAGAAGCTCCTTGTGAACTTCAAGAACGTTCGCTAAAACTTAATTCTTCGGCCATTGACAAAGACCACCCCTTGGTGAAATCAGGTATTGCCTTGGGCAGAAAAACCTATGGCTCCCCCACCCTATCCGACCAGGCGGCATTAACTTGCCAATCATTAAAATTAGGCCCTGGGGACAGCACGCGTTCACATTCGGCAGATGAATACATCTACGTTAAAGAAATTGAAGACGGGGTAGATTTGTATATTAAATTGTTGAAGGGATTTCTTTTAAATAACAATTAACAATAACCAATTACCAATAAGCATTGTTCATTGCTAACTGATAATTGTAAACTGACTAAACATGAAACTCTGGGATAAAGGATTCAGTACTGATAAAAAAATAGACCATTTTACCGTGGGCAATGACCGCGAGCTCGACTTATTGCTTGCCAAATATGATGTGATCGCCTCTAAAGCGCATGCTAAAATGCTAGGAAAAATAGGCTTGTTGACCCAAGAAGAAACACAATCCCTTATCACGGAATTGGATGCCATTGCGGAAACCATTGAAAAGGGAGAGTTTACTATTGAAAATTCTTTTGAGGATATGCATTCCAAAATTGAATACGTACTCACTGAAAAATTGGGCGACACCGGTAAAAAAATCCATACAGCACGATCAAGAAACGATCAAGTTCTGGTGGCCATGCACCTGTATTTAAAACATGAACTATCGGAAATAAAAAGTCAGACAAAAGAGCTCTTTGACCTGTTACTGCAATTGGCCGAGAAATTTAAAAACGTGCTTCTCCCAGGCTATACCCACTTGCAGATTGCCATGCCATCCTCTTTTGGGCTATGGTTTTCCGCTTATGCCGAAAGTTTGATTGATGACCTCTTTTTCATTGATGCCGCTTACAAGGTTGCCGACCAAAATCCGTTAGGGAGCGCTGCTGGTTACGGAAGCTCCTTTCCAATAGACCGAAGCTTCACCACCCAAGAAATGGGTTTTGAAACCCTTAAATACAATGTGGTGGCAGCCCAAATGGGACGTGGAAAAGTAGAAAAGGCTACCGCTTTCGGCATGGCCAATATTGCAGCCACTTTATCCAAACTCTCTATGGACGTTTGCCTCTATATGAGCCAAAACTTCAATTTTATCTCATTTCCGGATGAATTAACAACGGGCAGCAGCATCATGCCGCACAAGAAAAACCCCGATGTTTTTGAATTGGTTCGTGGTAAATGTAATAAGCTACAAAGCATACCGAATCAATTGACCTTGGTCATCAACAATTTACCTAGTGGATACCATCGTGATTTACAATTGGTGAAAGAAATTATTGTTCCCGCGATTCAAGATATGAAGGCCTGTTTAGAAATTTTGACCTTTAGTTTGAAAGAGGCGAAAGTGAACGATGACATTCTAAGCGATCCTAAATACGATTATCTCTTTAGCGTTGATACCTTGAACGAACTGGTACAAAACGGAATGCCTTTCAGGGATGCCTATAAAAAAATGGGAATGGAAATTCAAGAAGGTACTTTTGAACCCAAAAGGGATATTCACCATACCCATGAGGGCAGTTTGGGCAATTTATGCTTGGATGAGATCAAGAAAAAAATGGAGTTATTATTCTAATAATTTCAGTTTCCCTAGAATCAGGGATACGAGAATAGGTTGAGGGAAGTATGTTTGTCTCATCATAATAAATCGATCACATGAAATCTATTTTTGTATCCTTAGGTATTCTCTTTTTATTGGTGTCTTGCAACCAACCATCTGCCGAAAACTATTTTGACCGAACCACCTTAAACAGTAATAAACTTGTAGGTTTTGGCAGTGTTGACTTCGATAGATACACACAGCTTCAAGAAACAGGTCAACTTTTTAAACTTACCAATGGTGAAATGGAAAAGACCGATAAAATTTCGGAACATATCACCACCTACATCATTCCAGATATTGAAAAAAACATTGAACAGATTAAAGAATTAAAGTCTACGGAAGAAACCGAAGAAATGATTGTCAAAAGTCTACGCCTTTTCAATTATGTCAAGAACATTTATGAAACAGAGTATTTAACCATTGCAAATATGATGGACAATGGTAAAGAGGTAGATGAAATTAATGAAGCTCTGTCACTAATGAACAGTGTAACACTTACAAGGTTTTTAGTTCTTCGAGAAGAATTATGGGAAGTCGCGCTACCTTACGCAGAGGCCAACGGGATTGAAGTGAAAACTTACTAAATTATATACTGCTAACTACCTTATTCGCAAACGAAGGAAAAATAAAAGACAAGCTTTCTTAAATTAGCTGCGGATTAAAAAAACTCCGTAAATGAACATTATTACCAAATCCTATTTTTTTGCTTTCCTTTTGTTTTTCTCATTAAGCCTGCTGTACTCCCAGGACATCTACCAGCGCAATAACTCTGCCGATGTTCAAAGCTATATTTTCGGGTTAACTCTTTCCGACGAATCGAACCTTATTAAAGGAGAAACCGAAATCAACATCGACTTCACCCGAGAAGTTGGTCCGTTTTCATTGGACTTGATTGAAAAAAATGGTGAATATGGTATGACCATTAGCCAAGTCCTTGAAGATGAAACCCCTGCCAAATACACCTACAATAATCATAAAATTGAAATAACTCCGGGCACTTCCGAAGAAAAAAACAGAACCTACAAAGTTATTTATGAGGGTTTTCCTGAAAGAGGACTTGTAATCGACACTACCAAATTTGGGCAGCGTTCTTTTTTTGGTGACAACTGGCCTAATTTGGCTAGGCACTGGCTTCCATCTGTAGATCACCCTTATGACAAGGCAAGCATAGAATTTAGAATTACCGCACCCGCTCATTACGATGTGGTCGCCACTGGAGAAAAAATAGAAGAGAGCAATCTAGGTAACGGTATAAAATTAACAACCTATAAAGAACCAGCACCCGTTGCCATGAAAGTGGTGACTATTGGGGTAACTAAATTCGCCAGTACACTTTTGGGTGAGGTGTATGACATTCCCGTGTCTGCCTGGGTGTATCCAGAAAATAGGTTGGATGGTTTTTCAGATTACCATGTGGCCAGCAAGGTCTTGAAATACTTCATCGACCAAATTGGTCCGTATTCCTACGCAAAACTGGCCAACATGCAGGCAAAAACGCAGTGGGGCGGACTTGAAAATGCAGGTACTATTGCCTATTTTGAAAATTCGGTCACCGGAAAAAATGAGGTGGAGGGCTTGATTGCCCATGAAATTGCCCACCAGTGGTTCGGAAATTCCGCCTCAGAAAATGATTGGAACCATGTATGGCTTAGTGAAGGCTTCGCTACCTATTTTGCTATTCTATACCAGGAAAACGTTTACGGAAACGAAAAGAGAAAAGAAGAATTGCAACTTGACCGTCAACAAATTATCGATTACTATCAAAAAAACCCTTCACCCATAGTTGACCCTAGTATCAAAGACCCCTTAAAGGTTTTAAGCGTAAACACGTATCAGAAAGCGGGCTGGGTACTCAATATGTTACGCAACAAATTGGGGGATGAAGTTTTCTGGAAAGGGATTAAAACCTACTACGAAAAATACAGAAACAGCAATGCCATGACCGAAGATTTCAGGGAAGTTATGGAATCGGTTTCCGGCAAAGACTTGAATGCTTTTTTCGAACAATGGATTTTCACCAAAGGATATCCCGAACTCAAATGGAAATGGAACTATAAAGGAAAAAAATTAAGTTTATCCATTGACCAGCTCCAAAAACATCATACCTATTCTTTCCCGCTTGAAATTGGTATAACAGTAAATGGCAAGACCACCATCCACACTGTTGAAGTAACGGATTCGAAGGCGAATTTTTCCATCAAAACCGATGCGAAGCCCGATTCCGTTGTTCTTGATCCTGATACTTGGTTACTATTCGAAGATAAGAGCAAGTAATTTTTCTATCCAGCAGTTTAATTTGATTTTACAATGGGTTAAACTTTTTGTAAGAATTATTCCCTATTTTTAGTCCAAAGTGTTCCCTTTCAAAACAGCATCAATATGAAACTGAAGGTCGCAGAATACAATATGGAATGGATGAAAAATCTGTTCGTTAACGGAACTCCTGTTAACGTTCCTCCTCCTGCAGGAAAACCGGAAAGCGATTGGAACGAGCAAGAACGATTGACCATGAAAAGTCAGCGATTGATTTCCGTTCTCTCCCATTTAGACGCCGATATAATTGCCGTTGTCGAAGGACCGGATACCCTTGCCAATGGAACCAAAACAGCCAAGGCACAACTTGAACTTTGGATGACCACCTTTGGCCTTACCCAAAGAAATTACAAAGTAGTTCAGGGCCATACTTCTCGCGGCCAGCAAGAACTATGTGCCATTTACGATGCTGACAAACTTATTCTGGAGCATACCCCGGAAGGTAAAAATAGTTTCGACGAACCTTTTTTGGCCGATACGTTGGAACAAAGTATTAAAGAACAATATGAGCACTTTAGGCCTCCTGTAGAACTCACCGTGAAAGATAAGGCAAGCCCGGGCAAACTCTTTAAAATGATTATTGCCCACGCCAAATCGAAAGGTATTTTTGACCATGTAGATTATGCCAGATACGAGTATTTATCCAACCTCAACCGAAGAAAATTGTATGCAGAATGCATGCACATGCGTGAGCGCATTGACCAATGGATAAACGAAGGTGATAAGGTTCTGGTAACCGGAGATATCAATGATGGAATGGGAAGCGACTTCTACGAAAACCGATTTGGCAAAAGTGCAATCGAAATATTATTAGGAAGTGTTTATGAGCCTGAACTTATCTTAAAAAGTGCCTTGGGTAAACCTAAATTAGGAAAATACGGGTGGTCGCCCAGTTCTAGTTCTTTTACGGATACCATTACCAAAAATTGGTTCACAGTACTCATAGACCATATTTTGGTTAGCCAAGATATTAAAATTGAATCTGGCACGGTACTCAACCCATATTCCGAACCTCACAAATCCAATTTGAGCCAAGAATTAAAAGATGCACTTAAAAAAGGATCTGATCACTTTCCGGTGGTCACAGTAATTGAGGTTTAAAGGATTATCGTCAAAGAGCCATTTTTGAAAGACAAAATACCTAAGACGTTAACATTTATCTTCATCTTTATCTTAACACACCATGATTTCCATGTAGTTCACAACAAAAATTTTAACAGCGTAGGACACGCCCATATTTTTAAGGTGTAATTCTAATTCATTACAATTCACCTACCTACGCATGAAAAAAATTTTTTACCCCCTACTTCTATTCTTTATTGCATCTTGTAGTACAGATTCTACTAATTCGTTCAATGACACCGTTCTTGAAAATACCGATTCTGAGTTGACTCCTGAAGAAACAGAAGAGAATCCAGAAACCGAACCTCAAGATCAGAATACGGCACCTGTTCTTAACTTAGAAACATATCTTATTAACGAACATGCATCTCCGGCCACCTCTATAGGTTTTATACAAGCGAATGATGCTGAGGGAGATGAAATAACTTATAGCATATCCTCAGAAGTGGACATAGAAATCAATGAAACCACAGGAGAGCTTTCGGTAGGTCCTGATTTACAACTTGATTTTGAAACCATGCCCAGCATAGAGTTCATGGTATCAGTGTTTGATGGAGCGACCATTACCGAAGAAAATTTTGAATTAATTGTAGAGGATATTGATGAAACAGCACTACTCACCCCCGAAGAAACAGACCTTATAAGCTATTTTCAGCACCTTGTATACTGGAAAGGTCATGCCAACACCCCGGTAGAAAGAAATCAAAAGTGGGCAACTACTATGAAAATTTATTTACAAGGGACCATTTCAAACGAATTTGCCGCAACCGTGGAGGATGTTATGACAGAATACAATGAAATTTTCAAGGATGGTTTCAATATAGTAACCGAGGAGAATGAAAGTGAGTCCAATGCCACCGTTTTCTATGGTAGTGAAGCTGAGTTGGAAAATGTTTGGCCAGATATGTATGAAATTGTGAAAGATGGTGGGTATAGTGGTTATGCCATAACACCATCCAATGCCCATCAATTGAGCAATTCTAGAATTTGGATCTCAAACCCAGCTGCCGTCTTGTTTAAACACGAACTTGGTCATGCTCTAGGCTTTGGCCACTCAAACAAATGCCAAAATGAAAATAGTTTCCTTTGTTCGCAAATAAGTACGGATAATGATTTTCTGCCAGAAGAATTAAGTATTATTCGTTATGCATACCATGATAGACTTCAGGAAGGTCTAACTGAAACGGAAGCAGAAGCCGTATTGGCCGATATCATTGTAAACGAGCAATAGATTTTCTCTTTCATCCAAATTTATAACCACCTCTTCTTTTTAACCAAATCTTTCCAAAAAAATGGAAAAAATGTCGCATCCCACTAAAGGTCTTCCTTTTTCACAAGAGCAGATTAATCCTCTATCAAGAAAAAGCTCTTTAACTTCAAGTTTTACAATTAGTATACTCCTACTAACGCTTTTGGTTTCATTTATTGGGCAATCCCAGTCTTTTGAATCCATATGGAATACAAACAATATAGAATCAGGGTCTTCTGCAAATAACCAAGTTACCATACCTACTAACCCAGCCTACACTACCTATAACTATGATGTTGATTGGGGAGACGGCAACATAGATACGGGTGTTACCGGAAACATAACCCACACCTATGCAACTGCTGGCACGTATACTATAGCAATTAGCGGCACCTTTTCATCTATCTATTTTAACGATGAAAACGCAAGCGACAAACTAAAAATCATAGAAATATTGGCATGGGGTACCCTACAATGGCAAACTATGGAAAATGCCTTTTTTGGCTGCGAAAACTTAAATTTTGATGCTATTGATTCACCTGACCTCTCTCAGGTTACCACACTACAAAATATGTTTAATGGCTGCGAGGCCTTCAATGGTATTGTTAACAATTGGGATGTTAGCACTATAACCAATATATCAGGAATGTTTCAGGAATGTACCATTTTTAATAGGCCATTGGATCTGTGGAACACGGCTAACATTACCGATATGTCTTACACCTTTCACAGAGCAAGGGCTTTTAATGAACCTCTGGATAATTGGAATGTTGCAGCTGTCACTGATATGGAGTTTTTCTTATCGGAAGCATCTTCCTTTAACCAAAATATCAACAATTGGAACATCTCAAATCTCACCAATTTAATTGGAACGTTTAGATATACAGGCAATTTTAATCAGCCCTTAGACAATTGGGACGTAAGTAATATTACCGACCTTACGGGTACATTTCAAGGCTCTGCATTCAATAGACCAATAAACAACTGGAACGTAAGTAATGTGGTTACTATGGAAGCTACTTTTAGGGAATCACAATTCAACCAGCCTTTAAACCTATGGGATGTGAGTACTGTAACCAATATGTCTCAAATGTTTCATAGAAACCGAACATTTGACCAACCCATAAACAATTGGAACGTAAGCAACGTTACGGACATGTCCGAGATGTTTGATGGTTGGATATGGGGAGCAGTCTTCAACCACCCCTTAGATAATTGGGATGTGAGTAACGTAACAGACATGGAATACATGTTTAGGGATAATTCTGCATTTAATCAAGACATAAGTATGTGGAACGTTAGTGGGGTAACCAACATGCGAGGTATGTTCGAAGAAAACCCTGCTTTTAATCAAAACATTGACAATTGGGACGTAAGCAATGTTACAAACATGAGTCATATGTTTAATGAAGCTACCGCCTTTAATCAACCTTTAAACTCATGGAATATAAGTGGTGTTACAGAAATTGAAGGTATGTTCTTTGGTGCAACGGTTTTTAACCAACCTTTAAACAATTGGAATATATCCAGTATTACAAGCCTTAGGGATATGTTCCGCTTAGCAACAGATTTTAATCAGGACATTAGTTCGTGGAACGTTTCCAATGTAACACGATTTACCGCTATGTTTTTAAATGCGAGTTCCTTTAATCAAAATCTAGCCAATTGGAATATTGCCAACGCCACTCAAATGAGTAATATGCTTTCCAACAGTGGCCTATCACAAGAAAATTATGATAACACCTTAATTGGCTGGGCAGGACAAGCTATTCAGAACGGAGTTAGCCTAGGAGCAACTGGACTTCAATACTGTGATGCATTGACTCAAAGACAAGGATTAATAGACACCAACGGTTGGACCATTACTGGAGACAGTGTAAACTGCTCTTATGTGCTCTGCACGGAAATTACAATGCCGGCCGCTGGAGATACTATGACACCTGCCAATAGTGATATTAGATGGAACCCAGCTCCGAATGCGGATGGGTACAGAATTACCTTAGAAATTGAGCGTGGTGGTAATAGAAATTACGCTTCTTTAAACGGAAATACATTAAATAACTATGATGTAGGTAATGTCGTTGGTTTGAGTTTTTCCAATGAATTTCAAGCCGGTGATACGGTTTACGTAACAGTGGTTCCTTATAATGCTGATGGTCCTGCAACGGGCTGCCAAGAACTTTCGTTTACCGTGGTTGAAAGTTGGGTAAATAGCCCAGATGCCTTTAAATTAACTTATGATACTAGCATAACAGAATCTGGCTCAACACCTGCCAATCAGTTAAAAATTGAAGCAAACACCGGGTATCCAGATTATCTAACCTATAACTATTCTATTGATTGGGGAGATGGGCAATATAATAATAATGTTACCGGTGAAATTACACATACATACTTAACACCAGGTGTTTATACAGTAGCTATTATTGGAGATTTTCCGGCTCCTTATCATTATGTAAGTAATTCTGATCATATTAAACTTATTTCTATTGATCAATGGGGCACCCAAGTTTGGCAATCTATGAATTATGCATTTTATGGTTGCGAAAATATGGAATACAACGCTACAGATGTCCCCAACCTTTCGCAAGTAGAGATAGCCTCCAACATGTTTTCCGGTTGTTACCTATTTGATGGTGCAATAGACAATTGGGATGTAAGCAATATTACCAACATGCAGAGCATGTTTATTTCTGCACGAATTTTTAATCAGCCATTAAACAGTTGGGATACAAGCAATGTTACCAATATGTATGGAATGTTTGGGGCTGCTCAATTATTTAACCAACCTTTGGACAATTGGGATGTTAGCCAAGTGACCAACATGAATTTTATGTTCGCCCAAACACAGGATTTTAACCAAGATTTAAGTAGTTGGGATACTGGTAGTGTTACAAATATGGGACGTATGTTTCAAAGCTCACAGGCTTTTGACCAACCTATAAACAGTTGGAATGTAAGTCAGGTAACAGATATGTCAGAAATGTTCCAAAGAGCAGAAGTATTTAATCAACCTTTAAATAACTGGAATACTGGGAACGTCATAGACATGTCTGCCATGTTCTATGATGCAGAATTGTTTAACCAGAACATCAATAGTTGGGATGTATCGTCTGTTACAGATATGAGCCAAATGTTCTACGACGCAACAGCATTTGACCAACCACTGAATAATTGGAATGTTGGTGCTGTTACCACCATGAACTCCATGTTTTCTAGAGCAGAGGCTTTTAATCAAAATATTGATAGCTGGAACGTAACTAACGTAACCAACATGAGCAACATGTTTAACTATGCCATCTCTTACAACCAACCAATGAACAATTGGGATGTGAACTCTGTTGTAAACATGAGCGGTATGTTCAGGGGCGCCCAAGTATTTAACCAACCCTTAGATAATTGGGATGTAAGTGCTGTTGCCAATATGAGCGCTATGTTTGAGCATGCCGAAGTATTTAATCAACCAATCAACACGTGGAATGTAAGTTCGGTAACCCTAATGCCATCCATGTTCGAATCAGCTTTAGCATTTAACCAACCCTTGAACAATTGGAACGTAGGAGTAGTAACCAATTTCGATTCCATGTTCAAAGAGGCAGAGGCTTTTAACCAACCCCTTAATACTTGGGATACCGGTGAGGCTCAAAATATGGCAGAAATGTTCTATGGTGCCATTGTTTTTGACCAAGATATTGCTAGTTGGAATACTTCCTTTGTAACTACTATGCAAGAAATGTTTAGAGAAGCTAGTGCTTATAACCAATCTTTAAACGCATGGAACGTGGCATCTGTAACTACTATGCGTGGCATGTTCCAAGAAGCAACTTCCTTTAATAACTCCATAAACGATTGGAATGTTAGGGCAGTAACTACCATGCAAGATATGTTCAATGGCGCCAGTAGTTACAACCAGAGTTTAAACAACTGGCGGGTAAACGGAGTAACCAATATGGAGAGGATGTTCAGAAATGCAACGGCTCTTGATCAATCTTTTGACCAATGGTTAATTGGCACCGTTTCTATGAGAGAAATGTTTCACGATGCCACTTCGTTTAATCAATATTTAGGCGATTGGAATATAGAAAATGTAACAAACATGCAAGGCATGTTGGATGATACGGCCCTATCAAGAGAAAATTATGACAACACCTTAATCTCTTGGTCTGAACAAAACCCTACCCCTGGTATTAACCTTGGAGCCAATACGCTACCCTATTGTGATGCAGTTGAAGAACGCCAATCTATGATAGACAATTTTGGATGGACTTTTTCTGGTGATGTTCTCGATTGTCCTATTCCCGATTGTACCCAACTGGTTGCACCTTTGAATGGCGCCACAGATGTTCCTGTTAATACGAACATCACCTGGGAAGCGGTTCAATTTGCTCGGGAATACAAATTATTTGTTGGCACCTCACCAGGAGGAACAGATATCTTAAATAACGAAGTGGTGGTGAATAACACCTCCTTTGAATTTGCCACGGATTTTAACCCAGGTGTTACGGTTTATGTCACCATAATCCCATCCAATGAAAATGACGATGCGGTTGGACCTTGTACAGAGGAGAGTTTTACCGTTACGAACAATCCACCAACTGCACCAGATTGCACCAACCTGACCTTACCACTGAATAACGCTACCGATGTTTCTTTTGATAGCGATTTAAATTGGACTATTGTAAGCAATGCAGATGGATATAGAATCAATGTAGGTACGACCTCTGGAGGCACGGATTTAGTTAACAATGAAGATGTAGGTAATGTAACCGAATATGATTTTTCTGCGAATTTACCAGAAGACACTTTAATTTATGTAACCATTACCCCTTACAATGACGTTGGGCCAGCTATTGGTTGTACCGAAGAGTCTTTTAGAACGGAATTTATTCCAGTTCCCCCATCATGTACTACAATTTCCAGTCCAAGCAACGGGGCTTTAAATGTACCTATTGATACAGATTTAAGCTGGAATGCAGTTACAAACGCTACCGGATATTTAGTTAGTGTAGGCACCACCGCCGGAGGTATAGAAGTAGTAAATAATATAGATGTTGGCAATACCACCACATACGCCTTTGGTTCAGACCTGCAAGCAAACAGAATGCATTACGTTCGTATTATCCCATACAATGCTGTAGGAGATGCCACAGGGTGTTCGGAAGAATCATTTACTACAGGAGCCGGAACTTTATCTGACCCACCAAACTGTACGTCATTGAGCGAGCCATTAAACGCTGCCACAGACGTAGCTATAGGTACCAATATCAGTTGGAATGCTGCAGCCAATGCAGATGGCTACTACCTTACTGTAGGCACTACTTCTGGAGGTAATGATATTTTGGGTAACGAAGATGTCACCGGCACTACTTTTGACCTGCCCAACGATTTGCCGGAGAATACTGAAATATTCGTGACAATAGTACCATATAATTCCTTCGGAAGCACTACCGGATGCACCGAGGAATCCTTTACCACCGAAACCCTGCCAACAGTACCTAGTTGCACAAATTTAAGCACGCCTGCCAATGCAGCGACCGACGTTTCAATTGCTACCGATTTAAGTTGGAATGTTGTGGGCAATGCTGACGGCTATTACGTAACTGTAGGCACCACCTCTGGAGGAAATGACATTTTAGATAATGAAGATGTGACAGGCTCTACTTTTGACCTACCCAACGATTTACCTGAAAACACACGGATATTCGTGACCCTAGTTCCGTACAATGCTGTAGGAGATGCTACAGGATGTACCGAAGAATTCTTTACAACGGAAACTTTACCTACCGTACCTGCATGTACCCAATTGAGTAATCCCTTAAACGGGGCGACGGAAACTTCCATTTCAACCGACCTTAGTTGGAATACCATTGCAAATGCGGATGGGTACTACTTAACCGTGGGTACCACCTCTGGTGGTAATGATATTTTGGATAATGAGGACGTGTCTGGGACTACTTTTGACCTAGCAGCCGATTTACCGGAGAATACCGAAATATTCGTGGCGATTGTACCTTATAACGGTGTAGGTAATGCAAGAGGTTGTACTGAAGAATCGTTTACTACCGAGGTCATGGCAGCCACACCTTCCTGTACAACGTTAACCAGTCCCGCAAATGGGGAAAGCAGCGTTTCAATTTTGACCGATTTAACATGGTCTTCAGTGACTAATGCTGATGGATATTATGTTAATGTGGGTACTTCTGCCGGTAGCACGGATATATTGAACAATGAATCTGTAACCACAAATACCCTTACATTAACCGATGATTTACCTGAAGGTATTGAGATATTTGTATCCATCGTTCCTTTTAATGGTAGGGGCAGTGCATTAGGATGTCTTGAGGAATCTTTCACTACAGAAATTGTTGAGACTATTCCCGGTTGTACATCTATTATCGTTCCTGAAAGCGACCAGATTAATTTACCTGTTGACACTGAGTTTGTTTGGGACTCCGTATCAAATGCCGATGGCTACTACCTTAGTTTGGGCTCCAGTGCCGGAAGCAATGACATTTTAGATAGGGAAGACGTGGGTATTTTAACATCATATACCCTAGGTCAGCCATTACCTTTTAATCAAGAAATTTTTGTTTCTATTGTAGCATATAACGCCCAAGGAAGTGCCGTTGGATGTACGCAAAGTAGCTTTACCACACAGGAAGAACCCGAGGATGAAAAGCTGGAGACACTTTATGGTTTTTCTCCAAATGGAGATCTCATAAATGATGTTTGGTCCATAAACGGAATTGAAAACTACCCGGAAAATACGGTGAGCATTTTTAACAGATGGGGAGATTTGGTATTCTTTATTTCCGGCTATGACAATAATACCAATGTTTTTAAAGGAGAGGCCAACCAGAAAACGAAAATCGGGGCCGGTGAACTACCAGCAGGCACCTATTTCTTTAACATCACTTTACCGGAAAACCACAATTTAAAAGCTACCCAAGGATTTGTAGTTATTAAAAGATAAATACCCATGACCAAAAAACTAACCTATTTAATTTTGACTTTTGTTGTTTGCGTAGTAGGAAACCTAAGAGCCCAACAGACCGCTGTTTTCTCCGAATACAACTACAATCCATTTTTGATCAATTCCGCATACGCGGGAATGCTTTCAAGCACCGAGCTTAGTGCTACCCATTCCGGATTTATTAGTGAGGTAACTGGAAGTCCAAGAACCCTTTCATTAACCGTAAATTCTCCCCTTAGGGATGGAAAGGTTGGTCTGGGAGCGGGCTTTCTGCAAGACGAGGTAGGTGTTAGCAAAAACAGTACTTTTTTTGCGGCTTACTCCTATAAGATTTTTTTTGATTTTGAATCCAACAGACCCTATTGGCAACTCTATCAACCTGGAGTTCTTTCCTTTGGAATTACTGCAGGATTACAGCAATTCAAAGAAGATCTTTTGTCACTGGGAATTATGGATGACCCCAATTTCTCTGAGAATATCAATGCTACTATTCCAACGGTAGGTATTAGTTTTCTTTTCAACCATGCGCAGTTCTTCGCAGGCATTTCGGCACCAAATGTACTTGGAGACAAATTGGCCTCAAGAGATGACCTCAACTTATCGAATCCCGTTTATGGTTATTTTGGTTACCGTTTTTTTACTAGCATGTTTGAAGAGATTATGATCAAGCCCAACGTACTTCTTAAGTATGAAGATGGTGCACCATTACAAGCTGACCTGAATATCGCGGCAAGTTTCAAAAATAAAATAGAGGTAGGAGCTGGTTACAGGACCAGTTCTTCAATTAACCTTTTGGCCGGAGTTTATTTTTTAAAAAACCTGCGTTTTATTTATAACTATAATATTGCCCTTAAAGAATCCCCTTTTGGGAACACCCATGGGCTAGCTCTAAGTTACCTCTTTGGGGATGGGTACCAGATAGATTGATGATGATGTCTAATTAATCATTCTAAGGTTGGCAATTTCCTGCTCCGTGAGGTAACGCCAGTGGCCACGGGGCAAATCTTTCTTGGTAAGACCGGCGTACACCACACGGTCCATTTTCACTACCTCATAACCTAGGGTATCAAAAATTCGCTGAACTATATTGTTGCGGCTGCTATAAATTTCCATACCCACTTGGTTCTTGGGCGCATTATCTACAAAACTCACGTCTTGTACCTTAACCACTTTGCTATCTACGGCCAAACCTTCTTGAATCCGCTTTAGATCAGCGCTACGAAGCGGTTTCTCCAATTCTATATGAAATATCTTCCTAAGTCCATTTTTGGGACTGTTAAGTCGTTTGCTCATTTCACCATCATTGGTAAAGAGAACCAGACCTGTTGCTTCCTTTCCTATCTTACCTACCGGTTTTAATTCAGATTTGGAAGCCTTGGCGACCAAACTTTGCGCACTGCGCTGACTAATGTTAGACCTCCCTGTAGCGGTAAATCCTTTGGGCTTGTTCAAAAGCACATATTCCCTCTTAACTGGATTAAGCAATTTTCCGTCAAAACGAACCTCATCTTCCAATTTAACCTTATAACCCATTTCGGTAATAGGCTTTCCATTGACAGTAACATTCCCCGCCGCAATTAATACATCTGCTTCCCTTCTGGAGCATACACCGGAATTGGCAACATACTTATTGAGCCTTACCAAATTGGAAATGGGTGCCGGAGTACCACTATTTTGTTTCTTTATAGGTGCATTTCCCCTAGAAAAACTTTTCTTTCTAAATTTGCCACCCTGTCTTCCGGACGCCCTTCTTCCATCATTAGATTCCGATCTGCTCATAGCCTTCTTATTTTCTGCAAAGGTAAGTTTAATCTTTAAACTCCAACAAACTCCTACAAATCAATTGATCAAGATACCTTTAGAGTATTCGGTTGAGTACTAAATCAATATCAATCAATAGAATACTAAAAACCCCGGCAACTATAATAAGTTTGATCATATTATGAAGCCCTACGTAATGAAGCTTCGTGCGGGCTTTCCACATCATGACCGTCACGACTACTAGCATGACTATGCAACCCAAAAAGTAGAAATGCATATGCCCTACATCAAAATATTCTGTAAGCAAAAAGGCAGGGAGCAAAGCCAACAACAGTAATAGACTAATACAAATCTTAGAAAACTTTTGACCATAGAGTATAGGTACCGTTTTATAATTCTGTGCCATATCACCTGCGATATTCTCCAAATCCTTTATCATTTCCCTACTCAAAATTAGAGTAAATAGGAACAAGGCGTGTACAAAGATGACGGTATCAAAATTTTTGTAGTAAACGAACACTGCAAAAAACGGGGTGATCGCCAAGGTGGCAGAAACAAAATTACCTATGAACGGTATTTTTTTAAGCTTGTGGGAATAGAACCAGATTCCAAAAATATATGCCGAAAAAAATAGAACAGCTTTAAACGAGACGTAGCTTGCGGCAAAGGTTGCCAAAAAGTTAAGTACAAAATAAGTTATCAACTTAAACTGCTGACTCACCAGTTTATCCAACATACTCTTTCTGGGCTTATTGATCAAATCCTTTTCAGCATCGTAAAAATTGTTGATGATATAACCCCCAGCAATGACCAAAGTAGAGGATAAAACAATCACGAATAAATTAAAATCAAAAAGCACCTCCCTAAGCGGAAGCTCTGGGGCAAGAATGTAAATGGAGGCCAAGTACTGAGCCAAGGCTATTACGAATACATTGTAACCCCTTACAACCGAAAATAAGCTCAACAACTTTAAAAGCAGGAGCTTGTTTTTTCGACTGAACATCTATATGTATTTTGATTGGTTTCTAAAAAGCTCGAAAAGTAGCGACTTAGAAGTTATAGACTACCTCCAAATTGTAACCCTGCAAGGACTTTTTGGCCTTGTCAATATCTTGGGTAAAACCTAAAATGTAGCCTCCACCTCCAGAACCACAAAGTTTAAGATAGTATTCATTGGTTTCGATTCCTTTTTGCCACAGTTCATGAAATTTTGCCGGAATCATGGGCTTAAAGTTATCAAGCACTACGTGAGAAAGTTGCTTTAAATTTCCAAAGAGCGATTTTACATCGCCTTTTACAAAGTCTTCTACACAAGCATCGGTATGTTTTATGAATTGGTTCTTTAGCATGCTCCTAAATCCTTCTTGTTTCATTTTTTCCATAAAGATTTGGACCATAGGGGCTGTTTCTCCTGTAGAACCACTATCCAATAAAAATACAGCTCCTTTACCTTCCAAATTCTGAGCGGGAATGCTGGTGGACTCTATATTATCTTGGGAATTGATGAGTATAGGCAAACTTAAATAACTGTTCAATGGATCAAGACCGGAAGATTTTCCGTGAAAGAAGGATTCCATCTTACCAAAAATCTGTTTTAACCTAAGTAACTTTTCTCGCGTAAGATTTTCAAGAATAGTTATCTTATCCAAGGCATACTTATCATAAATAGCGGCAACAAGCGCTCCGCTGCTCCCTACTCCATAACCCTGAGGAATGGAACTATCAAAATACATTCCGCCGGCAACATCTGCCTTTAGCGATTCAAAATCAAAGGAAACTAATTTTGGATCGTTTTTGTGTATCATTTCCAAGTAACCGGCAAACTCCCTTAAACTTCTATTGGAACTTTTAGCGGTATCAGACAGATTATCATCTGATTTCAGAGCGCCTTTAAAGAAGTTGTAGGGTATGGACAACCCTTTGGAATCTTTTATGATACCGTACTCTCCAAAAAGAAGAATCTTAGAATAAAATAATGGTCCCTTCATTGTATGGTCGATAAGGATACTGCAAAAATAAGAAATAAACTATTGTGTTCTATTCAATTGGTGCTAAACAACTTGAATACGCTATCAAAATCTTCGTTCGAGCGCATTTCCGCTTTTTACAACCCAAATTACTTGCTTTTAGTATTTTATTATACGTAAAAAAATAGCTGAAAGGACTTTAAATCAATTTAATGGCACCAGTTCCTACTTGATCCTCAATAAATTGCCCGTTTTGGCAAAGTGGGGCCAGCTCTTCTTTTATGAACTTGAGCACCACTGTTTTCTCCTCCGCAGGGTATAATACGTGTACATTGGCACCTGCATCCAAAGTGAAGCAAAGATGGCTATTTGATTCCCCCCTAAAAGCCCATATTTTATTGATAATCGTTAAGGTATTGGGTTTCATTAAAATAAAATAAGGGCTACTGGTCAACATCATGGCATGTAACGTGAGCGCCTCACTTTCTACCACCTGTATAAAGCCCTCCAAATCACCCGTTTCGAAAATGGTTTTTAACTTATCCAAATTAGAATGTGCTTGTTGAAAACGTTGTTCTGCAAAAGGATGATGGTGCATAAGTCCATGACCCACGGTACTACTAACTGTTTTTTCCCCCTTATCGACCAAAAGTACGGTATCACAAAAATCTTGGAACACTGCATGCGTTATATATGGATACGGAACTCCGTACAAATCACTACTATTTTCAATTCCCCTATAACTTCCCCATTGAACCAAAGGTCCTTCAACACTTCTACATGCACTTCCAGAACCTAAGCGCGCCAGAAAAGAGGCTTTTTGATTAAAAAAATCAAGATGAATGGTAGGGTTCAGTTCTTTTTCCATATCCATTAGACACAAGGCCAAAGCAGACATTCCACTTGCCGAAGATGCAATTCCACTGCTATGGGGAAAGGAGTTGGAACTCTCAATTACCAAATGATATTCCGTTAGAAAGGGTAGATATGCCTGTATCCTGGTTAAAAAGGTCTGGATTTTGGGTTTAAATTCTTCTTTGGGGCTTCCCTCAAACAGGAAATCGAAAGAAAACTGATGCTGCTTTTCCTTCAATTTTTCGTAACTGACCGTAGTTGTAGTAAAGCAAGAATTCAATGTAAAACTAATGGATGGATTAGCCGGAATTTGGTTTTCCCTTTTGCCCCAATACTTAACCAATGCAATATTACTGGGCGACCTCCAAGATGATTTGCCTGATGCTGGCAAATTCTTATATGAATTGGGTATAAAACGGGACTCGGTCATAAGCACAATTTTGTGCAAATATACTTTTTAACCCGCTCATCTAAGCTCAAAGAAATAATTTGTTAACTTAGGCTTGAAAACCACCCACTTGAAAAGCAAAATACTTCATATAAGCTATGCCGTGGGCATTTGCCTGATTATTGGGTTATTGGGAAGCTTTGTAACCCAAACTTCGGTTAACGACTGGTACCTTACCCTAAACAAACCTAGTTTTACGCCTCCCGCTTGGATTTTTGCTCCTGTATGGACCATGCTTTACATTATGATGGGAATCGCTGCCGGCATTGTATGGACCAAAGGGTTTTACCATTTATGGGTAAAAACGGCTCTTTACCATTTTGTGTTTCAACTTTTGTTGAACGCTTCATGGAGCATTGTATTTTTTGGGCTTAAGGAGCTTTTTTGGGCCTTGATAGTCATTGTATCCTTGTTGATACTTTTAATTTTTACTATCAGATGGTTCAAGGTGGTAAGCAAAATCGCGGCTTGGTTACTTGTTCCCTACTTTATTTGGGTTTGTTTTGCTACCGTTCTCACCTATAGAATTTGGGAGCTCAATTAAGATTGGCTGCCATTTGGCCCAACTTTTCCATGGTTCTATGGTTTCGGGTCGTAGCTTCCACTTTTAATTTTCGTTCTATGAGATTGTTGTTAAGTTTGGCTTTCCCATATCCAGTATTACATTGTAGATAAACACAAGTATCCGTCACGTAAAATTCTTCATTTTCATAGACTTCTTCCTCTAAATGTTTTACCAACATGGAATCTGGCTTATTTTTTAACAGAACATAGTAAATTTTACCGTTATCCTTCTCGAGGTTTTTTTCAAATGGATTACTTGTAAGAATCGTATCCAAACCAGTCTTTGTAATGACCAAAACAGGCACCTGAAAACCAAACTCTTTCTCAATTGTTTCCTGTATTTTATTTTCCAAAACACTTTTGTCCTCTTCAAGCGAAGAGAATACCACGTTTCCACTTTGTATGTAGGTAGTAACCTTATCCAAGCCATTTTCCTCCAACAACGAACGCAATTGTGCCATAGGAACTTTTTTGGTTCCGCTTACGTTGATACCCCGCAAAAACGCAATATATACAGTCATTTACAAGGTATTAGTAATTGCTTTGGCTACCATATAACCGCCGGTCCAAGCATTCTGAAAATTGAATCCTCCTGTTATAGCATCCACATTTAAGATCTCTCCGGCAAAATATAAATCAGGTAAAAGTTTGCTTTTATAAGTCCTGAAGTCAACTTCCTTTAAATCTACACCTCCAGCGGTAACAAACTCTTCCTTAAAAGTAGATTTACCCTCAATCTTGAGTTCACACTCTGTTAATTGCGCTGCCAAATTTTCCAATTGTTGTTTGTTGATATCCGCCCACTTATCGGCTTTATTTATTCCGGATGCCTTTACCAAATTGGTCCATAACCTTCTAGGAACCTCAATAGCTTTGGTCCGCAAAACAGTTTTTCTTCCTTCCACTTCTTTCACTTCCCGTAAATAGCCCAAGAGCCCCTCATAATTATAGTCCGGCATCCAATTGACCACAACTTTAAAGTTGTACTTATAGTCGTGTAATAAACGAGCACCCCAAGCCGACAATTTTAAGATGGCGGGACCGCTGAGTCCCCAATGCGTAATGAGTACGGGACCATCAGCATACAAAATTGGTGTTCTAGTCTTTTTACTTTTAAGTCTTACGGTAATCTTACTTTCAAGCAAATTGTTCTCAAAAATCTCAACACTGGCATTGGTAGCCACCCCTGGAATTCCGGCTATTCGCGTATCCTTACAATTAAAGGTGAATAAGGACGGTACAGCAGTCTCAATAGTATGGCCCAGTTGCTTTAGTATATTCCAAATTTTAGGATTGCTACCCGTTGCCAGCACAAGTTTTTTACATTCATAGGAGTGCTTGATGGTTTTGATTTGCCACCCCTTTGCTGTATTTTCAAAATGGGTTACTGCACTATGTTTTAATACCTTTACACCTAATTTTTGGGTAAGATTCAAAAAACAATCGATTATGGTCTGTGAAGAATCCGATACCGGAAAAATACGTCCGTCCTCCTCTATCTTTAAAGAAACCCCATGTTCTTCAAAAAATGCCATGGTATCTCCGCTAGCAAAGGTGTGATAAGGCCCAAGGAGTTCTTTTTCCCCTCGGGGATAATTCTTAACCAACATGTTAGGGTCAAATTCTGCATGGGTAACATTACACCTTCCTCCGCCGGAAATTTTTACTTTTCCCAGCACTTCTTTCCCCCTTTCGAGAATTGCTATTTTAAGAGTTGGTTTCGTCTTTGCCAGTTGAATGGCCGTAAAAAAACCGGCAGCACCTCCTCCAACAATAATAACATCAAACATTACTTGACTCTTTCAGGATAATTGGTAATGATACCGTCTACCCCCAATCTTTTCATTCCCATGATATCCTGCTCATCATTAACCGTCCAAGGGTAAATTTTTAATCCCGCTTCCTTTAAGGCCACATTGTTTTCCGCATTAAGTTGCTCAAAATGGGGATTTACAGCTTCGGCATTTAATTCCTTCGCTATTTCAATTGCATTTAGTGGATCCTTACCCGTTAAAACAGCAATCGGTATTTCAGAATTGGAGGCACGCATATCTCTTAACTCTTCCCACTTAAAACTGGAAATAATGAAATTATTCAATTTCCATGGTCCATTTTCAATATTCTCCTCAACAATCCTGTTCACCTCCTCTGCCGTGTCCGCTCCTTTTAATTCGATATTTAAATCAACTTTAGCAGCCATTTCATCCAAAACTTCTTGCAAGGTGGGAACTTTATGACCGCCCTCAACGACCAATGCCCGCAATTGATCAAAAGAATAGTCTTCAATAAAGCCGCTTCCGTTGGTCAACCGGTCCACCTCATCATCATGGAAGACCATAATCTCCCCTGTTCTAATTTTAAAAATATCAATCTCGATCATATCAACCTTCAGTTCAATAGCCTTCTGAATTGAAGCCAATGTATTTTCAGTTTCGTGACCCATGGCACCTCTATGGCCTATGACAATTGGTTTATTTACACTCATACAAGAAGAGAATGTTAGAATTAGAAAAAGTACTATGAATGGGCTTCTACCTTTCATTTGGTATGTAGTTTAAAAATAAAGGATTCCAAAGGATGTACATCTACCCGCACCTTGGCGCTCCCCTCGTTAACAAATAAAGTTTCTTTATGACCGTACAGCATATCCTCCAAAAGGTACTCCCCATCCATCAAATTCCATTTTTCAATGATATCAGGCGGAAGCTGCAAGTGAAAACCAAACCAATCATAGGCGTGAAAATTGCTCACTACTACCAGTTTTTCATCATCTGACCAACGCACATAAGATAGCACATGGTGATTGTAATACTCCGTATGATCTCTATTATAAAAATGGATGTCTTGGTACTGCCCGGTCAAAGCATTGCTGTTAATGGTAAAATTGAGCAACCTTTTGTAGAATTCCCGTAGAGCAGTTTCTTCATCTGACAATTGGCCCCCATCAAATTTTTTATCGTTCACCCATCTCTGGTGATGTGGCACCCCGATATAGTCAAAAATTGAGGTTCTGGTAGGGCTGCCAAAACCAGCGTGTTCCGCAGCAGGCTCCCCTACTTCCTGACCGAAATAAATCATTATTGAAGCGGTAGTCATGGTTGCGGACACCACCATGGCCGGTTTTCCCTTTAACGCATCACCAGCAAAATCTGGGGAAGCAATTCGTTGCTCGTCGTGATTTTCAAGAAAATGTAATAAATGATGTTCAATATCTTGGGTTCCTTTTTTCACCACCGAAATATGGTCCGTCCACCCATGGCCTTGCATGATATGTTTAAGGGAATCATACATTTCCACCTTATCGTACAGATAGTCCATTTTTCCTTTAAAAATGAAATTTCGGTATTCATGGGGATTGTACACTTCGGCCATTAAAAATGCATTGGGGTTCTGCATTTTTATATGCGAGTTCATATAGCTCCAAAATTCTACTGGAACCATTTCCGCCATATCATACCGGAAACCGTCCACTCCCTTTTTTAACCAATACAAGGCAATATCCTTAAACTTTACCCACGCCCCAGGAACAGATCGGTCATTCCAAAAATGAAAATGTTCCTCAAAAGATTTATGTGCAAACTCATCAGGAAGTATATCAAAATCGTACGAACCATCGGGTTTGACCCCGTAGTTGATTTTAACGGTTTCATACCAATCATTAAAATCAGGTTGGGCAGAACGGCTACCGTTACCTGTCCATTTCGCAGGGTTTTCCTCAAAATCAGGATATGGCGCTAAATCTTCTCCTCCTAAAGGCTGATAACCTTCTCGCCAATTAGGTACTTGAAATTCATGTTGAGGAATGTAGTAAAAATCATTGTCCCGGGTATATTCCACCGAAGTATCATCATCAGCCCCAAAAGGCCGAGAACCCTTGGGGGTGGAAGCCCCTTCATAGCTACGTGCTACGTGATTGGGCACAATATCGATAATGACCTTTAAACCTGCTTTATGCGTTCTTTTAATGAGGCTTACAAACTCTTGAAGTCGCTTTTCCGGATTTTTGGCCAAATCCGGATTCACATTGTAATAATCCTTTACAGCATAAGGTGAACCGGCCCTTCCCTTTACTACTTCCGGTGAATCATTTGAAATTCCGAAGGCAGAATAATCATTGATCAGGGCGTGGTGTACGACTCCTGTGTACCAAATATAAGTACAGCCCAAATCTTTAATTTCCCTAAGCGCCTTGGGGGTAAAATCAGCAAATTTGCCCACACCGTTTTCCTCTACAGTACCCCATGGCTTGTTGTTGGTATTGGAATTACCGAATAGCCTTGTAAAAACCTGATAAACTACCTCCTTTTGCTTTGCCATTATCTCCAATTACTTATATACCTCAGAGACCTCAACTTTAATGAGGTACCGAAATATCCCTACCGGGCTTCAATTCTACTTCTTTCTGATTGCACCTTATAGTAATGGAATCATCCCCGGAAATTGAAAACTCCGTTTCTTTCTGTTTCACGGATACTTTCACCACACTTCCCCTAAAATTAATTTTAAACGAATAGGAATCCCATTTTTCAGGAATCCTAGGGTTGAACAACAATTGGTCGTCAGCCACACGCATGCCCCCAAAACCTTCAACGATACTCATCCACGTACCCGCCATTGAGGTGATGTGCAAACCTTCTTCCACCTCTTTATTGTAATCATCCAAATCCAAGCGAGAGGTTCTTAGGTAAAATTTATAAGCCTGCTCCATTTGGTTAAGTTTCGCCGCCTGAATACTATGAACACAGGGTGAAAGCGATGATTCATGAACCGTAAAGGGCTCATAGAAATCAAAGTGTCTCTTGAGTTCTTCTTTAGAAAAGTGATCTTCAAAGAAGTAAAAACCCTGAAGTACATCTGCCTGCTTGATATAAGGCGAGCGTAAAATACGGTCCCAACTCCATTTTTGATTGATCGGTCTCTGTGCCGATGGTAAATCTTTTACGGTGATCAATTCTTTATCCAAAAATCCATCTTGCTGCAGGAACACCTGTTTTTCCTCGGAATACGGAAAGTACATTTTGTCCGCCACTTTTTTCCAATGGGCAACCTCTCCATCGGTCAGCTTGGTCTTCCCTACAATTCTTCTATAATCATCTTCAAAACCATCGTGAACCCTTTGCAATTGCTCCACAGTAAAATTGATGCACCATTGGGCCAAATAGTTGGTGTACCAGTTATTATTTACGTTATTTTCATACTCATTGGGCCCGGTTACTCCAAGAATGACATATTTCTGTTTCTGTTCTGAAAAACTGGCTCTTTGATGCCAAAAACGGGCAATACCAATAAGCACTTCCAGACCCATTTCTGGAATATAGGAATAGTCTCCCGTAAATCGGTAATAATTGTAAATAGCAAATGCTATAGCGCCGTTTCGATGAATTTCCTCAAAGGTAATTTCCCACTCATTGTGACATTCTTCACCGTTCATGGTGACCATGGGGTATAGTGCCGCCCCGTTTGTAAAACCTAACTTTTGGGCGTTCTCAATAGCTTTTTGAAGGTGATTGTAGCGGTATTTCAATAAATTTCTGGCAACCTGTTGATTTTTGGTAGCCATATAGAACGGAATGCAATAGGCTTCGGTATCCCAATAGGTACTTCCCCCGTATTTCTCACCAGTAAATCCCTTTGGGCCGATATTCAATCTGGAATCCCTTCCTAAGTAGGTCTGGTTCAACTGAAAAATATTAAAGCGGATACCTTGTTGTGCTTTTACATCGCCCTCAATGGTTATATCGCTCATTTCCCAAATCTCTGCCCATGATTGCTTTTGTTTATCTAAAAGTGTCTCAAATCCCAAATCTTCAGCCTTTTTCAACACCTCTTTAGAAATATCCACCAAATTCTTTCCTTGGTGGTTTCTTTCAACGGTATATCCCCCAAATTTTTGAAGCGACAGTGTATCTCCCTTGCTTATCTTTTGGGAATATTCATGCCCCACCCACAAGTCTTTCGAAGTTGATTTGGGTTCTTTCTTCAGTATTTCCCCATTCAACAACAATTGCGATTGCATGAACGTACAAGTCTTGAATTGGGTCTTCATGGTATAGGCTTCAATGAAACCTTGATTACCATGAACATCGATATTGGTAGTATTCCAGAATTTATCGTCCCAGTTAGAATCTTCATTGGTGATACCACTATCCAAGTACGGCTGAAATTTCACCTCTAAATCGGAATCAATGGCGGTTACATTATACTGAATAGCCCCAACTTCATCTAAATGTAGACTGAGAAAACGAATTGCTTCCACCTGAATTTTTCTATCGTTTGGCAGAACCGCTTCAAACGTACGCCTATACCAACCTTCTTTCATATTAAGTTCGCGGGAGTACCCATTTACTTCCTTACAGGTATTTAAATCTAGAGCTTCCCCATTGACCCAAATATTGATACCTATCCAATTCGGAGCGTTGAGTACCTTGGCAAAATATTCAGGATACCCATTCTTCCACCAACCTACTCTGGTCTTATCCGGATAATAAACCCCAGCGATGTAACTTCCCTGAAAAGTTTCTCCGGTATAGGTTTCCTCAAAATTGGCTCGCTGCCCCATGGCACCATTACCTAAACTGAAGATACTTTCCGAAGATTGAACTAACTCCTTATCAAAACCTTCCTCAATAATGGACCAAGGAGTAGCTTTTAAATATTCTTGATTCATAACAACTTAATTACTTGCAATTCAAAATTAGAAATATATAAGTAGCCCTAACCGTAAAGTTGGGATTAAAAACAATAAAAAAATTATGCTTCTAGGAAATTAATTGACCCAGAAAATCATTGCTGATTTCCGTAAAATCTTTAAAGTTATATTGCGCTTCTGAAAGAATACTTTCATCCCCAATTCCAATACTGGTCATACCGGCATTGTTTGCTGCTTGTATACCTGCTACTGCATCTTCAAAGACCACACAGGCTTCAGGAGACACACCCAACTTGTTGGCTCCAATAAGAAAAACCTCCGGGTCCGGTTTGGCCTTGGTAACGTTGGTTCCATCTACCAAATACTCAAAATAGGAGATAAGACCTACTTTTTCAAGAATTGCCCTTGCGTTCTTACTGGCAGACCCTAATGCCATGGGAATATTTTTTCCTTTTAGGTAATTAAGCACCCGCGGCACATCTGGTAGAATTTCAGAGCTATCCATTTCGTCGATGTAGGCTAGGTAATCCTCATTTTTCTCTACCATCCAAGTATCAAACTGCTCTTGCGTAGCGGTCACGTTGCCAATATCCAACAAAATCTCAAGACATCTTTTTCTGCTCACCCCCTTGAACAATTCATTTTGTTCCAAGGTAAATTCAAAGCCAAGTTCATTGGCCAACTTTTTCCAAGCGAGGTAGTGATATTTAGCGGTATCAACTATGACGCCATCCAAATCAAAGATAAAGGCCTTAATTCCCATACATAGAATTTTAAATTAAAGCCTGTAAGTTATAACAAGAAATAAAACTGAAAGTTAATTTAAGGTAGATTCTCTATTGATAATACTTGCTTTAACGATTTCGGTCTTAAAACTTTCTTCTTCCTCCCCTTCATCTTCCCGCTCTACTCGATCAATGAGCAATTTTGCTGCCATTTCACCCATTTGAATACCATGTTGGGCAACAACGGTAAGGGTTGGGTTGGAATATCTTGAAAGTAAACCATCTGTAAAACCAATGAAAGAAATATCCTTGGGTATTTTCATTCCTCGTTTTTTGGCTACGCCCATACATTGTATAGCAAAAATTTCATTAACGCTAAGTACGGCGTCAACATCGGTAGTATCAAAAAAAGCGTCTATCATACTTTCTTGAATATCATCATAAGGTATCACTAAAACCAGATCATTATCTACCTCTATACCATATTCATTGAGCGCTCGTTTATAACCTTCTGCACGTTTTTCACTAACATTAAAATAACTTTCAGTTGTAGCTAGCGCAATTCTTTTACGGCCTTCTTTTAAAAGTTTTTTAGTAGCCTCAAAGGCAATTTCCTCATCGTTTAAAATAACCTTATCGCAATCTAAATCATCCGTAACTCGATCAAAAAGGACTAAAGGCGTACCTTGATCTAAAACTTGTTTAAGGTGAGTAATATCATTTTTTTGTTGCGTTTCAGCGGAAAGTGACATAATAAAGCCATCAATACTACCATTATTCAACATTTCCATATTGATAACCTCCTTATCAAAAGTCTCGTCAGAAACACATATAATTACATTATATCCCTGTTCGTTAGCATATTTTTCAATACCACGAAATACCGTTGTAAAAAAATGGTGCACAATATCCGGAATGACCACCCCAATATTTTTGGTACGCTTATTTTTAAGGCTTACTGCAATATTGTTAGGCTTGTAATTATATAGCTTGGCAAACGCCTGAATCTTTTCCTTGGTATCCTCGCTGATCTCATCACTATTCTTTAGTGCTTTTGAGACTGTAGAAATGGAAACTTCCAATTCACGAGCAATATGCTTGAGAGTTATCTTTTGTTTCATTACCTAGTTTTGTGTCAGTGAAAATAATGTTAAAAAGCCAAAATGCCCGAAAACGTTTGATTTTTAACAAAAAATGGACACAAATAGATTTAAACGTATTTTTCCTACAAAAAAGAAAATTTTTATATTTGTTTTATAATCCGAAATACCTATTTTTCAAAGACGAAAACATGAAATCCCTTAAAAACATTGAATTTCTTTGATTTCATCGTAAATTTGAAAAAGTTATTAACACGAAACCGTTTTCGATACTAACTATTTTACCCAGCCCCCTTTTTTAACTAGCTTTTTACATATTTTTAACTTTTGAACTGAAATTATAACTCAACTTAAATCATTCTTTATGAAAATTACATTTTTAAAGAACCTCTTAATGCTTGGAGCATTCCTATGCTTTGGTATTATACAGGCACAAGAGGTATCAGGAACAGTTTCCGATGCCAGTGGCCCCCTACCAGGAGCCAGTGTTGTCATAAAAGGAACTACGAATGGTACCCAAACAGATTTTGACGGTAATTATACATTATCTGATGTTCAGGACGGTGATATCCTTTCCTTTAGTTACATTGGCTATAAAGGTCAAGATGTAACAGTTTCCGGTCAAAGTACTATTGATGTGGTACTTGAGGAAGATGCCCAAGCATTGGAAGAAGTTGTAATCGTAGGATATGGTAGTCAACAGAAAAAGGAAATTACAACCGCGGTAACTAGTGTTAGCTCTGAAGACTTTAACCAAGGTACCGTAAATGACCCTACTCAACTTTTACAAGGTAAAGTAGCTGGTTTGACCATTGTGAATAAAGGTGGCGACCCAAACACCAACGGTACTGTACGCTTAAGAGGTATATCTACGATTGGAGGTAACCAAGAGCCATTGGTAGTAATTGATGGGGTACTTGGCGGGTCCTTAAATAACGTGGACCCTAATGATATTGAAAACATAACCGTTCTAAAGGACGGTTCTGCGGCAGCTATCTATGGTACACGAGGTTCTGCTGGTGTTATTTTGATAACTACCAAATCAGGTAAAGTAGGCCAGCCTATGCAGTTGACTTATAATGGTCAATTTGCGACTTCATCGATAGCGAATCAAATAGACATTATGAATGCCGATGAGTTTTTAGCTGCAGGAGGTAATGATTTGGGTAGTGACACTGATTGGATTGACGAAGTTACCCAAACCGGTTATTCCCATGTACATAATATTGCAGCTGTTGGGGGTACCAATGATGTTTCTTATCGTGTTTCTGGTAACTTTAGAAAATTAGACGGTATACTTTACAATACAGGATTCAAGCAACTTAATGCCAGAACCAATCTTACTGCCAGACTTTTTGATGACAAATTGAAAATTGATTTCAATTCTGCTTTGACTAGAAGAGATAGTAAATACGGTCTTAATGAAGCCTTAAGATATGCTATTACTTATAATCCAACTGCTCCAGTCTTTGGAAAGGATGCACCTTTTCCTTTCTCTTCCGGACAATATGGAGGTTTCTTTGAAACCTTAGGTTTATTTGACAGTTTTAACCCTGCCTCTATTGCAAGACAAAGTGAAAATGATGGAACCACCAATACCATCAATTATAGTATGAACTTTAACTATAGATTGACGGACAATTTGGCGGCCAATGTTAATTTTGCGACTCAAAACATTAAGAACAACAGGTCTCAGTACTATCCTACCACAGCTCTCTACTTAGGAAATGCGGTGAGCCCTACAACACGAGGTTTGGCTAATTTCCTGACCCAAGAGACTAAATTTGATCTTTTTGAAGGATTCGCAACCTATAACAATACAATTGGAGACAATATATCCTTTACATTAACAGGTGGTTACTCCTTTCAAGAGACTGATTTTAACAATGTTTTCTTTCAGTTAGGTGACTTCCCCCCAGGGATTCAATTTGATTTCAGAAACAACATAGAAAGTTCTCAAGACTTGACCGAAGCGGGTCGTATTGTTGCAAACAGTGACCGAAGAGATGGAGATAGAATTGTGGCTTTCTTTGGTAGATTAAATGCTACTTTTGACGATGCCATTTATCTAAACGCTTCCTTAAGGCGTGAAGGTTCCAGTCGCTTTGGTTCTGAAAACCAATGGGGTCTTTTCCCTGCAGTAGCGGTCGGTGCAGATTTAAATAAGTATTTGGATTTAAATAATGTAAACCTTTTGAAAGCTAGATTGGGTTACGGTGTTACAGGTGCTATACCGCCAGAGGTGGGACTTTTTGCCACAACCTATGCATTAAACCCCGGAACAAGCGGACAAGACGGTTCAAGTACAGGTCAAGGAAATCGTGCTCCCAATGCAGATTTAAAATGGGAAGAAAAAGCAGAGCTTAACTTCGGTATTGAATTTGCCACTGAGAGACTTTCTGCAACTTTAGATTTGTACACCAGAAATATTGATGATTTCATTAGCTTGGTAAACGTAGATGCCGCTTTATTTGGAGGTATTAGCCAACGATATGAAAATGCCGGACAATTGAAAACCAACGGTCTTGAGTTCACTGCTAACTATGATGCCGTTAAAAATGACAAGTTCAGCTATAACACAGGACTTATTTTCTCCACATATAAAACAACATTAGAGAAAAACCCTCAAGGTGATCAAGTTATTGCCAACTTAGGAGCTCCTGGACAGAACAACACCAGTGTTATTTTGGTAAGGGAAGGCGAAGAGGTTGGTCAAATTTGGGGTCCTGTATTTACTGGAGAGGTTAATGAAGCCGGTACTCCTCAATTAGAAGATGTAAATGGAGATGGTACTGTGGTAACGGACCAAGGTAAAGCCTTGGATGATGATGTAGATTTTGCCGTTCTAGGTAAAGGTCTTCCTGATTTTGAATTGGGGTGGACTAACCAAATAACGTTTGGTAATTGGGATGTTAATGCCTTCTTTAGAGGAGCCTTTGGACATAGTTTGGTAAACACCTTTAGGGCATTTTACGAACCCATTATAGGATCTCAGTCTTCCTATAATTTCATGAACACCAAATATGCACGCTCAGACATTAAAACGGCTCAGTTTAGCTCGTACTATGTTGAAAAAGCAGACTTTTTTAGATTGGACAACCTATCTGTGGGTTACAATTGGAACATTGATAGCGACCATGTTAAAGACATACGTCTTTCCTTGAGTGGTCAAAACTTGTTCACAATAACAGGCTATTCCGGTACAGATCCTGAACCAGTACTACAAGATTTTGGTGATAACAATTCCGCGAATGGTGAAATCGTTATTACAGATGGTGCAGTTGATACAGGTACGGCCAACCCTTTAGCTCCAGGTATTGATAGAAGAAATAGCTACTTCACCCAAAGAACTTTTACCTTAGGGCTTAACATTAACTTTTAAAAAAATACTATGAAACAATTATTTAAAATAACATGTCTCAGTACCATGCTCATAGCATTTTCATGTACTGATTTGGAAGATGAATTGGAAGATTCCTTCACAGAAGACCAGCAGTTCTCCAATAATGGAGTTTCCGTTGGTGGCGGTGACGGTGGTGGTGGAGCCCTTCTGGCACCTTTTGCTAGACTTAGGGCAGGAACCGCTGGAAACACTGGTTTCTTCGCAACTAATACCGTAACTGGTGATGACGTTGCAGTTACCCAAAAAGGTGGTGACTGGTTTGACGGTGGAATCTGGATACAATTACATAGACACACCTACGGTTCTACTCATGACCGTGTCAATGAACTTTGGAACGATGCCTATGCTGGTATAGGGGAATGTAACACCTCATTATCCAATTCACTAAATGCCAATCAAACGGCTCAAGTAAGGGCTCTTCGGGCCTATTTTTACTGGAGGCTGATGGATGGATTTGGAAGGGTTAAAATAATTACATCTCCGGGTGCTGATGCGCCTCAGTCCAGTCGTCAAGAAGTTTTTGATTTTATTGAAAGTGAATTGTTAGATGTATTAGGAATTTCAGCCGTAACAGCTAGCATGAATCTTTCTGGAAGTGATTTGAATACGGAGATAAGCAATTACAGAATCAATCAATATGCCGCTTTAGGAATATTGGCTAAACTTTATCTAAATGCCGAAGTTTATACCGGTACACCTAGATGGGAAGAAGCTCAATGGGCAGCAGAATACGTTCTAGATAACAGTCCATATCAACTATGTGCAGACGGTTGCTCCGTACCTAACCAGGCAAAAAGACCTAGCGTTGCTAGTGATCCGGAAACATTGGAGGGTTATGCAGCGGTTTTTGCTCCAAATAACGAAAACAACCCTGAAATTATTTGGGCTGCTGAATATGACCAAACAGGTGCCGGAGGTATGAACTTTAACATGATGACTTTACACGGGCCCAGTCAATTAACTTGGGGGTTAGATGTACAGCCTTGGAACGGTTTTGTTGTTCTGGAAGAATTCTATAATAGTTTTGAGGACGATGACCTTAGAAAAGAAGCTAACTTCCTTCAAGGACCTCAAACCGACTTTAACGGAGACCCATTATTGGATTATGCTGCAGATGATGGTGATTTGGTGATAGACTATAAGCCAAATATTAACGAATTGGAACCTAATGCTTGGAGAGATGGTGGTGTAAGAATGAAAAAATTCAGTTTTGCTCTTTTCCAAAGACAGGATATGAACAATGATTACCCCATTGTTCGTCTGGGAGATGTTCATTTAATTAGAGCGGAAGCAATGGCCAGGGCGCAAGCAGATTGGAACATGGCTTTACCCGATGTGAATGCGCTAAGAGATCGTGCCGGTTTGGACCCATTGGCTTCTTTGACCGCAGACAGTTTCTTGGCTGAAAGAGGAAAAGAAATGTTCCAAGAATCAAGCAGAAGAATCGACCTGATAAGATTCGGGAAATATGAAGATACATGGTGGGAGAAAACAGACTCTGATCCAAATAAAAGAATCTTCCCAATTCCACAAGCTCAAATTGATGCTTCTAACGGTTCTTTAACACAAAACCCAGGCTATTAAATCCAATGGTTTTATAAATTGCAAGGGTTGTTCCAAGGAACAACCCTTTTTTTATGCAAAAACAAAATATGATGAGGTTTTACTTTTTAATTTTTGGGATTCTCGCTTTTTCCTGTACTCCAGAGGTTTCCGAAAACTCCAAAGCAACCTCACTTTTTACACTTAAAAAACCTTCCGAAACCGGAATAAATTTTGAAAACAATCTAACATACACTGAAACTTTTAACCCTTACTTATATAGAAATTTTTATAACGGCGGAGGTATTGCCATTGGGGATGTAAATAATGATGGCTTAGAAGACATCTACTTTACTGGGAATATGGTGGACAATAAACTCTATTTAAACAAAGGAAATTGGAAATTTGAGGAAATCGCTCTTTCGGCAGGCGTAAGCTGCCCTAATGTTTGGTCCACTGGTGCCACCTTTGCAGATATTAATAACGATGGTTTTTTAGATTTATATGTTTGTAAATCCGGAAAACCAGAAGGAAGCAATAGACATAATGAGTTATTTATTAATAATGGAGACCTAACTTTTACTGAAGAGTCAAAGAAGTACGGATTGGACATAATGGGACTTTCGGTCCACGCCGCTTTTTTTGATTACGACAAAGACGGCGACCTGGACGCTTATATTCTCAACAATTCATTAAAATCTATTGGTGGTTTTGATCTCATTAAAGATCAGAGATTAATCCCTGATGAGCAGGGTAATGGAAATAAATTTCTTAAAAACGAGGGAGGAACATTTGTAGACGCCACGCAGGATGTTGGTATTTTTTCAAGTGCAATTGGTTTTGGCCTTGGGATAACCCTCGGGGATTTTAATGACGACAGCTGGACAGATGTTTTTATTTCCAATGATTTTTTTGAGAGAGACTACCTCTATATTAATCTTGGAAACGGAAAATTTAAAGAAGACCTTGAAAGCTATTTTAGCTCCATTTCCATGGGCTCTATGGGCGCGGACCTTGCAGACCTTAATAATGATTTACTTCCGGACTTGATCGTAACGGAAATGCTACCCGAAACAGATGAACGAAAGAAAACCAAAACAGTTTTTGAATCTTGGGACAAACATGAAATGGCCGTAAGCAAGGGATATTTTTATCAATACCCAAGAAATGTACTTCAAAGAAACCTGGGAGGTTCATCATTTTCGGAAATTGGGCGGCAAGCTCAAATTTCAGCAACGGAATGGAGTTGGGCCGCTCTTTTATTTGATATGGATAATGATGGTCTACGTGACATTTTTATAAGTAATGGAATCTACAAGGATCTTTTGGACCGAGACTACCTCAATTTTGAGGCAAATGACGAAACCATCCGAAATAAATTAAACCAAAAAGAGAAAAACGTAATCACAAAACTTATTGACGGCATGCCCTCACAAGCAGTGGCAAATGGTACGTTTAAAAACGTAGGGAGTTTTAAATTTGAGAACAAGGCCAAAGACTGGGGCCTTGATTCTCCTTCCTTTAGCAATGGTAGTGCCTATGCAGATTTAGATAATGATGGAGATTTAGACCTGGTTTTGAACAATGTAAATATGCCATCATTTGTGTATGAAAACCAAACGGACACTACAAAAAACAGAAGCTTGCAACTTCAACTTCTCCAAAAAAAAGGGAACAGAAATGCCATTGGTGCAAAAATAAAGCTGTTGCAAAATAATGGCACAAAAGCCATGGCAGAGAATTTTGTATCCAGAGGATTTCAGAGCAGTGTTTCCTCTAAAATCCATTTTGGAATTGGAAAGGCTAAAACGGTGGATACCCTTATTATTGAATGGCCAGATGGCACCCTTCAAAAACTTAGTCATTTAGAAACCAATAAAACCCATACCATCAACCATCCGGAGGACACAGCAGAACCCCAGGCAGAAAACATCGGAAAAAAATCAAGATTTTTAACCCCCTCAGAGCATCTTTTTCATTTTAGACATCAAGAAAATAGATATACAGATTTCAATAATGAAAGGCTTTTAACTCAAGCCTATAGCAATGAGGGACCAGCCTTTGCCAAGCAAGATATCAACCAAGATGGAATAGATGATTATTTTGTTGGAGGAGCAAAAGGTCAAAATGGGCGTTTGTATATCTCTTCACAAAGCGGCCATAAAGAAGTAATCGAACCTTTTGTAAATGAAACTAATTCTGAAGACTCCGATGCCATCTTCTTTGATGCTGATAATGATGGTGATTTAGATTTGTATGTAGCGCATGGCGGAAGAGCATTCTCCCCCTACTCCCCAGACTTGCATGACACTTTTTACAAAAATGTAAATGGCTCTTTTGAAAAGGTAAATAAGGCCCTAAACTTTCCTAAAAGTATTAGCTCCTCAGTCGTAATTTCAAATGATATTGATTTAGATGGTGATTTAGATCTTTTCATAGGTGAACGATACCAAACCAACACCTATGGATTGCCAGGTTCCGGTTTTATTTTTGAAAATGATGGCTCCGGAAATTTCGCTTTGCGGCAAGAATTGAAAGACCTAGGCATGATTACCAGTGCTACATGGGTAGATATTGACAACGACCAAAAAGAAGAACTGATAGTTATTGGGGAATGGATGCCCATCAAAGCCTTTGCCAATAATGATGGAAAACTTTTAGATGCTTCTGAAAAATTAGGCCTCAAGGATTTGAGTGGCTTGTGGACTTCTATTTTTACTACTGATGTAGATGGAGATGGTGATAAAGACATTATAGCGGGTAATTTAGGATTGAATACCTATATGCAACCCGGTATGAGAATGTATATAAATGATTTTGACCAAAATGGATTTAAAGAACAAATAGTTTGCAATTCCAAAAATGGCAACTATTATCCCATTGTTGACAAGGACGAATTAATTGCCCAAATTCCATCTTTGAAAAAAAAGCTTTTATATTATAAAGATTACGCCACGGCCGATATGACAACCCTTTTTGATGAAAACATAATATCTGAAAGCTTTCAGTTGAATCTTGACATCATTGAAAGTGTAGTTCTTATTAATGAAAATGGAAAATTTTCAGTTAAAATATTACCTGCTGAATTACAGTATTCCCCTATTTACTCCATCATTTCAAAAGACGTCAATGAAGATGGAATAGATGAACTTTTCTTTGGTGGAAACCAATACATTGTGAAGCCACAATTTGGCAGATACGATGCTTCATCCGGCTGGGGCATAATAGGAAATAAAAATATTCCGATTGAAAAAAGGAAAGTTATTCCCTTATACATCCCAGGTCAAATACGATCTTTGGATTTCACTAAAAAAAACAATGAAAACATCCTAATTGCAACCATAAACAATGACAGTACCAAATTCTATCGATTTAACAAAGATTACTAGATTTTTATTAGTCGTTTTAATCTTAACTTCATTTTGTTGTTCCTCACCTAAATCAGAATATAAGGAATGGGCTGAACAAGAACTTGCAAGTGGTGTGATTCATGACTCGTTGGTTTTTAATCTTAAATTGGGCCAAACTAAAAAGGAGTTTTTTGAAACTTGCTGGAAACTCAATAAAAAAGGAATCATTAAACAAGGCCCCAATAACAAATTTGTAGAGTACAAATTACCATTAAAGAATAATCAGAACTTAAAAGATGCTGTTAACATGTTGTTCTATGGTATTTTTGATAATGGAAATTTAATGACCGGAATGAACTTTCAATTTTATCATACCGCATGGTCATTGTGGAACAAAGACTTACAATCAGATCAGTTGGTTCATTCTGTAAAAGACTCATTGACTAAATGGTATCCCGGCAATGATTTTAGGGCGATCACCCTTCCAAAGGACACCGTTGAATCATTGATTAAGATTGATGGAAATAGACGTATTATCATCAAACCCCTAGACGACCCAAGAATTGTAAAGGCCAGAATTGATGATTTAAGACATTATAGAGAATAAAAATATGCACAGATTTTTAATAATCCTCTTTATTTGCCTTATAACAGGCTCTTGTCATGAAACAAAGACAGAAACCAATCAAGAAAAAGGATTGGTTTTTAGCCTTTTAAAAGCTAACGAAACAGGAATTGATTTTACCAACACCCTATCTTATGACAATGCTTTCAATGTATACACCTATCGCAACTATTACAATGGCGGGGGTGTTGCTATAGGAGACATCAACAATGATGGACTTCAGGATATCTATTTTACCGCAAATCAAGAAGGTAATAGACTTTACCTTAACCAAGGGAATTTTAATTTTAAGGATATTAGCGAATCTAGTGGCACTATGGGTAATAAACCGTGGTCTACTGGGGTGGCGATGGTAGATATTAACGCAGATGGCTTGCTTGATATTTATGTTTGTAATTCCGGAGATTTAAAAGGGGAAAACAAACAAAATGAGCTTTTCATCAATAATGGAGACTTAACCTTTACGGAAGCTGCTGCGGAATACAACCTAGATGACAAAGGCTTTTCTACCCATGCTTCTTTTTTTGATTACGATAAGGATGGTGACTTAGACGCCTATATATTAAACAATTCATACAAAGCTATTGGTGGCTTTGACCTCAAACTCAATGAAAGAAATAAAAGAGATAAACTGGGAGGGGACAAACTTATGGAAAACCAAGATGGTAAATTCTATGACGTTAGTGAAAAAGCAGGAATTTATGGAAGCGTCATAGGGTTTGGCCTGGGAGTGACTGTAGGAGATGTAAATAACGATGGTTGGGAGGATATTTATGTCTCAAATGACTTTTTTGAGCGAGATTATCTATATATCAACCAGCAGAACGGAACTTTTAAAGAATCACTAGAAGAGCAGATTACGGCTACTAGTGGAGCTTCAATGGGGGCAGATATGGCAGATATCAACAATGACGGATTCAATGATATTTTTATCACAGAAATGCTTCCATCTGACTACCAAAGACTTAAAAGCGTTACTACCTTTGAAGATTGGAACAAATATCAACTTAAGTTGAGCACGGGATATTACCATCAGTTTACTAGAAATACCCTTCAACTTAACAACTCCAATAATTCCTTTAGTGAAGTTGGCCGCCTTAGTGGTGTAGAGGCTTCGGATTGGAGTTGGGGAGCCCTTATCTTTGATATGGATAACGATGGTCTCAAAGATCTATTTATAGCCAATGGAGCTTATAAAGATCTTACAGACCAGGACTATTTACAATATATTTCAAGTGAAGAAATTCTTAGGTCCATGATAGCAAATGATACAGTCAATTATTCCAAACTCATTGAAATCATTCCTAGCAATCCCCTTAAAAACCATGCTTATAGAAATAAGGGAAATCTAAGTTTTGAGGATTATAAGGCATCGGGGCTTCAGACCGAAAGTTTTTCCAATGGTGCTGCATATGGCGACCTTGATAATGATGGTGACTTGGATTTAGTGGTCAACAATCTCAATATGGAATCATTCGTTTACCGCAATAATACCCATGAACAACAAGCAGGGCACTATATTAAATTTGATTTGAAAGGAGAAGGAAAAAATACTTTTGCAATCGGTTCTAAAATAGAAATTAAAAACCTAAAAATCATTGTTGAAAACCAACCAGTAAGAGGCTTTCAATCAAGCATAGATATACGACCGAACATTGGTTTGAAGAACAATGATCTAATTGATGCAAAAATAACTTGGCCTTCAGGTAAAATTACCAACTTATCTAACATTGCCGTAGACTCCACATACACTTTATTCGAAAAGAATGCCACCCTTGAGGACCGTATTTCTGGAAATCAAAAGAAAATTTTCGCAATACAAAACAACACTATTGACTATCTCCATGAAGAGAATAGATTCAGTGATTTTGACAGGGAACGATTGCTTTCACATATGTGCAGTACCGAGGGTCCCAAAGGAAGCATGGGCGATGTAAATAGTGATGGTATTAAAGACCTTTTTATCGGGGGCTCAAAGGGATACTTACCTACAATTCTAATGGGCACAAAAGAGGGTTTTGAAAACAAAAATCAACCAGGCTTTGAAAAAAATAAGGGCTCAGAAGATGCAGGTAGCATTTTCTTTGATGCGGATAACGATGGGGACTTGGATTTATACGTCTGTAGCGGAGGAATTGAATTCTCACAAAGCTCCCCTTCTTTTATGGATAGATTATATTTTAATGATGGTCAGGGTAATTTTACTCTTTCTGATCAAAGACTACCTACAAAGATCGGTGTCCATAGCACTTCTACGGTTGAGGCCGCAGATATAGATGCTGATGGTGACTTGGATTTATTTGTAGGCGAGCGGGTTGTTCCTCTTAAATATGGGACCGCTTGTTCCGGATTCATCTTAAAAAATGACGGTAACGGGCAGTTTACGGATATCACCGCTGAAATTGCCCCCTACCTTCAAAACATTGGCATGATTACAGATGCCGTTTTTGAGGATTTTGATCAGGATGGAGACCAGGATTTGATAGTTGTTGGAGAGTTTATGCCTATTGAAATACTTGAAAACAATAATGGAAAATTCACTCCCTTAGACAACCCTGACTTAAAAAAACTTCGTGGCTGGTGGAATACTATTGAAAAAGCAGATTTAGATGGAGATGGTGACCAAGATTTTATTGTGGGTAATTTAGGTCTCAATAGTAGATTTAAGGCTACATCAGAAAAACCGGTCACACTATATTCCAATGATTTTGATGGTAATGGCTTTACAGACCCAATTCTAGCCTTTAAGGCAGATAATGGTAAAGATTACCCCTACGCCTTACGGCATGATTTAACCGCACAAATAAAAAAGCTTACCAAAAAATTTCCAAGCTATGAATCATTTAAAAATGCCGATATTACCACTATTTTTTCTCCAGAAGAATTAGCGGGCACAACTATTGTTCAAGCCAACACCTTCGCATCCATCATAATTATAAATGAAGGTAAAAATAAATTTAAGGTTCAAGAATTACCAATTGAAGCTCAATACAGTACTACCTATGCTATTTCAGCCCATGATTTTGATTCAGATGGTGATATGGATTTAATTCTTGGAGGTAACCTTTTTGGGGTGAAGCCTGAAATGGGCAGGTATGATGCCAGCTATGGTACTTATTTAGAAAATATGGGAACTATGAACTTCAAAGCCCACCCTGATGGAAATGGTTTCCATCTAAACGGTGAAATTAGGGATTTATTTATCACTCAAAATACAATAATTGCCACCAGAAATAATGACTCACTGGGCATATTTAAGTTTTAAAGATGGGATATAAACGTTTTCTTCCTGTTTTATTGATTTGGGCCCTGGTCTCCTGTTCACAGCAAAATACGCAGGAAGTTAGGGAAATGTCAGAGTTCTTTAAGCAGATAGACTCAGATAGTAGTGGAATTAAATTTTCAAATGACCTCCACTATTCAGATGACCTAAATATTATAGAATATTTATATTACTATAACGGAGGTGGCGTAGCTGTTGGCGACATTAACAATGATGGATTGGACGACATATATTTTGGTGCCAACCAATCCATAGATAAATTATATTTAAACCAGGGAAATTTAAAGTTCAAGGACATTACTCAATCTGCCGGCCTTATGATGGACTCAACTTGGTCTACCGGGGTTACGATGGAAGATATAAATAATGATGGTTACTTGGATATTTATGTTTGTAAAGTAGGAAAGTACAAAAACCTTAGGGCGCAAAACCTTTTGTACATAAATAATGGGGATAATACCTTTACTGAAAAGGCAAGAGATTTAGGGCTGGGTTTTTCCGGTCTTTCAACACAAGCCTCCTTTTTTGATTATGACAATGATGGAGATATGGATGTGTATCTCATGAACCACTCCATTCACACCCCTAGAAGTTATGGGAACATTACACAAAGGGCTTCTAAAGATTCCATTTCCGGAGACCGTTTATTTGAAAATCAACTAGATTCCGGAAGTCTAAATTTCGTTGATGTTACCGATCAATCTGGTATCTATAGCAGCGCTTTGGGGTACGGATTGGCTTTAATTACTTCGGATATCAATTTAGATGGACTTGTTGATATTTACGTGGGGAACGATTTTCACGAGAACGATTATGTTTATATCAACCAAGGAGATAAAACATTCAAGGAAAAAGGAGAAATATTATTGGACCATACCGCTAGGTTCACCATGGGTGTTGATATAGCAGATATGAACGGGGATAGACTACCGGATATTTTTACTTTGGACATGATGCCCTTTGATTCTGAAATTTTTATGAAATCAGGCGGCGAGGATTCAGACAAAGTGAAAAAAATTAAGGACAATTTTGGGTACGGGCCCCAGTACGCTAGAAACACTTTTCAACTTAATAACTCAGACCACTTCAAAGATATCTCGTTGCAAACAAACACTTACGCTACAGATTGGAGTTGGAGTGTACTTTTACAGGATTTTAATAATGATAGCCGAAATGACATTTATATAACCAACGGCATTTATAAACGCCCTAATGACTTGGATTATATCAATTACCTCAGCAGTACAGATTTCGCCAATTTTAACCAAAATCAACAGAACGAAGCAAAAAGAAAACTCATTGAAGAGATGCCCACAGTACAACTTAAAAATGTGTTTTTCTTGAATCAAGGAAATTTAACGTATGATAGACTAGAAGGTGCAACGCCAAATGCTTCATATTCAAATGGAGCCGCTTATAGTGACCTTGATAACGATGGCGACTTAGACCTAATTATCAACAATATCAATGAAGAGGCCTTTATACTTGAGAATATTATAGAACATGACCATAACTATTTGACCGTATCCTTAGAGGGCAATGAAATACACGAACCAAAAACTGGCTCAAAAATTTATGTCCATGTTGGTGAGAAAACTTTCTACAAAGAGTTAACGACAACCAAGGGTTTTCAATCCTCCTCAACCCACAAATTACATTTTGGATTAGGTGATATGGAGCAAGTAGATTCCCTAAGTATTCGCTGGCCCGATGGCAAATTACAGGTTGAAAAATCTATAAAAGCCAACACCTTGACTAAAATTGTTCGTAAAAAGGATTTGGAAGAATATAGCTATCCAATAGAAACCGAACATCAATACACTACTTTCCCATATGTACATATAGAGAACAACTTTCTTGATTATGAACGGGAGCCTTTAATGCCTGAAAAACTATCCTCTGAAGGACCAGCGGTGGTTCAAGCAGATTTTAATGGAGACGGTCTAAACGATATTTTTATTGGCGGTGCCAAATACCAATCCTCACAGCTCTTCATACAACAAAAAGATGGCGAATATCTAACACGAAAAGAAAGTGTTTTGAGTAAGGATATTATCTATGAAGATGTATCCGCCACCGCCTTTGACCTTGAAAATGATGGCGACCTAGATTTGTATGTCATGAGCGGGGGTAATGATAAATTTGAAGAAGACCCTCAATTGGAGGATCGAATTTACGTCAATGATGGTAAAGCCAATTTTACACGGTTAGAAACTACATTGATCAGAACCAATGGGGGTAGTGTATCTTCCATTGATTTTAATGGTGATGGATATGACGATCTGTTTATTGGCAACCGTTCAATTCCAGGTGGTTATGGCCTTTCCCCTTTTAGCTATATGCTCACTAACAACGGTAAGGGAGAATTTATGATGGCTCAAAAAGGTAGATTAGGGATGGTCACCGATAGTAAATGGGCGGATATAAACGATGACGGACATGTAGATTTAGTTATTGTTGGCGACTATATGCCTATTACCGTACTTATTAACCAAGGAGATTCAAGTTTTTTAAATAAAACAAAGGAATTTGGTTTAGAAGACACTCAAGGCATGTGGAATTCGGTTGCTCTAACTGATTTAGATTCAGATGGCAGAGTGGATATTGTAGCTGGGAATGCAGGCATGAACTTTAAATGGAAAGCTTCCAAAGACCGTCCGGTAAAACTCTATTTAGATGATTTTGATGATAACGGACAAGCAGACCCTATTATCTACTATGATTTTTTTGGTAAGTATGTTCCATTTGCCTCCAAAGACCAACTTACAGGACAACTGCCCACCTTGAAAAAGAAATTCTTAAGTTACTCAGACTTCTCCAGAACAACCGGTATTACAGATTTATTTGAAAAAAAAGAAGAGGATATTCTAGAAATTAAAAAAATTAGTGAACTCAGATCCATGGTTTATTGGAACAAAGAAGAAGGCTTTTTAGGTCAAGCACTTCCAGTGCCTGCTCAAATGAGCAGTATAGAAGACATCCAGATTGATGACAAAATGATTCGTTACGTTGGTAATTTTAAAGATTATACAAATGAAATGGGACAAAGCACTGCCAATTCTGGTGGTTCTTTAAAACTTGAAAACGGAAAATTTGTAGATCATCAAAAGCTAAACTTGCCACATGATTTAAATTCACGGAGAATTATTAAACTTGATAACGGGCAGTTTTTAGTGATTTCCAATAATGACAAAGCCTATCTTATTCAATAGCGTTTTTTAAAGACACAAACCACATTTGGTTCACTTTTGGACAAGATCTTGTATGATGCTCCAAGACTAGCACAAAATTGATACATTTTTGCAACATATTTTACAGCATTTAACACATCTCTTTCTTGTAACAAAGTAGCTAAAGCAATATCTTACCACCTGCTAAAATTTAACCATGTATTCCATAGGATATGATATTGGCAGCTCTTCCATAAAGGCTGCTTTGATTGAAACTGCAACGGGGAAATCTGTTTCAGTAATTAACGAACCCTCCGTTGAAATGGGAATGATCGCCCTTAAAAACGGATGGGCGGAACAACACCCCAATGACTGGTGGCAGCATGTGTGCACGGCCACAAAAAGGCTTATTAACGAGAATGCCATTGACCCTAAAGATATTTCGGGAATAGGTATTTCTTACCAAATGCACGGGTTGGTAGTCATAGATAAAGAAGGGGAACCTCTTAGAAATTCCATTATTTGGTGTGACAGTAGGGCCGTTTCTATTGGTCAAAAAGCTTTTGACGAATTGGGCAATGATAAATGTGCCGAAAATCTTTTGAACTCCCCTGCCAATTTTACGGCCTCTAAATTAAAATGGGTAAAGGAGAATGAACCGGAACTATACGCCAAAATCGATAAGTTCATGCTTCCGGGCGATTATATTGCTTACAAATTAAGTAATGATGTAAAAACCACAATTTCTGGACTCTCAGAAGGAATTTTTTGGGATTTCAAAAACAACGGCACGGCAGATTGGTTGATGGAACACTACGGCTTTGCGAAAGATTTGGTACCGGAATTGGTAGGCACCTTTACCAATCAGGGTAAGGTATCCGCTCAAGGGAGCCAAGAATCCGGTTTGGCAGAAGGTACGCCCATTTTGTATAGAGCGGGAGACCAGCCCAACAATGCGCTGTCTTTAAATGTGTTTAACCCAGGTGAAGTAGCCGCTACCGGTGGTACTTCGGGAGTCATGTATGCTATTACGGATAGCCTTTCCGTTAAAGAAAGTGCCAGGGTCAACAATTTTGCCCACGTAAATTATACGACCGATAATACCAGAATTGGAAAAATGGCCTGTATCAACGGTGCGGGAATCATGTACCGTTGGTTAATGAACAATCTTGATGTGGAATCTTACCAAGAGATGAATGAACTGGCGGAAAGTGTTCCAATTGGTTCAGACGGCGTAACCATTCACCCATTTGGCAATGGTGCGGAACGTGTACTCAACAACAAAACCTTGGGTACCAAAATGGCCAATATCAATCTTAACAATCACACCAAGGCCCATTTATGCAGGGCCGCTTTGGAAGGTATTGCATTTTCATTCGTATACGGAATGGAAATCATGAAATCTGATGGCATTGAGCCTCAGGTGGTAAGAGCCGGTAATGACAATTTGTTCCGTGCCGATATTTTTTCGAACACTATTTCTACCCTCATTGGGCAAGAAATAGAAATTTACAACACCACCGGGGCCATTGGTGCTGCCCGTGCTTGTGAACTCCATAAAGGCGATTTTGAGACTTTTGGCAAACGCATTATCGATAACGATTTCGTCATGAAATTCAGACCTTCAGACGATGCATCCGCTTATAAAGAAGCGTATCAAAAATGGAAAAAAGAACTGGAAACTATGTTGCAAAACAGTTAGGCTTCCAGCCCCAAAAATTTAAAACTAAAATCAATTATAAACTCTAAGAAGAACAACTTCAACTTTTAAACATTAAAAAATGGCATTATTAGGAGATAAGGAATACTTTAAAGGAATAGGAGAAATTAAATTTGAAGGCAAGGAATCGGACAATCCGCTTGCCTATAAATGGTATAACCCAGACCAAGTGGTTGCCGGTAAAACTATGAGCGAGCATTTTAAATTCGCCATAGCCTATTGGCACACTTTCTGTGGGCAGGGCTCTGACCCATTTGGACCTGGAACCCAAAATTTTCCTTGGGACACACCTAGCGACCCTGTAGAAGCTGCAAAAGCTAAAGCGGATGCCGCTTTTGAATTTATCACCAAAATGGGAGTGGATTACTTCTGTTTTCATGATTTCGATTTAATTCAAGAGGCCGACACCTTCGCCGAATCAGAAAAAAGATTAGCTACCATTGTAGACTACCTTAAAGAAAAGCAAAAAGACTCGGGTGTAAAATTGCTTTGGGGTACGGCCAACTGTTTTTCCAATCCAAGATACATGAACGGAGCCTCTACCAATCCTGATTTCAACGTTTTGGCAAGAGCCGGGGGACAAATAAAGTTGGCGTTGGACGCTACGATAGAACTTGGTGGTGAAAATTATGTATTCTGGGGTGGTCGTGAAGGCTACATGTCCTTATTGAATACCGATATCAAAAGAGAATTGGACCATATGGGCAGATTTTTGGGTATGGCACGTGATTATGCAAGAAGTCAAGGGTTCAAAGGTAATTTCTTTATCGAACCCAAGCCTATGGAGCCTATGAAACATCAGTATGATTTTGATTCAGCTACCGTAGTTGGTTTTCTGAATGAACACGGCCTACAAGATGATTTTAAACTAAATCTGGAATTCAATCACGCTACCTTGGCCAATCACACCATGCAGCATGAAATGGAAGTAGCCGCAGCTCACGGTATGTTAGGTAGTTTGGATGCCAACCGGGGCGATTATCAAAACGGATGGGATACAGACCAATTCCCAAATAACATTACCGAAGTTACCGAAGCTATGATCACTTTCTTAAAAGCTGGTGGTCTACAGGGCGGCGGTATCAATTTTGATGCTAAAATCAGAAGGAACTCAACGGATTTGGAAGACGTGTTCCATGCCCATATTGGGGGAATGGATATTTTTGCAAGAGCTTTAGTTACGGCCGATAAAATTATCACATCCTCTCCCTACGATGAAATGAGAACCAAAAGATACAGCTCCTTTGATTCCGGTAAAGGCAAAGACTTTGAAGAAGGTAAACTTTCCTTCAAGGACTTATACGATATTGCCCTTGAAAATGGCGAATTGGAATTACAGAGTGGTAAACAAGAGTTGTTCGAGAACATTATAAGCCAGAACATCTAGTTTTCACTTTAACTATATAGAAAAGCCCCGCAATTGCGGGGCTTTCTTATATCGATAATTTCCTTTTTCCTCTATTTCGCAAAATAAATGTAGATACCAATAACAATCAAACTAATAAGTAAGCCTACTTGTTTTACATATTTAAAGGGCTCAATGGATACCTGCTTGGTATATTCAAGTTCAAATGGTTTCTCCCTTGGGAAAAACCTCCCGATAATCAACATTATAATCATATTGGCAACAAATAGAATGGCCATAACATGCAAATAGTGAGGGTAGGCATCTGCCTCAATGAGCCTAAGGGCATCCGGATCGGTAACACCGGAAGCCTTGGCAGTCTCTACCGCCTTCTCCCTTAGATTCGGACTAACCAAAAACTCACTGATTATATACAGAACAGAACCGGAAACAATTCCTATTTTAGCGGCAATAGCAGGCACTCTTTTAGTTAAATACCCTATTGCAATAATCGTAAATATGGGAATGCTGTATATGCCATTGATTTTTTGAAGGTAATTGAACAAACTTCCGGCATCTGCAATTAAAGGGGCTATGAACATTGCTGCCAATGCCAAACAGACTCCAAAAATTTTCCCGTATTTTACAATGGTTTGTTCAGGTGCACTGGGATTAATGTGTTGTTTATAAATATCAATACCAAATAAGGTTACAGAACTATTGAGCACACTATTAAAAGAACTCAAAATTGCTCCGAACAAAACGGCGGCAAAGAATCCAACCATAGGTTTTGGCAAAACTGCCCTAACCAGTTCTGGATATGCCAAATCACTGGATTCCAACCCTCCATTAAAATAATGATAGGCAATCATCCCTGGCAACACTAAAATTAAGGGCCCTAATATTTTTAAAAATGCAGCAAGCAAAAGTCCTTTTTGGCCCTCTGCCAAATTCTTGGCACCCAATGCCCTTTGAATAATCTGCTGATTGGTACCCCAATAGAACAACTGCACCAGCATCATTCCCGTAAAAATGGTAGAAAAAGGTACCTCCTGACCGGGTTCCCCGGTAGAATCAAATCGCTCAGGATTGGCCTCCATTAAAATATCCAACCCATTAAATACACTTCCATCGCCAATAGCCATCAAACCGAATACTGGGATTAAAATCCCCCCGATAATCAATCCTACGGCATTGATACTGTCCGATACCGCCACCGCCTTTAGTCCACCAAAAACAGCATATATGGAACCGATAATACCAATACCCCAAATACAAATGACCAATGCAGTACCATCTGAAACATTCAAAAGGCCTGGCACATTGAACATACCGCTTATTGCCACCGACCCAGAATATAGAATTACAGGTAAAAGCACTACCACATAACCTGTTAAAAACAGTACGGAAGTAATGGTTTTAGTAGAAGTATCAAACCTCGATGCCAAAAACTGGGGCACGGTGGTCAATCCTCCTTTTAGATATCTCGGCAATAAATAAATGGCCGTAACCACCATGGCCATTGCCGCCAAGGTTTCCCAAGCCATGACCGATAGGCCATCCTTGTAGGCACTACCATTCAGACCTACTATTTGCTCTGTAGAGAGATTGGTCAAAAGTAACGATCCCGCGATCACACCCGCCGTTAAACTTCTTCCGCCTAAAAAATAACCGTCAGATGATTTTTCGTCCGTAGAACGGGTTGCCACATATGCTATAACGGCAACCAAAATTGTAAAACCTAAAAAAGAGAGAATTCCAATCATTAAAGTAGTAAGAGTTGATTAAGAGGGGTAAATATATCGGATTATTTGATAACTATTCAATTATGGCCGCATAATATAGGGTAATTCTAAATCAGGCCCCCGTAGAAATATTTGCTGCCTTCATATCTAGCCATTTTGAATGACAAATAATTTAGGATGTTTATTGAGAGGCACCTTAAACTTGTTGAAAAAGTAAAATAATGTACTTTTGCCTATCCAAGTGTTCAACCAATTAGTTTAAACTATAAAAAGGTCTAAACTGCTCATTTTAAAGGAGCAATAACTACAAAATTTACACGGTAAATGAAAAAACTATTGTTACTACTTACAATGACAATAACCTTTATCTCGTGCCAAGAGGAAACAAAACCTGTTGAGCCTATTGAGATAAGCGCCGAAGATTTACATGCCTCTGTAGATAAGGTAACGGAAATTATGATTCATGATATTTTTTCGCCACCGGTGGCCAGTAGAATTTTTGCCTATCCCAATATTGCCGCTTATGAAATTGTCGCTTTGGGCAACGAAAACTATCATTCCCTAGTAGGTCAGATTACGGATTTGACCCCAATACCGAAGCCAGATACCATATCGGCCATAAATTACGATCTTTCCGCTTTGGTGGCGCATATGGAATTAAGTAAGCGACTCATTTTTTCAGAAGACCGAATGGAAGCCCTTCGTGATAGTTTATACGGTGTATGGGAGGGTAAAAACCCCACTGTTTTTAAAAGCTCTAAGGACTACGGTCTTTTAGTAGCTGACCATATAGGGGAATGGATGAACAAAGACAATTATCCACAGACCCGTACCATGCCCAAATTTACAGTGGATGCGGACAATCCCTCTAGATGGCAACCAACACCACCCGCCTATATGGACGGAATTGAGCCCCATTGGAGTAAAATTAGGCCTTTTGTAATTGATTCTGCCGCCCAGTTTAAGCCCTTGCCCCCTCCTTCTTTTTCCATGGAAACAAATTCCGATTTTTATATGGAGCTTAAAGAGGTCTACGATGTTGGTAAAAAAATTGAGGAAGAAGGTGATGAATCCGATGAAATAGCAATAGCCAAATTTTGGGATTGTAACCCTTATGTAAGTGTTACCCGTGGCCACCTCATGTTTGCAACCAAAAAAATCACTCCTGGAGCGCATTGGATCGGTATTACCAAAATTGCCGCTAGAAAAACCAATAGTGATTTTGACAAGACGCTTTTCGCCTATACCAAAACTTCCATGGCCATAGCAGATGGTTTTATTAGTTGTTGGGACGAAAAGTACCGTAGTAACCTGATAAGACCAGAAACATTGATCAATCAGCATATAGATGATGAATGGAAGCCTGTATTACAGACCCCTCCTTTTCCAGAATACACAAGTGGACATTCAGTTGTATCCGGTGCCGCTTCCACAGCACTTACCAGTATTTTTGGAGATGGGTTTAGTTTTGAGGATGATACCGAAGTACCTTATGGCTTGCCCGTCAGAAGCTTCAATTCCTTTCATGAAGCCGCAGAAGAAGCGGCCATTAGCAGAATGTACGGGGGCATCCACTACCGTGCGGCGGTAGAAGTAGGGTTAATACAAGGTCGCAACCTAGGAAATTTCTTGGTGGAGAAGCTTCATATGAAAACGGACCAAAGGGTAGCCGATAATCTGCAATAGAAATAGATTACCCTCAAACTTACAAACTTCCCGATTTTAATCATCGGGAAGCGTTTCTAATTTGAAAAACACCCTCGACTTTGAATAAAATCACCTTTTATATTTTAATTAGTTTTTTGCTTCACAGCTGTGCCAATCATGGGCAGTTAAAATTCCTAGCCAAATTACCTAAGGACCTAAAAGAAAACTCCGGAATAGCCTATTTTTCGGGTGATACGGCATGGTTTGTGGCAGACAGTGGAAACTCGGATGATATTTACCAAGTTAATTTTGAAGGGAAACTGGTAAAAAAACTAGAAGTTAAAAATGCCAAGAACAGAGATTGGGAAGAGCTTACCGAAGACAAAAAGGGCAATCTCTATATTGGAAATTTCGGGAACAACTATAATGACAGGGATGATTTAGTCATCTATAAACTACCTAACCCCGAAATTGAACCGGGAAAAAAGATTGACGCCCAAAAAATTGAATTCCGGTTTCCTGAACAAAAAGACTTTCCTCCCAAAAAGAAGGATTTAATTTATGATGCGGAAGCCATGTTCCATTACAAGGGATTCTTGTACATCTTTACAAAAGATAGGGCCAACCCGTTTACCGGTCGCACCGCCTTGTACAAAGTACCGGACACAGAAGGAAACTATGATGCAAAACTCATAAGTTCTTTAAATATTTGTGACAATTGGGATTTTTGCCGTATTACGGCTGCGGATATTTCCAATGATGGAACTACCGTTGTTCTTCTGGGCTACGGTAAACTTTGGAAGTTTACAGATTTCTCCGGGGATGATTTTCTCAGTGGGAAAATAAAGGAATATGAGTTGGGACTGCGAACCCAACTAGAATCTGTTACTTTTTTAAACGACAGGGAACTTTTGCTCTCAGACGAGGAAAATAAAAAAGGAGGAGGCAACCTCTACTCCTTTTCGATAGACTAATTTACCTATTTTAAAAACCGAAGCCTACCCCAAATGAGAAACGAAGCCCATCCTCGCTATTGAATAGGGCTATACGAGCGGAAATCATATCGGCACCATTAATAAAAAAACCACCTCCGTAAGAGGTATGCCACACATTAGAGTCCACATTGGGCAGCCATACCCTACCATAGTCAAAACCGCCGTACATTCCCATGGTAACGGGCAACAACTCTGTTTTCATTCTTCTTAAACTATACCTTAAATCTGTATTTTGATAGAAGGACTTTTTACCGGTAAAGCGTTGATTCCGGAAACCTCGCAGACCATCTATACCTCCAATACTTGCCGCTTGAAAAAACTCGTAACCGTCCCCTATAGTAAAGTGCGCTTTCCACTTGGTTGCCAAAACCAATCTACCATTGGGTATTAGCCTGTGATCAAAGGAGAATGTAGGAATTACATACCCAAAATCCTTATTTTCTGTTACGTTATTCTTATAACCTACTTTTAAGGAAGTGGACATTCCCATAGTTGGGAATGCGGCATTGTCCGAATTTGAATAGGAATATTCCGCATCGGCACCAATAAAAGACATTTTATTTTCCTCTCCATTCTCTAAATAAAATGTATTAATGAACCTATTATCGGTCTCTTCTACTTGAATAGATTCATAGGAAACCCCACTTTGAAGTTTTCCTCCCAATTGCCCGCGCCAAACCAAGGACGGACTTACCTCTAGGTTTTGAATACGAACCCGATTATAGTCCATTCCCAAATCATCATCTTCGTTAACAGATTCATTACCAAATCCAAAAAAGTTAACACTAAAATTAGGACTCGTAAAACGAGCACTTAGATCAAAGTTCCAGTTCTCGAATATTTCGGCGAATTCCCCGGAATAACCTAATTCAAATCCACTAGTGGCAAAATAGAAGGACGCATCCACCTTGTGTCTTTGGGTAAAGGGATTTTGCCTAAAACCTTTATAGATGTAGGTATCGCTCAATCCAATTTTTACGCCATCGTCCGGGTTAAACCCAATGGTGGGCACCAATTGGTTCATAGAGCTTCGCATCTGCATTGGCAAATAGGTATTCACATTGTAATCATCCGTAAGTTTCACTTTGGCATTATGAGTTTCTTTAAGACTGTTTTTTTTGGATTTGTAATCATAAATGGTAATGTTCCCACCCTGTTCCAAATCATAAATATCATTATTATGTCCGCCAATTAACCGAACCTTAATTCCGCTACCGCTATCTCCATTTACCTCAAAACGGTCATCATCATCCAAACCATATACCCAAATTTCCTTGGAGATATGAGCATCAAAAACTTTATGGAAGAACAATTTATCTTTCTCCCCCTTTATGTTTCTATATCCTTTTACTTCGGTCTGTTGTTTATTAAGTACGTTCACCTCAAACCAATCATCCTTGTCCGTACCCACCACCACTGCATAGGTATTAAGGATTTTATAATACTCCTCAGCCGTCTCCTTAATTTTGGACAACCTCAACTTTAGAATACGCTTTATCTCATCCATAGTGTCATCTCTCACTTCTTCAGGAAATGAAAGGAATGCCTTTTCAATGACCTCATCCGTTAGGTTTTCCTGTAAAAACAGGGCCTGTTTTTGCCATTGTTCCAAAGTAGTCTCTGGCAGTACAGCAACATCCAAAACATAGGTTTTAGGAGAGGCGTTGAACCCTTTTACGCTTCTTATTTCTTCATTAAAGCCCTCCATCAACCTTAAGGCCGGCACAATTCTGGTGGCCATTTTCATAAAAAAACCATCCCCATGTTTAGAATATACCATATCCCTATCTCTTGGTACAGGCCTATAAATGACCTTATCACGCTCCTTATCCTTAAATTCTGCCCATCTCCACTGGTCAACATGGCGGTCCCAATCACCTATGACCATATCAAATAACCTGGCTCTCAAATAGAGCTGAGAATCTACGGCGTACTTCTCATCATCACGTAAGTCTTCCAACATGCTGTCCGTACTTTTTAGCTCATTGGCATATCCATAACTATACAAATCGCCATGCCCATCTCCAGCATGTTCCTCTATCATATACAGTTCATCACCATAGTTTTCGTTAAAGTCCTTTAAAGCCGGTTGCTTGGGTATGTAGTACATAACAGGATTGGTATGGTAAATTCCCACCGCATCGGAAAGTACCGCCGTTGTAAATGGGGCAAAGGGATGTGAACCTGTGTAGAAATCCAATAAAAAATCTTCCGTATAGGTATCTTCAAATTGCCCCATCACGTATTGATCTTGGAAGGCCATGGCCTGCAAGTAGAGTTCCGCATCTTTTTTTAAGGCCCTCATTACAAATTCCTTTCCACTTTTATGCCGAAGCCTCAAGGATTTGGATTGATGTCCTCCGCCTCTATGTACAGGCTCAAGCCCACCCATTAAAGTATCCAAATTTACAGTAGGTGCGGTGACTTTTGTTGTGTAATATTTTCTATAGCGATCGCCCCACAAAAATTTAAAGAAACCGCTTTTCTCCTTTTCGGGCGTATCATAAACCGAAGCTTTCACCGTGGCAGGAAACGAATCTGGATAGGAATTCTCGAACACCTTACGGTCTGGCGGCAAAACTTGAGAGGTAAAAAGAAACTGTTCTCCCTCTTCACCGTGAGTGCCATAAAAGTCTACTTGTGAAGATCCGTCCTTATAAACTTCCAGAACTGCATACCCCCTCTGTCCCGTAGAAAATTTACTACCGTTCAATAAACGGGTAGCACCCTTTTTAGCTCCCGAACCACTGACAATTTGAGGTGTATTATCTTGCACAATATATTGAAGCGTATGCTCATGCCCAGATGCCAATATCACCTTTTGTGAGTATTGGGCCAAGGTAGCTACCCTCTTGCGCAACTCCCTATACCTTTTATTGCTTAAATCTTCAATGGATGCTCCCGTTGTTCTCCTTAGCAAATTGATAACGGAGCCTATTACTGGTAATGGTCCTACATGCGGTTTGGGATAAAAATGTCTTCTAAGGTCAAATTCACCTCCATGGGCACCATGACTATAAACAGGATGGTGCATGGCAATAATTGTGGTTTTTTGCCTATTATCCTTGATGGCATCCTCCAACTCCAACCAAAATCTGGCCCTACTTTTTATTTCACACTTATCATTGATATCTGGGCGCTTATCCCAATTGGTCAAATACCATTCTGTATCTATGGCAATGATAGCCACATCATTATTAACCTCAATGGTTTTGATGGGGCAACCATCTTCCGGAAAATAGACTTCCTTGCTACCCAATGCTTTCTGAATATATTTTTGTTCCCGCTTCAAGCCCACCAATCCTTCCGTATACCAGTCATGGTTACCGGGAATAAAGAGAGGGCTTCCTTTAAAGTTCTCCAAAGTTTTTAGTTGGGCATCCAAATCGTTTTTGGCCTTCAAGTAGGCCGCTGTAGAATCCTTCGGGTCTGGCAATCCCGCAGGGTAAATGTTATCTCCCAAAAAAATTGCGGAGCTATTTTCATCTGCCTTATCCAATCTTTTCTTGAAGATTTTGAGTGCCTTGTTCATATCGTTCATAGGCGAAAGACCGGCATCTCCTATGAGGTAGAAAGTGTGAACCACCTCCTTTTCAGCATTTGAATCAACTCCTTTACCGTCTTTATATTTGGGCTTATAGGTAGCACAAGCAGATACTAAGAGAACAAACGTTATGAGCGCAAAATGTTTGGTCATAGGGATACTATTGGTTCTTAATATTTTGTATTTTGGACGCAAAACCTAATTTTATGTCAGATTTACTGTCTAAGACGGAAGATTTTGCGACTGATATTTTGGTCAATAAATTGGACAGCAACTTTTTATATCACAATCTTAGACACACCCAAAGGGTTGTCAAAAGTAGTAAAGAATTACTGCAATTCTATAATCTGAACGAAAAGGAAAGTGACGCTGTTGTTGTTGCGGCATGGCTACATGATACCGGTTACACCAAGGGTACCGAAAACCACGAACGCAGCAGTTGTGAAATTGCAAAAGTTTTTTTGAAGGAGCAGGAATGCTCGGAAGGATTTACTCAGGAAGTGTGCGACCTTATTATGGCTACGGTAAGAAATCATGAACCGCAAAACCTTTTAGAGGAAATTATGCGAGATGCGGATTCATCCCACCTAGGGCAGACCAGCTATGCGGACACTTCCGAAATGCTTCGTGAAGAATTGGCCCTATTGGGCATTGCCGATTATTCGCCCAAGGAATGGCGAAAAACTAACATTAAAATGTTTCAAACGGAACATAGGTTCTATACGGACTATGCAAAGGCTAATTGGCAAGAAGGCAAAGATGGTAATCTTAAAAAATTGGTCAAAAAGGTCAAAAAGGCCAATAAAACCAGAAAAAAAGAAGAACTAAAGGTTCAGTTAAAGGATAAAAGCCCAGAACGAGGCATACAGACCATGTATAGGGTCTCCATGCGTAACCACTTGAAATTAAGTGATATTGCGGACACCAAAGCGAATATTCTTCTGTCAGTGAATGCCATTATCATTTCACTTCTTTTAACCAATTTGATTCCCAAACTTGATAATCCAAGTAATGACTACCTAATTTATCCAACGGGTATATTCGTTCTTTTTAGTATTGCTTCCATGGTCATGTCCGTATTGGCCACCCGACCCAATGTAACAAGTGGCGAGTTTGATAAAAAGGATGTGGAAAACAAGGATGTCAATCTTTTGTTCTTTGGTAATTTCCACAAGATGAAACTACAGGATTATGAGTGGGCCATGCAAGAATTAATAAAAGATCAAACGTACGTATATAGTACTCTTACTAAAGATCTATATTTCTTGGGAGTGGTGCTTGATAAAAAATACAAGTTACTTAGATGGACCTATACCATTTTTATGGTAGGGATGATTTTATCTACCATAGCCTTCTTCGTGGCCTTAAAATTTTATGGCCCCGAAAGAATTATAGAACTTCCAACCTAAAACTTGAATTAAAACACAATAAAAAATCCCGCCAGAAGCGGGATTTTTTTATATCAAGAAAGTCAAACAGATTACAAAAGCGCATCAATTGCGTCTGTGTATACTTTTTTAGGAGATACACCTACTTGCCTGTTTACAATTTCACCATCTTTAAACACCAATACGGTAGGAATGTTTCTAACACCGTATTTAGCGGCAAACTCTTGGTTAGCATCTACATCTACTTTACCAACAACAGCTTTGCCGTCATATTCATCACTAACTTCTTCTATGATGGGACCAACCATTCTACAAGGACCGCACCAAGCCGCCCAAAAGTCTACAACTACTGGTTTATCACTTTTCAATACAACTTCATCAAAAGTTGCGTCTGTTATTTCTAATGCCATTTTGTTTGTTTTTATAGAATTATGCAAATTTAGTCAAATAAAGCACGTATTACTTACGCAATAAGAATTCATTTTAGCTATAACGCTATTAACATCATTTATTATACCCCTGAATATGTAGGTCTATTTAGTTGAGCTTATAATGAACTTGCTGTGCTTCCAACAAAGCCAGCAACTCACTGGATATCTGAACTTTTTGTTTTCTACTTGACAGGTTCACCTTTATTTCCTGTTCCATTTCATATACGACAAAATTTAAAGGATGACTACCGGAATGCGTAACCAAAGTATCCTTTAGTTGAACTATATCTTCCTCCTTTAAATCATCAATATTCAATTTAATGGTAAGTTTTCTTGCGTAGGCTTCCATCACATCTTGCAACAACATAAAACTGTTGAACTGCATTCTAGGATCCCCTTTTTTTCCCGTTTCCCTATTGGTCCAACCTTCACGCACAAAAACCTTTACATAAGCAAAGGAGTTAAGCATCAAGAAATGGCGGAATTTTAAATACTCTTCACCAAAAATCCTAAACTCAAAGGAATCCGAATAATCTTCCATGGTAAAAGCCGCCCATCCCTTGCCGTTTTTAGAGGTTCTGTGCTGCACATCCGTAATTACACCGGCAAATGAAAGCTCCCTATTTACATACTCTTCCAATTTACTGGCACAAGATACATCGGCATTACAAAAAGATTTTATTTCGGTTTTAAAATCATCTAAGGGGTGACCCGAAATGTAAATTCCAACCACCTCTTTTTCCCTCCTCAACTTCTCCATAGTACCCCAATCTTCACAAGGTGGCACAATAGGTTCTGGTATTTGCACTTCACTAGCATCACCAAAAAGGCTTACTTGCGAAGAGTTTTCATTTTCTTGAAATTTGGCTCCGTACTTGATTACTTTTTCCAAAAAGGTAATTCCATCACCTTCATCATGAAAGTATTGGGCCCTATGGGTATCTCCAAAGGAATCGAAACCTCCGGCAACAGCCAAGTTTTCAAATGCCTTTTTATTGGCGGCTCTTAAATCGATTCGCTTGGCCATGTCAAAAACCGATTTAAATGGCCCCTCCTTTTTTCTGTTCTCGACAATCGTTTCCACGGCACCACGACCTACTCCTTTGATGGCCCCCATACCAAAACGAACGGCACCTTCTTGGTTAACGGCAAACTTATAATAGGATTCATTTACATCAGGCCCCAGCACCTGCAAGCCCATTCGCTTACATTCTTCCATAAAGAAGGTCACCTGTTTAATGTCGTTCATATTATTACTCAAAACCGCTGCCATGTATTCTGCTGGATAATGAGCCTTGCAATACGCCGTTTGGTAAGCGATCCATGCGTAACAGGTAGAATGCGACTTGTTAAAGGCATAGGCAGCAAATGCTTCCCAGTCCTTCCAGATTTTCTCCAATTTGTCAACCGGATGACCTTTTGCAGAAGCCTGTTCAATAAACTTGGGCTTCATTTTATCAAGTACGTGCTTTTGCTTTTTACCCATGGCCTTACGAAGTACATCGGCCTCACCTTTGGTAAAATCGGCAAGCTTCTGCGAAAGAAGCATCACCTGCTCTTGATACACCGTAATTCCGTAGGTCTCGGCCAAGTATTCTTCACAAGCATCAAGGTCATATACAATTTCTTCGGTACCATGCTTACGGGCAACAAAACTTGGAATATACTCCATTGGACCTGGCCTGTACAATGCGTTCATAGCAATAAGATCCGCAAAAACCGTAGGTTTTAACGAGCGCATGTGCTTTTGCATTCCGGGAGATTCATATTGGAACACCCCAACCGTTTCCCCCCGTTGGAACAGCTCGTACGTTTTTTCATCATCCAATGGAAAATTCTCCGGGTCCAGCTCTATACCGTGCTTTGCTTTTACAATTTTGACGGTATCCTTGATCAGTGTCAAGGTTTTCAGTCCCAAGAAATCCATTTTCAATAATCCTGCGCTTTCCACCACCGAGTTATCGAATTGGGTGCAGTACATATCCGAATCCTTGGCCAAGGCCACAGGTACAAACTTGGTAATATCATCAGGGGTAATAATCACCCCACAGGCATGAATTCCTGTATTTCGCACAGAGCCTTCCAAAACATAGGCCTGGTTCAAGGTCTCGGATTCAAGCCCCTCACCTTCCGAAATGTTTAGAAGCTCATTAATTTTTTCAATTTCCTCGCTATTAAACTTGCTTCTTAAAACCTTCTCATCTACCCCAATTATCTTTTTCAATTTAGACATATTGGGGATGAGCTTTGCCATACGGTCGGCATCGCCCAAGGGCAAATCCAAAGCTCTCGCTGTATCACGAATAGAGGATTTAGCAGCCATGGTTCCATAAGTGATGATCTGTGCCACCTGGTTGGAACCATATTTATCAATTACATACTCCATTACCCTGCCACGGCCTTCGTCATCAAAGTCGATATCAATATCGGGCATACTCACACGGTCCGGATTCAAGAAACGCTCAAAAAGTAGGTCGTACTGAATAGGGTCCAAATTGGTAATCCATAAACAATAGGCTACCGCGGAACCTGCTGCAGAACCCCTTCCAGGACCAACGGATACGTCCATTTCCCTTGCCGCTCTGATAAAATCCTCTACAATCAAGAAATAACCAGGGTACCCTGTTTTCTCGATTACCTGAAGCTCAAAATCAAGTCGTTCATCAATTTCAGGAGTGATTTCCCCATACCTTTTTTTGGCGCCCTCATAAGTAATGTGACGTAAATAGGCATTTTCCCCTCTTTTTCCGCCATCTATTTTATCTTCTTCAAACTGGAACTCCTCAGGAATATCAAATGCAGGCAACAATACATCCCGGGCCAAAGTAAAAGTCTCTACCTTGTCTATAATTTCTTGAATGTTGATGATCGCCTCGGGAATATCCTTGAAGAGTTCCTTCATCTCCTCTGAAGACTTGAAATAATATTCTTGATTTGGCAATCCGTAGCGATACCCTCTACCCCGTCCTATAGGTGTAGATTGTTTTTCTCCATCTTTTACACACAACAGGATATCATGCGCATGCGCATTTTCCTTTTTGGCGTAATAGGTATTATTGGTGGCAACCAGTTTTACATCGTGCTTTTTGGCGAACTGAATCAATACTTGGTTAACCCTGTCCTCATCTTCTTGGCCGTGGCGCATAATTTCAATGTACAGGTCATCACCAAAGGTTTCCTTCCACCAAAGCAGTGCTTCTTCTGCCTGATTTTCTCCTACATTGAGAACTTTACTGGGTACTTCCCCGTACAGGTTTCCGGTTAGGACTATTACATCCTCTTTGTACTGCTCTATAATCTTTTTGTCGATTCTAGGCACATAATATTTTCCGTCTACAAAGGCAATGGAAGACATTTTTGATAGGTTCAAATAACCCTTTTTGCTTTTGGCCAACATCACTATTTGATATCCGTTGTCTTTTTGGGACTTATTGGTATGGTCTTCACAAACCTGAAATTCGCATCCGATAATTGGTGTAATCTCCAACTCAGGCTCTGGCAATTCGTTCAAAGGTTCTTGCCCTTCTTCCAATGTTCCATTTTTAGTTGCTTCATACCGTTGCAAGTTTGCCTCGTTTCTTGCCGCCACCCCTTTGTTATGATTCAAAACACCATTTACAAAATGAAAGGCCCCCATCATATTGGCATGATCAGTCATTGCAACCGCAGGCATTTTGGCTTTTGCCGTATTGGCAATCAAATCGGGAATACTGGTGGTGGACTGGAGAATAGAAAACTGGGTATGATTGTGCAGATGGGCAAAACTGGCATTCTCAAGGGTCTTTATGTTTTCCTTGATTTCCTGTTGGGTAATACCGCCCGTATCCTTTTCCCAAAGGGCATCGGCAATTTTTTTGGATGCCTTTTTAAGGTTGATGTGCTTCAGTCCAATCAGTTGAATCTCCTGCGGATTCGCCTCAGAAAAATTCTCAAAATATCCAGGAGCAACATCCAATTTTTCTAGAGGATATTGTCTTTTTCTAATGAGTTCAAAGAAACATCTGGCCGTAGCTTCCACATCTGCCGTGGCATTATGGGCTTCTGCAAAAGGTTGATTGAACAGAAATTCATGAAGCTCTGTTAGCGTAGGTAATTTGAATTTACCACCCCTACCACCGGGAATTTGGCATAAGGCCGCCGTATCTTCAGTACAAGTATCTAAAACCGGAAGTTCCTGCAATGGATTAGTAACATCCATGCGATGGTATTCCGCTCCCATAATATTCACATCAAACCCTACATTCTGGCCAACAATGAATTTGGTTCTGGCCATGGCAGCATTGAACTTTTCCAAAACCTCTTGTAAAGGCACCCCATCTCGCTCCGCCAATTCGGTAGAAATACCGTGAATCTGCTCTGCATCAAAAGGAATATTAAAACCATCAGGCCTTACCAAATAGTCTTGATGCTCAATACAATTACCCATCTCATCGTGCAACTGCCAAGCAATTTGAATACACCTCGGCCAGTTATCGGTATCTGTTATGGGGGCATCCCAACGTTTGGGAAGACCGGTAGTTTCAGTATCAAAGACTAAATACATATTTATAAAATTCTGATTTTCAACACAATTGAAGTCACCCGAACAGAAAAAAATTCATCAGGACAAGAGCCCATAAAATTAGACAAACAACATAGATTTTTAAAATGTAGTTTTTAGTAGTTATTAACGGATTTAAACGCATCGATCAATGGAATTAGACGGACATATTTTTAGTATCTTCCAAACCTCTAAAAATTAACTTATGCCAAACTCAATTACACCAAAACTACTTTTGACCATCATTTTACTTTTATGCCTACACATCAAAACCAATGCCCAAAACGCAGATGCCCCACCCAATTTTATCATCATTTTTGCAGATGACCTTGGTTATGGCGATTTGGGCATTTACGGACACCCCACCATTAAAACACCCCATTTGGACCAAATGGCGTTCGAGGGCCAAAAATGGACCAACTTTTATGTTGGCGCCAGTGTATGCACACCAAGCAGGGCCGCTCTATTGACAGGAAGGCTACCCATTAGAAGTGGCATGGCTAGCAGCAAGCACCGTGTACTTTTTCCAAATTCCGCTAACGGTCTTCCTGCCTCCGAAATTACGCTAGCCGAGCAAATGAAAAAAGCAGGCTACACTACCGCTTGCATCGGAAAATGGCATTTAGGACACAAGAAAGAATATTTGCCCACCAACCACGGGTTTGACTATTATTTTGGAATCCCTTATTCCAATGACATGGATAGGCTTCAAGGGGATGAATACAAAGACTATTGGTCTCGTAACAATGAAGAAATCAAAACCGAACATTTTAACGTACCTCTTTTCCGAAATACTGAAATTATCGAGCGACCTGCAGACCAGAATTCCATCACCACCAGATACTCCAATGAAGCGGTGAAGTACATAAAAGAACATAAAAACAAACCCTTCTTTATTTATTTGGCGCATAACTTGCCGCATGTACCCCTATTTGCCTCCAAAGAATTTTTAGGCAAGAGCGAAAGAGGTTTATATGGAGATGTTTTGGAAGAAATTGACAATGGCATTGGAAACATCCTAAAAACCTTAAAAGAGGAAGGGTTGGCAGAAAATACCATAGTTGTATTTACATCCGACAATGGACCGTGGCTACCCTTTAAATTAAATGGGGGAAGTGCCGGTCAATTACGCGCCGGAAAAGGTACCACCTGGGAAGGCGGTATGCGGGTTCCTGCTATATTCTGGGGTCCGGACCATATTACTCCAGGTTCCATTTCCGATATGGGCTCCACCATGGATCTGTTTACCACTTTCTCAAAAATGGCAGGTGTGGATTTGCCCGCTGACCGGCAATTGGATGGTTACGACCTAGCCTCCACGCTTTTCAGTAAAGAAAAAAGTCCTAGAGACCATATGATTTATTACCGGGGACAAGAAATTTATGCCATACGAAAAGGTAAATACAAGGCCCATTTTAGTACACAAGGCGCCTATGGACAGTTTGGTAAGCGCGAAAATCACCCAACACCAATTCTTTACAACCTCAATGTAGACCCATCGGAACAATATAATATAGCAGAACAACATCCGGAAATAGTTGCTGAAATAAAGCTTTTGAAAGAAAAGCATAGCTCAAAAGTGATCAAAGTAAAAGACCAATTAGCTGAACGCGAATAGATTTGGGCAAAATATATTGTAGGTTAAAGTAAATGAAGTATATTTGCAGCCCTTTTTAGGGAAAAGAAGAATTAATAACCTGGGTCGGGCACCCTACAAATTAATGTGATATGCCAGTAAAAATTAGACTTCAGAGACACGGTAAAAAAGGCAAACCTTTCTATTGGGTTGTTGCTGCCGATAGCCGCGCAAAAAGAGATGGTAAGTTCTTAGAGAAATTAGGTACTTACAACCCTAACACCAACCCTGCATCTATCGATTTAGATATTGACGGTTCTGTAAAATGGTTACAAAACGGTGCACAACCAACTGATACCGCAAGAGCCATTCTTTCTTACAAAGGCGTGATGCTTAAAAAGCATTTGTTGGTAGGTTTGCGTAAAGGTGCTTTGACCGAAGAGCAAGTAGAAGAAAAATTCAACGCTTGGTTAGAGGAAAAAGAAGGTAAGATTTCAGCTAAAGTAAGCGGTCTTGACGAAGAGAAAGCAAAAGCTAAAGCGGAAGCCCTCAAAGCTGAAAAAGAAATAAACGAAGCACGTGCAAAAGCTGCTGCTGAAGCAGAGGTTGTGGAGGAAGAAGCTCCTGCCGCCGAAGCTGAAGCAGAGGGAGAAGCTCCTGCTGCTGAGGAAAAAGCTGCTGAATAAGCATTTGACAAAGAAGCGATATGCGCAAGGAAGATTGTTTCTACCTAGGTAAAATCGTTTCAAAATATAGTTATAAGGGTGAAGTATTGGCAAAGCTCGATACTGATGAACCCGATGCATACGAAAACATGGAATCAGTTTTTGTCTTGATGAAAGGCAATAATCTGGTTCCATTTTTTATTGATAGATGTCGCTTGCACAAATCCGATTTGCTACGATTGGATTTTGAGGAGGTAAAGAATGAAGCTGCCGCAGACCGTATTATGGGTCACGAGCTTTATTTACCCCTCACCATGTTGCCCAAACTTGACGAAAATCAATTCTACTTTCATGAAATCATCGATTTTGACGTAACGGATGCCTCAAAGGGACCTATCGGAAAAGTCACCGGGGTAAATGACAGTACTTCCCAAGCTATTCTTTTGGTAGCCCAAGGAGATAAAGAAATCCTTATTCCTATTACCGATGCGATATTGACCAAAGTAGACAGAAAAAACAAAACGGTGCATATTGATGCGCCAGAAGGTTTAATAGACCTATATTTAGAATAAACCACCATTCCTTTATTTTTTTGCAACCATTGAAATCATAAACATTAAAATGGTTTGAAAAACGTTCAATTATCAAAATTTTGGTTCAAGCTGCGCAGCTATCTGAAGAGCAGCGATTTTACCAGAGCACTTATACTTGGCATTGCCATTGTCATTCCCGTTTTAACCGGAATTAATTATGATTACCTTGAAATAGGCCTATCTATAGCCCTTGGTGCCTTATGGACTTCCCCTAGCAATACCAATGGTAGCATTAGAAAAAATACGATTTCAATTTTAGTGGCCACGGCCTTGATTACCTGCATTAGTTTAATAGGTGGTTATTTAGATTTGACCCTTTGGTATCTGTTACCTGTTTTAGGTTTTATCAGCTTCTCGGTTTCCTTTTTGGCCATTTACGGGCCTAGGGCAGCATTAGTGGGCTTTTCTGGGTTGATGGCCTTGGTGTTGAGTTTCGCCTTTAATCCCCAACAACTGGAAGTGTACGAATATTCTTTACTGATAGGTTTAGGGGGAATATGGTACTTGTTTTTGGCGAGTAGTTGGCAATTACTTAGGCCTAAATCCCAGGTAGAAGAAGTGCTTCAAAACATTATTGAGGCCACCGCTGAATTCCTTGAGGTTAGAAGCCAACTGATAGATCCAAAGGAAAAACACCATCACCTCCGCTCTTTGTTGATACGAAAACAAGACCGCATCGTTGAGCTTCATCAGTCGTTACGTGAGATTTTACTGGACCAGAAGAACATCAACCAGTCCCATTACCATGGTGTTCGGTTGCTGGTATTTGCGCAATTGGTAGAAATTCTCGAAACCGCTTTGGCCAACCCCATCGGTTATGATAGAATGGTTCTTTTTTTTGAGAACAATCCAAAACACGGTAAATCTTTCAGTCAGTTGATACTACAGATGGCGAACGAGCTCCGGAAAATTGGGAACATACCAGTACTTACTTCCCGCAAAGAAACTACGGAAACCATACTTGAACAAACAAAAAACCTCATCAACGAAATGAAGGCCCATACCGTTAAGCGTTTTGATGAGGATTATTTAATGCTTAAAAACTTTTATGAATACCAGGAGGAACTTTTTAAAAGGCTGAACAACATCAAAGACTTGCTTACTAAAAAGAAGGTCAATAGGCAAGAGTTTTTAGACAATGAATTCGCCTTAAAATTTGCCCCTCAGCAGAATTATAGTATTTCGGTATTGAAAGACAACTTTAATTTTAAATCTCCTATTTTCAAGCACTCGCTACGATTAAGTATTACCATGATACTTGGTTTTCTTTTGGGGTCGGTACTTGAGTTTCAAAATCAATATTGGATTCTGCTCACCATTATGGTCATAATGAGACCTAGTTACGGACTTACCAAAAGCAGAACGAAGGAGCGCATTATAGGAACCCTCATTGGAGCCGTGATAGCCATGATCATCGTTTCTTTTTGGTCCAACTTTTACCTCTATGGTATATTAGGAGTGGTGACCTTGGTATTGGCGTTTTCCGTCATTCAAAAAAACTACATGGCAGGTGCCATTTTTGTGACTCTTAGTATCATTTTTATTTACGGAATTCTACAACCGGATATTTTTGAAGTGATCAGTTACCGAATTTATGACACCGTACTTGGTGGCGCCCTATCGTTTATTGCCATTAAGTGGATTTGGCCCAATTGGAGTTATTCCCAAATAGAGCAAAAAATATCGGATAGCTTGAATGCCAATCGAAATTATTTCAAACAAATCGTAGACTATTACACTAAAAAAGGCGCTATGCCGGCAGATTACCAGATTGCCCGCAAACAGGCATTCGACAAAAATTCCAACCTCAGCAATTCATTTCAGGAAATAGCCCAAGAACCCGTTTCAAAACAAGGTGATTTTACTAAAACCTACGAGATGGTAGTTCTAAATTTCCGGTTACTCTCTTCGCTATCCACTTTAAATGGATTTATAAGGTCACATTCCACCACGGAGGCCTCAGCTGATTTTCATGCCATAGCCCGCCATGTTGAGACCAATCTATCGCGGGCAATTGCCCTACTTGGGAACGAGAATATTGAAAATCCTACAAAAACCGATGATGCCTTTGATAAAAAAATAAGTCGCTTGAAACATCACACCCTTTCTGAATCTCAGTCAAATATTGCAGAGGAAGGCCTGTATCAAGAGGCTCACCTCATTCTAGAACAGATTCAGTGGCTACAAACCATTAGCCAGTCAATGTTGTTTTTGGTCGCGGATTGGAAAAATCGTTCCTAACCAAGGGCCTTTTCACAAAAAGCGAGACATTTCTGTACTTCTGTTACCGCATTGGAGCCTTCGGGAATTTCGTACTCCAACTCTATCGTGCCCGGAAATTTATATTTCTTGGTTTTCATCAGCTGCAAAGCTTCTTTTAAAGGTGTATCGCCATTGCCCCAAACTAAATTTCCCTTACTATTGGCCGGCACTTGACGATCTTTCATATGCATACTTTTTATATGGGCATGCTTATCCTTGATTATTTGTAATGGCTGATCGTTTCCGGCGGCAACGTAATGGCCAATATCCAAATTAAGGGCATTGTAATCTGATTGTTGCAAAGCGGTATCCCAAAACGTAGGTGTTTGCTGCTCATGGCCATGATAGGCCATGTAAATCTTATTTTGCTTGGCAAATTTTCCCAACCTTGCCGTATGTGCATCGTCACTTGGGTGCTCAACGGTGACATGATTCGCACCTAACATTTTGGCGGCTTTCATACCCCAATCTATCTCGGCATCCGTATGATTTTGCTTAAAAGCGTTCGGCTTAAATGCATAGATGGTAACACCGGCGTCATTGTACATTTTACGCAGCTTTATAAAATCTTCAAGCGACATATTTTTTCTCCATTCCGCAACTTGCTTGGCATATGATTTTGACTGAGCCTCTAAATCCGCTAGTTCTTTTTCTTGGTCTTCGGTCAATTGACCGTCTCGTTTGGAACGTCGCAGGCCATAGTAAGTACGGCGGTCCACCGGGTTCTCAGGTCTACCGGCAAAGGATTCGGCAGGATCCCCCATTAATTCGATGGCACTAACTCCCGAATCCACCACATATTTCAGGGTAGCCTCGGCACTTTGATCGGGCATACTTCTGAATGAATAGGTAATAACCCCTATTTGAACGCCATTAATTTTTGAATTGGGTTTCTTCCAGTTTTTGATAATCGCTGGTCCCGCAAAAAGCGAATGGGTCGGTAAAAGCAATCCTGCGGAAGCTAAGGCGGCGCTTCCTAAAAATTTTCTTCTATTTAAGTTTTTTGGTTTCATTTTAAGTTGATTTTTGAGTTCGATGAAGTTACTTAATTTTTCCTATCTCCAACCCCTTCCGCTTTAACTGAATTCCCATAAATCAAAACTAATTCCTAAGAGCTTTTGCTTATTTTTGGAATCCAAACCACCAAACACCGATCACCATGAAAAATTGGATAGCCCTTCTATCGTTCTGCTTTCTATTTATCGCTTGTAAAGATGCAAGTAAACAAGAAGCTAAAGCCCAGAAATCCAACCAACCCAATGTCGTTCTCATCTTTACCGATGATCAGGGCTATCAAGATGTAGGTATTTTTGGTGCCGACGATATTGCCACTCCCAATCTGGACCAAATGGCCAAAGACGGAGTGAAACTCACTAGTTTTTATTCCGCGCAAGCGGTGTGTTCCGCTTCTAGAGCAGGAATTTTAACAGGTTGCTACCCCAATAGAATCGGTATTCACAACGCCATGATGCCCAATAGCAACGTAGGATTACACCCAAGTGAAACCACCATAGCCGAAATGCTAAAAGATAAAGGCTATACCACTGCCATTTACGGCAAATGGCACTTGGGCGACCATCCCGATTTTCTCCCAACCAAAAACGGATTTGACGAATGGTTCGGCATACCCTACTCCAATGATATGTGGCCGCTTCACCCGCAACAGGGCCCCATTTTTGATTTTGGTCCCTTACCGCCATATCAAAATGAAACGGTAATTGATACCTTGACCGACCAGTCTCAGCTGACGACGCAAATAACCGAACACAGTGTCGATTTTATCAACAGAAACAAAGAAAAACCTTTCTTTCTTTATGTGCCACACCCACAACCACACGTTCCTTTATATGTATCTGACAAGTTTAAAGGGAAATCCAACAGAGGGCTTTATGGGGATGTTATTATGGAAATTGACTGGTCCGTTGGCCAGATCATGCAGGCCTTGGAAAAGAATGACCTTACCAACAATACCATCGTCATTTTCACATCGGACAACGGACCCTGGCTAGCCTACGGCAACCACGCCGGAAGTGCCAAACCATATCGAGAAGGAAAAGGAACTGCTTGGGAAGGTGGTCAGCGGGAACCCTTTCTCATTAAATACCCTAAGCAGCTAGAAGGTGGACAAACAGTTGACGTGCCCGTAATGGCCATCGATATTTTACCCACCATTGCTGAACTAACAGACAGCAAACTGCCCGAGAAAACCATTGACGGTAAAAACGTCTGGCCTATTTTTAGTGGTGTTTCTACAAAAAGTCCTCATGAAGCATACTTCTTTTACTACCGCGTTAATGAACTTTTTGGGGTACGTTATGGCAAGTGGAAACTCTATTTTCCGCATCGATACAGAACCATGATTGGCGGAACGCCCGGAGGAGATGGCTTACCTGGAAATTACACTATGGTGGATTTAAAGGAAATTGAACTCTATGATTTGGAAGCGGACGAAAGTGAGACCATGAATGTGGCGAATGAACACCCTGAAATTGTTGAAAAAATAAAAACCTTGGCCGATGAAATGCGGGGTCGTTTGGGGGACTCCCTTCGTGATATGGAGGGCTCCGAGACTCGTGAACCAGGTAGAGTGACCAAAAGCTAATTGAATGGCCGAAACCTTTAGATTTAAACAATTCTCCGTTGAACAAGATCGATGTGCCATGAAAATTGGCACGGATGGCGTTTTATTAGGAGCATGGACCCCACTAAAACATCAACCAGAAACTATTTTAGACATTGGTGCCGGCACAGGAATCATTTCGCTGATGTTGGCACAACGAACAGCGGATATGTCCATTTTCGCTGATATAGAAGCCATTGAGCTAGATGAAGACGCCTATGAACAGTGCGTAGAAAATTTTGAAAATTCCCCTTGGGGAGACCGTATCTTCTGCTACCATGCAGGTTTTGACGAGTTTGTTGATGAAATAGAGGAGCCTTATGACCTCATCGTTTCCAATCCGCCCTTCTACTCGGAAAACGTTACGAGTGGTGATGCTTCACGGGATATTGCCAGACAAAACAATTCTTTACCATTTGAAGAATTGTTAGTAGGGGTTGCCAAACTACTTTCTACCAAGGGACGTTTTTGCTGCATCATTCCTCATAAAGAAGAAATAACATTTCTTGAAATGGCGAAAGACCTAAATCTTTTTCCTAAAAAGATGACCCAGGTAAAGGGCCGGGAAGGTTCAGAATTCAAACGTACGTTGTTAGAATTAACAAATGCTGAAAGCGTCCCTAAAATAAGTGAATTGACCATTGAAATAGAACGCCATCATTACACAAAAGAATACATCGACCTTACGAAAGATTTTTATCTTAAAATGTAACAATGCCTGTATGAAATGTTATATTTCATTAGTACATTTGATAAAAAGCATCACCTATGAAGCCCGATTTATTCCAAGCTCCCGACTACTATAACCTAGACGATTTACTATCTGAAGAGCATAAATTAGTGCGCGATGCGGCTAGGCAGTGGGTAAAAAAAGAAGTCTCCCCGATTATTGAAGACTTTGCCCAGAAAGCGGAATTCCCAACACAGATTCTTTCGGGCCTAGCGGAAATTGGTGCTTTTGGACCTTACATTCCAGAAGAATATGGAGGTGCCGGTCTGGATCAAATAAGCTACGGGCTCATTATGCAAGAAATCGAACGTGGCGATAGTGGGGTTCGCTCCACTGCTTCGGTTCAGTCGTCATTGGTCATGTATCCCATCTTTGCCTATGGAACCGAGCAGCAGAAAAAGAAATACTTGCCCAAATTGGCTACGGGAGAGTTCATGGGGTGTTTCGGACTTACCGAGCCCAACCACGGTTCCAACCCGGGTGGCATGGAAACCAAGTTCAAGGATGCGGGAGACCACTATCTGCTCAACGGCGCGAAATTGTGGATTTCCAATGCCCCATTTGCCGATATTGCAGTGGTCTGGGCCAAAAATGAAGAAGGAAGAATTCACGGACTTATCGTTGAACGAGGCATGGAGGGTTTCTCTACTCCCGAAACCCACAACAAGTGGTCTTTAAGGGCATCGGCAACAGGAGAGCTTATTTTTGATAACGTAAAAGTTCCTAAAGAAAATCTATTGCCCAACAAATCAGGACTCGGCGCTCCCTTAGGTTGCTTAGACTCTGCTCGTTATGGCATTTCTTGGGGCGCCATCGGCGCAGCCATGGATTGCTATGACACCGCTTTGAGATACGCCAAGGAAAGGGTGCAGTTTGGCAAACCCATTGGAGCTTTTCAATTGCAGCAAAAGAAATTGGCCGAAATGATCACTGAAATCACCAAAGCACAACTATTATCGTTCCGTCTGGGGCAATTAAAAAATGAAGGAAAAGCGACCTCTGCTCAAATATCGATGGCCAAAAGGAACAATGTGGAAATGGCCCTGAAAATTGCCCGTGAGGCGAGACAGATATTGGGCGGTATGGGCATCACCGGCGAATACAGTATTATGCGCCATATGATGAATTTAGAAAGTGTTGTAACTTACGAGGGCACGCACGATATTCATTTATTGATTACCGGTGCCGATATTACAGGTTTCCCCGCATTTTCTTGATAAGTAGACTTGAGGATGGGCAGTGTGAATCCCAGTCAAGTGGGGAACGGAAGTTGGGATTACATCGCTGCCATCAATTACGGTTTTACCTACCTCAATTGGGGCATAAGCACCATTGCCAATTACACCTTTAAAACCGAAACCCAAAGAGTATCAGTTCGGAAACCAATTGAATTATGGCATCAACGCCTTTAAAACCTATTATCTATCAGACCTGGCATTGACCCCTATCATTGGAGTAGCAGGAGAACATTATGAGGCGAATAAGGAGTATGGGCAAACAGTGGCCAACACCAAAGGCCAGGTTTTTTTGGGCAGGGTGAGTGTCGAAGCCAGTTACAACCGTTTTGCTTTGGGTCTGGCAGGAATGCTTCCTATAAGTCAAAACTTAAACAATGAAAAGGTAGAACTGAAAAATCGGCTTTCGGTGTATCTGAATATCAATTTATAAATGTATAATTCTTAAATACGATTGTACACCACAAGAATTGCCATGTTCACATCAATTTATTGCCCCGACCCCGAAGGCATCGTATGTTTGACGTGTAGTTAATCAGAAGTAATTTTTTCATTTTCATATAGTGTTCTCGTAAAAGAGCTTTGTTTCAGAACAAGGCTCTTTTTTGTTTTGGGCCACTCTAGAATTTATTGATAAGATAGTAAGACCGCCAATGATAGGTATACTCCTCTTATAAAAAAACTATGTAACACTAAGAAGCTTACTCACAACAAATTTACAGGCGCACACATCATTTTGTTGCCAAACATCCCTATCAAACGTAAGTTTGACCTGTAGTTAATCAGAAGTAATTTTTTCATTTTCATATAGTGTTCTCGTAAAAGAGCTTTGTTTCAGGACAAGGCTCTTTTTTGTTTTGTGCCATTCTGGGATTTCTGTATCCCACTTCAACAGCATTAATGCAATATTTATCGGTCAGAATAACTAAATAACACCAAAAAGCCATCTCACAACAGATTTACAGGCACACACATCATTTTGTTGGCAAACATCCGACACTGGCGTAAGTTTGACGTGTAGTTAATTAAGAAGTAATATTTTCATTTTCATATAGTGTTCTCGTAAAAGAGCTTTGTTTCAGGACAAGACTCTTTTTTGTTTTGTGCCATTCTGGGATTTCTGTATCCCACTTCAACAGCATTAATGCAATATTTATCGGTCAGAATAACTAAATAACACCAAAAAGCCATCTCACAACAGATTTACAGGCACACACATCATTTTGTTGGCAAACATCCGACACTGGCGTAAGTTTGACGTGTAGTTAATCAAGAAGTAATTTTTTCATTTTCATATAGTGTTCTCGTAAAAGAGCGTTGTTTCAGGACAAGGCTCTTTTTTGTTAGACCCAATATCTTCCCTTAACAAATCTTCTTTTTAAAAATTTACCACCTGAACAACTAGGGAAAGAATTTTAGTCTAAAACTGATTGTATAACAAAGTACCGTTCAATTATAAATCAGTTGACCCAAGTCTCCTCCAAAATTTGTTGTAGCTCACTTACCACTTCTTTATTGTTAGGAGCTAAATTGTTTTCTTCTAAGGGGTCTTCATATATATTGAATAACTGAACCTTCTCATTTGGTTTGTTTTCAGGGTTTGGGAGAATTAATTTATATGGATTTGTCATCACTATTCGGTAATTAAGACTTTCTTCAACCGTATTGAAATCATGCTCATAAATTTCCCCATAAACAGCTTCTCTTTTATTCTGTTCCGCCTCGTTCAACACATTTATCCCATCTAAATCATCTGGGCGTTCCAAACCGATTAAGTCCAACACAGTGGGAACCATATCTAAACTACTGACCAAATTTTGTGCATCAATTTCAGGAGTAATCTTTCCTTTCCATTTATACATGATTGGTGTTCGCATTCCCAAATCATAAGGTGACCGTTTTGAAACCGGGTCGTAAGTACTGTTATTTTCATTTTGAACCCACCCGTTATCACAGACATAAACAAAAATGGTATTCTCGGTTTCCCCTTTTTCATCGATGTAGTTTATCAAGTCACCACATGTTTGATCAAACCACTCACACATGGCCCAATATTTTGCCACATATTCGGAGGGTGCTTTTGGCAAGTATTTCTGTAAAAGTGCCTCTGGCGGATTGTGTGGAGCATGAGGCAAAAAGGGTGCATACCACATAAAAAATGGTTTCTTTTTTTCTAATGCCAAATCAATATAGCTATAAAGAGTATCCATACCCTTACGGCCTATTTCGAGGCCGTAGTCACCGTGTCGCCCACCTTTATTGGGATTACCATGCGTCATACCATAATCGAATCCGCCGTTTTCATAATTACCTATCCACCATTTACCGGTCTGAAAGGAGAGATACCCTTTTTCTTTTAAGAAATCGGGTAACGTATTTAGCTTCTTGAAGTTTTCGATTACGGGTTCATAGTTTTTTGCTCTCCAAGATTGCGTCCACGCTGGTTTACCATTCTTTTCATCACCCGGAAGCACCCGATCGTTGGCCAGGACCATATGATTACGGGGGTAGACACCGGTAATAATGGATGCTAGAGATGGTGAACATAAAGAAGTCGGCACGTAACCCCGGGTAAATGTGCGACTTTCCCTAGCGAGCTTATCGATATTAGGTGTTTCGATATGCTCATGGCCCATAAATCCATAATCGGTCCATGCTTGATCGTCGGATAGGATGAATACAATATTGGGATATTGTATCTGTGCTTTTTTATCGGACGTTTTATCGGGTTGCTCTTTACATGAAATCAGACACACCAAAACAAGCCCTGCTATTACTATTAATTTTTTCATCCTATTATTAGTCCATTTTATATTCTGTCTTCCTTTTTAATCGAGTGATTTAAGCAAGTGACCAACACAACCGTTTACTAGCAATTGTCTTTCGAGTACAAAAGTATTCTGACGTCAACACCCAACTTCTAAATCTTTTTATGCCTCACTTCCAATCAAATATAACGTGCCCAAGATGAAAGAGTGTCCTGTACCATACTGTTAATGGCGGACTTATTAAAAATGGCGACTTACGCATAGACTGAACAAACCAGAAACTTCCATCGGTATTATAAGTATATTTATGAGCATCAACCATACTCAACTATTTATGACAGTCTTTTCTAGATTATTTATCAGCCTTTCTTTGATTCTAACAGTATCCTGTGGTGAAAAACAAACGCAAAAAGAATCCGATACTTCTATTAACGTTACCGAGAAATTGACAGCGGATTGGAAACCCCTATTCAATGGTAAAAATCTAGAGGGCTGGACAATGAAGATCAATTCCTATCCTTTAGGAGAGAATTTTGGCAATACTTTTCGAGTAGAAGATGGTATTCTTAAAATTAGATATGACCAGTACGGACCCGAATTCAATAATCGGTTTGGTGCACTTTTCTATGACAAGGAGTTGAAAAATTACCGTCTTAGGGCGGAGTATCGTTTTGTGGGAGAAACTGCCGCAGGTGCTCCTGAATGGGGTTTTAGGGACAGTGGAGTGCAAATTCACACACAAAACCCAAAAACTGTTAAGCTAGACCAGCAATTTCCTATATGTCTGGAATATAACCTTCATGGAGGGAATGGCACGGACGACCGGCCGCTAGGGGCCATTTGTGGTATTGGCATGCATGTTTCCGTAGATGGAAAACCCAGTAAGGAATTTTGTAATCCTGCAAAGGTGAGCAAGACCTTTCATGGAGACCAATGGGTAACCATAGAAATTGACATTAAAGATGGGCATGTCACCCATTACGTCAATGGCAAGGAAATTATGAACTACTCAGACCCGGTTTACAATCCGGAAAACGAATATGCAAAAGCTTTTATAAAGGATGGGGAAACAGAAGTCACCAGCGGCTACATTTCTTTACAATCAAACAGTCACCCCATCGATTTTAGAAAAATAGAACTACTGGAGTATTGAACCAGTCAAGACCTAAGAATTTTTTCCATGGCCTTGCCCCGGGCCAATTCATCGATCAATTTATCTAAATACCTTATTTTTTTCATGAGGGGATCTTCAATTTCCTCTACCCGATATCCGCAAATGACCCCTTTAATTTTATCCACATTTGAATTGAGCTGAGGTGCTTCTGAAAAAAAGGTCTCAAAATCAGTCTTGTTTTCCAAAATTTCGGACAAACCCTTTTCATCATAACCAGTTAGCCAAAATATGATTTGGTGTACCTCTTCCTTGGTTTTGCCTTTCTTTTCAGCTTTGGCAACATAATGAGGATACACACTGGCAAATGAAGTGGTAAAAATTCGATGTTTCTTCATGGCATTAGGTCTTTCTATGTTAGGTTTTTTAAAAATATTGGCGCTATTGAGGTTCCCAACAAAATAGAGTTCCTAACTGAAACTTATACTATATAATTAAACAACTCTAAGCTCTAGAGGACACATCCAAGCTATTATTCATATTGAAAATCAAAAGGTTACTCTTAGAAAGATAAAAAAATTAGACCGGATGCTCTATTTACAATTTCATTATTATCAATTCATCACTCTTTTGACTTTAAACGCTGGGTAAAAGCAACAAATAACCGTATTTTAGCAAATAGTGATTTTTTTAAATCCATTTTAGGTTTACAAATTTTAAATATTTAAAAGTGTAAACAAAACACTATTATATTTTTTGTCCTATATTTAACTCCAAATTTGAAACGCTTTGCAAAAACCATTTCAGATAAACAGGGCTTATAAAGAAGTCCAACAAATTACAGTGGCAGTAGATTGCCTCATTTTTGGCTTCAATGACGGTAATTTAGAACTACTGTTGGTAAGTAGAAGTTTTGAGCCTGAAAGAGACCGTTGGTCATTAATTGGCGGATTTGTTCATAACGATGAAGATTTAGATGATGCCGCCCACAGGGTCCTTACGGAACTTACGGGCTTAGATGATGTTTATATGGAACAGGTACGGGCGTTCGGTAAAGCAAAAAGAGATCCTTATGAACGGGTAATTTCAGTAACCTATAGTGCCCTGGTTCTAAAGAAGGATTACAATGATGAACTGGTCAAGAGTTATAAAGCGGAGTGGTTTCCTATTGATAATTTACCGGAACTGATTTTTGACCATAAGGAGATGATCGATGCTGCAATGAAAAGACTCCGAAGAAGGGTGAAAAGCGGTCCTGTTGGTTTTAATCTTTTACCGGAAAAATTTACCCTGCCTCAGCTTCAGAAATTATATGAAGCCATTTTAGGTGAGGAAATAGACAAACGGAACTTTAGAAAAAAACTGAATTCCATGGATTTTCTAATCAAACTGAATGAAAAGGACAAAACCGAATCAAAAAAAGGTGCCTACCTCTACAAGTTTGATGAGGACAAATATAATTATGTAAAAAACTTCAACATATAATCAACTAAACACAGCATAGGAAACTTACCGTATTTGGGGCCACCCAAATAGTGGAGGGTACCTCAATTTTTCTTATCATGGATTTGGATAACTATAGCTTAGGCTTGGATTTTGGATCGGACTCAGTTCGCGCCCTTTTGGTAAACATATCAAACGGACAAGAATTGGCAACCTCCGTACATTATTATAAAAGGTGGGAAGAGGGCAAGTATTGCAACCCCTCCACCAATCAGTTTCGTCAACATCCCTTGGATTATATAGAAGGGATAGAACAGACAATTAAAAATGTTCTTAACCAAGTTGAAGATGATGTAGTTCAGAATATTGTAGGGATTGGAATAGACACCACAGGCTCAACCCCCGTAGCGGTTAACGAACAAGGAACCCCACTGGCTTTGGCGGAAGGATTTGAGGAAAACCCCAACGCCATGTTTGTGCTATGGAAAGACCATACAGCCATTAAAGAGGCTGCAGAAATAAACGAACTCTGCAAAAAATGGGAAATAGATTATTCTAAATATGAGGGTGGCATATACTCGTCCGAGTGGTTCTGGTCTAAAATTTTACATGTTTCCCGTGCTGATAAGTCCGTATTGGATGCCGCCTATTCGTGGGTAGAGCATTGTGATTGGGTGCCTTTTTTGCTTACCGGCGGCACTGATGTAAAAGAGATGAAACGCAGCCGTTGCGCTGCTGGGCATAAAGCGCTTTGGCATGAAGAATTCGGCGGACTCCCTTCCAACGATTTTTTTACTGCCCTTGACCCGATTTTAGACGGGCTGCGAGACCAAATGTTCACTAAAACATACACCGCTGATGTATCGGCAGGGAACTTAAGTGCCGAATGGGCGGAACGTTTAGGTTTATCAACAAACGTTGAAGTGGCCGTTGGCGCTTTCGATGCCCACATGGGTGCGGTTGGCGCCCAGGCAGAACCTTATTTTTTGGCCAAAATTATGGGTACATCCACTTGTGATATTTTGGTAGCTCCTTTGGAAGGAAAAGAAAAACTGGTACAAGGAATTTGCGGTCAGGTAGATGGCTCGGTCATTCCTGGAATGTTGGGATTTGAGGCTGGACAATCCGCTTTTGGTGATATCTATGCTTGGTTTGAAAGACTATTGGCATGGCCCATTAAGGAGTTGATAGGCAATTCAGCTTTAATTGATGATAGTACCAAGAAAAAATTGGTTGATGAGGCCATTAAAAATATCATTCCCCAACTGAGCGAGGCCGCTGAAAAAGAACCTATTGGAGCTTCAGGTGAACTGGCGTTGGATTGGATGAACGGCAGAAGAACACCTGATGCCAATCAAAATTTAAAAGGGGTCATTGCCGGAATTAATTTAGGAAGTACTTCGCCTAAAATATTTAGGGCCTTGGTAGAAGCCTCCTGTTTTGGTGCCAAAAAAATCGTAGACCGATTTTTATCCGAAGGTATTCCTATCAAAGGAGTGGTCGCTTTGGGCGGAGTGGCCAAAAAATCACCCTTTATCATGCAGATGATGGCTAATGTACTCAACATGCCTATTAAGGTGGTACAATCCGAACAGGCCTGTGCACTAGGAGCTTCTATTTTTGGTGCAGTCGCTGCCGGAAAATTTACAAATGTTCCTGAAGCTATGGAAAAAATGGGAAGTGATTTTGAAACAGTGTACCAACCCGAAGCTTCTAAAGTAGGGGCCTACAAAGAAGTCTACAAAAAGTACAATGCCTTGGCCCAAGTAATGGAACCTCACATCATGAAACAAGCTGTAAAATGAGCGTATATCAAACTTTAAAAGAGGAAACTTACGAAGCCAATATGAGATTGCCAGAGCTTGGCTTGGTATTGTTCACTTTTGGCAATGCCAGTGCGGTGGATAGAGATAAGGGCGTTTTTGCCATCAAACCGAGTGGCGTACCTTATGCCGATTTAAAAGTAGATGATATTGTCATCTGTGACTTTGATGCCAATGTTGTGGAAGGCAATATGAGACCTTCATCCGACACTAAAACACATGCGGTACTTTATAAAGAATGGAGCGAGATTGGCGGTGTAGTGCATACACACTCCACCTTCGCAACGGCTTGGGCACAGGCCCTTAGGGATATTCCTATTTTTGGCACCACCCATGCAGATCATTTGACATCAGACATCCCCTGTGCGCCTCCTATGAAAGACGATTACATTCAAGGAGATTATGAGCACATGACCGGGTATCAAATAATAGATTACCTAAAAGAACGTGGTTTTGACCATAATGAGGTTGAAATGGTCTTGGTAGGCAATCATGCCCCATTTACCTGGGGAAAAACCGCTCACAAAGCGGTTTACAACAGTGCGGTTTGTGAAGAGGTAGCCAAAATGGCCCACCTAACTTTGCAAATCAACCCAAATGCAAAACAACTCAAAGAAGCTCTTAAAAAGAAACATTTTGAACGCAAACATGGGGGTAACTCCTATTACGGTCAAGAATAAGAACCTTTTTTCAACCAACTAAAACGATATTATGAAAGGATTGGATACGCTGGACTGGGTGGTAATTGCCCTCTATTTTCTGGTACTTTTAGGAGTGGCATGGTGGGTCATCATGCAAAAACAAAAAAATACGGAAGATTACTTTCTTGCCGGTAGAAATATTGGCTGGTTCGTGGTGGGTGCTTCCATATTTGCTTCCAATATTGGCTCTGAGCACGTAGTAGGTCTCGCCGGAAACGGGGCTGGAGACAAAATGCCGCTGCTTATTTATGAATTGCACGCTTGGCTCGTTCTTATGCTGGGCTGGGTCTTTTTGCCGTTTTATGCGCGCAGCGGGGTGTTCACCATGCCAGAATTTTTGGAAAGAAGGTTTGATGCCCGCTCTCGCTGGGTATTGTCTATCGTTTCATTGATTGCCTATATCTTGACCAAAGTATCGGTCACAATCTATGCCGGTGGGGTGGTCGTTTCGGCTCTGTTGGGAATTCCTTTTTGGATTGGGGCCGTAGCAACGGTTGTTCTCACGGGGCTTTATACCGTTCTGGGCGGGATGCGTGCTGTAGTGTATACGGAAACTATTCAAGCCATAGTATTGGTCTTTGGCGCTGGAATTCTTACCTATTTAGGATTGGACGCCGTAGGCGGATGGGGGGAACTTAAAGAAACCGTTGGTGCCGATTATTTCAATATGTGGCGACCTAATTCTGACCCTGATTATCCTTGGCTGCCTTTGTTCATTACCAGTACCGTAGTGGGTATTTGGTACTGGTGTACCGATCAGGTGATTGTACAACGAGTACTAACCGCAAAAAATATAAAGGAAGGTAGAAGGGGAAGTATCTTTGGGGCGTTGCTCAAGCTCATGCCAGTGTTCCTATTCTTGATTCCCGGCGTAGTTGCTTTGGGGCTTAAAATGCAAGGAAAATTGGATTGGGACAGCCCGGATGAGGCCTTTCCGGTGTTGATGAGTAACTTAATGCCCTCTGGTCTACGAGGTTTAGTAGCTGCGGGACTTTTAGCGGCCTTAATGAGCTCTTTGGCTTCGGTCTTCAATTCGTGTTCCACCCTCTTCACCTTGGATATTTATAAAAAACTAAAACCTGAAAAGCCAGAAGAAGAATTGGTAAAAACAGGCCGAATAGCCACTTTCTTTGTGGTTGGCTTGGGTCTTCTTTGGATTCCTATTATCACTACCCTATCCGACGGATTATACGAGTACCTGCAAAACGTACAGGCATACATTTCGCCCCCGATTGCGGCAGTGTTCCTTTTAGGAATTTTCTACAAGCGAATCAACGCCAATGGCGCTATCGCCACCTTGGTGGGCGGCTTCATCATTGGCTTTGCCAAGTTGACTTTGGAAATTTTAAAGTCCAGTTTTGCCGAAGGTAGTTTTATGTTTCAACTGGCCGATATCAACTGGTTGGTATTCGGGGCCTACTTTTTCGCCATGTGTATCGCCATAGCAATTGTAGTAAGTATGTTCTATCCTGCACCGTCCCAAACCCAATTGGCCGGCTTGACATTCGGTAGCGTTTCCGCTGAACAAAAAGAAGAAGGAAAAGGCAGTTACAATATTTGGGATATTGTTACCTCCGTCATTGTACTCTTAATTGTAGTTTACATAATGATTTCCTTTAGTACCCTAAGTTTATAAAGAATAAAAAGTAAATAATGATCAATATTTCCCATTACGAGGTTTGGTTGGTGACCGGAAGCCAACACCTCTACGGCCCTGAAACCCTAGAACAGGTTACAAACCATTCTCAAGAGATTGCCCAATTTTTAAATGCAGAAAAGAATATACCTGTAAAGGTACTCCATAAACCTACCGTAAAAACGCCGGATGAAATATACAGGCTTTGTATGGAAGCCAACAACACAGAGAATTGTGTTGGTTTGGTCACTTGGATGCACACCTTTTCCCCTGCAAAAATGTGGATTGCCGGTTTAAAAGCCTTACAAAAACCATTTCTTCATTTGCACACCCAGTTCAATAGAGATATTCCTTGGGGCTCCATTGACATGGATTTCATGAACTTGAACCAGTCAGCTCATGGGGGGCGCGAGTTTGGTTTTATGGCCTCGCGCATGCGAATGAACAGAAAAGTGGTCGTACGACATTGGCAGGACGAATCCGTTATCGCGAAAATTGCCAACTGGTGCAGGGTCACCTGTGCCGTAGCCGATTCCAAAAAAATGAAGGTAGCCCGTTTTGGTGATAATATGCGGCAAGTGGCCGTTACTGACGGCAACAAGGTATCCGCTCAAATAAAATTTGGGTACGAGGTAAATGGTTATGGTGTAGGCGATTTGGTGAAGTTTATTGATGCCATCTCCGAGAAACAAATTGAAACGTTGGTTCAGGAGTATGAAGAAACGTACCAACTGGCGGAAGGATTAAAATCCGATGGAAATATGCGTACATCGTTATTGGATGCCGCTAAAATTGAATTGGGAATGCGTGACTTTTTAGAGGAGGGTGGCTACACAGCCTTTACCGATACCTTTGAAGATTTGCACGGCATGAAACAGCTTCCCGGTATTGCCACCCAGCGTTTGATGGCCAGTGGTTACGGTTTCGGTGGAGAAGGAGATTGGAAAACCGCTGCGCTTGTGCGTACCATGAAGGTCATGGGCTCTGGGCTAAAAGGCGGTAACAGTTTTATGGAAGACTACACCTATCATTTCCATCCCTCAAAATCAAGTTGTCTGGGCTCACATATGCTTGAAATATGCCCGACGATTGCCAATGGCGATGTACACTGCGAAGTACACCCATTAGGCATTGGCGGCAAAGAAGACCCTGTACGTTTGGTATTCAATTCCGGTGCAGGAAAGGCATTGAACGCTTCCATTGTTGATATGGGCAACCGTTTTAGAATGCTGGTGAACAAAGTAGAGGCTTTGGAAATTGAACACGATATGCCCAAACTGCCCGTCGCCAGAGTGCTATGGGACCCAAAACCAGATTTGCAGACCGCCGCAGCGGCGTGGATTTACGGAGGTGGTGCACACCATACCTGCTATAGCCAAAACATATCAGCTGAATCGTTGGAAGATTTTGCTGAAATCATGGATATTGAGTTTTTATTAATTGATGAAAAGACAGACCTATACCGCTTTAAGCAAGAATTACGCTGGAACGATGCCGCCTATGTTTTGAACAAGGGCTTATAATAGCCTAGGGCTTCACACTAATTTGAACGGCTTCACAGCTTTTTAAATCGGAATTGAGAATAATTTTTTCCGAAGTACTGCCATCCGTAATCTCAATGGAAACGGTATTGGGCGGCGAGTTGCCCAAATTATGGGCATAAAGAAATAGGTCGTTGGCCTTGCCTTTTTCGAGTTTACAGCTCACTCTTTTTTTCTGATAGGTCAAAAGGTGTTTGGCAATTACTGTTTTTCCGTTCAGGTAGATAGAAACGATGTCATTATCTTGCCTGCCGTGGTCCCAAATATCAATAGTGATATCTTCTTTGTCAAAAGCAACTTCTTTTACATAGGTAATATTACGGCCATCAAATTGGTTGACCGGTTCTACAGCTATAGGGGAGGGTGTCCGTTTTTGTCGATTTTTCTCCTCGTAGGCCTTCTTTCTCGCATCTGAAATAGGGTTTTTGATGGAAAAATAAGGAGTGGCAAACTTGGCAATTTGATATTTGTTATCAGGAAAAAGCTCAATTCCTACCACTTGGTACGCATCGCCGGTACTGATATTCTTTGCCAGAATAATATCGGAAACACTAAAGGAATTTTTAAAAGTACCCAGTTCTTGTACTACCATATCATTTAATGCTAAAAAGAACCTTATAGATTTCTCAGGGCCAATGTTGATGGTAGACCATTCCAGCTTAGCTGGTTGGGTAATGTCCCAAACTGTTGATGAATTGGGAGAGGTAATTTTTATTTTAGTCTTTTTATCCGTGGAATCGCTAGGTATTTCCTGCAGTTGTACAAAAGGCATAGAACGGACACCCACCATGCTTTTGGCATACGAATTTGCCCAAAAACAGAGAAGTACTGTGAACAGAAAAATGTATTTCGCTTTAAAAAACGACACTCCAAAAATTTTTGCCCGATGCTTACCCTATTTCTAATTGGCAAACATAACCGTAGTACTTGCTATAACGCAGATTGCCCTCAAATGTTGGGTATGTGATTAAAAAATTACCAGCTTCACTTATCTTCCAACATGTTCTGGAAAAGAAAAACACCGTTTTTATTAGCGATGACGATATCCGGCTTTCCGTTTTTATCCATATCGGCAATGGCAATATTGAGTCCGGCCCCCGAATCGGAATCAATTAAATGTTCCTTAAAATAAGGTTTCTGGCCGGGCATAAATTCAATCCAAAAAAGATAGGGTGTATCTGCGTCTCCGGGATCATTGCCATTATGCGCCAAAAATCGCTTTCCTGTTACCCAGTCATTTCTTCCATCTCCATTTAAATCCGCCATAATGGAAGAATGTGTTTGAGAGGTAGTCTCGGTCATCAAGTGCGTCTTAAAACTACCGGATTTATCCTGCTCATGCCACCAAACTCCCAATTTGTGTGCAGAAGCACTTAACACGTCATTTAATCCATCGTCATTTACATCAAATACATACATATGGGAACAGGGTTCTCCCAAGTTGGCTTCCTGAAATTCCCAGTTTCCTGATTTTAAATCTGCGGTTCCCTTGAACCATCCATTGGTCACCAATACATCTTTGAAACCATCACCATCTACATCACCATAACCAATGCCATGCGAATACCGATCCGTACCAGAAACATTTTCTTTGGTAAGCGGATAGCGCTTCCATTCTGTTTCCCCTTTTGTTTTAGGAGCCTGAAGCCATACTATTTGCCTTTTTTCATAATCTCCGCACAAAATATCCAAGCGGCCATCTCCATCAATGTCCAAAAACCCTGGGGACTCATTGGAAATACCCATGGCATCCGCTATCATGTGTTTGGTCCAATAGCCCTCTTCATTTTTAGGGTTTTCAAACCAAAATCCGCCTTCACCGGGATACCCTACTATTACAACATCATCCCAACCGTCTAAATTTACATCCATTCCCAAGTTCAAGAAAGACTCGCTATACTCTTTGTAAGGGTCGTAGCTCTTAAAGGGAGCCACCTCATGGCGTTCCCAATTTGGTGCTTCAAACCAAGAATAACCGGCCACAATATCCAAAAGACCGTCATTGTTTACATCTGCCGTTGCTACACCCTCTGAAAGAAACTCCTTGGTCAAGGTGGTTTTTACAAATCCGTTTTTGACTGTCTGTGCATGAAAATGGCATGTGACAAAGAAAATCAGACTATATAATGCCGTTTTGGTAATAGACTTGAAAGGTAGTTGCATCATAAAAAAGGTTGTTTGGTGTATTCTTAAAAAATAGAACCCCTACGTTGAATCTTATCATAACGGATTCACGTTTTACTTTGGGGCTGTTCCCGTTGGCAAGCAAGTTAATTATTTTGATTTTCCTGTACACAACGGTTTTCATTTAGCAAAATGAAAAACTCCTTCTTTTATCCCAATCCCGTTATTGCCGGCTTTACTTTCACTAAATAAAACATTTTATGTTACGATTGAATGTTTTACTTTTAGAATTCAACAAACAGAACACTACTATGGCATCACGAAGAAATTTTTTGGAAAAACTGACCGTATCGGCAGTTGGCCTACCTCTATTATACCACAGCAACCCTCTTTTTGCGGTTACCGAAGCACCGTACCAAGGTCCGGTCTTAAAAGTGGCCATTATGGGACTTGGTAGTTATGGTACCCGAGTAGCGGAAGCTATGAAAGATTGCAAACGGGCAAAATTGGTGGGCGTTATCAGTGGAACTCCATCAAAAATAAAAGACTGGCAGGCCAAGTACGATATTCCGAAAAAAAACTGTTACAACTACGAGAATTTTGATGCTATCAAAGACAACAAGGATATTGATGCGGTTTATGTGATTACCCCTAACGGATTGCACAAAGACCAGTCTATACGGGTTGCGAAAGCAGGAAAGCATGTTATCTGTGAGAAGCCCATGGCGGTAAATGCTGATGAGGCCCAAGAAATGGTCGATGCCTGTAAGGCTGCCAAGGTACATTTGCTCATTGGTTATCGCATGCATTATGAGCCTAAAACGGTAGAGGTCATTAAAATGAGGCAAAACGGGGAATTCGGGAAGGTGAAATTCTTTCAGGGACAATCGGGTTTTACTATTGGTGACCCCAACCAATGGCGTTTAAACAAAGAATTGGCCGGTGGTGGTGCCATGATGGACATTGGCATCTATTCCATAAACGGTGCGCGTTACATGCTGGGCGAAGAGCCTATTTGGGTGACCGCCCAAGAAACCAAAACCGACCCCATTAAATTCAAGGAAGGAGTTGACGAAACCATTCAATTTCAGTTGGGCTTCCCTAGCGGTGCGGTGGCCAACTGTTTGTCCACTTACAATATGAGCCATCTGGACCGCTTTTTTATGACAGGTTCCGAGGGATGGGTAGAGATGAAACCTTCTACCGGTTACGGTCCTATTAAAGGGCGTACCCATAAAGGAGAATTGGATCAGCCCCATATCACGCACCAAACCTTGCAAATGGATGGTATGTCACAACTTATTTTTGAAGGGGTACAGCCCATTGTTCCGTTAGATGGGGAAGAAGGATTGAAAGACATGAAAATAATCGATGCCATCTATAGAGCCGTAGAAACCGGCGGAAAAGTAGCTATCAACCTGTAAACGAAAACGAAAAAACACTTTAACAGAAATCAGGATAGTAACGCACTCTTTTGATTTCTGTTAATTTTCATCTCTTATATTGGAAATATTCCAATTAAATGGAATTATTCCATAATTTAGCTGTCCCGATTTATTTTTTGGATCAGCTATGCAGAAGACCATTTTACATTTAGACCTTGATACTTTTTTTGTGTCCGTAGAGCGGCGTATGAATACTGAGCTCAAGAACAAACCCATATTGGTTGGGGGGTTGAGCGATCGTGGTGTAGTTGCCGCCTGTAGTTATGAGACGCGTAAATTTGGAGTACACTCGGGCATGCCTATGAAAATGGCCAAAGAACTTTGTCCCGAAGCCGTTCCCATTAAGGGGAATGCAGGCACCTACAGTAAGTTCTCCGATATGGTTACCGAAATCATCCAAGAAAAAGTACCGCTTTTCGAAAAATCGAGTATCGACGAGTTTTACGCAGACCTTACCGGAATGGACCGTTTTTTCGGTTCTTACAAATACGCATCGGAGCTCAGACAGCGTATTACCAAAGAAACCGGATTGCCTATTTCCTTTGGCCTATCGGTAAACAAAGTGGTTTCAAAAGTGGCTACGAACGAGGCGAAACCGGATAATCAATTAAAAATCGATTTCGGACTTGAAAAGCCTTTTTTGGCCCCATTGTCCATCAAAAAAATACCCATGGTAGGCGATAAAACCTATCAAACCCTTCGCAACCTAGGTTTACGGCAAGTACGAACCATACAGGAAATGCCTATTGACGTGATGCAACGGGTGCTGGGCAAGAACGGAGGAGTCATATGGAAACGGGCCAATGGCATTGACCACACCCCGGTAATTCCGTTTTGTGACCGAAAATCAATTTCAACGGAACGTACGTTTGACAAGGATACCATAGATGTAACAAAATTGAAAGGAATCCTTATCGCCATGACCGAAAATCTGGCCTACCAATTACGAAGGGGAGAAAAATTAACGGCCTGTATCGCGGTAAAAATCCGGTATTCCGATTTTAACACCTACTCCAAGCAATTGCGTATTCCCTATACAAGCGCAGACCATATTCTCATTCCTAAAATATTGGAAATGTTCAAATCGCTGTACAACCGCCGCTTGTTGGTACGATTAATAGGTATACGGTTCAGCCACTTAGTATCGGGCAATTATCAGATCAATCTCTTTGATGATACGGAGGAGATTCTGAGCCTCTACCACGCCATGGACCATATTCGAAAACGCTACGGTGATAAAAGTGTGATTAGGGCTTCGGGCATGGGAGCCAAAACGGTGGGGCGAATGCAAAACCCTTTTGACGGTAGGCCGCCTATAGTATTGGCGCATAGAAAGCAGTAAGACAGGAGTTAGGGGTTAGGGGTTAGGGATTAGGAGTTAGGGATTAGGGGCTAGTGAATAAATACACCCTCTACGGTATGTTGACCTTGTAAAAATTGAATTGGGCAAAAAATATGTATTTAAATTGTCACACATATTATAGTCTTCGCTTCGGAACATTTTCCGAAAAGGAACTGCTGCGCTTGGCCCAAGAGAACGAGGTTACCCGCTTAGTACTAACCGATATCAATAATACTTCGGCCTGTCTCAATTTTGTCCGTTTGGCTCCTGATTTTAATGTAACGCCTATTTTGGGCATTGATTTTAGAAACGGAATAGACCCCTGCTTTGTGGGCATCGCACAAAACAATGAGGGATTTATGGAGCTGAATAATTTTCTATCACGGCATTTGCATCAGCAAAAAGAAATTCCCCCAACGGCGCCCAAATTTCAAAATGCCTATGTGGTATACCCTTTTGAAAAAGTACTGTTGCACGAAATAGACCATTTGGGAGAGAAGGAGTTTATAGGTGTTTCCATTAAGGACTTACGAAAACTACCCTTCTCAAAACTATCCAATTTAAAGAATAAATTGGTGGTGCTACAGCCGGTTACCTTCAGGCATAAAAGTGATTTTAATGCCCACCGACTTCTCCGGGCCATTGACAACAATATCCTATTGAGTCAACTGGAAAAGACCGAAGAGGCTTCCGAAGACGAAAAAATGTTTCCCATAACCAATTTGGCAGCCGCTTTTTCTGAGCATCCGCATATTTTGGAAAACACGGAGAGCTTGCTAAGGTCATGCCATATTTTTTTCGATTTCTCGGAAAACAGGTCCCCACAGAACCTGCGTACGTATTTGGGCTCTCAAGAAGCAGACGAGGCCCTTCTTGAAAAACTTTGCCAAGAAGGCCTGCCCTACCGCTATCCTGATGGTGGGGAGGGTATTCTAGAACGTTTGGAAAAAGAGATGAAACTCATAAAAGAGATGGGCTTTGTGTCCTATTTCCTGATCAATCATGATATTGTAAGTGAAGCGAGAAAGCGTGGGTTTTTCTATGTGGGGCGTGGTAGTGGCGCCAACAGTATAGTTGCCTATCTTTTACGCATTACCGATGTAGACCCCATAGAACTTGACCTCTATTTTGAGCGTTTTATCAATCTGTACCGCGCCAATCCGCCAGATTTTGATATTGATTTTTCGCATCGCGATCGCCCCGAAATGACCCAATATATTTTTGACAGGTTTGAGCATGTAGCGCTTTTAGGTACCTATGTCACTTTTAAGGAAAGGGGGGTTATTAGGGAGTTGGGCAAAGTGTTCGGTTTGCCAAAGCGGGAAATAGACGCCCTGTGTGAAGGTGGATATAGCCCAAAAAGTTCCGATGATATTTCTCGTTTGGTCATCAAATATGGACGATTATTGATGGGAATGCCCAATTATTTAAGCATTCATGCGGGCGGTATCTTGATCAGTGATAAGCCCTTGCATTGGTTCTCCGCAACACACCTTCCGCCCAAGGGGTTTCCGACTACCCAGTTTGATATGGTCATTGCCGAAGACGTAGGCCTCTTTAAATTTGACATTCTAGGGCAGCGCGGACTCTCGAAAATAAGGGAGACCTTGGATATCATAGCCTACAATCAGCCTGAAAAGGCTAACAGCTTCGATATTCATAATGTGCGAAAGTTTAAGACTGATCGGTCGGTTAATGAGTTGATTAAAACAGCTCAATGTATGGGGTGTTTTTATGTGGAATCGCCCGCCATGCGCATGCTTTTGAGAAAACTGGAAGTGGATAATTACTTGGGGTTGGTGGCGGCAAGCTCCATCATTCGCCCGGGAGTGGCAAAAAGCGGAATGATGCGCGAGTATATCCTACGGCACAGGAACAAAGGCAGGGCCGAAGAAAAAGGACATCCGGTGATGTTGGATATTATGCCGGAAACCTACGGGGTCATGGTCTATCAAGAAGATGTCATTAAGGTGGCGCACCATTTTGCGGATTTGGATTTGGGCGAAGCCGATGTGCTCCGCAGGGGAATGAGCGGTAAATTCCGGTCTCGGGAAGAGTTTGACAAAGTCCGTTTAAAATTTATTGACAATTGCCGAAAAAAAGGGGAGCCAGACAGTGTCATTTTTGAAGTTTGGGAGCAGATTGCCAGTTTTGCAGGTTACGCCTTTGCCAAAGGGCACTCGGCCTCTTATGCGGTAGAAAGTTATCAGACCCTCTATTTACGGGCCTATTTTCCCTTGGAATATATGGTGGCCGTACTCAATAACGGCGGCGGATTTTATCGCGCGGAGTTCTATGTACATGAAGCACGTATGTTGGGAGGTATTATACATCCGCCCTGCGTCAACCAAAGTTTTCATGTAAATGCTATTTATGGGAAGGATATTTTTTTAGGATTTGGCTACTTGCGGGAGCTGGAACTTCGGGTGTCTGAACGTATCTTAAAAGAACGGGGCAAAAACGGAAGTTTTTCTTCCCTGGAAGATTTTTTGGATCGGGTAGGCATTTCCATAGAACAGATAAGTATTTTAATCCGTATTGACGCCTTTAGGTTTACAGGGGTCAACAAACATCAACTACTCTGGAAAGCCCATTTATTCCTCAACAAAAGCACGAAAATAGACCACCCGAAACTGTTTCCGCCCAAACATCAAGATTTTAAGATTCCCCACCTGCATACCACCCATTTAGAAACGGCCTTTGCCGAACTTGAACTATTGGGCTTTTGCTTGTGCAGCCCGTTCGATATATTGGCAGAACCGCCTAAAAACAATAGATGTGCTGCCGACTTAGAGCGTTTCTTAAACAATTATATTGATATTTATGGCTATTTGGTAACGGTAAAAAATACAAAGACCCATCATGGTAAGCGAATGCATTTTGCCACCTTGGTAGATCAAAAAGGAGAGGTTTTCGATACTGTTTTGTTTCCGCCCGTAGCTGCCAATTATTTTTTCAGGGGCAAAGGGGTATACCGTTTTTACGGCAAGGTGGTAAGTGAATTTGGTTTTTTGAGCATTGAGGTAGTAAAAATGCAAAAGCAAGACTACATTCAGGACCCTCGTTATGCCGATATGAAAACCAGTACCAAGGTGTTTTCCAAAAAACCTATGACCTAAAAATTTAACAACATAAAAAGACTGTCAATCAAATAAGGATGCACAATTATTCCTAACACTTTTATTGTTTTAAAGGTTTTCATTGGTCGTTTCGCCCGGTCACCTAAAGGTGAACCCAAATTGCTACCAGCCCGACAAAGCCTTCCTGACGGGTATGCAATATGGTGTGCTCCTTTGTATTTTTCTTTTTTGCGTACCTTTCCTTAAGACAAACAAAAATCCGAATGCGCGACTACATATAGTCCTGCGCTGCCTGTAATTTTGAAATATTACCAATTATTGGTATTTTTATTCAAAATCTAGTTGCAATGAGTAAAAACACATCGATATCATTAGGTACTTACTTTGACCAATTCGTTCATGAACAAATTTCTGAGGGACGCTATAAAAATGTGAGCGAAGTAATTCGTGCAGGGCTTAGGTTACTGGAAAATGAGGAAAGTAAGGTGATTGCCCTACGCAAAGCGATTCAAGAGGGAATCGATAGTGGAATTGCGCACGACTTTGATTGGGAAAAAAATCTAAAAGATTTAAAAGCCAAGAGAAAAGCCAATGGCTAAATTCAAATTGACCAACAAAGCAGTTGCCGATTTAAATGGAATTTGGGAATATACCGCAGATAAATGGTCTGAAAAACAAGCGGACAAATATTATCGGGAACTTATGGAATCCTGTAAATGGATTGCGGACAATCCAACACTTGGGAAAAACTACGCTGGAATTACCCCTACCCTATTCGGGTTCAAAGAAAACAAACACATAATATTCTTTAGAACCTTGGAAAAAGATTTAATCGAAATCACAAGAATCCTACATGAAAGAATGGACTTGAAAAATAGAATGGAGGAATAAAAAACTACCCGCACGCGGGCTATAATTCATTGCTAGCGGATTTCCCTAGCCGAAAATACAGTAAGCAATTATTCACAATACAAAAAGACAAACCCTGTACTAAAATCTCGCAACTGATCATACACGTCCCGTGTGCACAATTCACCTAAAAGTGAAACCGAATTGCTACCAGCTCGACAAAGCCATTCTGGCGGATACCCAATCTGGTGCACTCCTTTGTATTTTTCTTTTTTACGTACCTTACCGGTGCGAAAAACAAAAATCCAAACGCACGACTACATATAGTCCTGCGTTGTAGAGCTTTCTACACTAAAATTAAACTTTCCATTAAATTTATATCTTGTAACCACAAACTAACCTATGAAAGCATATCTAGAAGATGTTTTTAAAACATCTGGAATTCCCACATATACATTTGTAAAACCAGCTGAGTATAATTCAATATTAGTTTCGTTGAGAACTAAAGGAAGATGTTTGGTAGTTGAAGGACCATCTGGAATTGGAAAAACTACATGCGTAATAAAAGTTATTGAAGAATTAGGACTAAATGCAAATATTACTTCCTTAACGGCGAGAAAAAAGGATGATTTAGAATTTATAAGAATTCTGCCTGAATTTGACAATTTGGGTACAGTAATAATCGATGATTTTCATCTATTGGAATTAGACTTAAAATCTGCTATAGCTGATTATATGAAAGTTCTGGCCGATGAAGAAAGAACCGATGATAAACTTATATTAATCGGAATCAATAAAGCAGGTGATTCTTTGGTTCAAATTGCTGGTGACTTAAATAATAGAATTGATACCATAAAATTTGAGCAGAATCCAGAGAATAAAATATCCGAACTGATTTCACTTGGAGAAAAAGTCCTGAACATAAATTTTAATACGAAAGAGGAGATTATAAATTTAGCAAAAGGTAGTTTTCATATCGCCCAGCTACTTTCAAAAGAAACATGTACTCAAGCCCATGTTTTAGAAACTGTTTCCGATAAAACAAAAATAGATCAGAGTATAGAAGTTATAAAAGAAAAAGTTCTCTCAGATTTCGAAAGAATTTTTTATCCAAAAGCAAGAAAATTTGCAGTTGGGAACCGATTAAGAAGAGAGGGAAGAGCTCCATATCTTCACCTATTATATTGGCTGTCTTTATCGGAAGAATGGTCAATTCAAATAGATGATATCTACCTAAAGTATCCAGATAATAAACTAAGTGTTTCTCAAGTCGTAGATAAAGGATTTCTTGAAGGTATAATTAGAGATAATGAAGAACTTAAGGATGTTATTCATTATGATCCTAATTCTAGAGTATTGGCGGTTGAAGACCCTAAGTTCATGTTCTATTTAAGGAATATTTTATGGTCAAAATTTTCCAAAAAGGTAGGATACATAAGTCTTTCATTCAGTAACAAATACGACTATGCTCTTTCATTTGCTGGTGAAAATAGAGATTTGGCCTCCAAGATTAATGATCTTCTTTTAGAGAGAGAAGTATCAGTATTTTACGATAAAAACGAACAGGCACGAATTCTTGCTGAAAATGTAGAGGATTATTTAGCTCCAATCTATAAATCTGAAGCCTTTTATGTAATCGTTTTAATGAGTAAGGATTATCCAAAAAAAATATGGACAAAATTCGAATCAGATAATTTCAAAGAAAGATTTGGAACAAACTCAATAATTCCTATTTGGTACGTAGATAATTATCCTGGATATTTTGATGATACACATAAACTTGGTGGATTAAGCTTTGATCAAACAAAGGATTTAAATAATCAGGCCGAAGAAATAGTTGAAGTTTTAACCAAAAAATTATTCGAAACAAGAACCGAGCAAAAACAATAAAACGCGCACAACAACAGTTTATCACCAATAGACGACACCTTTAGAAAGAAAATAATTGACTTAACAAACAAACCGATACTGAGCCGATAAATCCTCATCCCGTACTCCACCAACTTGCGATAAGCGAGACCGATGATGCACAATTATTCCTAACACTTTTATTGTTTTAAAGGTATTCGTCGGCCGTTTCGTTAAACGCTGCACAGGCTCTGTAGCCCTACCCCTTTTGTAGCCTTCCCTTTTTTTCGGACCGTACAAAAACAATTTTCTATTACTTTAATCAATTAATACTACTGATCAAAAAAACAAAACCCTGCCAATCAAATGATTAACAGGGTCTTTTGTACCTTGGGTGGGAATCGAACCCACACTCCAAAGGAACTGGATTTTGAATCCAGTGTATTTTTAGTTAATTTCTCACAATATATTTTATAATCAATTGTTTATGAGTTTTTTAATTTTATTTAAAATTATATGATGTGCTTTAAAATTAAAATTTGTTGTACCTATGTTGTACCAAAATTGATTAACTTTATATCCTAAATTAATCATTGGATATGGCTTCAAATGTAAAAATCGTCCTGAGAAAAAAACCAAATAAGGAAGGGCTTTATCCTTTGGCTATTCGAATCACAAAAAATCGTAGTTCCAATTATCACTACATCGGCCACTATATTGACATAAAAGATTGGGATGAAAAAAATATTCGTGTTAAGAAATCACATCCAAACGCTGCAAGGCTTAATAATTTACTGAGCACAAAGCTCAGCGAAGCCAGTAGAAAGTTATTGGAACTACAATCCGAAAAGAAAGACATTACTGCTAATCAGATTAAGAGTAAGCTATATAGCTCGTCCAAATCTACCAGCTTTTTTGAGGTGGCTGATGAATTTTTAAATGAACAGGAAACAAACAAAAAACTAGCACGCCATTCTGCGGACAAAGCTCGTGTAAACCACGTTTTGAGTTTTGTGAAATCAAGGCAGCTGACCTTTCAGGAAATTGATGAACAATTTCTTAGAAAATTCAGAAGTTATTTAATGGCTACCAGAAAGATTTCCGAAAGGTCAATCGTGAACAACCTTGTAGTTATTAGAACCATTTATAATAGAGCAATCAAGATGGGGATTGTTGATAAAAAACTCTATCCTTTTGGCTCTGATAAAATACGTATAAAATTTCCTGAAACTGAGAAAGTAGGCCTTACGAAAGAAGAAATTGTATCATTAGAAAGTGTTGAAAATCTTAGTGACAATGAGAAGCACGCTAGAAATGTCTGGCTTTTCAGTTTTTACTTTGCCGGGATAAGAACAGCCGATGTCCTTAAAATTCGTTGGAATGATATTTATGATGGACGACTTCATTATCGAATGGATAAAAATTCCAAATTATTATCCCTTAGAATACCTGACAAGGCGAACGACATTTTAGAACATTATCGTAATGGAAGAAACAGTGACGATGATTTTGTGTTTCCTGAAATGAAAAAAGCCAACCTCAAAGACCCGAAGGATGTATATGCCAAAGTTAAAACAGCCAATAAGAAATTCAACAAATATCTAAAGGATGCTGCTTTAAAAGCTGAGATAACCAAAAAGGTGACTATGCACATAGCAAGACATAGCTTTGGGCATATCTCAGAGGATAAGATTCCCATAAAAATGCTTCAGAAACTTTATAGGCATTCTTCCATAACTACAACAATCAAGTATCAATCCAACTTTATTCATAAAGATGCGGATAATGCACTTGAAAGTGTCGTGAATTTTTAAACGGGTGTCTATTTTATTTTGCAACCCCGTTGCACCGAAATTCTGTTATCTTTGCATCGTGAAAGTTATGGCAATCATACTATCGATTTACTTCTTGGCGCTCAATTTAGTGCCTTGTAGCGATTCAGAGAATGTTGCCGACGATTCCCAAACCGTCTCGGTAGTTGATTTTGACGGTGACCACGGGGATGATTGTGAACTTTGCTCACCGTTCTGCCAGTGCCATTGCTGTCACGTTCACACCATACACTTTGGTATTGCTAACTTCGAACCGCTTAAAGCGACCATTCCTCAGGATAACTTTGCCCACTTCGACAGTATAGGTAAGGATATTACTTTCTCTCTCTTTCAGCCCCCACAGGTTTAATTCAGTTTTACAGGATAGCTATATCCGGTTTTGAAGTTTTCAACTTTTGAAAACTTCAAAGGTATGTTTGCGCTTGCTCGTGAATGCACCTCAATATTTCAACTGAATTAATACCATTCTTTTATGATTAACAGAATCATTGATTTTTCAATCAATAACAAATTTATTATCGGTCTGCTCACCTTGACACTTATCGGTGCCGGTATCTACAGTATGACCCAGGTTCCCATTGATGCTGTGCCGGATATTACGAATAATCAGGTACAGGTCATCACGCAATCGCCCAATTTGGGTACAGAGGATATAGAGCAGTTCGTGACCTATCCCGTGGAAGTGGCGATGAGCAACTTACCGGACGTTAAGGAAATCCGCTCGGTATCTCGTTTCGGACTTTCCGTGGTAACGGTTGTTTTCGATGATGATATGGGAACCTACCTACCTCGACAGCTCGTTTCCGAAAAACTGACCGAAGTACGCGAACAGATTCCCGAAGGTTTTGGCCAACCGTCCATCGGGCCAATCTCAACGGGGTTGGGCGAAATCTACCAGTACACGCTTGAAGTTGAAGAAGGATACCAAGACGACTACTCGGCTACCGAACTGCGAACAATTCAGGATTGGATTGTCCGCAGGCAAATGGCGATGGTTCCCGGTGTTGTGGAAGTGAATGCATTTGGTGGGAACAAAAAACAATACGAAGTGGCCGTCGACCCAGACGAGTTGCGCGCCATTGGCATTACCATTTCAGACGTCTTCCAGACCCTTGAAAGTAACAACCAGAATACGGGTGGTGCCTATATCGAGCGTAACCATCAGGCCAATTTTATCCGTGGCGAGGGTCTCGCCAGAAGTGTTTCGGATATTGAAAATATGGTCGTCAAGACCGTTGAGGGTATTCCCATTAAAATCAAGGATGTGGGAACTGTACGTATCGGAAGTGCGGTGCGCTATGGTGCATTGACCAAAGATGGTAAGGGCGAGGCCGTTGGTGGGATGATTCTGATGCTGAAAGGGGCAAATTCCAACGAGGTCATCGAAAACGTGACCCAGCGAATGGAACAGATTCAGCAATCATTGCCTAAAGGCGTGGTCATCAAACCGTTCCTCGACCGCAGCGAACTGATTGCCGAAACCACGGGAACGGTGACCACAAACCTATTGGAAGGCGGCCTTATCGTCATCTTCGTGCTGGTACTGCTTTTAGGGAACTGGCGTGGTGGACTGATTGTGGCCTCGACCATTCCCTTATCGCTGCTGTTTGCCTTTATATTGATGAACGTATTTGATGTCTGGGCCAACCTGATGAGCTTGGGGGCCATCGATTTCGGTATCATCGTGGACGGTGCGGTAATCATTGTGGAAGCCACGGTGTTCCTAATGTATTCTTACGTGGCTAAAAAGAATACGGTCAGCTCGGAAAAACGGGATGATATTGCTGCCAAGGCTTCCAAAAAAATGATGAATGCAGCATTTTTCGGTCAACTTATCATCCTTATAGTATTCCTTCCCATATTGGCGTTGGAAGGCGTCGAGGGCAAGATGTTCCAGCCAATGGCACACACGTTCATCTTTGCAATGATTGGTGCGATGCTGCTCTGCCTGACCTATGTGCCGATGGTATCCGCCCTGTTCCTACGATCACCGAAAACCGAGAAGAAGTCTTATGGCGATAGGTTCGTGCATTGGATAGAAAGAAAATACGAACCCTTGCTTACGAAGGCACTTTCAAAGGGAAAAATAGTCGTGGGTATTGCACTTGCCCTTTTTGCGGTGACAATATTTGTCTTTACCAGAATGGGCGGTGAGTTCATTCCACAATTGGACGAGGGCGACATCGCCTTTCACGCCATTTTGAAACCCGGAAGTTCACTCTCGGAAACCATTGAGACCACCACCAAGATAGAACGCATCGTCAAGGCGGAATTTCCCGAGGTGGAAACCGTCCTTAGCCGTATCGGTGTGGCCGATGTTCCGACCGACCCTATGCCGATGGATATTGCCGATGTTTTTGTCATCCTGAAGCCAACCGATGAATGGGTCTCTGCGGAAAGTAAAGATGAACTGGTCAAAAAGATGAAAGATGCCATTAGCATCGTTCCCGGTGTCAATTTTGAGTTTACCCAACCCATCGAAATGCGCTTTAATGAACTACTTACAGGCGTTCGTGAAGACGTTGCTATCAAGCTGTTCGGTGAGGATTTGGATGTGCTGGCAAGTAAGGCCGAAGAAATGGGCAAAATCATTGCGATGGTTCCCGGTGTTGCCGATATGAAAGTCGAGGCCACCGATGGACTGCCGCAAATTACCATTGATTACAACCGAAACAAAGTGGCACAGTACGGCCTGGAAATCGACCAACTTAACAATGTGGTGCAGGCCGCATTTGCGGGCGGTAAGGCAGGTGTGATTTTCGAGGGCGAAAAGCGATTCGATTTGGTAGTTAGATTGCAAAAGGAAAACCGCCAGGATATCGAGGATGTTCAAAACCTCTTCATCAATCTGCCCAACGGTTCCCAGATACCCTTACGGGAAATCGCCGAAGTAAGCTATGAACCCGGACCGATGCAGATAAGCCGGGACAACACCAACCGTAGAACGTATGTGGGCATCAACATCCGTGACAGGGACGTAAAGTCGGTTGTCGAGGACATTCAGGCAAGACTGGATGCGCAGTTTGAGTTGCCCGCAGGCTACTACATACGCTACGGTGGTGCCTTTGAAAATCTGGAACGGGCCAGCAATAGGTTACAGACCGTTGTCCCCATAGCCTTGTTGCTCATTTTCATCCTGATTTATTTCGCACTTAAGTCCTTTCCGCAGACCCTGATGATCTATCTGGCCATCCCTATGGCCACCATAGGCGGTGTGTTCGCTCTCTGGCTCAGGGATATGCCGTTTAGTATTTCCGCAGGGGTCGGTTTCATTGTGCTTTTTGGGGTTGCCGTACTGAACGGATTGGTAATGATAAGCGGGCTCAACGAACTGAAAGAGGAAGGTGTCACCGATTTGAAAGAACGTATCATCGAGGGCACTAAACGACGGGTGCGCCCCATAATGCTCACGGCTTTTACCGATATCCTTGGGTTTCTACCAATGGCGATTTCCGCATCCGCAGGGGCGGAAGTTCAGCGACCATTGGCGACAGTCGTTATTGGTGGATTGATTACATCCACATTGCTGACCCTTTTTATTCTTCCCATTTTCTATCAATGGGTAGAAAAACGTTCGGGACGTAAGGTAAAGGTCAATTCAAAAATCGTAACCGCTTCTGCGGTGGTTTGTTTCTTTTTTGCTTTCGCAGAAGTAGAAGCGCAGCAAGTTCAAAATAACGATATGCTACCCGTTGTTACGTTGGAACAGGCGGTTGAAATTTCCAAGGAAAACTATCCACTCTTGAAAACCAAACAGTTGGAAATCCAAAAGCAAAACGCTTTAAAGGGCACGGCCTATGATTTAGGGAATACCCAAGTGTTCACGGGCGGTGAGGAAGTTTCGGATTGCCAGGGCATCTATACCATAGTAGGCGTCGGCCAACAGAACATCAATCTATTCGGTATCGGTGCAAAGAAGCGGTTGCAAAAACAGCGTATCGCCTTGGCGGAAACTGCATTTGACCTATCCGCACTTCAAGTGGAACAGGAAGTGAAAAAGGCGTGGTCAGAGGCCTATCAGCAACGGCAGAAATTTGAACTCTACCGTGAACTGGATTCCATCTATTCTCAATTTGAAAAAGCCATTGAACTAAACTATAAAGTTGAAGCTATTTCACGTTTGGAATATTCATCGGCAACCAATCAGGCGTTGCAAATCACCAATAAACTGCAACAGGCCGAAAGTGATTACGCCATTGCCCTTCAGAAGCTCAATCTTTGGTTGGTTTCCGACACGTTCTATACCGTTCCCGATAGGTTGGATGAAAGCGAAGTAGCCATATTGGGCTTACCTGAAAGAATAGAAACCCATCCAGAACTGGAACTTTCGCAAAAGCGGATTGAGGAAGCCCAATCCAGCTACCAAGCTGAACGTTCCGATTTGTTGCCCAATCTCAACCTTCAAGGCGGACTGCAACGGGTGAACGGCAGTAGCGGGTTCTATACCTACCAGGCAGGAATATCCCTTCCATTATTTACCGGTACGGAACGCAGTCAGGCCAAGGCAGCCAAAATCCAAAGCGAAATTGCCGAGACCAATGCAGCCTTTGTAAAACGGCAATTGCAATCAGAATACCAACAAGCGTTGCAAGCCTATCTAAAATGGGAAGCATCGTGGCAATTCTATAAGGACAAGGCCTTACCACTTGCCGAGGAACAGCGACAAGGCGCATTGTTAGCGTATAAGGAAGGTGCCGTGGATTATGCCGCATTCACCCAAATTATAAGAGATGCCATACAGACGGAAATGGATGCGCTGGAAACACTCGACAATTATCTTAAATCAGTTTTCGAACTACAATATTTCAAGCAATAAAATGAAGAATTTATCAAAATACACAGTTATTGGTTTGTTGGCGATGCTTTTGGCGTTGACCGCTTGTGGCGAATCCAAAAAAGAATCCGCAGAGAACAACAAAGCCAATGTGGAAACGGAAAAAGAACATTCCGAGGGCGAAGCCGAGGAAGTAATGCTTACGGCCAAACAGTTCGATGCCCTGCAAATGGAAATAGATACCCTGAAAATGCGGAATATGAGCGGGTACGTAGAAGCCAACGGGCAGTTGGAAGTCCCGCCACAGAACGAGGCTACTGTCACAACAGTAGTGGGTGCCAACGTGGTTTCCATCGAGGTCATTGAGGGCGATAAGGTCAGCAAGGGGCAGACCGTCGCCTATTTGTCACACCCCAATATCATCGAAAAACAGACCGATTATCTCGATGCGTTCAGCAATAGCCAGTTTCTCAAGAAAGAATATGAACGGCAAAAAACATTGTATGATGCAGGCGTGGGCAGCGGTGCCAACTTTCAAAAAGCGGAAGCCGAATATCAGGCATCCCGAAGTAAGGTCAATGGCCTTGAAGCACAACTGCAACAATTGAGCATTAGTGCATCCGGTGTGCGGAACGGTACTATATATCAGCGGGTGGCACTTAGAAGTCCCATCGAAGGGTTTGTGGAAAAAGTAGCCATAAAAACCGGCCAGTACGTGGATCCGCAGACCGACCTAATGGAAATTGTGGACACCCATCACGTACACGCAGACCTGATGGTTTTTGAAAAGGATGTCCATAAGGTTAAGGAAGGCCAAAAAGTGGTTTTCAATGTACAGTCAATTCCCGAAAAGGAACTGACTGCCGAAATCTATTCCGTAGGAAAGACCTTTGAACAAAACCCGAAGGCGATTCACGTACACGCCGAAATTGAGAACAAGGAAGGCAACCTGATTCCCGGGATGTACATTCAGGGGTGCATCCAAACGGAAAATACACAAACTAAGGCGATGCCCGAAGCTGCCATAGCCGCGGATAGCGAACGGTTTTTTGTGTTCTCAGCAGAAAAAGAAGGTGATGATTGGTCATTCAAACCCATTGAAGTCACCAAAGGCACCCACGATGGCGATTGGATTGCCATTGATTTTTTGAGCGAACAAGAACCAAATACGCAGTACGCCATAAACAACGCTTATTATCTAATGGCGGAACTAAAAAAGGGCGAAGCCGAACACAGTCATTAAATACTACAAGTACAATGAAAGAAATAGAAAAAAAACTGAATGACAATGGCGTTCGCCCCACGGCGATGAGAATACTTATCTACAAATACCTTGCGGAAAAGGACGTGGCAACCTCGCTCACCGATATTGAGATGGCTTTCGCGAAAGCGGACCGAACTACCCTTTTCAGAACCCTAAAAACCTTTGAAAAACAAGGCGTGGTACACCAGATTGATGACGGCACGGGCGTACAAAAATATGCGCTATGCGAACCGGGCTGCAATTGTGAACTTGAACAAGATTTGCACCTGCATTTCCATTGTAACAATTGCGATGAGACCGTTTGCCTGACCGAACATAAGATTCCGCATATCAACCTGCCGGAAGGCTTTGTGGCAGAGGATGCCAATTTAGTGCTGAAGGGCATTTGCGACAAATGCAGCGGACAATAAATGCACTTCCGTTGCATAGGTCAGATACATACCTTGCACTTTAAAAATGAATTATAAATTATGAAATTTAATACCACCATACCAATAGGCCTTAGAGCACTTTATTTAGATGAAGTGAGCCTATATCGTTCTTCTTTGCAAAGTGGGAATCTGCCCCAAGCTTGGCACCATCTTGAACGTTCCCATATTCTCGGCCAATCTTACCCGTTAGAGCATACCTATACCCATTGGCTAATGTTAAAATTCGGGTTCCGCCAGCGAAACACAAAAGAAGTTCTGGGTCAGGTGTTGCGTCTTTTGGTTGGTGGCTGGAAATCATTTATTGACCACGTACCTATTGGCAATACGGGTGGTAGTAACGTACCGCCTTTGAAAAGAATGGAAATGCCCGAAGACTTAGCCAAAATTTTAAAGAAATACCGAAAAATGCAATGAAAAAGAAAAAAGTAAACTTACGGGATTTAGACCCGAAAGAACATCAAGGTGAGCACAGTCACAATGATGGACACAACCATAGTAGTCACCAAGAAGCATCCAATTTTAAGACCTACCTACCCGCTATTTTCAGCTTTGTTATGCTGATTATTGGTATTGCCGTTGATTATTTTGATACGTTTCCATTCTTCAAGGGATGGCTTCGGATTATTTGGTATACCGTAGCTTACATTCCCGTAGGGTTTCCGGTCATTAAAGAGGGCTGGAACAGTATCAGGAACGGTGATTTTTTTACGGAATTTTTTCTGATGTCCATTGCTACCTTGGGGGCATTTGCCATAGGCGAATATCCCGAAGGTGTGGCCGTAATGCTATTTTATGCCGTGGGCGAACTGTTCCAGAACGCAGCGGTAAATCGGGCGAAGGGAAATATAAAGGCACTTTTGGATGCTCGACCTGATGAGGCTTTGGTTTTCCGAAATGGGGATTTCGTTTCGGTCAATCCCGAAACAGTTGAGATTGGTGAAAGAATTCAGGTTCGCGTAGGCGAAAAAATTCCTTTGGACGGCATTTTACTTTCAGAAAAAGCATCGCTGAACACGGCTGCCATTACCGGTGAAAGCAAACCCGATACCATCGCCAAGAGCGAAAAAGTCTATGCGGGAAGCATCAATTTGGATGGGGTCATTGAAGTAAAAACTACCAAGGAATTTAAGGACAGTTCCATCGCCCGGATTCTGGATATGGTGCAGAATGCCACCGCCCGAAAATCAAAGACGGAACTGTTTATCAGAAAATTTGCCAGGATTTATACGCCCATTGTGGTTTTCCTTGCCATCGGACTGACATTTTTGCCCTATTTCTTCGTGGATGATTACGTATTTCGCGATTGGGTTTATCGTGCCCTGATATTCTTGGTGATTTCCTGTCCCTGTGCCTTGGTCATATCCATTCCCTTGGGCTATTTCGGTGGCCTTGGTGCGGCTTCTCGCAACGGGATTTTGTTCAAGGGTGCATCCTTTCTCGATGCGATGACCAAGGTGAATACCGTGGTAATGGACAAGACGGGTACCGTCACAAAAGGGGTTTTCAAGATTAAGGAAGTGGTCAACAAATCCGCTTTTGCAGAAGCGGAATTTATGCAATATCTGATGGCGATGGAAGAACAATCCACCCATCCCATTGCAAAGGCAATTCTGGAATATAAGGCCGATGGTGCCGATTTTGAAGCGACCGAAGTTTCCGAAGTGGCAGGAAAAGGACTGAAAGGTACGGTCAACGGAAAGCAAGTATTGGTCGGCAATAAGGCTTTGATGGTTTCCAACGGCATCGAAGTTCCCTCTGAAACCGATACCATAGTCGAATCCATAGTAATGGTAGCCATCGATAAAAAATTTGCCGGATATGTGACGATTGCCGATGAACTGAAGGAAGATGCCCACCAAGCCATCAAACAGATACGAGAGGCGGGTATCTCTAAAATCATAATGCTCTCGGGCGACAAGGATTCCATTACCCAAAAGGTTTCCAAAGAATTGAATATCGATTGGGCAAAAGGAGGTCTACTACCGGAAGATAAACTGACCGAGGTTGAAGAACTGAAAAAAAAACCTGACACCACAGTTGCCTTTATGGGTGATGGCATCAATGATGCGCCCGTACTCGCTGCAAGCAATGTGGGTATCGCAATGGGCGGTTTGGGAAGCGATGTGGCCATCGAAACCGCAGATGTCATCATACAGACCGACCAACCAAGCAAGATTGCCACGGCGGTTAAAATCGGTCGTTCTACCCGAAAAATTGTTTGGCAGAATATCGGTTTGGCATTCGGGGTAAAAATTATCGTGCTTATTCTGGGCGCAGGTGGACTTGCCACAATGTGGGAAGCGGTCTTTGCCGATGTTGGGGTAGCATTATTGGCAATTTTTAATGCGGTGCGGTTGCAGAAAAAGAGTTGGGGCTAGTTGATTAAAATTCCGTTAAACCCAACAAAAACTGTTAAAATTTTGTAATTTTGCATCGATGAAAAAGGTTTTCCATAAAATATTATCCGTTTTGATGGCTTTTGTAGTGATGTTAACTACGATGTCGTATACGGTGGATATGCACTATTGTGGGGACTCTCTGGTCGATTTTAGTCTTTTTACAAAAGCCGAAGGTTGTGGGATGGAAAAAGCACAGCCGGCCAAAAGCTGTGAAAATCCTTCGATGACCGAAAAATCTTGTTGTACCGACCAACAGATTGTCAAGGAAGGACAAGACGACCTAAAAACTTCATTCAACAAACTGACATTCGAGCAACAGACTTTCGTTGCCACATTTTTCTACACCTATATCAATCTCTTTGAAGGACTTGATGAAAACATCGTTCCCTTCAAGGATTACTCGCCCCCCTTTATTGAACGGGACGTTCAGATACTTTACGAGACCTATTTAATTTGATTTTTAGACAGTAACCTTCCAGCCCTGCGGTAATTCCGTTTAGGGCACATTTTGTTGTATTCGATTTTCAGAATTGCAACAAACCACCATTGTATAACTGTCTAATTATCATTTTATATGCTGAACAAAGGCATAAAATTCCTTATAGAAAATAAGCTCGTTGCGGTACTGATGCTCGCCCTTTTTGTGGGTTGGGGTATCGTGAACGCACCCTTTAATTGGGACACCGGAATATTGCCCAATGACCCTGTGGCCGTGGATGCCATACCGGACATAGGCGAAAACCAACAAATTGTTTTCACCAAATGGCAAGGGCGTTCACCGCAGGATATCGAGGACCAGATTACCTACCCGCTTACCACTTCCCTTCTTGGAATACCTGGCGTCAAGACCATACGTAGTTCCTCGATGTTCGGGTTTTCGAGCATCTACATCATTTTTGAAGAGGAAATCGAATTCTACTGGTCGCGTAGCCGCATCCTCGAAAAGCTCAATTCGTTACCCAGCGGTCTGTTACCTGAAGGTGTTAATCCCGCCTTGGGCCCGGATGCCACGGGATTGGGACAGATTTTCTGGTACACCTTGGAAGGGCGTGACAAGGATGGGAACGTTACGGGCGGTTGGGACTTGCAGGAACTTCGCAGCATACAGGATTACTACGTAAAATATGCGCTCTCTTCTGCAAGTGGTGTGAGCGAAGTGGCTTCCATAGGTGGCTATGTACAGGAATACCAAGTGGACGTTGACCCTGAAAAGATGCGGCAGTACAACATCGGTCTAGCAGATATCGTAAAAGCCGTAAAGGAAAGTAATCAAGACATCGGTGCGCAGACCTTGGAAATGAACAAGGCCGAATACCTGGTACGCGGTCTGGGTTATGTAAAATCCATTGCCGATATAGAAAATGCCGTCGTCAATTCCGAGAATTTCACGTCTATCAGAATTAAGGACATTGGTAAAGTCCACCTAGGGCCTGCGACACGTCGAGGCATTTTGGACAAGGAAGGTGCCGAAGTCGTGGGCGGTGTGGTGGTAGCCCGCTACGGTGCCAATCCGCTGGAAGTCATCAATAACGTCAAAGACCAAATCGACGAGGTAAGCTCGGGACTTCCCACAAAGGAATTGGCAGACGGTCGAACTTCGCAAGTAACCATCGTTCCCTTTTATGACCGGACCGAACTCATTCAGGAAACCTTGGGTACGCTTAACGAGGCCCTGACCTTGGAAATCCTGATTACCATTTTGGTCATCATTATAATGGTATTCAATTTAAGGGCATCCATATTGATTTCAGGGTTATTGCCCGTGGCCGTCCTGATGGTTTTCATTACGATGAAGCTCTTTAACGTGGATGCGAACATCGTGGCACTCTCGGGTATCGCCATTGCCATTGGTACGATGGTGGATGTCGGGGTCATCCTTGCCGAAAATATGATTCGACATCTGGAAGACGAAGACTTACGGGTAAACGAAAACGGTCAACCTTATACGACAAACGAAGTCGTGTACAATGCCACTGCCGAAGTTTCCGGTGCTATCGTTACTGCGGTAATGACTACGATTATCAGTTTCCTGCCCGTGTTTACGATGATAGGTGCAGAAGGGAAACTCTTCCGACCGTTGGCGTTTACCAAAACAATGGCACTGGCCGCAGCACTGGTTATTGCGCTATTTCTTATCCCGCCATTCGCAGCCACTTTCTTTAGAAAAACCGAAATGCGAGAACGGCTCAAATATGCCATCAATGGGCTTTTAATTTTATTGGGAATTACCGCCATGATTTTTGGGTATTGGATAGGATTAGTACTCGTTGCTTTTGGCGCGGTGGCCATTTTATCGATACGTGTTTCGCTTTCGCGGAAGCAAAAAAATCTTATAAATACCACTATTGCCACCATCGCAGTTGTTTTCCTATTGGCCGAGTACTGGCGACCGCTTGGCTTCGACCGCAGGCTAATTATGAACCTGATTTTTGTAGCAGTAAGCTGTTTTGGCGTCCTGGGCATCTTTTCGCTACTCAGAAAGTACTACGATAGCATCTTGAAATGGGCTTTGCAAAACAGATTGCTGTTCTTGATAATTCCCACAACATTGCTCGTTCTCGGTTTCTTCATTATGCGCAACACGGGCAAGGAATTTATGCCCGCGCTCAACGAGGGTTCGTTCCTGTTGATGCCTACCTCGCTACCGCACTCTGGCGTAGAGGAAAACAAAAGGGTTTTACAACAATTGGATATGGCCGTGGCCACTATCCCTGAAATCGAAACTGTGGTCGGAAAGGCGGGTCGCACCGAATCCGCCCTCGACCCGGCACCACTCTCGATGTACGAAAACGTGATTCAGTACAAGTCCGAATATATGCGCAACGCATCAGGGGAACGGCAACGCTATCGGGTAAATGATGACGGACTGTTTGTACTGAAGAACGACAAATTCATTATCAATCCGAACAACGAGATAGATGAAGATGCCAACTATGACGAAATATCGCTAAAAACTACTGCCACACGCGAAGACTTGATTGAAGATGAAGATGGCGAGTACTACCGAAATTGGCGACCAGACATCGAGAGTCCAGATGATATTTGGAACGAGATAGTTCGAGTAACCAAACTACCAGGCGTGACATCTGCACCCAAGTTGCAACCCATCGAAACACGTTTGGTAATGCTACAAACGGGAATGCGTGCGCCTATGGGCATCAAGGTAAAAGGTCCGGATTTAAAGTCCATAGAAAATTTTGGACTGCAACTGGAAGACATCTTGAAACAAGCCGAAGGCGTTAAAGAACAAGCTGTCTTTGCAGACCGTATCGTGGGCAAACCCTACTTGCTCATCGATATTAAACGAGACCAATTGGCTCGATATGGCATATCCATTATGGACGTGCAGGAAATCCTTCAAGTGGCCGTGGGCGGTATGCCACTAACGCAAACCGTGGAAGGCCGTGAACGCTACGCCGTGCGTGTCCGCTATCCAAGAGAATTACGGGCAAATCCAGACGACTTGCGTAATATCTATGTTCCCGTTGAAAAAGGAAGTCCTGTACCGCTGGGCGAATTGGTAGATATACGCTACGAACAAGGTCCACAAGTTATTAAGAGCGAAGACACTTTTCTAATTGGCTACGTGCTGTTTGACAAGCTCGACGGCTTTGCCGAAGTGGATGTGGTGGAAAACGCACAGGCCTTGATTCAGGACAAAATAGAAAATGGTGAACTGACCGTTCCCAAAGGCATTAGCTATAAGTTCACCGGAACCTATGAAAACCAGCTGCGAGCCGAGAAAACCCTGTCTATCGTGGTTCCGTTGTGCTTGATTATCATATTCCTCATTTTATACTTTCAGTTCAAATCGGTCACCACCTCATTAATGGTATTTACGGGCATCGCCATAGCCTTTGCAGGTGGCTTTGTGATGATTTGGCTGTACGGTCAGGACTGGTTTCTCAATTTCAGTTTGTTCGGTGAAAACCTACGTGAACTGTTTAATATCAAGACCATCAACCTGAGCGTTGCGGTTTGGGTCGGGTTTATTGCCCTTTTCGGAATCGCTACGGATGACGGTGTGGTGATGGCGACCTATCTCGACCAGAGTTTTGAGAAGGAAAAACCGAATGACAAACCAGGCATTCGTCAAGCTACCCTTGAAGCGGCCGGCAAGCGTATCCGTCCCTGTTTGATGACGACCGTAACGACTGTTCTTGCCTTGTTGCCCGTACTCACATCCACAGGAAAAGGAAGCGACATAATGATTCCTATGGCCATCCCCATTGTGGGCGGGATGCTTATTGATGTAACCTCATATTTCCTGTTGCCCGTATTGTACAGCTGGCGGGAAGAATACCAACTTAAACGAGCGAGCAAATGAAAAATGTAAAAATCATCATCGGATTATTGCTTGTTTCCGCTTTCGCAAAAGCACAGGAACTGCAATCCTACATTCAGGAAGCGGAAGCGAACAATCCCGTTATCCAAGCATACGAACTTCGATACAACATCGCACAGGAAAAGGTCAACGAAGTCACTACGCTACCTAATACTGTGGTAAGCGCAGGATACTTTGTAAGCGAGCCCGAAACCCGAACGGGTGCGCAACGTGCACGATTTTCAATTTCGCAGATGTTGCCTTGGTTCGGAACGATAACGGCAAGGGAAAACTATGCGAGTTCAATGGCAGAAACCGAGTTTGTAGAAATCGCCATTGCCAAACGAAAATTGGCACTTTCGATCGCCCAATCCTACTATCAACTGTATTCCATCAAGGCGAAACAGGATATATTGAACGAAAACATCCAACTGCTACAAACCTACGAACGGTTGGCATTGACATCGGTTGAAGTTGGGAAGGCCTCTGCGGTCGATGTTCTACGATTGCAGATTCGGCAGAACGAACTGCAACAACAAAAAGAGGTCCTGCAGGAAGAGTATTTGGCGGAACAGGCCAGCTTCAACAATCTTTTGAACCGAAAGGAAAGTATCGCCGTGGAAGTTGTTCAAGAAATGACCATCCCGACGGAAGACCCGATATATAGACAAGAAGGCTTGGCACTCAATCCGGAACTGCTCAAATACGATAGACTTTACGAGTCCATCGAGCAATCGGAACTGCTGAACCAAAAGGAAAGTGCGCCGAACATCGGTTTTGGATTGGATTATGTACCCGTTTCCGAACGTCCCGATATGACCTTTAGCGATAACGGCAAGGATATCGTGATGCCAATGGTCTCATTATCAATCCCCATTTTCAACAACCGTTACAAATCCATTTCAAAGCAAAACGAACTGCGACAGCAAGAAATAGAAACCCAACGGGAACAGCGATTGAATGTGCTGGAATCCGCTTTCGCGAAAGCACAATCACAACGCAACCAAGCACGCATCGCTTATAGCACCCAAGACCGCAACCTGAAGCAAGCGCAAGATGCCGAAGAAATTCTGGTTAAGAACTATGAAACTGGCACTATCGATTTTAACGATGTGTTGGATATTCAAGAGTTGCAGTTGAAGTTTCAAATGAATCAAATCGATTCGGTGCAAATGTACTATGTACAATCGGCCATTATTAACTATTTAATCAACTAATTATGGTCAAGGATTTTTACATAAAGAATATGGTATGTGATAGATGCATCAAGGTTTTAAGGGATGTACTGGATAAACAAACTATCGAATTGTTACAAATCGAATTGGGTCGTTTGCGCCTAAACATCGAGAGCGATGATGAAATCGAAAAATTGAAAACTTTACTTGAAAGTAATGGATTTTCCCTAATTGGCAGTACCGAAGAAAAACTCACAGAGCAGGTTAAGGTAGAACTGATTAAAGCATTACAAAAATTGCCTTTGGAACTCGATAAGAAATTATCCGCTCACTTAGCCGATGCATTGGGTCACGAGTATTCTAAAATCAGTAAGGTCTTTTCAATTACCGAAGGCATTACCATTGAGAAGTACTTCATCAAATTGAAAATAGAAAAGGTAAAGGAACTGGTACAGGCCAAGGAACTCAACTTTACAGAAATGGCACAGCTGCTGGATTATAGCCATATCAACCATTTGAGTGGCCAGTTTAAAAGCGAAACGGGTATGAGCCTGACCGAGTATAAATCACAACAGAAAAACTTTAGGAATTCATTGGACAAAATTGTATAGATAACAACCATAATTATGACACAAGCTGTTGATTTACAGCAGTAATTTTATCCAAATAAAATTAAGAACTATGAAATATAAAATCACATTACTTCTAACAATGCTTATCACTTTTGGTGCAAAAGCCCAATTGGTAGCGAATGAAACTGAAGAAAATGTTGACAACTGGCCAGAACGGATTTATGACCTTACTATAGATTATAAAACCGTAAACTTTACGGGCAAGGATGTACAGGCAATGACCATTAATGGTGGCATACCTGGTCCCAATCTCGAGTTCAACGAAGGCGAGTTTGCCATTATCAACGTTACCAATAAAATGGATGTGGAAACATCTGTCCATTGGCACGGGATGATATTACCTAATTTCCACGATGGCGTACCGTATTTGACCACACCACCTATCCGTCCAGGGGAAACCTTTCAATACAAGTTTGCATTGAAACAATCTGGAACCTATTGGTATCATTCCCATACTGGGTTACAGGAACAACGTGGGGTGTATGGTTCATTACAGATAAATCCAAAGGAAACCGATTTAGAATATGACAAAGATTTGGTCTTAGTGCTTTCGGATTGGGTAGATGAAAATCCACAATCTCAACTTAAAAATTTGAAGCGTGGCAATGAGTGGTATTTAATTAAAAAAGGTCAGGTTCAAAGTCTGGATAAATTAATTGCCCAAGGCGCAGTAGGTGCCAAGTTAAAGATGGCGTGGCAACGTATGCCAGATATGGCTATTTCAGATAATTATTTTGACAAGTTTTTTATCAATGGTGGTACTTCACAGGAATATCCAGATTTTCAGCCCGGCGAGCGCGTGAGGCTTCGATTTGTAAACGCAGCCGCAGCGTCTTATTTCTGGCTCACATTTGGTGGCGAAGACCCAATGCTCGTATCTGCCGATGGACTTGATGTGGTTCCAGTAGAACATAACAAAACTTTGATTGGCGTTGCCGAAACCTATGATTTTATAGTGACGATTCCAGAAAGTGGAAAACTTCAAGTAAGAGCTACGGCACAGGATGGTTCTGGCGAAGCTTCGGCATTTATAGGAACTGGAAATGTACTGGAAGCACCTGTAGTTCCAGAACCTAATCTTATAAAGAATATGAAGCAAATGATGTCTATGGGTATGAAGATGGGCGCACCTGCTTCAAAATTTAATCCTTCAAAAAACGATTCCATTCAAGTAATGGAAAAGTACAAAATGGATATGGGCGGAATGCAGATGAATAGTATGTCTATGATGGATGATAATATGAAAAAGGGTGAAATGGAAATGGATTCTACCAAGATGGCTCACAATAAAATGGACCATTCAAAAATGGATATGAAGGATGATAAAATGAAAATGTCCAAGTCAGAAATGAAGATGAACAAAGGCAAGGCCAATATGAAAATGGATGGCGGTATGGATATGGGCGAAATGAAAATGGGATATATGGTGCCAAAAGATAAAGTGGTAGGCGATAATATGAAAACGGGTGGTAATCCCGAGTTCAATTACAACTACTTAAGGGCTAAAGAACCTACCGAATTTGAAAACGATAAGCCCGTAAAGGAAATGCTTTTCAACCTTACAGGAAATATGAACCGCTACGTCTGGTCTATCAACGGTGTGCCCCTTTCAGAAACAGATAAGATAAAAATCGAGCAAGGCGAAGTCGTGCGTATCACACTTAACAATCTCACGATGATGCACCACCCTATGCACTTGCACGGCCACTTCTTTAGAGTATTGAACGAGAACGGTGAGTATTCACCACTAAAGCATACTGTTAACGTGGCACCAATGCAAAAAGTCGTATTTGAGTTTGCCGCTGATGAAACTGGTGATTGGTTTTTCCATTGTCACATCCTTTATCATATGATGAGCGGTATGGCAAGGGTTTTCAGTTACGATACACCTCGTGACGAACGATTAGAAGGCTACCCACTTACTAACCTTACCAACGAAGCAGACCACATATTCACTTGGGGCGAAATCACGGCTGCAAGTCATATGACCGAGCTTTACGCTACTGCAACAAATATCAGAAATCAATTTGCACTAAGGGGCGAATATGGATGGAACAAAAATCTGGAAGCCGAGTTTACCTACGAGCGCTATCTCAATGATTACTTCCGAGTTTTTGGTGGTGTAAATGTAGAGAATGAAGGTGAGGACAGCCTTGAAGAAATAAACACAACCGCCATTGCTGGTGTACGATGGTTAATGCCATTGCTCATTAATTCAGATTTCAGAATTGACAGCAAACTGCGTCCACAGATAAGTTTTAGTACGGGCTTTATGATTTTTCCCCACCTTGGAATTTATGGCGAGTATGAATACCAGATGGACTTTGGCTGGGACGGCAAATTACCCGAAGGTCAGGACTTTGAAGAAGAAACCACGTGGCAAGTTGGACTTGAATACGTATTGAGCCGTGACTTCTCATTAATGGGAAGCTATGACAACCGCTTTGGCGCTGGTGGTGGACTCTCATTAAGATTTTAGAACAATTATTAACTTAAATAAATAACAAAAATGAAAACAGTAAAAAGAACAATAGGTACAATGGCACTTGCTGCTATAATGGTGTTAACGGTTTCCTGCAAGGATGGAAACAAAAATGAACCTGCTGCACCTATGAGCAACGAGATGCACCAAGAATCTATGGATGACAAAGACAATATGGCAATGAATGACAACCAAGATGCAAAAGCAGTCCTACAAGACTACTTTAAACTAAAAGATGCACTTGTCGAGACGAATAATGACAAAGCAAAACAATTGGGTGCCACGCTGGCAAGCACTTTAGGCAGTTTTGATGCATCGAGCTATTCAGATAACGAGCAACAAGAACTCAAGGATATTTTGGAAGACGCAATTGAACACGCAGAACACATTTCAGAAAGTGATATGGCACACCAACGTGAGCACTTTAAGATATTAAGCAAGGATGTTACCGATATGGTTGCCATTACCGGAACTGAGATGAAGATATACGAGCAATTCTGCCCTATGTATAAGAATAATGAGGGTGGTGCTTGGCTTAGTATGAACGAAGAAATTAGAAACCCCTATTTCGGTGACAAAATGTTGAAATGCGGTAAAGTACAGCGTGAAATCAACTAATTGAAGTTTATAAAAATCATAGCGTGGCTTGCCCTTGTGGCATTGATAGTGATTCAGTTCTTTCCAATAACCCTGAACGAGAGCGATACTGTACCGCAAAGTGATTTTATGGTCGAAAATCAAGTGCCTGCAACGATAAAAAATCGGTTGCAGGTTTCTTGCTACGATTGCCACAGTAATAATACAGATTATCCGTGGTATAGTAAGATACAGCCTGCGGCTTGGTATCTGGAAGACCACATACAAGAAGGTAAGGACGAACTTAATTTTAATGAATGGGCAGAATATTCAGACCGGCGAAAGAACAGTAAACTTCGGTCTATCATAAGCCAAATTGAAGAAGATAAAATGCCATTGGATTCTTATACACTCATTCACAAGGATGCAATTCTTTCAGATGAAGATAAGAGGGTGATAATAGATTATATGACAGCGTTAAAAGACAGTTTGGAATAAAGTCCTGATATGGGAAGGGAAAGTTGATGGTTGGTTAGTTAGTAGCCCTTCCCTTGTCAGGCACAATAAAAAATATTAGAAAAATGAATAATGACATAAATGAATTTGAATAAAAACCCTTAAAAACAAACAGGATGAATGCACTTAGAAAAACTACAATATTCGCATTAATTATAATAGCAACAAGCCAAGTGTTCGGACAAGATACAAACACAGAAAAGCAAGCCGTACTTAAAGTAATGAAAACCTATAAGGATGCGCTGCAAAACCTAACGACTGAAGGTACCTTTGAGTTGTTCACAAACGACTCGGAAGTTTTTGAGTCCGGTGGTGTTGAGGGTTCCTATGCGCACTATATAGAACACCATTTGGGACCAGAATTAGGACACTTCAAGAAGTTTGAATTTTCAGATTATGAAATTGATGCAGAAGTAGATTTGCCCTATGCATTTACTACCGAAACTTACGTCTATACCATAGTTCTCAATCCCGATGATAATGGCAATACCCGAACTATAAAGAAAAAAGGGGTGGCGACTTCTATCCTTAAGAAGATAGATGATAAATGGCAGATAGTTAAAACACATTCATCATCCAGAAATGTTAAATAATTTTTAGTCAATCATAAAATGACACACACCTATCACATACACGGAATGACCTGTAATGGTTGTAGAACACACGTAGAAGAAACGCTCTCTAAAGTTGAAGGTGTTACCAATGCAACTGTCAATTTAGAAAAAGCCGAAGCGACCATTGAAATGCAATCCCATATTCCCATCGAAAAATTTCAAGAGGCGCTGAAAACGAACGGTGGGCAATACAGCATCCATCAGAATGGGGAACATCATCATACCCACGATAAGAAGAAAGTAGATAAACCCAAAGGCAAAGGAACGGGAACGTTCTATTGCCCGATGCATTGCGAGGGCGACAAGACTTACGACAAACCAGGCGATTGTCCTGTTTGCGGGATGGATTTGGTTGAAGAAGTGAACCTAACGGCTACTTCCGACACCCAATATACCTGTCCGATGCATCCCGAAATTATTAAGGATGAACCGGGAAGCTGTCCAATTTGTGGGATGGATTTAGTTCCTATGGAACCCGATTTATCCGCAGAAGAAAAGACCTATAAAAAACTGCTTAAAAAGTTCTGGATAGCGGTCGCTTTCACATTGCCCATTTTTATCATTGCAATGTCGGAAATGATTGCCGACAATCCGTTGTACGACATTCTGGAACTGAAATACTGGAACTGGATTCAGTTTGCACTTTCCCTACCCGTGGTGTTCTATGCCACCTGGATGTTCTTTGAACGTGCCTACCGCAGTATCAAAACCTGGAACCTCAATATGTTCACGCTTATTGGTATTGGCGCGGGTGTGGCTTGGCTGTTCAGTGTGTTCGGGATGCTCGTGCCGGACTTTTTCCCCGACCAGTTCAAGACCGAAGCGGGTACCGTTCACGTCTATTTTGAAGCGGCAACGGTCATTCTAACTTTGGTATTGCTTGGGCAGGTTCTGGAAGCTCGTGCGCATAGCAAGACCAATTCCGCAGTCAAGGAACTTTTAAAATTGGCACCTAACAAGGCTGTAAAGGTAGTTGATGGCGAGGAACAGGAAGTGGCCATCGATGAAATTGAATTGGGTGATATTCTGCGTGTAAAGCCGGGCGATAAGATTCCTGTGGATGGCGTTATTACCGAAGGCGAAACTTCTATAGATGAATCGATGATTACGGGCGAACCCATTCCTGTAAACAAATCAGTAGATGATAAAGTAAGTAGCGGAACTATCAATGGCAATCAGTCCTTTTTGATGAAAGCTGAAAAGGTTGGGTCTGACACTTTGTTATCACAGATTATCCAGATGGTCAATGATGCCAGTCGAAGCCGTGCACCCATCCAAAAGTTGGCCGATACCGTTTCGGGATATTTCGTGCCAATCGTTGTTATAATCGCTGTTGTTACATTTGCTGTTTGGGCAATTTGGGGCCCAGAGCCAGCCTATGTTTATGCTTTGGTCAATGCGATTGCCGTATTAATTATCGCCTGTCCCTGTGCTTTGGGGCTTGCGACACCTATGTCCGTAATGGTCGGTGTTGGTAAAGGCGCACAAAATGGGGTGCTTATCAAGAATGCTGAAGCCCTTGAGAAAATGGATAAGGTAGATACCCTTATCGTGGATAAAACGGGAACGATTACCGAAGGAAAACCCACGGTGGAAAAAGTGGGGTCTTTTGATAACGGTTTCAGCGATAGCGAAGTACTGCAATACATTGTTTCCCTGAACAACCAAAGTGAACATCCTTTGGCGGAAGCCACAGTAAAATACGGCAAAGAACAAAAAGTCGAATTTCTAAAAACCGACGGGTTCAATGCCGTAACCGGCAAAGGTGTTGAAGGCAAGGTCAACGGCAAGGACGTGGCGCTGGGCAATGCCAAGATGATGGAACACGCCAATGCCGAGTTGTTGGAAACTATGGAAAAAAAAGCCCAATCCTTCCAAAAGCGAGGCAAAACGGTTTCCTATCTCGCTATTGATGGCAAAACCGTAGGTTACGTGGTCATCGGCGATAAAATCAAGGAAACGAGTGCCAAGGCTATCAAAGAATTACAGGAAAAGGGAATTGATGTGATAATGCTCACGGGCGACAATCACGATACGGCACAGGCCGTGGCGAGCGAACTTTATCTTGCGGACTTTCAGGCGGGAATGCTTCCCGAAAACAAATTGCAGGAAGTGGAAAAACTTCAGGAAAACGGAAAAGTAGTGGCGATGGCAGGTGACGGTATCAATGATGCACCTGCTTTGGCAAAAAGCGATGTGGGTATCGCGATGGGCACAGGAACTGATGTAGCAATTGAAAGTGCCGCCATAACCTTGGTAAAAGGTGATTTACACGGAATCGTAAAAGCAAGAAACTTGAGTGATGTGGTAATGCGCAACATTAAGCAGAACCTATTTTTCGCAATGATTTACAACACCTTGGGGATACCCATTGCTGCGGGATTGCTCTATCCATTTTTTGGGATTTTACTTTCCCCAATGATAGCTGCTTTGGCGATGAGCTTCAGTTCAGTTTCAGTAATAGCTAATTCGCTAAGGCTTAAAGGTTCAAATATTGATTAAGTTATATGGTAAAAAGGAAAACGGCAATAAAAATTAGAAAGGCACACCGTTATCTGGGCATCTTTTTGGGCATCCAGTTCTTGATGTGGACGATAAGCGGTATGTATTTCAGTTGGACGGATATTGACGAAATACACGGCGACCATTTTCGGCAAGACCCGATCGAGGCATCTGCTTTTACAGATTTGATAAGTCCATCCGAAGTGAATCTTGAAGAAGCGATAGTTTCAGTAGAACTTCGGGAAATTAGCGGTAAATCGTTCTACTGGATTAATAACAAAAAGCTCTTTGATGCCAAGACAGGCAAAGAAAAGAAAGTAATTTCAGAAAGTGAAGCCCTTAAAATCGCTGAACGGAATATGCTACCTGAACTTCAAGTGAAAGGCATAGAACGCATCGAGCAAGTGGAAAGCCATAGCGAGTATCGTGGCAGACCGCTTCCCGCGTATGTCATCAGTTATAAAACCCCTGAGAACATTAAGGCTTATGTTTCCGAAAAAGATGGTGCGTTCCAAACACTACGTCATCGGGATTGGCGTTGGTTCGACTTTCTATGGATGACCCATACAATGGATTATGAGGGTCGCGACGATTTCAATACGACAGTACTGCGTGCCTTTTCCCTACTTGGATTGATAACCGTGTTGAGCGGATTCCTGTTATGGTACATAAGCTCACCCACAATCAGAAAAATTAAAAAAAGAAACAAATAACACCAAAAATTCAAAAACAATGGAACATTCAAATCACGCAAACAAAGGAAAATACAGAACATTTTTCACGATGCTGGCTTGCTCATTTGTGGCAATGTACATCACAATGTATCTCAACACCTATGAATTTGACCACGTCTTGTTCAGCTTAACACGTTTTTATATGGTATGCTTGGGCATAGCTACAATGGCAGTGATAATGTGGTTCTTTATGCGGAAAATGTACACCGACAAGAAAAAGAATACGGCCATCTTGTTAGGTAGTTTGGTCCTGTTTTTAGGGGCATTGTTTTTGGTTCGAGACCAAAAATCCACCGTCGGCGACGTACTATGGATGAAAGCGATGATACCACACCATTCCATTGCCATCTTGACCAGTGAACGTGCGGATATCAAAGATCCAGAAGTGAAGAAACTGGCGGAAGAAATCATTAAGGCACAGCGCAGGGAAATTGCCGAAATGAAAGAAATGATTGAACGATTACAGAACGAAAAATAACAACTTATGAATAAGAATATCATTTATATCGCTATTGCAATCGTTGTCGGACTGCTTGGTGGTTGGCTCATTTTCGGTGGCTCGTCAGAAGAATCTATGACCGATAAGCACGACCATTCCACAGAAACTGAAGGTCAGATGTGGACCTGCTCGATGCACCCTCAGATTATGCAGCCCGAACCGGGTGACTGCCCTATTTGCGGAATGGATTTAATTCCTGCGGAATCGGGTGCCGACGGACTGGCAATGAACAAAATAAAGATGACCAAAAATGCGATGGCATTGGCAGACATCCAGACATCCATCGTGGGCAATGCTTCCCTAGATAATGAGGATATGATTTCCCTTTCGGGAAAAATCAAGATGAACGAGGAAGAGAATGCAGTCCAAGCCAGTTATTTTGATGGCAGGATTGAACGGCTCAACGTCAACTTTGAAGGTCAGGAAGTACGAAAAGGGCAACTACTTGCTACCATTTATGCACCCAATTTAGTAGCCGCACAGCAAGAATTGATAACGGCCGCCTCACTAAAAGAATCGCAACCTTCGCTATACAAGGCGGTACGCAACAAACTGAAGCTTTGGAAACTTTCGGAAGCCCAGATTAATAGTATTGAGGAATCAGGAAAAGTCAAAGAAAACTTTCCGATTTATGCGACTGTATCCGGCACGGTTTCAGAAAAGATGGCCGCCGAAGGCGACTATGTAAAACAAGGACAGCCTATCGTAAAGGTAAGTAATCTAAATAGTGTATGGGCAGAATTTGATGCTTATGAGAACCAAATTTCAGATTTTAAAAAAGGGCAAAAAATCAAGATAACGACCAATGCCTATCCCAGTAAGGAATTTGATGCAACAGTTTCATTAATAGACCCTGTGTTAAATACCCAAACGCGAACGGTCACAGTAAGAGCCAATCTCAAAAACAGTGATGGATTGCTAAAACCCGGAATGTTCGTCACTGGTAAAGTTGAAGGAACAATGGCAAACACAGAATCAAACCTGACCATACCCGCAAGTGCAGTAATGTGGACGGGCGAACGCTCTTTGGTGTACATTAAGACCAATCCCAATGAGCCTGTTTTTGAAATGCGGGAAGTAACTCTTGGCAATCGTAATGGCGATATGTTTACGGTTACATCCGGTTTAGAAAATGGTGATGAGATTGTGACCAATGGCACCTTTACCGTAGATGCCGCTGCCCAATTACAGGGCAAGAAATCGATGATGAATCAAAGTAATGAAGAAGAGAAAGAAATGATGGCGATGGAAATGTCACTTCCAAATTCTTTTCAAGAACAGTTTGTGAAAGCTTTGCCCTCATACCTTGAACTCAAAGATGCGTTGGTGGCCGGTGATGCTGAAAAAGTTTCCGCTTTCGCGAAAGCAACTTCCGAAAAAATGAAGGCGATAACTCAAACAAACCTAGACAAGATGCTTAAATCCCATCTATCCAAAAGTATAGAAATGCTAGATGCCATTGCAGATAATTCCGATTTAGAAAACCACCGTAATCATTTTGTTGTTCTCAATGAAAACCTGGTTGCCATTGCAATGAACCTCGAAAGCATTGACAACACCCTATACGTTCAAAAATGCCCGATGGCAAATAACAACAAAGGTGCTGTCTGGTTAAGTATGCAAGAAGAAATCCGTAATCCTTATTACGGTGATGCAATGTTAACGTGCGGTAGTGTGATTGATTCTGTGCAGTAGTTTAGCTATACTAAAAACGAGTAGTTAGGTGTCCAATGAAAAAGTTTTTCTTGCTTGAAAATGCTCGACAGAATTGTTGGATAGGTGGCCAGAAATTGGACTGGTTTGGCACGGTTTGAGCATAAAATCATTTTCTGCAAAGATTCGGGCTACATTTTTCCAATTCTTAGGTTTTGGAAATGCGGTTAACTGCCATTTTTTCGATTCTCCATAGATAAAGAATTTCGTACCCTGAATTTTGGGCCAATTGTTGTCCTCAAAATACATCAAAACAGCTTGTTCATTTTTTGGTCTGGCCAGTTTATTTATGTTTTCATTGATTTTATAGTTTAAAGAAGGTATCAATTTTTGGCTAGGTTTTGAAAGGATGCTGTCCAATTTTTGGCCAGAGCTTGCACCACTACTTGTACCAAATATGGTCATCTCTATTTTAGAACCCTTATTAGGGTGATATGAGGGAAAGTAGATGAGGTAACCCCAATTATTGAGGTCCTTGAGACTGTTATGATATGTTGTTTTCGATTTAATCTTTGCCCTTTCCATTATTAGGCGCCTGTTAACAGTTATGTACTTTGCGAAGAATTCTCGATTCCACTTTTGAAAGAATGCTAGGTATAGCGTGATATGTCCTTGCTTAATACGCGCATCTTCATTGAATAGTTCAAATACTGAGTTGAGTTGTATGATGTAATTTACCTTGCTCATTAGTCAGGTTTATTGTGATTTTTCCTCTCGATATACCGAACCTCCCTACCTTGTCTTGATTCATTCTTCTCCAGCATCAGTTTCTTTTTTGGCTTTTCTGTTTGCTCAAAAAGTGAATACAGCATTGCAGCGGTTGGCTTGGTCTGGGATTTTTCAATATCCTTCATTATTGCAATTATTCCGTTCATCCTCTTTTTAATTAGGGTGGAAATTCTTGTTTCAAGTGTCTCCATTCTAGGCCCCATAGGTTCGACTGGTGATATTCCGTTTTCCTCAAAAAAGTCCAGCATCAAAAGCAGTGTCATTGATTGGGATTTAGACATCTTCTTGCAGAACTCTCTAAATCTTTTGGCTACGGAAGTTTTGATTCCAAGTTTCTCAAATCGCTCGTTTTCATATCCTTCATCCATTTTTTCTGAAATTTTAAGTCTATTCTCTTGGGCTTTGCAGATATTTTCTGAAAATTCTGGGATCAATACTTGTATCGAAGAATTTAGATATCCTGACAAACCTTTATTTACAGGGGATGGGCGAAAACTTAAATTTGTAACATCGCGTCAGCGTGTTACCCTCTTGCTATTCCATCCCTCCATTTCATTTCGGGTCTTCCATACTTTCTTCGAGAAGCCCTTTACTTTTAAATCAAAATTGAAGCCATATAATTTGTTCCGATTTGCAGTCAATTGATTGCCAGAATGGCACTTATCCCCTTACTTATTATATCCTGAGCGTTTTCCTTTTCATTCTATATTAAATGGTAGGAATTTGAATAATTGCACACTCATCAATGCTAAAAAAAGAACACTTTGTTACTTCTGATTATCCATTTACTTCCCATAGAGCCTATCACTGTTACCTTTTCGGTAACCCGACCTAAAATTTAGAATGAGTAAGGACTTATAAAAGCGACGGCACGAACGGTTATGCATTCCGTCTCAAGCTAAATTTTAAACCTTTTTGAAGAAAAGGTAGAAGTGATGTTTTGGCAAAGCGTGCGCATTTCAAAGCTTAGCACATATAGAGAAATTTTCTTATCCGACTAAATCTTATTTGTGACCTGGATACGAGCTTTGAAATTGGGCACAAGACTTTTTGAGTGAAGCTCTTTTCCCGGAATGAAATGAAGTGGTATTGTGCAGAGCGGCTTAATACCACCGATTGCTATCATTTGCAATCAAATACTATTTGTACTCAAAAAATAGCTAAATGTTGTACCTATGTTGTACCCGAGCATAAAAAAAGCCGAGACATAAATCTCGGCTTTCCAACTGTACCTTGGGTGGGAATCGAACCCACACTCCAAAGGAACTGGATTTTGAATCCAGCGCGTCTACCAATTCCGCCACCAAGGCAATTCATCCGTTTTCCTCTAATAAACCTATAATCACTTTTTGAAAAAATCATCAAGGCAAAAACGGACTGCAAAATTAGAAAAATATTTTAAATACAACCTAAAAAAATAACAAGATTTATCCTTTAGCAACACAAATAAATTTCTAAATTTGCACCTCCCAAGAAAAAAGGGAGGACAATAAACTAGTTTACAACATTTTATCAATGCCCTACCAAGTTCCCGAGCCAAAGATATTTGCCTGTACACAAAGTACGGAGCTAGCAGAGAAAATAGCCCAATCCTATGGAACAGAATTAGGTAAGGTTATCTTTTCCCGCTATAGTGACGGGGAGTTTCAACCATCTTTTGAAGAATCCGTTAGAGGGGCTCGAATTTTTATCATAGGGTCTACCAATCCAAGTTCTGAGAACTTAATGGAAATGCTTCTTATGCTTGACGCTGCCAAAAGGGCATCTGCAAGGCACATTACCGCTGTAATGCCCTATTTTGGATGGGCTAGGCAAGATAGAAAAGACAAGCCCAGGGTTCCCATTGCGGCCAAACTTATTGCCAAGATGTTGGAGACTGCCGGAGCTACAAGGATCATCACCATGGATCTTCATGCGGATCAGATTCAAGGCTTTTTTGAAAAACCGGTAGACCATTTATTTGCCTCTACCCTATTTTTACCTTACCTCAAAAAGCAGAATTTGGACAACCTCACCATTGCTTCCCCGGATATGGGCGGCTCCAAAAGAGCTTACGCCTATTCCAAAGCTCTGGAATGTGACGTGGTCATTTGTTACAAACAACGCGCTAAGGCCAATGTAATTTCTCACATGGAACTTATTGGCGATGTTCAGGGGAAAAATGTGGTCTTGGTAGATGATATGGTGGACACCGCAGGAACTTTAACAAAAGCTGCGGATTTGATGATCGAAAGAGGCGCTAAAAGTGTTAGGGCCATCACGACCCATGGACTGCTGTCCGGAAAAGCTTATGAGAAAATCGAAGCTTCCCAACTATCGGAATTGATCATTACAGATTCCATTCCAACAAAAAAAGACAGTTCAAAAGTAAAAGTCCTTAGTTGTGCCGATCTTTTTGCAGATGTTATGCATAGGGTGCATCACAATACATCCATTGCCTCCAAATTTTTAATGTAGGCACTTGGATCAATTAATGAGTATTAATTTTTAATATATATAATGAAGTCAATTTTAATTAAAGGATCAGAAAGAGAAAGCGTGGGCAAAAAAGCAACAAAGGCCCTACGTAATGCTGGAAAGGTTCCTTGCGTGGTATACGGAGGGGAGAAACCATTACACTTTTCAGCAGACGAAATTGCGTTTAGAGATTTAGTGTACACCCCAGCCGCGCACACCGTGGAAATTGACTTGGGAGGTACAAAGGTAAGCGCCATTATGCAAGACATTCAGTTTCACCCTGTAACTGACAATATTTTGCACATAGATTTTTACCAATTGTTCGATGACAAAGAGGTTACCATGAACATTCCTGTTCGTTTACAAGGTAATTCTCCTGGTGTTAGAAATGGTGGTCGTCTATTGTTCAGAAAAAGAAAGCTTGCTATTAAGGCACTTCCGGACAAATTACCGGATTTCTTTGATGTGGACATCTCTAAATTGAAAATTGGACAGAACATTAGTGTTCAGTTATTGCTTAATGATGATTTTACCATTCTTCACCCAGATAGTACCGTAGTTGTACAAGTTAAAACTCAGCGTTCTGCCGTTGTTACAGACGATGAGGATGAAGAAGGAGAAGAAGGTGCGGAAGGAGAAGCAGCAGAAGCTTCAGCAGCAGAAGGAGGAGAGGCGCAAGAGTAAGCACTTCCTTAGAATAATTAAAAAGCATCCCGATACCGTTCGGGATGCTTTTGTATTTTTACGCAAACCCTAATGGAATGCTCTCCTTTTTAAAATCAATCTTTAAGCCTAGAGCAGATCTCCTTGAAGAAACGGAAATAATGAAAAAATTTTTGATTGTTGGCCTTGGGAATATAGGCGATAAATATACCGAGACCAGACACAACATAGGTTTTAAAATTTTGGATGCTTTGGCCGAAAAAGAATCCTTGTCTTTTGAGACTCAAAAGCTCGGCGATGTAACCACTTTTAAATACAAGGGAAAAAGTGCCCTTTGCCTGAAACCTTCCACTTATATGAATTTGAGTGGAAAGGCCCTTAAATATTGGATGGACAAAGAGAATATTCCATTGGAAAATGTTTTGGTCATTACCGATGATATCAACTTATCCTTTGGCACCATTCGTCTTAAAACAAAAGGAAGTGCTGGTGGGCATAATGGACTTAAGGATATTCAGAACACCTTACAAAACACCAACTACAATAGATTTAGGTTTGGTGTGGGGGCAGATTTTGGAAAAGGTAGACAGGTAGAATATGTACTAGGTGAATGGTCTGAAGAAGAACAAAAATCCATGCCGGAGCGTTTGGAGAAATCCGTAGAGTTAATCAAATCCTTTATTTTTGCCGGCGTCAAGAACACCATGAACACCTTTAACGGGACTTAAAATCTACCACTGGGGATTTGGACACATTTCCTTGAGAATCCGTTGTGACTACTTGCCAAAAATATACTTGATCCACCTCCACGCTTACACTTCTAAGATGCACAGTGGAATTTACGGAAGCCAATAATTCCGTAGGGGGATTGGCCGTTGAAAAATAAATTTCATATCCGGAAATATCATCGTCAATATCAGATCCGGACCACTCCAAGGTCACCTCATTATTAATATCCCTAAACACACTTGAACCCGGCTCCGGGGAGCTAATCTGAGCAGGAAAGGGCACATGGGTTGTTTGGGAACCAGGATTGTAAAAGAACCATGTTTCGCTACTGGCCGTTTTAGAGCTTTTGGTATTACTGGAAATTACTTGCCAAGAATAAGGTGTACCCTTGCTCAAGGATAATGTGTGCGTAGTACTTGTAGTATTGGGACTTTGGGTGATTCCGCTTAAAAGATTGGTTACCCTAAGCTGATAAGAATCTGTATACTCAGATGCCTGCCAATTGAATCTTACCACACTGCTAGTTCCATTGGTGCTTTGCACTGGACTACATTCCGCATTTTTGGCCGGAGCAACAAGAGTGGCCTGTGCAGGCGGGTTAGGGTCGTCCTTTTTACAACCAACCGATACCAGTAGAATACAAAAGATAGCTCTTAGTAGTCTCATTTTTTAATCACTTTTAGCAACTCGTTAACCTCATCACCTTTTATGTAAACTACATATACTCCATTTGGTAGATTGGTCAAATCCAGTGCTACCTCCCTAGAAACCGGCTGATGTATTCTCTTTTCCACCAATTGCCCTCCCAAGGCATAAATAGCTACTTGAACTCTTTCCTCAGCAGCACCCAGCAGTACCTTAGTCAAATTTTTAAAGGGGTTTGGAGAAACCATGGTAGGCCCGTTCACAAATATATCTTCCTCAAAAACACCTTGACAGGTGTTTAAGGTAGAAACTTTTAAAGAGTTTTTTCCGGCCTTTAAATCTAACACTACTTGTTCCTCATTAATTTGAAAGGCCTTCCCATTAAGCTCCACAACATAGTCATTTGCTCCATTCATAAGCAATGAAAGCTGGTTTCCATCATTGATGACCGAAGAGCTGACCCCAAGTGCTTCAGGCTGGGAAATTACCACCTCAAAGCAATAGGGTTCATAAGTAATCTCTCCACTTACTCCAGTAATACAAAGATTATAGGTTCCTGAACCAAGCCCCTCAAGCAAATAATCCGAAGTAAACTCTTCCGTTAAATTGAGTCCGTTTCCGGTAATGGTAACCGAATAATCCAATTTCAGCAAAGGTTCTACAGTTATAATTCCATCATCATTGTTCCTGCACGTCTCACTTTCTACGGACACCGAAAAATTATCGGTAGGAAATCGATAAACTTGACAACCGGAAGTATTTACCTCTACCCCTTCAGGGGTACCTAAACACTGATCTTCCCCATCATCAAAAACACCGTCATTATCCGCATCTGGCCTAAACTCCCCTTCTATACAAATATCTAAAGAAAAGTCTACCACAGCGCCCCCATCTGAGGATGCATTATCTATCACTTCCAAAATCCACTCTCCTAAAATAGATTCCCCATCAAAAGAACTAAGGGACCCGAGAGGTTTTACCGTACCACTAATTACATTCTCACCACCTGGATTACAGAAAAAGGTACTTCCTTCATCATCAAAAGTGGCATTGATATTATCAAATTCACCGCAAGAACCCGAAACCAAAGTGACCGTGGTTCCTTCCGGAGAGGTCAATCTTATGACCAAGTCTTCTACATAACTGTGCTCTATATTTAAATTCACATTGATATCGGAAACAGGCAAATCCTCAAAGAAGGATATTTTGGAAATTACTTCCGATGTTCCATTAGCTGAAATCTCATTGGGAAAGCCATTTGCAAATTTGCTCTCACAACTAACCTGTACCGTTGTAAAAGTTTGAGGCGCATTAAAAGCCCCTTGGCCACAAATATTCTCTGGTCTTACCCTCCAATAATAAGTAGTTTGGTTTTGAAGATCCAAGGGCATGTATGAATTTGTCTTGACCGTCTCAACTTCTACAATATTGGAAAAGCCGGCATCCGTAGCAATTTGAACCTCATAGGAAACATTGGAAGGGTTTAGCTCCCATTCCAAAAGAGTATTAATGGATGCATCCACTAATCCATCTTCTGGTGCTGTGGTGGCAACCATCTCAAAATTTGTATCATATATATTTAGAATTATGGTTACCTCCCTGGTGACAGTTGCAGAATTAGCCACAATTCTAATAGGATAACTTCCTTCCGGGACATTTTCTGTATTCTCGAACAATACGTCCACATTTGTTCCTCCGGTAATTACCGTATCGGGAACGACGGTGGCCACCAAGTTGTCCGGCATATCCTCCACCGTAAAGGTTACCTCCTCTGAAAATCCAAGATAAGTTTCGTAAATAAATGGCACCGTAATGTCCGAAAGCTGACAGACATCAAATTCCAACTGAGAAAAATTAAGTACTACCTCGGCTACCTCAACTGTAAAATCCGTAGAATTTACCGCGTAATATAAATTATCTACTGGTCTCACCATTATTCTTGCCTCGGTAGTTGGTACAGCAGGAACCACCACATCATGGGAACCGTCATTTTCCACATTTGAGGCCAAAACGGTCGTATAACTGAGTCCGCCGTCATTGGACAGCAGGATATCCACAAATTCCGTATACACAGGAGCTACATTGGTATTGGCAACATCCCACTCAATTGTCTCCACATTTCCGGCTGTAAGCGTGACCGCGCTTTGCTGGGAAGTTACCGCAAAAGGCCCTGCACTATTGGTAACCAAAATTTGCACCAATTCACTCACTACTTGACCACCACCAACAGCGTTGTCACGTACCGTTAAGGCAAAATTCATTTCCCGTTCCACATCGGATACGGTTTCCCAAGCATCTCCTTCTTGCGGATTTGTTTGAGTAAGATTACCGCTCAAAACCCGCGATTGCAAAGGGAAATAACGAACGCCCTCCAAACTAGGTGGACGAGACCTAAAATTGGCCCCACTAGGATTGGTAGGGCCAAAATTGGCACTGTTTACTATACCGTGGTCTATTTGTTCCCAAGCATAGGTAAGGACATCATCAACATCCGGATCGGTAGCCGTACCGCTCAACACAAAAGGTGTTGTCTTAGGAATGGTGTAATCTTCCAAGGGATCGATAACGGGAGGTTGATTGGCCAAAACAAAAATTTCCCCACAAGTTTTATCCCTTAATGTTTCCGAAATTTCTTCTATACTCCGGTAATGAAAATAATCATCTCCCCTACCGGCCACATTATCTCTTTGAGTAATACCGGCATAACCCATAATAGTGGTTCCACTACCCGGTTCCATCTGTGACAAAGTTCCTTCAGATTCATAGGACCAGGTATGGAAAGCACCTAATTGATGACCTATTTCATGTGCTACAAAGTCCAAGTCAAATACGTCACCTTCAGGGTTTTCTCCGGAGGAATAGGCCCCACCTTTCTGTCCGTTGACACAAATACCCCCAATAGACCCGGCATTTCCACCATTCACACCTCTGTGAAACAAATGACCAAAATCATAATTGTTCACCCCAATCTCCTGGTCAAAGGTCTGTTGAGCACTATTTCCCAGTGTAGACAGACCGCCTGAATACGGATCCGTAGACGGGTTAGTATATATAACTTTATCCGTATCGGCCACCAATTCCAAAGTAACGGCCAAATCCGTTTCAAATACTTCGTTTACCCTTGTAAGGGTCGCATTAATAGCCGCCAGCGCATCTGCTTTTGTACCGCCATGAAATTGGGTGTATTCTCCAGAAGCGGATATGGCTACCCTATATTTTCTAAGTACCTGGTCATCTACAGGTTTCGCAAAGCGCGCAGCTCCTGCCATTAAAACCTGTTCCTTGGTCTCACAAACAAATTCTATGTCCTCATCACTTCTGGAAGCCCTGGAGTACATGACGTAGGTTTCGTCCTTTGATTTTTGAACAAATTGATGTGGTTCCCCGGAATGGGAGACCAACATGGCCTGCACCTCTTTATGTGAGATGCTGAGTCGAATTTTCTCTTGAGGATGTTGAATGGCATACCCTCTATAAGATTTTATTTGAGGGTATTTCTTTGAAAGCTCTGGAGACAAAACCGATGCTTCTTGAATGTGATATGGCACGGAATTTCCTTCGGCATCCGGAAAATAAATAATTTCACCTTGTTTTTTGGAATGGCCAGAGGCTGTTAATTCCTTTTTAAAAGCGCTTTCGTTAAAGGAAAAAAACTGGGCTTCTTTCACTTTAAATTGTTTAAAGGCAGAATTGCGAACGCTATTTCTTGCAGAAACTTTTTCCCAGTAGTTACTTTGCCCTGATGCGTAAAAGGAGAAAAATACTATTGTAATTGAAAAAACAAGACGTAATTTTGTAACCATTCAGGGGTTTTAGCGCAATCTCAAATATAAGCTTTTTTATTATTTTTAGTACGTGGTAACAGTCCAAAGCCTATCCAAATACGATGAACAGCACCCCACAGCCATTACCATAGGCACTTTTGACGGTGTGCATATTGGCCATAGAAAAATACTTGAAAGGCTCATCAAAAATGCTGCCACCCTAAATCTAAAATCTACCGTTCTCACCTTTTTTCCGCATCCCAGAATGGTACTTCAAAAAGATGCCGATATTAAGTTGCTGAATACCATTGAGGAAAAAACCAAAATTTTGGAGGAATTGGGCCTTGACCAATTAATTATCCATCCATTTACGAAAGAATTTTCCAGATTAACGGCAACCGAATTCGTACGGGATATATTAGTTAACGACCTAAGGACCAAAAAAATTATAATTGGTTACGACCATAGGTTTGGAAGAAACCGAAATGCCAATATCATAGACCTCAAGGCTTTTGGTAACACTTTGGAATTTGAAGTAGAGGAAATACCCGCTCAAGAGATTGAAGAAGTATCTGTAAGCTCCACTAAAATCAGAAAGGCATTGGAGGATGGGGACATAAAAACTGCCAACTCCTATTTGGGCTATGAGTATATGCTTACCGGAACCGTTAAACGCGGCAAAGGTCTGGGTAGAACTATTCAATTTCCAACGGCAAACCTTGAAATTAAGGAAAGCTACAAACTTGTTCCCAAAAAAGGATCTTATGTAGTTAAAAGCATCATCGGTGGGAAAACAGTTTATGGGATGATGAACATTGGCTACAACCCAACCGTATCTGGAAAAGAAAAGAGTACCGAAATTCACTTTTTTGATTTTAACCAAGATTTGTACGAGCAGCAGATTCAAATTAGGGTGTTACATAGAATTAGGGATGAACATAAGTTTGATTCTGTAGAAGCCTTAAAAAGGCAACTGAAAAAAGACCAAGAAACTTCCCTGGACTTTATTTCTAACTCCCAATAGAAAAGCCTTTAAAATTCTTTAAGTTAAGTTTAAGCAGGCCTAGTCCAGTTCTTCAAATAACTTAATACCTTTGAGAACCTTTTTCAAGGGAACTATGAAACGTCTACTTTTTACCAAAATTGATAATTCGCCACTAATCATTTTCCGGATCTTCTTTGGGATCCTAGTCTCGCTGGAATGTTACGGCGCTATTTTAACCGGTTGGGTAAGAAGAACGCTTATAGAGCCACAGTTTACATTCAATTTCATTGGTTGTGATTGGCTTCAACCCCTACCGGGATATGGCATGTACTGCTACTTTTTCTTAATGGGCACTTTGGGGGTCTTCATTGCACTTGGTTTTAAATACCGTTACAGTATTATCTCATTTACCCTATTATGGACAGGGGTTTATCTCATGCAGAAAACCTCCTATAACAATCACTACTACCTATTGATACTTATTTCCGGTATCATGTGTTTTTTACCGGCCAGTAGAAATTACTCGTGGGATGCAACCAGAAACCCGGTACTCAAAGCGGATAGCATGTATAATTATGTAAAATGGGTGATCGTACTACAGCTGCTCATTGTGTACACCTATGCCTCCGTTGCCAAAATTTACGCAGATTGGCTAGATTTTGGAATCATTAAAATCTTAATGCTAAATAAAGCAAGCTACCCCATTATTGGTGAAATTCTTCAAGCGACTTGGGTTCATAAAATCATAGGTTTTTTTGGTATTTTTTTCGATTTACTCATCATACCGGCTTTACTTTGGAAGCCGACAAGAAAATGGGCCTTTTTCGCCTCCATATTCTTCCATCTATTTAATTCCATTGTTTTTCAAATCGGAATTTTTCCTTACCTGTCCTTAGCCTTTACAGTATTCTTTTTTGAACCGGAGACGATTCGAAAAATTTTCTTTAAAAAGAAGGTGCCTTACGTGCTAAAAAATATAGAAGTCCCAAAATACAAATATGCAGTTTACACTTTGGCGGGCGTTTATTTTACTATTCAGCTATTGCTTCCTGTAAGGCATCATTTCATTGAGGACGATGTACTTTGGACCGAGGAAGGCCATCGTTTAAGCTGGCGAATGATGCTTAGAAGCAGGGGTGGTAAAATCGCTTTTACGGTGGTTGACAAAAAATTAGGTACATCTGAAATTATCGACCACAAAAAATATTTGACCAAAAAGCAACAACAGAGAATTGCTTCTTACCCAGATTTTATCTGGCAATTTGCACAGCGGTTAAAGAAGGAATATGCCGAAAAAGGGCAAGAGGTTGCCGTTTACGCTACCAACTCCAAGGTTAGTATAAATGGAAAACCATACAGGGCCTTTATTGACCCCAAAGTAGACCTTGCCAATGTAAAGTGGGACTACTTTTGGCATAATGACTGGATATTGCCCAGCGAAAACCGATAATTTGAGTAGGTTAAAATTTTACGGTACGTTGACACAACTGCAAAGGCATGCCCCAGGGATCACGTAACATTACCAAATGACTGCCATCGTCCTTAAAAACCTCCTCCACAAAAGATGCTCCGGCTTCAATCAATCTATTTTTATCCGCTTCTGAATTCTCAGAAACCATAGCCAGATGAAACGTTAAGAAGTGCTGTTGGCTAAAATCTGTAATAGCTTCGTCCGGTCTGTGATAGAGCTCTACAAAAACACGGCCTCCAGAATCTGCCAAAAAGGTCATAAACGGTGGTTCTTTTTGGGCACTGGCCACCTTTACATCTAAGTTTTTTGTATACCAACCTACTATAGCATCTATATTGGTAACATTAATGGCAAAATGTTCAAAAATCATTGTGTGGTAATTATAAACCTAAAAATAGCAAACCATATTCACTTTTTGAATAATTCATGCATATTCTAACGGAATATGCCATGGATAAAAGAGCAAGAAGACTAAATTGTACTGCTTTTACCCTACTTTCAATTTTATAAATTCTAAAAGATGAGGAAGACCCAATATGTAATGAATGGTCTTTTTTACTTTGACAAATCAACGCTACCAACCTTAAAACTTTACAAGTCACTTCGGGTTTTCAACCAAAGAAAACTTAAATTTGCAGCCAAAACCAAAAGGCATGTTGCAAATACAGACCATTCGAGAAAACAAAGAGGAGATTATTAAGGCATTGACCAAAAGAAATTTGGATGCGGCACCTCTCGTGAATGGGGCTCTAGAACTCGACGAAAAAAGAAGGTCTACACAAACAAAATTAGACAACATACTTGCAGAAGGCAACAAACTAAGCAAGGAAATTGGTATGCTCTTCAAAAGTGGAAAGGCTCAAGAAGCCAATGAACTTAAGGCAAAGACCAGTGGTTTAAAGGAAGATTCCAAGTTACTGGGCGAAGAGCTCCATACTATTTCAGAAGAACTACAAACTCTTCTCTACCAAATTCCTAATGCACCCCATGCTTTGGTTCCCGCTGGAAATTCCGAAGAAGACAATGAGGAAATTTTTAAGGAGGGAGAAGTACCTTCATTGGAAAGCAATGCCCTTCCCCACTGGGAGTTGGCAAAAAAATATGACATCATCGATTTTGAGCTCGGTGTAAAAATCAGTGGTGCCGGTTTTCCTGTTTACAAAGGAAAAGGAGCTCGTTTGCAGCGCGCACTTATCACTTATTTTTTAGATAAAAATGCGGAAGCCGGTTATACTGAAATTCAGGTTCCTCATTTGGTAAATGAAGCTTCGGGCTACGGTACAGGGCAGTTGCCCGACAAAGAAGGGCAAATGTACCATGTAACCGACGACAATTTGTATTTAATACCTACGGCCGAAGTACCTGTCACCAATATTTTTAGGGATGAGATAGTCTCAGAGTTCGATTTTCCCATACGTTATACTGGGTACACCCCTTGTTTTAGAAGAGAAGCCGGAAGTTACGGTGCCCATGTTCGCGGTCTTAACAGATTGCACCAGTTTGACAAGGTTGAAATAGTAAGGGTAGAACACCCTTCTAAATCTTATGAAGCTCTTGACGGTATGGTAGAGCATGTAAAAGGCATCCTCAGAGACCTGAAATTACCCTATAGAATTTTACGTCTTTGTGGCGGTGATTTAGGTTTCACTTCTGCCATGACCTATGATTTTGAAGTCTTTTCTACGGCTCAGGATCGTTGGTTGGAAATTAGTTCCGTTTCCAATTTTGAAACCTATCAAGCCAATAGGCTAAAACTTAGGTTCAAGGACGAAAATGGCAAAAGTCAGTTAGCGCATACCCTCAATGGTAGTGCCTTGGCCTTACCCAGGGTATTGGCCGGTATTTTAGAAAACTACCAAACCCCGGAAGGTATTAAAATACCAGAGGTATTGGTACCGTATTGTGGTTTCAATATTATAGATTAAAACTAAACGTGCCCAATTAGATGTTGGGTACGTTTTGCTTTTCTAGATTTCGCCTTCTCCTACTTCTTCGCCGGACACATACACTACGAAGCTTTTATTTTCAGGATTAAAAGTTACCCTTACAGGTTTTTCATTGCGGACCATATCCAGATAATCACTATATCTATCTATATTTTCATAAGCCACTCCGGTTTTAGTGGCTACCCCATAGTCATTGGTAGGAAAGGTTGTACCTGCGGAAAAGATTAGATAGAGTTTGTATCCATCGGCACAATAAAGGTTGATTCTGCCTTCACTTTTTCCATTTGGATATAGAAAAGCGGCATATCTATCACAAGTTTTAACAAATGCTGCCATCATTTTAAATTTTAAGTTGAAATTACCGTTATACTTTCACCCTAAACTACATGCAAATACTAAGAATTCAGATTAATAATGTACGAACAGGTTTAAAAACTGTATAATTTGAAACTGTTATTTCTAAAAATTCAATGCTCGGCATAATTTAGGAAGTCGTTGGCAGCATTTATGGGCGCACTGAGGTATTTTTGCTATATTCCATACAAATGAAACATTCCATCTACTGTATTTTAATTCTACTTTTCATGCCCATCATCTCCCATGGGCAAGAAGATTTTTTGGCCAAGCAGTACTTCAATGATGGAGATTATAAGAAAGCCGTAGTTTACTACGAAAATTTGGTTAGAAAAAATCCTAGAAGAACAGATTATACAGAAGGTCTCATAGCTACCTATCAACAATTGGAAAGGTTTGCAGATGCAGAAAAGCTTATTTTAAACAAGCTGGAAGAAGGTCATGTTTATCCAACGCTCTACATTGAACTTGGCTACAATTACACCCTGCAAAACCTTCCCAAGGAGGCGACCAAATATTACAGAAAAGCGATTGATAAAATTGAAGAGAATCCAAATTTTGGATACGGTGTAGGTTATAGGTTTCAAAAATATGCACTTTTGGACCAGGCCTTGGAAGCCTATTCCAAAGCAATGGAACTCAATCCTAAACTGGACTACAATTACCAAATGGCCAGGGTGTATGGCGAACAAGGTAATATTGAAAAGATGTTTCACTCCTATCTCAACCTTATTGAACAGGGCCGCACCTCCAAATCCAATGTGCTTAGAAATATAGACGATTTTATTTCTTCCGATCCGGAAAGCGAGAACAACATTACCTTAAAAAGTCTGTTACTTAAAAATGCCCAAAAAAGTCCAAATACCCTTTGGAATGAAATGCTCAGCTGGCTTTTTGTTCAACAAAAGCAATATGGTAGCGCATTTAGACAGGAAAAAGCCATCTATAGGCGCATGGATGGAGCCAACACCCAAAGATTACAAGAATTGGGAAAAACGGCCCTAGAAGATAACGATAGCGAAACCGCAAAAGAAGTATATGAGTATATTACGGAGAACAGTGGTGATGAAATCGTTAAATTAAACGCTACGCTCAATCTTATTGATATTCAACTTTTAGATAACGACCCCAAAAAGTACGCTGTTATTGAAAAAGAATTTGAAACACTAACGCAGTTACATGGCTATAAAGCACAAACCCTGCAATTACAAGTAGCCCATGCCAACTTTCTGACCTTTAAGATGGACAAACCAGAGGAAGCCATTACCATTCTAAAAAATAGTTTGGAATTGCCCCTAAACGAAAGGGGCAAGGCTTTTATAAAATTGGCACTAGGAGATATTTTGGTTTTTGGCCAAAGGTTTAATGAGGCCCTCATTTACTTTTCGCAAATCCAAACGAAACTCAAAAATGACATTTTAGGTCAGAATGCACGCTTTAAAGTAGCCCAGACCAGTTTTTATAAAGGTGATTTTGATTGGGCGCTTACCCAACTAAAAGTGTTGCGCAGTTCTACCTCCCAACTTATTGCCAATGATGCGATGCAGTTAAGCCTTCTTATTTCTGACAATTCCCTACAGGACTCCACCCAAACCGCACTTAAAAAATATGCCCGGGCAGATTTGTTAGCCTATCAAAACAAGACCCAGGCATCCATTACAGCATTGGATGACATCTTACAGAATCATAAGGGAGAAAAAATTGAGGATGAAGCCTTATTAAAACAAGGAAAGTTATTGGAAGAACAAAAGGAATACGAAAGCGCGGAATTCAATTATTTAAAAATAACCGAGTTTTATGCCAACGATATTTTGGCTGATGACGCGCACTTTGCCTTGGGCGAACTTTATAGAACCACTCTCAACCAACCAGAAAAGGCAAAGGAACACTACGAGAAAATACTATTTAATTATCAGGACAGCTATTATTTTCCACAGGCACGTAAAAATTTTAGAATCTTAAGGGGTGATGCCATTAACTAAATAGCCAAAATGAAGAAAAAACTTCTTTTATTCTTTCTGGTATTTGGTGTTTGCTTTATAGCTTACTCCAGCAGCAATAGAATGGAAGAAGATGAAAAATTAATTCGTGTTGGTAAAATTTGGGGTTTTTTAAAATATTATCACCCACAGGTAACAAAAGGCAAATTTAATTGGGATGAAGAATTATTTTCAATATTATCTCAGATTGAATCAATTTCTACCAAAGATGAGTTTTCAGAAACTGTTTCCATTTGGATCAATTCTTTAGGAAAAGTCAAAAACTGTAAAGAATGCCATTCATCAAACCCCGATATACACCATCAAAATAAAAACATTAATCTATCCTGGATACGGGACAAAAACACTTTCAATCAAAGACTTATTGATCAATTAGCATTTATTGAATCCAATAGACAAGTTGGTAAATCCCATTACATATCTCAAAATAAAGCAAAATGGGCCGCCAAAAATGTTATCCCCCAGAATGAACATCAGCATTTTAATCTAAGTTGGAAATCCAAAAATTTTAGACTCCTTACTTTATTTAGGTTATGGAATATGGTGGAATATTTCTTTCCTTATAAGTACCAAATGGATATTAGTTGGGATACCGCATTAATGAACGCTCTCCCAAAATTTAAAAATGCCGCTACCGAACTTGATTTTCATTTGGCAATTCTGGAGTTGGTAGTACATCTTAATGATAGTCATGCGGGATTTTCAACACCTTTGATTAAAAAATTCTTTGGAACAAAGTTTATTCCTTCAAAATTTAACTGGGTAAATAAAAAGGTAATTATTACTGGTCACTATAACGATTCGCTAAGCCTCTTGAACAACCTAAAAATTGGAGACATAATTGTAAAAAAAGACAATAGAGATGTTATGGAAATTTTTAGAGACGCACAACATCTCATTCAAGGTTCTAATGATAACGCTAAGTTTGCCTATGCATGGGACAAGATTTTTAATGGAAATACAGATTCAACAAGGCTTGAAATCATTAGGGATGAAAAACCAATGACTATAAAAGTGGGCAGGTATGAATTTAAAGACTTTAATTTTGAAAGGCCATCATTCGAAAAATATAAAATATTAGAAAACAATATAGGATATGTAAACTTAGGAGCATTAGAACAAAAGGATGTTGATGAAATGATGGTGGAGCTAATGAATACTAAGGGAATAGTATTCGATATTAGAAATTACCCAAAAGGGACACTATACGCTATTAGTAACTATCTAAATCCAGAAAGCAAACCATTTGTCCTAATCTCAGAACCGGACCTGAAATATCCCGGTAAATTCAAACTTCAAAAAACTCTAAATTGCGGCGGGAAAGGGAAAATAAACAATTACTATAAAGGAGAAATTATTATCCTTGTAAACGAAAGAACAATTAGCCATGCAGAATTTACCGCCATGGCACTTCAGACTTACAATAAATGCACCACTATTGGTAGCCAAACCCTGGCCGCCGATGGAAATGTGAGTGTAATTCCACTTCCGGGAGACCTTAAAACAAGAATGACAGGAATTGGAATTTTCTATCCTGACGGTACAGAAACCCAAAGAAAAGGAGTTAGAATAGATATAGAGGTAAGCCCCACTTTAAATGGCATAAAAAATGGACATGATGAAGTCTTGGAAAAAGCTTTGTCTATCTTACAAAATTGATATCCAATGTACATATACAATGTAACCACCAATATTGAAAAGGCCGTTCATAAAGAATGGGTAGAGTGGATGAAGGAAACACATATCCCAAATATTCTGGCAACGGGAAAATTTTTGAACGCCAAAATGACCCAAGTTATGGTAGAGGAAGAGATGGGCGGGGTTACCTATTCGGTTCAATATACCACTGTTGACAAACAAACCCTAGAAAAATATCTTGAAGAAGATTCCACGCATTTATTTCAGCAAGAACAAAAAAAATTTCCCAATAAATTTGTATCCTTTAGCACAGAATTAAAAGTGGTAAGTGAACATTAATGGAATACCTATTTAGTTACGGAACCCTTAGGGAAAGAAAAATTCAACTGGCCATTTTTAAAAGACTACTTCCCATGAGGAAAGACGAAGCACTTGGTTTTATACTTTCAACACAAAAGGCGTATGGAAAATATCTTTTAGTTCAAAAATCAGATAATCCAAAAGCGGTATTGCCAGGGGCCATACTTGAGGTTACTCCCCAAGATTTAATTCAAGCAGACAGGTATGAGGGTCCGGAATACCAACGTATTTTGGTACCCTTAAAATCTGGCAAACAGGCTTGGCTTTATATTGCCAAATAGCCAATAAAACCATTGTATGTCCAAAAAAAAGAAAGGAAAAAGAAAATATAACCCAGACCCACAAACAAGTCATGAAAAAAGTCCGGTAAAGGCCAAGAAACACTTAGGGCAGCATTTTTTAAAGGACGAAACAGTGGCCCAAAAAATTGCGGACACCCTCTCACTTGACGATTACAACAATGTAATTGAAATTGGCCCTGGTACGGGGGTGCTTACCAAATACCTTTTACAAAAAGAAATGAGGTTGGTAGCTATGGACTTAGATTCCGATTCCATTATTTACCTCAACCATAGTTTTCCCTTGGAGCACCTAAAACTGATGCTAGGCAAATCTACCTTAGAGGTTATTGAAGCGGATTTTTTAAAATATGACCTTTCATCACTTTTTGGAGAAGAACAGTTTGCCATCACAGGTAATTTTCCATACAATATTTCTTCACAGATTGTATTTAAAATGCTGGAAATAAAAGAACAGGTTGTTGAATTTTCCGGGATGTTCCAAAAAGAAGTGGCGCAACGTATCTGCGAAAAAGAGGGTAACAAAACCTACGGAATTCTCTCAGTATTAGTGCAAGCATTTTACGATGCAGAATATTTATTTACTGTACCCCCGCATGTTTTTGACCCTCCACCTAAAGTTCAATCCGGTGTTTTACGTTTAACACGAAAAGAGAACTTTACTTTAGACTGTGATGAAAAATTATTCTTTAGGGTGGTAAAGGCCGCATTTAACCAACGAAGAAAAACCATTAGGAACAGTTTAAAAACTTTTGAGCTAAGTGATGAGCTACGGAGTACTACAATTTTTGATAAACGGCCAGAGCAGTTAAGTGTGGAGGATTTTATAGAATTGACAAAAAAGGTAGCTAAAGATTTAGGATAACCCTATTTATTGCCATTCGTACCACTAAGAAAACGTAAAGTGCACAGCCCTTTAATCCTTTTTCTTTAGATTTGCCGCGGTCATCCTAATATGCCTCGGGAACTATGACGCCATTTAAGCTAACAGACGAACTTGTAGAGCAAATAGAGCAGCTCATAGACAGCCAACAGAATACCGAATTGGTAAAACTGATGGATGATGTACACTATGCGGATATTGCAGAAATCATCAACGAGCTCAATGAGGACGAGGCCACCTACCTTATTAAACTTCTAGAAACGGATAAAACTTCGGATGTTCTTACAGAACTTGATGAAGACGTTAGGGAAGCCATTTTAAAAAATCTTTCCGCCAAGGAAATTGCAGATGAGCTAGGAGAGCTTGATACGGATGACGCGGCCGATATTATTGGAGAACTGCCAAACAGTATCGTTCAGGAAGTAATTTCTGAAATTGAGGATCGGGAACATGCGAAGGATATTGTAGACCTTTTACGATATGATGAAAACTCCGCAGGTGGACTCATGGCCAAAGAATTGGTTAAGGTGCGTGAAAACTGGGATGTCCTCAAATGTGTAAAGGAGATGCGGGCCCAGGCCGAAAATGTGACACGGGTACATTCCATTTACGTGGTCGACGAAGAGGATAAATTAAAGGGTAGACTTTCCTTAAAAGACCTATTGACCACCTCTACCCGAACGCATATTGCCGATGTATATATACCAAAGGTAGATTCTGTCAATGTTAACGAAAAACCGGAAGAAGTGGCCAAGATCATGTCCAAATATGATTTGGAAGCCATTCCCGTTGTTGACGAGATTGGCAGATTGGTAGGCCGTATTACCATTGATGATATTGTAGACGTCATAAGGGAAGAGGCAGATAAGGATTACCAAATGGCGGCAGGTATCTCCCAAGATGTAGAAGCGGATGATAGTATCTGGCAGTTGACACGAGCCCGCTTACCTTGGCTCTTTTTAGGCCTTGTTGGAGGCGTGGGCGCAGCGGCCATTATGGGCGGTTTTGAGGAAATGATCAGTAAACATGCCATTCTGTTCTTCTTTACCCCTCTGATTGCGGCTATGGCCGGCAATGTAGGGGTACAATCGAGTGCCATAATCGTACAGGGTTTGGCCAATGATGATTTAAAGGGAAGTGTAGGGAGCAGGTTGATAAAAGAAATGTTATTGGCCCTTTTGAACGGGGTAATCTTAGCTGCTATCCTTTTGTTATTTACTTGGGTTTGGAAGGGCGATTTTCTTACCGCCTTGGCAATTTCAATCTCTTTGATTGCCGTCATTCTGGTTGCTGGTTTTATAGGCACTTTTATTCCTCTTTTTTTACACAAAAGAGGTATTGACCCCGCCATTGCCACTGGACCCTTCATTACAACAAGCAATGACATTTTTGGGATTCTCATCTACTTCTGGATTGCCAAGATAGTATTGGGTATTTAATACAATTACCTCAATTTTATTTTTACTACCTGTTGAATACCACCCCGAAAACTGAAAAAATAATTACCCTATTTTCTAAGTAAGTAAACTCAAAATCCAAGGATATTTTTCGGTTTTCACCTCTACCCAGTTATCCATCAGCATTAAAAAAAAGGACATTTGAAGCAACTAGATGCCATCTATAATTTTACATTTATTAAAATTCCCTTAATTTCACGGGCTTCGGAAAAAACCAATCACCCAGCTGTAGAGCATCAAACAGACACCAAAAAGAATGAAAGTACTGCACGTAGACCAAAACCACCCTCTTTTAATAGAACAATTTGAACAACTTGGTTTTGAGAACCACGAAGATTATACCTCCAACAAACAAGAGATCGAAGAAAAAATTAAAGAATATGACGGTCTCATCATCCGGTCCAGGTTTACCATAGACCAAGAATTTATTAGAAAGGCAGAAAAGCTAAAGTTTATTGGCAGATTAGGGGCCGGACTGGAAAATATTGATACGAAAACAGCGGTTGCCAATGATATATTTTTAGCATCGGCACCGGAGGGAAATAGAAATGCTGTAGGCGAACATGCTTTGGGAATGCTACTTTCCCTTTTTAACAATCTGAACAAAGCAGACCGTGAAGTACGTTCCGGTATCTGGGACCGAGAAGGTAACCGCGGCGTAGAATTGGAAGGCAAAACTGTAGGTATCATTGGTTATGGAAATATGGGCAAAGCCTTTGCCAAGAAACTGAAGGGTTTTGACGTAAAGGATGTTATTTGCTATGACATTCAAGGTGGTGTAGGAGATGAAAATGCAAGACAGGTAGGAATTATGGAGTTCCACCAAAGATGTGATGTGGTAAGCCTTCACGTGCCACAAACGGAAAACACCATTGGCATGGTTCATACTGAGTTTATCGAAAAATTTCATCACCCAATATGGTTGTTGAATACGGCCAGGGGCAAATGTGTGGTTACGGAAGATTTGGTGGCCGCCCTTAAATCAAAGAAAATATTGGGTGCCGGGCTCGATGTGCTGGAATACGAAAAATCATCTTTTAAAAACATGTTCAAGGGCGAAAACGGACAAACGTCCCAACTACCGGAAGCCTTTGAATATCTGGTAAACGCCCAAAATGTGATTCTTTCTCCCCACGTAGCCGGCTGGACGTTCGAAAGTTTGGAAAAGCTTGCACAAACCATAGTGGATAAGGTTAAAGCAAATTTTTGCTAACTTAGAGCATCAGGAAACTTTTGGTTTCCTTCTTTCGCTCTAACCAAAATCGACCACCATGGAATTAGGGAATTTTTCAGTAAGCTTAAATGTTAAGGACATCAATGCTTCCAAAGCGTTTTATGAAAATTTAGGGTTCACCGTTTTTGGAGGACATCTGGAACAGAATTGGCTGATATTAAAAAATGGAAAAGCAACCGTTGGGCTATTTCAGGGAATGTTCGAAAAGAACATCCTCACCTTTAATCCTGGCTGGGACGAAAACGCACAAAGCCTTGAAAATTTTACGGATGTTCGAGATCTTCAGAAAGAATTGAAACGTAAAAACGTGGCCATTAATACAGAGGTAGACCCCAACACAAAGGGACCTGGCAGCATGGTACTCATTGATCCGGACGGCAACCCTATTCTTATTGACCAACACGTGTAACTATGCAATACAAGGCCAACTCGCCAGAAGAATATATTGCTCAACTTCCTGAAGAAAGACAGGCTGTCATCAGTAAAATAAGAAAGGAAATCAAGGCGAATCTACCGCGAGATTTCCAAGAACAGATCAGTTATGGCATGTTGGGTTTTGTAGTGCCTCATTCCGTTTACCCCAATGGTTATCACTGCGACCCTAAATTGCCCCTTCCGTTTATTAATCTGGCTTCCCAAAAAAATTATGTAGCCCTCTATCACTCGGGCATTTACGCAGACACCCAACTTTATGATTGGTTTGTTGCAGAATACCCCAAGCACTGTAAAAGAAAGCTGGATATGGGCAAAAGTTGTATACGATTTAAATCTATGGATGACATACCTTATGATCTTATAGGGGAACTGTGTTCTAAAATGACGGTAAAAGACTGGATAGCTCTATATGAAAAGAACGTAAAGCGTTAACTTGAGGAGCGTGAACATACAAAGAGATATCATATGAAAAAAAGGGTTACAGGACTGGGGGGGATTCTTTTTTAAGACAAAGGACCCGGACCACATTAAAAACTGGTACAATAAACATTTGGGACTCAATACAGACCAATATGGCTGTACTTTTTGGTGGAAGGATCAAGAAGGAAAGGACTGTTCAACCCAGTGGAGCCCTATGAGCGAAGACACGGACTACTACCATCCCAGTAAATCGTCCTTTATGATGAACTTTAGGGTAGAAAACCTAAAAGAACTACTAAAAGTACTAAAGAAAGAAGGAGTAACCGTTGTAGGCGAAATAGAGGAATATGAATATGGTAAATTTGGGTGGATACTTGATCCCGATGGAAATAAGATAGAACTCTGGGAACCAATCGATGAGGCTTTTTTATAAGCCACAGATTAACTACATTTAAGGCATGTTAAACCACTAATACAACCAACCATGTCTGACGATAAAAATTTTGGAAAAGGCGAAGGGGAGGATGCCATCAACCCGCTAAACCAAGGAAAAGGAGATTTGTCCAGTGAAGCTTCTGACGCTATTGATAATGCAAAGGAAAATAGTGATTCTTTAGGCGACAAAGCCAAGGAAAAGTTTGAAGACGCCAAGGAAGCGGCGGAAGAATTCTCTGAAAAGGCAAAGGAAAAAGGAAAAGAATTTACGGAAGACACCAAAAAGGCGGCCAATGATTTTGCAAATGATGCAAAGAAAACTGCCAATGAATTTGCAGATGACGTAAAGCAGACCTTTGACCCCAATAATCCCGATAGTGGAAAAACCGTGGCAATTATTTCGCATATAACCGCTATTGGCTGGATTGTAGCCTTGATAATGAACTCCCAGAACAAAACAGAATTCGGTAGTTTTTACATTAGACAAACCCTTGGAATTTGGCTTTTAACCATTGTACTTAGCTTTATCCCAATTGTAGGTTGTTTTGCCGCCATCATAGGTCTCATACTCATCATCATTAGTCTTGTGAATGCGGCCAACAATAAAATGGTCCCTATAGCAGGATTGGGTACGTATTTTCAAGATTGGTTCAAGGGCCTTTAAAAGTCTAACTTATAATTGTTTAAGCGATGGAAATTGTTTCAATGAAAGCCGAGCATTGGCCTGCTGTTTCCAATATTTATCAAGAAGGCATTGCCACGGGCATTGCCACCTTTGAAACGCAAATTCCTACTTATGAGGCTTGGGATAGTTCCCATATGAAATCATGCCGTTTGGTAGCCATAGCTAACAATGAAATTTTAGGATGGGCAGCATTGTCCCCAGTCTCCAGTCGTTGTGTGTATGGAGGTGTGGGTGAGGTAAGCGTCTATGTTTCCCTAAAAGCACGCGGGAAAGGCGTGGGTGCAAAATTGATGCAAAAACTCATTGCAGAAAGCGAAGCCAATGGATTGTGGACCCTTCAATCAGGTATCTTTCCTGAGAATGTGGGCAGTAGAAGACTACATGAAAAAATGGGTTTCAGGTTTTTGGGCACCAGGGAAAAAATTGGCAAAAAGAATGGTGAGTGGAAGGATAACGTTCTCTATGAAAGACGTAGTAAGACTGTTGGTTCGGATTAATTTACCTCCTGCTCCTATTGTGCTTCCATCATTTTACGCTCCAATTCCGCTTGAAATTCTTCCATTACAGGTTTTACCGTGCTCTCCGGCAAATCGGCTATTTTAATATACATAAGTCCGTCCACCGCATTATTGAACAATGGGTCCACATTAAATGCCACTACCTTGGCATTTTGCTTGATGTACTTTTTTATAAGTACAGGCAAACGGAGATTTCCCGGTTCTACCTCATCAATTAACCTATCGAATTTTATTAAATCAGCCTGGGTTTCGTCAAATACAAACTCCTTATCGGCATCCTTTAACTTTACCTTAAACTCTTTTTTGGGCCGCACATATTGGGCCACGTAAGGATCCCAATAATTACTTTTCATAAATTCTATCATCAAGGACTTAGAAAAATTGGAAAACTGATTACTGATACTAACCCCTCCAATAAGGTATTTATGCTCCGGATGTCTTAGCGTTGTATGTACAATTCCCTTCCACAATAGAAAAAGGGGCATTGGTTTTTGTTGATATTCTTTCATAATATAGGCCCTACCCATTTCAATGGACTGGCTCATCATTGAAAAAAGCTCCGGCTCAAACCTAAAGAGGTCTTGAAGATAAAATCCGTCAATACCATATTTGGAAAAAATTTGTGCCCCCAGCCCCATTCTATAAGCCCCGGCAATGACCTTGGCCTCATTGTCCCACAAAAACATGTGGTGGTAGTAGGCATCAAACTCATCAATATCTATGGAATTATTGGTCCCCTCGCCTATTTCCCTAAACGTTACCTCACGTTGCCTACCAATTTCCTGAAGAGAAAAGGGCATCTCCTTTGCAGGAGCTAGAAATACCTCGTAATTTTTACTTTGTAAAAGCCTACGGTCCTTTTCAACCAACTTTTCAATTTCGGCCTCTATAAGCTCGGCACGTATAGGTTGGGCTATCTTTCTAGGCTGTTTAGGAAGTTTCAAGGATGGTAATTGGTCTATTAACCGCTCTTTTTCATAGGCATTGGCTAAAATGTAGGTCTTTCTACGCAATAAGGCCGTGTATTCTTCCAAAGTCTCCTGTTCTTTTTGGGTGGCTACGGATATTGGTTGTCCAATACGAACCTTTATAGGCCTCTTCCACTGGGAGTAGACTTCAGAGGGCAATTTAGCGGTTCTAAACAACCCACTAATTTTTGAAAGTCGATAGAACGACTTACTATTTCGTGCGTGAAAATAAATAGGCACCACAGGCACTTCCGCCCTTTTAATCAGCTTTATGGCCACCTCCTGCCATTCCCGATCAACCACAATTCCGGCCTCTTTTTTGGTACTTACCTCTCCTGCCGGAAATATACCTAGCGGATACCCAGCCCTAACATGGAGCAGCGCATTTTTAAAACCTGCCGTACTGCTTTTAGCTTCTTTTCTATCTTCAAATGGATTAACTGGAAAAATATACTGTGCCAGAGGCTCAAATCTTTGCAGAAGAAAATTGGCCATCACCTTATAATCAGGCCGATGCGCAAGCATTATCTTCAAAAGAACGATGCCGTCCATACCCCCTAAAGGATGATTACTTATGGTTATAAATGGACCTGCCTTTGGCAGCCTTTTCAAATCCTCTTCCGGAATTTCGTAGTCTATCTCATATTTCTCAAGAACGGCATCAAGAAAATCTTCTCCATCCAAATGGCTCATTTTATCATACCGCCGGTTCATGTTCGATATTTTAGTGACCTTCATAAGCATCCAAGCTATAAAAGTTCCAAAAAAACCAAACCTGTCAAGATTGATGGCGGTTGCCACTTCTTTAGCGGTCACTAATCCCATACATGATTCTCTTTGCAGGCACTAATATAGAAAAAACGCTATAGGTGCCTACCTGTTTTAACAAAAACGAAACATACCAACGAGGCTATTTTACCACCAATTGTACGGTTTCCTTTCCGCGTTGTTCAAGGAGAATTTCGTGGCCGTTTTGTAGCGATTCTATAGCCTTTTCGTTGAAATGTCTAATAGTATAAAGTGAAACGCCTTCGTGGTGTACTACTTTAAATCTACTTTTTAGAAGGTTCAATAATTCTTCCAATCTACCGAATCTGTTATCCACACATACCGAAAAACTAATAGCGGAATTCTGAATAAGGTCCACCTTCATTTTGTGGTCGTGCAACAGTTTGAACAGTTCGCTAATGCTATCCTCTACAATAAAGGAAAAATCGAGCGAAGACAACTTCATCAATACCTGGTTTTTCTTGACGATAAAACAGGGTACTTCCGGTTGAATCCCATTGCCCTTTCCTACGGTGGTACCGGGGTCTTTAGGATTCAAAAATGATTTAACATGCAAAGGAATTTCCTTTTGCTGCAAAGGCTGTAAGGTTTTTGGGTGAATAACCGAAGCCCCGTAAAAGGCCAATTCAATGGCCTCACGGTAAGAAATTTTGTTTAACAGTTGAGTTTCTTGAAAGTACCTAGGGTCTGCATTTAACACCCCGGGAACGTCTTTCCAGATAGTTACGGAATCCGCATTAAGACAGTAAGCCAAGATAGCCGCCGTATAATCCGATCCTTCACGGCCCAAGGTAGTGGTAAAGTTGTTGTCATCGCTTCCCAAGAAACCTTGGGTAATATTCAACTGGCTTCGATCGATGGTTTTTACCCTTTCTTGCGTCTTTTCCCAATTCACCGAAACATCACGATAACTATCGTCGGTCTTGATATAATCGCGCACATCCAACCAATTGCATTTAATACCCACTTCGTTAAAGTAATGGCTGATAATGGTGGTAGAAATAAGCTCCCCATAACCTACCACTTGGTCGTAAACAAAATTGTATTTCGGCGATTTGTTCCAAGCCAAAAAACCTTTTACCTCATCGAAAAGTCGCTTCACAACGGCATAGATTTCATGTTTAGGGTCAGTAAAAAGGTCTTGAAGAATAGCGGCATGGTAATCGATGCTCTCTTGAATATTGGCCTGTAACGTCTCTTTATCTTGAAAATAGGCATTCACAATAGCCTCCATGGCATTGGTGGTCTTTCCCATTGCGGAAACTACCAATAGGGTATTTTCGTGACCCGTTTGTTGAAGAACTTTTACTACATTCTGCACTCCAGCAGCATCTTTCACCGATGCCCCGCCGAATTTAAATACTCGCATAAAAAGCTATTTTTTGAAGGTTGCCAACAACCTTAATTTTTTGTTTGTTGCAAGAAAGCCTCTATACCCTTCTCGTCCATTTGCACTACATCCCAATCACGTAACACTTTCGCTCCTTTGGCCTCATAAAAAGTAATGGCAGGTTCATTCCAATCAAGTACTTCCCAGCAGATACGCCGTACACCAAGGTCGTTGGCATATTTGACTACTTCCGCCAACAGCGCACTTCCTAGACCACTGCCCCTCATTTTTTCGGTCACGATCAAATCTTCCAAATGAACGACCGGGCCTTTCCAGGTTGAATACCGATTATAGACCAAAGCCATCCCTACCACATCGCCCTCACTTTCACCTATAAAACAATGAAAAAGAGGATTGTCTCCAAATCCATGTGCTACCAAATCGTTCACAGTAACCTCCACGGCGTCAGCTTCTTTTTCAAAAACGGCCAGTTCTTGAATCAACCGATGCACAGCATCCATGTCAGATTTTTTCGCTTCTCTAATGTTAAATTCCATGATTGTTACAAATAAAACACAAAGTTATATATTTAAAAAAGTAATTGAAAACGAAAATAGGGTTCTTTCACAAATTAGCCGACATTTGTGGGTGAACCAACAGTCTTTCTTCATGACAACGAAAAACCGTACGCTAGGTGAATTCATCATTGAAAATCAAACTTCATTTAAATATTCATCCGGAGAACTTTCAAAATTGATCAACGCCATTAGATTGGCGGCAAAAGTAGTAAACCACGAAGTAAACAAAGCTGGTTTAGTAGATATTTTAGGCGCCGCTGGGGAAACCAACATTCAAGGCGAGGATCAGCAAAAACTAGATGTGCTTGCCAATGAAAAATTCATTCAGACCCTTACCAACCGTGAAATAGTTTGCGGTATTGCTTCGGAGGAAGAAGATGATTTCATCACAATCAACAGCAATGACAACAACCACCAGAACAAATATGTGGTTTTGATCGATCCATTGGATGGTTCTTCGAACATTGACGTTAATGTCTCGGTAGGCACTATTTTTTCTATCTACAGAAGGGTAACACCAGTAGGTACTCCCGTAACCCTTGAAGATTTTCTTCAACCCGGTAAAAATCAAGTGGCAGCAGGCTATGTGGTCTACGGCACCTCTACCATGTTGGTTTACACCACTGGGGACGGGGTAAACGGATTTACACTAAACCCAGCCATTGGCACCTTTTATCTTTCCCACCCGAATATGCAATTTCCCGAAGATGGTAAGATTTACTCCGTCAACGAGGGTAATTACATCCATTTTCACCAAGGGGTCAAAGACTATATCAAATACTGCCAAGAAGAGGAAGGTGACCGTCCTTACACTTCAAGGTATATTGGTTCTTTGGTTTCGGATTTCCATAGAAACATGATCAAGGGTGGTATTTATATATACCCAAAAAGCAGTGTTACTGAAGAGGGAAAACTGCGTTTACTATATGAATGCAACCCCATGGCCTTTTTGGCAGAGCAGGCAAACGGACTTGCCATTGGGGGCAAAAACCGTATTCTAGATGTGCAACCCACAGAGCTACATCAAAGAATTCCCTTCTTTTGTGGTAGTAAGAACATGGTCTTAAAACTTCAAGAGTTTTTAGAAAAATATCACTAAACAAGAAAGCCCTATTTTCCATAGAAAATAGGGCTTTTCATATTTTTTCGGGAAATTCACCTAGGACTTCAATAGGTAGATATAGTCATCAAAATCTATACGTCCGCTAAAAATAGCCACAGATTTCTCAATAATTTTATCGGCCTTATCCCCAGAAAAACCTAGTCCGATCGCATATTTCTTCAACAATACCATTTCCTCATCATCAATTAAATGATCGGAGAAAATAATACGGAACAGGTCATACAAGCGCTCCAATCTTTTTTCAGAATCGTGCGGAGGTACAATAGGGTATTTGTTTTCCTTTTTCATCACCTCTTTGTACTCAGCTTCGGTTATATCCAACTTGGTAGCAAAACGGTCTAACATTCCTTTTTCCTCGGTACTAATTTCACCGTCCACCGCTGCCAAAGTAGCAAGCGATGCAAAATGGGCTAAATTTCTTCTGTGCTCCCCACTGGTATATAAATCTGCAATTGCCATAATTTAAATTTTATTGGCAGCAAATATAATTTTTTTAGAGGTCATTTGTCATACCCTTCCAGATTATTTTAGCGTTACCATGCCCATAAATCGGGCACGGTCGCGCTATTCGTTTCTAATCCTCGCACTTGTTAAAAAGTGCTGTGGGTTATCCACTGCTATCGCTAACGCAGAACAACTACAAATAGTAACAAATGATTAAATTACGGTCGTCTCCTCAAATGGTGTAATATAACTCCATTCATGAAAATCGTTCACAACGTTCGCCGATGCCAAAAATGCTGTACAGATGAAAAAACCCTTATTGGAATTTACGGACCGAGGCATTTACTGCCATCCGGCAAAGGTGTATTTAGACCCTTGGAAACCGGTGGACAAAGCTTTGATTACCCACGGCCATGCAGACCACAGCCGCTGGGGCCACCAACAATACATTACCCATAACAGTAACGTGCCTATTATAAAACATCGGTTGGGAGACATCAATGTTACCGGAGTTAACTGGGGAAAACCCTTTACCGTAAACAATGTAAAATTCACCTTTTACCCTGCTGGGCATATTATTGGCTCTTCCCAGATAAAAGTAGAGCACAAGGGAGAAATTTGGGTGTTTACGGGCGATTATAAATTAGAGGACGATGGCGTAGCCACGCCTTACGAATCCGTAAAATGCCATAGTTTTATTACTGAATGCACCTTTGGCTTACCTGCTTTTTTATGGCGGCCGCAAACCGAGGTTTTTACGGACATTAACAACTGGTGGGCACAGAACAAAGCCAACGGACAAACCTCTATTCTTTTTGGTTACTCTCTGGGCAAGGCACAACGGCTGCTAAAGCATTTAGACCCCAACATTGGCAAAATTTATACCCACGGTGCCATTGAAAATATGACCGAAGTATTACGGCCATTAGTGGATTTTCCAGAAACCGAATTGATTACAAGAGATACTAAAAAGGAAGCCATAAAAGGCAATTTGGTGCTAGCGCCGCCTTCTGCCCACGGCAGCACATGGATACGTAAAATGGTACCCTTTGTTACGGCATCTGCCAGTGGTTGGATGGCCTTTAGGGGCGCACGCCGTAGACGCGCTATAGACAAAGGTTTTGTGTTGAGCGACCATTGCGATTGGCCATCATTACTCAAAGCGATTAAAGACACCGGGGCAGAAAAGGTAATCTGCACCCACGGTTATACCGATATTTTTTCGAAGTACTTGCGCGACTTAGGATATGATGCCCGTACAGAAGCTACACAGTTTGAAGGGGAAAATGCCGAAGTGAACGCAGAACCCGAAACCCAAGAATCGGCATGAAGCATTTCTCCCAACTTATAAAAACCTTGGACGGCACCAATAAGACCAATGTAAAAGTGGCTGCCTTGGCCAATTATTTCTCTGCCGTACCAGACCAAGACAAAGTTTGGACCATAGCCATTTTGTCTCATAGAAGACCTCCACGACCTGTAAATACCAGATTGTTGCGCGAATGGGCTTCGGAGTTAGCGAATATTCCGCTGTGGCTTTTTGAGGAAAGCTACCATATTGTGGGGGATTTGGCGGAAACCATTGCCCTAGTAGTACCTTCTGACGAAACCGCAACAGACAAGTCATTAACCCAATTTTTACAAGAAATGATTTGGCTTAAAAAACAGGAAGAAGCGGATAAAAAAACCTACCTCTTTGCCAATTGGAAGCAGTTGGATTATTACGGTCGTTTTGTATTTACCAAACTCATTACGGGGGGCTTCCGTATTGGGGTAAGTCAAAAATTAATGACCCGGGCATTGGCGAAAGCTACCGGTATAGACGAGGATATCCTGGCTTATAAATTAATGGGTAATTGGGACCCAAACACCATCAGTTTTCAAGATTTGGTATTGGAAGAAAAGGCAAGCGATTTCCTTTCCAAACCCTATCCTTTTTATTTGGCGTACGCTTTGGAAGATGAACCCAAGGATTTAGGTGATGTTACGCAATGGTCTTTTGAACACAAATGGGATGGTATTCGAGCCCAAGTGATTCTTCGTAACAACGAATTGTTTGTTTGGAGCCGTGGCGAAGAATTGGTAACGGACAAATATCCGGAGTTTGAAGCGTTTGTGGGGATAATTCCCAACGGTACTGTTTTAGACGGTGAAATTCTACCCTATCCCAATGGAGAAATCGGCACTTTTAACGATTTACAAACCCGTATAGGGCGCAAAACCGTATCCAAGGCGTTGCTTAAAAAGACTCCTGTTATTTTAAAAGCCTACGATCTGTTGGAATGGAAAGGTAAAGATTGTAGGGAATTGCCCTATTTAGAAAGGCGAAAGCTGCTAGAACAACTGTATAGCGATTTAACCTCAGCTAACAATATACCTTTATTATTATCCCAAAAAATGGCTTTTTCCACATGGGAAGAAGTAGCTGCAGAAAGGGAAACCTCCAGAGAAAAACGCAGCGAAGGCCTCATGCTAAAGAAAAACGATTCGCCCTATTTGGTAGGCCGTAAAAAAGGCGATTGGTGGAAATGGAAAGTAGACCCATTAACTATTGATGCCGTACTCACCTACGCCATGCGCGGTCACGGTAGGCGCAGCAACCTGTTCACGGATTATACTTTTGCCCTTTGGGACAAAAATAAAGAAGGCGAAAAAGAGCTAGTCACCTTTGCAAAAGCGTATTCCGGACTTACAGATGCCGAATTTAGAAAAGTAGACGCTTGGATAAAGAAAAATACTTTGGAACGCTTTGGACCAGTACGTAGCGTAACCCCGCATCATGTTTTTGAAATCGCTTTTGAAGGCATAGCACTGTCCAAAAGGCACAAAAGTGGTGTTGCCACAAGATTCCCAAGAATTTTGCGCTGGCGCCAAGACAAAAAAATTGAAGAAGCCAATAGCTTGGAAGATTTAAAAGCTTTGATACCGAATGCAGATGTAGATAATTAAATTTGACAAGAAGCACGAGTAAATCCGCTTCGCTCCTCGCAATATATGACCCAAAAAGAATTATTCCATATCGCCCAAGATTGGTTTCAGCAGCAAGGCTGGAAACCCTTCCCGTTTCAAAAAGAGACCTGGAAAGCTTTTCTGACGGGCAAACACGGCCTGCTCAATGCACCTACCGGCAGTGGAAAAACCTATGCACTTTGGTTTCCCATCGTTCTAAACTACATCAAACAAAATCCTGATTACAAAAACAAACATAAAAAAGGCTTAAAGGCCATTTGGATAACACCGCTACGTGCCCTTTCCCAAGAAATAAAGCAATCCGCAGAACGCATTACGGAAGATTTAGGCTCCCAAATGACGGTAGGTATCCGTACGGGAGACACCAGTACCAAGGAACGTGCCAAGCAACGAACTGCTATGCCAGACTTGCTCATTACCACACCAGAAAGTTTACAATTACTACTGTCTTCCAAGGATTATAAAAAGATTTTTAAAAACTGCTCTGCCATTGTGGTAGACGAGTGGCACGAACTTTTAGGAACCAAACGTGGTATACAAATGGAATTGGGCCTTAGCCGACTCAAAACCATCTCCTCAGATTTACGTATTTGGGGTATTTCGGCAACCATTGGCAATCTGGAACAGGCCAGACAGGTATTATTAGGTCCCACAAGTCCAGAACTGGAAAATTCAGTCATGGTGCGTGCCAACTTACAAAAGAAGATTACCGTAAAAAGTATCATCCCCAAAACCATGGAAACCTTTCCGTGGCGTGGGCATTTAGGGTTGCATTTGCTAGACGAAGTGGTGCCCATCATCAACAACAGCAAAACCACGTTACTATTTACCAATACCCGCAGCCAGTGCGAAATTTGGTTTCAGAAAATCTTGGAAAAGTATCCGGAATTCGCTGGGGAAATGGCCATGCACCACGGAAGTGTAAACAAGGAAACACGCTTATGGGTAGAACAGGCCATCCGTAACGAAAGTTTAAAGGCCGTGATTTGTACTTCCAGCTTGGATTTGGGTGTAGATTTTGCCCCTGTAGAAACGGTAATACAAATTGGTGGCCCCAAGGGTGTAGCTCGTTTTTTACAACGTGCCGGGCGTAGTGGGCACCGACCCGGAAAAGAGAGTGTTATCCACTTTTTGCCTACACATGCCATGGAATTGATAGAAGCTTCTGCCCTGCAGGTAGCCGTTAAAGAAAATGCGGTAGAGGACCGCCTACCCTACCTCAACAGTTATGATGTATTGTTGCAATACCTCACCACCCTAGCGGTGTCCGATGGTTTTTACCCAGATGAAATCCACCCTGAAATTCAGCAGACCTTTTGCTACCAAGGGATTACAGAAGAGCAATGGCAATGGCTCCTAAATTTCTTGGTCATGGGCAGCCAAAGCCTGAGCAGCTATGACGAATACAAAAAAGTGGAAGTGGAAGCAGACGGCAAGTTTAAAGTGAACAATCGCGGCTTAGCTATGCGGCATCGGTTTCAAATTGGGACCATCGTAGGCGATGCTACCATAAGTGTTAGATACCAAAAAGGAGGATATATTGGTTCTATAGAAGAATATTTTATTTCGAAATTAACGCAAGGCGATGTTTTTACTTTTGCGGGTAGAAACTTGGAGTTCATCCGAATGAAAGGCATGCAGGCCCACGTGCGAAATTCCAACAAAAAAACCAACAAAGTGCCTAGTTGGATGGGCGGTAGACTCAGTTTTAGTGCCCAAATGTCCGAATTACTACGCCAAGAACTCTATAAAGCCCCACCCCCTAACCCCCTCCCCAAAGGAAAGGGAAAACTTATTAGTGAAGAGCTAAAAGCGTTACAACCTATATTTGATAAGCAACGCCAAGAAAGCATAGTCCCCAAACCGGACGAATTTCTTATAGAAACATTTAAAACCCGAGACGGTTACCATCATATTTTTTATCCATTCGAGGGTCGGGCTGTTCATGAAGCCATGAGTAGTCTGCTATCCTATCGTATAAGCCTATTAAGCCCAATTACCGCTTCTTTGGCCTTTAACGATTATGGTTTTGAGATGTTGAGCGATAAACCTATTGATATACAAGCCGTACTGGACAATGATTTGTTTACCACGGATTATATGTTGGCCGATTTACAAAAGAGCCTGAATAGCAACGAAATGGCACGGCGTAAGTTTCGTGATATTGCGGTAATCAGCGGAATGGTTTTTACCGGTTATCCAGAAAAAGGGGTGAAAATGAAGCACCTACAAAGTAGTTCGCAATTGTTGTTTGATGTTTTTCGGGATTACGAGCCAGATAACTTATTGTTTCAACAGGCTTTTACCGAGACTTTTGAACATCAATTGGAAGAAGGCCGTTTACGCTTGGCATTGGAACGCATCGCGCAGCAAAACATTATTTGGAAAAATTGCGAAAAGCCTACTCCATTTTCTTTTCCTATCATCACAGACAGACTGCGAGAAAAACTATCATCAGAAAAACTGGCAGACCGTATCAAACGGATGACCAAGATTTTGATGAAATAGCGGTATTTTTGCAGTCATAGATGAGCCACAAAATTCAAGTTCATAAGCAATCCTTTTCCTTAGACCCTACTGGTGCCATTTTTTGGGAAGAAAAATCGTGTTTACTTTTAAGCGATGTACATTTAGGTAAGGTCTCCCATTTTAGGAAGTATGGCGCTGCCGTACCCAAGCATGCCATTCACAAGAACTATCTTTTAATGGATAAGTTGGTGGAAACCTACCAACCTTTTGAAATCTGTTTTTTGGGTGATTTGTTCCATTCGTCATTAAATAGGGAATGGGTGCTTTTTGAAAATTGGGTGGCCCGCACCCCGGCCAAAATCACACTAATCACCGGAAACCATGACATTATTGGGCCCGAAAAGTTTGAAAGTTTGGAAATTGAACAATTAGAGGAATGTGTAACCGAAGAGTTCCTCCTTACCCACCATCCAGAAGAAAGAGAAGGTTTTTTTAATCTGTGCGGCCATATACATCCCGCAGTGAGGCTACAGGGTTTTGGCAGACAGCGATTAAAACTTCCCTGCTTTTTTAAAACCGAAAACCAAATGATTCTTCCCGCTTTTGGTGAATTTACCGGCAACCATGTATTAAAACCCAAAGAATTGGATGAAATTTTTGTAATTGCCGAACAGCAGGTAATACAGATTTAGGCATTTAGAACAGTAATTTATCCATCAAAGAACATCCCTAATTATAATTTTCAATAGCTTGCCTCAAAAAATTGTTGTGGTCAAGAAGCTTTCCATTATTAATTCGGTTTCGGTTCTTCTAGTTATTTTGGTCAACTATATTTCCCAAGTATACCGATTAAATAATACCACCATTGGCGAGGTTAGCACTCAATACGAGAATCTATTTACGCCGGCGGGTTATGCCTTTTCTATTTGGGGACTTATTTTTCTGAGCTTAATTGCATATTCTGTTTTTCAGATTAGACGCTCGTTTTTTAGCTCCAAAACTTCAGAGTTTGTAAAGCAAACAGGCTGGTGGTTCGCTCTGGCCAATATCCTAAATACTAGTTGGGTAATCGCTTTTAGTTACGACTTCATGGGACTTTCCGTACTCATCATGTTAGGAATTTTGGCTTCCTTGATTCAAATAATCCGTAAAACGAACATGGAGTGTTGGGATGCCCCCATTGAAATTATCGCATTGGTGTGGTGGCCTATTTGTCTGTATTCCGGTTGGATAACTGTGGCTACCATAGCCAACATTTCGGCTTACTTAACCAAATTAGGTTGGGACGGCGGTTTTATATCAGAAGAAATATGGACAATCCTAATGATTTTTGCTGCGGTAGTTATCAACCTCCTCATTATCCTAAAAAGAAACATGCGTGAATTTGCCATGGTAGGTGTTTGGGCATTAGTGGCTATCTACATTCGTCACAAAACAAATATACCCAGTATTGCCTACAGCGCACTTGGTGGCGGGGTAATCCTTTTTATTGCTTCGGGAATTCACGCCTTCAAAAACCGTGCAACCAGTCCGGTGGAAAAATGCAAAGAACGTTGGGGTCTCAAATAACTAGACCATACTCTTTACATCATTGATCCAGGATGGGTAAGTAAATATGGTTCCCTTAATATCGCCTGCGGTCATTTTTTTATTAATGGCCATTGCGAAGATATTAATTGTTTCTGCCGCATCAGGGCTTAAAATATGCGCGCCTACAATTTCCTGAGTTCTTTTGTTTAGTATTATTTTATAGTTGTATACAGGATAGTTCTTACGCTTGGCATTGAACCATTTTTTGGCATTTCCCTCTCTTACAATAACATTTTTGTAGCGGTTTTTAGCCTCCTTTTCACTGTAACCCACAGACGCCAAGTGGGGCAAGGTAAACACTACCGATGGCACCACAGGTGTATTTAGTTTTTTAGTGTTTCCATGGATAATATTCTGGGAAACCACATAACCTTCCCTACCGGAAAGAGGCGTTAATGGCAATTCATTATCGGATACATCCCCACAGGCGTATACATTTTCATTCGTGGTATTTTGCAAAAAGCTATTCACCACAATTCCATATTCATTATGTTCTACCTCCCCTTTTTCCAAATCCAGTTTGGAAACAGCGGGCACTCGTCCCGCAGTATTAAAGACCAAACCAGCTTTGAGACTTTGGTTCTTACCCTTGGTGTTAAAATAGATTTTGTACTTCTTTCTAAGTTTTTCAACTTTTTCTACCTGTGCACCAAAAACGAATTCAATTCCCATCTTTTTGGAATAATTGATTAATTCCGCTACTAAATCGGCATCAAAAGGTTTGAGAGCTCTTTTTCCAGAATCGATTATCGTCACCTTTGATCCCGCACGGGCTGCCATATGGGCGAACTCCATTCCTATATATCCAGCACCAATAAAAACCAGCTTTTTGGGTAGTTCCTTTAAATCAAGAAAATCATCGCTGTTCCTTAACAACTTATGCCCCTTAATGGGAAGTACCCTTGGTTCATAACCGGTAGCGATCACTATTTTTTTGGCCTGCACTTTTTTACCTTCCACCTCAAGGGTGTTTTTATCTAAAAATTGAGGAGATTGGTGGTATAATGTAATACCCAAGTCCTTTAATTTCTCTTCTGTGGATTTTGGTTCGGCTTCGGTAAAATTATTTTTAAACTTTTGAAGTTTTTTCCAGTTGATTTCCAGTTTTCCGTTTACTCCCTTTCCGTCCATCAAGGCGGCAGATTCCAATACTTCCGTGGCGGCCAACAATACCTTTTTGGGGTCACAGCCCCTATTGGCACAGGTTCCTCCAAATTCGCGTTTATCGGCAACCGCCACTTTTAAGCCAGCTTTGGCACAATTAGTAGCCACGGTCTGGCCTGCAATTCCGCTTCCTATTACAAAAACATCAAACTTTTTTACCTCCATAATTTCTTCTTAAATCCAATCTATTTGAAGTTTCATCGTACCCAATTTCCTTAAAAGTCTAAGTTCCGCATTATTTGTATCAGTTTCTAGCCCGATTTCGTTAAAAATGAATGGCATCGATTTTAGAAGGATGTTTATCTTTGCAACTCAAAATTTTACGGTTGACCCAAATTGCTATCCAACAACTGTTTGCCCAGTCTCCGAACATCCGGAAACTAGGGAATGCTATTTCCAAAAATGAAGCAACTACGGCTATACATGGCCTAACCGGTTCCTCCCTTTCCTTTGTACTTTCGGAAACATTTAAGATTTCAGACCGAACCTTTCTTTTAATTTTTGATGATAAAGAAGAAGCGGCCTACTATCTAAATGATTTGGAGCAGTTAATGGGTGAGGAACATGTTCTTTTTTACCCGGGAAGTTATCGCAGGCCCTATCAAATTGAGGAGACCGATAATGCTAATGTATTATTGCGGGCAGAGGTTTTGAACCGCATCAATTCCCGTAAAAAACCGGCCGTAATCGTTACCTATCCTGAAGCACTTTTTGAAAAAGTGGTCACCCGTAGGGAGCTGCAAAAAAACACGCTTAAAATTAAGACCGACGATAATCTATCGCTCGATTTTCTAAACGAGGTGTTGTTTGAATATAAATTCAAGCGGGTAGATTTTGTAACCGAGCCTGGGGAGTTTTCGGTACGTGGGGGAATTGTTGATGTATTTTCATTCTCCAATGACGAACCGTATCGTATTGAATTTTTTGGCGATGATGTGGATAGTATTCGAACCTTTGATGTGGAAAGTCAGCTTTCTACGGACAAAGTGAACAAAATAACCATCATACCCAATGTTGCCGATAAATTTTTGGAGGAAAAACGGGAGGGTTTTCTAAAATACATCTCAGCGGACACTTCCATTTTTATAAAGAATACCGATTTTCTTTTAGACCGTTTGGACGATTTCTTTCAAAAGGCTGGTGACGCCTTTGAAAAACTATCCAAAGAAGTAAAGCATGCGGAGCCTAAAGAACTTTTTATGAACTCCACCACTTTTGGAGCACACTTACAAGAATTTGGGATAATTTCCATGGGCACCCCACCCTCAAATGGCAATATAAATGAAGAGCTTAATTTCAATACCAAGCCGCAACCTTCTTTCAATAAGAAATTCAATTTACTAATTGATGATTTGAACGCCCACAAGGCAAAAGGGTATACCAATTATATTTTTTGTGCCAGCGAGCAACAGGCCAAAAGATTTCATGCCATTTTTGAAGATGTAAGCCGCAAAGTTCATTACGAAACCCGGGTAATGCCGCTCTACCAAGGATTTATTGACGATGACCTTAAAATTGTTTGCTACACAGATCATCAGATATTTGAACGCTACCATAAGTTCCATCTAAAAAACGGCTATGCCAAAAAACAGGCGATAACCTTAAAGGAACTGAACAAGCTTGAAATAGGAGATTATGTAACCCATATTGATCATGGTATAGGCAAATTTGGGGGCTTACAGAAAATTGATGTTGAGGGCAAGAAGCAAGAAGCCATTAAATTAATGTATGGCGAGCGTGACATTCTCTATGTGAGCATTCATTCTTTGCATAAAATATCCAAATTCAACGGGAAGGATGGAGCTCCGCCCAAAATTTTCAAACTGGGTTCTGCCGCTTGGAAAAAATTAAAGCAAAAAACCAAGACCCGGGTCAAGAAAATTGCTTTTGACCTCATTAAAATATACGCCAAGCGAAGGCTGGAAAAAGGTTTTCAGTATGCGCCTGACAGCTATTTACAGAACGAACTGGAAGCTTCCTTTATTTATGAAGATACGCCAGACCAGAGCAAAGCTACCGAAGATGTAAAGCGTGATATGGAAAGTGAACGCCCCATGGACAGGCTCATCTGTGGTGATGTAGGTTTTGGTAAAACCGAAGTAGCCATAAGGGCGGCCTTTAAGGCGGTGGACAATGGTAAACAGGTGGCCGTTTTGGTACCTACTACCATTTTGGCATTTCAGCACCACCGTACCTTTTCGGAAAGGTTAAAAGAGATGCCGGTAACGGTCGATTACCTCAATAGGTTCAGAACTACCAAAGAGCGTAGGGAAACCTTGGAGAATTTGGCCAGTGGAAAAGTGGACATTATCATTGGCACCCACCAGTTAGTGAACAAGAACGTTCAGTTTAAGGATTTGGGTCTACTAATAGTGGATGAGGAGCAAAAATTTGGGGTTGCGGTAAAGGACAAACTAAAGTCTATAAAAGAAAACGTAGATGTTCTCACCCTCACGGCAACACCCATACCTAGAACGCTACAGTTTAGTTTAATGGCCGCCCGTGATTTATCGGTCATTAGCACTCCGCCTCCCAATCGCTACCCTATTGAAAGTAGGGTGGTTCGCTTGAACGAGGAAGTTTTACGGGATGCCATTTCGTACGAAATACAACGTGGCGGACAGGTGTTTTTTATTCATAACAGAATTGAAAACTTGAAAGAGGTGGGCGGAATGATTCAGCGTTTGGTTCCCGATGCGAAAGTAGGCATAGGTCATGGCCAAATGGACGGTAAAAAGCTAGAAGCCCTCATGCTCAGTTTTATGAACGGGGAATTCGACGTATTGGTTTCAACCACCATTATCGAAAGTGGACTTGACGTTACCAACGCCAATACCATTTTCATTAACAATGCCAATAATTTTGGTCTTAGTGACCTGCATCAGATGCGAGGTCGTGTGGGTCGTAGCAATAAAAAGGCCTTCTGTTTCTTTATTACGCCACCCTATGAGGTAATGACGGCCGATGCTCGTAAGCGTATTGAGGCCTTGGCACAGTTTACCGAACTTGGAAGTGGTTTCAATATCGCCATGAAAGATTTGGAAATTCGCGGTGCCGGAGATTTATTGGGTGGCGAGCAAAGCGGATTTATCAATGAAATAGGTTTTGAAACCTATCAGAAGATTTTAGCCGAAGCAATTGATGAACTGAAGGAAAACGAGTTCAAAGAACTGTACGAAGAAGTAGAAGGACACAAAGAGAAGGTGTTTGTAAAAGAATCTCAAATTGACACGGATTTTGAGCTGCTCTTCCCTGATGATTACATCAACAACATTACCGAACGTCTAAACCTGTACACAGAGCTGAATCAGGTAAAAGATGAAACAGAACTGCAGAAGTTTGAAACAGAATTGGTGGATCGATTTGGGGAGCTTCCACAAGAGGCAGAAGACCTATTAAATTCGGTGAGAATTAAATGGATTACCAGCCAAATAGGTATCGAAAAAGTGGTCATGAAAAAGACCAAGTTGATCGGTTACTTTATAGCAGACCAACAATCGGACTTTTATCAAAGTGCCGCCTTTACCAAGGTTTTACAATACGTACAGAGTCACCCACAACACTGCACCTTGAAGGAAAAGCAGACCAGAAACGGGCTGCGTTTGCTACTTACCTTTAACAATATCACTAGTATTGAAAAGGCCATGAAGGCTTTGACTCCTTTTAGGGAAATGGCCCAAACTGTTACCGCAGAACAATAACTGTTGTTAATGTAACTTTCAGCAAACTAGGTTTCTTCCTCAAAATGTGCGACTTGTATATATTTTTTATCTTGCCCTCGCAATTTTAACTAGTAGCAACGTATGCAAAGTCCCCACATTTCATTTACGTTGGCCGAAAAAATGGCCGTTGTAAATGCGGTAAACGCTGTTATTCTCGCAGATGGAAGTATTCATAATGGAGAAATAACTGCACTCACCCAACTCATGGAGCAACTAGATTTTGACAGTAATTTCATTATGCAGGCCCGAAACATTGATAGCGAACAGGCCATTGAAATTCTCAAATCCATGACAAAGGAAAAGAAAAATAGTTTAAAAAAAATACTGGAATCCACTGCAATTTCAGATGGTTTTAAACATACTAAAGAATCCGATTTAATGGAGTATATTTATAGTTCAATGAACTTTATAAATTAACTTTTATGCCTACCAAAGCGCTCCATTTTTCCGATGTTGAGAAAAAAGCCATTTTAAGTACCGCCTATGAAGTGGTCCTTGCCGATGGATCCATCCATCCTACCGAAGTAGCTGCCATTAAAAAACTAATTGCTTCTATGGATTTGACAAATTCCCTTGCCAAGGAAGCCCAAGAAATGAGCATGGACGAAGCTTTGGTACCACTCAACAATATGGATTACGACAAAAAAAAGGTGTTGGCCAAAATTTTGGATGATATTGCCATGGCTGATGAAGTTCTACATGAAAATGAAATGGAGTTGATTATCGATACCTTTAAGAACATCGGTATTGGAAGTGAGACGGAGTAATGCATGAAGCTGGGTGAAGCCACATATTGTTTGTATACTTCTATAATTATTCTGTTCCTAACATTACCTATACAAGCCCAAACCTCTCAAGAAAAACCGCTGTACGACCTCATAGCTGCTTATGCGCAAGCTAGGGAATCAAAAGATTCGGTGGTATTAGGTAATATCTTGACCGAAGATATAGACCAATTGATTTCTACGGGCGAGTGGCGGCGCGGACTAAAAACGGCGCAAAAAGGCATGCTCCGTAGCTCCAACGCCAATCCGGGAGATAGGGTGTTAAAGGTAGAACAGGTTCGCTTCTTGAACAATTCCACGGCCATAATCGATGCCCGATATGAAATAAGGAACCCTGATGGAAATGTCCGAAAGATGTGGAGCACTTTTGTCGCTATTTTGGAAGAAGACACTTGGAAAATAAGCGCCATTAGGAATATGCTCCCGAGAACCGGCAATTGATTACTTTCCTAGTTATCAATTTGTATCTTAGTATTTCAATTCAACTAAACCAACCTATACCATGAAGATGAAAGCACTACTCATCCCTATCCTCTTATTTTCCTATTTTTCTATTGCCCAGCCCAGTAAACAATTGGTAGAGGTCATCATCACGCCCAGTGAAGCCGATTGGACCTACAACACCGGCGAACAGGCAGAATTTACTATAAGGGTCCTGAAAAACAAAGTCCCCATGACCGGCATTAAGGTAGACTACTCTATTGGACCGGACCATGGTTACAGGGAACTTCCATTTTCAAAAAAAGGAACCATCAAACTAAAAAACAATACTACGGTCAAGGCTAAAAAAGTAGACCACCCTGGTTTTCTCCGTTGTTCGGCAAAAGTAACCGTGGGCGGAAAGGAATATAGCTCATACACCACGGTGGGCTTTGAACCCGAAAGAATAAAACCGACCACCTCACTACCTAAGGATTTTGAGGAGTTTTGGAAAAAAGGCAAAGAAGAACTAGCTCAAATTCCTATAGAACCCGTGCTCACTTTGATGCCTGAACGATGTACCGATAAGGTAGATGTATACCATGTGAGCATCAATAACATACAGGGTAAAATCTATGGCATACTAACTACCCCGAAAAAAGAAGGGAAATACCCCGCCATCTTACACGTGCCAGGAGCTGGAATCAGACCTTATTATGGAGAAGTAAACGAGTCCGCTGAAGGTTTTGTTTCCTTTACCATTGGCATTCACGGCATTCCTGTAAATCTAGATAAGGTTGTTTATGACGATTTACGTGCAGGTGCGCTTAACGGATACCAGACCTTTAATTTGGACAACAAGGACCAAATGTACTACCGGCGCGTATATTTGGGCTGCGTACGTGCGCTTGATTTTATTGAAACCTTGGATAAATTCAACGGAGAAGATATGGGCGTCACTGGAGGAAGCCAAGGAGGTGCGCTTTCCATCATTACCGCGGGTTTGGATGATCGAATCGATTACTTGGCAGCTTTTTTTCCCGCATTGTCTGATATGACCGGATTCCTTCATGGACGTGCCGGTGGCTGGCCACAGATTTTTGTGGATGAATCTACCAACCAACCGGAAAAAATTGAAGTCTCAAAATATTACGATGTAGCCAACTTTGCCCGCTTTGTAAAGGCCGAAGGATGGTACAGCTGGGGCTACAATGACAATGTTTGTCCACCAGTTTCTATGTATGCCGCCTACAACCTAATAGAAGCTAAAAAAGAACTGGAAGTCTTTTTGGAAACACAACACTGGACTTTTCCTGAACAACGAGAAATGAAAAACCAATGGCTATACGCCAAACTGAAGCAGTAAATTGAACAAAGCCCTATATGCCATTATTGCCTGTGCCGTAATTGCCGGTAGTAATGGCGTTCTTATCAAACAATTGAACGTTTTCCCTGCAGGTGCCATCGCCTTTTTTAGGACCATGGTACCGGTGCTGTTTTTGTTACCAGTTGTATTTAGTAAATCCAAACCCCTATTTACAGGTAATTATCGTAAAATGCTATTGGCATCTACCATTAATGTAGTACGCCTGTACCTTTATATTTTGGCTTTCTTATATACCTCTATTGGCAATGCCGTGGTATTGGTTTATACTTGGCCCATTTTCGTATTCCTATTGGAGTCAAGACAGCACAAAAAACCACTGCAAAAAGAGCAGGTACTGTTATTACTATTGGCTTTTACAGGTATGGTCATTACCTATTCCAACAAGTCATTTTCCTTTGAAAGCAATGATATGATAGGCATGGTTGCTGCCATCCTTTGCGCTTTGGGTTATGCGATTACCGTAGTAATGTTTAAGTCAGAATCACATTATTACACCCAAAAACAGACCATTATTTGGCAGAACTTGGTAAGCAGTGTTTTCTTTATTCCGTTTATGTTCTTTTTACCGGAAATAGATATTTCTCAAATTGGATTGGGAGTTTTTTATGGTTTTTGGATCGGGATTGTTGTCTTCATGCTCTTTTTCTTCGCTCTTAAACATCTGCCGGCCTCTACTGCTTCAGGCCTCATGTACATTGAAATTTTGAGTGCAATTGCTTTAGGTTATTTTATCAGAAATGAAACCCTTAGTATCCATACGATTGTCGGAGGCATTCTCATTCTTATTAGCAGTTTCCTCATTACGCGCATGAACGTAAAAAAGCGTTAACTTACCGCTAATAAACAGCAAGTATCAAAACTTGATGTTCAATTTTAAAACTACAACTACTACTATGGCTTCCAACCTTAAGAACATTTCCTTTGAGGAAATGCAATCCACACTCGTTCACCTATTTTTAAAATACGGATTCACCCAAGAAAAGGCCCAATTGTTGGCACGCACTTACACTGAAAGCACTCTAGACGGCGTAAATTCACACGGTATTAATCGCGTTCCCTTATTTATATCCTATATAGAGCAAGAATTTATTCAAATTAATGCCGAGGCCGAAAAGGCCGAAGGAATGGGCAGTATGGAGCGATGGGACGGTAATTTAGGACCCGGGATTATCAATGCCACTAAATGTACCGATCGTGCCATAGCCCTTGCCAAAGAACACGGCATGGGCATGGTAGCATTGCGCAATACCAACCACTGGATGCGTGGTGGCACCTATGGCAGACGTGCGGCAGAACAAGGATGCATTGCTATTATGTTTACCAACACCCAACCTAATATGCCACCATGGGGCGGGAAGGATAGCAGGTTGGGAAACAATCCATTTATCGTTTCCATTCCAAGAAAAAAGGGACATGTGGTTCTGGATATGGCTATTTCCCAATTTGCGTTCGGAAAAATAAACGACTATAAATTAAAAGGGCAACAACTCCCTTTTCCCGGAGGTTGGGATGATGAGGACCAACTGTCCACCTATCCCGAAAAAATTCTTGTCAAGGAACGCGGTCTTCCTATTGGCTATTGGAAGGGGTCCGCCCTATCCATGATATTGGATATGTTGGTCACCTTATTATCGGCAGGAAATTCTACCTCAAAAATAGCGGGTAAGGAGAAAGAGATTGCTATATCCCAAGTGTTCCTCTGCATTTCACAAGACTATTTTAGGGATACGGACGTACAGGAAAGACTACTACAGGAAATTATTGATTTCACCCATAGCTCTACGCCTATGAAAGAAGGGCAGAACATTTATTACCCAGGTGAAAGAACATTAGAAACCAGGGCCAGAAACCAGAAGAATGGAATGCCCGTTAGTATTGAAGTCTGGCAAAAGGTGTTAGAATTGGCATCGTAACTTTCTTTCCAATGTCTTTGATTGTACTAGGTACCTGTTTAAAAGCTCATCTATAACAAAATTTGAAAATCATGAAAACTAACGTCTTACTAATAGGACTGATTTGCGGCTTATTTTTTCCTTCCTGTAAAGAAACCAAAACGGAAAAAGCCCCAAAGGAAGATTTTATAGTTACGGATTCCGTAACCCAACGTATTGACGCTACCCTAAAGAGCTTTGTTGATTCAGGAAATATTGCCGGGGTGTCCGCTCTAATTTTTGAAAAGGACAAAGAAGTGTACTTTAATGCTCTTGGGCATGCCAACATTGCCGAGAACCAACCAATGGAACGGTCGACCATCGTTCAAATCTATTCCATGACAAAACCGATAACTGGCACCGCTTTGATGACCCTTTATGAAGATGGAAAATTTGATTTGGATGACCCCTTGGAAAAATACGCTCCCGAATTTGCCAATATGAAGGTTTATGTTGGGGAAGACGCATCCGGAAAGCCCATTTTAGAGGATGCCAACCGCCCGATAACGATTCGCGACATCACCAGACACACTGCAGGTTTCCCCAGATCAGGCAATACCCCATTAGGTAAAATGGTCGATGAAACAGATGCTCTTAATAGAAACAATACCCTTACCCAAATGGCCGAAAAAATGGGAAAGTTGCCGCTACAATTTCACCCTGGGGAAGAATGGCTATATGGCCCTTGCGTGGATGTGCAGGCGTTTTTGGTGGAACGTATCTCAGGGGTACCCTACCAACAATATGTACGTGAACACGTACTTGACAAATTGGGCATGACCGAGACCCGATATTTTATTCCCGAAGGGGATAGAGACCGATTTGCTTCCCTCTACCGAAGAAAAGGAGAAGGTGAACTGGAAAGGGATACCATCACTTACAGCAACTATCTTGAAAAATGGCCATTGACCCGGGGAGGTTCCGGACTTACATCTACTTTGGACGATTATATGAAATTTGCCCGAATGTTGGTTCATGAAGGCTCTTTAGATTCCGTACAAATTCTCCAACCTGAGACGGTGAAGTTAATGGCTACCAATCAATTGGCGGATAGCATTACGGAAAGACATTTTCTGCCCAGTAAGGGCCAAGTGGGATTTGGTATCGACTTTGCCGTGAGAACGGCACCACCCGCCAATGCGGAAGAAAATAATGGCGTAGTGGGTGAATTTTTCTGGGACGGTGCCGCCAGTACGTTGTTCTGGGTAGACCCTGTAAACGAACTTACAGCAGTGCTCTTTGTACAATTGTTTCCCTATGACGGAATAGGACTTCACAAAAGCTTTAGAGATGCGGTATACGGGCCAATTTCAACCAACAATTAAGTATCTTTGAAACAACTAAATAACAATTGGAACACAGTATGACTTTTTATCGTAAACTAACTTCTCTACTTTTTTTACTTATTACCACCATCTCTTGCGGACAAGAAATTGATGCGGATTATTTTAAAGACCATTATGATGTTCAGGAATATAGAATTCCAATGCGAGATGGTATAGAGCTGTTTACCATTGTTTACACTCCAAAAGACCAGTCGCAAGATTACCCAATTTTAATGAACCGAACCTGCTATAATGCTTCCAGCCATGCCAATTACCAATATGGTGGCTACCCTTCCAAATATTTGGTGGAAGATGGCTACATTTTTGTTTTCCAAGATGTGAGGGGTAGGTATATGTCCGAAGGTACATTCGATAACATGCGGCCTAATATACCTGGAAACAAACGCCGGAACAAAAAAGATATTGATGAAAGCAGCGACACCTATGACACCATAGATTGGCTTCTAAAGAATGTTAAAGGCAATAATGGCAAAGTGGGAATGTACGGTATCTCCTATCCTGGGCATTACACTGCCGCAGGTATGATAGATGCCCACCCCGCCCTAAAAGCCTCTTCACCACAAGCTCCTATTGCCGATTTTTTCTTTGATGATTTTCACCATCAAGGTGCTTATTTGGAGAGTTACACCGCTGCCTTTGCGGTATTTGGATACCAGAAGGATAGCTTGACCAGAAAACCTTGGTATCAAGATAAATTAATGCGTTTGTACGGTAATCCAGCTTCAGATGCGTACAACTTTTTCTTGGATTTAGGTCCTCTAAAGAATATTACCGAAAAATACCATAGTGATAATTTTTTCTGGCAGCAGATAATAGACCACCCCAACTATGACGAATTCTGGCAAAAAAGAAACATCCTACCCCATCTAAAAGATATTGACCACGCCGTCATGACCGTAGGCGGTTGGTTCGATGCCGAAGATTTATATGGCCCTCTGAACATTTACAAAACGGTGGAAGCCACAAGCCCAAAAGCTAAAAACACCATTGTCATGGGACCTTGGGACCATGGCGGGTGGGCGCGCGAAAAAGGCAAGACCGTTCATAACCATATTTATTTTGGAGACAGTATTTCTACTTTCTTCCTGAAGGATATAGAACGAAACTTTTTTGCCCATCACCTAAAGAGCAAGAATATTTATCAACTTCCGGAAGCCTATATGTTTGATACAGGTTCTAAAGAATGGCAAAAATTTGATGAATGGCCGCCTAAAGACATAGAGCCTTTAAGCCTTCACTTTAAAGAAAATGGGGAATTGACCCTAAATGAAAAAGCAAGTGCCGATGCTGTATTTGAATATACCAGCGACCCAAACAAACCAGTACCTTATCGTTCGGAAACAGAAGGCCTTACCTTTACTCCCAGAAAGTATATGTCTGATGACCAAAGACATGCTTCTAGAAGGACCGATGTTCTCACTTTTGAAACGGAACCATTGATGAGCCCAAAAACGGTAGCAGGTGAAATCTTGGCCAAGTTAAAAGTGGCCATGACAGGTACCGATGCAGATTTTGTAGTAAAACTGATAGACGTGTACCCTGCAGATCATGAAAATTATGAGCACAACCCAGAAAATATAGTCATGGGTGGCTACCAGCAATTGGTACGGGGCGAAGTTTTTAGGGGAAGATTCAGAAATAGTTTTGAAAACCCCGAACCTTTTGTACCCGGAGAGGTTTCCGATGTAAATTTTAGACTTCAGGATGTGCTGCACACCTTTAAAAAAGGGCACAGAATAATGATTCAGATTCACAGTACGTGGTTTCCCTTCATCGACAGAAACCCTCAAAAATATGTGGACAATATTTATAAGGCCAACAAAGAAGACTTTATTAAATCTACCATCAAAGTTTATGGTTCTTCATCCATAGAAGTGGGCGGAACGCAAGATTCAGGGGCTCCTGACCCGTTCAGCCTTCAAATTTCCAATTTCAAGGATTAAACCACGGTAGTTTACCTCGTTACAAGAGCGATATCGACATGAAAAAATACGTTCTCTTACTTATCATGCTCCATAGCCTTGGGCTTGTGGCCCAACAGACTATTTCGGGTACCTTTACGCCTGCTGAAGATTATAAATTTTTACTAATCTATCAATTGGAAAGCGGAAGCAAAAATTATATCACCAATGCTTCCATTACCAATGGAACTTTCAGCCTTTCCCTCCCTGAAAATTCCCAACCGGGGATGTATCGTTTCGTATACGCTGTTCCCCAAGATGAATTTTATATAGATGTAATCTACAATGGTAAGGAAAATGTGAATTTCACTTTTAACACCCGTACAGGTGTTTCCTTTTCCAATTCGCAAGAGAACATTCTTATGAACTCCTATTTCCAGACCATGAGCGAATTGGTCGGAAAATTGCTGAACTTTTATATCAAAAGAAAAACGGATGCTAGCGAATTCGCACAATACACCAAAGATTTAAAAGAAGTACAAAACACCTATGAAGAACAATCCAAAGGTCTGCTCGTTCACCATTTTATAGTAGCGAACCGGCCTTATATTCCCAGTGAAAACGAAACAGTACAGCAGTATGTTGCTAATAAAAAAGAACACTATTTTGACCATCTTACACTTGACAGTAAGATTCTACAGTCTTCGGATTTCCTCGTTTCCAAGCTCAGTAATTATGTTTTTACGGCCCTTCCATTGAAGCAAATGAATAGTGTTGAACGACAAACTGCCATTGAAGAAAACATTAAGACCGTACATCAAAAAATAAAAAACGTACCCGAATCTTTTCAGTTTGAGGTGTATTATAAAATCTGGAAAATGAGTAATGAAGGAGGAATGACCTCAACCGCTCAATTCTTATACCATAATTACCTTGAAAAACTACCTCTTGAAAGTTTAGATCCGGAAAAAGCGCGGCAATTGGTTCTAGAACAACGGTTAGGAATAGGGGCTATAGCTCCAGATATTGAATGGAACTCCGGCAACGCTCAAAAGAAATTGAGCAGTCTTGACGGTGCGGATACTTATATTTTGGTGTTTTGGAGCAGTACCTGCGGACATTGCCTACAGGAATTACCCCAACTACACCAAACGCTTAAAGACTATAACATGGTGGAGGTAATTGCAGTTGGCCTCGAAGACGGCACAACTACTTGGAAAACCGAATCTGATAAATTGCCGGACTTTGAACATGCCATTGCCTTAGGTAAATGGGATAGCGAATACGCGGAAACCTATGCCATAGAAAAAACACCTACCTATTTTGTGTTGGATTCCGAAAAGCGAATCGTTTCCAAGCCAGAAGACCTAAAGGAACTTATGAAATTATTAAAGTAAGTAACTAAGCCCTTACAAGGTTTTAAGATCTTTGATGGTCTTAAAGGCAACATCAACCTGTTCATCATCTACCAAAATGGTAAATTCATTGGTTGTGGAAATCACTTCATAAAGTACGATGCCTTCCCACGCCAAACGTTGGAAGATGAAATAATAGATTCCAGGAACGCTAACGTTTTCGGCAGGTAATTTGACCGTGATAGAAGATAGGTTTTCGGCCTTTTGAGAACATTTCTCCTCTTTAAAAAGCTCTTCTACCGTTTGATCCAAACTATTGCTCACCACAATGTTCAATTCATTTACACCGCGGGAAGAAGTGTAAAATACATCTTTATTCTTATTGACCTCCTCCAAAAGTTGGGCTTGCACTTCAAGAATGGATTCGGATATAAAAAAGGTAAAATCGGTCAATGAAGAACGAACCGTAATTTCGCCAATATTCTTCAAGACCTTAATAATTTTATGAGTTGCCCTGAACTCCAAATCATCAGACAGTCTTTTAAGTGCCATAACTATAGCACCATTTCTAATATCTTTTCCTAACTCCTCTTCAATTTCCGGCTTTACAATTCTAGACAAAGAGGTTAAATTGATGATTCCTTGTGCCAATGCACTTTGAAGAAAAGGCTTCTTTTTAATGTATTGTTCTACTACGGATGAAATAGTTTTCATGGACTTATTGTTGGTTGCACCGCAAAAATAACACATTGTTATAAATAAAACAAATTGTGTAAATACTAAAAATTGAAAAATTTAAGAACAGTGTATTTTTCTTTCAAAAATGATAGAAAGCACTTTCTAAATACTCTATTTTAAACATTTTTTTGTTTTTTAGAATGGTAATTACATCAAACCTCACCTCCACATCCAGTTCATTTTCTGTAACATACTGGTCTGCGGCGGCCACCAACAATTTGATTTTCTTGGGAGTTATGGTTTCAGCAATGGGTATTATTTGGTCATTACTCCGTGCCCTTACCTCCACAATACTTAAAACATCATCCTTTTGGGCGATAATGTCTATTTCAGCCTTTAGATATCTGTAATTTTTCTCCCTTATCTCATATCCTTTAGCGATTAAATGGTCTACTGCTAATTTTTCTCCTTCCTTCCCAAATTCATTATGCTTTCCCATTTCTAATTGTTCAGTGGTTAAAAAAAGAGGTAGTTCATCGAAAACTTGGGTCTCTTAACACCTAAACTTGCAAACCTACCCGTAAATCTATAAGTCATACATCGAAAATACTGTAATCCCCATACTATCCAAAACGCTTGTTCGTTAAGAATTGACCCCAAACACATAAACGGTTCTTAAAGCCTACAAAAATTATGGAATACTTTATCAACTGTAATACGGGATCCCTAGCACCGTATAACACACCTTTGGACCGGTCCAAAGCTGCACATCTTTACAGACGTCTGGGGTTTAGCGCCTCTGCCGCCACTATCGATCAGGCAGAAGGACAAAATGCCGGCACGTTGGTTGACAATTTGATCAACCAAGCCATTAACCAAGCACCTATTGCGGCTCCCACCTGGGCCAACTGGAACAACAGTAATTACCCTGAAGACGATCAGCAAAGAGATGCTATGGTAAGGCAGCAAAAAGGAGAATTTAGCCTCGCCTATGCCAATCAAATGTTGGACAATAATTTAAGGGACAGACTTAGTTTCTTTTGGAGCAACCATTTTGTAACCCAACTGGAAGTATACAACTGTAATAGCTTTTTATACCATTATATAGATTGCTTACAAAGAAATTCCCTAGGCAACTTCAAAACATTCGTTAGTGAAATTGGTCTCACTAGTGCCATGCTATATTACCTAGATGGTGTTTATAACAACGGAAACAATCCCAACGAAAACTACGCCCGTGAACTTTACGAATTGTTCACCCTAGGCGAGGGAATAGGTTACACCGAAGAAGATATAATTGAAACGGCAAAAGCCTTAACGGGCTATGTTGAAAGAGGTGAGTTAGGTTGCGAACAGGTAACTTTTAGGGCAGATAGGCATGATGAAGGCCCCAAGACCATTTTCGGGCAAACCGGAAATTGGGGATATGATGATGTCATAGACATTTTATTTGAGCAACGGCCCAATGAAATTGCCGATTTTATATGCCGAAAGCTATACGAGTTTTTTGTGCACCCAGATTCAAAAGATGCCGCTGGCAATGCCCAAACTATAATTGATGGTATGGCCGCTACTTTTTTATCGAACAATTTTGAAATTGCCCCGGTACTTTCCCAATTATTTAAAAGTCAACATTTTTATGATGATGAAGCAATTGGTGTCATTATTAAAAGTCCGTACGATCTTTATTTTAATTTATTAAAGGAATCAAGTTTCAATAGAACGGACACCACTGTTGAAACCGTTATAAACTACAGTGGCTTACTAAGTCAAGTCATGTTCAATCCTTTTGATGTGAACGGATGGCAAAGAGACCGTACCTGGATCAATACCAATTTTATGATCGGCAGATGGTTGACCATTGAAAGCATGCTCGAAGAGTTTTTTGATGAAGACCCAGAACAATTTAGGAATCTTGGTCTCTCATTGACCGGCATGGATGGCATGACCAGTAACAACCCAGATATCATTGCACGGGCCATTATCGATTTTATTTTGCCTAAAGGTCTTCTTAATGAATCTGAATACGATAAAGCCTACACCGTTTTTAGAAGCGATGTTCAAGAACAATACTATGAAGGTGGTTCTACCCCCACGTGGACCCTACAAACCTCAATGGAAGGACCATCCCAAGTTTACCTACTACTGCAATACCTAGGGAGACAACCAGAATTTCAACTTAAATAACCTACAGCTATGTGCGACAACCATCATAATTCCCCATACAAAGGTCTTCAACATGAGGGCCACGACCAAGAACATAAAACCTGGAGTAGACGTTCATTTTTGCAAGCCTTAGGAATTGCCGGATCAGGCTCTATGATGCTGGGTTCCAATTTTTTAACGGCATCGGCACCATCACCTTTAACCTCGGCCATTTCAGCCGCCGAAACGGATAATATTTTAATCCTTATTCGCTTGGCAGGTGGCAATGATGGATTGAGCACCGTTATCCCCATAGAACAGTATGACCAATATGCCAATGCCAGGCCCAATATCTATATTCCGGAAAGCAAGGTTTTAAAACTAACGGATGAATTTGGAGTGCCTTCCTATATGAAATCTATTGAAGCCATGTGGGATACCGGACAATTCAAAGCAGTTCACGGCGTAGGATATGAAGGTCAAAGCCTTTCGCATTTTACAGGGTCCGATATTTTTGCCAATACGGATTTAACAACAACGGGGTTTAAAGGATTGAATACCGGTTGGATGGGAAGACATTTTGAAAACACCTATCCAGACTATCTCATTTCTCCGCCTCCAGCGCCGGCGGCCATTCAAATAGGTCAGTTTGGAAGCTTGGTTTTTCAAGGAGAAGAAACCAATTATGCCTTTGTAACCTCCAATGTTCAACAATTGGAAGAAATTGCAGAATCCGGTGTACGGTACGGTCTAGATGATACTTTGTTCAATGACTGTATGTACGGTGACCAATTGAAGTTTTTAAGAGGCGTAGCCAATACCACTTATGAATATTCTGGCATTATACATGATGCTTGGTCCAGAGGACAAAATCAAGTAGAATATCAAGATAACGGATTTGCCCGTCAGTTGGCACTTTTGGCACGATTGATCAAAGGTAATCTGGGCACCAAGGTGTATATGATCTCTATGGGAGGTTTTGACACTCACGGCAATCAACCATTGGCTCATGAGCGACTTATGAGTAATTTATCCATCGCCATAAATAACTTTTACGAAGACCTTGGGTACACCCAACAGGATGATAAAGTATTAAGTATGACCTTCTCGGAGTTTGGTAGACGTATTTTTGAAAACGGATCCAATGGTACCGACCACGGAAAAGCGGCCCCAACCCTTTTCTTTGGTAAAGGTCTTGAAGGCAGCGCCTTTGTTGGGGAACACCCCACCTTGGATAATCCAGATGGGCGTGGAAACCTAGAATACACCATGGATTTTAGAGACCTATATGCCACCGTACTGGCAGAATGGCTTTGTGTACCTATTCCGCTGGTAGAACAACATTTATTGGACCACCCATACGCTCCGGTCAATTTAGGTTTTAATTGTAGTGGAACCGATTTTCCCGAAATTGCATACAGCGATGGAGAGCCTACCATTCCTACCACTCCAGACGGACAAGCGGAAAGTCCCGTAGTACCAAGTAGCGCAGAAATAAATGCCATTGTACACAAACCGTATTACCCAACCGATGACGCGCCCCATATTTACATAGAAATGCCCGTTACAGCACACGTTGATATTCAACTGTTCAATATTGTTGGGCAAAGCGTAGGTACTATTCGTAACACTATCATGTCAGCGGGTGCCAACGAAATCAATATAAAGGAAAATATGCCAGGTCATTTGGCAGCAGGCAAATATATATACCGTATACAAGTGCAGGACCATAAAATGAGTAAATCCATTATGGTAGCCTAAACGTTATCCCTTCATTCTATAAAACCCTCTCGCTGAACATTAGTGTGAGGGTTTTGCTTTTTTAAGATTACTTGTATCCCTCGGTTCAAAAAACGTATTTTTGTGGCTTAATTTTATTTTGATGTCCGAAAACAATCATACTCCCAACCGATATACAATAACCGCAGCACTACCCTATACCAACGGACCCATTCATATTGGTCACTTGGCAGGTGTTTATGTACCTGCGGATATTTATGCCAGATACCTAAGATTAACAGGTAAAGAAGTGGCTTTTGTTTGTGGAAGTGATGAACATGGGGTAGCTATTTCGATGAAGGCTAAAAAGGAGGACGTAACCCCAAAAGAAATTATAGACAAGTACCACACCATCATTAAAAAGTCATTTCAAGACTTCGGTATTACTTTCGACAATTACTCCAGAACCTCCGCGGATGTACACCATGAAACGGCATCGGAATTTTTCAAAAAACTTTATGAGCAAAGTGATTTTATAGAAGAGACCACCGCTCAATTATATGACGAGGAAGCCAAACAATTTTTGGCCGATCGTTTTGTTATCGGCACATGTCCCAAATGTGGTCATGAGGAAGCTTACGGGGACCAATGTGAGAATTGCGGTTCATCCCTGAACGCAACGGATTTGATCAATCCAAAATCCACTATCACCGGAAGTACTCCAACTACTAAGGAAACCAAACACTGGTTTTTACCATTGGACCGCTATGAAGGTTTTTTAAGGGAATGGATTTTGGAAGGCCATAAAAACGACTGGAAACCCAATGTTTACGGGCAATGTAAAAGCTGGATTGATGGCGGACTTGAGCCTAGGGCCGTTACCCGAGATTTGGATTGGGGTATTCCGGTACCGGTAGAAGGCGGAGAAGGCAAGGTATTATACGTTTGGTTCGATGCCCCAATTGGCTATATTTCCTCAACCAAAGAATGGGCAGAACGAGAAGGTAAAGACTGGGAGCCCTACTGGAAAGACGAAAACACCAAATTGGTGCATTTTATAGGGAAGGATAATATCGTTTTTCACTGTATCATTTTTCCGGCCATTCTAAAATCGCACGGAGGCTATATTCTTCCGGAAAATGTTCCGGCAAACGAATTTTTGAATTTGGAAGGCAACAAGCTTTCCACCTCCAAAAATTGGGCAGTGTGGCTACATGAATATTTGGAAGAATTCCCGGATATGCAAGATGTGTTACGTTATACCCTAACGGCCAATGCTCCTGAAACCAAGGATAATGATTTTACGTGGAAGGATTTTCAGGCCCGAAACAACAATGAACTGGTAGCCATCTTAGGTAATTTCATTAACCGCGTAGTGGTTCTTACCAATAAATATTATGAGGGAGTGGTTCCTGCACCATCGAACTTTACTGAGTTAGACCGTGAAACGTTGGATACCCTTAAAAAATACCCGGAAATCATTTCTACTTCTTTGGAGAGATACCGTTTTAGGGAAGCAGCCCAAGAATTTATGAACCTGGCGCGCTTAGGGAATAAATACCTAGCGGACGAAGAACCTTGGAAAGTCATTAAGCAAGACGAGGAAAGGGTAAAAACGATTATGTATGTGGCTTTACAAATAGCTGCGGGACTCGCAGTGTTGAGCGAGCCATTTTTACCGTTTACTTCTTCAAAATTAAAAGAGATATTGGCTGTCGGGTCGAGCGCAGAAGAGACCTCATGGAACGATGTTTCAACCAAAGAAACCCTATTAACGGCCGAGCATAAAATAAATCAATCCCAACTGTTGTTCAGAAAAATTGAAGACAGTGAAATACAAAAGCAATTGGACAAATTGGAAGCTGCCAAAAAAGCGAACGAGAACGAAAATAAGGTTGTAACCCCGCAAAAAGACACCATCACTTTTGATGATTTCACCAAACTGGATATGCGCGTAGGCACCATTATTGAAGCCGAAAAAATGCCCAAGACCAAAAAGCTTTTGGTTTTAAAGGTAGATACGGGCATTGACACAAGGACCATTGTTTCCGGTATTGCCGAAAGCTTTAAAGCCGAGGATATTATTGGCAAAAAAGTGACCGTTTTGGTCAATTTGGCCCCAAGACCTTTACGAGGGGTTGAAAGCCAAGGCATGATTTTAATGACCGAAAACAAAGAAGGTAAATTGGTATTCGTTAACCCTGATGAAGACGGTGTTGGTAATGGGGAAGGAATAAATTAATCTCCTCGGTTGAGTGTTAGGTCGAGGGTAATCGAGAAGTTAAAAGTAGCCATTAGCTATCTCTGGTCCATTTTTGAATAAATTAGGTCTCGACTGCGCTCGACCAGGTAAACAAACTTAAATGGACCTGATGAAATAAGGTTTTATTTCACTAGGCTAAAATGTATATCTTAATAAATGCAACTCCTTCCTTACCTACTAAAACATACACAGCTTCCCGAAAAAGGTATCAACAATACAGTATCCTTACTAGAAGAAGATTGCACCATCCCTTTTATCTCCCGTTACCGAAAGGAAAAAACAGGCAATTTAGACGAAGTGCAAATCGGACAAATTGTGGAGTTCAAAAAACAATTTGAGAATCTAGAAAAACGCAAGGAAACTATTCTTAAAGCCATTGAGGAACAAGGTTCCCTTACCGACGAGCTCAAGAACAAAATTGCCCAGACGGAAGATTTGGTAAGCCTGGAAGACCTCTACCTTCCTTTTAAGAAAAAGCGAAAAACAAAGGCCGAGACGGCTCGTAAAAATGGATTGGAGCCTTTGGCGAAAATCATCATGGTCCAGAACCATCGAGATATTGAGTCCGCCGCTCAGCAATATACCAATTCTGAAGTCCCTGATACGGATGCCGCTTTGGAGGGTGCTCGACACATCATCGCCGAATGGCTTAATGAGCGAATCTCCATTAGAAACCTCATCCGTTCGCAATTGGAAAGGTCCGCCATGCTCGTTACCAAAGTGGTTTCTTCCAAAAAAGAGGAAGAGGGGGCTCAAAAATTCAGGGATTATTTTGATTGGAGCGAAGCGCTCAACCGTTGCCCTTCGCATCGATTATTGGCCATCCTCAGGGCAGAAAACGAAGGATTTATTCGCTTAAAATTAGAACTGGATACAGATTTTATCCTTTCCAAAATAGTGCAACGAACAATTAAATCCAGCAACTCTTGCGCGTCACTAATTCAGATGGCCATTGAAGATGCCTACAAACGGTTGTTGTTTCCTTCCCTATCCAACGAGCTTCTAAAAAAGGCCAAGGAAGAGGCCGATGATGACGCCATAAAAGTATTTGCCAAAAACCTGCAACAGTTGTTGTTGGGAGCTCCGGTAGGCGAAAAACGAATTCTGGCGATCGACCCCGGTTTTAGGACCGGCTGTAAAGTGGTCTGTTTGAGTGCCACCGGAGATTTGGAGCACAATGAAACTATTTTTCCACATGCGCCTCAAAATGATACCAAGGGAGCCCTTAAAAAAATAAGTACGTTGGCGGACGCCTATAAAATCGAGGCCATTGCCATTGGTAACGGTACGGCATCGCGAGAAACGGAACGCTTGGTAAAACGGGTTCATTTTAAAAATCCCGTAGAAGTTTATGTCGTTAGTGAGGCCGGGGCCTCTATTTATTCGGCATCGAAAATTGCAAGGGAAGAGTTTCCCACATACGATGTTACCGTGCGGGGTGCGGTTTCCATAGGCAGGAGATTGGCAGACCCGTTGGCAGAGTTGGTGAAAATAGACCCTAAATCCATAGGTGTTGGGCAATACCAGCATGATGTAGACCAAAACAAGCTACAGACCTCTCTCGATAGAACAGTGGAGAGCTGCGTAAACTCCGTTGGGGTAAATATCAATACGGCCAGTGTGCCGCTTTTAAGTTATGTTTCAGGAATAGGTCCCAAATTGGCCGAAAATATTGTGGCGCATAGAAACACAAACGGTTCTTTTGGCAAGCGTTCCGACATTAAAAAAGTGGCTAGATTGGGAGAAAAGGCCTTTGAACAGGGCGCTGCTTTCCTCCGAATCAAAAATGCTAAAAATCCCTTGGACGATTCAGCCGTGCACCCGGAAAGTTACGGGATTGTGGAGCAAATGGCGAAAGACAAAAATATGCCCCTTTCGGAAATCATCGGAAACAAAGAGGTTTTAAAAAGCATCCCTCTCAAAAACTACTGCACCGCTGAGATAGGCTTACCTACCCTTCAGGATATTATAAAAGAATTGGAAAAACCGGGATTGGACTTGAGGGAAAAAGCGAAGGTTTTTACTTTTGACCAGAACATTAGAACTATAGACGACCTCAGGGAAGGCCAACTATTGCCAGGTATTGTCAATAACATCACCAATTTTGGTTGTTTCGTGGATATCGGTATCAAACAGAGCGGACTTATTCACGTTTCCAACCTAGCCGATGCTTTTGTAAAAGATGTAAATGAACATGTGCATTTGCACCAACAGATTATTGTGAAGGTTTTGCAAGTAGATATTCCTAGAAAACGAATTCAGTTAAAGCTTCATAAAGGTGAGCTATAGGCGTGTTTTGCCTTACCGGTAATTTCTAGCGAACTTACCTTTTATGTATTTGGTCATTCTGCTGTTGGTAGGATACCTTCGGTTACGGGTCATGTTATTGAAAATCAACCCCGTAAAAAACAATATCAACGTACCCATTAAAACGGGAGAAATAACGTAAAAATAGCCAAGAGATTTAATGTTTTCCGTTCCGATAACGGCTATCAAGGCACTTGCCCCACCGGGTGGGTGCAAGGTTTTGGTCATTTGCATCACCACAATGGAAGTTGCCACGGCCATGGGGGCAGCCACCCAAATAAGGTCGGGCACCAATTTATAGACCGTAACTCCAATAATGGCCGAAATGACCTGACCTCCGATTAAATTTCTAGGTTGCGCCAAGGGACTTTGAACAGCCCCGTAAATAAGAACACTAGAAGCACCAAACGAACCTATTAGAAGTACATTTTCAAGGTCGGGCAAATAGTAAGATTGAATGAAAGCTATAAGTCCGATCCCTACGAATGCCCCCAGAAAAGACCAAAATTGCTCTTTAAAGTCAATAAGGGTCTCTTTGTACAAAATGTATCTTGAAATTCGGGCCTTACGGTTAATTGCCTTCCCCAATCGGTTGTCTGACTTCATAAATTAGCAGTTCTAATTGAATGCGGTATTCATTAATTTAGCTTAAAATCAGGACAAAGATAAACGAATCCGCATAATAACATACTAAATCTATCTATTTAGTAGATTTTTAATATTTATTTGTTAAAATGAAATAACTGAAGGCAGACCGTATCTTTAGCGTATGCTTAAAATTGCCTATCACCCGATATATAATCACCCATTACCGGAAGGTCATCGATTTCCTATGATCAAGTACGAGTTGTTGCCCAAGCAACTGTTACATGAAGGTACTTGTAGCCTAGAAAACTTCTTTGAACCCGAAATACCCAACGACAAGTACCTAGTGGCGGTTCACGATCCGGAGTATTTCTACGATTTATTAAACATCAAAATTTCACCCCGTGAGGCAAGAAAAATAGGTTTCCCATTAAACGAAGTCCTCGTAGAGCGGGAACGTATCATTGCAGATGGTACCATGAAAGCCTGTGATTTTTCAATGAAAAATGGCATTTCCATGAATATAGCAGGTGGTACCCATCACGCTTATAGTAACCGAGGCGAAGCTTTCTGTATGCTGAACGACCAAGCCATTGGGGCCCGTTACCTACAAAGCAAGAATTTTGCAGATAAGATTTTGATTGTTGACTTAGACGTTCACCAGGGAAACGGCACAGCGGAAATATTTCAAGGAGATGATTCTGTATTTACCTTTTCCATGCACGGCGAGGGCAATTATCCTTTTAAAAAGGAAAAATCTGACCTTGACATCCCGTTAAAAAAAGGCACTGGAGACGTAGAATACCTAGAAATCTTGCAAACCACATTGCCACAACTAATTAATACAGTTCGGCCTGATTTCATTTTTTACCTTTCTGGAGTAGATATTTTGGCGTCCGACAAGTTGGGTACGCTTGGCCTCACTCTTGAAGGTTGTAAAAAAAGGGATGCTTTTGTTCTTGAAACTTGCTTTGACAACAAAATTCCCGTACAATGTAGTATGGGCGGCGGCTATTCCCCTGATATAAAAATCATCGTAGAGGCCCATGCCAACACCTATCGACTCGCCCAGAAAATCTACTTTTAAAAACCCATCTTCGCCATATTTACCACAATAACTTTAAATTGACTGGGTTATAATATACGGCACTCGCAAATGAGTTAGTTTTCTTTTAAACCGATTCTTCTCAAAACAAGCGTAGCTATTATTTTTGCAATCTATGAAAAAGTTTACATTTCTGATTCTTTTGTTAATTTCCTCCAATCTTTTTTCCCAAGATAGCATTGTAGTACCCAGTGAAAAACGCTGGGACATGTTTAAATATGACTTTGTAAACATGTTCAAAGGTGTGGGTTACTCCTATGCCAGACCTTTTCATTGGCAGGGTAAACAATGGGCCCAATTTGGAGGGGTAGTCGCCGGTACCGGTGCTGTTTATTTAATTGATGATGATACTTCCCGCTTTATTCGTTTGCAAAAAGAAGGGGTACCAGAGGTCATTCGCTCCTACGGGACTTTTTACGGAAGTCCGGAAAACAATTACTTGGTCACTTCGGGCGTATACCTCACCGGATTGATTGCCAAAAGTGAAAAATTGAGGAGAACTGGAGTACTTTTGATTGCTTCGGCGACCTCTGCGGGCTTTTTGCAACAGGTATTAAAATCGGCGGTCGGTAGGGCCAGACCTGTTGCCAGACTAGGAAAAGACACTTTTGACCCTTTTAATTCGAGCCGTAACTTTCACTCATTTCCATCGGGTCACGCCCTTATGGCCTTTACCAATGCCTACGCTATCGGGAAACAATTTAAAAGTCCGTGGGCAAAAGCTGGTATTTATACCATTGGAGCCATACCCGGCCTTTCACGAATATGGGACGGACAACATTGGTTGAGTGACTTCGTTTTTGCCATTGCCATTAGCGTGGCAACGGTAGAGTCGATTGATAAATATCTCGACAGAAAATACAATGAAAAATACAACAACCAAGACAAAAGAACCAGCTGGAATTTGAATTTCGGTCCTGGCACCTTGGGAGTAACGGTTAATTTTTAATATTCTGCAAATCTTATTATTTCATGTTAGAAAAGCCTATTTTTAGGTAAATTTCAAACATGAAAAAATCAACCACTTTACTACTTTCTCTTTTTTGTTTTGTTTCTTTCAGTCAAACACCGTCCGTTCAAAAATCGGCACCCCTTCAATCAGCCTCAGCGGCGGAGGCAGGCATGTCTCAAGAAAGGCTAAACAAAATTGGCAACATGTTGCAACAGGCCGTTGACGAAAAACAGATTCCGGGCGTTGTCGCCCTCATTGCCAAAGATGGTAAAATCGTTTTTCATGAAGCTTTTGGTATGGCAAACAACAGGTCTAAGAAAGCCATGGAGAAAAACACGATTTTTCGTATTGCCTCGCAGACCAAGGCTATAACTTCCACAGCTGTTATGATGCTTTGGGAAGAAGGGAAGTTTAAATTGGACGACCCCATTTCAAAATATATTCCTGAATTCAAAGACCCGCAAATCTTAGATTCTTACAGCATTCTAAATGACACCTACACCACCCGACCGGCCAAAAACGAAATTACCATCCGTCATTTACTAACACATACTTCCGGTTTGGGCTACGGGGTTATTGATGGTGATGAACGGTTCAAAAAAATTTATAAGCAAGCTGGTGTTACCGACCTTTTCACTACAGAAAATATTTCAATAGAGAGCAGCGTAAAAAAATTGGCAAAGCTACCACTGCACCATAACCCTGGCGATGCCTACGTGTATAGCGAAGGCCTTGATGTATTGGGATATTTTATCGAAATAGTCTCAGGCCTACCTTTCGATGAGTTTTTGAGAACCCGAATTTTCGACCCTCTTGGAATGGATGACACCTGGTTCTATTTACCCAAGGACAAACACGATAGACTCGTAACCGTACAGCAGATAAATGATGGAAAATGGGAGAAATATCCGGTTACCTTTTACGATACGGACTACCCAAAAAAGGGAGCCCAAAGCTTCTTTTCAGGTGGGGCAGGACTATCAAGTACCGCAAAAGACTATGCAACGTTTTTACAAATGTACCTGAACGGTGGCGAATTGAACGGAACTCGTATCTTAAGCAGAACCACCATTGAAACTATGATGCAAAATCAAACAGCATCGTTATTTACGGACAAAAATAGGGACTACGGACTTGCTTTTGGCATTGTGAACCAAACAGGACTAACCAATGGCGGACATGGCAGTATAGGCACTTTTGATTGGGGAGGCTATTTCAATACCCAATACTTTGCCGACCCCGAAGAGCAGGTAATAGGTATTCTAATGAAACAAACCCAAGGCGAAGTTAGGGACGAAACCAGATGGAAATTTCGTCAAATGGTTTTTGCCGCCATTGATGATTAACAAGAATCCATGTTAACCTTTTAGTTCTTCTTCCATAAAAGGGAAACAAAAATTATCTATTATGAAAAATAGCATCACCATCCTACTATTTTGTATAGCTGCGTTAGGCTATTCGCAAAAAATGAAGATTCAAGAAGGAAATTTCGATTTTTTACCGGGGCAAAACGAAATAAACGTCGAGTTTGTTTATGACGATATGAAACTCCTCAAAAAGAATATTCCTCAAGACCAATACATACAGGAACACTCGGCCGAACTGGAAGAGAAATCCCCAGGTAAGGGAGAAGCGTGGAAGAAAAAATGGGTCTCTGCCCCTGAACTTATTTGGCAGCCCAAATTTTTAGAGCTTATGAACCGATATTTCTACGATGACCACGGCATTGCCTTTAAAGAAAACGTACCGGAAGCCAAATACACTTTAATCGTTGAAACCATCTGGGTCTACCCAGGTTGGGATGCAGGAGTTATGAAACAACCGGCAAAGGTGACTACCAACCTCAAATTTGTCGAAACCTCCAATAATGACAACGTATTGGCCGAAGTAAGCAGCGAAAACGCCCCTGGCGATCAATGGGGAAGTAGTTTTAGCAATGAAGACCGCTTGGGTGAAGGATACGCCAAAACAGGCAAGTCTTTTGCCAGACTCATTTTGAAAAAAGCTAAGCGTTTTTAGCATTAAAAAAAACGAGAGGGCCGTTTCTCTTATATTTATGATTCTATGGATGAATCGGCCTCTTTTTCCATTTCGGCAATTCGGGCCACGGTTTTTACCAATCGGTGGTGGTTTTTCACAAAGGGATTTTCCCTATCCCAAACATAACCGGCCAAAACTGCACAAATCTGCGCTTTAATCACAGGATTGTCATTACTATCGAAGAAAATAGTCTGCAAATTGCCCGTATACCATTCTTTCACGTAAGTAGCAAACACTTCTACACCCTGTTTCATATAATCGGAATACTCCGTTTCCCAATCTACCTTTTCCCCGGAAAGCTGTCTGGCTATTAATTTAGAAGCGACCAATGAAGATTCCGTAGCGAAGGTGACCCCTGATGAAAATACGGGATCTAAGAACTCGGCACTATTTCCTGTTAGGGCAAATCCTTCACCGTATAATTTTTTCACCGATTTGGCGATATTTTTAATGACTACTGGCTCAAATTCATATGCAAGACCATCGAACCTATCAAAGTAATAATCAGACAACTTCATCATTTCTTGAAGTTTTTCGGTGTTGCTTCCAGAAAAAGAATCGATATAATCCGAAGGCCCTACAAAGCCAATGCTCGTGTAACCATTGGAAAAAGGAATGACCCACAACCAAGTATCCAAACTTACAATATCAAAAGTGATGATGGTACCCTCCCGTCCCTCTGGCCTTTTGCTATCTTTTACATGGGTAAAAATAGACGAATGCCGGCCGATATCAGAAGGTTTGTCAAGGTCTAAAAGCCTTGGCAAAACCCTACCATGGCCGCTAGAATCTATAATAAATTTCGCTTCGATGGCCGAAAGGCTTCCGTCTTTGTCCTTTAGGGTAGTTATAGAATCGCTTCCTTTAAAATCAACTCCAACCACTTCTTGTTCAAAGGCGATGTCAACGCCCCAGCTTTCTAAAGTATCGGTTAGGGTTTTATCAAAATCGGCGCGAGGTACCTGCCAGGTCCAATCCCAACCCTCGGTAAACTTTTTGCTAAAATCGAAATTACAAATCTTCTCACCTCGCATAAATCGCGCTCCCGCTTTCACCTCAAAGTTCTTTGCTTTTAAAGCATTCAACAATCCAACTTCCTCAAAATGGTCCATGCACCTTGGCAACAAACTTTCACCGATGACAAATCTGGGAAATTTACTTTTCTCCACCACTTTCACTTGGAACCCCTGCTTGTGCAGATACGCAGCAGATACTGCTCCAGACGGTCCGGCCCCAATTATTAAAACATCTACAGATTGGTTTTGCATGTGCAACTCTTTAAAAAAGAAACAGCTTCCGCTTAAATTTTCATTCAAGCCAGAACTACAATTTCATTCAATTCTCGAGTAAAAATACAATATTCCTTACCTAATTATTAGTAATTTGCATCTTGAATTATTTATTTTAGCCCTCCCGAAATACAAGAACCATAAGCGAACACCAACCAGAAAATGCCAGAAATAAAAGGAAAGTTAGGAATTGAAGAGTTCTATAGTGTAATTTTTGACAATGAACCCCTTTCCGTAAATGAGGAGGTCCTGGAGACCGTAAAAAACAGTTTTGATTTTTTAAAGGAGTTCTCCAAGAACAAAGTTATTTACGGTGTCAATACAGGTTTCGGCCCCATGGCACAATATAAAATAAAAGATTCCGAAACCCTTCAGCTGCAATACAACTTAATTCGCAGTCATGCATCAGGTAGCGGTAACCCTATTCCGGAGAAACATGTAAGGGCCGCAATGCTGGCCCGGCTCAACACCTTGAGTCTTGGTAATTCTGGAGTTCATGTTTCTGTCATGAAGACCATGACAGATTTGATCAACAAAAATATTACTCCGCTTATTTACGAACACGGAGGGGTTGGAGCTAGTGGCGACTTAGTTCAATTGGCCCATTTAGCATTGGTTTTGATTGGTGAGGGCGAAGTTTTTCACAAAGGAAAAAGGAGACCAACAGTGGAGGTTTTTAAAGAGGAGGGTGTTGACCCCATTAAAGTGGAGCTTCGTGAAGGGCTGGGCCTAATCAATGGAACCTCGGTTATGACCGGTATTGGAATTGTAAACGCCATTTACACCCGTAGGCTTCTGGAGTGGATGATTTCATGTTCCTCTGCCATAAATGAAATAATGCAGGCTTATGATGACCACTTATCCGAAGAACTGAATTTCACTAAAATGCATAAGGGGCAGCGTGAAATTGCCAGGGCCATGCGAAGCCACCTTAAAGACAGTACATTAACCAGAAAAAGGGAACACCATCTTTATACGGACACCAACGGTCATGTTTCTGTTTTTGAGGAAAAAGTCCAAGAATATTATTCCATAAGATGCGTACCTCAAATCTTAGGCCCCGTGCTGGATACCCTTAACGATGTACAACGCATACTTATTGAAGAAGTAAACTCCGCCAATGACAACCCCATTGTGGATGTTGATAAAAAGAACGTTTACCACGGCGGAAATTTTCATGGCGACTATGTTTCTCTGGAAATGGACAAACTTAAGATTGTAGTCACCAAAATGAGCATGTTGGCAGAGCGCCAATTAAACTATTTAATGAACTCCAAATTAAATGACATCCTGCCTCCGTTCGTTAACCTAGGCACATTAGGACTAAATTTTGGCATGCAAGGAGTACAGTTTACCGCCACCTCAACCACCGCAGAGAACCAAATGCTCTCCAACCCAATGTACGTTCATAGCATTCCTAATAATAATGACAATCAGGATATTGTTAGCATGGGCACCAATGCCGCTTTAATTACCAAAAAAGTGATTGAAAATGCCTTTGAAATTATTGCCATTGAAATGATTACAGTAGTACAGGCAATTGAGTATCTTAGTGTTCAGGACAAGGTATCTACAAAAACAAAAAACATGTACGATGCCGTCAGAAAAATAGTTCCCCCGTTCAAAGAGGATATGATTATGTATCCCTATGTTAACCAAGTGAAAGAATTCATCACTAACCATAGGAACAAGTAACTATAGAGCGGAAAGCAATTGACCCCTTGGTCTTTTTAAAGCAGCTATCATTCTTTTCGCCGCTATGGTTCGGTCCAAAAAAAGAAACAAGTTGTTATTTAAAATTTCTAACATCATGAAAACAAAGATTTTTTTACTGCTTCTGGCATTTAATTCGGTTATCATCTACGCTCAAGAACTTTCATTGGTACGGGAAGATGGAAAGTTCGGCTACATAGACAAAACGGGGAATTATGTAATTGAACCCAAGTTTGACAATGCCAAAACGTTCTCCAATGGCTTGGCGGCCGCTATAAAGGACAAGCAATGGGGGTACATAAAACCCAATGGGGATTGGGCCATAGAACCCAAATTTGAAAAGGTCAAATATTTTGATTCTGGATACGCCATGGTTTCGGAGAATGGTGACTGGCATTACATAGACAAAACAGGGAAGAAGTTGGAAGTACCCTCCGCGGAAAAATATTATGATTTTGAAGATGGGGTGGCACTTTATAGAAATGGAGATAAAATAGGATTAATTGGCACAAATGGAAAAGTTGTACTTGAACCTACTTATGACGCTATTAAAAAATTCAGAAATGGACATGCCAAGGTACAAAAAGGGGATCTGTGGGGCATGATAGATTCTAAAGGCAAAGTTGTTATACCTGTGGAATACGAAGAAATTGGCAACGAATATCACACCAGCGGTGTGGAAGGAATGAAAGGTGGCTCTTACGGTATTATTGCCAATGGCAAGTTTAATCCCATAGAAGGTGCGGACAAGGTTTGGGGTTTTTATGGAAACTCCAATTTAACCTATGCCAGAAAGGACAAAAAAATAGGCTTTGTAAACAACCAGGGAAAATGGGTAATAGAACCGCAATTTGATAAGGCAAGGGCCTTTGTCAAAGGGTTGGCTCCCGTAGCGGAAGGAAAAAGCTGGGGATACATTAATGAAAAGGGAGAAATGGTCATTGAAGCACAATATAGGGACGCAGAAGTATTCGCTGAAAATGGAATGGCGCCTGTAAAGCAGAAACAATGGGGCTTTATAGACACTTCCGGAAAAGAAATTATCCCGTTGGAATATGATATTACGGCCGGTTTGGCATTTTTGGCAGGAAATGATTCCAAGGGCTTCATCAATGGTCTCGCTAGGGTAAAAACCAAAAAAGGTTGGGGTTTCTTGGATAAAAACGGAAAATTACTGGCGGATAAATGGTTCCAAAATGCGGAGCCGTTCACATCCATAGAGTAAATGGTATAAATTTAAAATTGGGGATGAAAGAGGAAAAGGAGAAGTACGCTTTGGTTACAGGTGGATCACGCGGAATAGGCCGTGCCATTTGTGTGCAATTGGCCAAAGATTTAGATTATAAAATCCTTATCAATTATAACAGCAATAGCGAAGCGGCGGAAGAGACACTTCAATTGGTAGAAGAAGCTGGTGGAAGCGGTGAGGTCATACAATTCAACGTTACCGAAGCCAATAAGGTAAAAAGTGTTTTGGAAAATTGGCATGACCAACATAAAAATGCCGTCATAGAGGTGTTAATCAACAATGCCGGCATTACCAAAGACGGTTTGTTCATGTGGATGCCAATGGAAGATTGGTCCAAGGTTATTGAGACCAGCCTTAACGGATTCTATAACGTTACCAACGCCCTCATCCAGAACCTACTGGTAAACAAATACGGTAGGATAATTAATATGGTTTCGGTTTCCGGACAAAAAGGCACCCCAGGGCAAACCAATTATTCCGCTGCCAAAGGTGCGGTAATTGGTGCTACAAAAGCCTTGGCACAAGAAGTGGCCAAAAGAAAAGTGACCGTAAATGCCGTGGCGCCCGGTTTTATTAAAACAGATATGACCGAAGATTTGGATGAAAGAGAACTTAAAAAAATGATTCCCGCCAACAGGTTTGGAACTGCAGAAGAGGTTGCCCATGTAGTTTCATTTCTAGCATCCCAAAAATCAGGATACATCACCGGCGAAGTAATCAACATTAACGGCGGTATATATTCCTAACTTCCAATTGAGGATATCACACTGATAGTTAAGACCCTACCTATTTGACCATCAACTATCAGTGTCTTTTTATATCTAAGACCTTGGCAATTTTCGTACTAATAAACCGTTAAAAGCAAGAACTTTATTATATTAGGTTAGCATACCAACATCTACAGTGACAGAATGAGGAGAGTAGTTATTACGGGCATGGGCATTTATTCATGCATCGGAAAAAACCTAGAAGAAGTAAAAAAATCGCTATACGAAGGAAAATCCGGAATCATTTATGATCCCGAAAGAGCTTCTTTTGGCTATCGATCTCCTATTACCGGTTATGTTGAGGAACCGGATTTAAAAAAACTACTTTCAAGAAGGCAACGTGTGAGCATGGGCCAAGAAGCCCAATACGCTTATATGGCCACTATGGAAGCACTGCAAATGGCCAAAATTGATGAGGATTTCATGGAAAAAAATGAAATAGGAATTCTTTATGGCAATGACAGTACGGCAAAAGCAACCGTAGAATCTATAGACATCATCAGGGAAAAAGGAGATACAACCTTGGTAGGTTCAGGAGCCATTTTCAAGGCCATGAACTCTACGGTAACCATGAACCTATCTACTATTTTTAAATTAAAAGGAATTAATTTATCCATAAGCGCAGCTTGCGCCAGTGGATCACACTCCGTTGGCCTTGCGTATCATTTAATTAAAAGCGGCCTTCAAGATTGTATCATAGCCGGTGGTGCCCAAGAAATCAATAAAGAATCAATGGCCAGTTTTGACGGTCTAGGCGTATTTGCCGTTAATACGGAAAACCCTGAGGAGGCTTCCAAACCTTTTGACAAAGACAGAAATGGACTTGTGCCAAGTGGAGGTGGTGCCACGCTAGTTGTAGAGAGTTATGAATCTGCCATAAAAAGAGGGGCAACAATCCTCGCCGAAGTTGTGGGATACGGTTTTTCTTCTAATGGCGACCATATTTCCACACCCAACGTAGAGGGTCCCGCAAGGGCAATGAAACGAGCTCTGGAAGATGCCAATATGCAGGCCTCTGAGGTGGATTATGTAAACGCGCATGCCACTTCAACCCCCGTAGGCGATGCCAATGAGGCAAAAGCCATATATGATGTTTTTGGGGAAAGCAACCCACATGTAAGTTCCACTAAATCCATGACCGGCCACGAATGTTGGATGGCCGGAGCCAGTGAAATTGTGTACTCCCTAATTATGATGGAAAATTCGTTCATAGCTCCTAATATCAATCTTAAAAATCCGGATGAGGACTCTAAAAAATTAAACATTGTTAAGGAAACCTTAAATAAAAAAATTGATGTATTTTTGTCTAACTCATTCGGTTTTGGCGGAACGAATTCCGCTCTCATATTAAAAAAAGCGAGTAACTAATGACATTGACCAAGGAAGAAATTGTTGAGAAAATTAACTTATTTCTCATCGATGAATTTGAAGTAGATGAGGATGAGATCGAACCAGAAGCCAATCTAAAAGAAGCTTTGGATTTGGACAGCTTGGATTTTGTGGATCTAGTTGTTGCCGTAGAAAGCAATTTTGGCGTTAAATTGGTAGGGGAAGATTTTATTAACGTACATACGTTGCAAAACTTTTACGACCTGATCGAGGCAAAATTGGCCTAACCAACCTTAAAGGCATTTCCTTATCTTAAAAGTCAAGAATTCTTGAACTTCTACTTACCTAAATACGCTAGAAAACCTATTTTTATGCCTAATCACCATAAGCAGCGACCCTAAATGGCAGAATGGGAAGGACAATCTAGAGGCAATCTCCTAGGCTATAAGATATTTATCTTTCTACTAAAAAACTTAGGAATTGGGGTTGCATACTTTGTACTTAGGTTTGTAGCGTTTTACTATTTCTTCTTTTCCTCAAAAAGCTCTCGCTGTATCTATCGCTATTTTAGATTTAGGTTGGGTTACTCTAAAACCAAAAGTATTCTCAGCATTTATAAGAGCTACTACACACTTGGCAGAATTCTTATAGACAGGGTTGCAATTTCCACTGGTCTTCGGGAAAAGTTTACCTATACCCATGACGGAATTGAATATATAGATAACCTTCTCAAAAAGAACCAAGGAGGCATTTTATTGAGTGGCCATGTGGGTAATTTTGAAATTGCACATTACTTTCTTGAAAACCGTTATAGTATTAATAAGATAAGCATGGTAACCACCAGGGATGAACAACAGAGCATCTTGGATTATATGGATAGTATTGTGGTAAAATCCCAGCTTGAATTCATCTTGGTAAAAGAAGATATGAGCCATATCTTTGAGATACATTCGGCTCTGGACAAAGGCGGTTTAGTGGTGTTTACGGGAGACAGGTATCTACCGGGAACCAAAACCATGAGCAGTAAGCTCTTGGGAAAGGAAGCAGAGTTTCCGTTGGGGCCTTACCTTTTAGCATCTAGACTTAATATGCCCGTATTGTTTGTGTATGTGATGAAGGAAACCAGAAAACATTATAGTCTTTACGCTAGACAGGCAGATTTTAAAGCAAGGGATGCACAAGGCCTGTTAGATGAGTACACGCAAAGTATGGAGTGGATCATTAAAAAATACCCCCTACAATGGTTCAATTTTTTTGATTTTTGGAACGAACTAGATAAGGAATGAAAGAAGTACTGATCATCTACTATTCCCAAACAGGGCAGCTTTTAGATATTTTAAAAAATATTGAAACCACTCTAAAAGACGAAGAAATAAATATCTCCTACTACAAAATCACCCCATCTCAAGAATATGGTTTTCCATGGAAAGCAGAGGATTTTTATGAGGTGTTTCCAGAATCATTTTTACAGGTACCACAAGAATTGGAAAAACCGCCAGAAGAAATCTTGAGCAAGAAATATGATTTGGTGATTCTAGGCTACCAAGTTTGGTTCCTTACCCCTTCCCGTCCTATTAGTTCCTTTTTAAATTCCGAATCCGCAAAGAAACTACTTAAAAATACACCAGTAGTAACGCTTGTAGCCTGCAGAAATATGTGGATACAGGCACAAGAAAAGATTAAGCGACTACTAAAGAAAACAGGAGCCCAGTTAACGGGTCATATAGCTTTGGTAGATCGCCACATTAACCATATAAGCGTAATTACCATTCAGCATTGGATGATGAAAGGAAAAAAGGATAGACTTTTTGGAATATTTCCCAAGCCTGGGGTTTCAGATGAGGAAATTGAAGGGGCCTCCAAATTTGGCACCCCTATTAAAAAAGCTTTGTTATCCGGTAAGTTCAATGAATTACAGAACCGGTTATTGGCTTTAGACGCGGTAAGGGTAAATCCCTATTTGGTAAGAACCGATGAACGTGGCAATGTACTCTTTTCTAAATGGGCGAACCAGATTATTAAAAAGGGCAAAGCCGGAAATCCTAAACGAACAAAATGGATTGGTTTGTTCAAATATTATTTGTTATTTGCCATATGGGTCATAGCCCCTATAGTTTTTATCGTATTTTTGCTGACTTATTTGCCTATGACGGCCAAGAGGAGAAGGGAGAGAAAATACTATTCCTCCGTGGCTTTAAATGAATAATTGATGAAGGACGTTTACATTACCAGAATTTCCAAATTTTTACCGAATAAACCAGTAGACAATGACCAAATGGAGGAAAAACTGGGGGTCATTGATGGGAAAGCTTCCAAGGCAAGAAGAATTGTCCTAAGAAACAATCAAATAAAAACGAGATATTACGCCATTGATGATGAGGGCAAGACCACTCACAACAATGCGCAACTAGCCGCAGCAGCGGTAGAAGGCCTTTGTGACGATGAATTTACAGTCCAAGACATAGAACTGTTATCCTGTGGCACCTCTAGCCCTGACCAAGTGCTTCCTTCCCACACCAGTATGGTACATGGTTTCCTTAAAAATAGGAACATGGAAATAAACTCGTCTTCTGGAGCCTGTTGTTCCGGTATGAACGCCCTTAAATACGGTTATCTATCCGTTAAGGCTGGAGAAACGAAAAATGCGGCCTGTGCGGGCTCTGAAAGAACCTCTTCTTGGATGAAAGAGCGAATTTTTCAGAATGAGGTAGAACAATTAAAGGAACTGGAAGAGAGTCCCATATTAGCTTTTAACAAAGAGTTTTTAAGATGGATGCTATCCGATGGATCAGGAGCGGTGTTGTTGGAAAGTGAACCAAAAGGAAAGCAACCACTCAAAATCGAGTGGATGGACGGTTATTCGTATGCTTTTGAAATGGAAACCTGCATGTATGCCGGTGCGGAAAAAGAAGAAAATGGCCAATTGACCCCTTGGAGTGAATTCCCTTCGGAAGAATGGGGAAAAAGGTCATTGTTCGCCATGAAACAAGATACAAGGTTATTGGGTGACAACATCCTTAAAAAAGGAGTTCACAGCTTAAAAATGACCTACGAAAAGCACGGTATTGGTCCTGATGACGTAGATTACTACCTACCACATATTTCATCCTATTACTTCAAGCAGGGCCTTTATGACGAAATGAAGGAACAGGGAATTGAAATGCCGTGGGAGAAATGGTTCTTGAACCTTCAACAAGTAGGAAATATTGGAGCCGCATCCATTTACGTAATGTTAGAGGAACTGGTAGCTTCCGGACAATTAAAAAAGGGGGATAAAATTCTTTTCCATGTTCCGGAGAGTGCTAGGTTTTCATACATGTATGCCTATTTAACTGTCTGCTAATGGCAGAAACAAACGACCATATTGCCTCGGGAGATTTCTTATTATCGCTTATACCCCAAAAATCACCTTTTGTTATGGTAGATTCTTTGGTTGAGTATGCAGATAAAAAAATTGTATCAAACTTTACCATAGGTCCTACCAACATTTTAGCGCAAGAAGATTATTTCTCTGCTGCCGGACTTATCGAAAATATGGCACAAACGGTTGCCCTACATACAGGATACAAATATTACTTACTAGAAAAGCCGGCACCAACAGGGTACATTGGAGCTATTAAGAAAGCAGAAATTTTCCATTTACCTAGAAAATCACAAAAGTTGATAACTACTGTTGAAATTCTTCATGATATTATGGATGTAACCTTGGTAAAAGCACAGGTAGAATGTGATGGTAGGGTAATAGCCAACAGTGAAATGAAAACGGCCTTGGCCAAATAGGATGAAAAAGGCCAGGTACGATATCAATATAAAGAATTTTTTGCCCCATAGGCCACCCATGCTAATGGCTACGGTAACCCCCTATCTTGATGAGGACTCCGTAATTACCCATTACGAAATTACCGAGGACTGCATTTTCATCAATTCAAAAGGATATTTGGCCGAGGCGGGACTTATTGAGAATGCTGCCCAAGCAAGTACTGCCATTGTAGGCCAAAGTTATTTTGACGATGAAGATCTTGAAGGATCTGGCAATAAGCTTGTTGGCTACATTAGCGCCATTAAAAAAGTTGAAATAAAAAAACTTCCAAAGGTAAACGAGTTGTTGGTCACCAAGGCCAAACTCATCTCCAGATTTGACACCGGTACCATGAGTGTATGTACGATTACCTCCTCTACTTTTACAAATGACGATTTAATCGTAGATTGTACCTTTAATTTTTTAATACACGAAGTTTAGATAGTGTGGCGGTTATAGCCACATTGAAATTCCCCCAAAAAGCTTAGTTAAAATATTGTTTACTTCGCTACTATGAAAAAGAAAGAGGTACCACAGGACAAAAGTCAGCTTCAAAAAGCCAACATTAAGGACATGGTGTATGCAGTTGACGAAAACGGCAATTATGTTACCGAACTAAGTACCGGATGGGAACCAAAAACAATTGCTTTGGACAATGCCATAAGGGAAATTGAAGAGCGTGTAGAGGAAGCCAAGCAACGTGTAATTGAAAAGAAGACCAGCCCTATTGAATACTACATGGAGCTCCATAAAATGGATGTACCCATTCTAGCAAGTTATGTAGGGTTATGGCAGTGGAGGGTAAAACGTCACTTTAAACCTTCGGTCTTTAAAAAATTATCTACCAAAACACTCCAAAAATATGCTGATGTTTTTGAGATTGGCATTGAAGAACTAAAGCACATTAAAGATCAATAAATGCAAATAGACTTTACCCACAAGCAATCGGCACATTGCGAAAACGGTGTGGTTTCCAACCTTATGCGCCATAATGGTTTTGAAGTAAGCGAACCCATGGTATTTGGCATTGGCTCCGGACTCCTATTTAGTTATTTGCCATTCATAAAGGTCAATTACGCACCTGTTTTCACCTATAGGGTCATGCCTGGTCTGGTTTTTAATAGGTTTGCCAAACGAGTTGGGGTAAAAGTAAAAAGGGAAAAGTTTAAAGACCCCAAAAAGGCCAAGGAAAGATTGGACCAAAATTTAAGCGATAACAATCCTGTAGGGCTTCAAGTTGGGGTATATAATCTTATATACTTTCCGGATGAGTATCGTTTTCATTTCAACGCCCATAACATGGTGGTCTATGGGAAAGAAAACGGTAACTATCTTATTAGCGACCCCGTAATGGAAGATGTAACCACATTAACCGAAAAACAACTAGAAAAAGTACGCTTTGCCAAAGGGGCTTTCGCTCCAAAGGGCCATATCTATTATCCTATTTCCTTTCCGCAAAAACTGGAATTGGAAACCGCCATTATAAAGGGCATAAAGCACACATGTAGGGATATGCTGGCCCCAGCCCCAATAGTTGGTGTTAGGGCTATGCGCTGGGTAGCCAAGAACATAAAAAAATGGCCCAAAAAGCTCGGAACAAAAAAAGCCAACCATTATCTAGGGCAAATTGTACGTATGCAAGAAGAAATTGGTACCGGCGGTGGTGGATTCAGATATATTTATGCTGCCTTTCTGCAGGAAGCCAGTGATGTACTTAGAAATGAAAAATTAAAGGATTTTTCCAAGGAAATGACTCAAATTGGGGATGCTTGGCGTGATTTTGCATTGGAAGCATCCCGGATCTACAAGAACAGGAGTGGCCAATTAGAGAACTATGATTCCATTTCCGATCAATTAATGTCCATTGCCCAAAGAGAAGAGGCCTTTTTTAAAGCCCTACGAAAAGCCGTATGATTCAAATAAACCAGCTTTCAAAAAAATACAAGAATGCCGAAAGGTTTTCGGTTCACAATTTGGACCTGGTTATCGATGAAGGAGAGGTATTTGGAATTTTGGGACCCAATGGGGCAGGAAAAACAACCCTTATTTCCATGTTGAGCTCCTTGCTGAAACCCACATCAGGGTCGTTCACTATAGACGGATTAAGTTATCAAGGGCATATGTCCCGATTAAAACAATTGATTGGTATTGTCCCACAAGAATACGCCCTCTACCCTACACTTACGGCATTTGAAAACCTCAAGTATTTTGGGAGTATGTATGGGTTAAAAGGCATGGAACTAACCCAAAAAATAAATGAACATCTTGAAATTTTAGGCTTAAAGCCTTTCGCCCATAAAAAAATACAAACCTTTTCCGGAGGTATGAAAAGGCGCATTAATCTCATTGCTGGTATATTACATAAACCCAAAGTCCTTTTTTTAGATGAACCCACCGTAGGCGTTGATGTACAGTCTAAAAACGCCATTATGAGCTTTTTGAAAGAACTGAACGAAAATGGCACCACCATCCTTTACACCAGTCACCACTTAAACGAAGCGGAAGAATTTTGTTCTAGAATTGCCATAATAGACCTTGGTACTATTATATGCAAGGGGAAACCGGAAGAATTGATCAGGAATGAACCGGAAGCCAAAAATTTAGAAGAAGTATTTTTAGCAAGAACAGGAAAAGCTTTAAGGGATTATGCATAAACTTTTGGCTTCCGCAACAAAAGAGTTCTTATTGCTCACCAGGGATTTTGGGGGGTTGGCTATTTTATTTTTAATGCCGTTGCTTTTGGTGATTACCATTACAACCATTCAAGACGGTACGTTCAAAACTCTGAAGGAATCAAAAATCCCCATTTTATTAGTTGACAACGATAAGGGAAGTGTATCCGAACAAATCAGGGAAAATATGGCTGCGGCCCAACAGTTTGAAATTGTACCGCAAGAAAACGAAAGAAAGGCGCAGCAACTCGTTCAAAACGGTGATTATCAATTGGCCATAGTAATTCCCAAAAAGCTTTCGTCTGCCTTAAATCATAAAGTACAAGAAAATGTGGAGGGTATCCTTAGCAAATTCAATGGAAATGATGCGGAAGACCCTCAAACGTCCACAAATAGTAAGAAAGAAGTAAAGTTATATTTTGATCCGGCTACCCAGCTTTCTTTTAGAAACTCTATCAAGAGCGGCATCAACCAGATGGTATCCAAAATAGAAACGGAATCTATCTATAAGGCGTTCCAAGAAGAACTTACAGATGACCCTACAGAGGAAATATTTGACACCCAACCTTTTATTACTTTTTCTGAAATTGCTCCCGGCGATGTTCCTGATAAATCCGCCATCCCAAATTCTACACAACACAATATCCCGGCTTGGACCTTGTTTGCCATCTTTTTCATTATCCTGCCCCTTTCCATAAACATGGTAAAGGAAAAAAACTTGGGCACTTTTGTTCGATTGCGTACCAATCCGGTTTCCTACGGAACGGTTCTGGGAGGAAAAACAATTGTTTTTTTAGCAGTGGCCCTCATACAATTTGCCCTCATGTTACTAGTGGGCGTTTTCCTGTTCCCTATCTTGGGCCTTCCCGAATTAACCGTTGCCGGAAAACTGCCCATGTTGTTTTTTGTTGCGTTTTTTGCCGGCCTGGCAGCGGTAGGACTAGGTCTTTTGTTGGGCACAATTGCTAAATCTCAAGAACAATCGGCTCCATTTGGGGCAACCTTTGTGGTTATTTTGGCCGCTTTGGGTGGCGTGTGGGTGCCCGTTTTTGCCATGCCAAAATTCATGCAGGCCTTATCGAATATATCTCCTATGAATTGGGGTTTGAGCGCTTTTTATGATGTATTCCTAAGAAATGTTGGAATATTGGAGTTGCTTCCCGAAATCGCTTTGTTATTTTTGTTCTTTCTTATAACCACAGGAATAGCCATATTTTACAATGAGAGACAAATTGCCGTCTAAGAAAGCTCCAGACTTAAGTTTCACGTCCGAGGTACGGGTTCGATTTTCAGAATGCGACCCCTTGGGCATTGTATGGCATGGTAACTATATTCAATATTTTGAAGATGGTAGGGAAGCCTTTGGAAGGCATCATGGCATTTCTTACTTAAATCAAAAAAGCCATAATTTTTCAACCCCCATAGTTTCCTCAAAATGTGAACATAAACTTCCCTTGGAATATGGGGATATCGCAAAAATTAAAACAACCTATATTGATTCTGCCGCTGCCAAGATGATATTTAAATATGAATTGTTGAACCCATCGGAAAAAGTGGTGTGTATAGGTGAAACCGTACAGGTTTTTGTTGAGTTGGGCGGGGAACTTTCCCTTACCCTACCCGATTTTTTTAGGGAATGGAAAATAAAAGTTGGTCTGTTGGATGAGTAATCCCATTATCTCATACAATAATATCATTTCCTCTCTAGGTTTCAACAGCCAAGAGGTGGTGGAACAAATTGCCCAACAAAAAACAGGTCTGTGCACCGTTACCGATTATAAGACTCTTGATAGACCGTTTATCAGCTCCATGGTGGACCCAGAAAAGCTAAAAGAAGCCTACCAAAAAATCGTTCCTTCCGCTCACCACACACGTTTGGAGCAAATGATGCTTGTTAGTTTATCTGATACCATCCAAAAAGCAAATATAAAATTGAGCGGGCGTGTAGGGTTGATCATATCCACTACAAAAGGAAATATAGACGTACTTGACAAGAAAAACCCTTTTTCACATGAAAGGGCGTATCTAAGTAAATTAGCGTTAGAAATCGGAAATTTTTTCGGTTTTACAACAGAACCAATAGTGGTATCCAACGCTTGTGTTTCTGGAGTATTGGCCTTATCCATTGCGAAGAGATTGATAAAAGGGCAAAAATTTGACCACATTTTTGTAGTTGCCGGAGACTTGGTGACAAAATTCATCATTTCTGGCTTCAATGCTTTTCAAGCCTTGAGTGACGAACCCTGCAGACCGTATTGCAAGACCAGGACAGGAATCAACATTGGAGAGGTGGCTACCAGTGCGTTGGTAACCAAAGACCGTTCGTTGGCTGTTGAGGAATCTGTAGAAATAGTAGGGGATGCTTCCTGTAACGATGCCAATCACATTTCTGGTCCCTCTAGAACAGGAGAAGGTCTTTACCGTAGTATTGAATCCGCTCTTAAAGAAGCTAAGCTAAAATACAGTGAAATAGACTACATATCCGCACACGGTACGGCCACCCAATACAACGATGAAATGGAATCCATAGCCTTCAATCGTTGTGGTATGCAAGAAACACCCATTAACAGTTTAAAAGGATATTTTGGGCACACCCTTGGCGCTTCGGGACTTTTGGAAACTATTATAGGAATGCATTCTCTTAAAAGAGACACCCTTTTTTCCTCCTTAGGATTCCGGGAATTAGGAGTTTCGCATCCATTGAACATCATTCAGAAACCAAAAAAAACACCCCTCAACATATTTCTAAAGACCGCATCAGGATTTGGAGGTTCCAACACCGCAGCTATCTTTAAAAAGATATAGTGCTGCATAGGCTTCTAAAAATTTAACATATGTTTTCTATTTGAGTCTCAATGCCTAAATTTACCCTTCAATAGATTATTACATATAATGGCCAAAAAACCCATTAAGGCTATCAAAGCGCTTGAAGAAGCCCAAAAGATTGCTTTTGCCCCCTTTATATTTCAAACTACGGTCTCTTTAAGGAAACTAGGTGTTCTGGACTATATTTTTGAGCATTCAAGAGACGGGAAGACCTCCCTAGAAAATCTTGCGAAGGCGTTGAATTTAACGGAATATGGCTTAAGTGTTTTGCTTGAAGTTGCAGAAAGCTCGGATATTGTTTCTCAAGACAATAACGGAAATTATGACCTCACTAAAATTGGGTATTTCCTGAATTATAACAAAATGACCGAGGCCAATCTAAATTTCACCCAAGACGTTTGCTACCAAGGACTCTACCATCTTCCGGAAGCCATAGAAACGGGTAAACCTGCCGGCTTAAAGGAATTAGGTAATTGGCGTACCGTATATGAAGGCCTTTCCCAATTACCGGAAAAAGTGCAGAAATCTTGGTTCGCCTTTGATCATTTTTATTCCGATGAGATTTTTGGCGAAGCCCTACCCTTGGTTTTTAGACATAAACCGAAAACTCTTTTCGATATTGGCGGGAACACCGGTAAATTTGCTGTTATTTGCGCTAATTACAACCCGGAGGTGCACATAAAAATTTTCGATTTGCCCGGACAATTGAAAAAAGCATTGGCCAATACCAAAAATAGCGGATTGGAAAACAGGGTTTCAGGACAGGAAATTGACTGGCTGTCATCAAACCCAACCATCCCCGCAGGGGCGGATACCATTTGGATGAGTCAATTCTTAGACTGCTTTTCCAAAGAAGAAATACTTAAGATTTTGAAAACCTGTGTAAATTCTATGGATGATGATACAGAGCTTATTATCATAGAAACATTTACTGACAGGCAAAAATTTGCGAATGCCCGTTTTACATTGGAAGCCACTTCATTATACTTTACCGCAATGGCTAACGGAAATAGCAAAATGTACAAAGCTGTAGAGTTTATAGATTTAATTTATAAGGCCGGCCTAACACTTAAAGAAGACTTGGCCATTGGTGAATTTCATACCATGTTGGTCTGCAAAAAGAACTAAACTTTTCTTGAACAATAATAATTTCATACAAGGCTATTGCCGTATAAAGGACAACACCGTTCTAAAAAATGGGGAACTCCTGTTTTCAGAAGACTCTGGTACGCTTAATGAATTTTTGAAACTCGCTTATCAACATTTTCAAACGGATTACTCTAAATTCTTTAAAATGGACAGACTTAGCAAACTAGGTTTTCTTTGTGCCGATGTACTTCTCAACAACCTAAAGGAAAACAATCTGTTTCAAGAAAATACGGCCATAGTTCTGGCCAACAAAAGCGCCAGTTTAGATACCGATAGAAAGTATCAAAAATCCATAGAGGACCTTGACAATTATTTTCCCAGTCCCGCCGTTTTTGTTTACACCTTGCCCAACATTTGCATGGGTGAAATTAGCATTAGGCATAAACTGTATTCTGAAAATAGTTTTTTTATCTTTGACGCATTTAATGCGGACTATTTATGGGAATATACCAATAGTCTTTTACAGAATAAAAAGGCAGATTCCGTTTTATGTGGATGGGTAGATGTAGATGAAGACTCTTACGAAGCGTTTTTATATGTGGTTTCCGCTAACGGAAACCTCAATCATACAAAAGAAGAAATAACTAGATTATATTTTACCAATGAGTGAGTTAAAACAAGAGCTGAAGGAGAAAATCATAGAGCAATTAAACCTTGAAGACGTTGCCGTAGATGAAATTCAGGATAATGACCCGCTCTTTGGCGAAGGTTTGGGGCTAGATTCTATAGATGCCCTGGAATTGATCGTAATGTTGGATAAGGATTACGGGATTAAATTGGCCGACCCAAAGGAGGGAAGGAAAATTTTTGAATCGGTTCAAACCATGGCCGCTTATATTGAAGCCAATAGGAGCAGATAAAAACTTTCACGGCTTAAAAGTTCCGTACAAAATAATGGGTAGAGGGGTAGCAATAACCGGAATGGGTATTATTTCCGCCATTGGCAACAATGTGCAGGAAAACCTGCGGTCGCTTACTTCTAATAAAATTGGCATCTCCAAAATTACTCAAATTAAGACCATCCACGAGGATGAGATTATGGTGGGGGAAATTGAAGATAGCAATCCTGTTTTGGAAAAACAGCTAGGAATTGAGGCCAATCAATGGTCACGTACCGTCCTTATTGGTTCTATAGCAGCAAAAGAAGCGCTTGAAAGTGCAGGAATCACTGATATCAACGAAGTAAGTACAGGTTTCATTTCCGGCACCACTGTGGGCGGTATGGACAAGTCTGAACAGTATTTCTATGACTACGAGAAAAATCCTGGAATAAGACAACATATTACCGGGCTGCACGCCGGGGACTCCACCAATAAAATAGCGAAATATCTAGGTCTTGAAAAAGGCTTTGTCACTACCATTAGCACGGCTTGTTCTTCTGCCGCCAATGCCATCATGCTAGGCGCAAGAATGATAAAATCCGGACAATTGGACCGTGTTATTGTGGGGGGAACGGATAGCCTTTCTAAATTCACTATCAACGGTTTTAAGACGTTGATGATTTTATCCGACACCTACAGTACACCTTTTGATGATAATAGAAAGGGATTAAATTTGGGGGAAGCTGCCGCTTACTTGGTTTTGGAGTCGGATGGTATGGTTCAAAAACATCGGAAAAAGGTTTTGGGTTATGTTAAAGGGTATGGCAATGCCAATGATGCCTACCACCAAACCGCTTCCTCAGAAAATGGGGATGGCGCGGTTTTAGCCATGGAAAAAGCCTTAAAAGTGGCTGGACTTTCACCTAAGACTATTGATTATGTGAACGCCCACGGAACGGCGACACCCAATAACGACCTTTCCGAAGGCAGGGCCTTATTGCGTATTTTTAAGGATAGGGTACCGGAATTTAGTTCAACTAAGTCATTTACCGGACATACGTTGGCAGCTGCAGGAGGCGTTGAAGCTGTATATTCGGTTTTGGCACTACAAAACAACCTTATTTTCCCCAACCTGAACTTTCAAACCCCCATGAAGGAGTTTGACCTAACGCCCATAACCGAAATAAAAGAAAAGCCTATACAAACGGTACTTTCCAATTCTTTTGGCTTTGGCGGCAACTGTTCCACCTTAATTTTTTCTAAAGAGGCATGAAAAAATCGGTGTACATACAAAGTGTAGGCTCCGTTTCGGCGCAGAAAACATTTGACAATTCCTCTTTTTTAGAGGATATTATTACGTATAATGACACCACCATTCGCGTAATTGACCCCAATTACAAAGAATACATACCTCCCGCGGCGGCCAGACGCATGGCAAAAGGTATTAAAATGAGTACGGTAAGTGCAAAAAACGCACTCACCGAAGCCAGTATAGAAGAAAGTGAGATAGATGCGATTATTGTAGGTACCGGCCTGGGTTGTATTGGTGACTCAGAAAAGTTTGTCAAGGACATCATTGATAACGATGAGCAGTTTTTGACCCCTACCCGCTTCATCCAATCATCCCATAATACCGTAGCAGGGCAAATTGCATTGGGAATGGGTTGTAAAGGACACAATTTCACCTACGTACACTCTTCCATTTCATTGGAATCATCGCTATTGGATGCAAAATTACAATTAGAAGAAGACGAGGCACAGACCATACTCGTGGGTGCGGTTGATGAATTGGTAGACCATCATGTAAATACACATCACCTTATTGGTCATATAAAAGAAGAGCCAACCGAAACTTCCAATGTACTTAAAAGCCAGACTAAAGGGGCTATTTTTTCTGAAGGCGCCCATTTTTTTGTGCTATCCAATAAGAAAAATGAAGGAAGTTATGCCGAATTATTGGGTATAAAAACCTTTAATACCCTACAAATCGAAGCGGTAGAAACGGAAATTATTCATTTTCTAAACGATAATTCTTTAGACCCGGAAGATATAGATTTGCTAATATTGGGGAATAATGGCGATGTGGAATTTGATACGTATTACCAAACTCTGGATGAAGGTACTTTTGCAAGTCACCCAAAAGCCTACTTCAAACATTTAAGTGGAGAGTATGATACCGCTAATGGCTTTGGATTTTGGTTAGCCAACAAAATTTTAAAAGGAAGTTTGGTACCTAGTGCTGTTTTGAGGGGTAAACATGAAATTCCTAGTCCAAAATCCATCTTAATCTATAACCAATATAGAGGGGAAAACCACAGTTTACTTTTACTAAAGAAATGTTAGGCGGTCTGCTTACAAGAAGGGTAGTGTATCCAACTACGGCTTTGGTTCTAATTGCCCTAATTGTTTATGATTATTTCTACCATGTACCTTGGTATACATATGTGTTCATAATTTTAACCTGGTTTTTAATTACCCTGTGCGGTTCCTTTTTTGTTCGTTGGAATTTTCACCTTACCTCTATCTCCTTTAATAAAAACATAGATAAAAATTGGGTGTCCATTACATTTGATGATGGCCCTGATCCTAGCTTCACCCCAAGGATGCTAGACCTATTAAAAAAGTATGAGGCCAAGGCTACCTTTTTCTGTATTGCCCACAAGGTTGAAAAACACCCGGAAATATTAAGAAGAATTATTTCGGAAGGCCATACCGTTGGCAACCATACGTATAGCCATTCCCGTTCTTTTGGTTTCTATGGGGTTACAGAAGTAGAACAAGAACTGCAAAAAGCCAAGGATACCATTAAAGAAATAAGCGGTCTCACAATGAATATGTACAGACCAGCGTTTGGGGTCACCAACCCATCTATTGAAAAAGTGGTAAAAAAGCTAAAAGTTGTCTCCATTGGCTGGAATGTACGTTCATTGGATACTACGCCTCGTACTGAAAACATGGTCCTAAAAAGAATCACTTCTAAAGTAAAAAAGGGCGATGTAATTTTACTCCATGATACAAGCGATAAATCAGTAGCTGTTTTGGAACGGTTATTGGTATTTTTACAGCAGAAAAATCTGCAATCTGTTCCTGTGGATCAATTGCTAGGAATCAATGCCTATGTTCAAGACTAACAATACGGTAAATAATATCAAAAGCTACCTTTTCTATTTGTGCCTTTGCTTTTCCTTTTACGGAATAACCCAAAGCCCAATGAGTGTTACAGAAGCCAATAATCTAAAGAACAAGGTAAAATCCTTGGCTGGGAAAACTCAGACCATAAAGAGTGATTTTACCCAATATAAGCATATAGACTTTCTAGCCAACGATATTGAATCCAAGGGAAAGTTAACATTTAAAGAACCAGGCCAAGTAAAATGGGAATACACACAACCCTACACTTATTCAATAATTTTCAAGAACCAGACCGTTTATATTAATGATGATGGCAACAAGAGTAATTTGGATGTAGGCGGGAACAAATTGTTTGAACGTCTCAACAACCTTATTGCCAGTAGCATAAGAGGTGATATGTTCAATGCCAATGAATTTGATATGAAATTTTTTAAGGATGATGATAATGACCTTGTCCACTTTCTACCCAAAGACCCCCAATTATCAGAATTCATTCATGCCTTTCACATTTGGTTTAGCAAAAAAGGTAATGTGCAAGAAGTGAAAATGATAGAGCCCTCCGGGGATTATACCCAAATTGTCTTTTCTAATAGAACTACCAATCAACCCTTATCAGATGCGGATTTTAGCCAGTAGTATTCTGTTTATCCTCTTCACCGCTTGTGCTTCCTACCCTAAAAAACAACAGTTCACGCAGGTTACTGCCTCAACGCAGAATATCATTAACCCTTATTTTTCGGACACTTCAAAAGATTATGTTTACAAGGCGAACATAGATGCATTTGGAAATTCCTTTGGCGGTCTATTCATTGTTAAAAAGATTGGAGAGAAAAGTCATAGAATGGTCTTTACAACGGAAATGGGCACTACTATTTTTGATTTTTCAATAAAAGACCAAAGATTCACGGTTCATAAAATCCTAAAGGATATGGACCGGAAAATTTTGTTGAATATTCTACAGCAAGACCTAACTGCCTTAGTTACCGAAAAATTAGAAACCTCACAGCGCTACCAAAAAGGGCATCAAACCCTTTATGAGTCACAGCTCCTAAACAAAAAACATTATTTTTACTTTCGACAAAACCAATTAAAGAGCATAAGCAGGACTAAAAATGGCAAAGAAAAAGTAGCTCACATTTTTAGCGATGTGGAGGGCAATTTGGCGAAATCCATTCGAATAACCCACAACAATTTACCTTTACAGCTCACTTTTAAAGCGCTTTAATGCAAAAGTTAAAACTTCTTATTCTTTTATTATTTTCGGGGTGTCTGTACGCACAAGTGGGCCCTGGAATAAAGCTTGGGTTGAACAGCTCTAGTATTAGCAAAACGGCATTGGAGCATAAAAAAGGACTTTATGTTGGCGCATTTATAAAAATACCTATCGCGGATTATTACACCCTTCAACCAGAAATTTTATACTCCAACCAAGGGGGAGAATCCAACTCTCTGGATTATGGAGATGTCAACATTAACTATCTCACCATAGGAATCCCTAATAAATTTTATGTTACTCCGCCAAATGGTTTTCATTTTATAGTAGGCTTGAGCTTGGACATTAACTTAAAAAATAACTTCATCAACTTTACCAATTTTAATATTGATGAAGAAATATCACCAGTAGATGTAGCGATCATGGGTGGTATAGGTTACGAATTTCCTTTTGGCTTAGCCCTTGAGGCACGATATAAACAAGGAACCATCAGTGTAGATTTCCTTGGAAGTGATGATTTATATGAAGAACCAGGGAGTAATTTAAACGGTGTTTTTCAAATAGGTGCTGCTTATAAATTTAAATTGTAATTCATGTTAATTGAAGGCTTATATACCATTTTAGAATTTAAACCCGATGAAAATCAACTAGAGGCATCGGTACAATTAAACAAAGACCATGAGGTTTTTGAAGGTCATTTTCCTGGCAATCCGGTAATGCCCGGTGTCTGTATGATTCAAATGATCAAAGAGCTAACCGAGAAAAAGACCGAAAAAGATCTTTTCTTGTCGGTAGCATCAAATGTAAAGTTCATGGCGATCATTAATCCTGAAAAAAATGACGTTATTCAGCTTCAATTACAAATCACAGAAAGTGAAAATCAATACAAGGTTAAGACCACCGTATACTTTGAGGACACTCTGGCATTAAAATTGAACGCCACTTTTAAAACACTGTAATAACATGGGCCTAAAATTTCTGTTTGTCTCCATCTTCGCCTTTGCTATCTTTTTTGGCGCCAGCTCCATTGATGAAATACGTGAAGCTTATATTGATGCTGCCCAAAGTGAAAAGGCCTTAAAGGAGCTCTACGGCGACTTAACCTCAGTGGCTAAAAATGATGATCCTACCAAAGTAGCCTATAAAGGAGCTGTCACTACAATGATGGCACAATATGCCGATGGATTTAAGGCGAAAAAGGAATACTTTAAAGATGGGAAAAAGTTGTTGGAACATGCCATAGAAGCTGATTCCAGAAATGTTGAAATACGTTGCCTAAGACTGAGCATTCAGGAAAATCTACCTAAAATACTAGGGTACCACAGCAACGTTGACGAAGACAAAGACTACATATTAAAGCATTATAAAGAGCTTAAATCCCAAGGCGCCAAAAACTTTGTAAAGGGATATATTAAAAAATCTGAAAGTTTTTCGGAAGAGGAAAAGCAATTGTTTTAGACTTCCTAATCCTTATCTTTGAATTGGAACCAACATACGGGGCGCAACAACTTTAACGTACGAATGTAACCTCTAAAGAAGGATACTAATTCTTATGAATGGCAGTTATTCATGTACCCCCGATAACTAAATGTGACCTATTTGCCAGTGAATATCCCTACTGTTCAAAAAGACATGGAGCTACTTAAATGTTGCGTCCTTGTTCCTACCTACAATAATGACAGAACCTTAAAACGGGTTTTGAATGAAATTCTTTTGTACACCAAGGATATCATTGTGGTCAATGATGGGGCTACAGATACCACTTCAACTATTCTTCAAGATTTTCCGCAGATTTCGCAAGTGCACCTGTCCAAAAACCAAGGGAAGGGCAACGCCTTAAAAGTAGGTTTTGCAGAAGCCGTGGCCAGGGGATATGATTTTGCCATTACCATAGATTCTGACGGGCAGCATTATCCTGAAGATATACCTGTATTTCTCGATGCCCTAAAAAATGAAGAAACAAAAAATGTGCTTTACATAGGTTCCAGAAACATGAACCAGCTTGACGTTCCCGGGAAAAGTAGCTTTGGTAACAAATTTTCCAATTTCTGGTTTTGGTTTGAAACAGGCATCAAATTAAACGATACCCAATGCGGGTTTAGGCTTTACCCACTTCACACCCTAAAAAACCTCACATTCCGAACCCCTAAATTTGAATTTGAAATTGAGGTCATCGTAAGGGCCGCATGGAGCGGAACAATGGTAAAAAATCTCCCGGTTAAAATTTCCTATAATGAAGAGGAACGGGTATCGCACTTTAGAACAGTTCCAGATTTTGCACGTATCAGCGTGCTTAACACCGTTTTGGTTATTATTGCTTTGGTGTATATAAAACCTCGGGATTTTTTTAGAAGAATTAAAAAAAAAGGGGTTAAAAGATTTTTACTTGAAGATGTCCTAGGCCATACGGACAGCCCAAAAAAGAAAGCTCTTTCCATAGCATTAGGTCTTTTCGTTGGCTTAAGTCCGTTTTGGGGCCTACACACCCTATTAGTACTTGGTGGTGCCTTTTTGTTTAAGCTTAACAAGCCCATTGCCTTTGCTTTTAGCAATATAAGTCTCCCCCCATTTATACCTTTTATTTTATTGGGAGGCTTACAAGTAGGTGGATGGATTCTGGGCGAGGAACAGTTTTTATCCCTCGAAAATTTAAAAGACAATTTATTGGCATTTAAGGGCGTAAAGGCCTACATCATTGGCAGCCTTGTTTTGGCAGTTGGTGTTTCCGTTATGGGTGGTATCATTGGTTATTTTAGCCTTAATCAAATAGCCAAACGCAAAAAAATGAGCCTAGGAAATGGGTGATATTTTTTTAAGGACATACCAATGGATTGCCTCCAAAAAATGGATAGCTTTAACGGGATTTCTTCTGCTTTTGGCGGTATTGGCAACCATCATACGCCAGATACAATTTGATGATGATATCAGCGCCCTCATACCTGTTAACGAGGAAACGCAACGGGTTCAAAAGCTGTTAAAATCCATCACCTTTACGGATAAGATTATTGTCAACATCCGAAAAGGAAAAGAAGGATCAACGGAAGACTTAACTACCTACGCAAGTGAATTTTTAGACAGTTTAAATGCTTCCCAAGGCGAGTTCATAAAAAATATCCAGGGCAAAGTAGAGGACAATATTATCCAGTCTTCTTTTGACCTCGTCAACCAAAATCTTCCATTGTTTCTGGATGCCGAAGATTATCAAACCATAGAGGCCAAACTAGCAACGGACAGTATTGCAAAAATTACGGAAGCCAACTACCGTACGTTGATATCCCCAGCTGGCATCGTTGCTAAAAAAAATATTGTAAAGGATCCCTTAGGCCTGTCTTTTATAGGACTTAAAAAATTACAAAAATTAGGCTTTGGCGAAGGTTTTAAGGTAAAAAACGGCTTTTTGGTGGATGCTAACGAGGAAAGTATTCTACTTTTTATCACTCCAACATTTGGCTCCAACGAGACCAATAAGAATGCTCCTTTTGCTGAAGCCCTATACCAACTTCAAGAACATCTGAACAGCAAATATTCCAAGAAGATTCAAGTAGAATACTTTGGTGCGGCGTTAAGCGCCGTAAGTAACGCAAAACAGATAAAGCATGACATTCAATTTACGGTAAGCATTGCAATGACGTTGCTCATATTATTGCTCATTATCTTTTATCGTAAGTGGACCTTACCTTTTATTCTTTTTGCTCCTGCCTTTTTTGGCGGACTTTTAGCCATTGCCATCCTTGTTTTGATACGAGAGGATATTTCCGCTATTTCCCTAGGTATAGGTTCCGTTCTATTGGGTGTAACTTTGGATTATGGACTGCACATACTCACCCATTTGCGTGAAGGCAATACGGTTACTTCGGTTTATAAGGAGGTAGCGCCAGCGGTATTAATGAGCAGTCTAACAACAGCATCCGCATTTCTCTGCCTATTGTTTTTAAGCTCACAAGCCTTGCAGGATTTAGGTGTTTTTGCAGCTGTTAGCGTATTAGGTGCATCGGTATTCGCACTACTTTTTATTCCCCTAGCCTATAAACCCCAAAAGGCTATTATATCCAAGACAACTGTTTTGGATAGATTGGCGGCACATCCGCTACATAGGAACAAATGGGCTATTATAATGCTATTTATTATCACGGTGGTCAGCGTTTTTACTTATCAAAGGGTACAATTCAATAAAGACATTGCTAAGTTAAATTATGAGACCAAGGCCCTTATTGAAGCACGTGAGCGATTAGAAAAATTAACGGACATGGGCTCTAAGTCCATTTACTTGGCTACTTATGGAGACAATTTTCAGAAAGTTTTAGAACAGAACGACCATATATTCAACCAGCTGGATGAATTAAAAGCTGAAAATAAAGTACTGAATTTTGGCTCGATCAGCTCGTTGGTCAAATCGAACAAAATTCAAAATGAAAAAACCAACGCCTGGCAGCAATTTTGGTCTCCGGAAAGAATTAAAAATCTCACTGATAATCTAGTAGAAAGCGGGAACAAATTAGGTTTTAAGGAAACCACCTTTAATCAATTTTATTCCTTTTTAAAGAAGGATTTTGGCAATTTAAGTATTGAAGAAGTTAAAAGCATTAAGGCCTTTCCGGTTGAAGATTATTTGGTAAAGGAAGGGGAAACAACTACGGTCACTTCTTTAGCCAAAATAAATACTGAGTACCTAACTGAAGTTCGCCAGAAGTTCTCCAACATGGAGAACACCCTTCTTATAGACCGGCAGCAGGTAAACGAGTCATTTTTAGGTAGTCTTAAAGACGATTTTAACGAACTTTTGAGCTATTCCCTAATTGCAGTAATCTTAATTTTATTTCTTTTCTATAGGCGTTTGGTCTTAACGTTGATTACCGCTATTCCCATATTTCTTACTTGGTTTCTTACCGTTGGCATTATGGGGTTATTAGGCTTGGAATTCAACATATTCAATATAATTATCTGCAGTTTCATTTTTGGCCTGGGGGTAGATTATAGTATTTTCATTACGAACGGACTACTTACGGAATACCGGACAGGAGAGCGTGCCTTATCCACCCATAAAACTTCCATTATTCTATCTGTAATCACAACAATAGCGGGTGTGGGCGTCCTAATTTTTGCCAAGCATCCGGTTCTCTATACTATTTCTTCGGTTTCCCTTATTGGAATCTTTTGTGCAGCATTTACCGCTTTTATAGTGCAACCTTTATTGTTTCAACTTTTTATTGGTAATCGTAACAAAAGACCTATTACACCAAGAGTGCTCATCCATTCGCTATTATCCTTCGCCTATTTTGATCTGGGCGGTCTCTTTCTAAGTCTTTACTCCTGGGGTTATTTAAAGTTAAATCCTAAAGCGGCGAAGAATAAAAATATGGGACTTCACCGGTTAACCTCCAGTTTTATGAAATCGGTTTTGTACACCAATCCTTTTGTAAAAAAGAAGCTGATTCATCTAGAAAGGGAAAAATTTGACCAACCCGCATTATTGATAGCCAATCACAGTAGTTTTCTTGATATTCTGGTTATGGGAATGTTACACCCAAAAACCATTTATTTGGTAAAGGACCATGTGTATAATTCTAAAATAATAGGTAGTGCCGCCAGACTTTCAGGGGCATACCCCGTATCCGGGGGAATTGATGGAGGTGAAGCCCATTTACGAGAAAAATTAAAGCAGGGATTCAGCATCATTGCCTTTCCAGAAGGATCTAGGTCCAATTCAAATAAAATTGGGAGATTTCACAAAGGAGCTTTTTATTTAGCGGAAAAGCTGAATTTGGATATCGTTCCCGTAATGATTCATGGCGCATCCGAAGTGTCGCCCAAAGGCAGTTTTGTTATTAGGGATGGCAGTATAACAGCCAAATACTTAGATAGAATTTCGCCTAAAGATTTACGGTTTGGTGAAACATATACACAAAGGGCAAAACAGGTTGGCGCCTATTTTAGAAGTGAATTCAGGGCTTGGCGCAAGGAACTGGAATCTCCTGTCTACTGGCATAAAACCATTTTGGAAAACTTTAGATATAAAGGGGATGCACTCTTTAAATATGTGCGGGAAGATTTGAAAAAAAGACAATCTGCATACCACCAGCTAATTTACGAGCTGGAAGAGAAGGATCAAACAATGTATATTACTGATAGAAATATTCACCTTCCACTATTACTTTCATTGGACTCCATTGACCGTAAATTTTTTGCATATATAGAGCATGAACATGAACGGTCTATTTTAGCCCATCATTATTTGACACATCGGTACAGTAAAATAACGGTGGAAGACAATTTGGAATCAACTTTAGAAAACAGGGGGACAACCATAATTGTTGAAAAGGAACGTTTTGCCCTGTCCAATTTTCCCAAAGAATTACTCTCTAATATTGAGACCATCGTACAATTTTCACAAGAAAGGACTCACCAAGTACCCTTAGGTTTCAAAGTTTTACTTCAAAATGATACCTTTATAATGCTCAAAAAAGATATCCAGTGAAGGAATTCTACGATGTAGTCATTGTTGGAAGCGGTATGGGAGGTTTGGTTACCGCCAATATCTTGGCCCGTGAGGGCAAATCTGTTTGCGTCCTGGAAAAAAACAATCAGTTTGGGGGTAATCTACAAACCTTTGTAAGGGAACGCACTATTTTTGATACGGGCGTACATTATGTTGGCGGCTTGGATGAGGGCCAAAACCTATACAGATATTTTGATTACTTGGGCCTTTTAGAGGGGCTTGACCTTAAAAAACTGGATATAGATGGTTTTGATATTGTAACCTTTGACAATGACGCGCAAGAATATCCTCATGCCCAAGGATATGAAAACTTTATAGAGAAACTTACAAAACTCTTTCCAGAAGAAGAGCAAGCCATTCGTACGTATTGTAAAAAGTTACAGGAAATATGCAATCGGTTCCCGTTATACAAGCTAGAACTGGGCAAGCCCTATCATAAAGATTCCGACCTTTTTAAAATTCCAGCGAAGGGATTTATCGATTCCCTAACCAAGAACGAGAAACTTCAAGCAGTTTTGGCCGGATCCAACCTGCTTTACGCAGGCGACCCTGAAAAGACACCCTTTTATGTACATGCCCTTTCAGTTAATTCGTTTATAGAAAGTGCCTATAGATGTGCCGATGGCGGAAGTCAGATAACCAAAATACTCATAAGAAAACTGAAGGAGTATGGCGGAGAGGCCTTTAAACATCAAGAGGTTATAGGTTTTAACAGCCAAGATGGTAAAATTACCGCTGCCCGTACCGCAAAAGGGCATATCATTAAAGGTGATATATTTATCTCTAATATTGAACCCAAAACCACGATAAAACTTGCTGGCGAACATAACTTTAAAAAACCGTTTAATAGGCGTGTTGCGAATATGGAAAGTACCATTTCCGCCTTTAGCGTGCACATAGTACTAAAGCCAGAATCCTTTAAATACCTTAACCATAATTATTACCACTTTAAAGACCCCAGTAAGGTTTGGACAGGAGCTGAATACACCCAAAAAAGTTGGCCGGAGACTTATATGATTTCCATGGGTACCCGAAAAAATCAAGATGAATGGGCAGACCAACTTACGGCTATTACCTATATGAGGTTTGATGAAGTGGAGCCGTGGGCCGGTACCTTTAACACCGTTGCGGCAAAAAACGACAGGGGACAGACTTATGAGGAGTTCAAGGCGGAAAAGGCAGAAATCCTCATCGATCAGGTCGCTAAAAAATTCCCCAACCTTCGAGATTGTATACAATCCGTTTACACCTCCAGCCCCCTTTCCTATAGAGATTATATTGGTTGCAACCGAGGCTCTATGTACGGATACGTTAAGGATGTTGAAAACCCGCTACGTTCCTTCATTTCTACACGCACTAAGGTTGAAAACCTATTCTTAACGGGACAAAGCCTTAATATGCACGGTATTTTGGGGGTAACCATTAGCGGTGTGGTTACTTGTTCTGAAATATTGGGCAGTGAATATCTCCTCCATAAAATAACGCATTGCAATTCTGAGAAAGACACTAAAATAAGCGTAGAATGAAAACATTCAAGGTAAGTCCGGTCACTACAGTGGAGCATATTTCCAAAGAAGATTTTATCAAACACCACTATAAACCACAAAAACCCGTGTTAATCACCGGTTTGACCAAGGACTGGCCTGCTTTTGAAAAATGGAAACTATCGTATGTTCAAGAAAAGGCGGGCGATCAGATAGTTCCTTTATACAATAATGAACCTGCCAAGGACAAGCAAAGTGTTTATGAGCCGGTAAAAAAAATGAAGTTGTATGATTATGTAGAACTTCTTAAAACGGAACCAACGGACCTAAGAATTTTCTTTTATAATATTCTAAAAGAGATGCCAGAACTTTTGCAGGATTTTGAGTATCCAGACCTAGGTCTCAAGTTCTTTAAAAAACTTCCGGCCCTCTTCTTCGGTGGAGGAAAATCCAAGGTTTTTATGCATTATGATATTGATTTACCAGATGCCATGCACTTTCATTTTGACGGAAACAAAGAAGTAACCCTCTTTTCGCCAGAACAAACCCAATACCTTTACAAAGTGCCTTTTTCCATTCATAATATAGAGGATATTGATATGGATAAGCCTGATTTTGATAAATATCCTGCACTCAAATATGCAGAAGGCATACGGGCAGAAATGAAACACGGAGATGCCCTCTATATGCCAAGTGGGTACTGGCACTCTATCAGATACCTTAACGGCGGATTTTCAATGACCCTAAGGGCTTTACCTAGAAAACCATCTAGATTTGCCAACATGCTATATAATGTAATGATCATGAGGCATATTGATAACATTACGCGAAAATACGCAGGACAAAAGTGGTTGGATTATAAAGATCGATGGGCCATTAAACGTACAGAACGAAATTTAAAGGCCCAAAACCTTATTTAAAAAACATTGCCTCGTCTTGAAATTTTTCACCTACATTTTCATCGTACTCCTTTTGGTTTCCTGTGGAGTTTCCCAATCCTTAGAGGACCAGCCCCAATTAAGCTCCTATGAAGTGGATGTACCGGAAAGGGTAAAAGTAAACGATACTACATTTCATCTAGACGATAATTTTCTAATTAAAAACCAACACGCCCTTTGGGAGCTCTACATAAGTGGTAATGCCTATGAACTTGGCCTTAAAAATGGAAAACTCACCAAAGAACTTTTTAATGAACAGGAGCATGTGTTCGTAAAAAAGATAGACGAATTGGTACCTTCCAAAGGAAAACAAAAATGGCTAAGGAAATTTTTGGCATGGTTCAATAGAAAAATGTATTTGCATGTGGATGAACGCCTAAAAGCTGAACTTTATGGTATTAGCAAATATGCCTCATCTGATTACAACCATATTGCAGAACCCTATCAAAGGGTGATGTACTTTCATGGGGCACATGATATTGGCCATGCCCTGCAGGATTTGGCTTTGGTTGGCTGCTCTTCCTTTGCCGCTTGGGGAAACCATTCTGCAGACGGAAATCTTATCATTGCCCGAAACTTTGATTTTTATGCAGGCGATGATTTTGCCAAGAATAAGATTATTGCCTTTGTGGCCCCGGATGAAGGTCACAAATTTATGTCCGTTACTTGGGGAGGAATGATCGGCGTTGTTAGCGGCATGAACGACCAAGGATTAACGGTAACCATCAATGCCGGCAAATCTCAATTCCCCTTGGTGGCAAAAACCCCAATTTCTCTAGTTACCAGAGAAATTTTACAATATGCCTCTAACATTGAGGAGGCCATTGCGATTGCCAAAAAAAGAGAAGTATTTGTGTCCGAATCAATTTTTGTAGGAAGCGCCAAAGATGATAAAGCCGTATTAATAGAAGTCTCTCCGCAGAAATTTGGAGTTTATGAGGTTGACAATGGAAACCAGCTCATATGTTCCAACCATTTTCAGTCCGGTACCTATGCCGATGACAAAAAGAATCAAAAACATATTTTTGAAAGTCACTCGCAATACCGTTATGAACGTATGGAAGAGCTATTGGCCCAAACACCAAAGGTTACACCTGATAGCGCAGTTGATATTCTAAGGAACCGAGAGGGATTGGATGATGAGCTTATTGGCTACGGTAATGAAAAGGCTTTGAACCAACTATTGGCCCATCACGGAATTGTTTTTCAACCGGAAGAATTAAAAGTGTGGGTATCAAGCAATCCTTTTCAATTGGGAGAATTTGTAAGCTATGATTTAAATGAAGTGTTTTCCAAAGAAAACCGAGCAGCCACACCCGCTACCCTCAACAATGCTGAAAAGACCATTGCGGCTGATCCCTTTGAAAATAGCTTGGCTTTTAAACATTACCAACGCTATAGGAAATTAAAGACCGAAATCTCCCAAGCTATTGCGGAAAAAAAAGATATAGAACATGGACAACTGAGAAATCTCATTGCTCTTAATCCTAATTTTTGGGAATCTCATTACACCGTGGGTCGTTACTATCAAGAAAAAGGTTACCTACGTTTAGCTTTAGAGTCATTTAAAAAAGCGAGGCAAAAGGAAGTTACAACCGTTCCCGATTTGGAAAATATTCAAAAACGGATAAAAAAGTTAGAACGTTCCGTAAGGTAATCCCTTGTAATTATCTAAAATAAAAAAGGACGGTTTTCACCGCCCTTTACAAGTCAAATTCATCAATTACTTTCCGAGCATCAACAGTTCATTACATCTTACCTCGGTAATGTACCGCTTCTCTCCCTCTTTAGTTTCATAGGACCTATGGGTAAGCTTACCTTCTACGGCAACCTGCTTTCCCTTTTCCAAATAGTTTTCAACGATGTCCGCAGTTTTTCCCCAAGCTACCACATTATGCCATTGTACATCTTCTACTTTTACTCCCTGCGCATTCTTATAGCTCTCGCTAGTGGCTATGGAAAATTTGGCAAGTTTACTTCCATTTTCCAGGGTTACAATTTCTGGGTCTTGACCCAAGTTTCCAATCAACTGTACTTTGTTTTTTAAGGCGTTCATAATATAAGTTTTACGTTAAACAGTTAATACTATCGGCATTCTTAACCACCGACACTGCAAACATAAAACGGGATTCAAACTACACTCGGTTATAAAACAATTACTTTCATTTGTAAACGTTTAAAAACTATTAATATATTTATTTTCAACTTTTTTAAAAATAACATAAAACTTCAGGTTTTATTAATAAACACATAACAAACTATCTTTCACCAAAATTTTATGTCCATTTTTTTGCTTAATTTGGTTCACCTAAGCATCATTCGCAACCTATTAACCAGACCAAACTGAGAACAATTCTCCCATTCCTAATTATCGTACTATGGGGTTCCTGTTCCCAAAAAAGCACGATTGAAAACAATCTAAATACACGTGATGATAACAGCGATGCTTCCCAAATTGAACGCGCATATAATAAAGAATATACCCTGAAGCAGAGGAAGGAATCCATTAATAAAGCCTACCAAAAACAATTCACCCATGAGAACGACTCTGTCTTAGGCGAAGTGCTTTCCTATAAGTCATTTCTTCATTTTCAACTTCGGGAATTTGATAGCTTATTACATTACGGAAAATTGTTGGAAGCAAAAGAGCCAAAGATTGAAAACAACAAAGCTCTTGCAAAATACCACTACCTCTTAGGCTATTATCAGTCTCAAAACAACCATAATTTTCCTGAGGCCGTTTTACACTATACCAAGGCCAAAAACTATCACTTAAAGTTAAAGGACAGTACCCAAGTGGCGCAAACCCTTTTGAACATTGGTGTTATTCAAAAAGACCAAAATGACTTCTTTGGCAGCAAAGAGACCTTGGTAGAGGGTTTAAGGTATATGAAGGATTCCACGATGATTGCCCAATGCTATAATAGCTTAGGCACCAACCATAGAAAACTACTCAATTATGAGGAGGCCATTGAGTCCTACCTACAGGCGGTAACAATTTCCAATAGCAAAATGGACAAATTGGTCTTTACCAATAATTTGGCAACGACCTATATTGACATTTCTAATTTCAAAAAGGCCTATCAGCTATTAGAAAGCATTGTAGATGACAGTCTCCTCAGAACAAATAAACGACAATATGCCCGAGTATTGGACAACCTCGCTTACACACAATGGCTGAACGGGGAAAAAGTAAAAAAGGAAAACTTTGTTACCCCTCTAAAGATAAGAAGGAATCTAAAAGACTACCGAGGACAAATTGCCAGCTATACCCATTTAGCGGAATTTTTTAAAAAACAAAATCCTTCACAGACAAAAATCTATTTAGACAGTGTCATTCACCTATCAAAACGTTTAAGGATTCCAAGAGCAGAAATTGATGCCCTTCAAATGTTATTGGATTTAGAACCCACTAACATCGCCTTAAAAAATAGGTATATCCAATTACAGGACAGTATCTATGCGCAGGAATTAAAGGTTAAGACACAATTTGCCAAATACATCTATGACGATAAACAGAAGCAAGGATCCATTTTAAGATTAGAAAAAGCCCACGCTGAGCAAGAATTGCAGACTATAAAGTTTAAAAATCAACGTATCATAGCGGTAGCTACCTTAATTGTACTTTTGGTGTTTTCTATGTTTGCATCCTATTTTATCATCCAGCGGAACAAACGCCTAAAGCAAGAAAGCAAAAATGCCCAATTACGGGCAATTTATGAAACGGAGGCTTCCCTTTCAAAGAAAATGCATGATGATTTTGGCTCCAAACTCAACCACGCAATGATTATGCTGCAAAACAACCATCAATCCAATGACGTGTTAGACGTAATTGGTGGTTTATATGACCAGAGTAGAAAATTCTCCAGAAAAATTAATGACGTAGATACAGGCCCAAATTTTAAAGAGAGCCTTTTTGGTATGATGGGCACCTATTGCCAAGATGCCCAATTGTTGGTTACCGGAAGTAAGGAAATTGAATGGAACTCCCTGTCTGAATTAACTAAAAGAACCATTTATAAAGTACTTCAAGAATTGATGATCAATATGCAAAAGCACAGTAACGCTTCATTAGTGGGTTTGCAATTTAAAATCAAAAACAAAAACCTACTTATTGAGTATATAGATGATGGCGTTGGTGCCTCAAAAAAAGACCTACTTAAAAAAAACGGACTCCTCATTACGGAAAAGCGTATTCTTTCCATTGGAGGAAGCATTACTTTTGAGTCCAACAAGGGAGAGGGCTTTAAAGCTCTCATTGAAATTCCGCGATAACAGCTTCCATATGTTTAAAAAAATACTCATTGCCGAAGATTTTCAAGATACTAACAAGGGCATTGCCAATACTTTGGAAAACAAGCTACAAGCAGAACATATACAGGAAGAACTTTATTGTGATAATGCTTTTAACAGAATAAAGGTGGCCCACAATGATGGGGAACCATTTGACCTTTTGGTAACAGATCTATCCTTTCAAGAAGGCCCGGTAGAAAGAAGGTTGAAGTCTGGCAAAGATTTGATCGGAGCTATTAGAAAGTTGGATTCCAACATAAAAATTATTGTAAACAGCATGGTTGACAATCCAATGGAAATAAACTCCCTGTTCAAGGACTATAAAATTAACGGGTACGTCTGCAAAGGGCGCAATAGTTTAAATGAGCTGGTCATGGCCATACAGGAAACCTTGCAGAACAGAACCTATGTATCTCCTCAAATCAATCTTAATACTTCTAACCAAGTTCTAGAACTGGATTCCTATGACCTTTTTATTCTTCAAAACCTTTCTGAAGGCCTTACCAAAAAGGAAATTTCACAGAAATTGAAAGAAGAAAAAATAAGCCCCAGCAGCGAGAGTACCATAGACAAAAAGGTAGGCCGACTTTTTGATAAGTTTGGTGCAAAGAACACCCACCACCTAATTGCCAAACTGGTGAAATTAGGTAAAATATAATTTTCTCTTCAAAGATTTTTTACCGCCTTACGGAAATCCGTAAAGTTTAGAATTCTTATCTCCGTAGGTTTACCCAACAAACCGAAAACATTAGAGGTTAACAAAATGTAGCATTGCCATAGAACGTAGTGCAAGAACAATATAAGACCGGTCTGCCACTAAGAGGATTGGGGGATCCCTTACAATGGTGGACTTGGTCTTTCCTAATAAATAAGATATCGCATAAAATAATTCATGTTAAACGCACTGGCAGAAATAAATTGGTGGCAGGCCACAATTTTAATAGAAGTATTGGTCATACTTATTATGACAGGTGTTTTAATAGGCGTTCAAAGAAATTTTAGAAAGGATAAGAAAAAATACAATGAGATCAAAAAATGGAAATTAGTTGTTACAACTGAAGATACACCGGACTCTCATGAAGCTCAAAAGACCTATACATCACTGATCAAGAGGTGCAAACCAGAACGCTTTGAACAACCAGCAAAAAAGGCGTTGGCCATAGAGCTGTTTCATGAAGTGTCCATACACCGGGAAAACAAGGCCAAACTAAATCAACTAAAGGCAAGAATTGAAACCGAGTTAGAGGTGCGATAAAATAAAAGAACAACCTATTCCAGCAGTTATTAATCCACAAAAATGGGAGCTGGCACCAATAAACATAGTACCACGGCAATTATAATACCAATAACAATAAGCGTAAGTTTAAATGTAAAATCCTTTTTCTTATTATGTCTCATACATGCAATGCTATCAATGGAATTTTGCTGATGGGACCCAAGGTTGTGATAGGAGATTTGGCAAAGCCTAATCTTCGTAAAAATGAAGGCTTACCGTCTAAAAGACATATAATACTTTTGGTATGTTCATGACCATAACCTTTAAGGCTATCAAGAGAATTTACAAATGCTTCCTTTACAGGAGATTTTGAAATACCGGAAAGACTTACCCGAAAAGTACCCCTATTCTCTATTTGCGCATCAGACAGAAAACTTTCATCTCCTACTTGAACAATTTTAAAATCTATATTGGTATTCCCAAAAATATTGATCAGTTGCGCCAACTCCCCCTGCCCCATAGGTTCTATAAAATTAGAGGCAAATACTATCTTACTCCTATTGGAGGGCACTACCGTAGATGGCAACACCATTACAGGGCAACTACGAACTTTTTCCAGAATATTTGTTGTTTTGGAATTATAAAAGCTATATAGCCCTTTTTGAATAGCTTGCATAGAAACCGCAACAATATCTATTTGAAATTTTGAAACGTTCCTGTTAATAGAAGACACCAAATTGGAACATTCAGACACCTCCTTAAAAGTGTGCCTATTATTCAGGTGGGCACTTACAAACTTTGCTTTAATACTTAAAATAAGTTTTTCGGAGGCCTCTTTGGGTTTCGCGAAGAATGCTTCATCTTCATGTAATAGTTGTAACGAATCCAGGCCGGTCATTTTATAACTATAGGTGTGAAGCAAGTAGAACGTACACTCCTGCCTGGCAAAAAGGTTTGAAAGGTATTCCAACGCCTTTACAGATTCCTTTAAATGATGAACGGGTACTAAAATCTTCTTACTCATAAGTTCACTTTTTATGTTAGTTAATAATTGACTTGATCCATACCGCTAGTTACAATCGGTTAGCTCACCAGCTTCTTCCTCATTTTTGCAAAAAACTCTTCCTTTAGCATTCTATATTTATCTAAATGGTAGTGATAACTTTTTCTATACATTTCATGTTCTTTAATGTAAGCCATATCACATTCCATTTCATCGCACTCCATTATAGATGACCTTGAATGAGAGTAACGGGTAAGTATTTCCAAAATTCTTGCGTTCTCCTCCTTTTTCTTGTCAAACTTTACAAAAAGGTCACTATCCTTTAGCTTACTTCTTATTTCATTTGAACAGATGTCCACTAGACTTCCTATTTCTTTTTGCACATATTTTAAAGTAGTTATCCAGCCTCGTAATTCTAAAGAATTTAACTTGTGGGTCACTGTTCTATCGCTATCATGATGATATATTTCCAAATATTCATTTTTCATACCTTTAAAATTATATGGGCACATCCATGCTTTTATAAAACGGCTCTTGCTCTACCTGCCTAATTTTTATTTTTTTAAATCCAGACGGAAATTGCCATTCTACCTCATCTCCTGAAGCATAACCAAATAGGGCCGCTCCCATAGGGGTAAGAACCGATATTTTTCCCTCTTTAAAATTTCTTTCAGAGGGCATTACCAATTGAATGGTTCGCTCCCACCCCTCAGAAGAGGAGATAGTAACATTACTATTAAACCTAACTACATCTGTAGGTATCTCATGGTTGTCAACAATTTTGGCATCTGTTAACTCAGCACTTAATTTAATAATGGAAGTTTTTATGCTTTCATCTCCGGTATGTCCAGAAACATTCAAAAGACGTTTAAGCAAAACATATTCTTTCTTCTCTATAATCAGTCTTTCGTATTTCATATTCCGTATTGTTATGGCTCCAAAAAGATTATTTTTAACTCTTTGAAAATGATGGTGCCTACTAAAAGACAATAGCTATGCCAGTAATACAAGCACTCACCTAAACCAACCGTAAACATCTAACTACCAGAATCTTGCAAATACTTTATGAATAAAAAGAAAATATTGAGAGTGGAACCTAATAACCCAGTTGGGTATTTTGTATCTCATTTAAATAATGGTAACCACTAAAACAGAAAAGATTACCTCTTTAGAAATTAATTTACCAACTTCTTTCTCAGGGTTTTTCTAGTGATACCCAAAATTTCAGCTGCCTTGGTCTTGTTATTTTCCATACGGTTCAGCACTTTTTGAATGTATCGCCTTTCCACTTCCTTTAAGGGCATTAAATCATCATCAGGAAAATCTATTTGATACTTAATAGTGTCCGGCAAATGCTCGAGTCCCAAGCTACCATTGCCCATAATTACCGCTCTTTGCACCACGTTTTCCAGTTCCCGTACGTTTCCCGGCCAGCTGTATCTTTTAAGCACTCCCAGAGCTTCATCATCTATTTTCACATAACCGTTACGGTATTCCAATCCATATTTAAATAAAAAACGCTCCACTAAAAGGGGTATATCCCCTATCCTTTTTCTTAAAGGTGGCATTTCAATTTCCACAACGGTCAACCTGTAGTACAGGTCCTCCCTAAATCTTTTTGCTTCAATTAACTTGGTGAGTTTTTCATTGGTGGCAGCTATGACCCGAACCTCAATCTTTTCTGGTTTTCTAGAGCCTACTTTAACAACTTCCCTTTCCTGTAAAACGCGTAACAATCTGGTCTGTACTGCCAAGGAAGCACTCCCTATTTCATCTAAAAAGAGCGTACCTCCATTGGCTGCCTGAAAATAACCATCTCTAGTAGAATCCGCTCCTGTGTAGGCTCCTTTGACATAACCAAAAAGTTCTGATTCCAATAAATTTTCTGCTATGGCCCCACAATTGACAGGAATGAACGGGGCCCTAGAAAACTTTCCCCCAAAATGTATTCCTTGAGCCACCAGTTCTTTTCCTGTTCCACTTTCCCCATTAATTAAAACCGTTGCCTTATTATCCTTAACACGATCCATAAGCTGAAAAACCTTTTTTATCGCATCGGATTTTCCAACAATTTCCTTATAGGGTTTAGGTTGATTTTTAATCTTTGGTAAGGCTACCTTTTTATTTTGTTGAACGTTTGCTTCCAAACCACCAATTGATTTTTCTATAGCCTGCGCTAACTCCTGTTTGGTAAAAGGTTTGGTTAGATAGTCTGCCACCCCGGATTTAATGGATTGGAGGGAACCCTGAACAGAGGGATACCCCGTAATGACCAATTTTGGTATTTGAGGATAATGTTCAGATACAAATTTGATCAGTTCAAAACCATCAACATGTGGCATTTTCAAATCTGTAATTAGTAGATCAATTTTTGCATCACGCAGAATAGCCACCGCTTCCTTAACGGAAATAGCCTTGTAACAATGGAGGTTCCATGACAGCAAATGCCTTTGCAACAATTCTAATATGCCAATATCATCATCAACTATAAGTACATTCTCTTTTCGTAATTCCATTACCTAGGTATTTTTACCGTGAAAATCGCTCCTCTTTTCTTTCCGTTACCGGCCTCAATAGTTCCTTTATGGCTAGCGACAATACCATGAACCACGCTAAGCCCCAACCCTGAACCTTCACCAATAGGTTTTGTCGTAAAAAAGGGTTCAAAAACTTTGTCCAATGCTTTCTCCGTTAACCCCGGTCCTTCATCAGCTACTCTTATCGTTACCCCGTTGTTCTCATCCAAGACTTCCAATAGGACCAAGCCTCCTTTTGGCGAAAAATAGAGCGCATTGATCATCAGGTTAAAAATGATTTGGGTAAGCTGTATAATATCTACTTTTAAACAAATTTTCTCCTTAGCTATTACCAACTTATACTTGACTTCCTCTTTTTTAAAGGAATTGTCCAAGAGGTCCATTGCCCCTTTAATGTGAGGAACAATATCCATCTCTTTCATTTCCTGAGGCATTTCGCAGGCAAAGAACATTAGTTTTTTTACTACTTCACGTGTAAAAATGGAGCTTTGGATAATTCTATCAACGTCTTGGGTACCCATACTACAGTCTTCCAAATCTGACTTTAAAAGTTCTGCGTACCCTAAAATATTGGCCAAAGGAGTATTTAATTCATGCGCTATTCCTGCAGTAATTTCCCCTAAAATAGCCAACCTACCTGCCCGTTCCATTTGCCTCCTAAGGGAACGTTCATTTTCCTGTATTTGCAATTTTTCAAGAAGGTTGCCCAATTTTAGGGCTACACTATCTAGCAAGGCCTGTTCCTCATTAAGAAAACCTAATTCAAAGTTTTGAACAGTTACCTTTATATGCCCCTCCTTCTTATTAAAAACTTGAATATTAGATCTTAAACTACAGTCCCCGGTACTTTTACCGGTAACAATTTTCATTCCGGAAACATTTATAGCGACCTGAGTTTCATTTGGGTGATGAAAGCCTCGTTTTACACTAAAAGCAATGGCTCTTAACACCTCATCTAAATTCTCTTGCGAAGCATTTACTATAAAAGAGGAAACCTCATATAAACAGGTAAGCTCCTTAATTCTCTCTTTTAATGCCTCTTGGGTAATATTCATAAGACCTTTCTAAATCTTTGTCTTGAAGTACTGTAGAAAGGAATGCAAGGGCCGTGCCTTGAATTTAAACAGAGAGATACACCTCATACCTTACTGAAAACCAGTAAAATACAACACCCAAAAAAATTGGGAAGCGGATACTTTTTACCCGTACGGGTCATATTAGACCACCATTTGGTCTTTAAAGACTTTTTACCTAAGCGGGTCTATACCCTCAAGGGTGGGTTGGGTTTCATTTATATTCCCATTGGAATCAAAAGTCAACTTATCTATACAAACTTCCCTGTTATAGCCTGCAGCGTCTCCCATGGTAATACCCTTGGGCCTATTAAACCTATGATATACCAAATACCATTCATCATTACCCGGAACTTGAATTATGGAATTATGTCCCGTACCATAGATACCTAGGTTATCATCCCGTTTAATTACTAAATTATCTTCGGGTATTTCCAATGGTCCTAAGGGTGATTTTGCCTTTGCATACCGAACCCTATAATCAGGACTTCTGGTATCATCCTGTGACCAGAGAAAATAATAGGTGCCATTTCTGTAGGTAATTTCTGCTCCCTCCCTAAAGGTATCATCTGGAGTTAAGACCTTTACGGTTTCTTTTTTGATGGAAAGCATATCAGGATTCAATTCGGCCACGGCCAGATAACCATTTCCCCAATAAAGATAAGGCGTACCAGTCTGGGGGTCGATAAAAACATCCGGGTCAATTTCTTGACCTCCGGTAACCCCGTCAGGCTTAAAATCTATTAAGGCCGCGCCAGAATCCTTAAAGGGCCCTGTAGGTTCATTGCTGTATGCCACCCCTATTTTCTGGGCTGCAGTAAAGTAATAAAAATATGTATAGTTTCCGTCTATTTTTGCCTCTACCATGGTAGGGGCCCAAGCATTTCTATCGGCCCAAGAAACGTCCTTTTTTAAATCCAAGATAGTTCCTTCATCTTCCCAGTGGACTAAATCCTCTGAGCTAAACGTTTTGAAGTAGGTACCGGACCAACCAGTAAAACCGTCACTTGTAGGGTACATATAATATTTTTTGTTTTTTTCTGAGTAAATAATTTCCGGATCTGCGTAGTAACCTTTTAAAACCGGATTATTCGCTTCTTGGACAGTTACCTTATATTTTTCTTCTTTTCCGTTTAGGGTATGTAACACATAAGAAACTGGAGCTTCACTAAAATCTTGAGCTGCAGCAGGTAGCATTTTCGTACCCGGAAACATTTTAAATTGAGGGTCAAAATTAGAAATGTCGGTACCCTCTTCCACAGGAATATAAATTTCTTTGTCCTTTTTATTGATTTCCATATTGATAGGCTTGGCCTTTGGAGACCGGACCGACAATATGGACGGTAAATCTGTGGACGGAAAACTTTGCAATAAACGTTCTGTTTCCTCTTGAGTAATAGGAAGAACCGTTCCATGACGTGGATGAAAATTCATATATACATCTTCATCTACCACCTCAAAATTCTTAAGATCGGTACTTTTGGTAAATTGATAGGTACCGCTCATGTACATATCATACATTAGAATATACTCATTACCATCAATTAACTTGAAAACCCCTGACCCTTCAACGGCCTGATCTGTTTGATCAACATTACCCTCCAACGCCTTATACCCACCGGTCAAACTGTCTGAAATGGCCACTTTTATACCTTTATCCGTGGTACCTCCGTTTTATAAAAGAGATGATATTTTCCATTATTATAAATGATATCACCATCAATATTGGCCTTTTCATTTGGACTGTAGAAAAGCTGCTCGGGGGCAGCTTCCAAGCCATTAAAATCTGCATTGGCATAGGCATAATATATTTTGTCATAACTCCCCGGTTCCAACAATGAAAAGTAAACCATATACTTGTCTTTCTCCTTGTCATATATGGTCTGGGGAGCCCAAACCCTGTTTACATTCCCAAATTTTTCCGGGTACGCTTCAGGTATATCAATTACGGTAGATGTCCATGAAATCAAATCTTTTGAAGTCAATAAAATCATGGCGGTATTGGTCCACCCATTTTTAGAAAGCAAATTCGTCAAAACCATATAATAAGTACCATCCTCCCCTCGTAAAATATGGGGATCCCTAACACCACCGGTCACACTAATTTTTTTACTATCCAAGATAGGCCTGTTATTATTTAGAGCATAATAATGATAACCATCTGGACTAATAGCATAATGCACTGCTTCTTCTCCCTCTCCATTACCCACAAAATATGTGAATAGATAGTTGGTATACGCTTCATTTGAAGAAGAGTTGCAACCGTTAAAAAGAAACACTAGTAAAAATGACCAAAGAATAGACTTGGTTAAAGTTCCACATAGTTGGCTTGGCAGAAGGAAGTAATAGCGCTTAATAAACTGATTATAGTAAGGAACCAAATATAATGTGTTTATTTTACACTTAAAATAAAAATATTGCTTTACTATTTTATTGGACCTACCAAAAACTAAGATTCTCTACATTCAAGGATTATTGAATGAATAACTGATTATTAATTTTATTGCAGTCCGTTCTTTCTCAAAGGGAAAAAGGCAGATCCGTTTTAATATGTATAGTTTCCCCCGTAACAGGATGTGAGAACTTTATCTGTTGCGCATGTAAACAAAGTCGCTTTTCAGGAGTACCATACAAATTATCGCCAACGATAGGAGCATGAAGCCCTAACTTATGGGCACAATGCACCCGTAATTGATGGGAACGGCCCGTAACTGGCCTTAATTTAATAAGAGTGCGCAAAGCAGCTTCTTCAACTACCTCATAATGGGTTAAAGCCGGTTTTCCGTGCTTATAACTGACCATTTGCATGGGGCGATTGTTAATATCCAAAATAAGAGGAAGCTCAATTACTCCCGAGGATTTATGAATTGGCTTTTCGAGAATTGCCATATAGGTCTTTTGAATACTTCGCTCTAAAAATTGCTGCTGCAACCGTTTATGTGAAGCTTTATTGAGCGCCACAATCATAATCCCGGAAGTGTCCTGATCTAATCTGTGAACAATCATTGGCCCAGTAGCTTTTGGATAAAGTTGTTGCACACGAGTCTGGACCGAGTCTTTGATATATCTGCCCGAGACTGACAACATTCCCGAAGGCTTATTCACAATTACCAAGTGCTCATCTTCAAACAATATCTCCAAATCTTTATCTTCCCCAAAATTCTCTAACAAAGGATTTGGTTTTACCTGTATGCCTTTTAGCATGTGAGCCAAGATGGGTTGACATTTTCCTTTACAGGCAGGATAGAATTTACCATGCTCCCTAATTTCAGAATTGGGTGAAGGCCCCCACCAAAACTCCGCTAGGGCAATAGGGGTCATTAAATGTTGAAATGCATATTGAAACAATTTTGGTGCAGCGCACTCCCCCGCTCCTGCCGGCGGCACCTCAACTCCAAAATCATTGAATACTTCCAGGGCATTTTTTCGTTCCCCTAAATTATTCATGAAAACAAAAGATTCAAAAATAGCTTCCTGTAACTTGCCGGATTTTTCCCTTCTAAGAACCTTTAACCCATCAATACGATTTTCAATCTCACGAACAACCTCTTTCGCTTTTTCTCGCCGAAGGTTTTCAGACCGGATGTACCTCCTTAGGTCCATTCCATCATGTGCTCCTTGCCGGTTTAGCTCGTCAAGTTGATATTTACGCTCGTTTTCCGGGAGACCATCAGCTTTTTTTCTTAATTCATCCCGTTTTTCCTTAGCTATTTTGGCCTTTTTTTTAGCCTCGAGAATATTTACCTCTGTTTCTTTGAGAATTTGTTGAAGTTCAATTTTAGTGCTAATGTACCCTTCACTTTCCTCCAAGGTACGCACCTCTGTACTTATGGAATTTATTTGTACCATTTCAGGAAAATTCTCCCCTTTTGGCAGTTGATAAACCGGAGGTACAAAAGGCATAATTTCCAATTCGGCTTGCAACTCCCCGGAATAGGCTGAAAGATATCCTAATGCTCCCTCTTTTGTTTTAACTACCAAAACACCAAGCATTCGACCTTTCGGTAGGCTCTCTAGCTCAGGCAATTCCATCTTTAATCTCTTTTGAAGGTCGCGTGCCGCCTCTTGCGCTAACGGGGTCGGTCTATAGAAATGGGGGTATTCGAAACTTTCTGGAGGTTGAAAGTCACTTTTTGTTTCGAGATAAACTAATTTTGGCTTCTTTGAATGTGGTTCGGCTGTCAATTTTAGTCTATTTTCCGGTTGTATTTCCCAATCTTGAACGGACTGACTTATTCCTGCAAATTTAGGATTCTTGTTTAGAATTTAATTGTTGAACACGGTCATTACAATGAAATGGAATATTTAGGCGAGAAAAGGATATTTAACAAAAACCAAAAAAGCCCCAACTTGCGTTGAGGCTTTTGCGGTCTGGACGGGACTCGAACCCGCGACCCCCTGCGTGACAGGCAGATTTTATTTAAATTCATATGAATTAAAAAATCAATAAATACGGGGGTTTTCAGAGATTAATTGTATCTTTAAGTACATTTAAGACCATAAAAAACCACTTTTTGCGTGCAAACTGCGTGCAAATTTGCACGCAGACTTTAACATTTGATATGGCTACATACATAAAGCTCTCATTGGATAAACGAAGGAAAGATATCAAAATCTTCCCATTAATTTTTCGATTGACCCATAATCGAAAATCCACAAGTATAGGTACAGGACACAAATTAGCAGTTTCCGAATGGGACGATAAAAGGCAAAAAATCAGGCCATCCTTCAAAGGCACGGAGTCGCCTTCCCGTTTGAATAACCTTTTGCAAAAGAAAATGGCTCGTATGGTAAATATCCTTACAAAATTGGAGGAGGGGGACAAATTGAAATATATGAGTGTATCCGAGGTAAGGAGCCATATTACCCATACTACAAAAAAAGTTACTTTTTACCAGTTTGCCCAAAAGCAGATAGCAGATCTAATCAAAGCAAACCGCATTGGAAATGCAAGGGCTTACAAACATGCACTTAAAGCCGTCAAGAATTTCAGGAATAACAAGGATTTCACATTTGATGAACTGAATCTCGAATTCTTAAGCCGATTTGAAAAGCACCATTTGGCCAAGGGCAATAAACTGGGTGGTCTAAGTGTATATTTAAGAACCATCCGGGCCATTAACCGGAAAGCTATAAAGGCGGGGGGTTGCGGACAAGGAAGGATACGCCTTTGACGATTACGTTATACGTAGCGGAAAACCCGAAAAACGCGCCTTGCCCTTCGATGCCATTCGCAAAATTGCTTCGCTTGATCTTGAAGAAGGCACGGCTATTTTTAGGGACAGGAATATTTTTATGATGAGCTTCCTGCTCAACGGCATGTCCTATGTCGATATGGCTCATTTAAAGTTGTCTAATATTGTTGACGGTCGCATCAAATACTCCCGTAAAAAAACAGATGAACCTTACAATATTAAAATACATGACCAACTTAATCCGTTGTTATCATATTTTACTGAGGGAAAGAAAAAAACTGAGTATCTATTGGATGTTGTCAAAAGTGAAAATCCGATTGAAAGCTACAATCAAATAGTTTGGGCAAGAAAAAGGTTTAACGATAATTTGAAAAAGCTTGCTGAACTTGCAGGAATAGAAGAAAATATAACAAGTTACGCCGCACGCCACTCATTTGCTTCGAGTGCCAATGACATGGGAATTCCGCTAACGGCCATTTCCCAAATGTTGGGGCACAAATGCATCAGTACCACACAGGCATACTTAGCAGGGCTTAGGAAATCCAAAATTGATGAATACCAGGACGAAATTATGGACAAGCTCTCGGGATAGTCCGTTCCTTAGTCGGCTTATCGATAATTGGACTTTCACTTCTTTTTCCCTAACAACAAAAAATCCCAAAAACTGTTTTGAATTCGGAATTAGAAATTGAATTTATTCATCGTATTCTAAAAAGTGAATATCCAACAATACACAAAGAAGAAACTTTCCTTGGCGAACTTCGACGTTGTGATGACCCTAATTATTATCAGTGCGTGTATATGCCAACGGAAGAAATCACCATAAAGTGTTAAACATGTCCAATAGTAACTGGAGCATCTTTCTGAACGAGTTCTTTAGGATTTATGAAAAAAGGGCAGCTTGCTGCTAAAGTCAAAATCCTGCTATATACAAAATATCAACGAAGTGGTACGGTTTACTTTTAATTTGAGATATATTGGTAACCAATTTTTTCTTATGTTTTTAAGGACGACTCATCTTTAGGTGGTTTTTTTATAACTCCAAACGGCCAAACCATTCATTACAATGGCATAAGCCAATGTTTTTATGGCTAATGGAAAAATATCGGTAAAGCCGGAACCTTTGAGCATTACCATTCGTATAATCTCTACAAAATATTTAATGGGATTGAATTCTGTCAGTATCTGCGCCCATTTGGGCATACTTTCTATGGGTGTAAACAAACCACTCATCAAAATAAATATCACAATAAAGAACCAAGCAATAAACATGGCTTGCTGTTGGGTATCGGTAAAGTTTGAAATAAACAAACCCATTCCTAAAATCACCAGTATATACACCGAAGTATAGCCATAAAGAAGCAGTAGGTTCCCGAGTATGGGCACGTTAAAAATAACTTTGGCGAGCATTAACCCAACGGTCAAGAGTCCCATGCCCAACACCCAAAACGGAAAGAGTTTGCCAATGATAAATTGATATTTTTTTATGGGCGTTACATTAATTTGTTCCAACGTGCCTATTTCTTTTTCCCTTACAATGTTCATTCCTGATAAAAACAGCGTAATCATAGTAACGAGTAGCACCAAAATACCTGGCACCATAAAAGTTTTGTAGTTGAGGGTTTCGTTATACCAAAACAACGGAGTACTGTCTATACTACTGGGTTGCTGAACGGAATCTGAAACCTGTATCAAGTCTGTTGCAATATGATTATTATAGTTTCGTATAATTTGGGTTGCATACACATTAATGACTCCTGCTGCCGAACCGTCAATGGCATCAATAAATACACCTATTTCGTTGTGCTGGTTTTCCTGTAAATCACTTTCAAAATTTGTTGGAATGCTGAGATACACATCCACACTGCCATCTTGCATTGCGGTATAGGCATCTTTTTGAGAAGAAAATTTTTCTGATACGTTAAAATACGTTGAAGCCTCAAATCGTTCGATTAATCCTCGGGAGGTGCTGCTGTTATCGGCATCCACATAACCAAAAGTTATGTTTTTTATTTCGTAGGTAGCTGCATTTGACAGAATGACCAATTGTAGGACTGGTAAAATAAAAATGATGGGCAGCATTCCTTTATTTCTAGAGATTTGCTTGAATTCCTTTCTTATGATATACAGGATAATTTTCATCGATATAAAAACTAGCTAGACTTTTTGGTTAGGTCTTATTCATGTTGATCAGCAACAAATTTTTTTAAAAATGCCCTTTCTAGGCTTTCATTTCATTCGAGCCTAATTTTATATTTTTTAACGCTGATGCCCATAAATACTAAGGTCATAGCAAATAAAATCAAGGTTTCCTTTAATAGAAAGCCAATACCAACGCCTTTGAGCATAATACCTTTAACAATAATGATAAACCACTTGGCGGGAATAATGTTGCTAATACCTTGTAATGGCAAGGGCATACTGCTGATAGGGAAAATAAATCCGGACAGCAATATGGTGGGCAGCATTAAACCCATGAGGGAAATCATCATCGCGGTTTGTTGGGTTGACGAAATGGTTGAAATTAAAATACCCAACGCCAATGATGTAATTATGAACAAGATGCTTTCAAACCCTAACAAAAACAAACTGCCCTTTACGGGAACATTAAAAATAAATATACTCAACAGCACTATGACAATGGCATTGATAACCGATAAAAAAATGTAAGGAAACACTTTGCCAATAATCACCTGAAAGGGTTTTAAGGGTGACACTAATAAAATTTCCATGGTGCCTTGCTCCTTTTCGCGGGTGATGGATATAGAGGTCATCATTGCGGACACCAACATCAAAATAACCGTCATTACACCGGGAACAAACATATATACGCTTTTGAGTTCAGCGTTATAGACCATTCGGCTTTGTGGTACAATTTGGTAATCTATGGACACCGTGTTGTTTAATTCTTGTTGGTAATTTTTAAGGATGGACGAGATGTAATTACTGATGGTATTTGCCATATTGGGGTCGGTGGCATCGGTCAATATTTGTACGGTTGCTTGTTTTTCTTTAATAAGGTGACGCCCAAAATTATTTTCAAACTGAAGTACGGCTTTTACCTTTCCTTTTTTGAATATGGATTCTATGGACGACTCTTGTTGAATGATATCTAAAATGCTAAAATGCTTTGAAGCAGCAATTTTATTGATGATTTCTTTGGAAGTAACATCATTGGACTGGTCCAAAATGGCGATATCCACATTGTTAATTTCATTGGTAATGGCAAAACCGAACAAAAGGATTTGGACAATAGGCATCCCGAACAAAATAAACAGCGAACGCCTATCACGGAAAATGTGATAAAATTCTTTTCTAACAGAACCTACAAATCGTTTCATCCTCTTGCCAATTTTAGAAATACATCGTTCATTGTATCTGTTTTGTACTGTTCTTTTAACTTTTTGGGTGTGTCCAGTGCGTCAATTTTTCCATTTACCATTATAGATACCCGGTCGCAATATTCCGCTTCGTCCATATAATGGGTAGTTACGAATATGGTAGTGCCATTGTGGGCAGCTTTGTAAATGAGTTCCCAAAATTGTCGTCTCGTAATGGGGTCAACGCCACCGGTAGGTTCATCTAAAAACACAATTTTGGGTTCGTGCAATAAGGACACCGAAAATGCCAGCTTCTGTTTCCAGCCCAAGGGCAAGGAGGCCACCAAACTATTGGTTACTTCTTGAAGTCCTAATTCTTCAACCAGTTCGCAACGTTTTTGGTCTATTTGTTTTTTGGACAAGCCATAAATTCCTCCAAAAAATGTAATGTTTTCTTTTACGGTAAGGTCATCGTACAAAGCAAACTTTTGACTCATATAGCCAATGTTTTTTTTGATGGATTCGGCTTGTTTGTAAACATCAAATCCAGCTACTGTGGCTTTGCCTGAAGAAGGGGACGAAATGCCAATAAGCATTTTCATTGCCGTAGTTTTTCCGGCACCATTGGCACCTAGAAATCCAAAAATCTCCCCAGCTTTTACGTGGAAACTTATTTGGTTTACCGCTACAAAATCACCAAATAGTTTGGATAGATTATCGACTTCTATAACGTTTTGTGCTTTCATCATTTGGCTAATTCCATAAAGGTATCTTCTATGGTGGGTTGGGTGAGTTCAATATGAATATTGGTAAGTCCTTGTTGTACTAAATAGGATTTTATTTCCTCAACATTCATTGCTTCTCTCTTATCGGTATAATGCACAAATTCCCCGAAAGGGAAAACACTATAGGTATGCTCATAATGGGTTAAACTCGTAATTAAGCTGTACATATTAGAAGCACTGATATTATACAGTGGTTTTAGAAAGTGGCCAACAATAGCTTTTGGGATATCTATTTCAAGGATTTTACCGCCTTGAATTAATGCGATACGGTCGCATAAAGCGGCTTCGTCCATATAGGGTGTGGATACCAAAATGGTGATGCCTTTTTGCTGCAAGCGTTTAAGCATTTCCCAAAATTCTTTTCTTGAAACCGGGTCAACGCCGGTTGTTGGTTCGTCTAAAAACAAGACTTTGGGTTTGTGAATCAAGGCACAGCTCAAGGCGAGCTTTTGTTTCATTCCGCCCGACAGTTTGCCTGCTCTTCGGTTTTTAAAAGGTTCTATTTGTACATAGATGTCTTTAATTAAATCGTAGTTTTCCGCTATGCTAGTGCCAAAAATGGTGGCGAAAAAATTCAGGTTTTCCTCAACGGTTAAATCTTGATACAACGAAAAACGTCCCGGCATATAGCCTACACTGTTTCTAATGGATTTATAATCGCTCAACACATCAAAACCTGTAACAGTTGCTTGTCCTTTATCGGCAATCAACAGTGTGGTTAAAATCCTGAACAAGGTGGTTTTGCCGGCGCCATCGGGACCGATTAAGCCATAGAGTTCGCCCGGTTTTACATCCAATGAAATATTGGACAAAGCCGTTACCTTACCATAGGATTTTGATATGTTCTTTACAAGGATTCCCATTTATTTTATCAATAAAAAATGACTCTTTTTAAGCGCATCAACTTGGTGTTTTACATTGGCTTCAATAAAGACATAATCGCCTGCTTGTAAAGTTTCTTTAGTGCCTTTTTCATCAGAATAAACGGCTTTACCGCTCACGCATACCAAGAATGCCGGTACTTTAGAAACGTGCTCTTCTAGGCTTTTGTTTTTTTCAATTTGAAGCGAGATTACTTTCTCGTCCGTAGGTTCAAACAAAAGTTGGGTTTGTACGTCTTTTTCTTGGGTGTGCAAGGTCTTCAAGTTCATCGTATGGCTATTTTTTACGGTACCGCAACTCCATAAAGTGGCGATTGTTAATGTTATTAATGCTAGTTTTTTCATGGATTCTATATTTAGTTTTTTGAGTTTAACCACATTTCTGCAGGCATTCCTATTTTTAGGCTACCGTCATTTTTTACCTGTATTTTTACGGCATAGACAAGGGCAACGCGTTCTTCTTTGGTTTGAATGATTTTTGGCGTGAATTCCGCTTCCGAAGCTATCCAGCTAACAATACCATCATAGGATTTCATTCCCTCTTGGTCATCGATTTTTACGGTTACGGTTTGGCCAATAGCAACAGATGCCAATTGGGTTTCGCTCACATACACCCGCAAATCCATTGTAGATAAATCGGCAATTTTATAGAGCGGTTTGCCAAAACTTACAATTTCGTTGGGCTCGGCATATTTGGTCAACACTGTTCCGTTTACAGGGTTTACGATCTTGCTTTTTTGAATTTGGTCGTCTATTTGTAGCAGTTGTATATCGATACCTTTAAGCTCGTTTACCACCGGAGCGTTTTGAATTTCAACACTACGGATGCTGTTTTTTAAAACGGCGATTTCGCCATTAACATCATCCAATTGTTTTTGCGTTCCGGCGTTGTCCTTAATGAGATTTTCAGTTCTTACCTTATTAGTGTTGGCTGTTCTTAATTTTGCTTGTAACACATCAATCTGAGACAAAACCCCTCTGGACTTTGAGGCAATTACCTCCTTTTGTACCAATAGTTGCTCTTTTTTTAAGTGAAGCGGAATGGTATCTATAGTCCCTATTCGTTTATATTGTTCAATGACCGTACCTTCATCAATGTTAAAAGCTATGAGTTTTCCGGTGTTTTCGGCAGAAATGGTTATTTCGGTAGCTTCGAAGTTTCCGTAGCCATCTGCTTTGTCTCCATTGTCGTTACACGCGATGAGTAGTGTTACAACGGTGGGTATAAGTAGTATTATTGGTATATTTTTCATGGTTTTTCTAGTTTAAATCGCCCTTTAAGGTGTTGTAATTGGCTTTAGCCAGTTCCAGTTGGGTTTTATGTTGGTTGAATTGATTTTCAGCTTGGAAAAGCTTGGTAAGTTCAATAATGTATTGAGATGTGGTAATGACACCATTTTTTAATTGTGCATCAAAAGTGCGGACAACTTCTTGCTGAATGGATATAAGTTGTTGGTCGATTGCCATATTACTTTCAAGCGTTTCCATTTCTTTTTGTTGTTCATGTAAGGAGGTATTGGTGTTCAGTCTAAAAACATCTTCCTGATTGCTGATGAGTTCTTTTGAAAAGTTGAGTGCTTGCCGTTGTTTTTTATTGCCGTTCCAGTCAAACACATTCCAGTTGAGCTTCAACCCAACAATGTAATAGGCCGAAAAATCGTTTTCTAAAAAGTTGAGTCCTGGATTGCCCAAACCGCCTGTTGCAAAGGCATTTACTGCGGGTGCTATGGCTTTGGACAAAAGATTTTGTTGTTGTTCAATTTCTTGTTTTTGTAGGTTGAACAAGGATAATTCGGGTCGGTTTAAATCGTTTGCACCCACAACAGAAAGCAAGGGTTTTTGAAATTGGGTTTCTACGGAAAGCGGAATGCCGATTAGGGTGGATAAGGAAGCTATTACTTTAGATTTATTATTGGCTGCTTCTTGATTTTGCTGTGAAATCTTTAATAATTCGGCTTCAATAACCTTATCTGAAGTGGGTAGGAGCACCCCATTTTTCACACCCGATTTCACCTCGTTCAACGTGCTGTTTAATTGTTCTTTTCTGGCGTTTAGCAAGAGCATTTGGTCGTCGATTAAAAGAATGGAAAAATAGAGTTGGTTGACCCGTTGTTTCAATTGGTACAAATTGACTTCAACTTCTTGTTGTTTTCTTTGGGTACTGCTATTTTGCAACTCTTGGCTCGCCTTAATTCTTCCGCCATTGTATAGCAACTGATTGGCAGTAAGCGTTGCGCGATATTGGTCGTTGTTCAACGAATTGATATCCAGATTGGGGATAGGCACTTCGGTAACCTCACTTTGATAGGTCGCTTGCGCATCGAGGTTGAACTGAGGCAATGTTTTTGAGGTGATTGCCGAAAGTTCAGCAGTATTTTGCTGCGCTAAAATTGCTCCTTGTTTTGCCAGCGGATAATTGGCTTTTAAACCCTCATAGCAGGCGTCTAAACTGATGCTGTTTTGGGTATGGCCAACAATTGTTGAAAAGAGAAATACTATCAATAAAAATCTCATTTGCTTATTTTTTTATGGCATTGATTATAAAATCTGAAACTGCCGTTTTTCGGTCTTCCAGCATCGCTTTGTAAACCTTGTCATCTACATTGGTAAATGCTTTGATGAGCGGGGAAGCCACAAACGGAAAGACGTTTAAGGACAAAATATTGATAAACAACTGCTCTGCATTCACCGGAACAATGGTTCCTATTTCAATTTCCTCCTCTACCTGGATTTTGAATTTTGAAATGTTGGGAAACGCCACATTGCTTTTAATGTTTTCGACGAATTTTGGATTTCTGTGGAGTTCTTGTATGATGAAACCTGGTAAATAGGGATACTTCATCATAAAACTGATATAATTATGTGTGAAGCTTCTTATTTTCTGCTCCAAAGGAGAGTCGTCATTGAGTATGGCATTGAGTTGTGGTGCCAACAAGGCAAAGGCTTTATTGAATACGGCTTCAAAAAGCAACTGTTTGCTTCTGTAGTAATAATGTAACATTGCCTTGTTTATACTTGCCTCATCAGCAATTTCCTGCATACGGGCGCCATCCATTCCTTTAGCCTGAAAAACCTGTTGTGCCGCGATCAATATCTTCTCCTCGGTTTGATTGTCCTTATGCTTTGTCATTTTAGATTATTTATTAACTAAATAGTTTAACCAATTGGTTAACAAACGTACAAAAATATTTTTATTGATAGAATCTCATTGAAAAAGTTTTGCTAAATACAATACATGGGGCCATGAAACATAAAAATATAACAATTCGTATGTACGCTTTCATTCCACATTTTAATCTTTCAGAGGTTCTATTAAGAAGGGCTGTATGTAACTTAGCTTGTATTTACCTTAAACATAAATTGCTCCCCAAGTGTTGAGAAGTAATAAAGGATATTTTTATCCTTTATTGCTGATATTTGTCATATTCTTTAGGGAGACGCCTTCATAGATTTGTACTTATTAAACGGTAATCTCCATTTTTTATGGGATATACCAGCTACTTTTGCAAATCGAATTAGATAATGAAACAAGTCGTTATACTTTGTGTCTCCCTGGCCATGTTGGTCAAGCCCCTATGGCCCATAGTGGAGTACATTGTAAATTACGACTATATCGTAAACGTTCTGTGCGAAAACAAAGATCGTCCAGAGTTACAGTGCGACGGAAAGTGTTACTTAGCCAAACAGTTGGCCAAGGAGACCAAGAATAGCGAGGATAATCCCTTTGGGGAAAAGCGCTCCAAGTTGGAGAGTATACACTTGGTCTTTTTTGAAGTCCTGGCCCCAATAGATTTCACTCTAACGGTTTTTGATAAAAAAAGGAACAACTTCCCAGGGGTTTCTGGGTTAATTTCTTCACTTCTTTTTTCCGATTTCGGGAAACCCCCGGAACTGTTCTAATACAGTATCCATTTGATTATTGTGTTTGCGTCCACGGTCATGTGGATTCGTAAAGCACCCCCTGTATGGGTCATCTTAAAAACATTACTATGTATTATTTCTTTAAAAGGCCGGTATTTTGGGTATTCAAAGGCCCAAAAACCATCAACATGGCCTTATTGGCACTTTGTTGCCTAAGTTTTCATGGAAAAGGTATTGGACAGGAAGTTCCCGTTCCTTTAGATCAAGATTCCATCTTACCGATCAACCTCGCGGAGGTTATTGTAATCGCACCCATTTATAAAGATATGGAACATCGTTCATACCAAAAACCTCTTGCTACCCTTGATGGATATTTGGAGTCTTCCCAAAAAGTTTCCATGATAAAAAGAGGGGCCTATGCCTGGGAACCCATGATCAATGATATGGCTTCGGAACGTTTGTCTGTCACCATAGACGGTATGCGAATTTTTGGGGCCTGTACCGATCGTATGGATCCCGTTACCTCGTATGTGGATGTTTCAAACCTATCAAATGTACATGTTGCCAGTGGCCAACAAGGTGCCAAGATGGGCAACGCCATTGGTGGGGCACTGGATATGCGCCTGGAAAAAAGTGGATTTGTTCAAACGGATTGGAAAAGTGCCGTTGAGACCGGTTTTGAAAGCAATAACAATGCACGTATCTATGGATACGAACTTAATTATGCTTCGGATAGTTTCTATGTTGATTCGGATATCATTTATAGGGATGCGGACAATTACATTTCGGGCGACGGGGAAGAGGTGGCCTATTCCCAGTTTACCAAATACAATGTCTCCTTGAACACTGGGGTAAAATTCTCCGAGAGCCAAAAACTCCTCGCAAGTTTTATTTTTGATGAGGCCAAGGACGTAGGATACCCCGCCTTACCCATGGATGTCTCCTTGGCTAGGGCCTTTATTGGTTCCTTAAGTTGGGTGCAGGATACGTTTTTAGGTGATTTGTATGAGTGGGAAACAAAAATATACGCCAATTCCATTACCCATATTATGGATGACAGCCAACGACCAGATGTTCCCATCCGTATGGATATGCCTGGATGGAGCGACACCTATGGTTTTTATTCGCAGGCAAGGTTACAGAGCGGTGGGCACAAATGGCTTTTTAAGTGGGACGGATTTTACAACAAGTCCTTGGCCGAAATGACGATGTATCCCAATAATCCCAACGAGGCCTCCATGTTTATGCTTACATGGCCCGATGTTCGAACGCTCAACACCGGACTATTTGCAGAAAACACCATGGCCTTTGAAAATAGTGTATTAATTATTGCCGGGAGAATTTCCGCACAGGGTACTAATGTTGCCAATGAGTTTGGTCGAAACAGCTTACGCATTTTTTATCACTCTATGGAACAAACACAGGCCCGTTTTCTAAAAAGTCTGTCCACTGAATATCGGTATACTTTTAAAAATGTTGAGCTTGTGAATGGCGTTTCCTATGGCGATAGGGCACCTTCGGTCTCGGAGGCATTTGGTTTCTATCTGTTCAACAGTTTTGACAATCACGATTATATTGGCGACCCTAACCTTAAAAATGAAGGCGCTTTGGAGCTGAAATCCAAAATCTCACTTCCTTTCAAAAATGGAAAAATTGGGGCAGAGGGCAACTTTTTTCATACACAAAACTATATTCTTGGGGAAATAGACCCCACCCTCAGCACCATGACTATAGGGGCTGACGGGGTAAAAATCTATAGGAACCTGGAGTACGCTAACTTGTTCAACGTAAGCATAAATGGAGTCTGGGATATGAGCAAGAACCTTAAATATAATGGCTTGGTAAGTTACCACCGGGGTGTTGACCAAGACAGTAGGAACCTACCTTTTATAAGTCCGCTTACCTACTCCACCAGCTTTCGATATTCCTTGCCCAAGTTCTCTGCTTCACTAAGTTTACGAGGTGCGGCGGACCAAGTGAATTTTAATTCAGAATTTGGCGAAGATAGTACTTCCGCCTACAACGTGGTATCCCTTTCCGTGGCCAAAACCTTTTTTATCAGTGATGACCGATTAGATGCACAGGTAGGCGTAGAAAATTTATTTGACACCTATTATTCCACCTATACGGACTGGAACAATATTCCAAGAATGGGCCGCAATATCTATCTGACCCTTTCATATGCCATTAATTAAATTATTGTATACTTTTTTTAAATCACATTTTAAATATCAAATACTATGAAAACCATAAAATTTCTTCTTGTAACCTTGGCTGTGGCCATCTTATTCAATTCCTGTTCAGATGATAATGACGACCCCGTTATCGTGCAAGAAAACCCACTATCTGAAATGAACCGACTTACGACCCTCTCCGCCAATAACCATACAATCGAGTTGTATTCGGAGAATACTGATTTTACTGTGGGTTATAACATGTTCTATTATAGGATAAAGGACGAAAGTACCGATACCTATCTCTCCAATGCCCAAATTACTGTTAATCCTTTGATGCACATGACCTCTATGACCCATTCCTGTCCAAAATCCGCCATTTCCAAAATGGAAGACGATACGATATATATGGGATATGCCGTGTTTCAAATGCCAGGTAATGCTGATGAGTATTGGGAACTGAATATGGAATACACCTTGGATGGGGAAACCTATGCTATTTCAGAACGGATAGATGTAGGAATGCCTGAAGATGGTTTTAAACGTGTTCAGAGCTTTATTGGGGCCGATGATAAAAGATATATTGTAGCCATGATACCCTTTGAACCTGAAGTGAAGGTTAACGCGTTTTCCGCCATGGTCTTTCAAATGGAGAATATGATGAATTTTCCAATAGTGGAAGGTTATACCTTGGGCATAGATCCCAGAATGCCAAGTATGGGCAACCATAGTTCCCCAAACAACGAAAATCTGACTTTTGATTCTTCCACAGGAAAATATAATGGAAAACTTTCACTTACCATGACCGGTTACTGGAAGATAAACCTACAACTATTCAATAAGCAAGGCGATGTACTAAAGGGTGAACCGGTAACCGATGAAAACGAAGCCAGTTCCCTATATTTTGAGCTAGAGTTTTAATTAACATTGAATCATTTGTAGGTAGGGCGGATTTCTATTTTAGGATAGGAATCCGCCCTATTTTATACCTTATAAGAGAGTTGTATTTCTAGGACCGTTGCAGTATCTATTCAAAAAAAATATTGATCAAATGCCTAAAAAACTTTTCCCCATTTTTATATCCGCCACCAAATCCTGTACGGTAGTTTTTTTAAGATTTTCAACAAATTTTGTCTTGGTATCTCCAACCAAATGGTGAACCGGGCAGGGATGGTCGCTATTACAGGAGTGTAAACCCAGCATGCAGGAGGTTAACCTATTATCGCCATCAATAATGTTCACTATTTCCAGAAGGGAGACCTCCCTGTTTTCTTCGTTCAAATAAAATCCGCCGTTAGGTCCCCGTACCGAGGAAATTAAATTGTGTCTGGTAAGTTCCTGCATCAACTTTGAAAGATACGCTTGTGGTATTTGGGTTTCCTTACTGATATCCTTGGCCAGGATTTTATGTTCAAAAGAAGAATTTACAGCCAGATAAAGTACTGCGGTCAAAGCGTATTTGGAAGAGTTGGAAAGCATATTTATTCGTTTTTTACAAATATAAAGATTAAAAGACTTTTTTATCCTCTTTATGATAAATATCATGTTTAATGGCTGGCCTTACCACTAATTTTGAGTCATAAAACAATAATAAAGTACCTGAAACGGAAATTAAATGGGTAAACAAATACATTCTTTTTCGCCATTAAAGACACCTAACGGGAACTTTCAAGACAACAACCTAAATTTTGAAATATGAATACAAAAACATTTGTAACCGGATTAGTGATTTCCTTTCTATTACTGTCTTGTGGAGGTAAAGAGGAAAAGAAAGAGACTTTTAATGTGGATCGAAAAAAGTCTACAGAAACGATAGCAGAAACACCAGAACCTAACAACGAGGTGCCCGCTTCACAACGTATTACGCTTGAAGATAAAGGTGTAGGGCAGATCAAAGAAATTACACTAGACCCTGTCATCAATATGGAAATGGCAGCAGCAGGAGAAGCAATCTTTAAGACCAACTGTACGGCCTGCCATAAGTTGGACAAACGTTTTATAGGGCCCTCTCCAAAAGGAATCCTAGAGCGTAGAAGCCCTGAATGGATCATGAACATGATATTGGACCCTAAGTTGATGACCGAACAAGATCGCTGTGCCAAAGATTTGTTGATAGAATTTAACGGTGCGGCTATGGCCAACCAGAATTTGACCGTGGAGGAGACCCGGTCGATCCTTGAATATTTTAGAACATTATAAATTCAAATAATTATGAGAACAACCACCAATTTTAAACTAGTTGTCGGCTCGTTTTTAATGCTGTTTTTGATTTGCAGTTGTAAAAATGAGGCCAAACCAGAAAAAAGTAATACACCCGCTGCAACAAGTGAAGTTACTAATACCGAAAAACAAGGGCAGGCCTTTATCGAAGATGATGTATCAAAGCCTAATGTATTACAGATTGCCATTGGTTCATCGGATCATACAACCTTGGTTGCCGCGGTTCAAGCAGCAAGCTTGGAGAACGCATTGGTCAATGCAGGGCCGTTAATGGTCTTTGCACCCACCAATGCCGCTTTTGACGCCTTACCGGCAGGTACCGTAGAAGAATTGTTGAAACCTGAGAATAAAGACGCTTTGGCCAATATTCTAAAACACCATGTGACCGCTGGAAACTATGATAAAGGGTTTCTTAAAAAATTCAAGAAACTAGGCCAAGCAAACGATCAAAATACTACAGTTGAGGTAAGAGGCGATGACGTCTACGTTGGAGGTGCCAAGATTATTGCGAGTATTCCAGCCGGAAATGGGATAGTTCATGTAGTGGATAAAGTAATTCTTCCCCCAAACCAATAAACAATTAGAACAAACAATTAAAATAGAAAGTCAAATGAAAAAGTACAATTATTTTATATCCGCATTAATGGTATCGGCGTTGCTGTTGACCAGTTGCGGCAATCAGAACGGAAATGGCGGTTCCAATAGTGCCCTTGCGTCCAATAATGCCGAAAAGGTATATGTTGCTCCCGGTGAGCAAGATGAGTTTTATGCGTTTATGTCCGGTGGATATAGCGGTAACATTACGGTATATGGATTACCATCGGGCCGGCTTTTCAAGGAAATACCAGTATTTTCACAATTCCCAACATCAGGGTACGGATACTCCGAAGAAACAAAACCAATGTTGAACACTTCCTTTGGCTTTGTACCTTGGGACGATGCCCACCACCCTGACATTTCCCAGACCAACGGTGAGTTGGACGGAAGATGGATTTTCATCAACGGTAACAACACACCAAGAATAGCCAGGGTAAGCCTTTCGACCTTTGAGACCGAGGAAATTATAGAATTGCCCAATAGTGCAGGGAACCATAGTTCTTCTTTCATTACGGAGAATACGGAGTATGTGGTTGCTGGAACACGTTTTTCGGTTCCCGTTCCCCAGCGCGATATGCCCATTAACGAGTACAAGGGCAACTTCAAGGGTGCACTTTCCTTTATAAGTATAGCACCCGATACAGGTAGGCTGAATTTAGATTTTCAAATGATGATGCCAGGGTTCAACTATGACCTTTCCCACCCAGGACGGGGCAAATCGCACGGTTGGTTCTTTTTTACTACCTATAATACAGAGGAGGCCAATTCACTTATGGAGGTAAACTCATCCCAAAACGATAAGGATTTCATCGCTGCGGTCAATTGGAAGATGATAGCGGAATACGTTAAGAATGGTGGAGGAACCAAAATGGCCACCGAATATGCCCACAACGTATACGATGAACATACACACAGTGCTACTTCCACAATGAAGAAGGAAGTAATTACCGTAGACCCTACAAAAGTACCCGGGGCCGTCTTCTTCCTGCCCACCCCCAAGTCTCCCCATGGTTGTGACGTAGATCCATCCGGACAGTACATTATTGGAAACGGAAAATTGTCCGCGGACCTTACCATACATTCGTTCGATAAGATGATTGCGGCCATTGAAGGCAAAAAATTTGATGGGGAAGCTTATGGAATACCTATCCTTAAGTTTGAGGATGTATTGGCGGGGACCGTAAAAAGCGGTGGACTAGGGCCCTTACATACGGAGTTTGATGACAAAGGAAATGCATATACTACCTTTTTTATCTCCTCTGAAGTAGTAAAATGGAAACTGGGGACTTGGGAAGTTTTGGACAGGCAGCCTACCTTCTATTCGGTGGGTCATTTAATGATTCCTGGGGGCAACTCAAGAAAGCCTTTTGGCAAGTATGTTGTTGCCATGAACAAGATTACCAAGGACAGATACCTACCTACTGGTCCGGAGATGGAACACTCGGCGCAATTATATGATATTTCTGGCGATAAGATGGAGCTGATCTATGATTTTCCTACGCATGGAGAACCACATTACGCTGCCGGTATTCCTGCAGAGCTATTGGCTCCAAAATCCAAAAAAATATATAGACTTGATGACAATAAGCACCCGTTTGCGGTTACCAGTCCGGATCAGGCCAAAGTGGTTCGCGAGGGCAAAGAGGTACATGTGTATATGTCCACCATTAGAAGTCACTTTACCCCAGACAATATAGAAGGTATAAAAGTGGGTGATAAGGTATACTTCCATATCACCAATCACGAGCAGGATTTCGATGTGCCCCATGGATTTGCCATGATCGGGCAGAATACCTCTGAACTGCTTATTATGCCCGGACAGACCAAAACATCGCTCTGGGAACCCAAAAAGGTAGGCGTATGGCCGTTCTATTGTACGGATTTCTGTTCTGCCCTTCACCAAGAAATGCAAGGATATGTTAGGGTTTCCCCTGCAGATTCTGATGTTCCCTTGACTTATACTCTGGGAGAGTAACCTTATTTAGTTGGTTGGTTAAGATAGCGGGCCGTGCATAGACCTATCCGCCCGCTATCTTTTATTCCAATTTTAGGGAACGGATTTAAATTAATTAAGACATACGATGAAAAGAGCAAGTATACTAATGATTATAGGACCATTATTCCTATTGGGGCTTTATTTTTTCCCTCTTTGGAATATTATGTTGGGTGCGCCCCAATATCCAGAACCCTTGGGTATGGACATCTATATTGATGGTATTAAGGGAGCGAACGAGTTCGATATACAGAATATTGATGGCCTGAACCATTATATAGGCATGCGAAAGCTACCAAAACCAGAGGAAATGTGGGAATTTGGCACCTTCCCTATAGTCATAGGTATTATGGTAGGCTTAGGTGTGTTGATCGGGATTTTAGGGTTTGCCGGAAAAATAAGCTACATATGGTTTCTGGGCTGGTTTGTCCTGATGAGCATATTGGGTGTTATGGGAATGTACGACTTTAATGCCTGGATGGTGGATTACGGTACAAATTTGGACCCAAATGCCATTATGAAATTGGCCAATCCAGACGGTACGCCCATGAGCTACAAACCCCCACTTTTTGGACATGCTAAGATGTTGAACTTTGATGTTACCTCACTTCCAGCCGCAGGTGCTTGGGCCATGTTTATAGGTATGTGCCTTACCCTGGCAGCCTTTTACATTGGCTGGAAAAAGGCTCCGAAAAGCGACACTTCACTAACGAAAAAGTACGCAACTCAATGAAAAAGAACATTATAACCTCCATTTTCTTTTTTGGTATAATTTTGGGGTGTTCTAGAACTCCAAAATCACTGGAATATGGGTCTGAGGGATGTCATTACTGTAAAATGACCATTGTGGACAAACAACATGCCTCTCAATTTATGACCAAAAAGGGAAGAACCTACGCCTTTGACGCTACTGAATGTATGTTGAACCATTTAAAGGAAATATATCCAGAAACGGTAGACCTTTTTTTGGTAAACGACTATAACGACCCAGGCAACATGATAGATGCTACCAAGGCTACTTTTTTGATAAGTAGGAACATTCCAAGTCCTATGGGGGAATATCTGAGTGCCTTTGCCACGGAGGAAGCCGCCAAGAAGGTGCAAGTCGAACACGGCGGGGAACTTTTCAGCTGGACGGAAATTAATACACGGTTTAATCAGTGATTATGGGAATGATATCAGATTTGGAGCATATAAAGTGTACTGGTCTCTTGGAGGAGAACTATGTGGGTCGTCTTGCATACATATATGAGAATGAGCCACATGTGGTGCCTTCAACGTATTTTTTCGATAAGAACAACAAACGTTTATTGTGTTTTGCATCCAACGGACATAGAATACATGCGTTAAGGCAATATAACCGAGTTTCTTTTCAAGTAGATCATGTCGAGTCTTTTCGCAGTTGGAAATCGGTACAGGTACACGGTATTTTTGAGGAGCTAGCAGGAGAACGGGCCAAAAATGGCCTAAAACTTTTTGTTGACGGCGTACAGAATACCATAGAACATAAAAATCTGGAACGTCCTCATTTTTTAAGCCTATTTTCAAGCAAATTACAAGAAACGGATATGCCTGTAGTTTATAGCATCACATTGACCAAAATAACGGGAAAGGCCGTAACGGAACCTCATAAATAGTAGGATATGAATACAGAGACCAAAAAGCTCACCAAAGATAATATGATTAAAGAACAGTCTTTCAATGGTTTGCAGGTAAAACGTTTTAAGGATTCAAATTCCATAGAAATATTGAGTATCAGCCTAGAGAAGAATACAGTTTTCCCAGAGCATACCTCACATACGGACGCCCAGCTAATAGTGCTGGAAGGCTCCATTATCTTACATATAGAAGGTCTGGAATATACTTTGGAAAGGCAGGAGTCCATTAGGTTTCCAAAAGAAGAAAAACACTGGGTAAAGGCAATTGAGAATTCCAAATTTTTGATAATAAGGCCTTCTTGACTGGGCATTTTTAAGGGTTTAACCTCGTACAGCCTTTCTGTAATTTTTAAATAGACGGTAAAAGTTATGGGCCATAGATGTCCATGACAGTGTAAAATTATGAGAACATATCTTATTTATATAACGATCATGTCCATGTTCTCCCTTTTAGGGGAACGGGCTTTTGGAAGAACGGTTCCTATCTGTCCGGACTGCGAGATTCGCACTATATCGGAAGGGGTCGCCACAGCTATGGATCACGATACACTTTTGATAAAGAAGGGAACCTATAAAGAATTTAATATTCTTATTGATAAGCCATTGACTCTTTTGGGACAGGGATATCCCATTGTGGACGGAGAGGAAAAAGGGGAGATTATCCGTATAGTTTCAGACCATGTTACCATAGACGGACTGTTCATTATAAATGTGGGCACAAGCTATACGACGGATTACGCAGCCATCCGCGTGGTTAAAAGCGAACATTTCCTTATACAGAACGTAGTTTTGGAAAGGTTGTTTTTTGGCATTTATTTGGAAAAATCAAATCATGGCAAGATTTTTCACAACAAAATTATTGGTGATGCTGTGGACGAGTACAATTCGGGCAATGGTATACAACTTTGGTATTCCCACAATGTTGAGGTTGAACGGAACATTGTACAGGGCGTACGAGACGGAATCTATTTGGAGTTTTCCGATAACGTGACGATTAAAGGTAACACCAGTACGAAAAATCTTAGGTATGGCCTTCACTTTATGTTCTCCAATGACGATGTTTACACGGGTAATACCTTTGAAGAGAATGGTGCCGGAGTGGCGGTCATGTTTTCAAAACGCATCAAAATGATAAAGAACACCTTTAGGAACAATTGGGGAACGGCTTCTTACGGAATGCTCCTAAAAGAAATAAACGATGCCGAAATCGTAAATAATGTTTTTGAGGAAAATACAATAGGAATCAATATAGAGGGATCCAACCGTATTACTTACGACAACAATGATTTTGTTGCAAACGGATGGGCCATAAAGGTATTGGGTGCTTGCTACGCCAATACGTTTACAAGGAATAATTTTCTTTACAACTCTTTTGATATTTCGTACAATAGTAAAATGAACGATAACAAATTCGACCAAAACTACTGGAGCGATTACACTGGGTATGACCTGGACAAGGACGGTATAGGCGATATTCCCTATAGGCCGGTCAAACTGTTTTCGTATATCGTGAACAGGACCCCAGAAACAATCGTTCTTTTACGAAGCCTGTTCATGGATATTATTGACTTCTCGGAAAAAGTATCGCCCGTTTTTACTCCAGACAACCTTATGGACGCCAACCCCCTAATACAAAGATCACATGATACACATTAAGGAACTACACAAGTCCTTTGGAAAAAATAAAGTTCTATCGGGTATAAATCTTGACATTGAAACCAACGGAATCTTCGCGGTTTTGGGCCCCAATGGTTCTGGAAAGACGACCCTTATCAAAAGTATCCTGGGGATGGTGTTACCCCAAAAAGGTACTATAACCGTAAACGGCGGCCCGATCAAAAAGAACTGGAAGTACCGTGAACAAATTGATTATCTGCCACAAATTGCGAATTTCCCCGGTAATTTAAAAGTACGGGAACTTATTCGTATGATCCAAGATCTACGCCGCAAACCCAGTGAGGAGCAACGATTAATAACACTCTTTCAATTGGAACCCTTCATGGACAAAAGATTGTCCACCTTGTCCGGTGGAACCAAACAAAAGGTGAATATTGTATTGACCTTTATGTTCGATTGTCCCCTAATCGTACTTGACGAACCCACCACAGGACTAGATCCTGCCTCACTTATTCATCTTAAGGGATTGATTCGTGAGGAAAAGGAAAAAGGAAAAACTATTTTAATTACCTCACATATTATGCAATTTGTTGCAGAGGTAGCCAATACCATTGTATATATTTTAGAGGGGAAAATCTATTTTAAGGGAAGTATACCGGAATTAAAGGAACAGACCCGACAGAACGATTTAGAACACGCCATTGCGGCCATAGCAAACGCAAAGAACCATGCTTAAAATATTAAAATACAGTTTTTTTGACCTGATTAGGAGCCGCTGGAGTTATGTATATTTCCTATTCTATCTTTTATTGGGTTTTGTACTATTGTTTCTCAATAATGATGTGTCCAAAGCTGTCATAACCTTAATGAACATCATAATTGTACTGGTTCCCTTGATAGGAACCATTTTTGGGGTCATGTATTATTACAATTCCAAGGAATTTACGGAGCTTCTTTTGGCCCAGCCCATCAGGAGGTCGTCCATATTTTTGGGGCAGTATTTTGGGGTTGCAGGTTCCCAGACCATGAGCCTTGTCCTTGGTTTGGGTATCCCCTTTGTTATGTATGGCCTTTTTAAAAGTGATGCCATATTCGATTTTTCCTTGCTTTTGGTCACAGGGGCATTTTTGACCCTTATATTTACAGCACTTTCCTTTAACATAGCCCTTTCCAATGAAAATAAAATCAAGGGCTTCGGCTATGCGGTACTCCTATGGTTGTTCTTGGCAGTGATATACGATGGGCTGTTTTTAATGTCCCTCATTATCTTTAAAGAATATCCCTTGGATACATTTTCTCTGGCCGCCACCATGTTCAACCCGATCGACCTTTCAAGAATTTTAATTTTATTGGAACTGGATATTTCTGCGTTATTAGGATATACGGGAGCAGTGTTCAAAAAATTCTTTGGTACACAAACGGGTTTGATAATTTCTATTGTAATGTTGGTGATTTGGACGGCTATCCCTTTATGGTGGTTAACTTACAAAGCAAAGAGAAAGGATTTTTAATACGATGGACTGGTCAGTACCCTACGTGTGATACATCTCCAAAAACATATCCGGATAGCTTTGACCTATTTTTTGGCGGCAGCGATACTTGGTGTACTTTTACGATTCTTTTCTTTGGCAAGTTTTGAATTCGATTATAGGTATGTTGTACATGCCCACTCGCATATTGCCTTATTGGGATGGGTTTATATTGCCTTGACCACAATTATTTATAAACTGTTTTTGGAAAAGAGGCAAATAACAAAGAAGTATAGACGGCTTTTCGGGTTTACCCAAGTGACAATTATAGGGATGTTACTTACTTTTCCTTTTCAGGGATATGCTCTTTTCTCCATATTGTTTTCCACACTTTTTCTATTCGCCTCTTATCGATTTCTATTTCTTTTTGAAAAATACGCCAAAATTGATAATGAACACGGACTATCCTTTAAATGTTTAAGGTGGGCACTTTGGTACATGGCCCTTTCAAGCTTGGGACCTTGGGCCTTGGGCGGAATTATGACCACTCTTGGCGTCCAATCCATATGGTATCGCCTAGCCATTTATTTCTATTTGCATTTTCAGTATAATGGATGGATGGTTTTATCCTTGGTTGGACTTTTTGTATACGTGCTAGAGCAAAATAAACTGATAATTCCTAAAAGGAAAATCGGATTCTTTTTCTGGGGCCTCAATGCAGGAATTGTACTTACCTATTTTCTTTCCGTTTTGTGGATAATGCCCCCCACTTTCTTTTACATACTGGGAGGTTTAGGAGCATTACTTCAGATAGGTGGCATTTTGGTATTGGTCGATATCAACATGAACCATTTCATCCAAAAATTTCTATCCCCGTTTCAATGGCTACTACTTAGGATAGTCCTTTTGCTTTTTTCAATAAAAATGTTGCTTCAACTCGTGACGGCGTTTCCTTACTTTGCAAATTTAGCGGCAACGTATCTCGACTTTACGATTGGGTATCTACATTGGACTTTTTTAGGCGTAATTACCGTAGCTATATTTTTTCTTTTGGATTATTTCCGATTGTTGAAAATTGATAAAAGTACTTTCATTGCCTTCTTTACAGGATTTGTTACATTGGAGGTATTGATTTTCTATAAGGGTATTTCAGGATGGTTAGGTCTTCCCGGCTTTGATTTTCATATTTTGTTCTTAGCGGTGGCAAGTTTGGTCATCGCGTTAAGTATTATGATAATGCTCTGGAAATTTAGAAGCGCCAAGGTCGATAAGAATCCATAATGTCAATTATTAATCAAAAGATAGGGCCGATTGCGCATAGACTCTTCCTTTTAGCTCAAGTATATTTAATTATTAAAAAACATATTTCTCTTTGAAACATTTTGTTTAAATCTATATGAATAGCCTTACACCTTGACCCTTGTATTTTGACCAATCTGTAAGTTCGTCTTTAAACCCGTTGTATGTTTCTTTATTTTTCTTGCTGCTACCGCCCAATAGCGAATTAATTGCGAAAACACCTTCTTTAAGCAAACGGTTTTGTTGGATACTTGTTTTTCGTTCGATTACCTGGTTCATATACTTTCGAAGCCCGTTGTCCATGTGATGTTGTACCATTTCCCGGTGTAGGTTCGGTCGTACATTTTCCGCCGTTATTATGAAGGTGGCCTTGTCGTAAAGGCCCCTTTCTATAAGATGTCCCGCCCATAGGTTTTCGAGATTGTTCCTGCCCTCTTCAACAAGTTTGTTCATGACTGGGTATTGTTGCTTTAGTGCTGTAGACAAATCGGGAATCGAGCCCAGATACTGGCTCGTCCTTTTAGGCAAGGTGCAACTCGTTTTGTTGTCCGTATAAATTGATTTGACCTCGAACCCTTTTTATCCCCTTACGAAATAGAACCCTTTGGCATTGAACAGGGCAATATAATCCTTTGCCGATTTCTCGAAAGGCACATGCATACGTTCGGCATGCTGTAAATAAGCACCCAACGCGACACTCCCGTATTGCTTTTTATAATCGGGATTCATTCTATCATACAGTTGAGGAAAAATCATCGGCAAGAACATGGCAGCTGCCGTCAGCTTAGGACTATTTACGGAAGACTGCTCCGTCAACATTTCCAACATCAAATGGTTCTGGCGGAGAAAACCTGAGGATACATATTTTTCCATTTCCTTCGGAAAAGGTAGATGGCCCAATTTTACGGGTAAGGTATGCCTGTCTGAATTGGCAAATGACAATTGGTTGTCATGATACTTTACGCCCAAAGCTTGAAACAAAAGACGGATACTTCCCTGTTCCGTGCCGACATTGAAAATCCGTTTTTCCAATATGCTTCCTATCAGTTTGAACTTGTCATCCAATAGGGCTTTCTCCTTTTTGGTCTCCTGTTCGTACATCATTTTTCTGACCATGGGGAATTCATTTTCCATGGCTTTCCTGAATTCCTTCTTTTGGTTTGATGGGATATAACGTTCCAAGAATTGATGCCTTTCCGAGGCCAGCAGGTTCGGAATGATATCCTTGAACTGCATATTCCCGATATGTTCCGATAGCAACCCTTTCTGCTTCGGTAATTTCAGATAAGATGTCGTCAATGCCTCTTTTATTATTTTTTGGACTTCCAATTTGAACTGCTTGCTCTCGGTGTCGATTTGTGTAAAGACATCGCCCTTACCAAAGATTTCCAAACGGTTCTGCATCCGTATATTTTTGTTAAGCTCCCTTTCCTTGAATACATATCGTGATTTATCGAAGATGGTATATCCCTCGATAACATCTTCCTTAATGTTCAGCTTGATGTCGATGTCCTGATATTCCTTTAGCACGGCTTCCAGGTCATGCGGACAGATGGTCTGGAAAAGGTCATAAGTGGTCTCTATTTGCCTCAAAAGCCGTTTTCGGTAAATCGGCAACAGCTTCGATTTGGAATGGATATCGAATACCTTTTGAAGTCTTGGGCCGCTCAACCCTCTATGCACTTCGGAGCCGTTAATAAATCGGGTTTTATCCCCATTTTGGTTATTCAGCCCTTATGAGACCCCTATCCTTCCCGTTCTGTTCTTTGTGGTCCTTATTTCTATATGATACCGTTTTACCAAACCTGCAAGTTCATCGAAACTGCGCACCTTGTATTTTTGGTTGATGCTGTTCAGGACATCCTGTAGATAGTACTTCGTTCCATTTTCCGCTTCCATCCCAAACTGTTTTTCGGGCAATCGGTATATTGGCAACTGGCTTTGCTGTTTCGTAGTTGGCGCAGGTGTAAGTCCGTACTTTTTTTCGAGGTGTTGCCGTATCGCCTTACTCCTTTTATGGCTATGGAAATTTCGAGTACTTTTCCGTCTTCCTTTACTGTGGTGGTTACAATATGAACATGCTCGTGCTTGGTATCGTGGTGGCGCACCACTACATAAGGTTGATTTCCAAATCCCATATTTTCCATATACTCTTTGGAGATCTTATAGAAGGTTCTATCGTCCAAATGTTCACCATGGGGAAGGTTCAAACTTATATGGGCATACCGGTTTTTGGTGGCGTTGCGCTGTCCCTGAAAATACAGCACGCTCCTGAAGAATTTTGGCGATATGCTTTGGGAAAAGGTGTTGCCGTAACCAAGTACTTGCATACCTTCCTTTCCGAGGACATAGTTCAATGTTCCGGTACAGGTTTGGCCGTAAATAATCTTTGCTATCATGCCGATATTTCTTCCATCGTAATTTTCAAAAGTGCGTAAAGTAATTCGTTCGTTTTTTGAATCTCGTTCTGTAAACCACTGTTCAGACTTCTCAGATTCTTGTGGTGCGCAATCTTTACTAGTTGGTTGATGTTGTTTCCGATTTTGTTGATTTGGTAGGCAAGGTTAGAGGTGTTGGGTAGTCTATCTTTTTCTTCGGCCTCCTGCTGCAAAACTAATCTCCTCAGGAGTGGACTTATAACGCCCCTTTCAGAAATATCCAGATGATACGATTCGCAAATCAACCTCAATTTGTCATATTCTGTATCGTTGAACCTGAGCATAACATTATGGTATCGCTTCTTTTTTCCCAATCGTTTCCGGCCCCTTTTTCGTTGTTTCATTTTCATTGCTTTTTAAGCAAAACACTTCGCCAGAAGTAGACAATTCTAAGTAACTTAGAATGTACCTCGCTATCCGTTTCACGGATAAATATAGCCAATCAATTATGATTTTAAATAGCTTATAATCAATTATTTAACGCATATTATCATATAGAACCATATCAATATAAATGGATACAGGTCGAACTTTTATATGGTCCAATATGGAAATTGAAAGTCTTATAAATATCCTTCGATGACGGTTTTGTGGGTAGGGAGAAAAAAGGTAAAGCGGCTTTTCCGCCGCTTTTTCTTTTGCGCGGCCGCAAGGGTATCGTGCAAAACTGGAACGGAAAGACTTCATGGTCGGACCGGCGAAGCGAGTCCGAACGGGAAGGATTGGAGTTGAAGGTTTGTGCGACTTCCGCAGGGCGGAAGTATAAGAAGACTAACTTGATAACATAGAAACTTTGAATGTTCTACTATAGCTTTATAGCTATATTACTATAATCATATGCTCATTTCATCATTTGGCCATACGAAGATTTAAAATTGGGAAAGTTGGCTTCTTTTTTAGTAACTAATTCTTAAAGAAGCAAGGTCTATTAAATTGGATTATAGATTCAAAGTCCTAAACCTTTGCCCTTTCTACCTTTTTCATTTTTTTCTACTGAATTTTGCTGTCTATTTGTTTTTGACAGTTTGGTTTCCTCAATAAACTGTTGCATACCCAAATGCATAGGGTTTTCGGGTATTATTTTTTCTTGGTTGTGAAGCAAGGGAACTTTGAGATTTAGTTCGGCTGCAACTCGGCAGCCCAAGTTAAAGGATTTTTTAAACGCTTCATCTACTTTGATATCTTCTTCCATGGTCAAAAAGTTTCTCGGGCGTGTTTTTCGATATATTCCATAATCGATTCCCTATCGTAAAGTATGATTTTCTTTTGGGGCTGGGAGAACCTAATCTTCCCCTCGTCCCTCAGCTTTTGGAGTGTCGTGGTCGACTTGATCCGTAAAATGGACATGGCCTTTTCACCATCGATCCATCTGTCAAGCGTATCCTGTCTTTTCGATTCTACATGTTCGATGACCTTAGTGAACAGGGCATAAAAGGCTTCCTCTTGTAGACAGACGACTTGCATAGGTTCTTGAAAAGAAAATTGATTTTTTAAGTTACCGTATTTCTTGTTTTGGGAACTTCCATTTCGACCAGTCGTTCAATAATTCGTTGTGAAGCTCGTTTATCAATTGTTTGATGTATTCCAAGGTCTGAAATGGTTTGTTTAACCACCTCATTTTTAAAACTATGAATGGCCAAATAATTATTGTCTTGATTCTTTAGGTGGAGATTTTTATCAGAAATAGAGAACCTAAAATTTATCCTGCAATTTAATCCGCAATTTAATCCGCAGGTTATCCCGCAACTTTATTCAGTATTCGTACTGTCCAAGATTTGTTTAATAGTATCCTTTAGAAAATACCCTCCAGTCTTTTTACTGCCCCTGTATTCAATAAAATCTCCGAGTCTATTAATATCAGATGTTATCGTTCTTTCGGATACATTAAGTACTTCTTGTAGCTCAGTCGATTTAATGCCGGGGTTACTATAGGTTTTGGCAACAAGCGTAATCAAACGGTTTTTTACTCCCCCAGTTAATCCCTCAATTGCTCCTTCAATTGTTCCTTCAATTGTTCCTTCAATTACACCCTCATTAGCTCCACTAGTTTTTAGGTCACCTGCTCCACGAATAGGAACAGGAATTATAGTTTTAAAAGTAGCTCCTTCAATAAATTGAGGGTTATCCTTTCCCGAATATGCTTTGATGTACTTATTAACATTTAAAATACCAGACCCTAATTCGTCGAACCTGCCCAATTGCATAAAAAACTTCGCGATGGACGGGTTTTTGGGAAAAGGCGAAAAATCAATCGGTGAGATAACCCCTTCTCCATGCTGATTGTTCGCATTCTCGGTTTCGACCCTATCCCTATAAATAATGAAAGTGGCCGGCTGAGCATTGGTATATTCGCGATGCACGATCATATTCACGATAATTTCCCTGAAAATAATTCCTCGCAAACTTCTTCGTTGTGTACCTTCTAAAAAGAAAGGATCCGAAAGATGTTTTTCAACGAAACCCATCAATTCGTCATACGCATCAATTAGATTGGTGGTACAGTATAACCGATCGTCATAACGCTCAACATTATCTTTGCGTACCAAAGCATCGATTTTATAGTGTGGTAAAATTTGCTGTATGGTTTCGTCTTTACCAAATAGCAAAATGGCTGCCAAAGTGTACCCTTCCTTACCAGTGGCATAGTCCTTTTTCCAGAGCCCTGCCTTTTGCAACAATTGTTCGTCGGAGAGTAATAACCATGGATGGTTTTGACTATTTCCCCGAATCAATTTCCTTGCTCGCGTGAACAACTTCGAATTAAAATCAGATAGCTTTACAAATGGATAAATCGTACCCTCAGAATAATGGTTGCGTTTTCTATTATAGATATCCGCTATTAATTGCGGCTCGCCCACCTTAAAATCCCCATCACTGCTTCTATCAAAAATATGGCCTGCGCTTTTGTGCATTTGGGAACTTGCTGGCACCTGGATATGAATTACTGTTTCATCCCCAATTTCATATTCCTGGGGGAAAAGAATAAATGGAGGATCCAATTTATTGGCATTGTTGGAGAGTGTAATCAAATTACTTTTGAGTTCTTCCACATTCTTTTTATCCACTCCAGTAACAACACCGCTATCATTTACGCCCAAAAGAATATCCCCGCCGTCTCTATTGAGCATGGCGCAGATAGACTCAAATAAGTTTTTAGGCAGCTTTGACCGAGATTCTTTGAATTCGGTTCTAGTACCTTCGCCCTGCTCAATAATATGTTTTAGCCGTTCTAGCAGCACTTTGTATTGAAGTTTTGTTAATACAAAACTAGCTATAATTTATGGTTGTGTCTATTGTCGCAGAAGTTAGTGTAGCTGAAATGTAAGGCTGCTTGTGATAAAAATATGCTCCTGAAGTGAATTTTTCATAATTAAAGAATTTCAGTAACCACTAATAGACTACTTAAGCTTAGTTGAAATGCAATTGTCTCTCCATCAATTGATTATTACTAATTTGCCAAATTAGATAGATGCAAAATATACCCCTCTACCTGCGTGCAATCTACGTGCAATGGAGTGAAACAAAAAAGCCCTCACATCTGTGAGGGCTTGATTTTACTAGCGGTCTGGACGGGACTCGAACCCGCGACCCCCTGCGTGACAGGCAGGTATTCTAACCAACTGAACTACCAGACCAATGATTTTACCCTTATTGAATTAGGACTTTCGCAACAGCGAAATTCAAACCTTGTTACTACTTCAGTAAAGCGAGTGCAAATATACACCCCTTTCTTAATTGTACAAACTATTTAATTAAAAAAATCTCCTTTCTACAAAAAATTTCTTCGCTCCACCAAATATGTATTTAAGACCCTTGAGAAATCGGCCTTAATATCAACTTCCACATACTTGATTCGGTATTGTGCGCACTTCAATTTAAGTGCTTCAAAATAAGCTTTTAAGCGTTTCTCATAATCCCCTTTAACTCCTTCGCTATACAAATCTATATGTTCCCCCGTCTCAACATCTACGAAACGTTTAGGCACATTGTCAAAATTAAAATTGAGTTCCGTGGCCTTGTCCATCAGATGAAATAACACCACTTCATGCTTATTATACTTTAAATGCCTTAGGGCTTCAAATAGTTTTTCGTCATCTGTTTCCGTTTGAAACATATCCGTAAACAAAAAGATAAGGCTTCGCCTTTTAATTTTTTCGGCAATCAGATGTAAAAAAGTATAGGTTCTGGTATTCTTAGCTGGATTTGTTTCTTCACTAACCTCCCCTAGTTTTGACAACAACATTTGATGGTGCCTCTCACTGCCTTTTTCTGGAGCATAGTAATCATATTCATCTGAAAATATACTGAGGCCCACTGCGTCTCTCTGTCTCTTTAGAACATTCATTAAGGCAGCTATGGCCAAAGCTCCAAAACCTATTTTATTTAAGTTGGAAATGGACAAATTTCCCGTGTGAGGATAGTGCATGGAGGAGGAGTTGTCTAAAATCATATGACACCGTAAATTGGTCTCCTCTTCATATTTTTTGGTATACAACTTATCCGTTTTAGCATATAACTTCCAATCTATATGCTTGGTACTTTCCCCGGCGTTGTAAATTTTATGCTCTGCAAATTCAGCAGAAAATCCGTGAAAGGGACTTTTGTGCATACCGCTTATAAAACCTTCCACTACTTGTTGCGCCAAAAGTTCTAAATTTTGGAACAAAGAAGCATTATGAAGCTCGTTCTGTAAATTCATATGACTAAGATACAGATTGTGAACTTTAAAATATCACGTAAAACGGAAAGGGACTCCTTAGGATTTCAATTCCTCCATAAGGTCTTCGTACGTATAGGTATCCTTGTTCGCTTTATCGGCGGTTTTGTAAAGAATATCGGCCCTTATTGCCTTTAATCCAGACACACCTTGCAATCCTTCTAGTTCAACGATTTCTACCTTACCGCTAAAATAACCTTTGGACTTAAGAAACTTGACGTAGCGTAAGTATTCCAATTCATCCTTCTTCTGGGAATATACTATAACCATCTTTCCAGGCTGGGTTAGACGCTCATTGGTGCCCTTGATATAGGACTTGTCTATACGTTTTTTGATAACTTCATACCTGGCATTATAGGTTCCGTCCACATCAAACCTCTTTTCATCCATTCTAAATCTAATTGATAAGGATGTGTTATATACCAAAACTAAAGAAGCTACATCTAAAGGAACGGGTAGTTCAGGTTTTAATTTGTAATGTGCGTTTTCCATTTCGCACATAACCTGTAATTGCCACAATCTTAAATTATTAAGATAAATGGGGTCATACGGCAAATCACCTGAAATAGAATCGCCTATATAAATATTATGCTCTACACCATCTGTTTTGTACCGCTCAAAATAATGAGGGAACATGGCTTGTGCATTTTGTTGCTTTTTATCGATCAGTGCCGCTAATTTCTTATTGATCAGCATCACACTTTCATCGTAGTTTCTCCTATGATCATAATAAGAATCCGTTCCCATATCTATGGATGACTCATACGAAGAAATTAAATTGGCTATTTCCGAATCCGATTTTTTTAGATGCGAAAATACCGGATGAATCTCATCTGCCACAAAATTAAAAATAGCCTGTTCACTATTGGTATTCAAGCTTTCCTTAATGCTATCCATGTGATCATTTGCACGAAACATCAACTCCTCGTAAATGGGTAATTTATTCTTTACCCATGCCGCCTCCAGCACTTTGTTTACCGTGGAAAGTTGAATCATTAAATCTCTTTGGATAGCAACATTTCTTGCGTCCGAGGAATTTTTTATATCTATCTGACCGTAAAGCGGATGTACATCTTTGAAAACGATTTCCCTGAAAGTAGGTTGGGCACCTTCCAAATCTTCCTTAATGAACCTTTTGGCCTCTTCTTGAAAGCGCCAATATACGGCTTCATGAACAGAAGTGCATTCATGTTGAATTACCGCATCTATTAAGTTTTCTTCTTCTCCTTTGGACCTCAGAACAGCCGAAACTATAAAAGGCATTACATCTTGAAGCTTGTTGGCGTTTACACTGTTAAGCGCATTCTTATCGGTAGACACCAATTCCAATACCCCCAATAAATTATCCTTATCCGCAATAGGTGCAAAAACGGCACTCTTAATACCTTGCTGCTGTAAATTTTTATAAAGCGGAGCTTCGGATTGCTCCGCATACCTATCCACATCAGAAATAGCAAAGAAGGTATTGTCCTTTAAAAGTTTTTTGTAGGATTCTGGGCAAAGTATCTCATTACAGTTCTTCACATCCATATTACCAAGTACAAAGCTATCCATTCCCGCGCCATATACTGGCTCAAAACTATCTGTCTTTGCATTAAAAGTCATAAAACCGGAACGGATACTGGCTTTGTTAAAGAACGACTGAAAAGTTGCCTGCAAATTATCTACAAACCCCTCACTATCACGCTTATCACTAGCTATTAAGCTGGATTTCAATTCTGAAATGGAATGTTCAACGGTAACATCGAACATATTGGAAATAACAAATCCCTTGGAAACAAAACTGTTTGGCGGAATTTTTTCCTTCCACAGCTCTATATTGTCAAAGTTATCCAGCAATTCCTCAACATCAGTCTGGGAAAGTTTCTTTGCTTTTTCCGTAGGCAAAAGCTCAATAAAATCCGCATTGTAAAGAATGCGATAATGTCTCATAACCCCATTGGCATCCGGAATATCATAAAAGAAAGGACGTTTAAAATCCAACGGTAGTCCGTAATAAAAAGTTAGAATTACGGTACATGCCATCACATACATTTGGTCATCTGGCATGTTACGCATTTCAGGCACAAAGTCGCTGCCTTGTCCTGCTTCCTCTATAATCTTTTGAAACCTCTTTGAGGAGTTGAAAATGGTATTATCATAGGGGAGGGAAGCAGTTTTTATTTCATTTTCCGTTAGCACTTCAGAAAACAGGTCCTGCAAAAGCAAATGAATCAAATCCTTATGCTTCTCCAGCAACTTAACATCTGTAAAGCCCTCTCTTAATTCTGGATAAGGTTCTTGGGCCTCCAGAATACGTCTTGCTTTTTTTGCCAAATATTCATTGTCACTTTGAGCCATGACCTCATACCGTTGCAACAGTTTGTTGAAACTTATAAGCTGCTTTAGCGGTAACTCCTTATGATTAAGATTTGCCATACCCATAGTAAGTCGTAAAACTAATTGCAAAATTACAAAATTATTAGGTAGCTAATACCACCAATAGACACCTCACAACCCACCTTATAAGCTTTTTAACTAATAACACCACATCGGAATCCGGTGTATTGCTGTATTAAAAAGTTCTATGGATTATCAACTCTTTGCTTTTAAGTCTTGATTTACTGCTTAAATTAGTAACCGCATATAACTTGAGAGTTTCAATGTCTTCATTTAAACGATTATCCAAAGCCTATGAGAATGCCAAAAGAGTATCTTTTGATGACGGATCAAAATTTATTCTCTTTAGCGATTGCCACAGGGGTGATAATAGTTTTGCCGATGATTTTGCCAACAACAGAAATATCTACTTCCACGCCCTCAACTTCTATTACAAAGAAGGATTTCAATATTGCGAACTGGGTGATGGCGATGAACTTTGGGAAAATATAAGCTTTGAATCCATTTTTGAGGCGCACAAAAACGTCTATCAGCTTCTTAGGAAATTTCACTTGGAAAAACGTCTTCATATGATTTGGGGAAACCATGATATGGTTTATAAGGACCCCACCTATGTAAAAAAACATCTCAGCAGTTATTTTGAACCCATAGATGGCGAAGACAAGGAATTATTTGAGGGCATTAGCTATAATGAAGCGGTTATCCTACAGCATTCGCATACAGGCCAAGAGATTTTCCTTGCACATGGCCATCAAGCAGATTGGTGGAACTATACATTTTGGCGCTGGAGTAGATTTTTGGTGAGAGCATTATGGAAACCCCTACAGGTTTGGGGCATTGCAGACCCCACTAGTCCGGCGAAAAACTATACAGAACTCATTAAAATAGAAAGAAGGATTAAAAAGTGGATAGTAAACAAAAAGTTACTTCTTACCATAGTAGGCCATACGCACAGACCACGGTTTCCAGAACCGGGAGACATTCCTTTTTTTAATGATGGGAGTTGCGTTCACCCAAGGAGTATTACGGGTATTGAAATAGTAAATGGTGAAATTTCACTCATCAAATGGCAAATTGCCACCACAGAGGATGGCTTTTTAAGGGTAGTGAGACTTTTATTGGAAGGACCGCAAAAATTGGCAGATTACCGCTTGGGGTAATTTTGTCTTCACTTTTTCCGTTAAAAAGCGGACTATCCCCTAATAAAATCGAATAGCTAGCTCTAATTTCTTATTTTTATCTCTTAACAATAAACACTCTAGATAAAAATGCACAAGAAAAATGTATCTGTGCAGTTCCTTACGCTGTTATTCGCACTAACGCTCTGGAATTGCAAGGAAACTCCGCGTGAACAAAACCCAAAATCCAAACGGCCCAATATTCTATTTGCCATAAGTGACGATCAGTCTTTTGGCCACACCAGTTTTGGTGGTAGCACCTATATCAACACCCCCGCTTTTGATCAAATTGCCAAAGAGGGAATTTATTTTAAAAATTTTTATGCCGGATCTCCCGGATGCGCCCCTTCCCGTAGTTCCATTGTTACGGGCAGGTACCACTGGCAAAATGAACAATCTGGACAACATGCCTCTTCATGGCTTAAAAAACATGTTTCGTTCATAGACCTTTTGGAAAAGAACGGTTACAAAACAGGAAGGACCGGTAAAGGCGTGGGCCCTTTCAAATACGCCTCCGATGCACAGGGTTCCCTTTTCAGAAGGGCGAATGCCGCGGGAGTGGAGCACAGTGAAATTAGATATACCGAAGATAATGATGAACGCTTTGCTAGTGGTATCAACACTACCAATTATTTTGAAAACTTTAAACATTTCATGGAGCAAACCAGAAAGGACGAACCTTTCTTTTTCTGGTATGGCGGTACAGAACCTCATAGAAAATATGAACAGGACTCTTGGATGCGAAGGGGCAAGAAATTGGCGGATGCCCAAGTGCCCGATTTTTTACCGGACAATGATATAATCAGGGGAGACCTGCTTGATTATGCTGTGGAAATAGAATGGTTTGATCTGCATTTACAGCGAATGTTGGAATATCTAAAAGAAACTGGGGAATTGGACAATACCATTGTCATTGTCACAGCAGATAACGGAATGCCATTTCCCAGAGCTAAAGCCAATGGCTATGATCATGGCGTTCACGTTCCTATGGCCATTAAATTCCCAAAGGAATTTCCAGGAGGCAGAATGGTGGAGGATGCTCTGGGGTTTGTAGACCTCGCTCCTACACTACTTGAACTTACAGAAACTTCTACAGATGGAATGATGCCCATTTCCGGCAAAAGCTTCTCCCATATTCTAAAGTCCAAGGAGTCGGGAATTGTTGACCCCACTAGAAAATACACCTTGGCAGGAAGAGAAAGACATTCATCTAGCAGGTATTTAAACAAGGGGTATCCACAAAGAATTATTAAAGGTGGAGACTATTTATATATCTGGAATATGAACCCAAATCTTTGGCCTGCTGGTGCCCCTCAAAAGTACCACCCCAAAGATTCCACGGAACTTATGCCTATGTATGGCTTGGATGAGGACGGAAAATTTATTCCGGATACAGCATTTATGGATATTGATGACTGCCCCACTAAGACCTTTCTTATTGAAAATCAGCATCAGCCCAAAATAGCACCTTATTTTGAGCTTGCAGTTGGCAAAAGACCTGAGTACGAACTTTTTAATATTAAAGAAGACCCTGATTGCATTAACAACCTTGCCGGTAGCGAAAGCCATCAAATGATAGAGGACGAAATGAGAGAGGCAATGGTTACAGTACTAAAAGAAACCAACGACCCAAGAGTTGTAGGTCCGGACAAAGAGATTTTTGACACGTATATTCGCTACTCTCCAATGCGCAAATTTCCCAATCCAAGTATACAGCCATAAGACTCAGCTTTCAGGTCATTTAAATCATAATTCACGGGTTTTTGTAACTTTCTAAGGATTAGTCAAAAAGATGGCTCAACAACTAAATAAAAATCTCAACTTATGAAAACAATGACCTGTAAGCAACTAAGAGGTGCCTGCAACCAAGAGTTCCATGCAGAAACTTTTGAAGAAATGGCCGAACTAAGCAAAAAACACGGAATGGAAATGTTTCAAAAAGGCGATAAAGACCATTTAGAAGCAATGAATAAAATGCAGGGGCTAATGCAGAATCCGGAAAAAATGCAAACATGGTTCAATGAAAAAAGAAAAGAATTTACATCTTTACCCAATAATGATTAAAAACCTTTTACCAGTTATTTTTTCTCTTGTTTTCACAACTTTATGTGGACAGGAAACTATTAGATATAAACAAATTGACACCGTTAATCTGTATTTGGAAATCTACCGACCTGAAAAAAAGGAAATCAGAAAACCGCTTCCGGCCATCGTATTCTTTTTTGGAGGAGGATGGCGCAATGGGGACCGTCATCATTTCCTAGAGCAAGCAAAATACTTCAGCAAACGTAACATGGTCTGTATTTTGGCAGATTACCGTACGGAATCCAAACACGGTACTTCTCCTTTCATAGCTCTTGAAGATGCCAAAACCGCTATGAGGTATGTTCGTTCAAACGCTGATGATTTAGGAATCGATCCCAACAGAATTACAGCCTATGGTGGGTCTGCAGGAGGTCATCTAGCAGCTGCCACTGCATTTATCCAAAAATATAACGACCCCAATGATGATATTTCTGTTGATTGCAAACCAAACGCCCTGATTTTGTTTAACCCCGTAATTGACAATGGCCCGGCCGGTTACGGTTATGAACGTATTGGAAGTGCCTATAAGGATTTCTCTCCTCTTCATAACATACAAAAAGACCCGCCGCCCACCATTTTCTTTTTAGGTACCAAAGACCGGTACATTCCCGTAGAGACTGCCGCCTATTATCAGACTGTAATGGAGAAAACGGGAGGAAGATGCGAATTACACATTTATAAAGATAAAATCCATGGTTTTTTTAATCCGCAATTCAAGGACATGTACAAAGAAACTGTTTTTGAAACCGATAAATTTTTACAGTCATTGGGCTATTTAAGCAGACAATCCAAAATTAAAGTCAATTAGAACATATAAATTCTCAAAAATCCTTAGAGATTTTTCAAAATTGTATATTTAACCGACTCATAAATTCAACCTATGCCACTTGCCATTGTAATTGCCGGGATTATTCTCCTATTTATACTAATTGCACGTTTTAGACTCAACGCTTTCATTGCTTTTATCATTGTTTCCTTATTAGTGGGAGTTGCTGAAGGTATGGATTTCATTACCGTATCTGAATCCATACAAAAGGGAATTGGCAGTACCTTGGGGTACCTCATATTAATTTTAGGCTTGGGAGCCATGTTAGGCAAACTTGTGGCCGATAGTGGTGCAGCTCAAAGGATTACCACACAATTGGTGAACAAATTTGGCAAAAAAAATATTCAGTGGGCCGTAGTACTTACCGGTTTTATAGTGGGTATACCCATGTTCTATACAGTTGGATTTGTTATTTTAATCCCCTTGGTTTTCACGGTTGCCGCCGCTACCGGTCTACCTCTCATCTATGTGGGACTTCCCATGTTGGCATCCCTATCCGTTACCCATGGATATTTACCACCACATCCTGCACCAACGGGTATTGCAATCATGTTTAATGCAGATATTGGCAAAACCTTATTATACGGTATTATTGTGGCCATTCCCGCAATTATTGTCGCCGGCCCTTTGTTTTCCAGAACTATAAAAAATGTAGAGGCTACGCCGCTTAAGGAATTTTTAAACCCTGTTGTTTTAAAGGATGAAGAAATGCCCAATACCGCGGTGAGTATTATTACAGCCTTACTACCGGTAATTTTAATTGGTTTGGCGTCACTGGTGGCTTTATTTCTTCCAGAGGAAAATATCCTGAGAAAAATAACGGATATTTTAGGGGACCCTGTAATTGCCATGCTCATTTCCGTACTAGTTGCCATTTATACCTTGGGGCTGGCAAGAGGCAAAAAGATGAAAGAAATCATGGATTCCGTTTCCAATGCCGTTTCGGGCATTACTATGGTACTTTTAATCATTGCCGGTGCCGGAGGGCTAAAACAAGTTTTGATAGACAGCGGGGTAAGTGAATACATAGGTGAAATGCTCAAAGGTTCCAGTATTTCGCCACTTATCTTGGCATGGCTTATTGCAACGGTTATTAGGGTATGCGTGGGGTCTGCTACGGTAGCCGGACTTACAGCTGCAGGTATTGCGCTACCGTTGATTGAAAACTCCGGAACAAGTGCCGAATTAATGGTTTTGGCCATTGGCTCCGGAAGTTTAATGCTTTCCCACGTGAACGATGGCGGTTTTTGGCTGTATAAAGAATATTTTAACTTATCCATAAAGGACACCCTTAAAACTTGGACCGTAATGGAAACCACAGTGGGTGTTATGGGATTGATCGGGGTATTAATCTTGAACACATTTATTTAAGAATATGAGCGAATCTCCTTCAAAAAGAATCAGAACATTAGAATTAGTTTTGCCTCCCGCACCTCCACCTGCGGGCCTTTACAAACCGGTTTTGGTAGTAGACAATTTTCTATACGTTTCCGGTCAAGGCCCTATGCTACCGGATGGAAGCCTGATGAAAGGACGGGCGGGGCACGATACTGGTTTGGAAGAAGCAAAAAAGGGAGCCAGACAAGTAGGGCTTACCATGCTTTCAACCATTCAAACCCATTTTGGAGATATTGACCGCATCAAACGTATTGTAAAAACCTTGGGCATGGTCAACTCCCATCCAGATTTTGGAGACCAACCTTTGGTCATCAACGGATTTAGCGAACTTATGTCCGAGGTTTTCGGCCCAGAAAACGGTGTTGGCGTGCGAAGTGCCGTGGGTATGATACTTCCCGGAGGAATTTCGGTAGAAATAGAGGCGATGTTTGAACTACATAAGTAACGATGATACTAAAGGATTGGTACTGCCTTCATAATCCCGAAGAAACCATTACACCCGCACTTTTGGTATCCCCCAAAGCCATCCGGCGCAATATTGATTTGATGATCGAAATGGCGGGGAGCGTTAAAAATCTCCGCCCTCATATTAAAACCCATAAAACTGCGGAAATCATCAACATGCAATTGGAAAGTGGTATCCAGAAGTTTAAATGCGCAACCATTGCTGAAGCCGAGCTTTTGGCCCAAAATAAAGCTAAAGACGTTTTATTGGCCATGCAGCCGGTAGGTGCCAATATAGACCGATTCCTAAGGCTGATGAAAACGTGTCCACAAACGGAATTTTCGACCCTTGTTGACCACCCATCCATCTTGAAAAAGATATCGGACACTGCAGACAAGGAAAAAATGAGCGTCTCTTTATGGCTCGATATCAACAATGGAATGAACCGTACGGGAATTTCTCCTAACAACCATGCCTTCAAATTGTACAAATCCATGACCGCTAGTTCTCGTATTGCGGTAATGGGCCTGCATGTCTATGACGGACACCTCAGAAACACGGATTTTGAACAGCGGAAAAAGGACTGCGACCGAGCTTTTCAGTCGGTTATGGACTTTAAAAACAGTCTTGAAAAAGAAGGGTTAGCGGTACCCTCAATAGTTGCTGGAGGTTCTCCAACCTTTCCCTTTCACTGTTTGCGGGAAGGTGTAGAGACGAGCCCAGGTACCACTCTTTTATGGGATGCTGGCTACGGAAACTCTTTTCCTGAGATGAAATTTAAAATGGCGGCTGTTCTTGCCACCCGAGTTTTAAGCAAGCCCAAAGAAGACATTCTTTGTTTGGACCTAGGGCACAAATGGTTGGCCCCTGAAATGGGCTTCCCCCGGGTGCAATTCTTAAATGAAGACAGCTTTGAACAAGTGGGACAAAGTGAGGAACATTTTGTGATTAATACGAATAAAAGCGAGGCGTACCAAATTGGTGACATAGTGTATGCCATTCCCCAACACATCTGCCCTACTGTAGCAAAATATGATTATTTACAAGTAGTAGAAAACAATGAAATTGTTGGAAGTTGGAAAGTGGCCGCCCGAAATCAATCGATACATATATGAGCGAATTTATATTTGATGCCCATTTAGACCTTTCTATGAATGCTTTGGAATGGAACCGTGACCTCAGGTGGCCTATTGATGAAATTAGACGAAGTGAACAAGGCATGACCGATAAGCCAGATCGTGGAAACAATACCGTTTCTTTCGATGCGATGAGAAAAGGAAATATTGGTTTTTGTGTAGCCACACAAATCGCTCGGTACGTAAAAAAGGAAAACCCGTTACCCGGATGGAACTCTCCTCAACAGGCGTGGGCACAAACCCAAGGTCAGCTAGCTTGGTACAAGGCCATGGAAGATGTAGGGGAACTAACACAAATCACCAATTGGGAAGAGCTCAATAACCATCTCGAGTATTGGAATTCTACCAATGACAAAGAAAAAACCATCGGCTACATACTTTCTTTGGAAGGAGCGGATTCTATTGTCTCCATTGATTATATTGAAAAGTCTTACGAAGCAGGTTTGCGAGCCATTGGTCCGGCACACTACGGCCCTGGGACCTATGCCTTTGGAACCGATTCCTCTGGAGGAATTGGCAAAAAAGGAAAAGATTTGCTTAAAGAAATTGAACGCCTTAACCTTATTCTAGACGCCACTCACCTTTGTGATCAAAGTTTCTGGGAAACAATGGATATTTATTCAGGTCCGGTCTGGGCAAGCCATAACAATTGCAGGGCCTTCGTTGACCACAATAGACAGTTTTCAGATGAACAAATCAAAGAATTAGTTGGAAGGGGCGCTGTCATTGGAGTGGTTTTAGATTCGTGGATGATGGTACCCAATTGGGTTCGCGGTCAATCCACTCCAAAAGGCATGAATTGTTCGCTGCAACAAATGGCGGATAATATCGATCATATTTGTCAAATCGCTGGAAATACCGATCATGTAGGTATCGGCACTGACTTGGACGGAGGTTTTGGAACGGAGCAATGCCCTATGGATTTAGATACAATTGCAGATTTACAAAAAGTACCTACTCTCCTGAAAGATCGCGGTTATGAAAAAAAAGACATCGAAAAGATTTTTCACTTAAACTTTCTCAATTTCCTGAAAAAAACTTGGAAATAATGTAAATTAATTCGCTCTAAGTCAGCAACCTATTTTATATGAATAGAAGACAATTTATCCATTCTTCGATTTTTGCCCTAATAGCGGGCAGTTTGGCTTCCTGTTCAGAATCGCAAAAATTTCAATTGAGGAAAAACATGGTTATCGGTTGCTTTGGCGATAGCATTACCAATGCCGGAGGACATGGGTATGTGGAGCTACTTCAAGAAAAATTGAATGAAGAACATCCCGAGTTACAAATAAAACTCATCAACTTTGGTAAAAGTAGTGAAACAGTTTCCGGCCTAACGGAAGAAGACCATCCAGGACCAAGACCATACCTTTTTGAAAGGCTTGATGACATCCTTGCAAAAAACCCTATTGACATGGCGCTTTTTTGTTACGGAATTAACTGCGGTATTTATGGACCTCCATCTGAAGAATTGTTCAACAGCTATAAAATTGGGGTATACTCCTTCCTTGAGAAGTTACGCCAAAAAAACATTGGCGCCATTCTTTTAAGCCCTCCACCATTAGCGCTTAATGCCGCTCCCCTAGACCATCTCTCAGATTCTATTCCTTACGGTTATAAAAACCCCTACCCAAAGTACGAAACGGAGGTTCTACAAGAATTTAAGGAAATTGTCCTAAAGATGGAACATCCTGTTTCCCAGTTAGAAATTGATATCCACACACCTTTATTGGAGCAACAAGAAAATTGCTATGACCAAGACCCTATTCACCCCAACCCAAAGGGCCACGAGTTAATTGCCCATACGATTTATCGTAATTTATCGTTTTAACATTGCGTTAGGTCCCTGTGGCAGGGTATTTGTTATCTTTACTTGTCTTTGGTATGTATAGGAAAATTTTCTACATAACGTGCTTCTTTCTATTGCTATGTTCTTCAACTATAGCACAAACCGATATTCCTGTACAAAAGGAGTTGAAGATTGAGGCTGCCAATAAAATAGATGACACCAAAAAAACCCAAGAAGGAACTTCATTGAATATACCCTCCGTCGTAGACAATCCGGAAACCAATTTAAACATGACCACCCGAAACCCCGTTAAGATGGTAGACGACCGCAATTTGGTACAGGCAGGTTACGGAATGAAAATTGACCCCAAAGCAGGACCAAGGGAACCTAAAGAAGGTTCTAAACAGCATTTTTCCGATATGTATCTAGGTGATGTAAAAAGCTCTGGCAAATTTGTAGGTATTGTTTGCAGAGACCATGAATATGTGGATGGTGACCGGGTAAAAATATATCTGAATGACAAGGTAGTAGACCCTAATATACTTCTTATAGGAAGCTTTAAAGGCATTAACCTTGACCTAGAACCCGGATTCAATCGTATCGATTTTGAAGCCTTGAATGTTGGTTCATCCGCGCCTAATACGGCACAAGTAGACGTTTATGACGACCAAGGTAAATTGATTTATTCCAACAAATGGCTACTTTCTACCGGCTCCAAGGCCACTCTTATCATCACTAAAGACTCGGAATAATCCTCCTTAGAGAAATTGCCATCAACTTCGATCTAGGCCCTTCTGGATCAAATGCTTTATTTTTGCAACTTTCAAGATTCTTATGTCAGACAAAAAAGTTAGTATTCTAACTGCATTTAAAACTATCATTTGGCCAAGGAGAAAACTGGTTTTTCTCGGTCTCCTTTTAATCGTCATCAGTAAGGCCGCAAGTTTTGTTGCGCCGGTATCCCTAAGGTATTTTTTAGATGATATTGTACCTAACAAGAACTATGACCTACTCAAAATATTGGTGGCTGTTGTAATTTTAGCCTTTTTGATTCAAGCGGCCATGTCATTTTTACTTACCCAAGTACTCAGTATTCAGGCGCAGTACATGATATCAGAACTTCGTGCACAAGTACAAAAACAAGTACTCTCCTTACCAGTTCGTTTTTTTGACAATACGAAATCAGGAGCCTTGGTTTCAAGAATTATGAGCGATGTGGAAGGGGTTCGCAACTTAATTGGTACAGGACTCGTCCAACTTGTTGGGGGTACTTTGACCGCCATAGGTTCATTGATCCTTTTATTGACAATTAGCCCTACAATGACCTTATTGACCTTCATTCCCTTAATTCTCTTTGCCTTTATCGCTTTAAAGGCCTTTAAAATAATCCGTCCGGTTTTTAGGGACCGCGGAAAAATAAATGCCGAAGTAAAGGGTAGGCTAACGGAAACTTTGGGAGGAATTCGCGTAATCAAAGGGTTCAATGCCGAAGAACAGGAAGGAAAAGTTTTTGAAGAAGGGGTTGAACGTCTCTACAAAAACGTTAAGAAAAGTTTGACCGCCACCGCAGTGATGACCAGTTCTTCCACTTTTTTATTGGGATTGGCTACCACCGGAATTATGATGGGTTACGGAGGGTATTTGATGATGCAGGGAGAACTATCTACCGGAGAGTATTTTGAATTTACCTTTCTTTTGGCGCTGATGGTCGCTCCCATCGTTCAAATGAGCAATATAGGCAGTCAGTTGACCGAAGCCTTGGCAGGGTTAGATCGTACTGAGGAATTAATGAATCAAATTTCAGAGGCTGACGAAAAAGACCGCACTATTGTGCTTTCTGAAATTCAAGGAAACATGAGTTTTAAGGATGTTTCGTTCGCTTACGAAGAGGATAAGGACGTTCTCCATAACATCAGTTTTGATGTAAAGGCCGGGGAAGTAGTTGCTTTGGTAGGAAGTTCTGGGTCGGGCAAATCAACCATTGCCAGTTTAGGGGCCAGTTTTTTAACCCCTGATGAGGGACAAGTTATTATAGATAACCAAGATTTGGCCAAGGTAGACCTTACCAGCTTCAGGCAATTTTTGGGAGTCGTTTTGCAGGATGATTTTTTGTTCGAAGGAAGTATTCGCGATAACATTCTTTTTCCGAAACCTGATGCTACGGAAGAAGAATTAGAAGAGGCTGTCAAAGCAGCCTACGTAAATGAATTTACAGACCGTTTTGATGAAGGACTCAACACATTGATCGGTGAAAGAGGCGTTAAGCTTTCTGGCGGGCAACGGCAGCGAATTGCGATTGCAAGAGCCATCTTGGCCAACCCGAAAATTCTGATTTTGGACGAAGCTACCTCCAATTTGGATACTGAAAGCGAGGCTTTGATCCAGAAAAGTTTGGCAACGTTAACGGAAGGCAGAACCACCTTTGTTATCGCACACCGTTTAAGCACCATTCGAAAAGCGGATCAGATACTGGTCATTGAGAACGGACGTATCGCGGAACGCGGTACCCATGATGAACTCATTGCAAAAGAGGGCAGGTACTACAACTTATTTACCTACCAGGCTAGAATTTAACTTTCAGGGGCCAATTCTACCTCAAGTCCATCTAACTTTTCGGTCATGTGTATCTGGCACCCCAGACGACTATTGTCTTCAACATTAAAGGCTTCGGCCAACATGGCATCTTCGTCGTCTGACATTTCAGGAAGTGCATGGTTAGATTTTACATAGCACTGGCAGCTAGCACACATGGCCATTCCACCGCAAACACCAATGGTTCCTTCCGGGGCGAGCTCGTAGGCCCTTACCACTTCCATAAGGTTCATGTTCATGTCCGTTGGGGCTTCTACTTCATGGGTAACCCCTTCGCGATCCGTAATTTTTATTTTAATATCCATTAAAAGGAATTTGGTATTTAGGTATTAGTGAACTAGTCTTATTTCATTGAATTGATTAGTCCGTAAAGCATCTTAGAAATTTCATTTGACGTTTCAATTAATGCATCCGACTCAACTTTACTTAAAAAGTTCAATTTTTCGGACAAATATAAAATTGATCGCACTTCACTATTGGAACTAGTTGCAAAGTAAAGGAATCTTGTGAAATCCGTATTGGTTCTACGCTCAAATCCTTCAGCAATATTATTAGAAATTGAAACTGAAGCGCGGAGAATTTGATCCTTAAAGGCAAAATCTTTTAAATTCGAAAATGCTTGGTAAAGGGAAACAGCGAAATTCTGGGATTTTTGCCATACCAATAAGTCTTCAAACCTTTTAACAGCCATTTTTAAACTGTTTATCTAATCAATTGCTATAACTTTCTCCTATCTTCCTAAATCCTATCTTCCTACCCCCTAACTTATTCAATCGCCTTTACTACTGCTTTAGGAGCTTCTTTTTTAGAACCGTCAAAACCTGAAACACCCCCAACCGTGGTGTATTTCATAACATATTTTTTATCTGGAAAGATACGCTGATAAGCACTTTGACACATGAGAGTGGCTTCATGGAAACCACAAAGTATAAGCTTCAACTTACCGGGATAGGTATTTATATCTCCAATGGCATAAACACCAGGTACATTGGTCTGATAATCAAAAGTATTTACCTTAATGGCATTTTTTTCAATCTCCAGCCCCCAATCACTAATAGGACCTAATTTGGGAGAAAGGCCAAAAAGAGGAATAAAATGGTCTACCTCGAGCTTAATGTCCTCCACGGCAGTCGTTTTCTTTCTAACAAGCACTGATTCCAAATGCGCTTCCCCGTGCAATGCCACAATCTCACCAGGCGTAATCAGGTTGATTTTCCCTTTATTTTTAAGCTGCTGTACTTTTTCAACGGAATCCAATGCCCCTCTAAATTCATTCCTACGGTGTACCAAGGTCACTTCTGAGGCAACATCGGCCAAGAAAATACTCCAGTCGAGTGCTGAGTCGCCTCCACCAGCAATAACCACTTTCTTATCACGATACACTTCAGGGTCTTTGATCATATAGGCCACCCCGTTGTCTTCAAACTTGCCAATATTTTCGAGCAAGGGTTTACGAGGTTCAAAACTACCAAGTCCACCAGCAATGGCAACAATAGGAGCTTTGTGCTGGGTTCCTTTATTAGTAGTTACGATAAAACTTCCGTCCTCTAATTTTTCAATGGTATCTGCCCGTTCGCCCAAGGTAAAACCAGGTTGAAAGGGTTCAATCTGTTTCATGAGGTTCTCCACCAAATCTCCTGCCAAAACTTCCGGAAAACCAGGAATATCGTAAATAGGTTTTTTGGGATAGATTTCGGCACATTGTCCGCCTGGTTGTGGCAGGGCATCGATTAAATGGCATTTTAATTGTAGCAAGCCCGCCTCAAAAACGGCAAAAAGCCCTGTAGGGCCTGCTCCAATAATCAGAATATCTGTTTGAATCATTCAGCGGTCGTTTTTTTTAACGAACTATGCCTTATTCAGCAATGTTCACAACTTCTTCAATTTGTGGAGCGTATTTTTTAATGGTCATCTCCACCCCACTTTTTAAGGTCATTTGGTTCACCGAACAACCTACGCAGGCACCCTCTAACTTTACCTTTACGGAGTTTTCGTTATCAATGGAAACCAATGAAATATCACCTCCATCACTTTGTAAAAAAGGACGGATTTCTTCCAGTGCCTTTTCTACGTTTGTTCGTAATTCTTCAGCAGTCATTGTTGTCATACCTACTTCTTCTTAACGGCGGAACAACCCGCCATAGTTGTTATTTTAATGGCTTCCGTTGGTGGAAGGCTTTTATTCCTACTCACCACTTCTTGCACTACATTTTTTGTAAGCTCCTCAAAAGCCTCTTCTATAAGGGTAGCGGTCTGCAATGCTGCCGGACGCCCTACGTCGCCTGCTTCACGAACACTCTGCACCAAAGGAATTTCACCAAGGAAAGGAACCTCTAAATCCTCAGCCAAATATTTGGCTCCCTCTTTGCCAAAGATATAATATTTGTTATTGGGCAATTCTTCCGGTGTAAAATACGCCATATTCTCAATTATACCCAATACAGGTACATTTATGGTTTCCTGTTGAAACATGGCCACTCCCTTCTTAGCATCTGCTAATGCCACTTCTTGTGGCGTACTTACCACAACGGCGCCTGTTATTGGCATCGCCTGCATAATACTTAAATGTATATCTCCGGTTCCCGGGGGTAAGTCAACCAAAAGAAAATCCAGCTCTTCCCAAGCCGCGTCAAATATCATTTGGTTCAAAGCTTTTGAGGCCATAGGACCACGCCAAATAACCGCCTGATTGGGTTGGGTAAAAAAGCCGATACTCAATAGTTTTACACCGTAATTCTCGACCGGTTTCATTTTAGATTTACCATCAACATTGACCGCCAAGGGTTTTTCATTGGCTACATCGAACATAATAGGCATGGACGGGCCGTATATATCAGCATCCAACAAACCTACTTTGAAGCCCATTTTGGCCAAAGTAACCGCCAAGTTGGCCGTAACCGTTGATTTACCTACGCCCCCTTTGCCCGAAGCTACAGCAATTATATTCTGTATACCAGGAATGGGCTTGCCCTTAATTTCATTTGTTTTTGGTTTTGCCGCAGGTGCGTCTACCTTGATGTTTATTTTTATTTTAGCCTTTTCATACACCTCTCTGTGAATGACTTTGAGAATTTCAACCTCCGTTTTTTTACGTGCCTGCAAACTTGGGTTGGAAATAGAAATATCCACTTCTACTTCATCTCCAAAAATCTGTACATTCTTTACCGCACCACTTTCTACCATATTTTGGCCTTCTCCGGGTACCGTAATATTTTCTAACGCCTTTAAAACTTGCTTTTTATCTATCTTCATTATACAAAATCATTCTAAACAACAAAGATAAGCTATAAGGGCTAGATACTAAAGCATTTGAATTTAAATGAGAAATGGGGTAATAGGGGATGGTGATGGTTGCTCGTTGCTCGTTGCTCGTTGCTCGTTGCTCGTTGCTCGTTGCTCGTTGCTCGTTGCTCGTTGCTCGTTGCTCGTTGCTCGTTGCTCGTTGCTCGTTGCTCGTTGCTAAGAAGCAAAAAAAAACTAAATACTCACATCTCAATACTCAAATCTCAATACTTACAACTAAATACTCACAACTATTAACTACTAACTCTTAACTCAGACTACAGCATTAAATCATCCTCCCATCCAGTAAGTTGATGATTCTTTTGCCATACGCGGCGTTTTTCTCGGAATGGGTCACTTGTATAATCGTGACTCCTTCATCATTCAATTGTTTAAAGAGTTGCATGATTTCCTCTCCTTGTGCGGAATTTAGATTTCCAGTAGGTTCATCGGCTAAAATCAATTTGGGCTTACTTATCAAAGCCCTAGCAACCCCCACCAACTGCTGTTGTCCACCACTTAACTGAGCGGGAAACAGATCTTTTTTCCCCACAATGTTAAACCGGTCGAGCATGTCGGCCACCATAGCCTTTCGCTCTGACGAGGAATGTTTTTTATACAAGAGAGGCATTTCCAAATTCTCGTAGACGGTAAGTTCGTCAATCAAATGATACGCTTGAAAAACAAAACCGATGTATTGTTTGTATAAATTAGCTCGATGCTTCTCCTTGAGCTGATGAACGGATTCCCCCAAAAACTGGTATTCTCCTTCATCAAAATCATCTAACATTCCAATAACGTTAAGTAACGTCGACTTTCCTGAACCTGATGGCCCCATGATGGAAATAAATTCGCCCTCCTCCACTTGTAGATTGACATCCTTTAACAAAAAGACCCGTTGACCTCCCTGTTGTACCCATTTAAAAATGTTCTTTAATTCTAGTAGCATAATTTGTTCGTTGTTCGTTGTTCGTTGTTCGTTGTTCGTTGTTGGTTGTTGGTTGTTGGTTGTTGGTTGTTGGTTGTTGGTAAGGAAAAAATCAAAATACTCACATCTCAATTCTTATAACTTTTAATCAACCGCTCTTTCTTCTTAAGTCCTATGTAATAAAGAAAAGCTTATTGCTTATTTCTCATAACTATTAACTCCTAACTTTTAACTTTCAACTAATAATCCCTACGTCTTACGTCCTATGTCCTATGTCAATATTCAACCTTCTTATTTATAAAACATTCTCAATACTCATACCTCACTACTCAAACCTATCCACTTATAACTTTTAACTTAAAAAAGCTCACTCCGTTCGTATACTGTCAACAGGATTTGCAATTGCGGCTCTAAAACTTTGCCAGCTTACTGTTATGAGGCCGATTAGCATTGCCCCGCCCCCAGAAATGGCAAATATCCACCAATTAAGTTCGGTCTTGTATGCAAAACCCTCCAACCATTTATTCATGGCATACCATGCTATTGGCGCGGCAACTAAAAAAGCTATGAAAACCCATTTTACAAAACTGATATTCAACATTTTTAAAACCTCGAAAACGGTAGCACCGTTAACCTTTCTGATTCCTATTTCCTTTTTGCGTTGTACGACTGTATATGAAGTAAGGCCAAAAAGCCCCAACATGGCAATTAAAATAGCGATTCCAGCAAAGACTTTAAAAGCTTGGCCAAAAGTCTGTTCCTGGGCATATTGCGCTTCAAACTTCTTGTCCAAAAAGGTATAGCCGAAGGTTCCTTTTGGAAAAACCTCTTCCCATTTATTCTTCAGTTGGGTGATTGCCGCAGACATACCGTTGCTTGTAACGGCTTTTTCGTCCAGTTTCACCAAAACATTATCAGCATCATTCTGGTAGCGAATCACCAAGGGCAACAATGCACTTTTAAGACCAAAGTGGTGGTAATCTTTTATCACTCCCTTAATCTGCCATTCATAGCCCCAAAATTTTAGAGTTTTGTCTACAATTTGCTGTGGAGCGCCAAGCCCCATTGTTTTCAAAAATGTTTCATTGACTACCACCTGTTCAGTATCATTGCCGGCACTAGGAATGAAAGTAGAACCGGCCACAAATTCAATCCCCAAAAGATTAAAATAATTGGGTTGGGCATAATAGTGATAGGTAATATTTTTATCGTCATCATTGCCACTGGGCAATACCATACCCCTACTTGACGACAGGTTGTCAAAACTGTCGCCCGGATAGGTTTTTGCCATGGAAACGCTTTTTACCATGGGTATTTTTTCCAGTTCCGACACTAGCACTTTGTATTTTGTGAACAGAATGGAATCGTTATCGGCAGAAACCACTTCGCCCTTAAGGGCCAAGATCTGGTTGAGCTCCACCCCAATAGGTTGATCTTTTAGAAAAATTATTTGCTTGGACACTACCAAAGTGCATACTAGCAAAACTATAGTTATAGTAAACTGAGCCAGAATCAAGCCTTTGCGAACGTTCAGCTCGCCAGATGTGGTCTGAATTTTTCCCTTCAAGGCTTTAATAGGCGAATACCCACTCAACAAAATAGCGGGATATAGCCCGGCCAATAACATACCGCCCAATAAAATACCAATGATTGGCAGCCAAGTGGATATCTCATGAGCATTTAATTGCAAGGGCAAATCTAAAATCTTCTCAAAGAAAGGCAAAACCAGTAAAACCAAACCTAGGCCAATGCCCATAGCAATCACGTTCAACAGCACGGATTCTGCCAGGGATTGAACAATCAATTGTGGTCGTTGCGCCCCGGACACTTTTCGTATACCCGTCTCCTTGGCCCGTTCCAAAGATTTGGAGGTTGAAAGGTTGACGTAATTCATCCATGAAAGCACTAGGATAACAAAGGCAATCGCCATCAAAAATTTAATTCGGGTACCACTACCATTTACCTCCACTTCATAAGGCTTGGCTGAATACAAGTGTATAGACTCAATAGGTTCAATATTATGGCGTTCCTCCTCGTCTTTCTCAATATCGCTGGTCATGATTTTCGACTGTAAAGCCTTCCAATCTGTATTTGGAACAACCTTAATGTAGGTGTAATAATTGTTCTGATTCCAATTAGGCTCTAAACGACTTTCGTGGAACACACCCCAGGTTTTCTCGGTCGCAAAGGAAATAAGGTAATTGTTTCTATAATGAGCATTGCGGGGCATATCTTCCATTACACCGGTAACGGTAAGATTCACCCGTTCATTTTCCCAAACAACCATTAATGTTTTCTTCATCGGATTCTCTTCACCGAATAATTTTTCAGCTAAGGTCTGCGACAGAACAATGGTATTGGGCTCTTTTAAAGCCGTTTCCTTATCACCCTTCATTAGAGGATAATTGAAAATATTGAAGTAAGAGGCATCAGCTAATGACCCCATAGGCTGATCAATAATCTTGTCCCCCACCACGAAGGTCATTTTTTCAAAATATAAAAAACGCACATAATCCTCAACCTCCGGAAATTCCTGTACCAAAGTAGGGCCCGTAAGGTTGTAGGTCATGGCATCACCGGGCTCAAAACCTTCGCCTTCCAAGTAGTCCATAAATACCCTATAAACATTTTCCGACCCAGGAAATTTGTCATAACTGCGTTCATAGCCTACGTAAACCATAATCAGCACAAAAGAAGCTATGCCCACTGCCAATCCAAAAATATTGATAAAGGAATATAGCTTGTTTTTAAACAAAAATCTTACCGCCAATTTTACAAATAATTTAAACATACTCTCTTTGTTTGATTTTGAAAGGGCACTTTAATCTACTGTTGGTTTATTTGGATAATCGTTGTTGGTTGTTGGTTGTTGGTTGTTGGTTGTTGGTTGTTGGTTGTTGGTTGTTGGTTGTTGGTTGTTGGTTGTTGGTTGTTGGTTGTTGGTTGTTGGTTGTTGGTTGTTGGTTGTTGGTTGTTGGTTGTTGGTTGTTGGTTGTTGGTTGTTGGTTGTTGGTAAGGAAAAAATAAAAACTCAATACACAATTCTACCAACTCATAATTTTTAACTCCTATCTTCTAACTTTCAGATTTTAATTCCAACGTTTTACTTCTCTATTCTCTCGTCTCTCGTCTCTCATCTCTCGTCTCTCGTCCTATGTCCTATGCCCTATGTCAATCTTAAAATCATGGATTTTAACAATATTCTCAATACTCACCTCTTAATACTCAAAACTTCTAACTCCCAAAAAATACCCTACTCCGTTCGCAAACTCTTTATGGGGTTGGCACTTGCAGCTTTAATAGCCTGAAAACTTACCGTTAAAATGGTAATTGCCATAGCCCCCACAACCGCTAAAAGGAATATCCACCACTCCAATAAGACCCTATACGGATAATCTTGCAACCAGCCGTTCATCACATAATAAGCGATAGGAATGGCAATGAAGCATGAAATGACCACCAACTTTAAAAAGTCTTTCGAAAGCATATTCCACACATTAAAGACCGAGGCTCCCAGCACTTTACGGACCCCAATTTCTTTTTTACGTTGCTCTGCCACATAAGAAGTGAGTCCGAATAGCCCCAAACAACTAATGAGAATGGCCAGTGCCGTAAAAATGGCAGATAAGGTGCCAATACGCTCTTCGGAAGCGAACTTTTCCCCATACTCGGTATCTACAAAATCGTATTGAAAAGGAATATCGGGGAAGTGCGTCGTAAACACATTCTCAATGATTGCAATATTCTCACTGGCACTTCTATCGGGATTCAACCGTAAATTATAAAAGCTTTGATTTCCATACTTATCAAAAGCATATACGCCTTGCTTTACAGGCTCATAGGGCGATTGAGCGATCATATCTTGGACTACCCCAATGATTTTCATAGGAGGAAATGGGTCTTCTATGTCTTCGTCTTTAATAAATGTTCCGACCGGGTTGGTCAAACCCATATACTTTTTGGCCGTTTCATTGATCAAAACCGCATTGGAATCCGATGCAAACTCCCGATTAAAATCGCGGCCCTCCAAAATTTTAAGGTTGAGCGATTTGGCGTACTCAGGAGTAACTTCCGTCCAAGCTATATCTTCTTGAAAACTATCGGGTTTTCCATCCCAAGTAAAGCCTCCTCTGTTAGACCATATTTGAGTGGTGGGAGCACTGGATGCGGACATCTCAACTACTGCACCGGACTTGATAAACTCACTTCTCATCAACTCATATTTACCTTCAAAATCGGTACTCATCACGGGCACCTGTACCAAACCTTCGGCATCATAGCCCACAGGCCGATTCTTGGCATGGTTGATTTGCTGCATGACGATGACCGTACCAATAATAAATGCCACCGAAACGGTAAACTGCAATACCACTAAAATTTTTCGTGGCAGACCGGCATATTTTCCTGTAGCAAGGGTTCCCTTTAATACATCTACCGGTTTAAATGACGATAAATACAGGGCAGGATAGCTTCCTGCCAAAAGGGAAGTTAACAAAACAAAGGCAATAGAAATCAACCAGAAAAATCCGTTTTGCCATGGAAATACGATTTCTTTTCTGGCCAAATCGTTGAAGCCATCCAAAAGAAGTAGCACCATAATTACCGCCAGGATAAAGGCAAAAAGCGTTACGAGAAACGATTCGCTTAAAAATTGGTTGATGATCTGACTGCGTTGCGAACCAATTGATTTACGTATGCCTACCTCCTTAGCTCTTTTTTCAGAACGGGCGGTACTTAAATTCATAAAGTTGATACAGGCCAATAAAAGCACAAAGGCCCCAATAATGGCAAAAAGCCACACATATTTGATCCTGCCGCCCACCTGCTGCCCGTTCTGAAAACTGCTTCGCAGATACCAATCTTTCATGGGCAATAAGAACAATTTAGGCTCAAACTCGGCTTCATCACCACTTTCGTTCTTTTTAACATCTTCTATGGTCGCCGTTACCTGACCCATAGTACTGTTCTCAGGAATTTCCGCAAATAACTGAAACGAGTTATTGCCCCACTGGTCTTCAGCGTTCTTGATCCATTCAAATAGGGTCAAGTATTTTTCCCAAGGAAGGATAAACTGCAAATCGTTAAAGGAATTGTTTACCGGAATATCTTCATATACCGCTGTTACCTCAGCATCAAATTGGCTATTTACTTTCACCACCTTACCAATGGGTTCCTCTTCCCCAAAAAGGGCATCCGCTACGGATTTGGAAAGCATAATTCCGTTAATTTTTCGTAGCCCATCTTTTTCTCCCCTGAGAATGTTTAAATCCAACATATCAGGTGCTCCCTCTTGCATATAATTCCCTTCTTTAGAGAGGCTTTTTTCTCCGTAGTTGAGATACAAGGGGGTTGTCCAAGAAGCCATGACCAGATGTTTAAAGTTATCACCATAGCCTTCCCTCAAGGTAAATTCCAAAGGACGAGGAATGGCCGGCCCTGTACCAACCTGACCGTTAAAGGTCTGTGACTGAAAAATTTGGGCTATACGGTCTTTCTTTTTGAAATAATTGTTGTGAGACAATTCATCATGCACCCAAAGTCCGATAATCAGGGTTACCGCCATACCCAAAGCAAGTCCACCAATATTTATAATGGAATAACCTTTGTTTTTCATGAGGTTCCTCCAGGCGATTTTTAAATAATTTTTTATCATGATGATTGTTTTTTGATGATGGTTGTTCGTTGTTGGTTCATCTCGACTGCGCTCGATGTGACAGTTCGTTGTTCGTTGTTCGTTGTTCGTTGTTCGTTGTTCGTTGTTCGTTGTTCGTTGTTCGTTGTTCGTTGTTCGTTGTTCGTTGTTCGTTGTTCGTTGTTCGTAAGGAAAATAATCATCATTTAATTTCCCAATATGAATCACAACTTTTAACTATTATCTTCTAACTTTCGACTCTTAATTCCAACGTCTTACGTCATTAGTCTCTCGTCCTACGTCTCTCGTCCTACGTCCTACGTCCTATGTCCTATGTCCTATGTCCTATTTCCTATTTCCTATATCAATTTTAAATCATGGTTGGTAGCAATATTCTCAATACTCACATCTCAACACTCATAACTTTTAACTATTAACTACAAACTCACTCCGTTCGTAAACTCTTCACTGGGTCTGAAATCGCTGCTTTTATACTTTGAAAACTGACCGTAACTACTGAAATAAACACCGCTGCAAAAGCCGCTAAAACAGGTATCCACCAAGGAATATCGATTCGATAACTAAAATCTTGAAGCCATCTGTTCATGGCGAAATAACCTAATGGCAATGCGACCAATACGGAAAGCCCCACAAGCTTTAGAAAATCCAAGGTCAACTTATACGTAATTTGTGCCACACTAGCGCCCAATACCTTGCGAACCCCAATTTCCTTTGTACGCTTTTGGGCATTGAAAGCGGCCAGTCCAAAAAGACCCAAGCAGGCAATAATGATGGACAAGATGGTGAATACGATAAAGATATGTCCCAATCTTTGTTCCATTTGATAGGTGTCATTAAAAGACTCGTCCATGAAATAATAGTCAAAAGACTGGCTGGGCACCAGTTCGTTCCAAATATTTTCTATTTGGCCAATGCTCGAACTAAAATCGCCCGGTTTCAATTTGACCACCATGGCATTTGAAAAATCTCCCAGTACCATATTCCACGCCCCAATTTCATTGCGAAGAGATTCAAAATGAAAATTCTTGACCACCCCAACTACGGTGTAAAACGTAGCACCTTCATTTCCTAAATCGCTTGAAAATCTCTTCCCTAGTACCTCATCCGCCGTTTTACCCATTTTGGACAAAGCACTTTCGTTGATGATCATGGCCAAAGAATCAGTCGGAAAGTCTCTGCTAAAATCCCTGCCGGCCACAACCTCTAAATCCAATGTAGATGCATAATCGTGGTCTACAAACCACCGTTGCATCTGTACGGCATACTCTTGATCGGTTACTCCTTCCTCAAAATAAGAATTATCACTTCTATTGGAAGGTGTAGGTAAGTAACTGCTCAAGGTGGCATTTTCTACGGAACCCAGGTTTTTGACCTGTTCTTTGAATGTCTGTTTTTGATTGCCTAAAGTAAAAACATCATTGAGCACCAATACTTGTTCTTTGGAATACCCCAAATCTTTACCTTGAATGTATTGCAATTGATGATAGATAACCAAAGTACCCACAATGAGAAATACCGAAATGGCAAATTGGGTAACGACCAATGCACTTCTTACCCGGCTTCCGCCAATACTTTGCTCTCCACTGCCCTTCAAAACTTTCACAGGTTTAAATCGCGACATAAAAAAGGCCGGATACCACCCGGAAAGCAAACCAAGAAAAACACTCCCCATCAAAAGAAGCAACCAGAAAATAGGACTATTGTAAGGCATCGTCATTTCTTTACCTGCCAACTCATTAAAATATGGCAATGCGGAAATAGCCAGTAACAATGCTACTATTAAAGAAGCAAAACTGATGAGGCCCGCCTCCGTTAAAAATTGACTGACCAAACTCTGTTTTTTAGAACCCAATGTTTTTCGAATGCCTACTTCTTTGGCCCTTTTTAGAGAGTGTGCCGTTGACAGGTTCATAAAGTTGACACTCGCCAATATGAGCAAAAACAGACCAATGGAGGCCAGAATATAGATGTTTTCGATTCTACCGTTCTGACTCAATTCTATATGCCGATTGGAATGCAAGTGAATATCTTCCAAGGCGGTTGTACTATAGCGAACGTAATTGCCCGAGGCTAGAAAAGACTCTTCGGTAATACCGGGATAATAACTTTGTACAGAGGGAATCAAATGCGAAGACACTAACGATTGTAGGGGAGCCTGAAAATTTTCAATGGAATAACCGGGAAGCATTTTTACAAACGTGAAGTAGTTATGACTACCCCATTGGGTTGACCGGGAGTCTTCAAAACCCAGCATGGACATAAATACGGTGTGTTCACGTAGCAATGAATTTTTGGGCATATCCTCTACCACACCGGCTACCGTATAAATTTCTTCATTGTTCAACCGGATGGTTTTACCAAAAGCTTCGGAATCTTTAAAATACTTTTGGGCCGTACTTTTGGTGAGCACCAAGGCATTGCTATTCTCTAAGGCGGATTGCACATCTCCCTCCAAAAATTGAAGTCCGAAAAACGCAAAGAAATTAGGGTCTACGTAAGCCGACCTATCTTCTTTACCGTTGGCTTTGGAGTTCTCACTTGAAACCAATAAGCTTCCCCAATTTCGTATGCGGGTTACCGTTTCTACCTGATCAAAATCCTTCTCCAAAACAGAAGCCATAGGGGCAGCCGTTTCAGCCATGTCCATTACTGCCCCTCCAAATTTTATATCGGCATTCACCCTATAGACTCTTTCCGAATCCGCAAACATGGTATCGTAATTCAGTTCGTCATAGATATAGAGGGCAATTAATAGGGCCCCTGCCATACCAATGGCCAAACCGAACACATTCAAAGAGGTGATAAAAGGTTGCTTTTTGAGACTCCTCCAGGCAATTTTCACATAGTTTTTAAACATGACTTTTATTTTTTGATGATGGTTGTTCGTTGTTCGTTGTTCGTTGTTCGTTGTTCCGTTGTTCCGTTGTTCCGTTGTTCCGTTGTTCCGTTGTTCGTAAGGAAAAAAAATCTCAATACTCACACCTAAATACTAACAACTTTAATCAACAACTCTTACGTCTTAAGTCTTACGTCCTAGCCCGTTACTGTAAAAAATACTCTCACTACTAACATCTCACTACTCATTTCTCAATACTCCCAACTAATAACTCAACACTTATAACTATTAACTATAGACTCACTCCGTTCGTAAACTCTTCACCGGGTTCGTGGTTGCCGCCTTTACGGCTTGATAGCTAACGGTAACCAAGGCAATTAATATGGACGCCGCTCCCGTGGTAACAAATACCCACCAAGGTATTGAAATCCTATAAGCGAAATCTTGCAACCAATTATTCATAAAATACGCTGCAATTGGGGATGAAATCAATAATGCAATCAGTACCAGTTTTACAAAATCGACCGCCAATAATTGGAGTATTTCTGCCATACTAGCTCCAAGAACTTTTCTGACACCAATTTCCTTCGATTTTTGCTGTGCGGTGAATGCTATTAGTCCTAGTAGACCTATACATGCGATGAATATGGATAGAAAAGCAAAAATGCCAAACAACGTCGCCTGTCGCTTTTCAGCGATGTAGGCGGTATTCAAATCGTCATCCAAAAAAGAAAACTCAAATGGTACTGTAGGTTCATAATCGTTCCATTTTCGCTCTAGCGTTTCCAAGATCTTTTTGGGGTTACCAGACTGTAATTTCAAAGAGATGAAGGAAGTGCCACTATCGTAACTTTTAGATTGGTCAGAAAACAATGCAAAAGGAGCAATTCTACTATGTAAAGACTGAAGGTTAAAGTCTTTGACCACACCAATGACGGTATAGGACTCATTTTTCCCGCCGGGATATTGAATTCGTTTACCAACCGGATTTTCCCATCCAATCTGTTTTGCAGTTGCTTCATTGATGATTACAGATAATGAATCGTTGAACTTTTTATCAAAACTCCGTCCTTGGGCCAGTTCAAAGCCTAAAGTGTTTATAAATTGATGGTCTACCAAATAAGATTCCAAAAGGATGTCCTTGGCAATGTTCTCATTTTTATTGGTGACTTCGGGAAAGTAAAAATCCCCAAAAGCACCATGAGTAATCATACTTGATGATATACTGGCACTTTTAATTTCAGTAAGGGAAGCCAATTCATCACGAAAGGTTTCTTCTTGGGCACCCAATTTTTCTGTATGGTGCAGAACAACAATATTTTCCCTATTGTACCCCAAGTCTTTGTTTTGGGCGAATTTCAATTGTAAATAGACAATTGATGTGGCAATGATCATGATAGAGGCAACGGCAAACTGAAAAACGACCAGGCCGTTTCTAACAAAACTGTTTTTGGGGTTTGTAGTGTTCTGAACCCCTTTGAGTACTTGTACTGGTTTGAATGCCGTAAGGTAAAATGCGGGGTAGGTTCCAGCCAAAAGAGCCGTTAACATACTTAACCCCAACAGAAACACCCAAATGTCAGTTTTAAAAATATAGACCAATGAAATGTTCTTGCCAGATATTTCGTTGAACACGGGCAGCACAGACCACACCAATAATAATGAAAGCAAACTGGCTATTGCCGTATATAAAAAAGCTTCCACCAAAAATTGCCGAATCAATTGCAATCTAAAAGAACCCAATACTTTTCTTATTCCAATCTCCTTACTTCTTTTAACCGATTGTGCCGTGGCCAGGTTAGTGAAATTCACACAGGCCAAAATGATGATGAATAGCGCAATGGCCCCAAAAATGTATAAGTTTTTTAGGCTATTTTGTTCGGTAATGATAGACTCAATACCATCGGACCGCAAATGAATTTCCCGCAAGGCTTGTAAATGAAAATTCCAGCGGTTTCCTTTATCCAAAAATTCATCAAAAGGCTGCCCAATACGGTCAAAAGCGCTTGCTCCATGGGTCTTGACCATAGCAGGAAACTTTGCTTCTAAATTGGCAATAGTCTTAGGGTTGTTAACAGCGTTTTTGCTCAACTTTACGTAGGTAGCCATATTAAGCCACACCCAACTCCATTCAAAATACGTGACATTGCCAAAATTCTCAACAGGCATCAGCATATCAAATTCTACCGAAGCCGATAATTTGTCCATATCTTCCAAAATACCGGTTACTTTTAGAGGTATTCTTTTAGAACCGTAATAAAGCGTTTTACCCATAGGGTCTGTATTGCCAAAATATTTTTGCGCAACGGTTTGGGTGAGCACGATGCTGTTAGGGTCGGTCAAACAGGTTTTTGGGTTACCATGCAATAAAGGATATGTCAATATTTCCAAAAAATTGGGGTCAACACCAAAAACAGCATCTTCATTAAAAACATTTTTGGTGGAACCATCGCTATATTCAACTATGTCTGCCCCTGGCCTATAAAGCCTTGTATAGGCTTCTACTTCTGGGTAGATTTCAACCATGGTTTTACCTACTGGAGGAGGGGTATAACCCGCAAAAAATTCCTCAGCGCCCATTTTAGCGTCAATATTGATTCGGTATACTTGTTCTGCGTCTTCAACAAACTCATCATAATGCAACTCGTCAGCTATATACAAGGCAATCAATAGCACCGAACCCAATCCCAAACTTAGGCCTGCAATATTTATAATGCTATTTCTTTTGTACCGAAAGGCATTTCTAAATGCGATTTTTATATAGTTTTTAAACATGACTCTAGTTTTTTAATGATGATGCCGGTTGGTTGTTGGTTGTTGGTTGTTGGTTGTTGGTTGTTGGTTGTTGGTTGTTGGTTGTTGGTTGTTGGTTGTTGGTTGTTGGTTGTTGGTAAGGAAAAAAGCATCTTTTAACTTTTAACTTCCAACTATTAACTCATAAGTCTTAACTATTTTCTTCTAACTTTCAACCAATAATTCCAACGTCTTACGTCTTACGTCATTAGTCTCTCGTCTCTCGTCCTACGTCTTACGTCCTATTTCCTATGTCTATTTTTAACCTCCCTGTTCGTAAAACATTCTCAATACTCACATCTCAACACTCATAACTATTAACTCCTAACTTTTAACTTTCAACCAATAATTCTAACGTCTTAAGTCTTAAGTCCTATGTCCTATGTCAATTTTCAACCTTCCTATTCGTAAAACATTCTCAATACTCACATCTCAATACTCATAACTATCCACTTATAACTATAACTATAGACTCACTCCGTTCGTAAACTCTTCACCGGATTGGCCACTGCAGACCTTAACGACTGCATGCCTACCGTTAACAATGTTATGATTAGGGCAAAACCGCCGCTTAGCACAAATACCCACCATTTAATTTCAATGCGGTACGTAAAACCTTCCAACCAGCGGGACATCAAAAGATACGCTATGGGCGATGCAATCAAAAAGGCTATCAGCACTAGTTTTACAAAATCTTTCGTCAGCAATTGCACTACCGAATGCACGCTTGCTCCCAATACTTTCCGAATACCTATCTCTTTTTTCTTTTGTTCGGTCACGTAAGAAATCAATCCAAATAGACCCAAACAGCTAATGAATATCGCCAAAAAGGTAAATGCCACGGAAATGAGCCCCAATCGCTTTTCCTCATCATAGAGACGCTCCACTTCCTTATCCACAAAACGGTAATCAAAGGGCACATTGCTTACGGTAGATTTCCATCGGTCTTCCATTCCCGCAAGTAGGCTTCCATAATTATCCGAATTGGTTTTTAGGAATAGCCAATTGGGTTCCGTTTCCTTATGAAGAAACAGGGGCTGAATCTCTTCCCGAAGGGATGCAAAATGATAATCTGCTACCACGCCAATAATGCGCATTTCGTCAGTTTCACCATCGTAACTCTGCAGCAACGTGCTACTCAATGCGTTTTCAAGTTTGATATTGAACGCTCTTAAGGTTGCTTCGTTCACGATTATCTGATCAACGGTATCTGCAGCTGTAATGTCGCGCCCTTTAATCAATGAAATGCCCATGGTTTTAAAATACCCATCACTCACCCCATTTCTTTTTACCACCGTTCTGTTTTCGCTGTTACCTCCGGGAAGATAAAAACCGTTATCGGCCAAAATCATTTCCGAAGGAGCGTAATTACCACTCGCCACACTCGTTACTCCGGGAATATTCAAAAATGAGGATTTCAAGGATTCGAATTTTGTGGAAGCTTCTTCCGTACCTATCCTTAAAGCAATGAGATTGTCTTTTTTATAGCCTAAATCTTTTGTCTGGGTGAATTCAAATTGTTGGGAAATAATAATTACCGTGGCAACCAGTCCGATAGAGACCACAAACTGAAATACGACCAATGCCTTCCGGAAATTCCCGCTACCAGATTGTAAAATAGTTGCACTTTTTAAAGCTCTTACCGGTTTAATGGAGGACAGGATAATGGCAGGATAAATTCCGGCCGCCAGACCTGTAACAACTCCTATGGTCACTAAAAGCGAAACAATTTGCCATTGGTACAGATGTGAATAGGTCAAAGATTCTTGGGTCAAATCATTTATCAAGGGAAGCAATAGAATTACAATGGGAATGCTAATGAACATAGCAAAGAGCGAAAGCAAAACGGACTCCCCTAAAAACTGGCCCATCAACGAGTTTTTACCTGCGCCTACCACTTTTCGTACTCCAATTTCTCGCGCTCTTTTACTAGCTCTGGCGGTACTCAAGTTGATAAAATTGATACAGGCCACCAATTGAATAAAAAAGGCAAGACTCAACAGAAAATACAGAAAGGTAATATTAGAGACTTTACCCAACTGATTGGTTCTGCCTTCGCTGTACAGATGAATGTCTTTTACCTTTTGTAGTTCTAGAATCTTATTGCCCATTCCGGCACTTTTCAAATCTTCGGAAGCCCTTTCTTGAATAAACCCCGGTAATTTCGCTTCCAATTGGGAGGCACTTACATTGGGGCTCAATTTCACATAGCTATGCACAAAGTTGTTGGTGGCGAAATTGTCAAAATTCTGGACGAAGGTTCCCATCCCTGGGGTACTCATACTCACCAAGTAATTGGGATTTAGGTGTGATTTTTGAGCCTTCTCATCAAAAACACCTTTTACGGTTAGCGTGAGCGCTCCTTCTCCACTTCCCCAAACGATGGCTTTGTTCAAAACCTCCTTTTTACCAAAAAGCTTATCTGCCAAACTAGATGAAAGCACCACTGCATTGGGCTCGTTGAGAGCTGTATTCTTATCACCTTCTATCAATTTGAAATCAAAAACCTTGAAAAAGGTAGAGTCTGCCATATAGACCCGAGATTCGTAGTACGAATCTTCGCTATCGGCGGCACGCATCAACATGCTATAGAAAACATCGGTCAGCACTACTCTAGTGGCTTCCTCCACTTCAGGATAATCTTCCTTCATGGCAAAAGCGATGGGTGGCGATGAAGTTGCCGTTTCAAAAGGCTCCTGGCCATCTTTTTCAATGACAGTTTCAACTCGGTAAAGACTATCGGCATTGTCGTGATGTTCGTCATAGCCCAACTGTGCAAAAACGTACAGAAGAATGGCCAAACAGCTAACGGTACCCATGGTAAGGCCCAATAGATTGATGATGGTCTGCTGCTTGTTCTTTAACAAGTTGCGCCAAGCGATTTTTATATAATTTTTAAACATAATTTTTGTTTTTTGATATTGATGCCGGTTGGTTGTTCGTTGTTCGTTGTTCGTTGTTCGTAAGGAAAATAATCATCATTTAATTTCCCAATATGAATCACAACTTTTAACTATTATCTTCTAACTTTCGACTCTTAATTCCAACGTCTTACGTCATTAGTCTCTCGTCCTATGTCCTATGTCCTATGTCAATTTTCAACCTACCTATTTGTAAATATTCTCAATACCCACATCTCAACACTCATAACTATTAACTCTTCACTCGTAACTACCGACACCGTACGTCCTTGATTAGGGGACGATTTTTTATTTTTTGATTGATCTTGAACTTAGTCAAGGATTGATGAATAAACTCCTACATCATAGCGCCAATGGCCCTATTTTTACTTTCGGTTACGATTTGCCCATCGAAAAGATTGACCACCCGGTGCGCATAGTGCGAATCTCTATCTGAGTGGGTCACCATGACAATGGTGGTACCTTCTTGATTGAGTTCCGTTAATAGGTTCATCACTTCAATTCCGTTTTTGGAATCCAGGTTACCGGTAGGTTCATCTGCCAAAATCAATTTCGGATTGGTAACCACAGCCCTAGAAATGGCCACACGTTGCTGCTGTCCACCGGACAATTGCTGCGGAAAATGTTTTTCTCTGTGGGCAATTTTCATTCGCTCTAAAACAGACCTCACTTTTTCCCTTCTTTCCGCTTTCCCCATCTTTAAATAGATGAGGGGTAATTCCACATTTTCGTAAACCGTAAGCTCATCTATAAGATTAAAGCTCTGGAAGACAAAACCAAGATTTCCTTTTCTGAGTTCGGTACGCTGACGCTCCTTTAATTTGCTTACCTCATTTCCAGCAAAATTGTAAGTTCCTTCCGTAGGACTATCCAACATACCTATGATGTTGAGCAAAGTGGATTTTCCACAACCCGAAGGGCCCATTATGGCCACAAACTCGCCATCCTCTACTTTTAAATTAACCTGATTAAGAGCCAAGGTTTCTACTTCTTCCGTTCTAAAGCTCTTTTTTAAATTACTAATGTTTATCATGATGTTCTGTTTTTTGTTCGTTGTTGGTTCATCTCGGCTGCGCTCGATGTGACAGTTGGTTGTTACTCACTTCTACTAACTAATAACTTTTAACTACTTCCTATTTCAATACGATTTTCTCTGCCTCTCCAAAAGAATCATAGTTACTGGTAATGACCTTTTCGCCAGGTTGAAGTCCTTCTAAAACTTCGTAATATCTGGAGTTTTGTTTCCCTATTCTAATGTTTCTTTTATGTGCTTCGGAACCATCGGCACCTACTACAAATACCCATTGACCTCCCGTGCTTTGAAAGAAGCTCCCTTTTGGCAAAAGCATTGCATCGCTAGATTCACCCAATTGTAACCTTATGTTGTAGCTCTGTCCTGCCCTGATGGTCTCTGGCTTTTCATCGGTAAAAACCAAGTCTACTTTAAACCTTCCATTTCGTACCTCAGGATATACTTTTCTCAATCTCAGCGGGTACTCGGTACCGTTTCTTTCCAGAACTGCGGTAAGTTCTCTTTTAACGCGATCAATATAGTGTTCATCTATTTGAGCTTCAATTTTAAAATCGGTAAGCACATTGATTTGACCTATTCGTTGGCCTTGGGAAATACTCTGACCTATTTCCGCATCCAAGAACCCGAGCTGACCGTCCGCAGGGGCCCGAACATTTAAATGATCTAATCTTTGATAAACCATGCCCAGCGTTTTTTGCATACGTGCCAAATCGGCATCTAGACCCGTTAAGGAAGTTTTTCTAAGCTCATCATCTTGCTCTGTCTGTAGCTTTACAATTTCATATTGCTTTTGGGATAATTCATAATTTTCCTTGGACAACAAATATTCTTCTTTAGAAATAAGTTCCTCATCATAAAGGGCCTTGTTCTGCTCATAGTTTCTCTTTAAGCGTTGCAAGTCTGTACTTGCAGTTGCCAATGAACGTCTTCCTTCTACTTGACGGGAATCAAAAGTTAACTTGGTAGATCGCAAATCGTTCTGTTTCAATGCCAAATTACTTTCACTGGCCAAAATCTGCTCGTAGAGGTTCATATTTTCCAGTTTAAGGATGATATCACCTTTTTTAACGGTAGCACCTTCCTCAATTAATTTTTCGGATACCCTACCGCCTTCATAGGCATCCATATAAATGGTAGCAATAGGAGCCACATTACCGCTAATGGTTATGTAATCATCAAACTTACCCTCGGTTACCGTTCCTAAAGACAGCTTTTCCCGATCCGTTCTAAAAGTGGAAACAGAACTGGCAAATAAGAGTTGGTACCCTACCAAAAGTAGTACCACTCCCAACCCGATGTAACCGTAGTGTTTGGCTTTAAGTCCTTTTTTCTTTTCTAATTGTATGTCCATTTTATTCTTATATTATTGTTCGTTGTTCGTTGTTCGTTGTTCGTTGTTCGTTGTTCGTTGTTCGTTGTTCGTTGTTCGTTGTTCGTTGTTCGTAAGAAAAAAGTTAAAATTCAATACTCAAATCTCACTACTCATCACTTCTAACTATTAACTTTTAACTACTAACCACCTACTGTAACTCCATATCAAAAACTGGCAGTCCTCGGTAAAAATCCAGTGTACTTTTATTTATTTCGGTTTGTAAGGTTACTTGTAAATTTTCATTTTGGGCGCTGGCGAATAAGTTCTTTGCAGTAAATAATTCCAATGCATTGATCAATCCTTTTTCATATCTTTTTTGAGCTATGGTAAAAGCCAATTCTTGAGCCTTTACATTTTGCGCGCTCTGCTCACTTTGTACCTGTAGCGACTCATATTCCTGAACCAATTGTTGAATGGTCTGAAAAATTACCTGTTGCTGGATCTCCAAATTATTCTGCGCCCTTAAACGCTCAATTTTTTGCTGCTTGATCCTAGACCTTGTAGCCCAACCATTACTAATGGGCACATTGAGGCTCACTCCCACATACCTACTGGTGTTGTCCCTAAATTGATCCCTAAAGGGTACCGTAACTCCTAAACTATCTCTTGTGGTTTCAAAATAACCTGTTGCGGTACCGGCAAAAAGACTTAATGAAGGTAACAGTCCACCACGTTCCACCGCCAATTGCTTTTTGGCAGCTTCCACCCTCAATTCTTGTGCTTTTAAAATGGGCATAAAAGCGGTAGCTTGCTGATAGATCGTATCTGATTGTATAAGAGTTTCGTCATTCTTGGCGGTATCCAAACCGAGGCCCTCAACTATTGTTATATCATTGGCCCCTTCCAAGTTCATCTCCTGAATCAATTGAAGTTTTGCGCCCGCCAATTGGTTTTCACTTTGGGTAACGTTTAATTTATCGGTCAATAAGAGGGATTCGGCTTCATACAAATCGGCACCTGCTTTTAAGCCTAGCTCAATTTGTTTGGCTACCAAATCATAATTGGCCTGCGAAACCTGCATTTGTTCCTTAGAAATAGCCACCAAACCTTCGAAAAACTTTATATCGTAAAAGGCCTGCATAACTCGAAAAGCCAATAAAAATTTTTGCTGTTGTGTTTCTTCCCTTGTAGCCTTATACAACAGCTTTTGGGCTTTAATGGAATTAATTTTCTGAAAACCCCTGAACAAATCAACGGAACTCTCGAGGGTAAAGCGATTGGAAAAGAAATCAGTAGTAACGACATCATTGGTAAAAGGATCGGTACTTCTACCAAAATTGATGACGTAATTAGAGGACCCCGTTACAGAGGGAAGCAAATTTCTAACGGATTGCCTGTATGATTCCCGATTACTGTCCGTGGTGTAATCAAAATCCTTTAATTGCAAATTGTGCTCTAGGGCATAGTCAACACATTCATTCAACGTCCAAGAATCTTGTGCGGCCAACTTTGCCGATATCCAGAGTAAAAGAAAAACTAAAAATTTTATTAATTGGCTCATAATTGTATTCGTGTGCCAAACTTATTACTATTCCCGTGCCACAAAATTAAATCACTGAAAAACAACTATTTACAAAACAAAGAGTTTACAACCCTCCACCAACCTGTAAAATTTATGTACAACTATTGTCCATTTTTTTGACACTGTAAAAAATTTTACGAACTCTTGTTGTAGTTTTATCCTGTACCTATAAAATTGGTTCCGTATTCTATATGACTGACGCACATATATTGATCATAGATGATAACAAGAGCGTTCTGAGCGCTCTAGAAATTCTCTTGCAGTTTGAGTACAAGAAAATAGAGACCATTTCTAACCCCAATCAAATTACTTCTTTTCCCAATTTAAAGGAAATTGATATCGTACTGCTTGATATGAACTTTTCTGCTGGTGTCAATTCCGGTAACGAAGGACTTTATTGGTTGAGGGAACTTCAAAAAAAGGCACCACAGACCTCCGTTATCATGATGACCGCCTACGGCGCCGTAGATTTGGCCGTTAAGGCACTCAAAGAAGGAGCTACCGACTTTATATTGAAACCTTGGAACAATGACAAGCTCTTGGCCACGGTAAAATCGGCCTTTGAACTTAGAAAATCAAAAAAGGAAGTCCATGAATTAAAGGAAAAGGAAACCCACTTAAAGCAAGTCATCAACCAAAACAAGAACTATATTATTGGTAATTCAAAAGCGCTCAACGGTGTTCTTAAAATGGTAGGCAAAGTGGCAAAAACGTATGTAAACGTTTTGGTTACGGGTGAAAATGGTACAGGAAAGGAATTGATCGCCCGTGAACTTCACAAACTAAGCGCAAGAAACCATGAGGTTTTTATTCCTGTGGACATGGGTTCTATTTCAGAAAACCTTTTTGAAAGCGAATTGTTCGGGCATATAAAGGGTTCCTTTACCGATGCCAAGGAAGACAGAATTGGAAAATTTGAAGCAGCCAATGGAGGCACCTTGTTTTTGGACGAAATAGGAAATTTATCCCTTCAGGCACAGGCAAAACTGCTCTCGGCCATTCAAAATAGAACTATAGTACGGGTGGGTTCCAATAAATCCATTCCTGTAGATATTAGGCTTATTTGTGCCACAAATGAGGATTTGGACCAGATGGTTGCCGATGGATTATTTAGGGAAGACCTTTTATACCGCATCAATACGATTAGAATTGAAGTACCGGCACTTAGGGACCGTGACAATGATATTTTAGTGCTTACGGATTTCTTCCTGAAAAAATTCACCTCTAAATATGGCAAGCCGTCCCTGAAAATAAATCAGCAAGCACAGGAAAAATTACTTTCCTACCCTTGGCCAGGAAATATCAGGGAACTTTTGCACACCATTGAGCGTGCCGTTATCCTATCTGAAGGAAATGTTCTTAAACCGGAAGATTTTCTGCTCAGCAACAAACAAACCGTGAGTACCAACCTCAACGGCCCGGCTACTTTGGAGGAGATGGAGCTTTTGATGATCAATAGTGCCCTTGAGCAAAATGAAGGAAATTATAGTGCTGCCTCGGAGCAGTTGGGCATATCTAGACAAACGCTGTACAACAAGCTGAAAAAAAGAGGTAAAAACTAGTCTTATGGTTAGCAGAAACATCTATTTACAACTGGTCTTCCGTATTATTTTGCTCACCTTAACAGCTGTGGCCCTAGGTTTTTTATCGGTAAACGAAAATTACATACTTGCGGTATTGTGCTTGTTCCTTCTCATTCTACAGACCTATTTTCTTATTTACTATGTAAACCAGACCAACCGAAAAATTGCCTATTTCTTTGATGCTATCAAAAATGAGGATTTTACCCTGAGGTTTCCAGAAAAATTAAGTGTACAATCCTTGAAGGAACTCAACCATAGCTTGAATGTACTCAATGAAATGATTCAAGACATTCACCTAAAAAAACAGGCCCAGGAGCAATTTTACCAAGAGATTTTAAAACAGGCGGATATTGGTATCATGACCATCAACGACAAGGGTCATATTCTTTACGCCAACCCCACCATAGAACGACTTTTAAACTACCATCCGCTCAATCACGTAAAACAGCTGAAGCAAGTAGACGAAGAACTTTTTCAAAAGTTTGAAAATCTTCAGCCTTTTGAAAGCAACACACACCAACTCACCAATGAGCGCGAGAAGACAGAATTGGCCCTCAAGGCTACGGCAGTTACCGTAGATGCCAGTCCGTTATTATTGGTAGTTGTACAGGATATTAGAAAAGAGCTGGATGAAAAAGAAACCGATTCTTGGGTGAAACTGATCAGGGTGCTCACACATGAAATTATGAATACCATCACCCCTATTACTTCTATTTCAGACTCCATCCTTAGATATTTTAAAAAGGGAGAGCATGTGGTGAAGGGTGCCGATTTGCCCGAAGAACATTTGAGCAGTGCCGCAAAAGGGCTGGAGGTGATAAAAGAACAAGGCTCTGATTTGATGAACTTTGTTCAATCATACCGAAAATTTTTAAGCGTTCCGGAACCGGACAGGGAATTAATTCCCGCCAAGAACGTTTTGGAGAAAGTGGCCCTATTATTGGAAAGCCCGGACGAACCTACTTCCACTAAAATTGAAATACAGGTGAGCCCTGAAGACCTGGAACTTTATATTGATGTAAAGCAAATCACCCAAGTTCTGCTAAATCTTGGAAAAAATGCCCAACAATCATTGAACAATCAAGAAAATGGAGAGATTTTATTGGTAGCGGGAGTAGATTTAAAAGACAAGAAATACATTCAGGTCATTGACAATGGCCTGGGAATTCCGGAAGAATTGATCAATGAAATTTTTGTCCCCTTTTTTACCACCAAAAATACGGGTACAGGTATCGGATTGAGCTTATCTAAACAAATCATGCGGTTGCATAAAGGAGGCATTCAGGTGAGCTCAAAAGAGCGTACGACCTTCACGCTTACTTTTGACTAGGTACGGAATTAGCCCAGCTCTTTAAACGGGTCCCAAAAGTGTTTTTCCAGATTGACGATTTGATTTTCAACAACGGTAATGCCTTCATTTTCCAATAACTGTTGCATGAGGTTGGTACCGTCAAAATGATGTTTTCCGGTTAACAAACCCGCCTTGTTCACGACCCGGTGAGCAGGTACATCATCGTATTTTCCGGAGCCGTTCATAGCCCAACCTACCATTCTGGCACTACGGGCAGCCCCTAAATATTTGGCAATGGCACCATAGGAGGTAACCCTACCTTCAGGAATGAGCCTGGCAACCTCATACACCTTTTCAAAAAAATTCTGGTTTTCAGGTTTCATCTGTAAAAGATACGGGATAAGGTAATGGCCAACAACACCAGCATTAATAAACTTAAGATGTAATTGCTGTTTTTGGAAAACCGATTGGTCTTCCGTTCCAATTTATTAAAGTACACGGTGTACATATACAGCACGGTAAAAGTACCTGCTCCTGCCGCCAGGACAAAAGTTAAGATATCCCATATTTTGAACTTGATCCATCCAGATGCGTTCCACATGATGTTTAGTCCGCTGTAATAAGGGATAGTGAGAAGATTCAGTGCCCCAAGAAGCATGCCCTTAAAATAACTATTCTTCTTACTAACCTTCACCTTCTTCTTTACCTTTTTCTTGGTTTTTTTGGCAGCTACAAAAAAATAGACCGCAAAGAAGGCAAACACGCCCACAGCAATCTTTAAAAGCACATCAATTACTTGGGGATTATTATACAGGAATTTAGAGATATAAACGGCTATAGTGGCTTGAAGTACCACTACTGTTGCAACACCTAAACTAAAAATGATTCCGTCTGCCTTGCCTTTTTCTACGCTGGTTTTAGCAGCATTCATATTAAGTAAACCGGGAGGCACGGTGGCCATGAAGGCCGCTGAGAAGGTAGCGAAAAACAGAATCAGCAAATGTAGCATACATCAATTTATCTTAAATTGAAGATAGGTGATAGGCTTACCTTTTTCCAGGTATTGTTTCTCGTAGAAAGTTTGAATTTCCAAAACTTCCCTGGGGCTCCCCTCATTTTTATACACATCGTGGTTGGCATAGATAATTTCAAGTCCCAGACCGTGCAAAAGCCCCAGTGTGTAACCGTGCATAAATTCACTATCCGTCTTTAGATGAACAATGCCATCGGGTTTAAGGATTTTACGATACCTGTCTAGAAAAACCTGGTTGGTCATACGGTGTTTGGTACGCTTGTACTTAATTTGTGGGTCTGGAAAAGTTATCCATATTTCTGCGACTTCCCCTTCCGCAAAAATCTCATCTATCAATTCAATTTGGGTACGCAAGAAGGCGACATTTTCCATGTTTTCCTCAACGGCCGTCTTGGCACCTCTCCAAAGCCTCGCCCCCTTTATATCAATACCGATAAAATTTTTATCCGGATTTTGTTTGGCAAGGCCAACGGTGTATTCTCCTTTTCCACAACCGAGTTCCAATACAATAGGGTTGTCATTCTTAAACTGTTCCGACCATTTTCCCCGTAACGGAAAACCCGCCTTAATTTCTTCCCTTGAAGGTTGAATTACATTTTCAAAGCCTTCATTCTCTTTAAATCTTTTTAGTTTATTCTTACTTCCCACAGCAAATATCTTTAGCTATATAGCATCATCTTCCGTTAATTCAAACTCTTCATCATCCGCTTCTATCAAGGCTTTTTCCAAAGTGAAAGAAAACTCACTTCCTACTCCTATCTCACTTTCAACGTACATTTTCTCCTTATGGGCCTCAATTATATGTTTTACGATGGCTAGTCCCAAACCTGACCCACCCTCACTACGGCTTCCACTTTTATCAACTCTATAAAACCTTTCGAACAAGCGAGGTATATGTTGCTTGGGGATTCCTTCCCCGTTATCGGTCACCCTTATAATTACTTTATTTTTAATCAGATTTTCGACACTTACCTCTGTAGTTCCGTTAGAATGACCATATTTTATGGAGTTTACAAGTAGGTTGGTCACTACCTGTTGTATCTTTTCCTTATCGGCAAAAACATAAACAGGTACATCGTATTCCATGTCAAAAGTAAGTACGATGTTCTTACTTTCCGTTTTCATTTCCAGTAGGTCAAACACGTTCTGGATCAACTCTATAATATCAAATTTCTCCTTGCGAAGATTGAGCTCCCCTACTTCCAACTTTGTTATAAGATCCAGGTCTTTTACGATATAAATTAGACGATCTACGCCCTTGTTGGCCCGTTGTAGGTATTTTTTTCGAACGCTCTTATCATTTATTGCACCGTCTAGCAAGGTTTCAATATAGCCCTGTACGGTAAAAAGAGGGGTTTTTAGCTCATGGGATACGTTTCCCAAAAAATCCTTACGGTATTCTTCCCGTATTTTAAGGGTATCTATCTCAACCTTTTTATCCTTCGCAAACTTTTCAATTTCCTCTGTGAGGGTCTTCATATCTGTGGTAATGGGACCTTCTACCAAAGATGATGATTCTAGTAGGGTAACGTCATCATAAATTTGTTTGATACGTCTGTAGATAAAGTGTTCTATCCTTATTTGGAGAGCGATAAAGGCTATAACAAAGAGCATTAGGGTAGCGACTGCCGCAAAAGCAGGATTAAACATATCCCAAATGTAGAGAAGCCCAGAAAGGGCTATACCAAACACCAAGGATAGAACAAAGGAAGACCTAAAGGCAAAGCGGTAAGACCGTTTTAATTGAGTGGCCATCTTGGATTACATTTTTTAAAAGGCCAAAACAAAGGTTTGGACCAAAGCCCAAAATTACGGCAAATAACTGAAAACGATAAGAAAATGGGTAACTAGAGTACAAATTTATACCCTACTCCCTTAACCGTTTTAAAATGGTCTTCGCCTATCTTTTCTCGAAGTTTTCTGATATGAACATCTATGGTACGGCCACCAACAACAACTTCATTGCCCCAGACACGATCCAAAATCACTTCGCGCTTAAATACCTTACTAGGTTTGGAGGTCAATAAAGAAAGTAGTTCAAATTCCTTACGGGGCAAAATAATCTCTTCCCCATCATTGATAATTTTATACTCCTCCCTATTAATTACAATATTGCCCACTTTTACAATTTCATCAGAAGAAGTATCCTCCTTAAGCCTTCTGAGCAATGCCTTTACCTTGCTTACCAAAACTTTAGGACGAATAGGCTTAGTGATGTAATCATCTGCTCCAGCTTCAAAACCCGCTACTTGTGAATAATCTTCTCCACGGGCCGTTAAGAAAGTGACTATAGTATTCTCAAGACCGGAAGTATTACGAATGACCTCACAAGCTTCAATACCGTCCATTTCTGGCATCATAACATCTAAAATTATGAGATGCGGCTGTCTTTTTTTGGCAAGGGCAACTCCCTCTGCCCCATTTTTTGCAGTAAATACTTGATAACCTTCTGAGGTGAGATTGTAACCTATAATCTCCAGAATATCAGGCTCATCGTCTACCAACAGAATCTTGATATCTTTCTTTTTCATGGGATAGTTTTCTTTAATGATCGGGCCAAGATAAAGATAATACATGTATCCTAAACCTGCTTAACGTTGATTTAATATTGTAACGTTAAACTAACATTATTGCAAAATATATTTAACATGGACGTAACCCGACTTTTACAGCACGTCTCTTTATTTGCGGCGTACTAAAAAGAAGAAATGAGATTATTATTTACTGTTTCCCTAGCGTTGTTCGCAACGCTTCAAATGTTCTCCCAAGATACAGGAAGTATCGGAGGTAAACTTACTGACAAAGAGTTCAACAACGAACCATTGGCGTTTGCCAATGTGATTATTAAAGGTACCACTACGGGTACTACAACAGACTTTGATGGGCTATATGAAATCCCCAATCTAGAGCCCGGAACCTACACTGTGGTTTTTAGCTATTTAGGTTATGAAACGGTTGAAATACCTAACATAGCAGTGGAAGCTGGCAAAGTAGCCACTGTCAATATTCCAATGAGTGCCTCAGAAGGCGTTTCCCTTGAAGAAGTAGTGGTTACCACCGTCGCCAGAAAGGATTCTGAAGTAGCATTATTATTGGACCAAAAGAAAGCCATTACTCTTGAAACTTCTATTGGAGCACAAGAATTGGCGCGAAAAGGTGTTTCCGATGCGGCCTCAGCGGTTACTAAGGTAACCGGTATTTCAAAGGAAGAGGGTTCAGGAAATGTATATGTTCGTGGACTGGGTGATCGATTCAACATTACTACCCTAAACGGTTTGCCATTACCTTCAAACAACACTTCCAAAAAGAACATTGATCTTGGCGTATTCTCCTCAAGCATTATAGAGTCGATAGGAATCGATAAAACTTATAACGCTGCCAACTATGGTGATTTTGGTGGAGCCAACGTAAATATTGTTTCTAGAAATTATAACGGAACGGGATTTTTTGATGTGAGTGCTTCGGTAGGAGGCAATACAGAAGCCTTGGGAGTTGAGCAATTTTATCTGAACGACGGACCTAATTTTTCAGGTTTCTACAATTATGATATTCCAGACAATCCTTTTTCAGATACTTTTGAAACCAACTGGAATCGTGAGGCATATGGTACTCCTGTCAATTCTAGCTTTTCGCTAAAAGGAGGTGACACCTATACTATTGGGGAAGAATCAAGACTTAGCCTTTTTGGCGTAGCTTCCTTTGGGAACAATTTCTCCTACAACGAAGGTATTAATAACGGGCAGCCCAATGTTGGAAACGGGCTACCTAATTCAGCTTTTGACTTTACCACTTTTGACTACTCTACCGCCACAACCTTAATGGGCAATGTTGGTTTTAGACTGAACAACACTAACAATTTTAAATACAACCTGCTTGTATTGAACAATTCAAGCCAAAAACAACAAGAGTTTTTCGGTATTCTTGATAGGGAAGATGATGCCCCAGAAGGTGGCGGTTTTATTCAAAGGGCCACTTTTGAAAGAACCACCTTATATGTACATCAATTATTGGGTGAACACAACCTGAACGACAAATTGGATGTGAACTGGGGAGGTGCATACAATTATGTAAAAAACTTGGTACCGGACAGAAGACAAAATACCGTCTTACCTCGCAGAAACAACAATCCTGATGGACCAAAATCGTTTGCCTTGGTTTCCGCTGCATCGGAAAACCATAGATTCTTTCAAGAACTTGATGAGGAGGAGATAGCCGCTAACATTTCGGCCACTTACAAATTCAAGGAAAATGAAGATGAGGGCTTTGACGGCAAGTTGACCGTTGGCTATAACGGTAGGTTTAAAAATGTAGACTTTGACGCCACACAGTTTAACTTTCAGTTCTTAAGACCTAACGATCAACCTGAGGTAGACATCAGACAAATTGATGAATATTTTGATCAAAATACGTTAAGCTCAGGTCTATATCAAATTAGGACCTTTAGAGGTACTTCTACCATTCCCGGAGCATTGGACCCACAGACTTTTGGCGGAGACCAATCCATCAATGCCGGTTTTGCTACCCTTGAATACAAATTCAATCCTAAATTCACGCTTTTTGCTGGTTTAAGAGCAGAACAAATTATTCAAGAAATTAATTGGAACACCACCTTTGGTGAGGACGAAAACGAATTGGACACTTTTGAATTCTTGCCTTCCTTAGCTCTAAAGTACGAGCTTAATGACAAGCAAAATCTGAGATTTGCCGCCAGTAAAACGTATACCTTACCTCAATTTAAAGAAAGAGCTCCTTTCTTGTTCCAAGAAGATATAACTCAAGATTCATATGGTAACCCTGATCTAGAGAACTCCACCAACTACAATTTTGATGTTAGATGGGAACTTTACCCAACTTCCAGTGAAATCATCTCCTTTGGGGTATTCGCAAAATATATTGAAAACCCGATTAACACTTTCTTGGTGGTATCAGCGGCAAATGACCTTAGTTATGCCAATACCGGAGATAATGCCACTGCTTTTGGTGCCGAATTGGAAGCTCGTGTCAACCTCATCAAAAACGATATTGATACGGAAGATGCCGTGCTTGAAGAAAGATTGACTTTAGGCGGAAATATTTCCTATCTAAAAACCAACCAACAATTAGATTCTGAGAAAGTCGCCAATGAAACAAGATTATCGGCTGCCTTCACCAATACAGAAGCGCCACTGCAAGGAGCTTCCGATATTATTTTGAACGGTGATATCAGTTTCTATAGACAGTTTAGAAAAGAAAGGGAATTCCGCGGCACCTTGGCAGCCAACTATTTTTCTGAAAGACTTTATGCTTTGGGCAGTACCGGTCGTGGCCATTTGATGGACAAAGGCTATGTAACGCTTGACTTTATATCATCTATGCAGTTAAACAAGCATCTAAGTATTGGTTTTAACGCCAAGAACCTTTTGAACCCATTGATTGAAAGGGTGACAGAAAATGCCGAAGGTGATCTAGCCACAGAAAACCCTGCAGTGGTGGGCTTCTTGGAAGACGGGCCTATAACCGACCTTTCATACAAAAGAGGAACCGATTTTTCTCTTTCGTTGACATTTAGTTTTTAATCTAAATAATAAACAACAATTATTTAACTATTAAACCTTGTAATGATGAAAAAAAAGATTTTCTCCATAATGCTCGGTCTGGCCGCTTTGACACTTGTGGTGTCCTGTAGCGATGACGACAACGGACCTAGTAACGACCCTACCTGCAGTGATGGTATAATGAACGGTGACGAAACCGGTATCGACTGTGGTGGTTCATGTACTCCATGTAGTGAAGAGCCAGCAGAAACTGAAGACCTAGAAGGAGAAGTTACTGAGAATACTGAATTGGATGCTTCCATAGCTTATAATTTGACCGGTGCTTATGTTGTAAAATCTGGTTCAACATTGACCATTCCTGCCGGAACCACTATCAAAGCTGCCGGAGGTACTGCCGCTTTTATTGGTGTTGAAAGAGGAGCAACCATCAATATCAATGGTACAGCTTCTGCTCCTGTAGTAATGACTTCAGGTGCTGCCAATCCTGCCCAAGGTGATTGGGGTGGTTTAGTTATTGCTGGTGATGCACCAACCAACAAGGGTACTGATGTAACTACAGAGGTAGGTGACCTTACCTATGGAGGTGCGAATGCTGCCGACAACTCTGGTAGCATTACTTACCTAAGAGTTGAATATACCGGTGCTACTTTCTCTAACGATAAAGAGTTCAACGGTGTTTCCCTTTTCGGTGTTGGTTCAGGAACTAAATTTGAAAACGTTCAATCTTACATGGGCGGTGATGACGGTATCGAGTTCTTTGGCGGATCTGTTGACGGTATCAACTTGGTTTCTATTGGAAGTGGTGACGATTCCATAGACTTCGCGGATGGTTGGACAGGTAACGGTACTAACTGGTACATTGCAGATGGTGCCAAAGCTGGTATTGAAGGTTCAAATAACGGTGATGACGGAGACGCTACTCCTGTAACCACTACTACTTTGACTAACATTACAGTAGTTGGCCCGGTTGCCGAAGGCGCCCTTTTCTTTAAAGAAGGCGGTGGTAGTTTTACTATTGACAACTTTTATGTAAGCGGTGCTGATTTAGGTATCAATGTTAAAGATACTGATGTTGAGGCCAACGCTAGAATTGATGCTGACGACTTGATGATTTCCAACATTCAGTTTGCTGATACTCCTTCTGAGTTTGCTGCCACTAACTATGCAGGAACAAACTTGGATTTCTATACCGAAGGTGTGGCCACTGGTGCCGGTAATGGTGCCGCTGCTCCTGATTGGGCCGCCGGATGGACTACCGGACTTAGCAATAGTGCCCCTTCATCTCAGCAAAACCTAGCAGGTGAAGCAACCGGAGATGTTGAATTAGATGCTAATATCGAATACATCTTAACTAGTGGATTTGTGGTAAAAGAAGGTGGCTCTTTGACCATTCCTGCCGGAACCATGATCAAGGCTACGGGTGGCACAGCTGCTTTTATTGGCGTTGAAAGAGGAGCTACCATCAATATCAATGGTACTGCCGCTGCACCTGTTGTAATGACTTCAGGTGTAGAAAACCCTGCTCCAGGTGACTGGGGCGGTTTGGTTATCGCCGGTGATGCCCCAACCAACAAAGGAGTTGATGTTACTACAGAGGTAGGAGATCTTACATACGGTGGTGCAAATGCTGAGGACAATTCCGGTAGCATTACTTACCTAAGAGTTGAATATACCGGTGCTACTTTCTCTAACGATAAAGAGTTCAACGGTGTTTCCCTTTTCGGTGTGGGTTCTGGTACTACTTTCGAAAACGTTCAGTCTTATATGGGCGGTGATGACGGTATCGAGTTCTTTGGCGGGTCTGTTGACGGTGTAAATCTTGTTTCTATTGGAAGTGGAGATGATTCTATAGACTTTGCAGATGGTTGGACAGGTAACGGAACTAACTGGTACATTAAAGATGGTGCCAAAGCAGGCATTGAAGGTTCTAACAACGGTGATGACGGAGACGCCACGCCTGTTACTACTACTACTTTGACTAACATTACAGTAGTAGGCCCAGTATCTGAAGGAGCTCTTTTCTTTAAAGAAGGAGGCGGTAGTTTCACTGTTGAAAATTTCTATACTGAAGGTATTGATTTAGGCATCAATGTTAAGGATACTGATGTAGAAGCCAATGCTAGAATAGATGCAGACAACTTGGCAATTACAACTATCGAATTTGCTAGTCCTGCAACTGGTTTCGAAGCCACTAACTACGCAGGTGCCAATACCGACTTCTATACTGAAGGCGATGCTACAGGTGCTGGCAATAAAGGTGGGGAGCCAGAGTGGGCCTCAGGATGGGCCATTGGTTTCAACTAAATTTTAGTAAATGAGCTAACGAAAAACCTCGCAAATGCGGGGTTTTTTGCTTTCTACCCGTAAAACCCTACCGTTTATACAATCGCGGCAACGTTGGATATAAAGATTTATTATATTTGTGGTACATTTTTTGTTTAACCTACCATATGAAGCACCTTTACTTGATTGTAACAATGCTGTTTATCTCTTTTAGCTATGGCCAAGTTCGCCAGGGCAATGGAGAAATTGATGGGTTAAAACTCTACCCTAACCCGGTAACAGATGGCAAGGTCTTTATAAGCACTACAAAAAATGCGCCCAAACAAATAGCTATCTATGATGTTTTGGGCACTAAAGTTCTTGAGACGAAAATTACAGGTAAAGAATTATTTTTAAGGGACCTGGATGCCGGAGTTTACGTGCTCCGAGTTTTTGAACTTAACAACGTGGCCACTAGAAAGCTAATTGTTAAGTAATACCTTTTTTGTCCTATACCGTTGGAACAGCCACTTTGAGTTTTCCTTTTTTCTCGATGAAATGCACTCGCCGTGAATGCTAACCTACAATTTTTGTGCATTCACAACAATTTTATGCCCAATTAAATTCTCTGAACTACTTTTAACGTATTGATCCCAAATCAATTACCATGCGCTTGCTACTCATTATTGCCTTTGTGACTATGGCAGCACCCATTTGTGCGCAAGAATCCTTTACTTCCATTGGTCCACAAGAAGCCACTACAGAAGTGAAACTATATCCCAATCCCGCATATGGAGAATCGGTAAAAATAGTTTCATCGGCGAACCAACCTAAAGGTTTCACGGCATACGATGTTTTTGGCAAGCCGGTGTTAAGGGAAAAAATAAGGAACAACACGCTTTATATAGCTTCCCTAAAGCCGGGAATTTATGTCCTGCAGATAGAATTGGACGAAGGAACGGTAAACCGGAAACTCATTGTAAAATAAAAAGACCCGCAAAAACGGGCCTTTCATATCTTAAAATTGTGTGGATTATAGAATTTCCACAAGCTCTAAATCAAAAACTAAATCCTGACCTGCCAGAGGGTGGTTACCATCTACCACAATACTGCTATCCTTCACGTCTTTGACAACCAAATTGATTTTTTGACCGTTAGGCCCTTCCGAAACCAAGGCCATTCCAACCTGTGGGTCTATATTTTCCGGTAATTGATTCTTAGGCACCTCCTGAATCAATTGATCGTTAGGTTCACCATAAGCTTCTTCTTTGGGTATGCTAACGGTTTTTTTCTCGTTCACCTTCATATCGATCAACCCTTTTTCAAATCCCGGGATGATTTGTCCCTGACCTAAAGTAAATTGCAAAGGTTCCCCTCTTTCCAAAGAGCTATCGAAAACCTTACCATCTTCCAGTTTTCCTGTGTAATGTACTTTTACCGTGTCATTGTTTTTAACCTGAATCATCTGTGTCTATTTTGTTTACTTATAACCCAATAGGGCATTTTGGTAAAGGTACAGGTCTAAAAATCGCTTCAAAACATATAGTAAACTATCTTACCTTAATTAGAATACTTTAACTGTCCAACTGGTCAACTGTTAAATTTTTTAACAACTCAACAAGGTTCGTATGGTAGTATGGTTTGCAGTATTTTTGCGACAAGTATAATTTATGGATTCACACTCGCTATTTTCCATTTCCACCTCACAGGAATTTAAGGAACACACCTTAGAAACTTTCCGATATCAGTATGCAAATAATGTGGTGTACCATGAATTTTGTAGTCATTTGGGCAAGAGCCCAAATAATGTTTTGGAAGTTGAAGACATACCTTTCTTACCCATTTCATTCTTTAAATCCAAACACATTTTAACGACCAAAGAAATTCCTGAAACCCTTTTTACCAGCAGTGGAACAACCGGGAGTATAACAAGTAAGCATTACGTCCTAGACCCTAAATTATATACGGACAGTTTTACAAAAGCATTTGAACTTTTTTACGGAAACATCAAGGACTATTGTATTTTAGCCTTGCTACCCTCCTATTTGGAACGCCAAGGTTCATCGCTTATATATATGGCGGATTATCTCATAAAAGATAGTAACCATCCAAAAAGTGGCTTTTACCTAAATGATTTGAACAAACTTGAAAAGACCCTTGTAGAACTGGAAAAACAAGGTCAAAAAACTTTATTGATCGGTGTTTCATTTGCACTTTTGGACCTTGCCGAAAAAAACTCCTTACAGCTAAACAATACCATAGTAATGGAAACAGGAGGCATGAAAGGCCGGCGTAAAGAACTAATTAGGGAAGAGCTTCACAAAATTTTACAAAATGGTCTTGGTTTAAAAAACATCCATTCAGAATACGGCATGACGGAGCTTTTATCCCAAGCGTACTCCAAAGGAAACGGAATTTTTAAAACTCCGCCCTGGATGAAAGTCTTAATTAGGGATACAGAAGACCCTTTAAGCCTCCAAAAAAACGGAAAGAGCGGAGGTATCAATATCATTGACTTGGCCAATCAATATTCCTGTTCCTTTATTGCCACCCAAGATTTAGGCAAATTGCATGCGGACGGTAGCTTTGAAATCCTAGGAAGGTTCGATCATTCAGATGTTCGCGGGTGTAATCTAATGGTGCTCTAAAGCCCCAATATTTTTGCGTCTACAAAAAAGGTAGAATTCACTTCAATTTCATGGTCCCTGCTAATAACCTCATCGGTAACAGTTTCCAAATGCAGTTTGAACTCGTCCTTTTTTATATACTCCTTTAGGTCTACATCTACCACATCCACATCCAAAGAATTACCGGTATTGGAATCCACTTCAACTTCCTCGGCTATTTTGATTTCATCCAATCCTTCCGCAGAAATATAAATAACAATGGACTCTAGGAAACTAAAATCCGCTTCATCAGGAGAGGTTATTGTCAGAACTAGTTCCTTAAGCCTAATTTCCTCAATTAAATCTTTTCGGGTGTCATTAACTTCAAATTTTGACTCGGAATTGGTCTCCACATCCGGAGTAGAAACATCAAAAGGAACATCTATACCCACCGTTGATGGGATAGTTACATTGCTTTTATACTCAATATCAAATTTGGTAAGTTCATCTAGCTTATCGCAGCTCACAAGGGCAAAAATGGCCACCAGGGCGTACACAAAATTCTTCATTGCAATCAGATTTTAAAGACTATTAAAATCTAACGCAACCAATCTTGTTTTATTGAATAAAGTGGCGCTATTTATTTAGGATACTACCAACACAAAGTAGTTTTTCTTACCTCTTTGTAAGAGCACGTATTTATTATTGATCAAATCGGCCTCCGTAATTTGATAATCGGGTTTTACCTTTTCCTTATTTACGGAAATGGAATTTTGTTTTAACTCGCGACGGGCTTCACTATTGGAGCCTAAGAATCCGGTCTTATCGGCCAAAGCCCCGATCATATCCAAACCACTTTCAATTTCCGTACGGGAAACTTCCGCTTGCGGAACTCCATCAAAAACATCTAAAAAGGTCTGTTCGTTCAATTTTCTAAGGTCATCCGAGGTAGATTTACCAAAAAGAATGTTACTGGCCTTTTGCGCATTTTCCAAATCCTCTTTAGAGTGGACCATAACCGTTATTTCTTCTGCCAAACGTTTTTGAAGCGCACGCAGATGCGGCGCCTGTTTGTGTTCTTCCACCAGCCCTTCTATTTCCTGCTTGGACAAAAAGGTGAATATCTTAATATATTTTTCAGCGTCCTCGTCAGAAGTGTTCAACCAATATTGATAAAAACGATAGGGAGAGGTCCTTTCTGAATCCAACCAAATGTTCCCACCTTCGGTCTTACCAAATTTGGTTCCGTCTGCTTTGGTTATTAAAGGACAGGTCAAAGCATAGCCTTTTCCATTTCCTATTCTACGCAAGAGTTCTGTACCTGTGGTAATATTTCCCCATTGATCGCTCCCGCCCATTTGTAGAGTGCAGTTATACTCTCTGTATAGATGAAGAAAATCATAACCTTGAACCAATTGATAGGTAAACTCTGTAAAAGACATTCCTTCCTTAGCCTCGGTAGACAAGCGTTTCTTTACGGAGTCCTTGGCCATCATGTAGTTGACCGTAATATGTTTCCCTACATCTCGGATAAAACCAAGAAAGGAAAAATCCTTCATCCAGTCATAATTATTCACCAAGACCGCACCGTTGTCAGATGCACTGTCAAAATCCAAAAACCTACTCAACTGCTCTTTAATGGCTTCTTGATTGTGTCTAAGTGTTGGTTCATCCAGTAAATTCCGCTCTGCAGATTTTCCGGAAGGATCCCCAATCATACCGGTAGCACCACCGATCAAGGCATATGGTTTGTGCCCGGCCAGTTGAAAATGTCTTAGCATCATCACCCCTACCAAATGCCCAATATGCAAGGAATCTGCGGTAGGATCAATACCCACGTAAGCAGATTGCAGACCGTTCATTAGGTGTTCTTCCGTACCGGGCATTGCATCGTGCAACATCCCTCTCCATTTTAATTCTTCAACAAAATTGGTAGCCATGATAAGCGAATTCAAAGATTTTTTGCAAATATAGCTAGGCACAAGCAAAGCAGCTACAAAAGACCACTTTTTATAGCGCTCCCCAATTATTACTATTTAAAGATGTGCTTCTGTCATAATGTTTTTTCCAATGGAAAGTCAGATAATAAATTCAAGGGTTATGAGTACATTTGACGTATGATTTTAGTGACCGGAGGAACAGGTTTAGTGGGAGCCCATCTTTTACTGCAGCTTTTAAAGCAAGGGCGAAAAGTGAGGGCCCTTCACAGAAGAACTAGCGATTTACAAGGGGTTAAAAAAATCTTTGGATATGATGGCGAAACATCCTTAAACCTATTTCATAAAATAGAATGGATCGAAGCCGATATCAATGATATTACTCCGCTTGAAACTGCCTTTATAGGGGTGGAATGGGTATATCATGCTGCTGCCTTTATTTCTTTTGACCCCGGGGATTATCAAAAACTACAAAAGATAAACACCGAAGGGACGGCGAACATCGTCAACATGTGCATAGCGAATAAAATCAAAAAGCTATGCTATGTGAGTACCATTGGAGCAATAGGTAACAGTCTTAACGGAAGTCAAGCGGATGAGGAGAACCCTTGGTCATCACAGGACGCCAATGTTTATGCACTTACCAAACACGCTGCAGAAATGGAGGTTTGGCGAGGTTCCCAAGAGGGGTTGAATGTTGTAATGGTCAATCCGGGAGTAATTATTGGCCCTGGTTTTTGGAACTCAGGAAGCGGTTCCCTTTTTAGGGTAGCAAAGAAAGAATATTCATTTTATCCTCCTGGAGGAACGGGTTTTATAACAGTTAGCGATGTGGTAAACATGATGGTTACACTTATGGAATCTGATATAAAAAACGAGCGTTTTATTGCTGTAGCCGAAAACCTGAGCTACCAACAAATTCTTACTAAAATTACTACGGCTATGGGACTTAAGCCTCCAACAAAGGAACTTAAACAATGGCAGCTTGAATTAGGCCGTTGGTTTGATTGGTTCCGAAACCTTTTCTTTAAAACGGGAAGAAGGATTACCAAGAACTCTGTAAAATCACTTAAGAACAGGGAAATTTACTCGAACGAGAAGGCTAGAAACATGCTTCAATTCAAATTTGAGCCCTTAGAACCTACCATCACTTTTTGCTCCCGGAAATTTCTTGAAGAGAATCCTTAGTTCTTTGCACGCGTGCCTGCCTTTCCTCCAATTCTATTCTTCTAAGACTGTCCCTAACCTCCTTGGCATCTTTAAAAGCATTTTGGTCTTTTTCCAAACTGGATTCTACCTCTTGATAAATTGATTTGTACTCTTCGGGAAGGGAGGCATAATACTTATCGCTTTCCACAAATTGTAAACTGTCTATATCATGCTTACGGTAGAGATAGTTCATAATATCTACATTATTTTCCCTCAATACGCTTATATTCGTAGTCTTTGCCGCGTTTAAAACAGCCACATCTTTTAAAATCACGACCATTTTACCTCTATCAATAAGGTTTTCCGGCTTCTCCAATAATTTTTCATTACAGGAGACTGCGGAAAGAATCAAAACAAGAAATGCTATCTTTTTCCAGTAAGCCATTGAAATATTGAATTTATCGGTCAAAAGCTAATCGCCTTCCTTGCGCTTCTTCAGAAAAACGCCCATTCTCGTATGCCAAATGCCCGTTCACAAAAGTATGTGTAATTTGAGAACCAAAGGTATGATCTTCAAAAGGAGACCATCCGCATTTATAGGCTATATTATTTTTATCCACCATCCAACTGCTTTTCAGATCGGCGATGGCTACATCTGCATAATATCCTTCCCTAATGTATCCTCGCTTATCCAAATCAAAAAGGATAGCTGGGTTGTGGCACATTTTTTCCACAATTTTCTCCAAGGAAATAAATCCTTGCTTATGCTTATCCAACATGGCCGGCAGGGCATGCTGCACTAATGGACCTCCAGACGGTGCTTTGGTGTAGACATTATCCTTTTCTTGCCATTGGTGTGGCGCATGATCGGTTGCTATAACATCTAACCTATCATCTAACAACGCCTCCCATAACTGGGCCCTATCCTCCGCCGTTTTTACTGCGGGATTCCATTTGATCAGTGTCCCTTTCGTATTATAATCCTCATCTGAAAACCATAAATGATGAATACAAACCTCTGCCGTAATTTTTTTATCCTTTAGGGGAATATCATTTCTGAACAAAGAAGTTTCTTTTCCGGTAGATAAATGAAAGACATGTAAACGGGCACCCGTTTTTTGGGCAAGTTCAATTGCCTTACTTGATGAAAGATAACAAGCCTCTTCGCTTCTTATCAAAGGATGATATTTGACGGGAATATCATCACCATATTTTTCTTTATATAAGGCTAAATTGGACCTAATGGTACCCTCATCTTCACAATGGGCCGAAATTACCATTTCGGTACTACTAAAAATCTTCTCGATAACCTCTTCATCATCCACTAACATATTACCTGTAGAAGACCCTAAAAACAACTTCACCCCGGAACAAGCCTTTTTGTCCAAGCGCTTTATTTCTTCCAAATTATCATTGGTACCGCCAAATAGAAAGGAATAATTGGCATGACTCCTATTGGTAGCCATGGCAAATTTCTCTTCGAGTTTTTCTAGAGTGACTGTCTGTGGATTGGTATTGGGCTGTTCCATATAAGAGGTGATTCCCCCAGCAACTGCGGCCCTACTTTCAGAGGCTATATCACCTTTGTGGGTTAGGCCTGGTTCCCTAAAATGCACTTGATCATCTATAATCCCAGGAAACAAATGATTTCCGTTTACATCTATCACTTGGGCATTTTCACTACTGATGTCCCTATCTATTCGTTCAATCCTATCACCTTCTATGAGTACATCACCTGCAACAATAGTATTCTCATTAACTATGTGGGCGTTCTTTATTAGTGTTCTTTTCATCCTAAAATTTACTTTTTTGAAAAAGGCTTCGCATTTTCATCATAAAAACTCCCACTACCGCTTCATTGATGATAGCCGAATTCATTTTTGACTTTCCTTTTACCCGATCCCTAAAAATAATAGAGATTTCCTCGATATGATAATTCTTTAGATAGGCCCTAAATTTCATTTCTATCTGGAAGGCATATCCAACAAACCGAACCGAGTCTAGATTAATATTTTCGAGCACGTGTCTTTTATAACATACAAAACCGGCAGTTGGATCATGAACGCGCATCCCCGTTATCATTTTCACATAAAAAGAAGCGCCATAGGATAACAAAACACGGTATAATGGCCAATCTACAACATTTACCCCTTTTTTATATCGGGAACCCACGGAAACATCCGCACCGTTAAGGCAAGCCCGATAAAGCCGAGGCAAATCTTCCGGATTGTGGGAGAAATCGGCATCCATTTCAAAAATGTAGTCATACCTCCTTTCTATAGCCCATTTAAAACCGTGGATATATGCCGTTCCCAACCCCGATTTCTCAGTCCTTACTTCTAAAAAAAGGGAATTAGCAAATTCATTTTGCATTTCCAGCACCTTTTTGGAAGTTCCATCTGGAGAGTTGTCATCCACTATAAGAACATGAAATTCCTTATTCAATGAGAATACGGCCCTAATGATGGCTTCAATATTCTCAATTTCGTTATAAGTTGGTATAATTACTAGGCAATCCGTCATGCAGTGGTTGATAACTGGGCAAAAATAGCATTTTAAAGGCTGTTGCGGTGAATCTACCTTCTAATTGTGAAATTTTTAGCCTTCATTGCAGCATCATAATTTGTAATTTTGGCCGTTATATAAGCGAACACCACCCAAAAAAACGGTTATCGGAACGATAATGAACTCCAAATTTCCACGTCTTTTTTTAATATTACTAGGACTCATTTTTATTCTTAATGTAATTCAATCGGCATTAACTCCATTGATTTTTGATGAGGCCTATTATTGGCACTACGCCCAAAACCTTAGCTGGGGCTATTTTGACCATCCCCCGTTGGTAGCCCTCATGGTAAAATTGAGCGGATTCCTTTTTGAGGGAGAATTAGGAGTGAGGTTTGTAAGTTGTCTTCTTTCTACTGGAATGTTCGCCATTATCTGGATGTCTATAGACCACCCTAAAAAAAGGGACTATGTTCCCCATTTTTTCGTCTTGTTATTTTCTATGGCATTATTAAATGCCTATGGATTCTTTACTTTACCGGATACGCCCTTACTTTTTTTTACGGCATTTTTCCTTTATACATATAAACGTTTTCTTGAACAGAACAATTGGCTCTGGGGTCTGTTTTTAGGTATCACAATGGCCGGGTTAATGTATAGTAAATACCATGCGGCCCTGGTTATTTTCTTTGTACTATTTTCCAATATAAAATTGGTTACCAACAAATATGCCTGGCTGGGCGTTTTGGTGGCGTTGTTTTGCTATACACCCCATTTTATATGGTTGTTTGAGAATGATTTTGTCACCATCAAATACCACTTGTTCGATAGGCCAAATGACCCTTACAATTTCACTAAATATACCTTAGGCTTTTTTGTAAATCTTATAGCCGTTTTTGGCCTGACCTTTCCATGGGTCTACCAATCCCTATTCAAAACGAAATCTACGGACCGCTTGACCAAGGCGTTACTTTTTTTAACCTACGGTATCATTCTGTTCTTCTTTGTTTCTAGCTTTAACAGGAGGATACAAACGCAGTGGATAATTGTAATTACCGTTCCATTGGCTATTTTAACCTTTAAGCAAATAATCGCCAACGCTAAGATTCGAAAGTGGATTTACATTACAGGAATCATTAATGGCGTTCTCATACTGTATCTAAGAGTGGGGCTAATTTACGAACCCATTTCCCCAATTTATTATGAAACACATGGGAATAAGGAATGGATTTCAGGCATACAGGAAAAAATTGGGGATATGCCCGTAGTCTTTGAAAATTCCTATAGAAATGCCCCCATGTACGCTTTCTATAGTGGGGTTCCCACATTTTCACTGAATAATTTTATGTACAGGCGTAATCAATATTCCATTGACAACTCTGAGAGTACCCTACAGCATCAAAAAGTTTTATATGTTTCTAAGCGTGCCACTGGTGCCGATATGGAACTGCCCAAGGGAGACGGAAAAATGTATTATGGGCAGTTTATAGATAATTTTGAGTCCTATAGAAAATTAAAGACCCTAGTGGAAGAACCTATTTCCTTGAATACTGAAAAAGAACAAACGTTTAGAGTGTACAATCCATATGATGAAAACATAAGTTTGGATAAAATAAAATTCAATATTGCCTATTTAAATCCCACAAAGGATGTAGTGGACCGTTTTGCCCTAAAGGCAATTCCCGCAGAATCACAAACCAAGCAATTGATTTCCAAAGATACCGTAGCATTTAAATTCAAGTTTCCTAAACCAAACATGGACAATGCAACGTATTTTAGAATAGGCATTTCTGAAAACGATTTGCTTTATGGTATCAACGGCACCAATACAAAATTTGAATAATGGAACCTATTTTAAGAACAGCCGGCACAGCAGATTGGATGACTCTGGTACTAATATGTAGCCTAGTGTTTCTTGTACTGGCCAAAAGATTGTTCTATGCGAGGTTCATGAATTTCATAATCCTCCCGTTTAACAATAAGTACATCTTTATGTACAATAAAAAGGAAAAGCTGGTTAGTTGGTTCCATATATTTTTCAGCATCTTCCAAACCTTGAATTTTGCCCTTTTCGTATATCTGGCAAGACAGGTACTTATTGCCCAACCCAATGATGAATATCCTTTTATGTTCCCTATTATCCTAGGATGTATTGTTGGATTCTTATTAATTAAAATGGCGTTGCAATTGAGTAATGGATTCATTTTTGGTTCCAGCCGTACCATTGGAGAGTTAATTTTTAAAAAATTGTCATATTTAAACTACAGCGGGCTCGTCATGTTCATTGCGAATTTGCTAATGGTATATGTAGTAAAAAACTCAATCGTTGTCGTATATGCGTCAATTTTAATTATTCTTCTAATTAATATAATCGGTTGGGCCACAGTGCTGAGGAATCATCAAAAATTTATCACCAACTATTTTTTCTATTTTATTTTGTACCTTTGCGCACTTGAAATTTCCCCGTTCATTATAATTGGTAGTTATCTAAAACTATAATTTGACTTATATGAAAGTAAAGACGATTTTGGTCTCACAACCGGAACCGAAAATGGAAAACTCGCCTTATTCAAGGCTGATTGACAAGGAAAAAGTCAAAGTCGATTTTAGGCCTTTTATCCATGTTGAGGGGGTTGATGCAAAAGACGTCCGTCAACAAAAGATTGATTTAAAGAATTTTACCGCCATCATCCTTACGAGTAGAAATGCGGTAGACCACTTCTTTAGATTAGCAGAGGAGATGCGCTTTAAAGTGCCGGACTCCATGAAATATTTTTGCCAGTCCGAAGCTGTTGCCTATTACCTACAGAAATACGTAGTTTACCGTAAACGTAAGATTTATGTAGGGCAAAGAAACTTCCCGGATTTGGTGCCCTTGTTCAAAAAGTACAAGAACGAGAAATTTTTGCTTCCTTCCTCAGATGTTTTAAAGGATATAATTCCTGCAACATTGGACGAAGTTGGCGTAGAGTGGAAACGTGGTATTTTCTACAAGACGGTCATAAGCGACCTGTCTGACCTAAGGAATGTTTATTACGATATTTTAGTTTTCTTTAGTCCTTCTGGGATTGAGTCTCTTTTAAAGAACTTCCCTGATTTTGAACAAAACGATACCCGAATTGCGGTTTTTGGTAATTCAACGGTTTCGGCGGCTACTGATGCAGGCCTAAGAATTGACATCAAGGCGCCAACACCAGAAACGCCTTCAATGACCATGGCACTTCAGAAGTACATCACCACAGTGAACAAGAAATAAGGTTATAACTGTGAGAAATAACATAAAAGCCTGTCGACTGACAGGCTTTTTTCATTTCTAAGGCTTCCTTAAAAAGCGTACCGTTGTGGGCCGCCACGTCTAATTTCTTCACTGGCATAGGCCTCAAACTTTTTAAAGTTTTCCCTAAAGGCGTTGGTCAACTTAAAAGCCGTGGTGTAATAGGCCTCGTCATCGTTCCAAGTGGCTCGAGGACTCAAAACACTGGTAGGCACCCCAGGGCACTCCCTAGGTTGGGCCACGCCAAAAACGGAATGTATATGGTAATCGTCGTAATTGTACAGTCCTAAATCGCCATTTAAAACAGCATTGACCATGGCACGGGTATATTTTAATTTCATTCGTGTACCCACTCCATACGGTCCGCCTGTCCACCCTGTATTGACCAACCAGACATTCACTTTCGCTTCCTGCATCTTTCTGCTGAGCATTTCGGCATATTTTGCAGGATGTAAAGGCATGAAAGGTGCTCCAAAACAGGCAGAAAACGAAGGTATGGGCTCTTTAACCCCTGCTTCAGTGCCAGCCACTTTCGCCGTATATCCAGAAATAAAATGATAGGCTGCCTGGCTTGGGGTCAATTTTGAAATGGGAGGCAGCACCCCAAAGGCATCCGCAGTCAAGAAAAAAATGTTTTTTGGGTTTTTACCAATGGAAGGTCGCTGTACATTATCAATATGGTAAATGGGATAACTTACCCTCGTATTTTGTGTGATGGACGTATCAACAAAATCGACTACGCCTTCCGCATCCATCATCACATTCTCCAAAATAGCCCCTTTCTTAATGGCGCCATAAATCTCAGGTTCGTTTTCTTGAGATAGATTAATGACCTTGGCGTAACAGCCTCCTTCGAAGTTAAAAACGGCATTTTCATTGTTCCAACCGTGCTCGTCATCACCAATCAATTTTCGGGAAGCATCGGTAGAAAGGGTGGTCTTTCCCGTTCCCGATAGTCCAAAAAAGATAGCGGTATCTCCCTTTTTACCCACATTGGCAGAACAGTGCATGGGAAGGGTATTTTTTTCCACCGGTAAAATGAAATTGAGCGCAGAAAAGATTCCTTTTTTGATTTCACCCGTATAACCCGTACCACCGATCAAAGCAATTTTCTTGGTGAAGTTAAGAATGGCAAAATTATGCTGACGGGTGCCATCTACCTCGGCATCGGCCATAAACCCGGGTGCATTAATAACCGTCCACTCTGGGTCAAAATTCTTTAGTTCTTCTTCGTTGGGCCTTATAAACATATTGTATGCAAACATATTTGACCATGGGTATTCGTTGATTACCCTAATGTCCATACGGTAATTATGATCGGCACAGGCATAGCAATCTCGAACGAACAGTTCTTTTTGATTGAGATATTCAATGACCTTCTCATAAAGGGCATCAAACTTTTCTGGGGAAAAAGGAATATTGATATCGCCCCACCACACTTGGCCTTCGGTAATATTGTCTTTTACTATAAAGCGGTCTTTTGGCGACCGCCCGGTAAATTCACCGGTTTTAATGGCAAGTGCCCCGGAAGAGGCCTCTTGACCCATACCTTTTTCCAAAGTAATTTCATGCAATTCATCGGCGGTGAGCTGATAATGGAAATCATGGTGTTTAATGCCAAACGACTTCAATGAAATTCGCTGCTTACGCTGTTTTAAGTTGTTCATGTAGTTGAGTTTATCTATAGTTTAAAAGTTTCCTCTAGTCGAAGCTTTTATATACATGGTAACCAAACACACCCCAGGCGGCAATCAATAAAGAGCCACCTATAGGCGTAACGAAACCAATAGTTTTAAAATCAAAAGCAGTTAAATCATTGGTCGCCAAAAAATAGATGGAGAATGAGAAGAAAATAATTCCGATCAGTAAAAGCCAAAAAATGGCCTTTTTCGCTTTTGCACTAATTTTAGGAATTACCGACACCAAAATAAGCAGCAAGGCATGGTACATTTGGTATTTAACTCCTGTTTCGAAAGTTTGCAAAGCTTCTGCATTTAACACTTTTTCTAGACCATGGGCACCGAAGGCACCAATAATTACGGAGAGCATTCCGAACAAAATTCCTGAGAGACAAATTGTTTTGTTCATAACATCAAAGATATTATTTTTTATATTTATAACGATTATTGCATTTAGTTATACAATCTTCCACAAAAATAAAGGCCTATGCGCAAAATCTTGGTTCTAGGGGCTGGTAAATCTACCTCTTACTTGCTTGATTATTTTTTAGAAAAATCCGCCACGGAACAATTAGAAATCACCATTGGCGACCTAAAACCCGATTACATTCCCGATCAGATAAAGAACCATCCCTTGTGCAAAGTGGTTAAGCTTGATATTTTTAATGATGCCATGAGAAAAGAGCAGGTTCAAAAAAGTACCATTGTGGTCTCAATGCTTCCGGCCCATTTGCATTTGGTGGTCGCAAAAGATTGTCTTCAATTCAACAAACACTTGATTACTGCTTCGTACGTAAGCCCTGAACTGAAAAAACTATCGCAAGAAGTAAAGGATAAGAGACTCATATTTATGAATGAGATAGGGCTCGACCCTGGCATCGACCATATGAGTGCCATGCAAGTAATTGACCGTATTCGCAATCAAGGCGGAAAGATGTTACTTTTTGAGTCGTTCACAGGTGGATTGGTCGCCCCCGAAAGCGATACCAACCTCTGGAACTACAAATTTACTTGGAACCCTAGAAATGTTGTTCTTGCCGGACAGGGCGGAGCGGCCAAATTCATTCAAGAAGACACTTACAAGTATATTCCCTACCATAGGCTGTTTAGACGTACCGAATTTTTCGATATTGAGGACTATGGTCGTTTTGAGGGATATGCCAACCGTGATTCACTCAAATATCGCGAAGCATACGGATTGCAGGATGCTTTGACGCTTTATAGGGGCACCCTAAGACGCGTAGGTTTCTCAAAAGCCTGGAATTTGTTCGTACAATTAGGCATGACCGATGATGGCTATGAGGTTGAAAATTCACAGGGAATGTCTTACCGTGACTTTACAAACCTGTTCTTGCCCTATTCACCAACAGATTCGGTAGAATTAAAACTACGGCACTATTTAAAAATTGACCAAGATGACATTATGTGGGAAAAACTTCTGGAGCTTGACCTTTTTAATGCTGAGAAAAAAATACCGCTCACCAAAGCCAGTCCGGCACAGATGCTCCAATATATTTTAGAGGATAGTTGGAGCCTTGACGATGACGATAAGGATATGATAGTCATGTACCACAAATTTGGTTATGAACTGAATGGCGAAAAACATCAAATAGACTCCAACATGGTTGTAACTGGGGAGAACAGAACCCATACCGCCATGGCCAAGACGGTAGGCCTGCCAGTTGCCATGGCCACTTTGGCCATTTTAAACAGAAAAATCACGTCGCCAGGGGTGCAAATACCTTTGCAGAGCGAAGTGTATGAGCCTATTTTAGCGGAACTGGAGCAATATGGAATTAAATTCAAGGAGTTTGAGGTGACCTATTTAGGCTATAATCCCGAGACTTTCTTCGTGTAACGGACAAAAGTCAACTTTCGATGTGTACTTTTTTCGTTACTTTGAACATCAAATTGACATCCTAATCATGAAATCTGATAATGAAAACGTAAAGATTGACGGTATTGACAAAAAAATACTAAGATATCTAATGGAAGACGCTCGAAAACCAATTCTTGAAATCGCTAGAAACATAGGTATTTCAGGTGCTGCCATCCATCAACGGTTGCGAAAGTTGGAAGCTTCGGGCTTGCTGTCAGGATCAAAATTCGTTATAAACCCCAAAGTGATGGGATATACTACCATGGCTTATATCGGTATTTATTTAGACAAGGCAATGAGCAATCCCGTAGCGGTAAAACAATTGGAGAAAATCCCCGAAGTACTGGAATGCCACTACACCACGGGAAATTGGTCCATTCTCATTAAGGTATTATGCCGCGATAATGAACACCTGATGCAAGTACTCAATAAAGAAATTCAACAAATAGAAGGCGTATCAAGGACGGAAACCTTTATTTCCCTTGCCCAGCAAATTGACCGACAAATTACTATATAGACCTACCCATACATACAGAATTTTAACGAAAACGCTTCAAAAAGTATTTGTATTAAATCTAAATAAGATTTACATTTGCCCCAATGGAAGCGGTTTTTTCATCTAAATACTACACATTTTTCCAATCGGATAAGGAAAGATGTTTTTACATAGACTTTGGTCAGAAGGTAGTTCGATTATCTTTTTGTCAATTGTTGGCACTACGTCAGAAAGTCTCGAATATTCGTATTGAAGATCATTTTGATGCAGAGTTGAACACCCATGGTTTTGAGATTTTGGCACTCTGTAACAAAGAACATCTCTTTGTGCTGAACACTTTGGAAATTATCGACCTAAAAGAATTACTTGTGGGTGCCTTCTCCATGTTCGAAGTTTCTTTGTCCGCATTGGTGTAAATCAGTCCATTTCAGCCTTCTTTTTATTTTTAATCAATCTAAAACTAGTTATAAACTGTCTTGGTAATTAGCCATGTATCCGTTTGTTTGGTATCTTTGAGTAAGATAAGTTAGATACCATGAAAGATATAGCTAGACAAAGTTTGAGTATTAAGGTCGAGTGTATGGACCTGCTCAACAATCAGATAAAAAAAGAAGCACACGCCTCGGCCACCTATTTGGCCATGGCCTCTTGGTGCGATCAAAACGGATTTTTTACTGGCGCAAAATTCTTCTACAAGCAAGCTGAAGAAGAACGCGAGCACATGATGAAAATCTTTCAATTCGTCATCGATGCTGGTGGAAATGCCCTTTCGCCGGAAATTAGTGGAATCCCACACGAGTATTCTTCCATCGTTGATATTTTTGAGAATGCCCTTGACCACGAAATCAGCGTTACCAAATCTATTCACAACATAGTGATGAAAGCCCGTGAATTGGGTGATTTGGCCACCGAAAAGTTCTTGGATTGGTTCGTATTGGAACAAGTGGAAGAAGAAAACACCATTCGTGATATTCTCGATATGATCGAATTGACCGGCATTGAAGGCGTAGGTCTTCAAATAATAGATGGCAAAATTAATGATTGGATAGATTAAATCATCCAAACAAAAAAAGGCTTATAAACGAAAATGCCCCGAACCAATGGTTCGGGGCATTTTTTATAGCCACTCTTACAGTGCTTAGTCCCTTCCGCCAAGCACCTGCATTCCCCAATATACCAAGGTTGCCAAAGAACCAATAGCAGCTACTAAATACGTTCTAGCAGCCCATTTTAAGGCGTCTTCCGAACCTTTATATTCTTCAGGGGTTACAATATTTTGATTTTTCAACCAGGCAAGTGCACGGTTACTGGCATCATATTCCACAGGAAGGGTCACGAAACTGAAAAGTGTTGCAAATCCCATCATCACCAAACCGGCAATAGCAATCCAAAACCCGAGACCAACCCCAGCGGCGGCACCCAACATTAAACCACCAAAAACCACCCACATTGACATACTTGAGGTGACGCTCACAATGGGCACCAATTTAGACCTCATAGTCAACCATTCGTAGGCTTGTGCATGTTGAACCGCGTGGCCGCATTCGTGTGCCGCTACGGCCGCTGCTGCGGCATTTCGCTGACTGTAGACCCCTTCACTAAGGTTTACGGTCTTGTTTTTAGGATTATAGTGATCCGTTAGCATCCCGGCCGTTGAAATCACCTTCACATCCCGAATACCATGGTCTGCCAACATTTTTTCGGCAATTTCCGCACCACTCATTCCATTGCGCAAATGCACTTTTGAATAATGCTTGAACTTACTTTTTAATTTACTGCTTACCAGCCAGCTCACCAAGGCGATTGCACCGATAAGTATATAATATCCCATCATAATTCTTCTAATTTAATTGTCTTAAAGATAGTAAGAATCCCATTTCAACCACAAGATTCTTTTGCTATAAACGGCAAAAACCCCGCCATTTTGAAGCGAGGTTATTTCTACTGACAAAATGTACCAGTGCTATGCTTTGGCTTCGGCCCAATCAAAAGCCTCGATAATCTCCTTATAGACAACCTTACCATCCGTAATATTCAAGCCTTTTTTCAACAAGGCATCCATTTCACACGCTTTTTCCCAGCCCAGATTGGCCAATTTCAACACATAGGGAAGCGTTACGTTGGTCAATGCCATGGTAGAGGTATATGGCACAGCTCCGGGCATATTCGCCACCGTATAATGAAGTACGTCATCGATTATATAAATAGGGTCTTCATGGGTGGTAGGCCTGGTAGTTTCAACACATCCGCCTTGATCCACCGCCACATCAACGATAACCGTACCAGGTCTCATTTCCTTTAGCATATCTCGGGTTATCAGATTGGGCGCCTTAGCTCCTTTCAGCAATACCCCGCCTACAATCAAATCATGGGTCTTGATATATTTTCTGATGTTGAACTCGTTCGAAAACTCGGTAACCACATGCGGGGGCATCACATCGTTTACATACCTGAGGCGTTTCATATTAATGTCAAGAATGGTAACATGAGCCCCTAAACCTGCTGCCATTTTAGCAGCTTGAATACCCACAACCCCAGCACCAAGCACCAAAACCTTGCCTGGAGCCACCCCGGGAACACCCCCTAAAAGTACACCACGTCCTTTGGCAGGTTTCTCTAAATATTTTGCCCCTTGCTGAATGGCCATACGGCCGGCTACTTCAGACATTGGCGTTAAAAGAGGGAGCGTTCCGTCTTCGTCTTCTACCGTTTCATAAGCGATGCAGGTAGCCCCACTTTTGATCATAGCCTTGGTCAATGGTTCACTGGATGCAAAATGGAAATAGGTAAACACCAATTGCCCCTTTTGGACCATTTCATATTCCTCCTCAATGGGCTCCTTCACCTTTACGATCATCTCGTTCATACCGTATACTTGCCCAATCGTGTCCAAAATGACCGCTCCGGCCTTTTTATAATCATGATCTAAAAAGCCACTGCCCTCACCAGCTCCAGATTGTACGTGTACGCTATGGCCATTCTTAACCAGTTCATACACTCCGGCGGGAGTCATACCTACCCGACTTTCATTGTTTTTGATTTCCTTTGGAACACCGATTTTCATGAGTTTGAGATTTTGAGTTTGAAATACATTACCTACAAATATCTTTTTTTCAATCCGAACAACGTTACAAATCAATAACTTGAGTTCAAGAAAAAACATTTTTATAACAAAACACCCCTCAAATTGGAGGGGTGTTAATTATTCAATTGATTTTTTCAGGATGTACAATCCTAGGGAATAATCCTTATCCGACGATGTTCACAATTTTACCGGGAACAACAATCACTTTTTTGGGCGTTCTACCCTGCAACTGCTGCTGGGTCTTTTCGTGGGCCATTACGGTGGACTCGATTTCATCTTTGGACAGGTCTAACGGAAGTTCCAACTTAAAGCGCATTTTCCCGTTAAAGGAAATTGGATACTCCTTGCTGCTTTCTACTAAATATTTCTCCTCAAATTTTGGAAAAGGCGCCTCAGAAATGGATTCGTCATGTCCCAGTTTTTCCCAAAGCTCCTCAGCAATATGCGGGGCATAGGGCGATACCAGAATAATCAAGGGTTCTAGAATTTTACGACTCGCACATTTCTGAGATGATAGCTCATTTACGGCTATCATAAAGGTAGAAACCGAAGTATTGAAACTAAAGTTCTCAATATCTTCCTCTACTTTTTTAATGGTCTTATGAAGGGTTTTCCAAGAGTCTTTGTTTGGCTCTTCATCGCTTACCTCAAAAGCCCCATCGGCACCACCATGGTACAAACGCCACAATTTTTTCAAGAAGCTGTGTACACCGGTAATACCGGCGGTGTTCCAAGGTTTGGATTGCTCCAACGGGCCCAAGAACATTTCATACAAACGAAGGCTGTCTGCCCCAAACTCTTCACAAATCGCATCTGGGTTGACCACGTTGTATTTGGACTTGGACATTTTTTCTACTTCGCGGCCTACGATGTATTTATCGTTATCACCTTCGATAATCTCACCATTATCCCCAATAAAAATGGCATCCTTGAATTCTGGTCTCCAATTTTTAAAGCCTTCTACATCCAACTCATCTGAAGAGTTAACCAAAGACACATCTGCATGTAATGGCATAAAATTTTTCCAATTAGCCTCTGAGATAACTCTACCGCCAGGTTTTGAAGTCAATGAACTAATTAGATTTTCTAATGGCTTAGAATAGTCATTCACAAATCCCCTAGCGTCTACCACTTTTGAAATAAAACCATGGGAGAGAAAAATTACTTTTTCTAAATAATTCTGACTCCACCTATAAACAAAAGCACTGGTCCCCGTAATCATCCCTTGGTTGATGAGTTTTTTAGCAAACTCATCTTTGGGTACCAAGCCCTTATCGAACATAAACTTCTGCCAAAAACGGCTGTACAACAAATGGCCGGTAGCGTGCTCGCTACCCCCAATGTACAAGTCCACATCTTGCCAGTAATTAATGGCCTCTTGGGAGAAGATCTCTTGCTCATTCTTTGGATCCATATACCTGTTAAAGTACTGCGAGCTCCCTGCCCAACCGGGCATGGTATTCAAATCCAAGGCGAAGACTGTTTTATTGTCAATCTTGCTATTTTCAACTACTTTTTTGGCAACCGTATCCCAAGCCCACTCGGTAGCGTTACCTAAAGGTGGTTCGCCCGTTTCCGTTGGCAGGTATTTATCTACCTCTGGTAAGGTAATGGGCAAATGTTCCTCTTCAATCATGTGTGGCAAGCCATCGGCATCATAATACACTGGAAAAGGCTCTCCCCAGTAACGCTGACGGCTAAAAACGGCATCACGAAGGCGGTAGTTGACCTTTCCTTCTCCCTGGCCTAATTTCTCCAATTCCGCAATCACTTTTTTGGTTGCCTCTTTATAGGGTAATCCGTTTAGGAAATCAGAATTGGCAATAACCGTATTCTCTTTATCGGCAAAAGCTTCCTCAGAAATATCAACCCCCTCAAATATATTGGGAATGTCAATATTAAAATGCTTGGCAAAATCATAATCACGTTGGTCGCCACAAGGCACCGCCATCACGGCACCGGTTCCGTAACCCGCCAAAACATAGTCCCCAATCCAAACCGGAATCGGTTCTTTCGTAAAAGGATGCTCCGCATAGGCCCCGGTAAACACCCCAGAAATGGTCTTTACATCTGCCATTCGCTCGCGTTCGCTTCTCTTGGCAGTGGCTTCTATGTAAGCCTCCACAGCTTCTTTTTGCTCCGGAGTGGTGATTTTCCCCACCAATTCATGCTCAGGTGCAAGGGTCATAAAGCTCACCCCGAAAATGGTATCGGGTCGCGTAGTGAACACGGATATAGTATCCTCAAAATCTTTTAAGTTAAAGTCAACGGCGGCCCCAACACTGCGCCCGATCCAGTTAGTCTGTGAATCTTTTAAAGGCTGTGGCCAATCTACTTTTTGCAGTCCGTCTAACAAACGCTGCGCATAGGCCGTAATGCGCATGCTCCATTGTGTCATTTTTTTACGCACCACTGGGTGGCCGCCACGCTCCGATACGCCGTTTACGATTTCATCGTTCGCCAAAACGGTTCCTAAGGCGGGACACCAGTTCACTTCACTTTCCGCCAAATAGGTCAAGCGATAATTTAGTAAAACCTCTTGTTTTTCCTTTTCGGAAAAGGCTTTCCAATCCTCGGCGGTAAACGAAGGGGTATCCTCATCACAAACAGCTTTGATATTGGCGTTTCCGTTCTTTTCAAAAGCAGTGATCAAATCGGCAATATCCTCGGCCTTATCGGCATCGGTATTGTACCAAGAATTGAATAGCTGAATGAAAATCCACTGCGTCCATTTATAATAATTAGGGTTCGAGGTACGCACCTCTCGGCTCCAATCAAAAGAGAAGCCCATGCGATCTAACTGCTTTCGGTAGCCTTCAATTTTCTTCCCTTCCTTATCCACTCCTCCTTCTATATTCACACGAGTGGTATCTGCCGGGTGCTGCCCCGTTTGAATGGCGTATTGCTCCGCAGGAAGTCCGAACGAATCATAGCCCATAGGGTGCAACACGTTAAAACCCTTATGGCGCTTGTAACGCGCATAGATATCACTGGCGATATAGCCTAATGGGTGACCCACATGCAGTCCTGCACCAGAAGGATAAGGAAACATATCCAACACATAGAATTTCTCCTTTTCAGAATCGTTCTTGGCCTTGAACGTTTGGTTTTTGGCCCAATATTCTTGCCATTTTTTCTCTATGTTATTAAAATCGTACTGCATGGGTGTTCTTTAATTTTCTGTGTGCGGCAAAAATAAGTTTATTCAATTTACTTTCCTAAATTTACGGCCGTAGAGGAGCATATGGGAAAATCATTTGAACAGTATCAAAAACAGAAGCTTATTTCGTCTTACTTTTCGGTGGCGTTAAGTATTGGTCTTGTACTGTTTTTACTAGGTATTTTGGGGCTTTTGGTGCTTAACACCAAAAAAATGGCCGATCACTTTAAGGAGCAGATTACCATTTCGGTTTTTTTAAAGGACGAAGCCAAAGAATCTGAAGTTGATCAGTTGCAAAAGAACCTCTTACAAGCAGAACACACCAAGGCCGCCATTTATGTCTCAAAAGAAGAGGCCGCCGAACAGCACAGTGAAGAGATTGGTGAGGATTTTCAGGATTTTTTAGGGTACAACCCATTAAAAAATTCCATTGACGTGCAGTTGAAGGCCGATTTTGTGACTCCCGAACAAATTGAACAGATTGCCAAAAACCTTTCGGAAAAAAGTTATGTTTCCGAAGTGAGTTATGACAAACCTTTGGTGGGATTACTCACTGAAAACGTGAAAAAAATTAGCCTTTGGATTTTAATTGCCAGTGGTATTTTTACCTTCATTGCCTTTTTGTTGATCAATAGCTCCATTAGGCTTTCCATTTACTCCAAACGTTTTATCATAAAAACCATGCAAATGGTTGGGGCTACCAAAATGTTTATCCGAAGGCCTTTTATATGGACCAACGTAAAACTCGGCATGCTTGGGGCTTTATTGGCAACTGCGGTTTTGGCGGGGTTGCTGTATTATTTGGACCAGAATTTTCCAGAGCTCGCGCTAATTGAAGACCTAAAAACCTTGGGTATCCTTTTTGGTGCACTATTCCTAATAGGTATGCTTATTTCCTTGATATGTACCTTTTTTGCAACCCAACGTTTCTTGAACCTACGTACGGACGACCTCTATTATTAGAAGCTCTTTCATAATCACTGTCAAGAAGTTCATAAAAAATTTCAAGCAATTACTTTTTCGCTAAATTTGCAGCATGGGAAAAAAACAGCAAAAACCTACCAATCAACCGCCCAAGCGAGAATTTATCTTCCAAAAGAAAAACTACACCTTTATGTTTATTGGCCTGGCCTTTATAACATTGGGGTTCATTTTAATGAGCGGCGGTGGTAGCGATGACCCAAACGTTTTTAATGAAGCCATTTATAGCTTTAGAAGAATACGGTTGGCACCCACTCTAGTATTGATTGGCCTAGGCATTGAAATCTACGCCATATTGTTGAATCCGCACAAGAAGAAATAAACTTTGGATACTTTAGACGCCATCATTCTCGGTATCATTCAAGGATTGACCGAATTTTTACCTGTATCATCAAGCGGACATTTAGAATTGGGAAAGGCCATTTTAGGAGACAACTCCGTTCCCGAAGAAAGTTTGTTGTTTACCGTCATTTTACACTTTGCCACCGCCCTAAGTACCCTAGTGGTTTTTAGAAAGGATGTTTGGGAAATTATTTCTGGTTTGTTAAGCTTTAAGTGGAACGAGGAAACCCAGTTTTCTTTAAAAATCATTATTTCGATGATTCCCGCAGTGTTTGTAGGTCTGTTCTTCGAAGAACAACTGGAAACCTTTTTTGGCGGAAATATTCGCTTTGTAGGCTTTATGCTGATTATTACTGCTGTTCTGCTTTATTTGGCGGACAAGGCCAAGGATACCGATAAAAAGGTAAGTTTTACCAATGCCTTTATCATTGGCGTTTCTCAAGCTATAGCCATGCTTCCCGGAATCTCCAGAAGTGGTGCTACCATATCTACTTCCGTTTTATTGGGGGTAGACAAGACCAAGGCGGCCCGGTTTTCCTTTTTAATGGTGGTCCCACTGATATTCGGTAAAATTGCCAAAGACCTTTTAAGTGGCGACCTTGCTTTTAACGGTAATAATGGAATGGCCATGGGCGCAGGTTTTATTGCTGCCTTTGTTGCCGGACTAATCGCTTGTACTTGGATGATCCAATTGGTAAAAAAGAGTAAACTATCGTATTTTGCCATCTACTGCCTAATTGTAGGCTTGATTGCCGTGGCATACGGTATCTGGGGCTAAGCGATTCATCCCCAACCCTAAACAAAATTTATTCAGGTAATGAATACCCTAACCAAAGAAGATTTTCTTTCCGGTCAGATTTTGCTTATTGATAAACCCCTGACGTGGTCATCATTTCAGGCGGTCAACAAATTGAAATGGGCCATTAGAAAGAAATTTCAGTTAAAAAAGATAAAAATTGGGCATGCGGGCACTTTAGACCCACTGGCTACAGGACTATTGATTATCTGCTGCGGTAAATTCACCAAAAAAATACCCGAGTTACAAGGGCAAGAAAAAGAATATACCGGCACCATTACTCTGGGCGGCACCACCCCTTCTTATGATCTTGAAACAGAAGTGGATCAAACATTTTCTACAGAACATATTACGGAGCAAATGATTTATGATACGGTACGTAGTTTTGTGGGCGATATTGAACAAAAACCACCTGTTTTCTCGGCTTTAAAAAAGGACGGCAAACGTTTATATGAATACGCCAGGGCCGGCAAAGAGGTAGAAATAAAATCTAGAACCGTGCACATTGCCGCTTTTGAAATAACCAACATACAAATGCCCCATGTTGAATTTAGGGTACAATGTAGCAAAGGTACTTACATTAGAAGTTTGGCACATGATTTGGGGCTTAAGTTAGCGTCCGGTGCACATTTAACGGCTCTAAGAAGAACCAAAATAGGCGAATTCAACGTAAATAATGCCCTAGACCCCAATACTTTTGCCAAAAATTTATTGGGTGAACCTGATGAAATGTAACATTGTTTACCTAAAAGTTCCCGTTCGTCGACACTATAAAATATTTTAAATAAAATATGGTTATATCCATACTATGAATCTCAATCGCAAACAATTATCTTTTCTAATCACCTTTTTCTCCATGGGAATCGTGGTGTTGTGCCTTTACAACATTCATTTGGGGGGAACAGAAGAAGAGGATGAATATGTGGTAGAGATGCTTTTGGAAGATGAGATTTTGGAGGAACTTGAAGAAGAGGAGGAAGTTGAGGAAGAAATGGAAGAGTCCGAATTGGTAAAAAGCCATATGGCCTATAACGAAACTGCAAAACCTAGTTACGGTAATCCTGAACCTTTAAAAACCTTGCAAGAGATTTTAGAGGAAAGAAGTACTGCCGAAGAAGGTGAAAACAGTGATGAAATTTCAGATTCGGAGTATGCGGAAAGGGTAAAAGAATTACGTAAAAAACGGGAGGAAGCCAAACAAATGCTAGGCGAAAAAGAGGCCCAGAAACAAGAGTTCACCAATAATTTGGCCAAAAGGCGTACTTCGGTTTCATTTTCTTTAGTAGAGCGTAACGGATATAGATTGCCACCTCCTATATACACCTGTATTGAGGGCGGAAAAGTTGTTATCAATATTGAGGTAAACTCTGCAGGAAATGTAATTGATGCCGATTTTAACGCAAAAAGTTCAGGTACTTCAAATGGCTGCTTGGTAGAAAATGCTATCGCCTACGCCTATAAAGCAAAGTTTAGCTCTTCATCAAAAGCCAATCAAAAAGGCACTATTACTTATTTATTTCAAGGGAAGGCTCGCTAAGAGCTCATTTAAAATGGTCTGCCCCTTATCTTTGTTATACCATTGTTGTAATTCTTCTTTTAACTCTGGCATTATTTTACCGTATTGCGCTTTGTGATCCAAAACCATTTGAGCTGCAGGTTGCGGCCGTGGGCCCCAATCGCCTAAAACTTCTTTTGTCTCTGAATCAAGAATAATCAATTTAGGAATGGACATGGCCCCATTGGTCAGAAATCTATTCATCAATGCTTCGTGTTCATCTCTTAAAACGACCTTAAAGTCTATCTTTTCAGTATGCTCGGTAATTTTGTTCATCACCGGCAACGATGGGGAAGCATCGCCACACCAACTTTCGGTAAGCACCAAAAAAGTAATTTTTCTATCTAATTTCTTAATCGTTTCGATTTGCGCATCAGAAACCTTTACGGTTTTATCAAAGCGCTTCATACGTCTGTCGTTAAGCATCGTATAATTGGCCAGAGCCTCGGTTTGATTGGGACCTGTAGCTTTCCCCTCCAATGCTAATTGGTTCACCATGGCCCTATAATCGCCATATGAAATGGCCTGCGAAAGGGCATTATCGATTAATTCTCGAACAGTTTTTTCTTTAATAGTGGAAACGGACATAAATAATTTACTCTAAAATTGGGTTACTTTAGTTGTAGTTGCGCCCAAAAACTTACAAAAAATGTTATATACTATTTAAGCGAAAGTCAAAGCAAACATTTTATGGTTTTCCCTAGCTCTGAACTTCTTTAATTGCTTCATAAATCTTTTATCTTTATCTTATAATATTTCAAATATGAGCAAACACCGATGTGGATGGTGCTTAGGCGATGAGCTTTATGAAGCCTACCATGACCAAGAATGGGGCGTACCCGTGAAAGATGACGAAACTTTGTTTGAATTTTTGTTATTGGAATCTTTTCAGGCTGGACTCAGCTGGATTACCATATTAAAAAAGCGCGGAAATTTTAAAGAGGCCTTTGATCATTTCGATTACCGAAAAATCGCCACCTATGATGAGGCGAAGAAGGAAGCTTTGAGACAGAATGCCGGCATCATTAGAAACAAACTAAAAATTAATGCCACTGTCGGTAATGCTCAAGCATTCTTGAAAGTTCAAGAAGAGTTTGGAAGTTTTAGCCATTACATTTGGAACTTTGTAAACCACCAACCGATTAAAAATAACGTAAAGTTTTATAAAGATGCTCCTGCAACCACTGAAATTTCAGACCAAATAAGTAAAGATTTAAAAAAGAGAGGTTTTAAATTTGTGGGCAGTACCATTGTCTATGCTTTTATGCAAGCTACCGGAATGGTAAACGATCACGAAACAGATTGCTTTAGATATAATGAAGTTTAGTCAAAAATTTATGAAGAAACCATTTTTCACCCTATTAAGTCTTTGCCTGCTATTTTTCGTTCAATTTGGTACGGCCCAAAATAAATATGAGCGTGAGTACCGCATAAAAAAATCGCAATTTCCGGAGAAGGCGCTTGAACTTATTTCCACTAAGTTGGAAAATGCAAAACGTGTACGGTTTTACAAAGAAACAGATAGCACCAAGGTTAGCTATGAGGCAAAATTTAAAAAAGACCGCTTACATTACAGCGTTGAGTTTGATGAGGATGGAGTTCTGGAAGATGTTGAGATTCTCATAAAGTCAATAGATATCCCCAATGATTCTTATTCCCTAATGACCAAGTACCTGGAAAAGAAATTTAAAAGGTATAGGATTAGGAGAATGCAACAGCAATACCCTGTTGGCGCAGACCCTATTGAAACTACCTTAAGAAATGCATTTCAAAATTTGATGCTTCCTACCATTAAATACGAACTTATTGTCTCTGGTAAAGGTGATTCTGGCTATGAACAATTTGAAATACTTTTTAATGCCAATGGCGGTTTTGAAAAAATAAGAAAGTCGCTTCCTCCTAATTATGACCATGTTCTTTACTAGACTTTTTACGCTCATTTTCATTACGATTGTTTGGGCAACAAGTTTACGGGGGCAGGAAAATTTTGTTTTTTATACAGAGCCCAATGTGGCCATCAATTATGATGTGGCTACCAACTACTCCCATAACTTTGAGTTTGCTAACAGAAGTTACCTCTATGATGAGGAACTTCAACTCAAGGTGAGGCAACTGGAAATTTCCCATTTCTCAAAGCTAAATATCGGCTTTGACCAGAGTATCGCTTTGGGGGTAAAATATAGATGGCGGGAACATTTTGAAAATGACAAGGAAAACGAATTGCGACTTACGGAACAATATAACATTACCAATAGAAATGGGAGTTTAAGGTTGGGAAACCGTTTTAGGGTAGAGCAAAGAATAAGTCCGTCTGTTACTACGCATAGATTTCGATATAGATTTGCTTTAGATACGCCTTTAAGCGGTGAAAAGTTAGACGTGGGCGAAGCTTATTTTTTGATTTCAACGGAAGCTCTGCTCAGCGCAGCCAAGTCACAAAAACCAGAATTTGATCAAAGGCTCACCTCCCAAATTGGATGGCTGGTAAACCCCGTAACCAAATTACAGACAGGGCTGGAATACCGTATTGAAAATTACGGGCAGGAACCCGCCTATGTCATGCTTTTATTGGCCAGTCTTGTTTTCTCTCTTTAGAAGTTCCAAAAACGTCTCGCGTGGCACTTCCTTTGCACCCAAACTGGCCAAGTGATCGGTATACATCTGGCAATCTACCATGAGATAATTTTTGCTTTCCAATTCTTGGGCCATTTTTATAAAAGCGAATTTAGAAGCATTACTCACCGTAGAGAACATACTTTCCCCGCAAAATACGTGGCCCAAATCTATACCGTAGAGTCCGCCGACCAAAGTAGTATCTTGCCAAACCTCATATGAAACGGCCTTCTCCATTAGGTGTAGCTCCCTATAAGCGTTTTGCATTTTTTGGGTAATCCAAGTGCCATCTTGGTCTTTTCTTGCAACTTGAGAACAGTTTCTTATTACCTCTTGAAAGCTTTTGTTTTTAGTTAACTGGAAGTTATCGGACTTGAGAATCTTTCGCATGCTTTTTGAAATCTTCACTTCCCTTGGTCTTAGAATCATTCTTGGGTCTGGAGACCACCACATTATAATAGCATCATCATTGAACCAAGGAAAGATTCCACTTCTATAGGCCAACAATAAACGCTCTGGAGAAAGGTCACCGCCAACAGCCAATAATCCCTCCTCATTTGCATTTTCAATGGGTGGGAATTCAAGCTTTTCAGAAACAATATACATCTAAAGCTATTTGTTTCAAAAGTATATAAATTGAACTAAGAAAAACTTACGCATAGAAACGATTACGCATAAAAAAACCCGTGAACATAAGTTGAACACGGGTCAATATTTTTAAAATACTAATCTAGAAAGGCAAATCATCATGATCTTCCTCATTTAGATCATCTACGGGGGCAAAAGCATCTGCCGGTGGAACCGGAGGCATTTGTCCGCCACTAGGCTCTTGTTGTAAGTTTTCTATTCTCCATCCCTGAATGGAGTTAAAGTATTTTACCTCGCCTTGAGGGTTGGTCCACTCCCTACCCCTAAGGTTGATACTTACCTTTACATCTTGTCCAATATTGTAATTGTTCAGTAAATCTGTTTTATCCTGAACAAATTCTATCATTAAATGCTGTGGGTATTGCTCCTCCGTCGTTACTACCACTTCTCGCTTTCTAAAACCATTGTTTCCAAAGGTTTGAACCTCGCCGATTTTCTTAATTTTTCCCTGTACTTCCATGACTACGAATTATATGTTAACTGAAACTATTTAATTTTTAAAAGTAGGGTTATTGTAATGATCCACCTAAGAAAAAGAAAAGAAGTTATTAATGATCGTATCCCAAAAACATCTCCTAGTTAAAATGCAAAATTTCAAGCCTTGGGCATTCCCAAAAGATATGTACCCAATGGTTTGCCGTTTGCCCTTAACGCCGGCCCTTTGCTCCAACTATACGTATCTGAGTGAAGCCCATTTAAAAGTACATCCATGTCTTTCATGGCGTACATTCTAGGTAACGAAGCCTGTCCATCCCAAGCATAACAAATTGGAATTACAGGAATGAGGTACGTCAACAAAACTTGTTTTAAAGTTAAGTTCTTTACGAATGGCGTCATGAAAAAAACCATCACTACAAGCAGGACCAATGAAATGGGCAAAAGAAGCCACCAAAGTAATAACGGCATGTTGTTTTCTGCCATTTCATAGATTAAAATGGGTTCGTTATTATCCTTTGCAGTTTTCAAAATCTGTCTTGCTGCTTTAGGAGGCATATGATGAAAACTATTCACCATGGTTTTGAGACCGGCAGGCACTTGAGACAAATCGGTAGCATTTACTGAACTGTGATGGTAGGAAGTTTTAGGATTCCCGTCCGCAGCAAATTTTTCGATGATTTTTTTATTGGGATACAGATCCGTAATCAACAATTGAACATGTTGCAACCCATCAGTTTGATGCAACTGCTCAAGGATATCTGGCATACACCCACCGGAGCCCGAGCCTAAATCAACAATTTGTTTAAGATTATTTTCCTTAAGAATTCCTGCCAAGTGATTGGACAATACCTTGGAAATACCCATCATACGGTGCAGTACCTCAATTAAATTGGTCATACCAGTTCGTACGGAAGTGGGGAACCATGAAAAATCCTCGAACTCAAATAACTGTATTCGTTTCATTGATCATTAGAATTTTCCAGGCGGTGGCCACATCACCCTTTGCCAATAACTTTTGGGCCTGTTGATGCAATTGTTCGGTATCCAACCCCTTGTAACCAGAATTTTCCTTTAAAAATTCATCCACCTCATTAGAAGATGGTTTTTCTTCTATATTCCCCAGAAGACCCAAATCATTTCCGGTAAGCACTGTACTGTTCCTGATGGCACTGGGCAGGGCATCCACACCCATTCCAATACTTGATAGGGGCTTTGGCACTGCAAACATTCCCTTATTCGCCCTAGTGTACCAATTGCCTCCCATTCGTGCCACTTGGTCTATTTTACGCTGATCAATTGCTCCGTTAGCATCCATAATTGCGGGATCTATATGTATTTTGACTACCTCGGAAAAAATGAGGTTACCAGCACCTCCATCCCTTCCCAGAGCTTCTACTTTTGTAACCTTACATTCAAATTGTACAGGCGATTCTCCCACTCTAAAAGGCTGCACTACATCCGACTTAACCATGGTGAGTCCGCTTTTCTCAAACTCGTTGGTGCCTTTAGGATATTCCGTACTGGAAAGTGACATCTGTTGCACCATATCAAAATTGACCATATTGATGACCACTTCCTTGGTCAGTAGCACGTTTTGTAAGGTGTGCTTGGTAGTATTGTCCCTAACCCTACGTGCCGGTGAAAAAATGAGTATGGGCGGATTGCTTCCAAAGACATTAAAAAAACTGAAAGGTGATAAATTAGGCCGGCCTTTTTCATCTACCGTACTCGCGAATGCAATTGGCCTAGGCCCCACAGCCCCTAAAAGATATCCGTGCAATTCCCCCGTTGAAACACTCCCCGGAAGTATTGAAATCATTTCTTTTGCCATAGTCCTAAAGATACAAATTTCTAATAGGGAGACTGAGGCTCAAAAGCTGTAATTATACCAATTTGCGCTTGTTTACGTTATATTTGGTGAGAACACAACGCACGATGTAAATTCTGGGTTGGCATAGATTATTTCTTAATGAATTTTAACCCTAAAAATAAGACCTCCAATATCTTTTTATTGATAGCATCTTTTGTTATCGTAAGTCTTATTTTATGGAATACCAACAGTTTTTTTAAAAAATTTAAAGAAGAAGAGCGTCTAAAAATGGAGATATGGGCAACGGCCCAATCAGAATTTCAAGCTTCTTCAGAAGATATGGATTTGGGTAACCTACACCTCAAGGTTTTTCAAAACAATACTTCTACCCCAATGATATTGGTTAATAAGGACGGGTCCATCAAAACCAACAACATGCCGCCAGAACGGGTACATGATACGGCATATATTCAACAACGAATAAAAAAATTCCAAAACGAGAATGTTCCCATATCCATTGATCAACAAGGTGAGCATTTGGCCACATTGTATTATGGAAACTCAGAAGTTTTGAACAAACTCAAGTTTTACCCCATTGCCCTGTTACTCATTATTTTTCTTTTTGGTGCCGTTATTTTTTTCTTTTTCAAGACAAACAAAGCTTCTGAACAGAATAAATTATGGGCGGGTATGGCGAAGGAGACAGCACACCAAATTGGCACTCCCCTTTCTTCTTTATTGGGTTGGAACGAACTTTTAAAGGCCGAAAAAATCAATCCTGAGATTACCCAAGAAATCCAAAAGGATATTTCAAGATTGGAAACCATTACCGAACGTTTTTCCAAAATTGGATCTTTACCCAAATTGGATGCACAGGATATTGTAGAGCAGACCAAGGAGGCCTATGAATATTTAAAGCTTCGTAGTTCTGATCTTATCAAATTTTCATTTGAAACCCAAATAGCGCACTTGCCCGTGCTTTTAAACAAAAGCCTCTATCATTGGACCATTGAAAACTTGGTCAAAAATGGCATTGATGCCATGAAAGGAAAAGGAGAAATTGGAATAAAAATCCTTTCGGACGGTAAGAACGTACATATACAGGTGTCCGATACAGGGCATGGTATTCCAAAAAGCGATTTCCAGTCCATTTTCAATCCTGGGGTTACCTCCAAAAAAAGAGGATGGGGCCTGGGCCTTTCTTTGGTAAAACGAATCGTGGAGGAGTACCACAAGGGAAAAATTAGAGTGCTTACCTCTAGCAAAGCGGGTACGATTATGCAGATTTCCCTAAAACGAATCGAAACTTAAGTCCGAAATTTTTCGGCACTTAAAAACAGTATGTATGTCTAAGGAAAAATTAATGGTCATTAAAGAAGCAGACCTTACCAATAATTGTCCGGAATGCTTTAACCAAGACCTCAAACTTTCTTTCTATCAAAAACATTACGCGAGCAAATTTGCTTATAGGGTAAGTGATGAAATTTCGCACCAACTTATTTGCAACAAGTGCAATAGCACTATTTATCCGGTCAGTTGGACGGAGGATATTGAACGAACGTTCGATTATTATCAGAAAATGGCACAGCCTCAACCTGCTTCCCGTTCCTTTACATCCTTATTTTGGATTCTTTTATTCGGTGGTATAGCTATTGTAGCCGCCGGCATTTACTTTCTGTTTCAGCAAAACCTTATATAGAGCTTTGCAATTTTGCTTTAATGGCCGCGGCCGTAGCTTCAAAAGCTTCATTGCTCAATGTCTCCTTTTTTTGAAAGGTAGCATCCTCCATTCCGTTGAGTGGAATAAGATGCACATGCACATGCGGAACCTCTATCCCAATTACGGACATCCCAACGCGCTTACAATCAATAGCGGACTCAATGGCCAATCCAACTTTTCTGGAAAAGGCCATTAGGCCCATGTATGTTTCTTCATCCAAGTCCAAAATACGGTCTACCTCCTTTTTGGGTACGCAAAGTGTATGTCCTTTGGCATTGGGGTTGATATCCAAAAAAGCGAAGAACTGATCATCTTCGGCAATTTTATAGCAAGGTATCTCTCCGTTGATAATTTTTGTGAATATGGATGCCATCTATTAAAATTTTAAGGCGATTAACTTCTGGTAATTTCCAGAATATCAAATTTAAGAGTACCGTTGGGAACTGTAATTTCGGCTACATCCCCTACACTTTTACCTAAAAGTCCTTTACCAATGGGTGAATTGACCGAAATCTTTCCAGATTTTAAATCGGCCTCACTTTCGGCTACCAAGGTATATTTCATTTCCATACCGTTGGTCTGGTTCTTTAACTTTACTGTAGAGAGCACTAAAACCTTGGAAGTATCCAGTTGGGATTCATCAATTAAACGGGCATTGGCCAAGGTCTCTTCCATTTTGGAAATTTTCATCTCCAAAAGACCTTGCGCCTCTTTGGCCGCATCATATTCGGCATTTTCCGAAAGGTCTCCCTTATCCCTTGCCTCAGCAATGGCTTGGGACGCCTTTGGACGTTCCACATCCTTTAATTGATTAAGTTCCTCTCTTAATTTCTTTAATCCTTCCGGTGTATAGTAAGATACTTTACTCATAATATGTTCGTTTTATACATAGGGCAAACACCAATAGTATCAGTTCCATGAAAATTAGGCAAAACTAATCACGGTCAAACGCACTCTTGGCCCACATCATGTCCTTGGTTTTATTCAAGGCCTTGATCGATAGCGGTTTATTAAGTGCCCGTGAAAGTAATCTTCGATTTCATGGCCGCACTAATGGCAGGACCCATAAAAGTAATAAATAAGAAAAATCCTCTACTTAGACCGAAATTAGACGGCTTTTTTAGAGAGGATTTAACGCAAATATAAACAATTTTTAGTCAAATTTGCGGTATAAAACGGTTTTTGACCTTACAATATGTTGCGATTTTTTAGTGTTTTGCTTATGGTTTGCTTACTCTCCTGCGATAATGATCGTGGGGCACGTAACCCGTATTTACAAGAAATTGGTTTTAGGTTTGATATGAATTTGAACCTACCGCTATACAGCCCCTTGACCAATCTGGGCAACGCCGTTTTTATAGATACTCCCGGAGTTGGTATCAAGGGCATTTTTGTTATCAAATCCAACTTTGATCAATACCGGGCTTTTGAAGCAAGTTGTCCCAACCATGTACCCAACGACTGTTCTACTATGGAACTTGACGGCCAAATCGTTACCTGCCCTTGTGACGGATATGAATATTATCTTTTTACCGGTCAACAGAAAGACACGCCCGATGATGGTAACCGGTACTATAATTTATTGGAATACCAAGCGACCATTAGTGGCAATGTGGTGGTGATCACTAATTAAAGATTGCCCAAGATTTTATCCATCACCCAACTGGTATACGTTGCCGTTTCTCCAGTAGATGGGTGCATTTGCTTATGAAACAAATCATTTTTGAGCGCTTCTACATGAAATTGCTGTACGTGCTTAGGGTGTTCTATAAACTCTTTCGTAGTTCCTGACTCATTCACTAGAACCACCTCTTGATCTTCAAAAACGGCAAAGCTGATTTTTCCTTTGCTACCATATACTTCCACCAAATCTTCTCGGCGGTCACAACCAAAGTTCCAGGCTCCCGTACCTGTTATTCCGTTTTCATGCAACCAAGTACCGCTCATCGCATCCTTGGCCGTATACAAATCTTGTTGATTAAGGGAAATGCCGTAAACTTCTTTAAAATTGCCGAACAAATAGGCAAACAAATCCAAGCCATGACTGGCCAAATCATCAAAATAACCTCCAGGTGCTACGGAAGCATCCGTTCTCCAATTGTGTTTTCCGCTTTTATCCACTTCACTTGGCGTTTTACTGAGCATCCAGTTGATGTGCCTTACCTCTCCAATTTTTCCGTCATCCAGCCATTCCTTCACTTTCAAAAACCTTGGTAAGGTTCTACGATAGTAGGCCACAAAGAGGGGCAACTCCTTTTTCTGAAATGTTTCAAGAATCACTTTACTGTCTTCATATGATGGTGCCAAAGGTTTTTCAATGCAGCAAGGTTTGCCCGCTGCGGCCACCTTTAAGGCATATTCCTTATGGCTATCTGGCGGGGTCGCAATATAAACGGCATCAACGTCATTATCCGCAATCAACTCTTCGGCATTGGAGTAGTGCTTGGGCACATTGTGTCTATGGGCATAATCAGCTGCTTTTTCGGCATTGCGGCGCATCACGGCCACCAATTCAAAACCTTCGGTCATTTGATAGGGAGGTCCGCTTTTTACTTCGGTTACGTCTCCGCAGCCAATAATTCCCCAGCGAATGGTATTTGTATCCGTATATGCCATTTTAAAAGTGTTTTAGTTGATTTTTTTGAGTTCTTGAAAATAGGAAATTAATTATTGAGATTCAGGGCATAAGCTTATAACTTAAGTTTTATTTAGCCATCAACAAAAAAACCACCAACCTTTTGGCCAGTGGTTTCACCCTATTAAAATGTCAACTAACTAGAAGCGTACTGTGGCCCCTAATAAGAAGTTGATACCTGCCTGCGGATAATAACCTGCCCCATCATAGGTGATTACGGAACCGGTTGAATCATCATCATAGGTATAGAAATACCCGTTAGAAATGATATCCGCATCAAAAATATTGTTGACCAAACCTGAAAAAGTGATACTCTTGAGTATCTTATTAAAATCTATGGTGTACTGCACATTCAAATCTGATTGCGTATAGGAATCTAGAGTAGAATTTTCGGAATCAATATTTCCCATATATTGCTTGCCCACAAATTTGGTCAAAAAAGACACTTGAAAATTGTCTGTAGGCATATAGGCAAAACGGTTGGCAGCAATCACATTGGGAGAATAAGCGATGTTGGTATTGCCCAAATCTTCCAGTTCCCCATCTCTTTGAAACACAAAATCAACATTCTTGTTGGTACTTAAAGCCACATTTGGACTTAAACGAAATTTATCACCCAGCATAAAATTAGCATCCAGCTCAATACCGGCGCGATAGCTATCGCCTACATTGGCACGAAGGGGAGCACCCACATCGTTCAATTCACCGGTAAGCACCAATTGATCTTTGTACCTCATGTAGTACCCGTTGGCATTCAATTGAATTTTTGGTGAAATATAACGCCATCCCAGTTCAAAATCATTTAAACGTTCAGGTTTGGGATTGCCGCTTTCATAATCATTTCGGTTGGGTTCACGGTTGGCAAAGGCATAACTGAAATAAAAATTATTGTTGCGGTTCAGATCAAAAACCACACCTGCTTTTGGGTTGAAAAAACGAAAAGTATCATCTACCAAACCGGTGTCTTCGCCATTGGCTGAATAGCCTACTCTTCGGTATTGCAAATCTCCAAACAAACTCCACTGACTGTTTACCGCATAGTTGGCCTTGGCATACAGATTAAAATCACTTTTGTTTGAATCGTTGTCGTAATACCGGTCTCTTATATCACTTTGGGAAGCAAACCGCGCCCAGATAATCTCACCAAAATGCGCTCCTTGATAGGAATTCCAACCTCCGCCAAGGATAACATCCCATTTATTTTTGTTGTAGTTAGCTGAAAAAACGGTACCGTAAAATTCATTATCCAACCATCTTCTTCTAATCAAATCGGTCGTATTCTGTAATTCCCCGTCAACAACAAAAGTTTCCAATCCGTAAGTTGAAAAGTCATCATCTTCCCTAAATTGCTCAAAGTATCCGCGGCCATTCGTGAAGTGAAATGCCACATTGGTGCTCCAGTTTTCCGAAAGTTTTTGGTTCCACAACAATTGTGCATGGTCTTGGCGGTAATTATCTTCCTCCTTGTCATAGAACTGCTCTCTTCCGTTTTCATCGGTATAGGCACCTGCGGAGTTATAGGTTCTACCTCGGGATTCAATGGTGGCCAAATCAATTCCGTTCCACGATTGATAGGTAATCTCATTTCCCCCAAAAATAATGGCCTTTAAAAGGGTGTTTTCATCTTTATAGGCCGCTTGTAGGTAATAAGACTCCAACTCTGAGGAAGCCCTGTCAATATACCCATCGGAAGTAATTCGAGACAGTCTACCTGAAATTTCCACGTGGTCGTTCAAAAGGCCTGTACTGAACTTAATATTGTTCCTGAGGGTATTAAAACTTCCTATGGAAGAAGAAATTTGACCGTATGCCTCTTCTGAGAATGCATCCGTCAACAAATTCAAACTAGCGCCAAAAGCACCTGCCCCATTAGTAGAAGTACCCACCCCACGTTGCAATTGCAGACTTTCGGTAGACGATGCAAAATCGGGCATATTTACCCAAAACGTACCGTGAGACTCCGCATCGTTGTACGGAATTCCGTTGATGGTTACATTCACACGGGTAGCATCACTACCACGTACCCTAATTCCGGTATACCCCACACCCGCACCGGCATCGGAGGTTGTCACCACCGCAGGCAAAAAATTCATTAGAACGGGAATATCTTGCCCTAGATTACGTGGGGCAATTTCCTCTTTCTTGAGATTGGTAAAAGTAACCGGCGATTCTTTGGTTACCCTAACGGCCTGTACCAAGACCTCGTCAAGTACCACTTTGGTACCCTCAAGAGAATCGGTAGGTTGCTGCTGAGCTGAAAGGAAGGCAAATTGACCCAAAGCGAAAAATAAAATGAATGAGCCCTTGAATCTACCTCTCCTACAAATTAAAATTTTGGCAGGATGGCCGCTTGGGACCGATTGCTTAGAATTGAAAATGGTAAAAAGTATTTTCATTCGAACTAAAATTTAGTTTCGAATAAAAGGGGCCATTATTCTAAAAATTACACATGATTTTAAGTTTCCTGCATGGAAACTTATGGAAATTCCAAATGGTGAACCTTTCACCTCCCTTGGCAGCATTACCCGCCCAGGTTCCTTGGGTATAATCTCAGCCCTTTCCTTCTAAGACCTTCAAGTCCGATTTTGACCAACTAGACTTGCAAATCACTTGCGGGAAAAAGCACCCCTTTGAGATGCCGCAAATATAGATTGGCATGGATTAATATCATAACAAAACTTTTAAAATTTCATAACCTGCTTCTGAGTTCAATAATTAACGCTTTGTTATAAACCCTAAGGGCGTTCTATACGTATTTTTAGTAAGCGTATTTGAATACTATGGGAACGGAAACTGGAAGATCGAAGAACAAATTTACCCTTAAGATAGTCACAAGCTATTTGGTACTCGCCTTACTGACAGCTGGTGTTGGTTATTTTATTTACACCGAAATTCAGAATTACATTTCTACCGAAACCAAAGATACCAATGATGAGAAACTGCTTCGTACCAGTGCCTTGGTCACCAACCTATACAAGGCCGAAAGTTTATCAAAGCTTGCGCTACAAAATAACAATCAGCTTTCTTTTAAGGCTTACACCCAAAAAATAGACTCCATTCAACTACAGATCGATACTTTAAAAAATTATATCTCTGGTGATGAACCAAAAGGACTTCTCGATAGTCTTCAAACTTTATTGAGACAAAAGGTTGCCAATAGCACTGAATTGCGAAAATTAAAGGTAAAAAGTATCAATAATAATTCTCTTGACAAGGCCCTAAAAGAGTTTGAGAAAATAGAAGAGTCGTTCGGCAAGTTTTCTGCCGAGAATCTTTTTACCGATTTTGATAAATACTCGCCCCAAGTTCAGCAATCGCTCCGTGAATATGCGGCACTTATCAGTAGCAATACACCAAAAAACGGGAATCCTGCTGAAAATTCAGCGTATGTAGATTCCATTCTGAACGTTTCAAAAGACATGATCCGAAAGGCGAAATTGGCCGACTCGAGATCGCAGCGATCATTGGCACAGAAAGAAATGGAAATGGGCAGAAATGACCTCGAATTATCGCAACAACTACAGAATATCATCAACGCCTTTGAGCAAGAAGTAATAACCAGTAGTTATAACAACAACCTTAAAAAAAGACAAACCCTTCGAAAAACCACTCGAATAGCCGGTTTTGCTGCCTTACTGGGCTTTTTTATAGTAGCCATTTTCTCCTTCCTCATAACTAGGGATTACTGGAAAGTACAAACCTACCGGGCCAAATTGGAACGAGAAAAGAAATACTCCGAATCCTTACTAAGAAGTAGGGAGCAGCTAATTTCTACGGTTAGCCATGATCTTAGGACTCCCCTTAACACTATTGGAGGCTATTCTGAGCTATTGGAAAGTACGGAGCTTTCGGCCAAACAGCAAGGTTATGTAAAGAATGTAAAATCAGCATCGGAATACGTAGGTAACCTCGTGAACGACCTTTTGGACTTCTCCAAGTTGGAAGCCGGAAAATTAAACATAGAAAAAGTACCCTTTGTACCTGCCAATCTTATTCAAGAAACTGCTGAAAACCTACAGGCGCTTCATAAAAATAAAGGCTTGAGGTTAGTCTTAAATATTGACCCAGCGCTTGAAAAAACCGTATTGGGCGATCCTTTTAGAATACGGCAGATACTGACCAATCTTCTAGGAAATGCCTTTAAATTTACAGAAGAGGGCCATATTAAAGTAGAGGCGAAAGTAGATAGGGCCAAAGGCAAGGAATTAAGCGCGAATATATCAGTTTCAGACACTGGAATTGGAATTGCCAAAAGCAAGCAACATCTAATATTCAAAGAGTTTACCCAAGCGGAAAAGGATACTGAAAAGAAATTTGGCGGCTATGGTTTAGGACTGACAATCTCCAAAAAATTGGCAGAACTGTTAAAAGGAACCCTGCTATTAGAAAGCGAAGTGGGCAAAGGAAGCACCTTTACTTTACAACTTCCCTTAACGCTTACCAACAAGGTAAAGGAGGCTGATAAGAACATGCCTTATATGGCCCCAAAATTACGAATGCTCATTATTGATGATGACACTGCCTTACTGCATATGCTTAGGGAGTTAGCAGAAAGTATGGGCATTACCGTTCATACCTACACCAACTTTTTATCTATTGAAGAAGATTCGCATTTGGCATACGATCTGGTGCTTACCGATATTCAGATGCCTCAGGTTACCGGTTTTGAAGTACTTAAAAAGCTACAATCAGGTAAGTACAAACATTATAAGAACCAGCCCATAATTGCGATGACAGGGCGTAGAGACCTTGGTCCAGAGGCATATATGGGAGTTGGATTTGCCCAAGTACTGCAAAAACCTTTTACAAAGGGAGAACTGGTAGCTACTTTAAAACTTATGGGAATTGTGGCCGAAGAAGAAACTAAAGAACCCGTTACCCACACCCCAAAAACCATAGTATCAGAAGAGAAAAAAACAACTCCCTCATTGTATAATCTTGACATTATTCATTCCTTTCTTGGAAGAAATGAAGATGCCATTTTTGAAGTATTGACCACTTTTGTTAGCGACACCAAAACCAATATGGCCCTTTTGGACCAAACGGTGAGCTATCGTGATTATCCGCAAGTGAATCAAGTTGCGCATCGTATGCTTCCAATGTTTAGGCAATTGAAAGTTGCCAAAAGCGTTGCAGTTTTGGAAAAACTGGAATTAGCCAAAGCAGATACGATGGATTGGGGCGAGATGGACGAGTCTTACGATATCCTAAAGCAACAGGTGAAACAACTGTTAAGGGAATTGGAAGAGCGGTTGGCTACAAGTCCAAATTATAGTGGTTGATTTTGTTATAAAGGGTCTTTCTGGTAACCTGAAGTAATTTTGCGGCTTTGGATTTATTAAAGTTGGTCTTTTTCAAGGCCTTGATAATACGCTCCTTCTCAAATTCAGATTTAGAGAAACCTTCTGTAGGCATGGGTTTTTCCTGTGGCTGTAATACTTCCTTCGGCAGGGCGGTGACTTCTACTTCGTTGCCTGCGGTCAACAAAACGGCTCTTTTTATAACATTCTGCAATTCTCGCAAGTTGCCGGGCCAGCGGTATTGTTGAAAGGCTTCCCAAACTTCTTTGGAAAAACCCTTCACATTTTTGTCTAAACTGGCATTTGCCTTATCCAGAAAATTTTCTGCAAACAGCATTAAATCTTCAAAACGGTCTTCTAAAGAAGGTATTTCAATTGAAAATTCGTTCAATCTGTGATAAAGGTCTTCCCTGAAATTACCTTTTTCGACAGCATCGGTCAAATCTTCATTGGTAGCGGTGATGATTCGTACATCTACATCAATTTCTTTGGTACTACCTACCCTTTTTATTTTTCGTTCCTGTAGCGCTCTTAAAAGCTGAATCTGGTTTTCATAACTAAGATTTCCCACCTCATCCAAGAACAAAGTTCCTTTATTGGCAGCTTCAAAATTACCTACCTTATCTTCAACGGCACCGGTAAAACTTCCTTTAATATGACCAAAAAATTCACTGGTGGCCAATTCTTTGGGAATGGCCCCGCAGTCAACAGCTATGAAGTTAAAATCCTTACGCTTACTATTGTCATGAATAGCTTTGGCAGTTACCTCTTTACCCGTACCGCTTTCTCCAGTAATAAGCACAGACATATCAGTAGGCGCCACCAATTTTACATAGTCGTCTAATTTTTTTGAGGCTTCACTGATTCCTTTTACAACTTTAGCACCTTTATGCTGCATTTCCAAGACCGGAGAAGAGGATTTCTTTGTTGTTACTTGAATCTCTTCTGGTTCTTCTTCTATGATCTTGGGAGCTGGCACCTGCACTTTTAAGGCATTGTCCAAAACCATCACGATTTCATCAGGCGTGAAGGGTTTAGAGATATAATCAAACGCCCCTTTTTTCATCGCATTTACGGCAGAACCAACTTCTGCATACCCAGTCATTAAAATTACTTGGGTTGCAGGATTAACGGATTTAATATCAGTAAGTAATTGTATACCGTCGTAATCTGGCAAACGAAGATCGGTAAGTATGAGGTCAAAAGTTTTATCCTGAATTTTTTGTTTGGCATCAGGAGCGTTAAAACTAGTCTCCACCTCGTATCCACGTTTCGTTAAAAACTTTTGCAACATCTGACAAAACGCTGCGTCATCTTCGATGATAAGAAGGTTTGGCATAAAGGAAATATAGGTTCTATAGCTATCTACGTAAAAATATGATAAGATAGCTGTTTTGCGGTCTTAAATTCTCACAAAAGATAGAACTGCAATGACTTAAAAACGCAAAAAAGGGGTTCGATTGATATCGAACCCCTTTTTCAATGGGAACGTTTTCCCAAAAAACTATTAACTATTCTTACTGCTCAATGGCATTACCCTCTTCATCTACGATAAGGGCACCAGAAGTACCGTCTTCTAAGGATACTTCGATTTTGTAATGATTCTCTTCGTTTTTGTGAGCCTTATTGATAGTAGCACCAGGATAATTTGACTCAATCATTGTAGTTACGGCTTCAGGAACTTCTTCTAGAGAAATTTCAGAAAAACTATCTTGAGCTACCGCCTCAGTTGCAGTTTCTTGCTGATCGACAGCTTGCTCTTCTTGAGCGAATGCAGTTAAACTTCCTAAGGCAAATACGGTTGTGATAAATAACTTTTTCATGTGTTATAGATTTAAGGTTTATAATTTTAATAATCAAATTCACTTAGTACATTGAAAATATGATACCAAAATTCCCAATGATTACAACTAACTGATTATTAGTTTTTTACACATTTAGTCTGATTCTAAAACTGTGTATTAGTGTGAAAGTGGGTAAGGATCGAGTAAAAAGTTTACAAAAAGAAAAAACCTAGCAAAATCTGGTATTAATGATAATGCTAGGTTTCACGGTAAGTTTTGAGACTTACTATTTAAAATATATACTATGGATTAGGGGAAAGGAAAGAATAATCAATAGTAGGTAAATAAAATTGAAGAAAATATGTGGGGTATGAATAGCATGGGAAATGAATTGGGGATTTTTGAAAGCAGCTAAAATAATATTGGCTTGAACCTGAATAGAAAAGGGCTGCTAATTGCAACCCTTTCCCGACCAAACCAACTTGATACAAAACAAATAACTCAAGTTATTACATTTCAATCCAGTTACCATTTTCGTCTGCGTACAAAGTACCGGCAGTTCCGTCTTCTAGAGAGACCTCTAGTTTGTACTGCTTAGACTCGTTCACATATGCTTTATCAATAGAAGCCGTAGGATAGTTTTTAGAAACAGCGGCAGTTACGGCTTCTGGCAATTCTTCAGCTGAAACTTCAGAAAAATCATCCTGAGCTACAGCTTCTGTAGCCGTCTCCTCAACAGCAGTTGCTTCCTCTTGAGCAAAAGCAGTTAAACTTCCTAGTGCGAATACGGTGGTAATAAATATCTTTTTCATGTTTATAGTGTTTTATATTTTACTGTTTAGGATATTGAAATAATGATACCAAAATGTTTAAAAATTACAACTAATTGATTTACTGTGTTTTACATCCATAGAGTGATTTTAAGGATGTGTAAAAGTGTGTAATTCCCCCTATTATTTGTGTAATTGGGTACAAAGAGAAATCGACTTACTGTTTCACCCATATCATTACAATAGGTAGATGAGGGTAACAATGAAAAAACCCGGTCAAAAAATTGACCGGGTCTTTCTTACTGATTAAACAGTTGTGTGTTCGAGGGATTATTTTTCAATCCAGTTACCTTCAGCGTCAGCATACAATTCAGCTGTTTCGCCATCTTCTTTAGCAACTTCTAGTTTGTATTCAGCTTCTTCGTTCATATAAGCTTTAGAGATAGTAGCACCTGGGTGAGCAGCCTCTAGAGCTTCAGAAATAGCAGCAGGAACTTCCTCAGCAGCGATTTCTGCGTAACCATCTTGTACAGCTTCTACTTGTTCAGTAGCTACTTCTTCAACAGTTGTTTCTTCTTCTTGAGCGAATGCAGTCATTGTACCTAAAGACAATACTGCGGCAAACATTAAATTTTTCATTTGTAAGAGTGTTAAATTAATTTATTTGTTTTGATAATCGCTTAGTAGAGAACCAAAAGAGTGCCAAATAGGTTTAGCTGCTCAAAATCAATATAATTGATTAAAAATCAGCGTATTAAAATTATACTTCAGAATTTGAATTATGGATACGAGTGTATACTAAACAAAAAAAGTGTGTAATTCTTACACACTTTTTACAAGATAGAGTAAATGTTTTGAGGTTTATTTCACCTGATGCGCCGGTCTCAATAAATCATTTACTGTTTTTACCGGATTAAAAGTAGTTGAAGGCACCTCTACAAATATGGTATTCCAAAAGGCCATAGCTCCGTTCCAAAGTCCCGGTAGTTCCAAAGCCTTAAGTTCTTTTCCATCTTTTGTTTTGCCCGTAATGAAACCCTGCTTGGGATCTACAAATTTCATCAGGTCGTATTTTTTGCCTTGGTAATCTTTAACGCCGCAGACCAAATCTACCGGATTAAAATGAGTGGCGTTCTGTAAAATACTATTCTGCTCGGCATCACTGGTATCGATTTGGGCAGATTCTATAATCTGAAGAGATATATTACCTTTTCTATCATTGATGTAAAAAGGTCCACCACCCGGTTCTCCTTCATTTTTGACCATTCCGCAAACACGAATAGGTCTATTTAGCTTTTCACTTAATACGGATTGCTGCTCCTCAGAACCTAGATTGTCAAAATCAGCTCCCAGACGAACATTAAGCTCATTTTCCAAAAATGACTTTATCTCAAGAAGTTCTTCGGCTGATTTCTGACCTTCGGCCGAGCTCTTTGCATAAGCGAATGCTTTTTCCTGAACCTGAAGTAATACTCCGGCCAGCACCTTTTTACTATCCGCCATTTCCGAAGCAAATCTTGGAACCGTAACGTTGTCGATATTTTTAATGAAAATGATATCCGCATCCTGCTCGTTCAAGTTTTCGATCAAGGCACCGTGGCCACCTGGTCTAAAAAGCACGCTTCCATCGGCATTTCTAAATGGATTATTGTCCATATCAACCGCTATGGTGTCAGTAGAAGGCTTCTGATATGAGTAACTAACCTTATAGGAAGTACCCGTAGCCGAAGAAACCCTTTCTTTTACCGTTTCAAATTCTTTGTTGAACATATCGCCATGTTGCGGAGAAATGGTAAAATGAAGTTCTGCGGTTTCCCCAGACTTGGCATACTCACTAGCTTCCTTTAAATGCTCTTCAAATGGGGTGGCAGTATGGTCGCCATAATTATGAAAAGGTAAAAGACCTTTGGGATAAAAACCATAGTTTAATGCCTCTTCAGACATCATCTCTTTTACAAAAAGATAAACCTCTTCATCTTTTGACTGTGCATTACCTTCAATTCGCTTCTTTACCAAATTGTAAAAAGCAAAATCCGTAATTCCTTCGGAAAAAGCTTTTAGTGCCTTGTCTCCCGTACGCTCAAAATAGCTATCGAGACTTTCTTCTGAGGGATTATAATTGTCCAAAAAGTTGAACAAAGCCTTGAACATGCGCGATGCCGCCCCGGAAGCAGGAACAAATTTTAAAAGGGAAAGACCTTTGGCAGACTCCTTCTGGAACTTAGAAATTAAGCTCTTTTCTTCTTCCTCCGTAAACTTGGAGATACCCTCCCCTGCTGTAACGGCCTTTTCTAATTGTACAAAGGGAATTCCCTCTTTAAAGGTTTCTATTTGCTGGTTTACTTTTTCTTCGGAAATCCCCTTTTCCGAAAGTAATTTTAAATCGTCTGCTGTTAAATTCATTAGTTCTTCCATAATTGGTCTATGTGTTCTATGGCCTTGGCCAAACGTTCGTTTTTACCGCCTTTCAATATAGTGAAATTACGATCATACCTCTTTAAGGTATCTTTAAAATATTGATACATTCGCTCTCTCTCATTGGGTTTATCACGCAAATCATCGGCCACCCACGGCACATCTATATATGTAAGCAGATACAAATCGTAGCTATTTTCCAAAGCATATTTTTCCAAAAGAGGGTCGCAATAACCTACATAATAAGCCTCCGAATATACTTTGGTCTCCAATAAATCGGTATCGCAAACAAGAAGATTCGTGACTTTCTTGGTAAGGTCATTTTCCATTTTCATTTGCCCTTCGGCAATAGGTAATAGGTCGTGCGGTTCACAAACCTTCTTTTCCCTATCCCACTTGTTCTGTAGATATTCACGGGCATATTCGGGCACCCAATGCGTGTTGTAGTGCTGTGCCAATTCTCTGCTCAAGGTAGTTTTTCCGGTCGATTCAGGACCAAAAACTACTACCTTAATAATGTCTGAGGGCTCTTGTTTAAGCTTTTCTTCCATGCTAGATAGCCATATATCGCGATTATGGTGAAGAGAAAATACTGCAAACTCGTAAAAATAAGTCCCTTATACCAGTATAAAGGCACAGAAATAACGTCACCAATGATCCAATATACCCAATTCTCAAGTTTCTTTTTGGCCATAAGCCACATTCCAACAAAGAAGATACCTGTTGTGAAAGTATCCACATAGGCGGTCCAATTATTGAACTTGTCAAAATACCAGTAAACAAGGCTAACAAAGACAAGGGTACCTAGAAACAACAACAAGCTGTACTTTTTTTCTTTGGATGTCGTAGAAGTAATGGGTACAAAATGAGTCTCGTCAACTTTTCTCGTCCATACATGCCAACCTACGATACTCATGGTAAAATAGTAGGCATTGATTAGCATATCGCCCAACAGACTGTAAACAAGAAGGATATATACAAAAATGGCTGTACTTATAATTCCCGTAGGAAATACAAGAATATTTTCCCTTTTGGAATAGTAAACACTTAAAAATCCAAAGAATACCCCAATGAACTCCAGTACTGTTAGATGAACGGGAATACCGTCATACTGGGAAAATATCCATTCAAAAATGTGGTTCATAGTCGCTTCGGTCAGATTTTACCATCTTCATGTACATAAGTCCACGTTCCATTAACTCAAAAGCTTCCTTAATTTCTACCTGCAAAACATTCATCACCTCATCATACTCGCCATAGACTTGGGTACTTAAGGGATTTTCTAAAACGGTTAGACCAGAAGACCTCAATTTTTTGATAAAATTGATGATGTGCCCTTCAAAATCATCTTGAAGGGGAGAAAAAGTAAGTTCTACGGAAATGTTCATGACGGTTTATCTGTTTTTGGGAATATAGCTCCAACACCTATCTTCTCAAGGCATAAACGAGGGTAAAGCCCTCAAATTCTAAAAATCGAATATCATAGTGCGAAGTGTTGCCTTGGTACAATATTTCGGCCGTGGTGGCAGAACTATCAAAAATAAAGTCTTTCACATCTATATGATGGATAAAACTCAGGCCCGGCTCGGCATAAATTTTATAAAGTGATTCCTTGCAGCCCCAAACAATGGTCAACTTTCGAATAAGGGCATCTGTATTGGCAATGGTCTTGTACTCTTCAATAGGGGTGAATTTATGGGCTATACGCAGAATTTTTTCCCGCTGCATCTCAATGTCGATTCCCACATCATGAGAGCTACTGATAACAATGGCTGTAAAATTGTGCGAATGGGTAATTGAAATTTTATTGCCATCTTTTAAGTGGGGTTTGCCAAACTCGTCATAAAACAGGTCGGCATCAACATAACCAGCTTCTGCCATAAGGTGCCTGATACTCAAAAAAGCCCGTCTGTGCATTTCAGATTTCATACCGTCCATACGGTTTTGGCAGTGGTCCGTAAGCTCTATTCCTTTTGAAAGAGCTTCTTCGCTTTCCTCTACCTTCCAAATATAGACCTTGGTAGCGGCGTTCACCTTGAGTATCTTATAAATAGGCATAACTTTAGGTACCTTTTTCTTAACTTTGCGACCACAAAATTGTGGCATGCCCGCATATTACGAAAGTAAAAAATAAAAAAGACTATGGATACGAAAACTGTTGCCTATCTACCCTATAAAGTAAAAGATATTGCTTTGGCCGATTGGGGTCGGAAGGAAATTGAATTGGCCGAGGCCGAAATGCCCGGTTTAATGTCACTTCGCGAAGAATACGGAAAAGAACAACCTTTAAAAGGCGCCCGAATTGCCGGCTGCCTTCACATGACCATACAAACAGCCGTTCTTATTGAAACCTTGGTAGCCCTTGGTGCCGATGTTACTTGGAGCTCCTGTAACATTTTCTCTACCCAAGACCATGCCGCCGCCGCTATTGCCGCTGCCGGTATTCCTGTTTATGCTTGGAAGGGAATGAACGAAGAAGAATTTGATTGGTGTATTGAGCAGACCCTTTTCTTTGGTGAAGAAAGAAAGCCCTTGAACATGATTTTGGATGATGGGGGCGATCTTACCAATATGGTATTGGACAAGTATCCGGAATTGGCAAAAGACGTAAAAGGTCTTTCTGAGGAAACCACTACGGGAGTTCACCGTCTGTACGAACGCATGAAAAAAGGAACACTGCCAATGCCTGCTATCAACGTGAACGATTCAGTTACCAAGTCTAAATTCGATAATAAATACGGTTGTCGTGAAAGTGCCGTTGACGCTATTAGAAGGGCTACAGATACCATGCTTGCCGGTAAAAGAGTAGTTGTTTGTGGCTACGGAGATGTTGGTAAAGGTACGGCAGCCTCCTTTAGAGGGGCCGGTTCCATTGTTACAGTTACGGAAATTGATCCTATCTGTGCACTTCAGGCATGTATGGACGGTTACGAAGTGAAAAAACTGGAAACCGTTGTTGGTAATGCCGATGTGGTTATCACTACCACCGGAAACAAGGATATCATCAGGGGTGAGCATTTTGAGGCGATGAAAGACAAGGCCATTGTTTGCAATATTGGGCATTTTGACAATGAAATTGACATGGCTTGGTTGAATTCCAACCACGGAAGCACTAAGGATGAAATCAAACCTCAGGTTGATAAGTATACGATAAATGATAAGGATGTTATTGTACTTGCGGAAGGTAGATTGGTCAACCTTGGCTGTGCCACGGGTCACCCAAGTTTTGTAATGAGTAATTCCTTTACTAACCAAACCTTGGCACAAATAGAACTTTGGAACCATAGTGACAAGTATGAAAACGAGGTGTATATGTTACCGAAGCATTTAGATGAAAAAGTGGCCGCACTTCACCTTTCTCGTTTGGGCGCCGAACTAACAGAGCTAAATACCGAACAAGCGGAGTATATTGGTGTTACTGTTGAAGGTCCGTTTAAACCGGAGTATTACAGATATTAACATTTAAGTAATTTTGTATAAAAGCAAAGCCCTTGAGAATGCAAGGACTTTGCTTTTTCTATATTTTAGAGTTCGTTATTCAACAATCTTCTTACAAATTACCTCTCCTATAGCCATAATGGCGTTTTTTTCATCTTCCGTAAAGTCATAAGAGGTTGGTTTCGCTACTCCCACCGTACCATATAAATTTCCGTTTAAAAGTAAAGGAGCCGCAAGGGAACCTTCTACTTTTGTTTCCTTTGCCGCAGGGCGTGCTACCCCAGAATTATCGGTCTGTAGATTGCACATCTCTACCGGCTGTTTCCTTTCCGCTGCAATCCCAGCCATTCCTTTTCCTATAGGAATCGTTTCTAACTTAGGAATCAAGAATGGAGGAATACCCACTTGAGATTTCAATTTCAATAAATCACTTCCTTCTTCCAGAAAATGCAAAGTGCCTGTTGAGCAATCAAAATAGGAGATGATATCCTTTAGAATTTTATCCCAATTGGGATTATCATCATTTATATCATTATGGATTTCTTCTAGTAGGGCGGTGTTTGTTAAACTCATATAAATATGATTGGAATAATGAATTGAATTTGCTCTATAAGATTGAAAGCAATCTAACTCCGATAGTTACTATTCAAATAATAGGATTCAAATTACCCTACATGATTGTATTTTCTCATTAGGGCCTTATACTTCTCAGAGTCTTCTTTAGAGTGATTTCCGTAGTCATCAATAATGGTATGCTCAATACTATTTGTCTTTAAAAAAATGGATACTCTCTCTAGTTTTTCAGGAGTACCTTTTATCTCAATCTTGGCCATAACTTATTAATGTTTAATCTAACTTCCTTGATAATGAGTTACATGGGGGAAGCTTTCTTTTTAAAAAGAAAAAGAAGCGGACTACAAATTTACATAAAATGAGTGTACACAACGAGTGTTTTTAACATCAAAAAAAGGCTCTTTTAACATTTAAAAGAGCCTTTTACAGGTGTGTACTAAAAAAAATATGAAACTTACTTCAAGCCCAACTTTTCCAAATTATAGAAGAAAAAGTTCTTTTCGTCGTTCATGGCAACGAAAAGTCCGCTCGAAAAAGTACTGTTCAATGGTACGGTTACTACATCGCATCCATCCGTTTCCAAGGTGCTTAAGTTTACTGCCTTCACGAACGAATTATCTTGTCTGGAAAAGATATTGAATTCTCCCTGCTGTTGGTTAGAAACGATTAAATACCCCTCACCGTTTTCATAGGTGGCAATAGCAATACCTTCAATATCACTTTTAAAATATCCCCCCCCAAAGCAAGAAAGCTCTTGATCACCTTTGGATGGTTCTGCATAATATTTTCTAATGCAGTGTTGCTCATCTGAATAATAGATATAACCCATTTCATGGTCTACGGCGATTGCCTCTATCTCCTTTTTTTCGCTAAAATTGCCAAACTTCCTCACCAACTCTGCATTAACGGACCCTGAAGAATCTGGATTTAATTTATATTGGTACAAATAACCTTCGGAAGGCCCGGATTTACGACCAACAATTGCATATACGGTTCCATCTTGAGGCGATTTGTACAAAGCTATGCCCATAGGCAACTTCAATTCCGTATCAGTTTCATCAGAAAAAACGGGGTAACCGCCATTATCCAAGGGTTTCATATCGGGTACAGAAAACAAGCGTATCTGGTTTCTTTCCCTTTCTGTAAATGCGATGATATCCGTTTTCACGGAATCATTTAGTTGCAAACCGTAAACCAAATCTACATTATTGGGCCTTTTAATGCCGGTAATAGATTTGTCCGTTATGATTTTCCCTTCAAGGTCAAAAGCATAGACACCTCCGTTGGTCTCTTTATCGGTACCAAAGACAATACTTTTACTAGCGTCCTTAGGGTTTACCCAAATAGCAGGATCATCCGTATCATTAATAGTTTTTTCCGTAATTACATCCGGCGCTATAGGGGGCAATTTACTTCCCGTTTTACAGGCGAAGGCCAGTAATAGGCAACCAAAAAGCGCTTTATTTAAAATTTTATCCATTTGATATTTTATAACTATTCTAACAAGCATTTTTACCCTATTTATTCTATCTATCACTTTCATCTTATTTCTTGAACAAATCATATTTAATACCTAAGGTTCCTCTAAGACTGTAATATTCTGCCTGCATGGTACGCCCACTTACTCCTTGGTAATAGCGGAGCGGTTGGTTGGTAATATTATTAAGATCGGCATAAATCCTTAGGTTATCGGTAATAGCATAACTGGCATTGAAATCAAGGAAGAATTGTTGATCGTAATATCTATCTTCAAAGGCGTTACCTCCTATTTCATCTATGTAAGCATCGGAAAAATTGGCGGACAATCTTGCGCTAAATTTCTTATCGGCATAACCAATGGAACCATTGAACATATTGGGCGCAGTGTTGGGCAAATCTAAATCATCCCTTTCATCACCATCCTCATTTCTAATGCCATCTGCACTAGACGTCAAATAAGTATAGTTGAGATAAACACTCATATTTCTTAAAAAGCCCGGAAGAAAATCCAACTGTCTTTGCAAAGATACTTCTGCTCCAAAAACCGAAGCATTATCACCGTTTAAGGGCTGGTAAACCTCATAGCCTTCGGTACCTGATCCAAATTCATTGGATGTAGTTTCAAATTGGTAGGTATATATAAAATCATTGATATTCTTGTAAAACAAACCTCCTGAAAGTATTCCCACATTACTAAAATAATGCTCCGCCATTAGGTCAAAATTCATTGAGGTAGTGGGCTCAAGGTCTGGATTACCTAGGTATATTTCGTCATCTTCATTAACAAATTCCTCACGTGGGATCAAGTCTACGTAATTAGGCCTAGCCAATGTGTTGGTCCAAGCAAACCTAAGGACCGTATTGTCCGTAGCGTCAAATTTAAAATGAACGCCCGGTAACAGATTGGTATATGAGTTATTGGCTTCAACGTCTTCGATTTCAATACCTTCTTCAATACCGGCATCCTCATCTTCCTCAATAAAATTCACTCGCTTGCCCTTAGAGGATAAAGAGGTATTTTCAATTCTAACACCAGCAAGTAAACTAAGCTTATCCGATAAATTTTGATTGAACATTGCGTAGGCTGCCAACACATCTTCTTGCACATCAAAGTTTCCTGAGGCATATTCCTCTGGCTTATCTTCGCCCAAGGATGGACTTAAATTCAAGTTTCCTAACCAGTCTTCACTAGCGAATAAACCGGCCTGATATTGACTCCCTGCCAAGAAGTTTTTATCCGTAATATCCGTTACCGGAACCAAATCCATGGTAGAAAATTCATCTTCAAAATCAAACTCAAAATAATCATTGTTTCTTATTTTGGACTTGAATCTGCCTCTCGCACCAAATTTGACACTTCCTTCTCCTTTGCCAAAGAAATCTGCAGGCAATTCAAAATTGGCAAAGAAATTAATATCCTCCTCCTCTGTATATTGATTTTCATTACTGATATCACTGTACTCAAAATTTGCCGGGGCGGTATCTTCCGCGTTTACCGGAGTAAAAATTGGGAACTCTGCATCCGTACCGTTATTGATACTATATTCCGATTCAAATTCTGCATAACGTTCATCTAAACGCTCCTCTGAAGCCTTGGCATAAGAACCCATCCAATTGAACTTAAGCTTACCAAAAAGATGATCACCGCCCAAGCTGTAATTTTGCATCCGTTGATCTTCCAGTCTTCGGTTTTGGTTACGGCTGCTATTAACGCCTCCCTTGGATTGTCTTTTAACCTCTACCGGAAAACGGCTAGGATACCCATTGGTAATAGTAAAATCATCTACCGAAATATCTTCCCCATCCAATATTTCATGCTCTAATCTAAAACGATTTTCCCTATCGTCACGCCAATTGTACATTGATTTTAGGTAAATATTATGATTAGCATTGATACGGTAATCCATATTAGCTGCAAAACTCCTACGCACACGCTGCACTAAATACGTCCTATTCTCAAAAACATTTGGATAAGGATTTACATCAACCTCTTCCAATATATCTTCACCCTCTTCATCTTGTACTCCAGTATTATACTCAAACTCATCAGTCCACTCGGCTTCAATATTATCGGAGCCAAAATCATTATCATTCATGGTAGCCGAAACCATCCATCCAAACTTACCATTCTCAGTGCGGTCCCCAACCAACACGGAACCGTTCCAAATAGGTTTATCCGTTATAAAATTGATTCCTGAACCGGCCGTTGCGGAAACCCTAAAGCCCCTTGGTGCCGTTCTGGTAATAAGGTTTACGGACCCACCCATGGCATCAGCATCCATATCCGGGGTTACCGCTTTATTTACTTCAATCGTCTGGATCATATCAGAAGGAATCAAATCCATCTGTACATTTCTATTATCGCCTTCGGCGGATGGGATTCTGCTACCGTTAAGGGTTACCGAATTCAATTGGGGCGATAGTCCACGAACTATGATATTTCTTGCCTCTCCCTGATCTACTTGCATGGTTATACCGGGGATTCGTTTTACGGCATCCCCAATATTGGCATCGGGAAATTTACCAATTTGGTCCGTTGAAACCACATTGGTAATGTTCATGTTGTTCTTTTGGGTATTCAAAGCCCTAGATTGACTGCCTAGGCCATATCCCAACACCTCAACCCCATCCAACTCCATAGTTTTTGGGGTTATAAAAATGGAAACCGAAACTGTCTTATTTTCCTCTATGGTAACTTGCCTGTCCACATCGGAATATCCCAGATAACTTATGTTGACGGTATAACTTCCCGCAGGAATGTCTACCAATGAAAAGTTTCCATCAAAATCAGAAATAGCGCCCTTTTTTAGTTCTGAAATAACCACATTGGCGCCGGGAACGGATATTCCACTTTCATCTGTAATTGTACCCGTAAGGTTCCCGTTTTGAGCCAAAATAGGAAGGCTACAAAAGGCAACAAATACCAATTGCAGTATCATTTTAATTGTAATTCTAGAATTCATATTTGATTGGTTTTACGAATCCAAAATTATGTATATCAAATAGATACGATGTTTTTTAAATGGAAACAAAAAGGAAACAATGCAATTTTTATAGGAAACATCAAGGCAACAATTAAGATAAATTTACATTGTAATAACAATAAGCATACAAATGACCTATAAACGTGTTAAGTAAGTGCTTAATTCTTCTTTGGAATCTATGAGTAATTTTTTTCTTAATCTATACCTGGCTACCCTAACACTGTCTGGGGTAAGATGTAGGATAGATGCAATTTCTTTGGAGGAGAGATTCAATTTTAATAACATTCCCAGTCTAAGTTCCGCAGGGGATAATACAGATAAAGCTTCATCGTTCAATTTTTTAATAAACTGGGGATGAATTTCCTTAAAAAAAGCTAAAAACTCATCCCACTCCTGTTCTTGCGTAAGATTTGTTTCTATATCCTTTACCACATTTTTCAACTTTCTTTTTAGATCCAAATTAGTACGATCTAGACTGTTTTTAAGACTTAAGGATAGATTGGAAAGCATCTTGTTTTTTTGCGCCAACTGCAAACTATATCTAGATAAGGCAGAGTTTTTTATCTGTACTTCTCTCTGCAGGTTCTCTTCCTCGATTTGCTTACGTTCCAATTCTGATTTTAATAGGCGTTTCTCATAGGTTTGTAACCTTAAAATCTCACGTCTTTTTCGCCTCATATATAGAAACCAAAAAGTAGTCAATACCAAACAGATGATTACACAGGCCGCTAATAACCACTTTTGAAATCTATTTATTTCGCCATCATGTAGTAGCTGTTTTATACGCAATTCTTTTTCTCGGGTATCATAAATATTTTGCAGGGCACTAGCTTGATTTGCCCTGTAGAGCTTTTCATTCTCTTCATCAATAGCAACAAAAGAAGCTAGGGAAGCAAAAGCCATCTTAGGCTTATTGGCTAAGTCATAGGCCTTTGCCAAATCCTTATAGGCACTTGCCTCTTCCTCCCTGTCTCCCAGCAATTGGGCAATGGAAAGTGATTCTTTCGTATACTTTATTCCTTGGGAGTAATCACCTGTTTTTCTAAATACATCCCCCAGATTATTTAAAATATTGGCTGATTTGTTATTCTTGAGTGCTCCATTTAAGTGGTATGCTTTCTCAAAGAAAAATTTTGCCTTTTCATAATCCTGTAAATCCTCATAAATACTTCCCAAGCTCTCATATACCAAGGTGAGACCCTTGGTGTTTTGTAACCTCTCAAAAACCTCCAAACATTTGTTTTGATACTCCAATGCCATGATGTAATTACCTTTCTTTTCATAGCAATCCCCTAAACCGCTATAGGAAACGCCTAACAAATAATCATGCCCTGTATTTTCAGCAATGTTTTTGGACTTTTCAAAATAGCCAATAGCCGTGTCATAGTTTTTAAGAAGCATGTGTACGCCCCCAATTCTATCAAGAGTACCTAAATAGATAGAATCCGTCTCATTTGTACTGATTAGAAGAAGGGCTTTATTGTATTGATCAAGAGCTTCCGTATAAACGCCATTGTCCTCACAAAAATAGCCCAATTGTAGACGGGCCTTAATTATGATTCGTTTATCTCCACCGTTCTGAGCTTGCTTTAGGCTTTGATTGAGCTGGTTAAATGTGCGATCTAAATTGTTTTGTTCTTGGGACCAACCTTCTACTCCGAGAGCAAAAGCCATAACTAAGCAAACCGAAAAAAAGAATCTCATAATCGCTGTAAAAAGAGTACAAGATATTCCTTATACCATTTCCTTACATTAACTAAATATTATATTAACGCACGTACCAAAAACAAAAAGCCCCATCCTTTAATAAGGACAGGGCTTAGAATTTTTTGAAATTTTGATTACGCTTCGAAAGGCTCTATAGAAACAAAAGACTTTCCTCCCGCTTTCTTTTCAAACTTTACAATACCATCTTTTTGGGCATGTAAAGTGTGGTCTTTGCCTAGGTACACATTCTCACCTGGATTATGTTTTGTACCACGTTGTCTAACGATGATATTTCCGGCAATAGCGGCCTGGCCACCAAAAATCTTAACGCCCAAGCGTTTCGATTCTGATTCCCTACCGTTCTTAGAACTACCTACACCTTTTTTGTGTGCCATGATATGAAACTTTTAGTCGTGCAAGACACGTCCTGCACTGGATTAATTAAATTTTATAAAAATGGACTTAGGCCTTACCTCCGTCCAATTCATCTTGCCATTTCTTAAGCTCATCCCACTTACCTTCGGCAGCAAGTTTAGCTTGGGCAGGCCAAGTATCGGTCACGTGGTTACCACGTACATCTGCAATGATTTCCGCTACTTTAGCAGCATCGGTCTTTGCCAATTCCGCAAAAGTATCAATACCTGCCGCTGCCAATGTCTCAGCAATCTTAGGACCAATTCCTTCAATCTTCTTCAAATCATCTGCCTTTGCAGATTTTTTTGGAGCTGCCTTCTTAGGTTTTGAGGCTACAGAAACATCAACACTGGCATCTTTACCAGCTGCTTCTGGCTTAGCCGCCTTTTTAGGCTCTTCCTTCTTGGCTGCTTTCTTAGCACCTTTGGATACAATACTCTCAATTACAATCTCGGTCAAAGATTGTCTATGACCATTTTTCTTTTTGTAACCTTTACGTCTCTTTTTCTTAAAAACGATTACTTTGTCACCTTTTAAGTGCTTAACGACTTTAGCCTCAACAGCTGCGCCGTCTATAGCCGGGGCGCCTACAGTAATGTCCGATCCGTCTGCCAAAAGAAGTACATTGTCAAAAACAACTTTTTTGCCTTCTTCTTCCTGTAAACGGTGCACATACACTTTTTGGTCTTTTGCAACTTTAAATTGCTGCCCTGCCATCTCTACGATTGCGTACATAATTGTGTATATATTAGTTTTTAAATTATGCTCATTTTTCAATAAGCGGATGCAAATATACGTCTAAATCCTTAATGTACAACACAATCCTCAAGTTTTTGAAGGACGAATAATTCCTTTAAACCGTAAACCAAACGTTCTAAAACTAAAAAAGGGGCAAAAGCCCCCCATTTTATTAATTTTCAATTAATTGACACCCGTAGAAATTGGCTTTTTACTTATGTTGTTGCTAGTCTTGAATAACTGCATAAAAGATAAGGTCAATACCAAACTGGTAGCAAAGCCCATAATTGCGACAGTAAAAAAGACAATTCCTTCAAAGTTTTTAAAATCATTGAACCATACCGTAGTCAATTCTTGTAAAAACAATGCATTGATTTCCGTAGCGTACAGGGCAAAAAACAAGGTGAAAATTAAGGTAGCAACAAAACCGGTAACCAACCCCGCAGTGAAACCTTTACCGTAATCAAAACCATTGCGCACCTCCATCTTGTAATATTTTATGGCTTCATAAATACCAAAACCGGTAATTACGCCATTGAACAAACTAAAAAAGACATTGGTATGCAGGTTAAATAGGGATAGAATCAAGAAGTAGGCAATAAGACAGCCACTAGTGGCAACTCCAAATCGAATAGGCAAAGTAAACTGTTTCATATTCTTTAGTTTTAAGATTCATTCTTTTAAATTAATGAATATCAGCCATATAATTTTACTAATTCCTGTTAAATTCAAAATTGTACAGTAAAATTCCCACAAAAAAACTTCATGTTGTAACTTTATCTAGCAGGATGCAACCAATAAACATCTAAACACATTATATGACCATGAAAAATTCTCTTTTTCCCCTTTTGTTCTTATTTGGAGTTCATTTGGGAGCCCAAGAAGTTATGTATGAAGAATACGACCTTGATAACGGGCTTCACGTCATACTCCATAACGATGAATCTGCCCCTGTAGTTACAACTTCGGTAATGTATCATGTAGGGGGCAAAGACCGTACGGAAGGCCGCACAGGCTTTGCCCACTTTTTTGAACACTTACTTTTTGAAGGCACCAAGAATATTGAGCGCGGCAAGTGGTTTGAAATCGTTTCATCCAATGGGGGACAAAATAATGCCAACACTACCCAAGACAGAACCTATTATTACGAGGTTTTCCCATCCAACAATCTAGAACTTGGATTGTGGCTGGAGTCTGAACGAATGTTGCATCCAGTAATCGATCAAACTGGGGTAGATACCCAGCAAGAGGTCGTTAAAGAAGAGAAGCGACTTAGGTATAATAACCGGCCCTATGGCCAACTTTTAACAGTCGTTGGAAAAGAGCTCTTTAGTAAACATCCCTACAAAGACCCTAACATTGGATACATGGAAGACTTGGACGCCGCCACTCTTGAGGATGTAAAAGCCTATAACGAAAAGTATTATGTGCCTAACAATGCAGTACTGGTCATTGCCGGAAATATAGATGTGACACAAACAAAGAAATGGGTATCTTCCTATTTTGGCCCTATCCCAAAAGGGGCACCGGTAACAAGGAACTATCCTAAAGAAGACCCAATAACTACAGAAAGAAGAATTCAGGCCTACGATCCCAACATCCAAATTCCGGCTTATGTCCTTTCCTACAGAACTCCCGGATTCAAGGAAAGAGATGCCTATGTATTGGAAATGATCTCTACGTACTTGAGTGACGGACAAAGTTCTAAACTCTACAAAAAAATTGTTGATGACCAAAAGCAAGCACTGCAAGTAGGGGCTTTCAATATTTCTCAGGAAGATTATGGTATGTATCTGGTATTTGCCTTACCTGTTGGTGAAACCTCTGGAGAAGTATTATTGGAGGAGATGGAAGAAGAAGTGGCAAAAGTCCGTAATGAACTGATTAGCGAGAGAGATCACCAGAAATTATTGAACAAGTTTGAAAATCAATTTGTGAACTCCAATTCCAGTGTAGCAGGGATTGCCAATTCACTTGCAAGATACCATCTGCTCTATGGGGACACAGAACTGATCAATAAAGAAATAGAAATTTACCGTTCCATTACACGGGAAGAAATCAAAGAGGTGGCCAACAAATATTTGCGGCCCAACCAACGTGTAATCATAGATTATCTCCCCAAGGACGCACAGGCAAACTAATCACACGGTAAAACTTAATAATTATTCCCATGTTGAAAAAATATATAACACTCACCTTCATTCTTTTTACGGTGTGCCTTCACGCCCAGATAGATCGTAGTATAATGCCAAAACCGGGCCCTGCTCCAGAAATAAACCTGGAAGAACCCAAAGGTTTCGAACTCAAGAATGGATTGGAAGTTCTGGTGGTTGAAAATCACAAACTTCCCCGAGTATCCATTCAATTGCGAATTGACAACCCACCAGTTCTGGAAGGCGACAAAGCCGGAGTGTCCTCTTTAATGGCATCCCTTTTGGGTAAAGGATCCAAAAACATTCCCAAGGATGAATTTAATGAGGAGGTAGATTTCCTGGGAGCGCGCATCAACTTTGGTTCCCAAAGTGCCTTTGCTTCTTCTCTTTCAAAGTATTTTGACCGGATTCTAGAACTAATGGCAGACGCAGCCATCAATCCTAACTTTACACAAGAGGAATTTGATAAGGAAAAACAAAAATTACTTACCGGACTTAAAGCCGAAGATAAAAATGTTCCTGCGATAGCCAGAAGAGTCTCGATGGCCCTGGCCTATACTAAAAAACACCCCTATGGGGAATTTGTAACTCCAGAAAGCGTAGAGAACATTAAACTGGCAGATGTCATTAAATTCTACAATAACAATTTTGTTCCCGCCAATGCTTATTTGGTAGTTGTGGGCGATGTTGAGTTTGAACAGGTACAACAATTGGTGGAAGAAAAATTTACACCTTGGACAAAATCCTCCCCGTTGTCTTTTCAGTTTTCAAGACCCTCTGATGCGCTTTACACACAAATCAATTTCATTGATATGCCAAATGCCGTGCAATCGGAAATTACGGTTGAAAATCTAGTTAACCTAAAAAAGAATGACCCAGACTATTTGGCAGCCCTTTTGGCTAATGAAATACTCGGCGGAGGTGGGGAAGGAAGGCTTTTTCTAAACCTGAGGGAAGACAAGGCCTATACCTACGGTTCTTATTCCGGTATTGGATATGATAAACATGTACCATCTAGATTTAGGGCAACGGCAAGTGTTAGAAATGCCGTAACAGACAGTGCTATGGTAGAAATACTTAAGGAAATAGATAGAATACGAACCGAGCCGGTATCCGAAGAAGAACTAAAAAACACCAAAGCCAAATACATAGGAAGATTTGTAATGGCATTGGAAGACCCAGCAACAATAGCCGAATACGCCCTTGATATAAAAACGGAAAACCTTCCTAAGGACTTTTATCAAACGTATTTGGAAAAAATAAGTGCCATAACGGTGGAAGATGTACAAAAAGCAGCCCAAAAATATTTTAAGCCCTCTAACCTTAGAATTGTAATTACAGGAAAAGGTAGCGAAGTGTTGGAAAACTTGGAGAGAGCCACCTACAAAGGCAAACCACTACCTGTAAGCTATTTTGACAAAGAGGCCAATAACGTGCCTAAGCCAGATTATAGTACCCAAGTTCCTACAGATGTTAGCGTTAATGATATTCTTAACTCCTATTTAGAAGCTATTGGTGGAAAGGACAAATTAGAAGACATTCATTCTATTGCATTGTTGGCCGAGGCCGAAATGCAGGGTATGAAATTGAACTTGCACATGAAAAAGACCGATAAAAATCAGTTCATGCAAGATTTACAAGTGGCGGGAAATTCCATGAGTCTTCAAAAATTCAATGGCGAAACAGGATTCGTTGTTATGCAGGGGCAGAGAAAGGACATGTCCGCAGAGGAAATTGCCAAAGTAAAAGAAGAGGCAACTCCTTTTCCAGAACTTGGTTATTTAAGTTCCGAAAACATTACTTTGGAAGGTCTGGAAACCATTGAAGGGAAAAAGGCCTACAAACTTAAAATAAGTGAAGAAAAGACCATTTTTTATGACCAAGAGAGCGGTTTAAAACTTCAAGAAGTTAATACTGCCAAAATGGGCGGGCAAACTATTGTCAGCACCATTACTTACCAAGACTACAAAGAAGTTTCAGGCATTCAATATCCACACTCATTGTCCCAGACTGTTGGTCCTCAAAGTTTTGATTTCAAGATAACTGAGATAAAAGTGAACGAAGGCGTTACTGATGCGGACTTTGAATAAGGCACATTCCAACTATTTACAAAAACGGACTTGATGATTGTCGGGTCCGTTTTTTCATATTACAAACTTTAGGAAAACACCTTTGCCGTATATTTGCATTAAACTTAAAGAAACATGAGAAAACTGCTTTTCGTACTTATTGCTCCTATTCTACTCTTTTCCTCATGCAAAGAAGAAAAAGAACAAACCCAAATGCAAGAAGTAATGGCGATTCATGATGAAGTTATGCCAAAGATGAGCAAATTGGGTACACTTGTTGGTGAATTAAATTCCAAAGAAAACGATAGTACGGAGATAGGCTTACAATATAGAGAAGCTCGAAAAGACTTACAAGCGGCACATAAATCAATGATGGATTGGATGCAAAACTTTGGTAACAGATTTGATCCCGATGAAATTTTAAAAGGAAAGGAGCTTACGGATCAAAAACAGGAATGGCTCAATGAAGAGGAGAAAAAGGTGAAGGATTTAAAGGAACAAATCAATTCCAGCATTTCAAACGCCCAACAATTACTGGGAAAATCTGAATAAACAAACATTCTTAATCGAGTTTATCCGTCTTTCAAAGAAGTTTAAGCCCAAACTTACAGAAGTCTATCTAATTTAGACTTGGTTTTTAATCTATACCTATGGAATTCAATACTAAGTTTATTACTAGATGCTTGGCAGTATGTTTTCTTATCCTTTCCGGAACGATTTCTAGGGGACAAGAAAAAGAAGTGACCAAAATGCAGCAGGTCATGGCGCAGCATGATGAAGTTATGGATGAAATGCCCAAACTTTCCAAACTGATCAACCAATTACAGACCAAGGCTAATGCTTCCTATAAAAAAGAAAAGTATGAAAATGCCATTAGTGATTTAAAGTTGGCAAACAAGTCCATGATGAGCTGGATGGCAAACTTTGGAAAAAGGTTTGAAGCCGATGAAATGATGAAAGGCAAAGAACTAACGGAGAAAAAGAAAAGATGGCTCTTGGAGGAAGAGAAAAAAGTGGCCTTATTAAAAGAGGAAATTGAACTTAGCATTTCCCAAGCGGAAAGAGTATTGGGCAATTAACTATTTATTCCTTCCATTTAAGCGTTTCCATAATAGCCCTAATATCCTTTCTTAAATACACAGCTGCAGGATAAATGGAGTCATAATTGGGCTTGGTATAAAAATAAAGCGATCCCGTTACAAAATGCCGGGTACTATCGGTTACATAAAACTGTGCCTGTGAGGCGGCATCACCACTCACTTCATAAAACATACCATACACTTTGGCATCTTCGTTTATGAAGGGTTGCTCTAAAATTCCATCTGCCTTAACAGAATGCTCATAACTAAACTTTTGGGCATCGGAAAGTAATTTCTCCAAATTACCCCCCACTTCCTTATAATTGATAAAAATTTCCCCTTTCATCTCTGGGTATCTCAAAATCAAGGAATTGTTTTTGTCCCGCTTTAATTGAGCTAAATCATTATATTGAAAAGTGAATTTTTCCGTCTCCACACCCGCTACCACCGGTTTTGAGTATTCCAGGCGCAGTTCAGCTTTTGGTTTTGGCAACACATCTTCTTTACAGCCTAGAAGGCAAACCATTACCAATAAAATGAGAGCCGAAAAACCTCCAATTTTTCCTATCAATGACTTCTTATATCTGTTTAAATTGTTCAAGGCACTAAAATTTAGTTAGATATTTCAGGCTGTGGCAGGGTCACCTTAATTTGTTTTAGCCTTTTTTTGTCCATACTCTCTACCACAAAGACATGGTCATTAAAATGAATTTTCTCTCCTCTTTTAGGAAAGCTTCCGGCTATTTCCAATACAAAACCTGCAACAGTTTCCGCTTCGCCCTTTTTTTCCTCAAATTCATCTTCATCCATAAGTTTGGTTACCCTATAGAAATCCCTTAAGGCTGTTTTACCATCAAATACAAAATTGTAATCATCCAATTTGGAAAACACAAGGTCTTCATCGTCAAACTCATCGGTTATATCGCCTACTATTTCTTCAATAATATCTTCTAAGGTTACGATACCAGAGGTCCCCCCGTATTCATCGACTACAATGGCCAAATGGTTTTTCTTCTCCTGAAATTCCAAAAGCAAATCGTCAAGTTTCTTGTTTTCGGGAACAAAAAACGGCTCCCTAATCAGACTTGCCCAATTAAATGTTTTCCTATCGATATATGGCAATAGGTCTTTTACATAAAGAACACCACTTACATTATCCATATTCTCAGAAAATACGGGAATCCTGGAATAGCCATGCTTTTTAATCTCTGCCATGACCTCAGGAAACTTCATATCCTCACTAAGAGCAAAAATGTCAATTCGAGGACACATTACTTGTTTGGTATCTGTATTTCCGAAGGAAACTATTCCTTCCAGTATCTTCTGTTCCTCTTTGGTGGTATCTCCCTCATCCGTTAGTTCCAATGCCTGTGATAAATGGTCCACGCTTAAATTGGAACGTTGCTTTCCCAGTCTATTATAAAGAAAGAGGGTACCGGAACGCATGGGCAAACTCAAAGGGGAAAACAAAACATCCAGCACTTTTAAGGGGTAGGACATAAAATGGGCAAAAGCCACCCTGTTTCTGTTGGCGTATACCTTAGGTAAAATTTCACCGAACATCAATATTAAGAAGGTAGCTACGACCACCTCCAGTACAAAGCGTAGCCACTCCAGCTCTATATTTGAAAAAAGAGTTTCTCCAATATCGCTAAACAATAATACAACCCCAATGTTTATGGCATTGTTGGCAATAAGTATGGTGGCCAAAAGCTTTTTTGGCCTATCCAACAGCCTTACAATAATATCTCCTTTAACAGATTTTTTATCCGCAATATCCTTAACATCCGTAGCGGAAAGTCCAAAGAATGCCACCTCCGCACCAGAGATAAGAGCCGAACAAATCAGCAATAGTACCAATATGGCAATTTGGAAAGCAAACGCACCACCAGAGACTAAAAATATGGAAAGCGCACTAAAAGGGTCAGGGTCCAACAGCTAGAGTTTTATGATAAAACGAGGTATAATCCCAATAATTATTTTGGTTGTACTAAAAACTAAATTATTTAAAATCCCTTAGAAACCAAAAGCCTTGTTTATCAGGAAAAATTTTTCCCGTTTAGAAAGGCAGATCGTCCTCAGGTTCACTTACCGAATGGCTTGGCTGACTGGCCTGTGCAGGTTTTTGACTTGATTGGGCAGCAGCTTGTGAGTTTCCACCACCATTCTGCTGGTTATTGGCCATACTTTCCTTTTTGGTAGTCAAAAAAGTAAAATCCTGTACTTGAATCTCCGTGGAGTATCTGGTATTGCCATCCTCACCTTGCCATTGGCGATTCTTTAATCTACCCTCAACATAGACCTTGTCGCCTTTGCTTAGGTATTTCTCACAGATTTCTGCAGCCTTGTTCCTTACCACCACGTTATGCCAATCTGTATTGGTAACACGCTCCCCGGTTTGTTTATTAGTGTAGGTTTCATTGGTAGCAATGGGGAACCTTCCTATGCATCCGCCTCCTTCAAAATAGTGCATTTTAACTTCATCTCCCAAATGCCCTATCAACATTACTTTATTCAATGTACCACTCATATTCTCTTAAAGTTTAATGGTCAAAAGTACGAATTTTTAAACGTTTTCAAGAACTCCGCGATCAAAACCGGAACGGCAAATTCTTCGGCTTTTGAAAAGGAAATCCCATCTTTTAATTCATCTTTTAACTTAACAATCCAAAAAACGGTGTGCAGATGCCTATGCGATAGTTTATGCACAATAGGTGTTTCATTAAAACGAAAAACAGTACGCACTTTAGTAATAACAGGGAACTTATCTAACTGTGCTTCAATTTCTGATAGAGTCGGCTCCTTTTCCGATTCCAACAATGGAAATTCCCATAAATTGCGCCATATACCTTTGGATGTTCGTTGTCTAAGATGGGTTGCGCCTGAAGGTGAAACAGGAACCAAGTAATTAAAATGAAGATGCTTTATTTTTGTCTTTTTGATTTTAACCGGAAGTTCCTTAACCCTATTCGTCTTTAAAGCTTGACAACTTTCACTTAGGGGACAGAACATACAATTGGGATTCTGCGGCGTGCATTGCACTGCCCCAAACTCCATGATACCTTGGTTATAGTCCCTAATTTCAGAAGAATGCATAACCTCCCTTGCCAATTCTTTAAAATACTTGACTCCTTGAGTGCTATTAATAGGTGTATCAACACCAAAGAACCTTGACAATACTCTATAAACATTCCCGTCTACCACAGGTTCTGGCCTACCAAAACTTATGGATGCAATGGCACTAGCGGTGTAATCCCCTACCCCCTTTAAGCCCAAAAGCCCTTTGTAGGTATCCGGAAACTGACCATTTAACTTATAGGCCACTTTTTTGGCGGTAGCGTGGAGGTTTCTAGCCCGAGAATAATACCCCAGACCTTGCCAAAGTTTCATAACTTTCTCCTCAGGTGCATCTGCCAAATCCGCAACGGTAGGAAAGCTTTCTACAAATGCATGGTAATAAGGCATTCCCTGCGCTACCCGGGTCTGTTGCAACATAATTTCGGACAGCCATATTTTATAAGGATCCGTGGTTGTCCTCCAAGGTAGGTCTCGTTTATTTATATGGTACCAATTGAGTATTTCTTCAGCAAAATTCATTTCAAAAAAATCGGAGCCAAAAGTAAGGGTTTATATGCCAAAGCTATAAACAGAACGGGATAATTGGTAAATGTAAGGTTGAACGACTTAAAATTAGTTCGTTAGCAGTTGGAAATGAATTTAATTTATATATTTGCATCCCAAAAAATTTATACTGAAAATTTAACACGACAAATGACGAAAGCAGAAATTGTATCAAAAATCTCAGACAAACTGGGAATTGAAAAAGGAGATGTTCAGGCGACTGTAGAGAGTTTTATGGAAGAGGTAAAGTCTTCTCTTGAGGGCGGTGATAATGTTTACTTGCGTGGCTTTGGTAGTTTTATCATTAAAACAAGAGCTGAAAAAACCGGAAGGAACATCAGTAAAAATACCACTATCAAAATTCCGGCACATAATATTCCGGCATTTAAACCAGCTAAGGTTTTTGTAGAAGGTGTTAAAAGTAACGTACAGGTTAAATAATAGTAATCATTTAAATAAAAATTTATGCCGAGCGGTAAGAAAAGAAAGAGACATAAGGTGGCTACCCACAAGCGCAAGAAGCGTAGGAGAGCCAACCGACACAAGAAGAAATAAACCGTAAGGGTTGGTAAAAAGGGCTGATAATTTCAGCCCTTTTTATGCTAAATCCATTATTTTTCTTCCCACGTTCTTTGACATAGAGATTCAAAAAGAATTTCGGCGGATACATACTTCAAAAAAATCCGTTTCAATCATTGTTTAATCGATTCCGGATATATTTTTCGGAATACAAATACATTCAGGTGAATAGAGAATTAATCGTAAGATCTAGTTCCGATGCCGTTGATTTTGCCTTATTAAAGGACGGTAAGCTCACTGAACTGCACAAAGAGGAAGACAATAATAATTTTTCCGTTGGCGATATATTTCTCGCCAAGATCAGGAAGCCCGTAACCGGCTTAAATGCCGCATTTGTCAACGTAGGGTATGAAAAGGATGCTTTTTTGCACTATCACGACCTAGGGCCCCAATTATCCTCCTTGCTCAAGTTCATTAAATTGGTGAGTACCGGCAAACTGAAAGACTATAACCTTGGCAATTTTAAATTTGAAAAGGATATAGACAAAAATGGCGTAATAACAGATGTTGTTAAAGCCAACCAATCCATTTTGGTTCAAATCGTAAAAGAACCCATTTCCACCAAAGGACCAAGAATAAGTTCAGAACTTTCCATTGCTGGGCGCTATTTGGTTATGGTGCCTTTTTCAGACCGTGTTTCCGTGTCGCAAAAAATTGCGAGTAACGAAGAGAAAGACCGGTTAAAAAGATTAGTAAAAAGCATTAAACCAAAGGGATTCGGGGTAATTATAAGAACAGTTGCAGAAGGTAAAAAAGTAGCGGAACTTGACAAAGATCTAGAAAACCTGTTGGCCAAATGGTCAACAATGTGTAAAAAAATGTATAAAGCACCTACACCTTCCAAAGTATTGGTAGAGCTTAATAGAGCTTCTTCCATTCTTAGGGACATCTTTAACGATACCTTTACGGGTATTCACGTAGATGACGAAGGGCTTTATGACAAAATTCAGGACTACGTTCAAGAAATAGCTCCTGGAAAAGAATCAATCGTTAAACTTTACAATTCCAACGTTCCTATATTCGAAAAGTATGGTATAGAGCGCCAAATTAAGACTTCTTTTGGCCGTACTGCGAGCATGAGCAAGGGCGCATACCTAATCATAGAGCATACGGAAGCCCTTCACGTAATAGACGTGAACAGTGGTAACCGATCCAATAAAGCTAAAAACCAAGAGGAAACTGCATTGGAGGTGAACCTTTTGGCGGCGTCCGAAATTGCAAGACAGTTAAGGCTTAGGGATATGGGCGGTATTATCGTGGTAGATTTTATAGACATGGTAAAGGCCCCCAACCGCAGAAAGCTATATGACCATCTTAGAGATGAAATGAAAGACGATAGGGCAAAGCATAAAATACTTCCGCCCAGTAAATTTGGACTTGTACAGATTACCAGACAGCGGGTAAGACCCGAAATGAATATAAAAACAACCGAGGAAAACCCTAACGGCAGCGGCAAGGAGATAGAAGCTCCTATTGTTTTGATCGATAAGATCAATGCCGATTTGGAAAAGCTTTTAAAGGGACCCAAAAAGGACAATGGTATTACATTAAATATCCACCCTTTCATTGCAGCCTATATTACCAAAGGTTTTCCGTCCATACGTTCCAAATGGTTCTTGGAACATAAAAAATGGATCAAAATACAACCTAGGGATGCGTATACGTATCTAGAATACCGTTTTAAGGATAAAGACGGTAAAACCATATATTAAAGAATTATTGCAAGCGGCTTCCATATGATGGAAGCCGCTTTTTTTGTACCCAATAGTGAACTACCTTTGGTAGAACTTAGCCCTAGAAGTACCATAGAAATGATAAAAGGCTACACCGTACAAGAAGCTACACATAAGTTGGAACAATTCTGTGCCTACCAGGAACGTTGCCACAAAGAGGTGGAAGAAAAATTAAGGGGAATGCGTATGATACCCCAAGCCATTGACCAAATAATCGTGCACTTGATCGATCAGAATTACCTTAATGAAGAGCGGTTTGCCCAGAGTTTTGCACGGGGGAAGTTCAACATCAAAAAGTGGGGCAAAAACAGGATTATGCACGAGCTAAAAGCTAGGCACATCTCCCCCTACAACATTAAAACGGCCCTAAAAGAAATTGAAGACACTGACTATTTAAAAACTTTTAACGAACTGTCCCAAAAAAGGCTTGCTCAGATTTCAGAAAAGAATCCGCAGAAAAAACGAAAAAAATTAGCCGACTACCTTTTATATAGGGGCTGGGAGCACCAACTGGTCTACGATAAAATTTACGAACTTATCCCTTAGTTTCTATTATAGGAAGTTGAAAGAAACCCCAATATTCACATTAAATTGATTGTGAAATTTATCGGATAGGGTAAGATCTTCTGTTTGATACTTGGCAATTGGAAAACCTAATTCCGTATAAACACCTAGACCTTCTGAAAAGAAATAGCGTGCCCCTGTATGAAACCCAAAATTCTTGAGCCCTAAATCCAAACCGGGGTACAGATCAAAGGCGGGAGTAACGTCAATAATTGGCCCCAAATGCGCACTAAAGCGCACTTTAGCATCAAAACGCTCTCTAGTATCATCATCTATTCCTTCTGCTATTCCCAACAAATAGGAAGATACGGCGCCCACAGATATGTTCTCGCCCAAACCATAGTCATAAGAGGCAACAATTCCCGTTCCGTTATTTTGCAAGTTGGCACCTACTTGGAACTTTTGATCCCCACGGCCTTCGTATGCCTGAGCAGAAACGATAACAATTGTAAAAAATGTAACTATTGATGATATAACTAACTTCTTCATAAACTACTTTAATAAATTTTAGCCCGATAGAATACGGTTGGTACGTTCAACAGCTCTGCTGTTTTTATAATCGATCCATTTCTGACCTTTTATTTTTCGCATAGCGATATCAAAACTACGCATTATGAAAATATTATAGACCCCTTTGGCAAAATTGAAGGGGTTTTTGGGCCATGCCCTTAAGCTCATACTAAACCCTGGAGTTTTATATTTCATATAATGCCAATAGCCCTCAGGCATGTAGAGTACCTCTCCATGTTTTAATTCCGTTCTATATCCGGAAGCTTTTTTTAATCCCGGCCATTTTTCAAAATCAGGCTTAGAGAAATCTATACTTTCATGCGTAATCAAAGAGTGTGGAACCTTGTACAGGTACTTGGTTTCCTCAGGCGGGAATAAGATACATTCCTTGGCTCCCTCAAAATGAAAATGAAAGATATTGGCCAAATCAATATCATAGTGCATAAACGTGTAGGAGTCCCGTCCTCCAAAGAAAAGCATGGGCAATTTCCTTTTCAATTTTAATCCAAAATCCGGAAAATCATAGTCCTGCTGAAGTGCTGGCACCTCCTTTAAAATGTTCCATAGAAAAATCCTGTAACGGGTAGGCTCCTTTTTTAGCAAATCTATATAATCTGCCATTTTCATCTGGGCATGCGGCTCGTTAAAACCATCTTCATGATTTACAGGTCTATCATCATAAAGAGGCACCGTTATATCTCCCGCCACATCTTTCATATAGCCCAAACTCCATTTTTTTATGGCTGGCCAGTGTTCTACAGAATTTTCTAGAACTACCGGTTTCTGAGGCTTGAAATAGTGCTTGATAAAATCTTCCTTAGTAATGGAACTTACCCGTGGAATAGCTTCTAACTTCAATAGTATACGATTGCGTTTTCCGAGACAAATTTAATTAACCTTTTGTAAAGATTTTCTTAAAATTAACCTCATGCTATTTTACTATACCAATTTGGTCTTGGCTTTTGCCTCCTCATTTCTGGTAATGGTATGACCCGGTCTGCTCCATTTGGGCTTTTCTCCCAAAGGCTGGTGTTGGGAGTCCTCCGCCTCTACGCTTTGTGGCTGACTTACCTTCGTAAAAGGTTTTTGAGGATTGAGGCCCAACAACTTGAACATTTCCATATCCTCGTTTACATCAGGATTAGGAGTGGTCAACAATTTATCTCCGGCAAAAATGGAGTTGGCTCCAGCGAAGAAACACATGGCCTGCCCTTCCCTGCTCATTTGGGTACGCCCTGCGGACAACCTCACTTGCGTTTCCGGCATTACAATTCTCGTAGTGGCCACCATACGCACCATTTCCCAAATGGAAACTGGCTCCATATCTTCCATTGGCGTGCCTTCCACGGCCACAAGGGCATTAATTGGTACAGATTCCGGTTGCGGATTTAGAGTAGCCAATGCCACCAACATGCCGGCACGATCCTCTATTGCTTCTCCCATACCAATGATACCCCCGCTACAAACGGTAACATTGCTCTTACGAACGTTGTCTATAGTTTCCAAACGGTCTTCAAAAGCACGGGTAGAAATCACGTCTTTATAATAATCTTCGGAAGTATCTAAATTATGGTTGTAGGCATATAGACCGGCTTCCGCCAATCTTTTTGCCTGGTTTTCGGTCAACATACCCAAGGTACAGCAAACCTCCATATCCAATTTGTTAATGGTACGCACCATTTCCAAGACTTGATCGAATTCTGGACCGTCCTTTACATTTCTCCAAGCAGCCCCCATACAAACCCTTGAACTACCTGAAGCTTTAGCGCGTAAGGCTTGGGCCTTTACATGGGAAACCTGCATTAAATCATTGCCCTCAATATCTGTGTGGTAGCGCGCCGCTTGCGGGCAATAACCACAGTCTTCTGGGCAACCACCCGTTTTTATAGATAACAGAGTTGAGACCTGAACCGTATTGGGATCATGAAATTTTCTATGTACCGTGGCCGCTTCATAAAGCAGTTCCATTAGCGGTTTGTTGTAGATTTCAAGAATTTCCTCTTTGGTCCAATCGTGCTTTTGTTCGCTCATAGTCTTATCTAAATCTGGGTCAAAAATAGGAAATGCTTTTGTCTTTCTTCTTATTACCAGCAGTGTTGTTTTAATATTTTCTATCTACATCTAGGTTTTGGTAACGGTTCGGACTGCCCTTTAGGTACTAATTTTTTTCTCATCAAACCCTTATCTTCAAAATGTCTTGAAATCTCATAACTCTTATCGGTATAGTCATCGCTACCGTCTTCCCTTTTATAAAAATAAACTTTAATTGAAAGACAATTTTCATGCTCAAATATTTCTTTTAACATTGTTCTATCCGATAAACCACAAGAGTGACCGGCAACAACAACTTGAAATTCATCTGACTGAACAAATCTTATTAAACTCCAATAATTAGAGGTCTGAGAATATTTAAAAGACTTGATATGTTTAAACAGGTCATTATTCCTTAATTTCTCAAACTTTCTGTATTCCTCGTCCATCTCATCACCAAATCCGAGTACTATAGGGTTTTCATCATCTTCCAACTCTCCGTGAATATAAATATGGTCTACATTTTCAATTTTACCTCCAACATGGTTAAGGTAATTCCAAACAGTGGCAGTGTAATTAAAATTTAAAACAACCAGATTTTCAGGAACTAAATCTGAACCTATTCCCTTTACTAAAACATCTTCTTTTCTAATTGCACTAGTAAAAATCCTAGAATAACTCGAAGGAACAAAATCCTTTTTATCTAACCTTAGCTTAACCAAATACTTCTCCAATATTTCGGTTAAACAAGCAAACTGTTCATTTAAATGAATGATCTCAGCTTCATTCTTTAGTTTACACAGATGATCAAAATATAAATTTTCGATATCAACCCAGCGTAGATTGCAAAAGTTGTCGAAAATCTCCTTAAAGAATTTAGAACCAAACTTGACCTTAACCTTAACATAATGGCCTGAGGATGACGAAATAAAACCTTCGATAATATCTCTAACCTCCTGAAGTGTAGTTGGTGTATCTAATTTACTCTTATCAAATCTATAAAAAGAATCTCCATAACTCAACTCAAACAAATCATCAGAATATACATCCTCCTTGAAAAATTCACCTATGGCGTTTTGAAAATAGTCTAAAATGAAGTCACTATAACTTGTCTTGAAGCCATGAGCCAAATCAAAACCATTTCCAATTAAAACAAGTCTATTCATGCTTACTAAAATAAACTTTAAAAACAGATAATTTTAATAATTATGGCTTATCAATCAAAACGCTCACTGCATTCCCACCAAAACCTACGGCATTCACCATTATTCTTTTTAGCTTTTTAACATCGCTAATAGTTTGAAACGGAGTCGAAATTAAACACTGCTCTTGAAGCATTAGAACAGCCAATTCAAGACTTAAAACACCAGAGCTGGCAAAGGTGTGCCCTAATTTCCACTTATTGGTGGTCATCAGCGGCAAATTACCCCCGAAAATCTTCTTGATAGCCTTTATTTCTGAGGAATCGCCTTTTATCGTTCCAGGGGCATGCATAACCACTACGTCTACCTCACTGGGTGAAATATCGCCCAAGGCCATCTTCATCGAACGCTGGAAACAAAGGGCATCGGTTGAAATGGAAATATTGTGTTTTAAGGGTTCTGTGGCATACCCCACACCAACAATTTGAGCCAAGGCATTCTTCTTTTCCCCGACCTCTAAACAAGCAACCGAGGCTCCCTCACCTAGCACCATGGTATTCTCCTTTTTTTCCATCTCCAAGGCCAAACAAGGAAAATTCACCTCTTCGTGTAAACCACGTCTTGAGTACACCTTTAAGGCTTTCATTTGGGAAATGGTAAAGGGCGTTAAAGGTGCCTCGCTACCACCTACCAGAAATTTATGGGCCATACCACTTTGCAGCCAAGCAACCCCATTTAAAACGGCATGGAGGCCTGTTGAACAGGTGATGGAATGGGATATTTCAGGGCCATGGGTCTTTAGGTCGTGTGCCAACCACGAAGAGATATTTCCCAAAGTAGTGGTAGGCGATGAGAGGGTAGAATTTTTTCCGTTGGCCAAAAATTCTTCATGGTAGGTTTCAAAAAGCTCGGTTGCCCCTCTTGAAGAGCCGATATTGATTCCAAAATCATCCCCTAATTGCCATCCAGCCATGGAAACAGCTTTTCTAGCCGCGAAAAGTGCATATAGAACGGTTTTATCCAAACTCCTGTATTTTGGATCGGCATTTTTGATTTCATTAATTTTCTGAATGTCTTCTTGTTGAATGGCCGAAACCCATTCCTTTTGGTCTCCAAAACGCTTTTTAGTCAAATAATGTTGGCCGTTTAAATAAGCTTCCCAGGTAGATTCCAAATCACTACCTAATGGGGAAATAGAGGATACTGACGTAATTGATATGGGTTGTTTCACTACTAAAAGTCGTCTTAAACGATATCCAAAACCTCGATAATGGTATCGTAAATTTTTTGTAACTGTGTTTCGGAAATGATGTAGGGAGCAGAAATATATATGGTATTTCCTAGAGGCCTCAAAAATACGCCGTTATCCATAAAATGCTTGAACAAACGGTCTCTTAGATTCCCATAGCGTTCCATTTTTACATTTAAGTCGAGCGCATAAATAATTCCGCATTGGCGCGTGGAGGCCACTTTTGGATGGTTGTTCAGCTTTTCGTCAAACTCTTGATGACTACGGATAATCCGTTGGATGTTTTCTTGAATTTCTTCGGACTGTAGCAATTGTAATCCGGCAAGGGCAGCCGTACAGGCCAACGGATTAGCTGTGTAGGTATGGCCATGGAACAAACCTTTAGCAATATCATCGCTATAAAAGGCATCGTACACCTCTTGAGTGCAGCTCGTTACCGCCATAGGAAGCAGACCTGCCGTAAGGGCTTTACTCATGCAAATGATATCAGGCGGGGTCTGCAAATATTCCGAAGCAAAATTTTTACCTGTTTTTCCAAAGCCGGTCATTACCTCATCGGCAATGGCCAAAACCCCATGTTTTTTGATCAGCTCTAAAACCTGGTTCAGATCTTCTGGGGCATGCATTTTCATGGCTGCTGCACCTTGTACGAGGGGTTCATAGATAAAGCCGGCAATATCATTTTTCTGCAACCGACCTTCCAGCTGCTTTAATACCTCACCTATATTTTCTTTGGTGGGAACAGGTATCCGCTCTACCTGGATAAAGAAATCTTCAAACGGACCGTTGTAGACCGACAGGCCCGAAACGGACATGGCCCCAAAGGTATCGCCATGAAAACCCTCTTCAAATGCTAATAAAACAGGCCTCTTTTCCCCTTTATTAAAATGGTATTGCAACGCCATTTTAATTCCAATTTCGGTAGCCGTGGAACCATTATCGGAAAAGAAAAGCTTTTGATGGTTATTAGGCAGAACCTTAATTAGCGCCTCAGACAATTTTACTGCAGGCTCATGGGTGAAACCACTAAAGACTACTTGGTCCAATTGCTGCATTTGCGCTTGCACCTTTTCCAATATATAGTCATTGCAATGCCCATAAACACTGGTATACCATGAAGAGATTCCGTCTATATAATCCTTACCATTCTCGTCATATAAAAGGGCTCCCTTGGCCCTTTTAATACCCAACATTTTTGGATGCAATTTGTGTTGGGTCAAGGGGTGCCAAATGTGTTTTTGGTCCCTTTTGGAAATACTTTCGGATTCCAATACCGTCATGTCACGTTCATTTTCCATCATGCAAAGATGGGGAAAAATGGACTTCTTTCTATAGAATTTGAACGTTCAATAAGCGAGTGCTTATTATAAAGTCTCTAAAATAGGCTTGAATTTATCAGCATATTTTTTAATAACAGCCTTATCAAAAGTATCCTCCTCTTCAATACGGCCTATCATGGAAACCCCAGTTTTGTGAAGAATAATATTTTCGGTCTGAGGATTCGCGTTTCCACTGAAAAGTACGGAAACATCGTAGCCTTTTTGCATTAACCAATTAATGGTCAGTAGACTGTGGTTAATACTTCCCAAATAATGCCTTGAAACCACCACTACCTTATGAGTAGGCATAATGATATCCAATACGGTATCACTATCATTAAAAGGAACGAGGATACCGCCACAGCCTTCAATCACCAAATGATTGTTAGTTTGTGGCTCCTTAATATGTTCACGATCAATATAAACGCCTTCATTCTCGGCTGCCGCATGGGGACTCATAGGGTCTTTTAATTCGTAACTGCTATCATGGATCTTAGACTTTGTGTTAGACAATAAGGCCTTCACCTTATCACTATCTGTATGGTCAAGTTCTCCGGCTTGAACCGGTTTCCAATAGTCTGCCTCCATAGCCTCTGCAATTATGGCCGAAGCAATGGTTTTTCCTACTTCCGTAGAAATTCCTGTTACGAAAAATTGTGTCATAGGGTAATTTTAATTAGTGATCATGCCACAATTTAGGCATTTGTATTTTCTTTTCTCCAAAAACGGAAAAAGTTTATGCAAAAGACCCTGTCTTTTATAGAAAACCTCGGAGCGTTGGGCCCTACAATTGGGACACACCCGTACATTTCCCTCCTCATCCAAAGCATATGCCCTAATCTCATCATAAATGGATATGGCCTTGTCCTTATCTTCAGTATAAACCTGAAGTTTTACACCACCAATAGCGTTGCTTATAATGGGGTCTGAATTCAACGTATTCTCATCTCGAAGAAAGACCGAAATACCTTCAGATTCCAACTTACTTTTTACAATTTGAACATCAGCAGGATATTCAAAAGAAGCCAACGTATAGAATTTGCCTGTCATTCACTATTCAGATAATCCTTTCAATAAAATTAGCAAATCTTCCATTTGTGCCTTGGTATTAAAACTGTGGAGACATATCCGCAGTCCTTCTTCTCCCAAAGGAACAGTTGGGGATAATATGGCCCTGACATCAAAATGTGCTTCCTTTAATTTTGCGGATGCATTTTTGGCCACTTCAACATTTCCCATTTTCAGACAATGAATGGCAGATTGGCTATCTATAAACCGATGCCCCAAGCCCATTCTTTTAATTTCCGACTTAAAAAAACCGATATTTTCTTGAAGTCTTATCACACTATCTGAATTTGCCATCTGCTGATGTGCCGCCTGAATATTGGCCAAGGAGTGTGGCGGCAAGCCTGTGGTATAAATGAAGCTACGGGCAAAGTTTGTCAAGTATTCCTTTAAATATTCACTTCCAAGAATGGCGGCCCCATGGCAGCCAATGGCCTTGCCAAAAGTGACGATTCTCGCAAAAACTTCCTTTTCAATACCCAAATGTGGCACCAGACCCTTACCCGTTTTTCCAAGAACTCCCACGCTGTGCGCTTCATCCACAACTAGGTTACATTGGTATTCCTTACAAATAGCAGCCATCTTTAATAAATTGGGGGAATCACCATCCATGGAAAATACAGATTCCGTAACCACATAAATTTCGGCATCAGGCAGCAGCTTGCTTTTCTCTTTTCGAATTTTCTCTTCTAAATTCTTAAGATTATTATGGAGGAATTTCTGCTTTTGGGCATTTCCGAGGGAAATACCATCCCGGATACTGGCATGAATCAATTCGTCATAGAAAACCACATCCCCACGTTGTGGTACGGAAGCAAAAAAACCTAAGTTGGCATCGTAACCAGAATTAAAAACCAAAGCAGAAGCGCAATGATGAAAATCGGCTAACATTTTCTCGGTTTTGGTATAGAGCCCATGGTTACCGGTAATCAAGCGAGAACCGGTAGCCCCATTTTCAGCACTATCTTCGTTCTCAAGAATACGAGCGCCGACCTCTGAAACTTTTGGATTTCTCGCCAAACCCAAATAATCGTTCGAAGAAAAATCGATAAGAGCATTGTTCTTCTCTGGAAGTTTCCTGAGCATATTCTCAATTTTTCTTTGCTCTAGCTTTTTCAGTAATTTAGAAGGAAAAGACACCATTTAGCAAAATTAGGGGTTTACCGGTTCCCTGATTCCAACAAACAACAAAAAAAGTCCTTCCGGTCAAAAGATACAACCATAGGGACTTCTCACTAACACTAAATTTTAATATAAATGGGTTTCTTTGAAATAGGACATATCAAAACCAAGATTTTGCGCAAAATAAGCCTGCTCACCCAAATAGAGTTTTTCTTTGGCGGCATAAAGAACCTCATCTTCTTCTCCGTAAAGATCCATGTACAGATAGTCCTTTTCCATCTTAAGGGAATAGTATTTGATGTTTTTGGCATTGTAAGGTTTCTGCAAGAAAATAATACCACTTAGCAGCTTGCCCTTATCCAAATTGGCCTTGGCTATTATGTCACCATCTAATCCATATTTAACAACCGAACCGTCCAAATAACCATCCTTAAGTTGAAAGCTATATTTTAATTTTTCGCTATTTGGATAATACCATTCACAATTTGATTCATTTGCATTCTTAAAATTCTTTACCAATCGCCCTTGTTTTGATATGGTTTCTTCTTTCACCAGAGCACCATCCCTATAGGTTTCCAGGCTATTTTCTTTATTATAATTGGTTTTTATGCTCCTAACACCATCAAATGGTGCACCGTTTATATACTCCATTTGGGCTATTTTCTCCCCATCATTATTGTAATAAGTAGCTATTCCATCTAGTTGATCCTCCTTATATATTTCTTTGGCAGTTAGCACTCCGTTATAGGTGAATTTTTTGAACACCCCTTCCTTTAAACCTTTTGTATAGGTACCTTCTTCCAGTACATTTTTATTATAGTCCAGTTTTTGATACACTCCGGATTTCTTCCCTTCCTTAATTTCATAAAGCTCCCTAGTTGCCGTGTCATAATAGGTACCTGCCCATGGCTTCTGATCTTTGAACTCCACTTTAGCAATTAAACTACCTTCGCGATCATAAAAGGAAGCACAACAGTTAATATCTATATCCTCAACCAAAACAGGGTCTATATTGCCGTAGGCAGAACTATAACCGTAATCATACTTTCTATAAGCCAGCTGTTGTCCGTTTTTTATGACTTCGTACTCGTTTACCCAATCGGAATCATTAAAGAATTTATATCTAGTTCCCTCCTTTTTTTCAAAATCGAAGCTTCCTAGTATCTTACCATTTTTATCATAGAAAACGCCTTTTACTGGATTGTACTTTTTAAAATCGGTTTCACTTTGTTTTTCCCCATTGCTATAAAAAGTAACCTCCCTAACTTTATTAAAACCATCTTCTTCATATTCTTCAATTCTTTTAAAGGTATGGGTAGTATCTTCGGTAATTTTTCTATTTCTCCATGAGGTTTTTCTAATTAAGTTACCTTCTTTATACTCCTCTATGCCATTGACTTTTGAAGTGTAGTAATCAAAAGAAAACCTTTGACCACTGTCCGGTTTTGGATAGGAACCAGTATTACTTAGAAGGAGCTCCCCCAAAAGATTCCCATCCATATCATAAAAAACCTCTTTTTCATTAGTTTTCTCAATTTGGGTTTTTTCAGTTTTAGGGTGATATACAATTTCCTTAATCAATACCCCTTCCTTAAAAGTTCGTTTTCCACCATTATAGAATTCTGTACCATTAAAAGGTGAATAATTCTTGTATTCCATTCGAGCCATCTCTTTCCCGCTCTCGTAATAACTAATTTGAAGGTTTTTGTACCCTTCGCTATAGCTCGTAAGGCTTTTTAGTTTTCCGTTGGAGTAGTAAATGGCTTCCTCATTAATTTTACCATCCTTGTAAACCGTCTTTCTTTGAATTTCATAATCACCGGCATAGTCATTCTTCATCTGCCCATAACCAAATAAATAGCTTGTTCCATTTTCAGGGCGTTTCCCATACCGATCCACCCTATATTCCACTACTCCCATTTGCTTCCCTTCCGGAGTAAAATACGTGTGTTGTAATTTGGGTTCTTTTTGAAATAAGGCCCTGACCTGTTCATTGGGGTAATAGTCTGTTTGGCCAAAAACCTGATTCCTACTGTAGTATTTAATTGATTGTACCCGCATAGGGTTGTAATAATAAAAGACCTCTTCCCCTTTTATATCCCCTCTGGAATTTTTGGTTTTTCGGCCTATTAATTTTCCGTCCTTACCATAGTAATTGGTGTAGACTTCGTAGGTGTCAGGTGTACCCACACGTTCCAATCTAATACCGTTGATATTATTTTGATGTATTACTTCCCTAATGGTATCACCCTCCTTCTCCGTATACATCATTTGGTCTCCGTAGACGGTATTTCTCTTCCCCGAAATATAAACACCCCGCTCGTAGTTGGCAGTAAGTTTTTTACCATTTAAATAGGTAATAAAATTACCATGTAGGTATCCTTGATCGTAGTTGCCTTGCTGATAGATGGAACCATCTTCCTTATACCAAGTGACCGTACCTTGCCATTTTTCCTTGTTGGGCAATAAGGAATATCCAACCATTTGTTTGGCCCGGGAAATGTAGTAATCCTGAAATTGGTAAAGGTCTCCCTGTTTGGTTATGGGCAGCCTATAGAACAAAGCACTATCCTTTTCTTGAACAACTTTCCACTTACTGTTATAGTAGATAGTGTCATTTTGTGCGTTAAGGACATGAAGTCCGAAAATATAGACTACAAGAAAAAGGAAATTTTTAAAAGTAAAAGACATGATTAAAAGCTTAAAGTAATATGGGAACAAATTTAGGGGGTGTTCATTTTTTATTACTCCCTTTTTTCAGGGGTTTTTTTTAAACCAAAATACTGTTGTTTTTATTGCCTAAATGAAGAGAGATAAATTACATACTACCTGAAGTTAGAATAACCAACTGTACTCTGTTTAGAAAATTCATTCTGAATATCTGGTAGTGAAAAAGAAATTAGATTTTTTTGAGCAGATCGTAATATCGCCCTAGTTATCTTTCCAAAAGCTGAATTGTACATTATCTGAATTCAGCAAGCTACAAAAGGTTGCTTTTAAATACTATATTGGAGGTTAAATTAAACTTCTCTAAACCTTATGGCAATAGACGCATTGACCGAAATTGAATTTACCAGATGTAACACCGATAGTGAACTTCTGCAAATTCTAGACTTGCAACGAAGAAATCTTGCGGTTTCGCTTTCTGAAGATGAAAAATTGAAAGAAGGCTTTGTAACCGTCGTACACTCCTTTGAAATTTTAAAGGAGATGAACGAAACCTGTGCCCATATCATTGCCAAATACCATGGTAAAGTGATTGCCTACGCACTATGCATGCACCCTAAATTTGCAGACCGTATTGAAGTTCTTAAGCCCATGTTTGCCGAAATGGAAAATCTGGAACCCAAGATCGAGAATTACATGGCCATGGGTCAAATTTGTGTGGATAAGGCCCACAGAAAAAAAGGCGTATTTAGAGAACTGTATAAAACCATGAAGAGGTATGTAATCCCAAATTTTCTTCTATAATCACCGAAGTGGATGCTACCAACCAACGGTCTATGGCTGCCCATAAAAAGATTGGTTTTGAAGTTTTATCAGATTATATTGTAGATGATGTTCACTGGAACATAATCCAACTAAAATAAGAACTATTACCATGAAAAAGGTATTGCCAATACAATACTTCCGCAAAAATTATGCATAACAACTCCACAGATAATTTTGATAAATAATCCACTTGCTTAACTTTGGGAACATGAAGACAGCAGAAGACCATGAAAAGGAAGAGGAAAGGCTCAAGCTTCTAGACTCCTATTCCATTTTAGATACGTTGCCAGAGGAGGATTATGATAATTTAACCAAACTGGCCGCTGAAATCTGCCAAACCCCCATTTCCCTGATTACGCTGTTGGACGACCATAGGCAATGGTTCAAATCCCACCACGGTCTAAATATTAGGGAAACCCCAAAAGACCAAGCGTTCTGCGCCCATGCCATTCATACCCACGAAAAGATTTTTACGGTCAAGGATTCTCGGGAAGATGCCCGCTTTTTTGACAATCCGTTGGTGACGGGAGAGCCCAGAGTGGTATTTTATGCAGGCGTGCCCCTAAAAAATTCTTCCGGACTACCTCTTGGCACTCTCTGTGTAATAGACCATCAGCCCCACGAGCTTAGCCAAAGCCAAAAGGAGGCTTTAAATATTTTGGCCGATCAGGTCATGAACCTATTGGAACTCCGAAAAAATAAATTGGAGCTTGAGAATAAAAATCGCGATTTAAAAAACCTTTCCGATGAATTGGAAGTTAAGGTAGAACAACGTACCCAGGAACTTGCCTTGCAAAACCGGGAACTGGAAAAAATGAATTCGGAACTCCAGTCCTTTGCCTACATTTCCAGTCACGATATGCAGGAACCCCTGCGTAAAATACAAACGTTCGTCTCTCAAATACTGGCAACGGAGAGCGCCAATCTTTCCGAAAAAGGAATTTATCGCTTTAACCGAATGCAGTTAGCGGCCAACCGCATGCAGACCTTGATCCAAGATTTACTTTCGTATTCCAAAGCGGAGAAATCCAATCAAATATTCGAAGAAACCTCTTTTCAGGAAATCACCGAAGAGATAAAGGACAACCTTCTTGAAGAGCTTGAACATAAAAAAGCAACTTTAACCATTAAGGGCAATTGCAGCGCAGAACTGATTCCATCACAGTTTAAACAGCTTTTTGCCAATCTCATCGTAAACTCCCTCAAATTCGCCAAAAAGAAGGTCCCTTCAATAATTTCCGTTGATATAGCTACCATTGATCATACGCAAATCAAAGAATTTCCCCTAAGAAAGGACACGGAGTACTGTAGAATACTGTTTAAAGACAACGGTGTTGGTTTTGACCAGAAATATGCAGAGCAAATCTTCAAGATATTTCATAGGCTACATAACCGTAAAGAATATGAAGGCACGGGCATTGGTCTGGCCATCGTAAAAAAAATTGTGCAAAACCACCAAGGCTATATAACGGCCAAGGGTCAGTTAGGCGAAGGGGTTACTTTTAAAATCGTGATTCCTAGATATCAGAAAACACAACGTTCCCTACCTACCCCATAAATACCTTAAGAAACTTTTTTGGATAGTAGGCTCAATACCAATTTTAATAGTTTTGGTCATTTTAGACGGATTTTACCCACATTTTTTTTTGCATTTATTTTCAATTAAAGAAATCCCTTTCAGCCCAACAAACTTCCTGTCTCAGGAAATTTCGGTATCAAGTTGTGGTACATTAAATTGAAAATCAAGGTGGTTCTTCATCGAAAAAATTATATTTTCCCGTCGGCATTAACTTATATTTAACGTTCATAACAACCCACATTTGAGCCGGTTTTTAGTTCCCCTTATGATGTGCTGTACGCTAGGATTTTCTCAAAACATCAACTTTGACCAGTTGGGCAAGGAGAAATGGCTCCGCTATAATGGAGGCATCGCTGCCAATTCCGTGTACTATGATGGCACCGCCAACAGACAGGCATTTACCTATTATTTAACAGGTAGCCTTAATTTTAATATTGCCGGGCTGTACAGCATTCCCTTATCATTTACTTATTCCAACCAAGAGTTCGATTTTCCGAATCCATTTAATTTCAATAGACTGAGCCTGCATCCTTCATACAAATGGGCCACTGCGCATATTGGCGATGTGAGCATGACCTTTTCTCCATACACGCTAGCAGGGCATCAATTTACCGGTGGTGGTTTTGACCTTAATCCCGAAGGAAAATTTCAGATAAGTGCCATGTACGGGCGATTTTTAAAGGCAACGGAGTACGATGAAGAACATCCAGAAGCCCTTACGGCTTTTAAGAGAATGGGCTACGGACTAAAAACGGCCTACGATTTCGATTTTATGAAATTGGGCGTTATTCTTTTTAAAGCGAACGATGAAGAGAATTCTCTGATAAATCCCTTCCCAATTGAGTTGGGGCTTTCTCCCAAGGACAACGCCGTGGTATCGTTTGAATCCGAATTCAGGCTATTCGACAAGGCCCGAATTCATTTCGAGTACGCCATTTCTGGGGTAACAGAAGATACCCGCCTTACCGAAAACAGACCTACTGCCGGTATGCTTTCCTTTTTGTTAAAGGAGAATATCAGCACCCAATACTACAATGCGCTGAACGCTTCTTTTGACTACCCGGCCGGAAACGGAAGTTTGGGGGTAGGCTACGAACGAATCGACCCCGATTACAAAACTCTCGGTGCCTATTATTTCAATAATGACCTGGAGAACATTACGGTAAACGCTAGCCAGTCCATTTTTGAGAACAAATTGAATCTTAACGTGAATGCCGGTTTGCAGCGCGACAACCTTAACAATGCCAAGTCTTCAGACCAGCAACGCGTAGTAAGTGCCATCAACGCCAATTATACGGCCTCTGAACGTTTGGGCATCAACGCTAGCTACTCCAATTTTCAGTCGTACACCAATATCAGGGACCAGTTTGATTACATCAACCAAGTGGGGGCCTATGATAATGTAGACACCCTTAATTACCGGCAGATTTCCCAGAATGCCAATTTGGGAATCAACTACATTCTTAAAAAGACCGAAACAAAACAGCACAGTACCAACCTCAACCTGGTATATCAAAATAGTACCAATCAACAAGAGGGCGAGACCATTGAAGGCGGTGAAAATTCTTTTTATAACGGGGTGGCTTCCTATACATTGGGGTTTCCACAACAGGCACTAAATGTTTCCTTGGCCGGAAACGTTTCTTACAATACAGTAGCCGAAGACAACAATCTTATTTTAGGCCCCACACTGGCCATTGGAAAACAGTTTTTTGATAAAAAACTGCGGAGTAATTTTTCGAGTTCCTACAACAGTTCTTTTGCCAATGGCGAACAGCAGAACAACGTGCTCAACTTTAGGTTGGGAAGCAATTATACCCTATACAAAAAACACAATCTGAACCTCAACTTTTTAATGTTGTTCAGAAACTCGGAGCTCAATACCGGTCGTGACCTAACCATCACCTTTGGGTACAGCTACGCCTTTGATAATTTTAAGTTGGACATTGACCCGGGTAGCAGATCACCTAACGAACGGGACCCAAGAAATAAGGAAAATACTTTAAGCTTTCGCTATAGAAACGCAACCTACAGCGGCACCATTCCTAGCTTAAATGAGCAGCTCACCAATGTATATACAAGTGCTCCGTTTAGCAATATTCCGCAATTTAAAAAGGACGAACTTAAAATTCTATTGGCGACCGTTAAAGAGCAAAAAAGAGAAGACAGGTACAAAGAAAGCGCACTTACGTTCTTAGCGGAACTTTATGCCTTTGGCGACTTTGAGAAAGTGTATGAAGAAGCTTTGCACAGCGTTATTTCAAGTATTCAGGACGATATGAAAAAAATTGATATGGCCTTGGAGAACCTGTTCGTAGCCAAGAAACTGGAAGTAGACGAGCACCCGTTGCACAATAAAAAGGAGGAGGACTATTCCCAAAGGGATAAGGCTTTGGCTCCTCGATATCAGGCCTTAGTGGCAGAACAACAAACCCGACTGGAAAAACTGGTGGGCCACCGTTGGATGGAAACCCAATTCGCAGAATTTACCAGTATGGCGGACATTGAAAAGGGAACTGGATTTTTAAAAGAATTTAAAAAAGACTATGCATTAAAGTCCTTTGAAATGTTTGAAAAAACAGAAAACGTAAACCAACTGGAAACCTATCTGGAAAATGAGATCATTGATTTCTATTATAAAAAATCGTTGAACTTGGTGAATCCGGAGTTTTTTGAGCTAAAGTATATTAATAAGAATTAAACAGTAGGCAATAGGCAAATCGAGAAAAGAATGTATAAGCAGCTGACAGCATATAAAACAGCATTTTCCCTAGCTATGGACGTTTTTGAAATGACCAAAAAATTTCCTAAGGAAGAGCGCTATTCCCTTACGGATCAGATTAGGAGAAGTTCCCGTTCGGTTTGTGCCAATATTGCTGAAGGTTACCGAAAAAGGAGGTATGTAAAACATTTTGTTGCCAAACTTACGGATGCCGATATGGAAAACACCGAAACCCAAGTTTGGTTAGAGTTTTCATTAGCTTGCCAGTACATTCAAGAAGAGACCAAAATAGAACTGTACAATAAAACCGTTGAAGTAGGAAAATTGCTTGGCTATATGATCAACAACCCTAAAAAATTCAGCAGTAAATGATATTCAAAACCCTAAAACATATCATCCAAAAACTGCATACTGCATACTGCATACTGCCTACTGCCTACTGCCTACTGCATACCGCACTCTGCCTACTCTTTTTAACCTTCAACCTAACCACCGCCACCGCACAATCCTTTCCTGTACAGGTAATTCCGCAAGTGACGCCGCCGCCGCCCATTTATTTTTCAGAATACGCCAACGAGAATACCGTAAACAGTCCGTTGCGCGTTCAATTGATTTTAAACGATTTTGAGATTGTCAATCGGGAAGTCCGCCTAAGAGTTTCCTTTGAGGGTAGCGGTATCAGTTTTCAAAGTAAAGACCTAGTTACCGGCGCTTCGCCCCTATTTTTAGAAGGAGGTGTTCCCCTGGTACTTACCAACGTAGAGCTGGCATCCTATTTTAGGTATGAAAACCTCAACGGTATTTCGGGTAACGTGTATGGCAATGCCATCCCCGAAGGGGCCTATAACTTCTGTTTTGAGGTGTTCGATGTGCTTACCGGCAGTCGCCTGTCACAAAAATCGTGTGCCATTAGTGTGGTCTTTCAGAACGAACCACCTTTCTTGGTATCCCCCAGAAACAAGACCAATGTAGAAGAAATCAATCCGCAGAACATTGTATTTCAGTGGACACCAAGACACGTAAATGTTAGCAATGTAGAATACGAGCTTAGCATTGTAGAAATTTGGGACACCCAAGTGGACCCGCAACAGGCCTTTTTAAGCTCGCCTCCCGTTTTTCAAACCGTTACCAATGCTACTACCTATGTATACGGACCGGCCGATCCGCTCTTCCTATCCGGAAAAAATTATGCTTGGCGGGTGCAGGCAAAGGCAAAACAAGGGTTGGAAGAAGTGGGCCTTTTTGAAAACCAAGGCTATAGCGAGATTTACTCCTTTAGTTATGCCGGCAGTTGCGATTTGCCTTTGGGCATTAACCATGAGGTTAAGGGGAGTACCAATGCCAATATTTTTTGGGACGATTTCTCTACCGAAGTACCTGAATACACGGTACGTTACCGGCAAAAAAACGTGGAGGGGGCCGAGTGGTTCCCCAATAAGACTAGTGGCAACCAAACCACCCTGTGGGACCTTAAGCCAGGTACGGTCTATGAATATCAGGTTCAAAAACAATGTACGGTAACGGGCAGTGATTGGAGTGTTACCAAGCAGTTTACCACTTTTATTGCTGATGAAGAGGCGGCCGTTTACGATTGCAACATCACCCCCAATTTTAACCTAAGCAATAAGGAGCCCCTTCCCAATCTCTATGCCGGGGATGCCTTTAAGGCGGGCGATTTCCCCATTAAGGTTTTGGAAACCAGCGGCAGTAATGGTCGTTTTACCGGTAAGGGCTATGTAACCATTCCCTATCTCAACAGCATACGCGTGGGGGTAGCATTTACCAATGTGTTAGTAAATACGGATAATCAGTTGGTAGAAGGATCGGTAGTGACAGTGTACGACCCTAGCATGCGGAATATTCTGGACATAGATGAGGCAATCGATACCGTTACCGATGCGGTGGATGCGGTAGGGGAATTTGTTGAGGGCGATAATGATTTGGATGAAATCAAGGTCAATTGGGCCATTGATAAAGACGATATAAAAATTGAGGACGGAAAGGTGGTCATTACCAACCCACAAAATGGAGTGACCAAATCAGAACCCTTGGGAGATGACATGGTCATTACCGATAGCGAGGGAAAAACATATTATGTGGATGCCGAAGGCGAAATTACCGAAGGTGGTACCATAGACCAAAACGGAGCCATTACCGGCAATAACGTAGAAGGGGTTTCCAATAACGGCCGACTGGAATCCCTTACTGCCCGAGGAATACAAGTAACCTTTAATGAGGAGGGCACCTACGGAATGGATATCATGCCCACAGGGAACATAGGCACACTCGCCCAAGAATATACGGTCATTAAAGATGCCGATGGCAAGGACTATCCGTTGACCCATCATGCCGTTAAAAAAGGGGCTACCACCAAAATTAAGGCAACTATTGACCTAAAAAATGGCGACTACAAAGCAGACGATGTAAGCTTTAAGACCAAACAAGGGGATTCCATTCCCACAACTTTTAACGGTTCTACAGCGACCTTGACCCTCACTGGAAGATATTCCTTTGAAAATGAGGTGATATATGCCACTGTCCCCAGCAAAGAGGACAATAGCAAACAGCTCACCGCAGGGGCTTTCACCCTATGGCACCTTACGGAGAGAAGTATAAATGTTGCCTTGGTCTCGGTAAATGGTGCTTCGCTGGGGAATATAGAAAGTAATGTCTCCAAAATTTTTGAAAAAGCGGTAGCGAATATACAGTTTGGCAAAAGCTTAAGTCTTTCTGTTAAAAAGTCTGAACTAGGTAGTAACCAAACTTTGGATTTTGGCGAAAGCGCCTGGGCCGCCGCCTATAATGAGGAGCAAAAAATGCTCGTCAATAGGGTAAAGCAGTTAGAAGGTTATAATGCCAACACCTATTACATTTTGGTCTTTAATGACATTGAACCTTCACGCCCTATTGGTGGTTTTATGCCCTTACAGCGCCAAATGGGCTTTGTATTTGGAGGTAAACCTGAGGAAGAAGATAAAGGTGGTGACAAAAGTAAAACACTGGCCCATGAAATAGGGCACGGTATTTTTGCCCTACAGCATCCTTTTTCCGAATTTGGAACGAATCAACAAACCGATTGGCTCATGGACTATGGTAGCGGAGACCAACTGCCCCATACCCATTGGGCCCAGATTCATGATCCCTCTTTAAAGTTTTATTTGTTCCAAGAGGAAGAAGAGGGAGAAATTGCCGGAAAAATTTGGTTTACCCCAGATTGGAAGCCTTTTTCATATTCTAAAGAGATTAGCAGAACTATAGCCTCTAATGGCTCTATGAAAGAGCCAAAAGGTACAATTCCTGGTTTTAAATTAGGAGATATAACCTACTACGCCACTTATGACAATGGTAAGTTTGTGGGGTATGTATCATCTCAAACCCCCAATGGACAAAAAGTTCCTCTGCCATATGTTAGTATTCAAGATATTAAAAAAGAGAAAAGGGTTTTCCTTTTTGATAACTCTCCAGAATGCAATGACCCTTATTATTCGGTTGAATACAAAGATTTAGAAAACTTTAAAAATGGGACCATCAATTTTAATCACCAATTAGTAAAGTATGAAGGTGAAACCGATTGTATACAAGAGGACCAGGACGCAATTGCACAGTTAGAAGAAAATCCATTTAACTTAACCATATGCCAATTAATAAATACTGATGGCACTTATAAAGAAGAATGGGTAACCCAAGCTGCCAATAGTATCAACGAAGCCTATGGCAGAAGAATAGGCCAAAAGAGTAAGCCCTACCGAACAAAAGGAGATTTTTATCATTTGGTAAACGTCTCAAATGCTGCCTTGGCAGATAAAGCCGAACTAATTGAAGACAAACTATACACTCTTAAATATAAAACTGATAAAGATTTCTATGTAGTCTTTCAGCCAGTGGAATATAAAATTGATGAGAACAAACTGGATGAATTTGCGTCAAAAATACTTGAGAAAAGTAATTTAAAAGATTATTCTAATAACGCCATTCTTATTGTCGTTCCTTTTATCAGGTTTAGTGAAGGGTTAGGAACAACCAAGTGTATGCAGGTAGGTTTTGCCCAAAGCAAGAACGACCTAGTCGACACCTTTCAATTTAAAAAATCCAATGACCTTCTAAGTTATATTTTAGGAGCATTTGCCCGCATTAAAAAACCGGCCACCATCTACTACAGCTATATTTTGGCCGATAGAAAAAATGCGATAGTAGAAAAATCAAGTGATAAAGATGTTAGGGGACTTTCTTTTATACAAAATATTGCAATTCTCAAAAGTCCCCATTATGATGAACTTAGGAAACTGGAATCCCAAGGAAGACAACTAAAAAGGGAAAAACCGAAATCATCAGATTACAACAGTACTTCTGAGTACGTCAATGCCAAATATGAACATCAGCAAAAATTGGCCCAGTGGCATATAGCATACGAAAATAAGCAGTCACAGGCGGCTATGGAGGATTTTGACGCCTTGGAAGAGGCAAAATCCGATAAACCGGACAAGACAATTTCATATTTTGAGGCAGTACCGGGCAAAAAAGGAATATTGTTTAGAGAAGTTTATATCGATCGGGCAGCTGTAAATTCCAAACTACTCATAGCTTATTCCAACCTGCATCAGGCCCAAGATGAATATGCCGGTTTTTTGGTGAATTTGGCCTATTTAATGGAGGTTGATGAATTTGCAAAAGTACAGCCCTTTCACCTTTATCAGGAAATTGATACCGATGCCGTGGTATATTCCGTATTGGATGCGGCTTCCCTTGCCCTTGCACCTTTTCAAATAGATTTTATTGCCGATGGTATAGGGCTCATATATGCAGTTGCCAACGGCCATAGAACTGAAGCCGGTCTGTACACCGCCTCATTGGTAGCTGTCGGGTTTGGCCAATATGCCGCCACCTATTTACGATCAAGCGATAGGTTTACCTTGGTAGCCAAACTGGACAATAACGGCAACGTAACGGAATACGAAATAAAGCGGGCCAATGAAATAATTGAGTCTGCCAATGAAAAGCCCATGATGTCTTCGGTAGCGGATAATCTTGATGATGCCAAGAAAGATTTTAATGATGCTTTAGATGTTGATTTCGGATTAGAAATGGCACTAGATATTGAAGCAGCCACAGCAACAGGAGCAAATACGGTTGTTGATATTGCCGAAGGAGCAATCGAGAGTTTAAATGAAGTTAAGGCTATTTTGGAAGCCGCAAATGTATCTGGTCCTGCACTGGCCAAGTTTGAGAATATAGATGCTGTTCAAAGTATAGCAAACAGGTTTAAAAGCACTAAAGGAGATGGCCTTGAAGGCATTAAAAATTTGTTGTTAGACAGCAAAACAAATACTCGTAAACAAGAGATAGTGGATCAATTGGTTAAAATTGATGAGATTTTCCCAACCACTGCCCTCATTACAATTACGACCAAAAAATCTGGTAATTTCAATTTTATCCAAATAAAAGACCCTGCGGATAATCTGGTAGCTCAAATGACGGGAGGCAATATTACCAAAAGGCAAATTTTGGAAAATGGTGATAAGATAGCCTCCTATGATGGCATAGACATTCTAAAAAATGGAGATATTATAGGCTTTAAAGGTTACGCGAATTGGCCGTATGACAAATATGTTCCTAATGGTGCGTTAACAAAAATAAGCGATGGCTCTTCTTCTTACAAAGATGTATACTCAATTGCCGGTGAACCTGACATAGTCTTGGCTGTAATGCAGCCTGGCAAGAACGTGCAAACCTTAATAAACGAGGTAGAAGCCCTAGCCAAACTAAAAGCGCAAGAAATACCTGCCGTAGAGGTATTGGAACAAGTTATATATGAAGGTCGTCCCGCCATAATTATGAAGCGTTATGCCGGTAGTTCAGACAACATCGCCCAACTCCGAGGTGCCACGGTTGAAATCATCGGCTCATCGGATGCTGTTACCGCCAACAGTATTGAAAGTCTTGAAACAATTAAAGACCTCCTTAAACAAAAGGAAGTAGATGTTGTAGATCTAGAATTTTTGATAGATGATAATGGTAGTTTCTTTATTGCAGACCCAAGTGCTATACGTTTAAATACTCAGCCTTCAGAGGGTAATATTAACTTGATAGATGAGCTAATTGCACAAATCAAGGTGAATTTGGTTAACGCGGGGGGGAGCTTTAAAACAGTTACGAAAACTATTGTAAAACAAGAACTCCCTACGGACTTTGTGAATGCTTTAAAGAAGTTTGGAAAAACAGAAGATGAAATTCTTGACTATTTTAAAAATTACCACAATGTAAGGTCTGGCGAAAATTGGTTGAACGAAATTCAAACATTAAAAGCACAATATCCAAACCTTAGTAATGATGAAGTTTTCTCACTTTGGGGCTATACAACTAATTTCTATTATGGTGATTTAAACTACTGGTTAAGGAATGGTCTCAATTCAAATTTGACAGGAGATGTAAAATTAATTTTAGAAAACGCATTGGCTAAACTGCCGAATTATTCGGGTCAAAAAGTTTATAGAGGAATTGAAATAAAACAAGCAGATTTACAAGGTTTTCTTGATTCATATAATCAAGGAGCTAAACATACTTGGAATGATTTTACATCTTGTGGTGGGTCTCAAGGAGCTTCATTCGGTGGACGTCCAGAGATTAATATAATATTTGAAATACAACATACAACAGGTAAAAACATTACAGATTTTGCTGATGGTGTGAAATATAATAATATGCCTGCACCTGAAATTTTAATCAAATCAGGAAGTAAGTTTGAAGCAGTTGCCGACCCTGTTCTTGACCAATCAACGGGTAAGTGGATTATAAAACTAATTCAAAATCATTAAAATGAAAAGAGAGCTATCATCAGAGGAGATTTTAAAATTACCAAAAGACGAGTTCATAGAGTATATGAACTCCGTGAAAAACAGGACATATAAAACTAATTTCTGGAGTTGTCTACCAGAAAACTATCATGAACTTAATTTTGATGATAAAGTTAAATTTTGGGTAGGTATTCTTAATCAAGGAATGCGTCTTCAAGTTGAAAAAGGACATGATGAGTATTCAACATTTACCCCTCAATGGCACAAAACTTTTCGAGAAGTTGACTCAAATGTAGATGAAATTATGGAAGAAGTGTTTCGTACTTTTTCTAAATATGGGTGGACTTGGGATAAACAAGAGTATCAAAAGAGGATATCTACACCAACCCTTTAATTTTGGTATTAGCGATAAAGGCCCCACTGGCGCGAGCATCCTTGCTCGTGCCGTCAAGAATAAGCAGGGCATAAGAAACAGAAAAAGAGAAAGAATAAAGAAACAATGAGCAGAAAACACAAATTCAACAACCCTACAGCAGCTTACTTCGTAAGCTTCGCGACCGTGTTTTGGATAGATGTGTTTACAAGACAAGCCTATTTTTCAATACTGGAGCAAGCTATTAACTATTGCAGAGCAGAAAAAGGTATGGAAGTATTTGCTTATTGTTTTATGCCGAGCCACGTTCACTTTGTCTTTAGGTCGGAAAATGAAGACCCATCAGGGTTGCTAAGAGATTTCAAGGGCTATACAGCTAGAAAATTGATAAAAGAAATTGAAGAAAACCCTCAGGAAAGTAGAAAAGAATGGCTTTTATGGATGATGGAACGGGCAGGGAAAAGAAAAAGCAATGTTAAAAACAAGCAGTTCTGGCAGCAGCATAACACACCTGTTGAATTATGGAGCGGAAAGGCCATAAAGCAAAAAATATATTACGTTCACAACAATCCTGTGGAACAAGGTTTTGTAACCGATCCCATTGATTGGAAATATAGCAGTGCACGGAACTATGCCGATGATGAAACGGTTTTAAAGATAGATAACGAAGGTATGCATTTAGGTATAATGGAACTATGAGAGACAATGTTATGAACAGCAGCTTCATGGGCACGAGCGTGACGCTCGCGCTAGCGGGGAGAATAAATAAAGAGTTTATGGATAGACAAAAAGCCGCAAACAAAGAGTTTTGGTTTTCTCATGATCCGTTTTCTCCGCGAAACGAGCAGTTTTTTTGCAAGAGAGGTTAATTACTTAATTGAATTGGGCGTCAAGGAATTTATTGAAATAAATGATTTATGGAAAGCTGTATGGTAGCAAATTGGGCAGAAGACAATAATAAAATAATAAGGAAGTACTTTGAAGATAATTTTCCAAATTTCCAACTCTTGGAAGAGAATGTACATGGACCTTACTGGGGTATAAAATATATGAAAGATGATTTGATTATTAATATTAAAGGTGATATCGGGTTTTATATCGAAATTATTATTGACGGAAAGCCATATGATTTATGGAGATATGATAAAAAGGTAAATAATCACACTAAATCAAATCCTGAGAATATTACTGCCCAACTAGCAATTTTAAGTGACTTTCTGAAATAGAAATATACTTTGTAGTCAATGAAAATTCAGAATAAAATGAGAACATTTAAAAAAATATAGTTGATTTTAACAAAAGAACAATATTATAAAAGAAGATGGTTTTTATCAATCCTATTCTTATTCTCTGGACTATGGTTGAGTTACATAACTTATGGGATTTTTGAATACAATAAGAACAAAGAAGAATTGGCCTTAGGTACTGAAGTTCCTGTGAAAATGTTTATAGAAAAAAGTTCCGAAACAAACGAATAAGATAAGTAAAATATGAGGTTTTTCGAATACATATTAAAATTTGGCTTTATGTTCGGTTTGAGCACAGTTCTGATGCTTTACGGTGGACCTGCTTTTTTCAAAAAAATTGATCCAGATCAAACTAATATTATAACTGTAAATGAATTGCTTGAATTAAAGCTGAACCACGTATTCAATGGTGAGGATTATATGCAGTTTTCTATAATTATTCAACCAAATGACACTTTAACCAAGAATTACTATTTGCCCGAAAAAGAATATACAGCAATAGAAGAATTCTTGGTAAAAAACCGACATATTAAAAACAAAGCACTGTTTAAGCTTTTACCTATCGTTATAAATAAAACTGAATTAAAAGATTATAAAGACATTAAGTATCGGTTAAAAAATAAAAGTATCGAATTGCTCTCGATTAACAACCATTCTCTAATAGGAAGAAAGACAACCGCCCTCGAGAAAATAATTTACTACTTGCTTGGAGGTGGGTTCTCCCTAGTAGGATTATTGGCTTTTTTATTGAGTTCTATGGTGTTTTTTGATTGCATAAAAACCTATCAAAAGACAGGAGTGTTTCCGGATTTACCTAATTCAATAGGAAGTAAGGTAGAAGGCTTAAAATACGTCTTTAGAGGATTTAAGTCCAAAAAATTACATTAGAATTATGAATAAAAACTACCCCCCGCTAGCGCAAGCATCTATGCTCACACCAACAGTGTAAAAAGTAAAGGCAATGACAATAATAATCAGTAGAAAACAATAACAAAACACCCCTGTAAAAATCGTTTTGGTTTTTACTGTTCCCTAAAGGGGACAATTGATATTCCTCCGCTGACGCGAGCGTCACGCTCGTGCCGTCAAGAATAAGCCGGGCATAAGAAAAAGAATAAAGAAACAATGAGCAGAAAACACAAATTCAACAACCCTACAGCAGCTTACTTCGTAAGCTTCGCGACCGTGTTTTGGATAGATGTGTTTACAAGACAAGCCTATTTTTCAATACTGGAGCAAGCTATCAACTATTGCAGAGCAGAAAAAGGTATGGAAGTATTTGCTTATTGTTTTATGCCGAGCCACGTTCACTTTGTCTTTAGGTCGGAAAATGAAGACCCATCAGGGTTGCTAAGAGATTTCAAGGGCTATACAGCTAGAAAATTGATAAAAGAAATTGAAGAAAACCCTCAGGAAAGTAGAAAAGAATGGCTCTTATGGATGATGGAAAGAGCAGGAAAAAAGAAAAGTAATGTTACCAAAAGACAATTTTGGCAGCAACACAACAAACCTATTGAATTATGGAGCAATAAAGTAATCAAACAGAAGATAGCGTACATACATAAAAACCCGGTAGAAGCAGGTTTTGTAACCGACCCTATCGATTGGAAGTACAGTAGTGCAAGGAACTATGCCGATGATGAAACGGTTATAAAAATTGATAACCAAGGTATTATACTAGGCATACTATGAGTAAAATTAAAGACATACATGTAAACTTTAATGGCACGAGCGTGACGCTCGCGCCAGCGGAGGTAAACTACCACAAGGTTACTCTGAAATTGTAATTGATGCAATTCCCTCAGGAAGTTATATAGAAAACGTAACAAACTTAAAATGAAAGAACTAATAAAAAAAGAATGGGACTTTACTCTTTTTGAAAATAAGGATAAATTAATTCTATCTGTTCTATGTGGAGGTGTAGCCCTGTATTATGTCACTTTCGAATTGAACTCTTTAGAAGAAAGTGCGTTTAATAAAAATGGCAAAAGTTTTATAACCCAATTAGCAGATAAGGTACGTGAAAAACCCTCTTTATTTCGGGAAAGAAGCAAGGATTTATCAAGTTTTAAATAAAAATGTCTAATTATTAAATATTGATAAAAATTAAGTACTTAAAGAAAAACGAAGAATTGTAACTATATTGAAATCAATTGAGTACATATTAAAATTCGGTTTTATGTTCGGCTTTACCGTTTGCTTAATGGTATTTAGCGGCCCCTTACTTTTTAATAAAGCCAATGAAGCAGATGTTCATCAACAATCTTCGAAATATTTAAAACATCTTTCCCTAAGACAAGCCTTTCAGGGTTCAAATACGGACAAATATGCAAAACTCGAGCTCATTACAGGGGATGGTGACAGCTTAAACATGCTTTTTTATATACCTGAAAATGAACACAAAAAATTGCTTTCCTTTTTACAACAAAATAAAATTACAAATCAGGGAAGATTGAAAAATGTATTGCCCATTGAATTGGAAGAAGATAAATTGTCCGATTTTGGGCCGGTTACATTTATGAAATCGGGTGCTGTAATTGAATATTTGAAAATAGGTGAGAAAACCTTGATTGGTAATAAACCTTCAATTGGAACAAAATTATTCCTCTATTTTTTGGGGATTCTATTTCCCTTAATCGGATTGCTCGGTTTTGTGTTGAGCATTTCACTATTCATAGGTGCTTATAAGATTTATCTTAAAAGTAATTTATGGCCTGACTTACCCAACATGTTCGAAGAAAGTATGAAAGGCTGGAAAGCAATCTTTGGAAGAAGCGAAGCGAAACAAAAAACCAAATAGATGAAAAACAACTACTCACATATTCTACTTTTCATTCTATGCAGCCTGTTAGGCAGCTTACAACTGTATGCCGTTACGCCACCTGTTTCCGGTTCTAAAGACAGTTTGGCCCATAAAACAAAGGACACTACGCTGCAGCAACAAAAAAAGAAACAACAACTCGACTATTTGCAGCAATTGGCTGCATTGCAATCGGATAGGCACGCACAGATTACACCCCTATCCAGTTCCAAAGACACCATACCCACCATCACTTCAGAGGCTGGCAGCAAAAATTCTCCCTCTTTGGGGGAGTTAGAGGAGGCTACTTACCGTTCCTTCCCTACCCTAGACGAAAAACTGGCCCAAAACCAGAATTTTAATGTGGTCTTTACCCAACGGCAGCCGGAGTTCAATGCGGCTTTTATGGCGGAGAATTACCCCAAGAATCCAGCCGTAGAAAAATTGATAAAAAATGCAAAAAACGCAGTGGAAGCGGTGTCCAAAATGGGTCGCTTTGTAGAAATACTTACCGGCAATGAATTGTTGGAGCTTCCGGTGGGGCTTAAAAAAACGGACCAAACTTCGGGCAATTCGGTAGAATTGGCCATTACCGAGGTAGAATTTACGCCCAACCATGCCCTGCTAAAGGTATGGGCGCGTATGACCGTTCCTGAAAAAGGGGAAGTGGACGATAAGAAAGACCGCAGTATTGAACGACAACTCTTTTTTGGTGCCGAAAATGTAAAGCTCAGCTATGAGGGCGGACTATCCGGTGATATGAAACTGGTGCTTTTGGGCAATCAGGCCATTCCCATTCAGGGAGACAATTGGCTGTTGACCCTCAGAGGTGATATAGACCTAAAGACGAATTCTTTTAGCGACCAATCCTTTATAGAGTTCGATTGTTCCAACCTAAAGGGCATTAGCCTAGAAGGCGATCTTCGGGTTTCAAGAAACGTGCTGTTACCTATTAACGAAAATGGGGAATACACCTGCGGAAATAGTAGGGACAACCAGTATCTAAAGGACATGGAAGATCAGGTAGTGGACAACAAATGTTATGTGGGCGCTTCTTTTAGTGTAAAGTCGGAAGGCTGGAACGACCTTTTGATCAATGTAGACCTTCCCCGTTTTGAAGTGGTAGGCTTGACGGGTTGGGGCTTTAACCTTAAAAATGTGGTCTTGGACCTTAGCGATAGCCGCAGTGCGCCCAACCTTAACCTTCCCCGAGAATACAACAACATCTATTCCGGCGCCGATGAAAAACTATGGCGTGGTTTTTACGCCGAAGAAGTAAGCGGTATGCTACCTCAAGGAATAGAGGATACCAAAAAATCCAACGGACGCGTAGAATTTGGCGCCAAGGATTTGGTGCTGGACAGCCAAGGGGTATCCGGTACTTTTTATGGGGAAAACGTGCTTAAAACAGGTGACGGAGCGGCCGGAAAATGGGCGTTTACCATAGAGGACGTAAGTATTTCCCTTTCCCGAAATTCGCTAACAGGGGGTTCTATGGGCGGTGATATTGCCGTACCTATTTTTGAGAAACCCATGGATTATTCAGGCTATATAGACCAAAATGGTTACGGACTGGAAGTGGGGCTGCAAAGTAATTATGAAACCCCTGTCTTTCTGGGAGAAATGCAACTGGCCAAAAACTCCAGTGTGGCCATTGACGTAAAGGATGGCAAGGTGTATCCTTCCGCCAACCTTACGGGTGAACTCTCCATCGTTGGTAAAATAGGTCAAAAAGAAGGCGAGAAATCGCCAAGCACCCAAGAGGCAGAAGATAGTGGAAAAGGCTTCAATTTTCCCGGCATTCAGTTTCAAGAATTAAAACTGGAAACCGAACCCGGTAAAAAAGCCATTAGCGCTACCAGCTTCGGGTTTACGGGTGACATGAAGCTGATGAACTTTCCGGCATCGGTAGAAAATCTGCAGCTAGTGACCCCGGGCAACCAGGTGGGCCTTTCTTTCGGACTCAAAATTAATCTGGATGGTGACGGGTCCCATGCTACCACTAGCATGGATATTTTGGGAAAACTGGAAGAATCTTCCAAAATACAAGCCTGGAAATTTGAAAAAGTAAAGGTGGATGGGGTTAAGGTGGATTATAAGAAAAGTGGGGTGCACCTAACCGGAGGGCTTCAAATTATGGATGAAGACCCTACCTATGGTAATGGTTTTGCAGGCGAGCTCTCCGTAGATATTACCAAACTTAATTACAAGGCTTCTGCGAAAGCCATGTTTGGCAGTACTACATTCAGATATTGGTTTGTTGATATTTGGTCAGACTCCAAAGAAAGTGGCTCAAGTAAATTACCGATTAATTCCCTTGCCGGGGGACTTTCGAATAAAATGAAGCGAATTACGAACGGAAAAACCACGGAATTCAACCCAAGCAAAGCAGTATATGTTCCTGATGCAAATACAGGGCTGGGCTTGAGGGCTGGGGCCGGTATTGGAACGAACAATTCATCTTCGTTTAGCGCCAAAGTATTTATAGAAATGGAATTTAATACCCATGGTGGCCTTAATAGAATTGGGTTTACAGGCGAAGGTTCTCTGATGGGAGACGATTCTTACATCTCACCTGAGGCAAAACTTTTAGAAAACAATAAACTTTTGGACAAAATGTCCGGTTTCATTGAAAAAAATGCAGGTAAAGCTGAAACCTTTCTAAAGGACAATGATTTTCTGGGGCTTTCTAAAAATGCCATCCCAAAACGTGAAGTTGCCTCTAGCGGACGTGTTGGTGTATTCGTAGGTATTGAAAAAGACTTCGTTAACGACTCTTTTCACGGTGAATTTGAAGTTTATATAGACCTTGAAGGCATACGTGGCGGAAATGAAGACAACCTAGCTGGGAGGGCCGTTATACATAAAGATCCACAAGAATGGTACATTCATGTAGGCACACCGGAAACACCCATATCCCTGACATTTGATGTAAAGATAGCTGAGCTAAATGTACAAGCTTATTTTATGACCGGTACAAAACTACCTACGGCTTTCCCCCCCAGGGATGAAGTAGTAAGAATTCTTGGTGCAGATGTGGCAGAACTCAACAGACAAGGGAAAGATGGACAATTTGAAGCCGCAAAAGGCTTTGCATTTGGTTTAAATTTCTCATATCAATACAAATACCAATATCTCATTTTTTATGCCTACCTAGAGTTTGGAGGTGGTTTTGATATTATGCACGCCTACTATCCTGATGCAAAATGTGTGGGTAGACCAGGACCTATCGGCAATAACGGCTGGTATTCCATGGGTCAGGTTTACGCCTATTTAGAAGGAGAGTTTGGTGTTGAGGTAGACTTGGCCTTTATAAAAGGGAAGTTTCCTATTGCATATGCAGGTGTGGCAGCCATGTTGAGAGGTCAATTTCCCAATCCTATTTATTTAAATGGTTACGTAGGGATGCGCTATGAGATTTTGGGCGGATTGATCAAAGGGAATATGCGAATGAAATTTGAGGCAGGGGAAGAGTGTGAATTTGAAGGAATTTCCGACGCTATTGGGGTGCCCATAATTTCAGATGTTGTGCCTCGAGAAGGTGATACCGATGTTTCTGTTTATGCCGCTCCACAAGCTATATTCACCTATCCTGTCAATAAAGATGTTGAGGTTAATCTGGAAGAAGGCAAGCGAACATTCAAAATACAATTAAAAGAATTTACCCTAACCCATGAAGGCAAGGAAATTGAGGGAAAATTTGAATGGAATGAAGATCATGACGCCGTAACCTTCATTTCAGAAAAAACGCTTCCTTCCGAAAAGGAATTGATTGCTTTAGTTGAGGTAAGTTTTGATGAAAAAATAAACGGGGCCTATAAAACCCTAGTAAAAGAAGGAAAACCAGTAGTTGAACGAAAAGAAATAGCCTTTAAAACCACCAAAGCACCCGACCACATTCCATGGGAACAAGTGAGTTACGTCTATCCTGTGAAAGACATGAAAAACTTTTATCCACAAGAATATACAACGGGTTATGTAAAACCAAAAAGAGCTCCGGATTACCTTTTTGAAGGAGGATATGAAATGCGAGCTCAGTTTGTTTCCTTACTAACGAACGAAGGGATACGCACGCCTTTGCGATATGACAAACAAAAAGGTATGGTATTTTTCGAAATACCCGAATTGGTTCCAAATTCAAAGTATCGTTTAGATTTAATGGTTTATCCACCAGGGCAAGAGGCCCCTCCAGAAATTTTCACTGAAGAAAAGGAAACTGTTTACGATACCGAAAAAGTAAACACCAACTGGTATGATCCAGGAACCGATACACAAACAGAAAGAAATGATGTTAACTCAACTGCCGTTGTTTCACAGAAAAAAGCAACGGGTATTCAGATGAACGATGCAGCCCCTAAATCTATTTTGGATATGGAATTTAGGTCAAGTCAACATGCTAGCTTCAAAGATAAAATAAACAGTTTAGAGGTAATTGATAATCTTACCAATAACATTTTCTATTTTAATGCAAATGACTCTTTAGATGTTTACGCCAAGGTTCAATCCCTTTCTATAAAAGTGGCGGATTACGAAGCTTTTGACAAACCAGAAATTTATGCAGATCGGTATAATCCGGAACCATTGATTTATGCACAAGCTATTTTAAAAGATGACTACTATAAAAAAGATATACTGCCTATCATGTATGATAGAACAGGGTCAGATCCGATCTATCCCATTGATGGCATATATGTAAATAGGGATGAGAATATTTTGGGAGTACCTCCTATTAGGTCTTTCTATATTGGGTACGAGTATAAAAGAGATTATGAAAACGACCCAAATTCTCCTTGGGTAAAAAATAGAATCCCTTTTATTTATAATTTACCCTATCAATATTATGAAGACTTTATCCATTTGAGAGGGACGCTACGAAACAAATATCCTAACCCTTCTGCAGATCCTGATATTTACGAAAAATACCACTTGTTATTAACAAAATCATTTCCGGCATTTAGGTTCAATAAATCTTATCAAGCTGAGTTGATTTATAGAACACCAGGTAATTTATATAGCCAAGGATACAAAATAAAGTATGTGAACGATTAATATGGTTTTAAAAAAGCACTTAATTACGTTACTCAATGTTGTTCTATTCGCCATCGCTTGGGCGCCTTCTTCTGCTCAGGTTGATGAAATTAAAGTTGCAGTTTTAGCAAGAGCCTCAAAAGAGAACATCAAACTAAGATGGTCGCCTACCAAACCTTTGCAATGGCAACAAGGAAATAAAAATGGGTATCACATTAATCGAACTATCCTGTCCAGAAACGGTACATTATTAAAAAATCAGATAGAGGAGCGTTTAACAACCAGCCCAATTATGCCCAAACCTCTTTCTGACTGGGAAGAATTGGCCAAGCAAAATGAATACGCCGCGGTAATGGCGCAAGCTATTTTTGGAAACAACTTCAATACTACAGCTCCTGGAACGGACACTGGAGCCATTATGGCCATCAATGATGAAAACGAGCAGCGATTTACTTTTGCACTTTTGGCCGCCGAGCAAAGTTTTGAAACTGCCAAGTTGGGAGGATTAGCATTCACGGATAATAACGTGGATGAAAATGAAACTTACGTATATAGTGTAATCTTAGTAGACCCCTCTTTGCCTATAGATCAACAGCCAAAAGGTGCGGTTTTGACCGGTTTCCCCTATCAGGAAAGATTGCCTGTTCCCCTCGGCTTTACCGTAGTAACCCAAGACCATCAAATAATATTGGAATGGAACTATGGCATGTTAAAGAGATTTTATTCTAGGTATACGATTGAAAAATCAGAGGATGGAAACAATTTTAAAAAACTGGAAGCCCAACCCATTTTTAACGCTCAAGCTCTCCAAGATGAGCAAAATGTGACTTTAGTTTATAAAGATTCCGTTCCTAACAATAAAGAGTTCTACTATCGTATAAAGGGCATGACTGCTTTTGATGAAACTGGTCCTCCTTCAAAAGAACTTTCGGCCATGGCCATGCCAACACCCAAGTTTGCGCCCATAATTGAAAAAAAGATTTTTGAAGGAGAAAATGGGGTGAGAATTAAATGGAGATTTAATCAAGAAGAGGAGAAAAGCATAAAGGGCTTTCAACTACGACGAGCCAATAACCATAACGATTTTTTTATGGACGTAGGTGAACTTCTACCCCCTAAAAGTAGGGAAACCACTTACGCGCCTCTTCAAAGAATCAACTATTTTAAAGTGGTAGCCATTGGTAACAATGGAGTTGAAAGACCGTCCTTTGCTTCTATTGTTCAACCCGTAGATTCCATACCGCCTCAACCACCGGTAGGGTTAAATGCAAAAATAGACACCACCGGAATTGTACATCTTTCTTGGGAAGAGAATAGTGAGGAAGATTTGTTAGGCTACAGAATATTTAGATCTAACAATCCCAATGTAGAATTTTCACAGGTGACCTCGGTAGAGTTAAAAGAAAACAACTTTTCAGACACCCTAAATATTAAAAACCTGAATAGAAAAATATATTATAAGGTACTGGCCGAAGACCAACGTTTCAATGCCTCTCAACTTTCAGAAACTTTGGAAGTCACCCTCCCTGACCTGATACCTCCTTCGGCCCCGGTGATTACTTCATATAAAATCACAGAAAAAGGAACGGAACTAAAATGGATACCCAGCAGTAGCTTGGATGTGATCTCACATTCAATCTATAGAAGCGATATGAAAGATGGACAGATCATTTGGAGAAAAATACACGAAACAACTGAACTTGACACCCTGTTTCTAGACAAGGAAAAATTACCGGCGAGTATATATAATTATATTGTAGTTGCCTTAGACTATTCTGGACTTGAAAGTAATCCTTCAAATCCGTTAACCGTAAATCAAATTGAAAAACCTATTGAAAAAGAAGACCTCAGCTTTACTGCCAATGTCAATAGGGAACTTAGATTTATTAATCTTTCATGGAAAATAGAAAATAAAAAAGTTACGGAATACAAACTTTTTAAGGGAACTTCAAAGGAAGAGCTAAACCTTTATAAAACTATAGCAGGCACCCAAAAAGGGTTTAATGACACCCACTTAACCATTAACACTTCATATACTTATGGGTTACAGGCCCTTTTAGAGAACGGTCAACTTTCTCCTATTAAGGTTATTGAGGTTAATTATTGAGATTATGAAAAATATCGTTTTTTTAATTTTATTTTCTATATCCCTTCATATGTTCGGACAATATGATGTGTATGCCGAATTTAGATATGTAGGTGGGGTTTCTCCGTATAACGGAAATGTACAAATTGGAATACAATCAGCAATATTATTTAATGAATATCTGCAATCCCCTTCCTACCCGCCACAACAATTTACCTATGGTGAAACCTTGGCTAATTCCACCTCAAATTCTTCTCTAAATTGGAACGCAAGGTTGGATTTTGGTTCGGAACCTAGTCTGACCGAAAATGGTGTAGTTAACTTAAATAGTAGAGAAGATTTTAGTTTAACAGGGCAAGGTTATTCATTAAGTGGATCAATACGTCTTGTGCCAAAAATAGAAATTACTGCAAGTCATACAACTGGCTCTAAATGTTATAGTGAAGATGTTACTTTTAACGCAACAGTAGGACACCCAACCGAAGCCTATTCTTGGTCTTTTTATACCGCTTCAGATCCAACAGAAAAACCTCTGATTTTCAATTCACAATCGAAAACCCTTAACCTTACGGATTTGTTTCCGGATAATCCAACTGATCATATTGAAGAAGTAATTACATTTGTTGTTACCAATAATTTAAATGGTGGGTATAAAAAAACAATTGATTACTCTTGGCTTTCATGTGGACTTAACCTGACCAATATAGAACCTGAACCTGAAAAATGTGCAGGTACAAACAATGGCAGCGTCCGTTTTGAGTTTGAAGATGATTTACCTAACAACAGCAGTTTAAGGGTATACCTGTATGAAGGCACTCCACCCGACAATGTTGTAGACGACCTAGAAAAAGATAACCCAACTGTTGCCGGAAATACCCCGCAAACAATTTCAGATTCAAATGACCAATTGATCAATGCTAATGGTACTTATTACTGGGAGTATCAAGGTCTTGCAGGAGCTATAGGAGGTAAAAACTATTTTGTCGTACACCAAGTATTAAACGGAGATGGCACCGTTAGCAGTGCGGCTATTACAGACGGTTTTAAGATAGAAAGCCCAACAGAAATAACCGCTTCATCATCTCTAGAAAGTGCAGCAGCCTGTATTGGAGAAAATACAGTATATTCACTAAGTGCAGACGGAGGTTATTTGAGTGGAGGTTCCAGTACATTGTCAGATTACGAGTTTCGGTATAGAGTTAATGGTGGGGTTTACAACTCCACTTCTTCAACCCTAGAGATTCCGGCATCATTAAATGATCAAACCGTTGATATATTGGTCGAATATACCGGCAACTCAAATAACTGTACGAACGATGTAAACAATCCGCATTCCTTTATAGTACTAAAGACACCGGTAGCAATAGAAATTAATGATGACCCTTCACAATCTTTTGGCCTTCCGCCATCCGCTTCAGGTTTGTCCAATGGTTCCGTTAGAATTACCCTTGCACAAGGCGACGGAAGTTTTAATTACAATCTGTACAGGTTTGATGAAATCGGCAATAGCTTCATATTGCATGATTCAGAGTCAAATACAACCGAGGACCCATATACTTTTGAAAATTTACCAGAAGGAAGGTATCAGGTAACGGTTTCTCTTGTTTCAGGATCAAATTGTTCCGATACATCGCAAGAGTTTGAATTAATTGCCAATCAACTTCCCACTATTGAAAATGTAAATGCCACTGCCCCTAGCTGTACAGGTCAATTAGATGGCAGTATAACCTTGCAAGTAACTGGAGGCACCCCCCCATTACAGTTTAGGTGGTACGATTCCAATGGTGTTCAAATTCCGGGGGAGGTCAATAACAGCTTGACTAGTTTAGCCCCAGGCACCTATTCATTTAGGGCTATTTCCGCTGGAGGGGATTTTGATATCGAAGGGGCATACTCGGAAGCCGCGGACATAGAAGTCCCCCAACCGACTAGCATTGAAATAATGGAGGTTTCGCCAACAAATGCTAGTTGTTTTGGAGCCGATGATGGAAGCCTAGAAATTTCGGTGTCAGGTGCAACTGAATATGACTATTCACTTAACGGAGGACTCAACTGGACTGCCTTGACAGGAACTACAATCACAAATTTGGGCAGTGGATTTTATGAAGTTATCATAAGAAAAAGAAACACACCGATATGTGTATCTCCTCCTTCATCCCAAGTAGAAATTGTAGAACCTACGGAAATAATCATCAACCCTACCGTTCAAGATGTAAGCACCAATGGAGGAAATGATGGGGCCATTACAATTTCTGTAGCTGGCGGACTTCCTGAAATAGATGCTAACGAAAACTACATCTTTAGTTGGGTAGGACTTGGACCTAATAACACTTCCTTCAGTAGCAATACTCAAAATATAACAGGTTTAATTGCGGGACGATATGAAATTACCGTATCGGACAGTAACGGTTGTTCTTCTACACCTTTGGAAATTGAAATTACCGAACCCGGCCCTTTGTCCATTAATAACATAACTATAGTCAGCCAAATGAACTGCCCTGCCGCCAATGATGCCATCATTACAGCAGATGTAACCGGCACATCTCCTGTTACTTTTGATTGGTACAGAGATGGCTCTTTGTATGCCCAGACCATAGACGATAACACCATAGAAAACCTCCCTCCTGGAGATTATCAGCTATTTCTAAATGATGGTTCCGTCCCCAATGCTCTCGAGAGTGCTATTGTAACTATTGATGCTATTGAGGTCATTAGTGTAGACATAACCGCCACTGGCACCTGTGCCAATAGCACCGAAGGAAGTATTATAATCAGCAATCCTCAAGGCGGCACCCCGGGTTATGCCTATAGCATTGACGGTACTAATTTTCAACCCTCTGGTAACTTTAGCTTTTTGAATTCCGGTAATTATACGGTAACCGTTCGTGATAGCAATGGATGTGAGATGGTACAAACCGATGTGGTGGTAGATAGTTATCCTGAAATTCTTTTGGATAACGAAAACACCATTGTGCTTTCTGTAAGTGCCGAGGGAAGAAGCGATGGTGCCATTTCCCCTATATTTACCGGTGGTGTACCCCCCTTTACTTATCAATGGACAGGACCGAACGTCAACGGAACCAATACACAGGATATTAGCGGCCTAGCGGAGGGAGACTACTCTATTTTGGTTACGGATGCCAACGGCTGTATTTTAAACGAATCCTTTACCATTACTGAACCTGGCGAACTTATAGTTACTGCATCCCAAACGGAAGTCATTCCATGTAGTGGAGATGCATTCGGTGAAATTGCCGGACAAGTTACAGGTGGCGTAGCGCCTTATGTTCTGGAATGGTTTCAGCAAATAAATGGTTCTGACACAAAGCTGGCGGAAGATTCCAATCTTTTGGCAGATTTAGGTCCTGGAAGCTACTTCCTTAGAGCTACCGATGCTAATGGAATTAGTGCAGATTCTGGCATAGTGGTCATCACTGAACCGGATTTGCTAACGGCTTCGGTACTGAGCACCACCTCTATCTTATGTAGCGGGGAAGCGACAGGGGCTGTAGAAGTTACTTTTTCGGGTGGAACGGCTCCTTATGAATTTTCTTGGAGCAATGGTGATTCCAGCCTCAACTTGACCAATGTACCTTCTGGAGAATATACCCTTTTCATATCTGATGTGAATGGCTGCTATACGGAACTTACAGCGGTAGTAGAAGCGGCACCAGATGCCTTACAAATTAGCAATAGAGACCTACTCAATGTTTCGGAATACAATGCTAATGACGGTAGTATATCGTTGGAATTATCGGGAGGAGCCTTTCCTTTCGATATCGAGTGGACTCAATTATCCAATGGGCTGGTAATAGGCGACCAAGAAAATATTTCCCGTCTTGCGGCCGGCAGGTACCAAGTTACCATTTCAGATGATAATGGTTGCCGACTGACGGAAATTTTTGAAATTACCCAGCCTGATATTGTTGAGGAAACAATCATACAACCAGCTTGTGAAGGAGATACAAATGGAAGCATTTCCCTACTCGTAAATCAGGGCAACGGAACGTTTACTTATGACTGGAGTACTGGCGAAACGACCAATACCATCACTAATCTTGCCCCTGGTTCGTATTCCGTGACCGTCACAGGGCTAGAAAATGGTCCGGTTACACGTACATACTTAATCGAATACCCGAAACCTGTAGAAGTAGATTTAGGGGAAGACCAAACGCTTTGCTTGGATCAGGAATTGGCTTTGGATGCTAGTATAGAAGACGAGGGCGCTATTTATAGTTGGACCTCCAACAATGGATTTACAAGTAATTCTCCTGCTATAAATATCACCCAAAGTGGTACCTATACGATTATTGTAACCTCCTCCTCAGGATGTAAAGCGGAGGGTTCTATTTCAGTTGATATAAGTACCGAGGAAATTAATGCCGAATTGGCGGCCTCTACACAGGCATTTGTGAATGAGACCGTAGTTGCCGTAGATATCAGCTACCCGCTTCCAGATAGGTTGGAATGGATATTTCCTGATGAAGCCTTGGTAGTTTCTTCCGATAGCGACGAAGCCCAATTGCAGTTTACCGAAGCTGGGGAATACGAAATCGGAATCATTACGTACCGAGGGGATTGTATCGCACAACAAACCAAAAAAATAATTATCAACCAATCGGATTCTACAGTTAAAGAAGAAGCAACCGCCAACGGAAGTAAGTTGGTAGAGGATTTTCTTATCTATCCGAATCCTTCCAGCGGGCAATTCACCGCAGATATACATATGACCGAACGAGGAAATATTAGCATCAAAGTGTTTAGTTTGGCAAATAACGCCCTGATAGCCTCTAAAAAAGAACGAGGTGCCTCTTCTTATAAAGTTCCTTTTGATATTTCCGGACTACCGGCCGGAGTATATGCTGTATTACTGGAAACTCCTTATGGGAAAACCTTAAGGAAGGTAATAAAGAAATAATCTCTGATATAAACACAAAACTAAAAATGCCCGAAGAACTTCTTCGGGCATTTTCTAATTCTATTATTGTGTACTTATTAATCCGCTAAAACAATGACCTTATTGTCTTTCATTTCAACAGTACCACTAGAAATCGGAAGAATTGTCTTGCCATCTGAATCTTTGGAGAATTTAGAAGCGAATTCCTCATCTACGGAGATATTACCATCCACCTTTACATTACCTTCCTGTAAAAGGGAAATAATAGGTTCGTGATTGTTCAACATTTGAAACTCTCCATTTACCCCAGGAACAGTTACCGACGTAACCTCTCCAGCAAATAATGTAGCCTCTGGCGATACAATTTCTAAATACATCTCTTATTGGTTTTAAGCTTTAAGTCAAAAGTCAAGGCACAAAGGAACCATCAACTTTTAACTTATCACTATTTACGCTTCAGCTAACATTTTCTCACCTGCCTCAATGGCTTCCTCGATGGTTCCTTTAAGGTTAAAGGCAGATTCTGGTAGGTGATCCAATTCACCGTCCATAATCATGTTAAACCCTTTAATGGTTTCCTTAATATCTACCAACACCCCAGGGATACCGGTAAACTGCTCTGCCACATGGAAAGGCTGTGAAAGGAAACGTTGAACACGTCTTGCACGACCTACGGCCAATTTATCCTCTTCGGATAATTCTTCCATACCCAAGATGGCAATAATATCTTGTAATTCTTTATATCTCTGTAAAAGCTCTTTTACGCGTTGCGCACAGTTGTAATGATCTTTTCCTAAGATTTCAGCAGTAAGGATCCTAGAAGTAGAATCCAAAGGATCCACCGCAGGATAGATACCTAGCTCAGCAATCTTACGGGACAATACGGTAGTAGCATCTAAGTGGGCAAAGGTTGTCGCAGGAGCCGGATCCGTAAGGTCATCCGCAGGTACGTACACCGCCTGTACAGAAGTAATAGAACCTCTTTTAGTAGATGTAATACGCTCTTGCATGGCACCCATTTCGGTTGCCAATGTAGGCTGGTAACCTACCGCAGATGGCATACGACCCAATAGTGCCGACACCTCTGAACCTGCTTGCGTAAAACGGAAAATGTTATCTACGAAGAAAAGTACATCTTTTCCTTGTCCGTCTCCAGCACCGTCACGGAAATACTCCGCAATAGTCAAACCTGAAAGCGCCACACGTGCACGTGCTCCCGGTGGCTCGTTCATCTGACCGAATACGAAAGTGGCTTTTGATTCTTTCATGGCAGCTTTATCTACCTTGGTCAAATCCCATCCACCATCTTCCATGGAATGCAAGAAATCATCACCGTATTTAATAATACCGGATTCCAACATCTCACGTAATAAGTCGTTTCCTTCACGGGTTCTTTCACCTACACCGGCAAATACAGAAAGACCACCGTGACCTTTTGCGATGTTGTTGATCAACTCCTGGATCAATACCGTTTTACCAACACCTGCACCACCGAACAATCCAATTTTACCACCCTTTGCGTAAGGCTCGATCAAGTCAATTACCTTGATACCGGTAAAAAGTACTTCCGTGGAAGTAGAGAGGTCTTCAAATTTTGGCGCTTCGCGGTGTATTGGCAAACCTTTATCACCGGCTTTTGGCAAATCTCCCAAACCATCAATAGCATCACCAATTACGTTGAAAAGACGGCCATACACATCATCGCCAATAGGCATTTGAATGGCACTACCCGTAGCAAGTACATCAGTTCCACGGCTTAGACCATCCGTAGAGTCCATAGAAATGGTTCTAACGGTGTTTTCACCTACGTGCGACTGCACTTCCAAAACCAACTTAGAACCATCTTTATTGGTTATTTCCAATGAATCGTAGATTTTAGGAAGGGTATCTCCCGATTGGAACTCAACATCTACAACCGGCCCAATGATCTGCGAAACTTTACCTGTAACTTTAGACATTACCTTTTCGTTTAAAAATTCAATTGATTAACTATTGATAGACAGTTTTTTTCACCTGTGTTTTTCCGGGTGCAAAGGTAGCTTTTTCAACTTTAAATGAAAACTACTTTTTATTCTTTTTTAAGCATAAAAAACGGCGCCTTACATAAGCACCGTTTTTTGTTGATTTTCAAACATTAAACTACCTCAAGGTAGGTGAATAATTCGTAGGGAAATTCCCTATATCATACAAAGAACCGGAGTCCTCAAAATTTGAACCGTAAGTATCATCGATCGCTTTCATAAATTCATTGGCTAAAAGGGCGTACCCCCTTGCCGTAGGATGAACACCATCCAAGGAAAAGGCACCTCCCGTTACCAGACTCCCTGTTAAGGTATAGTCACCATCCGTTACACCACCATTGGCCAAATTTTGCATGATGGCATTGGCGTCCACAAATGCCAACCCGGCACTGGAAGCGGCCGTAGCTATAGTGGCATTGAAGTTATCAGTAGCGGTTTTTATTTCATCTTGTTCTTCTGGAGTCAACACCCACTTATCGCCTAGAGGTAATGTAATTCCATTTGTTGAAAATTGTGCCGCCATGGCTTCCGGAAAGCCAAAACTTTTAAGAGCATTCGTAGAAAATTCATCGACTTCACCAATTACCCTTCTACTAGACAATACCAATAAATCATCTTCGTTGGCCAATCTAGCTTGTCCGTACGCATTTCCCATTAAGGTTGCTACTACGGGAGCCTTATCCTCCGACAACCCCAACTGCTGTACAAAAACAGGAAAGGCCGGATTAGCATTTAGAACCCCGGTAATCTGCGCAGAGAGATCTACTAAGTCTTCGTCTAAAATAACAACAGCATTGTTGACCGAATCGTTAAACGTAATGGCACGTTCCGATTCACCCAAAAAATCGTAGACTTGGTTCAATGCTCCAAAAAATGCATTTAAGGTAGGTACTAAATCGGCGAAATTATTCTCCTCAGGATCAATCGGATCATGCGTGACCGTAGTAAAATGCGGTATAGTGGTTACATATGGAATATTGGCCATAACACCCTGCGCACCAGCAGAGGTTAATGTTGCCACTAATCCGTTGATAGCATTATTAAAAAGAGCCTCGTCTGTAATCGGGTCCGTACCATCACCTCCGGAAATAGCATAACCCAACACATCATTATTCCCTGCCCATAGGGTAAAAAAGGTGGGAGATTGCGCCATAGCCAATTCCAAGATACTTACATCCGGAGTGCTTCCGGTCATACGTACAAAATAAGGATTGGCGAGTTTTGCTTCCAAGTTTCCTAAATTTCCGTATCCATTAAATAGCATATGAAAACTTTTAGCTCCTGGAACCCCTAAATTGTTAAAAGGACCTGCGGGATTGTTCAATACGATATCGGTTGTCGGACTTACCGGCCCTACTACATCCTCGAGATCTTCCGGACCAGCTCCTCCGAACACCAACCTCGGTTTAAAGCCTTCCAAAGGCTCACCACCAGCCAACAGTCCTCCTATATTATCATTTGCTAAAGGTTGTGTAAACGAACCTCCTCCTACAAGAGAAAACTTTGCAGCCAATAGATTGGGCATGGAATTCTGTTGACCTGCAATAAACAGTGCATTGTCCGTTAAGCCGGCTGTAAGCGAATTTCCTAAAGAGACATAGGTTGAAAAGTCGGCCGAACCCGAGGTAAGTTCGGGCGTTTCCTCTACTACTTCCACTTCCTCAAAGTCCGATTCTTCGTTACATGCGATAAAAAGGCATGAAACTGCCCAAAGGGCAATATATCTTATTTTCATCATTGTAATTTTATAAGTTGTTGATGGTCCATGAAACATAGTACATAGAACCTATGAAACCTGTTCCAAAAGCCGTAAAATATTCATCACCCAAAAGATTGGTTGCACCCATTTTGAAAGAGGACTTTATGCTAGGCACCCGATAATTCAACTGGGCATCCAAAACGTGGAATTCGGGCACTACCCCATTTCCGAAGGTGGCTTCCCAGAAATAATCATCGCTAAATCTATATGCCAAATTGAAACCAAAATTTTCAAATACGTCCGTATTGCCCAATGACGCCTTGAACTTATGCTCAGGCGTATTAAAATTGCTCATAAAGTCCGGATTCGCCTCTTGATCAAAGTCTTGTTTGGCATACGTATAGCTTCCACTTAAATCGTACCCGCCAAAGAAAGTGGCTGTTAGACCAATAGAGGCCCCGTAAGAAGATATATCAACATCTGAATTGGTATAAGCGCTGTATGCTTGAAAATCATCATTGGCAATAGCCAATGCAGCTAATGGAAAATCATCCCTGCCTGGCAAATCTACCGTTTGATTACCCTCCACGTCACCGTAAAATGGAGCAATAACTACTTCCTGAGAAATAAAATCTTTGTAATTATTATAATACGCACTAAAATCAACTACTAACTTACCTATCTTACCTCGGTAACCAACTTCAATAGAAGTTACCTGCTCCGGTTTTACAACATCAGGGTTAGCCACTTCTAGACTCGACGGATCACCGGTGTCTTCAAAGTCTTGAGTAGAGTTATCATTTGAAACAGAGGAAAATTTATATGAATTCTCATAAGCAGCCCTACCAGTTTGAGTAATGGATGCAGGTTGCTGCAAACCACCTTGTGCCGCACCACTTACCTCAAAACTTCTCGAATATCTATCTAGGTTGTCAGGAGCAGAGCCCACAAGAATAGCTCGACCAGCATCGAGACCAATGAACAAATCTTGAGTCGTAGGGTTTCTAAACCCTGTTTGCACAGAAGCCCTAATATTATGATCACGGTTCAAGGTAAGACCTGCGGATAACCTTGGAGAGAAGAATCCATCAAAAAATTCCGATTTATCATATCTCACCGAACCTGTTAGTTTCAAGTTCATTTCTTCCGTAAAATCGATAGTCTTTTGAACTTGTGTGTACAACCCAAATTCCGAATAGTCAATAGTGCCATCATAATCGGTATAGATAGTTCCGAAAGAATTCAAACTATATTTTCTAAAAGACCCACCTATCTGAATTTCGGCAAAATCAATTAATTCGCTGAAATTGTAATTGGCATCTGCGTGATAGTATTTTGAAGCATCACGAAACTGAGAGCCTGTAGAAAGGTCGGGGTCGTTGATACTTCTATTGAAGGCTGCTTCAAACTCTGGCGTCCCTGGCTCAAACCTTCCAGATTCTGCTTGCGCCCTGGCAATCGCATGTGCTTGCTCATTGGTGGCGCCGCCCAAGGTGGCCTGAACATAGGCCCCTGTATATTCCCCGAACCAGGTATTATCATCCTTCCAAGCGCGGTTGATATTAATACCTGTAAATACCATATCATAGGAATCCCCTGCCTTATCGGCAACTACATACCCTCTTAAAAAGAAGTTGTCATTTCTAAATTCAATTTTGTGCTGTTGTTGAAAAAAGTTATTGATATTGTATCTATTAGTACCTTGATAAATAGTAGAACCCGTACCTACTTTACCTACATAGGCAATTTCAAAATCATTGGCCCACGGCCTGTAGTAAAGACCCCAATCAGCTTTTACGCTTTCTGCATTATAGTTTGTAAGATGCCTTTCATTATAACCCGTCCTACTGACTTCTGTAGATGGAACCAAAGCATTGGCTCCTGCCGGCAATAATCCTAGACCTTCTAGGGTGACGGCAACATCTTTAATATCTGCCGAAACTTCATCACCATACACATTGATACCATCATAGTTTAAATCTGCACGTGTACCACCCACCCTAGTTTTATCAACCTCGCTGGTAGCGGCCCAATCGGTTCCTTTTAAGTAGCCAAAATTCACTTTACCCGCGAACTTATCACTGAACTTGTGTGCCATACGTATACCCAAATCCGTATACGGATTGTCGCCTGCGGCTTCTTGGGAAGTCAACCCTCGCTTTACAAAAGCACTAATCCCATGATGGTCAAAAGGATTTTTACTTCTCATAAACAAGATACCGTTAAATGCATTGGCCCCATAAAGAGCGGAAGATGCGCCCGGTAATAATTCCACACTCTGCACATCGGTTTCAATCATACCTACAAGGTTGCCAATGGGGAAATTTAGAGCTGGCGTGGAATTATCCATTCCATCTACCAACTGCATGAACCTGGTATTTGCGAAGGTTGCAAAACCTCTGGTATTTACACTTTTAAAAGTTAAGCTATTGGTATTTACGTCTACCCCTTTTAGGTTTTCCAATCCGTCATAAAAATCCGCTGAAGCGGTATTCTTAATTTCCTGCAGACCAAAACGTTCTACCGTAACCGGAGATTCAAAAATACGCTCAGGAGTTCTGGAAGCGGATATGACCACCTCATCCAGAAAGGTTTGAGCTTCGAAAAGAACTACAGTAACAGATTGATTATTTGCAGTAATCTCTTCTGTGGCCTCAGAATATCCGATACTTGAAATTGTTAACTGAAAGGGGGGGACCTCAGAAGTTTCGAGAGTAAAATTACCGTCAAAATTAGCCGTAGCCCCAATTGCCTTACCCGTTATAATCACGTTGGCTCCCGGAATGGGCTCATTGTTCTGATCTACCACTTTCCCGTTTACCGTAGTTTGAGCTTGTATGAAACCGCCCAATAACAGCAATGCCAAAAATAGTACTCTTCTCATGTTAAGTTTAAGTTAAAAAGGTTCGTTTGACCAAGTTACATTTTTTTTTACACGAAAAATACTAAATTGAAAAAAATTATGCATGCATAATATATTTTTCTTAATTTATAGCATTCATATTTAGAATACCCTAATAAAAAAGGCCATAGAAAACCATGGCCTTAATATCTAAATATTGTGAAAATACCTTAAAAATTACTCCACAGTAACAGATTTTGCCAAGTTTCTTGGTTGATCCACATTACAACCACGCATAACGGCTATATGATATGAAAGCAATTGTAAAGGAATAGTTGTCAATAAGGGAGTAAGACTTTCATATGTTTCCGGCACCTCTATAACATGGTCTGCCAGTTCCGTTACCTGTTCATCACCCTCCGTTACAATGGCTATAATTTTTCCTTTTCGTGACTTTATCTCCTGAATATTACTAACCACTTTCTCATAGTGCCCTTTCTTGGTAGCAATTACGAACACGGGCATTTGATCATCAATCAATGCGATAGGTCCGTGTTTCATTTCTGCAGCGGGATACCCTTCTGCGTGGATATAACTGATTTCCTTTAATTTTAATGCACCTTCCAATGCTACTGGAAAATTATACCCCCTACCCAAATAAAGACAATTGGTAGAATCCTTATAAACATCAGAGATAATTTCTACTAACGGATTTGACTCTAGGGCTTTCTCGACTTTGGACGGTATAGTTTCCAATTCCGTTAGGAACTGATGAAAATTTGATTCCGAAACCTCCCCTTTTTCTTTAGCCAGTTTTAAAGCGATGAGCGTCAAAACTGTTATCTGAGTAGTAAAAGCTTTTGTAGAAGCCACACCAATCTCTGGCCCTGCATGGGTATACGCACCGGCGTGGGTCTCTCTAGCAATGGAAGACCCCACCACGTTACATACCCCAAAGACAAAAGCACCTTTATCCTTAGCCAGCTTTATGGCCGCCAATGTATCTGCAGTTTCCCCGGATTGGGAAATAGCAATTAATACATCCTTATCCGTAATGACCGGATTTCTATACCTGAACTCCGAAGCATACTCCACTTCTACCGGAATTCTGGCCAAATCCTCAAAAATGTATTCCGCCACTAAACCGGCATGCCAAGATGTACCACATGCTACAATTATAACCCTATTGGCGTTCATGAACTTCTCCAAATGCTCATCAATACCCGCCATCTTAACGATACCTTGATCCGCCCGTAGCCTACCTCTGTACGTATCTAGGATAGCGCGAGGTTGTTCATAAATTTCCTTGAGCATAAAGTGGTCATAGCCCCCCTTTTCAATTTGCTCAATATTCATTTTCAACTCCAAGATATTTGGATACGCTATGGCATCATCCTTTATTTTACGAAGTTTAATTTCTTTACCTATTCTTACAATGGCCATCTCCTCATCTTCCAGATAAACGGCATTGTTGGTATATTCAATAAACGGGGATGCGTCTGAAGCTATAAAGTATTCATTCTCACCAATACCAATGGCTAGCGGACTACCCAATTTGGCCACTACAATTTCATCTGGTTTTTGTTTATCAAAGACTGCGATAGCATAGGCACCTACGACTTCATTCAATGCTATTTGAACCGCTTTTCCCAGTTTGACGTTCTCTTGCTTCTTAACCTCTTCAATTAGGTTTACCAATACCTCCGTATCCGTATCGGACTTGAAAGTATAGCCCCTTTTGATAAGCTCTTTTTTAATGGATTCATAATTTTCTATGATACCATTATGAATAATTACCAATTCTCCTGAATTGGAATAATGGGGATGGGAGTTTACGTCATCAGGAACACCATGGGTTGCCCAACGTGTGTGCCCCATACCAAGTGAGCCCGAAGTTGAAATCTCTTTCTCTGCCTTTTTATTAAGGTCTTCCACCTTCCCCTTTGTTTTGGAAAGGTTGATATCTTGTCCATCAAATAAGGCAATACCAGCACTATCATAGCCCCGGTACTCTAATCTTCTTAATCCCTTAATGATTATTGGATAGGCATCTCTATGACCTATATAACCTACAATACCACACATATCTAGTAATTTACAGCTAAAATTGAAGTTAATGTTCAAGCAAATTTACAAGAACAATCTAGAAACCAATGTTCTTTAACTTGTAAACGGGGATATTAAGCCTATAGTATAGCTAAATAAAGATAAAAAAGCCCAAATAGTAGAAGTCTTGCTATTCAGTTTCCGTATAGGAAATTTCCAATTGCAATTTTTTACTGGACATTCCTTCTGACACATTATTACCGTATAACACAGTACCCAGAGGAGTTAAAGTATTACCAGTGGGTAATTCTTCCTCCACATCATCGGAAAGCATAGCATCCCTAATTCCTAACTGGAAAGGACTGGATGTTAAGGTCACTCCCAAAGTGGCATTTTCGACATCACGCAGTAATAAATCGTTAATGTGCTCCGTAATCCTTATGGTATATTTTAGAGCTTGTCCATCAGTGGTTTCCTCAAGTTCCCCTCCGTACATTTCTTCCAAGAGAACACTCGCTTGATCACTTTGAAGAATTCCCGTATTATAGAGCGGCAGTAGAGTTTCTGTATTGAACAAGTACAAACTAGGCGGTTGGGCCACATTGCTCTCATCTGCGACATAAAAAACCAAATTCGCTTCATTAACAATCCAGTTGTTATTCTTTATCTGATTTAGAACACTGGTTCCGTTTTCTTCATCAAATAGTTTTATTTCGGCATATGAGCCAGAACCTCCTTTTAGATATATTTTTTCGGCATTGGGTTCCGAACCAATTGCATCCATAACATCGGCAGGATACGTATCGTTTTTCAAAGTATTTGCCGCATTACCGTTGACAATTCCAGTAGCTTGTCCGTTACTTAAAACAGAAGTTAAAAAATTGATCACATAATCTCTTTCCCCTTCACCTTCACCATCGGTTGTATCATAGCTATAAGTAATGGTTATGTTCGCATCTTTTAAATCGAACAACATCATCACTTCTTCAGAAACACCGTTAAGCGTAAAATTTATTCCCCTAAAAAAATCTTTGAAATTTTCTTGGCTTGTAAGCTCTGAACTACCTTCTTTATCCAGGATATTGTTTTGAAAAAAATCAGCATCCAAAGCCACCCTAATTCCAGGACCTAAATAAGTAAATGTTTCAGACTCATCGACATCTTCCGTAGAGCTATCATCCCTCTTCTGAACGGGAATTTGATTTCTACTTAATGCTACCTGCCCATCAAACAGCAGGCTATCAACAAAAGAAGGAGCAAATTCTTGATTGCTATAGTATTCTTGCGCTTCCTGAAAGTTGGCACTGGGATCCAAATCGCGCAGATAGTAATTGGAACGCTCTACCCTTAAATTAACCATAGTGCCTTCTAAGGATGGATCAAAGGCCTTTCCACCAACATATACACTATCTACATCCAAGGTTTTTTGATACTGGTTAGCCGTAAAGTCATTGTCCTCCCCATCTGGAATATCATCACCATCAGTATCTGGATTATTAGGATTGGTACCTCTGCCTATTTCCTGAGCATCGGAAACTCCATCTTCATCCGAATCACTGGCAGCATCGTTAGGCTTCTTATCAAGTTCATCTATTAGACCGTCTCCATCTGAATCACCTTCGGGATTGATCAAAAAAGGAATGTATAAATAAACAGCCTCTACTTTTTCATTTTCTGCGATTTGAGAATCACTAGGGTCATCCTCTACTGCTTGTGAGTAGACACCAAACGTAGGATTTACAGATGATAATTGAACCTGACTATTGACAGTGGCCTCTGTTTTACCATACACTGGATGCGTAAAAGAACCTAGCTGATATAACGGTAATTTGTTAGTGCTTACCGCCTCTATTTTTTTATTGTATGCAAAAACATCAAAAACTGCCTTGTCCGTAGTAAAGGGAGAGCTACCGATTACACCAGAACCAATGGTAGTAGGATCTTCTTCACAGGCTACTACAGCTAGCATTAGCGAAACAGCTGCCAATGCAGAAAAGAAAAATCTTTTGAAAAATGTCATTCAGGACTATTTTAAAACTTCAGTGTTGTAAAAATTTGCGTACGCTTCTTCAAATTCTTGAATAGAAACGTAAGGCAACACTGGTTTTTCAAGGTTGGAAATATGGTTATTTAAATCCTCAGGAATTTCTTCCGCGGCTAAAATAACGGCATCTGAATGATCTACGGCAACTTTTAACAAATTATTATACGAAGGGGTCTCCAAGGCTGCAATACTTTCTTCAGGAATACCATCAAAAGCTATTTTTTTGATCATATCCTTCTGTAGTTCGCCTTCAAAAGATTTTCCGTAAACAGAGGTAACTATCTTGCTGGTATCGAACAAGGGCTCATCTGCATAATATTTTTTCAGGTAAAGCGGTAAAAGGGAAGCCATCCAGCCGTGAACATGAATAATATCCGGTGTCCAATTTAATTTCTTGACTGTTTCTACGACACCTTTGGCAAAAAATATGGCTCTTTGATCGTTATCAGGAAAAAGGTTTCCGTCAGCATCAGAAAAAGTAGCTTTTCTTTTAAAGTACTCATCGTTATCAATGAAGTAAACCTGAATACGTTCTTTCGGAATAGAGGCAACTTTAATGATCAATGGCATATCCATATCATTGATTACCAAATTCATCCCCGAAAGACGAATTACCTCATGTAACTGATGCCTACGTTCATTGATATTGCCGTACCTTGGCATAAAAATACGAATCTGCCCGCCATTACTGTTCACCATTCTGGGGGTTTCGTAAGACATTAAGGAAACTTCGTTCTCCGGAAGATAGGGTACTAATTCCGATGATACGAACAATATCTTTTTACCATTCATGTATGCTATATTTTTTTGCTATGGGTTCTAACGTGGCTGCAAAATTACAAAAATTATGCAGATTAGCTGTAATATAGTAAGTTTGCTCCCCCTTAAAATGAACCTATGTTAATTTTTCGTACTCAAAAAGAGCTACAGAATCACTTAAATTCCAATCCTAATGATAACAGTTTGGGCCTTGTCCCCACCATGGGAGCACTTCACAATGGTCATCTGGAATTGGTACGTACCGCAGTACTCCAAAACAAGACTGTAGTTGTAAGTATTTTTGTAAACCCTACTCAATTTGACAAAAAAGAAGATCTCGAAAAGTACCCAAAAACCTTTGAGGCAGACAAAAGACTATTGGAGACAGTTTCAAACGATCTAATCATTTTTGCCCCTTCAGAAACGGAAATATATGGCAATGCCATAGAATCAAAAACCTACGACTTTGACGGATTGGACAAGGTCATGGAAGGTGCTTTTAGGGATGACCATTTTAATGGGGTGGGAACCATAGTAGAAACCCTTCTCAAATTGGTACAACCAACAAGGGCCTATTTTGGGGAAAAGGATTATCAGCAGTTACAGATTATCAAGAAATTGGTTTCTTCCCAACAAATACCCGTGGAAATAGTTCCGTGCCCTATTATAAGGGAACAACATGGTTTGGCAATGAGTTCTAGAAATGAAAGGTTGTCCAAAGAAACCCGACTAAAGGCAGGCTATATCTATCAAATCCTACAGGCTGCCAAAATAAAATTTGGCACGAAAAGTGCTAGTTATGTTAAAGACTGGTTAGCCAAAGAATTTGAGAACCATAAAGAATTGGAGTTGGAATATTTTGAAATGACCGATGCCGAAAATTTGGTACCGGTTATAGAAAAATCAAAAGATAAAAAATATAGAGCCTTTATTGCCGTTTATGCCGATGGGGTTAGATTAATTGATAACATAGCACTTAACTAAATTTCGATATCACAATCCCAATGAAAGCAATTTCAAGGCTAAAGGAATTATTATAATTAACTTTGTACCATGCAAATAGAAGTTGTCAAATCTAAAATACACCGTGTAAAAGTTACAGGGGCAGACCTTAATTATATAGGTAGTATTACTATAGATGAAGATCTTATGGATGCTGCAAATATTATTAGGGGAGAAAAGGTACAAATCGTTAATAACAATAATGGAGAACGACTTGAAACCTATGCAATTCCCGGGCCTAGAAATAGTGGTGAAGTTACCTTGAACGGAGCGGCTGCACGTAAAGTGGCCGTTGGGGATGTATTGATTTTAATCACGTACGCTTGGATGGACATAGAGGAGGCCAAAGCATTTAATCCTTCCTTGGTTTTCCCAAATGAAGAGAACAATCTGTTGATCTAACCTTGAAAAACAATCTTAAAAAGATTCTTAAAACACTACTCCCAATAGCATTGGGAGTTTTTTTGGTTTGGTATTGGTACACTTCCACCTCAAAGGAAGAAATTGATCAGATTATTTATTACGTAAAAGAGGCTGATCTATTTTGGGTATCAGCATCCATGCTGTTAGGTGTTCTTAGCCATATTTCAAGGGCTATACGATGGAATTGCCTTTTAGAACCTTTGGGTTATAAGCCCAAAATAAGCAATAACACTTTTATTATTTTGATGGCCTACCTTACCAATTTGGGTATCCCCAGAACGGGTGAGATATTGAGGGCCACTGCATTAACTACGTATGAAAAGGTGCCTTTTGACAAAGGTATTGGCACTATAATAACGGAAAGGGTTATAGATGTTCTTATGCTCTTTCTGATTATATCGCTTACGCTATTACTTCAAACCGATATTATCCTAGGTTATCTCACTAAAATTGGTATTCCCTTTAGTAAAATCATTGCCCTACTTTTAATTGGTTTGGTGGTAGGAATTCTTTTTTTGCTTTTTATCAAAAAATCGAAGTTGCCCTTTGCATTAAAGTTGAAAACCTTTTTAAAAGGACTATTTGAAGGGCTTCTGAGCATCTTTAAAATGAAACAAAAATGGGCTTTTATAGGCCACACTATTTTTATTTGGGTCTGTTATATTGGCATGCTGTGGGTCATTAAATTTACAGTGCCCGAAACATTGGGTTTGACCACCAGCGAGCTTTTGGTTGCATTTGTGGCAGGTTCCTTGGCCATGATGTTCACTAATGGAGGTATTGGGCTATATCCTATTGCCATTAGCACTGCCCTTTCCATTTTTGGCATAAGCAAGGTTTCCGGTGATGCCTACGGCTGGATCATGTGGATAGCACAAACCCTAATGGTAGTGGTTTTTGGTGCAATATCTTTTCTGTTATTACCGTTATTGAACAGAAACCGATAAGGATTTGTACCAAACAAAGTTCCATGTTACGTAAAATTACAATTCTAGCACTTTTAGTGTGCTCTGGACTAAAAGCCCAGGTTACCCAAGAAATATTCGAATCGTTCAAATTACAGGAACGTAGAGATGTCAAATATTACTTTCCGGAAGATTACGATGAAACCCAAAAATATCCCCTGATTGTAGTTTTGGATGCGGAATACCTTTTTGACCAAGTAGTTGCCAACGCTAAATTTTACCACCAGTTTCATGGCATGCCCGCAAGTATTGTTGTTGGTATTATGCAAAGTGAAAAAAGCATTCGGTTTGATGATTGTGCCTGGAACGAAGAAAACGGATTGCCATCTGAAAAAGGAAAATTGTTCTTTGAATTCCTAGGAATGGAAATTATTCCATACCTGGATCTCAATTACAGTACCGCCCCTTTTAAAATGGTAGTTGGTTACGACATCACTGCCAATTATACCAATTATTGGCTGTTTAAAGAAAATTCATTATTCAACGCTTATATTAATATTTCTCCCACCTTGGCTCCTGAGATGGAATCTAGGGTACCTTCACGTTTATCTGCATTTGACAAACAGATGTTCTATGAACTCATTATTGAGGATGAAAAAAACAAGGATACCGAGCGTATTTTGGCAATGCATAATGCCATTAAGGAAATTGATAAAGAAACCCTTCATTACAATTTCCAAAAATATGAAGGTGCAGACCATATTTCCATTGCAACCTATGGGATAGGAAAGGCATTTGATAACATTTTTGGCATGTTCAAACCCATAAGCCCTAAAGAGTACAAAGAGCAAATACTTACCTCAGAAGAACCCGTCTTTCAATATCTTGAAAACAAATACAATGGTATTGAAGAATTGTTCGGCATAAAGAAAATGGTTGATTTGAACGATATCATGGCTATTTACGCGGCCTCTAGAAAAAAGGAGGATATAGAATCTTTAAAGCCACTATCAGACCTTTGCAAAAAAGAGTTCCCGGATACCATGATGGGGTTTTATTTTGAAGGTGAATATTACGAACAGATGGGCGAACCTAAAAAAGCCCTCAAAACCTTTGAAAAAGCCTTTGGAATGGATGAAATAGACTTCCTTACAAAGGAAATGGCTTTAGAAAAAATAGATGCCCTTAAAGCAGATTTTGGATATTAGAGTTTTTTGCTTTGATGCTATTGTTCGATAGACCTGTATAGTCCTTATCAAATCTTATGTTTTAGTACCTTTACATCTTTTCAAACAGGTACTTCATGGCTAAAGTAAAAACTGCTTATTTCTGTCAAAATTGTGGAGCCCAGTACGCAAAATGGGTTGGTCAATGCTCTTCTTGCAAACAATGGAATACCGTTGTAGAGGAACTGGTGCAGAAAGAGGAAAAGCAAGGTTGGAAAAGTAGTTCCAATACGGCAAAAAAAGTTTCAAAGCCTCTTAGGGTTCATGAAATCAGTACAGATAAAGAAAAAAGGCTTAACACATTTGACCTAGAATTTAATCGGGTACTTGGAGGAGGTTTGGTTCCCGGTGCATTGGTTCTTTTAGGTGGTGAACCTGGAGTTGGAAAAAGTACCTTATTATTACAAATAGCCCTTAAACTACCCTATACCACCTTGTATGTCTCAGGCGAGGAAAGCCAAAAACAGATAAAAATGAGGGCAGACCGCATCCATCCAAATAGCGAAAACTGTTACATACTTACTGAAACCAAAACTCAAAACATTTTTAGGCAGATAGAAGCCACCGAACCGGATATTGTGGTCATAGATTCCATTCAAACACTACATTCAGATTATATAGAATCTGCCGCCGGAAGCATATCTCAAATTCGTGAATGTACGGCAGAACTCATAAAATTTGCAAAGGAAACCAACACTCCTGTTATTCTAATAGGACATATTACCAAAGACGGTTCCATTGCGGGCCCTAAAATTTTGGAGCATATGGTGGATACCGTTCTACAGTTTGAAGGTGATAGAAATTATGTATATAGAATTCTCCGATCGTTAAAAAACCGATTTGGCTCTACGGCCGAACTAGGTATTTACGAAATGCAAGGTGGTGGACTAAGGCAAGTAAACAATCCTTCTGAAATCCTCATTTCCAAAAACGACGAAAAACTAAGCGGAACGGCCATAGCCTCTACAATTGAGGGAATGAGACCTTTAATGATCGAAATTCAGGCACTCGTAAGCACAGCAGTTTATGGCACCCCCCAACGTTCCACAACCGGTTATAATGCCAAACGACTCAACATGCTTTTGGCCGTTTTGGAAAAGCGAGCCGGTTTTAAATTAGGTGCCAAGGACGTCTTTTTAAATATCACAGGAGGCATTTCAGTAGATGATCCAGCCATTGATCTTGCGGTTATAGCTGCCATTCTTTCAAGTAATGAAGACATTACTATTGAAAAAGGGGTATGTTTTGCTGCGGAAGTGGGCCTAGCGGGAGAGATCAGACCGGTTCAACGTGTGGACCAACGGATTATAGAAGCAGAAAAGCTAGGGTTTACTGAAATCTACGTTTCCAAAAACAATAAAATAGGGCTAAAAAACACAAAAATCAATATTCACCGTTGCTCAAGAATTGAAGATGTTGTCAGCGATTTGTTCGGTTAACGTCTATCTCGCATAATCCGCGCACAAACCAAAATCACCAATATCACCAAAACAATCAGCACCAATTGCCCTAGACCAACTTTCAAAAAATACATAGTAAATTAGGGTGCTGGGTTAGGGATTTGACCATGTATGGCCTCGATATTCTTTAATATCTCTTCTGACAGTTCTACATCAATACTCGCAATATTCTCTTTTAATTGGCTCATAGTGGTTGCACCAATAATGTTGCTTGTTATAAATGGTCTCGTATTCACAAATGCCAATGCCATTTGAGCAAGGCTTAATCCGTTTTCTTTGGCAAGCGTATTGTATTGTTCAGTCGCTTTCACGGCAGTTTCGCTACTATATCTAGCATAATTAGGAAATAAGTTCAACCTACTATTGGCAGGCATCATACCTCCCAAATACTTTCCTGAAAGAGTCCCGAATCCTAAAGGAGAATAGGCCAAAAGTCCAATTTTTTCCCTAATTGAAATTTCGGACAGTCCTACTTCAAAAAGCCTGTTCAACAAACTGTAGGGGTTTTGAATGGTCAACATACGGGGCAGGCTTGCATGCACCTTACTTTCCGTTAAAAAACGCATGGTTCCCCATGGTGTTTCATTGGATAAACCTACATGCCTAATCTTTCCTTCACGAACCAAATCACGTAGTGTTTCCAGTACTTGGTGAATATTATCCTCCCAATGGTCACTTACATCATGCTTGTAGCCCCGTTTTCCAAAGTAATTGGTATTTCGTTCCGGCCAATGCAACTGGTACAGATCTATATAATCCGTTTGTAGTCGGGAGAGACTGGCATTGACAGCCTCAATAATGGAATCTTTTTTAAAGCCTGTTGTTCTTATAAACTTAGTGAAATCTGCTTTACCTGCAATTTTGGATGCAAGTACGACCTTATCCCTGTTTCCATTTTTTTTGAACCAAGTACCTATTATCTTTTCCGTAACCGAATGTCTATCAGGATGTGCAGGAATTGGGTAGAGTTCTGCAGTATCAAAAAAGTTGATTCCCTGATTCAAAGCATAATCCATTTGTTCATGACCCTCAGCTTCCGTATTCTGGTTGCCCCACGTCATAGTTCCAAGGCAAATTTTACTTACTTCTATATCTGTATGTGGAAGTTTAGTGTACTTCATGGTTTTTTGGGGTGTTGCTTTTAAGAAGTTTCAAATTTAAAGAAATCCTATGGGCCTAGTTCCTCTTTTGAACATTAATTTTCCAGCTCCAATAATATTGGACAATGATCACTGTGTTTTGCTTCGGAGAGAATTACGGAACGCTTTAATCTGTCTTCCAAAGTGTCTGCGACCATACCGTAATCAAGCCGCCAACCTTTATTATTGGCCCTTGCATAGGCCCGGTAACTCCACCAAGTATAATTGTCTGGCGCAGGATTAAAATATCTAAAGCTATCTATAAAACCACTCTTAAGAAATTGGGTCATCCACTCCCGCTCCACAGGTAGAAATCCGGAAACATTTTTATTCCTTACCGGATCATGAATATCTATAGCTTCATGACAAACATTATAATCGCCCAAAATTATAAGATTTGGATGGGTTTTTCTCAATTCATCGGCATAGACCTGGAAATCTGCCATGTACATAAGTTTATGTTCCAATCTGGCCAAATTGGTTCCTGATGGCACGTACATACTCATTACGGAAACATCCCCAAAATCTGCCCTTAAATTACGTCCTTCAAAATCCATATAGGCGATACCGGTTCCGAACGCCACATTATCAGGTTTTCTTTTGGACAGAATGGCCACGCCACTATAGCCCTTTTTTTGAGCACTGAACCAATAATGATACGGGTAACCGGCTGCTTCAAACAAAGATAGATCCAACTGTTCTTCCATTGCCTTGATTTCTTGCAAACAGACCACATCTGGGTTTACGGTCATTAACCATTCTAAAAAGCCCTTCTTTAATGCCGCCCTTATACCATTAACATTGTACGAAACTATCTTCACCTATTTTGAATTTGCCCGAAAATAGGGAAAGCCTCCAACTTATAAAAATCCAATGTAGCTATGGACTAGAGAAGTTATACGCATCAATTTTTGGCTCATTATTGTTATTAAACCAAGGCAAGTCTTGTATCTTTACCCCAATTATTCCAATCATGAAGTTTACTCCCCTTTTAATCCTCTTGCTATCATTCGCAGCTTGGTCTCAAAGCACTATTGAAAACGACAGCATTACCCAACTGGATGAGGTTATTCTTTTAGACGCATTAAAATCTAAAAAAAGCTTGGGAATTGAACCTTCATTGGTCATTTCTGCCAAGACTTTTCAAAATTACAGCCCTGCAGATATTGTTTCTTCGGTGAACCAAATACCTGGGGTTTTTGTCTTTTCCGGCGCTATAAATACCAATAGAATTACCGTAAGGGGTATTGGAAGTAGAACTGCTTTTGGAACAGACAAACTCCGGCTTTATTATAATGAAATTCCGGTCACGGATGGTTCCGGGTTTTCAACTATAGAAGCTTTCGACTTAGAAAACCTTAGTCAAATCGAAGTAGTAAAAGGACCTAAAGCAACATCATTTGGCAGCAATCTTGGCGGAGCCATAATTTTAACCCCCAAGGAAGCCTTAGGCAAAGCAACCAATTTTAACAACAATCTCACGGTTGGTTCCTTTGGTTTGGTTAAAAACAACCTTTCCTTCAACCATTTTGACGGTAAATTGCGTATTGGACTGCAATACGGTCATATGAGCATGAACGGCTATCGTGACAACAGTAATTTTGACCGTGATGGAATTCTATTGAACACCTCCTTCAAAATCAATGAAAAAAACACCATCGGTCTTTTAATTAATCATATTGACTATACGGCGCACATTGCAAGCTCCTTAGGAATTACCGCATTGATGGAAAATCCAAAGCAAGCTGCTGCTAATTGGGGAGGAGTTTCGGGTTTTGAAACAAACAACTATACGCTCACAGGCATTAACTACAGCCATTACTTTAGCAACAGTCTAAAAAATACCACGAGTGTCTTTTATAGCTATTTGGATCATTTTGAAAGGCGACCAAGACCGTTAGGCTTTTTAGATGAAATTACTAAAGGGTTTGGTGCTAGAACTAAATTTTCTGGAACCTTTAATGCTTTTACTGCCTTGGCCGAATACCATTTTGGCGGGGAGCTATATAAAGATGAATATAACTGGGCTCTTTTTGAAACTTTGACCCAACCTGAAAACGGTAGTTTAAAAGGTCCACAATTTGCTAATAACAAAGAATTTAGAGAGCAATTAAATCTCTTTGGGTCGGTGCTCTTTCCTCTTACCGAAAAATTGAAAACCCAAATTGGGGTCAACATTAATAAAACTTCCTATGATTTTAGGGATAGATTCAACACAGGCCCCAACAACCAAAGTGCAGAAAGAAGTTTTAAGACCATTGTTCTCCCTAACTTTAACATCACTTATGAAGCCACTGATAATATTGAATTATTTTCCAATATAAGTAGAGGTTTTTCAAATCCTACGGTTGAACAGACACTTACCCCAGACGGAGTCATTAATCCCGATATTTCTCAAGAAACCGGAATGAACTATGAAATAGGAACAGACTTATTTCTTGATGATAAAAAATTTCACCTCAATCTGAACCTCTACCAAATGAACGTAAAAAATCTATTGGTAGCGGAAAGGGTAGCCGAAGACCAATACATTGGCAGAAACGCCGGAAAAACCAGACATAGAGGACTTGAAATTTACATGGATTATCTATGGGACCTAAGCCCTAATTTTCACCTATCCCCTTTTGTAAGCTATACCCTTAATGATCATGAGTTTTTAGATTTTACCGATGAGGACGAAGACTATTCTGGAAATCCTTTAACTGGAGTTCCCAAGCAACAACGTACTGCCGGCATTCAGCTTAAGTTGTTCAAGGATTTTTATTGGAATACGACGCATCGCCACGTATCAGAAATTCCACTGCGAGATGACAATAGCCTGGAAAGTGAACCCTACACGGTTTTTACCACAAGAATGGGCTACCATAAAAAACTATCTGACAAATTTACCCTTGGTGCAGATTTTGGAATTGATAATATTTTCGATGAAAAATACGCATCCTCGGTATTGATCAATGCCGGTAGTTTTGGCGGGGAACCTAGATATTACTATCCAGGTAACCCGAGAAATTATTATACCAGTCTAAGACTAGGCTATCGGTTATAGAAAAATTTAAAAGATAGCAGTAGTGGCCTATTGAATTTTCTGCAACCAAGTTTTCATGTCTACTTGCTCGTGAATAATACGTTTCACATCGGCAATGGCTACACGTTCCTGTTCCATAGAATCTCTATGGCGAATGGTCACCGTTTGGTCTTCCAAAGATTGATGATCTACCGTAATGCAAAAGGGGGTACCATTAGCGTCCTGCCTTCTATAACGACGACCCACGGCATCCTTTTCATCATATAGAACATTAAAGTCCCATTTTAAGTCATCTACAATTTCTTGGGCAAGTTCTGGCAATCCGTCCTTTTTCAACAAAGGAAAGATAGCCGCTTTTGTGGGCGCCAGTACAGGAGGTAACTTAAGCACCGTCCTAAAGGTACCGTTTTCCAACTCCTCTTCCTGTAAGGAATTAGAGAATACGGCCAAAAACATACGGTCTAAGCCAATAGAAGTTTCAAGCACGTAGGGCACATAACTCTCCCTGGTTTCAGGATCGAAGTATTGTAATTTTTTACCGGAATATTTCTCGTGATTACCTAAATCAAAGTCTGTTCTGGAGTGTATTCCTTCCAATTCCTTGAACCCAAAAGGAAAGCGAAATTCAATATCCGCGGCTGCATCTGCATAATGCGCCAATTTTTCATGGTCATGAAAACGATAATTATCCTCTCCCAAACCAAGGCTTAAATGCCATTTCATCCGGTTTTCCTTCCATGTTTCATACCACTCCATTTGAGTGCCCGGTTTAATGAAAAACTGCATTTCCATTTGTTCAAACTCCCTCATTCTAAAAATGAACTGCCTAGCAACAATTTCATTTCTAAAAGCTTTTCCTGTCTGTGCTATACCGAAAGGAATTTTCATTCGGCTGGTTTTCTGAACGTTCAAAAAGTTTACGAAAATACCTTGAGCCGTTTCTGGACGTAGATATAAATCCATGGCACTTTCCGCAGATGCTCCCAATTTTGTACCGAACATTAGGTTGAATTGCTTCACATCTGTCCAGTTTCTAGAACCGGACATAGGGCAGGCAATTTCCAACTCTTCAATAAGCTTTTTTACATCTGACAAATCTTCTTTTTCCAAAGATTTGGCCAATCTACTAAGAATAGATCTTGCTTGTTCTTGATAATCTATCACTCTTTGGTTGGTAGCCAAAAACTGTTCTTTATCAAACTTATCGCCAAATCTCTTTTCTGCTTTGGCAACTTCTTTCTCTATTTTTGCCTCGATTTTAGCAACGTAATCCTCTACCAAAACATCTGCACGATACCTTTTTTTAGAGTCTTTGTTGTCTATCATGGGATCATTGAACGCATCAACGTGCCCGGAAGCTTTCCAAGTAGTGGGGTGCATAAATATGGCGGCGTCTATACCTACAATATTATCATTGAGTTGCACCATGGCTTTCCACCAATAATCCCTAATATTCTTTTTTAGTTCCGCACCGTTTTGAGCATAGTCATAAACAGCGCTTAAACCATCATATATTTCACTGGATTGAAATACGTACCCGTATTCCTTTGCATGGGAGATAACCCTCTTAAAATCGTCTTCTTGTTTTGCCATGCGGCAAAAATAGGATATTACCTAAAGTCAAAAAAAATTATTTCAGCTCAAATTCCGTAGAGGACAGTAGTTTTTGTCCTTCAAAAATGTTAAGCCTGTACATTCCTTCTTCCAACGAACCTTGAGGGATGGTAATAAAGTCGCAGATATTGGTGTCCTCACCGTTGAATTTAAACTCAACTCTTTTACTGTAGACATTTCCGTTTACAGAAATGGTATTCGCATTGTCTGCAACTACGGTCATGTTGGGATCTAAAAACTGATAGTAGATAACCTTCATGGTGTTCATCTCCCTTATATCTGCCAAAACCGTTACACAACCGCGAAGTTTTTCAATGATTGAGGCTTTATTGGTATTAATTGGCTTGCCACTGCGCAACCTAAAACCACTTCCCTCCGTGCCCTGAAGGCTTAGGTAACTTTTAGATTTTAACTCCCGATTAAGTTCCTTGATTTTCTGCCTTTGCATGGCCTCTGCCTCTGCCAAGGAAACACTCTTTCCTTTCAGCTGTTCCAATTCCCTTTTGGTCTTTTCATACTTCTCAGTAAGTAGCGTATTATTATACCTAAGGAAATTATTTTTAAGCTTTAAACTATCATTTTTAGACTCGAGCCTTCTTAATTCGGTCTTAAACTCTCTCAGTTTTTCGATAGTGAAATTTAATTGCCCAACGGAATCCAATAATTGTTGAATTCTATATTTTGAACTTTCCAATTCAATTTCGTTTACCTCATTGAGCGCAGAGAGCCTATCAACATCGGTTTTCATTAAATTCAAATCCTGAACAAGAAGTTCCTTTTCACGTTGTAAAAAGGCTATTTCGCTTTTGTTCTGGGCATAACTGTAATAAAAAGCTATAAGAATACCGATAATTACGGCAACCAGGGCAGCAAAAATAATCTTGTAATTGAATTTAGTATCTTGAACGTTCATTGGGAACGGTGCGCTTTAGGTAAGTCGATCTTTTCGAGCTTAGATTTTGCTGTATAAAAAGTTAACAAATATAATAATTGATATCATTACGGTCCTTTTCCCTAGGGTCTGTTTTGGATGTAATGCTCATTTAATCAGAGGAGAGGAACTGGTCTGTACCACTTGTCGGAACAATTTGCCACTCACCGATTATTCTTTTAACGAAGAAAATCCCGTTGACCGTATATTTTATGGTCGAATTAACATAGAAAAAGCGAGTTCTTTCCTTTTTTTCTCAAAAAAAGGGATTGTTCAACAGCTCATTCATAACCTAAAATATAGAAATCAAGAAGTAATTGGTGACTTTTTAGGAGAGTGGTACGGTCAATTGTTAAAAGACAGTAAAGAGCTAGACGGTAAAATAGATCTTGTAATACCTGTACCGCTACATTCCAAAAAATTAAAAAAGAGGGGATATAATCAAGTAAGCAAATTCGCTAAAAAATTGGCAGTGTACCTTGAAGCTGATTATATAGATGATATTCTTGTTAAAACCGCGAATACTAAAACGCAGACCAAAAAGAACCGGTTGGGAAGATGGCAGCAGCAAACCTCTTTATATGCCTTAAATAACCCAGAAAGGCTAACGGGCAAAAATATTCTATTGGTAGATGATGTTATTACCACTGGTGGTACCATGGAAATATGTGCTCAAGCTCTTTCAATCGGCATAGACACCAAACTATATATTACTAGTATGGCCGTAGTACCCTAATTATGGTTTTTGCCAAAAATTAGTCGTTTCTTTGTATCCATATTTCTGGTTTATGGTGCGTAGGTTTACGGCGTTTCTTTTTCTTCTTTTAATTGTGAACAGCCTTTGGCAGTGTGCCAGAAAAGGTAGCCCATCTGGTGGCCCTAAGGATATTACGCCTCCTACCTTGGTAAAAACCGAACCCGATAGTATGACCACCAACTTTAAAGCGAAACGAATTCGTCTTTATTTTGATGAGCTTATAAAATTGGAAGACGTACAAAACCAATTAATAGTTTCTCCACCATTAAAATATCAGCCAGATATTACGCCTCAAGGTGGCGCCAGCAAGTATGTGGAATTCAAATTCAAAGACACCTTAAAGGATAACACCACCTATACCATAAATTTTGGCCAAAGTGTTCAAGACAACAATGAAGGAAACCCAAGTTCTTTCTTAACCTATGTTTTCTCAACGGGAGATTATATAGATTCTCTGCAACTTACAGGTGCCGTAAAGGATGCCTATAAAAGAAAGGCTGATGACTTTATAAGTATCATGTTGTATGAAATGGATACAGCTTACACAGATTCCACAGTTTACAAAAAACCTCCCAATTATATCACCAACACCCTTGACAGTGCCGTTATATTTAGATTAAAAAATTTAAAGGAAGGTCAATACAAGCTTTTTGCCCTAAAGGATGCGGCCAAAAACCATGTTTTTGACCAAAACGCAGACAAAATTGCTTTCCTACCAGATACTATTACGTTACCGACGGACTCTACTTACGTTTTAAACTTGTTCAAGGAAGTACCCAATTACAGTATGGCAGTACCTAGTCTTGTTGCCAAAAACAGAATACAGTTTGGATACTATGGGGATGCGACAGGCGTGGAGATAACACCTCTTACTACACTGCCGGACACTGTTTCAACAAAAATAGTGAAGGAAAAGGACAAGGATACTCTAAATTTTTGGCTGACTCCCTACGAAATGGATTCCATCGTTTTTACGGTTACCAATGAGAGATTAAAAGTAAAGGACACTTTTACGGTCAAAAATAGGAAGGTTGGCATTGACTCTTTACGTTTAAACCCTAATCAAAGCAGTTCATTAAGTTTTACGGAGTCCTTTTTCATTGGAGCCAACACACCTCTCATTTCTATTGACACCACCTTAATGAGCATGATGAACCAAGATTCTGTTGCCATTACCTTTAAGAGTGAATTGGACACCGTTTTGAATAAAGTTGACATAAATTTTGAAAAAGAACCCAATTCAAGTTATCAACTGGATTTACTGCCGGGAGCGATTGAAGATTTCTTTGGCCAAGCCAATGACACCCTCTCTTATTTTTTATCAACCGGGAGCTATGCCGATTATGGAAATTTGAGGTTTGAGGTAAAAGTAGCAGAGGATGCCTATCCTTTAATTGTACAACTAACGGATGAGCAAGGAAGTCTTGAGCGCGAAATAATTGCTAATGAACCCCAATCCTTTGAGTTCAATCATTTAGACCCAGGAAATTATCTTTTAAAAGTAATTTTTGACAAAAACGGAAATAATCGATGGGATACCGGTAATTACCTAAAGCAATTACAACCTGAGCGAATTAGTTATTATCCTGATGTTATTGAAGTAAGGGCCAATTGGGAAAAAGTGGAGACGTTTACAATACGAGAGTAAAATTATCCCTGTCTTCTAAAAACTTCAGTTTTTTCCTTGTTTCGGTAATATGGTTTTTATACAAGGTTGCATATATCACCTCCTCTTTTTGGGAGAAAACCTTTTGGCTGCCTAAGCAGTCATATACGCCCGAATGCCCAGAATATTCATTGCCTTTTTGATCTACCCCAATTCTGTTAACTCCAATACAATAGGAAATATTTTCAATGGCACGAGCTTTTAAAAGGGCATCCCAAGCAGCCACTCTGAGCTTTGGCCAATTAGCTACGTATAAAAGAACATCATAGTTGTCCACATTTCTTGCCCATACAGGAAACCTAAGATCATAGCATACCAGCGGACAAATTTTAAATCCCAAGTAGTCTACAATCAACTTATCTTTTCCCGCTTTATACACCTTGTCCTCTCCCGCCAATGTAAAGGTATGACGCTTATCATAATATACCTCTTTTTCATTTGGGGCAACAAAAAATAGCCGATTAACAAATTCCTTTCCTGTATTATAGGCCACACTACCCACAATGGCCACCCCTTTCCCGTCTGCAATATTTTGCATCCAATCTATGGTTTTACAGCCTTCGGAAATATCTATATTCTCAGGGGTCATGGTAAAACCGGTAGTGAACATTTCGGGTAAAATAATGATATCCACGTCTTTGGAAATTAAATCGATTTTATTAGAAATCGATTTTCTATTGACTTCGGGTTTTTCCCATTCCAAGGCTGTTTGCACCATGGCTATATGTAATTCCTCTTTCATAAATCAATCAATATGTACCTTACTTCCCTCTCCTTTAGCCAACTCATACAACTGCTGAAGTTGTGAGGAGAGAATACGATCTTTAGAAAGTTCTGGTAATTCATTTATTTTAAAGAATCCAACGGCTTCCATATCATATCCATGCTTTTGGACACCTCCGGTTATATTGCAAAGAAATATCAATTTATAAATATAGAATGTTTGTGGGGGATGAGGGTGACATCTTTTATCATAAATGGCCAAAAGTCTACCCACTTCAGCTTCATAACCGGTTTCTTCCTTTATCTCTTTTATAACAGCCTCAGAGGGAGTATCCCCTACATCTGCCCAACCACCGGGAATTGTCCACTTGTTATCCAATCTTTCCTTCGCCATTAAAATCTCATTTTGTTCATTTAGAACAAAACCCCGAACATCTACTTTTACCGTTGGATAGTCTTTTTCAGGAAGAAAGAAGTTATCTAAAGTCTTAAGTTGTGTACCCGAAATTTGCGCCATTAATTGGAGACTTATTTGCCTAACTTCTTGATAGCGTTCCTCTGAGTAATCACTTTCGGCATAGACCAATCCAATATCAGCTATTGATTTAAGGCGTTTTACTAAATTAAGTTGTTCTTCCGCACTTAAATCCATTACACTTCCAACATGTTAATAAGCTCATGGGAACCTTGTAACTTGGCATGGTCGAGGGCCGTATGTCCCCTATTATCCTTTACGCTTGTATCCGCTCCATTATCCAGTAGCAACTTTGCAATTTTAGGTTTGTTAAATGTAGCTGCATAAATTAAGCAGGTACCCCCCATGGAATTTTTCACATTTACATTGGCTCCTTTATTCACCAACAATTCTGCCAACCCATCATATCCTTTAAAACAGACGCCCATTAATGCCGTATTACCGGCCCCATCTACTTCATCTACTTCTGCACCTTTCTCCAACAACAATTGGGCAATTTCATATTGATTATAATAGGTAGCTAAAATAAGGGGCGTGGAACCTCTTTGGTCTTTAACGGACATGAGCTTAGGATTGTCTGCAATTGCTGTTGATACCTTTCCTACATTCCCAGACCTTATATAATTTAAAAAATCTTCATTCATACAAATGTTATTAAAAATGACGTTCATAATACTATGAAAGCAAATCGACTGAAAATTACAAAATTGAATCTCTTTCAAATATCCTCAATTGACTTTTATAAAATAGCACTATTAAATTTATTTATAAATCCTTGTATAGTAGTAATTGCAGTGGATTACACGATTAAGGTAAATAACCATTAATTTTTAGATATTTTCCTACTTTTGAACATATTTTTATAACTTCACTCTCCAAACCCCCCTTGTATTGGACACTTTAACCATTAACACGCTTATCAAAGAAGCACCTGTAGCCATTGCGTTACTGGATGACCAATATTGTTTTCAGACCTATTCTTCGGTTTGGGAAGACAAATTTTCTGTTCCAAATTCTAATTTACTAGGTATAAACCTCTTTGAGGTTATGCCGTACTTGAAATCAGAATTGGAAACAGTACTACCTAAATGCCTTAGAGGAGAATCCCATCAAAATGACGCAAAAAAATTGGTGGTGGAAGGTATTGTAAAGTGGTTAAAATGGAAAGTGAAACCTCAGCGAAACCTTGACGGCATTATTACAGGAATCATCCTCTTTCTAGAAGATATTTCTGAAAATAAAAGAAAGGAAGAGATTCACCAAAAAGCTGTTGAAGTTGCCAAAATTGGCGGTTGGGAAATTGATTTACTCACCAATGATCTCTATTGGACAGACATCACCAAACAAATTCATGAGCTTCCATTGGACTATATGCCCAAACTGGAGGAGGGAATTAAATTCTATAAAGAAGGTAGGCATAGAGATACTATTTCAAAAGTAGTGGCGCGAGCCATGGCAGATGGCACCCCTTGGGATGTCAACCTTGTTATTGTCACTGCTAAAGGAAGGGAACGTTGGGTACGTGCCATGGGCAGTGTTGAAATGAAACACGGCAAGTGTGTTCGTATTTTTGGTACTTTTCAAGATATTGATGATGAGAAAAGAATGGAAATCAAATTAAATGAGGTTTCCAATAGACTTGCCATTGCCACCACTGGATCCAATATAGGAATATGGGAATACTCTATGCTCAATGAAGACTTTGTATGGGATGACAACATGTACAAATTATATGGAGTTAAAAGAATCAATTTTAACCCTAACAACAGACATCATTGGAGAAGGGCCGTTCACCCAGATGATTTAGATACTATTGTATCTACACATAACAATGCCCTAGAAGGCAAAAAAGAATATGAGACCCAGTATAGAATCGTCACCCCAAAAGGAGAAATTAGACACTTAGGTGCCAGGGCTGTCATTATTTATGACGAGAAAGGTACGCCCACCAAAATGATAGGCACCAACTTTGACATCACAGAGCTTTCCAAAACACAATTAATGCTTGAACGTAGCGAAGAGTCCTTGCACAGGGCCTTTGAGAAATCTACAACGGGTATGGCATTGGTAGGTTTAAAAGGGGAGTGGATCCAGGTGAACAAGCAATTATGTTCAAAATTGGGATACACGGAAGAAGAGTTGCGAAACAAAAACTTTCAAGATATTACGCACCCAGAAGACCTAGAAAAGGATGTAGCGCTTCTTAATGAAGTAATTAAAGGTAAGCGGGATAGTTACAAAATAGAAAAAAGATACCTTAATAAAGAAGGTAAGACTATTTTTGCGATATTGACGGTAACAGCGGTTAGAAATATTGAAGGGAGACTTTCGCATTTTATTTCGCAGGTAATGGATATCTCCCAAAGAATTAAGGCTGAAGAAGAATTGACCAGGCTTTTAAATATTACCAAGCAGCAAAATGATAGCCTTTTGAATTTTGCCCATATTGTATCACATAATCTAAGATCACACGCTACCAACCTCTCCATGCTCACTGGCTTTTTAGAAGGGGAAAAGGATGAATCCGAAGTAACGGAAATCCATTCTATGCTCAAGGATGCCTCTGAAAGCCTGAATGAAACCGTCGTACATCTTAACGATGTGGTTCAACTAAAAGTAGGTGCCAATGAAAAAATGGTACCCGTAAACCTACCTGAAACCCTACACACGGTAAAAAAGAACCTAAGTGTTCTATTAAATGACAAAAAGGTACAATGCACTGTAGATATGCCCCATAATTTAACCGTAAACGGTATTCCGGCATATATAGACAGCATATTCTTAAATTTAATTACCAATAGTATTAAATATAGTTCGCCCAAACGTACTCCCACTTTAAACATTACAACAGAAATTACCGAAAATCATGTAATTTTAAGTTTTGCGGATAATGGGCTAGGAATTAACCTAAAAAGACATGGCAAGAAAATATTTGGCATGTATAAAACCTTTCATAAAAATAAAGATGCAAAAGGCATTGGCCTCTTTATTACCAAAAACCAAATGGAATCCATGAGAGGTAAAATAGAAGTAGAAAGTGAAGTAGGCATAGGAACTACTTTTAAATTGTATTTTGAGAACAACCAAACCCCAGAATAATGGCTAAAGTAAGTAGTACTTGTATTATTGACGATGACCCCATTTTTGTCTATAGTACCAAACGAATAATGAAGGAAGTTGATTTCAGTGATGAAATCATGGTTTACAATAACGGTCAAGATGCTATTGAAGCAATTGAAGATATTGTCGAAAGCGGAGAATCCATCCCACCCATAATTTTCTTAGACCTTAATATGCCCATCATGAACGGATGGGAGTTTTTGGATGAATTTGTAAAAATTCCTAATCCAAACAGGGAAAAAACGGTCATTTACATTATTAGTTCTTCCATAGACCCTCGTGATTTGGAACGGATAAGAAATTATGAAATAGTTGATAATTATATTTTGAAACCGGTGGTTCGCGAAGATTTACATACAGTACTAAAGAATATTGGAATAGAACACGATAAGACCACAGAAACATAGGGTGTACACTGTACACTTAGAATAGTCACTTTTAAAAGCTGGAATGAATGAATGAAGCCTTAAAAAGCATTTGCATAATAGATGATGACGCCATTTCGGTTTTTGGATTAAAAAGGGCACTAAAAAAATATGATGGGGAAACGGACCCCAATCCCTTAGTTTTTGAGAATGGGCAAGATGCGATTGACGAATTTGAAGAATTAATAGAGGGCAATCAACCATTGCCCTCCGTCATTTTCATTGATTTAAATATGCCCATTATGAACGGATGGGAGTTTGTTGAGGAGTTTAAGAGAATACATCCCTCTGAGAAAACCACACCTCTTATTCTAATCATGAGTTCATCTATAGATCCAGCGGATGCAGAAAAAGCCAAAAGCTATGGGTTAGAGAATAATTACCTTTCCAAACCTGTTTCCAAAGAAATACTTGAAGCTTATTTCAATTAATTCCGCTCCCCAGGTGTAAAATCCTCCGGAGCAATTTGGGGTTGATTATTGGTACCTGCCGCACCCGTATCATTATAAATTTCCCATTCACTATTAGCAAAGTTTGGGTTCGCCATATCAACATTCAATTTTCTTAAAGCCCGTCCATCCTCAAACTCGTGATCGGTTCCGGAACCGTCCTCTCCTACTACTCCAAATGCATCAATTACCTTTCCGAAAGGGTCTATAAGTTGCAGGTTGTCATCACCGTTAGAATCTGCAGGACTATTGCTGCCAATAGCCATATCCGGTGCAAAACCATACACTCTTTGAAACTCCTCTTCATTGGGGCTGATAACAAGTGTCGTTTTTCCTTCCAATACAATTTCTGAAAGGTCAACCATAGAACTTACCTCAGTATTTGCATTTGTATACCTGACTAAAGACCATCCTTTTAAACTTAAGGCGGTTTCCGAAGCATTGAAAATTTCAACAAATCTAGCACCCACATTGTTATCGGGGTCAGCCAATTCTGAGATAAAAAGCTGATTAGAAGTAAACTCATCTATAAACGGAGCGCATCTATCATTGGTGAATTCCATATCCTGTAAACTTCTTATTATCAACTCACCCTCCAAAAGAATCCCAGTGACCCTTCCATTTAAATCCGGTACAATTTCAGATTGAAAATCGGAATACCCACTATTCACTAGGGATATTATTTGGTCGTCACAATTAATCAAAGTTCTAACGGTCTCCTCTGCCTCGTTGGCAAACGGAAGCAGTAATTCTTCCTCAACAAACTCCAAACTGTCCAAGGATACTAGAATACCAGAAGGATACTCGTTCAATCTTTCGATAGAAATTTTTACAGGTTGAATTATTGAAGGGTCATCACAAGAGGGAATGATATGTTCATCTACCACATTAGCAGGTAAACGACCCACGGATACGTTTCCAAAGGACTCAAAGGTTGCACCCAGTTTATAAACATCGCCACTCTTACCCAGATACAATCCTTTTAGTTTTATAAACACTTTACTGCCAATAGGGTACAGTAAGTGAGAATCCCTTATATCTATTTCTATTTGAAAGGCTTCTTTAGGATTAGCAACAGCATCTTGAATATGCAGTACGCTAAAAAAGTTACCTTCCTCATCTGAAGAAATTACAAAGCCCTCAATTATTAAATCCTCTTGAATTTGTATGGTTTCATCTATATAGAGTTCTTTAATTTCTGTATAAGTAGCATTAGCCATTATATTTTCATCGCATTCCGATTTGGGAGGATCATATTCCCTATTACAGGACAAAAAGCAAGTAGCAAAAACAATCACCAATAATATGTATTCAAAGAAGCGTATCATTAAAAATTTCCGTTTTTCCATACTTCTAAAAACTATAGGCGATGTTTAAAAAGAAGGTACGTCCATAGCCATACCAATATTTAGGGGCAAATGAAGGGGTGCCACTCAAATTATCATCGCGTAACTGTCCAAAATTTCCATTTCTACTTTGTTCATACCCCCCAGTCCTAAATTGCACATCAAACGCATTATTGATACTAGTGAACACACTAATATATTTACCGTTTCTCAACCATGACTTCCCGCCTATTAAATTGAGCAAATAGAAAGAATCCAAAGGTTTTTGTCTTAGCAATTCTTCAACATTTTCAGCAGTAGCATCTGGGAAAGGATTTCCTGTTTCCGGGTCTAAATAAAAACTGGAGGTTCTGGTAATAGTAGAAATGTTGGCATAATTATCTGCTAAGTAGTTAGCCGTAGCACCTATCCACCAATATTTGGGGTCTCTGTATTCAACACCTAAAGCATATGCCTGTTGTGGACCTTGAGCAAGCTTATAGTCCTTTATTTGGGCCGGACCCAAAGATAGGTTTCCGTCTATATTGATTAAATCCTCTTCTCTACCTGCCGTGTCAAAATTGATAGTAACGTTAGGGTCACTAGCAAATACATATTTGCCTATGGCTGCCACAAAATTCATTTTAACGGATGATGAAAGCTTATATTCCAATCCGAGTTCTGTACCTAAGTGCAACTTATCTAAATCCGTCAATACTTCTTGAACAAAATCGGACCCTACCCCGGTGTCCACAAAGAAGAAGTTGATGTCCGTTATATTCTGAAATCGGGTGTAAAAGGCACTCAACCTACCCGTTAAATTAGGCAGCTTAAGATGGTAGTTAACATCTAGCGTCGTAATTTTTTCATCTTGAATATTTGCAACTACCTCATTATTCTCCCTAGGATTTACAAAAACATTTTGAAGCACTGGTGCCTTATAAATTTGCGCAGCATTGACGTTCACTACATGTCTTTCGGTTATTTTATAGGTTGCACCTCCTTTAACGCCGTAGTTGGAAAAATTTACCTTATCACTCTTGCCAAGAGAATTGTTTATATATCTTTCATTTTGAAAAAGCCCTTCCCTTTGGTAAGAAGTAGTTGAATATTCACCGGCCATGAAAGCACTCCATCTGGCCTTGCTATACCTAAACTGAGCAAAACTTGAATAATTTGTAGCGTCCAAAATGTAATTGTAATTGAAAACATCTCCTCTTTGTTTTTGAACCAGGCCTGCTATGTCATTTTTGGTATTGGAAAAGGCATCCATATCATTGTGAAACTGCGCCCCCAATAAATCAGTAATTCTAGCATAATTGATAGATGAAAGTTGTGAAAAGTTCAATCCCAGGTCTACCTGAACATTCTGTAACAGATCAAAGTTGCTGATGAGATTAAAGTTAAATTGTTGATCATCCGTGACATCATCATATAAGAGATAAGCCGCCGCCTCTCTTTCATTAGACCTATAAATTGCCTCCCAATCAATTTGCGGTTCGTTTAGAAACCCTTCCTTCGCTAGATTCGCACTCGTAAAGTTTGCTCCTATAGGGCTATTGATATAAAAACTGGGAAGGTACCGGTAGTAAGTAGGATCTGGATTTGGTGCATTAAAGTACCCTAGTCTGCTTCTATTATTTGTTCCAAACTGATAGGAAACACCTGCATTCAAGTTGAATTTATCTTTTTCCACCCGATAATTTAGCATTAGGATAGGTTCTGAAATTTCTCGCTCCCGGGAATTTCGGGTCTTGTTATCTTGTTCCCCCCAATAAGGATTATAACGATTACCCGCCAATTGAAAAACTTCTTCCGTAATGGCCGATGACCTCCCACGTCTGTTAGAAGCAAATATTCCAGTGAATTGAAGGGAGTTTTTATCATTGATTTTATACTCACCTCCTACATAGGCACTATAGGCATCATATAAAGTTCCATTTATATACCCTTCTTTAGCCCATCTTTTAGAAACTGAAACAGTATATGCCAGCCCATTCTCAAGCAGTCCAGAATTGTGTGTGGCCATAAACCTACCCGCATATGTTCTATTGGAGGCAGATACCGTAAATCTAGTTCCCGGTCTTAACCCACTTGGGCGCGTATCTATATTTGTATTGCCTAAAATACCACCAAAGGTAAAATCAGAAGGTGCTAACGCATTGGTATATTGCTGATTTCTTAATACATCATTCAGTCCTCCCCAATTATTCCATTGCGGTCTACCATCATAAAACTTGTTCATTTTAATACCATTGATGGAAATATTTCCATTTTGGGAATCATACCCTCTTACCCTAAAGAAGGCTTGACCAAAATCAAAAGCCGCCCTGTTAAGGAATAGGTCTCTAGTGGCCTGCAATAATCCGGATGGATTGGAGGCAATACCATCATCCGTAAGTTCATTATCGGTTAACGTAATGAGATTGGTAGTCTGTTCAGTGGTGATGTCCTCTTCCAACATAATTGTTCCTAAACTCAAACTATCCAAAGTAAAGGTTATAGGTATTTGTTTTATTAGATAATCCGCAGACGAAATCCTTAGTAGAATTTCCCTTTTTGCAGTTGTAATTCTAAAGAATCCATTTTCTTGGGACCTTACTATATTATTAGACCCTTCAATTGTAATTTCAGCTTGAGGAATGGGATTTTCCGTTCTCTGGGAAACTAATCTTCCATCAAGTGTATACCTATCTTGAGACCAAAGACTATGCAGGGCAATAAAGGAGAAAACAAAAAGAAACCCAATGCGTTTCAATTACTTATATTTTTTGGAGAACGTATCAATATTAACAAATTAAGGATTATTCTTACCAAGAATGAGGTTTAATCAGCTAAAAAAATCGTTAATTGAAGTAGATTTTATATCCCGATGATAAATTTGAAATTACTTTTTTTACTCCTGTTTCCCTTTTTAGCAATTTCCCAAAGCAGTTCTTATAAGATAAGAACGGTTGCTTTTTATAATCTTGAAAACCTTTTTGACACCACCAATGACACTTTGATTTTTGATGATGACCGAACACCGGAGGGGAAGGATAATTGGACCCAAGAAAGATATCAGCAAAAACTAATTCACATGTCAAAAGTCATATCGGAAATTGGCTCTGACAAGACGGGAAATTCCCCGGACATTCTGGGGATTTGTGAGGTAGAAAACTTAAGAGTCATAAAAGATTTGATACATCAAGAAGTTCTTAGGGACAAGGGCTATGAAATTATTCATTATGATTCACCTGATGAAAGGGGCATTGATGTTGCTTTACTATACAAGAAATCGGCTTTTGTGCCAACTTCCACAGCAAGTCATCGGCTATTGCTCTTAAATGAGGAGCAAGAAAGAAATTACACCAGGGACCAATTGGTTGTTGGGGGCATGTTGGATGGTGAACAATTATTTTTCTTAGTCAACCACTGGCCATCTAGAAGTGGTGGTGAAGCAAGAAGCCGGCCTAACCGAATAGCCGCTGCCCAACTAAACAGACGAATTATTGATTCCCTACAAAGATTGGATGAGCAAGCAAAGATTATTAGTATGGGGGATTTTAATGACGACCCCACCAATGATAGTTTTAAAAATATACTTAAAACGAAAGGGAAAATTAAAAAGCTAGAGAAAGGAGAGCTTTACAACCCTATGGAACGCATGTATAAAAAGGGTGTAGGTTCTTTGGCCTATAGGGACAATTGGAATCTCTTTGACCAGCTTTTTATGACCGAAGCGCTTGTAGAAAAGAGAGATGAAAAGTATCACTTTTGGAAAGCCTCCGTTTTTACCGCCCCCTATCTTATAACACAAAAAGGAACCTATAAAGGCTACCCATTAAGAACTTATGCTGGTGGCGCCTATACCGGAGGTTACTCCGATCACTTTCCCGTTTACCTTTATTTAATCAGAAAAGAACCATAAAAAAACCCCTCTGGTTATAGAGGGGTTCAAACGTTTCTGCAAGCTATTAAAGTTGTTTTAACTTTAATTTGCGCCATTTCACCTTTATTCCTCCGCCGTCATGGATTTGTAAAGCCACTGACCCTTCTCCCTTACCTATTTTTTCATCGGTAAGCGTAATCATTTGGGTACCGTTCAACCAAGATGTAATTTGGTCTCCCTCTACTCGAATTTTCATTTTATTCCACTCGCCCATTTTCAAGGCTTTATCCTTTTCTGCTTCCGGCTTGATCAACCATCCTCTACCATAGGACTCATAAACACCACCGGTATCATGGCCTGGAGGTGCCACCTCTACCTGCCAGCCAGTAATTTTGGTCCCTTCGATGGTAGAACGAATAAATACACCACTATTTCCGTTGGCCTCTTGTTTAAATTCCAATGTCAATTCAAAATCCTTATAATGCTTATCAGTTGCCAAGTAGCCATAACCCTTGTCAGGACCGCTTTCACAAATGAGTAAACCATCTTCTACATACCATTTTTCGGTACCATAGATGGTCCAACCATCAAGATTTTTTCCATTGAACAATTTTTCTTTTTGGGCATGGGTGAAAGTCACCATACATACCACACACAGGGATACTAATAATCTCTTCATTTGATTTTTGGTTATAAAATTAGGGTTTGGGTTTGATTTATTTGATTGGTAAAATCAATTGAACCACGCATTCCATGGGATACGGCTCAGTAACAAAACAAGTCCGAGACCATAGAAAATGGCAATGCTTTTAAATTTTTTGTCGCCTTCTACAAATTTCTTGTGTCTAGACCAGCCAATGGTAATGAATACGATGGCCACGATATTAATTACAGGATGTTCCAGTGCCAACAATCGTGACTGGGCATTTAAACCTCCCATACCCAAGGTTTTGATAGCATTTAAGCCACTTGGGGAAACAAAGTAGAGAATCAACCCCACCAATAGCTGAATATGCGAGAGAATCAAGGCAAATAGACTTAGCCTTAAATCCTTTTCCATATTAAAGATTCTTTTACCTATCCAGCCGCTAAAGGCGTTGAAAACGGCCAAAATCAATATTAAAAGAACTACATAGGCTAAATAGGAATGAAGCACCTGAACTATTTCGTACATAAGTTGTGATTTTAAGAAGCTAAATGTACGGCTTTTTGGGCATAAAAAAACCCCGCTAGTAGCGGGGTTCTAATATAATAATGAGTGCCTAGAAATTAAATCTTGCACTAAGGTTCCAAGTTCTTCCGAAACCAAAGAATACTCTATTGCTTACATTAATACCATCATAAGTTTCGTCACCAGCTTCAACAAAATCATTTGTATCTGATTCAGCGATATATGTAGTATCAAAAACATTGTTCACATTTAATCTAAAATTTAAACTAGAATCTCCTAATGCCAATCCATAAGACAGACCAGCATCCACCAAACCAAAGGAAGGTAATTTCAGTGATCCTTCTGGACCAATGTCCGTTGCATCAAATTGTGCATATAGATTATCTGCAAAACGGTATCCAGCATCAACACTTAAGTTGTCAAGTATACCATAATCCGCTCCTAAAAACGCAGTAAACTGGGCAGCATCACCAACTTTTACTCCATCTAATTCGAGAGTTTGAGCTTGTTCGACCCCATCAATTACAATTGGGGATTGGTCATTATCGAAAAAGGTAGCCGCCACGTCATCTTTATATTCCCAATTACCAATTGAAAGCATACCGTTAAATGCCAACTTATTGCTTGCTTGAAATCTTCCGTCAAATTCAATACCTGTGTGTACCTGGGTAATACCCAATAGGTTCGCCGTACCTCGAACTTCATCAGGTTCACCAAAATTAAAAGTTGATTGAACGTTTTCAAACCTATCTGCCCATCTTGTAGAATACAAGTTAACATTAGCTCTGAATTTAGAACTTCTAAAACCATACCCTATTTCAAAACCTGTTATTTTTTCATTTGTCAAATTAGGATTCAAGTTATTTCCAAAATTTAAGAAGACAGCATCAAATAAAGGTTGTTTTTCATAATAGCCGGCATTGGCAAAAACATTATGGTGTTCATCAATGTTCCAGTTTAAACCACCTTTAACATTACCTCCAAGAATATTCTCTACATCTGTTTTTTCAGGAGGAGTTGTACCGAAAAACTCTTCTCTTGCAAAACCTTGATTAGATAGCGCACCTTGTACAAATCCTGTAATATTTTCTGTGAAATTATACTCAACCTGTCCAAATACACCTAACCATGTAACATACCCTAAATTATAGTAATCGATTTTCTCCTCATCATCAATATCACCAAAAACCCACCATGGCTGATTTGACTTATAGGTCTCACGAAATAAAGGATTAGGGTCATTGTTACGGTTATCAGTCTGTTGATATACATCACCACCCAAAAGGTTATCCACACGACGATAGTGATAGCCAGTGTATCTTCTAAGGTCAACACCAAAATCAACTGTTAGCTTTTCACTTATTCTATTGTTCAAATTAGCTAATAATCCGTACCAGTTATGAGAATTAACAGATGCCCTACGTGTAATACCATTGGTATTCAATTCATTATCATTCAAGTCACTATTGTTCACGTAAAGACCATTAATTTGCTGCCTAGGATTTCCATCATTAAAACCAGCAACTGCCGTACCGCTATTATAAGCTACGATATCATCGACTCTTATCAAACCATCAGATGTTCTCGGTAATGCAAATTGTCTTGCTCCGCCAATTTCACCAATCTCTCCAGTTCCCCCTCCACGACCGAAGGAAGCATACCCATTGGTCTGTAAGGTTGTTTTACTATTAACATCCCAAGTCCAACTTAGGCTAATAACAGGCTTGTGATAGAAATTTCTCCTGAAACTAAATTCCTCTCCATTCAAATATCCCCAATCTTCATTATATCTTCTGTTTGGTTCACCGTCTCCATCTCCGTAGAGTATTTGATTCTCAATAGAAGTTGCACGACTCCTTTGATGGTGCCATTGAGGAGCTCCTGTGACCATAAACTCCAGATTGTGGTCACCGCTAGTGTACCCTAAACCAAGAAAAAAATTGTACCCTTCAAATTTAGTTCCATCGGCATACATATTACCGCCAGTTCTACTGAGCAATAGCGAAGCAGACAACCCATTTTCTAAAATACCAGAGGAATATGATGCTAAAGTTTTTACATAACCATCATTACCAACTGTACCTCCAATGACTCCTCCTTCAGGATTCTGCGAAGTCTTAGTTACCACATTTATCGTACCCCCCACAGAGGAAACAGCTAGCTTAGAAGACCCTAAACCTCTTTGTACTTGAATCGCAGAAGTAACATCCGACAATCCTGCCCAATTGCTCCAATAGACCTGACCGTTTTCCATGTCGTTTACTGGAACACCGTTAATCATAACGGCCGAGTTATTAGTATCAAAACCTCGAATATTAATTCGGGCATCTCCAAAACCACCACCTGACTTAGTAGCGTAAATAGACGGAGTAGTATTTAATATTTCCGGAAATTCCTGAGACCCTAATTTTTCTTGAATCTCAGCAGCTTTAACTGTAGAAACCGCTACTGGTGTCTTACGGTCTTTTGCTATATCCTGAACACCTGTAACAATAATTCCTTCTAATTCTTCAGCGCTTGGCATAAGTGTAATATTTCCTATTGCTCCAGCAGAACTAAAGTTTTTTTCCTGAGGAATAAAGCCCAAATAGGTAAACTTTAAAACTCCGCTAGCGGTAGAGACTTCGATACTGAAATTACCGTCAAAATCAGTAGTAGCCCCTTTAGTAGTACCCATGACAACAACGTTTGCCCCAGGTAATGGACTACCCGTTTCCCCATCAATGACGGTACCCGTAATAGTGCCTTGTGAAAATGCGACGGCCGCCATGAAGAAAGCGACCACTGTGAAATAGATTTTTTTCATTTGTGTGTATTTGTTAGTCTTCAATTTCGCTGCAAAAGTGCCCTATTTTATAATTTCGAACATTAACACAACGTTAAATTAATTAAGTTGAAATTAACATAAAAAATTTAGCTAACTATTGAAAAGCAGTGATTTATACCTAACCCAAACACAAAATACGAATCTAACAATCTAATTCTTAAATTCCTGTAAAAGCCTCAATGTTGAGCCGTCGTGTTTGCCAATTTCAGAGCCATTAATATCTTGAAGAATTTTACCTGCCAATTGCTTACCTAATTCAACGCCCCATTGATCGTAGCTGAAAATATTCCAAATAATACCTTGTACAAATATTTTGTGTTCATACAAGGCAATGAGACTGCCTAAACTCTTTGGGGTAAGTTGATCGATCAGCAAAGTATTGGTTGGCTTATTGCCTTCAAAAACCTTAAATGGAATCAATTGCTCCATTTCCTCCTCAGCCATTCCTTTGGCTTCAAGTTCCGTGGTTACCTCTTCAACAGTTTTACCGTTCATGAGTGCCTCTGTTTGTGCAAAGAAATTGGCCATTAACTTATTATGATGGTCCACATCTCCAAACAAGGACTTTTTAAAGCCTATAAAATCTGCAGGAATAAGTTTGGTCCCTTGATGTATCAATTGAAAAAAGGCATGCTGTGAATTGGTTCCCGGTTCTCCCCAAATAATGGTTCCGGTTTGGTAGCCTACCCTTGAACCGGTACGATCCACACTTTTGCCATTACTTTCCATTATCCCTTGTTGCAAATAGGCCGAAAATCTACTCAGGTATTGTGAATAAGGGATAATAGCTTCCGTTTCTGCATCGTAAAAATTATTATACCAGACGCTTAACAAGGCCAAGACCACAGGAATGTTTTCTTTAAAATCCGCAGTTTTAAAATGATTGTCCATTTCATTGGCACCTTTCAATAAAGATTCAAAATTATCCGGACCAACGGCCAATGCTATGGATAAGCCCACGGCACTCCATAAAGAAAATCTCCCGCCGACCCAATCCCACATAGGGAAGACATTCTTTTCATCTATACCAAATTCAGCAATTGCCTCTGTATTTGTACTTACGGCAGCAAAATGCTTCGCTATATCCTTTTGGGTAGCATGCTGGAGAAACCATTTTTTAATGGTTGTTGCGTTACTCAAAGTTTCTTGAGTTGTAAAAGTTTTGGAAACCACCACAAACAAAGTGGTTTCAGGATCCAGATTTTTTAGTATTTCGTGTACATGGTCCCCATCTACATTGCTAACAAAATGAGTGGTAAGCCGATTTTTATAAAATTTTAAAGCTTCGGTAACCATAGCCGGACCTAGATCAGATCCCCCAATACCAATGTTCACCACATCCGTAAAGGCCTTGCCAGTATATCCTTTTACATCGCCATTAATTATACCAGATGCAAAATCACGTATATGCTGTTTTACATCATAAACCTCTGGTACAACATTGACACCATCCACCAGAATTTTATCAGTGCTTTTCGCCCTCAAAGCAGTATGAAGCACGGCCCTGTCCTCTGTCTTGTTAATATGCGCACCGGAAAATTGTTTTTCTATAGCATCCGAAAGCTTTATCTCATCTGCCAGTTCCAATAACAATTCCAAGGTTTTATCCGTAATCCTATTTTTAGAAAAATCAACCAAAAAATCATTCCAAGAAAGAGACAGCTTTTCTGCACGTTTATCGTCTTTCTCAAACAACTCTTTTAGGTGCGTATCTTTTGTTTCCTGAAAATGCTTGGATAATTCTTGCCATGAAGGCAACGAAGTAGGGTTTATATGATGTAAAGACATTGAGGATTGTATATTATGTTAGTATCTCTATCTGGCTAAATTAAGCCATATAGCTACTAATAACAACCTCTACTATGTGATTATTCCGTTAAGGCGGATAGCTCACCTGCCAAAAGTTCCTCTTCTACAGGTTGAGGAGGGTATGCAATACAGTCTAATTGATCCTTTAAAGGAGCAATATAATTGAAGTACGCAGGTTGCAAAGTCTCGGCCAGAGGCTCAGCTTTGGGAAGTTCTTCCCTAAGCGGGTCTACCTGTCTTCCATCTTTCCAAAAACGGTAGCAAACGTGTGGCCCACTTGTATTACCGGTCATGCCAATCCACCCGATAACATCGCCTTGTCTTACGAAATCGCCACGTTTTACGTTTTGCTTCTTCATGTGCAGGTATTGGGTGCTATAGGTGCCGTTATGCCTAATTTTAACATATTTGCCATTACCTCCACGCCTAGTAGATTCCGTTACGGTACCATCAGCAGTTGCCAAGATAGGCGTGCCTATGGGTGCCGCATAGTCAGTTCCTTTATGAGGCCTAATTTTATTACCGTAATACCTAATCCTTCTTTTTAAGTTGTATCGAGAAGATAACCTACCAAATTCCACAGGCATCCTTAAAAAAGTTCTTCTTAGGTTATTGGCACTTTCATCAAAGTAATCTACAATGCTCTTTAACGAATCATTTTCGTAAGCAAAGGCGTATACCGGTTTGCCATTATGCTCAAAATAAGCGGCATCGATACCCTCTGAACCGGCATAGATTGAATCATTGATGTACTTTTCCTTATAGACAACCTTGAACTTGTCTCCTTTTTGAAGCATAGAAAAGTCAATGGTCCAAGCATACACATTTGCCAAGTTATGGGTAACCATATAATCGATTCCTTGCTCTAACAGTGCTTCGGATAAATTACTGTTGATTACTCCAGAGACTTCCCGCTCCACAAATTTTACTTGTTTTTTCTCCTTGTAGGCACGAACAGTATCCCTCAGGTCCACAACGGTATAATTGATGACGTCGTTTTCGTAAATAAAAACCTGTGCAGTTTCAGAAGTATCACGAGATTTTAATATCATGTAGGGTTTTCCCACACGTATTCTACGAACATCAAAAGTATCTTTAAAATCTTCCGTTATCCTTGCTATTTTTGGATAATCCACTTTATGCTGCAGCATTAGTTCACCAAAACTGTCACCACGTCTTATGGTATCCATTTTAACGGTGAAATCGTCCAGATTAAAACCAAAATGCTTTTTAATAGGCTTTACAATAGGCGCAATGGCCAATTCAGTCTTTTGAATTTGTTGCTCCGTTGCGGCTTTTTCTTTACAAGAAAAGGTTAGGATAAGTACTAAAAAAAGGCCCCAGTATTTATGCATTCTGAATTTTTATTTCTTTTCGGGATTAAATATATGGTCTACCCATTGTTTACCCCAATTATTTAACTCTTGTTTAGAATAAATTTCTGGAAAAAATACAACTTTCTGAAAACTAGGCGGCAAATACTCTTTCCAATTGGTTCCGCCAGTGGCGTCTACTTGCTCTTTGTCCTTGGCCAAGTATCTATGGGCAGAACCCATATGCATCAATGGCCAGTTCACGTTTGCGTTGATATCCATTGTCTTTAACGCTTGAACTAGTTCTTTATTATACCTTTTGGTTTCCGGAAGCTGTAAATATTTATGATAGATGGTATTATTGTGTACCTGTTTTGCAATTCTTATTAACCGAGGGGTATATCTATATTCAAATTGTTTAAGGGTTAGGGTCTTTTCTCCCGTAGCTAAATCGGTCGCACCTCTTTTCCAATAAATTTCCTCGTACAGCTCCTCAATTGAATTCAAATCTGTAAACTGGTCCCTTTTACTTTGATGCACCAAATTCTCAAGACCCGTGGAATAAATTTCAATCATCCTGAATTGGGCCGATTGAAAGCCACTTGCCGGCAACAACGCCATTCTATATTGTAAAAACTGCTCTCGCTCCATTCCTTTGATCATGATCTTGAAGGAAGAAATAAGGGCTTCGTAATAACTGTTGACCCTCCTTACCTTCTCAATGAAGAAATCCAAGTTTTGGGATTTGTCATCTACCAGCTGTTTTTGTTCATGCAAAATAAGCTTAAAATAAAGCTCGGTTATCTGATGGTACATGATGAATATTTCCTCATCCGGGAAATAAGTTCTTGGCTGTTGAAGGCTTAAGAGGGTATCAAGATTGATGTAGTCCCAATAAGTGAGGTATCTTTGGTGGAGCAATCCGTCTAAATAAGAGCTAAGGTCTTGGCCAGAGTCCTTATATTTTTCCTCAAGCTTTTGTATTTGTGAATCTATCCCTTCCCTTTCTTTCATTAACTGCTAGTCCATTATAATCTTGAACTGATGTTTTAGACCATTATACCCGTCTAAATCTGCCTTAATGGAACCTACGGCCAAGTCTGCCTGAATTCTAATGGGTATACGGTTCTTGTCCTTGGACACCCACAAAGATAGGCTTTCTTTTTCTTTGAAGACCCTTCCGGACTGTACCAAGGGTCTAAATTTAAAACATTCTACTTTTCCGAACTTGGTTTTTAAAATTTCAGTACCTAAATATTTTAGCTTGAAATTAAAAACCCCATCATCATCATATAACATTTTAAGCTTGACCGCCTCACCCTTAACCAAATCATCTGGATCATAGTTATTTCTGAGGTAATAAAAGGCTGAAAGTAAATCCTGAATACTATCCTGCAGATCAAAATTGTACTTTTTCTTATTTTTTTTATCGTTGAGTACTGCCTTATCCGCTGTATGGTCAAAATTTATTTCAATATCCTTGGTGTACCCACCTTCATCAATCTTTCTTATAAAGCGGTATGGTTTGCCATCTTCCTTGCCAAAATAACTTTCATAAGTATCATCTACCTTAAAAAAGAGGCTTGCAAGACCTGTAGTTTGACCCTTACCCACCACATGATAGACAGGTACATCGCCAATATTGTCAGATTTAAGGTGAAGAGTAGCGTAGCTGGCATTTAAAAAACCATAGTGCATTCTAAATTTTAACCATTCGCCAGGTTTGAATGCAGAACTTTCGTATTGCGCCTGAACAAAAAAGCCAAGGGTGAGAAGAAGTATTGTAAAGACCTTTTTCATAAGGTTCGTTTTAACTATAAAATTAAAAAATGCCAAATGGATTTTTTCTAGGATTACAATAACTTAAACAAAATTTATTCCAAAGTATTGCTTTTAACACATTGCAGTGCACCTTCCAATATCAAAAAAAGCCCCAACATTACTGTTAGGGCTTTTCCTAAATAACCAACCAAACTTTAAATTATGAAAAACCAATACTTAAAGTTGTAAGGGAACCACCCCTTACACCAACAAATTTACTGCTTGTTTTATGATTGGACACCTATTTAACTTACTTTAACTATTACATTAACAGTTCTTTTTACTTACAAGCGATTTTTTTGAAACACAGTTAGAAAGAATCCTCACCCAAAAACCAACAAGACCGTAGAATCTCCCTGAACCTAGAGGGTTCCCCTAGATTCCTGTTCCCGTTCTATCGCCTCAAAAAGAGCTTTGAAATTACCCTTTCCAAAAGACTTCGCACCTTTTCTTTGAATAATTTCTATAAACATTGTAGGACGGTCCAATATGGGCTTAGTAAATATCTGCAAAAGGTATCCTTCTTCATCCCTATCCACTAAAATGCCTAATTCCCGCAAGGGTACTAAATCCTCATCTATTTCGCCTACCCGATCCAATAATTCTTCATAATAACTTGGTGGAACGGTCAAAAACTCTACCCCTCTATCACGAAGAGAGCCAACAGTCTCAATAATATTATCCGTTGCCAAAGCCATATGTTGCACCCCAGCTCCGTTATAAAACTCAATGTACTCCTCTATCTGTGATTTTTTTCTCCCATCTGCAGGCTCGTTAATCGGGAATTTAATCCGTCCATTGCCATTGCTCATTACCTTGCTCATAAGGGCGGTATACTCTGTAGAAATATCTTTGTCATCAAATGAGACCAATTGTGCAAACCCCATTACTTTAGCATAAAACTCACACCATTTGTTCATCTCGTTCCAACCTACATTTCCTACCATATGATCCACATACTTTAATCCAACGTCTTTGGGCTGATAATGAGGTGACCAATCTTTGAAGCCGGGAAGAAACACCCCGTGATAGTCTTTTCTTTCTACAAAAACATGCACCGTTTCCCCATAGGTGTGAATACCTGAAACCACTACCTTACCGGAATCATCTTGTAGGGTCTTTGGAACCAAGTAACTTTCTGCGCCTCTGGCAACGGTTTCCTTATAGCTTTTGGTGGCATCGTCTACCCATAAGGCAATAGTCTTTACACCATCTCCATGGGAATCTATATGTTTATTAATGTCTCCGCCAGGCTTTAGGGGAGAAGTAAGCATGATCCTAATTTTTCCTTGTTGCAATACATAACTTACCCTATCCTTAAGACCGGTTTCCAGACCTGCATACGCTACAGGTTGAAAGCCCCAGGCAGACATATAATAGTGAGCCGACTGTTTGGCATTCCCTACGTAAAGTTCTACATAATCCGTTCCTAATAATGGCAAAAAATCTTCCGCTTCCAAATTCTCCTTTGGCAATTGCAAGGAGGTATTATCCAATGTTGACATATGAGTATTTTTAAGTTGAGTTCTGATAAAAGCCTAGTCATAGGCAGATAAAATGGATGACCCTCTAAAGGATCAATAAAAAGAGGATTTACAAACCTCAGTGGTATTACCACATGGCCCTAAGATGGGAAGTAATATCGATTCTAAACTGTATCATCTCTAACAAATATCGGAAAAAATTATACAGCACCTATATAACCACCTCAAAACCAATATCCCAAACTGAAGAAAAAATTACTATTCTTGCCTTCAGGAGACCATGAATAATGCACTTGTAAAGGCCCAAGAAAAGATTCCCAACCGTAACCTACCCCATACCCTGAATAATCTGGTAAGGTGAACCACTCACCGGTTCTAAAAAGGTCATCATCCACATTGGCAAAGTTTGCAGTGAACATTAAATGGTTTTTTGGAGCAAACTCTAAATCCAACCTACCCATAGACTTAACAAAACTGTTACCTGGCAGGGATATAAAATCATAACCAAAAAAGGGAATTAGATTGTTGACTTGGGTTGCACCATAGCCACCCAAAACAAAATCGAACGAAGTAACATTGGAAGTACCCAATTTAAACCCCCCTTCTGCTTCTACATTTAAGGTTAATGGGCCAAAAATGGGAAATGCACTCCCCATTTTAGCTTGGGCCACGGAAAACTCCTTGAAATTTTTATTGAAATCCGATGAAAAAAGATATAGGTGAAAGTCTCCGTCAAAGTACAGCCCTTTAGATGGAAAGTAGCGATCATCATAGGTGTCTAAACGCAAACCACCAAATACACTATAAAAATCACTTTTCTCAAAAAAGGTACGACCGTCCTGAACACGAAAAGAATCAGGATTTTCCATATCATTGTTCACTCCCAAGGTTCGCGTACTCAACTTTAGTAATTTATGTTCCATCCCCAATCTAAAGGCGAATTCCTCCCGAAGTACGGTCTCTACATAGACCTGATTGGTAAAATCAGTTAAGTCAAGATTAATGGTATTCAAGTTTCCAGTAATGGGAACTTCATAATTACCTCTAATAAGCTCAAAGTCTATTTCCTTTGCCGTCTCCTTGAAGCTAGAGTTGATTCCGAAACTCCAATAGGAACCTTTGTCCACATAATATTGAAGATTGTATCTAATATTGTCCCCAATAATAAAGTCAAAGGAGGTAACATCATCCCTGGTAACAAGGTTTTTTCTCGTAAGGTTAATGATAGCACCCGTTTTAAAAAGATTATCATAATGCGCACCTAAGCGCAAAAATGTTTTGTTTTTATTCTCAACCAACTTTATGGTAAGTTCTTGTTCAGAATCATTGGTCAATAAATTATAATGAATGGTCTGAAAGTTACCGGTTGCAGAAAGATTACTCACCCCTTGCTTAAGTTCATTAAAGGTTGGCGACTCATCTGGCTCAAACCTCAATTTTCCCTTTACATAACCTCTGGAATAATTGTCACTTCCCGTAATGGTTAAACGATCAACATCCAATTGATCCTCGGGCTTATACATTTTAACATGAAATTCTTTCCTCCCCCCTGGCTCCGCCAATTTTTTGAGTTCTTCAAATTTCTCTCTTGCTGCCTCCTCGCCTTTACCGACTATGGACTCGAAGAGATTGAAATCAATCACCGAAAAATCCGTTATGTCAGGTTTAATATAGACATCTGTTAATTGAGATTTTTCTTCCATATCAAGGGCCGTACGGTAATTATTGATTTGCAATAAAATTTCTGTGGCAGAAAGTAAGGCCTCCCTGTCTTTTAATCCATGCTGAACGTCTACGCCTATAATAATATCCGCCCCCATTTTTTTCACTTCGGCTATAGGATAATTGTTTACAACTCCACCATCTATAAGTACCTGATCATCAATTAGGGCAGGTGAGAACAAGGAAGGCAGGGCTCCACTGGCCATTACTGCCTCCGGAAGATACCCCCTGTTCAAAAGAACTTCTTTACCTGTTTCCACATCTGTAGCAATGCACAAAAAAGGAATGGGTAATTTGCTAAAATCTTCAATATCCTTTACTGGGTAAAGCAAGCGAACCAGTTCATTATAGACATTTTGCCCCCCGGAAAGTGCAGGAGGAACGGAGACTTTGAAATTATTAAAAGGCAAGGTTATGGAATACCTTTCAGAATCTTCCTTTTCGTAAAAGGTCTTGGCGTTTCGGGGTAGATTGTCCTCAATTAAATTGGTGAAATTAGTGGTTCTAAATACGGAATCAAGCTCTACCGCAGAATAACCGGCGGCATACAGAGAACCAACGATGGCCCCCATACTTGTACCCCCTATATAATCAATTTGAATTCCGGCCTCCTCTATAACCTTTAAGGCGCCAATATGTGCCATACCCTTGGCTCCGCCCCCACTGAGAACCAAACCTATCTTGAGGTCCTTTTCACTAGCCGTTTGGCCCCATAGAAATGCGCTCGAAAATAGCATACAGAAAATAAGACCTACTTGTTTCATATTTTATTAGACGTAATCTCTAGTGAAAAGTTTCATATATTTTCTTGGCTTTTGCCATACCCACAGTTTCCGCCAAAGATTCTATGGACGCCTCCTTTATCCGTTTAACAGATTTAAAACTCTTTAAAAGCTCTTCCGCCGTTTTTTGTCCTATTCCTTCTATACTTTCTAGCTCCGAATTTATGGCAGCCTTACTTCTCTTTTTTCTATGAAAAGTAATCCCGAACCTGTGAGCCTCATTTCTTAATTGCTGAATAATCTTTAAAGACTCTGATCGCTTATCTAGATATAAAGGCACGGGGTCTCCCGGAAAATAGATTTCTTCCAATCTCTTGGCAATACCTACAATGGCAATTTTACCCCTAAGCCCTAAAACATCCAAGCTCTTTAAGGCGGAGGACAACTGCCCTTTTCCCCCGTCAATAACAATGAGCTGAGGCAAAGGCTCATCTTCTGCCAGCAACCGCTTATAACGCCTAAAAACCACTTCTTCCATAGAGGCAAAATCATCCGGGCCTTCCACTGTTTTGATATTAAAATGGCGATATTCTTTTTTTGATGGTTTCCCATTTTTGAAAACCACACAAGCCGCTACCGGATTGCTACCTTGTATGTTACTATTATCAAAACACTCAATATGCCTTGGTTCAACGGAAAGCCGCAAATCTTTCTTCATCTGCGCCATTATACGGTTGGTATGCCGATCTGGATCCACAATTTTGATTTGCTTAAATCGTTCTTGCCTAAAAAATAGGGCGTTACGTTCAGAAAGCTCCACGATCTTTTTCTTGTCGCCCAATTTGGGCACTGTCACCTTTAATCCATCTTCTACCGTGACATCAAAAGGAAGGTATATTTCTCTTGAAAGCGAATTGAAACGCTGCCTGATTTCAATAATGGCCAAAGCCAGCAATTCATCGTCTTTTTCGTTAAGTTTTTTCTTTATTTCCAAGGTATGAGACCTAATGATGGAGCCATGGGATAACTGTAAAAAATTTACATAGGCATGGGATTCATCAGAAATAATGGAAAAAACATCTACATTATTTATTTTTGGATTTACGATGGTAGACTTTACTTGGTAACTTTCCAAAACATCAATCTTTTCCTTGATACTTTGAGCCTCCTCAAACTTCATTTCCGCAGCCAAAGTTTTCATTTCCTTTTTAAAGTACTGCAAAGAGGATTTAAAATTACCTTTAATTATCTGACGTATATCTTCAATTTGTTGATGGTATTCTTCTGCATCCTGTAAGTCCTCGCAAGGACCTTTACAATTTCCCAAATGGTACTCCAAACAAACCTTGTACTTGCCAGCCTCTATTTTTTCTTTAGACAGGTCATAGTTACAAGTCCTTAAAGGGTATACGCTTTTGACCAAATCAAGTAGCGTTCTAACCGTTTTCATACTCGTATAAGGTCCGTAATATTCAGAACCGTCCTTAATTAACTTTCTGGTAGGAAAGATTCTCGGAAAACGTTCTTTCTTGATACATATCCATGGATAAGATTTATCATCCTTTAAAAGTACATTGTACCTTGGCCTATATTTTTTGATCAAGTTATTCTCCAAGAGTAAGGCATCAGACTCCGTAGGAACTACAATATGTTTTATCATTTTAATCTTTTTTACCATAACCCGAGTTTTGCCATACTCATGATTTTTGGTAAAATAAGACGACACCCTTTTTTTTAGGTTTTTGGCCTTACCTACATAAAGAATTTTTTCATCTGAATCATAGAACTGATACACCCCTGGACTATTGGGCAAAGTGCTTAATTGTACTTCAATGGAAACTTGAGGCATGTAGTCACAAAATTAAAACTGCCACATTGAATTTGGAGAGATGTAACAGGCCGTTAAATTACTATGTTTTTAGGCAATGGGCTACGGTTTAAATTTATTTTAACGAGCTTCAAAACCAAAATTTAGCCAAAATTTAAATCTTAGGAGAGGTAGCTATTTTTTCAATTTAGGATAATTCAATAAAATGTATTCATTTTTACACATCAGTAAAATAGTAAGAAAATTAAAACCCCTACGATCAATTTTTTGACTCAAATCCCACGAAAACGTTAAAGTTGAATTAAATTATGCATTTCATCGATAAAAATCAGCACTTAATAGTGTTTGTAAATTAATTTTTAATTAAATTTAAACATCAAAATCAAAATACCACATGGATAAATATGTAATAACCTTGGGTTTGTACCTGATCTTGATGATTTCCTTCAAGATTTACTATTTGGTGAATGCCAAAGAGTAGGACAATCCTGTTCCCCAGTTTTACCTTAGAATGACCCTGCGTAAATGTTGAAAAAAGATTTACGGTCACACTATAAGGATTTAAGAAAAAACCTATCTGAAGACGCTTTGCTAAATGCTAGTTTAAGCATTGCCAATCGTGCACTACACCTTCCCGGTTTTATTTGGAATCTTAATTATTTCCATCTCTTTCTACCTATAACTGAACAAAGGGAGATTGATACCTCTTTCATTCTTTCCATACTCCAAGGAAAGGATAAAACCGTGGTAATACCCAAAGTAATAAGCCCCACCGAAATGGCGCACTATCTTTTATTGGACAATACACGGTTAATCAAAAATAAGTGGAACATTCCAGAACCTGTGGATGGAATTGAAATTGAAGTGGAAAAATTAGATGTTGTGTTTATACCCTTATTATCTTTTGACAAGAAAGGAAATAGAGTTGGTTATGGCAAAGGGTTTTATGACCGTTTTTTAGACCTTTGCAAGCCCGATGTAGTAAAAATTGGCTTATCACTTTTTGAAGCCGAAGAAGTCATTAAAGACGTGTACCCTCACGACAAAAAGATGGATTATTGCATTACCCCAAATAAGCTCTACTCTTTTTCCAAAGATTAAGCCGGTAGTTCTGCTTCATTGTCCAGAGGCTCCAAGTTTTTATCTTCATCTTTCCCAAAGGCTTTTTTATTGAAAACGATTAAAATGCCAACCCCGGTACTAATGGCCATATCCGCAATATTGAAAACCGGTTCAAAAAACCTAAAATCCTTACCTCCAAAATATGGCATCCATTCTGGCCACGTAGTATCTATAAGCGGAAAATATAGCATATCTACCACCTTTCCATAAAACAATCCTCCATACGGTTCCCCAGAAAAAGCTGTCGCCACCTGTTGATAACTATCATTGAAAACAATCCCGTAAAAAACAGAATCAATAATATTACCTAAAGCACCCGCAAAAATTAAGGACACCGCCAAAATAAGCACTTTAGAGGTTTGTTTTTTTATGGTATCAAACAACCAATACCCAATACCTGCAACGGCAAAAAGTCTAAATATGGTAAGTACAAGTTTTCCGGTAGGCTCTGAAATAGGTAGAAAATCGCTTAATTTTGCGCCCCATGCAGCACCTGAATTTTCTATGAAAAGAATTTTAAACCACTCAAAAACCTCAACGGATTCACCTAATACAAAATTGGTCTTGATGTAGATCTTGCTGATTTGGTCTATGAGCAACACAGCAACAATAAGTAACAATGACTTTTTTAGACCCATGATTATTTAAACGGTTTTTTGGAGTGCCAAAAATAGGTATATTATTCGGTTTTCCTTACTCTGATATCACCGGTGACAGTGGATAAATTGTAATGCACGTCTGAATTTGGCAAATCTTCAATAAAGGTCGCACCAAACTTGTTATTTGCAGTAATCATAGCAGCGGCGGCTATGACATCTATTTGTCCGCTTTGGGTTTCTACTTTTACGGATTCTTTCACCTCATTCAACTTGCAATAGCCGTCATTTAAAGTAATGGAAAGTGATCGGTAATTTCCACCGGCATTCACATTACAGCTTTTCCCAAAGACAACCACTTCAAGGTATTCTGGCACTTCAACCTCCAAAGCAATGCTCACAACTTTGTGGGCACTTAACTTATCATTGGGATTGTGGAACAGGGGTTGAAAACCACTACTTACAAAAAAGTTATCTCCATCTTGGCGCAATTTTACGGCCAAATCTTGTTTATATTCACCATCTATGGTAGCCTCCACACTTATTTCCTTACTTTTTACAGTTGTAAGATTTAGAAGAAAACAATTGTTCACATCAATATTGATATAAGCTATATGTGTATCTACAATTGATTTTTTAACCACTTTTTGAGCGGATAGGATTTGGGTACAACAAAAAAGCAGAAAAAGATATCTCAACATGGTGCGAAAATAAAAAACCTACAAGTTGAGTCTTGTAGGTCTTGAAAAATTATTTAAAGCAATGGGGGGATTTACTTCTGCATATTCTTGGCCTCAATACTTAAAGTGGCGTGAGGTACCAATTTTAATCTTTCCTTATTGATCAGTTTACCTGTTACACGACAAATACCGTAAGTTTTGTTTTCAATACGCAAAATGGCATTTTTTAAGTCCCTAATGAACTTCTCTTGCCTAATGGCCAACTGCGTATTTGCTTCTTTGCTCATAGTCTCGGAACCCTCTTCAAAAGCCTTAAAGGTAGGCGAGGTGTCATCCGTTCCGTTATTGCCATCATTCATATATGAACTTTTTAAAAGCTCTAAGTGGCTTTTTGCCTTTTCAATTTTTTCTTCGATCAATACTTTAAATTCGGCCAAATCCTTATCCGAATATCTAACTTTTAAATCCTGTGCCATTTTCTAATGTTTTTCAATAAATAATTTTGTGTTCACTTCATCAAAGGCAATTTCCGTGCCTTCTTCTAGTTTCTCTTCAAAATCAAGCTCGGCGGTCAACGTCTCGGTCTTGATATAATTTATATTACTTTCTACTGCTTTCTCCACATGACCATCCTTTAGGATTTTCACGTAAATCTTATCTGTAACCTCAAAACCGCTGTCCTTTCGTATGTTCTGGATACGGTTTACAAGTTCTCTAGCAATACCTTCTTTTCTCAGGTCTTCATTGATGGTAATATCTAATGCCACCGTAATTGCACCGGCACTTGCCACCAACCATCCCTCAATATCTTGAGAGCTTATCTCTACATCCTGTAACTGTAATGTAACAATTTTATTATCAATTTCAAGTGAAATTTCGCCCTTCTGCTCAATTTTTTGGATATCCTCTTGATCCAATCTCGCAACCGCTTGGGCAATTTTCTTCATGTCTTTTCCAAACTTGGGACCAAGTACCTTGAAATTAGGTTTGATTTTTTTGATCAAAACTCCAGAGGCATCGTCCAAAAGCTCTATTTCCTTTACGTTTACCTCAGATTTAATCAATTCTGCAACCGCCTCAATTTCTGTTCGCTGTTTTTGATCAAGCACAGGAATCATTACCTTCTGCAGTGGCTGGCGTACTTTAATTTTTTCTTTTTGACGGATGGACAATACTAGGGAGGATATTATTTGAGCCTTTTCCATCTTACTTTCCAAGTCCTTATCTACATAGGCCTCATTAAACACGGGAAAAGTAGCAAGATGCACACTTTCAAAATCTTCCTTTTTGGTAGTATTGGTCAAATCTTTATAAAGCCTATCCATAAAGAAAGGCGCTACCGGTGCCGATAATTTTGCAACAGTTTCCAAACAAGTATACAATGTTTGGTAAGCAGCTATTTTATCCTTCTGATATTCACCTTTCCAAAAACGCCTTCTGCACAAGCGCACATACCAGTTACTCAAATTCTCTTGTACGTAGTCTGATATGGCTCTAGTAGCTCTCGTTGGTTCATAATCCGCATACGCCTCATCTACTGTTTTTATCAAGGTATGAAGCTCGCTCAATATCCATCGATCAATTTCAGGACGCTCTTTCAACGGTATTTCCTCTTCCGAAAAGTCAAATTTGTCAATGTTGGCATAAAGTCCAAAGAAAGAATAGGTATTGTACAAGGTGCCGAAGAACTTTCTTTTTACCTCAACAATTCCGTCTATATCAAATTTCAAATTATCCCATGGGTTGGCATTGGAAATCATATACCAACGCGTGGCATCCGCACCATGTTCATCCATAGTATCAAACGGATCTACCGCATTGCCCAACCTCTTGGACATTTTTTTCCCTTCTTTGTCCAGAACAAGTCCGTTAGACACCACATTTTTATAGGCTACGGAATCAAAAACCGTCGTAGCAATAGCGTGTAGCGTATAGAACCAACCTCTAGTCTGATCGACACCTTCGGCTATAAAATCTGCTGGATAGGTGGTACCCTCATCTATCAATTCTTTATTTTCAAAAGGGTAGTGGCATTGTGCATATGGCATTGAGCCGCTATCAAACCACACATCTATAAGATCGCTCTCGCGCTTCATTGGCTTCCCTTTTTCGGACACCAATACAATGCTATCTACGATGTTTTTATGAAGGTCTATTTTTTCGTAATTAGCTTCAGACATATCGTCCACTACAAAATCCTTAAAAATATCCTTCTCCATAAAACCTGCGGTCACAGACTTGGCCATTTCCTCCTTCAGTTCCTTTACAGAACCTATAATTTTAGCCTCTTGACCGTCTTCGGACCTCCAGATGGGCAATGGAATGCCCCAATACCTGGACCGACTCAAGTTCCAGTCATTTGCATTGGCCAACCAGTTTCCAAATCTTCCTTCACCTGTAGATTTGGGTTTCCAATTGATGGTCTGGTTCAACTCGTACATTCGGTCTTTAACATCCGTAATCTTAATAAACCAAGAATCTAATGGATAGTAGAGAATTGGTTTGTCCGTACGCCAGCAATTAGGATAACTGTGCACATATTTCTCAACCTTAAAGGCCTTATTCTCTTCCTTTAACTTTATGGCAATTTCAACGTCTACCGATTTCTCTGGCTCCTCGCCTAAATCATAATATTCATTCTTCACATACTTACCACCCAGCTCGTTTAATTCTGGTCTAAATTTTCCCTGTAAATCCACGAGGGGAACCGGATTGTTATTTTCATCCAGCACCAACATTGGAGGCACTTGAGGCTCTGCCAGCTTTGCCACCAAGGCATCATCTGCACCAAATGTGGGGGCCGTGTGTACTATTCCGGTACCGTCTTCCGTAGTAACAAAATCTCCGGATATTACCCTAAAGGCATTTTCCGGGTTCTCATAGGGCAAGGTATATGGCAATAATTGCTCATATTTGATGCCTACCAAATCCTTACCGATAAATTCCTTAACTATATAAAATGGAATTTTCTTGGCCCCAGATTCATATTTTAGCAACTCCGGCTTGGAGTCAACTTCATGGAATTTTCCGGAAAACTGCTTAGTCACCAATTTTTTGGCCACCACTACATTCATTGGCTTAAAAGTATATTGGTTATACGTTTCAACCAATACATATTCTATTTTTGGGCCAACGGTAAGCGCGGTATTGGATGGAAGCGTCCATGGTGTGGTGGTCCAGGCCAAAAAGTAAATATCCCCTTCATTCTGTAAAAAATCAGGAAGGGTAGATTCTAACGCCTTAAACTGAGCAACCACCGTAGTATCCGTTACATCTTGATACGTACCCGGTTGATTGAGCTCATGGGAACTTAATCCGGTTCCCGCTTTTGGGGAATAAGGCTGTATGGTATATCCCTTATAAATTAAACCCTTATCATATATCTGCTTCAACAACCACCAAACAGATTCCATGTATTTGGATTTGTAGGTGATGTAAGGGTCTTCCATATCCACCCAATAACCTACCTGTTCGGTCATTCTATTCCAAACATCGGTGTAACGCATAACCGCTTTTTTACAAGCTGCGTTGTATTCCTCAACAGATATTTTTTTACCAATATCCTCTTTGGTTATTCCTAACTCTTTTTCCACCCCAAGCTCAATGGGTAAGCCATGGGTATCCCAACCGGCCTTTCGCTTCACTTGAAACCCCTTCATTGTCTTGTACCTAGGAAAAATGTCCTTAATGGTCCTTGCCATGACGTGATGAATACCGGGCATACCGTTTGCAGAAGGTGGGCCTTCGTAAAACACATAACTTGGCTTACCTTCACGAGCCGAAATACTTTTTTCAAAAATTCCGTTCTCCTTCCAATAATCAAGTATTTCTTCCGCCACTTTTGGCAAATCCAAACCTTTGTACTCCGCAAACTTCATATTAGACCTTTCTTGAGTAGGAACCCTACTGAGTTCTATTATTTTAAGGCAGCAAAATTAGGGATTTTAAGTGAATATTTAGTCTCAAATAAGAACGAATAAGTAGTTTGCAAACGGGAGAATCCTTTAAGGTCAAACCATAAAAGAGTTACGTTTTTAACCGAACTAAAACAGACTGTTAAAATTGTATCATCCAAAATCAAAAAACTTACGTATATCTTACAACTATTAACTAAACACATAAATTTAAAATCATGAAAAAAGTAATTCTAGGTACCATCTTAATGTTAGCCATTAGCATCTCTTTTGTTTCTTGTAGAGAATCTGCAGACAAGGCAAAAAGTGCTGCCGAACAAGCAGGCGAAGCCATGGAAAAAGCAGGTGACGACATTAAAGAGGCCGGAGATAAGGCTATGGACAAAGCCAAAGAAGCTGGAGACAGCATGAAAGAAATTGGCGAAGATGCCGCCAATAAAGCAAAAGAAGCAGGTGAAGAAATGAAAGAAGCCGGAAACAAGGCTCTTGACAAAGCCGAAGAAACCGGTGAAAATATTAAGGAAGGAGCAGAAAAAGCTGCCAATGACGTTAAAGATGCCGCCAATAAAGCAGCAGGTGAAGTAGAAAAGGCCGTGAACTAAGAAACCTTTTCAGTATATAATATAATCTTGAAAAAGCCTCAGCATTTGTTGGGGCTTTTTAATTTTCCGCCCAATACTATCTTTGGAGATAAATGTTGTTCATCGAAGAAAAAAACCTTTTGTATTTTTCACAACAGAACCACATCACTTCACAACAATTATTTAGACATCACCATTTTACCCCTTAATTTTACATTGTAATTAAGTGATAGTGTTGACCCCAAATTGACCGTTGAACTTAACCGAAATATGCGACCGATACCCAAACTCGGTAACAGAACCTACAAAAGCTTAACCCAAACTTTACCAAACCTACTTGATAAAATCACCCTCCCCCAAGAGGGTTTTTTTATGCCCATTCCTAACATGCGCCCTAAAAAGTATATCCAACGGCCAGCACCAAATTAGTACCCGGAGCAACTACACCCGAAGAATATGGTCTATACCTTTGGCTTGTTATATTCTCAACACTCATTGAAGCTTTTATTTTCTGGGAAATATCATACTGAGACCTAAAATTTAAGGTATGCCATGAAGGCGAATAAGGATTTCCCTCATTGTCTACAGCATAAATGTAAGTTTTGCTACGTTCCGAGGCCGAAAGATTATCATAAGAAATGGATCCATTATAATTTAAGAACACATCTGCCTTAAAACGCTGGTTTTTCCAAATTAGATGAAAATCGCCAAAAGCTGGAGCCACATGCCTACCGTGAGAATCACTTCCATCTTCTTCCTCTTCCACGCCTTCAGTAATCGTAAAATTGGAACTAATGGAAAAATTATTTGCCAAAAATGCTTCGAGACCAAACTCCAATCCGCAAACATAGGCCTTGGCAGCATTTTGAATGGCCAACACCTCACTCATCTCCCCCTTATAATCAATCACGCCCCGTCCATTAAAATTAAACTCTCTCCTTACCAAAGCATCTACCAAATAAGTGTAATAAGCAGCCCCGCGAAGCATTAATTTATCATTGAAGTTTTTATACGCCCCTAATTCCACGTTATAGGCATATTCCGGCTCTAAATCCGGATTTGGCACTACAACCGCCCCTGGCTCCGAATCAAAGATTTTACCTACGTCATCAATATTTGGGGCTCTAAAACCGGTTGACCCATTTAAGGTAAGCTGTAAGTCTGCCTTTGGAAACCAGCTAAAACCAAGACTACCCGTTAACGCACCATTGTCCAAATTAGCGTCTTTAAACGGAAAGTCATAATAGGTAGTATCAAAAAGTGAATTGATCCACACATGGCTATATCGCATTCCAGAAAGCATCGTAAAATTAGGCTTCAATTTATATTCGGCATTAACATACCCCGCTACCGTCTGCCAGTTAGAATCATCTGGATACCTACTGGCCGCCCCACTTACTAAAGATGTTTCCGTATTTTGCACATAGCCCTTTGAATTTACCTGGTTGTGTATGTACTCCCCGCCATAATAAAGGCGCAAATCCCCAATTCTTTTGTTCTCAAAATCAATATTTACCGAAATAGCATCAACCATTTCCTTGGTGGAAAAAAGATCTAGCGCCCCAAAATCCCGATCATTTCTACTTTCCTCAAAAAATTGATAGGCGGTGGTAATTTTTAACCCATCATAAAAAATACCTTTGCCTCTCTGCTTCAGTTGAAAATTACCTAAAAACCATTTTTGGGGTCCGTAATACCAAACTGCCGAGCGTAGACCATTGTTTTCTTTGTTGGGTCTTATTAATCGATCATACCTAGAATAGTCACTAGTTTCAGAGTAATGGAGTCCTAAGTCATAATTCCAAGAATTACTAGGTTGAAAGCTTATTTTTTGCATTACGCTAAGCTGGTTATAGCCTGTTGAAACCTGCTTTCGAGCATTGCGATTATCAATCAGTTGATCATCCCCATTTTCTGTCTGCACATACCAATGCCTTAAATAAGATTGTGGACCATGCTTACCCATGACCATATCCCCAAAACGATTATAAGAAATACTCGTAAGTGAACCCCATTTCTGCTTGCCCAAGTTGACCTCTGCATGTAGCGTATTTTCCATATTTGCCGAAGAAAACCGATAAAAGGATTCTCCCGAAACCTCTAAACTATCAGTTTGCGAAAGGATAGGACGCTTTGTATAAAAGTTCATCACCCCGCCAATGGCATCGCTACCATAAATGACAGATCCCGGACCAAAAATAATTTCTGTGGATTTTACGGAGAAAGGATCAATAGAAATAACATTCTGTAAATTCCCCCCCCTAAATATGGCATTGTTCATGCGCACTCCATCTACCGATAGAAGTAACCTATTTGTAGCAAAACCCCTAATCATTGGACTGCCGCCCCCGAGCTGACTTTTTTGAACAAATACTTTTCCTGTATTGGCCAAAAGATCGGCCGATGTTTGCGGATTAACAAACTCAATATTTTTTGCGGTTACCACTTCAATTTTATTAGGAACATCCTTTTTTTGCTGTTCCCATTTAGAAACGGACATGACAACTTCTTCTAGTTGCTCCGCCTTTAAAATCATATAAATCTTGTTGCCTTGCCTTCCAATTTGACTTCTACTACTTCTTCTTACCTGATAACTTAAATGCTTAAAAAATATTCGCTCACCAGGGCGGAAGATGGAAAGGTCTACCCTCCCGTCAAAATCCGTTATACCCGTTTTGCTTTTATCATCATTAAAAACGGCTACATTGGAAATAGGCTCACTTGTATCTGCATCCAAGACATGTATTTCTTGAGCAGAAAGTAATTGAACCATAAAGAAAAGAATGACAAGTAGACTCTTGCTCATACTAACTAAAGACTTCATTTAAAACAGCAAGAGACCTGGGCTTTCTAAATCCTTGTAAATGAAGCTCATAATACAGCACTATGGATTGAAGCAGTTCTTGGCGGTTTTTTTTGTTCATTTTGATGCTATTTACCCCATCAAAATTTATGCCCAAGAAGCTTTTAAAGAAACTAAGATTGGTTCCCGTTATAATTGGATTCAAAGAGGGAGTATCGGTAAATTCACCCTCCAGTAAATCAAAACAGTTGGAGTCCATATTTTCCATGTCGGGAAAAAAGCCAAGAAACCGGGTCAACCTTAACAACAGAAATATGTGAAAATTAGAAATTTCACTATGTGTATCCAACCATTGTAGGGATGCCTCCAGAAACTGGAACAAATCAACATTTGGCTCTTCCTCATAAATACTATTGGATAGCATCTCGGCCAAAAAGAGTGTCATGGCATTTTTGCCTACGTGGTAATGTAAGGTTTGATAATGAAAGACCACCTTTACTTCACGCAGACTTTCCAATGTCCCTTTATTTTTATGGTATGCAACCATTTCCAATTGCGTTAGTGGCTGAAAATAAGCCGCTTTCAGCTTTCCTTTTTTACTGGAAAGAACCCCTTTGACCAAATAGGATTTAAGCCCGTCCGAGGCGGTAAAGGCTTTAACAATAAGACTTGTATCCCCATATTTTAAAGCCGAAAGTACAATGGCCTTTGTGGTAACTTGCATGTAAACAAATGGATTAAGGACAAATATAATCTTTTACCGTAGAGGCTTGCTTTCCTTGCTGAATTTACAAAAATGAAAAGCGGGAGATAAAAAGAAAATTTACCTCCCGCCTTGACTAATTTTACCAAGTATTTGCAATTGCTAAATCACTCCTTGAGCGAGCATGGCATCGGCCACTTTCACAAAACCGGCAATATTTGCTCCTTTAACGTAATTACAAAAACCATTCTCCTCCATACCATATTCTATACAGGAGTCGTGAATATCTTCCATAATATCCTTTAGCCGTTCATCTACCTCTTCACGCGTCCAACTAATACGCAACGAGTTTTGGCTCATTTCCAACCCTGAAGTGGCAACACCGCCCGCATTGGACGCTTTGCCGGGGGCAAACAATATTTTTGCATCGTGAAAAGCGTGAACAGCCTCTGCCGTACAAGGCATATTTGCGCCTTCCGCTACACACATACAACCATTTTCCAATAAAACAGCGGCATCTTTTTCATCCAATTCATTCTGGGTGGCACAAGGCAATGCAATATCACAAGGCACCTCCCAAGGAGTTTTGCCCTTATGATATTCAGCAGATTTATATTTTTCTGCATATTCCGATATTCTACCACGCCTGTTATTCTTTAAATCCATCACAAAGGCCAGTTTTTCTTCATCTATACCTTCTTTATCAATGATATAGCCTCCTGAATCCGATAGGGTAATTACTTTTCCCCCAAGCTGAATCACCTTTTCAGCGGCATATTGAGCCACGTTTCCAGAACCCGAAATAACTACTGTTTTCCCATCAAAATCCTCATCCTTGGTCTTCAACATATTTTGGGCAAAATAAACCGTTCCATAACCGGTGGCTTCCGGTCTAATTTTAGAACCTCCCCATGAAAGACCTTTTCCTGTTAAAACTCCGGTAAATTCATTTCGAATCTTTTTATACATTCCAAATAGAAAACCTATTTCACGAGAACCTACACCTATGTCCCCAGCAGGCACATCTGTATTTGGCCCTATATGCCTACAAAGTTCGGTCATAAAGGCGTGACAGAAACGCATTACCTCATCATCTGACTTTCCTTTGGGGTCAAAATCGGACCCTCCTTTTCCACCACCCATGGGCAGGGTTGTCAAACTATTCTTAAAGACTTGCTCAAAGGCCAAAAATTTAAGTATACTGGCGTTTACCGTAGGATGAAACCTTAAACCTCCCTTATAAGGACCAATGGCAGAGTTCATTTGAATCCTGTAACCACGATTTACATGGATCTCACCTTCATCATCTACCCATGCCACCCTAAAGGATATTAGCCTCTCTGGCTCGACCATTCGCAACAGAATGTTCTTACCGTTATAAATTTCCTGCTCCGCTATATAGGGTATGACGGTTTCAGCAACTTCCTGTACCGCTTGAATGAATTCTGGTTCATGACCATTACGGGCCTTCACCTCATCCATAAATGCTTTAATTTTTTCTTCCATCTTTTAAAGAATATATAATTACACCCTTATAAAACAAGGTGTTTTTATTGAATTAATAATTTAACGACAAAAATATATTATTTATATAATTCCGATGATATATTTTTAAAATTTCATTAATCCAATCCATTTAGAGCTTGATCTAAATCATTTTTAAGATCTTCAGCATCCTCAATTCCTACACTTAACCTAATAAAAGCATCTACAATCCCACTCTTTTCCCTTTCCTCTTTAGGTATACTGGCATGTGTCATACTTGCCGGGTGACCGGCCAAACTTTCTACCCCACCCAAGGACTCGGCCAATGTAAAGACCTTGAGGTTTTCTATAATTTTTAGGGCATCTTTATAAGTACCCCCTTTGGGAATAAAGGAAATCATTCCGCCAAAGCCACGCATTTGGTTGCGGGCAACATTGTGGTTAGGATGTTCGCTAAACCCTGGCCAATACACTTTTTCAACTTTATCGTGATCTTTTAAAAACTTGGCTATTTCCGCTCCATTTTCACAATGGCGTTGCATTCTCACATGCAAAGTTTTGATACCCCTTAGCACCAAAAAACTATCCATAGGCCCCAAAATGGCTCCACTGGCATTTTGTATAAAATAAAGCTGGTCTGCCAATTCCTTTTTATTGACCACTATGGCCCCTGCCACAACATCACTATGGCCACCAAGGTATTTGGTTGCCGAATGCATTACAATATCCGCTCCTAAATCCAGCGGATTTTGCAGATATGGAGTGGCAAAGGTATTGTCCACCGCAAGCCATACCCGATTTTTCTTGGCAAGTTCTGATACCGATTTAATATCGATGATATTCATCATAGGGTTGGTAGGTGTTTCTACCCAAATAATTTTGGTCTTATCATTTATAAATGACGTTATGGAACTTGGATCTGTCATTCCAACAAAATGGAAAACGATACCATAATTTTCGAATACTTTTTTGAACAAACGATAACTTCCACCATAGAGATCATTGGTAGAAATGACCTCATCTCCTGGTTTTAATAACTTGAGAACAGCATCTATTGCTGCCAGACCACTTGCAAATGCCAAACCATATGCCCCGTTCTCAATACTTGCCAATGAATTTTCCAACGCCGTTCTTGTAGGATTGGCACTTCTGGAATATTCAAAACCCCGGTGGCCACCAGGAGTAGATTGGGCAAATGTGGAAGTCTGGTAAATTGGGGGCATTACGGCCCCGTAAGCTTTATCCGGTTGTTGACCTCCGTGTATGGTTTTGGTATTGAACTTTAGTTGTTTTTTACTCATTTCATATGATTTCCTACACAAATGTATCGCTATCTTTGCTAGGACACAATTGAAGAATTAGAAGCTTTACATTTTCCTTACCCCAATGAAAAGAACTATACAAACCCTACTTATTGTTTTAACAATTATAAGCTGTTCTGAAGATAAGACTCTCACTTTTGAACCCCTAACCCTTGACGAAACAAGATGTTCAGAATGTCCGGAAGTGGTCATTCATATTCCGGTAGCGGTAGAAAACCAAGAAATTGCAAAAACAATAAACACCAGTATTAAAGAAGAGATCATCTTCATTCTTAATTATGATGACGAAACTGATGCCGCTACCATCAAGGATGCGGTAAAAAATTTTAGCGATGGTTTTTGGGAACTAAAAAAACTATACCCGGAGGAGGCCACTGTTTGGGAGGCCAATATTGAAGGAATTGTTTCCTATGAGGACGAAACTTACATTACCATAGAACTCAACACCTATCTATTCACTGGAGGAGCCCATGGGTACGGTTCTAAAAAATTCTTGAATTTCGACAAGATAAAAAATCAGGAACTGGAGAATTGGGAACTTTTTCAAAACCGGGATGATTTTGAGGTTTTAGCGGAAGAAAAATTCAGAACTCAGGAAAGTATTCCAATGGATAAAAATATTAATAGCACCGGTTTTATGTTCGATAGTGACTCCTTCTACCTACCAGAAAACATAGGTTTTACGGCAGAGGGAATCCAACTACACTATAATCCGTACGAAGTGGCATCCTACGTAGACGGCCCCATTGAAGTTATTCTTCCATTTAAGGAAGTAGCACCTTATTTGGCCAAGAGAACTAAATCTTAGAGCATTTTTTGAAGGGCAATGATGGCTCCCCTATGAAGCCCTTCATGAAATAAATTAAAGGCAAGGGCATCTTCTACCTTATTCAAGGTTACATTGGCACTGGTGGTATATGAACTGTAATTTTTGAAGAGACCATTATTATAATCTTCTTTCATCCACTCTAATGTAGAAATCAAGAAAGCAGCTATCTCCTTTATTTCTTCATCTGTGGCATTCCCATCTGGCACGGTTCCTTTCTTAAACTTTTCTACCAATGCTTCGGGAACCCTCATCTGTAAACCGCTGAATTTGTAAACCAAAATTTGTGGCGTTATAACGGTATGGGCTATATTCCACCAGATATTGTTCCTAAAACCTTCAGGAATTTTCAATAAGTCTTCTTTTGGGGTTTCCGTTAAAATCTTATAGAGGAATTTTCTGTTGTTAAGTACAGATTCAAAAAGATGTTCCAAGGGTATTAGTTTAAAGTGAAGGCTAAAAATAGCACAATTGTACGGAATTAGGTTTCTTTGTTGTCACTAATTAAAAGTCCTCAATTTTGAAAAAAATATATCATTTAAGCACCTGCGATACATGCAAAAGAATCCTAAAAGAATTAGAACCTTTAAACGGGGTTGACTTACAGGATATTAAAGTAGAAAACATTACCCAAGAGCAATTAGAGGAAATGAAGGAACTGGCCGGTAGTTACGAAGCTCTATTTAGCAAAAGGGCTAGACTTTACAGACAAGAAGGCCTCCATGAAAAAACCCTCTCCGAAGCGGACTACAAAGAATGGATATTGAAGCACTATACCTTTTTAAAAAGACCTGTAGTGATTATTGACAACGAAATTTTTATAGGGAATAGCAAAAAAACGGTAGTAGCGGCCAAAGCAGCATTACATTCTTGAGTAAAAGAAACCTAGCCATATTAGCAGCTTTAGGGGCTACAACCATTTATGGTCTAAACCATACCATTGCCAAGGGTATTATGCCCAATTTTTTAGAAGCCTACGCCCTGGTAGAGCTAAGGGTAATTGGCGCTACACTTCTTTTTTGGTTAATGTCCTTTTTTGGCCCCAAGGAAAAGATAGAAAAGAGAGATTATCTTCGCTTAGTTGTCTGTGCCATTCTTGGTATGGGGTTCAACATGCTTACCTTTTTCAAAGGACTTTCGCTTTCGACCCCAATTAACAGTGCCGTACTTATGACTACGTCTCCGATTATTGTCCTGATTCTTTCTGTCATACTAATCAAAGAGAAAGTATTCCCCTTAAAAATAGGGGGTATCATTATTGGCCTTTTAGGTGCGCTAACATTGATATTCTTAAGTAATGAAAGTAGGCAGGACGCTCCCAATATTCCCTTGGGCAACATTTTAATTCTCATGAACGCTACCTTTTATGGTGGTTATTTAATTACGGCAAAGTCCCTAATTGAAAAATATCACCCTTTTACTTTTATGAAATGGCTTTTTTTATTGGGTATTTTCATCTGTTTGCCATTTAGCTATCAAGAACTAGTGGACACCCAATGGAATACCCTCACTTTTGATGCTATCTGGAGGATTGCTTTTGTAATCATAGGCACCACCTTTTTTACCTATCTGTTCAATATCTTCGCCCTAACACAATTAAAGGCTTCAACGGTAAGTGCGTTTGTTTACTTACAGCCATTAATAGGGATAATTTTTGCGCTAGTAACAGGACAAGACCAATTAACTACCATTAAGATTGCCGCAGCATGTCTAGTATTTCTAGGGGTATATTTGGCAAGTAAAAAGCCGAACCAAAAAAATAGTTTAGGAAAGATTTAAAACTGAATATTTTTTGGCGTTTTGGCAAATCTTCGGGTATCCTCTTTTGTCAGGACCCTAAACCCTTCTCCCTTCTCCACACCACTAAATGACTTTAAAAAATCATTGGTGAGACCTGTGAGCTTTCGGGTCTTTAAGTCCATCCAAGCACCCATCATTTCGCAATGCGCAAAATTTTCCCCTTTGTGGTTATAAAAATTATGATGGAATTCAAAGAACTTGGCGTCCTCGCTCATTCCCATGATTTCCATAGAAACCTTAATAGGCCTACCAGGAAAAACCTCTTTAAAGTAATACATGTGCTCATGAAAAACTACCGGGCCAATTTGCTCCTTGCCCAAGGTCTCTTGAGTAAAACCCAACTCAAACAGAAAAGCCATACGTGTATGGCTCATATAATTTAGGTAAGAAGAATTGGCCAAATGTCTATTGGCATCTACATCACTCCATCTAATTTCAAACTCTTTTAAATACATAGGGGCGGTTTTTTTATTATGCATGCATAGGAACTGTAAAAATAACACCTTTTTTTAAGTCCGATACCTTGTCTACTGACGAATATAAAATCTTAGAAAAATAAATTGGGCAAAAACTGTCCTATAACTGCACGTGAGGTAAAGGTGTTCAATTAAGAATCCGGATTAGATCAAAGGACAACGCTTGCAATTGGTCTTTCCTTTTTTTAAATATTTCTTGCAGCATTTCTTTTTCCTTTTAAAAGTTGTACACTGCACAGGGATAGATTCATTTAAAAAGAAAGGACTAATATAAATCGCTGTCGTCATTATTTTTAACTAATCTAAATAATGGCAAAATTAAGCAAACATTTCAAGTAATAAATACGCTCTAACAAAATTATAACCAATAGATTCGGCATTTAATCCAAAACACGTTCTTACAAGATAACGGAGCTCCCTAACCTAGCAGATTCATTTATAGCCTCTACAATAGCAATATCCTTGAGTCCTTCCTCTCCCGGCACCATAATAGGTTTATTTTGGAGAATGGACAAAGCATCGTCATCCATCTGTTTTGCCTGTTGGTTTTCAATGTAAGTATCCAACAGTTGACCATCACTGGTTTTACCCTTTACTCCGGTGTAGGATTGAAAAGGTTGCAACTGGTACCAGCCGTTTTCACAGTCCGCCTTTAATATATTCACACTTTCCGCAGCGGTAGTCTTACCGCTTGCGGTAAGTCCATCGTTAAAATTTAATGTAAAAATGGTGGTCTCTTCAACTTCCTTAAAAATTTCAGGTCTTGTATTCTTATGTAGGGCAGTTACTGAAATGGGCTCACTTCCTGTGGTATACCTGATACCATTAATGGAATATACGCCCACATCATAGATTAAGCCACCACCTAGCCCTTTGTCCATTCGCCAAGTATTACCGGGATTTTGTATGTTGAAGCCTATTTCTGCCTTTACCGTTTCTATTTTTCCATAAGGGCGGGTATGAGACCACTTAATCAAAGTTTGTGTGTTGGGCTCATGTTGCATACGATAACCAATGGATAGCTTTACCTTGTTCTTATTACAAGCCTTAATAATTGCTTCGCATTCTTCCACAGTTTTGGCCATTGGCTTCTCACACCAAACATGCTTACCGGTTTCGGCCGCTTTAATGGCATACTGCGAATGCAATCCTGTAGGAAGCACAATATAGATGACGTCAATATCTGGATTATTGGCAATATCGTCCATGGTATCATAATTGTAGATATTCCTATCTAAAATGCCATATCGTCTCTGCCAAACAGGAATTTTATTTGGGCTACCGGTAACTACACCCTTTAATTCACAGTGTTGCGTTAATTGAAGAGCGGGTGCCAACAAATTCTCACTGTAGTTTCCTAGACCCACAAGACATACACCCAGTTTTTTCTTTTGAAATTTTGATGCAAAAGTGTATTTCGGCAAAACTGACAATCCGCCCAAAAACAGACCCGTTTTTTTAATAAATGACCTTCTATTTTTCATTTTCTGAGACTATTTGATGAATAGATACTACAAGGTAACCATAATTAAAGCTCACAAGACCCAATTCTACAGTCACTTACGAAAATATTGCTTATCACAAGAATAGAGTGTAGTTTTATAGACATCACACTCAACTTAAAATTAAACCTATCATGTCTAATAAACCTTCTTTTATATCAGATTTGTCATTACCTGCCATTGCCGCCCCTATGTTTCTTATTTCGGGTCCTGAGCTCGTTATTGAATGTTGTAAAAATGGTATTGTAGGTACCTTTCCCGCACTAAATCAAAGAACCAGTGAAGGTTTTGAAGAGTGGTTAATTCAAATAAAGGTAGCTTTGGATGTTTTTGAGAAAGAAACTGGTAAAAAGGCGGCACCATTTGGGGTCAATCTTATAGTACACCCCACCAACCCTAGGCTAGAAGCTGATATTAAGCTCTGTGTAAAGCACAAAGTACCTATTATCATTACTTCTCTGGGTGCTGTTTCTATGGTAGTGGATGCCATTCATAGCTATGGCGGACTTGTTTTTCACGATATTATCAAGAAAAGACATGCCGAAAAAGCCCAAGAAGCCGGCGTGGACGGACTCATTTTGGTCTCGGCAGGAGCCGGTGGCCATGCAGGTACCATTAACCCAATGACCTTAGTTGCCGAGATAAAGAAATTCTTTAAGAAAACAATCATCCTTTCAGGATGTATAAGCACAGGAAGGGATATTGCATCGGCCTTGCAGATGGGTGCTGATTTGGCCTACATGGGAACTCGATTTATTAATACTACCGAAAGCAAGGCGCCAGAAGATTATAGAAAGATGATTGAGGATGCCGGAGCCAATGATGTAACGTATACCGCAGCTATTTCAGGGGTTCACGCCAATTTCCTTTCCAAAAGTTTAAAAAATGCCGGACTTACGGATGAAGACTTGAAAAAGGATACCAAGATTGATTTTGGAAAAGAATTGAATACGGAAGCCAAAGCTTGGAAAACCATATGGTCTGCCGGACAAGGCTCGGCCCTTATTGATGAAACCTTACCCGTAAAAGACCTAATATCCAATTTAAAATCAGAATTCAGGGAAGCCATTGAAGAACAAGCCAAGATTTTGGAAGTTTATCCTAAATAATCATCAGTTGGAACTGTGCCTAGCTTTTAGCTCGGATAGGAATTGATGCACTTGACTTACCGCCATGGAACCTTCGCCAACAGCGGAAGCAACCCTTTTCACGGAACCTTTTCGAACATCGCCTACGGCAAAAAATCCTGGTATGCTGGTCTCCAAGGACTGGGGTTTGCGTCTTGGGTAAATATCGCATTTATAAAGGTCCTCTTCCTTTATCCCAGGTCCGGTACATACAAATCCCTTTTCATCTGTGGCCACCACTCCCTCTAACCATTCCGTACACGGTTTGGCACCAATAAATGTAAAAAGATTGGTAATGCTCATTGGTGTCCTAGTGCCTTGTTTGTCTTCCAGCACCAAACTTTCCAAATGGTGCCCACCAATTAATTCTACTACTTGAGAATTCATGATAACGTGAATATTGGGGGCCGCTTCGATGCGCTGGACCAAATAATCGCTCATTTTAGAACCTAAATCATCACCCCTCAAAATTATATGCACCTCGGCAGCATAATCCGCCAGAAAAAGGGCCGCCTGACCGGCAGAATTACCTCCCCCGACTACCCCCACCAGTTCATCTTTACATGCCGTTGTATTCATCCCCGTAGCTGAATAATAAACTCCACTGCCTTCAAACTTGTCTATATTATCGATATCCAATTGTCTATACTCGGCCCCTGTAGCGGCCATTAACGCTTTGGCCTTTACCACCTTGTCATTGGATGCATAAAGAATAAAATGTTCTCCGGTATGTTCTATTTTTTTGGCGCTATGAGGAATGGATATGTTGCAACCAAATTTTTGGGCCTGGAGGTAGGCCTTATTGGCTAAATCCCTTCCTGAAATCCCCGTTGGAAAACCCAAGTAGTTTTCTATTTTAGAACTTTTTCCTGCCTGGCCTCCTGGAGCACTACTGTCAATGGTTACCACACTCAACCCCTCGGAAGAAGCATAAACACTGGCGGCCAAGCCTGCAGGACCGGCACCAATAACAAGCAAGTCAAAAATCTTGTCCTCAAAGTTCATTAAAACACCGGAAAATCTAGCCACCTCATCCAAAGAGGGTTTTTTGTGCAAGTGACCGCCATTACAAATTACAATAGGCAGGTCCCGTTCTCCAAGTTCAAAGCTTTGTAATAAATCTGTTGCTTCATCAGACTGGTCCGTATCGAGAAAGTTATACCATATATAGTTTTTGTCCATGAAGTCCCTTATGGTATATGCCTCTTTGGAATTACCGGACCCCACTAACTTGATGCCACCAACGTATTCGTTCAAAATTGCATCCTGTCTTTGCAAGAAGGTATTTAATAACAAATCACTCAGTCCGCTATGCTTGGCAATCGCTTCCTTCAATTTCTCAGGGGTAATTCTCAGTAATTCGGTATCTTTCTTGGCCACACCTCTAAATTGGGACCCACGATCTGATAGCATGCCACTATCCCCTGAAAACTCACCTTTGTTATGTGTGGCAATGACCCGCTCTTCAAAAGAGGGGTCAAGAATCTTGATTTCTCCTTGAAGGACCACAAAAAAATCATACTTCAGCACATTGATGTCAAAAACAACCGTATCGTTCGCAAAATATTCTATTTTACCAAACTGCTTTAACTGACTTATCTGTCTCTGTGTAAGCTGGGGAAATCTTGGGTCGTTCATAATTCCGTTATCTTAAAAGGTAGGAAAAATTACAAATTCTAGGAACATCATTAAATTTACAGTAAAGTTGATTTACTTGAGAAATCCTTCTCTGTAAGCCTATTTTTGATTTTTTTAACCTGAAGTTTACACAATGCCCTTAGTCACCACAGAATACAATCCTTCTTTACCTTTTAAATTTGGTCATATTTCCACCATCTATTCCGGCCTATTTAGAAAGGTGGAGAATCTTCATCAGCAAAGGGAGCGTTTGGAGTTGGAAGATGGCGATTTTATGGATTTGGATTGGAGCTATGCCAGGGAACCTACGGAACAGGCGGTAATTTTACTTCATGGCCTAGAGGGCAACGGACAAAGACCTTACATAACTGGTAGTGCCAAAATTCTTAACGAGAACGGAATGGATGCCTGCGCCGTTAATTTTAGAGGCTGCAGTGGTGAAACCAATAGACTTTTCAGGTCCTATCATTCCGGCGCCACGGAAGACTTGAATGCGGTGGTTGAACATATCCTTTCATTGAAAACATATTCGAGCATTTTTATCAAGGGTTTTAGCCTAGGAGGAAATATGGCCTTGAAATATGCTGGCGAAAATAGACAACTGCCGCCCGAGCTTAAGGCGGTGATCGGGGTATCTGTTCCCTGCGACCTACACAGTTCCCTGAAACAGTTACTAAAGCCAAAAAACTATGCATATGCGCATCGCTTTAGAAAACATTTGGTAGCCAAACTGAGTATGAAGTTGGAGCACTTCCCGGATTTGATTACAAAAACCGATGTTGAAAAAATTAAGACCCTAAAAGATTTTGATGAAATCTATACCAGTAAGGCCCATGGGTTTGCCGATGCCCTTGACTATTATAGAAAATGTAGCTGTTTACAATTTCTGCCAGATATAAAGGTGCCAACAAAAATCATTAATGCCCTAAACGATTCCTTCCTAGGACCTGAGTGTTTCCCTTTTAAAGAAGCTAAAGAAAATGCCAATTTATTTTTGGAAACGCCAAAATTTGGTGGTCATGTTGGATTCTGGGACAATGGCAATCGATATCACAACGAAAAAAGTGCAATAAAGTTCTTTGAAGCACACATATAAATAGGGGTTATTCTTATATTAGTGCCCATAAATTTGTTACCATGAGAAAATTATTTGTTGTTCTAGCTTTAGGCGGATTGATGGTCAGCTGTGGCGAGAAAAAGAAGGAAGAGAAAAAAGATGGGTTTGAAATGACCCGAACCAAAACCGAAGAAAAAACTGTTGAAGCTAAATCTGAAGGCGTACCTGTAGATATGGACAACGAAGGAGTTGGCCCGTTCAAGGATATTACTTTTGATAGCGAAATTGACACAGAATTGGCCGCCGCTGGTGAAGCTAAGTTCAATGCAATCTGTACCGCTTGCCATATGGCAGAGCAGCGCATGATAGGTCCTGCCCTTAAGGGTGTTTTCGAAAGAAGAAATCCTGCCTGGGTAATGAACATGATTATTGGCCCGGATAAAATGCTTAAGGAAGACCCTGTTGCCAAAGCATTGTACGAAGAATACAACAAAGCTATCATGCTTAACCAAAATCTATCTGAAGAAGATACTCGCGCAGTTGCAGAGTACTTAAGAACTCTTTAGAAAAATACACCCTTGTGGTAGGCCGGTTTTCCAAAAGAAAACCGGCCTTTTTATTTTAAGAACTTAGGGTAATTCTCCACTTATTTCATTTTAACATTTTTTTATGAAACGTTTTAAAGGTTATCCGTCTTTATAACCAAACAACATCATCAACAAAACGGACAATCTCATGGAAAACGACAATACTCTTCACATTGGCGACCAAAATATATCAGAACGATTTCTTAGAAAAAAACGTTCATACATCTCCCTACGAAACTGGATCGGTTGGGCAGGTGGCTACCCTAGCAATAAGGATGAAAAGAACAAGGAATAATTTGGAAAACCATGGGGCTATTGCCACCCCTTTTTAGGAGGAAACCCTATCTGAAACCACTTTGTAAGTAGGATCTTCCAAAACGTTTACGTCAATAATTTCTTGGGCGTTTTCCAACAAGCGCACACAATCCTTGCTCAAGTGTCTTAAATGAACTTTTTTACCCACTTTGGCATAACGCTCGGTAATTTTGTTCAACGCCTCAATTCCTGACATATCTGCCACCCTACTTTCTTTAAAATCAATAATCACTTCATCGGGATCGTTGAGAACATCAAATTTCTCGGCAAACAAAGTGGTTGACCCAAAAAATAAAGGACCATAGATTTCATAGTGCTTAACCCCATTATCATCAACATGCTTGCGGGCCCTGATCCTTTTGGCATTTTCCCAAGAATATGCCAAAGCAGAAATAATTACCCCTAGAAGGACGGCCACCGCTAAATTGTGTGTAATGGCGGTAATGAGAGTTACCAAGACCATCACCACAACGTCTGATTTTGGCATCTTACCAAACGTTTTAAAACTGGCCCACTCAAAAGTACCTATCGCAACCATAAACATCAACCCCACCAAGGCCGCCATTGGTAATCTTTCTATTAGACTAGAACCGAACATAATAAAAACCAAAAGCATAACAGCCGCCGTAATTCCGGATAAGCGTGCCCTAGCTCCGGAAGAAGTGTTGATCAAACTTTGCCCTATCATGGCACAACCACCCATTCCGGAAAGAAAACCCGAAAAAATATTGGCTGTACCCTGAGCTACGCATTCTTTGTTGCCCCTCCCCCTTGTTTCGGTAATTTCATCTACAATATTTAGGGTAAGCAAACTTTCAATTAAACCTACGCCGGCCACAATGGCCGCATAAGGAAATATTATCTGAAAAGTAGTCCAAGTAAAAGGAATCTGCGGGATGGACAATGGTGGAAACCCCCCACTAATCGTCTCTCCTTCAGACATCGTATCTGCTACGGTAACCGTGTCTATACCAAAACCAATTACAATAGCGGAGACCACAAGAATAGCCAATAAAGATGAAGGTATAGCCTTGGTAAGCTTAGGGAAACCCCAAATAATGAGCATGGTCAGTAAAGTGAGACCCAACATCATAAAGAAAGAAGAACTTTCTAATAATTGGTCCGTTCCCTTTTGGTAGAAATTTGGGAACTGCGCCATAAAAATAATAATGGCCAATCCATTTACAAAACCGAACATAACTGGGTGTGGTACCAACCTAATAAATTTTCCCAAACGAAGTACTCCGGCCAATATTTGAAGTACGCCCGCAACTATTACAGTAGCAAACGTATATTGTAGAATTTCCTCGGGCCCAATTCCAGGGAAGGTTCTTTTCAATTCTAAAATAAGACCCACAAAAATTACCGCTACAGCACCTGTAGCCCCGGAAATCATTCCCGGTCTACCACCAAGAATAGAAGTGATCAAACAGAGAACAAAAGCCGCATAAAGTCCGGTTAAAGGTGAAAAACCAGGAATTAACGCAAAAGCAATAGCCTCCGGCACAAGGGCCAAGGCTACTGTCAAACCCGAAAGGATTTCGGTTTTATAATCTACTTTCTGCTTAAAATCGAAAAGGTTGAAATACTTTTTCATGGCTGGATTTTGAGCGGGCAAAATTAGCCTAAAATAAGCTAGCAGCCTAGTAATGAACTATAATAAGCTCCTTTTTTATGGGATACACCATCAAATTACCAATCTCTTAGGCCTAATAATTTTTCTCCCAATTCCGTTAATTCGGCTTTTTCATACTTGGTCTGTTCCCAATTTCTGGGGTCTCCGGGGAAGGCATATCCTTCTGGTGCTATCCTGTTTTTCCAAGAATTGATTCTCCATTTACGCATGGCCTCGTTTTCCTCTTCCGCAGGCATCATAGAAATATATTGGGCAATTCTCACCTTATCCTTCGATTTGTTTGGCCGAATTCCGTGAGGTTGCGTACTATTGAAAATCAACAAATCACCCGCTTCCATTTTTACCTTTACGATTTTATCCTCCAAACCGGTAATGTCAGGTTGAAAATGGTCCCGGTCTTCAGGCTGAGTAAGTTTCCAGCTATCATAATTTCGATAAAGCCAAGGAATACATTGAAAACCTCCTATGTTTTCATCGGTTTGATCAGCCAATGCCAATACCCCTTGAACATTTTGAGGTTTGGTCTCCGGGTCATAGTCCCAATGGATAAAACCTTTCTTAGTAACACCGTCTGGCAACGGAAAATTTAGATTTGCGCGATCTATAGTAACCCATAACTTTTCAGTTCCCCAGACATCTACAAAAGCATCATACACTTTTTGGGTCTGTCTATTATTCCAAAGATGCTGATGGTTATAAACCTCTACCATACCTGTTCCAGTAAGCTCCTTCATCTTCATTTCCGCTCTTGGCGGCGCATACCAAGTGTTTGTATCCCCAGGGTCTTTCTCATCAAACTCCCAAATAAAATCTGCGGTAGCTTTTGCCTGCTGCTTGGTAATCGCATTTTTAACTACAATGTACCCGTTCTCCTTCCAAAACCGCCAATCGGCCTCACTCAAAACCCTTAAAGGTTCCCCTTTGGAGCGATCGTTTAATTGTAGTTTACTACTTGTTGCCGTAGATGGATTTCCTGGAATGGCCTCGTGAGCTTTGTTAGCTATTTCAACTTTTTCTTCTATCTGTCCCATAGTTATAGATTAGATTTACCGATTTTACTTGATGATAAAATTATAGTAGAACAATTTTCCATACCACCTTAATATTGACCACAATTTGAACAATATTGATATTTACGTATATGAATATCCATTATTTTAATAATTTAGTGAAATACTTATCATAATACTATCATTCATTCCTGTGAAGATTCAGCTTGAAACCATAACACCTGCATCGGACAGTCCATTTAGGTTATTGCACGACCCTAAACTCAACCATTTATTTTACTGGCATTTTCATCCGGAGTATGAGCTTGTCTACATAGAGGGTGCTAGTGCCACCAGACATGTGGGGGACCATATTTCTACATTTGAAGGGAGTGATTTGGTTCTTATTGGGTCTAATATTCCACATTTGAATTTTGATTATGGTGTAACATCCACCTACAGGAAAGAAGTTTTACACATAAAACCCTCATTTAAAGAAGATTTTATATCTCCACTTCCAGAATTAAAGAACATTAGCCGACTTATGGACTTGGCACGGTACGGAATAGCTTTTTCCGGAGAGACCACAAAACAAATAGGAGCGCTTATGAAAGAACTGCACCAGTTGGCTCCCTTTGAGTTTTTCATGAGGGTGATGCAAATTCTCAAACTGCTCTCCAACAGTAAAGAATTTGAACTGTTGCACAAAAGACCGTTCGAGCATTCTTACAGTTCAAAGGAACAATCCAGGATTAGGGAAATTTATGCGCTTATTGACGAGCGATACCAAGGTAAAATTCCGGTAGAGGAGGTGGCCAGCATGTGTAATCTAAGTAAACCAGCCTTTTGTAGGTATTTTAAAAAAGCTACTAACACTACCTTTATCGGGTTTTTGAACCAATACCGTATAAGTCAAGCAAAAAGACTTCTTCTAACGGAAAAAAATATTAGCGAGACCTGCTTTGAATGCGGCTTTGAAAGCCTATCCTATTTTAACCGAACTTTTAAAAAAATAACCGGGGAAAATCCTTCTGATTTTAAGAAAAGAATGAAAACCAAAACCGCCCCTTATTCTTTCGAACAGGGGCGGTCTCTAACTAAATAACCAACCAAAAAAATCTTTATCTCATTTTCTACTTCTTTCGACCTTCATTACAGGATTAGAAGTTTTAATTCTTTTTTTGCCTACCGAGTTATCACTCGATTTTAAGTACTCTCTGTAACCTCTGCCTTTAAATCTGTAGACGGTTTCGCTACTAGGGTGGTACAGTTCCACAGTACTGTCATTAATAACGTACAATTCAAAGTAATCATTGCTCGATGAACGGTAAGCCAGTGTTAAAGTTTTAAGCATTTCATCGTACGCAGTGTCATACACCCGATATTCTCCTTCAAAATCCCATTGTAAATTGGATATTGGGGTTCCCGGTGCATCTATAGAAGACTGGAACAAGTCTGTATTAAAACTTAAGAAGTTTTCATTATCAAAGTCATTTAACATTCCCTCTTGACTTGTATATACCTTCTCCCAGGCATCATATTCTTGTAAGAAATAAGAAAGGTTATCATAAAATACAAAGTCAAAATCAAATTCATTCACCTGATAACCCTCCAAAAAATAAGAAGTATCGGATAAGGAATCATATAATTCCAAAGTATTGTGGTCTACCATAAAAACATCCATAAAGTACCTTCCATATACATCATGGTCAATCTGAATCTCGCCTAGGCCACTTTCATAGAAACCTACATCTATACCTAAGCCACTACCCGTTTTTCCAATACCTACCAAGTTATTATTGGCATAGAGTGTACCATTTATAAAAGATAAAGTAAACGCATACTCCATAAAAGCTACCTCACCCGCACCTTGAGTAGCCGTAATATCTACATACCATAAATCATGTGACTGTAAAAGAGATTCCGTAGACGTTGCCGGTTCATCTAAATAAGAATCTTCTACCAATACCTCTGTATAACACGAAGAAAGTAACAGACTAACGAACAAAAGATTAAGTATTTTTATTTTCATAATTATAGTGCTATTGATTCTTTGTTAAATTAACAACCTTCATGCCACTATTTTTAACTATATGATAATCAATACATAAGGTGGAATTTGAATAATTACTTAGCTTTGCCTCTTAAAAAGTACATCCCTTATCGAACTTATGGAGAAAGACCTAAAATTTGCCGTTTTTGGAGGAGGTAGCTGGGCTACTGCCATTGTTAAAATGCTATGTGAGAATCAAAAGCAGGTGGGTTGGTATATGAGAAACCCAGATGCTATTGGGTTCATTAAAATTCAACAACACAACCCCAACTATCTTACATCAGTCACTTTTGACACGGAACAGCTTAACCTCACGGACGACCTTAACAAGGCCGTAAACGATGCGGATATTCTCATTTTTGCCATTCCATCGGCATTTTTGCAAACAGAACTTGAGAAATTGACCGTGCCCATTTCGGACAAAATCATTTTTTCTGCCATTAAGGGAATTGTACCCGAAACCGGACTTATTGTGGGCGAACATTTTCATGAAACGTATGATATTCCGTTTAAGAACATAGGTGTTATCACAGGGCCTTGTCATGCAGAAGAGGTAGCCATGGAGCGTTTATCCTATCTAACCATTGCCTGTGCAGACACCCAAAAGGCCACTTTCGTTGCAAAAAACCTCAGTTGTAGTTATATAAAGACCAAAGTTACCAAAGATATTATAGGCACCGAATATGCTGCCATGCTCAAGAATATTTATGCTATTGCAGCAGGAATTGCGCATGGATTGGGATATGGGGACAATTTTCAAAGTGTGTTGATGAGCAACGCCATTAGGGAAATGAAAAGGTTTACCAAACGAATTCACAAAATTGACCGGAACATAAACGATTCTGCCTATTTAGGCGATTTATTGGTAACCGGATATTCTACTTTTAGCCGCAACCGCATGTTTGGGAACATGATCGGAAAAGGATATACCGTAAAAAGTGCCCAAATGGAAATGAATATGGTTGCCGAAGGGTATTATGCCACAAAGAGCGCCTTTTTAATTAAATCCAAATTGGACAAAAAAGTAAAGACGCCCATTATCAATGCTGTTTACAAGGTTCTTTATGAAGCTAAAAACCCGAAAAAAGTATTTTTAGAACTTACCGAAAAGTTAGACTGATTACGCCCGATCTAATGAAAAATTGGAATGGTCGTCTAATTCTGCTTCCAGAGTGCTTCGCCATGCGTTAATTTTGGTATCGTTCAAATCAAAATACTTTTTGAATTCCTCTAGAATTGGGTCTAGCAAAGTTCGCATTCCATCAATATCAAAATACAGTCTGCCGGTTCTTCTAATAAAGAAATCCATAGGGTTCTGCACCATTTCGTATTCTATGCAAAAGCGTAGCTCTGCCTTGGTCATTCGAATATGAACATCCCCATCGTTCAGTTCTTGGTAATATTCCAAAATCCTATCTGTCTGTTTCCCATAATTGGTCACCAAAAACCAGGCATCATGCTCCGTAAATCCGTTTTTTTCAATTCTTTCAAAAACCTGCTTGATATACTTCTTTACGTGCTTGTATTTTTTGAAATCCACATTCCCGCAGAGGGCAATCTTATCTGTAAAACACTCTTTGAGTTCAGTGTCATGGTCCTCTTCCATTTTTTTGGCGATGCGGTTCACCACTCGTTCCGCCATTTTACGATAGCCCGTAAGTTTACCTCCAGCAATACTTACCAAACCAGTGTCCGATGTGAAAATTTCATCCTTTCTGGATAATTCCGAAGCAGATTTTCCTTCTTCATGGATCAAAGGTCTAAGTCCGGCCCAAGAAGAAATAATATCCTCCATTTCCAGCTCAATTTTTGGAAACATATTATTTACCGCTGATATAAGGTAAATGGCATCTGCCAAATCTGTACGCACGCTATCCTTATCCTTATTGTAGTTGGTGTCCGTAGTACCAATGTAGGTTATTTTACCTCTAGGGATAGCGAACATCATCCGGCCATCCGGGATATCGAAATAAACCGATTGTTTCACGGGTAGTTTCTCCCAAGGGAATACCAGATGAACACCCTTGGTTAAATGTAATTGTTTCCCTTTTTTGGAATTGTTCTTACTTCTTAGCTCATCTACCCAAGGACCTGCCGCACTAATTACGTACTTGGATTTTATTTTAAACGTTTTATCCGTAAGCACATCTTTTACTTCTACTCCAGCTACCTTGTCCTTTTTGTACACAAAATCTTCTACGGAAGCATAATTAAGTGCCCGTGCCCCGAACAATAAACTTGTTTTGAGGTTTTCTATGGTAAGGCGCGCATCATCCGTACGGTATTCGGCATAATAACCTGCGCCTTTCAATATTTTTTTAGGAAGTAGGGGCTCTAGTTTGAGGGCTTCTTTCTTCTCCAACATCTGCCTTTTATCATCCCCGGAAACCTGTGCCAAAATATCATACACTTTAAGACCTATGGAAGTTAGCCACTTTCCGTAGGAACCATTTTCAATGAGCGGCAACAACATTTTCTCCGGAATTACCAGATGTGGTGCCAATTTGTGAACGATTGCACGTTCCGAACCCACTTCTTTCACCAACCAAAAATCAAATTGCTTCAAATATCTGAGACCGCCATGAATAAGCTTGGTAGACTTACTACTGGTGCCGGAAGCAAAATCGCCCTTTTCGACCAATGCTACTTTTAGACCTCTGCTGGAGGCATCTAGAGCAATCCCAGCTCCAGTGATTCCGCCACCTATGACTACAAGGTCAAAACTTTCCGATGACATTTTTTCAATAGTCCTGTTCCTGTCCAGATTGGAGAACTTAATATTTTTCACTTCGTTATTTTTTATTTTAAATTGATGAACAAGAAAAGTTTATTGCTCTTCCCAACCTTTTGTTCGTTCCACGGCCTTTTGCCATTTTTTATACAAGCGTTTTCTTTTTACCCGATCAAAACTAGGTTTGAATATGCGGTTCATTGGCCTGCTCTCATCTACATCTTCCTGTTTCCACACACCAACGTGAATACCCGCTAAAAACGCGGCTCCCATGGCTGTTGATTCGATCACTTCCGGCCTATGAACCTCAGAATCCAGAATATCTGCCTGAAATTGCATTAAATAATTATTGGCACAAGCACCACCATCTACCCTAAGGTTTTTTAATTGAATACCCGAATCATCTTCCATGGCTTTTAAAATATCCTTGGTCTGATAGGCTAACGATTCTAAAGTTGCCTTGGCCAAATGGGCCTTACCCGTATCTCTGGTCAACCCAAAAATGGCTCCTCTGGCATACATATCCCAATAAGGTGCGCCCAAGCCTGCAAAAGCAGGAACTACATACACGGGATTCTCATCTTCAACCGATTCTGCCAAAGCTTCGGTTTCTTTTGCATCCTTTATTAATTCCAATCCGTCCCTCAACCACTGAATAGCTGCTCCGGCAATAAAAATACTCCCTTCAAGGGCGTAATTTATTTTTCCGTCCAAACCATAAGCTATGGTAGTCAGGAGTCCGTTTTTGGAAAACTGAGGGTTTTCGCCCGTGTTCATCAACATAAAGCAGCCCGTACCATACGTATTCTTTGCGGTACCCTTCTTAAAGCATGCCTGCCCAAAAAGGGCCGCTTGTTGGTCACCTGCAATGCCCGCAATAGGAATTTTAACCCCTCTAAATTCATAATCGCCAAAGTGATGCGCCGAAGGCTTTACTTCCGGTAACATTAATTTGGGTATCCCTAAAGCCTTTAAAAGTTTCTCGTCCCATTTAAGTTCAACTATATCATAGATCATGGTTCGGGAAGCATTGGTATAATCCGTTACGTGCTTTTCCTTATTGGTCATGTTCCAAACAAGCCAAGAATCTACCGTACCCATCAAAAGGTCTCCATTTTCTGCTTTTTGTCGCGCCCCTTCTACATTATCCAGGATCCACTTCACTTTAGTACCCGAGAAATAAGAGTCTATGACCAAGCCCGTAGTTTTTCTAACGTGCTCGGTCAAACCTCTATTTTTAAGGTTTTCACAGATATCTGCCGTACGTTTGTCCTGCCAAACAATGGCGTTATAAACAGGTTCCCCTGTAATTTTATCCCAGACCATGGTGGTTTCCCGTTGGTTGGTAATGCCAATAGCAGCGATATCCTCAGGGGCTATTCTTTCTTTCTCGATAAGTTCGTCCAATACTCCCAATTGCGTATCTAAAATTTCTTTTGGGTCATGTTCTACCCAACCAGATTTTGGAAAAATTTGTTTAAATTCTTTTTGGACCATGCCTTTGATTTGCCCGGCTTCATCCACGAGTAGCGCCCTAGAACTAGTAGTTCCTTGGTCTAAGGATATAATATATTTCATGTAGTGTATGTTGAGTGAGTTCGAATTTAAAGAAGCTCCGTTCCCTTAAAACCTAGTTATGGTTAAATATAGAACTAAAACCACCCAAATCAAAGCTGACCGAAGAGTCATTTCACTCAAAAATGGTGCTCATTTATTTTACTGTCAAGGTATCAGGAGATATAACCGTTATCCACAAAATAGTCTACTATGGCCTCTTTCATTAAGACGGTCTGCTCACCGGATTTTAACATGGGCAATTCTTCCTTTATAGTATAATGGGGCCACCCATCTTCATCAAAAAAATCAAACTCATAATAACCGTAAGGTTCTAAAAGTCGGCATATGGCAATATGCATCAATCCTAATTTCTCGTCTTTTTTAAACGTTCTATGGTATTGCCCTAACTCCTGTACCCCTACCAAATAAATAATGGTATCAAGTTCTAATGGGTCGCCATCGGAAAATTGGGCCGATAGTTTTTCGACTAAAACATCCCACCTTTCCTTTAAAACAAAATCTCTAGACACCTGCTTAAATGTATTAAAGCGTTTCTTTAATGAACAACAATTGACAAAGGTACAAATCAAAAACACTATTTTTGTTTTAATTCAACCAACATGGGTTTTCTTGATATTATTTTTGGGTTGTTACTGCTCTACGGGCTGTACAAGGGTTTTAAAAACGGACTCTTTATAGAACTTGCTTCTATTGTAGCCCTAGTTGCTGGTATTTTTGGTGCTATTCATTTCTCTTATTATGCTGGTGACTATTTATCCCAAAATATGAATTGGGATGAACGCTACATTAATATTGCCGCCTTTGTAATTACATTTATTGTCATAGTCATTGCCGTTCATTTGGCCGCTAAGCTTTTAACAAAAGTAGCAAGTGCCGCAATGCTTGGCCCACTTAACAGAATAGCTGGCGGTATCTTTGGAATCGTAAAGGTAGCTGTGATTTTGGGCGCCCTGTTGGTCTTCTTTGAAAGAATTAACGAAAGTACGGAACTGGTGGAGGATGAAAAGGTACAGCAGTCCGTTCTTTACGAGCCTATTAAAAAGATAGGGGCGTTTGTTTTTTCTAAAGTATTAAAGGCAAAACGTACGAATGAAAAGGAAGAAGAAAGGTCAAATGAGGAAATTGTCATCTAATAAACCCAACCTCTACCCTTTCGCTAAAACCCTCCCAATTTTGTAATCAAAGACTTACTTAAACCCTACATTGAACTGCATTTCATCGAAAAGAGCATTTATTAACATCCTGTGGTTATATTTTTTTGGATATTCGCCTTATCGATAATCCCCATCGATATTTAGAGAACATGAGAACACCCCCGGATCTCACCTACCCTTTATAAGGGAACACACCTACTTACAAATAGAACACTATATGAAAATGATAAGGCATTTTGGTGCCTTGGTTTTATTTGTATGTACATTGGCGTCTTGTTCAAAGGAGTCAGTTGAAACTACAAATATCATTGAGGCCGAGAACGTACCGGAGATTGAGAGTGAACTTTTAGAAGTAGTCAACCAACATAGGTTATCCCTTGGACGAAATTCACTTGAGTTCAGCTCCATTGCTTACAAAGAGGCAAATGACCACACGGATTATATGATGGCCGTTGGTTCTTTAAACCATGATAATTTTACTAAGAGGGCCTCTTCCATTTCTTCAGAAGTTAATGCGGAGTTTGTTGCCGAAAATGTGGCAAAAGATTACGTTAATGCCTCCCAAGCCTTTACCGGTTGGTTAAACAGCAATAACCACAAGGAAACGATGGAAGGAGAATTTACCCATACCGCGGTTAGCGTCAAAAAAAACCAAAACGGAGATTTGTATTTTACCCAAATATTTTTCAGATAAGTATTTTCCAGTCTTTTTATCATCGTAACTAATTAAGGTTACGGCTATGGTTTATTTTACTTTGGTTAACTTAGCTTTTTATTGCTTAAAAGTTGAGACCCCACCCCCAATGGGATCAGCTATTTGACTTAAGTATAAAGTTTAACCTATAAAAGTTAAGACTATGGCCATTAAAGCCCCCTTTAATCTTACCCAATGGATTAGTGAAAATCGCGATTCCTTAAAACCTCCCGTAGGCAACAAAAACCTTTATAAAGATGCGGGCGACTATATAGTAATGATCGTTGCAGGGCCCAATGCCCGAAAGGACTATCATTACAATGAAACCGAAGAGCTATTCTATCAATTGGAAGGTACTATTGAGGTTCATATTCAGGAAGAGGGAAGAAAAAAGACCATGCAACTAGGACCAGGGGACATGTATCTTCACCCCGCAAAAGTACCTCACTCACCCGTAAGACACGATGGGAGTATAGGTTTGGTCATTGAGAGAAAGCGTGACCACATGAATGTAGATGACGGGCTTCTCTGGTTTTGTGATAATTGCAACCACAAACTTTACGAAGCTTATTTTACGCTACATGATATAGAGAAAGACTTTTTGGCTCATTTTAAGCATTTCTATAACTCCAAAGACCTAAGAACTTGCAATAACTGTGGTACGGTCATGCCTGTTGACGAACGTTTCATTGCAAAAGATTAAGTTTTTACCGTCCTGAAATAGACTTGACTAGCAGGTCGTTCCCCAAGTATTTACCCAGCTTTCTAAAATGTCTAAATTTCAAAAATTCAAATATCTATCCGTATTCTTAATAGGAATATGTATATCCTTTGTTGTTTTTTACAACATGAATCAAAAGGCCCTCTTAAATAAGCAAGAGTCAGTAAACAATGCTATTTCCAGGTCCCTCATAAAAATTGAAGATGAAATCAACAAGATCAATCTTGTAATGGAATCCATGAATTTTTTCTTTGAAAACCATGATGAGGTTTCACAAGAACTTTTTGAAAGGTTTACGAACCCTTATTTAATGGAATTAAGAAATATTGGGGCATTGGAATGGGCCCCACGGATAGACACTGTTTCCAAAAATGGGACAATTAAAGATATACCGGACATTACCACAACGGACGCAGATGGTAATTTTATTAGAGTTGACTCAAAGAGCGTACATTATCCAATTGTTCTCTTAAATCCGTTAGAGCCTTTAAAAGACGCCTTAGGTTTTGACAACTATTCTGAAACAACGCGAAAAACGGCCATAGATCTGGCTATATCCTCCAATCAAACTACCATAACTGCTCCCATACAATTGGTTCAAAAGAACAATGGATTACCAGGTTTTCTAGCTATAAAAGCAGTTAAAAATCCTAAAACCAAAGAAACAAAGGGAATAGTTGCTGCCATATACCGCATGGATATCTTCATTAATCGAACTTTGAAAAATGAACTCCCTCTGATGCATATGGCGCTGACCGATCCCGCCGCTCAATCCTCTCCACTATTTTCAAATTTCATGGACAGTTCACAAACTATTGTAAATAAAAAATCAATAATTAAAAGTGTGAAAGCCTCTAACCGGGTCTGGAATGTTCATTTTTTACCGAAACGCGATTATTTTGACTACCCCCATGTACCGGAATCTTACATCATTTTATTATTGGGCGTTTTGACTACAGGACTAATTCTCTATACTATTAAGAAAAACGATGAATACCACGATCGTTTAGAGGCCCGGGTTCAAATAAGAACCAGTGAGTTGGAAGCCTCCAACAAAATGAAGGAAAATTTGTTACGTGAGATTCATCATAGGGTAAAAAACAATTTGCAGATTACTTCTAGCTTAATGAATATGCAAAAGCGAAAATTGGTAAGCAAGGAGGCAATTACGGCCCTATCCGATAGTCAGGCAAGAATATCCGCCATCGCCCTTACGCATCAAAAAATCTATCAGGACAAGGATTCCAAAGCGGTGAACCTTCATGACTATTTAATGGATTTAATGGAATATCAAAAAAAGATATCCCCTTCGTTCACCTACAAAATTGATTGCCCTTATGTTTCCGTAGACCTTGACCGAGCGGTACCTCTTGCCTTAATTATTTCGGAATTGGTTACCAATGCGGTAAAGCATGCTTACCCAGATACCACCAAATACAATGAACTTACCATAGATGTAAGTCGACTTGATAAAGAAAATGTCTTTCTAAGTATCCGTGACAATGGCAAAGGTCTCCCCGAAGGATTTGAACTTGAACAGGCAGAGGGTATTGGTTTTGAAATTATCCGCGCCCTATGCAGACAGATTACCGCAACCCTTACTTATGCCTCAACAGCAGAGGGCACCCAATTTGATTTGAAGTTCAAAAACCTTAGTTAGATTTTAAATCTAACTAAAATTGAATTTGGTTATCTTTAGGTATGATAGTCAAAATTCTCATAGGTCTAGTTGCCCTGCTCCATTTATATTTTATGTGGTTTGAAATGTTTGCCTGGACAACTAAAGGAAGGAAAATTTTTAAAGGGTTTTCCCCAGAATTATTTGAACCTACCAGACCTATGGCAGCCAACCAAGGTCTTTACAATGGTTTTTTGGCTGCAGGGCTCATTTGGACCTTTTTTATTACCGATGTTATTTGGCAAACGAATGTTTCTTTTTTCTTTCTATCCTGTGTTGCGGTGGCTGGGATTTTTGGAGCTATTACGGCGGATAAGAAAATTTTCTTTGTTCAAGCACTTCCGGCCCTACTTGGAATAATCCTTCTTCTTTTACGATTTTGAGAATCCTTTCTCATTTCAGCTAGAACGAAAAGTATTAAAATGTACAATCCATCAGCCAATAACGTATATTTGAATAAAATATAACATTACACCTGCAAATAGTTATAAAATTATGGATACAGTAATTTCCTTCGGCATTGAAAATGTTTTAAAAAAATTAAATATTGAACCCCATAATAGCGGTACTTCCACCGGTTCAAATTTCTTTGGAAATGGTAATGAAATTCTATCTAACAGCCCAGTAGATGGAAATTTGATTGCTAAAGTAAACACTACGACTAGGGAAGATTATGATAAAGTAGTTGACACGGCGTCACTTGCATTTAAAAAATGGAAGACCGTACCTGCTCCGCAGCGCGGGGAAATCGTGAGACAGTTTGGCAATAGGTTAAGGGAACTTAAGGAACCGTTGGGCAAACTGGTTTCTTATGAGATGGGAAAAAGTTATCAAGAGGGATTGGGAGAAGTACAGGAAATGATAGATATATGCGATTTTGCCGTAGGCTTATCCAGACAGCTGCATGGTCTTACCATGCATTCTGAGAGACCTGGCCATCGCATGTATGAACAATACCACCCCCTAGGTATTGTGGGTATTATTTCAGCCTTTAACTTTCCTGTTGCCGTTTGGGCCTGGAACACGGCCCTTGCTTGGGTTTGTGGTGATGTTTGTATTTGGAAGCCATCTGAAAAAACTCCCTTATGTGCCATTGCTTGTCAAAAAATTGCTGCAGATGTCTTCAAGGAAAATAACCTACCGGAGGGTATTTCATGTCTTGTAAACGGGGATTATAGCGTAGGTGCATATCTATCCAATGACAAAAGAATTCCCTTGGTATCTGCCACTGGTTCCATACGAATGGGAAAAATTGTAGCTCAAGCGGTTGCCTCCAGACTCGGGAAGTCCTTATTGGAACTAGGCGGAAACAACGCCATTATTGTTACTCCGGATGCCGATATAAAAATGACCATTATAGGAGCTATTTTTGGGGCGGTAGGTACTGCTGGCCAACGTTGCACCAGCACAAGAAGGCTTATTATCCACGAAAAAATATATGATCAAATAAAAAATGCCCTAAAAGATGCTTACTCCCAATTAAAAATTGGAAACCCTTTGGATGAATCTAACCACGTAGGTCCACTAATTGATACCGAAGCGGTAGAAAATTACAAGAGAGCATTGCTTCAAGTAGTCGAGGAAGGAGGGAACCTATTGGTGGAAGGTGGGGAGCTTACCGGAGCTGGATTTGAAAGTGGTTGCTATGTGAAACCTGCCATTGCGGAAGCGGAACCTACATTTGAAATTGTTCAACATGAAACTTTTGCTCCCATTCTTTATCTTTTAAAGTATAAAGGTCCGGTAGAAAATGCCATTGAAATTCAAAATAACGTAGTACAGGGCCTTTCCTCTGCCATTATGACGAATAATCTTAGGGAGGCAGAGCGATTTTTGTCCGCAGAAGGAAGTGATTGCGGTATAGCGAACGTAAATATTGGAACCTCGGGAGCTGAAATTGGTGGGGCCTTTGGCGGAGAAAAAGAAACAGGAGGAGGACGCGAAAGTGGTTCGGATGCCTGGAAAGTATATATGAGAAGACAGACCAATACCATCAATTACACCACAGAGCTACCTTTGGCGCAAGGAATAAAGTTTGATTTATAAAGAGTAAAACCCGCCTATTTTCTTCCTTGCCCTTCCCCCGAACAGACAAGAATTAATAAAACGGGTTTTTAAACTAAACTAACTCAAACAACTCTGCTTCTTACAAAGCAGATTTCCAATACTATAAAACCAACATGTTTAAAAATATGTTGGTTATTTTATTTATATGAATCGTTCTTCTACCGTATTCAAAGTATTGAAATCGCCTTTTAATCTTACCCAGTTTTCAAGAATCTTATCAGTCATTTTTAAAAGGGATGATAAATATAGAAAAGCGAAACCTATGAATCCACATTATTTGTATGAATGGTAAATAATCATGTATCAATGTCAAAGATCATAAAATAAGTGTTCCAAAAAACTGTATAAATGGTAATTACCACTTGGCATTTCATCGATCAGCGGTAGCTTTTATCGGTTATAGCACGACTCTAAAGCCAGACAAAATTAAGAACCTAGTATAATTAACAGTATATAACCCACTATTTATGAAGAATTAAGAGCGAAATTTTAACAGGTGTTGTGGATTTTTTTAATACATTGTAGATGAAACACTTAACATTGTACAACCATGACTAGAACAACAACCAACCTGCTTGGAATTGTCATTACCATTTTAGCGGGTATTTACTTCTACATGACCTGCTGTAGCAGTTGCTTTCAGGAAGCAAAGGCAGCCGAACCAGAGCAGGTCAGTACACCACCTCCAATGATACAGCAACCTACAAACAATCCCTTGATACTATCGGATGGAGATTTAAATTATAAAACGGAAGACAACTTTAATTTCAAGCTTTCCTCCAACGAATTCATTCAACCTCTTTCCAACAACGTGGCAACGGGCATTTCTTCAAATTTGAGCAGTTATTTAGCTGAACATGAAAACAAAGTGGTGAACCTAGTGGGCTATTACAAGAGCGAAGAGGAAAACAAAACTGCTTTTCCCAACCTTGGAGTGGCCAGAGCCAACTCGGTTAAAAATTACCTAATATCCCAAAATATTCCATCGTCAAAAATCAATATTGGTGGAGAACTTAAGGATGATATGTTGCCAGATGGTGATACTCTAATGGGTCCCATAGATTTTAACCTTGACGAAATAGCAGAAAATGCGCAGGAGGAAATTAACGCGCTCTACCAAAAAATTAAAGATAACCCGTTAATCCTGTATTTTAACACAGCTGAAGCTTCTATTGACCTCAATACGGAACAAAGACAAAAAGTAGCGGATATAACGCGTTACTTAGACAAGGTACCGGATGCACTTTGCGAAATAACGGGGTATACAGATAGTAAAGGCTCCAACGACACTAATATTCGATTAGGCCAAGAAAGGGCAGATTTTGCCAAGTCTTATTTGGTTAGCAATGGTATCTCTGAAAATAAAATTACCACGGCTTCAAAGGGCAAAGCTAACCCAATAGCCACAAATGAGACGGAAGAAGGGCGAGCAAAGAATAGAAGAACCGTAATATCTATTAAATAATCAACCTTAAATCTTTAAAAAATGAACTTTGAAAACATGAACATTTGGTGTTGGATAATCCCACTACTTGTGGGACTTCTTTGTGCTCTTTTTGGATATCTTCTTGGAAAAGGCAAAAGTGAAACTGTTGTAGACCACTCTGCAGAATTAAAACAATGCAGGGAAACAAATGCCAAGCTGCAGGCAGATTTGGCTGCCTGCACCAAGAAACTCTCCGAAAAACCAGTTTCCATTCCCCAACCAACCCCTAGCAGCACTTCCAATATTACTAGCTCTTTTGGAGCTACTGCCGAAGTAGAGGCTGCACCCGTGCCTATACCTTTTGATGCCGCTGCGGCGAAGGCAGTATTCGGTAAAAATATTAAACAAGATGACCTAAAGGTCATTGAAGGGATTGGGCCAAAAATTGAAGGCCTCTTTAAAGGTGCCGATATAGCTACTTGGAAAGCCCTTTCCGAGACTTCCGTTGCCAGTTGTAAAGAAGTGTTGGCCACCGGCGGAGAACGTTATAGAATACATGATCCCTCTTCCTGGCATATGCAAGCCAAAATGTGCTATGAAGGTAAATGGGCAGAGTTGGCCAAATGGCAAGACGAACACGATCATGGTCGATTATAATTTAACAAGGCATAAAAAAACCGGCTTCTTCCAAAGCCGGTTTTTTAAATTGTGGTCATCACTACAGCATACCGTTGGCCTCAACCCAACTGAATTTGTATTGATCTTCAGGGAACTTCATCCTCTCGGCTATCCTTTCTAGACGCGCCGGAAGTTTGATTAAATAATCCCTGGCTTTTTCCGCCTCATCAGATAAGCTTCTTACGTTTTCAAGCTCCCAATACTTATTCAATTTCCTTAAGATATCTACATAATCTTGAGCTGTATACACCCCTAGCCTTTGTGCACAATTGGAAAAATTCTCAAAAGCTTCCCCGATCATACCACCAGACTCCCTTAAAAAATGGGCGGGCATTACAATTTTCTTTTTCATCATATCGGCGAATGCCAACATCATACCAGAAGGATCTTCTCCAAAAATGGTCTTTACAAATTCTCTATATGCCAGGTGGTGCCTCATTTCATCCCCGGCAATTATCGTACACATTTTACCTAAAAGGACATTGCCCTTTTTTCTCGCCATTTGGCCTACTCTTTTGTGCGAAATGTTGGTAGCCAATTCTTGAAATGACGTATATACAAAGTTTTTATAGGGATCCCTATCGGTACCAATATCAAAACCATCAGATATTAAATGCTGGGTGGTAATTTCAATTTCCCTCATATTTACCCTACCGGAAAGGTAAAGGTATTTGTTCAAGACATCTCCATGACGATTTTCTTCTGCGGTCCATGCACGAACCCATTTTGCCCAACCGTTTCTTTTATTCTCGCCATGCTGATCAATACCCTCAACATCCATTAACCAAGATTCATAGGTAGGCAAGGCTTCTTCGGTAATGGTATCTGCCACCATGGTGACCCAAAAATCATATCCTAATTCCTTGGATTCTCCCCTTAATTCCCTTACGGCTTCCAAAAAATTATCACTTTCAGAATCCGGTAAAAAGTCACTAGGTTGCCAAATTTTTTCTACTGGAAGCAGAAAAGAATCCATAAACCCTTCAACCTGAGGCTCTATAGCCTGCATCACTTCTAATCTTATATTCTTTTCCGGCATGTTATGCTTTTTTACAAATTTCGTCAATAATTTAGTCAATTTGCAGAAATAGGAAAGCTATTTTTAATTTCTTCCTTGCTCATCTGGATACAATGTTTCAACAGGATCACTTTGCCAAACCTCTTTGGTATCTACATCCAGCATGGAAAGTGGCCCTTTAAAGGCGGCACCCGTATCTACATTCCATACATTAGCCGCCACTTTTGGCTCTGCTAAACCTGTTTTTGTTATAGGGGTATGACCAATAAAAATTTCTTTGTAATGGGTTAGTCTCTTTGGGTAGCGGTTATCCTCAGGGCTTAAATCCGGATTTAGCGAACAGGCCAGTTCCCACAGTGTACGGTCCCAGTAGAATGTCTGCTCAAAATATTCAAACTCTATTCCTTTTAAATTGGTAAAACCGGCATGAAGGTAAAGCCTACCTTCCGTATCAAGGTGATAATTCTTTAAGGAATCATAAAACTGAAGATGGTCTGCAATGGTTTTTTGATCGGCCTTGTCATAGGAAGCCCTAGTCGCGGTTCCCCCATGTTGAAGCCAAATTGGATTGTGTTTTTTATAAAGCAACCAATCCTGCGCCAAGACATCATGGTTACCTCTAATGAAAATACAGTTATGCGTCTTTTTTAGTTCGATCAAAAATGAAACAGTTTCAACCGCAGTGCTCCATCCATCTACATAATCGCCTAAAAATATGAGTTGATCTTCTTTTGTAACTTTTGCCCGATCCAAAAGTTGTTCCAATCCTCGCAACCCAGAATGAATATCACCTATTGCTAATGTTCTCATTGGGCAAAAATCGCAATTATACCTATGATAGCAAGGACAAACACCACCAAAAAGAAAATTTTCCCAAAAGAATAGGGTCTTGTGCCGCTCAAGGCCCCCGTTTGCCCATTTATAAAAAACCGGTATTCCTTTCCATTATAAGTGTAAGAGCAAATAAATACTGGTAAAAGCACGTGTTTAAATTTTTCATCACTGAGTTTGATATCCGCGTGATGAATTCTTTGGGTATCGCCTCCAATATCCCTGCGTATCCAAGTATAGGCAATATCCTTTGCTTTTTGAAAAGACAGATGATGACCCTCTTTTAAAGATACCGTATATTTTTCCGTGACGAAGCCACTTAGATATTTAGAGTTGAACGGAACCAGTTCCTTTAAGTTCCATGAAGCAATTTTAGCAGGTATATCTCTTCTCTTTTTTTCTGATGCATTGATCAAAATATCATCTACGAAACCATTAACCCTCCCGGTTGCCTGGGACCAACGCGTTTTCCTCACTTGTTTATTCTTATAGCCTTGCTTGGTACGTACACGTTTGGTTTCATAATAATAATCACCCCTTTGCCCTTGATATTGGGCAAATAAATTGGCGTCAAAGGTCCAAAAAGGTAAATATAGTCCGTGAAGTCCTTCTGGATCCAGTGCGGCCCTTTTCAATTTATTGGGAGCAAACCAAATACCATTTACCCAGTTTTTAAAAATAGTTTTGGCCTTTTGGTCGTCCAATTTAAAGGGGATTAAGGCCCCGGGCAAAATCCACCCCTCTTTTTCTTCATCCTCCTTAATAAGCGGTTCACTGCAATATACACACTTCAAGGATTTGTAATTATCCTCTACATGTTGGTTTGCACCACAATTTTTACAATGTAACAGGCTAATGGTATCCGTATATGCATTTTGACCTACCGCTTGCAAGTAGTGTTGTAGCTCTAATTCTTCAAAACTACTTTTGGCCTGTTCTATAAATTCCTCGTAGCCACAGTACTCACATTTTAATTGATGCGAACCTGGTTTAAATTTTAATTCTGCACCACAATTGGCACATGATTTTTTATGTTCAGACTTTTGGGATTCTTCCATAAAAACAATTGGTTTTCAAAATCAATATCCCTAAGCCGTAGGTAGTGGCGGCGGGGTATTTCCTCCTAAAAACGACTTTAATTCAGCTACATCTTTAAGTGCAGACCAATCCCCCATTCCCTGTTTCCAAACCAACGTATCCCTATTAATAGTCCTACTAGCAAAAAGCTCCCGTAACCTTTCTACGCCTACTGGACCGTTCTGCAGACCATTTACCGCATAATAATATAGTATCTGTGAGGGCATTGGAGGTGGAACTACCGAAGGTTGCGATTGAGATGCCAAATTTTGATTGGACTGAGGATTCATCATTTGACCCATTTGTTGCGCCAGTACAAAGCCCATACCCATGCCCATTCCGGCACCGGCGGTACCGCCTTCATTTTTGGCAGCAGCTTCCATTGCCTTGGCAGCCTTAAATTGTGACAATTTTGCCATGTCCAGCTTGTCTAACCTACTATATTCAAATATTTCCTTTTTAAGGTCTTCTGGCATAGAGACGTTCTCAATGTAGAACTTTTCCAATTCAATACCCACCCTGTCAAACTCCGGCTGCATTACTTCTTGACATGTCTGTGAAAGCTCGGTGGTATTGGCGGCATAGAGCTCAATGGGCAAATTGGCCTCGCCAACGGTATCCGTAAATCGGGTGACTATCAAACTCTTTAAGTGTTCGTTTACCTCATAGCTCGTAAAGTTTCCGTCTGTACCCACCACATCTACCACAAACTTACCGGGATCACTAATCTTAAAACTATAGGTTCCATAAGCCCTAATTTCAACCAGGCCAAACCGATCATCACTTAGCATTATTGGGTTCTTTGTTCCCCACTTTTCATCCGTAAAAAGGCGGGTATTCACAAAATAGACCTCTGCCTTAAAAGGGCTGTCAAATCCATATTTCCATCCTTTAAGCGTAGTTAGAATGGGAAGGTTTTTTGTGTTTAAAGTATAAGTTCCAGGCGAAAAGACATCTGCCAGTTGTCCCTCATTGACAAATACCGCGGTTTGCCCTTCCCTAACAATTAATTTAGCATTGTTCTTTATTTCATTTTGATAACGTTCAAAACGATGAACAATGGTATCATTTGAAGAATCGAGCCATTCAACTATATCAATAAATTCCTGACTTAGCTTTTTCTTTATTTCATTGAATATGTCCATTTTTTTTCCTATTTAAATTTTTAAAAAGGTAGGAATTTATCAGTTGAGGTCAAAGCGTTGAATTTAACCAAGATTTTAAAAAGGGAAAGTCGCACATTTATTTGGGAGTAATTTGGTTTTGTGATTAATTTACACCCCTAACTCACATTCTATGAAAACCATTTACTGCATTGGAGAACTACTCATTGATTTTGTTGCCGAAAAGCAAGGCAATGACCTTTCCAAGGCTGATGAGTTTACCAAAAAAGCTGGTGGCGCACCGGCCAATGTAGCTTGCGCCATATCCAAACTTGGTGGAAATAGTAGGTTTGTAGGATGCGTGGGGAGAGACCCTTTTGGAACCTTTCTTTTAAATATACTTGAAGAAAACAAGGTTGATATCTCTTTGGCTCAACGATCAAAGCACTTTACAACGTTAGCCTTTGTTTCCTTAGCTGAAGACGGTGAGCGGGATTTTGTTTTTAGCAGAGGGGCAGACAAAAAATTGACGTATGACTCTGGTGTCAAAAACGGTTTTAATGGAAATATGGTACACTTTGGTGCTGCCACAGCTCTACTTGGCGGTAAATTAGAGGATGCTTATAACAGGTATTTTTTTGATGCCCTTACCAAAGAATCCTTTATAAGTTTTGACCCAAATTTTAGGGGAGACCTTTGGAAAGGGGAAGAAGAAATCTTTGTAAAAAAATGCAGAAGTTTCATTGAAAAATCGCATCTGTGCAAATTTAGCATGGAGGAGGCCCAACTATTATCGGGAGAGGATGATATTGAAAAGGCCTGTGACCTTATGCATGATTTGGGCGCTCAAATCATTACGGTAACCTTGGGCGGGGAAGGAACATTGATAAGTACTCCAAACTTGAAAACAACCGTTCCCAGTATCCACGTAAAGCCGGTGGACACTACAGGTGCGGGCGATGCCTTTATTGGCTGTTTATTATACCAAATCTCAACTCTAAGCAAACCGGAAGTCATTCTAGAAAATTCCGATCAATTATTGGATATGATCAAAAAAGCTAACGTAGCTGGAGCGGTTACTACCACTAATTATGGTGCAATTCCATCATTACCGACCCTTGACGAAGTAGAAAACAGGCTTTCTTAGTTATATTTTACCTTTCTTAAAATACGCAAAACTTCTTTTAAAGATTGATAAATAGTTCTATCATATTGTTTTAAAAGAGGCCTAGCTTCTTCCAAGCGTTCCTTGGCCTCTTCAAATCCATTTAAATAACTAATAAGATAGGTATCAGGAAGGTGGACCAAATCTGCCTTTTCGGATTTGTTCAAAGCAATATTACCATCCAACTTACGCAGCAGTGCATTGTTGGCATTGAAAATATGATAAAGCGTTTTTCGATCATACTTAGGAGGATCAAAGAGCAAATCACCAGTAATTTGATAGGTTCCATTATCATTAAAATTAATGACCACCTTTTCTAAGGGATAGTAACCTTGTTTGGAGCCCAAACCTAGTTGTACGTATTCTATGGTGGTAAAGGAATCATCGTTGTAGTCTATGGATACCTCATCTAAAGCGGAGTAAAAAAGTTTTACTTGTTCATTGATGAGCTCAATATCCACTCTAGAATAATAGGCTTGTCCATTCACCTTTTTCATATTCCCGGCCCAACAGACTACAAACTGTTCCTTAAAGACCTTATATTCACTTTCTAAATCCTTGTGCCTGTGATTCAAGAAATCCACAACACCATCAAGTGTAAGTTCTATATTGTTTCTAGCATGCTGCTCTATGGTTGCAACTACTTCGGAATTTATATCCTTTAAAACCACATCAAAGGCCTTGGGCATGCTTATACTTCCTTCCCTAAAAAATACCATTCCCCCGTAATACTTCCAGATGTTTTTACGAAGTGAACATACTTTCCCCATTGATTTAATGGTGACCAATCCAACAACCTTCCCTTCGGGCAAATGCGGAAAAGGAATATTCTCATAAGATATTAAAGGTGGATTGACCAAGTAGGCATTCACTAGGTTTTGAATCTTGCTATCGTCAAAAAAATCGACCCCAATAATTTTGTTATCCTCATCCTCAACCCCAATTACGATATATGAATTATTGGATGGGTTGCTATTGGCCAGCGCACAAACATGCTTTAAAAACTTGGCCTTCCCCTCTTTTTGACCTATATCTATAAAACGCTTCTTATCATAAAAACTATTCTCATCATTATGTGCGAGAAGGTTTTTAACAAGTAAACGCTTATTGATCATAGAAGAGAGAATCTCCTATGAAGATATAAATGAAGTTACAGACTTTTGCTTCTTTAACCTGTTTTTTAGAATTATTTCAGGATATTTTAAACTTGCGTATCCAAACATCCGGTTTTCTCACTAATCATCTTTATTAAAGACAGTTGCAGAAGCCTGTGCGGTGGGAGTAATGACTAAATCTGCAATGTTTACATGTGAAGGTCTGGTTACTACGAATAGGAGTGTTTCGGCAATATCCTCCGCAACCAAAGGGTCAAAACCCATATAAACAGCATCCGCTTTGGCATCATCGCCCTTAAACCGAACATTACTAAACTCCGTTTCCACTGCACCGGGATTTACCGCACCTACCTTGATCCCAAATGGGTTAAGATCAATTCTCATTCCAGTAGTCAAGGCATCCACCGCATGCTTACTTGCGCAATACACATTTCCTTTGGGATATACTTCTTTTCCAGCGGTTGACCCAATATTGATTATGTGACCGGATGTACGTTCGGTCATTTGGGGAATAATCGCTTTGGATACATATAGCAAACCTTTTACATTGATGTCCATCATAGCGTCCCAATCTTCTTCGATACCTTCTTGAATAGGGTCTAGACCATGGGCATTTCCAGCATTGTTGATAAGTACATCAATCTTGGAAAATTCTTTGGGGAGACCTGCAATAGCGTTCTTAACGGCTTCCTTTTCCCTAACATCAAAATTCAAAATATGAACCTGTGTCTTTTTGCCCAATTCAAGCTGCAAGGCTTCTAACCGGTCTTGGCGCCTACCACATAGTACAAGTCTAAATCCTTTAACCGCAAAAAGGATGGCAGTTGCACGGCCAATTCCACTTGTAGCTCCTGTAATCAATACTGTTTTGTTCTCCATTTTTTGTTTTTAAGGGACTTCTTGTCCATTTGCTGCCTCCAATAATAAAAACCAGTCCTGCAATTCCAAATTTATTTCGGTAGCCCCAAGAGCCAATGCCAAGCGGGATAAGGTTGCGGTACCTACAACAGGGCTCACATTGGCCGGATGTTTTAATACCCAAGCTAAAAGTAGTTGGTCTTCCGTGGCGTTGTATTTTTTGGTAAAATCGGCAAGACACTTTTTTATTCTCAAGGTAACATCGGTACTTTTCTTGAAATAACTGCCCAAAGGGCTCCAAGACATGGCCATTCTACTGTTGGCTTTACAATCATCCAAAGAGCCATCTAACAGCGCACCGTTTTGGGTTAGGGAAAACTCAATTTGATTGGCTTCCACGGCAACAGCCGTTTCCAACATTGCAATCTGCCCAGGATTAAAATTGGATACCCCAAACTGCATGATCTTGCCTTGTGTTTTTAGTTGCGCTACCGCAGCGGCAACCTCCTCAGGCTCCAACAACGGACTTGGTCTGTGGAGCAACAGCAAGTCTAAATACTCCGTTTGTAATTTTCCCAATGACCTTTCCACGCTCCAAATAATATATTCCTTGGAGTACTCATAATGCTTCACCTTGTTTTTACGGGAGCCGCTCATTTGTATACCGCACTTACTAATTAATTGTAACTGCGTTCTAGCAATACCACTTATGGCCAAGGCCTTTCCAAATTGCTCCTCATTGGTATAGTCCCCATAAATATCGGCGTGATCAAATGTAGTGATTCCCAGTTCAAAACAGTGGTTCAACACCGCATTCATCCCTTGGGTAGAAAATTGCTTGCCCCAACTTCCCCAAGTCATGGTTCCGGCAATAATTTTAGAATAAAAAATGTTATTTTGCATGGGCTGTTAAATTAAAAACAAATCACTTAAAAACTTCACAAAAATAGGGGTTTACAAGATTTTTTAACCAATTGTTAACAGCTAAGCAATGAATAAATTTTCAATTTGCACACTATTCAAAAAACAACCGACCCCAAACCGTAATTTTTAGCTTTATATGGAAGAAAATACTACTGTTGATATTAGTGCGGTAAACGAAAAGATAGCTCAAGAAAGTGCTTTTATCGATTTGCTAATATTAGAGATGAACAAGGTCATAGTAGGCCAAAAACATATGGTGGAGCGCTTATTGATCGGTCTCTTGGGACAGGGTCATATTCTTTTGGAAGGTGTACCGGGTCTGGCAAAAACGTTGGCCATCAATACGTTATCCAAAGCAGTAAAAGGAAGTTTCAGTAGAATACAGTTTACTCCAGATTTGTTGCCTGCAGACGTGGTGGGAACACTAATCTACAACATGAAGGAGAATGACTTCTCCATAAAAAAGGGACCTATTTTCGCGAATTTCGTTCTCGCGGACGAAATTAACCGTGCACCGGCCAAGGTACAATCTGCCTTATTGGAGGCCATGCAGGAAAAACAGGTAACCATTGGCGATGAAACTTTTGTGCTTGACAAGCCATTTTTGGTTATGGCCACTCAAAACCCAGTGGAACAGGAAGGTACCTACCCTTTACCGGAAGCCCAGGTAGACCGTTTTATGCTTAAAACCGTGATCGATTACCCTAAAATGAACGAGGAGCAATTGATCATGCGCCAAAATTTATTGGGTGCTTATGAAACGGTGAAACCTGTGGTAACCCTTAAGCAAATTCTTAGTGCACAACAGGCCGTAAAAGAGGTCTATATGGACGAAAAAATCGAAAAATACATTCTCGATTTAATTTTTGCCACCAGATATCCAGAAAAGTATAATCTTGAAAGCTTAAAACCACTGATCAGTTTTGGAGCTTCACCAAGGGGAAGTATCAATTTGGGCAATGCTGCCAAATGTTTTGCATTTATTAAACGCAGGGGCTACGTAGTTCCTGAAGACGTTAGGGCCGTTGTTCATGATGTACTAAGACATAGAATTGGAATTACTTACGAAGCCGAAGCTGAAAATATCACTTCAGAAGAAATCATCAATAGGATCGTAAACGAGATTGAGGTTCCCTAAAAAACCGAATTTCCCGCCTACCGGATGAACAAACTCGGCATAAAACAAATTACGGCCGAGCATTGTAAGCTTAGCTTTTGACCAGAACATGAATACCAAAGAGCTCCTAAAGAAAGTACGAAAGATCGAGATAAAGACCAGACGTCTTTCCGATCATATCTTTGGTGGGGAATACCACTCCACTTTTAAAGGGCGCGGTATGACCTTTAGCGAAGTAAGGCAGTACCAATTTGGTGATGACGTAAGAAATATAGATTGGAACGTTACCGCCCGTTATAATGAACCATATGTAAAGGTTTTTGAGGAAGAACGGGAACTTACCATGATGCTCTTGGTAGATGTAAGCGGTTCTGAAATGTTTGGTACTACCAACCAATTTAAAAAAGAAATAATTACGGAAATAAGTGCCACTTTGGCCTTTTCCGCATTGCAGAACAATGATAAAGCCGGTCTAATTTTGTTTTCTGATGAAGTAGAACTTTTTATTCCTCCAAAAAAGGGGAAGAGCCATGTTTTAAGAATCATCAGGGAATTACTTGAATTTAAGCCTAAAAGTAACCGTACCAATCTGGCAGAGGCTCTAAAGTTTTTGAGTAGTGTGATGAAAAAGAAGGCAATAGTTTTTGTGCTTTCTGATTTTATTGCCGAAGATTATGAGAAAACTTTGAAAATCTCCGGAAACAAACACGACCTTACGGGAATTCGTGTTTTTGACCATCGGGAAGAGGAAATTCCCAATCTGGGAATGGTACAGGTACAGGATGCCGAAACAGGAAAATTCCAGTTGGTAAATACCCAATCCAAAAGTGTTAGGAAAGCCTATGGCAATTATTACCGCCAGCGGGTCACTTATTTTAACGATACCTTTAAAAAATCCGGTTGCGGAGTTATTAGTTGTAGGGTAGATGAGAGTTATGTTAAAAAATTATTGGGTTACTTTAAGCGTAGAGGTTAATGCAGGATCTTAATATAAACATACTATTACCCCTATACTACACGGCTAAGCGAGCGCTTTTATCGGTTGGCTGTATTTTGTTAGTTGCCATTGGTTCATATGCGCAACAAGCCCCCAAAGTAAGTTCTACCCTAGATACGACCACCATTAAAATTGGCGAGCAAATCAACTTTACGGTAATCGTTGAAACAGATACCATTTCCACTGTCGTATTTCCGGATGGTCAAACATTTTCCCCTCTGGAAACTGTAGAGGCCTTTGCTACGGATACCACAAGAAAGGAAGACCGCATGACCTTACAAAAGAGGTATGCACTAACCCAGTTTGATTCTGGCCTTTACAAAGTTCCCGCCCAACGCATAGAAATAGACGGACAAGGTTATTTTACAGATTCTACCCAAGTAAGAGTGGCCGATGTTGCCGTGGACACCCTTGCCCAAAAGATGTACGACATTAAACCTTTAATGGAAGTTGAAAAAAGCCATGCGGATTTCTGGAAGTGGCTTTTGTTGGTTCTGGTTATTCTGGGTGTTTTAGGGGGACTTGTTTATTGGTTCTTTATTAGAAAAAAACCGCTTACTGAAGAGGAAAAAGAAGCCTTACTTCCTCCATATGACAGGGCTTTATTGGAGCTAAAAAAACTTGAAAACTCCAGATACCTAATACAAGACGAATACAAGGAATACTATTCAGAGCTAACCAATATTGTACGTTCCTATTTGGAGGAAGACGCCCACGTGACAGCATTGGAAAGCACTACAGATGAGCTTATCGCCAAACTGGAAATGCTCAAGGACGCTGGGGAGCTAAAACTGGACAATGACACTCTCAACCAGTTTAGACGAATTCTACAAACAGCGGATTTGGTGAAGTTCGCGAAATCCAAACCGGAAACTTCTGTTGCAGAACAAGATAGAAAGGCCATAGAAGAAATTGTCATCAAGACACACGATGCCCTTCCGGAACCTACGGAAGAGGAACTTCTGGAACAAGCGGAATACCAAGAAGAATTGGAGCGAAAAAAGCAGAAAAAGAGAATTGCCATCGCAGGTTATTCTGCAATAGGACTATTGCTATTGACCATTGGGGCCTCCATTGCCTACTTTGGTTTTACCAACGTAAAGGATACCGTTTTGGGCCATCCTACCAAAAAATTATTGGAAGGCGAATGGGTTGCCAGCACCTATGGCTACCCTCCGGTAAGCTTGGAAAGTCCTAAAATATTAAGAAGGCAGGAAACAGAACTAACACCGGACATGAAGGCCAGTGTACAGGAACTTCAGATTTTCATGTATAGAGATCCTGATGCCCTTTTTACCGTTGGCACCACATCCACTGTTCTTGTTGGAGAAGAAGAACCCAATTTTGAGGCATCCATAGAAGCCTTCATACAAAACTTAGAGGATAAAGGTGCTAAAAACATCATTACAAAACAGGAAGAATTTACCACCTTGACAGGCGTTAAGGGCATAAAGGTGTATGGTAGCGGAAAATTTCCGGTACCGGAAGAAAAGGATTTAGTACAAGGAGAATACAGCATTATACTTTTTGGCGGCAAGGGTTTCCAGCAACAGGTAATTCTTACTTGGTTGGAAAATGATGCCTATGCACAACAAATTGTAGATAGGATTTTAAGTACGCTCGAAGTAAAAACTGAGATTTAATGCTAGAGAATATATCATTTGCAAACCCAGAACTGTTTTGGTTGCTATTATTGCTACCCTTGGCAGTGCTATGGTATTTCTACAAACGCAAGGAGCAACAGGCTTCATTAAAGCTTCCTACCATTAAGGGCTTTACCTCTACTGGGCTCTTGCCCAGATTAAGACCACTGCTATTTATATTAAGGTTATTGGCTTTGGCTGCTATTATTGTTGCTATGGCAAGACCGCAAACAGAAGACATCTCTACCCGCACCAAAACCACCAAAGGTATCGATATTGTTATGGCCATTGATGTGTCTTCCAGTATGCTTGCAAGAGATTTGAAGCCCAATAGACTATCTGCCCTAAAAGAGGTTGCTGCAAAATTTATCAGGGAAAGACCCAATGATCGGATTGGGCTTGTTGCCTATGCGGGTGAAGCCTATACCAAAACACCCATTACCAGCGACAAGTCAATAGTTCTGAGCTCGCTAAGGGAGATAACCTACGGCCAACTAAACGATGGTACCGCTATTGGAATGGGTTTGGCAACTTCAGTTAATAGATTGAAGGAAAGCAAGGCTTCTAGCAAAGTGATTATATTACTCACGGATGGGGTCAACAATTCTGGATTTATTGAACCTCAAACAGCTGCGGATTTGGCCACTGAATTTGGTATTAAAACATACACCATTGGCCTGGGCACTAATGGCAACGCCTTAACACCCATTGCTTATAACGCAGATGGTTCCTATAGGTACGGAATGCGTCAAGTAGAAATTGATGAGGAGCTCTTAAAAGATATTGCAACTGTTACGGGCGGTCAATATTTTAGAGCTACGGACAACGAAAAGCTAGAGGCCATCTATGATGAGATCAATAAGCTTGAAAAAACAGAAATAGAAGAGTTTAAATATTATAAATACGAGGAGAAATTTAGACCTTGGGTACTTTTGGCAGGAGGTTTGCTACTATTGGAATGGATATTAAGAAATACTCTTTTCAGGAGTTTTATTTAATTTTTGGACAGTTAGGAACATGATTCAGTTTGACGAGAAAATATATTTCTATTTGCTAGGTATCATACCGGTACTGGTAGTCCTGTTCGTCCTATTGCAACTATGGAAAAAGCGAACTCAAAAAAAGTTTGCAGATTTTCACCTCCTAAAAAGACTTACCCCAACTCGTTCCCGATATAAATCCGGACTTAAATTGTTCATTTTCTGTTTGGGTATTGCCTTTTTGACCCTGGGATTGGTAAATCCAAAAATTGGAACAAAACTGGAAACCGTAAAACGGGAAGGGGTAGACATTGTATTTGCTGTGGATGTTTCCAAAAGTATGTTGGCAGAAGATATTGCACCCAACCGTTTGGAAAAAGCCAAGCGATTGGTTTCGGAAATTATCAATCAATTGGCCAGTGACCGCATTGGGATTATTGCCTATGCCGGGCAAGCTTTTCCACAACTACCAATAACTACGGATTATGGGGCTGCCAAAATGTTCCTGCAAAGTATGAATACGGATATGCTCACCTCGCAGGGTACAGCTATCAATGAGGCCATAGAATTGGCCACTACTTACTACAATGATACAGAGCAGACCAATAGGGTTTTGTTTATTATATCAGATGGAGAGGACCATTCCGAGGGTGCCGTACAGGATGCGGTTGAAAACGCGAGGGAAGAAGGAATTCGCATTTTCACCATTGGTGTGGGAAAAACAAAGGGAGCACCAATCCCTATTAAAAGAAACGGTGTTGTAGAAAGCTTAAAAAAGGATTCTCAGGGAGAGGTGGTCATTACCCGCTTAAACGAAGAGGTTCTTACGGAAATCGCCAGTGAAGGTGATGGTGAATACATTGATGGATCCAATACGGAAGATGCGGTAGAATTTATAAAGGAACAGTTATTACAAATGGATAAAAAGGAATTTGAGGCCAAGCAGTTTGCAGAATTCAAAGACCAATTTCAATGGTTTTTGGCCCTAGGCCTATTATTTCTATTTTTAGACATATTCGTATTGGACAAGAAGACCAAATGGTTGAAAAAGTTGAATTTGTTTAACGAAAAGACCGAAGAGTAATGAAAAAGTATTTTTTCATCCTTATCATTTTCTCAAATCTTTGCTTTGCACAAGAGGACGCAAATAAAGAAAATGAGCGCAATCTTAGGGAATCTAAAAATTACACTTGGGACGGTAACAAATTACTTTCCGAAGATAAATTTGTAGATGCCGAAGTAGATTATAGAAGGGCTATTGCCAAAAGTGAACAAAACCCTGCCGCCCCTTACAATCTGGGCAATGCCTATTACAATAAGGAAACCTTTAGTGAGGCTTTTGGTCGTTTTAAACAAGCTGGAGAATTTGCTACGACCAAAGCGGACAAGCACAGAGCGTATCATAATATGGGAAACGTCTTTATGAAGCGTAAAGAATATGAAAAAGCGGTGGAAGCTTATAAAGAGGCCCTAAGGAACAATCCAACGGATGACGAAACGCGCTACAATTTGGCTTTGGCGAAGGAAATGTTGAAAAAGCAACAGGAAGAAAACGAACAAAACCAAGATAACCAAGACCAACAACAGGACAAGGACGATCAAAAGGATCAAGAACAAAACAAGGACCAAGGAGACAATCAAGAGGAGAACCAGGATCAAGATCAAGAGAACAAGGGGGATGAGGGAGATGAAGGTGACCAGAATGACCAACAGAAAGACGAAAACAAGGAAGGAGACGGTGAGGATAAGCAGGAGCAAAATAAAAAGCCTGAAGACGGCAATCAACAGGAGCAACCTCAGCAGCAGCAACCCAGACCTAATCAATTAAGCAAGCAACAGGTTCAAAACTTGTTGGAAGCTATGCAAAACGAAGAGAAAAAGGTTCAGGAAAAAATAGACGCCCAAAAAGTTCAAGGGGTAAAGGTTAAAAACGAAAAGGATTGGTAGATGTCTGTGGTATTTAAAAATATCTTGGCTTTCTTTTTGACCGCTTTAGTGAGTTTGGGTACTTATGCCCAAGACAATGAAGCCGTTACTTTTGAAATGAAACTGAGTAAGGAAAAACTTGGTCTCAATGAACGTCTTAGGGTAGATTTTACCATGAACAAAGACGGTGATAATTTTGTACCTCCTAACTTTGAAGGATTTAGGGTGCTCATGGGGCCCTCTCAGTCCATAAGTTCCTCTTGGATAAATGGAGTTCGAAGTTATTCCAAAACGTATTCCTATACGCTTGCGCCAACTGCTAGGGGTGCTTTTACCATTCAACAAGCGTCTATCGTAATTGAGGGAAAAACCTATAAATCGGTACCTAAAAAAGTTGAAGTCACAGCGGCTGTAGACAAACCTAGCGATCAAATGACCGTAGATGATGTAGCGGATGAGAGTCTGCACTTGGTTGCGGAGGTGTCTAAAGCGAGTCCGTACCTTAATGAAGCCCTTAGTGTAGTTTACAAATTGTATGTGGCGCCTTCCATTAGTGTTTCTAATTATCAACCGTTGGACAACCCCAAATACAATAACTTTTGGAGTCAAGATATACCGGTCAGGAGACTATCCGCAGAAAACGGTACCTACAAAGGAAAGCCCTATAGGTATGTGGTACTAAAACGGGTGGTTCTATATCCCCAAAAATCAGGAAAACTGGAAATTGAGCCACTTTCTCTTGATGTTACCGTTGATGTACCCACCAACAAGCGTGATTTTTTTGGCGGTAGAATTTATTCCCAAACAAATAAAACGGTATCTGCCGGAAGAAGGACCATCAATGTAAAAGCACTTCCGGAACAAGGCAAGCCGGTAAATTTCAGTGGTGCCGTGGGCAACTTTGATTTTTCCGTTACTACCAACAAAACAGCTTTAAACGCATCAGAATCCTTACAAGCAATCGTGGAGGTAAGCGGAAAGGGAAATTTGAAACTATTCCAATTACCGGAACCAAATTTACCTAGCTCTCTAGAGGTTTACGACCCGGAGTTCAATGAAGATGTGCGAACCACTTTATCGGGATCTCAAGGTAAGGTAAGTAACCATTATACCATTGTACCTTCATTTAAGGGAAAATATCCAGTTCCCAGTATTTCCTTTAGTTATTTTGATCCTAATACGGAGAGCTATAAGACAATAAATTCAGATGAAATTGTAATTAATGTAAAGGAGGGCCCCTTAAATGCAGCCGCTTCCAACGCTACTACCAACTCTTCTAACAAACAGGTGGTCACTACCGGAGACCAATTTAATTTCATTAAACTGAACCCAAATTTAACGGCCATTGGCTCCAACTACTTTTTTGGGTCTACATGCTTTTATCTTTGGTTACTATTACCCCTGTTATTAATTCCCGCCGCAATAGCCTTTAGTAAAAAACGAGAGGCCATAGCCGGAGATGTAGTGGGCAACAGAATAAGACGTGCAAATAAATTAGCGAGAAAATATCTATCCAAAGCAAGAAAGGAATTAGGTCAAAAAGAGGCATTTTATGTAGCCTTGGAAAAGGCTCTTCACAATTATTTAAAAGCTAAACTAAAGATTGAAACATCGGAATTCAGCAAAGAAAAAATTGCGACGTTGCTTTCAGAAAAGAATGTTGATGAAGAGACTATAGAGAGTTTTATTTCCTTGCTAAAAAATTGCGAAATGGCAAGGTACAGTCCATTTTCAAATGTGCAAATGCAACAGGACTACGATAAGGCAAGTGAAGTAATTTCCCTATTGGACAAGCAATTGTAAGGAGAACCATGAAACAAATTATAAGCATATTTCTTTTTGTCGTTAGCTTTAATGCTTTTTCTCAAAACGATGCGTTGTTTAAAACCGCTACCGATGCTTACAATGTAGGAGAATATCAAAATGCCATTGATAGTTATTTAAAAATACTGGATAACGGCATGCATTCTGCAGAGCTTTATTACAACCTAGGCAACGCATATTATAAATTGAACCAAATTGCCCCCAGCATTTATTATTACGAAAAAGCCCTGTTGTTACAGCCTAACGACCCTGAAATAAAAAACAATCTTGCATACGCCCAAAACATGACTTTGGACGCAATTGAGACGTTACCGCAGACGGGGTTATCAAAAATATATAATTATATTGTAGGGCAGTTTTCATTTGATCAATGGGCGTACCTCGCCGTTATTTTTATGTTCCTTTTTGTTTTGCTATACATTGCCTTCTACTATTTCCGGTATTCTTCCAGAAAGCGATTGGCATTTGTTAGTAGCATGGTCTGCGTTTTTGTAGCAGCCTTGGCCTTTGTTTTTGCCTTTCTACAGTACAACGAATTTAAGGGGGACATGCCCGCTATTGTTTTTGCCGGTGAAAGCAGTGTAAAATCAGAACCGAATAATAGAAGCCAGGAAGCTTTTGAACTTCACGAAGGCACCAAAGTAAATGTTTTGGACGAGCTTAATGAGTGGAAAAAAATACAACTCCCCGATGGTTCCATAGGCTGGATTCCTTCCGAAGATATCAAGGTGCTTAAAGATTTTTAACTTTCTTAACAAAGAAAAGGGTACAAAGCTATTATATTTGTCCTTCACTCACGGACTATGAAAAGTTTTGCCCGCTTTACACTTCTTGTCCTTTGGCTATTTGCTATAGCCGCTCCAAGCGTCATAACACTTTGTGATGTAGACAATCCTATTGTAGTAACCAATATCAATGAGGAAGAACAACAGGAATTGGGCAAAAAATCGCCCTCCGAGGAAAAAATTGTAAATGAGCATTTCATGGATTATGCTCTTATTTTCTGCGATAATGAGTCCAAATTTGACCATTATCGTATGTTAGGACACTTTGAGCTTAGCTTAGAGATTATTTCTCCCCCACCCGAGCAATCGTTAGTCATTTAAAGACCTTCCATTTTTTATTTATTATTGACTAACCTGTCCATTCTTCAAATGAAGAATAGGATAAAAATTTATTTTTATGTTCAAGCATATTAAAAGCGACTTACCAGCCAGTATAGTTGTTTTCTTTGTAGCATTACCACTATGTTTAGGTATTGCATTGGCCAGTGGGGCCCCATTATTCTCAGGATTGATCGCCGGTATTGTAGGTGGTATTGTTGTAGGTGCCCTTAGTGGCTCCAAAATTGGGGTAAGCGGTCCTGCAGCAGGGCTTGCAGCCATTGTACTTGTAGCCATTACCGCACTGGGAGGTTACCAGAATTTTTTGGTTGCGGTAGTTATAGGTGGTGTTATTCAAATTTTGTTCGGAATTCTTAAGGCCGGGGTCATTGGATACTATTTCCCTTCTTCCGTTATAAAAGGAATGCTCACCGGTATTGGTATCATCATTGTCTTAAAGCAAATTCCGCATTTCTTTGGGTATGATTCAGACCCAGAAGGGGACTGGGCATTTTTTCAGGTAGACGGTGAAAATACCTTTTCGGAAATACTGAATTCAATAAACAATATTAGTCCAGGCGCAACACTAATTGCCATTGTTGGTCTTGCTATTTTAATTCTTTGGAACAATGTACTTAGTAAAAAAGGGAAAATCTTTCAATTGATCCAAGGTCCTGTAGTGGCTGTAGTTGTGGGTATCCTATATTATGTTGCTACAAAAGATCATGAAGTTTTGGGTATATCCAAAGAACATTTGGTGAGTGTTCCGGTTCCTGATGATATTGATTCGTTTTTCGGTCAATTTAGTTTTCCCAACTTTTCCGCCATAGGCAATCCGCAAATATGGATTACGGCTTTCACTATTGCATTGGTGGCAAGTTTGGAAACATTGCTTTGTGTTGAAGCTACTGACAAGTTGGACCCACATAAAAATGTAACCCCCACCAACCGAGAATTATTGGCACAAGGTGCAGGTAACATTGTTTCCGGTATGATCGGTGGTCTTCCAATCACTCAGGTAATTGTGCGTAGTTCTGCAAACATCCAATCAGGTGGTAGAACTAAAATGTCTGCCATTATTCATGGATTCTTTCTATTGATTTCCGTCATACTTATTCCTAACCTATTAAATATGATTCCGCTTTCTGTTTTAGCGGCTATCCTTTTTATTGTTGGATATAAATTAGCGAAACCTGCGTTGTTCAAGGTAATGTACAATCTTGGATGGAAACAATTTGTCCCATTTATTGTAACCATTTTAGGAATTGTATTTATTGACCTTCTTTGGGGAATTGGTCTAGGATTGGCCGTTGGTATTGTAGTTATTTTGATCAAAAGCTATCAAAACTCACACTTCTTACATATGGAGGAATCCTCTGAAGGAAAAGATCATGTAAAAATCACATTGGCGGAGGAAGTTACCTTCTTCAACAAAGGTGCCATTTTAAAGGAGTTGGACAAATTACCCGAAAACACCTTTTTGGAAATAGATGTATTGAAAACAAGGTATTTGGACAATGATATCATTGAAATTTTAGAAGATTTCATCATTAAAGCCAAGGAACGCAATATTGATATTAAATTGGTCTCTAAAAGAGGTATTGTGGAAAATCCGGAAAGTTTCGTGGAATTCTTCAAGCAAAAACCAAAATCCAATTTAAGCCTAAGTTAAATTTTCTATCATTAACTTACACAAACCTATTTATTACGAAATAAAAAAATTAGACATAGAAATGAAAGCACATACTAAAGAAACACAGGCCACTATGACGCCTGAAAAAGCAATTACTTTTTTAAAGGAAGGAAATGAGCGTTTTCAAGCCAATTTAAAAGCTAATAGAAATCTCTTGGAGCAGGTGAACGATACCAAAGATGGCCAATTTCCGTTTGCGACTATCCTTAGCTGTATAGATTCCAGGGTATCAGCAGAATTGGTTTTTGACCAAGGCTTGGGAGATATTTTCAGTGTACGTATAGCCGGTAACTTTATCAATCAGGATATTTTAGGAAGCATGGAATTTGCTTGCAAATTAGCAGGAACAAAAACTATAGTCGTTTTGGGTCACACGTCCTGTGGTGCCGTTAAGGGTGCCTGTGATCATGCTCGAATGGGTAATCTTACTGCGCTTATCAATAAAATTGAGCCTGCAGTTTTTGCGGTCAAGGAACCCAAAGAGGAAGAAATGAGAAATTCTAAAAACTTGGAATTTGTTGATGCCGTATCCAAGAAAAACGTAGAGCTTGCCCTTGAAAATATTCGTAGCCAAAGCGTAATCCTTAAGGATATGGAGGAAAAAGGAGAAATTAAAATTGTTGGTGCCATGTACGATATCTCAGATGGTAGCGTCACCTTTTACTAAAACTAGTTGAGGTATTACTATACCAGAAAGGCCAATGAAATATCATTGGCCTTTTTTTGATTTAAGACTAGAAAATTAAACCTTCCCAATGAAAAAGATTTGTTTACCTAAAACGAAAATCTTGTTCCGTAAAATATCTTAAATTTGCGGCTTTAGTCCATGCCATGATCGATACATTAAAAGAGCACATTGCAGAAGTTGAAAAATTCACCGCCGATACTACCGAAGCAGTGGAAGCTTTTCGAATTAAATATTTGGGAAAAAAAGGTTTATTAAATCAGTTTTTCGCAGAATTTAAAAATGTTCCCAACGAGCAGAAAAAAGAATTTGGGCAGACTATTAACCATCTCAAAACTGCCGCTACCGATAAAGTTAACGAGCTTAAATCTGCCTTAGAAACCCAATCTGAGGAGAAAGGAATTTTCGGAGACCTTACCAGACCAGGGGAGCCGTTGGAATTGGGAGCAAGACACCCTATTTCTATTGTTAAGAACCAAATTATTGAAATTTTCTCAAGAATTGGTTTCAATGTATCGGAAGGACCGGAAATTGAAGATGACTGGCACAACTTTACCGCACTGAACCTGCCCGAATATCATCCGGCCAGGGACATGCAGGATACATTTTTTATTCAAACAGATCCTGATGTTCTTTTACGAACCCATACCTCCTCCGTTCAGGTTAGGTATATGGAGAACAACAAACCGCCCATTCGTACCATTTCTCCCGGTAGAGTGTATAGAAACGAAGCTATTTCAGCTCGTTCACACTGCTTTTTCCATCAGGTGGAAGGCCTATACATTGACAAGGATGTTTCTTTTGCAGACTTGAAACAAACATTACAGTACTTTACCACCGAGCTTTTTGGAAAATCAAAAATCCGACTTCGGCCTTCTTATTTTCCTTTTACGGAACCAAGTGCGGAGGTAGACGTTTATTGGGGGCTTGAAACAGAAACTGATTATCGCATGACCAAAGGTACCGGTTGGTTAGAAATCATGGGCTGTGGAATGGTCGACCCCAATGTATTGGATAATTGCGGCATTGATTCCAAAGAATATTCTGGATTTGCCTTTGGTATGGGAATAGACCGAATTGCACTGCTACTTCACCAAATATCGGATATCCGCTTGCTTAGCGAAAATGACCTACGTTTTTTAGAGCAATTTAAAAGTGCCCTCTAGCATTTTACTATGAAAAAGGATATTGAAATTCCAATAGCCAAGGACGTACATGTGGCCGTTATTCGTGAATGGAACGATGAATTTCTTTCCAAGGACTGGAATGCATATCTTATCAATAACAGAAAAGACGCCATTGAAATGGCCATAGTGGTATCCAAGGGTTATGACGGAGATATCAAAACCTCAACCATGCGGCATGGATTGGGAACATTGGGTCCTAGGTCATTCGCGAAAATCGAAGTCCTTCAAGAAGAAGTTTTGGCCTTGACCAACGAGTTCTTCGTCACTTTTTTTGCGGAAGGAAAACTTTATGAAAAGAAATTTCTTTTTCAAAAGAACACAATTACTGAAAACAGCCTTACCACTATTCCGCTTATAGAAAAAGAAGGAATCTTTCCACAAAAGCCCTAAGTACCCTTTTAATTAGAAATTTATTTTAACAAAACTTTAGTTTTGATTAGTTCGGTTATTACCGAACCAACCGTACTTTTGCTCGGCATTTAAATAAATTATGTCTAGAGAAGAAGTAAAAAAGCGACTTATAGAAGACCTAGGGGTGCATTTTGAAAACATGTACCAAATTCCACCATTGGCCGCTAGGTTATATGCCAGCTTGGTTTTAACGGAGCAGGAAGGGTTGACTTTTGAAGACTGCCAACACCGAAGAGGTGCCAGTAAAAGTTCTATTTCTAGCGCTCTTAACCTGTTATTGAAAATGGAAATCATCTCCTATTTTACAAAACCGGGAGACCGCAAGCGCTACTTTAAGGTTTCGGAAAGTGGTACGTTCTTTTTAAATAAACTAAAAGAACGGTTAAAGCTATTTCAGGCCGAAAAAGAAATTATCTACAAAATCAATGACTACCACGAGCAATACAATCCGGAAAAACACAAAAAAAATCAACCTAAAACTTCGGTCTATTTAAACTTTGTGACCGAAAGTGAAAAATTGCTCAATCAAAGTATAGATAAACTTAAATCATTTAAAGAAGATTAAAGCAGAACAATAGATATCATGAATGTAAGAACCATATACACCGTACTGGCCAGCCTTGTCCTTTTTGTAAGTTGTAAGGAAGATCAAAAAGGAGCTCCTCCTCAACAAAGCGCACCGTCATTAAAAGTAACCCAACTTAAAAAACAGGATATTACTACTTATGACCTTTATTCCACTTCTTTGGAAGGGAAGCAAAACGTAGAAATTAGACCAAAAGTTTCTGGTTTTGTTCAAGAAATTTATGTGGAAGAAGGGCAGCAAGTAAAAAAGGGTCAGTTACTTTTTAAATTGGAAACCGAATCCTTAACCCAAGATGCCAATGCAGCAAAAGCAGCTGTAAATGCCGCACAAGTAGAGGTAGATAAACTAAAGCCGTTAGTAGATAAAAACATTATTAGCAACGTACAGTTAGAAACTGCCAAAGCACAATTGGAACAAGCAAAGAGCAGCTACCAAAGCGTTACGGCCAATATTGGGTATAGCCGGGTTACCAGCCCTGTAAACGGATACATTGGTAACATTCCCTTTAAAGTGGGTACGCTGGTTAGTGCTACCACCACAACGCCTTTAACTACAGTCTCTGACATTAGTGAGGTACGTGCGTATTTCTCCTTAAACGAAAAAGAATTATTGGAAATTAAGCAACGTGTGGCCAAAGAAGGCCGTACCATTGATGTTAACCGGGCTCCAGAAGTAGAACTGATCATGGTTAATGGTGAGCCTTATGAACACAAGGGTAAAATTGCCATGGTTAACAATATTATCAATAGTACTACCGGTAGCGTTACCTTACGTGCGGATTTTAAGAACCCTGATCTTATTTTAAGCTCTGGTAGTACCGGCGAAATAAAGATTCCCGCAGAACGGAAAGACGTTTTTGTTATTCCTATGACGGCCACGGTTGATCTGCAGGGCAACAAAATGGTGTATGTGGTTGGCGATGATAATACCGTGACCAGCAAGCCAATTACCATCATAGACCAAACCCAGGAAAACTATATAGTTACAGAAGGTTTTGAAGAGGGCGATACCTTGGTTACAGAAGGTGTTTCTAAGCTAAAAAGTGGTCAAAAAATAGCCCCTATCACAAAATAAAAGCCCCTAAAAAAACAGACATATGTTTCAAAAATTTATAGATAGACCGGTACTTTCTACCGTAATATCCGTTATCATCGTAATCCTAGGGGTACTTGGCCTTACTACCTTACCGGTAGAGCAGTATCCTGAAATTGCGCCACCTACCGTACAGGTTACAGCTACCTACACCGGTGCAAATGCCGGTACGGTACTGAATAGTGTTGTAATTCCGCTAGAAGAGCAAATAAATGGTGTGGAAGGCATGACTTATATGACGTCCACGGCAAGTAATGATGGTTCTGCCAGTATTAGCGTTTATTTTGAATTGGGCACAGACCCGGACATTGCAGCGGTAAACGTACAGAATAGGGTTTCTAGGGCCAATAGTGTGTTACCAGAATCAGTAATTGCAACTGGTGTAACTACCCAAAAAACGCAGAACAGTTCCTTGCTGTTCTTCTCCATATTCTCAGAGAACGAAAATTATGATGCCACCTTTGTAGAAAACTATGCCAAAATTAATCTTGTGCCCAAATTAAAACGGGTTTACGGAGTTGGTAACGTTAACGTTTTTGGCTCTAAGGACTACTCCATGCGTATTTGGATAGACCCGGATAAAATGGCTTCCTACAACATTGTTCCTTCAGACATTCAAGCAGCATTGGCAGAGCAGAACCGTGAAGCCGCCACCGGTAAAATTGGCGAAAATGCAGATGGTGTTTATGAGTATGTTTTGAAGTACAAAGGCCGATTGGACGAAGTATCAGAATATGAAAACATCATCCTAAAAACTACGGAGGATGGTGGTTTCCTACGCTTGAAAGATGTAGCGGATATTGAACTCGGCGCTTTTAATTACGCCCGTAAAAACTACGGGATGGGTGCTCCTGGGGTAGCGGTTGGTGTATACCAAACATCGGGTTCCAATGCTACCGAAATAATCAAAGAGGTTGAAAGTATTTTAGAGGAAAGTAAAGCGGAATTTCCAGAAGGTCTGGATTATGTAATTCCATTTAACACTAAAGATTTCTTGGATGCTTCTATAGACCATGTGGTACAAACCCTTATTGAGGCTTTTATCCTAGTGTTTATTGTGGTGTTTTTGTTCCTTCAGGATTTTAGGTCCACTTTAATTCCTGCCATTGCGGTGCCCGTGGCCATTGTGGGAACTTTTTTCTTCCTGCAAATTTTTGGCTACTCTATAAACATGCTCACCTTATTTGCAATGATTTTGGCAATTGGTATTGTGGTAGATGATGCCATTGTAGTGGTAGAAGCAGTACATGCCAAATTAGAAGAGGGTGCCGAAAGTGGAAAAGCCGCTACAAAATCAGCCATGAGCGAAATTTCTGGAGCCATTATTTCCATAACCTTGGTTATGTCTGCGGTATTTATCCCGGTTTCCTTTATTCAAGGTACTTCTGGGGTATTCTACCAACAGTTCGGTATTACCTTGGCGGTAGCTATTTTAATTTCCGCAGTAAACGCCTTAACCTTAAGTCCGGCTTTGGCTGCTTTGTTTCTTAAGCCACATACGCATGAAGAAGGTAAGAAGCAAAATTTAAAGGACCGTTTCTTTAACGGCTTCAATAGAGGTTTTAATGCAATTACCGATAAATATACCGGTGCGGTAAACACGCTGATTAAGAGAAAATGGTTAGCCGTTGGATTGTTGGTTATTTTTTCCGGTCTCGCCGTATACCTTTTTAAAAGCACTCCTAGCGGATTTGTGCCTAATGAGGATAGAGGTATCATTTTTGCCAACGTGAGCATGCCACCAAGTACCACTTTAGAAAAAACCGAAGAAACCTTGATGAAACTGGATTCCATATATGCATCTATGGATGTGATTGATAAACGTCTTACCGTTTCCGGTTTCAGTTTGTTAAACCGGGTTAGTGCGGGATCTTATGGATTCTCTATCATGAAATTACAGGATTGGAGCGAGCGTGAGGCCGATTCCCTTTCCGTAGAAGCAACATTGGCCAAACTTTTTGCGGTTTCGGCACAATTTAAAGATGCCCAGATTATTTACTTTACACCTCCTAGTATACAAGGATTTGGTACTTCGTCTGGTTTTGAAGTACAACTCCAAAGTAAGGGTGGCGCAGATTGGGCAGAGATAGACGACGTGAAAAATCAATTTTTAGGCGCCTTAAATCAAAGACCGGAAGTGCAATACGCCATTTCACAGTTTAGTCCTAATTTTCCGCAATACGAATTGGAAGTAGATGTGGAGAAAATTAAAATGGCAGGCTTCTCTACAACTGATATATTTAATGCCTTGCAAGGTTATTATGGGGGCATTTACGCAACAGATTTTAACAAGTTTGGGAAACAGTACCGCGTAATGATCCAGGCAAAACCTGAAGATCGTGCCAACGAAAATAGCTTGAATAAAATCTATGTTCGTAACACCAATGGCGAATCTGTAGCGGTAAGCCAGTTTGTCAACTTAAAAAAGATTTATGGGCCGGAATCCGTAGAACGATTCAACCTTTTAAGTTCTGTAAAAGTAACAGGGGTACCCAACCCTGGCTATAGTACGGGTGATGCCCTTACTGCCATTGAAGAAGTTGCGGCGCAGGTATTACCCAACAACTATACCTATGAGTACTCTGGATTAACTCGAGAAGAGAGCAAATCTGGCGGTACTACAATCGTAATATTTATTTTGAGTCTGGTGTTTGTGTATTTCTTGTTAAGTGCACAGTACGAAAGCTATATTTTACCGTTTGCCATCTTGCTTTCCTTACCGTTTGGACTAGCGGGCGCCATTCTTTTCGTGAATTTAGGCGGTTTGGAAAATAATATTTATTTCCAAATTGCTTTGATAATGCTTATTGGACTATTAGCAAAAAATGCCATTCTAATTGTGGAGTTTGCATTGCAACGGCGTAGGGAAGGAATGGGACTTTGGGACGCGGCCATTGATGGTGCCAAAGCACGTTTTAGACCCATTTTAATGACGTCCTTCGCCTTCATCTTCGGTTTGCTTCCATTGGCATTGTCCTCTGGTGTAGGTGCCATTGGTAACCGTTCTATTGGTATGAGCGCCGTTGGAGGTATGCTTATAGGTACCATTCTAGGAGTTTTTGTTGTCCCTGTTCTTTTTGTGGTTTTCCAAGCCTTACAAGAACGTTTTAGCGGAGCACCTAAAACCGAAAATCAAGAAAAAGCCCTTAATGCTTAAGCCCAAAACAATGATAAAAAGAAACAATATAAAATTCATAGTCATTTTGGTACTTCCGCTTGTGCTGCAATCTTGTTTTGTGGCCAAGAATTACGAAAGACCAGATGTGGAAACCCAAAAACTGTATAGAACGGACCAATTACCACAAGATAGTGTGTCTATGGCCCAGGTTTCTTGGAAGGATATTTTTACCGATACCCAATTGCAATCGCATATAGAAAAAGGACTTACCAATAATTTGGACATACGTATAGCCCTACAAAGTATAATAAGTGCAGAAGCTTATTTAAAACAGGGTAAGGCAGGGTATTTTCCAACCTTATCTGCCACGGCAAGTGCTACACGCACCAAAAACTCAGAGAACAGTCAGTTTGGTAGTATTTTTAGCGAAGCTATTGAGCAATACCAATTATCCGGAACCCTTTCCTGGGAGGCCGATGTTTGGGGTAAAATTCGTAGTAATAAACGCGCCGCCAATGCCAACTATCTACAAAGTGTTGCAGCACACCAAGCAGTAAAAACGCAATTGGTGGCCAACATTGCCGATTTGTATTATCAGTTATTGGCGCTAGACCGCCAAAAATTAGTGGCTGAAGAAACACTTGAGGCACGCAAAAGTAGCCTAGAAACCACAATTGCCTTAAAAGATGCCGGCCAGGTTACGGAAGTTGCGGTAAAACAGACCGAAGCTCAGGTACACACCACAGAAATAATTCTTATTGATTTGGAGAACAATATTAAATTGTTAGAAAATAGCTTTAGTTTATTGCTAGGCGAAGCCCCTCATTCAATTGCAAGAACTTCTATTGAAGACCAAGAAATAAATACGGATTTAAATACTGGTGTTCCTGCTTTATTACTAGCCAACAGACCAGATGTAATACAGGCAGAATATGCATTGGTAAATGCTTTTGAATTGACCAATGTAGCGCGCAGCAGTATGTATCCTAGTTTAACACTTACGGCGCAGGGAGGCTTTCAAAGCTTGGAATTGGACAATTTTATAGATGCCAGTTCCCTATTTTCCTCATTGGTTGGTTCCTTGACCCAGCCTTTGTTTAACCAGCGTAAACTAAGAACCCAATTAGAAGCAGCAAAGGCACAGCAGGAACAAGCACTTTTAAATTATAGAAAGAGTTTGCATACCGCAGGGCAAGAAGTTTCAAATGCTTTGTATAACTATGAGGCAGAAACCAAAAAACTTGCTGCAAGGGAAAAAGAATTGGATTCCTATTCCTTGGCCGAAGATTATTCCGAAGAATTATTGAACAATGGTTTGGCTAATTATCTAGAGGTGTTAACGGCAAGGCAAAATGCCTTGAACTCAGAATTGAACCTCATCGATTCTAAATACGGCCAACTTAGTGCAACGGTAGAGTTATACCGTGCTCTTGGTGGAGGTTGGCAATAAAAATAACGTAGTGCAAGAAAGAACAGCGGTACTGGAACAAGCACTCTCCCTTTTTACCAAATATGGTTGTAAAAGGGTAAGTATGGACGATGTTGCCCGTGCACTTAGTATTTCTAAAAAAACCCTCTACAACCATTTCAAAACAAAGAACGAACTGGTTTTAGAAAGTGTGGCCCACTTGTTACAGCGTACCCATCTAAAAATGAGTAACTTTTTTGAAATAAGTGAAGGGCACAACGACCCGTTTAAACGTATTATCCAGATATATAGGGTAGGACTTAAGGAATTAAGAAACCTGAGTCCTACCTTTCTTTTTGGGCTCAAAAAATACTATCCAGAAGCTTTTAAATTGTATAATGATTTTAGGCAGGGAATTGTCTGGACCTATATTCTAGATTTATTACAAGAAGCAAAAACCAAAGGACTAATTAGGCCAGGGATAAATCTTAAATTGATATGCGAATTATTCCTTTTACGTACCGATGAAATTATATTGCCCCACAGCGAATTTTTTGACAATTATACTACCGAGGAATTACTAGAGCATCTTGTTATTGTTCCTTTGCAAGGGATTAGGGCTTGATAGCTGAAAATATAAGAGCTAACAACTTTAAACACCCACTACCTTAATCCAAAACCTTTGGCGGCCCACCACGGGTGAATCTCAATTTGTAAACGCCCTGCTTTTACCATAGGGTCTGCATTGGCCAAACTATCTGCCATTTCTTGGGTAGGAACATTATAAATGGTAATTCCGCGTATAGCGCTATCGTCTCCAAAAGGTCCAGAAATATCGGCATAACCCAGCTCATACATTTTACCTAAATGTGCTAAATGTAAGGTTTGCAAACTATCTGCTTCCGTTTTGCTTTGAGATCTATTGGGTCCATTTTTTAAAAAGGCAATGAAGTACTGCTGCATCAATACCGTATCCTTTGTTTTTTCATCCACATAATCGAAAATTTGATAGCCTTCTGCTATAAGTTCGGCTTTAGTAGCTGCAACGGAAGTTTTAATTTCCTCAACAACCTGTACTTCTTTATTCTCCTGTTTTGCTTGTTTTTGGCATGCCATGCAAACAAACAAAACGACCAATACCACAAAACACCTCATCTTTACCATGTTTTAAAGGGCTTTTTGCCCAATTGAGAATTGTAATATTTTATATCTCCCGTAACCTCTTCTCCTAACCATTCCGGTTTTTGAAAACGTTCCTTTTCAGCGGATAGTTCCACTTCGGCAACGGTAAGGCCCTCATTATCACCATAAAACTCATCCACTTCAAATAAATGATTTCCAACGGGAACCGTATACCTAGTCTTGTCGATGATACCCTTTTCACAAAGAATGAGTAATTGTTCGGCTTCGGTAACGGTAATCTTATGCTCCCATTCAAAACGGGTGGTTCCTTCTTGGTTTGATTTTCCCTTTACGGTCAAAAATCCACTATCGCCCTTAATTCGCACTCGAACCGTACGTTCTGGGTCCGTATTTAAAAAGCCCTGAACAATGCGTTCTTTGGAAGTTGCATGGTCTTTATATTCCTTAGACTTCACCAAAAATTTTCGTTCTATTTCTATCACTGCTTTGCTAGTACTTTAATTTTATCAGACTCTATCTTCCCATTCGGATAGTCGTTATTGGCCACCCACAGCATACATTGAGCAATGGAATCGGGCTCAATTGACCGGTATTTTTTCAACCCTCCTACCAACAACAGATTGCCGATTTTCATCAGTTGCTTAAAAAGCCATTCGCCCAACCTTTTTTCCTGCCGATTTCCTCCTATCAAAGAAGGTTGCAAAATATAGGTATTCTTAATTTGTTGCTGTAAAACAGCCTCTTCCATTTGACCTTTGATGCGGTTATAGAAAATCTTGCTTTTAGCATCAGCTCCTAAAGCAGAAACTACCACAAATGTGGGAATTTGATTCTCCACACACAATTTTGCCGCCTCCACGGGAATACCATAATCGATTTTTTCATACAGCGCATTATTGGGTGTTTTAGCCTTGGTAGTGCCAATACAACAAAATACTTCCTGCCCCATAAAATCTTCTTTGAAACTAGAAAGGTTCATCAAATCGCCCAAATGTTCCTCTAATTTCACATGTTGTATTTCCACCGAGCTTCGAGAAAACAGTTTTACCTTTTGATAGCGATTATCCGCCAATAATAGTTTCAATAATTTACCTCCCGTAAGTCCGGTGGCACCCAGAACAATCGCAGTCTTTTTCTCCTCTTCCATCCAACTAAATATAGCGTAATTTTACAGCATGTCCAATGAATTTGACAACCGAAAGATCATACATGTGGATATGGATGCTTTTTACGCATCCGTAGAGCAATTGGACCATCCTGAACTCAAAGGAAAACCTGTTGCCGTGGGCGGAAGTTCTAAAAGGGGTGTTGTCTCTGCAGCAAGTTATGAGGCCCGAAAGTTTGGGGTGCGTAGCGCCATGAGCAGCGTACTGGCCCAAAAAAAATGTCCAGAGCTCATCTTTGTCAAAGCTCGTTTTGACCGTTACAAAGAGATTTCCAAACAAATCAGAAATATCTTTTTTGAGTATACGGATTTGGTGGAACCGCTTTCGCTGGATGAAGCTTACCTGGATGTTACCCAAAACAAAAAGGGAAACCCCTCCGCTACGGTGATTGCCAAGGAAATTAGACAGCGTATTTTGGAGGTAACCGGACTTACCGCTTCCGCGGGAATTTCCATTAATAAGTTCATTGCCAAAGTGGCCAGTGATTACAACAAGCCCAACGGACAGAAAACGGTGAACCCTTCTGAAGTACTGCAATTTCTCGAGGATTTGGACATTAGAAAGTTCTATGGAGTAGGAAAGGTCACTGCCGAAAAGATGTACAAATTGGGCATTTTCACTGGAGCGGACCTAAAAAAGAAGTCCTTAGATTTTTTGGAAGAAAATTTTGGTAAGAGCGGCAGTTACTACTATAACGTGGTACGCGGCATTCACCACAGTGCCGTAAAACCGCATCGCATTCCTAAATCAGTAGGGGCCGAACGCACTTTTAGCGAAAACCTGAGTAGTGAAATTTTTATGCTGGAACGTCTGGAGCGTATTGCCGAAGAACTGGAAAGGAGGTTGAAAAAATCGAAGATTGCGGGAAAGACCATTACCTTAAAAATAAAGTATAGTGACTTTACCTTGAACACGCGTAGCAAGACCCTTTCCTATTTCATAGCCGATAAAAGCCTGATTTTAGAAACTGCAAAAGAATTGCTGTACCAAGAAGAAATGAAGAATTCCGTTAGGTTACTGGGCATTTCCCTTTCCAACCTCAACACGGACAAAAACGAAAAGGAAGAAAAAAAAGAATCGGTATCGGTACAGCTCAAATTTGAATTTTAGCAAAAAAACGGCCTTTGTTTAAAAGGCCGTTTTACTATACTATTCTATTTATTACTGTACAACCAAAATATTATCGGTCGCAGTAGGGTTCAACGGACAGAAATATACATACTCGCCCTTGCTCAATACCGTTGGCTTTGAATTTTGTTTAGAATCGGTAGCTACCGGTGCCGTTACATAAGCGGTTTGAACGTGGTTTTCGGGCTTTGAAATATCCTTTCCCTTTTCTACCAATACAAATCCTACATTGTGGTCGATACCATTGTTTACAATTTCAAATACGTACGTACCTTCTGATACGGTCAATTGTTTTTTGGTAAACTCACCTGGCGTTTGCTCCAAGGTAATGGTCTTTGTTTGGGTGTCTTGTGCCTGTAAAGCTGCGTTGAATCCGAAAACGACAGCTAAAATCAATAGAATGTTTTTCACGATATTTATTTTTTAAGATTTATGTTAGCGATTAGAATTAAACAGTTGCTTCTAAAGGTTGTGCAGCGGGAAAATCTACTGGTATCTTAGTGGTGCTATGTACGTAGTTACTGATGGTTTTATCACCTACAAGAACGATAGCGTCTATGAGGTTTTCTTTTGTCCATCCGTTATTCAAAAAGTTGTTACCTACTTCTTCATCGGTTGCACCTCTATTCTCAGTAACATTTTTGGCAAATTTTGCCAAGGCATCCAATTTAGAATCGAAGGAAGCCTTACCACTTCTCAACTCTAAAATTTGCTCATCTGTAAAACCGTTCATTTTTCCGATTGCTGTGTGGGCGGCCAAACAGTACTCACAGTTGTTTACTTGGCTAACCGCGAGGTTGACAACTTCTTTTTGCTTAGCGTTCAATGAAGTTTTGGTATTCGCAAAATTTAAATAATTGGCCAAGGCATTGTTAGAATGTGCGTAGGTAGCGTACAAATTGGGTACAAAGCCCACGGCTTTTTCAAGGTTGTCAAAAATAGCCTGATTGGCTTCGTTTACTTCTTCTCTTTTTAAGGGTTTAAAATTGCTCATAATACTATATTTAAATTGTTGATAATTGGGTTAAAACGATTTTGCCGTAACACAATAGAAATCGTGATGGTATGCCTTTTCACAATGTGCTGAGGCATTTAGCTTTCTTTTGAGAGTCGCTCGATTATTAGTGAAAATCGAAATGAGGTTGAATAGTGAATTTTCTTTGTTGCTCATTGCTTTGTTATTTTTACAGTACAAAGATGTGAACAAAGAGAGGGCAGGGGTTATGATGAATTTCCCGAACGCTTGCCTAAATTTCCCTTAGGCTTTTAAAGTCAATGATTCTCGGTATTGAGAAGGTGTAAGCTGGGTAAGTTTCTTGAAAAACTTGCTAAAATGAGCGGGGTCGTTAAAACCAAGTTCGTAAGCAATTTCTTGATTTTGCTTATCAGTAAAGTGGATGAGCCTTTTGGCCTCTAGCGCCAATCGGTTTAAAATTATCTGTTGCGGTGATTTTTGTCCGTATATGGAAAAAAGGTTGGAAAGTGTTTTAGGTGATTTGTGCAGCATCTCGGCATAATCGCTTACCTTTCTTTTATCCTTATAATGTATATCGACCAAAAAATTGAACTTTCTGACAACTTCGATCTGGTCATTGTTTAACGATTTAACAATCAGTTGTTCTTTCGCCAATCGGGTACACATAATGATCAAGCGCTTCAAAAGCATTTGCAGCATAGCGCCCTGAATCTTATCAGGCGTGCTAAACTCTTCTAGAAAGGTTTCGTATAGCATATCAAAACGCCGCTGTAATTCAGATGGAATGCTAACGATAGGAATATCTTGAGTACCAAAGAACAAAATACCATTGCAAGACACTTCGCTATCATGATCAATGATGCAATAGAACTCCCTATTGAACAAAAATGCGGTAAGAGGTAAGTGTGTATTTTTAAAAGATATGTGCTGCAGGTAGGTAACGGAAACTATCTGATTGGGCTCGAGATTCAATTGCAAACCGTCAATTTCAACTGTTGTTGGCTCTTGATTACGGTTCCAAAAAAACTTGATGGTGTTCTCGGTATTTGAGAAACGACGCTCATCATTCTTAATATCGTCGGTAATGCCTAAAATGGCCTTTAGCTGCGGATCCTTAAATTCTAAGTGCACGATTTCAAAGTAGTTTATAGTTTTATTGGTCTAGAAAAGCGTTCACTACTTACAAAGCTTCTGTTCTTAACATAGAGCAGCGGCCTATAATTTATTGATTAAAAATCCAAATTGTTACGAAAGACACTGTCGTACACTTATGCAAATTTCGTTTTGTACTTTTACTCCTACCCTGTAAGCGACCAGCTAAATTGATGGCGCCAACTACCAATTAAGCTAGTTTTTTTGATGCGTACTGAAATTCAAACCTATACCAAAATTTCCGCCTTTGAAAACATTAAAATAGAACCTTTTGATGTCAACAAGCGCTATACCAGACCACACCGTCATCATAAATATTTAGAGCTGGTGTATTTTACCAAGGGAACGGGTACGCATTATATGGATGAGGAGGGATACCCCATAGAACCCCCTATGGCATTTGTGGTCAAAAAAGATGAAGTACACCATTGGGCCATCGACTCGATTCCTGAAGGTTTTGTCATCATCATTAAAGAAGATTTTCTAGAAAAGACCTTGGACAGGCATCTTAATCTACAATTAAATGCCCTTGAGAACCATCGTGTCATTTTTACAAAAGGCGATACGTCGCTTTCTCCCCTATTCGAAATTGCCTGTAAGGAACTGAAATCGCTGGGTGCCGAACGGGATTTTATTATGGAAGGTATCCTCAAGGCCATTCTATCTAAAATTCTATCCTTCGCCCCGGCATCTCCAAAGCAAACTTTAGGAGAAATAGACAACCTATTCATCGAACTTTTGGAAAAAGAACTCAAAAACGATGTAGGTTATTATGCCCAAGCCCTCAACACTACTTCTCAGAATTTAAATGCCATTTGCAAACGTAAATTTGATAAAACGGCCTCAACCGTCATCGCTGAACATATAATTAAAGAAGCCAAACGCCAATTATTGTACACCGATCTCTCGGCAACCGAGATTGCCTATAACCTCAGCTTCGGAGATGTGTCACACTTTGTTAAATTTTTTAAAAGATTCGAGCAAAAAACTCCATTACAGTTCAAAAAAGAAACCCTCGTACCTTAAATTTTTCATACATACCCTAATTCAAAAGGTGGCCATACTACTTTCGGCAATCGAAATCCAAACCACTGATTGAAAATGAACAAATATTCTTTTTTGCTTTTGCTCGTCGTACTTCCCTTTATATCCACGGCACAGGTGACGGGTAAAATTATTGACCAGGAAAATGACTATCCATTAGAATATGCCACAGCGGCACTTTTTAATCAAGAATCGAAAGAATTGGTTACTGGGGTCATTACCGATATGGATGGGGTTTTTACCATCGAAAATGTGAAAAACGGCACCTATTACCTAGAAGCATCCTTTATTGGGTTTGAAACGAAAACGATTGCGAACATCAAAGTACAGAACCGTAAACCGGTGGACGTAGGAAGTATTCCCCTTAAGATTGGGGGCACCGTGCTCGAAGAGGTGGTCATTCAAGGGGAAAGGGCTACGGTAATCAACAAAATTGACCGTCAAGTTTTTGATGCCAATAAGTTTCAGAACAGTTTGGGGGGCAATGCCACCGATATTATTAAAAACATACCTTCGGTAACTGTAGACGCCCAGGGGGAGATTAGTGTTCGCGGAAGCTCTGGCTTTGTGGTGCTGTTGAACGGAAATCCGGTTCAGGGCAATGCATCGGACCTTCTTAACCAGTTTCCGGCGAACGCCGTGGAAAGGGTAGAGGTCATAACCGCACCATCCGCCAAATACGACCCAGAGGGCAAGGCTGGCCTTATCAATATCATTACCAAAAAGGGAGCGACAGACGGTTCATTTGCCCAAATCAACGTAAAAGGCGGTTTTCCTTCCATAGAAACTTACGGCAATGATGAATACCACCAACGCTATGGTGCCGATGCGACTTATAACATTAGAAAAGAAGACTGGAATATTTCTTTAGGCGCTAGTTTTCAGCGCAATGATTTGGGAGGAAGACGTGAAGGAGATGTTTTCACCATTATCAACGATACCCTCACACAATTTCCTTCAACTGGTGAACGTAGTTTTGATGAAACCAATTACAGTGGAAGGTTTACCGTAGACTATACGCCCGATAACTTGAATACCTTTTCTTTGGGATTCTATGCCGGTAAGCGTCAAAAAGACCGCTTGGCAGATATCGTTTATTACGACAACCATGCCATTACACCCGCCTCCGGTGGCGACCGATTATACACCTTTCAATATTATAACCACAACCTGCGTACCCGGAAAAGCGACTTTGCTTTAGGAAGTTTCGATTACGCCCATACCTTTAAAAATAACTCTCGTCTTTCCACTTCCATTCTTTATGAATATACTCTTTTGGGTGGACCTACCGAAAGTGACAACCTTGGGGAGCCCAACAGAAACATCGTCTATCAACAAGAATACAACACCAATGACAACCCTTTGAACGGATTTAGGTTTCAAATCGATTATGCCGCAAAACCATTTAAATTCGCACAATTGGAAACAGGCTATCAGTACCGAAACTTAGACCATACAGGCGACTTTGTTTACGAGCGAAAAGACGAATCAACGGGCAACGTTTTTGAATTGGTGCCGGAATTTTCAAGTGAGGTAGATCTACAACGAAGTATTCATTCGGGCTATGTACAATTAAATGGAGCCAGGGACAAATGGGAGTATGCTGCCGGTTTGCGAATTGAGGCCATGGACCGTGAATTGGAACTGAGGGACAAAGTAGGAATTATCGATACTACCTATACCTACGATTACGTAAAACCCTTTCCAACGGCTTCGGTACAATACAGCATGTCTGACCGAACCAAAGTAAAGGCTGCTTATAGTAAGCGTGTAGAAAGAACCACCACCTTTAAAATGAATCCGTTTCCGGAGCGAGAACACTCTGAGACCCTTGAACAAGGTGACCCTACCCTAAAACCTGAATTTATTGACTTAGTAGAGTTGGGCATTACCCAAAGTTTTGAGGGTGGAAATTCCCTATTTGCTACGGCATATTATAGAAGTACCCAAAATCTGGTGAATCGCGTAAACACTATTTATAATGACACCATCCTTAACCGTATTTACTCCAATGTGGGCAAATCAAAGGCAATCGGACTCGAAATCGGTTCGCAACTTAAGCCGTTGAAAAACTGGAACAATTTTATTGGTGTCAACCTTTACAATTATGCTATTGATGGCGCGTACGATGGCCGTCCTGTAGATACTGATACGTTCGTATATTCCATTAACCTCAACAGCACCTATTCCCTATCGGAGACCACTTCTTTGCAGTTCACTTTTAACTACCTATCGGAAATGGTAACCGCCCAAGGGGAGGATTCCCGGTTCTATTCGCCCAACCTCACCTTCAAAAAATCGTTTTTAGACAAGAGACTCACCGCCACCCTACAATGGCAAAATATAGATGCCGGCCTGTTAGGTTCCAATGAACAACGTATCATGACCTATCGCGATAACGAGTTTTTTACCACGACCAATTACGTGTACGAGGTAGATATGGTCTTGCTCAACCTATCTTACAACTTTAACAACAACAAGAACAAATCGAAATTTATCGATAGCGAGTTTGGGAAGAAGGAGTTTTAGTATGCTCTAAACATTCGTTGGCGCGACCATACGTTGATTGATGGTCTCAATCGAAATATTTAAAAAGATGGCTTTACCTACTTCTAGGGGCTGGTGATGATGAAAGAATATATCATGTCCCTCATAAATACCACCAATCATATAATAACTGCCCATGTAGTATGAGCCTTTTACGACCACCTCTAAACCTGATTTACCCGAAACCTTAAACTCGTGGGCATACACGATGATGCGTCTTTTGGTATCCGCATACGATTTTAAAATGTTTATAGGAATGCGGTTGGCTTCCCCGAACAATGAAGCGATATACAGGTCTTGCGGTCTTTCGTAAAGATTTTTCGGAGTATCCTTTGCAATAATAAATCGGTCTTTTAAAACCACGACCCTATCCGCAAACGGAAGCATATCCATAGGGTCATGGGTAGCCGTAATTACGGTTATTTTCTGCCTTTTTAGATATCCAAAAACATTACGTCGCAAACTGTTTTTCCGAAAGTTGTCGATATGGCTGAAAGGCTCGTCCAAAAGCATCACTTTGGGTTCTTGGGCCAGTGCTCGTGCCAAAGCCACACGTTGTTGCTGCCCGCCGCTTAGGTATCGTACTTTGGTATCTGCAAATTGGGTCATTTCTACCAATTCCATCAGTTCTTGTATCCTTTCTTCCATCTGCTCGGGTTCAAATACAGAGAGAAATTCCCCAATATTCTCCCTAACCGTCGTAAATGGCATTAATTCAAGGTCTTGCGCCAAGTATTTCATAAATGACTGCCCAGGGACCAAGTTATAGGCAGGACCAAGAATTTGGGTATCGTCCCAATAAACTTCCCCGACTTCGATATCTAAAAGTCCGTATAAAATTTTGAGCAGGGTACTTTTTCCACAGCCACTTTCGCCTATAACCGAAATGTGTTCGCCTTTGGCGATACGGAGGTTGATATTCTCCAAAACACTTTCCCCGTCAGGGTAAGAAAAAGATACATGGTCTACTTGTAGCATATAGAATTCTTATGGAAGACAGAAGCTCCACTAAATTAAAAACGGAGGATACGGTAGATTATTGAATAAAAGGTTCTTTATCCGTTTATTCTTTGAACTCCTTTAAAACCGCTTGGTTGGGTAATTCTTGATATCCCATATTGTAAAGCGTAAAACCGAATATATCGGCGTATTGCTCAATAGTCTTACTTACCGGTGTTCCGGCACCATGACCTGCATTGGTCTCGATTCGTATTAGGGTTGGGTTGTCACCTGTTTGTTTCGATTGCAGTTCGGCCGCGAATTTAAAGCTATGTGCCGGCACCACACGGTCATCATGATCGCCCGTGGTCACCAAGGTAGCGGGGTAAGCTACCCCCTCCTTTACGTTGTGTAAGGGAGAATATCCTTTTAGATACCGGAACATTTCCTCGTTATCCTCAGCGGTACCGTAGTCATAGGCCCACCCAGCGCCGGCGGTAAAGGTATGGTATCTAAGCATATCCAAAACACCCACGGCAGGTAAGGCCACCTTCATCAAATCGGGTCTCTGGGTCATGGTAGCACCCACTAACAATCCGCCATTGCTTCCTCCCCTAATGGCTAAATAATCGGAAGAGGTATAATTTTTGTCAATTAGATATTCTGCAGCAGCTATGAAGTCATCAAATACATTTTGCTTTTGCAATTTGGTACCTGCCACATGCCACTTTTTACCGTATTCTCCACCACCCCTTAAATTAGGTACGGCGTAAATTCCGCCTTGCTCGAGCCAAATTGCGTTTACGATACTAAAAGAAGGTGTCAAACTAATATTGAAACCGCCGTAGCCATATAAAATCGCGGGATTTTTACCGTTCAGTTCCAACCCTTTTTTGTGGGTAATGATCATGGGCACTTTTGTACCGTCCTTGGAGGTGTAAAACACTTGCTTGCTCTCGTAAGCAGAAGAATCAAAATCGATATCAGGACTCCAATAGGGTTCATATTCCCCCGTTTCTACATTATATTTAAAAGAGGAACCGGGCATAATGTAGTTGGTGAAGGAAAAATAGAATTCCTTATCCTCTTTCTTACCCCCAAATCCGGAAGCACTGCCCACACCGGGCAATTTAATTTCCCTCACTAAATTTCCTTCGTAATCGTATTGATATACCTTGCTAATAGCATCAACCATATATTCGGTAAAGAAATAACCGCCTCCGGTACCCGGTGAAAGTACATTTTCTGTTTCGGGTATAAAATCTACCCAATTTTCTACACCAGGATTGCTGGCATCAACGGTAACGATTTTTTTATTGGGAGCATTTCGGTTCGTAACGATGTACAGTTTTGAGCCTACATTGTCTATCACGTAATTATCCGATTCCGTATCATTGACAATTGGCACTAATTCTGAATTGGAACCTCCCAAATCTTTAATGAACAACTTATTTCCGGAAGTGGAAGTCGCCGCGGATACCAAAAGGTATTTTTGGTCTTCTGTTACCGACGCCCCAATATACCGGTGTTTTTCACTAGGCTTAGCCCCAAAAATTACTTTGTCTTCCTTTTGTGGGGTACCCAGTTTGTGGTAATATACTTTGTGTTGATCCGTTTTGGCAGAAAGTTCACTCCCCTCCGGTTTATCATAACTGGAATAAAAGAAACCTTCGTTCCCCAACCACGAAATACCACTGAATTTAATATCAACCAAGGTGTCTTCAACGGCCTCCTTGGTTTTGGCATTAATGATGATGGCCTTGCGCCAATCGCTACCTCCTTCAGAAATCAAATAAGCGGCAAATGAGCCGTCTTTGGTAAAGCTAAGACCTGCTAAAGAAGTGGTTCCATCTTCTGAAAACGTATTGGGATCCAGAAAAATTTCGGGTGTTCCATCATCTTTACTACGGTAGACCACATATTGATTTTGTAGCCCGTCATTTTTATAGAAATAGGTATAATCACCTTCTTTAAAGGGAGCACTAAGCTTTTCGAAATTCCAAAGTTTCTCCAATCGGTTTTTGATATCCTCTCGAAAAGGAATTTTTTCCAAATAGCCGAAGGTAGTCTTGTTTTGTGCTTTTACCCATTCTCCTGTCTCCTCGCTTCGGTCATCTTCTAACCATCTGAAGGGGTCAGCAACGTTATTACCAAAATAAGTGTCTACGGTATCAACTTTCTTTGTTGTAGGATATGTCACTTCAATCTTATTTTTTGAGGGTTGATTTTCACATGAAACTATGATCAAGGTTGCTGATAGAAGAAGTAAAGTTCTTTTCATGGGAACGATTTTAATAAACTGAACTCATTATAAAACTACGAGGTCAAAAAGGGCATTATTTTTTGCATCCGATTTTTGAATCGAAGCACTCAAAAGTAAAATAAAAAAACCCGCACATTTGTTGAATGATACGGGTTTTAACGTAAAATTAGGTATCTAAATGATGTTACACCAATTCATTGGCCACCAAGTATTCTGCAATTTGTACTGCGTTGGTTGCCGCACCCTTTCTTAGGTTGTCTGCCACAATCCACATATTCAAGGTATTTCGTTGGGTTTCATCTCTACGGATCCGGCCAACAAATACCTCATCTTTATCATGGGCGTAGATAGGCATTGGGTAGGTATTGGTTTGAGGATTATCCTGTACCTCTACACCGGGGGTTTCGCTTAACAATTGACGCACATCCTGCAAATCAAAATCGTTTTCAAACTCTACGTTCACGGACTCCGAGTGTCCACCAGCGGTTGGAATACGTACGGCAGTAGCACTTACCGAGAATGTTCTATCATCCAAAATTTTCTGTGGTTCACGTGCCAATTTCATTTCTTCTTTCGTGTAGCCATTTTCCAAGAAAACATCGCAATGGGGCAGTGCATTTCTGCCAATAGGATAAGGATAGGCCATTTCGCCCTCTACTCCGGCAATTTCATTTTCCAATTGTTGCACCGCCTTTACTCCCGTCCCTGATACCGATTGGTATGTTGATACCAAAACACGCTTCATTTTATATTTTTTGTGCAAAGGAGCCAAGGCCATGACCAACTGAATGGTAGAGCAGTTAGGGTTGGCGATAATCTTATCTTCTTTGGTAAGTACATCGGCATTAATTTCCGGTACCACCAATTTTTTGGTTGCATCCATTCTCCAGGCTGAAGAATTATCGACCACAGTAGTTCCAACTTCAGCAAATTTGGGTGCCCACTCGAGTGATGTATCACCTCCTGCAGAAAATATGGCGATGTTCGGTTTTTGTGCTACCGCATCGGCCAATCCAATAATCGTATATTCTTTACCGTCGTAACTCAATTTTTTACCTACTGACCGCTCGGATGCCACCAATAGCAATTCGGTAATGGGAAACTTGCGTTCAGCCAACACCTTTAACATAACCTCGCCCACCATTCCAGTGGCGCCAACAACAGCTACTTTCATCTTTTTTAATTTAGAGCCGCAAATGTAGTGCAAGACCAACGAGTTAGCAAACGCAAGACATAAAATATTTAAATATATAACAATTTGTTTTAAAAATAACAAATTGACAAAAAAGAACCGCCAGTGAATTTGAGGGACTCACTGGCGGTTTTATATTAGTGTAGCGGTTTCCGAGTCCAAAGACCCGGTTATGCCTTAGTTTTTCTTTTTCAATTCGTCACGAATTTCAGCAAGAAGTTCTTCTGCTGTAGGACCTGCTGGAGCTGGCTCTTCAACCACTTCTGGAGTACGAACTTTATTGTAAGACCTTACAATCATGAACAATACAAAACCAACGATGATCAAGTTGATGATGGAGTTGATCCATGCACCGTAACGAATAGCACTTTCTGGCTTTTCAACCGTACCATCGGCAGCAACAACGGCCTCTGAAAGTATGACTTTCATATCGGCAAAATCCATTCCACCGGCAAAATAACCTACTATAGGCATCATTATGTCGTTTACGAATCCGTTAACGACCAAGCCTACGGCTCCGGCCAAAATTACAGCAACTGCTAAATCAATAACGTTGCCAGTCATGATAAAATCCTTAAATTCTTTAAACATGGTTTATGTGTTTTTTAAATGTTAATTATTTATAGTTCTCTGCAAATTACTTAAAAAAACCTATTCACAGGAAATGTTAAAAACTTTTTTTTATTCTAAAATCAAACGCTTCACCCGTTGGGAAATTCCCGTTAGCAACTCATACGATATAGTAGAGGCTCCCTTGGCTAAATCTTCCGCACTGGCTTTAGGACCAAAAACAATGACTTCGTCTCCAGCTTGACAATTTATTCCCGTTACATCCACCATAATCATATCCATACAGGTGTTACCAATTATTTCAGCTTTTTTTCCGTTGATCCAGACAAATCCATTCCTATTGCCATAAATTCTACCAATGCCATCTGCATGACCTACAGGTAAAGTGGCCGTGACCATTGAAGCTTCTGCCTTGTACTTTCTATTATAACCAATGGATTCTCCTGCCTTGATCTCATGAATTTGCGATATGATGGTTTTTAAGGTGGCTACTGGCATCAACTCCTTATCTACAGCGGCTTCGTTTCCGTAACCATACAGTCCAATTCCGCTGCGGACCATTTCAAATTGCGCCCTTTTACCATAATTGATGATACCGGAAGTATTTAGTGTGTGCCTAAAAGGCTTATGCAACAACTTAGCGCGCATTTTATTTGAAATGCTATCAAATATGGAAAGCTGCCTTAACGTAAATTCCTTTTCGTTCAAATCTTCCGAAGCGGCCAAATGTGAAAAAACAGATGCTATTTCAATTGCATCTTGAGATTCTGCAAGTTTACAGATTTCGTCCACATCCTCTTCCACAAATCCCAATCGGTTCAATCCTGTATTGAATTTTATGTGTATAGGATATTTCTTTTCTCCCCTTTTTTCGGCCACTGCCATAAATTCCTTTAAGATTTTAAAGGAATAGATATTGGGCTCCAACCTGTGCTTAATGATTTTTTTAAAACTTGTGGGTAAAGGGTGGAGAACTAAAATAGGCAGGGTAATTCCCGCTTTGCGAAGGGCCACTCCTTCTTTTGTATAGGCAACTGCCAGATAATCTGCACCCAGCTCTTGTAATTTTTTGGCGATAACTATAGAATCGCTTCCGTATGCAAATGCCTTCACCACCCCCAAAAACATAGTTTCGGGTACTAATTTAGCCTTTAAAAAAGCGTAATTGTGCGCTAAGGCCTTAAGATCGATCTCAAGAACCGTTTCCTTAGCTTTTGGCATCCGTATTTTTAGTTTTAAGGTTTACTTCTTCTCCTTCTACATCCATCTTTTTAACCTTTTCCTTTAACATAGCTTTGTAAAATGCCGCTCTGCTCAAAGGCTCATATTCTTCCGTCTCTCCTAAAAGCACCAAATTATCATTTGCAGACTTACGATAACTATAATTGGCCAAATTACCCGTACGTGTACAAATAGCGTGCACTTTGGTAACATACTCCGCAGTGGCCATCAAGGCAGGCATTGGCCCAAAGGGATTTCCTTTAAAATCCATATCCAATCCGGCCACCACAACCCTTACCCCTCTGTTGGCCAAATCGTTACAGACAGTAACTATCTCATCATCAAAAAATTGAGCTTCGTCTATGCCCACCACATCACAGGTATCCCCCAGTATTCTAATATTGGCTGCTGCCGGTACCGGAGTTGAAGGTATTTCATTGGCGTCATGGGAAACCACCTTCTCCTCATCATATCTAATATCTACCATAGGCTTAAAAATTTCCACTTTTTGCTTCGCAAACTGTGCCCGTTTTAGCCTACGGATCAATTCTTCTGTTTTACCGGAGAACATGGAGCCACAGATGACTTCGATCCACCCGAATTGTTCTTTGTGATTAACGGTGTTTTCGAGAAACATTTTGTAATTTTAGACGAAAATACATGCTTTTTCGTTCCTATTGGTACAGTACTTGTTCAAGCAATTTTGCTATCACAAATGTAGGGTGAAAAAAACGTATGTTTAGTTGAAAGCCTAAAGTTAGCAACTTTGTACATAGCATTCCTGTAAAATAGGGCTTAAAAAATTTGACCGATGAAGAGAAAATTAAAAGAAGAATTACGAAAGTTGTCCACGGATATCATCACAAGCCGGGACATGAGCGATTTAGATGATCTCTACAGGGCGGCCAAGGACCTCTATGAAAAACTGGCTGTCCTAAAATTCATTGAAGAAAAATTAAAGGATGTAGAAATTGATGTTTCTAAGAACGTCATTGCGGATAAGTTTGAGAAAATGGCCACGGCCGTCCTTAGTGCCAATTCTTCCGTTCCAGAAAACAATCCGCATGAAGAGGATATCATGATTCCCGGTATGGACACCATAAAAGATATAGTTTCAGAGATGCCCAACGGCGAAGAAGTGCCTCTCACTAATGACAAGCCTCTGGATAACGTTTTGGAGGAGTTCCTTTCACAACCAGATTATATGAAAAATGACAAGGAATTGTTTATGCCCCCGGCGGAAGCCACATCAAAACAGGAAAATCTGGCAAAATCCCTAAATGACAGGTTCAACACCAAAGAAATAAAGGTGGACCTCAATAATCGTTTAGCCTTTGTAAAGCATCTATTTGAAGGCAGTACAGAAGATTATAACCGAGTGCTCTCTCAATTAAACACTATTGACAGCCACGAACGTTCTGTTTCATTTATAGAAAACATGGTAAAACCAGATTATAACCATTGGAACGGAAAAGAGGAATATGTTGAGCGTTTTATGCAATTAATCGAAAGGCGTTTTAGTTAAAACCACCAACAAAAAAATAGTAAGGCCGGAAGTCCAAATCAATAGGGGTTCCGGTCTTTTTTATTTATTATTGCCAAAACTATGAACATGGGAAAACTTTACTTAGTTCCTACCCCTATTGGTAATTTAGAGGATATGACCTTGAGGGCCATTCGTGTACTAAAGGAAGTCGATCTTATTTTGGCAGAAGACACCAGAACAAGCGGAAAGTTGCTTCAACACTTTGAAATTGCCAGTCCCATGCAAAGCCACCATATGCACAATGAGCATAAAACAGTTGATCAATTGGTAAAACGCTTGCAAGGTGGTGAAACCATTGCCCTAATTTCTGATGCAGGCACACCGGCAATATCCGATCCCGGATTTTTATTGACCCGTGCCTGTGTGGAAAACAACATTGAGGTAGAGTGCTTGCCAGGAGCAACGGCCTTTGTGCCCGCTTTGGTCAATAGTGGTCTCCCCAATGACAAATTTGTTTTTGAAGGCTTTCTTCCTCCCAAAAAAGGAAGACAAACTCGATTAAAAATTTTAGCCGAAGAAAACAGAACCATGATTTTCTATGAATCTCCCTATAAATTGGTAAAAACGCTAGGGCATTTAGCCGAATATTTGGGTTCCGACAGAAATGCTTCCGTATCACGAGAATTGACCAAGCTTTACGAGGAAACAGTTAGAGGCAGCTTACAGGAAATTATGGGACATTATACCGAAAAACCTCCCAAAGGCGAAATTGTAATCATAGTAGAGGGTAAAAAATAAAACATGCATATACCGGGATTTTTAAAAAAGTTAAAAGAATCGCCTGAAACATTGGAATTCAGCGATACCATGGCGGTTATTGAGGCAAACTATTATTTTGAGCCTACCTCGTTTAAAAACGGGGAAATGACAAATAAGGCAGACGAAAATTCGGGTTCATGTAAGTTATTGGCCTTTGCTTACGACCAAAATTTAAGTAAAGAAGAAACCTTGGCTTGTTTTGGTGGTTTTTATTTTGACGATGTGCTTGAAGACCCTAACGGCAAAGGACACCAGAATATTAGAAACTTTATGAAAACAGGTTTTGGAGGAGTCCATTTTGACCGATTTCCGTTAAAGAAAAAATAATATTGATGCAAAAGTTGCTTTCCGAAATTCGTGATTGTACGGTTTGCAGCGAGCATTTACCTATGGGTCCTAGACCCATAATAGCGGGCACCTCAAAATCAAAAATTATTTTGGTAAGCCAAGCCCCTGGCCGAAAAGCACATAACCACCATAAAGCATGGGACGACCCCAGCGGCAAAAAACTACGGGAGTGGTTGGGTGTTACGGATGAGGAATTTTACAACCCTAATAATTTTGCCATTTTACCCATGGGTTTCTGCTATCCCGGTAAAGGAAAAACAGGAGATTTACCACCACGAAAAGAATGCGCCCCCCTTTGGCATGAACCCTTCTGGGATCACTTACAAAATGTGAAACTGACCTTACTCATTGGAAAATACTCCCAAGACAGGTATTTAAAAACCATCTCCAAAAAAAACCTTACCGAGAATGTTTCTTCATATAAGGATTTCTTACCTCACTATTTTCCGTTACCGCACCCTTCGCCTGTCAACCGTTTTTGGATGGTTAAAAATCAGTGGTTCGATACTGATGTGTTGCCAGAGTTGAGAGAACTGATTGCAACTATTCTTTGAGATATAACCTATTTTCCCCTTAAGGTGACTTTAGTAGTGTACTTAAATTACCAAACTAAGTTTTAATAAACACTCCCATCATGCTTCCCTTTTTCCCAACCATGTTTGCCTAAATATTGATTACCGCTTTTTACGGCACCTTCTTCTATAGAAGTTCCCATGGAATCGTTCCAACGGTTGAGATAGCCAAATAGGGAGATAACACCCAGCATCTCAACAATTTCCCCCTCGCTCCAGTATTGATAGAGACTGTCTTTAATTTCTTTGTTCACCGCGTTGGGCACTTGTGAGGCCGCTAGGGAAAAGTCCAACGCCACCCTTTCTGCTTCCGAAAAGGCCGGATGCGTTCTATATTCCCAAATATTGTCCAGTTGTTCCTGCTCCGCACCATAGCGTTCCGCGGCCCTAATGGCGTGTGCTTGACAGTATCGGCAACCTGTAGCATTGCTACTTACCCAGGCAATCATGCGTTTTAAGGCCGAAGTGACCCTACCTTCATTCGCCATTACCGCCTTATTAAGATTAATAAAGGCTTTTGATATGGCGGGTCTGTGCAGCATGGTCAAAACCGAATTGGGGCAAAAGCCCAAGGTTTCGTTAAAGAATTCCGCTAATTGCTTGGTTTCCAAATCATGGTTGCGATCAAGGGGAGTTACTAGGGCCATAAAGTCTTTAGTTTAAGTTATTTTTGTTGTTGAACAAATAACGAAAAAATTATGCCCAGCACAAATCATATTACCACCAAGTGGTTAGGAAAAATGGCTTTTGAAAGCACGAACCCATCCGGTTTAACCCTTAACATAGATGCAAGTCCGGATGATGGAGGCGAAGGAAAAGGACTCAGGCCTAAGGCCCTTATGCTCTCCGGTCTCGCAGGTTGTTCCGGACTAGATGTGGCGGCACTTATCAAAAAAATGAAGTTGGAAGTAGATGATTTTCATATTGAAACCATTGCCAATTTAACTGATGAGCACCCAAAATTTTATGATTCGGTCGTAGTTGAATACCACTTTCATGGCTCCAACCTTGCAGAGAAAAAATTACAACGTGCAGTGGATCTTTCCGTAGAAAAGTACTGTGGCGTTATGGAAATGTTCCGACAATTTGCTAAAATGGAAATTAAGACTATTTTTCATCATGTTTAAAAAACAAATTTAAAGTTCAAGTTTTAAGTTCAAATCGCTAGTGTCAGAGGACAAGAAATACGATCTAGAGGACAGGTTGGTAAATTTTGCTGCTGATATTGCTATTTTTTGTAGTGAATTGCCCAAAGATTTTACGGGCGACTATTACGGAAATCAGTTGTTGCGCTCGGGTGGAAGTTCCGCTCTAAATTTTGGTGAAGCCCAGGGTACAAATACCGTTAGGGACTATATCCATAAGGCAAGTATCTCCTTAAAAGAATTGAAAGAATCTAGGGTAAACCTTAAAATATTGAATAAAATCGGCTACGGTAACACCACCAAAAGAGAATACCTATTAGACGAAGTAGAACAGTTAACAAAGATTATAGCCACCATCATAAAAAACAAAAAATAGACCACTAGAACTTTTAAACTTGAACTTAAGATTTGAACTTGAGCTTTAGTCTTGAGCTTTAGTCTTGCTTCTTGAACTTGAAACTTTAACTTTACCCATGCGCTGGACCATAAAACCCAAACCGCAAGAACTGAAAATACGTGCCCTAGCTGAAGCCCTTAAGGTGGAGGAATTGGTGGCGCATCTTCTGTTGCAACGTGGGGTGTCCACTTATGAAGAAGCCAAAAAATTCTTTCGACCGCAACTGTCGGATTTGCACGACCCCTTTTTGATGAAAGACATGGATGTGGCCGTTTCCCGAATAGAAAAAGCCATTTCCAACAATGAAAACATTCTTATTTATGGGGATTATGATGTGGACGGTACTACGGCCGTAGCCTTGGTTTCTTCCTATCTACAAAGCTTTTACCCGAATATTGCCACTTACATCCCAGATAGATATACCGAAGGGTATGGGGTGTCTTTTCAAGGAATCGATTTTGCGCACGACAATGGTTTTTCACTCATCATTGCGCTGGATTGTGGAGTAAAGGCGATTGACAAAGTGAAATACGCCCAAGAAAAAAATATCGATTTTATTATCGGTGACCACCACCGACCTGGAGATCAACTTCCGGACGCAGTAGCGGTACTAGACCCCAAGCGTGATGACTGCAACTACCCGTATGACGAACTGTGCGGTTGTGGCGTAGGATTTAAACTAGTGCAAGCTTTGGCATCCCGACAGGGGGAAACTATAGAGGACCTCACCCCCTATTTAGACTTGGTGGCCACTGCCATTGGTGCTGATATCGTACCCATTACCGGGGAAAATAGGGTGTTGGCCTACTACGGTCTTAAAGTAATCAATTCCAACCCGAGAACGGGATTCAAGGCCATTATCGCCCAAGTCAAAAAAACGGAGCTGACTATTACCGATGTTGTTTTTATCATCGCTCCTCGAATCAACGCAGCCGGTAGAATGGAGCATGGCCAGCATGCCGTCAACCTATTACGGGAAACCGATTTGGACCAAGCCACCACTTTCGCAGCAGAAATAGAACGGTTTAATACGGACCGCCGTGGGCTGGACCAAGAAATTACCGAAGAAGCACTTCAGCAAATTCTGGATAATAAGGAGGAGGAACGTTTTACTTCCGTCGTTTATAAAGAATCATGGCACAAAGGGGTTATTGGTATTGTAGCCTCGCGATTGACGGAAACCTATTACCGCCCCACTTTGGTCTTTACCAAAAGTGGAAATAAATTAGCCGCTTCGGCACGTTCGGTAAAGGGGTTTGATGTGTACAATGCCTTGCAAGGTTGTGCCGATTGTATTGAACAGTTTGGAGGACATAAATATGCGGCAGGACTCACCCTATTGGAAGAGCAGTTCGAGAATTTTAAGGAACAATTTGAAAAAGTGGTTCAAGAAACTATCGACCCACAACTATTAACTCCGGAGATTTTAGTGGATGCGCCTATCGAACTGGAACAAATCACGCCCAAGTTGATGCGCATTCTCAAACAATTCGCCCCTTTTGGCCCAGGTAATATGACCCCGGTCTTTATGGCCGAAAATTTAAGGGATACCGGTTGGGGAAAGGGTGTTGGTGAGAACCAGGCCCATTTAAAAGTAACGGTCACGCAAAATGGAAGTACCCCCATTGGTGGAATCGGTTTTAATCTAGGAGACAAGGTAAACTTGATTGCCAACCAACGACCGTTTAGCGCCACTTTTTCTCTGGATGAAAACGAATGGCAAGGAAATGTGAGTCTTCAACTGAAATTGAGGGATATTAAGTAGGAACAAGCAGCAGGGCATGGATGTTATGGTGCTTCATAGACTGAATTTTTAAATTCACTTGGCATCAGCATAGTTTAATAGCAACAAACCGCAATCCAAGGACGTCCGTTTAACCAACCGCTTGGTCGGTTTTAATTTTCCACAAACCTCAAGGCTTGATGTTTCGTTAATTTGAGTTTGAAAATCTTACCGTTTATCGATAGCCTTATTGAAATATACGGATGGGAGAAACTAATTTTCCGACCGGGTAGTCGGTTTTAACTTTTTGAGTACGTCAGGCGTATTTCTTTTGTTCTTTATGATTTTCCTCGTGCAGAGTTGATACCTTTGTCCCATATTTCATACGCAACTAGCGATTATGGATCCATACGCAGCCCTTCGTTATAGAGAATTCAACATTTTTTTATTGGTCCGTTTTGCGATGGTTTTTGCTTGGTCCATGCAATTTATCGTTATCGAATGGCAGGTATATTCCATGACCAAGGACCCGCTTTCTTTAGGAATCATAGGTCTGATGGAAGTAATTCCCGCAGTTTCCACGGCTCTTTTTGCCGGCCATGTAGTGGATCAAAAAGAAAAGCGGAATTTGTTGGTCAAGTGCATTTTTGGGTTTTCCATTATTAGTTTGGGGTTGTTTTTGTTGAGTTGGCCTTCCATTGAGCTACACCTATCTCAACAGGTCATCCTATACAATATATACGGATTGGTATTTTTAGGGGGAATTGTTCGCGCTTTTATAGGCCCCACCATCTTTTCTTTAATTGCTTTAATCGTACCCAAAAAGATTTATCCTAATGCCGCCACTTGGAGCAGTACCACTTGGCAATTGGCCGCAGTTTTGGGTCCGGCCTTGGCGGGATTTTCCATCAGCTGGATGGGAGTACATTGGTCCATGTGCCTAATTTTTGGTTTTTCGGTACTTGCCCTGATCAGTCTTTCACAAATCAAAAGAAAGCCTATTCTCAACCCTAAAATTGGGGAACCCGTTTTTCAAAGCTTAAAAGAAGGGTTGCGCTTTGTTTTCAGCACAAAGGCCATTTTAGGTGCCTTGACTTTGGATATGATAGCCGTACTATTTGGGGGAGCCGTTGCCCTGTTACCGGTTTATGCGCAAGACATTTTGCATGTAGGCTCCGAAGGCTTTGGTATTCTCCGGGCCGCACCCGCCGTAGGGGCCGCTATTACCATGTTGGGTTCTACACGTTTTCCTTTGCATAAAAACGCCGGAAAAAAACTGCTTTTGGCCGTCTTTGGTTTCGGAATTTGTATGATTGTCTTTGGCCTATCCACCTATTTTTGGCTTTCTGTAGCTGCTCTTTTCGTAAGTGGGGCCGTTGACGGAGTTTCCATGATTATTAGGCAAACCATTCTTCAGCTAAAAACTCCGGATCATATGCGAGGTAGAGTGGCTTCAGTAAATTCTATGTTTGTGGGGTCTTCCAATGAGTTGGGTGCTTTTGAAAGCGGACTTACCGCCAAATTGATGGGTACCGTTACCGCTGTTGTTTTTGGGGGATGCATGACCCTTTTAACTGTGGGCGCCACTGCTTTTGTTTCGCCTACTTTTAGAAGACTCGATTTATCAAGGGATATTGAAGAACATGAGAAAGAGGAATAATCACCTCTCAAACTTTTCCAAGCTTAAGGACTCTCCGTCAAAAACGGCATAGGTATAGTAATTTACCCAGTCGCCTAAATTGGTGTACTCGGATTTTCCGTTAAGATCAATTTCCAAGGGCAAGTGCCGGTGACCAAAAATAAAATGATCGTAGTGTTGGGATTCCAATTTCCTTTTGGCATAGAGCACCAGCCATTCTTTTTCTTCTCCCAAAAAATTGGCATCGTCATCACCGGAAATCAATTTATTGCTAACCGATAAATGTTTTGCCAAGCGGACGCCAATATCAGGGTGCAACCAACGAAAAAACCACTGCGCGACGGGGTTGGTAAACACCTTTTTCATTCGCTTAAAACCTTTGTCATCTGGCCCGAGTCCGTCTCCATGCCCAATAAAAAAAGTAGTTCCGTTGATTTTGAACTGCTGCGGTTTGTGAAAGACAGGGATACCCAATTCTTCCTCAAAATAACCGTTCATCCAGAGATCATGATTGCCCACGAAGAAATAAATGGGGATTCCGGCATCGGAGATTTCCGCCAATTTCCCCAATGTACGAGTAAAACCTTTGGGCACCACCGTTTTGTATTCCATCCAAAAATCGAACAAATCGCCCAGCAAAAAAATAGCTCCCGCATCCTCTTTAATAGCATCCAACCAGGCCACGAACTTCTTTTCCCGTGGCAAGCTCTGCTCCATAGTAGGTGCTCCCAAATGGTTGTCACTAGAAAAATACACTTTTTTGCCCGGTGGAAGGTCTATGGTTTTCATACTTGGGCAAATATAGATATTAGTGAGATAAGCTAGAATTTAGGAATTGTCACTTGCATACCACTCCGCATAGGAAGTATCGGTTTCCTGAAGCTTTAAGGAATGTAGTTTGATGTTATCGGGTAACCTGTCGCCAATTTTCTTGGCAAAATCAATGACCATATTCTCACTGGTAGGTTGATATTCTGCCAAAATAACATTGTGGCCCCTACTGATCAATTCATTGGCCAATTCAATATGAGGTGTATTCTTATTGAAGACCGTAGCATGATCGAACTTGTCTACAATCTCTTCCTTAACAATCTTTTTAAGATCACCAAAGTCAATGACCATACCCCATTTAACGTTTGAAGAATCTGTGATTGGCTGACCTATGACCGTAACTGAGAGCTTATAACTGTGCCCATGTACATTTCTACACTTTCCGTCGTACCCATAGAGCGCGTGTCCCGTTTCAAAATTAAATTGTTTGGTAATCCTAATATTGGCCATAAAAACATTTTGTTCGGCAAAGGTAGAGATTTTAAAAAACCAATTGATTTCTAGATTACATTTGCCCGATTTTTTATAAACCCTTCGAGTGAAAGAACCTATTGGTCAGCCAATTACATTGGAAGACGCCACTTACGAAACCATCATTACAGATGTGCTTGAAAAAGGCTATTGCGTAATGGATAATTTTTTATCCGCATCTACCGTTGCCCTTTTGCGAAACGATTTACTTTGGCAATATGAAGACGACCAATTTAAAAAGGCGGCCATTGGTAACCGCACCAATGAGATTATTAAAAGTGGTATTAGAGGTGATTTTATTCTTTGGATGGACGAAACCACTGCCAACGGCCCACAGCAGTTATTTTTTAGCAGGATAAACGACATGGTACAATACCTGAACCGTACTTGCTATTTAGGTATTTTCAGGAAGGAGTTTCACTACGCACTCTATCCGGAAGGTAAGTTTTACAAAAGACATTTGGATGCCTTTCAAAATGATGACCGTAGAAAGCTATCCATTGTTTGTTATTTGAATGAGGACGACTGGCAACCGGAACATGGCGGGGAATTGGTCATTTATTTAAAGGATGGGGCCGGAGCCGAAAAACCCCTAAGCATCTATCCATTTCCGGGAAGGGCGGTTATTTTTGAAAGCCGTATACTGGAACACGAAGTAAAACCTGCCAACCGAGAGCGTTTGAGCATTACCGGCTGGTTAAAAACGCAGTAAGTTACTCCATAAACTGTACTGGCTGCGTCCATGCCATTTCAAAAAACAGTTCCTCAATGGGGTTTTCCTGTTTTTTGGTGGATACAACCTTTGAACGAACAAATAATAAATTTTCATCCAGCTCATAGGAAGCGCTGGCCCCAATTACCGTATGCAGAACTTTGGTTTCAGAGGCGCCTTTTTCACACCCAATAAAGGTAATTTCATAATCCACATTGGGTTGTGCATCTACTTCAACGGTTAACACATTAGCATCCATGGTAACCGTCTTTAGAGTCACTCCCGTACTGGCATAAAAATGACCCGCTTCCATGGCCCCGATTAAGCTAGTAACGGAAAGTGTATCTGATTGAACCATGATCCAACCGCGGCCGGCATTGCTCCACTTGTTTCCTATTTGGTGATAGCTATGGGAATCGTCCGTTGCCAGGCCATACATCAATTGTTTATTATTTTCGAGATAATCGATATTTATCAAATCCCACATTTCTTCAGTAGAAATATGAACGGAATCGCCCATATTGTGCACCATAGGATGCCCATTGTACACCTCAAAGAACCGCTCACCATTTAAGGCCTTCATATCCTCCAAATCAATACTGTAGAAAAAGTTGGGGTGATTGATATGCGGAATCATAGGAACACCGGTACGTTGGCGTTGCTCCAAAACTTGGTTCAAGTTATTTTGCATGGTCTCCAAGACACTATTTCCGCCTTTTGGACTTATCATTTCCTGTATGTTGGTGGCATTCATGTGAATATGCTTGTCCTCAAACCTATCGGTAATTTCCTCAGAGGGGATTACCAAAAACTCACCGGCCAATTGGGCATACTCACTGTATTCTTTAAAGGTTTTTAGCTTTACCCTGGTAGTTCCTGAATCGATTTTATAGTTGACCCAATCCTCACCATACGTTTTCAAGTAAGATTGAAACGCCTTTTGATAAATGGAATTTTCCCGAATGGCAATCCATTTTTCTTCCTTGGCCATAGTATTATGATCCGATAAGGCTAAAAATTGATAATCGTGATTTTTGTACCAATCTAAAATTACCTCGGGGAATTCATCTCCATCGCTCCAATAGGAATGGGTATGCAAATTGCCCTTGAACCATTTTTGAGGTTTGGCTTTGGGTGCCTTTTTTTCGGTACAACTGATGACTACAAAGAAAGAAACTAGAACTAATGGTAAGACTCTCATGCTATTGCGGTTTGGTGGTTACCAAATATAGCAATATAACGGACTTCCAATTTTAATTTAGCATTAAGTACACAGAGACTAAAACTTAACGCTTGTACTTGCGACGTGCTCGAACTCGATTAAAAAAATAAATTACCACTACAAAGAGGGCCAGCAGGGGGAAAATAAGGTCTCCGTTCAGGAATGTAAGAATATCCATTAAGTATGTTTTTATGGAAGAACGATGGTAACCCTAACTTATTACCTTTTGAACTTTTTATTTCCTCTGATTCTGTTGATAATATAAACGACCACGACTACCACGGCCAAAATTAAAAATATCAGGTTTCCACTTAAATATTCTGCCATTGTCTATTTTTTAAATTTGTTTAATGCCTCTTTTGTAAAATTGGAAAGTACTAATTTTCCGGTAATGGACGCCCTTTCCACTAAAAGCTCATCCCAATGGTCGGTTTGGTTCCATAATACTTTTTTCCACTCGTAAAGGGCTTCCGGGTTGTAGCCCGATAATTTGTTAGCAAAGAAATCCAGTTCCTTATCCAATTCCTTTAAACTATCGAACACCTTTGAAAATAGTCCCTTTTCCTGTGCCCAATAGGCACTTTTCCATTCGGTTGGGGCCAATGAAAGTTCTGATAATGCCGCGGTGCCAATTTTACGTTCTACCGCCGGGGCAATCACCAAAGGGGCAATCCCTATTGAAAGCTCTGATAACCGTATGGCTGCTGCTTCACTGGCATAAACGTAATCACATGCCGCCGCCAGGCCCAAACCTCCGCCAACTGTCTTGCCCTGCACTCTACCGACAATCACTTTTTTACAGGTACGCATGGCGTTGATTACATGGGCAAACCCACTGAAAAACACTTTACCTTCCTCCAAATTGGAAACCGCCAATAGTTCATCAAAAGAAGCCCCGCCACAAAAGGCGCGTTCTCCCTCTGATTTTAAAACAATCACCGTAATGGCATCATTATTTGAAAGCTGATCGAGTTCTTTGACCAACCTATTCAGCAGTTCTGCCGTAAACGAATTACCGGCCGGGTGGCCGAATTCTACCGTTGCTACCTTTCCGTCTATTTTGGTGTAGAGACTTCCGTTTTCCCTATCGGTTCCCATAAAAATTGAAGTTTAAAGATGTACCTTAAAATTAACTATTTTGCAAGAGGGGCAGAAACTTTCTTCTAAACTCCCAAACCAACGCACCTCCGCGAATGACCATCCATATAGTAAAAGCCGCCCAAATTCCGTAGAGCCCCCAATCCAAATACTTTCCCAAAAACAAAACAGGTACAAAACCAAGAAAAGTAGCGGCGAGCAGGGTGTTTCTCAAATACTTCATTTCTCCCAAACCTTTGAACAAGCCATCAAAAACAAAGGCCACGGTGTTCATGGGTAAACTGAGGATTACAATGAAAAATACAGTATAAAAAGTTTCCAGCACCAAAGTCTCCTTGGAGAATAACAGGCCGATTGGCTTGTAAAAAACAAATCCAAAAAGCATTAAAACCAAGCTAATGAGTAGTCCGTATTTAATGATTCTCTTTGCCAAGGTAAACAAGCCCGCATAATCCTGTGCTCCCAATAAGCGACCTCCCATAATATTCCCTGCAGCAGCGTACCCATCAATAAAAAAGGCCGAAAACAACCATATATTAATGGCGATGGTATGTGCACCAATGTACTGGGCCCCTAAATCCGTGGCTTCCCTTACGGCCAAAATCAGTGCGGTGTTCAAGGCCAGAGCCCTAACGAACAGATTCAGGCTCATGACTACCAATCGGCCCAATTCTTTATTTAACGGCAACTGAAGTTTTAAGCTAATATCCGTTTTTACCAAAAGCAGCACGAAAGCCATAATAGCCATTATGCCTTGGGCAATTAAACTGGCCCAAGCAGCACCTTCCAAATACATGGGTTCTAAATATCCGTCAACGCCATAGACCAACAAAAAATCGAGGCCAATATTTAAAATGGCACCTGTGATAGCTATGAGCATGGGATAGTACGTATTCTGTAACCCCCTGAAAATTCCCATGACAGCAAAAACAAAAAGCGTTAGCGGAAAGCCCCAAACCCTTATGGAATAATAACTAATACAATATTCCAATATCTTACCCGAGGCATTGAGCAACTCAAATATTTCGCGTACCACAAAAATGGTAGAAAGCAAAATGAGAATGCTAAGGGCGATATTCAAATAGATGGCTTGAGCGGGCAGGGTTTTTACTTCTTCCAACCTACCTGCACCTAAGTATTGCGAAATAATGGCCGAAATGGCACTACGGGTCTGGCCTAAAATCCAAATCAACATCGACAAAAAAGAACCAACGATTCCAGCAGCTGCCAAAGACTCCAACCCATCTACAGGTATATTGCCCACAATAGCGGTATCGGTAATTGATAAAAGCGGTTCCGCAATTCCTGCTACCGTAGCGGGAATTGCCAGTTTATTGATGGATGAAAAGTTGATTTTCGCTTTCAAGCGCGCAAGTTACAGCACTAATTCATAACAATGAAAAGGATGCTCGCTCTGTTTTGGAAAAAATATGTCTCCCAAACGTTGAAACCCGCGTTTTTCATAAAATCGTTGGTTACGCTTATTCTGGCTGAAGGTATCAAGTCTAACGGAAACAAAATTTTGGTTACGGGCATATTCTTCCGCAAACTGCATCATTTGCTGGGCGCAACCTTTTCCCTGTTCTCTTGGATGTACACCCAATCTATGGATGTAAACGCTATTTCCATTGGGTGTTAGCCATTCTATGGGCACATATTCCTCATCCATTAATGTGGAAATAACAATGGAACCGATGATTTTTTCGTCCATTACCAAAACATATAATTCGCCCCTATCAATATCTTTTACAAAGGCCTTTTCAGAAGGATAGTGCTCGTTCCATTGGTAGATGCCATTGGAAATCATGTGTTGAGCACAGGCACCGGTCATTTCAAGGATTTCAGGAATATCAGATTTGTTTGCTAGTCGGATCATTTCATTAGGTAGGTTGCAATTAAATTGTAAATTTAAGGTTAAAACAGATAAACCATGAAACACATTCTTGTACCTATCGGCACTTCACCCGATGCCCACCAAACCTTACAATACGCTATTGATTTTGCGACTGAATTTTCTTCAAAAATATTTTTGATGGAAGTTTTTAGTGTTTCGGTCGGTGCAGGAAAAGGGTTATCCAACGTAACCGAAAAGGTGGCAGAAAGCGGTATTGAGCGCCTGAAGGAAATCATTGAAAAGGTAGATGCCAAGAATGTAGATATTCAAATTGCCTCATACAATGGCGACATTGTTGACGGGCTCAACGACATCAATAAAGAACTGGGTATCGATTTGATTATTATGGCTCCCCGAAGCAATGAAATTAACGAAGCGCTTTTCTTAGGGAATACTTCTGGCAGGATCATCAAAAGAACCAATATACCTACCTTAATAGTACCCCGAGGGATGGATTATCAACCTTTTGAAAACATACTTACGGCATTTAAGTCCGGTATCTTAAAAAGAAAGCGCATTTTAAATCCGTTGATTGAAATAAAAAACAAATTTGGTGCAAAAGTGAATTTGTTATTGGTAAAAACACCTGGTTATACCGATGATGACTTGCAAGTAAATACCGCTTTAATGGATATTAGTTCGCAGTTGACCTTGACAGAGGCACCTACCACATACCTTGGCGTGTTGGAGCATATGCAGGCACAGCACCCTGATGTTTTATGTGTTTTTAGGCGCAAACGCGGCTTTTTCAAGAAGTTATGGGAAAAGAATACCATCCAAAAATCGGAATTCTCGGCACGTATTCCAGTTCTTGTGTTGAGTGTTAAAAAGGATTAAGCGCCAAAAAATAACCTCATAAAGTATTTTGATACTTTGTGAAAATGTATTTCCTTTGCGCATCCAAAAACGGGGGATTAGCTCAGCTGGCTAGAGCGCTTGCCTGGCAGGCAAGAGGTCACCGGTTCGACTCCGGTATTCTCCACCAAGCATCGTGTAAGCGGTGCTTTTTTTGTTTTTGGACTTTTCAACATTCTCTATTTCAACCCCCTATAAAAGACAGGGTTTCCGTAATATCGTTCATATAATTTGCATGGATTATTTTCCTATATTAGTAGTTTAAAACAAAGGGAGTCACGCTTATAGAGGTCATTCCTTTGAACAGCTCTCCCCCGTTTTAGCATTGATTTATCAAAGAAATCTCTATACCCAAAAGACACATAACATGAGTAAGAACGAAAAGGTGGTACAGCTTAATGGCACTGAAGATGAGGCATCATCCAAGATTGAAATCATCAAAAACCTCATTTTTGGCGAAAACATAAAAACCTACGACTCTGAGTTTGAAACACTTAAAAAAGATATTCTTGACAAAAAGAAAATTTTAGAAGAACTAATTGAGGAGGTAAGGCAAGATCTAAAAACGGCCATAGACAATGTGGCAACCGATGTTAACATTCGAATAACGGAGCTTGAAGACAAGGTAGAAGATAAAATTGAAGCCTTAGAAACCGAAAAAGTAGACAAAAAACTACTGGGTAAATTACTGATAGACCTAGGAGAGAAAGTAAGTGAAAAGTAATTTCTTCATTTAGGTTATCCTCATAAAACACTCCCCCTAGAATTAAAAATAGTTGCTTTTGGGCAATAAAGCGCTGATGAACGAAAACGAAAAAATTCAAATTTTAAAGGATATTCTTTTCGCAGAGGACAGTGTGTATATTGAAAAGATTGCCCATAGATTAGAAAACTTGGAAAGCACGCTCAATGACAAGCAGAAGTTTACCCATAAAGTGGACCCTATAATACATGACCAATTGGAGGAATTCAAAACTAGCATACCTACTACCTTAGGCCCTACCATTACGGCCGCGCTTAAAACCGAAATCAAAAAAAATAAGGATGAGGTGGTAGAGGCACTATTCCCCATTTTAGGCAAAATGATCAAAAAATATATAGCCCATGAAATCAAATTGCTTTCGGAGAAAATCAATAAGCAACTCAGTTTTAAGAATAAGATAAAAACATGGTTCAATAGTTCCTCTACGAAAAAGGAAATTATTGATGAACTCGCTGCTTCAAAAATTGAACAAGTACTGTTGATCGAAAAGGATTCCGGAATTTTAAAAGCCAGTTATTCCGTTACGGAAACCATAGATGAGGATATGATATCTGGTATGTTAACTGCCATAAAAAGTTTTGTTGAGGATGCTTTTGGAAGAAAAGACCAAAATCTGGAGCTTATAGATTATGAACTTTACCATATTCACCTTCAGAGCTTTAACCGATTTTACATAGCTATTGTACTTTCCGGAAATTACACAACCCAAGCAAAGGATAAGGTTCAAGACCTCATATTCGATTTCTTTGAAAACCTAACTAAAAAAGAAGATTATCACACTTTGAATACAGAAAGAATCAATCAACAATTAGCTCAAAATTTTGGTCATGCAGATCTCTAAGAAAATAGTTGTTCTAGGCCATTTTGGAGTAGGCAAAACTTCTTTAATCCGTCGTTTTGTAGAGGATAGCTTTTCTGATAATTATAAAGTTTCCATAGGGGTACACATCACCAAAAAAACCATTGAGTTCTCTGTAGATGAGAGTGTAACCCTTATTCTATGGGATTTGGAAGGAACCGATGATATTTCACATATAAGGGAATCCTATCTTTTGGGTTCCCATGGAATTATCTTTGTTTTTGATGTCGCCAGACCAACCACGTTTCAAAATTTGGGGAAAGACTTAATTACCTTAAAAGAAAAGACCAATGATGTACCGGTGAAAATTGTAGGAAATAAATCTGATTTGGTAGACGCAAAAGAGCTAGATCAAGTCTTATCGGAAAAAAATATATCATACGATTATATAACGAGTGCCAAAACGGGACATAAGGTAAATCAACTATTTGAAGAATTGGCAAAAATGCTAGCTATCAATGCTTAAGGAATTTAGGGAGAATTACAAGAACAATAAATTTCAATTTATCCTCACGGACTTAGAGGGCAAGGTAATTGAAAGTGATCAAACCTTGTTTAAGGCCGAGAAAGGAAAAGACCTTGGTGAAATACACCCGTTCTTTTTCAGCATTGCAGATATTATAGGACCCAATCGAAAAAAGACCATATTTCACTGCGTTCAGTTGGGTAATTCTGCAGAAGAATTGACCGTTGATATTGAAATTACTAAACAAAACGGCCAATTTCTCATTGCCATAGAAAACCTTACTGAACATTATGTATCCTATCAATCCATTGCACAAGCAAGGAATGAATCTATTATTGATTCTGAGCTCATCCTATTAAAAAATCATGAACTAGAGGAAAGGGAACGCTTCAAAAATGACTTTATACAGAACTTTAGCCATGAACTAAGAAACCCTCTTACCAATATCATAGCCCTCACCAACATACTCCAAAGAAGTCAACTTGATGACGAACAGAGCAATATCCTAAACGTATTAAAAGACTCTACTTCCAACCTTAAACTCATGTTAGAGGATGTTTTAAGTTTGGCCATGATTTCCAAAGGTAAACTTGCCCTAAATCCTACCGTATTTAATTTTAAACAATTAATCGAATTCCTAAAGCTCACGTATAACACAAGGGCAAAGGAAAGAGGATTGATTTTTACCATTACGGCAGATGAAAGCATTCCTGAATATATTGAAGGTGATCGCCTAAGGCTATTGCAAGTACTTACCAACCTATGTGATAATGCCATAAAATATACCCCTAACGGTAAAATAATTTTATATGCGATTCAAAATCAAAGAAGGGCCAACAAGGTCAATTTACGTTTGGGAGTAAAGGATACCGGAATTGGCATTCCGGAGGAAAAATTAGAAACAGTCTTAGAAAGCTTCGAACAACTGGGAAATACGGAGGGTGTGGGCTTGGGTCTTTCAATTGTAAAAGGACTGCTCAACCTCATGGGCTCCAGAATTCAAATTGAATCAACCTCAGGAAAAGGTTCACATTTCTTCTTTGATGTTAACCTGCAGTTTCCTCTTCATAATCCGGAAAAGGAAACATCTGAAAAAACATCAAAAAAGAATACAGTCCAAAAACAAAAAAAATACAAGGTATTGTTAGTGGAAGACAATGAAGGAGTACAGACCAGTCTGTTAAAGTCACTAATAGACACTGGCGATTTTTTTATAGATATTGTTAGCGATGGTGCCTTGGTAATGCAAGAAATTGTAAACAAAAGTTACGATATTGTCTTAATGGATGTAAATCTTCCAAATATTACGGGAGATCAATTAGCTAAAGTTATTCGAGGCTTTCCATTTAAGAATATTAAATCCATTCCCATTATTGGTATTACTGCCAATTCTTATAAAGCTCAAATTAAAGCCTACAAAAAAGCCGGAATGAACGTGGTACTCTCCAAACCTTTTGACGATAAGGAATTGCTCACAAATATATACAAGCTTCTAAAATAGATAGCAACATTATTAAATGTAGGAATTTTCTTTATAATTATGTTTTTTGTCGATTTAATACTACCTTTCATCGATATTTTACAACTTGTGATTTCAGATTCTTTGTTTTGTAACACTCCCCCTACTTTTACAAAGCTTTAGAAAATATAGTACTAAGCTATACTGACACTAACCATGTTTTAAAGCTAAAGAAATAGCGAATCTGTAAATCCCGGGAAAAACAGCGCTAAAAAAGAATAAAGTAAAGTTCCCCCTTTACTTAGACAGTTTGGATTTTTAGTAGTGATTGGTTGACTTTTTTTGGATTGAAGGAGACCCGAACAATTATAGGCTATGGTATAGGGTTAGGAAAGTAGTCTATAATAATGTTCCCCCAGGGACATTCAAGTTTACTTGAAATGTCCCTTTGTTTTTTTTATAGCTTATCTCTTTCTCTATATCTACATTCTTTCTGGTATAAATCCCTAAATTCACTTTAACTTAAATAGTGCATAAGTATTTCTTAACGTTATAATATTTACTATTTGTAAATATATTTCGAATATTGTATTTTATTATTTACTATTTGTAAAGAATAGAAGTTGAAAATCAACCAAAAAAATATCAATTTCATCCTATATGGATCTCTGGCCTCTTTTGGCACCTACTTTTGTATGTATGCCTTTAGAAAACCCTTTACGGTGGCCACATTTGAGAATCTTTCCTTCTTGGGAGTGGATTATAAAATTGTATTGATTATCTCCCAAGTTCTGGGGTATATGCTTTCTAAGTTCATCGGTATAAAAATGATATCTGAACTTCAACCAAAAAGTAGACTTCCCTACCTACTTGTCATGATTATTTTGGCCGAGCTTAGTCTGGTTGGTTTTGGTCTGCTACCCAACCCATATAATATATTGTTCATGTTCTTGAACGGATTATCATTGGGAATGATCTGGGGAGTTGTGTTTTCTTATTTGGAAGGCAGAAAGTTTACCGAAATACTGGGGGTTATCCTTTGCTCAAGCTTTATAGTTTCTAGTGGAGTTGTAAAATCGGTAGGCTTGTTGGTAATGGAAAGTTTTAACATATCGCAATTTGCCATGCCAGCGGTAACTGGAGCCATTTTTTTAATACCGTTTGCGGGCTTTTCATTTATGTTGGACAAGATTCCTAAACCAACAATTGAGGATAAGAAATTACGGGAAGAACGTGTTCCCATGACCAAAAAAGATAGAAGAACTGTTGTTTCCAAGTTCTTCTTTCCCATTCTTATTCTTGTATTCTTTTATGTCTGCCTTACGGCGATGCGAGATTTTAGGGATAACTTCTCACGTGAAATTTGGGATGCAGTGGGTTTTGAAGGAAATATATCTGTGTATACTTTGGCAGAAATACCTATTGCAGTAATAGTGCTGGTTTGCATAGGTCTCTTTGCCTTCATTAAAAACAATTTTAAGGCGTTTATGTCCTACCATTATCTTTTAATCATGGGTTCCTTATGTATAGGAATAAGCACTTTGTTATTTCAAATGGGGGTTTCGGGCCCTGTACTTTGGATGGTTTTGGTGGGCTTAGGTCTTTATATCTGCTATGTCCCTTTTAACTGCCTGTTTTTCGATCGGATGATTGCCACCTTTCAAATCAAAGGTAATGCAGGTTTCCTTATCTATATAGCGGATGCCTTTGGTTATTTAGGAAGCATGGCGGTATTGTTATATAAAAATTTTGGACAAGGAGCCCTTTCATCCCTTCAATTCTTTGTGCACGGGAGTTATATTATTTCCATTATAGGAATGGTAGCCACCTTATTCTCCCTTTATTACTTTAAGAACAAAAGCAAGGAAGACCAACCACAAACTGACAATAAAAATTTATCTGCATATGAACCACTCGTATGATCTCATAGTCATTGGAGGCGGTGTTTTGGGTACATTTCACGCCTATCACGCCGTAAATAAGGGCTTAAAAGTAGCTCTTATAGAAAAGGACATACAACCTCAAGGTGCTACCGTACGCAACTTTGGACAAGTTGTTCCTTCCGGAATGAATACAAAATGGCAAAATTTTGGCCGTGAGAGCCTAGCAATTTACAAAGACATTCAAAAGAAATTTGATATTACCGTAAGAGAGGAAGGCAGTATTTATATAGCTTCCAATGGGGAAGAAGTTCAATTATTGGAAGAACTAAATTCAATTAACAAATCCAATTCCTATACATCAGAATTACTTACCGCCAAGCAATGTTTGGATAACTATCCGGGTCTTAAAAAGGATTATGTGAAAGCGGGGCTCTTTTTCCCGGAAGAAGTGAAGGTAGAACCTAGGAAAATGATTCTAAAATTGCATAAATACCTTAGGAACATTGGGCTGGATATTTATATGGGCGAAACTGTAATGGACTGTGATGCCTTGCGCAGCGGTGTACAGCTTACCACTACTAAAAACAAACAGTTTTCCGCCAAAAAAGTGATTATCTGTAACGGTAGTGATTTTAAAATACTATACCCTGATTATTTTGAAGAAAGTGATTTAGTGGTCTCCAAATTACAAATGATGCAGACCAGATCACAAGCAAATTATAACCTCCCTAGTTCCGTTTTAACAGGACTTTCCATTAGACGGTATGAATCCTTTACGGAATGTCCTTCGTTTAGCTCAATAAAAACAAAGGAAAACCCCAATTCACTTGAAAAAAAATGGGGAGTACATATTCTTTTTAAACAAGCGGATGACGGTTCCATAATCATAGGCGATTCACATGAATATGCAAGCGCTGCACGAATGGAACATCTTGGTTTTGATCTAAACATGGATATTGACAACTTTATTCTAAACGAAGCCAAAAAGATTTTCGACTTACCTACCTATGAAATCCAGAACCGATGGTTTGGGATGTACTCACAGTGCAAAGAGACTGACATTTATCAAAAAACCATTGACGAAGACATTCACATAGTTACAGGCATTGGAGGAAAAGGAATGACCGGAAGTGCCGGCTTCGCCAAAAAAAACATACAATCAATTTTTAATCTTGAACATGCATAAAATAGAATTGGCCGTATTTGACATGGCTGGTACCGTTGTGAACGAAGACAACGTTGTTTATAAAACTTTACAAAAAGCAATCAATAAAAAAGGATATGACCTTAGCCTAAATTTCGTATTGGAACACGGAGCAGGTAAGGAGAAACACCAAGCTATAAAGGACACCCTTAAAGCTATTGATAAGTTTGAAGAAGAACCTAGCCAACCCATATTTGAGGATTTCAAAGTAATGTTAGACCAGGCTTATGAGAATTTACAGGTAGGCACTTTTAAGGGCGTGGAAGAAACCCTACTATTCTTAAAGAAGAATGGAATTAAAGTGGCATTTAACACGGGCTACAACAAAAAAATAGCCAGCTTGTTATTGGAGAAAATGAACTGGAAACAAGGTGAACAATATGACGTATTGGTCACCGCAGACGATGCCAAAAACGGAAGACCTGCACCGGATATGATTTTGGAAGCCATGAAGCAGCTAGATGTTATAGAAGCTTCCAAGGTTTTAAAAGCCGGTGATTCCATTATAGATATTGAAGAAGGTAAAAATGCGAAATGTGGCGTAACAGTTGGAGTCACCACAGGTGCCCACACCAAGGCTCAGTTAGACTCCGCAAATCCAACCTACGTTTTAGAATCATTGTCGCACCTGAAGGAATTGGTCAAGAAAAGTTAAAAATTGTCGGTATATTTTGAAAAATGGTGGATGTTCTTTTGTAAATATCCGCCATTTTTCACGGGTTAAATAAAGAAGTACATCACTAACATTTTAGAAGGAACATTTCCCCGATTAATGGGAACATGCGGAATACGTCCATCAAAGAAAATAGCATCTCCTTCTTTCAGCAATACTTCTTCTTCTCCAATTTCATAGTAGCATTCGCCACTTAATATATATTTGAACTCGTAGGCATCCGTAGTTACTTTATCCCTTTTTGATCCCGGGGCAACCTCGAGTAACACACTTTCAAATCCTAAAGAAGAAATTTGTTTTCCAAAAACATAGGAGTATGTAAAGCCAACCGCCTCATCTTCTTTTTCAATAATCGTGTAATCCTCTTTTCTAGATACCATAAAATTAGCTCCGTTCACTTGGGGCATTCCGTTGAAAAAGTCCGTTACCTCAATTTCTAAAGAGGATATTATCTTAAGCAGAACGGGTAACGAAGGTATGGTTCGACCATTCTCAATTCTGGAAATAAGCCCCCCGGTCACTCCGGCCCGGCCGGCAATGTCGTTAATAGTCTTGCCTCCTCCTTTTCTTATTTCCTTGATTCTCTTTCCTATTCCAATAAGGTAATCTTCCATTGTCAATGATTAGAATGCAAACTTACCATTTAATCAAATGAGTAAAAACACTGGTTATAGAATAATAAATCGGCACTAAGAGTCACGATTACAAGTCAATACCACAAAAAATTCATGTATTGCATATTTGTAAATAATAATTTCATAACTTTTAGATAACACTACCCCCGTAAGCGTATCAATTATTTAATAATAATCAGGTTTTTATCTAACCTTAACCTTTGATATTTGCCTGCATTAAACAACCAATAGTTTACAAATACGCAAAATGAAAAAAACCTTACTATTAGCGATTTTTACCTTTTTGGTAACCATTGCAGCAAGTGCCCAGAACAATTTCACGGGTACCGTATTCGATGAAAACAATGTGCCCTTACCCGGTGCTTCCGTAGTAATAAAAGGAAGTTCTACCGGTGTTGCGACCGACTTTGACGGTAATTTTCAGATTCAACTTCCCAATGGAGATGAGGTTCTTGTGGTCTCATACATTGGCTATGTATCCACCGAACTTAATAGCGCCGGAAAATCTTCCGCTATTATTACACTACAACCAGATTCCCAGAAACTGGATGAGGTGGTAGTTACGGCCCTTGGTATTAAAAGGGAGAAAAAATCTTTAGGTTACGCCTCCCAAGAACTAGGCACCGAAGAAGTTACCCAAGCGAGGGAACCCAATCTATTGAACAGTATTTCCGGTAAAGTGGCCGGTCTTCAGGTAACCAATAGCCCCACTGGATTAGGAGGCTCTGCAAGAGTTTCCATTCGCGGGGATGCTTCCTTGAACATCAATGGTAACTCTCCCCTATTTATTATAGACGGTACGCCCATTAGTAATGAAATTGTAGGGTCCAGTGGTTCAGGTACCCAAAGTGTAGATTATGGTAACGGTGCTTCGGAAATCAATCCGCAAGATATTGAGTCCATGAACGTGTTAAAAGGTCCCGCTGCGGCGGCTCTTTACGGGTCAAGAGCCGCAAACGGGGCTATCATTATTACCACAAAAAAAGGCAAATCCCAAGGTTCCAAACTGGGGGTGACGGTAAATTCCGGGGTAACGATCGAAAATATTCTTATGTTGCCCGATTGGCAAAATGAATACGGTCAAGGAAACAACCAACAATTTGAATTTGTTGATGGTAGTGGTTCCGGTATTGCAGATGGGGTTGATGAAAGCTGGGGGCCGCGTTTAGACACCGGCCTGTTAATTCCCCAATTCGACTCGCCAAGAGCAGATGGTACACGCGGTGGAGACACCTTTGTGAGCGATTCTCCAATAACGGCCACTCCATGGGTTTCAAACCCTGACAATACTGAAGACTTTTTTGAAACGGGTATCACCAAAACCAATAGCATTGCCGTTTCAAAATCAGGAGAAATGGGTAATATGCGCGTATCTTACCAAAACTTGGATCAAGAAGGCACCCTTCCCAATACGGACCTAGAGAGAAATAGCTTAAGCTTTACGGGAAGCCTAAATCTCAGCGATAAGATTAAAGTGAACGCCAATTTAAATTATGTCAAGACCGATAGTGACAATAGGCCAGCTGTGGGTTACGGTACCGAAAGTATTATGTATCTCTTCATCTGGTACGGTAGACAGTTAAATACGAACAACTTAAAGGATTACTGGCAACCCGGACTAGAAGGCGTTCAACAGTTTAATTACAATTATAATTACCATGACAACCCTTATTTCACCATGTACGAAAACACCAATGCCCAAGATAAAGACAGGGTATTCGGAAATGTAAGCTTAACCTACGACATTCATAAAAACTGGAGCCTCCTTTTTAGAAGCGGTCGTGATTTTTATCGCGATTTTAGAGAACGAAAAAGAGCTTTCAGCACACAACGTTTCCCTTTTGGAACGTATCAAGAGGACGATGTTTTCTTTGAAGAAAGCAATACGGATTTCTTATTGACCTATGATAATACTTTCAACAAAAAATGGAACGTAAACCTATCCGTAGGTGGCAATCATCTGCGTCAAAACCAAGACTTCAAGAAAACAGTTGCCCCACAATTGATCAATCCAGGCGTTTACTCCTTTAACAATAGCAGACAAGCGGTTCAAGTATCGTCTGATAATTACGCCAAACGCATTAACAGCCTTTACGGATATGCGCGTTTTGCCTATAACAATTCCATCTTTCTGGATATTACGGGAAGAAACGACTGGTCTAGTACCTTGCCAACCGATAACAATTCTTACTTCTATCCGTCCGCTACACTAAGTGCTGTGGTTAGTGAAATCATGGAGAAACCCGATTGGTTATCCTTCTTAAAGTTAAGGGCCGCTTATGCCGAGGTTGGTAATGATACCGACCCTTATCGATTGAGAAGTTTTTATCAAAACGAATCTTCATTTGATGATTCAACTCCTATCTTAACGGAATCGGCCTTGATTCCTAATGCCAATTTGAAACCTGAAATCACCGGTTCTTATGAATTTGGATTGGATTTACGGCTCTTTAAGAGCAGGGCAAATTTTGACTTGACCTATTACGACAGTTCTACCCGAAACCAGATTATCAATATCAGTACCGATATTGCCAGCGGATATTCCAGTCAACTTATTAACGCCGGAGAGGTTCGTAATTATGGTTTTGAGGCCATCGCCAATTTTGTCCCGGTAGTCAACGATAATTTTAAATGGAATGCCATTTTCAATTTCGCAACCAACCAAAGTGAGGTAAAAGACCTTGGCGGAGTAGATTTTACCCTTACCAGTGCCAATGGCGCCTATATTCAAGCTAGGGAAGGTGGTTCCATCAGTGCTATTTACGGTAGAGGGTTCCAAAGGGTAGAAGATGAAACAAGTCCGTTCTTCGGTCAAAAAATCATCAACAACCAAGGTATTCCGGTTCGTACCGATGATTTGGTTTACCAAGGTGATTATGCTCCGGATTTTACCTTGGGGGTTCAAAACAGTTTTAAATACAAGAATGTTGACTTAGGTTTCTTGATCGATACCAGACAAGGTGGGATTGTTGTCTCTAGAACCAAGACCATTGGTAGTACTTCTGGCCAGCTAATGGAAACATTGGAGGGCCGGGAAACGGGTATCGTTGCCGAAGGTGTTATCAATATGGGTACGGACGAGAACCCTAATTACGTTGAAAACACCATTAATGTAGATGCAAGAACCTACAACAATAGATATTATGAAAGAGATAACGTGGAAGCGGCCAAATACGATGCTTCTTACACCAAATTAAGAGAGGCTTCCATAGGTTACTCTTTTCCGAAGAAAATAACAGACCGTCTATCGCTTACCAACTTGCGTTTATCGCTCACAGGCAGAAATTTATTATTATGGACGGACAACCCGCATTTTGACCCAGAAACAGTAGGTGTTTCCGGTGGAACACTTCAGCCAGGTATCGAGAACATGTCCTACCCCAGTACACGTTCTTTCACCTTCAACCTACAGTTAAGTTTCTAACGTTTCATTGCAAAAAATTAAAGATCATGAAAAAAATAATAGCAGTCCTATCCTTAGTCCTTTCAGCCGTAAGTTGTACGGAAGATTTTGAGGAACTGAATATAAACCCCAATTACCCGGCATCTGCACAACCTGAACTCCTTTTACCCGGCATACAACGAGAAATGGCTTACAACTGGGGAGACCAAGGTTGGGAAGAAGGCTTCACGGTTGTACAATATGCCGCTAGGCTTCAGTTTACAAGTGGGGATACCTACAACTGGTCTCCATCAGGTGACCCTTATGACAATGCTTATGCCTCTTTAAGGGATGTGGAAAACATTCTTAGGGATACCAAAGATGTAGAGGAAGCCCAAAACTACTATGGTGTTGCCTTAGTGATGAAATCTTGGATTTACTCCTACCTTACGGATGCTTATGGCGAAGTACCCTATACGGAAGCAACCCAAGGTATTAGCGAAGGTAATATTACGCCTGTCTTTGATGACCAAGAAACGATTTACGATGGTATTCTGGCAGATTTGGAGACAGCAAACACCGTTTTGGCGGGTCAAAGTAATATTTCAGGAGATATTTTCTATGATGGAGATATAGGCAAGTGGCAAAAATTCGCCAACTCCTTGCGCCTACGTTTACTGCTACGAATTAGTGATGTAGCCAACGCCAACGCGGTGTCAGGAATGCAACAAATAGTGGGTGATCCAACTACATATCCAATTTTTGAAAGTAACGAAGATATGGCCCTAGTACAATGGAACGCTCTCAACCCACAACCAAAATATGAAACAAGGTCGGGTAGTTTTGATGAAGTTCGATTAAGCCAAACATTGGAAACAAGGCTAAAAGAATTGAACGACAACCGCTTGCTTGTTTTTGCCCAACCCACAACTGCTTCTGAGAAAGGCATTTATTCCGATAATTTTGACGATTATGTAGGGATGCCTAACGGGTTGGATGATGAAGCTGCATTAGGTTACAGCCCAAGCGGCAATCCTGAAGAATCAGGGTCCAATTATATTTCTAGATTAGGAATTCTTTTGGCTTGTAGAGCCTGTAATCCGGAGCAAGCATCTGCTACAGCTTCTCAAACCATTATTATGAGCTATTCAGAATTACAGTTTATTCTAGCCGAAGCCAGGGAAAACGGATGGATTTCCGTGGGTGATGCGGCAGCGTATTACGAAAACGGTATTCGTGCTTCTTTTGACTATTATACCCAACGGGTTACCGCTGGTGGGTGGTCTGAAATTGCGACTGCCATGCAAGCGACCGATCTGGATGCCTACATTGCACAAGAGAAGGTAGTCTATTCAGGGACAACTGAGGAAAAACTGGAAAAAATAGCACTTCAAAAATGGATTTCCCTATTCTATACCGGTTTTGAAGGATGGTCTGACTGGAGGAGAACTGGTATGCCAGAAGTTACGCCTGGCCCAGATTCTGCCAATGATATGAGGGTTCCCGTTCGTTTTCAATATCCAAACTCGGTAAAGTCAACAAACAACGCCAATTATGAAGCGGCCGTTTCCAGACAAGGAGCAGATGACATTAACACTAGACTTTGGTGGGATGTTGATTAAACCAACTGTTCAAAAAACAATCAAGGCGACCATAGTACTTTGTGTACTATGGTCAACTTGCATAAATGCCCAATCACAAGCCATTAAAGGAATTGAGCATGTAGTTGTCATAGGTTTTGATGGTTTGAGTCCTGATGGATTACAAACGGCCAAAACCCCCACTTTTGACCGTCTTATTGCTGAAGGTGCTTCCACCATGCACGCAAGAGCCGTTTTACCCACCAGCTCTAGCAGTAATTGGGCCTCGATGATCATGGGTGCAGGACCCGAACAGCACGGCATTACCTCCAACGCATGGGAACGCGATAATTTTACCTTGCCTGCGGTCACCCAAAGTGAAGATTTTCTGTTTCCTACTATTTTTAAGTTGATCAAAGAACAGCTGAACAATACCGAAGTGGGTGCTATTTACCACTGGGGAGGTTTTGGTCGACTGTTTGAAAAAAGTGCGGTGGATTATGATATGAACCCGGAGTCGGAAGAAAAAACGGCCCAAGTGGCATCTGAATATATCAAAACCCAGCAGCCAAAATTTACTTTTATCCATTTTGACCATGTGGATCATGCCGGGCATGCTTTTGGTCACGGCACCCTGCATTATTATAAATCCGTTGAAAAGGCGGATATACTTTTAAAAGAAGTTTTACAAACCATTGAAACAAGTGAAATGGCGAAAAACACTCTGGTCATTGTCAGTTCAGACCACGGCGGTTTAGGCACCGGCCACGGTGGGGAGTCACTCCAAGAAGTTGAAATTCCATTTATCGTTTGGGGACCATCGGTAAAAAAAGGGTATACCATACAACACCCTGTGTACCAATATGACAATGCGGCTACTGTAGCCTATGCCATGGGAATAGAACCCCCCCGCGCATGGATCGGCAAACCTGTTCAAACAGCTTTTGAAGGTTTTGAAGAAACGGACGCCTACCCGGTATTGGTGCAGCTGAAAGAACCCATAATTTACCCTAAAGCCGAAGGGTATAAAAAAGCAGGTGGTCTCTTCACGGATAAGGCCGAGGTGAAAATTGAAAATCCCAATCAAGCAGGTGAAATCAGGTTTACAATGGATGGTAGTTTTCCAACAGCCTCCTCTCAAATTTATGAAGGTCCATTTGCCTTAAGTAACAACTCCATTATTAAAAGTGCTGTTTTTGAAAATGGAAAAATAAGAAGTTTGGTGGCGGAGGCCTATTTCAGAATTAAAAAGGAAGCAACTGAAAAACCGGTAAAATATGAGCTTTTCTATTTGAAAGACTTAACTTTTATACCTGAATTGAAAAACAAAAAGCCAGACCTAACCGGGAACCTTTTTGAAATTACATCTGATGAGTTGGGCGATAAGATCAAACCGAACACTGCAGTACGATTTACCTCCGAATTTCAAGTACAGGAAATTGACAGTTACCGGTTTTACATTCGCTCTGATGATGGCAGCAAACTTTTAATTGATGGCAAGCTTGTGGTAGATAACGACGGTGACCACGGTGTAAAGGAAAAAAACGGACAAATTCTTTTAAAGGCCGGCACCCACCAAATTGAAGTGCTTTGGTTCAACGGCGGCGGTGATGGTTGGTTGGATGTTTTTATTGAAAACGGAAAAATGAGCAAACAAATACTGTCAACAAAGCAACTTCTAAAAACAACGGAATGAAGCCAACAAAGATCCTTTTGATTTTCTTTTTGACTACTTGCTTGTTTTCAATTGCCCAAGAACAACTTCCGGCATGGCAAGAAGGTATGATGGATATCCACCATATCAATACAGGTCGGGGTGATTCTGCCTTTGCCATTCTTCCTGATGGAACCACTCTTTTAATAGACGCCGGAGATATGTCCGAGACAAGGCCTAGAACCCTTTCTGCCAGAAATGCCGAATTGGTTCCCAATCGTTCTAAAAATGCCATGGAATGGATTGTGGACTACATCCAACAATTCCATCCGCTTAGGGAGAAAGCCGTTTTGAATTACGCCCTGATTACGCATTATCACGATGATCATTTTGGGGAAATGGATTCCGCAAGAAAAGAGGTAAAAGAAGGTTACTTTTTAACGGGTTTGGTAGAAGTGGGGCACCATTTGCCCATTCACACGGTGATTGACCGGGGTATTGATTTTCCTATCAATCTGAAAAAGCCCGAAATACAGGCCAAATTGAGTAAAAATGATGCATTTGGCATGATAGCGACCCTTAAGAATCTCTGGAATTTTGTCGACTTTCATTCCCAAAAGAATGGAATGACCCATGAGACGCTTAAGGCTGGAGAACAAAACCAAATTGTGCTTCGTAAAAACCAAACATCATTTCCTGATTTTAGAATTCGAAATATCGCCGTAAACGGAAAGGTCTGGACAGGGGAAAAGAACACCACCTTTTCCGTATTTCAAGAAGGTAATTACCCCGGGGAAAATCCGTTAAGCACCTGTATCAAAATTTCCTACGGACCCTTTGACTATTTTACAGGCGGTGATGTTAGCGGAATAGGGCCTTTTGGCGCAACGGACTTCAATTCCATGGAATCTCACATTGCGCCAGTGGTCGGTCCGGTAGATGTAGCTACTCTCAACCATCACGGCAATAGAGATTCCCAAAGCACCGAATATGTACGAACCGTGAGACCTCGGGTATGGATCCAACAGAATTGGTCCTCTGACCATCCCGGAGAAGAAGTTTTAAGACGTATTGCCTCAAAAGAACTATACCCTGGCGAAAGGGATATTTTTTCTACGGTCATGTTACAGCCGCTCAAAGATGTTATCGGAGGCCGATTGGATCAATACAAAAGCCAAAACGGCCATGTAGTTTTGAGGGTTTATGAGAAGGGAAATAACTACGAAATTTTCATTTTAAACGACCGCTCTGAGAAGCGCGAAATAATAGCACAGCACGGACCTTATGAATCAAGATGACGAAAAGAAAATTGGCCTAAACAAGCGCACCGAAGGCGATATCAACTTTACTCCCGAGAGAGCTAAATGGATGGAGGAAGAAGTAAGTGAAAGAGCCAAAGCCCTTTTAGAAAAAGACGCTCGATACTTTCTGCATCAATCGCTTTCTAGTCCGTGTTTAGATGTTCTACGTCATTGTGAAGGACCTTACATTGAAAATATTGACGGAAAAAAATACCTTGATTTTCATGGAAACAACGTACACCAACTGGGCTTTTCGCACCCGAAATTGGTTAAAAAACTGAACGAGCAGTTAAACTCGCTCACCTTTTCTACACGCAGATATACCAACGAAACGGCGATTAACTTTGCAGAAAAATTGGCCTCGTTATTACCTTCGGATTTAAACCGCACCTTAATGACCCCTAACGGCAGCAGCGCCATCGGAATGGCCCTTAAGCTGGCAAGAGCGGTAACCGGTAGGTTTAAAGTGGTTTCCTTTTGGGATTCATTCCATGGGGCCTCGCTCGATGCTATTGGTGTAGGGGGCGAAGCTGTTTTTAGGGAATACATGGGACCCCTAATGCCCGGCGTTGAGCGAATTCCACCTCCTGTGACCTATCGCGGCATTTACGAAAACAATGAGCAAAAGTGCTTGGAGTACATGGAGTACGTTTTTGCCAAAGAAGGAGATATTGGTGCCTTTCTGGCCGAAACCGTTCGAAATACCGATGTGCAAATACCTTCGAAATCTTTTTGGCAAGAAGCCCGAAAGCTTTGTGATACATACGGTGTACTATTAATTCTTGATGAAATACCCATTGCTTTGGGAAGAACCGGTAAAATGTTCGCCTTTGAGCATTTTGATATAGAGCCCGACATTCTTTGCCTTGGAAAGGGTCTTGGTGGCGGTATTTTTCCGCAAGCGGCGATGGTCACTAGAGACGCCTTTAATAAATTCGGAGACATTTCATTAGGCCACTACACCCATGAAAAAAGTCCGTTGGGAGCCATGGCCGCCCTGACAACCATAGAAATAATCGAAGAAGAACGGTTACTTGAAAAGAGTCAAATAGATGCATTTTTCATGAAAGTTGAATTAGAAAAATTACAAAACAAACTCAACATCATTGGTGATATTCGCGGTGCCGGACTCCTTTGGGGCGTAGAATTAGTAAAAGATAGAAATACCAAGGAAAAAGCTATTCTAGAAGCAGAAAAAGTAATGTACCATTGTCTTAAAAACGGCCTTAGCTTTAAAGTATCGGCAGGCAATGTGTTACAATTAGCTCCCGCCCTCACCATATCTAGAGAAGAACTAAAGAAAGCCATTGGCATTCTTGACAATGCATTAGAACAACTATAAACCAAACTACCTAAAATGAAAAACAAGATTATCTTAGCATTGCTATTCTTAGTGTGTGCACTACAAGCACAAAAACCGACCCCAGAATTTGTGGTACACCCCTTTTTACAAGATGCTACCCCCAATTCTATTATTATCAAATGGGAAACCTCACATGGAGAAGAAAGTATCGTAGAATGGGGAAGCAGTTCCAAGCTAGGAAAGAAAACAAACGGCATTTCCTACGATATCAACTTTAGTGCTTCCCGCATTCATGAAGTGAAAATAGAAGGTCTTAAAAGATTCACTACCTACTTTTACCGAGTTCGTACGGGCAAATTGGTGTCCGATATATTTCAGTTTAAAACGCCTCCTTTTGGCAGCGACAACCAATCGTTCAACATGTTGGCCATGAGCGACATGCAGATTGACGGGCAGTTTCCTGACAAGTTTTCTGAAATTGTCAACGATGGTATACTGCCTTTTCTGAAAAATGAATACGGTGATGAAGTGCCTCAAAACCTGGCATTGGTGATGATTCCCGGTGATTTGGTTTCCGATGGTACCAACTATAGCCATTGGACCGACCATTTTTTTGAACCTTCCAAAAATCTATTTTCTGAAGTGCCGGTATATCCCGTTTTGGGAAATCACGAGAAGAACACCACCTACTATTTCAAGTATTTTAGTCTGCCGGAAAATGGAACACCTGCCTACGCAGAGCACTGGTGGTACAAAGATTACGGCAACGTTCGAATTATCGGGCTTGATTCCAACGACGGCTTCCGAAATATACAAAAGCAATACGATTGGCTTCAAGAGGTGTTGAACGATGCAGAAAAGAATGAGGATATCGATTTTGTCTTCGCCCAATTGCACCATCCGCATAAATCGGAATTATGGATTCCCGGAGAAGAAGAATCCACCGGTAAGGTGGTAAAGATGCTGGAAACCTTCACGGACAAAACCGGAAAGCCCAGTCTTCACTTTTTTGGTCACACCCACGGCTATTCAAGAGGTCAGTCTAAAGACCACAAACACCTGTGGGTAAACGTAGCCAGTGCTGGTGGCGCCATTGACAATTGGGGCGAATTTGAGGGCCGCGACTATGATGAATTTACCGTTACCCAAGACGAATACGGTTTTGTGATGGTTGAGGTAGACGCCACCCCTTCGCAACCTAAGTTCACTTTGAAAAGAATAAGCAGGGGCAATGAAAATATTTTTAGGAACAACGAAAAGACAGATGAAATAACCATTTACGCCAAACAACGTAAACCCAACACCCCAGAGGCTGTGAAACTAAATTCCACCGTGGCTATTACTGGAGCCATGTTGAAAGCAAAACCATTTACTTCCAATTTTGAAGGGGCATATCACGATGCATCGCACTGGCAAGTAGCCACTGACAAGGAATTCAAAAAATTGGTTTTGGACAGTTGGAAGCAGTCGGAAAATTGGTATTATCTTGAGAATCGTCAAAAAGATGACGATTTGACCGATGAGCCTACCAAAAGGCTTTCAGCAAATACCGTCTATTATTGGCGCGTGCGTTACCGAGACCAAAACCTCAACTGGAGTGATTGGTCTGCAACCGAAACCTTTAAAACCGAAGCCAAATGAAAAAGTTGACCATCACCTTTACCCTGCTAATCATTAGCTCGCTAAACCTTTTTGCTCAGGAAGATACCAAAGTAGTTTTAATCACCCTGGATGGTTTTCGTTGGCAAGAACTTTTTACAGGAGCAGACCCGCTTTTGGTAGCCAACAACGAATACGTTCATGACACCACAGACTTAAAAACTCGGTTTTGGAGCGAAAATGCAGAAAAAAGAAGAAAAACGCTTTTACCCTTTATTTGGAACGAAGTTTCCCAAATGGGTGAAATTCACGGAAACAGAATTTTAGGGAGCAAGGTGAACCTCACAAATAGCATGTGGTTTTCATATCCGGGATATCATGAAATTCTCAGTGGTTTTGCAGATGACGAACGTATTACCAGCAATGCCAAAATGAACAATCCCAGTGTTACATTACTAGAACTTGCCAATAAAGATCCGCGGTATAGGGCGAAGGTTGCTGCTTTTGCCAGCTGGGATGTTTTTCCCTTTATCATAAACGAAGAACGCTCCGGTGTACCGGTTAATGCCGGTTTTGAAATAGCCAAGGGTAATAAGCTGACCGATAAGGAAGTTTTTCTCAATAAAATGCAGCCTAAAGTTCCCAGTCCTTGGGGTACTGTACGTTTAGATGCCTTTACACATTATTATGCCTTGGAATACATGCTAAAGGAACACCCCAGTTTGGTGTACGTGGCTTATGGTGAAACAGATGATTTTGCCCATGACGGGGAATACGATGCCTATTTAAAATCTGCCCAGCAGACCGATGCCATGATCAAAGAACTTTGGGAATTTACCCAAAAGGACCCTTTTTACAAAGACCAAACCTTGTTCATTATTACAACCGACCATGGTCGTGGGACCGACCCCTTAAAAACATGGAAGGACCACGGGAGTAAAGTAAAAAACGCGGGGGATGTCTGGATGATTTTATTCGGAAAAGGGATTCACGGAAAGGGGGAGGTTTCCCAGAAAGAACAATTGTACGCCACCCAAATTGCTCCCACTGTTCTTGAAGCTCTGAAAATCCCCTATGACAAAGAAAACCTTCAAGGAAATCCCTTAAAATCAAACAACTAGAAAAGATAGTTTCATAATCATTGCTTGATATTCAGTTAACCTCAATCAAGCTGCTATAAGCGACTTTTGTCACGGATTACATGAGTTAGTCTAGTTTGAGTTAGTTAGAAAAAAACCGGTGTGTCTCATACACCGGTTTTGTCTTTTTAAGTAAGGTCCATTAATGTTAATGAAACATAAGAAAAGTAAACATGACCTTTAGCTAACAATTAATTAATCAAGCGTTTACAACTTGGTTAAGTTTAATTTGCAAAATTTGGGATACCCTATTTTCATGCTTATGAAGCTAATAGTAGTTTACTTGTCCACCCTTTTGGTCAACTTCTTTATCTCTCGACTAAGAAGCTACTTTTCGCCTCTTAAGTTCAAGAAAATCAAGAAACCCCCATTCCATACTGCTTCATGAAAAAAAGACCCGTTGACATTGTGGTCATTTCCGATGTGCATCTAGGCACATACGGTTGCCATGCCAAGGAACTCATCAAATATCTTAAGTCTATTAAACCCAAGCAGGTGGTACTCAACGGAGATATCATCGATATATGGCAGTTCAGCAAAAGGTATTGGCCAAAATCTCATATGAAGGTAATAAAACTACTTATGGAGTGGATTGCCAAGGGAGTAAAGGTTCATTACATAACGGGTAATCATGATGAAATGCTGCGGAAATTCGTAGGCTTTCAATTGGGTTCCTTTAGCATTGTGAACAAACTGGTCTTGAACGTTCACGGCAAAAAAGCTTGGATTTTTCATGGCGATGTTTTTGATGTAACCATGCAACATTCCAAATGGCTGGCCAAATTAGGTGCCATTGGTTATGATACCCTTATCCTTTTAAATAGGGGCGTAAATTTTTGTTATAAGAAACTAGGTCGAGGACCTGTTTCCATGAGCAAAAAAATAAAAAATGGCGTGAAATCTGCCGTTAAGTTCATCAATAATTTTGAGCAGACAGCAGCCGATATTGCCATAGAAAATGAGTTTGATTACGTTATTTGCGGACATATTCATCAGCCTGAAATAAAAACCATTAGGACTGATAACGGCGCCGTGAAGTATTTAAATTCTGGCGACTGGATAGAAAACCTGACCTCTTTGGAGTATGCCAAGGGAAAATGGAGCCTTTACCAGTTTGAAGAAGATGCGCAACTTATGAGTTCTGACCCTGAAGTAAATGACCCCTCGGAGATGCTTGAAAAGAAAGCCCTTTTTGAGAGTCTTTTGGCTGAATTCAATAGTATGTCCGCATCAAAACCAACCAAATAATTCCATTACCAAATATTGCTTTGAAATGAAAGTGCTTTATGCGATACAAGGAACGGGCAATGGACATTTAAGTCGAGCAAGAGACGTTATTCCTGCCCTTCAAAAACAGAATATAGAATTAGACCTATTGGTCAGTGGGACCCAGGCGGATATTCCGCTGCCTTATCCCGTAAAATACCAATTGGGCGGTTGGAGCTTTATCTTTGGAAAAAAAGGAGGCGTAGATATGTGGCGCACCTATGTAAGGACCAATTCCAACAGATTACAGAAAGAAATAAGAACCATTCCCGTTCAAGATTATGATTTGGTCATCAATGATTTTGAACCTGTTTCTGCCTGGGCCTGTAAATTAAAAAACAAGCCCTGCATATCCCTAAGTCATCAGGCGGCAGTAATAGCTCCAAACGCACCAAAACCCAAAAAAAACGACCCGTTAGGTAAGCTCATTTTGGCTAAATACGCGCCTACAACAAAACAGTACGGTTTTCACTTTAGAAAATATGATGATCAAACTTACACCCCCATCATTAGGCAAGAGATAAGAAATACGACCCGTACTATGGGCAATCACTATACGGTATATCTACCTTCCTACAGTGATGAGAAAATACTTCATGTTCTTTCCAGTATTAAAAACACTTATTGGGAAGTCTTTTCAAAGCACAACGAAACTAAATTTTTTTGGAAAAACATGACTATTAGCCCCATAAACAATGACGCCTTTATTAAAAGTATGGCCAGCAGTAAAGGAGTTCTTTGTGGCGCAGGGTTCGAAACTCCGGCGGAAGCCTTGCACATGCAGAAAAAATTAATGGTCATTCCTATGAAAAGTCAGTATGAGCAGCAATGCAATGCTGCAGCTTTAAAGGAGTTGGGTGTACCGGTCATTAAGTCCCTAAAGCTTAAACACCTTGATAAAATTCGCGATTGGGTAGACGGTGACTTTAAATTGGACATTCATTATCCGGATATTACCGAACAGATTATTGAACGTGTCATTCAGGAAAACTATGCCGGTAAAACAAGTCAAGCTATTTAATGCCGAATTTCAAAAGTAAAAAAGAAGGTGCTACCATCGACAAAAAGGCATTTCCTAAAAACTTCGTTTGGGGTGTTTCTACTGCTGCCTATCAAATTGAAGGAGCTTATAATGCCGATGATAAAGGAACCTCTATATGGGATCAATTTGTACTAAAAAAAGGAGCTATCTACGGTGGCCAGACCGCCCAGGTAGCCTGTGACTTCTATCATCGTTATCAAGAAGACATCTTGTTGATGAAATCGATGAATATTGAGAACTTCCGGTTTTCTTTGGCATGGACGAGAATCATTCCCGAAGGGCAAGGAACCGTAAGCCAGGCAGGTATCGATTTCTATAACAGAATAATTAATTTTTGTCTTGAACAGGGTATTGTTCCCTGGGTCACCCTTTATCATTGGGATCTGCCCCAAGTTTTAGAAGATAAGGGCGGATGGAGCAACCGAGAGGTGCTGCAATGGTTCGAAAATTATGTGGAGGTATGCACTAAAGCATTTGGCGACCGAGTGAAAAATTGGATGGTCCTAAACGAACCTATGGTGTTTACCGGTGCGGGCTACTTTTTAGGGGTACATGCTCCCGGAAAAAAAGGCTTACAGAATTTCTTGCCAGCTGTACATTATGCTACGCTAAGCCAAGCCCTTGGCGGTAGAATCATTCGAAAAAATGTGCCCAATGCGAATATAGGTACCACCTTTTCGTGTTCACAAATAACTCCTAATTCAGATAAAAAGAAAGATTTGAGAGCTGCCGAAAAAGCTGATGCCTTATTGAACCGATTATTTGTGGAACCCACACTAGGCTTAGGTTACCCGATGGAAAGTGTACCGGTACTTGAAAAAATTAGGAAATACATACAGCCAGGTGATATGGAAAACTGTCTGTTCGATTTTGATTTTATAGGCATTCAGAATTATACACGTGAGGTGGTGAGGCATAGCTATACCGTACCCTACTTGAGGGCAAAAATTGTGAAAGCTACCAAACGGAAGGTTCAGACCACTTTGATGGATTGGGAAGTATACCCTCCCAGCATTTACGAAATGATTACCAAATTCAGTAACTACGAAAAGGTAAAAAAAGTTATTGTTACCGAAAATGGGGCCGCTTTTGAAGACCGATTAGACCATGGTGAGGTAAACGACCCTCAGCGCACGCAGTATCTACAAAACTATATTGGCCAAGTGCATAAAGCCGCAGAAGAGAACAAAAAAGTAGCGGGTTATTTTGTGTGGACCTTTACCGATAATTTCGAATGGGCAGAGGGTTACTTCCCTAGATTTGGGCTAGTACATATTGATTTCAAAACACAAAAAAGAACGATAAAAGCTTCCGGAAAATGGTATCGCTCATTTTTAAAGGAGTCGGAAGTTCTTGTGAATCAAGAAAAAAACACCGTCTCAAACTAAGGCAATCGAAATTCCGGCTATCCTTAAAAATCAAATCTTCAATTATTGTTGTTTTTGGCGGAATTGAGAGCTAGTGTTTTTTTGATAATAATCAGATTACTTTTACTTAATATTCAATCCGCTTTTAGTGCCGATTTTTGCGGCATCATAATTTGAGTTAGCAAAGTTTGAGTTAGTTTATGAAACCGGTGTCGCTCTCGTCACCGGTTTCTTGCATTTTAACTTTTGACTACCTTTGAAAACCAACCGAACCAACAACGTACCGAAAATGAAAAAGTTCCTCTTAATTACCGGCCTGTTTTTTGGCATTCAACTATCATTCGCTCAAAATTCGACATCCTATAAGGTGCACTCCCATAATGATTATCTTCAAGATGTCCCTTTTTGGAAGGCTTTTTCGGCAGGGGCCAATTCGGTTGAAGCTGATTTGTTTTTGGTAAACGACTCCCTATTTGTAGCCCATACCCAAACTGAAATTGAAGAACATCGAGATTTTGAACGCCTCTACCTGCAACCCATACAAAGGAATATGGAATACGGTAAAGGATTCGACACTCCTTTTCAACTTTTAGTCGATATTAAATCCGAAGCCAAACCCACCTTAAAAAAGTTAATTGCCGTATTGAACAACTATCCAAAAATAATCAGCAACAAAAAGGTATCAATCGTTATATCCGGAAATAGGCCCGAGCCAAAGGACTATGTGAACTACCCAGATTTTATATGGTTCGATTATCAAAGTGTACAACCCGTGGAGAACCAAAAAATAATGGATAAGATTGCCTTGGTAAGCCTTAGCTTTAAACGAGTAACCGCTTGGAACGGAAAAGGCAGATTGACCAAAGGAGATTTGGAAAAAGTAACATCAGTCATAAAAAAAGCTCATAAATTGGGGAAACCTTTTCGTTTTTGGGCCACTCCCGATTCCAAAACAGCTTGGAAAGCCTTGGCACATTTAGGAGTTGACTACATTAATACAGATATGCCATTTGAATGTGTGGCCTACATGTCAACTTTACCAGAAAGGGAATATCAAAATCAGGTTTTCTCCGAAGTTTACAAACCAAGTTTTGCCTCCGATCAGAAAAAATCGAAAGTTAAAAATGTAATTTTACTGATTGGGGACGGTAACGGATTGACCCAAATCTCGGCAACCACCTTAGCTAACAATGGGGAAACCACCTTGACTCAATTGAAGAGCATCGGTTTTTTAAAAACACAGTCCGCTGACGACTTTACCACAGATTCCGCCGGGGCAGGAACGGCATTGGCAACAGGTCACAAAGCTCCGAATAGGGCCATAGGAATGACCGCCAAAGGCAAAGTAGAAAACATCACAGAGATTCTTAATAGAAAAGGATTTGTATCCGGAATTATTACCACTGATGAAATATCTGGTGCCACACCATCATCGTTTTACGCTCATCAAATGGACCGTTCCCTATCAGATGGCATTCGAAAAGATTTAGAAAAAAGCTATATAGCCGTTATTGCCAGCACAGACCGAAGCGAAAGTTTTAAAGATTCAAAGTTTACTTTTCTTAAGTCACCCGAAGATTTGGCTTCTTCAACTAATACTAACATAGGTTTTCTTATGGGGAAGGTTGATGATAAGGATAAAAAGGAACTCGCAATTACAACAAAACACACTTTAAAGTACCTTGAGAATACTAAAAACCCATTTTTCTTGATGGTGGAAGGGGCAAAAATAGATTCCCATGGGCATACCAATGAAATTGACGGGGTTATTAATGAAGGAATTGGTTTTGATCAAGCCATTGCAGAAGCGTTAAAATTCGCAGATCAGAACAAGAATACTTTGGTCGTCATTACGGCCGACCATGAAACTGGCGGACTAACCATCCCTCAAGGTAAAATAGAAAAACATGAAATTGAAGGGGATTTTACCACCCATGACCATACGGGAGTTATGGTACCTATATTTGCCTATGGGCCACAATCTCAATTATTTCAAGGAGTCTACGAGAACAATGAGGTGTTCCATAAGATTTTGGAAGTATTGAATGTACAACAATAAGTCTTTTTCTTACTAATATTTTTCTTCGGTCCGCAATCAAAATTCTGAGACTTCAAAGCGGATTTCTGGCCATTTTTACCCACATTTCCTTTAGTAAATTGAGCATCAGACTACTAAAAAAGCTTGTCTAACATTTAGATAACATTAGGCCTCAAAACCATACTTTTTGGTAAAATAAGTATGAACATTCCCTAACCTTACCCCTTCCCCCTTCTACTACTTTTGCCACTTTCAAAAAAAGTATAACATAAACACTCTTTTTAGTAATTAACAATTAGAGAATATCTAAAATAATAGTAAAATATTTATTATTGCATTACAATTAGTAAACTTAAATTTACAATTATTTAATATTTTATTAAACTATCTAACAATTAACCAAACTAACATGAGAAACAGTAAATTATTATTCTTGTTATGCGGCCTGCTATTTGCATCGGCAACTTGGGCCCAAACAGTGGTTACAGGAACGGTAACCGATGAACAAAATTTGCCATTGGCAGGAGCAACTGTCCTTGTAAAAGGAACTAGCAATGGAACATCAACGGATTTTGATGGTAATTTTAGTATAGAGGCCAATGTAAATTCAGATATTCTTGAGGTTTCCTATATTGGGTTTTCCACCCTTGAAGTCCCTATTAATGGACAAACCTCTCTAAATGTTCAATTAACTGAAGATGCCACCCAGTTGGAGGATGTAGTGGTAGTAGGTTACGGAACTCAGAAAAAATCGGATGTCACAGGTTCTATTGCATCCGTTAAAAGTGAAGATTTCAATCAAGGTGTCGTTGCCAACCCAGGCCAATTGCTTCAAGGAAAAGTTTCAGGGGTCAATATTACCAATGTAAGCGGGGAACCCGGAGCTTCACAAAACGTTATCATTCGTGGTGTAGGTAGCCTTCGTTCAGGAACTGCCCCGCTCTATGTAATTGATGGTTTCGTTATTAGCAACAATGATATTGGAATGGGGTCTAGCCCATTGAACTTTATCAACCCTCAAGATATCGCATCCATGGATGTTCTTAAGGATGCCTCGGCAACTGCCATTTACGGTGCACGTGCCGCTAACGGGGTAATAATGATCACTACTAAAAAAGGACAAGCTGGCAAATCCGAAATTAACCTATCCGTTTCAACGGCAATGTCTTCAATTGCTAAAAAATTAGACCTTTTCACCGCCGATGAATTTAGACAACAAGTGGTTGCCGCAGGCGGAAACTTGGACGATCAAGGAGGCAATACAGATTGGCAGGATGAATTAACGCGTACCGGAATTACAAAAAATGTAAATATCTCCATGAGTGGAGGCGTTAGCGAGAAGTTCTCCTATTTTGTATCCGGTGGTGTTCAAGACCAACAAGGTATTTTTTACAATAGTGATTTAAAAAGATACTCTGGGAGAGTAAAACTTAATCAAAAGGCATTTGATAACAGGTTGAACATTGATTTTAACCTAACCGCTTCTAAAACCATAAATGAAAGACCGAATATTGGGGCCACAATTGTTGACATGATACAATTAAACCCAACATCTTCCGCTTATGAAGCCAATGGTAATTTTGCGGTGTTGGAAGGTGCCAGCGGTTTGATATTAAACCCTCTGCAACGTAATGACATTTATTTGGACGAGGCTAGAAGCAATCGTATTCTCGCCAATATCACCCCATCTATTGAGATTGTAAAAGGTTTGACCTACAAAGCCAACCTTGGTGTAGATTATTCCTTAACTAACAGGGATGTCCAAAACAAACCTTACTCCCTAGGTGAAGGTCTTTTTATGGGTACTTTGAACACCATATCAACGGAAAACAGCAATTTCTTAATTGAAAATACCTTGAATTATAAATTGGATTATGGAAATCACGCCATTACCCTATTGGCAGGACACTCCTACCAAGAGACCCAGTTTGAAAGAAAGGATATCTTTTTCCAAGGTGGATTTGCCAATAACGGTATAGAACCCCGGTATCAAGACCAGTCAAGTACAGAAGTAACAGCAACTACAATCGCTTCTACCGCTGTTATTGATGAGCTTCAATCTTATTTTGGAAGATTAAACTATGCCTATGCAGATAAATATTTGTTCACCGGTACTTTACGGGCAGATGGTTCTTCTAGGTTTGGAGCCAATAACAAGTACGGTTATTTTCCTTCCGTTGCCCTGGGTTGGAATATTTACAAGGAAGACTTTTTGGAAGACAGTAATGTATTCAACAATTTAAAGCTGCGTGCCTCTTGGGGACAAACGGGTAACCAAAACGGCATAGCAAGCAAAGCAAGCTATGCCAGTTATAACGATTCTAGAAGCGATAATGACACCTATCCTTTAGACGGAACAGAAAACACCTTGGATGATTACCCTTACGGTACCATTGCGGTAAGAACTGCAAATCCTGATTTAAAATGGGAGGTGGTGACACAAACCAACATCGGTCTAGATTTTGCATTTTTAGACGGAAGTCTGTCGGGTACCCTGGATTACTTCAATAAAGTAACAAATGATGTTATTCTGTTCGCCACTACTCCAGACCCTATCAATCCTACTGAGAAATATTGGACCAACTTTCCTGATATGAAAGTGAAGAACAAAGGTTACGAAGTAGCCTTGGACTATAGAGGTAATGCTGGTGAAGATTTTACTTATAATGTTGGCGGTAACGTTTCCTTTATTGACAACGAAGTAGAAGGTTCTATCTATTCAGTAATTACTTCAGGTGCGGCGCAAGGAGCTGGTCAATCAGGAGCAACCATCAACGGATATATCAATGGAGAGCCCATTGGTGCTTTTTACATGAAAGACTTTATTGGAATAGATGATGAGGGTAACAATATTTTTAGGGATGTGGTAGAAGACGGCGTTTCATTGGATAATGACCGCTTTGTGCCGGGCACCGCCTTACCCGATTTATTGTACGCTTTCTATTTGAACTTTAACTACAAAAACTTTGACTTAGGGCTTAATTTCAATGGAGTATCAGGTAATAAAATCTTCAACCACACCGCCATGTCACTATACAATAAAGGACAATTGGTAAATAATTTGAACACAACGGATTTCTCCGTTCAATACCCAAATGAAATACCAACAAACTCCAACGACGTATCTACAAGATACTTGGAAGATGGTAGTTTTTTAAGGCTGAACAATGCAAGCCTTGGATATAACCTTGATCCCGAAGTAATAGGACTTAGAGATTTGGTAAACAACATTAGATTTAGTCTTACGGGACAAAACTTGTTTACTATTACTGACTATTCCGGTTTTGATCCGGAAGTTAATACCGGAAGCGAAATTGACCAAATTCAAACATTTGGTATCGATAGATTTAGGTATCCTTCAGCTAGGACCTACCTATTCGGTTTAAACGTATCATTCTAATTAAAAAATTATGCTTAAGATGAAAAATAATATAAAAATAGGAGCATTGATGGTACTTGCGGGGCTATTGTCCTTTAGCTGTACCGATTTGGTAGAAGAACGAATAGATGAAACTGAATTTGGTGCAGAAGCAGATCCTATAGAGGGCGCGATTGCCCCAGCTTATGGGTATATTTCTTGGACATGGCGCCACACCAATTATTTTGGCCTTCAGGAAGTTTCTTCAGACGAAGCCATCTTGCCGTACCGTGGTGGTACGGATTGGTTCGATGGGGGTAAATTTATTGCGGCGCATCAACATAATTTCACCCCGAGTAATGATTTGGTTGCCTCCGGTTGGAATCAAGTTGCCATTAACATATCAAGAACCCTTTCTGCCATAGAAGTACTTACTCCTCTTTCAAATGAAGGTAATGCCGAAGCAACAGGCGCTTTATACGAAATGAAGGCTCTACGGGCCTATTTGAACATGTTGATGCTTGATAGTTGGGGTATCGTCTTTAAAAAAGAATCTTCAGATGCGCTTTCTGAAATCTTAAGAACAGACGAAGCTATCGCCTATATCGAAAGTGAATTTCTTTCCGTTATCGACGGTATTAATAATGATAAAGGACCGGGAAGAATCACCCAAGATGCCGTAAAAGGATTTTTAGCAAGATTATACCTTAATGCAGCTGTCTATAGAGATCCCTATGGCACTCCTAATTTTACGGATGTGGATATGGACAAGGTTATTTCATATACCAACGATATCATCAATTCTAACAGCTACGCGCTATCACCAGAATATTTTGAGCTTTTTAGCGATGAAAACCACGACAATGCCGAGCTGATATTTGCACTTGACCAAAGGGGTGTTCTTAGCAGAGAGCACAGTCGCTGGGCCTATTGGTCCATTGCCGGTGCCATGATTGCAAGACCTGAGTTCTTCCCGGACAACACGGCAGACGGTACTGATGGTCCGGCTGTAACACCAGACTTTTATCAATCTTGGGTAGACGCCTATGGAGATGTGGACCCTGCCGATGCCGATGCACGTTTCTATCAACGCAATACCATTGTTCCGGAAGCACAGCTTTCAGATTTGGAAAATCGTGATCCCCTTTTGGAAACGGAAACGGATGATAGTTACTATTGTCTTGAAGCTACGGATTTTGAAATGGATAGAGGAATCCTTCGAGGCATTCAATGGGGGCCTCGTAGAGGTGATGGAGACCTTGTAAAATGTGATGATGGTTCTTTAAGGATTTATCCTCTTCAACAGACCAAAGGCAATGGGCCAGATAGGGACACGGGGTATGTTGATCACACGCTGCAAGTAGATTTTACGACCGAAGGGTCTTTGCACCGCGCCGGTTATCGTTTTTCAAAATACCAATTCAGCCGTACCTCACCTAATGGTAATAATTTTAGTAGTGTAGATTTAGTTTTAATGCGCTTGGCCGAAATTTATCTGATGAGGGCAGAGGCTAAACTACGTAAGGGTGACAATGCTGGTGCATTAGCAGATGTAAATATGGTAAGAACCTCTAGAAATGCCAGACCGGAACAAACACCTGCTGCCTTAACAGAATTGGATTTGGATATTCTCTTTAGGGAAAGAGGCTTTGAATTTTATTGGGAGGGACTGAGAAGAACCGATCAAATACGTTTTGGTAAGTATGAAGATCCTTGGACTGAAAAAACAGATGCCGATCCTAATAAAAGGCTATTCCCAATTCCACAAAGTGCCGTTGACGGTGCTTCGGGTATTGATGGCTTCTTAGAACAGAATCCCGGATACTAAAAATTTGATTTTCTTTTTAAAAAATGGGTGGGCGATGGTCCCACCCTTTTTATTTTTACATCAAATTCAACATGTCAAAGCAACTAATGCGGTTAAACAAACACTTCTCAATCATATTACTTCTAATTTTTCTTTCCTGTAAAAAAGAAAACCATCCCAATCAGGAAAATTTTAGGATTGCCTTTATTTCTGATGTTCATTTGCTCGATGTCAGGGGTACATTAGAAGGTATTGGATACAGCGGCATAGACAACCCCAAAACGGGTGAGAAGGCCCTGATCAGAACTATGGAGGCCCAATTGCACTCAACCAGGCTTTTTAATGAGAATTATTTTGCGTTTAAAGAAGCTCTTGATGATGTGGTCAAAAGGGGAATTAAATTGGTGGCGCTTCCCGGTGATTTTAGCGATGATGGCCAACCGATCAATGTGAGGGGACTCAATAAAATCTTGAACGAGTATACCAAGAAACATGGAATTACCTTTTTCATTACCACGGGAAACCACGATCCTACCAGTCCGTTTGGGGAGGAGGCCGGCAAAAAAGATTTTATGGGGCCCCAAGGCCAGCGGCAACCCATTATGAGTTCAGAGGGCCTTCATAAGCCCCAATCTGGAGAGCTTCCGGTACTAATAAGCGAAGATATTAAAGAAATGGGGTATGAGGAAATCGTAAACGAACTATCCCAACATGGTTTTTTCCCTATGGAAAGCTATACCTATTGGGAAACACCGTTTTCCAAATATTCCTATGACACCTATTCATTTTCTGAAATCAAAAAGAATTCCTCACTTGAAAACAGAACCTATCAAATAACCGAAGGTTCTACCCCACAACCCGATGTAAGTTATTTGGTAGAGCCCGTTGAAGGCTTATGGTTGGTGGCCATCGATGCCAATGTATATGTTCCTAAAGAAGACGGACTACATTTTCACGGTGCCAGCATTGGCTATAATCAGGTCATTGAGTATAAAAAACATCTGGTGGATTGGGTGGCTCGCATTGTTCAGAAAGCCAAAAAGCATGGTAAAGAGGTGGTGGCATTCAGTCATTATCCCATGATTGATTTTAATGACGGTGCTTCTTCTACCATGAAACAACTGTTTGGAGACAGGGCTTTGCAGGCCCATAGAATTCCAAAAAAGGAAGTGGCACAATTATTTGCCGATGCCGGGCTTCAAATACATATTGGCGGACATATGCACATTAACGATTCGGGAATAATCACTACGGAAAAAGGAAATACCCTGGCAAACATTCAAGCACCCTCACTGGCGGCCTACCAACCGGCTTATAAAATCTTGGAAAAGAAAACTGGTCCCTTTTGGGATGTGAAAACCGTTGTTCTTGACAAAGTGAAAAACTATGATGAGTTTTTTGAGCTCTACGATAGAGAACATAATCACCTCACCCAATCAAAATCTTCGAATATTTGGAACAAAGATGTATTAGAAGCCGAAGATTATCTTGATTTCACAGATTTTCACCTTCAAGAACTGGTAAGACTGCGGTTTTTACCTTCGGAGTGGCCAGAAAAGCTAAAATCGCTGCTTTTGGAAAACTCTGGTATGGACTTGCTTGTACTTTCCCATTTAAAATCGAAAATAATCCCAGAAGCTTTTAAGACAACCGAGGCTTGGCAAACTGCAAGTAAAGAAGCACAAGAACAATTGTCTTCTTCTAACTTGTCTAAAACTGACTTTACCCATTGGACAGGCCTTGACTGGATAACCGATTTTTACCGATTAAGAAGCGGAGATGAATTGGCTCAACAATCCATTCCTGATAACCGAATAAGCACCTACCGACTCATCATTCAAAATCTGGCCAATAACGACACAGATAACTTAACCCAGCTGAAAGAATTCGGGCAAATATTTGAATATCAACTTCATTCGGAACCGTCCGGTAACTTCACCATCGACCTACAAAAGAAAATGCTTATTCCACATAAAACAATCAGCGATTAATCAATAAGTCCGAATGCCCTCGGCAACCACAAGGATAATTCCGGGAAATAAGTAATTGCCATTAAAACGGCCACCATGACCAATAATAACGGAACCAAAGGCTTGATAACTTTGGTAACCGGTACCTTGGCTACACCACTACCAACAAAGAGCAACGTTCCTACTGGTGGTGTACAAACACCGATACAAAGGTTAAGCACGATAATCATTCCGAATTGAACAGGGTGCATGCCCAAGGCCATGGCCACTGGCAAGAAAATTGGGGTGAAAATCAACACAGCAGGAGTCATGTCCATAAAGGTTCCTACAATCAACAATATCAGGTTGATCATTAAGAAAATAAAGATAGGATTGCTCACATTATCCAATAATGCCGATGTTAGCATTTGCGGAATTCCTTCAAAAGAAAATAACCACGACATGGCCATAGAAGTAGCAATCAAGAACATTACGATGGCCGTAGTTCGTGCGCTTCTCAACAACAAAGGTTTAAAATGGCTCACCTTTAATTCCTTATTGATAAAACCTAGCAACATGGCGTAGACTACGGCAATTGCAGCAGCTTCCGTTGCCGTAAATACGCCTACTACGATTCCCCCAACAACGATTATCAACAGGGTCAAGCTTAAAAATGCCCTTCTAAAATCTGCGAACAATTGCTTAAAACCTACTCTAGGTGCTCTAGGCAAGCCTTTTCTTTTAGCATAGATAAAAACCATTATCATGAGCGCCAGGCCTACCAGAATACCAGGAATATAGCCTGCAATGAACAAAGCTGCTACCGAAGCGGTACCACCACTGGCCAATGCAAATATGATCAATACGTTACTTGGTGGAATCAAGAGCCCTGTTGTGGAAGAACTAATATTGACTGCCGCACTGAATTCCCTTGGGTAACCTTCACTTTCCATTTTCTCCGTTAATGTACTACCTATCGCAGATGCCGCTGCCACCGCCGATCCGGAGATAGCACCAAAAAGCATGGCGGCGATAATGTTAACAAAGGCCAGACCACCGGGCAAACTACCTATCAGTGATTTGGCAAAATCGATAAGCCGTTTTGCGATGCCTCCCGTATTCATGATTTCACCGCCCAAAATAAAGAAGGGTATGGCCAGAAGCGCAAAATTATCAATACCCGTTGTCATTCTTTGGGCAGCGGTAGTGGTAGCCGGCAAATAGGCAATATTCAGAATTAAGGTAAGTGTGGTAGAAATACCAATGGAATAGGCTACAGGAACTCCGTAGGCCAACAAACCAATGAAACTTACAAAAAGAACGATAATACTAATAGTCTCTATGCTCATTTTAAAAGTTTAGTTTCTTAATATTATAATAAGAGAAAAATATAATGATCAATCCGGAGACGGGAACGATTGCGTAGACAAACCCTAGTGGGACCTGCAAGGCTGAGGAGGTCTGACCTAAGGATAAAGTGATATAGACCAAATTTCCACCACCAATCACCATGATTACCAGTGCAAAGACTGCCATCATTATCTGAATAATCTTCTGTCTCTTGATTTTCTTCTCTTCGGGAAGCTTGGTCAATAAAAAATCCATGGACAAGTGCCCATCCTTACTTCCATTAATATGGGCCGCCCCTAAAACGGTCAGCCAAATAAGGGAAAATCTAGCAAACTCTTCTGTAAAGGAACTTGATTGCCCTACAACATAGCGCGAAACCACCTGCCACACTACATCAATGACCAATAACCCAAAGATGACGGCCAGCAGGGCCTCAATAACTTTATTTAACGTAGTATATATCTTATCCATTAGTTAGCATTTATCTTTTCAATGATAGGTCTTAACTGTGGGTCCTCAAGTAGCCTTTCCATTACCGGTCTGGATTTTTCTACAAAAGGTGCCTTATCGGGATAAATGAACTCAATCCCCTTTTCCTTCAGCATTTTCATGTTTTCATCTACGGTTTCCTTCCAATATTGCTTTTGTTTGGCAACACTTTCATCCGCTGCCTCTTCCAACCAAACTTTTTCCTCTTCGCTTAATGAGTCCCAAAACTTGGTTCCAATTATTACTACGTCGGGTACCATAGTATGCTCATCAAAAATGTAATATTTACAAACTTCAAAATGGTTGGAGCTCACAAAAGAAGGGATGTTGTTCTCCGCACCATCAACCACGTTCTGTTGCAAAGCGGTATACAATTCCCCAAACGCCATAGGAGTTGCGGAGGCGCCTAACGTATTGGCCATATCTACCGACATTTGGTCGTTCTGAACCCTCAGTTTTAGTCCGTCTAAATCATCTGGAGAATTGACCGGGGCATCTTTCGTATAAAAACTTCTAGCTCCTGCATCGTAAAAACATACCCCTCTTAGAAGGTACTCGGTTCCACTTGCCAAAAGTTGCTCACCCACTTCCCCTTCCAGGTTCTTGAACAAATGGTCGCTATCACGGAACAAATAGGGAATTACCGTTATTTTATATTCGGGAGCAAAGTTAGAAAGTGCCGAAGCACTTACCTTAGTCATGGCAATACTCCCAATTTGTAACAGCTCAATGGTTTCCCTCTCTGAACCCAACTGCCCGTCTGGAAAAATCTTTATCTGTAATTTACCTCCAGATTTCTCGTTCAATGATTCCTGCATAGCCACAATACCTTTGTGAACCGGGTGGGATGTAGGCAGGGAATGAGCGAAAAACAGTATTTTTTCATCACTGTTGGAGGCGCAGGAAAGGTTGAAAAGTAACCATGTCCCTACAAAGATGATGCTTAAGATTTTCCGAAAAGACATCAATTTAAAAAAGTGTTTCATCCGTTTGTAGTTTCAAGTAGGTTTACCCAAATTAGGGAAATTGGTCTGAGAGTACCAATTGTTTAAAGGTCAAAATAGGCTTTGGCGTTATTATAGCAGATATCCTGTACCATTTTACCGATCCATTCCATATCATTGGGCAATTCTCCATTTTTAATATCCTCCCCAAAGAGATTACAAAGAATCCTTCGAAAATATTCGTGCCTTGGAAAGGAAAGGAAGCTACGGGAATCGGTCAACATACCAATAAAACAACTGATGAGCCCCATATTGGAAAGGGTGTTCATTTGCTCCTCCATACCGTCTTTCTGGTCTAAGAACCACCATCCAGAACCCCATTGTACTTTTCCACGTACGCTACCATCGTTAAAATTACCGATCATGGTTGCCATCATGGCATTGTCACTAGGATTCAGGTTATAAAGAATGGTTTTGGTAAGCTTCTCCTTACCATCCAAAGTATTCAAGAATTTAGAAATACTCTGCGCTTGTGGATAATCTCCAATAGAATCCCATCCGGTATCGGGGCCTAACTGGGCCAACATTCTCTTATTGTTATTTCTAAGGGCGCCCAAATGGAATTGCTGTACCCAACCGAATTCATGATAGGTTTCACACAAATACCATAAAAGAGCACTTTGAAACTTAGCATTTTCTTCTGCTGTAACATCGGCCCCACCACGTTTCTTCTCAAAAATGGACTTGATTTCAGAATCCGTATAATCTTCTGCAAACAAATGGTTTAGTCCATGATCACAAACACGGCATCCGTTTTCGTGAAAATGTTCAATTCGGTTACGCAGGGCATTACACAGCTTTTGGTAACTGGAGATGTTCATATTGGTTACCTTTTCAAGCTTGTCCAAGTATGCATTGTAACCACTATCTGAAATGACAATGGCCTTGTCCGGCCTAAAGGCTGTACTCACTTTGGTGCCAAAAGAACTTTTTGCCAATTGCTGATGATATTCCAACGTATCAGTTGGGTCCTCCGTTGTACAAAGTACCTCCACGTTCATTTTAGATATGAGTCCTCTACAACTATATTCCGGAGATTGTAATTTTTCTGATGTTGCATCAAAGATGGAGTCCGCATTCTTATCGGAAAGTAAATCCGTTATACCAAAATAGCGGGTAAGTTCCATGTGAGTCCAATGATAAAGAGGATTGCGCATGGTATAGGGTACAGTATAGGCCCACTGAGAAAACTTTTCTTTTGCGGTACCATTACCGGTTATAAATTTCTCATCTACTCCCAAGGTTCGCATGGCCCTCCACTTGTAATGGTCTCCATCTATCCAAGCGGCAGTAATGGAATCAAAAACTGTATTCTCCGCTAAGGCCTTAGGCGATAAATGATTATGGTAATCGATTACAGGCATGTGTACAGCAAACTCATGATAGAGCTCTTCAGCATACTTGCTTTGCAACAAAAAATTATCGTTTATTAAATTGGGTTGTTTTGCCATATTTCAATTAATGTACTAATTTGATTTAGGATTAGCAGATTTTTATCGTCTACATTCTTAAATCTGCAAGGTTTTAAAAATAGAACTCTATTCCCTTTTAAACAAGAAAAAAGAAAAAGAATACAAAGAGGCTTCATAGCGTTCATCGTTTAACTAAAATCTTTTTAAGAAAACTATAACGTCGCTTATTTTTGGGTTTCCCTTGGTCGTTTTACATTCAGAAAAAAAATATAACCATGGAAAATTTAAAAGATAAAGTTGCTTATATAACTGGTGGCTCCAAAGGAATAGGTTTTGGGGTTGCTCAAAAATTGCTGGAAGCAGGAATGAAAGTCGCCATTAGCGGTAGAACGCTTCAAACGGTACAAAAAGCGGCCGCACAACTTGGTGATGATAGTAGGGTACTTGCCATATCTTCAGACGTATCCAAACTTAGGGATGAGGAAGATGCCGTTAAAAAAATCATTGCAAAATGGGGACAGATAGATGTGGTCTTGGCCAATGCAGGGGTCGGTAATTTTGCCTCAGTTGATGAAATGACGGAAACGGAATGGCACCAGATGATCAACACCAACCTTAATGGGGTGTTTCATACTCTAAAAGCTTCTGTAGAGGCACTTAAAAAATCGAAAGGGTACTATATGACCTTGGCTAGCTTGGCCGGTACGAACTTTTTTGCCAATGGCGCAGGGTACAATGCAACCAAATTTGGAGTAGTAGGCTTTACACAGGCCGCCATGTTAGACCTTCGAAAGTTTGACATTAAAGTAACTACTATTATGCCAGGTTCCGTAGCTACGCATTTTGCGGGGAACCAACCGGATGATAAGGATGCATGGAAAATTCAACCGGAAGATATTGGTCAAATGGTAGTGGATCTATTAAAAATTCACCCGAGGACACTTCCTAGTAAAGTGGAAGTACGGCCTAGCAGACCGGATAAAAAATAGGATAAAACTAAAAAGGCAGCAAAGCTGCCTTTTTTATACTTGCTTTTCGAGGAGCGGAATTTCCGGATTACAAATTTCTCGAATTAAATTGGCCAAATGCTGCTGAAATAATTCCAGAATTTCCAGGTTGATTTCCTTATTTTTTGTTCGACTCCTACTACTTTCCTTGGTAGCAAAGCTCATAAGACCGGCCCCCAAGTTTTTAAAGGAAACAATACCGGATTCCAAATTGTTGATACCTTCCATTTCATGAAACATTAAGGCGTAACAAAGAAGTTGAAAAGCTTTACTGTACTTATAATCCAAAATAATTTCTTCCCATTCCACAATCTCTACCTGTGAAGGAATCACTTTACCGGTTTTATAGTCAATGATGCGAATAACGCCATCCAATTCATCTATACGGTCTAATTTTCCTTTTAAAGTAATTGGATAATTAATTCCTGAAATATCCAAGGTGGTCTTCATGCTTTTTTCCAGACCTAAAATCTTTATTTGATGGTGTTCAAGTTCTGCAATTTCCATTGTAATAAAGTTTTCTACATACCGCACTACTACATTAAAAGCAATTAAGTTTCTACCTGTTGAAATATCGCCTCCCAAATAAGAATTGGAGAAGTGCTTTTGAACGGTTCCATAAATGGAATTCTTTAGTCCGTTAAGCTTATCTATAGACAGGTACGAACCGATAAATGGCGTATAAAGTTCTTCTAAGGTATCATGTACCACCGTACCAAATGTATTTGCGGCAATGGTTTCTTCCACCTCCAGAACATCATCGATACCTAAGAGATTTCGTTTATAAAAATCTATAGGGTTTCTTATGTAATTAGTCAGGGATGTTGGTGAAAAACCTTTGGTTGCATGTTCTTTAATTAATTTTAGCAAGTGTTGGTCTTTAACCACCTTTTCCTCTTTTTTTACTTGAGGCTGAATGATTGGTGCTGCAATAGATTCCGCTATAAACGATTTCATATTGATATCGGTTAAAAGTTGATGTATCAACCTACTTCGCTCCCCACCTTCGAGCACATCGGGCTCTGTATTATATAATATGAAGATATTCTTCGCCCTTTGAAGAAGCCTATAGAAGTGATAGGTATAAACAGCATCCTTTTCCTTATAGGTGGGTAGACCCAACCTTACTTTTAAGTCAAAGGGTATAAATGAATTATTGGATTTCCCTGAAGGAAGGATGCCTTCATTCACTGAAGTGATGATGACCGTTTCATAATCCAAATTTCTACTCTCCAACATTCCCATAATCTGTAAACCTTCTAAAGGCTCCCCTTGAAAATCCAAAGACTCAGATCCAACTACCTCCCTATAAAGCGATTGTAGCGACTTTAAGTCGTTCACAAACTGATGGTCCTTAATAACGTCCCGTAATTGATTAAAAACTCTATGGAACCTATAGAGGTATTCTAAACCTAAGGAATCGTTCTTTTGTTGAAGTACTCCTTTCATTTGTAAGATGAGTGCTTGGCAATTTTCTATCCATTGAATTGGTGTTGGAGTATTATCCAAAAACAAAATTTCACTCAAATCACTGTTAACAAGATCTCTAAGTTTTTGAGAACCTATATAGGCGTAATTATTGGTTTTAAGATAGGACAACAAGGTGTTTACCTTATTTTCCTCTTCAAAATCCAAGGTCAATTGAATATAGGGATGGGATAAAAACGATTCCAACAATCTATGAAACCAACCTTGGTCCGTTCTATTCAAATAAAGATTTAAATATTGATCAAAAAGGGAAGCCATAGGGGTTTGAACCAAAGGATAGCCCATAGTGATGTTAACCCTAGAAATTTCTTCGGGAATTGAATTTAACAAAGGATTCATTAAACTTTCATCGCCCAAGACAACTGCTGTCTTCTTTAAATCAATGGAAGTGTCCTCCTCTATTTCCTTTAACAACTGTCCTACATATTTGACCTGCGATATATTTTTTGGAACACCAATAATTTTTATCGCCTTATTCTGAAGATAATTAGAGCTAATTCCCTTCAATTCATTGTTCTCAAAATAAGACCACTCTTTTTTATGCTGACGAATGAATAAACCTGCATCGTGAATCTCATCATTAAGAAAATAAGAATCCAAATCCCAATAGATTCTGGCTTGGGTTTTCTCAAGTACCTCTTGTATAATGGTGCTTTCCGCAGTATTAAGAGCATTGAAACCTATAAAAACAAAATGCTTATCCGTATGAGACTTCAAGTACCTACTTAATTTTTGGCATGCTATTCTATACACCAGTCCCTGATGGCCTAAATCGCCACTAAGTAACTTCTCATTAAACCGGCCATAAAGTGTATCCAAATTATTCCAAAAACTCAGATATTCCTTCATCATTTTGGTTTTTTCCGCCTGAAGAGACCAATGATTTAATTCCTGTATTGCCGCCAAATTACTGAACAGGCTATTGGAATCTATTAGATATCTATCAATCTCATTAAAATCCTGCAAAAGAGTGGACCCCCATTTGGAAAAAGCAAAAAAATCATCCTTACGTTCCCAAGATTGTTCGAGGTAAGCCTCGTAAAGAGTAAATAGCTGTTTTGTATGTGAAGCAAAAGAAAGCCCTGAAATTTCTTCTACAAAGCCTTCAATACTATAGATATCAGGAGAGAAAAAGGTAGCGTTGGCCGTCCTCGCCAATAGAGTCCTAAGAAATGTTCCGGCCCTTTTGCTGGGTAGTACAAAAACCGTTTTTTCCAAAGAAAGTTTACTGTTTATTACTTCTAGGGCTACCTGTTCTAAAAAACTCTGCATAGCCCAAAAATAAAAAAGCCCCGACATAAATGTCGGGGCTTTTTAAATTATTTAGTAAGGTTGAATTACTTCACTAAGTTAATTTCAACTCTTCTGTTTTCTTTTCTACCGCTTCTTGTAGCGTTAGAAGCGATTGGCTTATCCTCACCGTAACCGATAGCAGATAATCTGAACTCCTCAATTCCTTTGTCTACCAAGAATTCTTTTACAGAAAGAGCTCTAGACTCAGAAAGGCTTTGGTTCAATTTCTGGCTACCTACACTGTCAGTGTGACCTTCAACTGTAAACTTAGCAGTTGGGTACTCTTTCAAGATAGTGATGATATCTACCATTACAGAAGTAGACTCAGCTTTGATGGAAGACTTACCAGTATCGAACAAGATAGTTCTAGCATAGTCGTTCAATTGCTTCTGTACTTCTTCAGTAACTTCAGGACAACCTTGGTTAGCTACGGTACCAGCAACATCTGGACACTTGTCATCTTTGTCAAGTACGCTGTCACCATCGCTATCTGGCCATGGACAACCTTTGTTTTCAGCAGGACCAGCTTCGTTAGGACACTCATCGTCACCATCGGCAACACCGTCACCGTCAGCATCAGGACATCCAGCTAAGTTAGCAAGACCAGCAACATCTGGACATTTATCATCTTTGTCAGCAACACCGTCACCGTCAGAATCAGGACAACCGTTCATTTCAGCAGAACCAGCTTCGTTAGGACAAGCATCTTTGCTATCTTCGATACCATCGCCATCCGCATCTGGACAACCGTTGAAGGCCTCAAGACCAGCAACCTCTGGACATGCATCGTCCTTGTCATATACACCGTCACCATCAGTATCAGTACCACCAAATTTAACAGCGATACCAGCAAGGTGCTGCCAGTGCTTAGCCAAATAATCTTCGAAAGCGTGCTTGTAAGTAGTTTGAACAGTTAAACCGATGTTATCTGTAAACCAAAAGTTGATACCAACACCACCGTTAACAGTACCGGCACCAATCTCGTCTACCCAAGTATAACCCCCACCTACTTCTACGAATGGGTCGATTACAGTTCCTTCAATAAAGTTATATTTTACAGTACCATCTATAGCGTAGTGAGAAAGATCGTCTACACTTGTATCTCCAAGCTTGTCAAGTTTGTTCAAAGAACCTCTGGCTCCTACAGAGAAACCGTTACCAACGTACTTTGATACACCAACGTAAGAGATAGAAGGAAGAATGTTCCAGTGGTCAGTGGCATTGAAAAGCTGACTACCGAAACCGCCATCGTCACCAGTTGGGTAGGTGTCTATGGCATTAACCCCAAAGCTAACCTGCCAAGGGTTATTCTCGTCTTGCGCTTGTATGCTGTTAGCCCCTACAACTAGTAGGACAACAACCAATAATTTGCTAAGATGTTTCATGTTCAAATTTTTAAGTTTAAGTGTTTATTAGCTGCAAATGTAAGTTGTTAAATATTATTAACAAAATCAATTTCCTATTTTTTTTAACGCTTTTTATGGGAAAAATAATGCATTTAAACGATTTTTAAAGCCTTGCCTACCTCCGTGAATGCTGCGATTGCCCGGTCTAAATGTTTAGTTTCATGAGCAGCAGAGAGTTGTACGCGAATTCTTGCTTTACCTTTAGGAACTACCGGATAAAAGAAGCCAATCACATAAATTCCCCTTTTTATAAGTTGGTTGGCCATCTCCTGTGCCAGCTTGGCATCATATAACATAATCGGTACAATAGCAGATTCTCCATCAATAATATCAAAACCGGCTTTTTTGACACCTTCTTTAAAGTAGTTGGTGTTTTCATGAAGCTTGTCCCTTAGCGAAGTGTCATTTCGCAATAGGTCAAAAACTTTTATGGAAGCACCCACAATTGCAGGCGCTAAGGAATTGCTGAATAAATAGGGCCTGGAACGCTGCCTCAATATCTCAATAATTTCTTTTTTCCCTGTGGTGTAACCACCCATAGCACCACCAAGAGCCTTTCCTAGTGTTCCAGTAATAATATCAATACGGTCCATTACCCCTTTTTCTTCCAGTGTACCTATACCGCTAGCACCAATAAAGCCAGTAGCATGACACTCATCTATCATGACCATGGCATCGTAGGCATCTGCCAAATCACAAATCTTATCCAATGGAGCCACTAGCCCATCCATGGAAAAAACACCATCCGTAACAATTATTTTGAACCTAGCATTATCTTCATTGGCCTGCTTTAGTTGCTTTTCCAAATCTGCCATATCACTATTTGCATAGCGGTAGCGTTTTGCTTTGCATAGGCGCACCCCGTCAATTATGGAAGCATGGTTCAAAGAATCTGAAATGATAGCATCTTCTGAAGTAAGCAAAGGTTCAAAGACCCCCCCATTGGCATCAAAAGCGGCAGCATATAATATGGTGTCTTCCGTGCCATAAAAGTTAGCAATTGTTTTCTCAAGTTCTTTATGAATGTCTTGGGTCCCGCAAATAAACCTGACCGATGACATCCCAAAACCGTGGGTATCCAAAGTATCTTTGGCCGCTTTTATTACTTCCGGATGGGAGGAAAGCCCCAAATAATTGTTGGCACAAAAGTTTATTACCTCCGTTCCATCGGCTAATTGGATATCCGCACCCTGCTTAGAGGTTATAATTCGCTCCTCTTTAAAAAGCCCGTCTTCCTTTATTTGTGATAATTCTTCCTGTAGATGCTCTTTAATCTTCCCGTACATATTATATAGGTATACTTAAACTAAATGTGTTGTAATGAATAAGATATTTTTTGAACTGATTGGGTTCTTTCCAAATGTAAAAAATATCTATCATGTAAATAAAAACAGAACTTATGAAGTCAAAACTATTAGGATTAGCGTCTACATTGGTACGCAGCAGAAAATACACACTAGCTTTGGTAGGGGCACAATTTGCATACTTAAGCTATAAATACATCAAGGATAAAAAGAATAATAAAACCAAGAGTTAAACAAATTCCGGGTTTACGGTATCATTGATGTAAACCAGAATTTTATGGGTTACCTCAAGCCCCATTTCTTGAAGGGCATCGGCATAGGAATAAATCTGTTCAGTATATTTTGGATTTCTTTTACCTGTCTTATAATCGATGAGAACAGCTTTTTTACCTTCTATAACAACACGATCCGGTCTCAAAATAGTACCGGTTGAGGTAATCACATCTTTTTCGTTCATATATACCTTACCTTTTATATAATAAGGTTGTAGACTGGGATGTTGTATGACAGCCAGCAGTTCCAGTTCAATTCGAGAAACCTCATCTTGATTTACAATTCCGGTAGCGACGGATTTTTTTAGCGCACTCTCTATATCATCCTTGGTTTCTATGAGCCCCAGTACATGATGAATCTGATTTCCCTTGGCTCTAGCCTCTTCTACTTCTGTATCCCAAAGTGACCCGGACTGGGTTAAAATTTGAAAAGCCTCGCGTTCTTTATATGAATAGGCAAAATCTACATGGTTTTGCATAGCTATTGAAGGCTCCTCTGTATTCATTTCTAAAAAACCAAGATTATATTGTCTTTCTGCCTCACTCCACAACCCCTTACTTTTAAGAAAATGAATAAAAAGTCCGGAATAATACTCAGGTTTTTCCCGACCTGATTTATCCAAGTCCATTTCACTTATTATGTAAAGACCATTTTCAGCCCTGGTCAAAGCTACATAAAGCACATTGAAGGAATCAAGCTCCATTAAATGTTCTTCTTGATTGTAAAGGTCTTGTGCGTCTTGACCATATTCCGTAAGCTCCTTCTTTTCATTGACCAACACCTCCTCAAAACCTTTTACAAAATCAGGTGCTACCGGAAGCCACATTTTCTTACCTCCTATCCGTTTATAAATATGCTCATTGGCAAAGGGAAAAATAACAAATGGGAATTCCAGTCCTTTTGATTTATGAACGGTCATAATCCTAACTGCATTTAAGTTTTCAGGAGCAGTTACGCTCAGCCTATCCTTTCTTTTTTCCCAATTATCCAAAAAAGAATAGATGCCAGTGCCTTCCTTTTTTTCAATATCAAAAACCTCATCAAGGAAAAACGACAAATATGCATCGGATGATTCCGCCAGCTTAAACTGTTTAATGGCCCATTCCAAACCATCATAAACAGAAATACGGGACAATTTTTTTATATCAAAATCAAAGCCTTCAAAAAATAAGCGCTCAACTTTATCCAAGCTAGCATATATAATGGAATGACCCTTGTCTTCTCTACTACCAAGAAATTTCAATAGCTCATAAGCAACTTCCCTATTTTGTGGGTCAATGGCATAACGTAAAAGATTTACTAGAAAACGCACCTTCTCGCTACTTACCAACAATAAACTTTCTGAGGATATAGTAGGAATGTCATTTTGGGTCAAGAAATCTGCCAAGAACACACCATGCCTATTACTTCTTACCAATATACAGATGTCTTGAAGGCCATAGCCCTTACCAATAATTTCACCAATTGTGCTAACAACCTCATTGCCGTAAACATCTTCTTTTAAAAGACCTTCTTCCTCCTCAATAAAATTGATACTAACGTGTCCTCCTTTTTTAAAATTGGTCTTCTGCCTATTACCATCTTCAAAAAGCGTACGGTATAGATCATTGTTTAAAAAGGGACTGGTAATGGTAAAAAAATCATTATTAAAGTTGATAATCTCCTCGTGGCTCCTATAATTTACCGGAAGATTATAAGTCTTTGGTTCTATTACAAAGGGATTTGCCCGTAGACCCACTAAATTTAAAAACTGCTCTGCCCTACCTCCACGCCAACGATAGATGGCCTGTTTGGCATCCCCTACCAAAAAGATGGAGCCGCTTTTACCTTGTGCATCCATGCTTTCCAAGGCATTGCCCACCAATGGAATAAGGTTGCTCCATTGCGCCAAAGAAGTATCTTGAAATTCATCAATAAAATAATGCCGGTACTTTTCTCCCAAACGTTCATATATGAATGGAGCCGGTTGATTTTTTATTTCTTTTGAGATAAGCTCGTTAAACTCAGATATTAAAAGTAAATCGCGGTCTTTTTGTAAGGTCTTCACTTCCTTTCTTATGGAATTCAATACGGTAAGTGGCACTACATTGCCATATATATTTTTGGAAAATTGAAGTTGATAATAATACTTTTTAATACCTAAAAACCCCTTTCTTAAAGTGGGATGTAAATCTTCTAAAGTGGTCTTAACATTTTCGGGGGCAGATTTGTTGTACAACACGGTGGATTCAAAGTTCTGTTTCCAACCCGCATCAAAATTTATATTGAAATTACCGTTTGCAATCCCTTCAATAAATTTTGGAAAATAACCTCTAGTGAAATCTGAAAACTCCAAGCCAGTTTCATCAATTAAGCTTAAAATATCATTGGCCGTGGAAATCAATTTCTCCTCTAGAAGCTTTTGATTCTTGCGCAATTCCGATTTTAAGGAAAGAAAATCATCAATACTCTTGTTTTTAAGGTTTTCAAGATGCGCGGAATGGTTTTCGTTGAAAATGAGCTTTCCAATATTGAAAAGGTCTTGGGAAATATCCCAACTTTTATCATCATCTATTTTCTCTATAGCAAAATCCAACAACACCTTTGTGAGCTTTTCATCCGTTCCAGCCCTTTGCAACAATTTGCCAACAGCTTCATCTAGCAATAAATCCGTTTCCAGAACCACTTCAAAATTCTGTGGAATACCCAAGTCTTTTGCAAAAGTTCTTATTATTCTATGGGTGAACTTATCTATGGTTGAGATATCAAAAAAAGCGTAATTATGAAGTATCTCCTTTAAAGTTATGGCCGACCTATTTTTAAGGTCTGCTTCCGTTATTGAAAGCTCCGCTTGCACCTCCCTGAACAAGATTGCAGATGAACCTTGGCTACCATTTAAGGCAAAATCCTCCAAGCTTCGCAAAATCCGGGATTTCATTTCATTTACGGCCTTATTGGTAAAGGTGATGGCCAATATTTTTTTATAGCCACCCTTGGTCTCCAAAACAATCTTAAGGTACTCTTTGGTAAGTGTATAGGTCTTTCCAGACCCCGCTGATGCATTGTATATTTTATAAGGAATATCCTCCAAGTGCTTTTTTACGCAAAATAAGGATTCTAAAAGAGTTCTTAACAAATAATTAAGGTATTTTGACTGTTAAAAACCGTACTTTTCAGTTTACTAAATAATAATCTAAAAACATAAGTAAAATGGCTTTTGAATTACCAAAATTACCCTATGCTTACGATGCGTTAGAACCACATATTGACGCTCGTACCATGGAGATACATCATACGAAGCACCATAACGGATATACAACAAAACTGAACGGTGCCATAGAAGGAACAGATTTGGCTGGCAAGTCAATCGAAGAAATTCTGGAGAACCTTGATTTAAGCAATAGTGCAGTAAGAAACAACGGTGGAGGTTTCTACAACCATAGACTTTTTTGGGAAGTAATGGCTCCTAACGGAGGCGGAGAACCATCTGGCGAATTGGCAGATGCCATCAAAGATGCTTTTGGTTCTTTCGATTCTTTTAAAGAAAAGTTTAGTAGTGCCGCTGGCGGACAATTTGGTTCAGGTTGGGCATGGTTATGTGTTCATAAAGGTGGAAAAGTAGAAGTTTGTAGTACTCCTAACCAAGACAATCCTTTAATGCCAGGAGTTGGTTGCGGAGGATTACCAATTTTAGGTTTGGATGTTTGGGAACATGCTTACTATCTTAACTATCAGAACAAAAGACCCGAATACGTTAATGCATTTTTCAATGTGATTAATTGGGACAAGGTTTCCGAACTGTATGCTTCAGGTAAATAAGTAACATTATATACTATAAAAAAGCCGCTAGATTAATTTCTAGCGGCTTTTTTGTTTGCGAATATAAACTGGCTTTTTGTTTCTAAATCAGTCAATAGTTGAAATAGAAAAGGGCGGAGAAATCTCCACCCTTTTCGTCCCAAATCTTACCATAAACTTAACCTACTTATGCTATGGCAAGACTAAAATACTGGTATTGTGGGAAATAAAAAAAGAATTTTAAGAAATTTTAATCCTTTTTGTTAACATAACGGGGAGCTTTTACCCATAACATGGTGAAATCGTGATGATTCTATAAAATAAAAAGGCGGAGCATTGCTCCGCCTTTTCCCCAAATCTTACCATGAACTTAACCTACTTATGCTATGGTCCTCCAAATATAAAGTGAATAAGTTCGGTTAAAAAAGGTATTGGATAAACGAACAAATTCGTGGTCAAAATACCCTTTTTCACATTTGGCCACCACAATCATAAAAACTATAAAATATAGAGGTAGTAAATAAAATGCCTTTCTTGACCGATGAAGTAGAAAATAAAAAGGCGGAGCAATGCTCCGCCTTTTCCCCAAATCTTACCATGAACTTAACCTACTTATGCTATGGTCCTCCAAATATAGAGCGACATGTATCGGCACTAAAAGTTCTTTGTCAAATGACCTATAAATAAGATGAACTACTTCTCAAATTAAAAAAGGGCTACTATAAAATTGATGAAAGGCTCTAACCTCTTGAAAATAAAAAAGGTGGAGAAGTCTCCACCTTTTTTGCCCCAAATCTTACCATGAACTTAACCTACTTATGCTATGGCAAGTTTAAAATTATAGGGTGGTAGTTCTCCTACAATCAAAAAGCCGTTAAACGACTTAGATGATCGACAAACTACCATCAACTACGCTTTTAATCGATAAAATGTGTTAGTACGCCCTTTCGTTTTTACCTTCATAAAAGTTGATAAAGGCCTTATTGACCACTCTGTTTCCACCCGGTGTGGGGTAATCTCCCGTAAAATACCAATCGCCTAAGTTCTTAGGACAAGCCTGATGTAAATTGTCTATATTTTGGTAAATAATCTGTACTTCTGCATTAATACCCTCCGGACTCAACAGCTCCCCTATTTTTTGAGAGATTTCTTCATCTGTAAACGGCGCATAAAACTCCTTAACGTAATTGACCACCTCTATATCTTTAGAAGTAACTTGCTGAATGCATTTATCATATATGTCATCTACCACATTCATGGTCAACCTTTCTTGATGCAATGCCAAGGCGGCCTTAAAAGCTACAAAATCTTCCAGCTTGGCCATATCTATCCCATAGCAATCCGGATATCTAATTTGCGGAGCGGAGGACACCACCACAATTTTTTTGGGAGAAAGCCTATCCAATATCCTAAGAATACTTCTTTTTAAGGTGGTACCGCGAACGATACTATCATCAATAATTACCAGATTATCCCCTTTTTTTACAGACCCGTAGGAGATATCGTAAACGTGGGTGACCAAATCATCCCTTCCGCTGTCCTGAGCAATAAAAGTCCTCAACTTGGCATCTTTGATAGCTACCTTCTCAATCCTAGGCCTAATGGACAAAATTTCATGCAATTCTTCGCTGGTGATTTTTGGGCCCAGCTCTAGAATTTGCTCTTCCTTTTTCTTGTTCAGATAATTTTGTGCTTCTTTGACCATTCCAAAAAAGGAAGTTTCCGCTGTGTTCGGTATATATGAAAACACAGTATTTTTCATATCATGGTCAATGGACTTCAAGATTTGCGGAAACAATAACCTACCTAATTCTTTACGCTCTTGGTAAATTTCCTTATCACTTCCCCTAGAGAAATAGATTCGTTCAAAAGAACAGGCCTTGCGCTCTACAGGAGTTATGATTTCTTTGATGGATACACTTCCGTTTTTCTTGATGATGATGGCGTTACCGGGGTCCAGTTCCACTACATCATCATATTTTACGTTAAAGACCGTTTGAATGGCAGGCCTTTCTGATGCAACCACCACCACTTCATCATCCTTATAACAATACGCTGGTCTAATGCCTGCAGGGTCTCTGAGTACAAAGGCATCTCCATGGCCCAATAGCCCGGCCATAGCATAGCCACCGTCCCAGTTTTTAGAAGCGCGCTTAAGTATTTTATTAAGTTTTAATCTTTCGGCAATTAAGGGAGAGGCTTCCTGTTTCGTATACCCTTCCTTTTTAATCTGCTTGTACAATTTGGCAACGGCATCGTCTAAAAAGTGACCTATTTTTTCCATAACCGTAACCGTATCTGCCATCTCCTTTGGATGCTGACCCAACTGCACCAAATTATCGAAGAGTTCATGCACATTGGTCATGTTAAAGTTACCGGCAACGATTAAATTACGGTGCATCCAGTTATTTTGCCGCAAGAATGGGTGAACACTTTCTATACTGTTCTTACCAAAGGTTCCATACCTAACATGACCTAGCAAGACCTCCCCTATGTAGGGAATATGCTTTTTCTGCAAGGCAACATCATTTTGGTATTCTGGAAATTCTGTTAGTGTATTGTTTATACGGTCATTGATTTGCGCAAAAATATCCTGAATGGGTTGTTGGGCACAGGAACGTACCCTACTCATATACCGCTCTCCTGGGTCTACATCTAACTTAATACTGGCAAAGCCCGCACCATCTTGACCGCGGTTGTGCTGCTTTTCCATCATCAAATACATCTTGTTTACCCCATAAAAGGCCGTTCCGTATTTTTCCTTGTAATACTCCAACGGTTTAAGTAGGCGAATTACCGAAATACCACATTCGTGTTTTATAGCATCACTCATTACACTATCCTTTCTCTATTAAAAAAGCCCCTGTTTGGATAGGGGCATGTTTTACTTTAATTCTATATCAAATTGGGTGAGGGCCTTGAACTCAAGCAACCTTCTGCTCACCTCTTCTTTTGTTAAATCCTTCATTCGTTCGGTTCCAAAGCGCTCTACACAAAAAGAGGCTAAATTGGACCCATGGATTACCGCTCTTTTCATATTCTTGAAGGACAAATTGTTCGTCGCAGCCAAATATCCTGTGAATCCTCCAGCAAAGGTGTCTCCTGCACCAGTGGGGTCAAAAACCTCCTCTAAGGGCAGTGCCGGTGCAAAAAAGACATTCTCATCATGAAACAACAAGGCGCCGTGCTCCCCTTTTTTAATGACCACGTATTTAGGACCCATTTCTTGGATTGCCGCCGCAGCCTTTACCAATGAATATTCTTCGGTCAACTGTCGTGCCTCTTCATCGTTGATGGTTATAACGTCTATGTGCTTAATGACCTCTTTTAGTTCTTCAAGGGTGTTATCCATCCAAAAATTCATGGTATCCAAAACAATAAGTTTTGGTCGCTTTTCCATCTGATTAATTACACTCAACTGAACGGATGGGTGCAAATTACCCAACATAACCACATCAGCATTCTTAAAATGACCGGGAACCTTTGGTTGAAAATCGGCTAACGTATTTAAATCTGTGATAAGGGTATCCCTGCTGTTTAGGTCGTTGTGGTATTTGCCTTTCCAATAAAAAGTTTTGCCTCCTTTTACTATTTCCACCCCTTCAAGGTCTATGTTCTTGGCCCTTAATGTATCTAGATAGGCCTCCGGCAAATCATCACCAACAACAGAAACAATGCCCGATTCCACATCAAACTGAGAGGCTGCCAATCCAATAAAAGTGGCGGCACCGCCCAATACCTTCCCCGTTTTACCAAAAGGGGTTTCAATCTCGTCAAAGGCAACGGTACCCACAATTAAAAGTTTACCCATAAGGTTCTGCAATTTTGCTGCAAATATAAGCTTTTGCAAAGCGAATTTACCTTACGGCGGATATCAAATTATAAAATTCGGTAAACGGGGTGTTTTAGGTAGTAAATGGGGAAATGTATCGTGCATATATCCTACGTGCGTGCCAAGCTTGTTGGTTATTGGTTGATGGTTGATGGTTGATGGTTGATGGTTGATGGTTGAAAGTTCTTTGTTAAAAGTTAATAGTGGCCCTAACTGCAGTTCTTAGTTTGTACTTTTTAAAATATCCCCTTGCTTGTGCTGAACTTTCCGAAATAAAATGTCCCTTCCTCCCGATAGTTATCGGGAGGAAGGGGAATACATCCCCGGCCCTGCGGGCACCCCCTTCCAAGGGGGAATTATTGTCCCCTTGAGGGGACAGTTTTGGCAAAGCCAAAACAGGGGTGTTTTTGGGCAATGCAAAAAATGAACGGGGAAGCAGTTGATGGTTGATTGTTCTAGTTGATAGTTATAAGTTAATAGAGGCTGCAAAAATAGGCCTGACCGCTTCCTTCTTAAACCATCTGAAAAGGTTTTTTTACTTATGAGGAAGAAATAACTTTTGGAAGTTTAATGGTTTTACGTCCTATGTCCTACGTCTTATATCGTTTTTCATGTTTTCCTAACTCCTAACTTCTTGAAACCACGTTTCAATTCCCCACAAACGGATAATTTGAACGCTCCCGTTCTTTACGTTCTTAACGCCCTATTTTATGAGGCCGGTTTTCTGTACGCAATTGTCCTTTACAGGAAACTTTAGGGGCATAAAAAAAAGGTGAATTTTACTTTCTACCAAAATCCGCCGGAATTTCGCCCCACACCTTGGTTTCCCATTTAACCACCGGGGTAGTATAAGAATTGGTCTTCAGCCATTCCACGGCCCTTCTGATCATTTCAAAAAGTTCTTTGTTCTTGTCGTTTTCTTCCAGTTTGGTATTGCAGTTTTTCTTGCGCACCCAACTCATGGCTGTTCGGCTATCGGTATAAATAATACGGTCGCTCTTATTTTTTTTTAAATAGGCCAACCCGTGCACAATGGCCAAAAACTCACCAATGTTGTTAGTCCCTTGCTGAAACGGACCTTGTTTAAAGAGCTTTTTGCCCGTTTTGGTATCAACCCCTTGGTATTCCATAATCCCAGGGTTTCCACTAGAAGCGGCATCCACTGAAATGGAATTGTAATTGGGAGTACCATATTTAAGGGCATCGGCAGCGGATAGTTTGCCGGGCTGTTTTTTCTTCCCCTTATAATCCGCATAATCCCCGTTATAGGCTTTTTTGGCTTCGGCAAAACTGGTAAAGGATTTGTACTGGGCGCCCTTAAAGCCATCAATAGCAGCTTTACAATCTTTCCAAGTATCATAAATTCCGGGGCGTTTGCCTTTCCAAACCGTATAGAATTTCTCCTTTTTTGCCATTAACCTTCTTTCAATAATTGTTCTATTACTTTAGGAAAATGTTCATATTCCAGCTCGTGTACCTTGGCCGCAATGCTTTCTGGGGTATCCCCTTCTACCAAGGTTGTTTTTGCCTGTTGAATAATGGCACCCTCATCATAATGCTCGTTTACATAATGTATGGTAATACCGGTTTCAGTTTCCGCATTTTCCTTAACGGCCTTATGGACATGGGCTCCGTACATGCCCTTCCCCCCATACTTAGGTAACAATGCCGGATGAATATTGACTATTTTCTGTGGAAATGCATCAATAAGGTCTTGGGGTATTTTCCAGAGAAAGCCCGCCAAAACAATTAAATCGGGTTTCAAATTTTTAAGAACCGAGCAGACAAAGCCCGTATGATAAAACGAATACCTGTTGAAATAAAGCGCGTTGATCTTTAAGCGGTTGCACCGGTCTATAACTTGAGCATCCCGTTTATTGGTTAGCACGCAACTAATCTCCACCCCTGGCTTAGTTTGAAAATAATTGAAAATATTCTCGACGTTTGAACCGGAACCGGATGCGAATAGTACAATTTTCTTGGTCTCCACAAATATTTTACTTAAGCAGTTTATCTATTTACAATGCAAATTACCATATTTTTTATGGTATCCGGGCATGTTAAAACACTTAAGATTGGAGATGAGGCTAGCGCCATAAACGTTAAAAATAATTGCAAGTAAAGTAATGGCTGTATTTTTAATTTTAGTATTTTAGAAGACATTTTATCGGCAAATGGTGTAATTCAACCAAAGTTTTTTATTTTTGCCAACAATTTAAATTTAAAACCAATTTTATTATGTCAGACATTGCATCAAGAGTAAAGGCTATCATCGTTGATAAATTAGGTGTAGATGAAAACGAAGTTGTAACGGAAGCTAGCTTTACAAACGACCTAGGGGCAGATTCTTTGGATACAGTGGAATTGATTATGGAGTTCGAAAAAGAATTTGATATCCAAATCCCAGACGATCAAGCTGAGAATATCGCAACAGTTGGCCAAGCCATTAGTTATATAGAAGAAGCGAAGTAATCTTTAATGATTCTTTAAATAGAGAATTCAAAATTATCCATGCGGTAACCTTATCGCATGGATAATTTTTTTTAATTTACGGTTGGCTTAAATCAAAACGAAAAATTAAGTTCAATGCAATTAAAGCGAGTAGTGGTTACCGGTCTAGGAGCATTAACACCTATTGGTAACAATATTGAGGAGTATTGGGAAGGTCTGAAAACTGGTAAAAGTGGTTCAGCGCCCGTAACTTATTACAATACTGAAAAATTCAAGGTAAAATTTGCCTGCGAACTTAAAAGCTTTAATGCCGAAGATCATTTTGATCGCAAGGAAGCTCGCAAATTGGATAGGTTTGCACAGTATGCCCTTGTTTCATCGGATGAGGCCATTGCAGATTCTGGCCTGGAGCTAGAAAATTTGGACAAGTTTAGGGTAGGTGTAATCTGGGGCGCCGGAATAGGTGGTCTAGAAACTTTTCAAAATGAGGTGATGAATTTTGCCGAAGGAAACGGTACGCCACGTTTTAACCCTTTCTTCATTCCTAAAATGATTGCCGACATTGCCCCTGGACATATTTCTATCAAACATGGATTTATGGGGCCTAACTATACAACGGTATCGGCCTGTGCTTCTTCTGCCAACGCCATTATAGATGCCTTGAACTATATACGTTTAGGCCATTGTGATGTGGTAGTAACAGGAGGTAGTGAAGCAGCCGTAACTATTGCGGGTATGGGCGGTTTTGGAGCCATGCACGCACTCTCAACCAGAAACGAAAGCCCGGAGACGGCATCAAGACCTTTTGATGCGACCAGAGATGGGTTTGTCTTAGGCGAAGGGGCCGGAGCGCTTATCCTAGAGGAATATGAGCATGCCAAGGCCAGAGGCGCAAAAATTTATGCGGAAGTGGCAGGTGGCGGACTCTCCAGTGATGCTTACCACATGACGGCTCCACATCCTGATGGTATTGGCGTTGTACGTGTAATGGAAAATTGCTTGAGAGACGCAGGATTGAAACCCGAAGACGTAGATGCCATCAACACCCATGGCACTTCTACGCCCTTAGGTGACGTTGCAGAACTCAAGGCCATAAGTGAAGTATTTGGTGACCATGCGCCAAAAATTAACATCAACTCTACCAAATCCATGACAGGTCACTTATTGGGTGCGGCAGGTGCCATTGAAGCCATTGCCTCTATTTTGGCAATGAAACACAGTCTGGTCCCGCCTACCATTAACCATGAGGTAGTAGACGAAAATATAGACCCTAGCCTAAACCTTACATTGAACAAGGCGCAAGAGAGGGAAGTTAATGTGGCTTTGAGCAATACGTTTGGTTTTGGTGGACACAATGCTTGCGTAATATTCAAAAAAATAAGCGAGTAATTCCCATGGGTTTTCCTTCCAATATATTCAATTCCCATTCCAAAAAGGATGGGGATTTTTTTTTGGGGATGACCAAAATTTTAGGTTTCAAGCCCAAAAACCTTGATATCTATAAACGCGCATTTTTACATAGATCGGCTAACAAGAAAGATAAAAATGGTACTCCCATGAACTACGAAAGATTGGAATTTTTGGGAGATTCCATGCTTGGAACCATCATTTCCAAACACCTTTATGATCAAGTTCCCGAAGGTGATGAGGGCTACCTAACCAAAATGCGTTCCAAAATAGTGAGTAGAAAGCATTTGAACGAACTTGGAAAAGACTTGGGCCTTATTTCTTTTGTTCAAAGTCGTATCCCAAAAACCCATTTTGGAGAAAATATCCATGGCAATGTTTTTGAAGCTTTGGTGGGTGCCATTTACCTTGATCGGGGGTATAAATACTGTGAAAAATTCATTGCCCAACGGGTCATTGAACCGTATGTGGACATTGAACAACTAGAAGGAAAAGTTATTAGTTACAAAAGCCTCATTATTGAATGGTGCCAAAAGCAGAAAAAAACGTTCGATTACAACGTTTATGAAGACACTGGGAACGACACTCTTAAACATTTTGCCGTAAAATTAAGTATTGGGGGCAGGGTCATGGCAAAGGCACGGGCCACCTCCAAGAAAAAAGCAGAGGAAAGAGCCTCTAAAAGGGCGTATTATGCCCTTCAAGATAAGATGGAAAAGTCTTAAAAATAGCGGTCAACGTAACTAAAACGTTATAGATTATCTATTTTTAGCTTTAGACTGTTCATACCTAGGCGTTGTGTGGTATTAATAGTATATTTGCTTCTTTCCGTGCTTATGGTGGCAGTACATAAAATTTCGGCGGACTTTTACGAAGATTCTTTCGATTTAATTGCATTGCACAGTAGTTTTGAAGATTATGCCATAGCTTACGCCTTAAACCTTACGCTTAAAGCTTCCTTTAGAAGAAGGCGCAAGGATCTTGATATTTCGACCCATACTACGGTTCCAATTTTTGAATGGAAGGATGATATTAACGACAGGTACTGGACATTTTTTCCAAACAATTGCTTAAAAGAAGACCAAACCGCAAGAACGGATCTTTTTAGCAATGAGCCTGGTTATTCCAACTTTACAATGGTTCCGGAGCATAAGGATGTAGACTATTTTCTCAAGCTAGAGCAAGATGAATTTAATGACACGGATGAACTATTAAAATCACTGTTGGCCGTACCCCAAATTATAGCGGCCTACAAAATTGATATAAACAAACTAAAATCTAAAAACAACTTAATTTTTTGAACCAATGCCTAACAAAAAAAAGACTAAAATAGTAGCTACGCTAGGCCCGGCGACAAGCAAAAAAGAGGTATTACGAGATATGATAGAGGCTGGTGTAGATGTCTTTCGCATCAACTTTTCCCATGCAAACTATGATGATGTTACCGAGAGAATAAATATGATTCGTGAGCTCAACGAAGAATTGGGTACGTATTCGTCTATTTTGGCAGATTTGCAAGGCCCCAAGCTGCGTGTAGGAGTTATGGCCGGCGAGGTTGTTGTTGATCCGGGAGATGAGATTACCTTCATGACCGGAGAACCTTTTGAAGGTACAAGTGAAAAAGTGTATATGAACTACGCCACTTTTCCTAGGGATGTAAAGCCCGGTGAGCGTATTTTGTTGGATGATGGTAAGTTAATTTTTGAAGTTCTTTCTACAAACGGGGAAGATGAAGTAAAAGCAAAAGTGGTACAGGGTGGACCCTTAAAATCCAAAAAGGGTGTTAACCTACCTAACACCAATATTTCCTTGCCGGCGTTAACGGAGAAGGACATTAACGATGCTATTTTTGCTATTTCTAAAAATGTAGACTGGATAGCGCTTTCTTTTGTACGTTTTAGCCAAGATTTGATCGATCTTCAAAATTTGATCAAGGAGCATTCAGAAGAAAAAATTCCAATTATCGCCAAAATTGAAAAGCCAGAAGCGGTAGAAAATATTGATAAAATTGTTGCCTATTGTGATGGTTTAATGGTTGCCCGAGGGGATTTAGGAGTTGAGGTTCCCGCTCAAGAAGTGCCGTTGATCCAAAAGCAATTGGTTCTGAGAGCCAAAAAAGCCAGAATTCCCGTAATTATCGCTACGCAGATGATGGAAACTATGATTACCTCTTTAACCCCTACACGGGCAGAAGTAAATGATGTTGCCAATTCTGTAATGGATGGGGCGGATGCCGTAATGCTTTCCGGAGAAACTTCCGTTGGAAATTATCCAGTGCAGGTAATCAATAAAATGGCGAGTATTTTACAAAGTGTGGAAAGTTCGGAATTAATCAAAGTTCCACACGACCCACCACACATCAAGACCAAAAGATACATTACCAAATCTATTTGTTACCACGCAGCACTTATGGCCAATGAGATTAAGGCGAAAGCCATTTCAACATTGACCAATAGTGGTTACACGGCATTCCAAATTTCTGCCTGGAGACCAAGTGCCCACATTTTAGTGTTTACTTCCAACAAAAGGATTCTTACCCAACTGAATCTATTGTGGGGGGTTAGGGCGTTTTATTACGATAGATACGTTACAACGGATGAAACCATTGAGGATGTAAATAAAATTGCCTGCCAGAAAGGTTACTTAGAAGAAGGTGATATGCTCATTAGCCTTGCCGCAATGCCCATAAAGGAAAAAGGTATGGTAAATACCTTAAGGGTAACAGAAATAGATAGTTGTGCCTTTTAAAGCTAACTAGGCAACTTCCTTTTCAAAAGCTATAAAGTTGACCAGTTTTCCTTTTTTATTGAATATAGGCTCTCCCTTGATCCAACAGGAATAGGGGGAGCCATTTTTTTTGTAGTTGGTAATGGTCTCTTCAAAAGTCACTTCATTTATAATGGAATTTCTAATTCTAGCTTTGACCGATTCACTTGTTAGTGCACCCTGAAACATACTCGGTTTTTTACCAATAACTTCATCTCTTTCAAAACCGGACATCCGCTTAATGTTGTCCGTGGCATACACAATTTCCAACTCAGTATTGGTAACCACTATTACACGATCCAAATCAATATTAGAGGGCCTAATAGCTTTATAATTTTTCCATTTGACTTCTTTTGCCAGTTGCTTGATTTCTTCCTCGTTCTTAAAATAATCCCTGAACAATTGAAAATGTACACTGGACATATCCCAAGATGACAATGGTGCCGCCGTTATTTTTCTTTCTTTAAAGAAAGCCATTATAGCTTTATCATAGGGGGATATCTCTCTCATACCGTGAACTTTGTTTAAGCTAAGTTAATAAATTTTAAACAATTTATTGTGACAGTAAGATGTAGCTACAAAAAAAAGCCCCATTGGGGCTCTCATACTCTTTACAAATAAAATGTTAGTTGGCTGTTTCTAAGCTATTGGTTTCCAAATGGTTTACTCTTTCAATTTCATCTGTAAGATTTTCTAATTCAGATTCTACACTACATGAAAACGTTGTTAGGGAAAAAAATGCCAAAAGGGCAAGCTTGATAAAAAATTGTTTCATATTCTAATGATTTGGGGGTACAAAACGTTTTCAAGAAAACTTAGGAGCTTACTATTTATTGTAAAAATTCGTTCAACGGTTTAAAAGCCATGACCTAAAGACCATTTATCGGCTTTAGCTAAACTTTAATCAATTTTTAAGAGTTGAAATTGGTACAAAACTGTGATAATGCTAGCTTTGCTGAATTTAATTTTACTGTTATCATAGATTTTATAATAGCTGTTTTGTGGAGTTTATCGCCCTTTGGTGAAGCCAAGGTAGGCATCCCATATGGAATGCTCAACGGACACAATATCTACCTAGTTTTCATTGCCTGCTTTGCGGCAAATGTGCTTGTTTTCCCTATCATGATATTCTTCTTGGAAAAGATTAACAAGTATTTCTTACGTTGGTTTTTTTATAAGAAATCGGCTATTTATGTAGCTAGACGCGCCAAAACGGGATCAGGAGGTAAAATTCAGAAATATGGCTTTTGGGGTCTTATCCTTTTTGTAATGATTCCATTGCCCGGCACAGGGGTTTATGCAGGGAGCATTGCAACCTATCTTTTTAGAATTGAAAAAAGCAAAGCTTTTTGGGCCAATACCATAGGTATATTCTTTTCGTCCGTCATCGTTTGGACAGCTACTTATCTGTCCATGAAAGGAACGGGACAGGTGTAAACCTCCTATTTTATTTCTAAAACAGTGATTTTTTTATCCCTAAAGGATACTTCATTTCCCACTTCCTTCCCCAATAATAATTTTCCTATAGGTGTGGCAGCGGATATACAAAATACACTTAATTCTGAATTTTTGAATTCCCCTGCAGAAACGGACAAATAATAATTACCGGCGCTGGTAAAAACCAAACTCCCCAATACTCCTTTATTGGAAACACTAGTCTTTGCCGTACGCAATAAAATTTGGAACATACGCTCTGCCTCTGCCAATTGAGCACCCAACTTTTCCCTTTCCAGCTGAATCATGGCCCTACCGGTCTCGTGTTTGTCACCAGCAGAACTTTTGGTTTCACTTTGTAATGATTCCTCGATTTCCGCTATCGAGGCTTTAATTCGAGAAATTCTACTATGAACAAATTCTGTACAAAACCTAAATACTTCCTCTTTTAACGTATTCATAAATTAGTGCGAATCACGTTCCACTTTAGAGCCAGACCCTCCAACCAAAAAATTTAAATCCGCACCCTTATCCGCTTGTTCCACATGGTCTATGTACAATTTTACATAGCCTCTATCCGCTCTTGGTTCGGGCGCTTTCCAAGACTGTTTTCTTTTTTGTAGTTCCTCATCAGAAACCAATAACTCCAAACTTCTTTTTTCTACATCCAAGGAAATCATATCACCGTTTTCTACCAATGCCAGAGTACCGCCAACAGATGATTCTGGGGAAACATGAAGTATTACGGTGCCACCAGCGGTACCGCTCATTCTGCCATCCGAGATACGAACCATATCCCTCACGCCTTTTTTGATCAATTTGGCGGGCAGGTCTACATTACCTACCTCCGGCATTCCCGGATATCCCTTAGGCCCCACTCCTTTTAAAACAATAACGCTATTTTCATCAATTTTCAGGTTGGGGTCATCTATGCGTTCATGATAATCTTCCATAGTTTCAAAAACTACTGCCTTACCCGTATGCTTCATTAGATGTAATGAAGCCGCGGAGGGCTTGATAACTGAACCATTTTCGCACAGATTTCCTTTCAATACTGCAATTCCCGCTTCTTTTTTTAAGGGACTCTCCAGGGTACGTATCACATCTTCTTCATAACAAACGGCATCCTTATAATTCTCCGCCATTGTGGCCCCATTTACCGTAATGACCTCCTTATGCAGCAAGGGCATCAAGTTCTTCAAAACCACGGGAAGGCCACCTGCATAGTAGAAATCTTCCATTAGGTATTTCCCGGACGGTTTTAAATTGACCAGCAACGGTATCTTGCTGCCATGTATATCAAAGTCCTCTAACTTTAAATCAATGCCCACACGGCCTGCTACGGCCGTTAAATGGATAATAAGGTTGGTAGATCCGCCAACCCCGGAGTTGGTTACAATAGCATTTTCAAATGCCTCTCTAGTAAGTATTTTTGATAGAGTCAAATCTTCCTTGACCATTTCTACAATACGTCTGCCGGAAAGCTGTGCGTACATTTTCTTTCTGGCGTCAGCAGCGGGAATGGAAGAAAATCCGGGCAGTGTTAACCCCAAGGCTTCTACCATGGTTGACATAGTGGAAGCTGTACCCATTGTATTACAATGACCTATACTTCTGGCCAAACAGACTTCCGCTTCCCTAAAATCGGCATCCGTAAAGGCCTCATTGTTCTGCTTTTCCTTCACCATCCAATTCATGGAACCAGAACCTATTTGCTCTCCTCTAAAACGCCCACTCAACATGGGACCTCCCGGAACCACGATAGTGGGCAAATCTACACTACAGGCCCCCATTAACGTAGAGGGTGTTGTTTTATCGCATCCTGTTAAAAGAACAATACCGTCCAAGGGATTGGCCCTAATGGACTCCTCAGTATCCATACTGGCCAAATTTCTAAATAACATAGTGGTGGGCTTCATAATGGTCTCGCCCAAACTCATCACCGGAAATTCCATAGGAAAACCTCCTGCCTCCAGAATGCCTCTTTTCACCACTTCGGCAAATTGCCGCAAATGTCCATTACAAGGCGTGAGATCGGACCATGTATTACAGATGCCAATGACGGGCTTACCTTCAAAATAATCATCAGGATACCCTTGATTTCGCAACCACGAACGGTGTACGAAATTCATTTTCTTATTGTCGCTATTGAACCATTCTGAACTGCGAAGCTTTTTCTTTATGGACATGTAGTTTTAGTTGGTATTAGAATCGATTAAAATAGCGAATATCAAGAAGAGAAACAATCTAAAAAAGCTAAACCAAGTTTGCCATTTCCTTACCCACCAAACTTCCTATAGCCACGCCCATACCCCCTAACCTAACTCCACAGAATACATGATCGCTCAGTTGTTTTACAATGGGCCGTTTGGAATTTCCTACACCCATTATTCCGCTCCATCTACAATCAATTTCTATTTGCTGGTTAGGAAGGATCAATTCAGTAAGGACTTTTTTCAAATGAAGTTGAATTACCTCTGTGTTACCAAATTTAGTAGTCTCTTCCCCTGAAAAATCCAGATTTCTACCACCGCCTAATAAAATACGGTTATCCAAATTTCTAAAATAACTATAACCTTTATCTAGATGAAAGGTTCCCTGGACTTTTAAATTCTTCAAGGGCTTGGTCAAAAGCACTTGGGACCTTGCTGGCTTTATTTTTTCTCCCGTGAGCTGAGCCGCAAAGCCATTGGTAGCAATGCAAACATAGTTGGAGGAAAATTCAAATTCAGGTGTCGTTACTACTACCGAATTGCTTCCCTCTTCTAGGTGCTGTACTTCAACCCCATTTAAAATGCTAATATTGGCCGCCCTTGCTTTTTTGAGCAACGCAATCATCATTTTACCCGGGTTTAATTGACCTTCCAATGGGTTTACCACGGATTGATTCAGACAATTTCCAAAACCAAAATTATTGGAATAAAGTTCAAAAGCCTTCTGGCCAAAAACGGATAAAAGCAGTTCATTCATATAACCTATCTGGGCCATGGAACTTTCAAAAAGCTCTTCATCTTTTTTAGAAAATATTTCATATCCCCCAAATTGTTGAAAATCCATGGCGGTATCACCCAAAGTTTTCCGAAGAAATTGAATTCCCTCCCATCTTCTATTCACCAGATTTACCACCTCATCTTCCGAATGGTTTTTTAAATCATCCAGTATTTCGGAAATACTACCAAAACAGGCAAAACCGGCATTTTTAGTACTCGCACCTTGAGGCAGAACACCCTTATCAATCACCAAAATTTTTGCATTGGAAAATCGTTCCCGTAACTGAAGGGCGCAATTTAGACCTGTAATGCCGCTACCAACTACGGTAAAATCAATGCGGTCCAACCATGTTTTATATTCCCAATAGCTGAGATTCATAACCTTTACATTGCGATTGCATGAAGGTAAAAAATGCAGCGCAAAAAAAAGCCCCGAAAAATCGGGGCCGTATTTTTAATCTTCTTTTTCCGGAGCCATTTTAAAGGTTTCCATAAACTTGGTGGTATAATTTCCAGCCAAATAATCTGGATGATCCATCAATTGCCTATGAAAAGGGATGGTGGTTTTTATTCCTTCAATTACAAACTCATCCAATGCTCTTTTCATTTTATTAATTGCCTCCTCGCGTGTTTGCGCAGTGGTAATCAACTTGGCAATCATAGAGTCATAGTTTGGCGGAATACTATATCCACTATAGACATGGGTGTCCATTCGAACCCCGTGCCCACCCGGAGTGTGCAATGTGGTAATTCTACCTGGGGATGGCCTAAAATTGTTATAAGGGTCTTCGGCATTGATACGACACTCAATCGAATGTAGTTTTGGAAGGTAATTTTTTCCGGAAATTGGAACGCCGCCTGCAACTAAAATCTGCTCCCTAATGAGGTCATAGTCTATTACTTGCTCCGTAATTGGATGCTCTACTTGAATACGGGTGTTCATCTCCATAAAGTAGAAATTACGGTGTTTATCCACTAAAAACTCAATAGTTCCCGCTCCTTCATATTTAATAAACTCCGCAGCCTTGATGGCAGCCTTACCCATATCATCACGTAGTTTATCCGTCATGAAGGGAGAAGGTGTTTCCTCCGTAAGCTTTTGATGCCTACGCTGAACGGAACAATCCCTTTCCGATAAGTGACAAGCCTTTCCATACTGATCACCTACAACTTGAATTTCAATATGTCTTGGCTCTTCAATCAATTTCTCCATGTACATACCACCATTACCAAAAGCGGCCGTGGCTTCCTGTACTGCACTTTCAAAATTGCTTTGCATCTCATCTTCGGACCAAATGGCACGCATACCTTTACCACCACCACCGGCAGTAGCTTTTATCATAACAGGATATCCCATCTTCTTTGCCTCCTTTTTGGCGTGGGCAACATCCTTAAGCAATCCTTCCGAGCCCGGTACAACAGGAACACCCGCCTGTTTCATAGTTTCTTTGGCCGTGGCCTTGTCACCCATACGGTCTATCTGCTCTCCAGAAGCTCCAATAAATTTAATATCATGCTCTGCACAAATCTTGGAAAACTTAGAATTTTCGGAAAGGAAACCGTAACCAGGGTGAATGGCATCTGCATTGGTAATCTCAGCTGCAGCGATGATATTCGGTATCTTTAAATAGGATTCGCTACTGGGCGCCGGACCTATACATACGGCCTCATCCGCAAAACGAACATGTAAACTTTCTTCATCTGCCTTGGAATAAACGGCCACCGTTTTGATGCCCATTTCCTTGCACGTACGAATAACACGAAGCGCAATCTCTCCCCTATTGGCAATGAGTATTTTTTTGAACATAACTTTTAAAATTAAAAGCCAAATTTTAGGTCTCGGAGTCTAAATCAACAAGTAGCTACCGAAACATTTATTTGGAAATTCTTAACTAGGAAGGGTCTACCAAAAACAATGGTTGATCAAATTCTACCGGAGAAGAATCATCTACCAAAATCTTTACTATTTTTCCAGAGACTTCAGATTCTATATCATTGAAAAGCTTCATTGCTTCAATAACGCAAAGAACATCGCCCTTACCAATACTACTTCCTACCTCAACAAATGCGTCCTTATCCGGTGATGGTTTTCTGTAGAACGTACCAATAATTGGAGACTTGATGGTAATGTACTTAGAATCGTCCTCTTTCTTAGCATCTGAACTAGCCCCGGAAGAGGCCGCTTCAGCAGCTGGTTGTGCAGCTTGCACAGGCGCCTGTTGCATTGGTGCCTGGGCCATGGGTATTTGTTGAACAAAGGTGGTCTCAGGACCGGCATCTGAAGAACCCGTTTTGATGGTAATTTTAATGTCTTCCATCTCCAACTTCACCTCACTAGCACCAGATTTTGCTACAAATCTAATAAGGCTTTGAATCTCTTTTATATCCATGAATTTAAGTTTGTTTTGAAATCTAATAAATTAATTATAGGCCCACTTCAAGTAAATGGAGCCCCAGGTAAATCCGCCTCCAAATGCGGCAAACACTAAGTTATCTCCCTTTTTAAGCTGCCCTTCAAAATCCGCCAAGAGCAATGGCAGGGTGGCAGAAGTTGTATTTCCGTACCTGTGTATGTTCATAAGAACCTTAGAACTATCCAAGCCCATTCTATTCGCCGTGGCGTCTATGATCCTCTTGTTGGCTTGATGCGGAACCAACCATGCAACATCGGACTCTTGTAAGTTATTACGTTGCATAATTTTTTCGGCCACATCTGCCATGTTAGAAACGGCAAATTTAAATACCGTTCTACCATCTTGATAAATATAGTGTTTTCTGTTCTTTACCGTTTCCTCAGTTGCAGGCATTATTGATCCTCCTGCATCCATCCCTAAAAACTGTCTTCCGTTACCGTCCGAACGAAGATATTCATCTTGAAGGCCCAAGCCTTCTTCATTAGGTTCAAACAAAGCAGCACCAGCACCATCCCCAAATATTATACAAGTAGTTCTATCCGTATAATCAATAATCGAGGACATTTTATCAGCTCCGATCAACAATACCTTTTTATACCTTCCGGATTGAATGTAACTAGCTGCTGTAGACATGCCAAAAAGAAAACTGGAACAAGCGGCCAGCAAATCATAAGCGAAGGCATTTTTAGCCCCAATTTTAGCTGCAACAAAAGCTGCAGTAGAGGCTACCATATTATCCGGTGTGGCCGTTGCCACTATAACCAAATCAATTTCTGTGGGGTCAAGATCTCTTTTTTCAATAAGCTCGTTCGCCGCCTTAATGGCCATATAGGAAGTTCCTTCCCCTTCTTCCGGTTTTAATATACGTCTCTCTTTAATCCCAGTTCTAGAAACGATCCACTCATCATTGGTTTCCACCATACCTTCCAGCATTTTGTTGGTAAGTACAAATTTGGGAACGTAACCTCCTACAGCGGTAATTGCTGCTGTTATTTTAGTCATTATAAAGTTGCTTTGATATCCAAAAAACCATCAAAAATGCTTGAAAATTGGTGAAAATTAAACATTTTTCAGCAAAAATTTTCTGAAACACCCTCGTTTTTGAAAATTTAATTCCGAGCCTGATTACCTCTTAAAATCCTTGAAGGGTTAAAAACCCGTAACATAGGAACTTAAGAAAGCACCCTAATACTAGGGAACAAAATTACCTGATCACAGGTTTAATCCATAAAAAAACTCCCGTTGATTTTAACATACGGGAGTTATATATGGTATAAGAATGCACAATTATGCTTCTGCTTCTTCTGTTTTGTCAATTAAGACTTGACCTTTGTAATATAGTTTTCCTTCGTGCCAGTGGGCTCTGTGGAAAAGGTGCATTTCTCCAGTAGTAGGATCGGTAGCTAAAGTAGGAGCAACCGCTTTGTAGTGCGTACGTCTTTTATCCCTTCTGGTTTTCGAAATTTTTCTCTTAGGATGTGCCATTTTAACTTATTTATCCGTTAACAGTTTCTTTAATTCGTCCCAACGGGGATCGTTTTCTTTAATTTCTTCTTTCTTCTCTTTAGGTTGAAGTTCCTGCAATTTCTTAAGTGCTTCAGATTGTAAGCTACCATCTAAAACACCTGGGTGAACCCTTTTTTGCGGAACAGCCAACACCAGCATTTCATATACATATTGGGCAATATTCACTTGGTGTTCACCATGAGGGATAATCAAAATTTCGTCATCCTCATCATTATATTCTTCACCAAATTTTACCACCAATTTCAATTCTGAAGAAATTGGTTGCTCGTAGGGCTCATTGGTCAAATCGCAATTTACATTTACCGTACCGTCTGCATTTAAAAAGAACTCGAGCATATTGCTCAATTTCCTTAGCTCTACGTTAAGATGAATATTGGCACCATTGAACTCCTCATACCCAAAAGATTCAAAGAACTGGTTGTTGATGGTATACTCAAAATCGTGTTTTCCTTGCTTCAACCCTGAGAAAGGAATACTAAACTCCTTTTGCTTCATCATTTCAACACTATAATTAATATACCCGCCCATTCAAAGGCGGGTGCAAAGATACTCTTTTTTAATAAACCAACAACCCTTTTTAATTGTATTTCAAGGGACTGTATAACTTTTCAAGAAAATATCAACAACATCACCTTCTTACGCGCTGTTTTTGCAGCGGATTTTCCGTAAGTTCTTGATATTCCTTTCTATTTCTAAAAATTTGCAAGGCCATAAAAACAGCTTCTTTAAAAGAACTGTGATCCGCCTTTCCTTTTCCTGCAATTTCGTAAGCCGTACCATGATCTGGTGAGGTTCTAACCTTGGATAATCCAGCGGTAAAATTCACCCCTTTTCCAAAGGATAACGTCTTGAAGGGAATAAGTCCCTGATCGTGATATGCAGCAAGAACGGCATCAAAGTTTTTGTAGGAATCAGATCCAAAAAAACTATCTGCAGAATAAGGGCCAAAAACCAAATGCCCGGCATCTGACATCTCCTTGATTACTGGTTTCAGAATCTCTTCATCCTCTTTGCCAATTACCCCATTATCCCCACTATGTGGATTAATACCCAACAAGGCAATTTTAGGAGCCCGTATTTTAAAATCCATCCGAAGGGACTTCTCAATAGTGCGAACCTTATTCCTTATTAGTATGGCATTTATAGCGGCCGGCGCGTCCTTTACAGCCACGTGATCCGTTAACAAGCCTACTTTGAGCTCATCTGTAACCATGAACATCAAACTTTCACCTTCCAACTGTTGGGCGAGAAAATCAGTATGTCCAGGAAATTTAAAATCGTCCGCCTGAATATTGGTCTTATTGATAGGCGCCGTCACTAAAGCATCTATTTCATCATTTTTAAGAGCATTAACAGCGGCTCTTAAGGACTTAATAGCGTATTTGCCACCCTCATTGTTTGATTCTCCGAACGTTACGGTGGGGACCTCTTTCCAAACGTTTACCACATTAATTTTTCCATCAATAGCTTTAGAGGCTTCCTGAATTCCGTGGTAGTTCACTTCAATACCCAGCTCCTTTTTTTGGAAAGAAACAGTCTTGTTGGAAGCAAAAATAACCGGCGTGCAAAAATCCAACATTCTGTTATCTTCAAATGTTTTAAGAACCACTTCACAGCCAATTCCGTTTAAATCCCCAATAGAGATTCCCAATTTAATTTTTTCCTCTTCCTCCATGTTATTCTTTACCTTTGCAGCATCAATTGTAAGCACAAAACTACTTAATTTCTACGGATTATGTTCACCGGTATTATTGAAACCTTAGGGAAGGTAAAGCAACTTGAAAATGAGGGCGGAAACCTTCACATCACCGTACAGACCAACCTTGCCAGTGAATTGAAAATAGACCAGAGTGTTGCGCATAATGGGGTGTGCCTTACCGTAGTTTCCTTAGAAGAAGATTCATATACCGTTACCGCCATTGAAGAAACCCTCCAAAAAACCAATTTGGATGAATTAAAGGAGGGAGATATGGTAAATTTAGAACGTGCAATGATTATGGGGTCTAGATTAGATGGTCATATTGTTCAGGGTCATGTAGACCAAACGGCAACTTGCACACAAATAAACGAAAAGGACGGCAGTTGGTTTTTTACCTTTGAATACGATGCCGCCATTGGAAATACAACCATAGAGAAAGGTTCCATTACTATAGACGGTACGAGCTTAACGGTAGTTGATTCCGGTTCAAATACCTTTAGTGTGGCGATTATTCCCTACACCTATGATCATACCCGTTTTAATACGTATCAAGTAGGCACAACGGTCAACCTTGAGTTCGATGTTATAGGCAAGTATGTTGCCAAGCTCTTGTCACTAAGGGTTTAATATTACACCTTTATAAATATCTTTTTCTGATACAAAACATAGGCTAAAAGGCAATAAAAAGCTACTACCGTAAGCCCATACAACAAAGAGGACATCTGTAATGACATAAAATCGTGCACATAAATGGTTTCAAACAACCAACCATGTAACGATGTTTCACCCATCTTGATCATTCCCAAAAGTTTACTGATAAAACTGGAAAGAAAATAAAGTACAATAGCATTAGCGCCGGCATATCTAAAAATAGTACCAAATTGAATTTTTTTTACATCGGTCAAATAATAGATCAAGGCAAGAATAAGATTGGCCCAACCTGCGGTAACCATTACAAAACTGCTTGTCCATAAGGCTTTGTTGATAGGAAAGACAAAATCCCACAAATACCCAATAATGAGGAAGGCGCCACCAAGTCCAAAGAGAATAATCGCTTTCTTTTCTTGTTTGGACGTTAAAATAAGTCCGGTAAAAATTCCCAATAAGGAACTTACAATAGAAGGTAAGGTGCTCAAAAGCCCCTCAGGGTCATAATCTTCTTTGTAGTTATGGGTACCAAACACCTGTACATCTATGTAGTTGGCCAAATTATTGGGCGCCCTTTCAAAAGTAGATTCCACCCCGTTTACCGGAACATAACCCATAAGCAACCAATAGCCTACCAAAAGAACAATGGCAACACCAATCAATGATTTCCAGTTAAGATTTAAAAACAGAATGGAAGCAAAAAAGAAAACCACTCCAATCCTTTGAAGTACACCAGGAAATCTAATATCGGCAAAATCCTTTATGAAAGGAAAATTAAGGGTGAATGCCCCTAAAAACAAGCCGAGCCCTATTAGTTTCAAAGCCCTGACGGTAATTTTTTTATACGTCGCAGCCGTGGCTTTTTTGTTCTTATAGGCGAACACGATAGAAGTGCCTACGATAAATAAGAAAAAAGGGAAAACGAGGTCTGTGGGAGTGTAACCATGCCATTGCGCATGTTTTAGTGGCCCATATACGGCCCTCCAAGTTCCCGGGGTATTTACCAATATCATTAAAACAATGGTCATCCCCCTAAAAATGTCAACGGAGAGAATTCGGTCCTTCATGAAAATTAATCTGGCGGTTGGTTAAAATCTGTTTAAAGATAAGCTAATGCTCCAAAAAATCAAGTAACAACATTTGAAGCCATTAAATTTCACACAATACCCTTCTAAATAAATCGTTTATAAATAAGACTTTTTTGGTCTGTACCCAAATCAGGAGATTATAGATACTCCCTAAAAAAACTATCATGACAAAAAACCTACGAAATCTACTGTTAGCAGTAGGCATTATCTTTTTGGTTGGTTGCTCCAAGGATGAGGAAACACTAACTGTTGTAAGCGGCGAAGCTCAAATTGCCAATGATACCGGACTATCATTCATTAATTCTTCCGGTTTTTCTGCGGATTATGTTTCCTATAAGCTGCGTCTAGGGACCGGAATTGAAAAAGAGTACGGCCAAAGTTTACTGGGCTATAATTATAATGAAATGCAAGAAGGCAGTAAAACTCTGTACCAAATTGAAGTATATAAGGATGGGGAACAAATACCGTTTAAGGCCTTTATAAATGACGAAGGAGGTGAATCTACCGAAGTATCATCCACCTCCATCATTGAAATTGCCAACGAAGAAATCCTTAAGATTCTGTTGGACGAGCAATAACTTTTAAAGGATATTATCTTTCATCCTGCCCCAGGCTTTTATAAGCAAGAAGGCAGACACCAATGCAACACCCGTGAGAATCAATGCGGGCATGGTTCTTCCATAAATCCAATAGCCAGTTGAGAACATAATGGTATATATTAGGATACAACCTAAAAGCATGGCCGTTATGCCTTGTGGCACACTCCACTTTTCATTGTCCTTCTTAATTTCCTCTCCCTCCGCTGCAGCTTCGTTAACCACTTTACTCCAACCAGGGCCTCCCGGCTGAATTCTCCTATAAAATGAACGTAAGGTTTCTTTAGATTCTGGCTGGGTCATAAAAGTAGCGGTCAACCAAATAGCAGACGTAGTAATAACCACAAAAGGATATTCAAACCAACTTGGGAATACACCGTCTTCAGCATTGAATAGCATTGCTCCTAGAGCGGTTGTTTTTAACAAAATTGAAATGATACCAGAAGCGAACATCGCAGCAATCTCGCTCCACGCATTAATTCTCCACCAGAACCATCTCAGAATAAAGATTAGACCTGTTCCCGCTCCAAAAGTTAGTAGTATATCAAAAATTTGCAATGCGTTTTCCAATGCCAATGCCAAGACAGCACTAAATACCATTAGTACTACAGTAGATATCCTTCCAATAGCAACCATCTGCTTTTCTGTTGCATCCGGATTTATTTGTTGTTTATAAAAGTCAAAAACAATGTAGGAGGAACCCCAGTTCAATTGGGTAGAAATGGTACTCATATATGCTGCTATCAAGGATGCTAGAACCACCCCCAACAATCCGCTAGGCAATTTCGTCAACATGGCAGAATAGGCCAAATCATGACCCAACTTGCTCTCTGCAATATTTGGAAACGCCTCCTGAATACTGGCCACATCAGGAAAAACAACTAAAGAGGACAAGGCTACTAAAATCCACGGCCAAGGCCTTAAGGCGTAATGCATGATATTAAAAAAGAAAGTGGCGCCAATAGCATGGTTTTCATCTTTAGCCGCTAACATTCGCTGGGCGATATAGCCTCCACCCCCAGGCTCTGCACCAGGGTACCAAGAACTCCACCACTGTACAGCTAGAGGTATTATAAATAACATAATCAATGCATTCTGATCACTAAAATCAGGCAGAATGTCCAATTTAGATTTTACAACCTCATTGGCCATCAAAGCATCTATCCCTCCCACTTCAGGGATGTTTACCAAGTAGTAAGCTGCGCCGATCGCACCTGCCATGGCTACAAAAAACAGTAAGAAATCCGTATAAACCACTCCTTTAAATCCGCCAAGAGCGGAAAATGTAACGGTAATCAATCCCGCACCTACCACGGTTTCCCATGGTTCCAGCCCTAACATGATTCCGCCAATTTTAATAGCGGCCAAGGTAACGGATGCCATGGTAATGATATTGAACAATGCGCCTAAGTAAATGGCCCTAAATTTTCTAAGAAAACTAGCTGCCTTACCTCCATAGCGCATCTCATAAAATTCCAAATCCGTATTCACATTAGACCTACGCCATAATTTTGCGTAAACGAACACGGTCAAAAGTCCGGTAATTAAAAACGCCCACCAAACCCAGTTTCCAGAGACCCCATTGGTCCTAACAATATCCGTTACTAAATTGGGGGTATCGGTCGAGAAAGTGGTTGCGACCATAGATAGCCCTAAAAGCCACCATGGCATGGTTCTTCCGGAAAGAAAAAACTCCGAAGAATTCTTGCCGGATTTTTTTGAAACATAGATTCCAATCCCCAATACAATGGAGAAAAAGACGATAATAAAACTGTAGTCGAGGGTAGATAACTGCATAGAACGGTAGTTGGTATTTTGGTTAGCCGATAAAGATATTGTTTTTTTGAGATACTTTTGCCATTTGCCAACGAAACACGAGACATGCTCTTAGCACCTTCTTTTGATATTTCCCTTACCGCTTGGGCCCTAGCATTTACTGCTGCCATCGTAATAGGACTCTCTAAAGCCGGAATAAAAGGTATTGCAATCATCAACGTAACACTAATGGCACTCGCTTTTGACGCCAAAGCTTCTACGGGCATTGTAGTTCCGTTATTGGTAGTGGGTGATATTTTTGCGGTTATTTACTATAACAGACATGCCAATTGGTTACACATTGCCAAGTTTTTACCATGGATACTGTTCGGTATTTTAATTGGGGTTTTTATTGGAAATGATCTAAACGAAACACTTTTTAAAATAGCCATGGCCATTATTATTTTAATGAGCGTCATTATGATGTATTGGTGGGATAGACGTAAATCTAAAAGAGTGCCCACCCATTGGGCTTTTGCTGGCTTTGTAGGGACCATAGCGGGTATTACAACCATGATCGGCAATCTAGGAGGAGCTTTCAGCAATATTTACTTCTTGGCCATGCGAGTTCAAAAAAATGAGTTTATAGGTACCGCTGCATGGCTTTTTCTGATTATCAATGTTATTAAACTGCCCTTTCACATCTTTGTATGGGAAACGGTTACCATGGAGACACTGATGTTTGACCTTAAGCTAGTTCCCGGTATCTTTTTAGGAGTATTCTTGGGCATTCGTTTGGTAAAAATCATTAAAGAGGACTTCTACCGAAAAATGATTTTGGTATTGACCGCATTGGGCGCATTTATGATTCTAATCAAATAATCGTATCAATCTATAGTTTTTATAAGTAGCTTTATAGCAGGTCTTTAAACTACTATTTGTGAAAACTTACATTGGGTCTTCAGTTGCTTTAGTATTGATGTTAACGATTTTCTCTTGCAAAAACCGAGACCGACCACAAATTCAAGATTCCACAAAAGCACTTTTACCTGAACTTGAAAAATCGCTGGAGGAATTAGTTCAAGTCTAGTATCCCAAAACTATTGACAGCGTACATGGCGGATTTTGGTCCGATTTCAATTTCAAATGGAAAAAAGAAAGCAAACAGCATAAAATGTTGGTAAGCCAAGCCCGGCATGTTTGGACGACAGCTACCCTAAGTATGTACTATAAAGATCCCGCCTATGATCAAATGGCCCAGCATGGTTTTGAGTTTCTTAGGGATGTTATGTGGGATAAGGCCTATGGTGGGTTTCACACGCTTTTTGAAATTGATAACGACAGCTTAAAGTTGGTTTCCAAAGGAAAAAGCGCCTATGGCAATTCATTTGCGATATATGGCCTGGCTACTTTTTACAAGGCCTCCAAGAATACTGCTGCCCTAGAATTGGCAAAGAAAACCTTTCACTGGCTAGAAAATCACTCCCATGATTCCATATATGGAGGGTATTTTGATGTGATGGCCCAAAATGGTGACTGGCTTCTGGAACAGGAAGAAGACCTTGGTTATGACAATTTTATTCGTAAAAACTGGAAAGACCAGAATTCTTCTATCCATCTTTTGGAAAGTTTTACGGCCCTTTATGAGGTTTGGCCCAACAAACTACTTAAGAAACGATTGCAAGAATTATTGGTACTCGTACGCGATACAATAACATCGGACAAAGGCTATCTTTACTTGCATCAAGAAAGGGACTGGACGCCAGTAAGCTTTAAGGACTCTTCGGAAACATATCGGAAAGACAATTTTTACTTGGACCATATTTCTTTTGGTCATGATGTTGAAACGGCTTTTCTATTGTTGGAAGCTTCGCATCAATTGAAAATTATTAATGATTCTATTACACGGCGAAAGGCCAAAAAAATGGTAGATCATGCTTTGGATTGGGGTTGGGACCATGAAAAAGGGGGTTTTTATGATGGGGGGTATTACCATATGGATGGTACCAGAAAAATAGAAAATGAGGCCAAGGTATGGTGGGCAGAAGCAGAAGCCCTCAATTCCTTATTGCTCATGGCAGCTTTATTTCCTGAAGAAAAAAGATATGCTTCTCTTTTTAAAAAACAATGGGAATACATTTCCAATAATCTTATTGATACGGAATATGGAGGTTGGTATGTGGAGGGTTTGGATACGGACCCTGATGCCAAAACAAAGGCAAAAGCACATATTTGGAAAGTAAACTACCACAATATCAGGTCATTAATCAATGTCATCCATATGATAAAGGGAGATTTTCAACTTATCTCCCATTGATTTTTAGGAGATTTTTAATAATCGATTATCTTATTTTTCACTTTTTAAGATTGATTCCCAACCTCCTGTGTTGTATATTGTCATCTAGTCTTTCTTGCGTAATACTTCGTATATATAATAGACCGAAGTTCCAATCCGCTTGAACAGTACTGTTTCTGTTAAAAGAAACCCCCGACCCAGCCAGTTTCATACTAAAGTTTTGATTGAGACGTTGGCTACTTATGGAAGGTTCTCATCAGTACCTTGCTAAGTACCCTCGCCAGACCATCAACAACAGACCAAATACAATTTAAAAATTGACAATGAGACATTGCCTATCATATATTTTTGTATTGCTACTGTTCGCTTCCTGTGCCAGTGTAGGATTGGGAGGTAAATCAAAAAAAGCTGCTTCAAAGGATGTTGCCGTTAATAAGGCAAAGGCCTATGACAGGATTATTACCAGTGAAGCTGTTACTAAAAAGGGTCTTTTTGATGTTCACCAAGTTGGTGATAAATTCTATTTTGAACTTCCGGATAGCCTGCTCAACAGAGAATTCCTAGTCGTTACCAGATTTATCAAAACACCATCAGGGGCCAGTAATTACGGAGGCGAAAAGATTTCTGAAAACACCATCATTTTTGAAAAAGGACCTTCTAACAACCTATTTCTTAGGATTTCTACCCTCGTTAGTTCCGCAAGTGAGGATGATGCCATTTCAAAAGCGGTCAACAACTCCAACATCACACCCATTTTGGAAACCTTTGAAATTAAGGCCGAAAATGAAGACCACCATTCCTACCTTTTTGATGTGACCAGTTTTGTAAATAGCGAAAATCCTTTGCTGGCTTTGAGTTCAGATGCCAAGGACGATTATAAATTACTCTCCTTGGAAAAGGACAAATCCTATATTCAAGAAATCAATTCCTTTCCCGTAAATACTGAAATAAAATCGGTAAAAACCTACAGAGCCAAATCTGTTTCCGATAAACGTAAGGAATTACCTGCCGCCATTCTTGCAGGTGTTGTTACTTTGGAAATCAACAATTCCTTTATCCTTTTACCAAAGAAGCCCATGCAAAAAAGGCTCTATGATGCACGGGTAGGTTATTTTGCCAGTTCCTATTTGGAATACGGTGATGACCAACAAAAGGTTGACCGCAATACCTATATTCACAGGTGGCGTTTGGAGCCTAAGCCAGAAGATTCCCTTAAATGGGAACGCGGCGAACTAGTAGAACCTAAAAAGCCTATTGTTTATTACATAGATCCAGCTACTCCCAAAAAATGGCGGCCGTACTTAATCCAAGGAATTAATGATTGGCAAGTGGCCTTTGAACAGGCCGGTTTTAAAAATGCCATTATAGGCAAGGAGTGGCCTGAAAACGACCCCAACATGAGTTTGGAAGACTCTAGATTTTCCGTACTTAGGTATTTTGCCTCCCCTTTTAAAAATGCCTACGGACCCAATGTGGTAGACCCTAGAAGCGGTGAAATTTTAGAAAGCCATATTGGATGGTACCACAACCTTATGAGCTTATTGCATAGTTGGTACATGGTACAGGCCGGTGCTGTTGATGAAAGGGCCCGTAAAATGCAATATGACACCAAATTGATGGGGGAACTCATTCGGTTTGTTGCAAGTCACGAGGTGGGCCATACCTTGGGTTTACGTCACAATATGGGCGCCAGCCATGCAACTCCGGTAGAAAAATTAAGGGATGCTAAATGGTTGGAAAAAAATGGACATACCAGTTCCATTATGGACTACGCCCGTTTTAACTATGTGGCCCAACCACAAGATAGTATTCCGCACAAAGATTTGATGCCCAGAATTGGGGATTACGACAAATGGGCCATACAATGGGGCTATTCTAGATTTCCAGAGGATATGTCCATCAAAGATGAAAAAGAACTCTTGAGCCAAATGGTGACGGATAGTGTTAGCGCCAATCCAAGACTTTGGTTTGGTGGGGAGGGCCGCGATTTCGACCCTCGTTCTCAAACGGAGGATTTAGGTGATGACGCCATGCAGGCCAGCATGTATGGTATTTTGAACTTACAACGGATTGCCCCTTATTTGAAAAAATGGACGCAGACCAGTACCAGTGATGATTTTGCCAACCTAGACCAAGTCTATAAGGATATGGTAGGCCAATACAGTGATTACGTTTTTCACGTGGCCAAAAATATTGGCGGTATCTATGTAACTCCAAAAACAATGGGCGAAGAAGGGGAAGTGTACAGACCCGTAGAAAAGGAAAAACAAAAGCAAGCTTTGTTGTTCTTGAACAACTATATTTTTAAGGAGCCCAAATGGTTATTGCGAAATGATATTCTAAACGCCATACAATCACCACAATCCAAAGAATCGGTTACCAAGACCATGGAGAGCGTAATGATGAACTTATTGGGTGGTAGCCGATTGAGCCGAATGACCTTTATTTCGGAACGATACGCCAACGAAGACCCTTATCTCCCTGAAGAGTATATGGACGATCTTAGTCAGTTGGTATGGGGTGATATGAACGTTTTTTATCAAACCGATGCCTATCGTAGAAAGTTACAAAAGGCATATGTGAACAACTTGATTACGTTATATAAACCAGACGAGGCCGAAGGATTGGTCGAGGGAATTCTAGCAAAACTATCCGAAGGATATACGTCCAATACAGATGTACGCTCCTTGGCTTTGGATAATTTACTCACCTTACAGGGCAAGATTAAACGAACCATTCCTGTAATGACAGATCGGTTAACCATTGCCCACCTTAATTACTTAAAGCGGGAAATTGAATCGGTTATTGGTCAAACACGTGAAGTAGATCCGTTATTCATTCCGTTTAGAAGGGATATTTCCATAAAGGAGCAACAGGGTGAGGAGTAAGCTATAGTTTTATTTCTCCCAAACCTGAAGCTGCCGTTGGATATAAAATACCGTCTTTAAGCTGAAATAATCCTTGAAATGGGTCGTCTATAACATCTAGATGACCATCTAGATCTGCGTATCTGATATTGGGTCTCGAAAGAGCAAAGTGCAGTCCTGCGGAGATACCCAAGGAACATTCATCATTACAACCGATCATACTTTCAATTCCGGCAGATTTTGCAACAGAATTTATGTGCATACCTTCTATAATCCCACCCACCTTCATGAGTTTAATGTTCACCATATCCACACGTTCGTTCTGGGCCAAACGAAAGGCGTCCGTTAAGGTTTTGAGGCTTTCATCTGCCATGACAGGTATTTCTACTTGGTTCATCACCTCTCCAAGTCGCTCCTCTTTTTCTTCCTTGGTAGGCTGTTCAAAGATTTCAATACCAATATGGCCTGTAGCCTTAACGAATGCGACCGAATCCATTACGGAATAACCCTGATTACCATCAAAACGCAGGGTGATATTAGGATGTAGTTCATGTAAACGCATCATCTTCTCAATATCCTCTTGCAAACTATGTCCTCCTTTTATCTTGAGGATGGAAAAACCCATTTTTACAAATTCATCGGCCTGTTTCAAAGTTTCCTGAAGAGGTAGTATGCCTATGGTAATACTTGTGGCAATACTCTTTTGAAATCCTCCAAGAAACTTATACAATGGAACATCCGCCTTGCGGGAAATCAAATCATGCAAGGCCATATCCACCATGGTCAAGGAGGAGGATTTTTTACCCAAAAGCACTTTTAATTCCGCCAAGATAAAGGCATAATTAAACGGGTCTTTGTCCTTGAGATATGGGATGATGGTTTGATTAATTGCTTGTTCCACATCGTGTGAAGATTCCCCCGTAACGATAACATCCGGTGCGGAACAGCCATAACCCACTATTTTACCATCTGTTTCAAGTTTTAGGATAAAATTGACAGTACTGTCAATGGTTTCATATGCTATGGTGTAAGGTTGGGACAATTTTAAGTCCCAACGCTCATAACTTATATGAACTATTTTCATTTCAGTTTTTCCCTTAGCACCTCAACAAGACCTTCGGCACCATATTCTAATACATCAAATGCCGGTAATTTGGTTTCCAAGGTAATCTGTTTGCACACCTCCAAAATTTCATCTTCTTCCATATCCTCATGGTTCACGGTAATAGCGATTACCTGCTTTCCGGAAATCACCTCAATGGCGTTTATTTGTTCCCCCAAGGAATGTAGTTTATACCCTGGAAAACCATCATAATCCAATCTTTTGGGAGCGTGTTGCAGCACCACAAAATCCGGTCTTCCTGCTGCCAAAATTTCAAAACCACCGGGATATGCCGGATTCATCAAACTTCCCTGACCTTCAATTACGATGACATCCGGTTGTTCGTTTTTATAGGCGCTCACTACGGCATGTTCAATTTCACCGGAGACAAAATCGTTAATGCAACTATCCATTACCATACTGTATTTGGCACCTTGCATCCATGCGGTCTGTCCTGTTCCGATCATTTCTGCCTTAAGACCAGCTTTTCTAAACCCGTGTACCAATAGCCAAGCCGTTGTACGCTTTCCTAATGCGGAGTCTGTTCCCAGCACAGCCAACTTTAAACAATCTACCTGTTCAATCTCACCGGTAAAAAAGTGAAGTTGATCTCTATCAGGCGTTTTTCGCACATCTCTTATACGACACTTATTTTCTGCCGCAATTTGGGTGAGTACAACGTCATTGGTCAAAAAATCATGCAATCCGCTATCAACATTCCATCCCATTTGCAAGGCCTTTTTAATAGTATCCTTTGCCTCAACCGGTAATCTGCCTCCGTCCGGAGCCAAGCCTATTACCAGGGATTTGGGTAGTTTGTCCCAAGCGGTCAATTTTTCAACTGCATCCTCAAAGTTTTTAAACACAGGTATTCCATTTGGTTTTCCGTCAAGGACTTCACCGGCATCCCTACCTTCATATTTTTTATCCAATACCCCCACAATGTCATAGCGCTCGGTAAAGCGAACTAAGCCATGGGCAGTTTTTCCATTGGGAGTATTAAATGCACCCTCGCAATACACTAGGGCCTTTCCATCTATCGAATTTTTCATTGATTCCTTTTTAATTTTTAGCGGTCAACACCGCCACGAACCTGTCCGGTTCAAAGTTTAGTTTTTCATCCAGTTCCAAAAGGGCTATCAAGCCGGCTGTAGATGCCGGAAGTATACGAAAACCCTCCTTTTTGGCCAATAAGGCCGTCATGTCCCGTAATTTTTTATCACTTATATTAAACGCTTCACCGGCTGATTCCCTCAACGCGTATAGGGCCTCCTCCCCATCAAAGCTATGCCAGTTGATCAATGGTTCGTTGTATTTGGTCTCTTTAATACTTTTGGGATCTAAATCCTTGCAATGATCAAGTCCCTTTATGAAGGACTGGATTATTGGATTTTTTTTGGCCGAAGAAGCAGCGATCATTTTTGGAATGCGAGACGTTTTTCCTCTTTTATACAAATTGACAAAGCCTCTGTAAATACCAGCGAAAAGCGTACCGTTGGATACCGGAACGGCGCAATACTTTGGAGCGTCTCCCAAATCTTCAAAAATCTCCGTTGCAATTTGGGAATAGGCCGAAATCTGCAAAGGGGTATTGGACCCTCCGGGATTGGCATCATACCAACCGTGTTCCACAGCCAACAAACTACTAGCTTTTACCACATCCTCATAATTGCCAGGAAGTCTTATAATGGTGGCACCCAAATGCGCCATTTCCTCAACACGATCTGTATGGTAGCTTTCGGGAATATATATGTGGCAATCAACACCCGCTAAATTAGCGGCGAGGGCCACGGCCACGCCAAAATTACCACAAGTTGCCAAGGAAACGGTACCAAACTCCCTACGAAGGGCATCATAAACCTGAGCAAATGCGATACGGTCCTTTTGGGTTCCCGTAGGGTTATCGCCCTCATATTTAATGTAAAGCTGGCGGATATCAAATTTGCGCTCAAAACCCTTTGCCCTATGCAAGCCGGTATCACCTACTTCCAAGTTGATAATATCTTCGTAGGATTCCAGTCGGTCTACTAATGATTTGCTTCCATCCTTTACAAAAACACTTAGTTTTTGCGCTTCGGAAGACACCTTGTTCTGTGCTGTTTTGACCCCGTCCCTTAGGTCCATTTCATAGCGATTGTTTTGTAGAATAAACGCACCAAATGTAATTTGTTTTTACATAGGTACATCCAAATTAACAGTAAATTTAACGAGCTGAAATTTAGCTTTTTGGACCATATTTTTCCATTGAGTCCAACTCGGGATTTCCTCCTCTATTTCCGCATCCGGAGGCTATATAAACTTCATCTTTAAATAAGATAAGACCGGTGCCATGTCTTCCTTGATTCAAAGGGGGTAGCGTATGCCACTCATTGGAATTGAGATTAAGGGCCTCCACATGTTCATGTGCCTTCTCTTGGGTTGGAGACTCTCCACCCACTACCCACACCTCATCATTTACCAATAGGGCCGCATTACCGGCACGCGGGGTTGGCAAGGAGTTACTGAGTGTTTCCCACGTATTGCTCTCAATGTCATAGACGTCTACTTCTTGCAATGTACCTCCAAAGGGGTTTTCTGGTTCAATACCTGTATTTCTTCCTGCGGGAGCATAAATTTTTCCATGGGCCAAAACCGCTTGAAAATGGTCCCTTGGTCGTGGCGCATCTGCCAAAACCTCCCATTCCCCGGTTTCTGGATGGTATACATCCAACCAATTTTTATGGTCCCCAATATGCCCATTCTTAATTCCGCATGCTATATAAATTTTATCTTTGTGAAGCACATTTCCGGTAGAACCTCTTCGTCTTTCTTCCGGAATTTCATGCCCTTGGCTCCATTTATCCGTAGCAGGGTCATAGATATATACAAACTCTGTGGGTGTTTCGTCTGGCCATCCTCCCGTTAGGGCAGAAATTATATATATTTTATCCTTATAAACTACTGGTTGAAAATGGTGCAGTTCAATGGGAGGTTGTTCGCCTTCCGTCCAAATTTTAGTTTTTGTATCATAAATACTAACGGGCCTTATATCTCTCCCTCCTAAAAGGTAGAATTTGTCCCCTACTTGAACAAAGGCGGCCTCATGACGGGCAACGGGAAGACTTCCGTTTTCCGTTTTCACCTCTTTCCAAGCATAATCCACAGGGGTGTCATTTGATTTGGCTTCTACGTTTTGGTCTTTCTTAACTTCTTTGCAACTGGCCACTACAATCAGTAACAGAAGCATTATTCTATGGTGGAACATAATTGTCTTATTTTAAAATTGGTCAATTAAAAATACACATAAATTCATGTGGCGAACAAGAATAGTGCAGAAATAAGCAAGTCCCTTGCCTACCCATTTTTGAACGGTAATCACCCATGGGTATTTAGGGCTAATTGTTATCTTTAGCCCATACCAAATAAAAAATGGGATTGCCAAAACAATTTATTAGCTGCGATTGGGGAACCAGTAATTTTAGACTTCGGTTGGTGGCTACGGATACGCTTAAGATACTTTCCCAGCATACCAGCAATCAAGGAATAAAAAAGCATTTTAAGGCCTTTACCCATCAACATTCCCAATCACGTACGGACTTTTATTGTTCTTATTTGATCAATGAGATAAGCTCCCTAAAAGGGAAAAATACTGAAACCATTCCCGTGGTAGCTTCCGGTATGCTATCCTCTTCCATTGGAATGAAAGAGCTACCCTATGCTCATATGCCCATGAACTTTAACGGGAGCACCTTGTCCAGTGAATATCTTGAATGCACTGGGGGGCAGCCTTTGATTTTGATATCCGGGATAAAGACAGATAACGATGTAATCAGAGGAGAGGAAACACAAGCCCTTGGTCTTGCAGACCTTCTTCCAAAGACAGAAAAAGGACTTTTAATATTGCCGGGAACGCATTCTAAACACATTACCTTTTTCAATAGTGAATTCCGCCATTTTAAAACCTATATGACAGGTGAGCTCTTTGAAATCATAAGTCAAAACAGTATCCTATCCACTTCCCTGCAGCAAAGTGAATGGACTCCACAATTTGAGAACATCTTTTTAGACGGTGTAAAAAGAGCATTGAGCGCAGATGCCATGTCCTATTTTTTTTCCATTAGGGCCAACACCCTTCTTAATGAAGCCAACCCAATTGAAAATTCATTTTTTCTTTCCGGCCTTTTGATAGGAAGCGAACTTAAATCAATAGCGGATAAGTATGAGCCCGTGTATTTAGGAGCTTCAGGAATAAGCGCAGAACTTTACAAACGAGCCCTAACTTATATCTTACCAAAGGATTACCTGACCTGTATTAGTGGGGAAGATATGGAGAAAGCCCTCTTGGTAGGTCAATTAAAACTTTTACAAAATCATGGATAACTCCGTTTTCTCTTGGGAGCGTTTTTACCAAACCCCTATTGTGGCCATTCTTCGCGGTTTAAACACCAAAGAAGTACTACGGTTAGCGAGCAGCTATCTAAAATGTGGGTTTACCACTATAGAGGTAACCATGAATTCTCCCCAAGTGTCGGAGACCATACAAGCCCTCGTTAGGGAATTTCCTGAATTAAACGTTGGTGTTGGTACGGTATGCTCTATGGACGATTTAAACATAGCCATTTCTTCCGGGGCGCAATTTATTGTAACCCCTATTATCAATGAAGAGGTCATTACCTATTGCAAAAAGAACAATATCCCAATTTTTCCGGGGGCCTATACCCCTACTGAAATTTATAAGGCCTGGGTTTTAGGGGCTTCGGCAGTTAAGGTTTTTCCTGCAACTTTGGGCCCAAAATATATAAAAGATGTTCTTGCACCACTTGACCAAGTAAAATTACTCCCAACGGGAGGCGTGAACAAGGAAAATATAAAGGACTTCTTTATGGCTGGCGCCATTGGCGCCGGAATGGGCGGACATCTATTTCCTAAAGAATTAATAGAACAAGATGACTTGAAAGCTTTGGAAAACCATTTATTGGATTTTAAAGCGGTTATTGACGATTTAAAAGAAAACTAAAGGGTATTATTTTGGTCGTTTACTTGGCTTAGATGGTCGTTTAGATAAAATAAAATGGCGTTCTATCTATGGGTCATTATATTTGAGGCTTCAACTTTTCTATTAAAAACATGACCAAGTACGTTTCTTACACGCTAATTCTTGCTTTTTTATTGATTTCACATCGTGCACTGTCACAAACCAACCCTAAAGTAATTTCAGGGAAAATTGTAGATGCTTCGGGAGTACCTATTGAGTTTGCAACAGTTTTAGCGGGAAATCCATCGGATAATAAGCCCATTACCGGCACCACCACTGTTGAAGATGGAAGTTTTCAACTAGAGGTCAACTCCAATAAGTTCTATGTGGAGATAAGTTTTATGGGTTTTACTACCAAACGCTTAGATGAGATTCCCATTGAACAAGAACAAATAGAATTGGGTACCATTACCTTAAAGGAAGATACGCAACAGCTGAGTGAGGTGGTGGTAGAAGGCGAAATTTCCCAAACCCAATTTAAGCTCGATAAGAGGGTATTTAATGTGGGGGCAGATTTAAGCAGCACAGGCGCCAGTGCTTTGGAAGTATTGAACAATGTACCATCCGTAACCGTAAATATTGAGGGACAAGTAAGTCTGAGGGGGAGCCAAGGAGTTCAAATGTTAGTGAATGGAAAACCTTCGGTCATTGCCAATGAGCAGGGAAACGCCTTAGGAACCTTAACTGCGGATATGATCGAACGAATAGAGGTCATTACCAATCCATCTGCCAAATATGATGCAGAGGGAACGTCGGGGATTATCAACATCGTTTTAAAAAAAGAGGAAAAGAAAGGATTGAACGGCGCTGTAACCCTTAACACCGGAACTCCAAATAACCACAGTGTAGGTTTTAGCCTAAATAGCCGTACCGAAAAATTCAATCTTTTTAGTCAGATTGGTTTTGGCCACCGAACCTTTCCCAGCGACAATGAAAGTGAAAACCGCAATTTGGAAACCGGAAATTACACCAACAGTTTTGGGGAAAGCGACAAGAACGAAACCTTTTTTAATCTAATATTGGGTACAGATTACCACATAAACGAATACAACGTACTTACACTTTCCGGAAATTTCGCCTATGAATGGGAGACGGAGAACGCAGATGCTCTCTTTAGCACTTTTGACTCCAGTAACAGCCTTACCCAGGCCTATGATCGTAATGAGAAAACGGAGGCTACCAATCCTAAGTATGCTTATGAGCTACAGTACAAAAAAGATTTTGAAGGTAACGAAGATCAAATGTTGTTGGTGAGCGCCACAGGGAACCTCTTTGCAAAGGACCAAACTTCTGATTTTGAAAATCTCTATGTTACCGATGGCCTAGCGGATGAATTACAGCGTAGTAGAACCGATTTTGGGCAGGCAGATTATATTTTTAAAATAGATTATACGCACCCTTGGGCAGAAAAGTATACCATTGAAACAGGTTCTCAATATCAAATCAACGATGTGGAGAATGATTTTGCCATCAGTAATTTTAATGGTGCCACCTATATTGAAGACCCTAACCTTACGAATGTTTTTGAATGGACCCAAAAAGTTCTGGGCCTATATGGAACCGCCGCCTATGAAGGTGAAAAATGGGGTATAAAAATGGGAATGCGTTTTGAGGACACTCAAGTAAATACCTTGCTGGAGAACACCAATGAACGCAATGACCAGAATTACAACAACTTTTTTCCAAGCGGTCATACATCTTACAAATTCAGCGACAACCTCTCCTTGCAAGCAGGGTATTCCAAACGGATATTTAGACCTAGATTGTGGGATTTAAATCCATTTATCAATATTAGGAACAATATTAATAGGCGGTCTGGTAACCCTGATCTTTTACCGGAATATACAGACAGTTTTGAGGTAACCAGTATCTATAAAATTGGCAACTTAAATATGAACGTTGGCGTTTTTTATAGGGTAACGGAAGATGTTGTAGAGACCATTGTAGAAAACATAGTCTTGGAAGATGGAAAGGATGCAACCCTTTCAAGACCGGAGAACATAGGCACCAACAACACAACAGGGGTGGAGTTCAACGCCAAGTATATTCCTGTGCGCTGGCTTTCTTTTACCAACGACTTTAACTACAGCCGCTTCTCTAGGGAAGGTGAATTTGATGGTAGTTCCTTCGACTTTTCGGGAAATCAATGGACCAATAGATTAATGACCAAGATAAAGTTGCCTGCAGATGTGGATATTGAACTTGTTGGCAATTATCAATCGGACTACAGAACCCTACAGCAAGAAGTTACCGAAAACCTGTTTATGGATTTCGGTGCACGAAAAAAGATTTTTAAGGGCAAGGCTATTTTAAATTTAAGCGTGCGCGATGTCTTTGCTTCGAGAATTAGGGAAACACAAACCTTTAACGATGCTTTTTACCGTCGTGATTTTGGCCAGCAAGGGCGTTTTATCACTTTTGGAATCAGTTTTGGGTTTGGAAAAGGGGAGGCAATGGAGTTTTCAGGGCAAAAGCGATTTTAATCAATTTTACTTTCCCAAGAGAGTTCTTAAACACAATTTTGAGTAGCTGGTCAATTAAAAATTTAGCATTTATTAGCTAACTATTTTTCCATTGCTATTTTATGAGGTGCTGATTTATACGTAAACCATAGATCGACAAAGGTTATTAGGGTTTTAAAGGGTTCCATGTACTTTGGAAATAAATGAATTCTCCTTCAATCTACTATATTTGCCAATTCACGCATAGTTGAACGCCCATATATTTTAGTTAATGAAGATTAGAATTTTTCTTGTCATAGCCTGTCTTATACCAACCCTTTCCATAGCACAAAAAAAACCGGTAGACTATGTAAATCCGTTTATTGGTACCTCAAATTTTGGCACCACTAATCCTGGACCAATTGCTGTAAGGGGAATGGCGAACGTATCACCCTTTAATGTGGCAGGGGCACAAAATCTACCTATGGAAAAGGATAGCCGATGGTTTTCTACGCCCTACGTAAATGAAAATCCTTATTTAACGGGCTTTAGCCATGTAAACCTTAGTGGTGTGGGTTGTCCGGAGTTGGGTGTAATTATTACCATGCCCACAACTGGGGCCTTGGTTACCAATCACGAACAATACGGATCTACCTATAGCAATGAGGCGGCAAAACCAGGATATTATACCAATACCTTAGATAAGTACGGGGTAAAGGTAGAAGCTACGGCAACAACCAGAACGGGGGTAAGTAAATATCATTTCCCAGCAGGGGAAGCTAATGTGTTATTGAATTTAGGCCTTGGGTTAACTAATGAAGAAGGGGCTCAAGTAAAGGTTGTTTCATCAAATGAAATAGAAGGTATGCGCATGGTTGGTTCTTTTTGTTATTACAAATCCGAAGAGAGCTACCCCATCTATTTTGTGGCACAATTCTCAGAACCAGCTGACGAATTTGGAATTTGGAAAAAACCACGTAAATATGACGGTCTAGAGGCGCAATGGATGGTAACCAATGGTGAAACCCGTATTAAAAAAGGTTTTAGGCAGGCTGTAGTAGGAGACAGTATTGGGGCGTATATGCGATACCATTTTAAACAACCCAAAACGGTATCGGTAAAAGTGGGGGTGTCTTATGTAAGTATTGAAAATGCACGTGAAAATTTAAAAGTAGAAACGGAAGGTAAAGATTTTGAAACCCTATTGGCAGAAGCCCAAGAAAAATGGAACAAACAGCTTTCTACGATAGAAGTTGAAGGCGGGACGGAAGAAGATAAATCCATTTTCTACACCGCATTGTACCATACCCAGATACATCCAAGTACATTGAACGATGCCAATGGGGAATATCCTAAAATGCAAACCCGGGAAACCTTAAAAACAGAAGACACGCGGTATACTGCCTTTTCACTGTGGGATACTTACCGGAATTATCATCAATTAATGAGTTTGGTGTATCCAAAACAGCAATCAGATATGGTAAAAAGTATGCTTCAGGTGTACGATGAATCTGGTTGGCTGCCCAAATGGGAACTCAATGCTACGGAAACAACCACCATGGTAGGCGATCCTGCAGGTATTGTTTTGGCGGATACGTACCTAAAAGGAATTCAGGATTTTGATGTAGAACTTGCCTACGAAGCCATGCTAAAAAGTTCGGACCAGTTAGAGGAGAATCCATTGCGTCCCGGGCTTAAGGATTATATTGAAAAAGGTTACCTCACTACTAAAACTACCAAAAGTGGTTCTGTGTCAACAACACAGGAATACAATATTTCTGATTATGCCATTGCACAATTGGCCAAAGCCTTGGGTAAAAAAGAAGATTACAAACGTTTTTCCAAGCGTTCCATTTCCTATAGAAAGTTGTTTGATAAGGAGTTCAATCTGCTTCGTCCTAAAAACGATGATGGCAGTTGGCTTACCCCTTACAACCCAGATACCGGAGCTAATTTTGTAAAAAACCTAGGGTTTATAGAGGGTAATGCCTGGCAATACTCTTTTATGGTTGCCCATGATGTAAAAGGTCTTATGAATTTGATGGGAGGTTCAAAAACGTTCGCGAATAAACTACAGCAGGTTTTTGATAAAAATCAGTTTGATATGGCCAATGAACCCGACATAGCTTACCCTTATTTATTCAATTATGTAAAGGGAGAAACCCACCGAACGGACCAATTGGTTAGTAAACTTTTAGCAACGTATTTTAAAAACGAACCAGCCGGTCTGCCCGGAAATGACGATACGGGAACCATGAGTGCATGGGCGGTTTTTAGTATGATGGGGATTTATCCCGTAAGTCCGGCCACACCCATTTACACCGTTACCACACCAATCTTTGATACCATTACCATAAAACTGGACCAAACCTATTATGGAGGTGGAGAATTGGTAATTACAAAGGAATCTTCCGAAACTGAGAATCTGGAAAAGGAGGTTTTCCTAAACGGAAAAAAGATGAAAACACCATTTATCTCACATGAGGACTTCATCAACGGCAAGCGCTTAACTATCAAAAAATAAAAATGCCAATTTTGAGAAGTAAATAACACAACTAGAACACACCTTCCTTTTACAAATAGTCAAAATGTATTGGTTATTGTTTTTTATCGGTCAAATAAAAAATGACCGCTACTATATTGGCAGATACTAGTATTAATTTGTCCTTGGGTCCGCTGCTTTAGATTTGATAAAGTTTGTATAACCTTCGCTTAACTTCCTAAGATTTACTATTGGTAAATTTGCAACGTTCGTAATGGATATTACAAAAAGGAATTGAAACGTTGATGTTGAAATCAACTACGCAATTATCTTTTAGTTAAAAAAAGAAACATACAGTTCATAAAGAGGAGCCTTTCCCCCAAATTTAGGTATCCTTTCTTTATAAATGATCTTACCATAATTTGTTAGTATTTCTTTTTAGTCACCAAAGGTTTTCCGGGAAGGTTTGCTTCCTGGAGAATTCTTTGGAAAAATTTCGTAAGCTTCCAAAAAACAGCCCAAAATTGTTTATTCTCCCAATCTATTATTAATTCGGTTGCTTTATCTTCCACCTATGAAAGAAGAAGTCGTTCGTTCCAAGGACGTTTTTAAAAGTTGTTTTTTTGTGGGCTGTTTTGGAGTTACTATTGCCGTGCTTTTGGCCTTGGGCTATTTTTTTCTTTGGCCTTATTAAAAGGTAATATGGTTTTTCAAAAAATCCAATTCTGCCTTTACGTATTCCTTTTGCATTTGGGTAGCGTCTGAAATACGCAGTACATTCCCTGCTGCCTTTTTATAGGATTGCCAAACCGGTACGCCTAAACCATTGGGGTCTCCTGTTTTTGCAAAATTGGTCCAATAGGTGGCCATCATGTCTTCTATATCCCTATCCTCAGGTCTCCACGGGCGCTCCCAAGTATGCAGCGTATGCAGGGCAAAAGGAACTTCCGAAGTGTGAAAAGCACCGTAGTTAGGGAAATTAGGTTTATCCGGTGGTACATGGGCAAATTCGTAAACATAGGTGGGCTTGGCATTGTACCCAGCTAATATGTGGGGTGTCATTCCGGCAAATCGTAACATGGTCAATTTGGCCTTTTGTTTTTTTACATCTTCCTCTGCTGCTACAGGAAAAAGGTCTAAAAATACGGGTGCCTCCTTTCCATAAAGAGAATCTGCTTCCTTCCTGTAGTCTTCCACAGTTTGGTCAAACTCTCCCATAAAGGAACCATCTCCGGTTACCCAACCGGCCATAATGGGCACCTGGTTAAAGTTTCCGCTGGCAGTGGCCTTATGTATATCTCTGGGAAGTACAAATCCATCTCTAGTCACTCCAAACCTTCCTATACTTCCTTGGTTACTCAATTCCAGAACTTTTTCCGTTGGAAGCCCCCTAAGCTCAGCAATCGAATTCACTCCGGCCAAATCCATAAAAGACTTTCCTTGCTGCTCTGCCTCTTCCATCCCCTTTTGCAAAGAACCGTTGAACAATCCGCCACTTTGTAATATAGCCTTATGGAACAACCCCTTTGCCAATGGCGATGAAATCAAGGTGTGCACACTATAGGCTCCTGCAGATTGACCAGCAATGGTTATGTTGTTTGGGTCACCCCCAAACTGATCGATGTTTTTTTGTACCCACTCTAAAGCGGCAATCTGGTCCAAGAAACCGTAATTACCGGAAGTACCGCTATCAGCTTCAGAGCTTAATTCCTCGTGTGCCATAAAGCCAAGTGCGCCCACCCTATAATTGAGGCTAACGAATACCACGCCTTTTTTGGCCATTTCCTCACCATCATAAATGGCACAATTAGCAGAACCACTTGAGAGTCCGCCCCCATAGATCCAAACAAAAACCGGTTGCTTTTCAACCACCTCTTGGACACCGGACCATACGTTCAAATAAAGGCAATCTTCACTTAGAGGTTCGGGTTGGGCTATAAATTCTTCCGTCCAGCAGTAAAAAGGTTTCGGAGGGTTCTGAATAGGGCTTGGGCCAAATTCCACCGTTTTTTTTACTCCTTCCCATGAAGATGCAGGCTGTGGAGCTTTCCATCGTAAATTACTTACCGGAGGAGCTGCAAAAGGAATTCCCTTAAAAATAAGGATACTTCCATCGGCATTTTTATATCCCTCAACCATTCCCTTATCTGTAGTAACTATTGTTTTTGGAGTTTCAGGCTTTGTACAAGCAATAAACAACACAATTAATACCGGTAGCATTGATTTCATGGCTCTTTATATTTCCTATGAAAATAGGTATAAAAATTTGTTAGTACCTTGTGTTTATTCACCTAAATAAGTGACTGCCATGTGTTTTAGTGCTAGAATGAAGGAAAAAGCGGACAAGCTTCAGGAACATTACCAAAAAACCAAGAATGTGGGGCCAAGAGACCCTGGGGAACTCATTCACCACCATGCCAATGGTTTCGCTCACCCGCTCATGTGGATCATTCCCCAGGAAGAACCCGAGACTTTTACCCCGGCCATGTGGGGAATTATGCCTAGTACTAAATTAGGTGCGGACCATAAGGAATATTACAAAGAGTCGGTTCGTTTTGGCGCGGGATTGAATGCCCGGAACGAGAAACTTTTTGACCATTTTATTTACAAGCATCAGGTGTATACCCGCCGTTGTATCATTCCCGTAAACGGATTTTACGAACCTCATACAGCGCCTAAAAAATTCAAGATTCCCTTTTATTTTGAATTGAAAGACCATGAAATCATGAACTTGGCCGGTCTATATAATATTAGCAAAGACGGCTTTGTAACATTTACGGTATTGACCCAAGAAGCAACTCCAATGTTTTCTGAAATTCATAACACCAAAAACAGAAGACCGGTAATTTTAGCCGATGAGGAAGTGGCGTATTGGCTGGATAACAACTTGGAGCAAGAAGATATTTTGGATGTTATTCAAAACGACCTACAGGATTATCATTTTAATGCCTACCCTATTAGTAAGGACCTTTACAGTCCAAAAGTGGATTCCAATCGGGAAAATATCGTTGATCGAGTGGACTATGCCGAAATGGAGATAGACTATTAATTTCTGCTATTCCAAGGCAAATGCCATTATCTTATTTCCCTTTGGAGTTCCCAGCTTTTCACCACCACAGGCCAAAACTATATACTGTTTTCCTTCAAATTCATAGGTTGCCGGAGTGGCAAAAGCAGGAGCGGGCAACTGGTATTCCCAAAGTATCTTTCCGGTATGGCGGTCAAAAGCCCTAAAAAACCCATCTCTGGTACCGGCAATGAGCAGGAGTCCGTTTTCGGTAACAATGGGTCCCCCATAACTTTCGGTACCTGTACCAATTCCCTCTTCCCCTAACTCCGGGGTATTCCCGAAAGGAACGCTCCAGAGAAAGTCGCCTGAATTTAAATCAATGGCATGTAATGTTCCCCATGGAGGAGCAATTGCCGGCAACCCCTTTGAATCCAAAAACTTATTATACCCCAAATGTTTATAGGGAACTGGGGGGAGGCTATCCTTTTTAACAATTTCCTCCTCCACGGAGTGCTGAATTTCCTGATCGTACAAAAAGCGTAAAAGGGCCTCCATATCATCGCCTTTTATTTGTGGAAAGCCTGTCATCATTCCTTTTCCCTGGGTAATAATAAAAGTCACCTCATCTTTTTCCTTTCTAAACTGTAGGTCGATAAGGGAAGGAAAACCACTTGCTGGGGCGCCGCTACGATCAGGATTATGACAGGTAGCACAATTTTGCTGGTAGATTGCCTGCCCTTTGGGCAAGCCGGAAGCCATATTTTTTGCCTCTCCCATTTTTAACAGATAGGGCATTTCATTGGAGTTCACATACAGTATCCCCTTGTCCGGATCGGCACCCGCTCCGCCCCACTCCGCAGCACCGTCATAACCGGGCAATAAAAGTACGGGGTCTAAACTGGGCGGTGCGTAAATGCGCTTATCAGCTTTTTTGAAAACCGCCAACAACTCTTCCTTGTTTTCTGAAAACGGACTCATATCGTCCTCCGTGAGGGAATTTGATTGTCGTGCAAAAGGTTTCGGATTTACTGGAAAGGGTTGGGTGGGTGACGTTTTTTCACCTTTCAGGGTAGAAGTAGGAACAGGTCGCTCTTCAATCTCAAAAAGAGGTTCGCCAGTTCTTCGGTCAAAAACAAACACATAACCCTGTTTGGTCACTTGCGCCACCGCTGGAATCTTTTCACCATTCCTTTCTACCGTAATTAGATTGGGTGGCGCTGGTGGGTCACGATCCCAAATATCATGATGTGTGAATTGAAAGTGCCATACTTTCTCGCCAGTGTTCGCATTCAACGCCACTAGAGAATTTGCAAAAAGATTGCTCCCCGGCCTTACGCCGCCGTAAAAATCAGGTGCAGCGGAACCGGTAGGTACGTATATGATTTCCAACTCTTCATCAACCGCCATACCAGACCAATTGTTGGCGGCACCTACAATTTCACTTTCTCTTATTCGGGTATTTCCCCATGTTTCCGAACCCTCTTTGCCGGCATCAGGTATGGTTTTAAAACTCCATTCGTGCTTTCCTGTTACTACATTAAAGGCCATGACGTCTCCCAAGGCGGCACCGGCTCCCTCAGAAACCCTTAAAGGCATTATAATGAGGTCATTGAAAACAGTTCCCGGGGTGTTGGAAATCAAAAATTTGCTTTGCTCTCTTTCGGGAAGTCCCTTTCGCATATCAACTTTGCCATTGATTCCAAAGGTTGAAATCGGTTCGCCTGTCAAGGCATTCAGGGCGATGAGATCAGACCCTCTTGTACAAAGAATGCGTTGGTCCTTGTCCTTTTTCCAGTAAGAAAGACCCCTACTGGTAGAATGCCAGACTTTTACTGAATCTCCGTATTGCCAAATTTCTTTTCCGGTTCCCGCATGCAAGGCTACAACCCGCAATGCGGCCGTTACCCCATAGACCATACTATCCAAGACCAGCGGATTCATTTGCATTTGCCCCCAATCCTGTGCCTCGTAGGTCCAAGCTACTTTTAAGTCTTGAACATTTTTTGGAGTAATCTGGGATAGGGTTGTAAAATGGTTCCTTCCGGAGTCCCCAAGATAAGAAGACCAGGTTTTGTAGTGTTCTTTTGAAACTTCCTTTGGAGCTGTTTCTTTGCAAGAGGTGACCATAAGCAATAAGCATGAGCCTAAAGCCAATGAAATACTTATTTTTCTAGAATACATGGTTGAGTTGTAGTATTCCTAAAAGTAATTAAAAAAACGAAAATTGAATTAGCCTTTATTAATTCTTAGTAAAAAGCTCGTAGATATATTGCTTTTCCTTAAGCGTGAATTTCTTATGCTGAAACCAATCGTGAGCCTCTATCTTTTTGTTCTCAATTTGCGCTTGCCGGATGGCATCCAGAGAAACCAAGTGCCAATGGATTCCACGCTGCCTGTAGACCGAGTAGCCTACATCTTCCATTATATAGGATGGTTTGGGGTCGTTTACCAGGCGCACATCATTCTTTAAAATGGCCAAGGTTTTGGTCAATTTTACCACGACAGAAAAGCTGTAACGCTTAAAATCATCAAACCCATCTTGGGTTACATTGTAAACTTTATCTCCAATTTCTAAAGGTCTCATAGGCTAAAGACCCACAAATTTAAAAAGGCTACTTTTTTTCGCTAAGATTTGTTGCTTTTCTTATTAACAAATACATTTTAAAACTAATGAAAATACCTCTGAAGTATATGGTTGACCGATGATTTATAGGAAGTTCCGAACAAATTAAGGTGCACCAATAAATAGTACAATTGATATATTTCGCAACGCTCTCTTTCACCTGTTTCTTTCGGAATTATTTCATGATACGCGTCATAAAACCGTTCTTCAAAACCACCAAACAATCGGGTCATGGCCAAATCCACCTCATTGTGACCCGCATAGACCGCCGGGTCAATTAAATACGGTTGCCCGTTAGAGGCAATTAAAAAATTGCCGCTCCACAAATCTCCATGCAATAAGGAAGGTTTGATATTGGGAAATAAACCATTACAACTGCCTAAAAGCTTCGATTCCGCAGGAATTTCAGCCATATTCAATCTACCAGAATCCAGTGCCATTTTTAATTGTGGTTGCACCCTTTGCTGCACATAAAAATCCACCCAATCTTCATTCTTGTTGTTGAATTGCGGCAAACTGCCAATAAAATTATCTTGTTCAAAACCAAAGGTCTTGGCATCGCCCGTTTTATGAAGTGCCGCCAATTGAAAACCTAAATTTTCAAAGTCAACGGTATTGGGCGTTTTTCGCTCAATATATTCCAGAATCAAAAGGGCTCCGTTATCGGTTCTGTTGCAAGTCAATACTTGAGGCACGCCAATAGTATTGCTTGCTTTGAGGGCCTTCAATCCTTCTTTTTCTGTCTGGAACATTTCAAAAGCATTTTTAGACCGGTGTGTTTTGCAAAAAAAGCGTTCACTTTCGGTTTCAATTAGATAAGCTTGTGAAATATCTCCTCCCGAGACAGCTCGAGTATTTAAAATCTTAATACAGAGGAGATATTCAATTTGGTCTTTTAGGGCTTTATCCATATGACAAGAAAGATAGGCAACGGTCATCATAGGAAAAAATTACATGTGAATTCTTTTGTGACCGACACTATCTCAAATCATAAAGTATGATTCCATTTTCATATTTTTTTTTCCGCCAATAATTGTCTAGATACAATTTTCACAGAAATCGAACATCAAATGGTGTATTTTCAATTCGGCATTATCCCTATCCGTATGAATTGAAGTATAATGATAATCGAAATCCTCAATGAAAGAATCCTTAGTAATTTCTTGTTTTGTAATAATAGTAGAAAATGATGATGTCAAAAGTGTATTTATTTTTTTAACGTTTTTATCAATTTCTATATCTTCCACAACGAAACCAATCATTCCATTCACTCGGTAGTAGGACGAATAAAATTTAGTGATAAACCTATCAATACCATTTTCAATATACTTGGCGTTCAACCCACTGTTTCCTGTAGTATTGGTATTATCCAATCTTTTGCATTCAAGGATATAATATGCTTCCTGCTTTTTAAATGTATTTGGAGAAATGACTTTAATATCTGTTCTTCCTATAGAATGATCTTCTTGTACTTCTCTCTCAAAATGCCATTCAAGCAAATCAACTTTTTCTCTGATTTCATCATTCTTTAGGTAATTCAGTAAAAGAATGTCCCGAATTTTATTTTCATCATTTTCAAGAACTATTTTGTCGGTTTTCATTAATTGATAACAGATAGAAATCTTAGATAAGATTTTCTCAAATTCATTATCATAAAATGGAATTGAGCCACTAAAATTTGATGCATCTAAACTACCGAACATTGAATGTATGTTTTTTGCCAGCAGTTAATATGGCATCAGTAAATTCATTTAAATCAAGATGAGCAATTGCCTTATGCCATAGTCCTTTCTCATTAGGCTTGACAATGTAAAATCCATCCTTTTCAAATCCTCGAATATCTTTTTGTATAAATAAACGGTCTGTTATTCTTTCATTTCCAAGAGTTGATAGTCTTTGTAGGACTTCATTATTGTTAGTATTAACATAGTTAATCTGCTCAGTTTGTTCATTAATTAAAATAAGTTTAAAAAACAATCCAATAAGTTGATTTGTATGATGAATTTCGACTATTAGTTTTTGCTCATTTTTTTTAAATGAATCATTGAACCTATTCAAAATTAGCTTAATATAACCTTGAAGTTCTGGACTACTCTCAGGTAGAGGGTTGAAGATTTGTTCAAATCCTTTATGCTTCATTAACATTGGAATAACAATTTGATTCGAGTAGTCAAGTAAATCCTTTTCCTGGTCTGTGAAATTAAAAGAGGAAATAACCTCTTTGTCAAGTACTTCTTCTTTGAGCTTAATCTCTTCTGCTAAATCATTTTCCAATAGACTTTGAAAGGAATAATGCCTATTGTTTAATGCAGATAGTACACTAACAATTGAAGCTAAACGCTTTGTGTTGCAAAATGGAATATTAAGTTTTTCTTCATCGTGAGATTCTTCTCTTTCAATTCCTAAAGAACTATGAGTCTGAAGCCCAAAATATGCATAGAAACTCGAATTCAATATGGCACACATTGAGTTTAATATGTCAATGTTTTTGTCAATACTCTTAATAGCTGTAAGTGAACTACGGAATACAACATCTTGTTCTGAAATTGCAGATACAGATTTAAAGTATTTGTTTGTACCACCTGTAATCAATAAAAAAGGAGCTTCATACAAAGAGGCATTTCGAGGCCTATGTACGGTTTCATAATTCCAAATGAGTTCGGGATTTTTATTAATCCAAAAAGGCCTAATATCCTTTTTTGTATTAAGGAAAGATTTACCAATTAAGTGTCTGGAATCATTCTTATCTCCACCGCCAATCATAGCACCTTGACCAACTAAAAATTTCTCTTGATTAGACAAAATTTGATTTAAAGAAGGAAAATATTTATTTAAACGGTTAATCAAATTGAAATCTAAGTAATTACCATAAACGAGTGTTTTCCATAGATAGTCAAACTCCTTTAATTTGCTTTGAGTTACTCTTTTATAATCTCCTCGTTGAATAGTAAAAACTTTGAAAAGAGAGAAGAATCGACTTGGTTTGAGTGTGATATGTTCTACAATATTTTCATCCGTAGTTTTATCAAAAGCGAATTGATAAAACAATACAGCAGCAGGAGCTACAGCTTTATCATTCGATTTGTCAAAGACTTCTTTTCGTACAGGAGCAAGTTCAAAGACTTTGTTAATGATAAACCGATTAAGAAGATATTTTCTAAAGCCATGTGCATTGAGATTGTATAAGACTTTGCTCGTGGCAATAAAACCAACCTTAGTTTTCTCTTTGCTAAAATCACTTACTCTAAGAATAAAAGCTTGTGCTATTTCACTATTGCTAATCTCTATTTCATTCGTGTATTTACCTTTCTCTAGTTTCTTTCTTTTGTTTATATACTGATCGAATAGAGGTTTTTTTTCTCCTTTTCCTCTTTTCCAAGGAGGATTGCCCAAAATGAATTCAAAAGAAATTTTCTCAAGTTGAGTATTAAATTCAGCGTCTATGTTAAAAAAATCTTCGGAAAAAAAGTTTCTATTGGTCAATAGAGGAAACTTGAAAGATTCAATATCTGATGGCTCCTGATAATCTAAGAGAATTAGGTAAATTGAAAATATAGCAACATTTACCGCACTTTGATCTTTGTCAATTCCAAAGATATTGTCAGAAGCTAACTGTTTTAGTTGTTTCTTGTATAGATCTGGATTGCTTAAGTATGTTGGATTATTTAATTGAAATTGCTCTATTATTTTTCGCAATGTTTCAACCAAAAAAATACCAGATCCACAAGAGGGGTCGAGTACTTTACAATCATGTGATTTTGGTTGATCTCTAAACTTTTTCTCTACTGTTTCGGAGAGGATGTAATCAACTAAGAATAAAGGAGTATAATATGCGCCTTGATTTTCCTGTTGATCTTGCCCAATGAATAACTCGTAAACATTACTGATAAATTCTACTGGAATAATAGAGAAGTCGTAAAGGTTGAATAATGATATTTGCCCAGAAGCGACTTCATCTCCTGATAACAATTTTACAATTATAGAAAGACTACTCGCAGAGATAGAATCAATGTCATCCTCAGATATTGGGAATAAGTCTCCGTTAAATTTCTTTTTTAAATACTTAAAAAATGCCTTAACATTTTGCTTGTCAGATAACAGGCCACAAAATTCAGCATTAGTCCATTTACGAGATGTTCCTTCTTTTTCGAAATCTAGTTTTACTTTACGATCGATTAGATAACGGACAAAAATGACCTTTCCCAGCAATGAATTTGTGAGTTCAATGGATAAGCCTTCAGCAATTAGTAAATCTCTTGCTGCTTTGATATTGTTTAAAAGGTGGTAATCAATTCGATTACTATAGCTAAAGTCTTTTTGATATTTTTCCCAGGTCTTACCTGTTACTAGTTCAAAATAAGAAAAATCGTTTAGTTGTTCTGTTTTACCGAACAATCTCAGCGAATCTTTCTCTGTAATGAATTCGAATCCATTATAGATTTCTAATGAATCTCCCTCTGTGATAATGACAATTGGTGATTCATTGAAATTCCATATTTCTTTGAGTTTTTCCTTTTTATTTTGGGGCGAATCAAAGAATAAAATGAAAGGCTTATTGTCAATAGAGAAAAATGCATCTGGTTTAATGACATTATTTAATAGTCTTTCTACACGATTTGAAAACAACCCTTTCCAGTCGTTTTCAGTCGTAATAAAAAGACCATTTTCTTTTGAAAGTTTGAGCTGATTAAATATTTGATTGAGGTGTCTCAAAATCCTAAATTACTTTGACCTATTCATGTTTATTTTTCTGGTGCTGCAATGAAAGTTAAAACCGTTAGCAGCGGGGCCAAATTGAGCGTTAAGCGTTCACAAATATAGATTTAAGTAAATAAAGATTTTCAACCTACGGAAACAAAGAATTAACAATTTTTTTAAAATTCAATATCTTGAAATGACTTGAGTCCTGGTTTTGAATAAAACTAACTCATGCTTTTTCGCTACTTTAGAAGAATCAACCCATAACTACCAACCATGTCTCAATTAGCAGATAACGTCTCCAAACGTTTATTTTCCTTGGATGTATTTCGCGGACTTACCATGTTTTTGCTCATCGCGGAAGCGGCCGGTTTTCACCATTATTTCTCGGAATGGGCAGAGGGCGGATTGTTCGAAGGAATCGCCCATCAATTGCACCATCACCCTTGGAACGGACTCCGGTTTTGGGACCTGATTCAACCCTTTTTCATGTTCATAGTGGGTGTTGCCATGCCTTTTTCCCTAAGAAAACGATTGGCCAAAGGAGACCGTAAAAGTGTGAATAAACACATCTTTAGACGTTGTTTTTTGTTGTTCGCCTTTGGGGTGCTCCTCCATTGTGTGTACAGCCACGAACTGGTTTGGGAGCTTTGGAACGTACTGGTACAATTGGCCTTTACCATATTAATTGCCTACGCCATCATGCAACTGCCCAATAAAACCCAGATAGGTATTTCTATGGGCCTTTTATTACTTACGGAAGTGCTTTACAGGGCTTATAACCCTGGGGCGCCCTATGCCCAAGGTCATGACAGTTTCGGGTCTTTTGTGGATCAATTGGTAATGGGCCAAGTAAATGATGGCTATTGGGTTTTTGTCAATTTTATTCCTACCGCTGCGCATACCATATGGGGAGTGGTCTGTGGAAAATTGTTGTTGGAACACCTTCCTGAAAAAGAAAAAATAAAACAGTTCGTTATTTGGGGCAGCATTATTCTAGTGTTTGGGTTTGCATTGGATATATTAGGAATTACTCCCATCGTAAAACGAATTGCTACCACTTCTTTCACTTTGGCATCTGGCGGTTTTGCCATTCTTACGTTGGCCTTTTTTTACTGGGCCATTGACGTTCGTGACCATCAACCCAAATGGCTTAAAATATTTTCTGTAGTAGGCACCAACTCCATTTTTATCTATTTATTTGCCGAAACCGTGGGTGCACAATGGTTCAGGGGGTTTGGCAAAATATGGGTCAACGGACTTTTAGCTCCTTTGGGAGTGCCCGAACCTGCCATAATGGTTTGGAGTTCACTTGCGGTACTCTTTATCTTTTGGTACATTACCTACTTTTTAGACCAACACAAAATCTATTTTAAGGTGTAGCACCTGCAACCCATCAATATCAAATTCATGAAAATCAAATCCGGGCTTATTCTATTATCATTTTTTACATTAATCTTGATTGCCTGCGGCGTTCAAAAATCCAATACCACAGAAGATGGGTGGGTCAATATTTTTAATGGGAAAAATTTGGATGGATGGACCACTAAAATCCACCATTATGAAACCGGGGACAATCATGGCGATACTTTTCGAGTGGAAGACGGAATTATTAAAGTACGTTATGATCAATACGAAGGGGGTTTTAACGACCGTTTCGGTCATTTATATTATGATACGCCCTACTCCCATTTTCATCTTTCCATGGAATACCGATTTGTGGGCGAATTACATCCAGGAGCGCCCTCCTATACCCTATTGAATAGCGGGGTTATGTACCATTCACAGGACCCACGAACCATGCTGAAAGAACAGGACTGGCCAATATCTGTAGAAATGCAATTTTTAGCCGGTATAGAGGAAGGAGTGGAACGCCCTACCGGAAATATGTGTAGCCCTGGAACGGACATAGATTTTCAAGGGGAACACTATCCGGGTCACTGTTTAAATTCTACTTCGGAGACTTTGTATGGGGACCAATGGGTGAAAGCAGAATTAATTGTTTATGGAGACTCTTTAGTTCAACATATCATCAATGGAAAAAAAGTGTTGGAATACACCAAACCTAGGGTAGGTGGCGATGTAGCCAACCGGTACGACCCAAAATATAAAATTGACGGTACACCTCTCACACAAGGAATGATTGCCTTACAAAGTGAAGGACAGCCTATAGACTTCAGGAATATTAAGATTAAGAACCTTAAAAAGTAGCAGAAAGAGAAATAATTTTAACGTAATTTTGTCGTTATATTTACGACAAATGTTGTAATTTTATTTAAAAGCTTACTATGGCAACGGCGTTTAAATTATTTGAATCTAAAAACGGGGATTTCTCTTATGACTGGAATGATGATAAGCGGTCTTATTTGCTCATCAAAATGGTTAGGGAGGGCATTCCTTATAGTGATTTTAATAAGGTTTTAAATATGGCTCCTTTTGGTTCGCAGGAGTGGGCCGATTTCTTGAATATATCCGTTAGGACCTTGGAAAGGCACCGAGAAGAAAACAAGGTTTTTCGTCAGGAACAAAGCGAAAGAATACTTTCCATTTATCAATTGCTTAATTATGGTAAAGCGGTCTTTGGTCGCGAAGAAAACTTTTTTGAGTGGTTGGGCTCCGAGAGTATTGCCCTCGGCGGTATCAAACCCAAAGAACTTTTAGATACCAGCATTGGTATTCACATGGTGAAAGATGAGCTGGGCCGTCTTGAACATGGGGTGTTGGCATGATAGTTTATAGGCTGGGAAAGGAGAAATACAAAAATGATCTTTCGGGTATTGGTGCTGAAAAATTTGGCGGCCGGTGGAACAGCAAAGGGGTACGAATGGTGTATACTTCGCAATCAAGGGCATTGGCCAATTTGGAGGTTGCGGTACATTTAACTTTAAAACTGGTTCCTAAGGATTATTATTTGACTTCCATAGAAATTCCTGATGAGCTAATTCTTGACTATCCCGAAAAAAAACTTCAAGGTAAAAACTGGAAAACCCACCCACCATCTTCATTTACACAAGTGGAAGGCGATAAATTTATAAAGACTGGCCAAAAGCTTGCGCTAAAGGTACCTTCGGCCATCGTACAAGGGGATCATAATTTTTTGATCAACCCTTTACATGCTGATATCGGTAAGGTTAAAGTGCTTTCCTCTGAACTGTTTTCTTTTGATAAACGGTTATTTAGGCCATAGTTGTCAAAATGTAACAAAAAAGGGAACTACCCTTCATACAACTCAATAGGCAAATCATCGGGGTCGGCAAAAAAAGTAATTCGTTTGCTCGACATCCTCTACTTCAAAAGCCAAATTTTGCACACCCATAGCTTCGGACTTAGAAGGTCTTTTTGGCGAGTATAGAAAGGTAACGGTAAAACTTGTAGTTTTGTATGTATGTAAGTTCTTATATCTAATTGACAAAATGCATATTGTATATATTTTGTATATTTAACCCATGAGAAAAAATATTGATATAGACGAAGCGGTTCTAACTAAACTGAAGCTCCTTTCCGCTTTTGAAGACCTTAGTGTAAAGGCATTGATGGAAAAGGCTGTTTCCTTTTATGTGGAATATAAGGAGAAGGAAAGGTTCAATGCATTGTCCGAGAAGGAAAAGGAGGATTTGGGGCTTTTACTGCTTATGCAAAGGGCAAATAGGGATGACACCGTTTCCGAAGAGGAGGTAATGAAGGCCTTGGAGTAATGGAGGTTGTATATTTAAGGAGTTTTCTTAAAGATATCAAGAGTATAAAGGACAGGAATACCAAGGATAAAATAAAGACCTTGATATCCGATATTAAGAAAGCTGAGAATTTGGGAGATGTAAACAACGTATCCAAGTTGAGAGGATATTCCTTTGCGTATAGGGCCAGAATCGGGGACTATAGGTTGGGAATGTATCATCAAGGCGTAACCGTGGAATTGGCCCGATTCGTAAAGCGAAACGATATTTATAAAGTGTTTCCAAAATAGATAGGCACACATATTAAATATGTTTTAAGTGCCTGAATACAACTAGCCCTCATACAACTCAATAGGCAAATCATCGGGATCGGCAAAAAAAGTAAATCGCTTGCCCGTGAATTCATCCGTACGAATATCTTCCACCTCCACGGCCAAAATTTCCAGACGGGATTTTTCACGTGCAACATCCTCTACTTCAAAAGCCAAATGCCGCACCCCCCTAGCTTCGGGCCTTGAAGGTCTTTTTGGTGGGCTGGGAAAAGAAAACAGTTCTAGGATATATTCCCCGTTGAGCGCTAAATCCAATTTGTAAGATTCACGTTCTTTACGGTACACTTCCCGAATGATCTCTAAACCTAGTACCTCCGTATAGAAAGCCTTCGATTTCTCATAATCGGAACAAATAATAGCGATATGGTGTACTTTTTTTAGACCCATCCTTTTATTTTAGATCTTCGGGATATTTTCCTGCCGTAGTCCAGCCACCATCCACAGGTATGGTTTGCCCGTTGATGTGATCCGCTTCTTCAGAAAGTAGAAAGAGGCAGGTGTTGGCAATATCCTCAGGTTTTCCCACGCGTCCGTTAGGATTTAGTTGTCCCCAAATACCTTCATAATCGGGTTGTTCCTGTTGGGTTCGCTCCGTAAGGGTAGCACCGGGAGCTACCACGTTTATATTCACTCTATACGCATCCAATTCATAAGCCAAGTTAACGGCCATCATTCGTAGAGCCGCTTTGGTCATGGCATAAGTGGTAAGATTTCGGTAGGCCCTAATTCCTACTTGAGAGGAAATAAGCACTACCTTTCCTGTATGATTATGGGCAATCATTTTTTTGACCGCCTTTTGGACCAGGAAAAAAGCTCCCTGTAAATTCAGTTGAACCACTTTGTTAAAAGATTCCGGGGTGAACTCTAAAAAATCGCCAAAAAGGGTAATTCCAGCATTGGGCACCACAAAATGAATGCTGCCGAATTCGGAAACGGCAAAGTCGATGAGTTGGTCCAAAAAATTTACATCTCCCGCATCCCCAGCAAAGGAGCTACATTTTCCAGGACCGATGTTGTTTATCTCCGCAGCGGCTTTTTTAGAGACCTCCTCATCCAAATCATTGAGAACTACGTTCGCTCCGTGCTCTACCAAAGCTTTAGAAATGGCAAAACCAATTCCTTCTCCCGCACCGGTCACAATTGCTGTCTTACCTTTAATTCCCGTGTAGGCCATTATTCCGGTTTAAATAGGTTGGTAGGTGTTCCTTTTACTTTAGGTCGATATTTGAACAGCCCACCACTTTTGGGGTATTTATGGAGCTCCTCTTCCGTCATGCCACTTCGGGCCGTGGTGATAAAAAGGGTGTCCAATTTTTTTCCACCAAAACAGCAGGAAGTCACTTGAGGGGCATCCACTTCAATTTTTTCCAAAACGGCACCATTTTTAGGATTCCATCGTCTAATGCAATTTCCTCTCCAATGGGCAATCCACAGCATGTCTTCTTCGTCTATGCACATTCCGTCGGCACCGCCCATTTCCTTCGGAACTTCAAAGGCAATACTACGATTATGCAATTGGCCGGATGTCCTATCAAAATCGAAGCGGTACATACGATAATCCTCCGTATCACTAAAATAAAAGGTTTTCTGGTCTTTTGTCCATGCCATTCCGTTGGAAATAGTGGTGTTTGGCACCTGTATATCAGTTTCCCAGTTACTAGATACCCGATACAAATTTCCACTTCCCGGATCGAACTCTTTGTGCATACTTCCGATATAAAAATGGCCGTTGGGACCCACTTTACCGTCGTTATAACGCATTTTTTGGTTGGTATTCTTCAATACCTCATGAGAAGTGATGTTTCCGGAAAGAACATCAAAGGTTGTTAATCCTTCTTCCAACGCCAATAAAAGATTTCCATCCTCCTTAAAAACCGCAGCTCCGGCCATGGAAGGTAGTTCCCAAAACCGATGACCTTCCTTTTCAGGATTATAGTTATGCAGTTGTTTTCCTTCAATATCCACCCAATAAAGAGTTTGGGTTTTGGCATCCCAAATAGGGCCCTCTCCCAAGGTACACTGTGAGTCCAATAATAGCTGGGCTTCGTTGATTTTAGTAGTTTTCATTCCGATGTATTCCTTGAGAAAGTTACGGAAATTTAGACCAAACTACTTTTCCTTTACGAAATCCTTTCGCAATCTGATATTGCTATCGGGCACCTTATTGATTAAAGTCTTTTTACCATCTTTTTTAATAAGGTCAAAGGCATCGTATAACGAGCCCATAGGAGTATATGCCCCATAAGTAATCGTGTCTTGGGAAACGGAAATTATCTGAAACAACTGAGTATATTCTCCACGCCGAACCATCCAATCTTGATCTTGAGACTCGTACATTTTTGGGCCACTTACGGATACGGCATATACCGTTCCGGCATCTTTAACCACCGTTAGACCCTGCCCCTCATTTTTTTCATAACCCCTAGCATAAGTGTGGTCATGACCTTGTAGTACCAAATCCACTTCGTATTTGTCAATCAAGGGTTTCAGAGCTTCTCTCAACTCTTTGTTGTCTCGGCCCTTAGCAGTGGAAAATATAGGATAGTGCATGGTAATGGCCGTCCATTTCTTTTTGTTGTTCTTTAAAACAGAGTCCAACCATTTTACTTGAGACAATCTAGCCTCTTCATGTTCATCAAAACCTTCGGCATCGATAGAAATAAGTTTCATATTTTCATATTCTACTGCATAACATGTTTCCTTCAAGGCTTCTGTTGGTCCGTTTTCCGGCAGTGTAAATTGTGGTCTCCACAGCGAAGAAAGCTCTCCATCCCTATATTCATGGTTACCGGGAGTCATGATACTAGGTACGGTCGCATGAATAAATCCTCCCGCATAAAACCACTCCCCCCATTCCATGTTCGCATCGCGGTCATTAATGAGGTCCCCGGCATGGAGCATAAAATCCACATTTGGATATTGTTTGTATGAATTACGGATTACCCTTGACCATAGTGATTTCACGTTGTTCTGTGCATCCCCAAAATAGATAAAACTAAAAGGCCTGTCTCCTTTTACGCTGGCGGTGGAAAACTGGAACCATTCGCTCCAATAGCCGTTTTCTTTATTCCCGCTCCCCACTCGATATATATAAACGGTTTCGGGCTCCAGACCTGTCACCAAAGCCGAGTGAAAATTGGCTTTTACAAGCGGTTCCCTCCTGTTCTGATTTTCAAAAACTTGGGTCTTAGCCGTAATAATCTTGATGTCGCCTAAAAGAAACTCAGGGCCATCGGTAGCTTTCGCAATTTGAACCAGTCCTTTTGATATTTCCTGATTGGTTCTCCAATTGACCCCAAAGCTACTTGAAGGGTCTACAGATAAATTGGTAATAATACGATCTGGTGTTCTTGAGGGAAAAAGTAATTTATGGTCTAAAATGGTATCTGTCTGTCCGTAATGGCTATGATTACCCATTCCGTGGTCGTGTTCTTGAGAATTTACAGTTAGTTGTGCCAATAAAGCGAAAAAGAGGAAAATAAAATTTTTCATTTCTAATTATAGGTTTTGGTAAACAGCAGTTGTTATTTGGTTTTAGGGTCTCGAAATTTTGTAAAACTACAAAGTTCGCAAAGCAAGGGGTTATGGAATATTGATTTTATTGTAAAGAAATTTATCAAATGTGATATCTAATCTTTAAACCGTTAAAAACCTCATGAATTAAGAAGTATCTGCTTGCTAATTAAACTGTTGATTTTAAAATTTACAAAAATCTCTATTTATAAATTCTTATTATTTAAATTTTAAATTAGAGTTTTTAGAATTTGATAATTAATAAAGACTTAAGGTCTCCTATTTTGAGGTCCTTTAATTTATGAACTAATTTTACCGTAACTTATTCACTATTTATCATACCGCTCCTTGGTATATTAATTAAATTAAGCACACTACATGGTTCAAAAGGGCATTGAGGCACAACGATTAGCCATACCTGACAGCTATAGAAATTGGAAAAAATGGGGTCCTTATTTAGCGGACAGGCAGTGGGGCACCGTACGTGAAGATTATAGTGAATACGGGCATGCCTGGGATTTTATCAACCATGAAAAAGCGCGAAGCAATGCATACCGCTGGGGAGAGGAAGGAATAGCAGGTTTTTGTGATTCTCGGGAAATTCTGTGTTTGGCACCCGCTTTTTGGAATGGCAAGGACCCAATTTTAAAAGAACGTTTGTACGGCCTCACCAACAATCAGGGAAACCACGGAGAGGATGTAAAGGAACTCTATTATCACCAAGAATCTACTCCCACCCATTCCTATTGTAAGTTTTTGTATAAGTATCCGCAAAATGAATTTCCCTATGAAGAACTTATCAAAAAGAACCAGCGAAGTAGGGAAGAACCTGAATATGAACTTTTAGATTCAACCATATTTAAGGACAATGCTTATTTTGATTGCTATATAGAATATGCGAAGGCAGATGTAAACGACATCCTCATGAAAATTACCGTGATAAATCGCGGAAAAAAACCTGCAAATATTCATATCCTACCACACCTTTGGTTCCGTAATTTTTGGAAGCACAACAATAGATTTTCTAGGCCAGCTATTACCTCCTCTGGTTCCAATAGCGTTGAATCCAGAAGCACCAGAAATGGAAGGTATTATTTGTATCATCAAGGAGGGAAACAGCTTTTTTGTGAAAACGAAACCAACAATAAAAAGATTTACGGATCAGAAAACGAAACGCCCTTTGTAAAGGACGGTATTAATGACCGTGTAGTAAATAGAAAGAGAAAAACGGTGAACCCGGATAAAACCGGTTCTAAATTTGCCATTTGGCATAAACTAAGGCTGCGACCGGGTCAAGAAAAATCCATTAAGGTGAGACTTTCAAAAAAGAAGGTGCTCAAACCTTGGGAAGATTTTGACGATGTTTTTGATCAAAGAGAGCGGGAGTGTCAAGAATTCTACAATCAAACCTTGCAGTCTCACCTTCCGGTGGCACATAAGCATATTGCTCAAAGAGCTTTTTCCGGACTTCTGTGGACCAAACAGTTTTACTACTACGATGTTTTTAAATGGCTTTTTGGTGGACCAGGCGAGTTAAAACCTTTTCGCTCAAATCCCAGAAATTTCAGCTGGCAGCACTTGACCAACAGGCACGTTATCTCTATGCCAGACAAATGGGAATATCCTTGGTATGCCGCGTGGGACCTTGCTTTCCATACCGCAGCCTTTGCGGAAATAGACCCCTATTTTGCCAAGGAACAGCTATTATTGGTACTTAGGGAAAGCTATATGCACCCTAATGGACAAATTCCTGCATATGAATGGAATTTTAGTGATGTAAACCCTCCTGTCCACTCTTGGGCAGTTTGGACGGTTTATGAAAAAGAAAAACAACTTAACGGTAAGGGCGACTTTAAATTTTTGGAAAAGGCTTTTCAGAAATTAATGGTGAATTTCACTTGGTGGGTAAACCAAAAGGACAAGCATGGAACCGATTTGTTTGAGGGCGGTTTTTTAGGTTTGGACAACATTGGGGTTTTTGACCGAAACCATATGCCTCCAGGGATTACCAGAATGCAGCAGGCAGATGCCACTAGCTGGATGGCCATGTTTACCATCAATATGTTGCGCATGTCTTTGGAACTGGCAGAAGAAAACGATGCCTATGAAGAAGCTGCAGCAAAATTTTTCAGGCATTTCCTAAATATTGCCTGGGCCATGCACCACATTGGGCAAAAGGACATTTCCCTTTGGGACGATACGGATAATTTTTATTATGATGTGGTAGAAATGTCCAGCGGAACATCGCACCGTTTAAAAGTTAGATCGCTAGTAGGAATCATTCCTATGTTCGCCGTGGAGGTAATACATAAAGACCTTTTTAAAAACCTCAAGGAATTTAACGCCAGAGTGGCAAAAATTGTGCTCACCAGACCTGATTTGGCTTCGCTCATATCACGGATTGAAGAAATGAACGAAAACGGCAATTACCTATTTGCCATTATGCGAGGTTTTAGGTTGGAGCATTTACTTAAACGCCTTTTGGACGAGAATGAATTCCTCTCTGATTACGGTATTAGGTCCCTATCCAAATACCATAAAGAAAACCCCTATGTTTTTGACCATCATGGCCATCATACCATCTCCTATGAGTCTGGTGAAAGTCGCTCCAATATGTTTGGGGGCAATAGCAACTGGAGAGGACCTATTTGGATGCCCCTCAATTATATGATCGTACAGTCCCTTAGAAAATACTACACCTTCTATGGTCCTACCTATGTTTATGAATTTCCAACAGGTTCCGGTAAAAAACTGAACCTGAACCAAATTGCCAATGAGATAACCAAGCGCTTGGTACGTCTTTTTGAACGAAATGAAGAAGGAAAATACCAATATCACTCCAGTGACCCGCTTCACCTTTATTCTAAAGACCCCCATTTTAAGGATGAGCATCTCTTTTATGAATTTTTTGATGGCGATTCCGGCAAAGGTTTAGGAGCTTCCCATCAAACAGGATGGACAGCCCTTATTGCCAATTTAATTATGGAAATGGAAGAAAGCGAGTAGCGTATCGATTATTTGGATAAACAATGAAGCCACAATTACGATTGCGTTTGTTACCAATAATCCAAATACCGAAGTTTATTTCAAAATATTGAAATACTCATTTTCGTTGGCCAACAATTCTGTGGCCGAGGTAATGGCTTCATCATTGTTTAGATAGTAATCATACAATCCCTCCCTATAGAAATAACGCTTGACGATTTCGTCTTCCAACTTACTTTTTATTTCCTTTTTATAGTCTTCCAAAGCAGCAATCTTGCTTTGCTCTATATCTTGAAGAAGGGCTTCAAAATCGCTTTCGATAGTGGGGTTAAAAATGACCTCTTCACGATCGGTCATAGCTGCCTTTAGTGTTTTTTCCGTTTTAGTTTCAAAAGAAAAATCACTTTTGGACACATAGTTCTTAAAGTCTTGATAGTCCGACTCAGTGAAAGTGAAATCCCCCATTTTGGCTACTGTATGATTGTAATAATAATCCGTAGCATAATCGAAAATAATGTGATTGTTCAAAAGGGCGGTGGTCAATTCATTTGCTTTCGCCGATGTAATCTCCACATCTGGTAGTATACCACCACCATCTTGTACTTTACGGCCGTTGCGCGTGGTAAAATCGTTGAATTTTGTTTTCTTCACGGCATTGCCGTCTTCGTCCCTGTTCCAATAGTCCAAGGATTGAATACACCTGCCCGAAGGTGTATAATAACGGCTTATGGTCACCTTTAACTGTGTGCCGTAAGTAAGTTTTAACGGCCTCTGTACCAACCCCTTACCAAAACTTCTGGCTCCCATGATTACCGCACGGTCCAAGTCTTGTAATCCCCCGGATACAATTTCACTGGCGGATGCACTGCTGCCATTTACAAGAACGACCAATGGTATTTCTGTATCTACAGGCTGGTTTTTTGTGCGGTATTCCCTATTGAATTTTTTAACCTTCGATTTTGTAGTAACGATCAACTCCCCTTTTTCCACAAATAGATTGGTTACATTGATAGCTTCAGAGAGCAAGCCGCCTGGATTGCTACGTAAATCTAAAATGATTTTTTCCGCCCCTTTCCCTTTTAAGTCTTCCAAAGCGGATTCTGTTTGGCTAGAAGCTTTTGCATTGAACTTGGCCAAAACTATGTAACCCGTATTATCGTCTATCATTTTATAATAGGGAACAGCATCCACCTCCACGGCACCACGGGTGATTACCGCAGTTTTTGTTTCGCCCTGTCTATTGAACGTTACCTCAACAGACGTATCATTGGCTCCTTTAAGCAACTCACTGGCGTTATCGTGAAATTTGGCCACATCTATGTCGCCAATTTTTAAAATCTCATCTCCGGCCTTTAAACCGGCCTTATCTGCGGGGTACCCCTTATAAGGCTCAACTATCAGCAACTTATCGTCAAAAGAACGCACCAATGCTCCAATACCAGAGTACTCGCCGGCATTATTGATTCGATAGGACTCCACATCCTGTTCGTTTAAAAACTTGGTATAGGGATCCAAATCATCCAACATGTTCTTAATGGCGGTATCCATTAATTCTGCAGGATTGGTCTCATCTACGTAATTCATGTTCAATTCCTTGAACAAGGTGGTGAAAATCTCTATTTGTTTAGCAATTTCAAAAAAATCGCTTTTAACAAATCCTGTTCCCACCACAAATACGGATAAAGCGAATATGGGAATGAGTATTCTTTTCTTTACTGAAGCCTTCATTCTTAAAATGGTATTTTGAAGAAATTATGTTTGGTTCCTTACTGCCCCGGAAACCCCGATTTTTAAACCGATTAATCAACCTTTGATTCTTCCTTCTGCATCCAGAAATTTGACTAATGTCTTTTTCATGGCATGCTCAGTCTCCATAAAGTTAGGCATCTTTTTTCCAAGGTATAAAAATAGAAACGCAAAAGACCCTTCACTATTGTTAAAAACTTGGTGTTTGTTTAAACGGTAGCCTTCACGCATTAACCTTTTTACCCTATTGCGTTCTACAGCAGATTTGATGTTCCTTTTTGAAACCGCCACGGTCGCCTGAAATTTAACGTCTCTTGGCAAAGATGTTTTGTAATAGAAAAGTTTTATGGGAAAATTGGTCAAAGATTTTCCATTGGCAAAAAGATCTTCAATCAACTTTTTGCTTTTAAGCTTTTCGGTTCTGGGATATTTAAAATCCTTTTGGCTCAATGGTCGTATTCAAATAAAGCCATTGTTCACCTATTTAGGAAACAATGGCCTTTGTTAATTCTTCGCTTATTAAAAAGTTTTTGTTACTCCCCTTTTTGCCAAACGTTGTTTTCTTGGTCAATATCTGCCATTAACTGTGATGGGTCTATCATAACCGCTTTTACGTTTTCCACAGGTTTATCAATGGTGAAACTATAGGTAGGATACGCCCAAGGCCAATCTTCTAGTACCGTTCTTGTAAATTGAGGATAGGGGTTTTCCTTTTCTCCCCTCATCATACGAAGGGGCGCATAAAAAGTTTCTTGGGAACCGTCTTCATAAACGACCAAAATATCCAAGGGCATAGGCATTAAACCTTTTCTTTCCAAGTTTATCTGTGTTTTGCCGTTTACGCCCTCAATACCGGTAATGGCATAATCGATGGTATTGGTCGTTTGCGTCCAATCTGTCAAATACCAATCCAACTCCATACCAGATACCTTTTCTGCAATACGCTTAACATCGTTAGGAGTAGGATGCTTGAATTTAAATTCTTCATAGTACTGGCGAACCGCCTCCATCAATTTATCCTGCCCAATGATATAACCCAATTGGGAAAGGAAAATAGAACCTTTACTATATGCCGCTATTCCATAGGCGAAATTTAAATGGTAACGATCGGCATGGGTTGTTTGCGGTTGCTCCTTTCCTGAGCCTACTAAGTTATAATAACCCCTATAGGTGCCTTCAAACGGGTTTTGCTTGTTTTCCTTCATAACCTCGTTCATTGCCAAACTTGAAATAAAGGTCGTAAAGCCTTCATCCATCCATTCATGTTTGGATTCGTTGGTTGCCAAAACATGTTGAAACCAGGAGTGGGCCATCTCATGCGCGGTTACCCCTACCAAACTTCCAAATTTTCGCTCCCCGGTAATCAATGTAGACATGGCATATTCCATACCACCGTCTCCTCCTTGAATTACGGAGTATTGATTATAGGGATATTCTCCAATATTCTTACTGAAAAATTTCATCAACTCGGCCGTTTTTGGCTGAAGCTTTTTCCAATTTTCAATAATATCCTTATTGTCCTTGTATAAAAAGTGGAGCATAGGTCCATTTTCCACTTGTAGGGTATCATGTAAATAATCAGGGTCTGCCGCCCACATAAAATCATGAACCTTGGGAGCTTTAAAGTGCCATGTTAAGGTCTTTCCTTTTTGCTTTTTCACCTTAGTGCCTGGGGCCTCATACCCATGACCTATTTCTTGCGGATTTTGTAAATAACCACTACCGCCTACGGTATAATTCTTGTCTATGGTCAATTTAACATCAAAATCTCCCCAAACTCCATGAAACTCCCTAGCAATATAGGGGTCTGCATGCCAGCCTTCGAAATCATACTCCGCCAATTTTGGGTACCATTGGCTCATAGAGAGTGCAACTCCTTCTTCACTATTTCTACCGGACCTGCGTACCTGTAAGGGAACCTGCCCCCTAAAAACCATATCAAAAGTGGTTTTTTCTCCAGGAGGGATAGGCTTGGCCAACTCAACCACCAAAACCGTACCTTCTTCTTGAAAGTCTACTTTCTCGCCGTCCTGAAGCAAGGAAGTAGCGTGCAAGTAACCCATTTCCTCATCGGAAAGCGATGCTATCCTACTCTTCTTTTCTTGCGTCATCATCCTGCCGTCTGGATCTTGAATATTTTGTAGTCTAATATCCATCTCGCTTCCTGGCTGAAACGCATTAAAATAAAGGTGGTAATATACTCTAGAAAGTTCCTCCGGTGAGTTATTGGTGTAAACCAGTTTTTGTGTACCGGTGTATTGATAGTTATCTACATTCATGGTGACCTCCATGGTATAGTCTACATGTTGTTGCCAATAGGAAGCACTTTGCGCGGCAACAATGGAAGTAACTAGTAAGCAGAAGGCACTAAGAATTTTTAAAATCGAATGCATATAAATAAGAATAAAATTGCCCCAGCACATCTTGGGGCCTTGTTATTAAAGTTTTAATTTTCCGGAAGCCACCTTATCTGCCATAATCAATGCATTATAGGCGTTGACCATGGTACCGGCCTTTGAGATTTCCTCCAAGTTACCCGTCTTTGCACTGTCTCCCGCAAGAATAACTTTTGCTCTGGGGGTTAATCCAGATTCCAAGATAATTTTCTTTACCTGAGGGGCCGTTAGTTTAGGATATTGTGAACGAATCAAAGCCGCAACACCGGCAACTGCCGGTGCAGCCATTGAGGTTCCCCCTTGAAAGTCGTATTCATCACCGGGCATGGTAGAATAAATCTCGTCACCAGGGGCAAAGACATCTACATTAACTTTTCCATAGTTGGAAAAGGTTGCCAGCATCTCGGAACCGTATTTTGGGGCCAAGGCTCCCACTGTGATCACATTATCTGACATTTCTGGGCCATTGTTGACCTGGTCATTAGGAAAGTTAGGGTTGGCAGGGTCATCCAAATCCTCGCCAGAGTTACCCGCTGCATGCACGAAAAGCACGTCCTTGTCTGCGGCGTATTTAATGGCGTCATACACCCATTGAGCGTTTGGGGAGTAGCTTTTACCAAAACTACCATTGATAATCTTTGCTCCATTATCAACCGCATATCTGATACCCAAAGCAATATCCTTGTCATATTCGTCACCGTTAGGTACCGCACGAATGCTCATAATCTGTACATTGTTCGCTACGCCATTGGCTCCAAGTCCATTGTTTCTTTCCGCAGCAATAATTCCTGCAACATGGGTACCGTGACTTTCGTCCTTGGAACGACTTTGAGGGTTGCCATCACCATAATCCGTATCATTGATATTATATGGATCATCACCAACAATTTCTCTACCGTTAAAATCAACATTATAGTTGTAATTGGCCTGATCTGAAAAATAGTTGATGCCTTCCTCAATTTGCTCCATTACCTCTGGAATGGAATCTTCATAGGTCAGCATTTGGGTAAGGATACCAACATTTTGCTGCATATTTGGATCCGTGGATTTTATACTTGCCAAATCCTTTGCATTGTACGATTCTTTGCCCAATTCTTTTTTCACCGCTGCATCGGCATTTTTTACAGCTTGGAATATTTGCTCATACTGCTGTTTTTGCTGTAGTGCCTTGTTATATTCCCCTTCTACTTCGGCCTTTGCCTTAGACTGCAAAGCGGCATCTCCCAATTTTAATCGAACAATTCTAGCTACCTCCAGTTGTTCATTGTAAGAATCTCCTAAGAAGTTGTAGCCGTGAATGTCATCTATATAACCATTTTTATCGTTGTCAATACCATCCCCTGGCTTTTCATCTTTATTGGTCCAAAGTACACCGTCAAGGTCCTCATGCTCCAAATCCATTCCTGAATCTAACACGGCAACAATGACAGTTTCTCCTTTTTTGTTTTTTATTATTTCGGCATAGGCCTTATCAACACTCATACCGGGAATGGTATCTGAAACCAAATCCAGATGCCCCCAGTTCTTTTTTTCAGCATCGGATAAATCCGAAATTTTAAGAGGAGTAGTGTCTATATTTTCAATAGGGGTGGAAACTAAATTGGTAGCTCCGCATCCTACTAGTAAGGATGCCATGGTAAATCCTAGTACGGATTTTGATAAAACTCTAGTCATATAGATAAATTGAGATTAGTGTATTCGCTTATAAAAAGCACCTGCATGCAAGGCCGGAAATGTCTCTAAATTACCACGGTCTGCCATAGTTACATAGCAGGTTTTGCCTTTTTTGCCCCCAAAGGTAATGTTTGAGGGCTTTTTTCCCTTCAATTGCACCTCTTTTATGATTTTTTTATCGGGATTTAGGATGACGACAGTGCCTTTATCGTATCTGGTAATGTAGAGGTTGCCTTTCTCATCGCAACGCATGCCATCCATTCCGTAATCATCAAAAGATGCGAACATGGTCTTGTTGCTGATATTACCTTCATGGTCCAGATTATACCTCCATACCGTTCTCTGCACAGACTCGTTTACATACAGGTAAGCGCCATCAGGACTCACTTCTATACCATTTGTAGTACCCATCCCATCTTCCAACAATTCAATTTCATAGTTTGAATTTACTTTCCAAATGCTACCCGTACTTTCTGCCCAATTTGGGTCACTTAAAAAAATGGTACCACTAGGTGAAATAGCCAAATCATTGGGCTGGTTCATTTTCGCATTGTGCGCATGTACTTCAGGCGTTCTGCTTCCTTTTTTTATGATTAGAACATTATGGTTTACGTAATCTGCCACGTACATATTCCCTTGAACATCAAACCGAATGCCATTTCCTACGCTGTTTCCGGGAAGCTCGCAGAATATTTTCCCTTGGCCTACGTCATTTATAACACCAATAGTTCCCTCTTTTTGAAAGTTGACTGCGTAAACTGCACCACCGGCATCAACGGCAGGACCTTCCACTCCTTTGGTAAAAGACCATTCTTTTGTATAGTCCGTGCTCTTCAGTTGTTGGGTCTTACAGGAAAATAAGGCAATAAATAAAATACCAAACGGTACTAAATGGATCCTATGAATTGAAAAGCTCATGAAATGAATAAATTTGGTCTAATCTGGCCCCTTTTTCGGTCTGTTGCAAGGTACAAATTTCGTTATGTGCATCATGCTCAAAAAATAGGTAAAACTCATTTTCAAGGGCCTGGTCCAAAAATAGTTTCTTTTCTTCTAATGTTAGCAAAGGTCTTGTATCATATCCTATTACGTAAGGAAGTGGAATATGCCCTACTGTAGGTATCAGGTCTGCCATAAACACTACAATCTTTCCTTGATATTTAATAAAAGGAAGCATTTGCTTATCTGTATGGCCATCTACAAAAAGTATATCAAAACCCAATTCACTGTTTTTTATAAACTTTTCATCCTGTCTGTCAATAAAGTGTAACTGGCCACTTTCTTGCATTGGCAGTAAATTTTCCTTAAGAAAGGACGCCTTTTCGCGCGCATTGGGTTCGGTGGCCCATTTCCAGTGCTCCTTATTGGTCCAAAATTTTGCATTTTTAAAAGCTGGCTCATAACCAGTCCTATCCTTGTTCCATTGTATACTACCGCCGCAATGATCAAAATGAAGGTGTGTCATAAAAACATCAGTAATATCATCTCTATGAAAGCCGTGGCTGGCCAAAGAGCTATCCAAGGAGAGATCTCCCCAGCGGTAGTAATAGCCAAAAAATTTATCCGATTGTTTATTACCTAAACCCGTATCTATTAAGATTAACCGATCACCATCTTCGATCAATAAACTTCTGGCCGCAATATCTATAAGGTTTTTATCATCAGCTGGGTTGGTTCTTTGCCAAATAGTCTTGGGCACAACACCGAACATGGCCCCTCCATCCAACTTAAAATTTCCAGTTTCTATAGGGTAAATCGTCATTTCTAATTATTAAGGTGCATTGCAAATTAAGAAAAGGCCGTAGCACAAACAAACAACTACTACCATAGCTGTTATTGGGTCCAAATAAATACCGATGCAGCTAGCAACAAATGCAATTAGACAAGTACGGAACAAAAATTTAATAAGATAATTCTACCGTCTCTCTTCTGAATCAAAAATTACTATTTTTGGATAAATTGCAAGGCATGGTTGAATTAGCAGGAATTATAATTTTGGGCATTATAGCGCAGTGGGTCGCATGGAGATTTAAACTGCCTGCAATTTTACCTTTAATTTTGATAGGGTTACTGGTTGGGCCCTTTGCAACGCTCTATACGGAGGACGGCAGTAAATTAATTGAGCCTATCTGGAACGGCCAAAAAGGACTTTTTCCGGGGGAGGGACTTTACTATTTTGTCTCCCTCGCCATTAGTATCATTCTTTTTGAAGGCGGACTTACCCTAAAACGTGCTGAAATAAGAAACGTGGGCCCCGTAATTACCAAACTAATAACATTGGGTAGTTTGGTTACTTTCTTTGGTGCCGCAATCACGGCCCACTTTATTTTTGGATTGAGCTGGCAAATTTGTTTTCTATTTTCATCCTTGATCATTGTAACGGGCCCCACCGTTATTACTCCGATCTTAAGAAACATCCCCTTAAAAAAAGATCTTTCTGCCGTATTGAAATGGGAAGGCATCCTTATTGACCCGATTGGGGCATTGGCCGCGGTTTTGGTCTTTGAGTTTATAAGTGTTGGAGAAGGACAGGCATACACCTTGACCGCCCTCATTGAATTCGGTAAAATACTACTTTTCGGATTTACGTTTGGCTTCACCTTTGCCCACGCCCTTACCTTTGTAATTAAAAGAAACTTTATTCCACACTATCTATTGAATGTGGTTTCCTTATCCGTAGTACTTTTGGTATTTGTAATGAGCGATGTTTTTGCCCATGAATCAGGTTTATTGGCGGTAGTAATTATGGGGATGGTCATGGGAAATACAGATTTGCCCAATATAAAAGAACTGCTTTATTTTAAAGAATCCTTAAGCGTACTCCTAATTTCCATTCTTTTTATTTTGTTGGCAGCCAATATTAATATGGCCGACCTACAATTGATCTATAATTGGAATACCGCTATACTTTTCTTAATCATTGTGTTTGTAATTAGGCCCATTGGTGTTTTTCTAAGTTCAACAGGTTCTAATTTAAAGTTTAATGAAAAGTTGTTCATTGGTTGGGTTGGACCGCGAGGTATTGTTGCTGCCGGTATTGCGTCCCTATTTGGTTCCAAACTATTGGCCAAAGGTGAAGAAGGAGCTGAATATATAACTCCCCTCGTTTTCGTTATTGTTTTGGGTACGGTTTTATTGAATGCAACCACTGCCCGTATGTTCGCAAAAGCTATAGGGGTATTTTTGACAAAGTCCGAAGGCATTGTCATTATTGGGGCAAGCAAGGTTTCCAGGATTATTGCCGATTATCTGAAGAAAAACAAACGTCATGTTGTTCTTATTGACAATAACCAAACGAATATAGACAAGGCCAAAAAATTGGGTATTGAAGCTATTACCGCCAATATCTATTCCGATAATTTAACGGATAATATTGAACTGAACGATGTAGGATATCTTATGGCACTTACCGGAAACTCGGACATTAATAAATATGCCGTGAATAAATTCGGGAAGCAATTTGGAGAAAACGGTTCGTTTAGGCTTATTGATGCCGATGAGATGAACGACCCTGAAAACAATCCTAAGGAAGGGCTTTTCTCCCATACAGACGACTTTATAAAGCTTACCGAAACGGCCAGAAAATTTCCTGTTATCCATGAAATTGAATTAAAGGACAAAGAACAATATGAGGGGCTCATTGAAATAACAAAGGCCGAAGAGAATATTGTTCCTATATTCCTAAAAACTCCGGATGGGGATTTAAAAATAATACCATCCTTTAGTACGGATTTCAACGATATTAATGAAGGATGCCGATTGGTATATTTGGGAAAAGTATTGGAAGCCGATGACACGGATGATGAGCCAGAAGAGGATTAACCTCCAAAGGGCATTGCCTTTAACACTTCCACGGAAATATCGGCCAAGCCAATTTCCACAGTGTCTTTAGACTCCAAACGATAAAAGTGGATAGCCGCTTCCCTTTTAATTTTGTTCTCTAGAAGTTCTGCATCTATTTCCCCGCTTTCTTGTTGCCATATAAAAATGGAATGCTGTTTTACGGGGATTTTTATATGTTTTGCAATAAACTGAGCAATATAAGTTGTCATGGTCGAGCAAAAATAAATTTGAACAAAGCTAAAACTACCCTTGGCTAAAAAAATTGCCCGTTGTTGATAAGTTCCAATCTTTTCAAACCATATTTAAAAGGAAAGAAAAAACTTACGAAAATTCTAATCTGTTCTTAGTCAGTGAAAAATACAGGGATAGCTGAAGAAGACCTTAAATACGAAGGACTACTACTGTTTAAAATTTGGAATTCTTCTTAATAACCGATAAACGGAATTTCTAGTCGTTCAGCTTAAGAACGGCCATAAACGCCTGTTGCGGAATTTCTACGTTACCAACTTGGCGCATACGCTTTTTACCCTTTTTCTGCTTCTCCAAAAGCTTTCGTTTTCTGGAAATATCGCCACCATAACACTTGGCGGTTACATCCTTCCGTAAGGCTTTGATCGTTTCCCTAGAAATAATTTTAGCGCCAATGGCCGCCTGAATAGGAATATCAAACTGTTGTCTTGGAATGAGTTCCTTCAATTTTTCACACATCTTTTTTCCAATGTGATAGGAATTGTCAAAGTGAACCAAGGCGCTCAGCGCATCAACGTTTTGGGCGTTTAATAGAATATCTACCCTCACCAATTTAGAAGTGCGCATTCCAATTGGTGCATAGTCAAAGGAGGCATAGCCTTTGGAAACAGTTTTTAACCGGTCATAGAAATCAAATACGATTTCGGCTAAGGGCATGTCAAAGGTAAGCTCTACCCTTTCCGTAGTTAAATAGGTCTGATTGGTTATTTCACCTCGCTTATCGATACAAAGGGACATAACGTTCCCCACAAAATCGGACTTTGTAATTATCGTTGCCTTAATATAAGGCTCCTCCACCCTGTTCAAGGTAGATGGATCCGGCAAATCCGAAGGATTGTTAACTATAATGATATCATCCGGATTCTTATTGGTATAAGCATGGTAGCTTACGTTGGGAACGGTAGTAATTACCGTCATATCAAATTCGCGCTCCAGACGCTCTTGAATAATCTCCATATGGAGCATTCCCAAGAAACCACAACGAAAACCGAAACCAAGGGCGGCACTACTTTCGGCCGTAAATACCAAGGAGGCATCATTCAATTGTAATTTTTCCATGGAGGAGCGCAACTCCTCAAAATCTTCTGTATCTACCGGATAAATACCTGCAAAAACCATGGGTTTTACATCTTCAAAACCAGCAATGGCCTTTTCGGACGGGTTTTCGGTCAAGGTGATGGTATCCCCTACTTTTACCTCTCTAGCATCCTTAATTCCGGTAATCAAATAGCCAACGTCTCCGGTTGAGATTTTAGGTTTTGGATGCTGAACTAGCTTAAGGGTACCTATTTCGTCCGCAAAATAGCTCTTACCCGTGGCCATGAACTTTATTTTCTGGCCTTTTTTCAATTCCCCGTTTATAATTCTAAAATACGTTTCTACACCGCGAAAAGGGTTATATACCGAATCAAAAACCAAGGCTTGCAAAGGAGCCTCCGGTTCCCCTTTAGGTGCGGGAATACGTTTAATGATCGCTTCCAATATTTCCCCAATTCCAATACCTGTTTTTGCACTTGCGGGAATTACTTCCTCTGGGTCACAACCCAAAAGGTCTACAATATCATCCGTTACTTCCTCTGGGTTGGCACTAGGCAGGTCTACCTTGTTTAAAACCGGAATTATTTCCAAGTCGTTCTCCAACGCCAAATATAAATTTGAGATGGTCTGGGCCTGAATGCTTTGAGCCGCATCAACTACCAACAGGGCCCCTTCACAGGCGGCAATGGACCTTGAAACCTCATAGGAAAAGTCAACATGTCCGGGAGTGTCAATTAAGTTGAGCACATAGGTTTCACCTTCGTACACATACTCCATTTGAATGGCGTGGCTTTTGATTGTGATTCCACGTTCCCTTTCCAAATCCATACTGTCTAATAGCTGGTCTTGCTTTTCCCTTTCGGTAACCGATCCTGTAAAATCCAACAAGCGGTCTGCCAAGGTACTTTTACCATGGTCTATATGGGCAATAATGCAAAAGTTTCGAATGTTCTTCATAGCAATACGAACGGCGTTTAAGAGGGCAAAGATACATTATTTTATATCGATTTGACTAAAGAACAATTACTTGCATATATCTTTTATAGAATACATTCCAAATAGAATGTTTTAAACCACTTAGGTCTAATTTTTTGACAAATTCGAGCAAATGAATCCCCCGCTCAATCCCACTGTCTACGATGCATTATCCGTTTAAGGTGTAATATTAAGAATTTTTCTTTGTAGGTTTTTACGTATTTATCTAGCTTTGGGAAAGAACCTATACCACTAAGTGAGACATACGCTTTGCCCCTTTTTGTTTTGCTTGTTCTTTGTTATTTCAGCTTTTTCCCAAGATTTTTCCATCTCGGGAACTGTAGAGAATGAAGACCATGAGCCTATTTCCTATGCCAATATCATGTTGTTAAGCGTGAAGGATTCTTCATTGGTGGACGGGGGACTTACAAATGTCAATGGTGCGTTTGTACTCAAAGATATCTCCACCGGAAATTATATTATAAAAGCTTCATACCTTGAAAATGAGTCGGTTGCGAAATCGATTTCCGTATCAGCTGACCTCAATATTGGAGCGCTGCAAATTTCATTGGAGTCCCAACTTGATGAAGTGGTGGTTATAGGGGGCAAACCAAGAATTGAGAGAAAAGTAGACCGGCTGGTATATTCCATTGAAAACACGGCAGTTCAAGATCAGCAGATTTGGGAGGTTTTAAAGAATACTCCGGGTGTTATGGTCATAAACAACCAACTGAGCGTAAACGGAAGTAAACAAGTTGGTGTCCTTATCAACGGCAGAAAAGTTCATATCCCAGCCAGGGACCTCATAAATCTTTTATCCGGTACTTCAGCCAGTAATGTTGAATCTATTGAGGTAATTACGGTGCCCCCGGCCAAATACAGTGCAGAAGACCATGCACTTATTAATCTAAAAATGAAAAAGAACCTCATCGCAGGATATAACGGAGCCATCTACAATAGATATGCACAGGCAGTATTACCCAAACATACGGTGGGAATGGAGCACTACTTTAAAGGAAAAAAAATTGATTTTTCTTTCAACTACAGCTTTAGACATGATCGAAATATAACGCGCTATCAAGACATCACCAATTTCTTGGGTACTGCCCAAGAATCAGAATTATGGACGGCCAATCAGGAATTCATCAAAAAGCAAAAACAACACAATATTTCGGCCTTCTTGGATTATGAATTAAGTGAAAATAGTAAAATTAGTTTGTCTGCCGTCTCTCTTTATATTCCCAAAGTCAAGAGAATATATGATACGCAAACAGAAATTGTGGGCGACAGCCTATTCTCTGGATTTGATACCGATATATTGGGAAGTTCAGATTTGATCAATACTTCCTATTACATCGACTATGAACAGAAATTGAATAAAAAAGGAGCGCAATTATCGGTAAATGGCCACTATACGTTCTATGACAAAAATGCTGCTCAAGCATTGACTTCTAATTTTTTTGATTTGGATAATAATGTTGCCCAAGCCAATGATTTTACCATTAACACGGAGCAGTATATCAACATTTACAGCTTACAGACAGATTATTCATCCCCTTTGGGACAAAAAATGAAGTGGGAAACCGGTTTAAAATATGCCAATATTGGCTCTAAGAATTTAGTTTTACAAAGAGGTTTTGACTTGGAAACGCCCGGAATTGACCCGCAGGAAGCGGGAAACTTTTCTTATAATGAGTCCATTTATGCCGGCTATCTTTCCGCCAATGGCAAGTGGGATGCGCTGGTCGTAAAAATGGGACTTAGGGCAGAACATACCGAAACCAAGGGAAGCTGGAATTTGGGCTCCAGTACTACAAAAAACAACTATTTTAAACTATTTCCTTCCGCCTCCTTAAAATACACCCCCAACAACAACCACAGTTTTAACCTGTACTATTTAAGACGCATCACCCGGCCCAGATATGCCATTATAAATCCGTTTCAAATATTTCAAAGTAATTTCTCCACCGTTGAGGGAAATCCTAATTTGTTACCTTCTACCAACAGTTATGTTGCCGCGGGTTACACTTTAAAAAAGAAATATACCATTGAACTTTTCTACAAGAACGCCACCAATAGCCTAGGACAACTTATATTTCAAGACAATGATTTTAATTGGTTACGATTTGTGAACACCAATGTAGATAGGGATTTTGCCTATGGACTGGATTTTATAGTCAACAGGGATATCACCAAGTTTTGGGATTTTTACCTGCTCTCCAGTTTTTACCAACGTAAAATTCATTTTACGGATCTAGAGTCTAACCAACTAGTTAAAAATAATCAGTTCACCTGGTTTATGAGGGCAAACAATAACTTTACGTTCCTAGCGGATAAGTCGCTTACGGCCAACCTAAGCTATCGTTGGTTTGCGCCAGCAATAAGGAAAAACTCTTCGTATGAGGGGTATGGTGCCTTGGATTTTTCGCTTAGAAAGTCCCTTTTTGATAACAAGGCAAGTCTTAGTCTTGGTTTAGATGATATTTTTAACCAAGGAAACATCTTTAGCTCCCGCAACTATTTGGACCAAAATGGCAGCTCTTTTCAGCGTACGGAAAACAGGGTCTTTACCGTGGGGTTCAGATATAAATTTGGTAATTCCAAGATCAGAAGCAATAAAAAATACAAACGGGTAGAAGAACGGAATAGGCTGTAAACTACTTCTCCTTTTATTAATTAAGCTTAGACAATTACTTGATTAACTGCTATCCGCGGAAATTATGTAATTTTGCCCTCCCAAAAAAAGAAGAAAGCTATGCCCAAGATTGGTGATATTCAATTACCCGATTTTCCGTTGTTATTGGCGCCCATGGAAGATGTGAGCGACCCTCCGTTTCGCGCATTGTGCAAGGAAAATGGTGCCGATGTCGTGTATACGGAATTCATTTCTTCTGAAGGGCTTATTCGTGATGCGGCGAAAAGTGTCATGAAACTGGATATATACGAAAAGGAGCGCCCTGTAGGTATCCAGATTTTTGGGGCCAATTTAGATTCCATGCTCCAATCTGTTGATATTGTTGAAAAATCCAATCCAGATATTATTGACATCAATTTTGGCTGTCCTGTTAAAAAGGTAGTGAGCAAAGGTGCCGGGGCCGGAATTTTAAAGGATATTGACTTAATGGTTTCCTTGACCAAGGCCATGGTAGAACGCACCAAACTACCCATTACCGTTAAGACCCGCTTGGGTTGGGATGAAAACTCCATAAAAATTGTGGAGGTAGCTGAAAAGTTACAGGATGTGGGGTGTAAAGCGATTGCCATACATGGCCGCACCCGTGCACAAATGTATAAGGGAAGTGCAAATTGGGAACCTATTGCCGCAGTAAAAAACAATCCCAGAATGCATATTCCCGTTTTTGGCAATGGCGATGTAGACACTCCCGAAGCCGCCGTTAAGATGCGAGATGAATTTGGTTTGGACGGAGCCATGATCGGTCGCGCAAGTATTGGCTATCCTTGGTTTTTTAATGAGGTGAAGCACTATTTTAAAACTGGGGAACACTTGGCCCCTCCCACCATGGAAGAGCGGGTAGAAGCCGCTAGAAGGCATTTACAAATGTCTATTGATTGGAAAGGGGAAAAACTAGGGGTCTTTGAAACCCGCAGGCACTATACCAACTATTTTAAGGGGATTCCCAATTTTAAGGAATATCGTATGAAAATGGTTACCAGTGATGATGCAGCAGATGTTTTTGCCGCTTTTGACGAAGCGCTGGAAAAATTTGGCGATTATGAATTTAGCCACTAAGTAGACGCAATCAATTTTTTATTGATTCTACTGCTTGCAATTTTAGAGGCAATTATCCCTAATATTAAAATGGTCGCCAATACAATAACTACATTGATCCATTGATACTCCACGGGATAGGGCAAGCTGGGAGTTATTTTTAGCCACTCAAATGCCAATTGCGACCAAATCAATAAAGAGCCTATAACCACTCCAATAAATCCACCAATGCCGGTGACAAGCAGCCCTTGAACAAAAAAGATGGACCGCAATTTTTTAACGGTGGTTCCTAAATTATATAGCGTTTTCAGGTTTTGTTGCTTATCCAATACCATCATTATAATAGCGCCCACCACATTAAAAAGGGCAATGATAAGTACCAGGGTAAAAATGAGGTAGGTGGCTAAGTTTTCGGTATTTAACATTCGGTGCAAGGTACTATTTAGCTCCTGCCTGTCCAAAACCTTCACTTCATTTCCTAAAATATCGGCAATGTTCTTTTTTACTGAAATTACATCTGCACCCTCAAGTAATTTAAACCCAACCCCAGATACCTCACGGTCCGTTCTTTCCAACAGGTTTTGAACTGAAGGCAAATCGGCAAAAACGTATTTTTTATCCAAGTTTTCCTCAACACCAAATACGCCGCTTATAAAATAGGGTTTGGTCTTTAAATCATTTAGGGAGAGTGACCCCTTACCCGGTTTAAGGGCCATTACTACCAAGGCACTTTGGTTAACGGACAGGCCTAGAATATTTATAACCCCAATACCCGCAACCGCTTCCTCTTCGTTTATTCGCCAATTACCGTAGAGAATGGTACTATCCATTTCCGTTACACGGTTATAATTGGTATCTACACCCTTTATAAATGCAATATGACTTTTTCCTTGAAATTTTAAATATACCTTTTCCTCAAGCTCTTTGGTGTAACTTGCCACACCATCCAATAGCTTTAATTTGGCCTCCTGCTCCTCACTTAATGTGAAAACTTTTCCTTGAACTGGTTGTGCCTTTAGATCCGGGTCAAAAGTATTACTGAACTGAAGGCTAAAACCCTTTAATCCTGCAAAACCCGAGAGTACTATAAACAAAGCAGCAGAGCCTATTACGATTACCAAAAAAGTAATTAGGTTGATGATATTGATGGCATTCTGACTACTCTTGGAGCGTACGTAGCGCTTAGCGATGTACAGCGGAAAGTTCAACCCTATAGTTTTTTTCTTTTCTCCAACAATTCCCTGTTCTGTATGGGATCATCCTTTCCTTTTAGGGATTTTTCAATATTGTCCATATACTCTATGGAATCATCCAAATAAAAAAGAAGTTCGGGTACCCTGCGTAATTGGTTTCGGGTTCTTTGGGCAAGCTCATGCTTTATTAGAGGTTGGTTGGATTTTATACCTTCCATAAGCTCTGTTGCCTGTTTGTTGGGAAATATACTTATATAGACCTTGGCAATTGATAAGTCCGTAGTTACTTTTACTTTGGTTACGGAAATCAATGTACCCTGCAATCCTCCATCCTTTGCGGCACGTTGAAGAATATCTACCATATCCTCTTGTATAACACCCGCTATTTTTTTCTGTCTTTGTGTTTCCATTGGGCAAAAATACGCAGAATTAAATGTAAATTAGGAAGATATGAGCTTACAGCATAAAATATAATGGCAAATTTGAAAAAAATAGAGCATGTAGGTATTGCTGTCAATGACTTGGAGAAGGCCAATGAGGTTTACCGTAAGATACTGGGGGTTTCCCATTATAAAATAGAGGAGGTGGCCTCAGAGGGAGTCCTTACCTCCTTCTTTAAAACTGCGGATAGTAAAGTTGAACTGTTGCAAGCTACCCATAAACAGGGCCCTATAGCCAAATTCGTAGAACAAAGGGGTGAAGGAATTCACCATATTGCTTTTTTGGTTACCGATATCTACAAGGAAATTATCCGATTAAAAAAGGAAGGATTTGATATCATCGATGACTCCCCCAAAAAAGGGGCAGATAATAAATTGGTAGCCTTTGTTCACCCAAAATCCTGCAACGGGGTACTTATAGAGCTTTGTCAAGAAATTAAAAATGATGATTAAATCTTTCTTTTTTATAGAAACGAAGAACAAAATTTTGCGTAGTTGCCGTTTATACTTAAATTTGCGCTCATTTTCTGCCATAGTCCATCTTTGGCGATGACATTTTGAAAATGACCGGTCCTATAGCTCAGTTGGTTAGAGCACCTGACTCATAATCAGGTGGTCCCTGGTTCGAGCCCAGGTGGGACCACAGATGCAACGACAAGCCTTTCGAGAAATCGAGAGGCTTTCTTGTTTTGAGGGGTACGCCAAAGTTGTTTTTCCAGCCTATACTAGAAGTATATTCATTAAAATTACCTACAATTCTTAATTTTAAGCCTAATTATTTTTAAAATGACCATTAAAATTTTAGTAGTAGGTTGTGGTAATATGGGAACCTCACATGCCAGGGCCTATCATCAATTAAATGGCTTTGAAATTGTTGGGTTAGTAAGCCGTACTCCAGAAAGTAGGGAAAGACTATCTAAAGAATTAGGTGGCTACCCCACTTTTAGTTCCTATCAAGAAGCCTTACATACCACCCGGCCAGATGCGGTATCCATAAATACTTATCCTGATACACATTCTGCTTATATACAAATGGCACTGATCGCCAACGCCCATGTTTTTGTTGAAAAGCCTTTGGCATTAACGGTAGAAGATGCCACGTCACTGGTTGCACTTGCGGCTGAAAGGGGAAAAAAGATGGTGGTTGGCTATATTCTAAGAGTTCATCCAGCTTGGGAAAAATTCGTAGAAATTGCCCGTAACCTTGGGAAACCTTTGGTCATGCGAATGAATCTTAACCAACAAAGTTCAGGTGGCCATTGGCATACACATAAACAATTGATGAAATCTATGTCTCCCATTGTAGATTGTGGGGTTCATTATGTGGATATGATGTGTTTGATGACCCAATCCGTTCCGGTCAGTGTAAGCGCCATTGGGGCCCGTCTTACGGAAGAAATAGATAAGAGCATGTACAACTACGGACAGTTGCAGGTTCGTTTTAAAGATGGTTCCGTTGGTTGGTATGAAGCAGGATGGGGTCCTATGATGAGTGAAACGGCCTTCTTTGTAAAGGATATAATTGGGCCCAAAGGTTGTGTTTCCATTATTGACGAGGCAAAAGGCGATTCTGACGATGTAGACAGCCACTCCAAAACCGGATCCCTAAGATTACATTACAGCGCTACGGATAGGGAGGGAAATTTTACGGAACCCGATAAACTATTGGACACCTCTGATGAACCGGACCATGATGCCCTATGCCGTTTGGAACAAGAATATTTTCTAAAAGCGATAACCGATGATATTGATTTAAGCGACCACCTAAGGGACGCCATCAATAGTTTGCGCATTGTATTGGCAGCGGACAAATCCTTTAGGACGGGACAAACCGTTATTCTTTAAATAGCGGTATTTGGGTAAGATCTATTAAATCCGGGTCCTTTTCCTTTAAGATTCGTTTGGTTCTCAAATACCTGTTTCGGTTCCATTCATCAAAATTATAGGCCTCTGGATCTATACTACTGATGCGAACCATATTGGAGGCATGAATAAATTCATTATTACCGATCCACATACCAACATGCACCACCTTTTCAGCAGTAGAGTCGGTAGCTTTTCGACCAAAAAACAATAAATCTCCTTTTTCCAAATCTTCAAAATTCTGGATTGAATCAATAGATTTACCCGTATGTACTTGCTGTGAGGCATCCCTAGGAATAACCATTCCATTTAAAAAATAAATGGTTTTGGTAAACCCGCTACAATCCATTCCCTTTGTTGAAGTTCCTCCCCATAGGTAGGGAACACCCATTAATTCCTTTGAAGTGCTAACCAAATCTTCAACTGTTGGATTCATTTGATCGATCCATTGGTTATAGTCTTCCGCCTCGGACTTTACTACAAAAGCCTTTCTTCCATCGGGATAGGACACTTCAAAAAATTCATCGGTAGCGGACTCCACCTCGAGCACATTTCCTGCCACCAAATCTGAAATAATACCGTCCTTGGCCTCATTGGCATAGGAATGACCGTAGGTTTTGGTATAAATTATTTTGGATGATGCTTGCCAGGCTTTCATATCATCTGAATTCATCAATTGAATTCCACCGTCATCTACCCAGGATAAATATTTATCAGGAGTCTGAATATAGAACCATCCCCCCTCTTTTTTAAGTACCTTTACCGGTGTTCCCAAGGTAGCCTGTGTGGCAAGTTCTGCGGAATGTTTTGGGTTGCTCCGTAAATTTGCAACAGATATGTTAACTACTGCCTGTACGGTATCTCCCAAAGTTTTGGCAGGCAACAATCGCAGCTCGTCTGTAAAATCAAAATCGGATTCCTTAAGTTCTTTCCTTAGCGCATGTAAGGCCTCGGCACTGTTGCTTTCGCCAGTAATCAAGTATTTTTTACGGTCAGTATAAACATGAACGTCAAAAAGAACCGTTCTTTTATCGGGTGCAAATTCTTTTCGTACCTCCTTTATTTTATTTAGGAAAACCTGTTCTCGAGAAGTGATGCCCTCGCAAGCTATCACAGCTATAAAGCCAATACACATCAACATTTTCAATAAAACCCTTCCACTCTTTGCTTTATCCATCATTCCTTTTCCGAAATCAAATTAGTTAACTTTGGTCTCCATGGAGAAATTCAAAGTTATAGAACTTTTTGCTGGTGTGGGCGGTTTCCGGCTAGGACTTGAAAAAAACGGGAAGTTTGAGGTTGTTTGGAGCAATCAATGGGAACCCAGCACCAAAACCCAACATGCCTCTATGGTCTATGAAGCGCGTTTTGGTGAACAAAATCATTCCAACCAAGATATTGCTGAAGTGCCCATCGAGGACGTTCCCAAGGCCGATTTATTGGTAGGCGGATTTCCCTGCCAGGATTATTCCGTGGCCACTACCTTACAGAATTCAAAAGGTCTTATTGGTAAAAAGGGGGTGCTGTGGTGGAGCATCCATCGTATTTTAAGTGATCAACAAAAACCGGTACCCTACCTGTTTCTGGAAAATGTAGACCGCCTTTTAAAATCTCCTTCCTCACAAAGGGGACGGGATTTTGCCATCATGCTCAAAAGTTTGGATGACTTGGGCTATGCCGTAGAATGGCGCGTAATAAACGCTGCGGAATATGGAATGCCACAGCGCCGAAGGCGCGTTTTTTTTCTGGGCTATCACAAATCTACCCAAGTTTATAAGCAAATAAATACTTGTGATAAAAAGGAATGGGTACAAAGCAATGGTACCATGGCAAAAGCTTTTCCTTTGAAAAACTCGATGAAGAGACCTATGGAAGTGCCTATTGAAGATGATTTGGTGAGCCTATCAGATAATTTTAACAAAGGAAAAAAACTATCCCCCTTTCAAAATTCCGGAGTCTTTATCAACGGAAAGGCATATACCATGAAAACCGAAGCAGATTATCATGGCGATTATATGAGCTTAGGGAAGATTCTTCAAAATGGAGATATACCGGAGGTATTTTATATACCCGAAGAAGACTATCCCAAATGGGAATACCTTAAAGGTGCCAAAAAGGAAACAAGAACCGCTAAAAACGGATATACCTATAACTATAGTGAAGGGGGAATGATATTTCCAGATGCTCTGGATAATGCCTCAAGAACCATTATTACCGGGGAGGGCGGTAAATCTCCTTCCAGGTTCAAACATGTAGTACAGACTAAAAAAGGACTCAGGCGATTGACTCCTGTAGAACTGGAAAGATTAAATATGTTTCCTGATAATCACACCAAGTTAGAAGGAATTACCGATACAAAAAGAGCCTTTTTTATGGGCAATGCCCTGGTGGTTGGTGTGGTTGAAAAAATTGCCGAAACGCTCTATCGAAAAATTAAAATTTAAGTCTTGAATCTAAAAAGTAATTTTAAGGAAGATTTGCAAAAGGAACAAAGGTTACAAATCTTACTAGATTGCTATTATAAGACCTATTTACAAAACTATTCGTTCCAAAGAGAGAGTGATCTAAAAAAACAGCTAAAGGGTATTGACTTGGTATTGACCCAAAGAAACACCAATATATCCTATAATGTTGATGAAAAGGCGCAACTGGATTATATTAATGATGACCTACCCACGTTCGCTTTTGAGATAAACTACTTTAAAAATGATAAAATAAGAATGGGTTGGTTGTTTGATACAAAAAAAGAAACCCATTTTTATTCTTTGGTTACGGCCATTTATGAAGACGAACCCAACAAATTCACTTCCTGTAAAATAACGTTTGTAAATCGTAACAAACTACTGCATTTTTTATCTGACAAAGGAATTGACCAGAATACCTTTTATCATTCAGATTTAGTTCACGGTAAAAAAATTATACCACAACTTCATCATAGAAAACAAGGATATCTCTACCTGTCTTCAAATAACAAGGCTGAAAAGCCTTTGAATCTAATTTTAAAGCTCGATTTTCTAGTAGAAATGGGTATCGCTAAAAGATTGACCTAAAAATTTCACCGACTAGCTAGTCGGTGAAAATATATATCAATTAAGTTCACATGGGTACTTGTGCAATTCATCTAATGAAAGTCTCCAATCTCCTATGATGGCGGGTACACCGCAGAAAAATAATACTTCAAAAACCGACCGTCTGGTTGGTTAATTAAAAATGAAGCAGCTTCATTTGAATCTTTTTAATAATCTTAAACTACTGTTAATCAGCTCCTCGTTTTTGTGTATTTGCTAAAAAAAACTATTTTAGAAGGTATGGTAAAAGTAGAAAAGTCAGAAAATCAGGAATTTTTAGAGAAGTCAATCAATCATTTGGAGGCCACAGGTTTTGAGAATATCAAAGCCGATATGGATGGGTATGATACCCCCAAATCCTACGTAAGAAAGGGCAGGGGTGCAGAAACTACCATTACCCCAGATATAGTAGCGGTTAAAAATGGCCGTAAGTACTATTTTGAAATTAGCCTAAAATCTGAAAAACCGCGGTTATTGAAGACCAAGTGGTTGTTTTTGGATACCTTAAGCCGAATGAATTCCAATCGTTTCCGTATAATTACCACTCGTGGTCATTACAAGTTTACGGATAGTATGCTACAGGATATCAACCTTAGTAACAAGGAACCTATTAAAATTTAAATAGGTATTTCTCTAATTTTTCTTTCCCTCTACCGGCTGCATTTGCGGCCTTTACTTGTTTAATAGCATTGCTATATGGGGAATTCCATCTTCCAAATACCCTTCTCCCACTTGATGAAATCCAAAATCATGATAAAATCGCTCTAAATAAAGCTGCGCCGATATTCTAATAGTTGTTTCTAAAAAATGATTCTCAATAGCCAAAATGGAAGCTTTTACAATATCCTTTCCGTAACCATATTTACGTTCCGACTTTTTAACGGCAACCCTTCCAATGGAGGCTTCCTGAAAATAGTCCCCTCCTTTAAAAACCCTGGTATAGGCAATTATTTCACCTCGTTTTTTACCTATTACATGTACCGCCTTTTCATCCTTACCATCAATATCTTGGTATACACAATCCTGTTCAACCACAAAAATTTCACTTCGAAGTTTAAAAATATCGTGTATTTCTTCAACCGATAATTCATCAAAAGATTTCGCTTCTATTACCATTTAATCCTGCACAATTATATGTTTGCTATCAGGTTTGCCATATTCCGGCTGTATGGTTACATGGTTAATGCCGTACTTATGAAAAACCTCCTCTTCTATTTCCTCTAAGATAGATTCGAATTGAGATAAACTAATGTCTTCATTAAAATCTAAATGTGCTTCTAAATGCACCTCGTTCTCATTCAATTGCCAAATATGCACATGATGCACATTTTTTATGCTGTCCATTTTTCCTATGCTATCCACAATATCCTGTACCTGAATGGTGTTTGGTGTAAATAGCATTAAAACCCGCGTAGATTCCTTTAACAAATCCCATCCTACATAAATAAGATAAATTGCTATACCTAGAGTAAGCAAAGGGTCTATCCAATAGATTTTGTAGAACTTCATAAGTAAACCACCTATCAAAACAGCCACGGATGCCAACATATCCGTAAGTAAATGTAGGTAAGCAGATTTCATGTTCATATTGCTTGCAGCATCCTTTTTAAGAAGGAATACGCTAAACCCATTGGCTAGTATACCCAAAAGTGCCAACCAAATAACCAGATTGGATTCTATTTGCTGTGGATTCAGAAAACGCTCTACCGCTTCAATTATCAAAATGACCGAAACAATCAACAAGGTGGCGGCATTTACAAAAGCAGCTATAATTTCCGCCCTTTTATATCCAAAGGTTTTATTGGCTGATGCCTTTCTTTTAGATAATAAATTGGCGATGTAGCTGACGATAAGGGAGAGTACATCACTAAAATTGTGTAAGGCATCCGATAACAGTGAAAGACTCCCGGAAATTAGACCACCAATTACTTGAAAAACCGTAATTAGTGTATTTAGAAAAATGGAAATGAGTAAATTTTTTCCACTTAACTCCGTATGACTATGTACATGGTTATGATGTGAATGCCCCATAAACAAAGATAACCTGTTGCCTTCGAGACAACGGTTAAATAAACCCCAAAACTAGGGCATCAAATTTTAGTAGACTAAATTGCGGATAATGGTCAACTATACACAAGGTATCTTTTCAATTCTACGTTCGTGTCTCCCGCCTGCAAATTCTGTATTTAGAAAAGTCTTTACCATATCCAATGCTTGCGGAAGGGAAATGTATCTAGCTGGTAGGCTTAGAATATTGGCGTCATTATGTTCCCTACCCAATTCAACAATTTCTTTGTTCCAACAAAGGGCACACCTTACTTTTTGATGTTTATTGGCGGTCATGGAAGCACCGTTACCACTACCACAAACGATAATGCCAAAATCCACTTTTCCGTTTTCAACATCATCTGCCACAGGATGGACAAAATCTGGGTAATCAACACTATCCGTACCGTCCGTACCATAGTTTTGAACATCAATGTCCATAGCCTTTAACATTCCTACTATGGCCAGTTTATACTCCGTTCCTGCGTGGTCATTACCAATGGAAATTTTCATCTTTTCTAAGGTGTTATGTTATAAGATAAAAGGTTTTTAATATTTCTAATAAAACCTCTACAAATGTACAAAATAGAACAGCTTCACCACACAATAGCTACAGTTCACAACAATAGTTTGAATCCTTGAGACCCTCATTGTTTATTTGTACTATCCACAAGGTTTATTAATTGTTAATAACCTACCAAAAAATTCTGGATCTTAAATTTTGTTTTCTCGTCCTAATATCCCCTTATAAACTCCGGCTAAAGACCACAAATTATTTTATTTCAATTTTACATTCAACTTTCAAACAATAAACACACTTAATTAACACTAATTTTACCTTTAGTTTTCAAAAAATTCATGTTTAAAGTTGTTATCAACCTCTTTTCATAAGAAATTTAATTAGCTGATTTACTGTATTCTTAATCGTTTAAAGATTGTCAATAACTTCTTGAATCTGTTTACAGCAAGTTTCCTACCATTTTTTTTTAACCATTATTAACAACCCATTATAACCATCATTTTATTTTAAATTTTAAAAAAGAAAAAGAATGATATGAATATATATGTTGATAACAATTACTTAAGATAGGATTACTGATAAAATGAAGCTAATGGATTATAATTTGTAATTTTCCATTATATAAGAAATATTTAATGTCCAAGAAAAAGAAGAAAGCTAGAAATCATAGAAAGAACGAGATTACCAAAGGTATCTTTACAATTTTAGAGAAGAACCCTAATAAAACGTATAATTACAAGCAGATCGCTTCTCACCTTGGTTTAGATAATACTCAAGATCGCAATCAGTTGATCAAGCGATTGGGTGAACTCAAACAATCTAACCGTATTGTAGAAGAAGAAAGGGGAAAATATAGAGCTGTTGAGAGTACTAAAAAGTACCATACAGGTACTGTAGATTTAACAGGACGCGGTAATGCCTATATTATAGTAGAAGGGTTTGAGGATGATGTCTTTGTGCCATTCAATAAAATTAAAAAAGCGTTTCACGGAGATACGGTTGAAATTTATGTCTACCCCAGAAGGAAAGGAAAAAAATTGGAAGGGGAGATTACCAAAGTGCTCGAGCGAAAAAAAACGGAATTCGTGGGTATTTTGGAAGAGCAAAAAGCCTTTTCGTTTGTGCGACCTACAGACTTTAGAATGTACACGGATTTCTTTATTCCCAAAGAAAAAAGCGGAGATGCTAAAGATGGGGACAAAGTAGTGGTACAGTTTGATAATTGGCCAGATGATGTAGATTCTCCCTATGGAAAAGTAATCGAAGTACTTGGAAAACCAGGTGAACACAATACTGAAATTCACGCCATTTTGGCCGAATATGGGTTACCTTATGAATTTCCAACGGAAGTTCAACGTTTTGCAGATACGTTGGATACTTCCATTAAGGAAGTAGAAATAGCCAAAAGAAGGGATATGCGTGAGGTGCTTACTTTTACAATAGATCCCAAGGATGCAAAGGATTTTGATGATGCATTGTCCTTTCAGGTTTTGGAAAACGGAAATTATGAAATTGGTATTCATATTGCTGATGTTTCCCACTATTTACAACCGGATACTATTTTAGAAGATGAAGCTTACGAACGTGCCACTTCGGTTTATTTAGTGGATAGAGTAGTTCCTATGCTTCCAGAAGTACTTTCCAATAACGCATGCTCCTTAAGACCGCACGAGGAGAAATATACTTTTTCTGCCATTTTTGAATTGGATAAAAATGCGGGTATTAAGAACCAATGGTTTGGTAGAACGGTGATCAATTCCAATGAACGATTTGCGTATGAGGAAGCGCAGCATATCATAGAAACAAAAAATGGAGATATTCCAGAAGAGGTATCCATACGTGCCAACAAGCCTTATTCTGTATCGGAGGACGTTGTAGAGGCAACCCTAGAAATGGACAGACTGGCAAAAATCATGCGTAACCAACGTATGCAAAAAGGTGCCATATCCTTTGATAAAGTGGAGGTTCGTTTTAATCTAAACGAGGAAAGTGAACCTGTAGGGGTTTATTTTAAGGAATCCAAGGATGCCAATAAGCTTATTGAAGAGTTTATGCTGTTGGCCAATAGAAAAGTTGCAGAGTTTATAGGAAAGCAAAAACCGGAGAAAACATTTGTGTACAGGGTGCATGATGATCCGGATGAAGACAAATTAATGGCCTTAAACGGTATAATTTCTAGGTTTGGTCATAAGCTTAACTTTAAGGATAAAAAGTCCATTAGCAACTCTTTAAATCAGCTTCTGGAAGATGTGAAGGGTAAAAAAGAACAAAATTTAGTAGATACCTTGGCCATTCGCAGTATGAGCAAGGCCATTTATACTACGGACAATATTGGTCACTATGGTTTGGCTTTTGACTATTATACGCATTTTACTTCTCCCATTAGAAGATATCCGGATGTTATGGTCCACAGGTTGCTGCAGCATTACCTGGATGGTGGGGATGCTGCCAAAGTTGAAGTGTACGAACAAAAATGTAAGCATTCTTCGGATATGGAGTATTTAGCGGCCAGTGCGGAAAGGGACTCCATTAAATATATGCAGATCAAATTTATGGAAGACCATAAAGACCAAGAGTTTGTTGGGGTCATTAGTGGTGTAACGGAATGGGGAATTTATGTAGAAATTATTGAGAATAAATGCGAAGGAATGGTTCGCATCAGTGATATAAAAGGGGATTATTATATCTTTGATGAACGAGAATACGCAATTGTTGGTGAACGCACCAAGAAAACCTATCAGCTGGGAGATGAAGTTGTAGTCATGGTAAAAGATACCGATCTCATCAAAAGGCATTTGGATTTTTCCCTATTGGGAAAGCACGGGCAATAGGACTTTTTTTGGAATAGATTTTGTTTTAACAGTAACAAATCAACCTAAAAACCTCATGAAGCAGTTCTTTTTATGTACGCTTGTTTTTTTTGGCGGTCTTCGGCTACAGGCTCAAGATTCTAAATTAACACAGGAACTTACCCGGTTCACGGAGGTAAAAGCTTTTGACGGAATTTCCGTAAAGTTGATTAAATCCGATACGAACAAAGCTGTAATTACCGGTGAGAATATTCAGAAGGTTTCCATTGTTAATAATGATGGGGTGTTAAAAATCCGAATGCAATTGGATAAGATTTTCAGTGGCTATAAAACCTTTGTAGATCTTTATTATACTGATAAATTGGTCATCATAGATGTTAATGAAGACGCAAGAATAACGAGTGAACAAACACTTCAACAGGATGTTCTTGAATTAAAGGCGCAGGAAGGTGGGGAACTGGAAATTGATGCCCAGGTAGAACAACTTTTAATCAAAACAGTTACCGGTGGAGTCATAGCTACCAAAGGAACTTCAGATCTACAGGATGTTGCCATTAATACTGGTGGTATTTACGAGGGAAAGGAATTAAAGACCAAATTTTCTACCGTAAACGTAAATGCAGGATCTAGGGCAGAAATATATGCTTCAGATTATGTGAAAGCTACCGTTAAAGCAGGCGGTGAGGTTTTAGTTTATGGTGATCCGGCTAAAATGGACGAGAAAACAGTTTTTGGTGGTACGGTCACTCGTATGTAATTTTATACCATCTTATCCTGTAATTGGATATAATCAACCTATCTTATGTATGATAAATCTCCGGTAGTAGTCCATTACCGTAAGGTCTATTTATAATAATTTTTTTGAGTATGATAGAAGACGTACAGGCAGCAATTCCATTAGGCTTATTATTAAGCTTTATGATTGGTCCTGTCTTCTTTGTTCTGTTGGAGACCAGTGCTATTAGAGGCTTCCGTGCGGCGCTGGTATTTGACCTTGGGGTTATTATAGCAGATATCCTTTTTCTGGCCATCGCCTATTTTAGTAGTTTTCAGTTATTGGAAAATTTAAGCAACCAACCAGGGTTATACGTTTTTGGAGGCGTCATTCTTTTGGTCTATGGAATAATTACCTTTTTTAAAAAGCCTAAAAAAGAGATCAAGGATAAAATTAAAGCCAGTAAACGTAGTTATCTGGGACTTTTGGTAAAAGGCTTTTTATTGAATTTCATCAATATTGGTGTTCTTATTTTTTGGTTGGGTCTATTGATAGTTGTTGGCCCTAGTTTAGATAACCAACCCAAAAGGCTGTTCGTTTTTTTTGGTAGCATGTTAGGTGCCTATTTTGCCATGGATATTGTAAAGATATTGCTAGCCAAGCAATTGAAAAAGAAACTAACTTTTGAACGAATTTCTTGGGTAAAAAGAGGTCTTGGAGTTATTCTAATTATTTGTGGAATAGTACTAATCGTAAAAGGCTTTTTACCTAAAGATCAATTCAATATTGAAGATGGCATAGAAAGGATTGAACTTGGCCATTTTGATTAATTCCTAAAAAATAAAGAACTTGTATAAAGAAAAACCCTGATTTCTACTAGAAATCAGGGTTTTTTTGGAGGCATCGAGCGGATTCGAACCGCTGTACAAGCTTTTGCAGAGCTGTGCCTAGCCACTCGGCCACGATGCCTTTTGCAAGCGCAAAGGTAAGTTGTTTCTTGGATAATGTAAAACCTAAGCGATTCTTTTTTCTTCTAGAACAATGGTAACTTTTTCTACATCCCCACCAATGGGCGGATTAATTTTTGATACCCACACCTGTGCGGCCTCTACAACGGAAATTTCGTTAAAAATTCGGGTGATAATCCTATGCCCTACATGTTCCAACAGTTTGGAAGGTATTTTCATTTCTTCTTTAACGATGTGATTGATATGCACATAATCTACAGTATCTGACAATTGGTCTGATACCGATGCCTTGGTAAGATCGGCATCAACGGAAATGTCTACCCTGTATTCGCTACCAATAGCAGTTTCTTCCTTTAAACATCCGTGATGGGCATATACCCGAATGTTCTCTACTTTAACTTTTCCCAAGATGGATAATTTTTTGCAAAATTACATTAAACTCCTAAAAGGTTGGGTATAAAATAGCCTGTAAGAAAGTTGCTTAGTATGTACAACGACAGTTACTCAAACCTTGAAAAAGATCTACTCCTATAGTAACAACATGGGTACCTGTACTATACGTAATAATTTCATTAAGTATTATTTGATACGAATAACCAAAGTAGAAGTTGTTCTTCTTTAAACCCGCAAAAGGTGCAATGTATAATGGACTACCTATTTGGTCATTTAAGAAACGATAGTTAACACCTGCATAATAGTAGTCTTCAAAATCATACCATCTAAATTTTAGGTTTAAATCGGTTTCTGAACGACCATCACTCTCAAAAACTTTGAAAAGTAAAGAGGGTTCGATTTCTAGATCGGAATTTTTGTTCTTTCTATATCTGTACCCTGTATACACATAGTAATTTCTAAGCTCGTTGGGCTCATCTGCGTCAAATGTAAAATTACTGGGGTCTTTACCTAATAGGTTGGAGGCATTGGCACTAAGGTAAAATTTACCATAGCGGTACATGGCACCCACGTCAAAGTTATGGTTGCTGGTCTGTCTATTGTTGATGACCCCTGGGTCTAAATTAGCATCGATAAATTCATCGATATCAATCCTAAATTGGTTAAAATTATATGAAATACCAAAGGATAAGAATTCATCGTCATAACGATCCAAGGTTAAGTGGTGGGCAAAAGAAACACGTGCACCTTGTTGTTTGGTATATCCATTTTTATCATTGTACAAAAACACACCGATACCTGATTTTTCTCCCAAACGCATATCAGCTGCCAATGACTGGGTCTGCGGAGCATCTTTAATACCTACCCACTGCGTAAGTCCGTTAAGTCTAATTTTAACGTGATCTCCAATACCTGCATATACAGGGGACAGGACAAAGGGATTGTCCGCCAAATATTGGGAGAGCTGTGGAGAGTTGAGCTCTTGGGCTTTTGTGGTTATGATGCCCATAAAGAGCAACAAGGGCCATAGTATTTTGCGCATGGTTTAGTTAGGTTAAGATTTTTATCGATATAGGGTAAAGTGTCCAACAAACTCTCGGTCGTCATTTTCACCTCTGAGTTTTATTACGTACCAGTAATCTCCGGTTGGTAATTCCTTCTGCTGATACGTTCCGTCCCAGCCACGATCGCCGGCACCTAATCGGTACACCTCTCTACCATAACGATCAAAAATTATGGTTAGTATCTCAGGGAAGCCTTCATCGTTTTTAGGCTTCCAGAATTGATTTTCCGAATCTCCATTTGGGGTAAAGAAATTAGGAATATCAATGTCTATAAACTCCATTTCTATACTGGCAGATACCTCACAACCATTGGCATCGACAACGGTAACTATATAAGTATCGGTCCTGTTGATATAGTACGTGTTATCGGTACCGTAGTTGGTATCTCCAAAGTAAATAGTATACTCTTCTCTTCCACCAGTAACAGTGGCCACAATCTCATTGATGTTACCTTGTGAAAGGGTCAGTTCCAATGGGTCAAAATGCTCTATTTCGAACTCGTGGGTAACGATACATCCGTTTTGGTGCGAAATAGCAACGTAATGTGTTCCGGAACTTAAATCCCTAAAGAAAGGATTTAATTGCATTTGAGCCGGATCAGTAGTATCAAGACCGTACAATACCTCATCGGAAATACTTTCATCTTCCAGTAATATGTTTACATAATTGTTTGCCGTATCTCCGTTACATCCGTATACCGGCTCAATGGAAGCATCAAGATTTACACCGGGATCAATTGTTACAAATACATTCTCCTCACAACCATTGGCATCTTGAATAAAGAGTATATAATCACCTGCGGCTAAGCCTGAAATTTGGGTCCGATCTTGAACAAAAGTGGTTTCATTTACCAAACGTGTACTGTAAGGAGCTGTCCCCCCAGTAATAGTTAATTCAATTGAACCGTTTTCTTCTCCTACACAAACTTCTGGTAATGCTATTGCTTCAACCTCAATAATGCTAGGTTCTGTAATGGTATATTGTAATTCTATAAAACATCCGTTACCATCTTGGGCAATAACTGTATAGTCCCCAGGAGCTAAATCTTCAAAGACGTTTTCATCATCAAATCTATCTAGGTTTGGTGAAATGGAGTATTGATAATTTCCTGTACCACCCGATAGGTTAACGGTTATTTGACCGTCTTCCTCTCCATTACAAGTAACATTGATTACCTCATCTGTGTATTCCAATGGGGTAGGTTCTGTAATATCCACTCTTTGAGCAGGAGTAGTACAATCTTCACTGTATACATTCACATAATAAGTACCAGCAATAAGATTTCTGAACTCACCCAGAGGTTGTGGACCTGCAATTCTTGATGCGGGATTTAAGGTAGCATCCGTATACAATTCGTATTGATAGTTACCTAATCCGCCTTCGGCATCTGCATAGATAGTGGCGGTATTGTCGCCGTTACAGTTAATCACTGCCGCCGAAGTGTCCACCGTTAATGTCAATGGATCAATCATATCTTCCTCAATGGAATTGGAAAGTACCGCTGTACACATATTTACCGCATCCCTAACATAATATCTGTATATACCTGCAGATAACATACCTGAAAGCGGGAGGTTTACACTATTACCGATCATTGGCGACCACGTAACATTGTCATCGCTATATTCGTAAGTACCGCTTCCGCCAGAAGCACTCAATTCAAATTCAACTCCCGTAGTACAGGTCAACGGACTTGTTCTGATCAGTTGAGCCGTTACTTCTGTGGGATTTACAATTTCTACAATGAAAGTCTCATCGGAACAACTTACATCATCAGTTACGGTAATGCTATAGAATCCTGCCGCCAAACCATTAAAGGTAGCGTTAGATTGAGGTGCCGAAGTTCTTAATAGGTTTGAACCAACAGCATCATCATAAACATTTAATTGATACTGATAAACAGGAGTAATATTTCTAGGATCAACTGTAGCGGTCACACTGGCTGTATTGTCGTTGAAACAACTTAAGGTAGTTGCTGAAATACTAGCAACAATATCATCTGGTCTTACTAACGTGATGTTATCGGAAAGCACACAACTGTAAGCATCTGTTATGGTCACATGAAAATCTCCCGCGGACAATCCTGTGAAAATAAAGGCCTCCACATTAGTTTCAGTATAAACCTGTGAGGTAGTATTATTTTCAAGACGAATGGTATATGGTCCCACTCCACCTGTTGGATCAACCAAAATACTTCCTTGATCGTTGGAACAAGTTACATTGGCTTCCTCTCGAATAGTGGCCGTAATAGGCGCACTAGGAGAAAGAATGGTTATGGTGTTAGAATCGTCATCACATCGCGGAGCATCTGTAGCGGTTACCCTTACATAGTAGATGCCACCTGGTAAATTGGTGAATGGAGCCAAGGCTGTTGAGGTATTTCCTGTTCCTGCATAGCCAGCCACAGGATTATCATTTACATCAAATACTTGGTAGGTATAGGCACCAGTATAGTTGTTGATGACGATACTGAAACTACCATCATCTACTCCATCATTTAAACATTCTTCATCGGTAAGTTTGGTAGCGACTACTTCTATCATGTCTGGATCTTCAACAGAATGCACTGTTTCCAAGACACAACCCGTATCCAAATTGGTAATGGTAACTCTATAGTTTCCAAATTCTAAACCAATAAATGTTTCAGTATCATTACTAGAGTTGATAGTCTGTAAATAGGTTACATTAAGTCCTTCGACCACGAACTCCAAATTTGGTGTAGCCGTCGCCGGATTTATGGTAATACCTACTTGAATTTCTGCATCATTTGTAGGATTACAAGCGGCATCTTGGGTGGTAGTCACCACGGGATCGGTTATTTCTACAAAAGGAATTACCACATCGGAAGCAGAAATTGCGGAACATCCTGCATCATCATAAACCCTAAGTTCGTAGGTGCCACCAAGACCATCGGTTTCGTTGTAGGTCGTATTAGCACCGTCTTGCACCACAATGCCATCTCGTAAGAATACATATCGCACATAAGTACCTGTTCCGCCTGTTGCACCCGTAAAAGAAACAGTGGCGTTGTTCGTATTATTGCCAGCAGTACAACCGTATTGTACAATAGAAATAGCGTTTACTGTAATAGGGTCTTCCTCCGTAATGGTAACATCGGTCGTAATGGCGCAATTATTGGCGCCTCTTACTTCAACCGTATAAGTAATTCCTGCCGTGCTTCCGGTTAAACCGGTAAATGTCGCAGCAGTATTACTTGAAGCTGTTGGAAGAATAGGTGAACCTGGTGTACTACCATTCCCAGCAATAATCCTGAAGGTATAAGGTCCTACCCCACTATCCGTAGTACTTACGGTAATAGTACCATCATTGGCACCGTTACAAGTAACATTGGTGGAGTTATCTACATTAATAACCGGTATTACTTCCGGGGAAAGGCTTTGTCTAATAGTCGTACTACAAGCGTGGTTAACATCTTGGTCGGTAATGGTGAAAACATATTCTCCAATCGTGTCATCCTGGGTCAAACCAGTAAATATACCTGTTGTGTTGGCGTCGGTAGTTACACCATCGGGATATAGGACCGAATAATTGAAGTTACCCGAACCACCAGTTTGTGTGATAGTTATTTGACCTCCTGGATCTGTTGTAGAACAGTCAATCGTTTTTACCACCGTGGCCAAAGGAACGATTGGCTCATAAAGTTCGATACTTGCCGATGTTGAGGCAGAACAATTCCATTGGTCGCTTACGATTACTTGATATTGACCGGCACCCAAACCACTAAAAATAGGATTGGTCTGTATTGTCCGAAAATCATCATAAGTAGAAGTACCTGAATTGAAAATCTGTAATTGATAGCTGTAATTGCTTCCTTGACCTCCAGAAACATTGATTACCTCAATTTCACCTTCCAAGTTGGTACAGTTAGGTTGATTGATTCTTAGATCAGCGGTAATAGGTGTAGGATCTGTTAAGTTGACATCTGGTAAACGGAATTCACATCCGTTTTGATCGGCAATCCATACTTGATAGTCGATTCCAGCACCTGGGGCACCCGCGAGACCAGTAAATCTTGGGTTGGCGAAATAACTACCCGGAAAGGTAGGTCCAGGATCAGTGGTCGGAGCCACAAAATAGGTGTATCCTCCCCATCCGCCTTGCGAATCGATGATTTCAATAATACCGTTATTTCCATCACAAGTAACTTGGGTAACATCGGTGTTGGCTGATAATGGGTCTGATGGCCCTGCAATATTGAACAATTCCGAAGATACACAGAACGGATTGGAATCTTGGGTAATTTCAACGCGGTACTCCCCTGCCCCAATAGCGAATGGTGTTGTGGGCCCTACCCCTGCAGAAACTCCATTGGCAGCGGCGATAAGGGTATCGTCAGCCGTAGTGGTTGTTCCTTGGGAATTGTAAATTTGCCATGTAAATCCGCCTGCATATGGATTTATGGCATCTGAAATGGTAAAGCTTACGGTTCCATCCGTTCCATGACATTCCACATCTGTAGTGGTCACTGAAATTTCGAAATTATTAGGTTCTCCAACCGTATGGGAAACAGAAATGATACAATTGGTGTTGACATTTCTCACTTCAAATGAATGGCTTCCCGTAGGTAAATTGCTGAAGATATTGGATGCCTGGAAAGTTCCACTTGGCAATTGTCTAAACTCGTAATTGGCAAGACCTGCAGGTGTACTTGAATCTGTTATAGAACCGAAAGCATTGATGGTAATTTCCTCCCCTGTTAAACAAGTTATGGTTTGATTTACGGTTATCGTGGCCGATTGTAATTCATCAAAAGGTGCGATACTTGCTGTAGTGGTACCCACACAACCATTGTCATCATAAACATTGATGGTGTAGTTTCCACCTGCAAAATTCGTTTCTACGTAGGTGGCATCCGGACCATCTTGAACTGGTGTTCCGGGAGCAAGGTCATTAATGAATTCATACCTCACAAAATTATTGGAACCTCCGGTTGTATTTTGAACCGTTATGCTGGCATTATTTTCATTGTTACCAACCACACATGCAAATTCTACCGTTGGTGCCATGGTTACCGCAATAGGAGCCGGTTCTGCAATGGTAATTGAGCTACTATCGACCGTACAGTTATTGGAAGCAGCGGCCGTAATAGTAATAATATAACCTGCGGGTGTTGTTGTAGGGGCAAGACCGGTAAAGGTCGCCGTATTTGCTGTGGTACTGGTTGGCAAAATACTTGTAGCCGCCCCGTCAAATGAGGTTATTTCAAAGGTAAACGGACCGATTGGGGTATTAGTGGCACCAATGGTAATGGTACCATCAGAATCGCCATTACAGGTAACATCAGTGGTTGCAATCGTATCTACAATAGGTTCTATTCTAGCTGGTACCGAAATGGTAAATTCTCTATTACAAGTGGCGCTATTGGGCGTATTCGTATCGTAAATGGTAATGGTATAATCGCCTGCCAAGGGAGCATTGTAATCAAAAGGATTACTTGGGAAGGCGGTCTGTGCAACTGCCGGAGCCCCTGCTGTATTGGTAATTGAATATTCATAGCTGCCAGAACCTGCTAAAGCTTCAATGCTGATAACAGCATCTGGGGTAGCGGTACAATCCAATAATTTGGTCAGCTGTACATCGGCTGAAAGTACAGGGTGAACGGTATAAGAAGGTTGTGTAGCTATACATCCGTTACCATCCATAACATATACATCGTAATCACCTGGAGTTACATTATTGAAAACACCTCCATTATCGACATACGTACTAGGTGCTGGGTTTCCGGCCGTAACGATGGCATATCGAAGGTTACCAGCTGCTGAATTACCTACAGCGGTTAGACTTATAGGGGCAGCGCAATTATCTTGAGTAACCGAATCAATGGTCGGATTTGGTGACAGGTCAAGATTGATAGGAGCCATCGTAACCGAACAATTGTATTGATCGTACATGGTAACCGTATAATTACCTGCCGGTGAATTCACTGGAATTTCAATAGGATTGGTGGTTATACCCGTCATAGCGGTAAAACCTGCTGGACCTGTAACATCAAATGTGTAAGGGGCACCACCTCCTCCGGTAATGTTGTCAACGGTAATTAATCCAGGAAGGTTACAAGAAATGTCTCTCGTAGCGTTTGGCGTTCCGTTTAAAGCGTTTAATTCATTTAAGTAACTATTTTCACTACCGCCAGTACAGGAGTCTATAGTTCCATCAGACTGTACAATTTCTATGTAGTATTCCCCTTCCGTCAATCCGGTTATATTGATGGTATTGTTGAATAAAATATTACCTCCACTAGTCTGTAAGGCAATTGGATTGCCTACTTCAAAGAACTCCCATCTCATGTGGCTACTTGGTGTTCCCGGGTTGAGGGTATATTCTATTTCACCCGTAGAACCTCCAAAACAGGTTGGGGTTACTACTTCGGTTATTTCAATGGGTCTGGTGATAAGATCGTTAACGTTGATAAGGCTCTGACGCACACAACCTGTAGCATCTCTTACATAGAATACATAGGTTCTACCAGGCGTTAGGCCCATCCACGTATAAGCACCATGACCAGCAGGTACTGCATTTCCACCAGAATCTGTAGAAGTTCCGGTTTGCCAAGTTGTTGTTAAAGGATCAAAATTTGCTGGATCTTCAGAATAGGCATATTCGTATGGTGCAACACCAGCAGTACCTTGTACACGAACTTGAAGGTCGTTACAATTTACTACGATGGCACTTATACTTATATCTAGGTTATCCAATGGATATGGAATAATATACCTGTCAAAATCTCGCTGACAAACAGTGCCGCTAGGTAGGGTCACCCGTATAGAGGGGAATACCTCTGTACCTGATACGTGCCCTCTTAATTCATTGGATAATTGCCATGATGTACCGCCATCATGACTGTATTCAACGGTTCCACCGGTAGGTGTAACTATGTTATCGAATTCAAATCCATATTCGTTTGGGTCTGGATCATTACACGCAGCCGGTAAAATAGGGTTGATGTCCGCTGTAATTTCTACGGCATTGTTAATGGTAACGGTAGATGAGGTTACGGTACAGCTATCTTCATCAGTAATGGTAATTTCATAATCCCCTACTCCAATACCATTAAAGGTCAGGGTGCTGGTGAATACATTCGTATTGGTATTGCCATAGTCGATACCGTCTGCCGGACTTAAATCCACCAATTGATAGGTAAAAGGTCCGTTTCCACCACCTACGGTTACATCAATAAAACCTAAGCCATCATAACATTCTGGATCCGTTGGAGTACCAGATACGGTCAAAGGTGTGGAGGGTGTAAGGATGATATCTTCCTGCAAAAAGGAGCAAACAGGGGCGGTTCCACCATTATCTTGTACATACAAATCAAACCCTGCCGGATTTGCCGTTGCCATGGCATTGGTAACCGTAAAGGTGTTGGATCCGCCGTAAAACCCAGTTGGGCTTGTGTTGGCTGGCACAAAGGCATATACATAACTTCCATCGCCACCGGTAGCATTAACCGTAATGGTTCCGTCATTACAAGAACTAATTTCGTCAATATCTATAGATACTACTAACTGAGGTTCAATAGTTACCGTTTGTTGTACGGCCATACAACCATAACCATCCCTTACATCAATAGTATAAGTGCCGTTCGATAAATTTTCAAAGGTGTATGTTACTGCTGTACTTGGATTGGGTGTAATGAACGGACCACCATCCAAACTAAAAGTATAATTACCGTTTCCTGCGGTAACATCTACTTGTATGGTGGCATCGTTGGCACCTGCATAACATGCGGTTTCGGATGTTGTAAAAGTGGGAACTGCTGGGGCCGTTACTGAAATAGGGCCATCAATAGGATCACTACAACCATTGGTATCCCTCGCTCTTACGATGTAATCTCCTGCTGCTAATCCTGTAAATACAGCATTATTTCCGTTGGTAGCAAAATCAAAACTTGCTATTGGATTTCCTAAATTATCCTCTAGTTGGTATTCATAAGCCGGCGTTCCTCCGGAAACTGAAGCAGTTATGGTAGCTCCCGTATTGTCACATGTAAATTGTTCCGTAATGGATGCGGTAGTAACTACGGGAGTTGGCTCGGTTAAAGTTTGATTCAATGTAACGCTACAACCGCCTATTGGATTATCAACATCGCGCACTACAATGGTATAAGCTTGGGCTGCTAAACCTGTGATTTGCTCGGCGGCACTAAATGGACCTACGAAGGGGTTGCCATTAAGGCTATATTCAAAACCACCTGCACCATAATTATCCGCATCAATGGTAATCGTACCCGAACCATCTCCGTTACAGTCCAAATTTTCAAACGAAACAATGTTCGCTTCAAAAGCATGCCCGTTTTCTACGTTGGCATTGGTGTCTACTGTACAGTTGCTTCCGTAATTAACAGTGATGGTATGTAGACCTACGGCCACATTGGCAAATACATTGGACGGCTGTGCCGCGCTTCCATTCAAACTATAGGTATAAGAAGGGTCATTGGGTAAAACCGTAATCGTTCCTGTACCATCACAGCTATATACAACAGATGTCGAAAGTGTAGGTTCCACTGGTAGGGGAGCAATAATAATATCTGCCAAAGTAATTCCACACGTAGTGGCATTGGCGTCCCTAACGCGTATGCTATAAGTACCGTCGGTTAGAGAGGTAAATGTGTGACCGCCAGTGGTAGAGGCCGTCCAAGCACCTCCGTTGATGCTGTATTGATAATCTCCTGAACCACCGGAAGTTGGAGTTATACTGCCAATAGTAATCTCTCCATCAGTGGTACAGGTATAATTTTGTGTGAGTGTAGCTTCCGCAACTATCTGTGCAGGTTCATTTATGGTAACATTTTGTACAACGGATTCACAATTGTTGGAATCCCTAACTCGTACGGGGTAAGTTCCAGCGGATAAATTGGGGAAGGAATCTCCGGTAACATAGGTTACTCCATTATCAATGCTGTACATAAAAGGAGTATTACCACCCGAATCCACCACAATGGCTATAGAACCATCAGTGCCACCAAAACAGCTAACATCGGTGGGTGTTGGAGTAAAAGCAATAGGTGCATCTTGAACTACTGTAAGAGTGTGAACCGCTGAACAATAACCGGCATTACCACCATTGTCCCTTACATGAATATCATAATCCCCAGCTGCAGATACGCTTACTGGATTGGTATTGTTAAAATCACCATCTACCACAGGAGTTCCGTTTAGCACAACAGCATATACGTAATTATTGTCTCCGCCAGTGGCAGTAATACTAATATCGGTTGAGGTGGCGCAGGCTGTAATGTTAGGTGCGGAAGCGCCTACCGTCAATTGTGGATCAATTGTAATCGTTTCTAATGTTCCGGTGCAGCCAAGACCATCTTGAACATTAATGGTGTAGGTGCCGTTGGAAAGTCCGGTAAAAGTATAGGTCGTATCAGTACTTGGTGTAGGAGTTACCCAAGGATTTCCGTTGAGGCTGAAGGTATAATCTCCGTTACCACTGGTCACATCAACCTGAATAGTTGCGGTATTTCCGCCAGGATAACAAGCCGTGGGTGTAACAGTAAAGGCAATGGGGTCAATAGGGCTAACCGTAAGGGAGGTATCAATAACATCTTCACATAAGTTGACATCCCTTACACGAACGACATAATCTCCCGCTGCTAATCCTGCAAAAACAGTATTATTTCCGTTGGAGGCGAAGTCAAAACCGGCTATGGTACCTCCCAAATTATCTTCTAATTGGTATTCGTAACCTGGAGTACCACCCGTTGCACTTGCCGTAATAGTTGCACCACCGTTGGTACAAGTAAGCTGGGTTGTAACGGAAGCACTGGCCACTACTGCTGTTGGTTCTGTTATAGAATGCGTAAGCGTTCTGGAACATGTTATTTCATCCGATTTTCTCACCACTATGGTATAGTTACCAGCACCTAATGGTGTCGTAGTAGTAACCGGTGAGGTGGTAGCATTAATAAATGCACCTCCGTTAATGGAATATTCAAATCCGGCAACGGCATCAAAATTTTCTGCTTCTATAGTAAGGGTAGCGTCTGTATCGCCGTTACAAGTGGCATTGGTAGCACTAGTAATAGCGGCTGTAAACACATTACCTGCAACTACGGTAACCGGGGTTTCTACGAATTGCTCACAAACCTCTGGTACTTGGTGTACAGTAATATCATCAAGCACAAAATCATTACCATTGTTACCGGTAATTTCCGATCTAATTACAAAATCTAACGTGGTATTCGCACCTGGATTTAAGGTTGCGGTAAACTCTACCCAATCACTTGGTCCTGTATTTTTTGGTATGATACCTGTTCTAATTGATTGGATAACGTTGGTTGTTCCGGCCTCTCTTATTTCTATGGTTAAATCAGGATCGAGACCACTCCTACCCTGACGCATTAAATTAAGAATGTAAAGCGAAATACTTAAATCTTGATTGGGGATTACGTCATTGATTTGTTTGGAATAGATGATTTGAGAAGGAGTTGGTGTCCCAACATTCATTACCAAATATCTACCTTGACTTGCACGCGTACCGGTGGTATGGTCAATTGGGCTAAGCCAAGAACCAAATGGAGCAACGATATCACTGGTTACGGAATATTCAAAGTCGTTGATATTGCTATTTGCGTCTCCCGGAGGATCGGAAGTTTGATCTTCATACGTATAGCCACTAGTATTCGGGCTAGGTATGGTTTCTCCGCTACCAAAATCTTCACTTAATAAAATACTTGGCGTTGGAGGGGTTTGCGAAGTATAATAGGTGGTTACGGTATAGGTGCCTGCTGTAACATTATTAAAAATATTGCTAGTTGGGTCAGGTGAATTGAGAACACCGTCAAGCGCATAGGTATAGTTGTATGTAGCAATATTTGGTGTGGCCGTTATAGTACCTGTGCCATCACAATTATAACTCACTTCGGGAGTTAAGGTTACTTCAGGCTCATCAGGTACATCTTCTACCGAGACCGTCATTGGGAATTCACAAGAACCATCATCAACAATTACAGTGTAATCTCCTGGGGGTAACACCGCAACGCTTGATGCACCATAGGTGGCACCCCCATCAAAACTGTATTGATAAGTACCTGAACCCCCGGTAACATTGGTTACCCTTACCTCTGCCCCATTGGGGTCACAAGTAGCATCTCTTGAAACACCTGTTGAAGCACTTAAAGGAAAAGGTTCGCTCAAAACATGGGTCTGAGATTGATCACATCCAGAGCTATCCAATACTCTTATGGAGTAACTTCCAGCGGAAAGATTTACAAAAGTTGGCGTAGTTTGGTAGGTGGTACCACCATCAATACTGTATTGATAGGGGGCTATTCCACCTGTTATGTTTATTACAATTTCCCCATCGGCATCACCACTACAGGAAGGTTGGGTTTCACTAATGGAATCGATACTCATGGTACCGTTATCATTTATGGTCACCTCATTGGAGAAAGCAAAACAGTTGTTACCATCAACCACTACGAAGGAATAGGTACCATCTTCTCCCGGAAAATATTCCTCCACATCATCAGCATCGGTATCTCTCCATCCAAATACGAAATTGGGATCTGTATCGTATGCATCACCTGGAATGGAAGCTACATCTGGGTAAAGGTTTACTCCATTTCTACTCCAAATAGCATAGTTGTAATCTGGATTTGGGTATCCATTGTTGGCTGTAAGTTGAATAACCCCTGCCGTACAGCCAATATCACTAATGGTCAAGGCTGAAATTGTGGGATCAGGAGTTCTATCTACTCGTACGTTTTCAGTATAAGTACAACCATCTTCAGTTGACGCTTCAATGATATAATCACCTTCATTTACCTGAAAGGTATGGGTATTATTTGTACTAGCCGTTTCATCGTCAATCAACGTACCGTCATCTCTTCTAAGTACGTAGGTATAGTTGGGCTCAACATTTAAGATGTCAATTTTAATAGTGCCCTGATCATTACAATTGGCGGGAGTAGTTTCTACATCTACCTGAAAATCCCTATCAAGAATTCCGATGTCGGGGGTGCTAAATATACAGGCATTGGGTATGGGATTACCAGAGCTATCCAGTTGAGTAATATCCACTCGATATGCACCATTGTTTGCAATATCAAAACTTGGTCCGTTATTAGCACTAAAAGGCACTACAATGGTCCCATTCGCTACATCAACTAGTTGAAAACCGTAATTACTTCCTAAATTGGTAATGGTAATGTTTCCATCAGTATTACAAATGATATCCCTGGAAGTGTGATTTATGTCAAGCTCGTTTTGATAGACATCAAAATAGAATCTACTGAAACATCCATTTTGATAACTAACTACCAATCGGTATTTTCCTGCTGAATTAGCTGTGAAATTATTTCCTGATGCTTCAAAGCTCCATTGGCAGGTAAGATTTTTATTGGCACAATCATCCGGGGCCGGTAAACAACTTGATTCATCTAAGCGTTCCCATGTAAGATTGGCGTCCGTAATATTAATTTGTAATAGTTGGGAATCGTTTGAACCACATAGGAATATATTGGGTAAAAGATCACCATCAACGCTACATTGTACTATTTCTCCTTGAATGTCGTTGGTAGGGTCGGCATCGGAATTCAAGGCATTAAAGTAATCAACTATGGGATTGGTTTGAACAGTACCAAACCTTTCAACAATAATTATTTCTTTAAAGCCTTTACAGGGGTCTGCAACAATTTTGTCAACAATATAAGTTCCTATGTCATTGACAACAAGTGTACTGAGGTCTCCATCTGGGTTTCCATCGTTAAGAACCGGATCAGATGGGTCTATTTGACCGTTATTGTTGTCATCCCGAACCCAAATGTAATCATCAAAATTATCTCCTGCATCAAGGGTAACATCTAGCCCACAAAGTTGAACGGTTCTTGTAAAATTACAGTCGGAAAGGTCGTCTAAAAGAAAGTTGGTGGCACCAGGAGTAACAAATCCACAGGTATCAAAGTCTGAGACACTAGGGTCATCGGTGATTTGGTTATCGTTTATAACACCTTCGTAGGTTGAAAAAGCAAGGTTTTGGATAAGATCCGTACAGGCATCTATAAAATCAAAGCAGTTTTCTGCTACTTGTACCCTCATCCGAATGCTAGAGGCCGGTTGCCCTACCCTAACTAGATTAGACGGAATATTAAAAACGACTTCCCTTGTTGCCGGATTGAAATTATAAGAGGTACCAGTGGGCATCTGTAAATTGCTTTCATCCAAGGTTACATTTATGGGAAGTATATCCCTAATGGTATAATTTGCGGCATCATCGTTTCCAAGGTTTTCGAAGGTGAGCACATAGTCTAAAATTTGACCTAAGTTTACTCCCTGTCCTGTAATATCATTACCACTAATGTCTTCAACACGTTTTTCAAGTACAATATCCGGTTCTATAATCTCAACATTAAAGGAATTAAAGAATGGATAATATTGATCTCCGTTGGTCTGAAACCTAAAAGTAGCAGCGGTTTCATTGTTTGGAATGACTGAATTGGAGGGGTTATTTACCAAAAAAATATCTGTGTCATACCCTAGGGTATTTATACTTGCAGGGTTTCTGTTAGTTGTGACGGTGCCATTAAGAGTAATGTTACTATTAAAAAAGTTGGTTGAAGGGTTGGCTCCGTTGCTTAGAGTTGTAAAACCACCATTGCTGGCAGCTCTAATTCTCAACCGATCTCCTGTAATCCTGAAGTCACCTTCTAAGGTGGCCGCCCCTACATTAGCCCTAACCGGACCAGCTGGAATGGTATTAAACCCTGAGTAATTAACATCTACTTGGTCAGTATCTCTAACTCTTGCAAAACCGTCAAAAGTGGTGATTAGTTTACCCGTTAGGTTTGGATTTTCATATACGATAACCAATGTCCAACCACCTGTTGAACCCCCTCCAGGAGTGAGCCCTCCGGTAGTGGCCCTTATATTTGCAACGGTATAGTCCCCTGCGGGGTTTGCCAAAGGGGTAATTAAATTGGTTACATCTGCATAACAAGCATAGGGGCTATTTTCTCGTACAGAAGCATCGGCACTGGTAAAACCATCATAAAGAATCTCATCGGCCGTAATATTTATATAGGTTCCTCCTGGAACCCTAAATCTTACTTGGTTAAAATCATTTTGCCTCCCCTGTCCTACGGGAATGTTATTTTGTGTATAATTTCCGGGAGCGGTATAAGAACCATTAGCTGTAGCACTGGGGTAGGTTGCGGCCCAGTACAAAGCAGCATATCTAATGCGATTACAATCTGGGTTTGGAAAATTAAAGGTTGCCGTGCTCGAACTAAATGTAGAGGGATCAGAATCTACATCTATATACTGCATATTTTTATAGTCATTGTAATTGAGTCTACCTCCTGTTTCCGTGTTCCAATCGTTATTGTTCGTATTTAGATTGTTGTAGGGGTCATTTGCTTCAGTGGTAGACGTACCCCCATCCCTATTTAGGATACTATTGGAAATAAATGTAAGATCACCCTTAATATTTGTTTGATACCTATAATTATCACCAGATGGGTATGTTCTTGTAAAAGAAGTATACTCTTGGGAAAAAACGGTGCAAGTGACCATGAATAGGACACCTGTAAGAATGTTTTTAATATATTTTGGTATCATTTAGGCTAGTAGGTTTGGTTTGACTCGCATAATCCACATCTTGTCGTTGTACGAATCGTTTAGGTTGGTGTAGTAGGATATTAGGGCATTGTTCCAAGATTCATGTCTTTTTAAATAGACATATCTCCAATTGTTTTCTGGGTTGATAAAGTAGCTTGCGCTTAACCCGTAAGAGTTTAAAAGTTTTACAAACCGATTGGCATTTTTTGGACTGGCGAATACATTCGCTATGATATAATAACCGCTTCCAATACCATCAATTTTATAAGTCTTGCTGGTTAATTCCTTCGAGGCAACTTGATCTTTAACAATTACATTTTGTTGAAGCACATCATTTTCATACTTGGCAGATTTCTCCTTGAGTTTATCAACGTTACTGGCGTAGGCCTCATTGCTGTATTTATTGTCAACATTCATAATCCATAGGTCTCCATTGTAGTTACCGTCCATTTGAGTGTTGTGGGCATTGACAGCTTCATCCCATGTATCGAATCTTTTTAGGTACACATATTTAAGTCCATTGGATGGATTGTCTATATAGTTGGTTTGGTCAAAACCCTCATCGTTCATTTTGTTCAGGAAATTGTCCATGTATTTGCCGCCCTTATAAACGTTGGCAACTACATAGTAACCATCTTGTACCCCATCTAAATTTTTAAATTTTCTACTTTTAATGGGTTTAGATGAGTTGTTTGCAGCTAATTTTTGAATTGCCACCGGTTCATTTTTCTTTGCATCGGTGCTGGCCAGTTCCTGGGTTTTGGTTGCCCTGATGACCGCATCTTTTTCGGCCTTCGTTAATTCTGTACTGTTTGGTATAATTTGGTTGTTTGTTGTATTCTCCGTATCAACTACGGGTCTTGTTTTGTTTCCTAGGAACATGGCCTCGGCACGGTCTTCAAGGTCAGGTCTGCTTCCATTGGTTTCATTCCTAACCATACTCATGACCATGTTAAAGCGTCTTTCCAAATCCCTTTGTCTACTAGCTTCCATGGAATCTTGACGGAACATCAACTCTTCAATAATGGCATCGTTTTCTGCTAGTTTTCTCCTTAATTCGGCAATTTCCTCGTTGGATGCGAGATTATTTTTATCTATATCCTCGCTATCAGCAAGTTCATCTTCATAGTCTTCCTCTAGCATTACCCTGTCTTCTGTAAGGTTAGGAGTAAAGGAATAGGCAAAAGAAATTTCGTGTGTTATTCCTAGATTGTCAAAGTCGGTAGTAAATCCTTTTTCCATGGTGTATCCCAAGGAAAGTCTTTTATTGATATTAAAACCAGCACCGGCAGAAGCTCCATAAAAACTGTCATATCCGCCTTGTAACCAACCAATTTTGGGTAGATCTAAAATGAGACCTCCACCAAAGGATATATCCTGCGTTTCTTCAGTGTCATCCGCAGCAAATCTGTTTTGGCCGTTCATTCTTACTCTGGCCAAAGGCATTAATCTACTACCTTCCATTATACCTGAGTCATTGGTAAAAGGATGGGTGTATTGCAAATGTGCAGAATAGGTCTTGTCCGCAAAGTCGGTTAAGGATTCGCTTGTCTTTAAATTATAATCAAAGAGATTTTCGGCAAAAACACCAAAATCAAATTGCCCATAGGATATATTGAAGCCCGGTTGAAATGAAAGAACATTACTATCTTCTGTACCGTTGAGTCTAAAATCTTCGGCATCAATAACATCAACATTGTTTCTATCCAGTCCTGTACTGTAATATGCCAAATTGCCCCCAAAAGTAAAGTTGCTTTTTTCGCTTAGTTTAATGCCATAGGCATAGTTTGCCAAAACACCGATATTGGATACCGGACCAATGGATTGGGTATAAAGGCTAAGTCCTAAACCACTTCTATCCCCTATTCTACCGCTGTAACTTAGAAAATAGGTTTGGTCATTATCCTTAAACTGTACCGATTGGTTTCGGTGTAATAGGTTGATGTACGATTTATCTTCCTGTACAGTGGAAAAGGTAGGGTTGATCAAAAACCTATTGAATTTCAATAGGTTTTGTGATGCCGGACTGTACAGGAGAATAGGATCGTCTTCTTGTGCCTGAAGATTAGTGAGACCTAGGACAGCAAAAAGTATGAGTGCTATTTTTTTGGCAAGTTTCATGATTTGGTTATCTAATGACGGTTATGGTTCCTTGTTTTAAAGTTTCATTAGCGTTCTTTATTACATAGTAGTAAACCATGTTCTGCTGGGAAAAGCTGGTAGAGCTCTCTGGCCAATTGTTTTGGTAGTTGGTGGCGTTGAGAACTTCTTTTCCTTTTGCATTGTAAATAATTACGTTAACGTCTGATTTATTGGAATAAGAGTTGGGTATGATCCATTGATCATTTGCCCCATCTCCATTAGGTGTAATAACGTTTGGTATATTAAATAGGTCAAGGTAATCTGCGGTGATCGTTCTTACTATCTCACAATTATCTATTGTAGCAATCAATGTATAGGTGCCCTCAGCAGTAAAACTGTAGGAGTCTGTTGAACTTACTTCATTATTGTTGGAGTCATACCAACGGTATGCGGTACCACCTGATGCGGTAACAGTTTTAGAACTTCCTTCAGGGAATATTACATCTCCATCCTCACTAAGCGAAATGAGTTCTGGGTCCAAGGGCGTTATTGAGATTTCATTGGAAATCGATGGGCAGTCTCCTTTCTGAACTACTAGTCTGTAAGTACCGGGTTCTGAAACGTTCAACACGGTATCAGTAGAATTTATGGTTGTACCATTTCTTTGCCATCCAAAGGTTTCTCCACTTAAATCCGTTTCGGTTGAAATGTTTATGGTATCATCACTACTGCAATAAACCGTACTAGAACTGGAAATTACTAAAGAGCCGCTTCCGCCCAACTGTAAAGGCAGGGTGTTGGAGGTGGTATCCATTCCGGCAAAAGAACCATCAACGGTGTAATTGCCATTTTCATTATTGGTAGTAAGACTTATAGATCTTGCCGTTTCGCCAGAAATAGCTGTATCGTCTTTTTGCCATTGATAGGTAAAGCTCGATGCAACATCGTCGGTTACGTCCAATTCTGTACCATCGGCAAGGACTGCATAAATAGTTGCTGTTTCTAGAACCATACTGGAATTGGTACAACTGGTATATTCTGTGGCATAATCAATTTCCAATCGGAATTCAGCCGGACTAACTACTGTTGTTTCTTCAGAGTTAATAGTTGTAGAAGTACAGGTTCCGCCAGTTTGTGTTACCGCTGTATAATAGGTACCTTGTTGGGTTACATTATAAGAGCTACTTGTAGCTCCCGAAATGGCAATGCCATTTCTATACCATTGGTAAGTTGGACTATTGGCATCAGTAGAAACGCTCAAAGCTTCAGATTGACTTGGTAATACAACTACATTTTGGTTGTTAATTCTGTTTACGCTAAAGGAACCTGCATTGGTAATGGTAATAGGAGCAGAGGTCTCTGTACAAATACCGGCACCTTGAATTTGAACTGTATAATCTCCCGCAAACGAAGGATCATCGGTATCAATAGCGTAGCTAAATCCTCCTGCTTGGGCAGTTCTTACTACATTTCCGTCCCTGTACCATGTGTAGGTATGGGAACCATTCTGAACATTTGCCTCTAGGGCCGGAGCAGCATCGCCCTCACATAATGCAGTGTTGGCTGGATTATTAATGGCAATTCCTGTACTGGTACCTGTACTTATAATAATATGATTGGATTCCGTATTGGCGGAGCCTGTACAATCACCGTAATCTATAAAGACAAAATATTCCCCATTTCCACTGGTCTCTATACTAGGGCCAGAGCCAATGGGTGTTCCGCTTCTATACCACGTATATTGGTACGAACCAACTTCGTTTGCCGGAATGTTGTCCACTGTCAATGTTACGTTACCGCCATCGCAAACCTGTAGGGTTCCGGGAGTTGACCCGTCACCATCTGGGCTAATGTGTAAGTTGGTGGTATGCCCTAAGTAGTACATGGAATAGGCGGGTGATGCCGGACTCGTGGATGCCGGACTCGTACTTCGTACGCGCATCCTGTATCCGTCTCCTTGTATATTGGTTGCCAAGGAAAAACTGGTGAGAAATTCCGAATTGCTGTTTTGGTCCGTAATTGTGGACAGCGTTGTGGCCGATGCAAATGAACCAGAAGCGTCGGATAATTCCAAAATGAATTCATTGTTGGTGTTGGTGCTTCCCACCCAGTTGATGGTCACAAAGTATTCATTAAAACTTGCGGATCCACAAGCTCTGTCCCATGGAGAGTTACCTCCGATGTTAGGGTTGTCTGCAGGCTCTGGAGCCTGTAGTGCAATTGTTTGTGCGTTCAGTGATGTGTTGGCCAAAAGCAGAAATGCGAAGACCAATGTTGTTCCTGTGATAGAGAGTGCTTTTTTCATAAGTAGTGGTAGTTTTGGGTTACTACACGTTCGATGTCAGATTTGGGATTTGAACAACGACGATAAACAAATATGCTACTTAATACACGCGTGGGGAATTTAATGTTGTATCAAGCCCTAATTGTGTTGTGAAAACCTTGTATTTTGTAGGATTGATTGGAACTTTTATCCAATTTTTTGGCATTTTAACTACCTTTGTGTCTTTAAAATTTCTGTTATGGGAGAGGCTGTAGAGTCCTTAAATTTTATAGAACATATCATTGAAGAAGACCTTAAAAAGGGTTATTCTAAGGAACAATTGCGCTTTAGATTTCCTCCGGAACCCAACGGATATTTGCATATCGGCCACGCCAGTTCCATATGTCTTAATTTTGGTTTGGGGTTACGGTACAATGCACCCGTTAATTTAAGGTTCGATGATACCAATCCCGCAAAGGAGGAGCAGGAGTATGTAGATGCCATTAAACGCGATGTGGAATGGTTAGGATTCACTTGGGATACGGAAAGGTATGCATCTGATTATTTCCAACAACTCTATGATTGGGCAGTTGTATTGATAAATCAGGGAAAAGCTTATGTGGATAGCCAGTCTTCAGAGGAGATGGCGGCGCAAAAAGGAACTCCAACCCAACCAGGAACGGAAAGCCCTTATAGAAATCGAAGTGTAGAGGAGAATCTTGTTCTTTTCCTAGAGATGAAAGAGGGAAAACATAAGGAAGGATCACATGTTCTGCGGGCCAAAATAGATATGGAGTCCTCCAACATGTTGATGCGCGACCCAATAATGTACCGAGTGTTACATAAAGCGCACCACAGAACGAATACCGATTGGTGTATTTATCCCATGTACGATTGGACTCATGGAGAAAGTGATTACATAGAGCAGGTTTCACATTCCTTATGTACATTGGAGTTTGCAATGCACAGGGAGTTGTATGATTGGTTTTTGGATCAAGTAGTGGAGTCCGATAAATTAAGGCCTAAACAACGCGAATTCGCACGACGAAATTTAAGTCACACCGTTGTTAGCAAAAGAAAGTTGTTACAATTGGTCGAGTCCGGAGTCGTTAAGGGTTGGGACGATCCCCGTATGCCCACCATATCCGGATTGCGAAGGAGAGGCTACACGCCTAATTCCATCCGTAATTTTGCAGATACCATTGGTATTGCCAAAAGAGAGAACCTTATTGATGTTTCTTTGTTGGAATTTCATGCTAGGGAAGACCTTAACAAAACGGCACCCAGGGTAATGGGGGTGTTGAATCCTCTTAAAGTGGTTATTACCAATTACCCTGAAGATAAGGAGGAATGGTTGGAGATAGAGAACAATCCGGAGGACGAATCGGCAGGTACTAGGCAAATACCCTTATCTAGGGAGATTTATATTGAACAAGAAGATTTTAGGGAAGAGGCCAACCGTAAGTTCTTCCGTCTAAAAATAGGGGGAGAGGTACGTCTAAAATCCGGTTATATTATTAAGGCCGAAAGCTGCACAAAAGATACCGATGGGAATATTATTGAGGTTCAATGTACGTATGATACTAAAAGTAAGAGTGGTAGCGGAACTGAAGAAAGCTTAAGAAAAGTGAAAGGTACCTTGCATTGGGTATCCTGTAAACATGCACTTGAAGCTGAGGTTCGTTTGTATGACCGTCTTTTTACCCATGAAAGTCCCGATAGCCAGAAGGACAAGGATTTCATGGATTACCTCAATCCAGATTCCTTGGAGACAATAACCGCTTTTGTGGAGCCAAGTTTAAAGGATGTCCATAGTGGTGATCGAATGCAATTTCAGCGTATGGGGTATTTTTGTGTAGATCCTGATTCTACAGCCGATAAAATTGTATTTAATAAAACGGTAGGGCTACGAGACACGTGGGCAAAAATAGAATCTAAGTAAAACCAACCGATAAAGGTTTTTGTTATTTCTATAAGTATCAACAATAGGTTTCGTAGATTATTGATTAAGATAATTTAGAACATAGAATCAAATAGTTTTTTTCTATTAAAAATGAATTGTTTTAAGGCGTTTTAAGCGTGTTTTAAAATTCATCCATACGAGTTTATCAGTAGTTCTCTTTTTTCTTTTGTAGGCGCTTATAACGGTTAAATTCCTCTTAATTATTGGCTAAAGTCAATTTTTACTCCGATTGGGGCAAGTCTTGCCGTTCATCGGTCATAATTTAGTGCTTTAAGGTTAAAACAACTGATACCTGAAAGTCAAATCAGTATTCATCTAAAAAATAACAATTATGTCAAACAATAGTGGAAATGTATTATTGGCCATTTTAACAGGAGCTATCATAGGTGCTGGAGCTGGAATATTATATGCTCCGGATAAAGGAGAAAAAACTAGGAAAAAGATTAAAAAAAATGCCAATAAGACTAAAGAAGATTTAACCAAACGAATTAGTCAGGCTGCCGATGAACTAACTAAAACGGCTGAAGAAAAAAAGGTTGATTTTGAACAAAAGTTAGAGGATACCATTTCTAATATGAGCTACAAGGCAGACGATATTATTATGACCTTGGAGAAAAAGTTGGAAGACTTAAGAAAAAAGAATGCCCAACTCCAAAAGTAATCTATGGCTTTTGAAGAAATAAAGGAAAATCTAGTCGAAGCGGAAGCAAGTGCAAAATCCTATTTAGAGAATAGTCATAAATACTATAAGCTAAAAGGATTTAAGGTGATGATGAAGGCAATTGTGGTTTTTGCCAAAATCGCTTCTGTTTCGACTATGTTGGTTTTAGCCCTGCTATTCCTATCCGCTAGCGCCGCATTCTGGGTTGGTGAAGCCCTTCATAGTGAAGCGCTAGGATTCTTAGTGGTAGGTTGTTGCTATATTTTAATTGGAGTTATCCTGTATTTGCTTAGAGATAAACTTCAAAAACCATTGCTCAAAAAGTTTTCTGAATTTTATTTTGACGAGATATGATTCCAAAAAAATACACCTCCTTTAAAGAAATAGACCAAGACCTAAAAATTTTAAAACTACAGCAAGATATTGAGAGGGAAAATCTAAAGCTGAACTTCAATAATACCAAGGCAAGCTTTTATCCTACCAATTTGCTGGGTGGAATAGGAGGGGTGATACAAAAATTTATCATCTCTTTTGTTGCCGGAAAGGTTATGAAAAAATTTAGCTAATAAACAGTTACGTTTATAAAGAGAAAGCCCGGATATGTCCGGGCTTCTCTATAGTTACTAGGCAATGCTTTATTCGTCTAGACTCTTTTTCTTATTGGTTTCCTTCATTTTTTCGCCGATCATATTACTCGCAGTGAAGGAGGCCACCATATTGTTCAGCATATCACTACCCGCTTGAGGCGAATTAGGTAATAGAATCAAATTGGTATTGGTTTCTTCGCCAATGGCTTGCAGGGTATCATAGTGCTGAGTAACTACGATTAGGGCAGAAGCTTCTTGGGAATTGATACCTACTTTGTTCAACACTTCAACTGATTCTTCCAGACCGCGGGCAATTTCCCTTCTTTGGTCGGCAATACCTTGTCCTTGTAGTCTCTTGCTTTCTGCTTCGGCCTTTGCTTTTTCAACAATTAGAATACGTGCGGCGTCACCTTCAAATTGTGCTGCAATCTTTTCCCTTTCGGAAGCATTAATTCGGTTCATGGCGTTTTTTACTTGGGGATCGGGATCAATATCCGTCACCAGAGTCTTGATGATGTCAAAACCATATTCAAACATAGCCTCTTGGAGTTCCGTTTTCACCGCTATGGCGATGTCATCTTTTTTTACGAAAACATCATCCAATTTCATTTTTGGAACTTCGGCTCTAACCACATCAAAGACGTAGGAAGTTATCTGCTCATGGGGGTATTCCAATTTATAGAACGCCTCGTAGACCTTGTCTTTTAATACTACGTACTGAACCGAAATTTTTAATTTAACAAAAACATCATCCAGCGTTTTGGTCTCTACAATTACATCTAATTGCTGAATTTTTAAACTTAGCCTACCGGCAATTCGGTCTACTAACGGAATTTTCATTTGAAGACCGGAGCTTCGTATACTTTGAAATTTTCCAAAGCGTTCAATGGCTACCGCAGTCTGCTGTTTTACAATAAAGAATGAGGAAAACAGAATGACGAGCCCGAAAAATAGAATAGGAATTAAAAGGAATGAACCCATGATATAAAGTTTTTAGTTGTACAAATGAAGATAGTAAGACTTTACCTAATGTGTATGTAAAGTCTTCTTTTTGTTACAACCAAAGAATAGGGTCTACTAATAAAAAACCTCGCAACCCTTATTAGGAAAGGGTTACCATGGCATTTTCAATTCGGTCTATACTTTCCTTCTTGCCAATCATGGCCATAATATCAAATAGGTGAGGGCCTTTCATATCTCCCACTATTACTAGTCTTAATGGAGGCATAACTTTCCCGAATGAAAGCTCTTTTTCTTTGATCCAGTCTTTAACTACGGTTTCTATGTGTGAAGAGCTAAAGTTGTCTTGAACTTCCAGCAAGGACTTTACTTCGTTTAAAATTTCAGGTGTATCTTCTTTCCATTGCTTTTTTACCGCCTTTTCGGCATACACACTAGGAGAAACAAAGAAATAGTCTGAAAGCTCCCAAAAATCGCTCACAAAGGTGGCTCTTTCTTTAATGAGCGAAACTACTTGTTCCACATATTCCAAAGAAAACTGGGTATTCAAATTTTCTTTGGCCAAAAATTGTTCTTGGAAAGAGCTTGCCAAACTGGCGTTGGATGCCTCCTGCAAGTAATATTGATTGTACCATTTGTTCTTGTCCGGGTCAAAGCGAGCCCCTGACTTATTTACGCGCTCTAAGGAAAAAGCTTGAACCAATTCATCCAAACTAAAAATTTCTTGTTCCGTTCCCGGATTCCACCCCAAGAGAGCCAAAAAGTTGACCACGGCCTCTGGGAAGAACCCTTCTTCTCGGTAACCTGTAGATTCTTTCCAGGTCAATGGAAATACAGGAAAGCCCATTTTTTCGCCATCACGCTTGCTTAATTTTCCTTTACCTACTGGCTTCATTATCAGGGGAAGGTGCGCAAATTGTGGGGCTTGCCATCCAAAGGCATCGTACAATTGTTGGTGTAATGCCAAGGAAGGAAGCCATTCTTCACCACGAATAACATGGCTTATTTCCATTAAATGGTCATCAACTATATTGGCCAAGTGATAGGTGGGCATTCCATCGCTCTTAAAAAGAACCTTGTCATCCAGCGTATTGGTGTCAATTTCAATAGATCCGCGAATACTATCTTGAAGTTTTAATTTCTTGCTTTCGGGGGTTAGGAATCGAATAACATAATCTTGCCCAGAATCTAGTTTATCTTTTAACTCATCATCGGATAAAGTGAGGGAATTATCTAATTTCAAGCGATTATGCCAGTTATAAATAAATGTTTTTCCCTCTATTTCATGTGCTTTTCTATGGACGTCTAGGCTATTGGGGGTATCAAAGGCATAATAGGCTTTGCCTTTGGCAATTAGTTCTTCCGCATATTTCTTATAAAGGTGCTTTCGTTCACTTTGGCGGTATGGACCAAATCCACCATCCTTACCCGGACCCTCATCAAACGGAATATTGCACCAGTTCAAGGAAGCTATAATATAATCTTCGGCGCCTTCAACAAATCGGTTTTGGTCGGTATCTTCAATTCGCAGAATAAAATCACCTCCATTTTTCTTTGCGAAGAGATAGTTGAACAATGCAGTTCTTAATCCACCAATATGCAAAGGTCCCGTTGGGCTAGGGGCAAAGCGTACTCTTATTTTTTGGGCCATAACTCTGTTTTGAGCGGCAAAGATAATCATTGATTTATACACTTTTGAAAGGCAGGGTCGATTATAATTATCCCTTGATATTTCAACGTGTTGATCTTCAAAAGGGTGGCTTGGTTTTTGCCTATCTTTGTTAGTGTATGGATGGTTATAATAGGATAGTAGAAAAGCTTAACGAGTTCAGTAAAAAGTATTATACCAAAATGCTACTCACTGGTATAATTCTATTTTGTGCTATCGGCTTGGCTATTTTTTTACTGGTTACTTCTGTGGAATATTTTCTTTGGCTTGGTTCTACAGGGCGTCTTATACTATTAGTATTGTTTGGGTTGGCTCAAGCTATCTTGCTATATCGTTTTGTTCTAGTGCCGCTATTTTACCTTTTTAAGCTAAAAAAGGGTATCTCGAATAAAGATGCTTCGGTTTTGATAGGAAAACATTTTCCGGAAGTAGGGGACAAGCTTTCCAATCTGTTAGATCTGGCAGGTAACGGTAGTCAAGCAGAACTTGTGGTTGCGAGTATTGAACAACGAGCGCATAAATTGAATCCTGTACCTTTCTCCAATGCTATAAATTTAAAGGAAAGTTTTTCTTATTTGAAGTATTTAATAGTACCTATTCTTGTACTTCTAGTAGTGTTTATATCTGGTAATTATTCTACTTTTTTTGGGTCTGTCAATAGAGTGGTCAACTATAAATTAGCTTATGAACCGCCTGCCCCATTTAGTTTTCTTTTAATGAACGAAAGCCTGCAAACATACGATAATGAGCCTTTTACGGTGGTTGTTGGCACTATGGGCGAAATGCAACCAGAACAGATTTGGATTAAGGTAGATGGGGAAGAGTATTTAATGAAAAAAAATAACGGTAGGTATGAATATACTTTTCAGCCCCCATTAATTTCAAATGTTTTTCAATTTGTTACCTCTAATGTGATTTCCAAGGAATATCAACTTTCGGTGATCAACACGCCATCAATCAATAATTTTTATCTCGAACTTATTTATCCCAAGTATTTGGACAAACAGAACGAAAAAATAAGCGCCACAGGCAATGCTACCATTCCAGAGGGAACATCGGTTATATGGAATGTGGATGCAATCAATACAGATAAAGTTTCACTGATTACCAGAGACACCGTGCAAAGTTTTACAAAGTCAAGAGATAGGTTTAAACTCGAGGAAAGTATTTATTCCAGTCTGTACTATGAATTAAGCACGTCTAATTTAGAGGTCCATAATTTTGAAAAACTAGCATATAATCTGAAGGTTATTAAGGATGCTCCTCCTACGATAAAGGTTAATCAAATGTTAGATTCGCTTAATCCCAACGTTGCATATTATGCCGGGGAGGTAGGTGATGATTACAAGGTAAAGGAAGTTGCATTGGTTTATTTTCCCAGCAGTAATCCTGACCTTGAAAAAACAGTAAAGATAAGTACGCCCAATACAAATTTTGAACAGTTTTATTACACGTTTCCGTCTGGTTTGGATTTGGAAGAGGGGAAGGGTTACGGACTTTATTTTACCGTAAAAGATAATGATGGCCTCAAAGGTGGTAAGATGGTAAAGAGTCAGGTTTTCAATATAGGGTTACTTGATGATTCAGAGTTGAATAAACAAGAATTACAGGCACAGGAAAATCTTATTAAAAGTTTAGACGGTTCACGTAAGGAATCTAAGGAACAAACTGAAAATTTAAAGGAATTAAGCGAGGGACAAAAGGAAAAGAAGGAATTGAGTTTCAATGATCAATCTGAAGTGAAGGATTTCCTCAAGCGACAGCAGCGGCAAGAGGCGCAGATGGAAAAGTTTAGTAAACAGTTAAAAGAGAATCTTGAAAAAAGCGATAGGGATGATCTAATGAAACATATGCTGGAAGAACGCTTGGAGAGACAGGAATTGGAAGCGAAGATGAATCAGCGATTGTTAGAAGAATTGGATAAGATTGCTAATAAGATACAAAAAGAGGAGTTAACCAAAAGGTTAGAGGAAATCGCCAAGAAACAGCAAAGTAGTGATAGAAACCTTGAGCAGTTGGTGGAGTTGATGAAAAGATACTATACCGAGGAGAAAGCACAGCAGTTAAGTGATGAACTTCAGAAGCTTTCAGAACGCCAAGATGATTTGTCTAAAATGAGGTTAGGAGATAATTTTGATATTAAGGATCAACAAAGGCTTAACGAGGATTTTGAAGATATTGAAAAGGAGTTAAATGAGTTGAAGGAGGATAACAATAACTTGAAGAAGCCGCTGAATATTAAGGTTAATGAAAAGGATATAGAGGGTATTAAAGAGGACCAGAAAAGTGCATTGGAAGATCTTCAAAATCATAATGGAATTGAACAAAGTAACGAGGGAGGCGACCAGGAAGATGGCTTAAAGAAGGCAAGCAAGAAGCAGGAGTCGGCTGCCGATAAGATGGAAGAAATGGCCAGTAGTTTGAAACAATCTTCTTCTAGTAGTGGTGAGTCTACGGATGCTGAAGATGCGGAGATGTTGCGACAAATTCTAGATAACTTAGTCACGTTTTCATTTAAGCAAGAAAGTCTGTATGATAGGCTTGAGGATGTAGACAGTGATAATCCACAATTTTCTAATACCATAAAAGACCAACAAGGGCTTAGAGAGTTGTTTGAACATGTAGACGATAGTATTTTTTCTTTGTCTCTTCGAAGGGCGGAAATTTCAGAATTTGTAAATGAGCAAATTACTGAAGTATATTATAACATTGATAAGTCTTTAGAAAGTATTGCTGAGAACCAAATATATCAAGGGGCTTCCTATCAAAAGTACGTTTTAACGGCAAGTAATAGTTTAGCGGATTTTCTAGCAAGAATTCTCGATAATATGAATCAAAGTATGATGTCCGGACAAGGAAAGGGCCAAGGAGAAGGAGATGGTTTTCAATTACCGGATATTATTCAAAGCCAAAGTGCTTTACAAGAGAAGATGTCCGGGAAAGGCAAAAAAGGAGATGGAAATTCTTCTGGCTCTAGTGGTCAAAAAGGAGAAAAGGGTAAGGGCGCTGATGGGCAAGGTTCTGAAAAGGGTCAAAATGGGCAAAAGGGGAAAGGAGATGCAGGGGGTAGTAACGGAAAGGAAAATAATGGGAGTAGGGGAGCCTCCTCAAATGGTAATGGAAAAGGAAATGGTCAACAGGGAACAAGCGAATCTGAGATGAATGAAATTTACGAGATTTATAAGGAACAACAGATGATTAGGCAACAGTTGGAGGAACAGTTGCGTAACATGATTAATGAAGATGATAGACGCTTAGGGGAAAAGCTAGCCCGTCAAATGGAAAACTTTGAAAATGATTTATTGGAAAACGGTATTACTGCAAGAAACCTTGAACGTATCAATCAGATACAACATCAGTTGTTAAAGCTTGAGAATGCTGCTTTAAAACAAGGAAAGAAATCAGAACGGGAAAGTTATACTGGAAGAGAAGAGTTTGTGAATCCTATTATTTCAAAACCTTCCTTTTTAGACAACTATAACAACGAAATTGAGATTTTAAATAGACAAGCTTTACCTTTGCGGCAAAATTACCAAAACAGGGTTAAAGAGTATTTTAAAGGTGATGATTGAGTTTCATTTTGAATCTATTTTCGAGTTGGACACAACCAAGTATTCCGATTGGGTAAGTAGGATAATCAGTTCGGAAACCAAGGTCGTGGGTCCCGTTACGTTTATCTTTTGTAATGACGATTACCTGTGGGACATCAACATGAAGTATTTAAATCATGACACTTTAACTGACATCATTACATTCGATTATTGCGAGGGAAATAGTATTAGTGGTGATATTTTTATTTCTATAGAAAGGGTCAAAGAGAACGCACATGATTTTGAAGTTGAGTTTTACTCGGAATTGAAAAGAGTAATGGCCCATGGTGTTTTACATTTATCAGGATATAAAGATAAATCGGATAAGGATGCTTTGGTAATGCGACAGAAAGAGAATGAAAAAATTGGAATGTTCCACGTGGAACATTCTAAATAAATGAGGTTGATATGTTTCAAGAAATGTATGATGTTATAGTCGTTGGTGGTGGACATGCTGGAGCGGAGGCTGCAGCGGCTGCAGCCAATCTGGGTTCTAAAACCCTTTTGGTCACCATGAACCTACAAACTATTGGGCAAATGTCCTGTAATCCTGCCATGGGTGGTATAGCCAAGGGTCAAATTGTTCGTGAAATTGATGCTCTTGGGGGTTATAGTGGTATTGTGAGCGACAAGTCTGCCATTCAGTTCAAAATGTTGAACAAATCCAAAGGTCCAGCAATGTGGAGTCCGCGTGCTCAAAATGACCGTATGCGTTTTGCAGAGGAGTGGCGTTTGGCTCTTGAGGGAATTCCTAATTTGGATTTCTATCAAGAAATGGTGAGCGGACTTGTAATTGAAGGGGAGAGGATTGTTGGAGTTAGAACTTCCTTAGGTGTTGAAATTAAGTCCAAATCCGTTGTGCTAACCAATGGTACTTTTTTAAATGGACTTATTCATATTGGAGAGAAACAATTTGGTGGCGGTAGGGCAGGAGAAAGAGCTGCAACTGGTATTACAGAGGAGTTAATGGAATTAGGCTTTGAGTCTGGAAGAATGAAGACAGGTACGCCTCCTAGGGTGGATGGTAGAAGTCTGGATTATTCCGTTATGATTCCTCAACCTGGTGATAAAAGGCCAGAAAAATTTTCCTATTTAAACACCCCTGTTCTAGATATTCAAAGGGATTGCTACATGACTCATACGAGTCTGGAGGTACACAGTTTGCTACGTGAAGGATTTGATCGGTCACCAATGTTCAATGGTCGGATCAAAAGTTTAGGTCCTAGGTATTGTCCAAGTATTGAAGATAAAATTAACAGGTTTGCTGATAAAGATAGCCATCAAATTTTTGTCGAGCCCGAGGGTTGGGATACGGTTGAAGTTTATGTAAATGGATTCTCTACCTCTCTGCCGGAAGACATACAATTTAAGGCTCTGAGGTCTGTAAAGGGCTTCGAAAACGTTAAGTTTTTTAGACCTGGGTATGCTATAGAGTACGATTATTTTCCTCCAACGCAACTCAAGCACACCTTGGAAACGAAATTGGTCGAAAATCTCTATTTCGCAGGTCAAATCAATGGTACTACTGGCTATGAGGAGGCCGCTTCACAAGGAATGATGGCTGGTATCAATGCTCACTTAAAAGTTAACGAAAAAGACCCTTTCGTTTTACAGAGAGATGAGGCGTATATTGGTGTTTTGATAGACGATTTAATCACAAAAGGTACGGAAGAACCGTACCGGATGTTCACCTCCCGTGCGGAATACAGAACACTTTTAAGACAGGATAATGCTGATTTACGATTAACACCTAGAAGTTTTGAATTGGGTCTGGCTGGTGAGAATAGGTTAAAAAGAATGGAGGAAAAGCAATCGAAGTCAGGCTTATTTCTACAGTTTTTTAAAGAAACGAGTTTTCTTCCGGAGGAAATAAATCCAATATTGGAAAACGTTAATTCGTCATTGGTCAAACAACCTGATAAAATGTTCAAGGTTTTTTCTAGGCCTCAGGTAACAATGGCCCATATGCTTCAACTTGATAAGGTTTCTTCATTTGTTCAGTCAAATGAACTGGATAAGGAAGTATTGGAGCAAACAGAAATTCAGGTTAAGTATTCAGGCTATATTGAAAAGGAAAAAGCCAATGCAGATAAATTGCAGCGACTGGAGAACGTTAGAATTCCCTCTAACTTTGATTATTCCCAGCTTAAATCGCTTTCCTTTGAAGCCCGGGAAAAATTAAATGCAATTCAGCCGGTGACCATAGCCCAGGCTTCTAGGGTTAGTGGGGTAAATCCGTCGGATATAAGTGTTTTGCTTGTTCATTTAGGGAGGTAATGGAAGAGGTGTTATTTGTTCAGAAGAAGCCCTTGGTGGCTACCATATTGGGTTATTTTCTGTTGCTTGTAACGGTATACTATCTTTTTAACCATAATGCGCCATGGGCTCAACTTGTTTTTATGTCTGTATTGGGGCTTTTTTTGGTGGGTTATTCCAATGCTTTTTTAGTAAAAAAGGCTGAATCTAGACGATTGCTACGATTTTTTGGCACTCCAATTTGGGGTGCTACATTAGATTTAACTGCGCCCGATTATATCGTAGTTTTTCCAGTTAGGTCGTGGAAGAACTCAGATTGGGGACCTGTAGCGGCGGTAGGTAACAAGACTAAAAATGATGGTTATGTAGTTAGGGCATTTAGTGGAAAAGGACATTTTACTTTTGTAAGAACATCTAATTTGTCCTTCGCAAGGTCTCAAGGAACAGCAGTTTCTCAGTTGCTTGAAGTTGATTTGATAGATAAAACGCTTTAGTGTTCCACGTGGAACAAGTGGTTCTATTTGATAAATTTCTGGAAAAATTTTCTTGTCTTAGGATATTATTTTGGTCTAATTTTGCATACAAATAGAGAAACCATTTAAGTGTTCATAATGAAATCCCTATTTGTTGTATTGTTGCTTTTCGTGATTTCATCTTGTATTCCTGTTCGTGTAGCTCCTTCAATTAAAGATTTTAAGGTTACTAAGGGGAAGCGATTTTAGAAAGGTCTATCAAAAAGAAACTTTTTCATTTTTGAAGATTCTAAAAAAGCAAATGAGTTTTATGACTACGTCAACACAAAATTTCAATTACAAGGGTTCAATGTGCAAGACGATGTTCCTTTCATGATAGATCAGGATCAGTACTATTTTGCATTTTATGAGGTGTCCATACCAAATAAAACGTTGAACTTGGCCCCTATAATTTTTAATGTAGCCGTTAGTAGGGCATTGGCTTTAGAGGATAACGAAGAATTTGTGCCTGCGGAAGAAATTACTAGAAGGGACAGATGGTATATAGCCATAGAGGTCTATAGTGATGAGCAAACAGATTGTTTAGTGAAAGATTCATTTTCAAAAGAATCTGTTTTAGCATATCTTCGAGCTTTAAAAGAGGAATACCTGACCATCCACAACTACAATGAAACTTTATTTAGAGACTGAAGATTTTTCAGTTAGCGGGGAGAAATTTCAATTAGTCCATGATCAAGAATTGGATATGTTGAAGACCGAACCAAAACCGGAGAAATTAGATTCATATTATCAAAGTGCTTCCTACATTTCTCATTCCGATGCCGACCGTACTTTTACCGAAAAATTATATCAAGCAGTCAAGAAGTTTAGCCTAAGGATGAAGGTGCGGATGATTGCTAGATTCGTGCACAATAAGAATAAGTCTTTATTGGACGTAGGGGCTGGAACTGGGGATTTTTTGGTTCAAGCTAAAAATACCGGTTGGTTTGTAAATGGGATGGAACCAAGTTTAGATGCTAGGTTAAAATCAAGGGAAAAAAAGGTAGAGTTGGTTTCTTCCTTGGATGATGTAAAAGGACAGAAGTTTCAGATTATTACCCTTTGGCATGTTTTGGAACATTTACCCCATCTGGAATCGGATATTAAAAAACTCAACTTGCTTTTAGAAGAAGACGGTACTTTAGTTATAGCTGTACCCAATTTTAAATCTTTTGACGCAGACCACTATCAAGAATATTGGGCAGCCTACGATGTGCCAAGACATCTTTGGCATTTTTCCTCTAATGCTATTAAGGAGATTTTTGCAAAGCATGGATTCAGTCTAATAAAAAGAAAGCCCATGTGGTTTGATGCTTTTTATGTTTCTCTTTTATCTGAAAAGTACAAAACGGGCAAACAAAATTTTTTCAAGGCACTTTACATAGGTGCACGTTCTAATTTTATGGGGTTGCTTACTGGAGAGTTTTCTTCGGCTATATATATTCTACGCAAGTCATAAATCCTATTTCTGTTGGATTTGGCTCTCATCTGCTGTTTAACGGTGTTTTTATTTCACAAGCTTAAATCGTTAAGGCCGTCTGATAAAACCCAGGAAAGACCCTTAAAACAAGCAATTTTGTATAGTGTTTGACAATTGCGAGTGAGAACTTCTATAAATTCTTCTTATATTTCTTGTTTGTTCATCTTCTGGTCATTCATAAGGTAGCGTACTATTTTATTTAATCAGGTTGCTATTAAAAAACCTTTCCTATTTTTGCGCAACAATTAAAAGAAGATTATTCTTAATAGACATTCAGATCAAATGAAAAATTTAGTTTGGGCAGTATTTGCTCTAGCAGTAGTTTCTTGTCAACAACAAAAAATTGGTTATGTAGATAACATAAAACTAATGGACGAGTATCAAGAAAAAATAGATGTAGAGGCAGAGTTTAAGACAAAGGCCGAAGCACTTACAAAAAAAAGGGACAGTATTTCCCAAGCTTTTCAGATGGAGGCACAAGCATTTCAGCAAAAGGCTCAAAACCTTTCTCAACAAAAGGCACAAGAGGAGTATGGTTTAATGCAGCAGAAAGGGCAGCAGATTGGGCAACAGCTTCAAATGGAAGACCAACAGCTTCAGGCTGCCGGGCAAACGCAAATGGATAGCGTAGTTAGCAAAGTGAAAAAGGAGATCGAAGCCTACGGAAAAGCCAATAACTACCAGTATATCTTAGGTGGTGGAGATGGCGGAAGCGTTTTGTACGGTAACGAGGCAGATGATCTAACGGATGAAATCGTCAAGATTCTAAACGATAAATACAAGAAGTAAATCAACACGATTTTTATTTCTAGGAAACCTTCTTCAAATTTAAATGGAGAAGGTTTTTTTTATGTCCTTAAAATATACACAAGTATGATCGCCGGAATAAAGTAGACCGCAATATTTTTGGCGCCTTCATAATCCTTTGCCAGACGTTGACCGAATAGCAGCATTAAAAGACTAATACAGGAAAGAACACTTCCATAAAAAGCATATTCTGCCTTACCGTATACTATAATTTCCAAAAGACCCACCCCGCAAAGTATACCGGAAACAGTCTCAAATATCAAAATGGTGAATAAAAGAAATGGCACCCATTTTTGTAAGGGGGTTTGGGAGAAATGGTCTTTTAACCAAGTAACATTTCCCTTCCAATCAAAAATCTTATCAATTCCACTCTGTAAAAAGACGATTATCAAAAATAAAAGAAGAAGTATTTCAGCGGAAAAATTCTCTAAATGTACCATGGCCGGTCTTTTGGTTGTACTTAAAGTTAAGAAATACCATGAGACCAATGCAAATTCTAGGCAGCTTTTCTGTGCAGTAATCTCGTAAGTCTAATGGAAAGATCGGTGAGAATAATTTTAGAATTGCCATTTCTTTCTATGTGATAAATGGCGTCTTCCAATTCCTTCACTATACTCAGAATATTATTTTCATGAACGAAGGGCGCAAATTTCTCCAGATGAAAACCGTCTACATGTATTCGCATAAAGGCAAGCTCCTTGGCATTAAAATTTATAAGCATGGCCTGCCTCATGACCGCTATACAATACTGTAAAAAATTCTTTTGGGTTTCCCGGCCGTTTTTGGCAACTTCATCGCTCCACAATAGAAGTTCGTGTATCGCACCCTTATTGCCCTTGGCCTTAAATGCACTTCGTACCCATTGAACAAACCATTTTTCAAAGACCAGGTCTTCTGAATCGTTGTTCACAAAATCCAAGGCCTTATTAAAATTTCCGTCGGCTTCGTGTGCAATTCTCATGGCTTCTTCCTCTGCAACTCCTTTTTCGATCAGGGCATTGGCGATAGCGTCTTCCGCCAAAGGAGGAAAATGTAAAATTTGGCAACGGGAAAGAATGGTCTGTATAATTTGCTCCTCATCTTGGGCAATTAGTATAAAGACTGTTTTGTTTGGTGGCTCTTCAATTAGTTTTAACAGTTTGTTGGCGGCAGCTGTGTTCATTTTTTCGGCCATCCAAATAATCATGACCTTATATCCGCCCTCATAGGACTTTAAGCTCAGTTTTTTTACAATATCCTGTGCTTCGTCCACACCAATCTGACCTTGCTTTTTTTCTATACCGATTAAGCGGTACCAATCAAAAAGATTGCCGTAGGGTTGCTCAAGGATAAATTGCCTCCATTCTTCCATATAATGATCACTTACCGCATGTGATTTCACCTTATCGGAATTGGATACCGGAAAGGCAAAATGCATATCTGGATGGGAAATGGAATTGAATTTTAAATTGCAAGCTTCGTTACCACCCTCATTTTCACCCTGAGAATTGGAACAAATAATATATTGGGCATAGGCAATGGCCATGGCCAAAGTACCAGAACCTTCAGGCCCTACAAATAGTTGCGCATGTGGAATTCTACCAGCATCTGCACTGGTGGCCAGATGGTTTTTAATATGGGTAAGACCTAAAATATCTTTGAACAACATTTGCCAAAGATAGTTTTTTTAGTAGAGCTATTTTGCTGCGTAAAAATAGGCGCAATCAACTTTAGCAATAATGCGAAGTGGCTGTCTTGTTTGGTAATGTCTTATGTACGGCATCCAAATACTTACGCTTATCCATTACCAGTCTTTCTCGTTTTTATTTACATTTGCCATTCTCTAAAACCTTATTCATGAAAACGATAGACAATTTTAATTTTAAGAATAAAAAGGCCTTGATCCGAGTTGATTTCAATGTTCCTTTAAATGAAACATTTGAAGTTACGGATGCCAACCGAATTGAAGCTGCCAAACCAACCATAATAAAGGTTTTGGAAGATGGCGGAAGTGCGGTTTTAATGAGCCATTTGGGTAGACCAAAAGGAGAAAAGAAATCGGAACTTTCTTTACAGCATATTGCCAATAAAGTTTCTGAAGTAATTGGTGTGAGCGTAAAATTTGTGGATGACTGTGTGGGTTCTACCCCAGAAGAGGCCGTTGCCGCCCTTAAACCGGGAGAAGTTTTGCTGTTGGAAAACCTAAGGTTTTATGCCGAAGAAGAAAAAGGGGACAAAGATTTTGCCGAAAAACTAAGTAAATTGGGAGACATTTACGTGAACGATGCCTTTGGCACAGCACACCGTGCCCATGCATCTACCACTATTGTGGCAGAGTTTTTTCCTGAACATAAATGCTTTGGATATCTTTTGGCCAAGGAAATTGACGCAATCGAAAAGGTTATGCGCACCGGGGAAAAACCTGTACTTGCCATTTTAGGAGGCGCCAAGGTTTCTTCTAAAATAACCATTATAGAAAATATTCTTGATAAAGTTGATCACTTGATAGTTGGTGGAGGAATGACCTATACCTTTATCAAAGCGCAAGGAGGTTCTGTAGGAGATTCCATTTGTGAAGATGATAAAATGGAATTGGCCCTTGAGATTTTAAAACAGGCAGAAACCAAAGGCGTAAAAGTTCATATTCCTGTAGATGTTTTGGCAGCCAATGATTTTGCCAATGATGCGGAAACCCAAGTGGTAGACGTAGATAAAATTCCTGACGGATGGCAAGGATTGGATGCGGGACCAAAAACGTTGGCCAATTTTAAAGAGGTTATCCTTGAGGCAAAAACCATTTTATGGAACGGTCCTGTGGGAGTGTTTGAAATGGAAAATTTTGCAAAGGGCACTATAGCGGTTGGAAATTATATTGATGAAGCTACCCAAAACGGCGCATTTTCCCTCGTTGGAGGCGGTGATTCTGTTGCTGCGGTAAAACAGTTTGGGTTTGAGGACAAAGTTAGCTATGTATCTACCGGTGGTGGTGCAATGCTAGAAAGTTTAGAAGGCAAAACCCTTCCCGGCATTGCTGCAATAATAGAGTAGATAGCTCGTTATCGATAAGTGAGGGCAACGGCAAAATTCCGGCAAAATTCTTTGGCTATTTTCTATTTGCCAAAAAATATGCAACTTTATGTTGTTTGCATATTATTGAATCCGTAGGTTTTAGAACCATAGCCCTCACTTAGGATTAGACTATAGACTATGATTACAGGTACTAAATTTTTGGTTTGTTTGGCTGCGTCCGTTTTTACGTTGCCTGTTTTTGCCCAACAGAAAGATTCCGGAAAAGAGGCTCAGAGAGACTCTCTTTTGGCCATGAAGCAAGAAGTGGGAGCGGATACGATTGCCATGGATTTAAATGGCGTGGAGCAGATGGAAGAGATGGCCGTTGATTCCAGTGAGATGAATGACGGACTTTCCTTGGTTATTGACAAGGTAATGAAGAAGTACAATCTTCAAGACCATGAAGAAGCAGCAAGATATGATAGCCTTTGGATGAAGGAATTATATCAAAATGTGTCGCTTTCCGATGAAATGCATCGAGAAATTGTCAATCTTGATTACGAAAAGGAATATCCTACCGCATTGGATACGGATACTCTAAAGGCTCGCTTGGCCAAGTTGAACCAAAAAACTCCATTTAACGTAGAGTACAACCCATCCCTCGAAAATGTAATAAAATCATTTCTCTTTAGAAAGAGGGATTTAATGGAGCGAATGCTTACGGCAAGCCAGTTTTACTTTCCACTCTTTGAGCAGGAATTGGACAATCATGATATCCCTTTGGAAATGAAATATCTTTCCATAGTGGAGTCTGCCCTTAACCCAAGGGCTAGAAGTAGGGTTGGGGCTACCGGTTTATGGCAGTTCATGTACGGAACGGGAAGGCAGTATAAACTTAATGTATCCAGTTATGTAGACGAGCGTAGCGACCCTATAAAATCCACGAGGGCGGCCTGCGAATTTCTAGGGAAACTCTATGAAATATACGGGGACTGGGATTTGGCCCTGGCAGCGTATAATTCGGGCCCAGGAAATGTTAACAAAGCCATTAGAAGGTCTGGAGGACACAAAAATTATTGGAACCTGCGTAGCTTTCTTCCGAGGGAAACGGCAGGTTACGTACCGGCATTTTTGGCAACCATGTACATCTTTGAATACGCAGAAGAACATGGATTAAGGGGCAAGAAGGTGGAGCGACCCTATTTTGAAACGGACACCGTTCATGTAAAAAGCCTAATTACATTTGACCAAATATCAGAATTGGTAGATGTTAGCAAGGAGGAACTTAGACTTCTGAATCCCTCCTATAAATTAAATGTAGTACCCTTTGTAGAGGGTAAAAAGTATGCATTAAGATTGCCTAAAAGTGCCATTGGAAAATTTGTAGCGAACGAGGAGGCCATCTATAATCATATTAAAAAAGAGTTGGAAAGCAAGGAAAGCCCTTTACCTCAACTTGTTAAGCAAGCCGAAGAAAATAGGATCCGCTACAAGGTTAGAAGTGGTGATTATCTTGGAAAGATTGCCGAAAGGTATGGTGTAGGTGTTAGCCAACTTAAAAGATGGAACGGTCTTAGAAGCAATGATTTGAGAGTTGGTCAGCGTTTGACTATTTTTCCTAGGAGAACGCCCGGTGCTGCTGCGGTGAGTTCGGTAAACAAATCCACTCAACCCAAGTCTTTTCCTCCGGGAACAAAAACACATACGGTACAAAGTGGGGATTCCTTATGGACCATTTCAAAAAAATATCCTGGAATTACTGTCGAAAATTTACGAAAATGGAACGGTATTAGTGGTAAAAACCTAAAACCAGGCACAAAATTGAAATTGTGCGCATGTCCATCGTAAATCAACAGAACAAATGAAACACAGCGGAACACTATTTTTACTCCTTACGACCCTATTATTTTCTTGTAAGGAAAACAAGAACACCAGCTATTTACCCGAATCCACAGGAGCCATAAATTCAATGGTTGCGGTGGTAGACAATGAATTGTGGAGAGGCCACGTGGGAGACAGTATTCGAAAACACTTTGCTGCCCCAATCGTGGGCATGCCTATGGACGAACCTCTTTTTAGCATAGACCAAATAGACCCACGTTTTTTTACCGGATCGATCAGAAACACAAGGTCCATACTTTATGTAACCAAAGACTCCTTAGATCTGGCCCACATTAAAAAGGATATGTATGCATCTCCCCAAAGGGTAGGAGTGATAAAGGGCACTACCAATTCTGAAATATTGGAGAACCTGAACATCAAGGCGCCGGAAATCATTGAATCCTTTAGGAGTGTTGAAGTTGCTGCTGCCCAGAAAAGATTTGAGCGCTCCTTAAATAAAGGTACCGTATTGGAAGATGAATTTGGTATCTCCTTAAAAATACCTTCCATTTATAAAGTAGGCAAGCACGAAAATAACTTTGTTTGGATAGACAGGGAAATTCATAAAGGCACTGCCAATATTTTGGTATACGCCATGCCAGGAGACAGTTTCAATAATCAGGAAACGCTTGTAAGGGATATAGTGGCCATGAGAGACTCTATAGGGGAAAAGTATATTCCAGGGCCAGATGTGGCAGGAAAAGTCACTTATATGCGTACTGAGCCTGCATACGCTCCTTTTATCTATCCAACGGAGATCGGTGGGTTAAAAGGAGTAGAAGTTCGCGGGCTTTGGGATATTAAAAATTATCCTATGGCGGGACCATTTTTGACCTATATTCTAAACGATAAGGAAAATGATAGGAAATTGGTATTGGAAGGCTTTGTTTTTGCCCCTGCCACGGAAAAACGTAATGATGTATTTGAGTTGGAGGCTATACTTAAAACCCTACGTTTTGGGCAAGTAGCCAATTGATCTGATTGATGAATACAGAGCAAACAAAACGCCCCGCACAATTGTGCGGGGCGTTTCTTTTTTTAGAATTCTACTTAAACGAATGCAAAGCCCGTAGAAAGCCTATATATGAATGCATAGATTACAATGAGTAATAAAGCAAAGCAAAACCAAGTGTACGCCTTGAAATATTTTTTTAGTAATCTGTAAGTCCAATCTTTAAAAGCTTCTAAGTAGATTTCTTTGACAAGTAACATTTTTCTCATACCTTCAAATTTTAAGTTCTGATACAAAGGTGGTTAGTTATCTACCTAATTCCTTAAAAATTGGATGAACGGTCAATGAATCAGACTGGGTGAACGGCATATTGTTCAATTTCGGCAAACTGTTTCAATTACCCGTTGTATGGATAAAGCAGCCTAAAGGTTTTGGAATCAAGTAAATGGTTACAAAACAAATGAAATAAAAAAACCGCTACCTTTTGGGTAGCGGTCTATTTATTAAGTTTGGTTTATTGATTTCTACATTTTTGTGATAATGAATTCAGAACGTCTGTTCAAATAATGTTCTTCTTCCGTACATCTAACCGTCCCATCACATTGGTTGATCAATCTACTTTCTCCATATCCGGTGGCGCTTTCAATTCTTTCAGGGTCTATACCTTGTGAAATGATATAGTCTCTGGTAGATTTCGCCCTTCGGTCCGAGAGATATTCATTGTAAGCCCTACTACCTCTGCTATCTGTGTGGGACTCAATTTTTATAACCATTCCAGGATATTCCTTCATCACGCTTACCAATTTATCCAACTCCTTGGCGGCATCGGTCCTTATGTATGATTTATCAAAATCGAAGTGGATCATATCCGTTTTAATTTTCTTGATTCCATCTTCAAGGGCAATCATGTCTTCTAAACGCTTAAGGGCAACATCAACTTCAACTGTTTCGTTGGTTAAAGTAGAAACTTCCATTTCATTATTTACATATTGGTCTTTAACCGTATTAATGGTGTATTTGGTATCACTGTCCAAATCCTCAAAAACAAAACTACCATCTTCTTCCGTTTCCATTTCCATCAGTTTTATACCATTTTCATCAAGAAGCTCTACCAAGGCTTTTGGCATAACATCTCCGGTTGTTAGCTCGGTTACTACACCGGCAATTGCATTTTGGTTCGTTGGAACCTCTTCAATGGTAAGCCTTTTAAAGGAATAAATATCATCATCTCCTTTTCCTCCTTCTCTGTTGGAGGCGAAGAAACCCTGTTGGTTCTCATCGTTGACTATATAGGAAAAATCGTCTTTATTACTGTTGATAGGTTTGCCCAAGTTCTTAACTTCTTGAAATCCTTCCTCTTCATCATAAACGGACTCATAAACATCCAATCCGCCTAAGCCAACGTGCCCATCTGACGAAAAGTAAAGCTTGTCACCGTTAAAGAACGGGAACATTTCACGCTGCTCTGTATTAATCTCTTTTCCAAGGTTTCTTGGTTCCGTAAAGCTTCCATCTTCCAGTACGTCCACTACAAAGATGTCTGTTTTGCCCATGCTTCCAGGCATGTCTGAAACAAAGTAGAGTTTTTTGCCGTCAGGGCTTAATGCAGGGTGCCCAGTAGAATAGTCATCACTGTTAAAAGAAACCTCTTGGGCCTCTGTCCACTCCCCATTTACCTTTGTAGAACGGTAAATTTTTAGGTGATTTACCCCTTTGTTATCCCTTTTTAGTTTTTTACCATAGTTATTTCTGGTGAAATACATGGTAGTATTATCTGGGCTAAACGTAACCGAGGCTTCATGGTACTTGGTATTTATCTTTTTTGAAAACTTAATAGCGTCTTTTAAATCCTCATTCTCTTCATTTATTTTGGCAACGTAAAGATCAAGATACGGCTGATTGTTCCACTTGTACGTTCTGGTACTAAAGATGGAAGAATCCTTAGCAGAAGCAAAGACAACTTGACTTGAATCCAAAAACATAGGGGAGAAGTCTGAGTATTTAGTGTTGATGGCCAAATTTTTTAGTTCCAACTCCCTTTCGTTGCCTAAAATATTATCCAATACCATTTCACTACGCTCAATTTTGGGCTTGTCCAACCCTTCTTCCTTCACCTTTTTATCATAAAGCTTCATCAATCTTTTTGAGCGGGCATATTTTCCGGTTCCTTTAAGAGAGTGAGAATACTTAAAAATATTATCGGCAGAGAGCTCTTTTCCATAATTCTCGTACAGAACATGGTACCACTCATATGCTTTTTCCATATTTGTATTAAAATAGTAGGCGTCGGCGGCCTTTTGGACAATGTCTTTTGAACGGTATTTATCCCCTTTGGACAAAGCCTCTTCGTAGAGTTCTGCAGCTTCGGCATACCACATTTTATCAAAATAATGGTCGGCCCTTTGAATCAACTTAGTCTTGTTTACGTTTTCATGAATTTTCATACCTGTAGAAACAGATCCTGCTTCTTCCTCAAGGCTAAAATTGTTGTCTGTTGATGTAATTTGAGGTACTTCCTCTAAATTATCTCCCCCAATTTCATTGCTGTTTTCAACTTCCAGTATCCATACATCCTGCTTATAGTTACCATCTAGCTGAGAGGAGCAAGCATCTACCGCTTCAAGACCAAAAGGATAATATGCCAAATAAAGGTAATGTAGACCATTGCTTTCATTGCTTATAGAGCCGGCATTTTCAAAACCTTTCTTCTTCAATTTTTTAATTGACTTTGCTAGATTTTTATCATCACTGAAAACACCTGAGACAATGTAATAGCCGTTTTCAACCCCTGCCAATTCGCTAAAGGTTCTGTAGGCAATTCCATTTTTTTCGGCCGCTTCTTCAAAGGATTCTCCTATGGATAGGGCCGTGTCAAATGAAGTTACCATAGATGATTCGGTTTCATAAGGTGGGGAAGCCTGAAAACCGATATCTTGAAGGTCTTGTGCTCCAAGACTCAAGCAGTAAATTAGAATAAATGAGGTAAATAGTTTTTTCATGATTTGGGATGTTAGAAAAATCTAGGGGATTTTAGTCTGTTAAGTCTCGATATCCATTGGTACCTCAAGAATATTTCATGGGTACCCGAATTATAATTATTTAGTCCACTGGTGGTATAATCATAGGCATAACCAAGGTTAAATTGGGGTGAAATTTGCAGCCCAAAAATGGCTGCCACAGAATCATCCCATCTATAATTAACGCCAAGGTTTAGTTTTTCGTATAGCAAGAAATTGCCTGAAACATCAACGGATATTGGAGCCCCAAACACTTGTTTGGCAAATAGGGAAGGCTTGAACTTTAAGGATTCGTTCAAATCAAATACATATCCTGCGATTAAATTGATATGAAGACTTTCGTCCGCTTTTATCTCAATCTCCCGGTCATAATGTTCTGATGGAAATAAATTGGGTACAGATAGTCCTATATATGCCTTCTCTGAATAATAAAATGCTCCGGCACCAATTGAGGGCAGTACCTTCCCATTTACATTTTCGTTGAAGGCAATATCATCTTGGTCTCTTCTGATTCCTTTTGTAAAATCCAAGCTGAACAACCGAATTCCTGCCTTTAACCCAAGACCAATACGGTGACCCTTGTTGTTAATGACCAACTGATGTGCATAATTACCATCAATGTAGGTTTCTGTGGCGGGACCTAACTCATCTTGAATGATGGAAAGGCCTACCCCGTCAAATTTGCCAACCGGGGTGTCCATACCGAACGTTATAGTTTGCGGAGAACCTTCTATTCCTTGCCACTGACTCCTATAGAGAGAAATCAGTGTAAGATGTCCTCTTGACCCCGCATAACCCGGATTTACCGTCAAAGGATTGTATTGATACTGGGTATACTGTGGGTCTTGCTGTCCATTTGCATAGAAAGTTCCCAGTAGAAGTAAGGCCAGTATTTTATATGGGTTTAATAATTTCATCACAATTTTTTAATTACCTGCTGATATACAACCAACCTGATTTTGGAGTGGTGGTTCCATCACCTAAATCCAAAGTATAGTAATAGGTTCCTACCGGTAATTGGTTGTCGGAACTAATGGTGTTTTGGTTATTGGTTTGTCCGTCCCATGTGTTGTCGTATCCTTGGGCGGTGAACACCATTGCTCCCCATCTGTTATAGACTGTAAGTGTGTTATTGGGGTATTGTTCAATACATTCAATGAAAAACACTTCATTGGTCCCATCTCCGTTAGGAGAAAATTCATTATAGACTGTTAAACACACAGATTGCGTTATTTCCGGAGTTGATTCTGCTCTGTCGTTGGCTGTATTGGGATCGATCTGATCAACGTAAATCAATTCAGCAATATTTGTATATGGACCATCTTCATTAACGGTCACCGTCATTTCCATGGACACCGTTTGCCTAATAGTGATTACCGGAATTTCCCATAATGAAATGGAAACATCATAGGCTCCTGCGGTAGCCGTACTGCTCAAATAGGTATATCCGCTAGGCAAAATATCTTCAATGCCCACGTTGGTAGCGTCATAACTACTGTTGTTGGTAACACTTACGGTAAATACAATTGTATCGCCAAAGAATGTTTGGTTTTTATTTACTGTTTTGTAAACTTCCAAGTCAACAGTAGGTGCATTAATAGTATAGTTGGCCTCATCATCTTCGCTTTGGTCGCCATCGTCATTATTCGGACTTGAGTCCGGATCAAACTGGTCAGATGTTGTAACTTGGGCTATATTGGTGTATTCGTCCAAAGTATTGGTGGGCGCATTTAATTGCACCTCATAACTCAATACTTGGGTCCCTACTGATACCGAAGTTAGATTCCAATTAATTCTATTACCCGTTGCAATTCCTGAATTACTAATGTTGATAAGCTGATATCCTAATGGAATCACATCTTCTACGGTAACGTTTGTTGCCAAGCCTGGTCCTTCATTGGTAAGCAATATTTCGAACATCACCCTGTCTCCGGCATTTGGATTTTGATTGGAAGATGCGCTCAATCTTTTTGAAAGACTTAAATCTGCTGGAATAAGTACAATCTCTGCATTATCTTCATCATCTTCACTTTGGTCGCCATCATCATTATTTGGGCTGGAATCTGGGTCTAATTGGTCTACAGCAACAACTTGAACCGTGTTGAAATATTCACCATTGGTATTTGTTGGAACATTGATTGTGACCTCAAAGGTCAAAACTTGACTTGAACCACTAGGCACAGAAATTCCTGTCCAAAGAATTTGGTTCCCCGTTTGAAGTCCACCGTTATTGATGGAGGTTACGGTAAATCCAGAAGGAACCATATTTTCAATATCAATGCCTGTAGCGGTATCTATCCCGTTGTTGATTACTTCAATGGAGAATGTTAATGGGTCGCCAGGGTTGCCGGAATCAGGCGTTACTGTATTTATCAATTCTATATCGGAAGACTGTAAAATAAAATTGGCATTGGCTTCGTCATCCTCGCTTTGGTCACCATCATCGTTATTTGGTATAGAATCAGGATCAAATTGATCCACCTGAATCACCTCAACTATATTTAAATATTCATTTGATGTATTCGTAGGATTGTTAACGGTAACTTCAAAACTCAAGGATTCAGTAGAACCACTTGGTATATTAAGTCCGCTCCAGATTATATTATTTCCTGAATTGGAACCACCGTTATTGATATTTACAAGTGTGAAACCTACCGGGATCAAGTTTTCTACTGAAACATTGGTTGCCGTATCCGGACCATTGTTGCTAACATCAATTGTCAACATAATTGTATCACCTGGGTTACCACTTGGTTGGGAAAGCGTAGAGTTTAGCTCTAAATCTGCCATTTGAGGAACGATAGCTATAGAAGCCTCGTCATCTTCACTTTGGTCCCCATCATCATTTGCCGGGCTTGAGTCTGAGTCGTAATGGGTCACTGTAGTTACTTCTGCTCTATTTAAATACTCATTGACTGCGCTGGTAGGGGCATTTACTGTTGCCGAGATAGTAATTGAAATTGAATTACCATTGGCAAGGGCCGGCAGGGTCCATTGACCGGAAACGGGGTCGTAGAATCCATTAGCAGCACTTCCGGTATCCGAGATATATGAATAGCCTATAGGTAGAATATCAGTAATAATACTACCTCCGGTATCGTCACTTGGCCCATCATTGAATGCTGTTAATGTGAAAACCACGGTATCACCAACATTTGGGGTAGTATTATCCACGTTCTTTTCCAATCGTAAATCGGAAGTAGCTTGAACCACAATCGTTACACTGTCTGTATTTTCACATGAATTTGAATCGCTACCAATCACGGTATAGGTAGTGGTTACTAAAGGATATACGGTATCGCCATCTGTCACTCCATTGTCCCATACATAGGAATCTGCACCGGAACCTGTCAATGTCACAGGTTCCCCTGCGTTTATGGAGGTGGTGGTAGCATTTGCAACCACATTGGGTAACGGATGTATAGTTAGGGTTACGGGAACTCTATTATAACTTGTACATCCAGAGGTGTTATCTCTGCTTTCTGCATAATAGGTCACCGTACCCACGGTACTTAGATTTGGGTTTGTAACTCCATTGCCCGCTGTTACGGCATCATACCAAACAATACTTGATCCAGGAGGAGCTGTGGCTATTGCTGTAAGTGTTTGTGTTGGGTTGGCGTCACATTCCGTTTGGTCTCCTCCACTAACTGGGTCAGCAGGTGTTGCCTCAATGGTAAGGGTCACTGGAGTTCTTGTGCTACTTACACAATTAGTGACATTTTGCCGGCTTTCCGCATAATAGGTAATGAAGCCTAAAGTATTTAAGGTTGGACTAGCGACTGTATTTCCACCTGTTGCAGCATCATACCAAATGATGGTTGCATCTGCCGGAGGTGTTGCGGTTGCCGTTAATGTTTGAATCGGGTTTTGTTCACATTCTGTTTGATCACCACCACTCGTAGGAGCCGGTATAACAGGGCAACTACAATCCGGCGCTGTAACATCCAAAGTTTGCGTACAAGAATTTGGAGCGGTTACGGTCAAAGTAATATTGTTTCCAGTGGTAACCCCAGATATAGTCCAGTTATTTCCTCCATTATCTACCACGGTTCCCTCAGTTGAAGTAACAATGCCTTCACTTACATTAACGGATACTTCATAAGTCAACAGATCGGGTGCACAAGTAGCTGCCGAGGCTATCGAGATATCCGGAGTGTCTTGAATGGTCAATGAGACCGGAGTTCTTAGATGGCTCGAGCAAGAAGATGTATTGTCATTGCTTTGTGCAAAGTAGGTAATAGTGCCAACATTATTTAAGGTAGGACTTGCAACAATATTTCCGCCTGAAGCCGCATCGTACCAAACCACTGTAGAACCGGCAGGAGCGGTGGCTGATGCGGTCAAAGTCTGAACTGGACTTTGTTCGCATTCCACGATATCACCTCCGCTGATCGGAGCTGCTGGAGCGGGTTCAATTGTTAAGCTTACAGCCGTTCTTGTTAAGCTGGAACAAGAGGTGCTATTATTATTGCTTTCGGCGTAATATGTTACATTTCCAACTGAATTTAGGGTAGGGCTGGCAACCACATTGCCTCCGGACGCGGCATCGTACCAAACAACGGTGGAACCAGGTGGCGCCGTAGCAGTAGCGGTTAAAATTTGAATAGGGTCTTGCTCACATTCCGTAATATCACCACCACTGATCGGGGCAGTTGGAGCAGCTTCAATGGTCAAGGTCACTGCTGTTCTGGTGCTACTTACACAATTGGTCACATTTTGTCTACTTTCAGCGTAATAAGTGATATTTCCAACGGAATTTAAGGTTGGGCTTGCCACTACGTTTCCACCTATAGCTGAGTCATACCATACTACTGTTGCATTTGCGGGAGGGGTTGCGGTTGCCGTTAATGTTTGAATTGGATCTTGTTCACATTCCGTTTGGTCTCCACCGCTTGTAGGAGCGGCCACTACAGGGCAACTACAATCCGGAGCGGTTATATTTAAAGTCTGGGTACAGCTGTTGGGCCCGGTAACTGTTACGGTGATGTCGTTTCCAGAAGTTACGCCAGAGACGGTCCAATTATTACCTCCGTTGTCCACCACGGTGTCCTCGGAAGAAGTGACGTTTCCTTCGCTTACGTTTACAGTTACATCGTACGTGGTGAGGTCTGCAGAGCATACTGGACCTGATGCAACAGATATATCTGGAGTATCTTGAATTGTTAAAGTGACGGGAGTTCTGCTGTCACTTACACACCCGGAAGCACTATCTTCACTTTCCGCATAATAGATAATCGTACCAACTGAGTTCAAAGTGGGGCTGGCCACCACATTTCCTCCGGTTGCCGCATCATACCAAACAATGTTGGAACCGGCTGGTGCTGTAGCACTTGCAGTTAAGGTTTGTATTGGGTTCTGCTCACACTCGGTAACGTCACCACCACTTATGGGTGCTGATGGTGTTGCCTCAATAGTTAGCGTAACCGGTGTTCTGTTGAGACTTGTACAGTTTGAAGCGTTATTTTCGCTTTCCGCATAATACGTAATGCTCCCCACTGTATTGAGGGTAGGGCTGGCTACTATATTTCCCCCTGTTGGCGCATCATACCAAATAATGGAAGAGCCTGCCGGAGCGGTAGCCGTGGCGGTCAATGTTTGAACCGGGTTCTGCTCACATTCTGTAATGTCACCTCCACTTACCGGAGCGTTGGGGGCACCGTTGATAGTAAGGCTTACCGGGGTGCGTGTGGCACTGGTACACCCATTCACATTGTCTTCGCTCTCTGCGTAATAGGTAATTGTTCCTACGGAATTTAGTGTTGGACTAGCAACTGTATTACCTCCGGTTGGGGCATCATACCATAGGACACTTGCGCCTGCTGGAGCTATTGCCGTTGCAGTAAGCGTTTGGATAGGATTTTGTTCACACTGCACCTGATCCCCTCCGCTTGTAGGAGCGTTTACCGTGGGACATGCACAATTAGGAGCATTAATAGCAATACTCTCTGAGCATGCGTTCACGTCTGTTACCGTTACGGTAATATTGTTGCCCGAGGTTATTCCGGAAATGGTCCAGTTATTACCCCCATTATCAGCTACTGTTCCTTCTGATGAGGTTACGGTACCGCTAATTACATCAACCGAAACCGAGTATGTGGTAAGGTCTGCGGAACAAGTTTGGGAATTTGGGGTTATCGCAATGGTAGGCCTAGCATTCATGGTTAGGGACACTGCTGTTCTGGTATCACTAACACATCCACTACTATTGGTTCTACTTTCCGCATAATAGGTTATGGTACCTACCGTATTTAAATCTGGATTAGCGACCATACTTCCTCCTGATGGAGCATCGTACCAGACTACCGTAGAACCTGCCGGTGCCGTGGCAGTGGCGGTCATTGTTTGGGTAGGGTTCTGCTCACATTCCGTTTGGTCTCCACCGCTGGTTGGCGCAACTGGAATAGATTCAATGGTCAGGGTCACTGCTGTTCTTGTATGACTAGGACAAGCGGTGGAATTATCCTGACTTTCTGCATAATAAGTAATAGTACCCACTGAATTAAGAGTAGGACTGGCTACGGTGTTACCTTTAAAGGCAGCATCATACCACACCAGGGTAGTTCCTGCCGGAGCAGTTGCACTTGCTGTTAAGGTCTGAATTGGGTTTTGTTCACATTCGGTAATATCCCCTCCACTTACAGGTGCATTTGGTGCAGGCTCAATTGTTAGGCTTACTGCAGTCCTAGTGGCACTCGAACATCCGTTACCAGAGCTAACACTTTCTGCGTAATAGGTGACAGTGCCTACCGAACTTAACGTGGGACTGGCAACGGTATTTCCACCGGTTGCTGCATCATACCAAACAATGGTGGTGCCTGCTGGTGCCGTTGCGTTAGCAGTTAAGGTCTGTATGGGGTTCTGCTCACACTCTATTACGTCACCACTACTCATTGGAGCAGCAGGAATAGGTTCTATGGTCAATGTTACGGCAGTTCTTGACGCGCTTGTGCAGCTAGTTGTATTGTCAACACTCTCGGCATAATATGTAACACTTCCTATGGAACTCAAAGTTGGGCTGGGCACTGTATTTCCACCAGTTGGGGCATCATACCAAACTAGGGATGAACCTGCAGGAGGCGTGGCAGAGGCCGATATGGTTTGTACAGGGTCTTGTGCACATTCGGTAATATCTCCACTGCTAATTGGAACTGTTGGGGCCGTATTTACGTTTAGGGTGGCTGCATTCGAAATAGCATTGGTGCAAGTGGGCGAAGTACTGGAAGCTACCATTCTATATTGTGAATTATCCAAGCCAACAGCCATATTAGAAATATTCAACGTAGAGGTGGTCGTATTGGAATAAGTAGTATCATCGCTAAGATCCACCCAAGTGGAACCATCAAAAAATTGCCATTGGAAAGTGGCTGCGTTATTGGCACTTGCAGTAAAACTGGTGCTTTCGCCTTCACAAACGGTTTGATTTGTGGGCTGTGAACTTATGGCAGGAGGATCATGAACAACAATGTTCAATCTTCTACGCGATCCTTCACAATTGGCAGACGAGGTTGTCTGGCTTACCCAATAAGAAGTTGTACCAGCTGTTGCAGTACTAGGAACGGTAGTACCGGGTATAACAGAGCCGCCTGTGGCCGCATCGTACCAAGTGGGGTTGCTTCCAGATTGCACATAATCATCTAGTTGTTGTGCGGTGTCACCAATACAATAATTTACGGTATTTTGAACCAATGTAGGCGCGGCAGGTAAGGCGTATACAACAACCTCTATTTCTTCTCTGATACTTTCACAACCTGTGCTGTCATCTATTTGACTAACATAATATGAGGTTGTACCTGCACTAGCAGTACTTGGTGTAGGGGCAGTACCACTGGCCGTACCACCTGTAACTACTGTGTACCATTGCAGGGTATGGTTAGGTTGTGCCGTTGCCGCTAACTGATTAGCAGTTTCTCCCACACAATATTCTACCGGACTTGTAACACTTGGGGGTGCAGGGCGTGGTATTTGATATAAATCTATTGATAAAAAGTCTTCACTGGAACAACCATTTGCATTTTGACTATATACCACAAAATTTCTATAAAAATCAGGCGAGGCAGGTGGTGTATAGCTAGTGGTATTGGTTGCTACCAAATTACCACCTCCATCATACCAATTTGCCGTTTCGCCACTGGAAATATCAACACTTACTGTCATAGTTGACGGCGTTTCGCCTTCACAATAAATATATTCGGTAGATCCGGAAGGTGGGTTCACATCATTTTCTACCGTAATATTAAATGATCTTTCGGCAAAGTTTCCAGAAGCATCCCTTACTGTATATCTGATGGTGGTGGTGCCGATATCAAACTGATCCCCACTGTTTAATCCTGTTCCATCTGTTCGTAAAATAACATAATCCGCTAAATCACAATCCGTGTTGTTAATATTGGTAACAATGGTACCTGGAATCAACAAATCATCTAGGTAGGCCCGCATACCCGAGTTAAAAAGATTGGATGAAGAATATCTAATTCTTAATTGGTAATTTCCTATTAAGTTAAAGGGGACAATTTCTTGATGAACATTCGTATCGGTATAAGTTGAGCTAAAAAAACTTGTTGTAACTACATTACCATTCTCATCGAGAACATCCAAATGAATAGACGGTGAGTTGGAAACCGCGGATATCCTATGAGAAAAAGAGATTTCTCCAAAACCATTGAAATAAAAAACCGGTGTCACCAATGAGCTTGTAAAAAAGTTGCTACTAGATATGGTGGTGGCCTCCATGTTTCTGGTGCCGTTGATTTGTCCTCCATTAGTAATAGATGCCCTTGTAAACGTATAACATTGATTGATTGCAGATTCAAAATCTTGAAGAACCGGTGCTACTCCTTCACCTGGGGGGCAATTATCCGAAGCCGTAGGTTCGGCCCATGTATGAGGTGCTGTACAGGTATTTGGGTCTGCCGTTAGTGTAACATCCGTTGGAAATGTCACAAAAATAGGGTCTTCACTATCTACCACCGTAACATTGAACGAGCAAGTTGTCACGTTGCCAGAAGCGTCTTCCGCACGATAAACTACGGCTGTAGTTCCTGGTAAGAATGAATCCCCAGGGCTATAATTACTGGTGACACTTACCGCATCGGCGGAGGCTGTTGGCGGCGTCCATGTTACCGTTGCACCACAAACGCCAGGGGTGTATGATGTGTTTACATCAGAAGGTGGGCAGTTGCTGAAAGTAGGAGGTAAATTGTCTAGTGCAAACAGGGGGGGGGTCTCCTCGGCTAAAGAAATAGAGGTACTAAGAACAGATTTTTTTCCAGGGGAAAAACTGGTAAAGCCTGCCATGATTGACAATATAATGAACAATTTTAGTAAGCTTCGCATAAGTAACGTAGAACTTGGTAAATGGTAAAAACGGGTTGGTTAAAAACGTTTTGTTATACCGTATATTAGTATCTATTCTAACGCAAAGGACGCCAATAGCATGTAGCGGGTAGGGTATAATGTTGTGAAAGTCGACTTATTTGTAGTGTCCTAAAGGCCAAACTGTTGACAAACTAGCTATTATGAAGTGGGTAAAATAGCCGTGGGGCTCCTAAAATGTAAGAAAGTCCGACAAAATTGTACCGAAAGGTTTCCCGGTAGCTTAAAGGTAGGCAACAAAAAACCCTTGGTGTTAGCCAAGGGTTCGCAACTATTTTTTGTAGAAGATTTATTCCTTTTTGTCCTCGACAGGTTCATCTTCCTTTGAGGCATCTTTAAATTCTTTTATTCCGCTACCAAGTCCGCGCATGAGCTCAGGTATCTTCTTTCCTCCGAACAACAAAAGAACCACCAACACAACAATGGCAATTTGCCATGGGCCTATAGCCAAAAATATCTGTAAAGCTGTCATAATCGCATTTTAATTGAATCACAAATGTAATAAAAATCTATCAATGGAGATGTTAATTAAATATCTTTCATCTTTAGACTCATAAGGAGAAACCAATATCAAAATTGCTATGATAGAAAAAAGGGATACATAAGACCAAGAATTGTATTCCATCCGTATATTTGTGTATTATGGCCAAGAAAGTCAAGAAAAGAAAGGAAATTAAAAGAAAGCTACTGCACAAGTATCGCTTGGTCATTTTAAACGAGAGTACGTTTGAAGAAAAAATCTCCTTTAAACTTAGTCGTTTAAATGTTTTTGTAACGGGCTCTCTGTGTATCATTGGCTTAATTGCACTAACCACCCTGCTCATTGCATTTACCTCCTTGCGAGAATATATTCCGGGCTATTCTTCTACAAAGCTTAAAAAGCAGGCCACGGATTTAACTTACAAGACGGATTCTCTAGTAGCCAACCTAAATAATACCAATAGGTATTTAGAGAGTATTAGACAAGTTTTAAAAGGTGAAATTGAGAGCGGTGAAATTGATATGGATTCTCTAAGGGAACAGTTTAAACTGGACCCCAACAGCATTGATTTGACCCCAATAAGGGAAGATTCGGTACTTAGGGCCGAGGTGGCTCTTGAAGATAAATACAATCTTTTTGAAAGAAACACCGGGGGCGCGGAAATAGTATTGTTTCCTCCTTTAAATGGAGAAATATCCAATACGTACAACGTTGAACAAAAACATTTTGCAGTAGATGTAACCGCTCCAACAGATACCCCAATAAAAGCCGTGGCAAACGGTACTGTTATTTTTTCTGAGTGGACGGCAGATACCGGTTATGTTATTATTCTTGAACACAAAGATGGTTTGCTAAGTGTATACAAACATAATGGTTCATTAAGTAAAGCTCAAGGAGACGTGGTCAGGGCCGGGGAAGTGATAGCTTCCGTAGGAAATACAGGAGAACTCACTACGGGGCCACACTTGCATTTTGAGCTCTGGAGCAATGGTAATACCGTTAACCCCCTTGATTATATCGACTTCTAATTTATACCATTCGATATATTTTAATCCCCAATTAAAATTCAGATTTAAATGTCCTTAAAATCATTTGCTGCCAAATTGTTTGCAAAGTATGTGGTTGCTAAAACCGAGCAATGGAAATCTCGGCCAATTGAGACACAAAACGCCGTTTTTAAACAGCTGATTCAAACGGCATCAAACACAAAATTTGGGAAGGACCATGGTTTTTCTGAAATTACCTCGCATGAAGATTTCATTGCTAAGGTCCCTATTAGGGATTACGAAGAATTGAGGCCTTACGTAGAGAAGGTGGTTGCGGGGCAGAGAGATATTCTATGGCCGGGTAAGCCTATTTATTTTGCCAAAACATCTGGAACGACTTCTGGTGCTAAGTATGTTCCGCTTAACAAATCTTCCATAAAAAACCAGGTTGAGGCCAGTAGGAATGCTATTCTTACTTATATCAATGAAACCGGCAATAGCGATTTTGTTGATGGAAAAATGATATTTCTTCAAGGGAGCCCGGAGATGCAAGAGAAAAATGGAATTAAACTAGGAAGGTTATCCGGTATTTCTGCACATTACGTGCCCAATTACCTTCAAAAAAACAGGTTGCCCAGTTGGGAAACCAATTGTATTGAAGATTGGGAGGCCAAGGTAGATACCATAGTGCAAGAAACCATAAAGGAAGACATGACCGTAATTGCGGGCATTCCGTCTTGGGTGCAAATGTATTTTGAAAAGCTGCAGGATACATCAGGTAAAAAGGTGGGGGAGTTATTTAAAAACTTTCAACTGTTCATTTACGGCGGTGTTAATTATGAGCCCTACAGGGCCAAGTTTGAATCGCTCATTGGTAGAAAAGTAGATAGTATAGAGCTGTTTCCGGCAAGCGAAGGCTTCTTTGCCTATCAAGACTCCCAAAAGGAAAAAGGCATGCTGTTGTTATTAAATTCCGGAATTTTTTACGAGTTTGTAAAAGCGGATGAATTTTTTGAAGAGCACCCCAAGAGAATAACCTTAAAAGAGGTTGAAATGGGTGTTAACTATGTCATGATTATTTCTACCGATGCCGGACTTTGGGCATACAACTTAGGAGATACCGTTCAGTTTATTTCGTTGAATCCCTATAAAATTATTGTCTCCGGGCGTATCAAACATTTTATTTCCGCCTTTGGCGAGCATGTAATAGCAAAAGAAGTAGAGGAGGCCATGAACCAAGCAATTGCCGCTACCGATGCACAAATAAATGAATTTACGGTGGCGCCACAAATCACCCCTGAAGGAGACGAGCTTCCCTATCACGAATGGCTTATTGAATTTGAAAAAAAGCCTACGGATATGCAGAAATTTATTGCAACGTTAGATGCATCCCTTCAAAAACAGAACAGCTATTATTATGATTTGATGGAAGGTAATATTTTGCAGTTGTTAAAGATTACCGCCATTAAAGTTGGTGGCTTCCATGAGTTCATGAAATCAAAGGGAAAACTAGGGGGACAGAACAAAGTGCAGAGATTGTCAAATGATCGTAGCGTGGCTGATAAGCTTACGGAATTCAAAGAATAAATACCATATAGAATATTTATATTTATTTTTCGTTATGGAAATCAGCTTCCTTATTTCGGGCGAACGAATATTCTGAAAGCTTTATGACAACCGCACATATGTAAACCAATAATTGTAATTTTGTGCGAAATTCTTTTATGGGCAATAACAATACAACCACCAGAGCTCAAGAATCTACCAATGCCATTGAGCGTTTGTACATCACCATGCGCCATTTGTTTAACCGTGGTTTTTACAAACCAAATGGGGTTTCTGGAGAATCTTTAAAGGATGCTCTTCTACAATTACGCCCTGAAATTTATGGCTCCGTTGCAGAAGACAAGGCAGAACTTAGTGGTCTAACCTATGTTCTTGAAAGACTTCCCGAAGGGATAGAACAATGTAGGTTTATCAATTTAACTTCGGATGAGGGATATGGTCATTCGCATTTTGAGCCTATTGTACCTCCCAAAAGAAGGCGTAATTGCTATCGTATAGACGATGAGCAGATGAACATTGAAATTACCCGGGGGCGTTCAGATATTTATGATATTCTTACCCATCTTACTTTTTTGTTCATAGAATCCGATAAAATCTGTAAAAAGGTTTTAATCGAGGACACCCATAAAACTATTAGGGATTGGACCAAGTTGGAGGAGGCCGTTAACAAAGATGAGCTTATCCAAGCGGAGAGGGAGGTAGCCCTTATACATACGGCAAATATCTTGGGAAGATCATTTGTAGAGGTAATGGCCGTGCATAACCATTTTTCCACCGATGAAAAGCCGGAGCGCTTTTTGGAAATTGTCTATTGGTTGGGGAAATTGGCCATTGAAGAGGAAATCACCGGAGAAAAGAGAGCAATTACTTTTAGCCTTTTACTGCGCGAGAGACTTGGTCACCATATTCACGGAGAAAGGTGGGCCAATACCATCAAAGAAACGTTGTATAAAAACAATATTCTTTCAAGACCCATTCATATTATAAGTGCCAATATGCACAGTGTTATGAATTCTCTTTTTGCCAAAAAGGCACTTGGTAAGGAATTTCCAAAAAAGGGTAGTCTTGAGATTTACGAGGCTTTAAGCTCGGCATCCAACGGTTCGCTTAGGAAAAAGGTTAGTGCTCTGGCGAAAAAGAATGGTATGATTGCTATTGATGACTATTCTGGAACCAGTATTGATGTTCAAATTTTTGATACGGCGAAAATGACGAATGATGCCTGTTGTTATAAACTTGATACAGACATTCCTGAAAGCGAAAAACCTGTAATTTTTGTCATGGATTATGCTTTTGGAGAGCAGGCTTTTGAAACCATAGACGAACTTTTAAAACCGTATACGATTGATGGTAAAGATGCTGTTTTTATGAACATAGCGTCCATATCCATAATGGGGAAAGCAGGGATTTTGGATGGAGGAAAAGGTGATCTAATGATACCGTCTGCCCATATGTTTGAAGGAACAGCAGACAACTATCCATTTAAGAATGAACTTTGTGCAGAGGATTTTAAGGGCCACGGACTCAAAGTTTTTGAAGGAACCATGGTTACCGTATTAGGAACTTCACTTCAGAACAAGGATATTTTATCATTTTTCCATGATTCAACCTGGAATGTAATCGGTCTGGAAATGGAGGGCGTACACTATCAAAAAGCCATACAATCCGCCTCCAAAATAAGAAAAAGCATAAGCGAGGATGTGAAGGTGAGATATGCTTATTATGCCTCTGACAATCCCTTGGTGACAGGAAGTACTTTGGCTTCCGGAGGGCTGGGAACTACCGGGGTAAAACCCACCTATTTAATTACGGACAAAATTTTAGGGCAAATATTTAATTCATAAACAAATGGCGGATAACCAACCTGTTAAGAACACATCATCAGATGAAATTGATTTAGGGCAACTGCTAAAGCTGATCGGTAATGGCTTCAAAAAAGTCGGTAATGTGTTTCTTTACGCATTCCTATATCTGAAGAAAAATATGCTGATATTAATAGGCTTGGTAGTAGTAGGTGTTCTTGTTGGTTTTTTGCTTACTAAAATCGTAGATAAAAAGCTGAAGACAGAGACCATCGTCAGACCTAATTTTGAAAGTAAAGATTATGTATACGATGTAATCGACGAAATTCAGGCTAATATTTATGCAAAAGACACCGTCTTTTTTAGCCAAATGGGGATTGATATTAATGATCTTGACGGATTTAAAATTGAGATAGCACCCATTACCGATCCCGAAGAAGCAAAAGAAGATGCGGAACAAGATTTGATGTACTTAGAATTGCTTCAGGGCTTTAAAGAAGAAAGTTTTGCCGTGGATATTATGAGAAGCGTTCTTACGCAAAAAAGTATTGTGGCCCATAGAATAACCTTTACTTACATTGATGCCCAAAATGGTGGTGTAATAGCCCAGAAAATGTTGGATTATATCAATAAAAACAACTATTTCAAAGAAGTCATAACGGCCTTTCGGGAAAATGCTCAGCTTAGAATTGATCAGAACACCATGTTAATTGGGCAAATCGATAATCTTGTAAACAATTACTCAAAGACATTAAATAATAAGCAACTTGAGAAGGCGCCAGGATCTGTAATATTAGAAAATGAAAGTGCATTGAATATAAGTTCTTTGCTTACTTTAAAAAATAGGTTCGTAAAGGAAATCGAAGAGAAGCGAATGGAACTATCCGAACAAAAAAATCTTTTGAGCGTTTTGAATATGGGGAAGACCCAAAAAGTGAGAAAACCGCTTTTTAATAATACTTATGTAATTATTCCCCTTGTATTGATAGGCTTGTTCTTTATTCTATCGTTCATTAAGTTCCTTAATAAAAAAGCAGCCGAACTTCAATAAAGGGTGCATGGCTAATAGTTACTATCTAATTACAGGAGGGGCAGGATTTATAGGGAGCAATTTTATTCCGTATTTTCTTGGTGAACATCCCGAATTAAATGTGGTAAACCTCGATAAACTTACCTATGCAGGTAATTTGGATAACCTGCAAGAAGTTGAAAATAATGAACGGTATTTTTTTGTAGAGGGTGATATTTGTGATGAAGAGTTGGTTGATAATCTTTTCAATAAGTATCGGTTTAAAGGTGTTATTCATTTTGCGGCCGAATCACATGTCGATAACTCTATTTCAAATCCGAATGCCTTTATCAAAACCAATGTAAATGGCACCTTTACACTTTTAGAAGCCGCCAGAAAACATTGGTTAACCCATCATGATACCGGTGGTCAATCACAAAACAGGTTTTTGCATATTTCAACCGATGAGGTTTATGGTAGTTTAGGAGAAACGGGGTACTTCACTGAAGAAAGTCCGTACCGTCCCAACAGCCCTTACAGTGCTTCGAAGGCAGCTTCCGATTTTTTGGTTAGAAGTTATTTTCACACCTACGGACTCAACGTGGTCATCAGCAATTGTAGTAACAATTATGGGCCGAAACAGCATAAAGAAAAACTGATTCCGACCATTATCCGCAAAGCGCTAAAGGAAGAACCCATCCCAATATATGGCGATGGAAAAAATGTTAGGGATTGGCTTTTTGTTCGCGACCATTGTACTGCCTTGAATACGATTTTTTACAAAGGTAAAAGCGGTGAAACCTATGTCATTGGGGGCGATAATGAAAGGAATAATATTCAGATTTCTGAGACTATTTGTACCCTATTAGACCACATAAAGCCTAGACAAAAAGGGACTTACGAAGAACTCATTACCTTTGTGAGTGACAGACCGGGTCACGATTTTAGGTATGCCATTGATGCAAAGAAACTGAAGAACGAACTAGGTTGGACACCCGAAGCGAGTTTTGACGCCGGAATAAAACAAACGGTCACCTGGTATCTAGAGAATTGAGAATCTATTTGTAGAAAATAAATTAGAAATTCAAAGGGCGAATTTATGAAAGGAATCATTCTGGCAGGAGGCTCCGGAACAAGATTATACCCTCTTACAATGGCAGTAAGCAAGCAATTGATGCCTGTGTACGATAAGCCAATGATTTATTATCCTTTGGCAACTCTTCTTTCTGCGGGTATAAGGGAAATCTTAATCATCACCACTCCAAAAGACTTAGATTTATTTAAAGAACTTTTAGGCGATGGTAGCAATTATGGCTGTGCATTCGAATACCTTGCGCAAGAGCAGCCCAATGGGCTTGCAGAGGCCTTTATTATCGGGGAGAAGTTTATTGGGAATGATAAAGTGGCCTTAATTCTCGGAGACAATATCTTTTATGGGTCGGGATTGGCTTCCCTATTACAACAGAACAATAACCCCGAAGGGGGCATCATTTACGCCTACCACGTGCAGAATCCCCAGCGCTATGGGGTAGTGGAGTTTGATAAGAATGGAAAGGCCATTAGTATTGAAGAAAAACCGAGCAAGCCAAAATCAAACTATGCTGTACCTGGCATTTATTTTTATGATAATGAGGTGGTCCATATTGCGAAGCAAATTCAGCCAAGCAATAGAGGTGAGCTAGAAATTACCGATGTCAATAAACATTACTTATTACAAGAGAAATTACAGGTGTCTGTTTTGGATAGGGGAACCGCTTGGTTAGATACGGGAACCTTTACCTCCCTTATGCAAGCGTCGCAGTATGTTCAAGTAATTGAGGAAAGGCAAGGACTTAAAATCGGTGCAATAGAAGAGGTGGCCTATCAAATGGGCTTTATAGATGAAACTCAACTCAAAGAACTGGCCGAACCCTTAATGAAAAGCGGTTATGGGGAATATTTGATTAACCTACTTAGAGAATAAAGGTTTGATGGAAATTGAAAAAACAGAAATAGAAGGTTGTTTTGTAGTTACGCCAAAAGTATTTGCAGATGAACGCGGACAATTTTTCGAGTCTTTTCATCACGAGAAATTTAAAAATGCTACCGGATTAAATGTTTCTTTTGTGCAAGACAATATATCCGTATCTACAAAAAATGTCATTAGGGGTCTACACTTTCAGAAGGGTGAATTTGCACAGGCTAAACTTGTGCAGACGATTAAAGGAAAGGTTTTGGATGTAGTGGTAGATATTAGAAAGGAAAGCCCCACCTTTGGTAAACATCTTAAGTTTACCCTTACAGAAGAAAACAGAAAGCAGGTTTTTATGCCAAAAGGTATAGCTCATGGTTTTGTTGTTCTAAGTGACGAGGCTGTGTTCAGTTATAAGTGCGATGCCTATTATCACCCCTCTTCAGAAGCGGGTATTTTTTATGCGGACGAACAATTAGAAATAGATTGGCAGATTGATATGAATGATGCCATAGTTTCATCAAAGGACCAAGAACTACCCACTTTAAAATCTTATTTTGATGCTATCAGTATTGGTGACAGGGGCTAATGGGCAATTAGGCAAGAGTATTCAAGAGCTCCAGGGTGATTATCCCGAAATTGAATTTCATTTTAAAAATTCGGGCGAGCTGGATATTTCTAATGAAAATAGTATTGCCGAAGTTTTCGCTAATAACAAATTTGATTATTGTATTAATTGTGCGGCCTATACGAACGTTGAAATAGCAGAAAGAGAGCCTCAAAAGGCTTTTCTTGTAAATTCTCAAGGTACAGCTAATATTGCCCGAGAATGCGAAGCTAATGGCACTATTTTAATCCATATTTCCACGGATTACGTGTTCGACGGGGCGAAAGGAGAACCGTATACGATTTTAGATAAGACCAACCCTATTAATGTTTACGGAGCTTCTAAGTTAGAAGGCGAAGTTAAAGTAAGGGCTCTAATGAAAAGGTTTTTTATAGTTCGCACTTCTTGGCTTTACTCCGAATTTGGAAATAATTTTTATAAAACTATATTGGCAAAGGCCCAAAAAGGAGAGCCTTTATCCATAACCGATGCGCAAACCGGCTGCCCCACCCATGCCGATAATTTGGCGAAGTATATTTTAAGCCTGATAATATTAGGCAGTACCGATTATGGACTCAAACATTTTACAGACGGCGTAGAACACACCTGGTATTCTTTTGCGATTGACATATTAAAGAAGAATTCACTGTTAGAAAAGACCGAGGTTCAAAAAGTAAAGAATTATCGTACTTTTGCTCGTAGGCCAGTTTACAGCGTTTTAGAATCAGAACATTAAATAGTATCGATGTCAGAGCAAGATTACTTCGTACACGAAACAGCAGTTGTTGATGATGGTTGTATTATTGGAAAAGGAACAAAAATTTGGCACTTTTCCCATATAATGCCCAACTGCGAATTAGGTGAAAGGTGTAATATCGGTCAAAATGTAGTGGTTTCTCCAGATGTTAAATTGGGTTCCAACGTAAAGGTTCAAAATAATGTATCCATTTACACCGGAGTTACCTGTGAAGATGATGTTTTTCTGGGTCCTTCCATGGTATTCACGAACGTAATCAATCCGCGAAGCGCCATTAATAGAAGAGGGGAGTATGCATCTACAATCGTAAAAAAAGGGGCTTCCATAGGAGCGAACGCTACAATAGTTTGTGGTAACGATATAGGGGAATATGCCTTTATAGGGGCAGGTGCCGTAGTAACCAAAGATGTACCGGCCTTCGCACTCTTAGTCGGTAATCCGGCCAAACAAATAGGATGGGTTGGTGAGTATGGTCATCGTTTGCAATTTAACGAAGAGGGTATGGCTGTTTGCCCTGAAAGCAAGCAAGAATACCAATTGGTAGATAATAAGGTAACACGTACAAAATAATGAACATAGATTTTGCTAATTTAACCAAAGCCTACAAGGAAAGGGAGGAAGAATACCTTTCGGTAACCCAGGAAGTGATGTCCTCTGCCCGTTATATTTTGGGCAAGGAAACCGAGGAACTTGAAAGTAGCTTGGCGCAATTTACTGGTACAAAACACGCTCTAGGAGTATCTTCCGGTACAGACGCGCTTTTACTTGCAATGATGGCTTTGGGAATTAGAGGTGGTGATGAAATTATAACCACGCCATTTACTTTTATTGCAACAGCGGAAACCATTGCCTGTCTGGGCGCGAAACCTGTGTTTGTCGATATTAATGAAACGACCTTTAACATAGATGCCTCGCAAATAGAAAGTGCGATAACGGAAAGAACCAAGGCTATCATGCCGGTTTCTCTCTATGGTCAAATGGCCGATATGGATGAAATTAACGCCATAGGGACCAAGCATAACCTTGCGGTAATCGAGGATGCTGCCCAAAGTTTTGGTGCAACCTATAAAGGAAAAAGAAGCTGTGCTGCATCAACTATTGGGTGTACGAGTTTTTTCCCCGCAAAACCATTAGGCTGTTTTGGAGATGGTGGTGCAATTTTTACCGATGATCACGAACTCTATGAAAAAATGAAGGCCATGCGCGTACATGGTCAGGTAAAGAGATACACCCATAAATATATAGGCATGGGCGGTAGACTAGACAACTTACAATCGGCTATTTTGAATGTTAAAATGCGCTACTATGAGCAAGACATTGCAAGAAGGCAGCAGATAGCGGAACAATACTCCGAAAAATTGGCGAAAGTGGTCAAAACCCCGGAAGTATTGCAAGATAGAACTTCAGTATGGGCACAATACACCATTAGGGTGTCCGAGAGAGAGAAAATTCAAGGAGCATTAAGGGAAAAGGGCATTCCCACTGCGGTACACTACCCTATACCGATGCATTTGCAAGAATGTTTTGACTATCTAGGATACAAAAAGGGAGATTTTCCCGTTAGCGAACAGTGTGCGGCTGAAGTGATGAGTTTACCCATGAATCCGTACGTGACAAAAGAAGAAATAGAATATATAACTACCAACCTAAAAGAATTAGTTGAATGAAGAATTTCGCACTGATTGGGGCTGCAGGATATATTGCACCCAGACACATGAAAGCTATTAAGGACACCGGAAATAATCTATTGACCGCTTTTGATAAGGGCGACAGTGTCGGAATCATAGATTCATACTTTCCGAATGCGGATTTCTTTGTGGAATTTGAGCGTTTTGACCGTCATATTGAGAAGTTGAAATACGAAAAGGATACATATTTAGATTATGTGAGTATTTGCTCCCCCAACTACCTACATGACGCACATATTCGCTTTGCCCTTAGAAGTGGCGCAGACGCCATATGTGAAAAGCCATTGGTTCTGAATCCTTGGAATGTAGATAAACTAAAACACGTTGAAGAAAAAACCGGGAAGAATATTTTTTGCATTTTGCAATTAAGGGTACACCCCAGTATTATTGCTTTAAGGGAAAAGGTCAAAAATGCCCCTAAAGACACCAAGTTCGAAGTCGATTTGACCTATTTGACCTCAAGAGGCCATTGGTACCACACCTCCTGGAAGGGCGATAAAGCAAAATCTGGTGGAATAGCCACCAACATCGGAGTACATTTTTACGATATGCTATCATGGATTTTTGGAGATGTCCAAGAGAACATTGTACATGTTCATGAAGATGATCGAGCGGCAGGTTATTTAGAATTTGAAAATGCTCGAGTAAAATGGTTCCTTTCCATCAATGCTGCCTATTTACCGAAGGAGGTAAAGGAAAAGGGGCAAACTACCTTCCGGTCCATTACCATTAACGGTGAAGAGTTGGAATTCAGTGGTGGTTTTACCGATCTGCATACCATGGTTTACAAAGATATTTTGGCCGGAAAAGGGTATGGGGTGGATGCTGCTAGAACCGCCATTGAAATTGTACATGATATTAGGGCCGCCAAACCAGTTGGTTTAAAAGGGGAGTATCATAGGTTTCTGGAATAGGAAAAATTCTTTGTTTCCGGGTTTTTGATGGATTAAAGGTTTTAGCTTAGTCAAAAATCTTATCATGGCTATCATATTTTACAGTGTAGTACTTAATATGCAATTATTCCTTGATGGAAAAAAGTAAGAAGCTGAACTCGTTTTTATCTATCTCTAAGGATGTTGTTATACTATCATTGGGAATTATTGCGGCAAGTGCCATACCACTTGCTTTGCAACCGTATTTAAAACGCACTTTTACTCCTGAAGAGTTTGGTGCTTATGATGTGTTTTTAAAATGTTTTTCCATTTTGGTTGCCCTATCTTGTTTTAAATATGAGAATGCTATTTTACTTCCAAAAAAAGACACCGATGCAAAACACATTGTTTATCTCTGTCTTTTTTTAAGTTTACTGGTAGCTTTCGTATTGGGTCTTTTAATCTTATTTTTTGCGGATGAGTTTTTAGCTGGTCTTGAAGGCCTTACACTAGCCGCTTTATACCTTCTTCCATTAAGTTCTTTCTTCTACGCAGTATTTAATGTTTTTAATTTATATCTGGTCCGTAGGCGCAAATTCATGCTTTCATCTACCAGTAAATTATCAAGAAGACTTACGGAAGGAGGCACTCAAGTAGCGCTAGGGGAATTAAGGAGCACTGATGGACTTGTGATAGGAGATGCTGTAGGAAATTTTGTTCAAGGATTATTCGCCTTTTGGAAGGCGAACAAGCTTAGCAGATTTAAAATACTCAACCAAAAAAAGTTGAGAAAGGTTTTTGTAGAATATAGGGAACTGCCCATATATACACTTATACCAAATGTTCTAAATACGTTTGTTACAGGGGCGTTAACCTTTTTGATATTAGACAACTTTGATATTGTTGAGGTGGGGTATCTAGAATTTACACAGCGAATTCTGTCCGTGCCTTCCGTCTTTGTTTCTGTAGCAATTTCACAAGTGGTATTTCAAAGGGTAAGCAATCTAGTGAATAGGAGAAAAAAAATTATGCCTCTAATTCTTTCCGTAATGGGGTTATTATTTTTTGTTTCAAGTTTGTTTATACTATTCATAGAGTTTTTTGGGGAGAGGGTATTTACTTTAATTGGTGGTGAAGGCTGGGAAAAATCGGGCCAATATGCTAAAACATTGGTTTATGCGTCGGCTGTAATATTAGTATTTTCTCCTTTGGGAAAGGTTTTAATTGCCTTAAAGAAATTTAAGGTAAATTCGCTCTGGGAGTTAGCAAAATTCGCGGCTATTCTTTACCTTTTCTTTTTAAAGGGTTTTTCAATTCAGCAATATTTGTGGATATACACTATAATTCTAATTTTCTTTTACGTCGTTTACGGAGTACTAATAATACATCAATCCTATAGATATCAAGTTGAAAATACCGCTCAAACATAACAAAAGGAGTGTTTTATTATTAGAATCAATAACCTTCATAATTATAACCAGCGTTTATGTTTTTATAATTAAGGACATGTATGGTTATATGGGGCATGACCATGATATACTTATCGGTAAAGTAATAATAGGTTGGTTCTTTTTTATCCCTATGGTTATAATAGGAACCAAGGTCAAAGGAGATTTTTTTTATACTATTTGGCATGTTATATTCATTCTCTATTTTTTTGGACAGGTAATTTACTATCAGTTTAATGACGGTTTAATACAACCGATGGCCTCCAATGCAATTCTGTTGCTAGTACTTTTTTCGTGTTCTTTCTTTCGAATGGAATTTAAGATAATACGCCTTAAGGGAGAAATGCTGACAATAGTATTATTAATCTCGGTTATTTTGTTTGTGCCAATCTTCATAAAGTATTTACCGCATGTAAATTATAGAAATTTAATGTTATCGGATGTTTATGAAACAAGATTGTATTTTAGAGGGATTCAAGATAGCTATTTCGGTTATTTGAGCGCTCCTCTTTCTAGAGTTATACTGCCGTCTTTATTGATTATCGGTCTTTTGAACAAAAACTGGTGGCTAGTTTTATTGGGGGTGTTTATGATTAGTTTTATCTTCTTGGTGGGTGCATTAAAAAGTATATTTATCGGTATGATTGCTGCCATATTTTTCTTTAAAGGAAGAAACTACCTAGATAAACTCCATAATTTGCTTTATCTCTTTTTCGGATTGTGTTTTTTAGGTTTGATAGTTTTCTTAGTTTCGGATAATACATTCTTAGTCAACTCTTTTCTTAGAAGAGTTTTATTTACGCCAGCAAGGATGGATAATACCTTTTATTCGTATTTTGGCAGTAACCCTACGTTTTGGAGCCATAATTCAATAGGCGGTTTGTTTTTCAAATATCCTTTAGAGCAGACTCCTAACTATTATGTGGGAGAGGTTCTTTTGCAGAAGGAAGGATTGAACGCCAATGTGGGGTTGATAACCGAGGGTTATTTTTCAATGGGTTACATAGGGGTTTTGTTGCATTCGCTGTTTATTGGGTTTGTTTTTCTTCTTTTGAAACAAATAAAAATGAACCCTATATTTTTTGGGCTAGTGTTTGTTTACATATACTACATGAACACGTCATTTTTTACTACACTATTGTTAACTCATGGGTTGGTGTTCTTTGTTATTTTTGCTTATCTTTTTCTGAATAGAAGTTATGCGAGATAAACTATTACAAATTTCCAGTGCTTTTTCAATACAGAAGATATACGTAAACTTGGTCAGTAAGCTGTCGGAGCGGGGATATAGACAAATTATATATGTGCCAGTTAGAAATGCAGATCAAATCAATGGAAATAGGGATGAAAGTATAGAGAATAGTGAATATCATTACTCGCACATACTAAAAAATAACCTTCTGTTTAAGCTTAGGTTCAGAAGAAAAATACAAATCATTTATAAAGATTTATTATCGAAGGTAGACATAGAATCTGTTGGTTTGGTTCATGCCCATTTTTTGTTTAGCGATGGAGGGGTTGCGTACTTGCTTAACAAAGAGTTTGGCATCCCATATGTTGTTAATGTTCGCGCAACGGACCTTTTTTACTTCTTTAGACTTATGGTCTACGAAAGAAGGTTTGGAAATAAAATAATGGAATCCGCGGAGAGAGTTATTTTTATCAACCCAACTTATGTAAACCTTCTTAAGGAGAAATATTTAAGTTCCTTTTTTAAAAATTTTGAGAGTAAAGTGGCCGTCATTCCCAATGCCATTGATGATAAATGGTTCAGTACTGAATCCAGGACCAAAGAATTGTCTCAACCTATTAAACTATTGTACGTTGGCCAAATTATCGAGAGAAAGAAATTGGATATTGTTATTAAGGCAATGAACCTATTTAATTCTAAATCGAAAACGTTGGCAACTTTGGATATTGTGGGGTCCGGACCTTTTCTAAAGAAAGTAGAGATCCTTTTCAATGAAAATGTGAAATATTGGGGCCGAATAAATGATTTTAATTCACTTTTTCAAATATTCAATGATTGCCATATTTTTCTCATGCCTTCTATAAAAGAAACCTTCGGTTTGGTATATATTGAGGCTCTTAGTCAAGGCTTACCAATTGTGTTCTGTAAAGACGAAGCGGTAGATGGCTTTTTTCCTAATTTAAGTACTGGAGTTGCCGTGCCTCCTAATGATGTAAACGAAACTAGTAGAGCAATTGAGTATATTATAGAAAACTATAATGAGATGAGTAAGTCTGCCGTGAAACTGTCAAGTTCTTTTAGGTGGGAAAATGTTGCAGGAAAACATCATGAAATATATGAGAAAATTATTGGTTAGAACAGGTAACGGTTCTCTTCCGGATTTTTTTTGGAATCTACTTTCCTTAGGCTTTTTATTGCTCCCCATAGGGGTGAACATTTCTACTCCCTTTTTTGTTGCTTCTGCTTTTTTAGGAATTGTTCAGATAATTTTAAAAAAAAATAGGTTAAAGAAAAAAGACTTAGTTTTTTTGTGTTTACCCTTACTGTTTTTATTAACGGGGGTAAGTTTGGTCTATACGGAAAACTTAAAAACTGGAAGTGATTTAATTGTTAGAATGCTTCCTTTAATTATTTTTCCAATTATTTTTTTGTTTATTGAAGAAGAGAAAGGAATTGTACGTAGACTATTTATTATGCTCCTGTTTGGCATATTAATTTCCATGGCTATCAATTTATTTTATGCCTTTTCTAATTCTCTCAGTATTGTGGATGGATCTCTTGTTTTTGATTCTTCTTTTGAAGGAGGTTATTCTTTTTATGAGTCTTTTAACCATGGAGGCAACCACTTTTTCGGGACAAGATTTGCCAAAACTATACACCCCACTTATTTGTCTTTATATATCTTAACTAGTTTGCTTTATTTTTCTTATTCCCGCATTAGTTTTTTTTATGTCATAATGATATTTTTACTTTTTAGTTTGTTCCTCCTTTCTTCTAGGGCTGCACTAATGATTCTTGCGGTTTACATTTTCTTGTATATTATTCATTCAGGTAATGGAAGATGGAAGAATACAATGACCGCCCTTATTGTTTTTTCCGGAATTCTTATGGTACTTTTAAATCCTAGAGTTAAAACTTTTTATGAAAGAATTGTTGACTTTGGGAAAAAAGAGAACTTTAACTATACTACTTCGGAGCAATCTAGAATTTTAATTTATAAAAGCTGTTTAGAGTTAATTAAACATAGTCCCTTAGTTGGGTATGGGATCGGAGATGCTAATAATGAGTTGTTCGAGGAATACAGGAAAAATTCTTATCTCGTTTTGGTTAAAAATAAGTACAATGCCCACAGCCAATATTTTCAAACATGGCTTCAGGCTGGAATTTTGACTTTTTTTATTTTAATTTTTCCTTTGGGGTATTTATTGTTTAAGGCTGTAGGGGAGCCTTTTGTCCTTGCTATGTTGTTGACTTTTGTGATTATTATGGCCTTTGAGTCCCTACTTGTTAGGTACAATGGCATCATGTTTTATGCTATCTTAATGCCATTTATTTTAAGAAGAGAACGCCATTTATTTAAATGAGTTCTATTGTTACTTAACCGAGACTAAATTATAATGAAGATACTTACAATTTTAGGTGCTAGGCCCCAATTTGTAAAAGCGGCCGTAGTAAGCAGGGCAATAGAAGAATATAATGCGCTAAATGAGGCGACGTAATGTACGATGCTTCCCTTTATTATACAGATAAGGCTGTACGACCTAATGATGTGGTGGAAACGGAAAGTTTTGTATTGTCTACCATTCATCGGCAAGAGAATACGGACCATAAGGTTAAACTAACTGCTGTCTTTGAAGCCTTGGCGAAAATAGCCCAAAAACAAAAGGTGGTTTTGCCATTACATCCAAGAACCGTTAACAAGCTTCAGGATTTTAATATTGTTGTCAATAAAAATATCCAAATATTGGAGCCTCTGGGCTATTTTGAGATGATCTGGCTGTTGATGAACTGCACTTGTGTCATTACCGATAGCGGAGGCTTGCAAAAGGAAGCTTTTTTCTTTAAAAAGCCCTGTATTACGGTTCGTGAGGAAACGGAATGGGTAGAGCTGGTGAAGAATGGGGTAAACTTTTTTGTAGGGCCAAATAAAAAAACCATTGTGAACACATATACTGATTTAAGGAATATTGTATTTGATTTTAAGGAAAACTTATATGGTATGGGAGATACGGCGAAAAAAATAATAAATACGCTTGTAGACTATAAATAACGTAGTTCAACGCTTTTCAAGCTTGCTTTTGCTTTGATTTATGGGAAAAATTAAAAATAACATTTGGATTATCAATGAACACTTAACTTCGCCAGATCTAAGTGAAAATGGTCATAGCAGGCATTTTACCCTTGGTCAAGAATTTATTAAAAATGGTTATGATGTTACCATGATTACCTCTTCCTTTTCACATAACCCCAAAAGGAAAGTGCCGTTAAAGGGTTTAATGAGAATTGTTCAAGGTAAGATTAGAACGTTGGTTATAAAGGGTTTTTCACATGAGTCCTCTAGCAGTATAGTAAGGATTATTAACTGGGGACTTTTTTTTGTACTGCTTTTCTTTGCCCCTTTAATGAAGTTACCTAAACCCCATATCATTATTCTCTCCTCAACTCCCATGTTGCCTGTGTATAATGTGCTTTTCTTTAAATTACTTTTTAGAAAGACCCAATTTGTATTTGAAACTAGGGACTTATGGCCGCTAACTCCAAAGAGTATCGGTAATTATTCCGAAAACAGCCTGTTTATTCAACTACTTTCCCATCTAGAGCATAAATGTTATTCAAATGCGGATTACGTAGTATCGGTCTTAAAAAATTCTGACCAACACATCAGGTCCATTTTGGGTAACAAAAGTTTTAGGTTTAAATGGATTTCCAACGGAATTGACCTAAAGGGTTTTGCCAACAATCAAAAAAACAATGAGTGGGATTTTAATGGAACTAGGTTACAAGAAGGTGCTTTGGTGATTGGTTACGCGGGAACTTTAGGCAAGGCCAATGCCATGGAATACATAATAGAAACTTTTAATAAATGGTTTAAGGGGTCTAATTGTTATTTGGTAATGGTAGGTGAGGGAGGTGAAAAGCAAGCCTTGGTCCAGCAGGCAAAGGAAAATGGGAACATTCTGTTTTTAGACCCCGTAAAACGGGAGTTTTTAATGTCTTTTTACCAAAAATGCGATATGCTTTATCTCAGCTGGAGAGATTTGGAACTTTATAAGTATGGGGTTTCGGCCAATAAATTGTTTGAGTATATGTATTCGCAAACCCCTATTTTAATGTCATGTAACATACCTGGAAATATAATAGAGGAGGCTAAGTGTGGTTTGATTTCTAATGCGGAAGACCCAAAAGACATAAAAAATAAAATAGAACTTTTTAAAGAGCTTTTGATTTTAGACCGAAAACAGTTGGGAATCAATGGTCGGGAGTATGTTGTGGAAAACCTTACTTATGCCAAGTTGGCACAGGATTATATGGAGGTTTTTAAAGAACTTCTTCCATAGCTAGACTTATCTTGCCCTAAGCCCTTGTCTAGATACTAGGGGAATTAATGTTAAAAGAGTGTTTAGTTTTACTATTTTTGATTAAAATATAGACTCTTGTTTTTCTTAGAGACCGCCATATTAATATTTATAGGGGTATTTCTTTTAACCTATTTGACCATACCTAAGATTATTAAGGTTGTGGAATATAAACGGTTGATGGACGATCCCAACCAAAGGAGTTCCCACTCCACAAGAACCCCTACCTTGGGTGGTGTGGCATTTTTCTACACTTTGGTCCTGGCACTATTTTTTATTAGGGGGCGCGACATTTATGATGAGGTGATGCATATAATACCTGGTCTAACCATTCTCTTTATTATGGGGCTGAAGGATGACTTGGTAGTTATTTCTCCAGGAACGAAACTTTTGGCTCAAGTATTTGCCATAATTTTCGTTTTGACCAATCCCAGTTTCACCATACATTCCCTAAATGGCTTCCTTAACATCAATGAAATACCTTATTATCTCTATCTAATTATTGGAGGTTTTATGATGTTGACCATTATCAACTCCTACAATTTAATTGATGGAATTGATGGATTAGCCTCTGTAGTAGGTATGGTGATTATGGTGATTTATACTACCATTTTTTACATGACAGAGGAGTATTTTTTTGCTTTGGTTAGTATTACCATGAATGCAAGTTTAATGGCTTTTTTAGGGTTTAACCTATCCTCGGATAAAAAGATTTTTATGGGTGATACCGGCTCTTTGATAGTCGGTTTTATTATTAGTGTACTAACCCTAAAATTTTTGGCATTAAGACCAGTGGCATATACAGACCTTCCGTTCTTATTGGAAAATGCACCCTTGATTGCTATTAGTATCCTAATTGTTCCTTTATTTGATACGGCAAGGGTATTTGCTATTAGAATAGCCAACAAGAAAGGCCCATTTTCTCCCGACCGTAATCATACCCATCATGTTTTAATTGATTATTGGGGGCTTTCCCATAAACAGGCGAGTTTTATAATCGGTTGTTTTAATCTTCTTTTCGTTATGTTATTTATCGTATTGGGAAGTACGGCCAAAAATTTAGGAATGGTAATTATGTTGGTCTCCGTCGTAATTATTCTCGGATATATTTTCTTTAAATACAATTACAATTTTGCGACTTTAAAGCAAAAGATTTTATTAAGGAGAAAGGTTGAAAAGCTTAAATCACGAGTTGAAGATAAGAGTGGAAAGAAGAAAAAATCACTTAAAAGTGAAAGTCAAAAAACCAATAGTTCAGGTATTCGTCCCGTAAATGGTGAAAATAGAATGGAGGATAGAAAAGAAAAACACTCTATTGACAGTGAGTAAATCGTATACGAAAGATTTGTGTACTTCCTTTAAATGATTTCTCAAGTATTTCATCGAATAGGTCTTCTCGATAATTCTTAGTAAAGGTTTAGGTAAAATATATCACATAAACATTCCGGCTATTTTATTTCCATACCTTATTTTTGCGCAAATCCCAACTAAATGAATATTCTAATACTTGGCTCCGGAGGTAGGGAGCATACCATTACTTGGAAACTAAGTGAGTCTTCTCATGGCGTCAATCTATTTGTAGCTCCTGGAAACGCTGGAACAAAAGAAATCGCAACTAATATACCGGTAAGTGTAAACGATTTCGAGGGTATCAAAGCCAGCTGTTTGGATAATAGAATTGATTTGGTGGTCGTGGGTCCCGAAGACCCCTTGGTAAATGGTGTTCACGATTTTTTCCTGAATGATGCTGAGCTCAAGAATATTCCGGTAATTGGCCCACAAAAGGCTGCAGCCGAATTGGAGGGCAGTAAAGAATTTGCCAAGGAATTCATGATGCGCCATAATATCCCTACTGCTGCCTATAAAGGTTTTACCAAAGATAGCCTGGAAGAGGGTTTTGCTTTTTTAGAAAGCCAACAAGCCCCTTATGTGCTCAAGGCAGACGGACTAGCCGCAGGCAAGGGCGTTCTTATCCTAAATGACCTTGATGAGGCCAAGCAAGAGCTTAAGAACATGATGGTGGACGCCAAGTTTGGTTCTGCGAGTACCACAGTTGTTATCGAGGAGTTTTTGGCGGGTATAGAACTTAGTGTTTTTGTGCTGACAGATGGCGAGGGCTACAAAGTGCTTCCTACTGCAAAGGACTACAAGAGAATTGGAGAAGGTGACACAGGATTGAATACAGGCGGTATGGGGGCCATTTCCCCTGTTCCTTTCGCCGATGACGAATTTATGGGCAAGATACACGACCGAATTGTTAAACCGACCGTAGAAGGCCTTAAAAAAGATAAATTGCCTTATAAGGGCTTTATTTTTATTGGTTTGATAAAAGTGGGAGACGACCCGAAGGTAATTGAATACAATGTACGAATGGGCGACCCAGAAACAGAGGTGGTAATTCCACGGATCAAAACCGATTTAGTAGAGGTCTTTCAAGCCGTAGCCGAACAAAAACTAAACGATATGGAATTAGAGCTGGATGAAAGATCTGCCGCAACGGTGATGTTGGTTTCCGGAGGTTATCCAGAGGCTTATGAAAAGGGAAAGGTAATGACTGGCTTTGATACCATAAGTGATTCTTTGGTGTTCCATGCAGGAACTACCAATAGAGACGATAAGGTAGTAACAAATGGAGGCAGAGTAATGGCCATTACTTCTTTTGGGAACAACTTTCAAGAGGCCTTGAAAAAATCATACGAGAATATTGATAAAATATCCTTTGAAGGAATGAACTACCGAAAAGATATTGGTTTTGACCTTTAAAAAATAGAATAGGTAGAAAGAAAAATGGCTTCCAATTTGGAAGCCATTTTTTTATAAATACGAGTGAGAACTGATTGATTTGTCCTCTTCGTTGTTTTCGTTGAATTGTTTCAATTGTAGCATCCAATATACAAAGGCCACAAAGCCAATGAGCATAAAGATCCAATTAAGGAAATTAGCACCCCACCAACTTTCCATAAAACGCAATTGGTCTAAGGGCCAAAACAGATAGTCTACAAATAATTCCTCTATTCCTTTAAAAAATGAAGTCATCTTATTACCTATATTTACCTACAAAAGTATAAAAAGTCCGGATGATTTCAATCATTTTTGGTAAAACAAAGCCAATTAATTACATCATTGTACTCACCTTCCTGTTTATTTTCTATTGGATAGTGCATTTCATGCTATTCGGTAAAATTTATGGCCCTGAAGAAGTTATCGGGCAGCTACTTGTGGTAAGTATACTCTTTTTCAGCTTTTTTTTGGTCAATTTTATAGTCAAACGAAATAAAATTACCGGCACCAATTCCTTTGCCATTTTGTTCTATGCGCTCTTGATGGTCATTTTTCCTGAAACTTTGGCCGATTCAAATGCCATTTTCTCAAGCTTTTTTTTACTCTTGGCTTCCCGGCGCCTATTGAGCATGCGCTCACTAAAAAATATCAAATTCAAGGTTTTTGATGCCACCTTGTGGATTTTGGTTGCTACCCTTTTTTACGATTGGGCAATTCTTTTTCTCTTACTAGTTTTCATAGCCGTTTACTTTTACCAGCCCAAGATCAAAAAGAACTGGTTGGTTCCCTTTTCGGCCATTTTCGTTTTTTTGATGATTACCCAATGTGTGTTGGTACTTTCAAATAATCAAGATTTTCTATTGAACCATTACGAGTTTAAGTTTTCGCCAAATATGGTGTACTTCTCGTACTGGGGGCATTCCACCAAATTAATTTGCTATGTATTGGGTGCATTTGCCGTGGGTCTTATTTCATTTGTCAAATTGGGAAAAGGTAATATTGGTCAGGTTGTAAACATGCGCTTAATAGCCATGGCATTTGTCATAGGGGTTATTCTAAACGTTTTGAAGCTCTCCGATCACGTGTATCCCATCATGGTCACTTTCTTTCCGGCTACCGTATTTTGTACAAAGTACATCGAATCCATACGGCGAGCCAATATCAAAGAAATGATTTTAATGGCCAGTCTTGTAGTACCCTTTATCATTTTCTTTAGTAGTATGGCGCTAAAATAGCTTACCCAATTAGCTATAAGGTAGGTTATTGGTAACTTTGCAAAAAATGTAATTATGTTCAGCGAATTCGCTTTTAAAATTTTCGAAGAAAGTATTCAGAACTATCATATTAAAGATTCTGTGGATCAAGAGTTTGTGAATCCGTATGAGAAGAATGATATCTCACATTTGTTGTACCGAAAAAATTGGATTGATACAGTTCAATGGCATTATGAAGATTTAATTCGTGACCCTGAAATTGATCCTGATGCCGCTCTTATATTGAAGCGTAAAATTGATGCGAGTAATCAAGACCGAACTGATTTGGTAGAGTATATCGATAGCTATTTTTTAGAAAAATACCGTTCGGTTGATGTTTTAAATGATGCCACTATCAATACGGAAAGCCCCGCCTGGGCTATTGACCGTCTTTCCATTTTGGCATTGAAGATATATCACATGCAGGAAGAAGTTGATCGCAAAGATGCCTCACCTGAACATATCGAAAAATGTACGGAAAAGCTGAATGTTTTGCTAGAGCAACGAAAGGACCTTTCTTCTGCCATAGACCAACTGCTGTACGATATTGAAGTAGGCAAAAAGTACATGAAAGTCTATAAACAGATGAAGATGTACAACGATGATGAAATGAATCCCGTTCTACGTGGCCAAAAATAAACGGACACATATTCTGGTCATCCGTTTGTCTGCCATGGGCGACGTGGCAATGACAGTGCCAGTCTTGAACGCATTTGTTCAGAAGTATCCTGATGTAAAAATAACCGTGCTTACACGAGCATTTTTCACTCCCCTTTTTTCACAATTACAGAATGTATCGGTTTATGAGGCGGATGTAAAAGGTAGGCATAAGGGCGTTTTCGGACTCTGGAAGCTTTTTCAAGAGCTGAAAAAGCAGCAAATTGATGTGGTGGCGGATTTACATAATGTACTACGAAGTAATATTTTAAAGAAGTACTTTCGGTTTGGAAGAATTCCTTTTGCTCAAATAGATAAAGGCAGAAAGGATAAAAAAGCGCTAACTAAGAAGAAAGCATTTCGGCAATTGAAAACCACCCATCAACGATATGCAGATGTGTTCGGCCAACTTGGTTATCCTATTGAATTAAGGGAAGCCATGCCTTTAAAAAAGGAGAAAATGCCTTCTGTTGACTTGTCAATCGAAGGTGCTGATATACTCATTGGCATAGCTCCATTTGCAGCTTTTAAGGGTAAAATGTATCCTTTTCATCTGATGGAAAAGGTGGTGAAACAACTTTCCGAATCAGGCAGATATAAAATTTTACTCTTTGGTGGAGGAGAAGATGAAAAGCAGAAGCTACAATCCTTAGCTGACCTATTCCCCAATTGTTACAATATCGTGGGCAAGCAGACCTTTGTCGAGGAATTATCCCTTATCAGCAATTTAAAATTGATGCTCTCCATGGATAGCGGTAACGGTCACTTGGCTGCGATGTATGGAATTCCCGTAGTTACCTTATGGGGCGTAACCCATCCTTTTGCGGGTTTTGCACCTTTTGGGCAACCTGCCGATTACGCCATTACTTCGGATAGAAGCCAGTTTCCTATGATTCCAACCTCTATTTATGGTAATAAAATGCCAGAAGGATATGAAAAAGCTATGGAAACCATCCGGCCGGAAATCGTTGTTGCTAAAATCAACGCTATCCTACAAAAAACTAATTGACGTTCCCGAAGACAGCATTTGGGTTCAAGCTGTTTTCTCCTTTTGGCTCAATTGATTTAAAATATTGTCTTAGCTGAGACATGAAACGATATTTTCTGGCACTTGGAGCAGTTTCTACCATCAAGGTTCTAATACCCATATACGAACTCATCAAGAATACGGCCATTCCTTCACTATCTACGTGTCTGTCTATAAAACCATTGAATTTACCTCTCTGTACGGCAGAAACAAGGTTGGCCTCCCAAATTCTTAAGATATCATTCAGGTGCTTCATAATTTTTTCGTTCTTGCCGTTGAATTCGTTCACGAAGTTACTTAGCACAAATCCGAAATCAAGTTCGTTGTGAACTGCTGTTTCCAGGGCATCCTCGAAACAATTGGTAATCGAGTCTAAGGTGTTTTCATGTCCTTCAATAGGTTCTATGAGCATACTGTACATCTTCCGAACCAAAAGGTTTTCAATAATTTGAATGAAGAAATCTTCTTTTGAATCGAAATGATAGTAAAAGGCGCCTTTTGAAAGGGAAAGTTCTTTTAGAATATCGTCAACACTGGTATTGTAATAGCCTTTTTTATAGAAAAGTTCCAATCCGGTTACTTGCATACGTTGCATGGTAGCCATGCGTTTTAAAGTCTTGTCCATTTAATAAGATTTGGGTTTACAGACCGTTAAGTCTAATACAAAGAACCCTCATATCTTATTTTGGTTGATTGTAATTGGTTAAAAGAATTAAAATTCTCGCCCAAAGGTCAATAATCCGGTGAACTACACTTTTTTTATAGATGAGAACAGACTGGCCGGTCGGTTTAAGTGTCTGTTTTTGAGGATGAAATTGAAGTAAATGAAGGGGATATTACGCCACCGTTCCTTGGCAACTACTTCCTGCACCTGCAGTACACCCATAACAATGTTGGGAAATGATGATGTTTCTATCATTAATCAAATCCTCGTTATAATCTTTAATGTGTTTTATTTTGTTGGCCACTTTTAAGCCCAACATCTGATTAAAATCACAGTCGTACAGCCAGCCATCCCAGCTAACGGAAATGGTATTGGTACACATAACACTGCTCACCGCAGACGGATTGTAAGCTTCTACCAAAGAATACATATAATCCTCGTAATTGTCAGATGCTATTAAGTAATCCAAGAAACGGGAAATAGGCAAATTGGTTATCGCGAAAAGGTTATGAAACTGAATACCAAAATCTTCGTCCAGTGCCTTTTTAAAATCGCGCTCCAAAGCCATTTGGTCACCAGGTAAATAGGCTCCAGACGGGTTGTACACTAAATCTAATCGTAATTCACTATCGGGCATTCCATAACCTACCTCGTTCAATAATTGTAACGCTTTTATCGATTTGTCAAAAACCCCATCCCCACGCTGTTTATCGGTTTTACCACGAGTATAATGCGGTAGGGAAGACACCACGTGTACATTGTGTTTTTTAAAGAATTCTGGCAGGTCGTTAAACTTTGGATTGGCCAAAATGATGGACAAATTAGACCGTACGATAAAATCTTTAATACCAGCTTTGGAAGCCTCTTCTACAAACCATCTAAAATTTGGGTTCATCTCCGGTGCACCACCTGTTAAATCCAAGGTATGCGCCCCGGTATTTCTAATTACCTCTAGACATTGCTCCATGGTTTCTACCGTCATGATTTCCTTTCTGGTAGGACCCGCATCTACATGGCAGTGTTCACAGGTAATGTTGCACATATACCCTACGTTTATCTGTAGAATTTCCAATTTATTAGGGCGAAGCGGAAATTGTCCTATCTCACTAATTTTATCCTTAAAATAAGGTAATTCACCATCGGCAAATAGACCTCCGTTTAATATCGCCAACTGCTTATTGGGTTGCGCAAGGTCATTTTCCCTAGCTTGTAGCGTTTTTAATTTGGGTTTTTTCGCCTTCTTCAGATCGTTCATGATACTCTTTTCCATTAGTGCGATAGTTTATTGTATTTGTTCATCATTTGTACACCATGTACCAATGTGGCTCCACTTTCTATGGCAGCGCCAACATGCACGGCTTCCATCATTTCTTCTTTGGTAATTCCCTTTTGTAGGCCATCTTTTGTGTAAGCATCTATACAATATGGACATTTAACCACGTGAGAAACAGCCAAGGCAATTAAAGACTTTTCTCTAGCAGTTAGTGCGCCTTCTTCAAAAACCTTACCGTAATAGTCAAAAAATTTGGTACCAAGCTCTTCACTCCATTCGGTTATTTTTCCAAATTTTCTTAAGTCTGCTGGGTCGTAATAGTTATTTGCCATGGTATTTTGTTTTGTGTTTTTATTTGTTTTGGAATTTGTATTAAAATCGATAGGAATGCCTTGCACCATTTTTTCTAATTCGGGCAAGATTTCCATATTGTCCCAAAGTCCGGTCTGGAGGGTATCCGCGTAGGCTTCGGGTAAAAAGTTGATGTGCATTAGTTGCTTAGCCGTGTGGTAATCGTACTCAAAAGAACGATGGGTATATTTTAATTCGCCCTCTACCTCTTCTAGCAGCATATACCAAACACGTGGGGTACCGTCATTCGCCGGCATACCAATAACACCAGGATTCAACCACAATTTATTGTCAAATTCATGATGAAAGGGTAATCCGCAATGACCACCTATAATAACATCGCTTTGAGATGCACTAAAGCTGGCTTGTTTTTTTTCTACGGAAGTGGACTCAAATATAAAGTTGGACACATGTTCGTACGATCCGTGTACAACAGTTATTTTTTTTCCACCAAAGGTAAATTTTAGATGTTCTGGGAGCGTCGCCATCCAATCTATGGAATCTTGAGACAATTGTTCTTTTGAAAAAGGAAACCATGTTCTGGAAAACACATCGCAGCGGCTACCTTCGGTAAAGTCACAGCCACAATCGTCGCTACCTTCTGCCAATTGCTGTTCCACATTGCCCGAAATGCTCAACGCGCCCCATTCGCGAAACAACTGAACGGTTTCTTCTGGTTGTGCGCAATAGCCCACAATATCGCCAGTACAAATACAGTGTTCTGGCGCAATACCCTCAGCTTCTGCAATGCTTTTAAGCTCTTGTAGGGCCTGCAGGTTGCTGTAGACCCCGCCAAATACCAGTACACGGTCCGTTTGGACCTCCAAATGCATTATTTTCTTCTCCATAGCGGTATTAAATATAAGAGGAAACATACGAGAATACCCCAAAAATTAACCCAAAGTAAATCGGCATATTTGCCATCCGTAAAAATGAGGGCTTTAGGGAATACCTCAAAAACCAATAAAAAACCAAAGACCAATCCGCCAATAACACTTAAGTAATAATTAGTAGAAGAGACTTCTTTTTTCCACAATACAAAAACGGGAGTTAGGCCAATTACCATGGTACCACTAATGGTAGTGGCCGATAAAATTTCCGCATCCATAAAAATGGGTAACGTACCCAAAATGGCAATAACCACCATTGCCCATCTTCCAAAACTTAAACTTGTACCTAAATTTAAATCTAGGGTAGCCAGTTTAGAAAAGGAAGAAAAGGTAGAATCAAGAGTAGAAGCTGCAGAGGTTATCAGAATAAAGTTAATGATCAATAAGATAATGGCGCCAAAAGCTCTAGCCACTTGAACCGCTGCTTGTCCTTCCATATGTTGATGTTGTGCATAAACTCCGATTATACTGAAAAGTATAATACATAAACCACCAACCAATCCTGCCCATAAAAAAGCCTTTAGGGTTGTTTTTGGTTTGCTGATGAAGCCACGGTCTGTTAACACCGGGTCGTGAAAAGGATAACTAAATGATTGGAGTACGGCCGCTAGGAGAAGGTTTACTCCCATCTCCCATTTCCATTCGCCAGAAGCAACTACTGTAGCCGGGGTAAAATCACTTTCCGAAGAAAAAATAGTGCCTAGTACCACAAAAAGTAAAATAGCAAACAGTACCATCTGTATCACATCGGTAAAAATACTACTGCTCAAGCCGCCTTTTAGGGCGTAAGCTAAGGTTAAAACTGTAAAGACAAGAATGGAACTATAGTAAGGTAGACTACCCATTTCGCCAAAATAGGAGCCAATGACCATGGTGTTGCTCCAGACTTCATTAAACAGCCGAATAGCGATAAGTATCGAAAACAAGAGCATGGCGCCTTTGCCAAAACGAGTAGTCAAAAATTCATGTATGCTGGTAAATCCACCTTTAGTCCGCATGTGATAAATAACATAACCGGCAACTATAAAACTAAGGTAGTAAGCTGCATAAGCTACGCCACCAACTAACCCATAGGCCAAACCTAAATTAGCCGCATTGGTAATACTTTTGGCAAAAATCCAAGAGATAACCAAGCTACCCATGAGCATAAAGGCATTGGGCGCTTTATGATTGACCTGTGCCTTAAAAAACTGTTCAGTATTTTTAGCTAATGGGGATAATAGGATGAAAGCCAAGCTAGACAAAAGCACCAGACCCCATTGCAGTACACCAATACTGCTGGGGTTAAGGTTTAATAGCGATATGTCTAAATAGGGCTGCATGTTATTCATTATCCCACCAAACGGGGGCATTTATACTGTTATCATTCGTATTGGCTGCGGCGGTCTGGTAATTTTCTGCGTTTAGTGCCTGCTCCTCTGCTGGGTAAGGCATACGAACAGGAATTAAATCGTTATTTAAACTGGCCGAGATGGTTCGCAATTGCGGAAAGCCAGTTCTTCTAAATTCTATCCAACCTTCATATCCATTAATAATATTGGCAATCCATTTTTGGGTGATGATTTGCTGCAAGGCATCGCCATTGGCTAAAGCGGCAGGCCCTGACAGATAATTTTCAGGTAAATCGGTGCCCCAATAGGCAAAAGCTTGGGTAACGGCAGTGTTATACAATTCTGTACTATTGGCGGTAATCCACCCACGTTCGGCTGCTTCTGCCCATAAAAAATGGGTTTCCCATGCCGTCATAAAATTGGCGTCTAATCTGCCAGTTTCCTCCCTAAAAATAGTCCCAGCCAAAGAATAATCCGCTAGGTTAATAGAGGTTTGTGAAGCATCGATACCGTTGAGTAACCCGTTAAATTCTGCGGAATCACTATTGGCAAAAGGTCTATAAAAAGTGGCTATGCGTGGGTCTTCCAAATCCTTTAAAATATCTTCCATAGTTTCGGAAAGCACAAAATTGTTGAAGTCGCCAATACGCAGGCGAGCCAGTCTAAAGTTATTGGGTTCTCCGTTGGTAAAGTCGAACACCGCGTTTTCCTCATTTTGGGTAATGAAATTTCCAGCATCGAACAGTGCCTGCAATTCCGTACTTGAATCTTGTTGACTGCCAATACGTACCAAAGCTTTTAGTATTAAAGAATTCGCAAAGCGAATCCATCCATCTAAATTTCCCTCAAATAAAATATCGCCCTCCAGAGCAATAGCACCTTCATAATTTTCTAGGGCGGCAATGCCTTTATCCAGATTGTCCAGTATGCCTTCTTCGCCTAGGTAAATGGTTTCTTGTGCGTCATAGGCTGGTGTAACCGTAGTTGCATCGCCTCGAAATGCCTCATAATAAGGAACATCTCCAAACAAATCCGTCAGGGCCATCGCCATATAGGCTTTTAATATTCTAGACGGACCTTCATAAACTTCATGGGTAGGGTTTTCCAAAGCAAGTTCTAAAATGGACTCATTATCCCTTAGGTTTTTGTAAATAATAGGCCAAGGATTACCACCCAACTGTGGTGATTTTAAATCGTGACGGTCAAAAAGATTAAAATCTAAGGCCGTACTATACTGCCCCAACAGATTACCAGCGGTAAAACCCTCGTAAGACATTTGCTCACCATAATCATAAATAACTTGGCGCAGGAGCAAATTGGGTTCTACAGCAATGGGCTGATTGGGATTAGTATTGATGTCTTCAAAATCTTTGGTACAAGCTTGGAACAAAGCAGTAATAAGCACCAAAGCAAATAATATACTAATTGTTTTATTTCTATTTTTCATTTGGATACCTTCTTAAAAATTAAAACCTGCTTTAAAACCGATACTTCTTGTGGTGGCGTAAGACATGTCTTCTACGCCCCCAATAAATCCATTCCCCTGAACAGCAAATTGCTCAGGGTCAAAATGCGGATTTTCAGTAATCGCAAATAGATTACGACCAATTAACGATACGCGCAAACTGGCATTCTGTTGCAGAAAACTTAAGTTTTTAAAGGTGTAGCCAAGAGCTATTTGACGTAATTTTAAAAAGGAAGCATCATACACATTGTTTTCCTCATAGTTACGGTCATAAAACTGGCGGTAGTAACTTTCTGAGGTTACCGCAACCGTATTTTCTACATAAACCGGATTTTCTGTCGTACCGGTGTTAATTACACCCTGCGGTATAATACCTTCTTCTGGCCTAAAAGCGGTCTCTGATAATTGACCGCCCACATTACCCAAAGCACGTGTACGAGATACTACAATACCGCCTTGTCTCCAATCTAAAAGAAAGCCTAAATCCCAATTTTTATAACTGAATTGGTTGTTGAACCCTAGCATAAAATCTGGATTGTAATTACCCAGTTTTTGTAAGTTATTATCTGGTATGTATCGTCCTTCTTCGGTTAGGATAAAATCGCCATTTTCATTTCTTAAATAGCCCGTGCCGTACAAATCGCCAATACGGCCACCTTCTTCTACCTGTAAAAATACCGTTTGGTTTTGACTATCATAAATACGGGAATACGCTAAGGTTAAACGCCCATCTTCTTGGGGTAAATCTTCTACCGTAGTTCTTGAGCGACTAAAGTTTAAGGTACTGTTCCATTTAAAATTATCAGTAACCACCGGGGTAGTGTTCAGAATAACTTCTAATCCTCTAGCGCGTACTTCACCGCCATTTACTACCTGCTGAGTAAAGCCGGAAGCGATACCAATAGGTAACGAAAGAATCTGGTCTTTTGTCAATGCATCGTAATACGAAACATCAAAATTTAAACGGTCGCCAAAAAAACGAATATCCGCCCCAAATTCTACTGAGGAAGTTTGCTCCGGACGTAAATTTGGATTGGCGATAAAATTCTGTTCGCTAAAAGTAGCTTGTCCTAAATAAGGGGTCTGTGCTACGAACGCACCTGAAGTTTGGTAGGGATTGGTATCGTTACCTACTTGTGCCCAACTGGCTCTAAGTTTTAAAAACGAAATTGCCGAAGGCAAAGCTGCAACCTCAGAAAGAATAAAACTGGTAGACACGGATGGGTAGAAAAAGGAGACATTATCCACAGAAAATGGCGTAGCCAAGGCACTAGACCAATCATTACGGCCGGTAATATCTAAAAACAGAAAATCTTTATAACCTATTTTGGCCAAACCATACAAGCTGTTGATGCGTTTGTTGGATTCAAATTCAAAAACCTCAACTGGGGATGCTGCATTGCTTAACCTAAAAATACCTGGTTGTGCCAAACTAGTGGTTTGGGACTGACTGGTAAAGGCTTTTTGGTCCAACCGGTTACCACCTAAAGAAATGGCCACCTTAAAGTCGTTAAAACGATTGGTATAATTTAAAAGGAAGTCGGTGTTAATTTCCCTAAAAAACACATCGTGTTCCGCATAGCCTCCGTTTTGAAAGCGGTTAGAACTGTAAGCGCGGCGTAATTGTCTGGTTTCATCGGAATAATCCATGCCGCTGCGCACCGTAGCCGAAAGTTGCGGGGTAAACTGATATTTTGCCGAAACATTCCCGAAAACCCGATCTCTGTTAAATGAGTTTCTATTCTCATGTAGAATAAAGAAGGGATTGTCAAAAAAAGTATAGTTAAAAGAATATTGCTGTCTGCCCTCTAGTCCGGGTTGCCAATAATTCCTAAGATTATCAATATTAAGGGAGCGCGGACCCCATGCTACCAAAGAGTAATTCACATTCTCGGAACCGTAACCATTAGAAGGGCGGTTATCGCTTTGCGAATTTACATAGTTGATGGACGAATTAATCTGAAGCTTATCCGTAGGTCTAAAATTGAGTCGCGCTGCAACTGTTTGGCGGTCCAAATTTACTCCTGGAATAATGCTTTCGCTACGCAAATCGGTAAAAGACAAACGGTAATTACCTTTATCAAATCCCGAAGAAATTGCGAGATTATTGATGAAAGTGGTTCCGGTTTCGTAAAAATCCTTGAGGTTGTCCGGGTTAGAAACAAAAGGTGTTGCTGTAATAGGCAAACCGTTGTAAAGGGCGGTATCACCACCACGAACCACAGTCCCGTCCGCAAGGGTCACGGGACTATCAAACTGCGGAATCAAAGTGCCTTGGTCTAATCGAGGCCCCCAACTATAGGTAATATTGTCGTTTATTCCGCCGCCAAGACCATCTACATATTCAAATTGACCAGAATTTCCTTGGCCGTAGCTATTTTGAAAGTCGGGCAACTGAAAAGCACTTTCCAAAAATAGACTGGTGTTGTAGCTAATACCCAATCCTTTGGTTTTACTACCATTTTTAGTAGCTATTACCACCACGCCATTGGCAGCTCTTGTACCATACAATGCCGCGGCACTTGGGCCTTTTAAAACGGATACCTCTTCAATGTCATCTGGATTTACTTCCATGGCACCGTTACCAAAATCTACTTCTTGAAAACCAGCAGCCGCTTCATTGGTAAAGTTAAAAACAGTGTTGTTGTTAATGGGTACGCCGTCTACAATAAACAATGGATTGTTATTACTAAAAGAAGCTTCGCCCCTTATGCTGATGCGGCTAGAAGACCCTACGCCCGTTGGACCTTGGTTAATGGTTACCCCTGCCAATTTACCGGTAAGGTTATCTAAAAAGTTCACCGATTTTACCTCGGTTACTCCTTGCGCATCTAAACTTTGCACCACATAACCCAATTCTTTGGTTTCACGTTCCAAACCAAGCGCGGTCAAGACTATTTCGTTAAGCAATTCTGAGCTTTCTTCTAAAGTGATGTTGAGGTTGTTGGTAGCACTGGTAATGGAAATGGTTTTGGTCTTAAAACCCAAAAGCGAAAAGCGCAATTGACCACCTTCCGCAGGTAGTTCCATAAAAAAGTTACCATTGGTATCTGTAGTAGCACCAGTAGTAGATTGTACTAGTAAAATATTGACAAAGGGTAGGGGTTCTAGATTGGCATCGGTAACCTTACCGCTGATATTGATTTGTGCTTGGGTAATTGCGCAAACGCACAATAACATACCCAAAAGTATATTTTTCATTTGTAATGTTGAGATTTTTAAAATGTAGGTGGGGGGGGGCGACAGCTTAGATATACTGGGGAGAGCCTTTGTTATAGAAGGTAGACGGGTAGTGTGTTGTATAGCTAAGGTGTGTGTCGTTTTTAGGCGATGCTTGTCTGGATAGACCAAGCATCAAGGCTTTTTTTAAAGCATGTGCTAGGCGTTTCTGGAGTACCTTTAGTATATCTTCTTCAGAATCAATATCTGTCAAGGTTTCTAACTGATGAATTTCACCCGTTAAGCCAAAAGATTCCGAAATACGTTTAAAAAGCGAAATCCGTTCCCAAGGCAAGCGCTTAAAATCGTTGTAATTAAAATGGGTTCGGTTTATACCAATTAGATATAAGCCCCCATCCGTAGAAGGACCTAAAACGGTTTTGCCCTTGCAGATTTGGTGGTAAGCCTGTTTAAGTTTGGAAACCGTTAAGTTAGGGCTATCGTTACCAATAGAAATTACATTTTTATAGCCCCGGTCAAAAACGGCCTGTAATGCGTTAGAAAAACGTTCGGCAAAGGTTTCGCCAATTTGTTTTTCTTCATCCCAGATTAAATAGGGTAAACCAGAGGCCTGCACTACGGAAAGCGTGTGTTTGTTTAAAGCATCAAATACTGCCTCAGCATTACGAATGGGTTTTCGCATGGCTTCTAGCTTCGCACTTTGTGCAAATACTAAAATGGCGGTATGCAGTTGGTTCTCGTTCAACAAAAATGCTTTACGCTAGTTTTTCATTAGTACGGATAAGGAAATTGAACATTACAGTATAGGTTCAAAAAAGATTCGTTCTAAATAAAACAATAGGTTTTTAATTAAATGTATGAATTATAGTTCAGGATATCAGAATATGTTGGATACTAAGTAATGTAGCGGTTAAAATTCAAGTCACTAATCCTACGCATATGGATGTACTCTTCAATTTGCTGTAAAAAATTAATAGGAACAGGTGTGCCGTATTTAAAATAAGCGCTTCTTCGAACATTCGTATACGATTATTTGCTACTGATCTTGCTGGTATTTTGAAGGTTGTGGCGTACTATTTCTGCTTTTTTGGCCAATGGGGGAAGGTTAGATAGCCTATTTGTTAACAAACTTCACAGTTGAACCCTATTTGAGTCAATTTTTTAAAAATAATTTATGAATTGTCAGTTTGCTGTTGGCACAAGAATTGAAAACAAAGAGGTGTTTAGTTAGTTTCTTAAATTTTTTAGATAATATGGAAAAGTTAACAGTTTTAATGATGATAAGCGGCTTGGTCTATCTAGGTTTTTTGGTATTTACTATGAGAACCATTTTAAAAGACTATCTTTTTAACAAGCCGGTTCCCGTACGTGTTCGAAAGAAGAACAACCGGGTAAGGAATTTTTAATGGCAGAGCAGGACAAAATGTCCGTTTCTCTGACAAAAATTCCAGAAATGATAGTCAATCAAAAGGAAGTTTAATACATATACATGGTGAAAAATGACAAATAATTCAAGAAGCACTTCCAGCTGGAAAGTGTATTTGTTTTCAGCAATTATTGCATTGGCAGTTAGTTTTGCTGTCATTAAGGGGTACGAGTATACCCAAAAAGATGAGGTGACTATCACTCAAGTAAAAGGAGTGGAGGGCAAACAAGTGTTATACACGGCAGATGCGGATGGAAATATCAAGCCGCTAGACTTTACCGATACCAGTAAGGAGGTATTGGATGCTGTGGTGCATATCAAATCTATTCAAACACGCTCACAGAATATGGGTGGCGCTCGCGAACTACCGGATCCCTTTAAAGAGTTTTTTGGTGATATGTTCAAAGGGCAGATACCTGAAGGGGGCATGCAGTCTCAGCCAATGGTGGGTACAGGTTCAGGAGTAATTATTAATGAGAAAGGCTATATCGTTACCAATAACCATGTGATTGATAATGCCGATGAGGTTGAAGTTACTCTTTACAACAATGAATCGTATAAGGCAAAGGTTATCGGTACGGACCCGACCACTGATTTAGCCTTGATTCAGATTGATGCGGACGACCTAAAAACTATGGCCTTGGTTAATTCTGATGATGTAGAGGTTGGTGAATGGGTATTGGCGGTCGGTAATCCATTAGGGTTAAATTCTACCGTTACGGCCGGTATCGTAAGTGCAAAAGCCAGAAGCATCCATATTAATAAGGAAAAATTCGCCGTGGAGAGTTTTATTCAGACCGATGCGGCTATAAATCCTGGCAATAGTGGAGGAGCCTTAGTGAACTTGGAAGGCAATTTGGTAGGTATCAACACAGCAATTGCCAGTAGAACCGGAACCTATACAGGATACGGATTTGCCGTGCCAAGTAATATCGTGACCAAGGTGGTGGAAGATTTGTTGAAGTATGGAAATGTGCAGCGTGGTATGTTGGGCGTTAGCATCCGAACGATGGACGGTTCTTTGGCGAAAGAAAAAGATGTTGAATTCTCCAAAGGTGTTTGGATTGAACAGGTAGGTGAAAACAGCGCCGCCGATAAGGCCGGAATTGAATCTGGAGATATTATCACCAAAGTTGATGACGTCTTGGTAGGAACTTCGCCAAGATTGCAAGAGTTGATTGCTAGCAAAAGACCTGGGGACGAAGTGCGTATTACGGTAAAAAGAGACGGTAAAGAGAAAGAGTTTGATGTTGTGCTTGAAAATGCCAACGGTACAACTGACATCGTTAAGCGCGAAAAGAAAGAAGTGCTGAATCTTTTGGGTGCCGATTTTGAAACCTTGGATTCCGAGTTGGCCGAAAAGCTAGATTTAGATGGGGGAGTGCAAGTTACAAGGTTGTACCCTGGAAAAATTAGAAAACAGACCCAGATGCGTGAAGGTTTCATCATTACCCATATAGACGGGAAAAAGGTGAAGGATGTAGAAGATGTTGCTAAAGCGCTGGATGGGAAGTCAGGCGGAGTAATGATACAAGGGATTTATGAAGGTTCTTCGGAAACCTATTACTATGCCTTTGGAATGGACTCCTAATCTTAAATTCTATTTTAAGTAATTTTAATGCCGCATTGAGCTTATTTCAATGCGGCATTTTGTATTTTTTCCGCAATGAAAGCATTTCCGAGTAAATCCTTAGGCTTAATTCTATCAGGCGGTGGCGTTCGTGGAATGGCCCATATTGGGGTCATCCGAGCCCTGAACGAATATGATATTTCTGCTAACGTCGTAAGCGGCAGTAGCGTAGGAGCGTTGGTTGGGGCTTTGTACGCCAATGGTAATTCGGTAACCGAAATGCTATCCTTCTTTAAGGAAACACCGTTGTTCAAGTATAACTTTCTTACCATTGTAAAACCAGGATTTATTGATACCGATAGGTATTTTGATGTTTTTAGGGTGTACTTTCCGGAAGATAGTTTTGAAAAACTGAAGCGCAAACTGCACGTTGTGGCTACCAATCTGCAAAATGGGGAGCTTGCTTATTTTTCCGAAGGAGAACTAATCGGTCCTTTACTGGCATCAGCTGCATTACCGCCCGTTTTTAGTCCTGTAGAATTAAATGGACAGTTATATGCCGATGGCGGAATCATGAACAACTTTCCTTCGGAACCCGTAGAAGGTAAGGTTGATTTTTTGCTCGGGAGCAATGTATCCGTGGTTAGCCATCTTGAAAAAAATGCTTTGAAGAATTCTTTGCAATTGACCGGACGCGTAACCGGATTAATGATATATGCCATCAACCGAAAAAAACTGGAATCTTGCGATTTGCTTCTTGAATTTAAGGGACTGGAACATATTGGTGTGCTAGATCGTAAGGGAATTGAAAAGGCGTATGCCATAGGATATGATCAAGCGAGGGCATCATTGGACACCTTGCTTTCCCAAAAATCATAACATACTACTAAGAAGAAGGGTTCCCACAATCCACAAAACAAGGGAGATAACACCTCCTATAATGGCAAAATGCTTGAATTTATAAATACCCATACTAAAAATCAAGGCGTTGGTTTGGTAGCCTAGAGGGGTGAAAAAGCTAAAATTTGCCGCGAACATTACTGCCAAGATAAAGGGCTTAGGGTCCAAGGCTAGCCCTTTTGCCAAGGAAATGCCGATTGGTGCCATGATAATGGCCGTAGCATTGTTAGATACCACTCCACTGAGGAGCATTGTCGTAAGAAAGAGAATGCCAATATTGATCAGGGGTTTTTGGCCATCCATGAACTGAAGTAGTTCTTTGGTAATCCAAGCATCTGCCTCTGCATTGGTCATCGCTATTCCCAAGGGAATCATCCCTGCCAATAGAAAAATGATTTGCCAATTGATTTTTTCATAGATGTGATTCAGCTCCACACATTTGAATAAAAGCATGGCCAATGTACCGGTAATAACGCTGGTCATTACCTCGAAAATTCCGGTAGCTGCCATGATGATAGTACCAATTAGGATGATAATCGACAGATTTCTTTTGTAGCTGGAAGAGGGAGGCCTGCCTTCAAATTGGTTGAGTACGGCCAAATTATTGCTGTTCTCAAAATTGGGCACATAACTGGCATCAGTTTGAATAAGGAGTCGGTCTCCCACCCTAAGTCTGGTAAAATCCTTATTACTCTGGTACAACCTGTTTTTAAGGTTGGTGAGTTTTTTTCGCTTGTTCACCGCCAAGGGTATAGCTCTGGGGACGATCATTCTGCGTAGCTGTTCCAAAGTCCTCCCTATAAATCGGGAACCTGGTAAAAGAATTAGCTCCAAAAGCACATCGGATTTTTCCTCTTCTTCTGCTTTATCCTTCTTTTTAGAACCGACTTTTTTAATCGGATAGTCGCTTTTGTTTTCTAGGTCATCCAAATGGTCTACATCTTCTTCAAAATAGCCTTCGCCCCGCATCCATTGTAAATTTTCCAGACTACAATGTAACAGGAGCACATCTCCAGATTTTATTTGTAGGTTCTTATGAATTTGCTGGTCCATGCGATTTCGGGTCAAACGCAAAATGGTAATTCCTGATTCTTTGAACATAAAGGAATTTCCCAACTCTTTGCCAACCAGTGAGGAGTCTTGGTCTACCTTTAGGGTCATCAAATAACGGTCTAGATCATACTTATCCGAAAGTCCCTTGGCATCCTTAGGCAAGAAGCGGTAGAAAAGAGCAATGATACCCACGGATATTCCCAAGAAGATAATTCCCATTAAACTAAATTCAAAAAAGCCCAGCTTTTCTCCCGTGTATCGAGAAGAAATGTTGTTCACCAAGAGATTGGTCGAGGTTCCCATAAGAGTACAACTTCCCCCTAAAATACTGGCAAATGAAATGGGTAAAAGTAATTTTCCGGGGGGTAGCTGGTATTTTTCCTTAAGCTCTGCCACAATTTTAATGAAGACAATGACCACGGCGGTAGAACTTACGAAGGCAGATATGCTTCCTGCAATAAGCATGACAGCAAGCATAGCCAATACAACAGGCCAATTTTTGAGCACTTTCAGTCCTTTTGCCAACCAAGAAATAGCGCCGTTCTCTTCTAGGCCAATGGCTAGTATCATAAGACATAAAATGGTAATGACCGCCTTATTGGAGAATCCGCTCACCGCTTCTTCCGGAGAAACAAGCCCCGTAAGCAATAGCACGGCAATGATGCAAAAGGAAATCTTGTCAATGGGAAAAACCTCAAAGGCAAACAGTACAATGACTCCCAGAATAATCAGGAACACTAAAATGATTTCCCACGTCATACCTTAATGGTTAGCAGTTCTAACAAAGGTAGGCGGCAGGCGGTACCGTGGTAGCCCAATCCGTTTTTTTACGGACTTAAAACAAAGTGTTAGTCAAATTGCCTAGACGTCATCAAAATCAACGGTTAAATTGGGAGTAATGGGCAATGCTTGGCAAGTAAGTATAAAGCCTTCCTCAATTTCTCCATCCGTGAGAATTTGATTTTTCACCATTTCTGCTTTTCCTTCGGTAACCCGTGCAATACAGCTACTGCATACGCCCCCTTGACAAGAATACGGCGCATCGATATTTTGTTTGAGCACCGCGTCTAGAACAAGTTCTTTTCTATCCATAGTAAGGTTGAACTCCTCATCTTCCAAAATGACCTTTACATTGGTTTGCCCTTCGGCATTTACCGGCATTTCATCTAAAATCTCGGTAGTGGTAAAAAGTTCAAAGTGAATTTTGTCCTTGGGGATGTCATTATCCTGTAGGGTATCGGAAACCTGATTGATCATGGCTTCGGGACCGCAAAGGTAAAAGGCATCAAAATTGGTATCCTTATGCTTGTTTTTTAGAATGTAATTGACCGTAGAACTGTCTATACGACCAAAAAGGGAATTGTCTTCTTGGGTCTGGCTATTGATAAAATAGGCAAAAAAGCGATCCGGATAATCGAGTTCCAACTTGGCCAAATCCGTATAGAACATGGTCTCGTTCTGAGATTTGTTCCCGTAGACCAAAACAAACTTGCTTACGGGGTTGCTGGCCAAAACGGCCTTAACAATGCTCATTATGGGTGTAATTCCGCTTCCTGCGGCAAAAGCGGCCACTGTTTTGGGGTTTTCGGTAGGGGCAAAGGTAAACCTGCCTTCAGGGGGCATTACTTCCAAAACATCCCCTGCCGCTAATTTATTATGGGCATAGTCCGAAAAACCACCTCGCTCCACTTTTTTAACTCCAATTGTGAAGGAGTCGCTCTTAGGCGAGGAGCAAATGGAGTAAGCCCTGCGTAATTCCTTGCCCTTTATTTCTTTTTTGATGGTGATGTACTGACCTGGAATAAAGTCGAAAGTCTGGATCAAATCTTTGGGAACCGAAAAAGTTATGGCCACTGAACTAGGTGTCAATGGCTTTATATGCTTGACCGTAAGGGAATGAAATTTACTCATGAGATGTTTTTATCGCAAAATAGACTGCAAAATTAAGCAATGGGACCGCTATTTTAAGGAGAAAACATAAAAAATCCAGCAATAGGCGATTGGTTACTATGGTTATCAATATACATTACGTTGGAAGGATGCTTGTTTGGATAATAGATTTAAAAGAATTTTAATGATAAATTGAACTTTAGAATCGTATACGAAGGTATTTATACACCAATTAAATTAGTTTGTTTAGTAGCTTTTAAAATTAAATGACTCATAAATGGTTTCTAAACTCATTCAATTTGTCAATAAGTTTTTTTCTTAAACAACATTTACATTTTCTCAGGAAGTTAGAGGATTTTTGTAACATTTCGTACATTTCCTACACTCATTGAAAACAAGCAAAGTAAATGCGGATGTTCAAAAACTTTACGGGCTTACAATGGAAATCGTTCTTTAGGTCATCTTCCTTTGGTAAAAGTTTGGGCATTAAAATCTTTATGGGTTTTATGGCGGTCTACTTGGCTGTCTCCTTAATTATGTCCGGTATAGGCGCCTATTTTGCCCTGAAGAAGATTTTTCCTGAAAGCGGTCCCTTTCAAATCATCAATCGGTTTTTGATTTACTATTTCTGCCTTGAGCTATTTATCAGGTACTTTATGCAGAAGCTTCCGGTGATGGATATCAAACCTTTTTTGATACTGCCCATTAAAAAGAGCAGCATCACCCATTATATTTTAAGTAGGTCTGCCGTCTCTTTTTATAATTTTTTGTCCCTTTTCTTTTTCCTGCCTTTTTGTGGGGTGCTACTTTACAAGGGTTTTCCGGTGCTGAACATTCTAGGATGGCTTTTGGGAATCATCGCCATAGTCTTGACCATTAACTACATTAATTTTTTGGTCAATAAGAGCGATAAAATCTTGATAGTGGTCGCAACCATTATAGGCGTGTTTTATGCCTTGGAGTATTTTGATTTAGTCCCAATTACGGAGTACTTGGGCGCATTATTTTATAGATTATATGAACAGCCATATCTCGTCATTATACCAATTGGTCTGGCGATATTCGTCTATTGGCTCAACTACGAATTTTTGCGCACCAAGTTGTTTTTGGATGCCACTTTGGAAAATAAAACAAAGGAGGCGCAAACCTCAGAAATGGCTTGGACACGCAGATTTGGAAAAATTGCACCCTTTTTGCAATTGGATTTAAAATTGATATGGCGCAATAAGCGCACCAAGACCCAAGTGTTCATTTCCTTGGCCATGATTTTGTACGGACTCATTTTTTACACCATGAAAGACTTTGGTCCCACTTCGGCCATGTTGGTGTTTGTGGGAATTTTTATGACAGGTATTTTTTTAATGAACTTTGGGCAGTTCATTCCCGCGTGGGACAGTGAGTATTACGGAATGATGATGTCGCAGAACATTCCCCTACGGGATTATTTGGAGTCCAAAGCCGGACTTATTTATGTAAGCGTGGTAGTGATGTTTCTTTTATCCATTCCCTACGTCTATTTTGGTTGGGAAGCTTTGGCCATCAATTTCGCCTGTGCCCTTTATAATTTGGGTGTGAATGTGCCGGTCATTCTCTTTTTTGGCTCCATGAACAAGAAACGCATTGATTTGGCCAAGAGTGCCATGGGAAATATGCAAGGGGCCAGTGCCGCCCAATTTTTGGTGGGTATTCCCTTGTTCGGGCTGCCCATGATTTTGTTTGTGTTGATTTCATGGTTAGGCTCTTTTCAGATGGCGATTACCTTTTTGGCCCTGTTGGGTATCTTGGGTTTCGCCATTAGAAAGCCCATTTTAGACAGCATCACCAAAATATATGCAAAGAAGAAGTACGGTATGATTGCCGGATTTAAAGAAAAGAATAGTTAAGAAGACTTAAATAATTGATCGATGGTTCATATTGAAAATCTCACCAAAAAATACGGTTCCAAATTAGTGTTGAACATTCAAGAATTGAACATCCCTAAGGGACAAAGTTTTGGTTTGGTAGGTAATAATGGTGCCGGCAAAACCACCTTGTTCAGCTTGTTGTTGGATTTGATTCAGCCGAGTACCGGACATATTAGCAATAATGAGGTAAGGGTAGACCAAAGTGAGGAGTGGAAAACCTTTACATCCTCCTTTATAGACGAATCATTTCTGATCGGCTACCTTACCCCGGAAGAGTATTTTTATTTTATTGGGGAATTAAGGAACAGGAACAAGGCCGATGTAAACGCTTTATTGGCCCAGTATAAGGACTTTTTCCATGGAGAGATCCTAGGGCAGAAAAAGTACTTGAGGGACCTTTCCAAAGGAAACCAGAAAAAAGCGGGTATTGTTGCCAGTTTTATCGGTGATCCCGAAGTGGTGATTTTAGACGAGCCTTTTGCCAACTTGGACCCCTCCACCCAAATTAGGCTCAAGGGCATCATAAAAGACCTGGCCGCCCGGCAAGGGGTAACGGTGTTGGTTTCCAGTCACGATCTTATACATGTAACCGAGGTGTGCGAGCGCATTGTAGTACTCAATAAGGGCGAAGTGGTAAAGGACATAGAAACCTCTACCGAAACCTTAAGGGAACTGGAAGCTTATTTTTCCGAGAATATTGCAGTGGCAGCCGCTTCCGTGGAAAATATTTAAAGGAGGGGCCTATCTCGTTAAAGACCCTTAAATAGCTATCTCCTGAAAAAAATAGAGGCCGTATTAAAAGTTTAATACGGCCTCCGTGTTTAGGCTAGATCTTCTTTATCCTCAAATAGTTTTACGTCCCTAATGTTCTTTTGCACCGCAATAGCTGCAAAAAGACTAAGTATAAAAGACATGCCGTAAAATCCCTTTTCACTTAATGTTAAGGTGGCGTTCCATAAACCAACAACGAGCAGTAAGATAGAAACCAAGGTGGTAAACCAGGACAATCCATAATAAATATCGGTTACCGGTATACCTTCCAGCTTATCCCGTACGGTTTTTTGTACGGATATGGCCGAGAATAACGCAAACAGAAGAACGGTAAAATAGTACCCTTTTTCATTAAGGAGCATACTGGCATTCCATAAACCGATACAATAGGAGATCACACCTATAAATAAACCACACCAAGAGGCGGATATAAAGGCGGAAGACGGTTTTCCGGCAAAACCACTTTTATCATTTTCTTTTTCCTGTGTAGGACTGTTGGTCCACTTAACTTCTTTTAATTTATCCTTTTCCATTTTTTAAGAATTTAAAAGTTTGATGAAGCAAATATCCCCCACGGACCATTGATTTTAAAACCAATTTTTTATATTTAGTTATGATTTAAATTATATTTTATTATACTTAAATAACTAAATAATAAGTAATTATATATTTTAATACTTATGATTCAATGAAAGGAATTTTGGAAATAATGGATACTTTTTCCAAGGATGACGAGTCTAGGTTCATATCCTACCTAAAGGAAAAAAACCAACGGGGAGACGTAAAGAACATGACGCTTTTTAAAATGTTGCTTAAAGGGAACACTTCGGAAATAGATCAGAAACTATACGGCAAAAGCGCAAAAAATGCATTGCACGCATTAAGTAAAAGACTTTATGATGCGATGGTAGATTTTACCGCAACCAAAAGTTTTGCCGGGGAAACTTCGGAAGAATTGGAAATTTTAAAATTGTTGCTGGCAGGCAGAATTTTCTTTGAACATGAAAAAAATAAAATAGCTTTTAAGGTTATTGAAAAGGCCCAAAAAAAGGCAATGACCCTAGATGCCTATGCCATCTTAGCAGAAATCTATTATACCAAGATCCAGTTTTCCCATCTCAACCCCAAAAACAACCTAACGGAAATTATAGACCAAGCCAACAGTAATTTGGTCCATTTTCAAAAGGAGCAACGACTGAACATGGCCTATGCCCGCATAAAAGACCAACAGCTGAACCAAAAGGGCACCTTTATAGGAAGTATTATAGAAAATGTTTTTCAAGAATTTAATATAGAGATCGATGGACAGCTCAGCTACAAATCCTTATACCAAATAACCATCATTGCTACAACTGCCGCCACCCTTCAAAGCGATTATCACAAACTAAAACACTTTCTGGACAGGGTGCAGCAAATTTTGGAGGAGAAAAAAAATACGGCCGATAAAAACTTATACTATAAAATTCAATTACTCAACCTTTTGGCCTATTCCAGCTTTAGGAACAGGGATTTTAAAAGAACCCGCTTATTAATAACAACCTTGGAGGAAGAGCTGCAAAAGGGATATGCCGATCAATTTTCCGAAAAAGTATTTCTTTTAAAAGGGTTGGTGGCCAATTTTACGGGTTGCCCCAATGAGGCCATAAGCATCCTTGACCCTCAAAAAGAGAACTCGCTTGAGGCCATGTTGGCCCTGGCCATGTGTCTTTTTCAACAACAGAAAAAGGAACAGGCCTATACCATTATAAAAAAGATGCACCATACAGATGGGTGGTATATAAAAAAGGCGGGCATTATGTGGGTATTGAAAAAGAACTTAATGGAGCTTTTGCTGTTAATAGACCTCGATAAATTGGATATTTTTATTTTGAAGTTAAACCGGTTTAAAAGAAATTACGGCAGCGTACTAAAGGATTTGAAAGAGGATAGGGTTCTAATTTTCATCTCGCTTATAACCAGGTACTATGAAAATCCTAAACAGGTAACAACGAATGCCTTTAAAGCGGAAATGGAGCATATGTTCAACTGGAAAGCTCATGAAGAAGAGGATATTTATGTAATGAGTTTTTACGCATGGCTTAAGGCAAAAATGGAAAGAAGAGATGTGTATGAGGTAACCTTGGAATTGGCAAATGCCTAATATTGGGTCATGGCATTTTCTCAAAAAGGGAATAGAATTACTATAGCCAAAAAGGGAACATTGTGCCCAACATGGTTAGATTAGTGCGAAAGTCAACCAAGTCTTGCAAATTGAATGCAAATAAGGAAAGTGGCTGCCTTTCATGAGAGCTACTTTAAAATTTCTATTATCATGTCCCCACTTTATAGGATGCCATACAATTGTTCTTGATTCCATGGCCTTCTGAAATCATTGAAGCCCGAAAAAGAACGCTATAGAGTTTTAAAATCGGGTATTTTGAGGAATGGCCCTTTAAATATATTTCCCTAAATCGTTATTTAGCTTTACCTACTCATATTTTAATATTCAAAAATTTAGGCCCAAATTAGGAGAAGCTTTAATTTGGAAGCTAAAAACCTCCTTTTAAGCAAAACAGACTATTCGGTCGGTTGGGAAGGTTAAGAAAACGAGTTCTCGCATTCAAAAGTTCGGGGAGTTACTTTTTAATAGGTCCATTTACCTCTAAACAGGAAGTTTTATAAGGTTTTTTTACCATGCAAACCGGTAGGTCGGTATTTTTTAGAGGCATAAGCAATAAATGTGCTTTACTTTTTTGCCAAGAATCATTTGGAGTCAATATTTTATCGATGAAATACATAATATTCCCGCCGTTTTTAAGTTAGAGTTACGTACACAGATATACAATTTTGAAACTACATTCTAAACTGGTCTTGAATTTGGTACTTGGGGGCATCGTACTAAGCGCATGTTCTACCAAGAAAGATACGTTTGTCAACCGAAATTGGCACGCGATGAATACCAAGTACAATACGCTTTATAACGGTAACATTGCTTTTGAAGAGGGCAGGGAAGAACTCAATAATACCTACCATGATGATTATTGGGAAGTACTACCGGTGGAAAGATTGGAAGTATCAGGAGAAATTAAATTAGATTCAGAAGACAATAATCCCAATTTCATCATTGCGGAGGAAAAAGCTACCAAAGCCATACAAAAGCATAGTATGGATATTAAGGACGAGGAGCGAAATCCGCAGACAGATGAAGCCTTCCTTCTTTTGGGGAAAGCCCGTTATTTTGATGAACGATATATTCCCGCTTTGGAGGCCTTCAACTATATCATCAATAAATATGATTATAGTGATAAGTTGGCCGAAGCTCGTATTTGGCGTGAGAAGGTAAATATTCGATTGGAAAACGAAGAATTGGCCATTAAGAATTTAAAATGGTTGATGAAGTATGAAGACCTAAAAGAACAAGAGTACGCAGATGCACGTGCCATGATGGGTCAGGCATACATATACCTTGGAGTTTTGGATACGGCCGTTCAGCAATTGAAAATAGCTTCGTACCTCACAAAAAAGAACCCGGAAAAAGGTAGGTACTACTACATAATTGGGCAGTTGTACAATCAATTGGGTCATAAAGACAGTGCCAATTATGCCTTTGACAAGGTAATTGATCTCAACAGAAAATCGCCGCGTGTCTATATGATCAATGCCGAAATTGAGAAAATAAAAAATACGGAGGTCACCTCAGAAAATAAGGAACTAGTGCTGGAGCATTTGACCGAATTGGAGGAAAACCGAGAAAACAGGCCTTTTTTAAACATTATTTACCGTCAGGTGGCCGAATATCATTTAGCGCAAGAAAATGACAGTATCGCTTTGGCCTATTTCAATAAATCTTTGCGCGCTACAGAAAACGAACCCAAGCTTAATGCGCTCAATTATGAAAATTTGGCCATTTATAATTTCGATGAAAACGAATACAAATTGGCAGGGGCCTATTATGATAGCGTATTGACCAACTTAGAGGAAAATACTAAAAAGTATAGGTTCACTAAAAAGAAATTGGACAATCTGGAAGATGTTATCAAATATGAAGACATTGTTCAATATACAGATAGTGTCATTACCCTCTACGAAATGCCGAAGGAAAAGCAACTGGCCTATTTTGAAAAGCATATCGCAAAACTTAAAGCCGAGCAAGAAGCACAGGCTAAGAAGGAGGAAAAAAGGCGTAATGCAGGTTTTGCACAATTTGGAAATAGCAAGGGCGGAAAAGAAAATAAGGGTAAGTTCTATTTTTATAATGTGACAAGCCTAGGGTATGGTAAAAATGAATTTTCCCAAAGATGGGGCAAAAGGGAACTGGCAGATAACTGGCGGTGGAGTGATAAATCCAGGTCGCTACCGGTTGATAATTCCAATACTGTAGCCTCAAATGAGAGCGAAGGTACAGCGGAAGAGGTGAACGATGAATTGTCAACGGATTTTTATATGGCCCAACTTCCCAAAGATGTTGAGGTAATCGATAGTTTAAGAACGGAAAGAAATTTTGCCAATTATCAGTTAGGCCTCATTTACAAGGAAAAGTTTAGGGAAAACCTATTGGCTGCCGGTAAATTGGAAAAAGTACTGGCGTCCAATCCAGAGGAACGCTTGGTGCTTCCGTCCAAATACAATTTGTACAAAATTTACGAAGAAGAAGGTAGTCCGTTATTAGCTTCTATGAGGGCCGATATTCTTAAAAACCATGGTGCATCCCGTTATGCAGAAATTATTTTAAATCCTAGAGCTGTATTGGAAGGGGATGCAGACAGCCCAGAAGCGCGGTACGCCGCCTTGTATAGATTGTACCAAAATCAAGAATTTCTAAAGACCATTACCGGTGCAGAAGAAAATATAGAGAAGTTTACAGGGGAGGCCATTGTTCCCAAGTTTGAAATGTTAAAGGCGAATGCCATTGGCAGACTTAATGGTTTTGAACCTTTTGAAGAAGCATTGAACTATGTGGCCTTAACGTACCCCAATAGTCCCGAAGGTAAAAAGGCGGAAGCCATCGTTTCTGAACAACTGCCAAAATTGGCGGTAACCCAATTTTCCGCTGAAGAGGGCTCAACGGGAACGGATAATTGGAAAGTGGTCTTTCCATTTAGAAGAAGCAATAACCAAATCGCTTTAAGGGTGATGAAGGAATTGGAAGAGGCCATTGTAGACCTTAGGTACAAAAATGTGGTCTCCAAGGATATTTATACGCTAGAAGAGCAATTTGTAGTGGTTCATGGGTTTAAATCCAAGGACTACGCATTAGGCTTCGCTGAGCTTATTAAATTTAACAAGGATTACCTTATTGACAATGAGAATTTTGTAATTTTATCAAGTAACTATAAAATTGTGCAAGTGCACAAGAACCTACAAGATTATAAGAATCAGATTTTAACCCCAAAACCTTAACAAATGTTTTCCGATAACAAAAAACCTAGAACTATGAACGAAATAGGCGCACAACCCAACAGAATTTCAAAGCACACTAAAATTAAAGGTGATATCATTTCAGAAGCAGACTTCAGAATTGATGGTAAATTGGATGGTAACGTAAAGACTACCGGTAAGGTGGTTATTGGAAAAGATGGTTACATTCACGGTAAGGTAGAGTGTGTAAATGCGGATATTGAAGGGAGTTTTAATGGAGAACTATTGGTTTCTGATTTGTTGTCCTTAAAATCTTCAGCTGTCATAGAAGGTACCGTTTCCGTTTCTAAATTAGCGGTAGAGCCTGGAGCAACGTTTAACGCTTCTTGTACCATGAAGGGAAAAGGAGGGGCAGCATCCAGTTCCAGCAGCTTTAAGTCTACCGTAGGCAGTACTGCCAATGAGCCAGCAAAAGCCTCGTGATAATTCACGCCTGATTCGCAATGCGGCAAGCCTTTCCGGTATTGCCATTCAAATGGGGGCAACCATCTATTTGGGGAATCTTTTAGGGGCGTGGTTAGATGTAAAGTTTGAAAAAGACTACTTAGAGGATACGGTTACTTTAATTGCCGTATTTTTGTCCATGTATTTAGTAATTAAAAAGGTAATCAACCTAAACAAATAGATGGCGTAGTGGTTAAAACAATCATACTATATATAGTCGTGTTCACCATTGTGGGCACGACTTCTTTTTTTATACATGATCAACTTTTGGGCACCGAGCACCATGAGCTAAAAGCACTTTTAAAAAAAGCTTATTTGTTTCATGCCATTTTCTCTTTATCGATTATAATAGCGTTTCAACTGGCATCAAATTTTGATTCAGTTTTTCCTCAGCTGGGATATATTTACATGGGGCTGCTCGTTTTTAAGATTATGGTCTTCACCATGATGTTTTATCCGCAACTCGTGGGAGATCAGATGGTATCGAGGTTTTACAGAGGTTCTATTTTAATTCCAGTAGCTATTTTTTTAATAATGGAAGTTCTTTTTGTTACAAAAATCCTCCGTCGTAAATAAAGGTAGAATTTTATGCTCATTTTATACCGTTTATTAAAGTAAGTTTGACTACTTTTGCGCCAAATTTTAGGAGCTTAATTTTTTGATAAAGAACCCATGAAGGAAGTATCAAGATCGTTCAGAACCTTTTTACTGTTATTTACGCTTTGTTTCTCAATACAAGGTTTCGCCTCTTCAGATCCTGAAGGAGAGGTTGAAGGAGCGGTTAGCTCTAAAGAAGAGGTGGATGCCTACATTCAGCATCACATAAAAGATTCACATGATTTTCATTTGTTTTCTTACACCAATAGTGAAGGGGAGCGCAAGCATGTTGGTTTTCCGTTACCGGTTATTATTTGGTCGAGTAATGGTTTGGTGACTTTTATGTCCTCTGAGTTCCACCATGATGATGCTGGTCATGTAATCGTTGAAAAAGGGGGTGCTAAGTTCACTAAAATTCACAGTAAGATTTATGAGCTGGAAGCAGGGGCAAGTGAAGTAAAATTCGATGAAACCCATCATGCGACCAACGCCCATAAAGTTTTGGATTTCTCCATTACTAAAAGTGTAATGGGTATTTTGTTGGTAGGCCTTTTTATGTTGTGGGCTTTCTCTAGCTTGGCAAAACAATACAAGTCTAAAAAAGTACCGACCGGTTTTGGCCGCGTATTGGAGCCGTTGGTAATTTACGTGCGTGATGAAATCGCCAAACCGAACATCGGCGAGAAAAAATACAGACAGTTTACGGGTTACTTATTGACCGTATTCTTTTTCATTTGGATTTTGAACCTTTTAGGTTTGACTCCTTTTGGTTTCAATGTAACAGGTCAGTTGGCGGTTACTGCGGCCTTGGCCATTTTTACTTTGGTTATCTATACATTTAGTGGAAACAAAGATTATTGGATGCACATGCTTTGGATGCCCGGAGTACCTGTGTTGATTCGTCCGGTACTTGCCATTATCGAATTGGCAGGGGCATTTTTGATCAAGCCATTCTCTTTATTGGTTCGTTTGTTTGCTAACATTTCTGCGGGTCACATTGTAGTAATGAGCCTTATTGCCATCATGTTTACTTTAAAAGATAGTTTAGGCGTTGCGGGAGCGACAGGTTTGTCTTTGGTATTATCATTTTTCATCACCTTGATCGAGGTGTTGGTTGCCTTTTTGCAGGCGTATATTTTCACCATGCTTTCAGCATTGTTTATCGGAATGGCCGTTGCGGAGCATGACCATGACCACGAGCATGATTCCCTTGGGCACGATGTGCCAGATGCAGAAGACGTTCGTGAGAATTTTATTTAAGAATTGAGTTTTTTATTTAATATATAAATCGTTTACTATGTACAACTTAATTGGAGCAGGTTTAATCGTGATCGGAGCAGGTATCGGACTTGGTCAAATTGGTGGTAAGGCAATGGAAGGTATTGCCCGTCAACCAGAAGCGACCGGAAAGATTCAAACTGCGATGATTATCATCGCTGCACTTTTAGAAGGTTTGGCATTTGGTGCCTTGTTCTTAGGAAAATAAGAATAGAAGAACCTAAAAGCAATTTCCTGTAACGGTTGGTTGCAGGAAATGCTTTCATTAAAAACTAGCATTTTAAGATATTATATATGGAAACTTTAATAAACGATTTTTCACCAGGCCTTTTTGTTGTTCAGACCATTCTTTTGTTGGGTCTTATTTTCTTGTTGGTGAAGTTTGCTTGGAAACCCATCTTGACTTCTCTTAATGAAAGGGAAGAGGGAATTCAAGGAGCGTTGGAAGCTGCGGACAAAGCACGAAAGGAAATGCAGAATCTCCAAGCGGATAATGACAAGCTTTTGAAAGAGGCTCGTGCGGAGCGTGAAGCTATGTTGAAAGAAGCTCGTGAAATCAAGGAAAAAATGATTGCCGACTCTAAGGAGCAAGCGCAAATAGAAGGTGATAAGTTGTTGAAGCAGGCACAAGCTGCCATCGAAAGCGAAAAGAAAGCAGCTGTTGCCGATATTAAAAATCAAGTGGCCGCCCTTTCGGTAGAGATAGCGGAGAAAGTACTTAAAGAGCAATTATCCAACAAAGACAAGCAATTAAAGCTTGTGGAGGATATGTTGGGCGATGTTAAATTGAACTAAGAAACCTCTTTAAGTTTAACTACGAAACAATACGATAATGAGCGATTCTAGAGCAGCCTTACGATATGCAAAAGCAGTTTTGGCATTTGCAGTGGAGAAAAAAGCGGCCAATGCGGTTGAAACCGATATGCGTTCCATTGTAGCGACCATTTCCGAAAGCAAAGAGCTTAGAAATATGCTGCAAAGTCCAATTATCAAAGAAGAAACCAAAAAGGAATCTTTGGCTGCCATTTTCAAAGGAAGCAGTGAAATTACTTTAGGTCTTTTGGGTACTTTGGCAAGCAATAAAAGAACTGCGCTTTTAAATGAGGTGGCCTTAAAATATATCATCCTTAATGAAGATTTAAAAGGCGAAGGAGTAGCTCATGTGACCACTGCTGTACCATTAACGGCAGAACTGGAAAAGAAAGTTTTAAGGCAAGTAGCACAATTAACCGGTAATGAGGTAACCATTCAAAATAAAGTGGATGAGAGCATCATTGGAGGTTTTGTATTGAGGGTTGGCGATTTACAATACGATGCTAGTATTGCCAATAAACTGAATAATATTAAAAGAGAATTTACGAATAGTCTATAAATAACAACCTCGGGAGAAAGAATGTCTCGATTCTTTTTTCTTAGGAATAATGTCTAAACAAATGGCAGGAGTAAAAGCCGCTGAGGTATCAGCAATTTTAAAGGAGCAATTATCAGGAATTGAAGCCACCGCCACATTGGATGAGGTGGGAACTGTATTACAGGTCGGTGATGGTATCGCCCGCGTTTACGGTCTATCAAATGCCCAGTATGGGGAGTTGGTAGAATTTGAAGGCGGTTTGGAAGGTATCGTTCTTAACCTTGAAGAAGACAACGTAGGTGTGGTACTTTTAGGCCCATCAAAAGAAGTTCTTGAAGGTGCTACTGTAAAGCGTACCCAAAGAATTGCTTCCATTAAAGTAGGTGAAGGCATCGTTGGTCGTGTGGTGGATACCTTGGGTAACCCAATCGATGGTAAAGGTCCTATCGCCGGTGATACCTATGAAATGCCATTGGAGCGTAAAGCCCCTGGAGTTATTTATAGAGAACCAGTAACCGAGCCAATGCAATCAGGTATCAAGGCGGTTGATGCGATGATTCCAGTGGGAAGGGGACAAAGAGAGTTGGTTATCGGTGACCGTCAAACGGGTAAGACTACGGTTTGTATCGATACCATCTTGAACCAAAAAGAATTTTTTGATGCGGGTGAGCCTGTTTACTGTATCTACGTTGCTATAGGTCAAAAAGCCTCTACCGTTGCCGCTATTGCCAAAACTTTGGAAGAAAAAGGAGCTTTGGCCTATACGACTATCGTAGCGGCTAATGCATCCGATCCTGCACCAATGCAGGTGTATGCTCCCTTTGCCGGGGCTTCCATTGGGGAATATTTCCGTGATACAGGTCGTCCTGCATTGATTATCTATGATGATTTATCAAAGCAAGCGGTAGCCTACCGTGAGGTATCTCTTCTTTTAAGAAGACCACCAGGACGTGAGGCATATCCAGGTGACGTTTTCTACCTTCACTCCAGATTATTGGAGCGTGCTGCAAAAGTGATCAACGATGATAAAATCGCCCAAAACATGAATGATTTACCTGAGGTGTTGAAGCCAATGGTAAAAGGTGGTGGTTCTTTAACGGCGCTTCCTATCATTGAAACACAGGCAGGTGACGTTTCCGCTTATATTCCTACCAACGTAATTTCGATTACCGATGGTCAGATTTTCTTGGAGCAGGATTTATTCAACCAAGGGGTACGTCCTGCGATTAACGTAGGTATCTCCGTATCTCGTGTGGGTGGTAGTGCTCAGATAAAGTCAATGAAAAAGGTTGCCGGTACATTGAAACTGGATCAAGCCCAGTTCCGTGAATTGGAAGCGTTTGCCAAATTTGGTTCCGATTTGGATGCTGCTACTTTGAACGTGATCGAGAAAGGTCGCCGTAACGTGGAAATCTTGAAGCAGGCACAAAATGATCCCTACACGGTAGAAGATCAGGTAGCTATTATCTATGCAGGTTCTAAAAACTTGTTGAGAGATGTTCCTGTAGAAAAGGTGAAGGAGTTTGAAAGAGACTATTTAGAGTTCTTGAATGCGAAACATAGAGGTACTTTAGATACCCTGAAAGCCGGTAAGTTGACCGATGAAGTAATCGACACACTTACAACAGTTGCAAAAGAGCTTTCTAGGAAGTATACAAGTTAATAGTCTAGAGTTATGAGTTATGAGTAAACTTGGAGAAAGTCCTGTTAGGATAAAAAGTTTTCAGTTTGCTTGTGACGTTGTTCACTTTTGTGATAGGTTAAAAGATAAAAAGGATTTTGAGTTGGCTTCTCAGTTGTTAAGAAGCGGAACGAGTATCGGCGCGAATACACGTGAGGCACAGAGAGGAGTTAGTAAAAAGGATTTTAAAAATAAATTTGGTATTGCTCTAAAGGAAGCTGATGAAACCATGTATTGGTTAGAAATATTAGAGGCTACCGGAAGAGAAATTCCTAAAGATATGAAGTTGAAGTGTGAGGAGGTGATTCGAATGTTGGTTTCAATAGTCAAAAACTCTTAACTCTTAACTTTAAACTCATAATTTGAAAAATGGCCAATTTAAAGGAAATACGAAATAGAATTTCATCGGTGTCCTCTACCATGCAGATAACGAGTGCCATGAAAATGGTATCCGCTGCAAAATTGAAGAAGGCACAGGATGCAATTACCGCTATGCGTCCTTATTCTGATAAGCTAACGGAGCTTTTGCAAAGTTTAAGCGCCAGTTTAGATGCCGATAGTGGTAGTAGGTACGCCGACAACCGAGAGGTTAAAAAGGTTTTGGTAGTTGCTATTACTTCCAACAGAGGTTTGGCAGGTGCTTTTAACTCCAATATCCTAAAGCAAACCACTGCGCTTTCAAACGAAACGTATGCTGGTAAGCAGGTGGATTTTGTAGCTATCGGAAAAAAGGCCAATGATTTCTTGACAAAGAAAAATGCTGTGATCGCGAATCACAGTCCGGTTTTTGACGACCTTACGTTTGATAACGTTGCCGAAATCGCAGAGTCATTGATGGAATTATTTGTGTCCGGTAAGTACGACCGTATCGAGTTAGTCTACAATAAATTTAAAAATGCCGCTACCCAACTGGTAATGACGGAGCAGTTTTTACCTATTGTACCTGCGGAAGGTGGCGAGGTTATAAGTACAGATTATAAATTTGAGCCATCAAAAGCGGAAATTGTGGAACAGTTGATTCCAAAATCCTTAAAAACTCAATTGTACAAGGCTATAAGAGATTCCTTTGCCAGTGAGCATGGAGCAAGGATGACGGCCATGCATAAGGCTACCGATAATGCTAAAGAATTAAGAGATCAATTGAAATTGACGTACAATAAGGCCAGACAAGCGGCTATTACCAATGAAATCCTAGAGATTGTTGGTGGTGCCGAGGCCTTGAATAATTAGTCCAAGTTCTAAAATAATAATTTAGATAAATTAAAACCTCACAGAAATGTGGGGTTTTATTTTTTAGTCGATTTTTACCATCGATTATGAAATCAAAGAAAACGGCCCTCCTATTTATTTTCATCACCATCCTGGTCGATGTCATCGGTATCGGAATCATCATTCCTATTATACCAGATTTGATTATGGAACTTACAGGTGAAGGTACTGCCCAGGCGGTAATTTATGGTATGTGGCTTACTACTGCATTCGCTGGGATGCAATTTTTGTTTTCTCCTGTATTGGGCGAAATATCTGATCAGTACGGTAGGCGCCCCATTCTTTTAATTGCCTTATTAGGGCTAAGTGTAGATTATTTAATACATGCATGGGTACCTTCCATAGCATGGTTGTTTTTAGGTCGCTTTTTAGCGGGTATAACTGGAGCTAGTTTTACGGTGGCTTCGGCCTATATCGCCGATGTAAGTACCAAGGAGGAAAAGGCCAAAAATTTTGGATTGATAGGTGCCGCTTTTGGCCTTGGGTTCATTATTGGTCCGGGTGTTGGTGGATTTTTTGGTGAAATAGACATCAGACTGCCGTTTTATATTGCAGCCGGACTCACCTTTGCCAACTTCCTTTTCGGATGGCTTTTTGTACCTGAATCCCTTCAGAAAGAAAACAGAAGACCTGCCCAATGGGTAAAAATGATACCAGGTGTTTCATTGGTAAACCTGAAGCATTACAAAGGTGTACTTACCTTAATTCTTGCTTTTTTTCTTGCTAATCTGGCAGGCCAAGCCTTACCCGCCACATGGTCTTATTACGGTATTGAACGCTATGATTGGAGTCCAAAGGAAATTGGGGTTTCGCTCATGGTCGTTGGTTTATTGGTGGCTTTGGTTCAAGGGGTTTTGGTAGGGATTTTGGTCAAAAAATTTGGAAGAAAAAGAGTAATTGTGGTAGGTTTTGTTCTTTGGACCTTTGGCATGTTTCTTTTTTCCTTGGCCACCGAACCTTGGATGCTCTATGCCTTTTTAATTCCTTATGCCTTGGGTGGAATTGCCGGGCCCACGGTTCAAGGGGTTATATCCAATCAAGTATCGGAAAAAGAACAGGGGAATTTGCAAGGGGCCATTACAGGATTGTTGAGTGTAACTTCTATTCTGGGTCAACTAATTTTTTCTCCGGTATTCTACTATTTTATACGCCCTGAGGGCGCCATCTATTTTCCTGGGGCACCATATACACTAGCGGCTTTATTTCTCTTTACAGCGCTCGTTTTTGCTTTATTGGCCATGAAAGGCCTGTCTTTGGAAGAAGCGGAAGACTAATTGCTATATATATTGATAGTCTACAACCGAGGTTTTTGCGTATTTACTTGCAAACCACTAAAAGGACACTATGAAAATAAATATATATTTCTTCCTTATCACTTTAATGGTAGTTTCTTGCTCCAGTTCTAAAAAATTGGAGGGCATTGCTCCCTTTGACCTTGGTGAACCGTTTGCCCAAGAATGGAAAACCGCTGATGAAAGTCAGGAGGGCTATGAACTAATCATTCCTATTACCAGTTTGGAGCTCAAAGAGGCAGAACTCAAGAACTTATATTTTCAGGGTAAGATGGCCCCGGTGGAAATTACATTGACGGAATTGGGTAATGTGGTCATTGCCGAGTTTGGCGAAAAGAGCGCAAAGACTGGACCTTTAAATCCTTCTGAGCCTTTTCCTTTTGAATTATTGGATACGCAAGCCGTAATAAGCTATGTGAGCAATGAAAAAGTAAAGTATTATAAAGTGAACGGTGTTGGTCAAAAATTACCGATTACGTATAGTAATCTAGAAGCCAAGAACAACAGATAGCGTTAAAACTATCATATAGGTAATTATACTTACTTTGCCACATCCCTATAAATGGGTACTTTTGAGCATTAAACTACGTGCTTGAACCCACTTAAAAAATTATTTAAGCAGACAGCTATTTATGGACTCGCTACGGTTCTTCCGCGGATGATGTCATTTCTGTTGTTGCCCTTGTACACCGGGGTTTTGAATACTTCTGGTTATGGGGAGGTCTCCATTATTTTTGCGTGGTTCGCTATTTTTAATGTGCTCTTGGCTTACGGGATGGAAACCGCCTTTTTTAGATTTTATAATGGAAAGGATGCTAAAGCCAAAGTAGTGACCACTTCCCTTTTGTCCATTGTTGGGAGCACCCTTCTTTTTGTTGTTTTGGCCCTTACTCTACAAGTTTTTATGGCTTCCGCCACTGGAATTGATGCGGAATATATTAGGTACACCATTTTTATTATTGCTTTAGATGCCTTGGTCATCATTCCCTTTGCATGGTTGCGGGCCAACGAACGCCCCATGAGATATGCCATTATCAAAATATTAAACGTGGGTGTCAATTTGGGGTTGAACATTTTCTTCCTGTTAGTATTGCCATCAATGGTAGAAAACAATCCAGATTCTTCATTTGCGGCTCTGTATAAGGAGAATTTTGAGGTTTCCTACATCTTTATATCCAACTTAATTGCAAGCGGTCTCACCTTATTGTTAATGGCCAATTTGTATATCCGAAAGGATTATGTTTTTGATACGGATTTATGGAAACGAATGATGAAATATGCGTGGCCTGTTTTGGTAGCCGGGATAGCCTTTACCATCAATGAGGTATTTGATAGGATTTTATTGGAAAATCTTTTACCTGAAGATATTGCAAAAAGTGAAGTAGGTAAATACTCGGCCTGTTATAAGCTGGGCCTTTTTATGACACTTTTTGCCACAGCCTTTAGAATGGGTATTGAGCCCTTCTTCTTCAGCCATGCGGGAACTGAAAACCCGCAAAGGGCCTATGCACAGATCACCAATTATTTTGTAGTCTTGGGCAGCATCATTTTGTTAGCGGTAATAGTTTTTGCAGATATTTTAAAAGAACTTTTTGTACAGAACGAAGAATATTGGGATGCAATGGCCATTGTTCCACCTATTATTTTGGCTAGCTTTTTTCTGGGTATTTACCATAACCTCTCCGTATGGTATAAAGTTACGGATAGAACCCGATACGGAGCCTTTATATCTTTAGCTGGGGCATTGGTAACAATTGGGGTGAACATATTGTTTATTCCATCAATAGGCTATATGGCATCAGCTATTGCCACCTTATTGGCTTATGGGACCATGATGGCTTTGTCCTATTATTTAGGAAAGTCTAGATACCCTGTGCCTTATAATTTTAGAAAAATTACTTTTTATTTAGGTGTTTCCATTTTGTTTTCTGTGCTTTCCTTCTATGTTTTTGATAGAAATTTGATTATTGGTATCCTTCTACTGGTCTTATTTCTAGGGTTGGTATACAAGATGGAAAACGATAAGCTAAGACAGATTTTTTTAAAGAAGGCTGCCTAAGTGTAGTGGAGAATCGTAAATTAATAGATAACATTAAGTCGAATGCAAATAAAAGTCATTAATAAGTCGGCCCATTCATTGCCTCACTATGAGACCATAGCCTCCGCAGGTATGGATTTAAGAGCCAATATTTCAGAAGCCATAACGTTACAACCTTTAGAGCGTACCATAATTAAAACCGGGCTTTTTATTGAGTTGCCCATAGGTTTTGAGGCACAGGTTAGGCCAAGAAGCGGTCTGGCGGCCAAAAAGGGCATTACGGTACTCAACGCACCCGGTACGGTAGATGCGGATTATCGAGGAGAAATTGGTGTGATTTTGGTAAACCTTTCCAATGAAGCCTTTACTATTGAAAATGGGGAGAGAGTTGCCCAGCTGGTAATTGCCAAACACGAAAGGGCAGAATGGAAGGAAGTTGATTCCCTTTCGGATACCGTACGCGGTAAGGGAGGTTTTGGCAGTACCGGGGTAAAATAGATAAAGAAAGTATGCAAAAGAATAGGATTTGGAAGACGCAAATGCTGGCTATAGTGGTCCTGGCGGTCACTTCCATTTCTTTTGCACAAGAAGGAGGGGAGGAAGAAATAGATGCGCAAAAAAGTGCGGAACTTTTTCTGGAAAACTATTCTGATGACTTTCAAGAGCATTTCTTTGAAGCCCTTAAGCAAAAAGGGATAGAGAACTATGACAAGGCCATTAATCTTCTGTTGGAATGTAAGAAAATTGATCCTGCCAATTTGGTGGTCGATCATGAATTGGCAAGGGTATATCTAAAAGAAAAACAATACCCTTTAGCCGAAGATTATGCGTTCGCAGCTCTAAGTGACGACCCGGAGAATCTTTGGTTTGCAAATACCTATGTAGAAACCCTAAGACAGCAGGGCAAGTCATTTGCGATAGTGAAAGATAAACTTCCTGAAATTATTCAGTTAAACGAAAATTTGGCGCTGGCGTACTTTAAAAAGCGCGATTTTGATACGGCATTGGCAATACTAAAGGAAACCACGGCATCTGAGTTCACCAAGGCGCTGTCCGTACAAATAAACGATGCTTTAGAGGAAAGAAAACAGCATACCGTTTCATCAGGGTTTATATCTACCGGTAATGCTGGATCAAGAGATACCAATTCCTATGAGCATTATAAATTTCAGATTGAAATGTTCTTACGAACGGACAATATTTTGATGCTGGATCAAAAGTCCGAAGAGGCCTTGGAAATGTTTCCGGCCCAGCCCTTGCTATACTATGCCCAAGGTTATGCGTTGAATAGAAAATCCAAACCCAGGGATGCCATTGAAATGCTGGAAACAGGTTTGGATTATTTGGTAGGCGATATTTCTTTGGCCAATAAATTCTATCAAGAGCTGGCCAATGCTTATAATTCCATTAACAATTCAGTCAAGGCAAATATGTATCTTCGTAAGATAAAACCCGGTTTCTAGAAGTAGGTTTAGATTTCAATAGGGTTTTAAAGCGCTGTTGTTATGAAGATATTTTCTCTTATGCCAAGTCGGGTTGTTTGCCTACTTTCCTTTGCATTTTTGGTGTTTTCCTGTAAATCAAAAAAAGTGGTTGGTGATGATAGTGCCAATGCTGCAATGTCTGCAAAATCCATCATCAAAAATCATTATCAAAATTCCCTCGATTTCAAAACATTAAGCGGGAAAATGCGGATTGATTATTCTGATGGGCAATCATCACAAGGTGTATCCGTAAACTTGCGAATGGAAAAGGATAAGGCCATTTGGATCAGTGCGCCGTTTGGTATGGTAAAGGCCTATATTACTCCAGGAAGAGTCTCGTTCTACAACAAGCTTCAAAATGAGTATTTTGATGGCGATTTTGCCTATTTGAGTAATTTTTTGGGAACAGAATTGGATTTTGAACAAGTACAGAATTTATTATTGGGTCAAGCTATTTTTAATTTGAACGATTCCAAATACGATGCTTCAACGGTAAGCGGAAATTATCAGCTTAAACCAAGAAAGCCAATGGAGCTTTTTAAGGTATTGTTCAGCGTTCATCCGGAAAACTTTAAAATGGCTTCCCAACAACTTTCGCAACCTTTAAAGAAACGATTACTGCAAATTAATTATACGGATTATCAGCAAGTAAACAAATGGTTATTGCCTAAGGAAATAGCGGTGGCTGCGATAGAGGGCGATGAAAGAAACACGGTGGACATTGAATACAGGAACATCGAGTTTGATAAAACTTTGAGCTTTCCGTATAAAATACCAAGTGGTTTTAAAGAGATTGTAATTGATAATGAGGCCAAGTAATACCTCCTTCATTTTATTTCTTTTTTTGAGCGCTATTGCTTTTGCGCCAGAATTTGCCTTGGCCCAAGGTCCCACACAAGAAGAACTGGAAGCGAAAAGGGAACGTTTGCAACAAGAAATTGAGCAAATAAACCACCTGCTCTTTGCACAAAAGGAGAAGAAAGGTACCGTACTGGATCGGATGGAAGCCCTGAATCAAAAGATAAAGGTAAGGGAGCGGCTCATAAGGGTTACAAATGAACAGTCCAATCTTCTCAATAGAAAAATCAATACCAATATAAATTCTATTTCGGCATTAAAGAAAGAACTTAATGACTTAAAGGACGATTATGCCACTATGATCCAGAAAGGGTATCAAAGTAAAATACAGCAAAGTAAGTTGATGTTTTTATTGTCTTCCGAAAACTTTTTTCAGGCATTCAAACGGGTTCAGTATATAAAGCAATACACAGATTTTAGAAGGCAACAGGGAGAGAAAATAGTGATAAAGACCAACAAGCTTACAGCGTTGAACAAGGAACTTACGTCACAGCGAAAGGAAAAAGATAGGCTAATAGCTGCCAACCGCAAGGCTAAGAACGAATTGGATACGGAGAAGAAAAGCCAGCAAGAGCTCCTAAGGTCCATTCGAAAGGACGAAACTAAATTCGCTGCTGAAATACGGGATAAACAAAATCAAGCGAGGCAAATAGATAGGGAAATAGAGCGTTTGGTACGTGAGGCGGTTGCAAATGCTAATAAAGAGGCCGGGAAAGCAGATGATGACCCAAGTAAATTTCTGTTGACCCCAGAAGCGGCAATTATTGCGAACAGTTTCTCGGCAAATAAAGGCCGATTGATCTGGCCGGTTGAAAAAGGGTTTAAAAGTCAGGGCTTTGGTGTGTATAGTGATGCCATATATCCAGGGATCAAACATCAGAGTAATGGCGTAATCATAACCACGGACAAGGGGGCCAAAGCACGGGCTATATTTAGGGGAGAGGTCATTGCAATACTGTCCATTCCTGGTGGAAACAAGGCCGTTCAACTCAAGCATGGTAACTATATTAGCACTTACTATAATTTATCCGATCTCTATGTGAAAAAGGGAGATTTGGTGGAAGCCAAAACCGAATTAGGTAAAATCTATACCAATCGGTCCAATGGTCAGACGCGATTAAAATTCTATTTACATCAAAACACCTCAAAGTTAAATCCAGAGGAGTGGGTGTATCAACTATAAAACTTTACAAAAATAAGAAGATGAGAAAGATTACAGATATACAAGGAACCTTCACATTGCATAATGGAGTTAAAATGCCCTATTTTGGTTTGGGCACCTACTTGGCAGATAACGATGAGGAGGTAGTGGAAGCGGTCAAATTTGCTTTGGAACATGGCTACCGCCATATAGATACCGCAGCCGTTTATAAAAATGAAGTGGGTGTTGGTAAGGCAATTAAAGAGTCTGATGTGGACAGGAAAGATATTTTTCTGACTACCAAGGTATGGAACAGTGACCAAGGTTTTGATACTACACTTAAGGCTTTTGATGAAAGTTGCCAACGCCTAGGGGTAGATTATGTTGACTTATATTTGGTTCATTGGCCAGTTGCCGGAAAATATAAAGAAACCTGGAGGGCCTTGGAACAACTTTACAAACAAGGACGTGTAAAAGCTATTGGAGTCAGTAATTTTTTAAAGCACCACTTAGAGGATTTACTAACGTCTGCGGAGATTGTCCCCATGGTTAATCAAATGGAATTTCATCCTTATTTGGTTCAGCAGGAGTTGTTGGATTTCTGTAAAACGCATAAAATTCAATACGAGGCGTGGTCTCCTTTTATGCAAGGCAAGATATTTAAGTTGGATATTACCAAGGAATTGGAAGCCAAATATGATAAAAGTGCCGCCCAGATAGTACTTCGCTGGAACTTACAAAAGGGCGTGGTGACCATTCCAAAATCTGTCCATAAAGACCGATTGGCGTCTAATTCCGACCTTTTTGATTTTGAGCTGTCTAAAGATGAAATCAACTATCTAGACAGTTTTGATAAAGGGGAACGAATAGGTCCAGATCCGGATAATTTCGACTTTTAATAAGGTTAGTCCTGCAGAAATAAAGCCTTTAGTTCCGTAGCTTCATTCGGTTGCATTTTTCCCGCAAGAACCAAGCTTAACTGCTTTCTTCTTAAGGCCGCATCAAACCTCTGTTTTTCCAGGTCTGTCTCTGGAACTAAGGGCGGAACTTCTGTGGGCCTACCGGTATCGTCCACGGCAACAAAAGTGTAGATTGCTTCGTTGGCTTTGGTGCGCTCTCCACTAAAACGGTCTTCCATCCAAACATCAAGGTAGACCTCCATGGAGGTCTTAAAAGCCCTTGAAACGGCTGCTTCTACCGTTAAGACACTTCCTACAGGCACGGATTGGTTAAAGGCTACATGGTTTACCGAGGCCGTGACCGTTATCCTTCTACTATGTCTTCTTGCCGCAATACTGGCAGCGCGGTCCATACGAGCCAATAGTTCACCGCCAAAAAGATTATTTAGAGGGTTGGTCTCACTAGGGAGAACCATGTCCGTCATTGTGGTTCTGGAGTCTTTCGGGTTTTTGCCCTGCATATCTTACTTTTTGGGCAAAGATACATCCTTCTAACGGATATGTAGAAGTATGTTTAGGGGACAAAAAAGTGATTTTATTTGATGGTCTTTAACCAGGCATCTTTCTGGGTCTGCTTAATTTCCCTAAGGGCTGTTAAAGCCTCGTTGGCATCGGTAAAACTGTCATAGGCCACCATGTACAGGCCAAACGGATTGGTGCCAATATAAGAAGGGTTATAGCCCTTTTCTTTCAATTGGTCTATTTTTCTATCTGCATTGGTCTTATATCTAAAAGCACCGGCAATGATATGGTGAACTTTTTCTCCGGAAACTTTTTCAATTTCAGCCGCCTCTTCCTTTTTGCTTGTTTTTAAGGTAATAGCCGGAAGTTCCAAAGGTGTAGTGTCAAAAAAAGTAGCCTGTTGAATACGTTTGGATACCTGAACTTGAGCATCATCCCAGGCCAATTGTTCGTTGGCCTGATTGGTTTGATAGTACTTGTAACCTCCAAAGCCTGCCGTTAGGGCCAATAGTACCGCAGCTGCATATTTTAAGTAAGGGCGGGAAGATTTTTGCGCTCTTTTTTCTGGAGTAAAGGCAATAGGCATTCGCTGTTCCATTTCCGTTACCGCGGTCTTAAGCGTCTCTCTAGTAACGGGGGCGTTAACAAAGGAACTCATTCCAAAGGAGCTGGTAAGATAATTTACGCTGCTAACGGATAGGAATTGTATTTTGCCCTCCGTACCTAGCCAAAGGTTCCCAATTTCGGGCAATCTAAGGTGTTCACCATTTTTCAACCTACCTTCCCATTGGTTTACTTCCTCCTTTACTTGGGTTAGCATCTCTTCAAAGCTTACCTTCTGCGCTTCCGCAGCATGGGAAACCAAAAGGCCATCATTGGTGACCAATTGTTGGTTGAATAATACGGTCTTGGTGGGAGGATAAAAAGTATTGGTAGTTTCTTGGATTACGGCAGATTTTTCTTGGGTAAGAAATGCGCCAAACCCCGGTATTACTACACAATTATATCGGTAAAGTAAATCTTTAATATAGTGTTCTAAGCCCATACAGCACAAATTTTAGAAAAATTTATTCGCCAAAACAGGCTTCGGGTAACTTTTTATTAACATTATTTTTTGTGTATTTTGTGGATAACTCTAGACTTGCTTTAAATGACTACGGATGAATTACTTGCAGTTTTAAGACTTCAACATACACCATTCATTGGAGATGTTACTGCCAAAAAATTGATTTCTAATTGTGGAAGCCCATCCGAAATATTCAAATCCAAGAAGGAGCATTTATTAAAAATAGATGGTGTAGGAACATATGCATTGCAGGGTTTGTATGATGGTGAGCATATAGAGGCCGCTGAAGAGGAGTTGCAGGTCATTCAAAACAATAATTGGGAATGGTCCTATTTTATGGATGATAGCTACCCGTCTTACTTAAAACACTGTATAGACAGCCCCGTTCTTCTCTTTAAACGAGGGAATATGGAGTTGGATGGCCGTAAAATCATTAGCGTAGTGGGTACGAGAAAAATCACCAGTTACGGACAGGCTTTTTGCGACCAGTTTATTGAAGAAATCGCGCCTTTAGACCCTATTATTGTTAGCGGTTTTGCCTATGGAATTGATATAGCCATTCAAAAAGCAGCTTTACGTCACAATTTGCAGACTATCGGTTGTTTGGCCCACGGACTCAATCAGCTTTATCCAAAAGCACATGCCAAGTTTAAAACCGAGGTTGAAAAAAATGGTGGTTTCCTAACTGAATTTTGGAGCACCAGTAATCCGGATCGGGAAAATTTCTTAAAACGAAATCGGATAATTGCAGGTATGAGCGAAGCTACAATAGTGATTGAATCTGCGGATAAGGGCGGTAGTTTGGTAACCGCGGATATTGCGCATAGCTATAACAGGGATGTTTTTGCCGTACCCGGTAGGTCCAATGACAAGTACTCCATGGGTTGTAACAATTTGATCAAACAGCAAAAAGCGCATATGCTTACCTCTGCGGCAGATTTGGTGTACATGCTCAATTGGGAAATGGAAAAAAAGCAGCCAATGATTCAAAAACAGCTTTTTGTTGAACTGGACTACATTGAAAAAACCATATACGATTATCTTCAAAAAGAGGGAAAACAGTTGTTGGATAGCATAGCATTGGAATGTAAACTACCTATTTTTAAAACATCGTCCACTTTACTTAATATGGAGATGAAAGGGGTAATTAGACCGCTGCCCGGCAAGTTGTTCGAGGCTATTTGATACATTTCTCTCTTAAATTTTAGGAATTGTTACCGACTACCCGGTTGGTGCTCATAGCCTTTTGTCGATTTGATGGCTGTTTTAAGTAGCTTATGGATGAATAACATCCGTAAAACGGTGTAGGATTATGTATCTTTCTTTTGTAAAAGGAACTAAACCGACCTGCCGGTCGGTTCTTAAAATTTGGGTCAAATCACTATGGAAGTTCTAAAATCGATTAGAGATTTATACTTGCCAGTGCAACCTACCTTAAAGCAGACCGGTGAGAAGGTAGTCTATAGAGAGATGGTGCCTAGGGAACAACTTTGCCCATTTATCTATTGCTATTGGCAGCTGAAAACCTTGACAAGATTAGATGAAAGTTTTACCTACCGGGTGGTGGCAGATGGCTGTATCGATATCTTTCTTGAATTGGAAAGACCTCAGGAAAGTTTGGTAATGGGTTTTTGTAAAAAGTATACGGAGTTCCCCTTGGACCCCGAATTTCATTATGTAGGAATACGTTTTCTTCCTACCATGTTTCCGCAGCTGTTCAGGGTCGATGCTTCTGAATTGAGCAATCGTTATGAGGATTTAATGCTTGTACATAAAAGAACACAGCAGTTCTTGAGTCGGAACATGAATCAGGAATTGTCCTTTGAAGAAATTAAAGAAAGGCTTGATAACTATTTTTTAAACTATCTATCTACGGTGAAATGGAATTTAGATTCGAGACTTTACGCTGCCGTCAATCAAGTTTTGAAAACACAGGGTGTTCTAAGTGTTCAAAATGATTTGGATGTGGGCCTCAGTGAGCGTCAACTTCGAAGGCTTTTTAACTACTACATTGGCGATTCGGTAAAAACCTTTAGTAAGGTGGTTCGCTTTCAGAACATTTTAAGGGCAAAACCTTCTGTACAGAGCCTAAAGCGCAACAAACTGTTTTTTGATAGTGGCTATTACGACCAACCGCACTTTATTAAGGAGTTTAAAAATCACTACGGAGTGACACCCTCAAAAGCCTTTGGCCGTTAGAATGTCCGTTTTTTACAATCTTTAGTTCATTTAATGCCGCAAATTTGGTTTCATAAATTAATGATATGAGAACCATTGTTCCATTTTTGTGTTTAGCGTTCTTTGCTTTTCAACTAAAGGCACAGGAAGTAAACACGGTTAAAAACGTTTTATCCATGAAATTAAATGCAGGAGTTATTACGGAAAAATTAGCGGAGACCAAAGAATTCTACACCTCGATATTGGGTTTTGAGGTCACCTTTGAAAATGAATTCTATATATTAATGCACACCCCAAATAAAGAGGCAGAATTGGGATTTCTACTACCCAATCACCCGTCACAACAACCCTTGTTTCATCAAAAGTTTGAGGGAAAGGGAATGTATCTCACCATTGAGGTAGAAGATGTGGATGCTCTTTATGAGAAAATTAAGGCTACAGGGGTCGAAATAAAAATACCTATGAGGGATGAACCTTGGGGCGATCGGCACTTTGCCATTCAAGACCCCAACGGTATTGCCATTGATTTGGTGACGTATACAGCGCCTGAGGATTAATTTCTAATCTTGTGGAATAAATTCCATAGGGTAATCGGTAGAGGCAATTTTGAAAATGGTGGCGTAGATGTAATCGCATACCATTTTTTGTCCTTCAAAGTTTATGAGGTCGATGGTATCTTCAGGGGTGTGGTATTGCGGATGTCCACCGGTGTGCATTCCTAAAACGGATATGTTCTTTTTGTAAAAGGAAACATGATCGCTTCCTCCAACGGAACCGGCATGAACCACAGGATTAAGACCGGCATCTTTGCCCAATTGGGCCATAAGTTCTTGTCCGTTAGGGAACGTGCCCGCACCGCCCATATATACCTGTTTTTCATTATTGAGGCGGCCAACCATATCCATATTGATCATAAGTTGGATATTCTTCAATGGCACTGGCGAATTTTCAACAAAGAACTTGCTGCCCAAAAGACCTTGTTCTTCAGCTCCAAAGGCAATAAAAATGACACTTCTTTTCAATTTATCCTGAGACGCCGCTAACCGTTCTGCAATTTCTAATAGGGCCGAAGTTCCACTGGCATTGTCATCGGCGCCGGGATGTACCGTATTTTTTTTGTTCGATTTGGAACTGGGCCCACCGTGCCCTAAATGGTCATAATGCGCTCCAAGTACGATATATTCTTTTTTTAAATCCGGATGGTTGCCTTCAATAAAACCCACTACATTCCAAGTTTTGGCCTTGGACTTCTTTTTTTCTCCTTTGGCAATTCTTAGGGAAGCCTTAAATTTTTGTAAATAAGATTTTGATAATGGCATTATTCCAGCGTTCTCAAAATCTTTTGTGATGTAGTCTACAACCTTTTTGTTGATTTTCCCTCCGGGATAGCGCCCCTCTTTTTCTTGGGAAGTGAGAAAATCAATGTGCTGGTATAGTTCATCCTTGGTAATCTCGACTTGGGAGAAACCATAAAAAGCGCCCAAGATTAAAAGTAATCCCGTAAAAAAATGCTTCATTTTAATATCCAACTTTTGCCCTTACCCGGGAAATAACATCATTTGCTACTTTTCTCGCCTTTGCAGCCCCTGTTTCAAGTGCAGCGTCTACCTCTTCCAAATGGTGGGTATAGTACTCGTATTTTTCGCGGGCATCGGCAAATTTGTCCACAATAAGTTCATAAAGCGCTTGCTTTGCATGTCCGTAACCGTAATTTCCTGCCAAGTAATTGGCACTCATTTCTTCAATTTGCTCTTGGGAGGCCAAAATCTTGTAAAGCGCAAAGACATTGTCGTTGGTAGGGTCCTTTGGTTCTTCCATGGGGGTACTGTCTGTTTGTATACCCATGATTTGCTTCCTTAGCTTTTTGTCCGGCTGAAATAGGCTAATCAGATTTCCGCGGCTTTTGCTCATTTTTTCACCGTCCGTACCTGGAACATACATGGTCTGCTCTTGGACTTTTCCTTCGGGCATCACAAAAGTTTCGCCCATTTTAGCGTGAAAACGGGAAGCCACATCCCTTGTCATTTCTATATGCTGCAGCTGGTCCTTACCCACAGGGACTACATCGGCATCATAAGCCAAAATATCCGCGGCCATCAACATGGGGTAGGTAAAGAGTCCGGCATTAACATCCTCCAACCTGTCTGCCTTATCCTTAAAAGAATGCGCTAGGGTTAACCGTTGGTAAGGAAAAAAACAACTAAGGTACCACGATAGTTCGGTGACTTGAGGAACATCACTTTGTCTATAGAAAACCGTTTTGTCTATGTCCAAACCAAATGCCAACCACGTAGCTGCAATGGCATACGTATTTCGTTTAAGTAATTCAGCATCTTTAATTTGCGTAAGCGAATGCATATCCGCAATAAAAAGGAAAGAATCATTCTCTGGCTTTTCGGCCATTTTTATGGCTGGCATAATCGCCCCTAAAATATTTCCTAAATGTGGTGTTCCGGTACTTTGTATTCCTGTTAGTATTCTTGGCATGACAATGGTTTCAAAGAGGCCAAAGATAAAGAAAGTACTAAAAAAGCTAGGGTAAATTGTTATTTTTGATTTCATGTTTGCACTCATCAAAAAAGTAGGCCAGACACTTTATAGAATTTGGTTTTACATTCTGGTAGCTTTTCCCATCATTCTATTTTTTCCTTTTTTGCTGGTGACCACCCTTTCGGAAAAGTGGTATCCCCAATTCTTTTGGTTGGCAAGGAATCTTTGGGCCAGGCCCATTTTATATGGTATGGGCTGCCCACCACGAGTAAAATGGGAAGAACGTCTAAAAAAAGGGAAGAGTTATATGCTGGTGGCCAATCATACCAGTATGTTGGATATCATGTTGATGCTTCATATTAGCAAAAATCCTTTTGTGTTTGTCGGTAAGAAGGAATTGGTGAAAATTCCCATTTTCGGTTTTTTTTATAAAAGGGTGTGCATTATGGTAGATAGGGAAGATACCAAAAGCAGAACGGGGGTCTACAGACGTGCCCAGCGACGCTTGAACCAGGGGTTGAGTATTTGTATTTTTCCGGAGGGTGGCGTGCCAGATGATGAATCTATCATTTTAGATCACTTTAAAGATGGAGCATTTAAAATGGCCATTGCCCATAAAATACCCGTGGTTCCCATGACTTTTATCGATAATAAAAAACGTTTTTCGTTTACCTTTTTTAGCGGCGGACCGGGTGTTACTAGAGCTACGGTACATTCGTTTTTTAAGACCAAAAAATTTAAGGAAGAAAACAAAGCAGAATTGCGGGAAAAAGTGCGTGGTATAATTTATCATGAGTTACAAAGGGCAGAAAGCTCATGAACATGCCTAACTATTAGAAATATCTTTTCTGGCTGACAGTTGGTATAAGAAAAATCAATACAGGAATAATTTAATTCAAATTTTTGCGTGTCTTTTCCAATTCGTTTTTTGGTAATTTTATAGGAAACTTAAAACGATTAGCATGGAGAGCAACAACAATTCTCAAGGCGAAGCTTGGGACGTAAACGAATCGAACGCAGCACAATGCCCGTTTTTGAACGGAAGCTTCAATCAAGCTGCGGGAGGCGGTACCACCAATAAAGATTGGTGGCCCAATCAACTTAACCTAAATATTTTAAGACAGCATTCTTCCCTTTCCGATCCTATGGATAAGGATTTTGACTATGCTGAAGAATTTAAAAAATTAGATCTAGCCGCCGTTAAGCAAGATTTATATGATTTAATGACGGATAGTAAAGAATGGTGGCCTGCAGATTACGGTCACTATGGTCCCTTTTTCATTCGTATGGCTTGGCATAGTGCAGGAACCTACCGTATTGCAGATGGTAGAGGAGGTGGAGGTTCCGGATCTCAACGTTTTGCACCTTTGAACAGTTGGCCAGACAATGCTAATCTTGATAAGGCCCGTTTGTTACTTTGGCCTATCAAGAAAAAATATGGAAAGAAACTCTCCTGGGCAGATTTGTTGATTTTGGCCGGTAACTGCGCCCACGAGTCCATGGGCTTGAAGATGTTCGGCTTTGGAGGCGGACGTGAAGATATTTGGCAGCCAGAAGAGGATATTTATTGGGGTTCAGAAGGTGAATGGTTGGGCAACAAAGAACGTTATGCCAATGAAAATCAGTTGGAAAATCCGTTAGGTGCCGCCCATATGGGACTCATTTATGTGAATCCTGAAGGACATAATGCCAATCCGGATCCCGTAGAAGCTGCTCATTATATTCGCGAAACTTTCGGCCGTATGGCCATGAACGATTATGAAACGGTAGCTTTAATCGCCGGAGGCCATACCTTTGGAAAAACCCATGGTGCAGCCAATCCAGACGATTATGTTGAAGCAGAACCAGCCGGTGCCGGTATTTTGGAACAGAGCATGGGGTGGAAAAATAATTTTGAAAGTGGCAAAGGAGAACATACCATAACCAGTGGTTTGGAAGGAGCATGGACAGATACCCCTACGAAATGGAGCCATAAATACTTTGAAAACTTGTTTGGTTATGAGTGGGAATTGACGAAAAGCCCTGCAGGTGCTTGGCAATACAAGCCCAAGGGCGATGCAGGAGCTGGAACTGTTCCTGATGCCCACAATCCAGAGAAAAAACATGCTCCATTTATGCTGGTGACCGATATGTCTTTGAGAATGGATCCCGCTTATGAAAAGATATCGCGACACTTTTTAGAGAATCCTGATGAGTTTGCTGATGCTTATTCCAGGGCTTGGTTCAAATTAACGCACCGTGATATGGGGCCTGTAGACCGTTACTTAGGTCCAGAAGTGCCTCAAGAAGAGCTCATTTGGCAAGATCCCGTACCTGCGGTGGATCATGACCTAATAAATGATAACGATATCTCTAATTTGAAAGCGAATATCTTGGCCTCCGGATTATCGGTATCAGAACTTGTTTCAACCGCTTGGGCCTCCGCTTCAACCTTTAGAGGATCGGATAAACGTGGTGGCGCCAATGGAGCGAGAGTAAGATTGGCACCTCAAAATAAATGGGAAGTCAATAATCCGGAGCAGTTAGAAAAAGTACTGGATACTTTGGGAAGAATTCAAAAGGAATTCAATGATGCACAGTCCGGAAATAAAAAGGTTTCCTTGGCAGATTTGATTGTTTTAGGTGGATGTGCTGCAGTCGAGAAAGCGGCCGGTGCAGCCGGAAACGCAGTGACCGTTCCTTTTAGTGCAGGTCGCACTGATGCTACGGAAGAACAGACAGACGCGGAAGCTTTTGAGGCCTTGGAGCCTAGAGCAGATGGATTTAGAAATTATGTTAGGAACAAATTCAATGTCTCTACCGAAGAACTGTTAGTTGATAAGGCACAATTGATGACCTTAACAGCCCCTGAAATGACCGTTTTACTTGGAGGAATGCGTGTTTTGGGAACTAATTACGATGGTTCCAACCATGGTGTATTAACAGATAAGCCAGGCGTTCTAAGTAATGATTTCTTTGCAAACCTTTTAGACCTTGATTTGGAATGGAAGGATACGTCAGGCAACGAGACTGTTTTTGAAGCTACCAAAAGAGGTTCTAGTGACGTACTATATACGGGGACCAGAGTAGATTTGATTTTCGGTTCCAACTCTGAACTGAGGGCCATTGCTGAGGTGTATGCCTGTGAAGACGGACAAGAGAAGTTTGTGAATGACTTTGTTGCAGCTTGGCATAAAGTGATGAATTTAGATCGATACGATTTAAAATAGCCATTTAGAGTGATTTCTAATGGTACAAGAGTGGTGCAGTGCACCACTCTTTCTTTTTTATACAAGTTGGTATATAATTAAACCCAAGGAGAGCACCGAGATGAAAATCCAAAGGCTTGATGCCATAACCAAAGGTCTAATGCCGGTCTGCTTCAATTCTGAAATAGATATGGTAGAGCCTACTAAAAACAGCGTCAACAACAACAAATGTTTTGAGGTGATAACCAAGGTTTTCGTAAGTGTTTCGGGCAATAAATGGTAACTGTTGATGATGATGGCACCGATAAAAAAAAGAATAAAGTACGGCGCTTTTATCTTTTCGCCCTTCGCTTTAAACACAAACATTGATAGAACGGATAAGGGCAAAATCCATAACATTCTTGAAAGTTTTACGGTGGTGGCCACCTGCAGGGCTTCGTCACCATATTCCAAGGCTGCGCCCACTACCGAGCTGGTATCATGAATGGCCACTGCACACCAAAGACCGAATTGATGTTGATTCAACCCAAAAAAATGACCTACAGCCGGAAAGACGAACAAGGCTATGGAGTTAAGTAAAAAAACCACGGCCAAGGCTATGCTTATGGCTTTGCTTCTGGCATTGATTACGGGAGAAATAGCAGCAATGGCACTGCCACCACAAATGGAGGTGCCCGAGGTAATCAGGTGCCCAAGTTTTTTGTCTAAACCAAGCAATTTAGTCAATAAAAAACCTAAACTGACCGTAAGTAGAATGGATAAAAATGTCAATAAGAATCCTTCTTTTCCTGCTTCTATGGTTTCATTAATGAACATCCCGAAACCAAGACCTACCACCGATACCTTTAGCAATAATTGAATGGATTTATGACAAAATCTTTTAAAGGGGTTGTCAAAAAGAAGGCTGAAGCCGAACCCTGCTAATAGGGCAATGGGACTGCCAACCCATCCTGTTAAAATAAGAATGGCCAACAGAATAAATGCAAACCTTTTGAATACCAACTTCATAACTTGAATTTGTTGGTAAAATTAGCTGATTTGTATTGCTTATACGGAATCTATTTTGATATCTGAAATAACTAAAAGTTATAGTTGTTTCTGGCGAATTTCTCAAAATAATCCATCACGGCAGATTGATAACCGGTTCTGGAAACAAAGTAAAACCACCTGTCAATAGAGAAATTCTTTATTTCTACTACTTTAAGTTTGTTTAAAAGCAAATCGTTGGAAACGGCATGAATGGAAAGGAGGGCAAAGGTATTGGAATGGTAGAGGTAGTTTTTAATAGCTTCCGTGCTGCTGAGGGTCACAAGAGTATTTAGTCTTTTGATGGAAGTTTCTTTTAGTTTGTCGTATATAATGTCACGGGTGCCCGAACCGATTTCCCTCTCTACCAATGGAAGTTTGGCTAGCCTATCAAGGGAAACGGAATTTTGTTTATACCGGGTGTTACTTGTCCCGGTAACCAATACAATTTCGTCTTTAATAAATTTATGATACTGCAATTTCTTGTGGGTATTTGTTCCTTCAGTGATACCAAAGTCGATTTGCTGATTTAAAATGAGTTGCTCAATTTCTTCTGAGTTTTCACTTTTTATTTCAAATGTCGTTTGCGGATGTTGCTTCCTAAACTTGGCGATTATTTCAGGAACCACGTGATTGGCGATAGTAGTACTGGCGCCAAAATTGATAAGACTCGGAACGCTCTCCTGTTGATGTAAAAACTGATTTTCAACTTCGGAAAGGAGTTCAAGGATACGATTAACGTAAACTAAGAAAGCTTGGCCATTTTCGGTAAGTTCTATGGAGTTTCGTTTCCGAAGGAAAAAAGTGGTTTTGTATTCCTCTTCAATGCTTCGGATGGCTTTGGACACGGCAGGTTGCGAAATAAAAAGTTGTTCTGCGGCTTTGGTAAAACTTGCATGATGTGCAACGGCCTTAAAAATTTGGTATTTATGCTTCATGAACGATTAGTACGTTGGTTGGCCAATGATCTGCATGAAGCAAAATACACCAATTTATTTATGTTACCATAGACAAATCCATTTAGTAGCTAGACTTAAAACTTAAAGTTGAGTCCACTATAGACACCAACACTAAAAGGCCTAAAATCACCTGAAACTTCAGAAAAAGTGTTCAATTGGTATTTGAAAACAGGTTCAACGTTCAATTGAATCATGGGTGTAAACTTGTAGTTAACCCCAAAACCAACGTTGGTGCTAAAGTTAACCTCGTTGATATTGTTAGCTTCCCCCACTTCCGTAGTTAAATCCCCGGAGGTAAGCGTAACAGAATTGTCAAGTAAAAACAAGGAACTAAAACCTCCTACTAGATTAAGGCCAATCTTTTTGTCAATAAGGGAATAATCCAATTCCAAAGGAACTTCAAGATAGCCCAATTGTTGAGCCATGGCGCCCGTTCTGGAAAAGTCATTGGCATCCCTAACCTCCATTGCCAATTCTTCCAATGGGGAAGAAAGACTGGAAAAAGTAGCCGTTTCACTATTTACGATGATGTTCTTTGCAGATTGACTATAATTTATGTTTGATATCTTTTTGGAACTTGAAGCATCTAAGGAAGAGGCAAAGGCAACATTATCCGTGTCGTACCCAAAATTAACTTTATGGATACCGGAGCGCACCTTGAACTTTTTGTTCACTTGGTACGCTACGGAAACGCCGTAGCTCAAGTTGGTATTTCCTGATTTCGTATTTTGATTAAATGCGGAATGTATGGGTGATCCTTCACCAACCGCATCAAAATAAACGGGAGCCACACTGGGCCCTACACTCCAACGTCCTTCGGTAGATTCAACAACCTCTACATCCTCTTTGTTTTGTTCCGCGATGGCGTCCAGAATGGATTTTTTAGATTCTTTGTCCTGCGCACTTGGTTTTAGTTCCTCCGTATCCTCTGCCGCAAGCGCATTGTTCTCCATGTTAGACCTACTAAACTCCGAGTTGTCTGAATTTTGATTTTCTAAAGACTTCTCATTTTTAGAAATCACGTTGTTTTCTAGGTTTGCATTTTCAGGCTCAAAATTAGTGGCGAGCTTGGAAATAGTAGCGTCGGATTCTTTCTTTTCTTGTGGTTGAAAAAGAGTATTCCCAGATTCTTTGGTATTGTTACTTTTGCCAAATTTTGATCTAGCAGTAATACCTTCCTCTTTTTTAGGGACTATGCTTTTCTGAATTTTATCGCGATTGGTCGTTCCAGAGGATGTAGTAACCTCCCTATCAATAACATTTGCATTTTTGCTTTCGTCTTCTTTATCAGTATTTGCTTCAACTACCGCAGTATTTATTTCGTTGTCTGTGTTAAGCTGATTTTCATTTTCTGAATTATCATAATTATTGGGCTCACCTTTTGTGTTGGATACTGTAGGTATAGTATCTGAAGGGATGGAAGAGGGTCTAAATACCAAAAAGCCTAAAATTAAGGCAGCGGCAATACCACCAAGTTTCCACCATAAGGGAATTACATGCTTTTTAGTTCTTTTGTCCAAAGATGCTTCAATTTTTTGCCAGACCGCTTCGTCTGGTACTTCCTTAAAGCCCTTGAACTTCTCTTGGTAGAGGCTGTCAAGGTTTTTTTTACTCATTTTTAATGTCTTAGGTACGGTGTTCTTAGTCTTTTGATGTTTTCTAATTGGGTTAAGGCCATATTTCCAAAATGAAAAAAAGCAATAGCCCAATTATGGCTTTATTCTGTGTTGTTTCTATTCGGTCTTTTAATATCTGTCTTGCCCGGGCCAAGTTGGATTTGGAGGTGCCTGCTGATGTTCCCAGCATTTCTGCAATCTCTTTATGTGTATGGCCGTCAAGCACGTACAGGTTAAAGGTTAGCCTATATTTATGGGGCAAATCTTGTATGTAGCCCAAAAGGGTGTTCAAACTAATATCTGCATAACCACTATCAATTTCGGTTTCGGACTCGGTACTGTCCGTAACCACTGTCATGTATTCTTCCTTTCGGTATTTTTGCAATACTGTATTTACCGTTATTCTCTTCAACCAACCTTCAAAAGAGCCTTTGGACTTGAACTGGTCTATTTTGTCAAAAATGACCATAAAACTGTCGTGCAGATTGTCTTCTGCCTCGGTTTTGTTTCGGGAATATTTAAGGCATATGGCATATAATACCGGGGAGTATTTTCGGTATAATTGTTCTTGTGCCTGTCTATTTCCCTTTTTACAGTTTTTTATGAGTTCGTCCAGACTCAAATTTTGGTTAGATTAAGAAAGGTTTAAGCTAATTTATTTTACCGGCACAATTAATTCTATGAATTCAGGATTGCCGTTTGTATCGTCCCCTGAATAAAATTTAAACACATACGGGTCTGTATAGATTACTTCAAACTGAAAAGAATCCCTTATTTCTTGTGCAATTTCGGCACATGCATCCTTTTCGAGTTCAATACCTATGTGGGATACCGTTCTTACATTGGTAGAGTCTGTGGTAGAGGGCTTAACTTCAAACCTATCTGCCAACATACAGTCATTGAGTCTTAAAAGGTCTACATTTATCGTATAGACTCTGCCAAATTCAAAGGTATCCGGAACTTGTGCGTTCACAATTTGCAAGGGGGTGTAATGAAAATTGGCTCCATCATCGTCCAAACTACATGATCCAATTGCAAATGCGACAGCTACCGAAGATACTAGATAAAACAATCGCTTCATAACTACGTCAATTTTTTTTCATAAGATGAAAAAGAGACGTAAGGGTTGCGTTCTTTGGGAAGAGTTGAAATGAAAATCGCTTGTTTTGGGCAATATTTAACTATTTGCACCAAAACAAGCGATATACAAAGGTTATTTATTCGCTTTACTCAGAAAGTACGTTAATGGCATCTCTAATTTTACCATCCAGTTCTTCAAATAATTCAGGGTTATCCAATAGAAGGGATTTAACGGCATCACGGCCTTGGCCTAGTTTGGTGTCTCCGTAGCTAAACCATGAACCACTTTTCTTTACAATCTCATATTGTACTCCAAGGTCTATGATTTCACCTACTTTTGATATTCCTTCTCCATACATGATATCAAATTCTGTGGTACGGAAGGGTGGTGCCACCTTGTTTTTAACCACCTTCACACGGGTTTTGTTACCTTGTACATCCCCATCGGTATTTTTTATTTGGGTAGATCTTCTAATGTCCAATCTAACCGATGCGTAAAACTTCAAGGCGTTACCACCAGTGGTGGTCTCCGGATTTCCGAACATCACCCCAATTTTTTCCCTCAATTGGTTAATGAAAATTACGGTACAATGGGTTTTGCTTATAGAGGCCGTTAGTTTACGCAAAGCCTGGGACATTAATCTTGCGTGAAGCCCCATCTTGGAATCACCCATTTCACCTTCTATTTCACTTTTTGGGGTAAGGGCAGCAACGGAGTCAATAATCACAATATCAATGGCTCCTGAACGAATGAGGTTATCCGCAATTTCCAAAGCTTGCTCCCCATTATCAGGTTGGGAGATGATAAGATTATCTATATCAACCCCTAATTTCTGCGCGTAAAAACGGTCAAAAGCATGTTCTGCATCAATAAAAGCGGCAATACCTCCCTTTTTTTGTGCTTCTGCCATGGCGTGCAAGGTAAGAGTAGTTTTACCGGAGGATTCTGGACCGTAAATCTCAATGATCCGGCCACGGGGATAACCACCTACCCCTAAGGCAATGTCTAGACCTAGGGAACCGGAAGGGATTACATCTACATCTTCTACTACGCTATCACCCATTTTCATGACCGCGCCTTTTCCGTATGTTTTATCCAGTTTGTCTAACGTTAATTTTAATGCCTTAAGTTTGGCGTCTTTTTCCGAGCTCATATTTTTCAAAATTAGGATTGCTAAATTACCATTTCTTTTGCACAAAACCAGTTGCTAAAATTGGATTTTGACCTAACTTGGGATGTTTGAACTTCAAATGTTTATAAGTTTTTAGAAGGGTCACTGTTTATAGACTTTCTTTAATGACGCCAAACATCTTGTTTAAGAAGAATCGACTTTTTTATACTAGAGACGCAACCTTTTATGGGAAACGGTATCTTGTTAGAAACACGACATCCGATTTATCGGGAACTAACTCAAACATCATCCTCCAGATAGCTATATATGGAGGGCAACACAGGCCCATTCCTATTTAGTGTTTTTTAAAGACTGCTATGAAAAAGAGTCAATGGAATGGCCATTGAAGAGCCTTGATAGTCCATCAGGGCTCTTTTTTTATTGGTATACCCTCTATTTTACGTAGTTTTGCAAAAAAATTAGTATTCTTTTTTTAACTTAAAACGTAGGTATAGCATGCAACTGTACAACACTTTAAGTGCAAAAGAGAGAGCCGCCCTTATTGAAGAGGCGGGGCAAGAACGCCTTACCATCTCTTTCTACAAATATGCACATATTGGTAATCCCAAGATTTTTAGGAACCATCTTTTCATCACTTGGAATGAATTGGATGTTTTAGGTAGAATTTACGTGGCCAATGAGGGTATCAACGCCCAACTTTCCGTTCCGGCAGAAAATTTTGAAGCTTTTAAAGAACATCTGGACAGCATTTCATTCTTGGAAAATGTTAGGCTTAACATTGCCATTGAACAGGATAATATGTCTTTTTTAAAGCTGAAGGTAAAAGTTAGGAACAAAATAGTGGCAGATGGTCTTAACGACGCTACTTTTGATGTTACCAATAAAGGTATTCATGTAGGTGCAGAAAAATTCAACGAACTTATTGAAGACCCGGATACCATCTTGGTAGACATGCGCAATCATTACGAAAGTGAGATAGGTCATTTTAAGAATGCCATTACGCCAGATGTAGATACGTTTCGAGATTCGTTGGATATTATAGAAAACGACCTTAAGGAACATAAGGAGGATAAAAAACTGGTTATGTACTGTACGGGAGGTATTCGTTGTGAAAAAGCCAGTGCCTACTACAAGCACAAAGGCTTTAAACAAGTATATCAATTAGAGGGCGGTATTATTGATTACACCCGCCAAGTACAGAACAATAAGTTGGAAAACAAGTTCTTGGGTAAAAATTTTGTGTTTGACCATAGGCGCAGCGAACGTATATCGGAAGATATAATTTCCAATTGCCATCAATGTGGTAAACCTTGTGATACGCATGTAAACTGTGCCAATGAAGCTTGTCATCTTCTTTTTATACAATGCGATGAATGCGCTGCCCAAATGGATAATTGCTGTAGCGATGATTGCAAAAAAGTAAATGCATTACCCTATGAAGAACAGAAAAAGCTTAGAAAGGGTAAAGGTGCGAGTAATAAGATATTCAAAAAAGGACGATCGGAAGTATTGAAGTTCAAGCAATAAGCGGCAGGTAAAATTGTTCGCTTTACATCGCATCAAAATTTCATTACCTTTACGTTTAAGATTAATATGAACCCAATCCCATAAGGTGAGTATCACCTAGTTTAGGGATCAAGATATAAAATATGGGCTGTAGCAGTTGTTCGACCGCAAAGGACGGACAACCTCGTGGATGCAAGAACAACGGAACTTGTGGTACCGATGGTTGTAATAAATTAACGGTCTTTGATTGGCTTTCCAATATGTCGCTTCCTGGGGGTGAAAAACCTTTTGATTGTGTGGAAGTACGCTTTAAGAATAGCAGAAAAGAATTTTTTAGGAATACGGAGAACTTAACCCTCTCCATTGGTGATGTAATTGCCACTCAGGCCCAATCTGGTCATGATATTGGCATGGTTACCTTGGTGGGAGAACTGGTCAAGGTGCAGATGAAGCGCAAAAAAGTGGATTTCAAGGATAAGGCCATTCCTAAAATCTACCGGAAGGCGACTCAAAATGACATAGATAAATGGCAAAAATGCCGGGACCGCGAAGAGGAGATTAAAAAACGCGCCAGGGAAATAGCCATCATTCTTAAACTGCAAATGAAAATTTCCGATGTGGAATTTCAAGGCGATGGTTCTAAAGCCACCTTTTATTACACCGCTGAGGAAAGAGTAGATTTTAGGCAGTTGATCAAGGACATGGCCAAGGCCTTTGGTATTCGCATAGAGATGCGGCAAATAGGTTACCGCCAAGAAGCCCAGAGACTAGGAGGAATTGGTTCTTGTGGCCGGGAGCTTTGTTGCTCCACTTGGCTAACGGATTTTAGATCCGTTTCTACATCCGCGGCCCGTTACCAGCAATTATCCTTAAATCCCCAAAAACTGGCCGGTCAATGCGGTAAGCTAAAATGCTGTCTAAATTACGAGCTTGATATGTATTTGGAAGCACTTAAGGATTTTCCCGCTTCCGATACAAAATTGTTTACTGAAAAAGGGCTTGCATTCTGCCAAAAGACAGATATTTTCAAAGAACTTTTGTGGTTCTCCTACAAGGACGACCCTTCCAATTGGTATGTTCTTAACAAAGGGCAAGTACAGGAAATATTGGAGAAGAATAAGAAAAAGGAAAAAGTTGCAAGTTTAGAGGAATATACCACGGAAAACTTCGTTAATGAAGAAAAGGAGACCGTTTTTGAAAATGTAGTGGGGCAAGATAGCTTAACCCGTTTTGATAGGCCCAAAAAGTCAAGAAACAGGAAGCGCAACCGCAATAAGTCCAAAAGCAAAAATGGCGATTCCAAAACAAGGTCCCGTGGGAATGCTAAAAACCAATCAAAGGATAATCAGCCAAAAAACAACCGGCAAAATAGCGGTAGGCCAAACCAAAAGAAACGCAGGAACAATAACAAAAGGCAACAGAAAAATGGGTAAATATTGGGGCGCACTTTTTAGTATAGCCTTACTTTTTTCTTGCAATGAAAATTTGGTGAAATCAGAATTTCAAGCCACTAAAAATGGGGCTTGGAACAAGGACAGTATCTATCAATTTTCCTTTTCAGAAATAGATACGATACAAAAACACCATATGTTCATAACGGTGCGCAATGATGCTTCCTTTCCTTATAACAACTTGTTCCTTATTGCAGAATTGGAATTTCCATCTGGGGAAACGGTGAAGGATACTTTAGAGTATGAAATGGCTTTACCAGACGGGACTTGGTTAGGAAAAGGCTACGGCAGCATCAAGGAAAACAAATTATGGTACAAGGAGAACATCGTTTTTCCTACTTCTGGCGTATATAACTTGAGCTTGTCTCATGCCATGCGCAGAAATGGTAGTGTAAACGGGGTTGAAAGCCTTCAAGGTGTCACCGATGTAGGTTTTGAAATAGAAAAAAGTAATCAATAGAATATGGCCAAGGTTGCTAAAAAGGAAAAGCCAACCGGTTTTTTCAAATTTGTTAAATGGTTTTGGATTTTATTTGCCTCCGGAATTTTGGTGGCCACGCTAATCTTCTTATTGGCTTCATGGGGCATGTTGGGTATTGATATGCCAGAATATGAATACCTGGAGAATCCACAAACAAATCTAGCAACAGAAATTATTTCCTCTGATGGAAAGACATTGGGAAAATTCTACTTGGATGATAACCGTACTCCCGTGCCTTATGATAGTTTGCCGGAAAACCTGGTAAATGCGCTGGTAGCCACGGAAGATGCACGTTTTTATGACCACTCCGGTATTGATGCCTATGGCGTAATGAGGGCGGTTGCCTATCTGGGAAGTAAAGGCGGTGCAAGTACCATAACCCAACAGTTGGCCAGGCAGTTATTTGTTGGGGTACGTTCTAAAAATAAGGTAGAGGCCATTAGGCAAAAAATAATGGAGTGGGTCTTGGCAACGAGGTTGGAGAGACAGTATACAAAGGAGGAAATCATCGCCATGTATTTAAATCAGTATGATTTTCTTAATAATGCCGATGGAATCCGTTCTGCCTCCAAAATTTACTTTGGTAAGGAACCGCAAGAATTGAAGACGGAAGAATCTGCCGTTCTGGTGGGGATGCTTAAAAACTCCTCGTATTTTAACCCCATTAGAAGGGAAGAGTTGGTTACCAACCGTAGGAATACCGTTTTGGGCCAGATGGCCAAATACGGATATATTTCAGAAAAGGAAAAGGACTCGTTGCAGGCTCTTAAAATGGATATTAACTATAATCCGGAATCGCACAGGGAAGGTCTTGCCACGTACTTTAGAATGTACTTACAGGGATTCATGAACAAATGGATCGAGAATAATCCAAAACCAGCCATAGATGGTGCCCGGGATAAATGGAGCCTTTGGTTAGATGGTTTAAGGATATATACCACTATAGATTCTAGGATGCAGGCGAACGCCGAAGATGCCGTGCGCAAGCACATGACCAAACTGCAAGCTGAGTTCTTTCACCAAAACACTCCGGACAGAAATCCTACAGCCCCATTTCTGGATTTGGACAAATCTGAAATTAATTCCATTATGGAAAGGGCTATGAGGACCTCGGAGAGATGGAGAAAAATGAAAGATCAAGGAAAATCTGAAAAGCAGATTAGGGAATCTTTTACCAAGAAGGCCGAAATGACCGTATTTGATTGGAGAAGTGATGGACGTGAAAAAGACACCATTATGACCCCTATGGACTCCATTAGGTATTATAAAACCTTTTTAAGGGCGGCCATGATGTCCATGGAACCACAAACGGGGCATGTAAAAGCTTGGGTTGGAGGTATTGATTACAGGCATTTTCAATATGACAATGTAATTCAAGGTGCTAGACAGGCAGGCTCTACCTTTAAACCTTTTGTATATGCGGCAGCAATTGACCAATTGCGGTTATCTCCTTGTGATGTATTGCCCGACACTCAATATTGCATTGAAGCCAATAAGCATGGGAATTTAGAGCCTTGGTGCCCTAAAAACGCAGACGGCAGGTACTCTGGAAAGGATTACACCTTAAAAGACGCGTTGGCCAATTCCGTTAATACTGTAACGGCGCAATTAATAGATAGAGTGGGGCCACGATCGGTGGTATCCATTGTAAAAAATTTAGGTTTGGACCGTGAAATTCTCGAAGTTCCCTCAATTGCCTTGGGAACCCCGGACTTTAATGTGTATGAAATGGTAGGTGCCTATGGGGCATTTGCCAACCAAGGGGTGTATGTAAAGCCGGTGATGGTCACACGTATTGAGGATAAGAACGGTACGGTTCTTTACGAGTATGTTCCTGAGACTAAAGATGTACTTAGCAAAGATGTGGCATACGCTATGGTCAACCTTATGGAAGGGGTTACACAAGGTGGTTCAGGAACTAGATTGCGACATAGTTATAAAAAGAATGCTACGGAATACAAAGAGATTATTACAGGCTACCCCTACGGATTTACCAATCCGATCGCCGGTAAGACAGGAACTACCCAAAACCAAAGTGATGGTTGGTTTATGGGAATGGTCCCAAATCTGGTGACAGGTGTTTGGGTAGGTGGCGAAGAAAGGTCCGTACACTTTAAAAGCATTACTTATGGTCAAGGAGCATCCATGGCTTTACCTATCTGGGGTATGTACATGAAAAAGAATTATGAAAATAAAGATTTGGGTATATCGGACGGAGCTTTTGAGAAACCAGAAGACCTGTCCATTCGCGTAGATTGTACGCAACCTGCAGAAGAAGAACAGGATGACATTGAATTAGAAGACGACCTTGACGATTTAGACTTCTAAAAGTTTTAAATAATTCATAAAAACCCTTAACCTTTATAAAGCGTTAAGGGTTTTTTTATGGATAAAATTGTAAATTCAACAAACTCAATTTTAATTGTATGATTCTTAAAAAAGTAGCTGGTGTAGAAGAAGCCTTGCAAGGAGTCGAGAGCGGAATGACCTTTATGCTGGGAGGTTTTGGTCTCTGTGGCATTCCAGAAAATGCCATTGCCCAATTGGTTGAACTAGGCATTGAGAATATTACGTGCATTTCAAACAATGCCGGGGTGGATGATTTTGGTCTAGGCTTGTTGTTACAAAAACATCAGATAAAGAAAATGATTTCTTCCTATGTGGGTGAAAACGATGAGTTTGAGCGACAGATGCTTAGTGGTGAATTGGAAGTAGAGCTGACCCCCCAAGGTACTTTGGCAGAAAAATGTAGGGCCGCCCAAGCCGGTTTTCCGGCATTTTACACTCCCGCAGGTTATGGAACAGAAGTTTCTATGGGCAAGGAAACGAGGGAATTCAATGGAAAAATGTACGTACTGGAAGAAGCCTTTAAGGCTGACTTTTCATTTGTAAAAGCTTGGAAGGGAGATGAAGCAGGGAACCTAATTTTCAAAGGTACGGCCAGAAACTTCAATCCCTGTATGTGTGGAGCTGCTAAAATTACGGTTGCCGAAGTTGAGGAATTAGTGCCTGCAGGGGAATTGGACCCCAATCAAATTCATGTGCCCGGTATATTTGTGCAACGCATATTTCAAGGGAAGGATTACGAAAAGCGAATTGAGCAGAAAACGGTTCGTAAACGTAGTTAAAATATAGATTTGAAAATGTTCTAAGGTGATAATTGGCTGATGCAGACAAATGAAAACCTATTGAAAAATCTACACTAAACGATTTTGTTTGTCTCGAAAATTTTTTCAACGAGCGAGAAATGGTAATTGTCCCAATTTTCAAATTAACAAAGTAGAAAATTAAGAGTATCATGTTGGATAAAAACGGAATAGCAAAAAGAATAGCTAAAGAAGTAAAAGATGGTTATTATGTAAACCTCGGAATAGGTATTCCCACTTTGGTGGCCAATTTTGTGAGGGACGATATTAGTGTGGAGTTTCAAAGTGAGAACGGCGTCTTGGGCATGGGGCCGTTTCCTTTTGAGGGGGAAGAAGATGCAGACATAATCAACGCCGGTAAGCAAACCATTACCACGCTTCCGGGAGCCTCTTTTTTTGATTCGGCCACGAGTTTTGGAATGATAAGGGGGCAACATGTAGACTTAACTATTCTTGGTGCCATGGAGGTGGCAGAAAATGGCGATATAGCCAACTGGAAAATACCTGGGAAAATGGTGAAAGGTATGGGGGGTGCCATGGATTTGGTAGCTTCCGCAGAAAATATCATCGTTGCTATGATGCATACCAATAGAGCTGGAGAGTCCAAGTTGCTGAAGAAATGTTCGCTGCCCTTAACAGGAGTGGGCTGTGTGACCAAAATTGTGACCAACTTGGCCGTGATTGAAGTAACCTCAAGAGGTTTTGAATTGAAAGAAAGAGCTCCCGGAGTCTCTGTTGAGGAGATAAAAGCAGCAACAGAGGGTACATTGATTATCGAAGGTGACATCACCGAAATGACCATCTAATTCCTACATTCCTATAGTACGATTGTAAGTAGAATCTTGAATATTTTGAAAATCTAAGGGCTTGTTCATTTTCACAACAAATTTTAGGCTGTTCACAACAAGTATTTTACTACTGTTGAATTCTATTGTAGTTTTAGGATATAATTAATTGCAAGAACTACTTTATAAACCCAAATCCAATTGTAAAATTGAACTAAACCTACAGCCTATGGAAGCCCAAATGAACCAAACTAAAGAAGACATCCAAGTATATCGCTATGAATTTCTAAGCGGTATTGTGTTATTGACCAAAAAGTTATTTATGCTATAATACTTTTTGAAAGAATAAAATGTAAGAGCAATTTCCCCAAAGGTTGCTCTTTTTTTATGCCTTTTATTTAAATTGGACCATGGATGAACAGCATCGGTACCGTCTAATAAAATGTCAATCAAGTGATTTGGATAACTTGGTGAAAATTTCAAGTGAGACCTTTCGTGCTGCTTTTGAAAAGCAGAATGACCCTGTCGATTTTGAAAAGTATATGTCCGAAGCTTTTTCGGCAGATCGGTTAAAAAAGGAACTGAATCAAAAACACGCTTCTTTCTACTTTTTATGGGATGGAGATGCACTTGCAGGTTATATTAAAGTCAATGAATTTGGGGCACAATCAGATTTGAAAATTGATGAGGCCTTGGAGTTGGAGAGAATATATGTGCTGCAAAATTATCAAGGAAAGGGAATTGGAGCGCACCTGATAGAAGAAGTGAAGACCATTGCCAAGAACAGAGATAAAAATTTTATTTGGTTAGGGGTCTGGGAAGAAAATCACAGTGCCATCAAGTTCTATGAGAAAAACGGCTTCTATAAATTTGGCACTCATCCATATATAGTGGGAGATGATAAGCAAACTGATTGGTTGATGAGGTACGACCTTGCAGTTTAAATCACTTTAGACTACATAGAATCTCCGCTGCTTTTAACAAGGTCTCTTTCTTTTTGGCAAAACAGAATCGTAGAACGCCATCTTGCCGGCGGTCTATATTAAACGATGAAATGGGTATACTGGCCAATTGATGTTCTTTTATAAGCCGTTCCGCTAAAAGGTCATCGTCTTCAGAAGTAATATTTGTATAATCCAATAACTGAAAATAAGTTCCTTGGGTTGGTGTGAACTTAAATTTGGAACCGGCCAAAGCACTTAAGAACAAATCCCTTTTATCCTGATAGAATTTTCGTAGATTTAAATAGTTCGTTTCTTGTTTTAGATAGGTTGCCAAAGCATTTTGAATGGGGTGATGTATGGAATAAACTGCAAATTGATGCACTTTTCTGAACTCCGCCATTAAGTCCTTTGGGGCCACACAGTAACCAACTTTCCACCCTGTAACATGAAAGGTTTTGCCAAAGGAGGCACAAACAAAACTGCGTTGGGCCAAATCTTCAAATCTGGACGCACTTTGATGCTCATAATTGTTAAAAACAATATGTTCGTATACCTCGTCACTAATAAGTATAATGTTGGTGGGTCTCAAAATTTCTTGCAGTTGAAGCATTTCCTCTTTACTGAAGACTCTGCCACTTGGGTTGTGGGGCGTGTTGATAATCATCATTCTAGTCTTCCCTGAAATTTTTTCCTTAAGTTCAGTCCAATCCACTTGGTAATCGCCTTTGCTCATTTGAACAGGAACAGGAGTACCTCCATTGGCCAAAATGGAAGGTTCGTAACTATCGTAAGAAGGTTTAAGAATAATCACTTCGTCTCCGGGGTGTACAAAGGCAGCAATGGAGGTGTAAATAGCTTGGGTAGCACCTACGGTGATGGTAATTTCATCATCCACATGGTAGCGGGTTTTATGTAGCTTTTCAATTTTTTCCGATATGGCTTCCCGTAAACCCAAATGACCCTGCATGGGCGCATATTGATTGTATCCAAAGTGCATCGATTCATTAACTAGCCTAATAAGTTCAGGATCTATTTCAAAATTCGGAAAACCTTGTGATAGGTCGGTCGCATTATACTTTCGGGCCAATACTCCAATAGTAGAAAAAATGGTTGTCTTTACTTCCGGAAGTTTGCTTTTTGGTGGTTTAATTCTCACGTTCATAATTCGGCAAAGAGAAAGTGAATTTACAACGAATCACCTAGATTGTTCCCTCTTACTATAAATTCTTCTAGGTAATCTATTATATTTATAGGGCAAAAATGAAATATGAAGACTCAACCACGTATTATTCTCACAGTTTTGGCCACTATGATTTGTAGCCTCGGTATTTCCCAATCCTCAGAAAAATCAATTAAAACGCTTATTGTAGATGGGCAAAACAATCACGAACATTGGCCTAAGATTACATATATGTTAAAGGCGGAAATGGAGAAAACAGGGTTGTTTTCTGTGGATGTCGCCCGTTCTGCCTACACCTGGCAGGGAGAACAATTTTTAGAAGATTATAGTATTGCAGGAACGGAAGGAACTGAAGCTTTTGAGAAACCCAAGGCGGATCCTGCTTACGCACCAAAATTCTCAAAATACGATTTGATTGTCTGTAATTTTGGATGGAATGCCGCACCATGGCCAGAGGAAACCAAAAAAGAGTTTGAAAAGTTTATCAAAAAAGGGGGCGGACTTGTCGTTTTTCATGCCGCTGATAACTCCTTTCCTGAATGGGAAGCCTACAACCAAATGATTGGACTAGGTGGATGGGGAGACAGAAACGAAAAAGACGGTCCGTACGTATATTACAACGATGAAGGAAAATTGATAAGGGATAATTCTCCCGGTCATGCCGGTTCCCATGGTCCACAACATGAATACCAGATTCAGGTTCGCAATTTTGACCACCCCATTACAAAAGGTATGCCCAAAAAATGGTTGCATGCCAAAGATGAACTCTATGATTGTTTAAGAGGCCCTGCCGAAAATATGGAAGTTTTGGCAACCGCTTATTCTTCGGAAGAGTATAAAGGTACGGCTAGGCACGAACCAGCTTTAATGGTATTGAATTATGGCAAAGGCCGAATTTTCCACAATATCATGGGCCATGCCGATTATTCTGTTGAGAGCGTTGGTTTTATGGTGAGTATGTTACGGGGCAGCGAATGGGCCGCCACAGGAAAGGTGACCCAAGAAATTCCGGATAACTTTCCAACGGCAGAAAAGTCAAGTTCTGTAAAATTCCTAGAGTAGATGGAATTGACCCTTAGCATTCCGGCACTTTTATTCCCGGCCATCTCCTTGACTATGTTGGCCTACAATGCGAGGTATTTGGCCATTGCGGCCTTGATCAGGCAATTGCACCAAAAATACCAAGAAACAGAATCGGGCACCATAGCATTACAAGTTAGAAAACTCCGAAAACGGCTGACCATCATCAAAAACATGCAGGCCACCGCTATCTTTAGTTTTTTATTGGCGGTTATCACCATGTCGTTAATTTATATCGAACAGCGATTTTGGGCCAATCTGGTTTTTGGTATCAGTCTGTTGGCTTTAATGGTCAGTTTAGTATTATCATTTATCGAAGTACAGCTATCAACGAAGGCCCTTTCCATTCAGTTGGAAGATATGGAGGGTTGAAAATATCTAAGTGAGCTACAATCATTCAAACCGACTAACGAGTCGGTGTAGGCAGTTCTTAAAGTGGATGCAAAGTCCTGTAAAACGGGACTAAGCTAGACTTAAAATCGGTAAACGGCACAAACGATGAAAAATTGCTGAGTTCCTCAGTTAAGAACATACTGATCAGTCTGTTGCATTTTCTTTCCAATATGAAAAAGAGCATCGCCTTGGTTCACTACGGCCTGATGATTTATACAAATAACCACTCCATCATAAGGAGCTTTTATCTTTTTGGTTCGTTTGGCAAAAGTGTCCGAAACCAATCCCATTAATTCACCACTTTTTATAGGGCCGCCATTTTTAACTTTAGGTACAAACATTCCGGCAGTGGGAGCACGTAGCCATTTTCGATCCTCTAAATAAAGTGAGCTCGGTGGTTTTATTTTAATTTCCGTTTCCGTCATTCCAAAATGTTTAAGGATATTTAAAACTCCTTGGATTCCTTCTGAAATGGAAAAATCATCAAATCGCATACTTTCACCTGCTTCGTACACGATGATCGGTTTGTTAAGGTTAAATGCCGTTTTTCTAAAGGAGCCTTTAATTAGACTGGAAGGAAAACATAACGGGGCATTGAATAACTTAGCTAGCTCCCTACTATTTTTGTCTTCTTGGGTAAATCTTATTTGAGGAAAGTTATGTCTTTGTCCTCCACCAGTATGTAGGTCAATGCCAAAATCTATATGCGGAAGTATTTCACGGGTATAATGAAAAGCTATTCTACTGGCCATAGAACCTGATTTAGTCCCCGGAAAACTTCTATTCACATCCTTCCCATCTGGTACGTCCCTAGAAAAATGTATAAAACCAAAAATATTAAGAATGGGCACTGCAATAACAGCTCCTTTTGAGACCTGCAATTGCTTTTCGGCCAGCATTCTTCTTACCACTTCTACACCGTTTACCTCATCTCCATGTAATCCCGCCTGAACCAAGACAACGGGACCGGGTTTTTTTGCATTGAACACATATACCGGTATATCGATTAGTGTTCCGGTTGGCAGTCGGTCAATACTTATGTTTACAAGCTTATTTTGACCTGGCTTTACGGTAGTGCCCCCAATGGTAATCTCCTTATTGTGGTTTATCTCCATCGTTTCTTTTTGCAATTTTTTTCTACGTAAAGAACAATTTCCCTTGCTACATTTATTCCTGTGGCAGCCTCAATACCTCGTAGTCCTGGGGAGGCGTTGACTTCTATCAATAAAGGGCCTTTATTGGATCTTATAAGGTCAACTCCTGCAACTCCCAGCCCTATATGTTTGGCCGCGTTAATGGCAATTTCCTCTTCTTTTTTGGTGAGTTTTATTTTTTCTGTTTTACCGCCCCTGTGCACATTGCTTCTAAATTCATCTTGGGAACTTATGCGCTTCATACTTGCTACCACTTTATCGCCCACCACAAAAATGCGAATGTCCTCACCATTGCTTTCCGCTATATATTTCTGGAGTAAAATGCTGGTATCCATTTTATAGAACGTATCAATAATGGATTTTGCAGACTTTTGGGATTCGGCAAGAATAACGCCCAAACCGTGGGTCCCTTCTTGGATTTTTATGATAACAGGTGCGCCACCAAGTATTTTTATTTGTTCCTCAATAGTATCAGGGTCAATGGAAAATAAGGTTTCAGGAATGGGAATACCCTTTTGTGACATAAGCTGCAGGGACCTTATCTTATTTCTCGCCCTTGCAATGCTCAGTGATCGTGCGGAACTAAACGTACCATTAATTTCAAATTGTTTAACAATGGCTACTCCGTGCTTGGTTACTTTAGCGCCAATTCTAGGAATGATAGCATCAAATTCGTTGGTGATATTTTCTTCCCTTAAATAAATTGCGGGAGATTCGCCACCAAGTTTTACTGAGCATTGGGTATGGTCAACCTGTTCAATATAATGGCCTAGGTTTTGAGCTTCTTGGGCTATTCTTTGCGTTGAATAAACGTTATTGCTCACGGAGAGCAGGGCAATATCCATGCTTATGTGCTAGTTGATTTTGAACGTTCTAAAAATACAATTTGTTACGGATTGTTATTCGTAGAATGGTAAAATAGGTCTTAAATAGATGAAATTAAGATAATTGAGAGGTTTTAGGAGGCTATAATTTTATTTGGTTAGATGTGTTATTGTTTAATTTTTTACCTCAAAAAGCGGTGTTTTTTATAGAGAGATTAAACAGCTAAAACGTCTTGATTATAATGGGTCTAAATAACCTTGGATACCGCGTTCAAAGTTTGTTAAAGCGGCGTCTATGAACTATTTTTGTAGACGGTCTAAAACTAATTGAAACTTAATAATGAGCGGATTGATAAAATCTTCGATAGCCCGAAAAGTCGTTATGGCCTTATCGGGTCTTTTTTTGGTCTTTTTTCTGGCCCAACACTTTACCATAAACATTACATCGGTCATTGCGCCCGATACCTTTAACGAGTGGTCCCATTTTATGGGCTACAACGGATTGGTGCAATTTGTACTTCAGCCCATATTAATTGCAGGGGTGATAGTTCATTTTGTTATGGGAATTGCCTTGGAAATTAAAAACAACAATGCAAGGGCCATCAAATACAACAAGTACAACGGAAGTGCCAATGCCTCTTGGATGTCAAGAAACATGATCATTACAGGTCTTGTAGTGTTGGCGTTCCTGGGTCTTCATTTTTATGATTTTTGGGTACATGAAATGAGCTATAAATACATTGCGGGTAACCCAGAAGACCCTACAAGGTATTATGAGGAAACGGTTGAAAAGTTTGAACCTTTTTGGCGTACGGTTATCTATGTAATTTCCTTTGTCCTATTGGCATTGCACCTTTGGCATGGATTTGCTTCCTCATTTCAAAGTATGGGTGTGAACAATAAATACAAATCGGCCATACAAACTTTTACAAAAGTATATGCGATTGTTATTCCTTTGGGATTCATATTTATCGCTTTATACCATCATCTTAACCCAATAACACATTAAATATATGGCAGTATTGGATTCTAAAGTACCTAAAGGTCCATTGAAAGATAAGTGGACAAACCATAAAAATCATATTAATCTTGTTAACCCTGCCAATAAGCGTCTTATAGACGTAATTGTGGTGGGTACAGGTCTTGCTGGCGGTTCTGCCTCCGCTACTTTGGCAGAATTGGGCTATAACGTGAAGGCGTTTTGTTATCAAGATTCCCCAAGGAGAGCACATTCCATTGCTGCTCAAGGGGGAATTAACGCTGCAAAGAACTATCAGGGAGATGGCGACTCCACTTACAGATTGTTTTATGATACTGTAAAAGGGGGTGACTACCGCTCACGGGAAGCCAATGTTTACCGTTTGGCGGAAGTTTCAGCGAATATAATTGACCAATGCGTGGCCCAAGGGGTTCCATTCGCCCGTGACTACGGTGGTCTTCTGGATAACCGTTCTTTTGGAGGGGTATTGGTTTCAAGAACTTTCTACGCCAAGGGGCAAACAGGTCAGCAATTGCTACTAGGGGCCTATTCGGCCATGAACAGGCAAATAGCCCGTGGTAAGATTGAAATGTTCAACCGTCATGAAATGCTTGATGTTGTAAAGATTGACGGAAAGGCACGAGGAATTATTGCCCGTAACCTAGTGACCGGTGAAATTGAGCGCCACTCGGCTCACGCCGTAGTGATAGCTTCTGGTGGTTATGGAAATGTTTTCTTCCTTTCTACCAACGCGATGGGGTCTAACGTTTCCGCGGGTTGGAAAATTCATAAAAAGGGGGCTTTCTTTGCCAATCCTTGTTATACTCAAATACACCCAACCTGTATACCTCGTTCTGGGGATTACCAGTCCAAATTGACACTAATGTCGGAGTCCCTTCGGAATGATGGTCGTATTTGGGTTCCCAAAAATATGGAAGATGTAAAAGCTATTAGGGAGGGGCGTAAGAAACCAACAGATCTTTCTGAGGAAGAAAGAGACTACTACTTGGAGAGACGTTATCCTGCCTTTGGTAACCTTGTACCTAGAGATGTTGCTTCTAGGGCAGCAAAGGAGCGTTGTGATGCCGGCTACGGAGTAAATGCTACAGGGGAGGCGGTATATTTGGATTTTGCTTCGGCAATTACCCGTTATGGTAAGGAACAGGCAAAAATTCAGAATATCAGCAATCCATCGGCCTCTAAAATATATGATTTAGGTAAAGCAATCGTAGAGGCAAAATATGGAAACTTGTTTCAGATGTACGAGAAAATCGTCGATGAAAATCCGTATGAAACCCCAATGATGATTTATCCTGCGGTGCACTATACCATGGGTGGCGTTTGGGTAGATTATAACCTAATGACTACCGTACCCGGCCTATATTGTATTGGGGAGGCGAATTTCTCCGATCATGGTGCCAACCGGTTGGGAGCTTCGGCATTGATGCAAGGACTTGCAGATGGGTATTTTGTTTTGCCATATACGATTGGGGATTACCTGTCAGGTGATATTAGAACGGGTAGAATTTCAACCGAAGGCCCGGAGTTTGAAGAAGCTGAGAAGGAAGTAAGAGAACGCTTGAGCTTTTTCGTGAATAACAAGGGCGAACATTCTGTTGACTATTACCACAAGAAATTGGGTAATATCATGTGGGAGAAATGCGGTATGTCCAGAAACGCTCAAGGTCTTAAAGAGGCTATAGCAGAGATAAAGGAATTGCGTGAAGACTTCTGGAAAAATGTCTCCGTTCCCGGGAAAATGGATGAGCTAAATCCAGAATTGGAGAAAGCCGGTAGAGTAGCAGATTTCTTGGAGTTAGGTGAACTGTTTGCCAAGGATGCACTTGTTAGGGAGGAATCTTGTGGAGGTCATTTTAGGGAAGAATCCGTAGAGCTTGATGGTGAGCAAAAAGGAGAGGCCAAGCGTAATGACGAGGACTTTGCTTTTGTTTCCGCTTGGGAATATACAGGAGAACCTGCCGATGCGGTTTTACACAAAGAAGAATTAGAATTTAACGATATCGAACTGAAACAACGTTCGTACAAATAAAATTAAGGATATGAGCAACATGAATCTTACACTTAAAATTTGGAGGCAAAAAGACTCAAAAAGTAAGGGTAAAATGGTTGATTATAAAGTATCCGATATTTCTGAGCACATGTCTTTCTTGGAAATGATGGATGTTTTAAATGAACAGCTTATAAACAAAGGAGAAGACCCGGTAGCTTTCGATCACGACTGTCGCGAAGGTATCTGTGGTATGTGTTCCATGTTCATTAACGGAGAGGCACACGGCCCTGATAGGGGAGTGACCACTTGCCAATTGCACATGCGTATGTTCAAGGATGGAGACACTATCACCATAGAACCGTTTAGGGCCAAAGCTTTTCCTGTAATGAAAGATTTGGTGGTAGACAGGTCCTCCTTTGATCGCATACAACATGCGGGAGGCTACATTTCCGTGAATACTTCCGGAAACACACAAGATGCGAACGCATTGCCCATTGCAAAGGAAGCAGCGGATAAAGCAATGGATGCCGCTACTTGTATTGGATGTGGTGCGTGTGTGGCTACCTGTAAAAATGCTTCGGCGATGTTATTTGTTGGAGCCAAGGTTTCCCAATACGCCTTATTGCCACAAGGGCAAGTAGAGGCCACGGAAAGGGTTCAGAATATGGTAAAGCAAATGGATTTGGAAGGTTTTGGTAACTGTACCAATACTGGTGCCTGTGAGGTAGAATGCCCAAAAGGCATTTCCTTGGAGACCATTGCACGCATGAACCGAGAGTATTTAACTGCTAGTATAAAAGGATAGCAAACCCAAGGGTTGATTCTCATGAATCAATTTCTTTAGTTAACAGGATAAAATCAATCCCGTATTCCAATGAAAGGAATGCGGGATTTTTTTATTTTAAAGCATGTCAAAGAAATATCCTGAAGAACGTATTAAGGTTCCACGTTTTAATGAGGAGTCTGGTTTTTATACGACACCCAAGCGTTCCAAAATAATGAGTAAGATCCGCGGTAAGAATACCAAACCTGAACTTGCTTTTAGAAAGGCACTTTATGCAGCGGGATACAGATACCGGGTTGATTATAAGAAGCTGATCGGGAAGCCGGACATCGTCCTGAAAAAATATAGAACCGTCATCTTTATTGATGGGGAGTATTGGCATGGTTTCAATTGGGAAGAGCGTAAACCCAAGATTAAGACCAATCGGGAATTTTGGATTGCTAAAATTGAAAGGAACATGCAAAGGGATGCTGAGGTAAATGAAGAATTAGACAGACAAGGCTATAAAGTTTTTAGGTTTTGGGAAACGGAAATAAAGAAAGAACTAGATCGATGCCTAAAAGAAGTATTGGTGCACCTACAGCTTCAGCAATAGAGCAAATATCCTCTTGTTTACCGTTGATCCGGGCGGCCTTAGCGGGGTATATTTGTAATGTAATTAATTATTAATCATATAAAACAATATACAAATGAAGAGGATAGCAATTTTAGCTACAAATGGATTTGAAGAAAGTGAATTGAAGTCGCCAAAAGAAGCGATGGAAAAAGAAGGATTTAACGTAGAAATCGTAAGTCCGGAAGCTGGAGAAATTAAAGGATGGGCCGATGGAAACTGGTCAAATTCCTATAAAGTTGATAAAACGTTGGATCAAGTTAGTGCGAACGATTATAATGCCCTGATGTTACCGGGCGGTGTAATCAATCCTGATATGTTAAGGAGAAACGAAGACGCTCTGGTATTCGTGAGAGACTTTTTCAAACAAGAAAAGCCTGTAGCGGCCATTTGCCACGCACCACAAATCTTAATCAGTGCCGACGTAGTAAAAGGAAGAAAATTAACATCTTTCAGTTCCATCAAAGACGACTTGGTAAATGCCGGTGCCAATTGGGTAGACCAAGAGGTTGTAGTAGACCAAGGCTTTGTAACCAGTAGAAATCCGAACGATTTACCTGCTTTTAACGATAAGTTGATTGAGGAAATCAAAGAAGGTAAGCATGAAGAACAACATGCATAATTGAAACATTCCAAATCTTAATAATCCCGGCCCCCCGCCGGGATTTTTTTTGTTTCATACTTTCAACTTTGATAAAAAAAGATACCGTTCATCGAAGAAAAAAATCATACCCCTTTTTCACCACAGAGATGGCATACTTCACAACATAAATTTAGGTAGCTCAAATGGATGCCTTAGTTTTACATTGTAATTAAGTGATAGAGCAATCCCAAATCGCACTTTGAACTTAACCTAATTAGTTTTAAACCCAAACTTAAAACTAGAACCTACAAAAGATTATCCGACCCAAATCGGAACCAAATTAACCTTGTACCTACTTAACAAAAAATGGCCCTTGCAAAAGGGCTTTTTTTATTTTAAGTCAATGTTACTTGATCTCAAATGTTCCATGAGTCTTATAATTTTTATTCGAAAGGTGAACCGTATAGCTCCCTTTGGGCAGGTAGGTTTTGCCATCTTCGCTCGTTGATCGAGCATCTTTTGTTTTCTTTTGATAGTGGGCTTTTCCACTTTCCGAAAAAGCCAGGTCGTAAGAGAGAATATTTATCCCTTTATCGGCATCCGTTTCAGTAAAACTAACGGTAATGTTCTGTTCGTTTTTTACGGCAACGGAAATTTTGGAGTCTTGCTTTGAATAAAACGTGATGTCAAGGCCCGGGGTGTTGGCCCTTTGCCATGTTCCGGATGCTTTACCCCAATTATTGGAGTGTTCTATGGTGTCCAATTCAAAAATAAATAGCTCCTTTTCAAAAACTTCTTTGGATAGTTTTTGTAGATGTTTTATATCGGCCAAATAGATGCTACGTCCATGGCTCCCCACCAAAAGATGCTTTTCCTTAGTTTGAATGACCAAATCGTGAATGGCCACTGATGGTATCCCCTTTTTTAGCGCTTCCCAAGATGAACCTTGATCTAAAGAAGCATACAGTCCGTTATCGGTACCTACAAAAAGCAGCTGTTCGTTCTCTAAATCCTCCACGAAAGCATTTACGGGTGAACTTGGAATAGTTCCCGAAATATCCGTCCAAGTTTGCCCATAATCCTCACTTTTAAAAAGGTAGGTGGTAAAATCATCCCAGCGATAGCCGTTCAAGGCCAAGTAAACTCTTTCCTTTTTGTGTTTGGACGCCACAATCCTACTGACCCATAAATTCTTGGGAAAAGTATTTGATATTAGTTCCCAATGATGTCCGCCATCTTTACTAATATGCACTAATCCATCATCACTTCCAGTATATAACAAACCAAATAGTAAAGGAGATTCAGAAATGGTGGTCAAAGTTCCATAGGCTACATTGCCCCTTTTGCCTCCTTGTGTTAAATCTATTGATATGACCTCCCAATCATCTCCTTGGTTCATGGATCTATGCAGTTTATTGCTGCCTAAGTAAAGAATATCTTGATTGTGTTCCGAAAGTAAAATAGGGGTTTGCCAATTAAAACGATATGGGACTTCGCCCAATTCATGTTTTGGCTGTATATATTTTCTAGAGTTATCCGCTCTATCGATCCGATAGTAATTGCCAAATTGATAGCCGGTATAAACAATGTTAGAATTTCTTTTGTCAATTTCAATCTGCATTCCATCCCCACCCATTAGTGATTTCCATGGATATTCGCCCATTTGATGCCATTCTACATCTTCCATGGAATTATAGGGACCTGCCCATACTCCGTTGTCCTGTAACCCTCCATAGACGTGATAGGGTTCTTTGTTATCCACATTGATAGCGTAAAATTGGCCCACCTTGGCAGAGTTGTTCTTCATCCAGTGTTCACCATCATCGTACGAAATGTTTACACCACCATCATTTCCATTAATCAAATGTCCTGGTTTATTTGGGTTGACCCATAGGGCCTGATGATCGGCGTGAACGTTTTCCTTGCTTATAGACTCAAATGTAGCGCCACCATCGGAAGATTTTAGGAGTGGCACGCCGCCAATGTAAATCTTGTCACTGTCGTTGGTATCTACTCTTATTTCCCCAAAGTAATAACCATAGCTATAATAAAAGTCGTCAATATAGTCTTGGTTCTGTTTTTTCCATGTAAGTCCGCCATCTGTACTTTTATATACCTCGGCGCCAATTACTGGAGTGTCAAAAAGCATGGAATTTGCATTTTCCAAGTATTTGGTAATATCCGCTGGTTTGGAAACACCGCTGCGGATCATTTGCTTTACATTTTCAGCTCTATATTTTTCTTGGAAGCCATTCTTTTTAAGAAATGAATTCAATTTTTTGTCATCCATCTTCAAAAATTCTTCCAAATCCATTCGCTCAAAATCCCTAGGAGCCAAACCTTTTTTGGATTTCTTATCTGTTACTTTTTCTCTATGCCCTTGATTGTCCAAAAGCGCGTATATGGTATGTTGGTCATAAACGGCTAGACCAATTCTACCAACATGGCCGCCAGTAGGAAAACCACTTCCTTCAACGGAAAGTTTTTTCCAATTTTGACCTCCATCCGTACTTTTATAGATTCCTGAATTGGGCCCATTGCCCAAAAAATCCCATGCCTTTCTGTCCTTTTCCCAAGCTGCGGCATAAATGACATTAAAATTGTTTGGAGTGGAGGCCAAGTCAATAATTCCGGTATCCTTATTAATGAATAAGGTCTGTTTCCACGTTTTTCCACCATCGCTGGTCTTATAAATGCCACGTTGCTCATTGCTGGAATATAAATGGCCGGTAACACCTACAATTACCTCGTTCTCGTTTTCTGGGTTGATTAAAATATGTCCAATATGGTGGGAGTCTTCCAAACCTACATGGTGCCAGGTACGGCCAAAATCCGAGGACTTTAAAACTCCTATACCTGCGTAAGATGATCTAGAGGCATTGTTTTCTCCTGTCCCGACCCAAATGGTTTTGCTAGGCCAGTGTACCGCTATATCACCCATATTTTGTGTAGGGGTCTCATCCATGAGAGGGGTAAAGGAAGTGCCATTGTTTTGGGTATACCATAGCCCCCCAGAAGCGTAGGCAACCAGAAATTCAGTTGGGTCTTTGGGGTTTACATCTAAGTCTACTACTCTCCCGCTCATAATACTTGGGCCAATACTCTTCAAAGGAATATTCTTGAGCAAGCTTTGTTCTTCCATCTTTAATTTGGCTTGCAACGAGTTTTTCAGCTGCTCCGAACTAGTTGGAGAAGGCTGTGCTTGAGCAGCCAGAATAGAAGCAAAAAATAGGAGTGGAAGTAAGGTCCTCATAAGGTTCAGTCTTTCAGAATTTTAGGGATAAGAGACATATGCTTTATTCATTTAAAGCTTAAAAATAAACGGAAGGGTTTTGTACAACAACTTAATATTTTGTTAATTTAGGCCTAACAAAGAAAAACTACCTCAAACTAGAAGAATAACATAACCAACTTTAATTGAGAGGGAGAGGCCTAGAAATAGGCCTCTTTTTTTGTGGTTCAAAGTTCCCCCTCACAATGTAAATTAAGATACCTATATTCTTTGTTCTTTTCTTAAATCCCTACTTTTGAAAAATGTGAATACGCTGAAAAGAATATGCAGTTATTAGCTGTAGGTTCACTTTTTAGAGAGCCATTTCAGCTGTTTTAAATCAAAATAAAATCTCTATGAAATACGAGCAAATAAGTAATTCCTTGTTCATCAAGAACCGAAGCAAATTCATGGCCCAAATGAAGCCAAAAAGCATTGCGGTTTTTAATTCCAATGATATTTATCCAATTGGGGCAGACAGCGTAATGCCCTTTGAGCAACATAGGGATTTATTTTATCTCTCAGGAGCGGATCAGGAGGAAACCCGTTTGTTACTTTTTCCTGATGCGATGAATAAAAATCACAGGGAAATACTATTTGTAAGAGAGACCAACCCGCATATAGCAGTCTGGGAAGGTGAAAAACTAACCAAGGAAAAGGCTACCGAAGTTTCAGGAATTGAAACGGTCTATTGGCTTCAGGATTTTGAAAAGATTTTCTTTGATTTGATGACAGAGGCAGATACTATTTACTTCAATACCAATGAACACTATAGGCAAGCTGTAGAAACCCAAACTAGAGAAGACCGTTTTATTTTAGATTGCAAACAGAAGTTCCCGGCCCATCAGGTAGCTAAAAGCAATCCTATTCTCCAAAAAATTCGAGGGATAAAGGAGCCTGAAGAAATAGAATTGATGCAGACGGCCTGTAATATTACCGAAAAAGGGTTTAGAAGGGTACTGGAATTTGTAGAGCCCGGGGTTTGGGAATATGAAATAGAAGCGGAGCTGTTGCATCAGTTCGTGCGCAACCGCTCCAAAGGATTTGCATACCCACCCATAATCGCGGCGGGGAATAATGCCAATGTCTTGCACTACTTGGAAAACAATAAACGTTGTCTTGATGGTCAAATGATTTTGATGGACACGGCGGCCGAATATGCCAACTATTCCAGCGACCTTACAAGGACCATTCCGGTAAACGGTAAATTTACCCCTAGGCAGAAACAGGTATATGAAGCTGTACTTAGGGTAAAGAACGAAGCAACCAAAATGTTGGTGCCAGGTACCGTTTGGGCAGAATACCATGTTGAATGTGGTAAATTAATGACTTCGGAATTATTGGGACTTGGTCTTTTGGACAAAGCCGATGTTCAAAATGAGAATAAGAACTGGCCTGCCTATAAAAAATATTTTATGCATGGTACGAGTCATCATATAGGCCTTAACACCCATGATTACGGGGAACTGAAATCGCCAATGGCAGCCAATATGGTATTTACCGTTGAACCGGGAATTTATATTCCTGAAGAAAAGATGGGTGTTCGTTTAGAAGATGACGTAGTTATTCAAGAAAACGGGGAACCTTTTAATCTTATGGCCAATATTCCTATCGAGGTAGCGGAGATTGAAGAGTTAATGAATAAATAGTTTTTGAAAAAAATGCAACTACAATGAAGATAGTTTCTTGGAACGTAAATGGGATTAGGGCTTCGGTAAAGAAAGGTTTTGAGGAGGTGGTTTCCAAATTTGATGCGGATATTTTCTGTATACAGGAGACTAAAGCACAGGACGATCAGGTGTCCGAAGCTTTAAAGGAAGTAACGGGGTATGAGCTTTTCAGCAATAGCGCGGAGAAAAAAGGGTATTCCGGAACAGGAATTTTATCAAAGCAGAAACCCATTTCTTTTGGTAGCGATATGGGCATTGAGGACCATGATATGGAGGGTAGGATTTCCTATGCGGAATATGACTCTTTTTATTTGGTCAACGTATATGTGCCTAATAGTGGTAATGGACTTAAAAGATTGGATTACAGAGCTATATGGGACAATGATTTTACCCAGTATCTTTTAGCGCTTCAGAAAAAGAAACCCATTATAGTAACCGGCGATTTTAATGTGGCCCATACCGCAAATGACTTGGCTAATCCTAAAAGTAATTACAATAAAACTTCCGGATTTACCCAAGTGGAAATTGACGGATTTGAGCATATGCTGAAAACCTTAAATCTTGTGGATAGCTTTAGAACCCTTCATCCAGATACGTTTGATAAATATACTTTTTGGAGTATGCGTGGTGGGGCCCGTTCACGAAACGTAGGCTGGCGAATCGATTATTTCTTGGTGAGTGAAAATCTTTGGTCCAAGGTGAAATCGGCTGAAATCCATGATCAGGTCATGGGAAGCGATCATTGCCCAATTAGCCTCGAAATAGATATTTAATTTCCTCTATATGTTGGCTCTTCAAGATGTTTCGGAAATACAGAAAAAGATGGAAGAAGCGCCAGATAGCTCCTATGAAATTGGGGTGGTTATTGGAACCTTCTTACCTTTTGTGGTTTTGGTGGCAGTTGCCTATCTATTCTATTATTATTCTAAGAAAAGGAAAGGTAGACAGCCTTAATTAACTTTTAGGTGGACTGCTCAATAAATTACTCAATAGGAAAACAACTACTGAGGGTAACACCCATCCCAAACTATAGGTACTTAATGGAATGTAGCCCTGTAAACTGATTAAGGATTCTTTTAAGCCCAAGCTTGCAAGGAAATCCGGTATACTTAAAAGTATAGTGGTAATTACAACGGCCCTAAATACCGTGGCAGACGCATACCTGTCCGGCACTACATTCAGTAATATTAGAACAATGGTAATGGGGTAAATGAACATAAGCGCTGGAAAGGCCACGGCAATAATATAGGCCACATTAAACTGTCCCATTAAAACTCCTAAAACACATCCAGTAAACGCCGTTATTTTATAAACATAGGTGGAACCCGTAAACCTCGATTGAAGAAAATCTGAAGTACCCGTAACAATTCCAACTGCGGTAGTAAAACAAGCCAAACTCACTAAAATACTTAGAGACAATTGACCAATGCTTCCCAAGGTCTTTAAACTTATGCCATTTAACAGGGCTGTACGCGTAACGGTAGATTCAAAAGAACCATGCATAATTGCACCGGTAAAAATGAGTCCCGCATACAATAGGAAAAGTCCCAAGCCTGCCAGAAAACCTGCCCTTCTAATGAGGATTTTCTTTTCTTCATAGGGAGCATCTCTTTTCTGAAGTTTTATCGAGATAATTACAACTGCACCCACTACTACCGCTCCAATGGCATCAAAAGTTTGATAACCTTCCAAAATACCCTCCGAAAACGGACTTTCCAAAACTACATTACCAAAATTAAACTCCAGACCAAAGGAAGCAATTCCAATGATTGCTAGTAGGATAATGATGATAGCAGGGGTGAGCGCCTTGCCCAAAATATTCAGTAGTTTAGACCGATTGATGACAAACACAAAGACCAGTGAAAAATAAATCACACTTGTTACCCAAGATGGAGTGTTGAAAATAGGAGCAATTGCCATTTCATGCGTTACCGATGCTGTTCTTGGTGAGGGTAGACTAACGGAAATGGCGTAAATCAAAAATGAGTAGACCAAACTAAATGTTGGCGATACCTTCTTACCAAAGTCGAAAATGGTGCCTTGTAATTTGGCATGAGCCAAAATACCTAGCATGGGTACCCATACGGCCGACACACAGAATCCTATCGTAACCAACCACCATACACCTCCCGAATTAAAACCAAGAAGAGGGGGTAGAATGAGGTTACCCGCTCCAAAAAATAAGGAAAACAAGGCAAAGGCAGTTACAAGCGTTTCCTTGGTTGATATTTTTAATTCCATCGTATAGTATAAAGAAGCAAATATACTTTAGAATGTTGATGATAAACACCTGAGTTTAATTTCAAGGTCGAAGCATACATTTTGTCGGAAAAATCTTTCCGAACCCCTATTATTTGTGTAGTTCATCGAAAATGTGATGAAACTTAAATAATATATCCAATAAAAAAAGAAGAGAGGGCGTTGTTGATAGAAAGTGTTTAAAACCACTTTGTTTATCGACCAAATTTTTGACCAAAAGCACCAAGCGGTTACCCCAAAGGCCACTGATGCATTTTTAAACCTACAACCATGAAAAAAATTTTTTGCAGCCTATTTGGCCACCACTACGCGGTTTCAAAAGAAGTGACATTGCACATTAAGGAGTATAAATGCATTCATTGTGGAAAAGAGGTAACAACAGATGTAAGCGGCAATTTGTCCAATCTAACACCGGAGCTTCAAGATATTAATAAAACATTGGAAAATATATTCCAGAAGAGACATAGGGCAGCAAAACATGCAGCCTAACCTGAACTTGATTCAGCGTTAACTATGCTTTGGCACCCAAATCCTGAGCTCTAGGGTTTCAGGATTTTACACTTATTCCCGAAAAATAGTAGCAACCTCGTTCTCCACTGTCGTTCGCCCCACAACAGTATGTTAGGTTTGCCTTTTCGGGAATTTTTTTGTTTTGTACCTTTTGGTTTATTCTCCCTTAAAAGAGTTCCATCCCTGAGCGCTAATAGGAATTTTAGTGTTTGCCCTCGTAATTAAATGATTGCCTTCTTTTTCTTCGGTCATATGACCAATAACCGTGAAATGGGGGTTGCCCTTAATCTTTTCAAAGTCATTTTGGTCAATTGTGAATAGCAGTTCATAGTCTTCACCTCCGCTAAGTGCTACCATGGTACTGTCCATTTTAAATTCCTCACAGGCAGAAATTACCGTTGGATCCAAGGGAATTTTATCCTCAAAAAGATTGCAACCAACCTTGCTGCTTTTGCTCAAGTGTAAAATCTCTGAAGAGAGTCCATCGCTTATATCGATCATGGAAGTAGGTTGCACCTCAAGCTTTTCCAGTAACTCTACCACATCTTTTCTAGCCTCAGGCTTTAATTGTCTTTCTACGATGTAGGTATAAGGGGAAAGGTCTGGCTGATTATTGGGGTTTACTTTAAAAACTTCCTTTTCCCGCTCTAAAACTTGAAGCCCAAGATAGGCTCCGCCCAAATCACCACTTACTACCAAAAGGTCATTGGGCTTTGCACCCGATCGGTAGGCAATTTTGTGGTCTTGGGCCTGACCTAGAGCGGTAACGCTTATGAGCATGCCTTTTGTTGAGGAAGTGGTATCTCCTCCTACTAAGTCCACATTGTAAAGTTTGCAGGCCAAGGCGATACCAGAATACAGTTCTTCCAAGGCTTCCAAAGGAAAACGGTTGCTCACGGCTATAGAAATGGTTATTTGGGTGGCCACAGCGTTCATGGCATAAACATCGGAAAGATTTACCATTACGGCCTTATATCCCAAATGCTTTAAAGGCATGTAACTCAAATCAAAATGAACACCCTCCACTAACATGTCGGTAGTTAGGACGGTTTTTTTATCCGTATAGTCCAAAACTGCGGCATCATCGCCAATCCCTACTTTGGAAGAAGAATGGTTTAGATTAAAATTTTCCGTCAAGTGTTCTATAAGTCTAAACTCCCCAAGATTATCCAGAGAAGTTCTCTTTTGTTCTTTATCTTCTAACATGGCACAAAAGTACAGTTAATTTATATTGTAGAAACCAATTGTAGTTTTAGGAATAGTTATTGTGGGTATCCATTGGACTACAATTGGTTAGAATTTTATAGATTGCTTAAGGCTAAGTAATATCTTTATAAAAAATAAAGTTGCCATGAAAAGAATATTTACACTTTTTATTTTGGTCTTTTCTCTGGTTTTCCAAATAGGTTGTTCCAGTAATGATAATGTAGATGGGGTATTTCCCGATGAAATGATGGAGGGGGAAACTCCTACTCCAGATCAGCAAGTGGAAGGCTTTACCCCTTGTGATAACGGTATGGCCGGTATATACCCCTGTAACGGATATGATTTATTGGGTACCATTTCCATGGAGGAATTTGATGCCTCTTTTGGTAATGATGTATGGGGATGGACCGATTCTGAAACTGGTAAGGAATACGCCATAATGGGGCTGGATGACGGAACGGCCTTTGTTGATGTTTCGGATACGGATAATCTCCTTTATTTGGGGAAGTTGCCCACGGCTACGGAATCTAGCACATGGAGGGATATAAAAGTGTATTCAAATCATGCGTTTATAGTTTCGGAAGCAACCGCCCATGGAATGCAGGTATTTGACCTTACTAAATTGAGGGAGGTCAACAACCCTCCTGTAGAATTTGAATCCGATGCCCGGTACACCGGTTTTGGAAATGCACACAATATTGTGATTAATGAAGACAGTGGTTTTGCCTATCCTGTGGGTACGGCCCGTAATGATGTCTATATGGGCGGCGCCCATTTTATTGATGTATCCGATCCTAAAAATCCCATAGGTTCTGGTGGTTACAGTGAAAGTGGATATTGTCATGATGCACAAGTGGTCACCTATCAAGGTCCCGATTCGGATTATATGGGTAGGGAAATTTTCATAGGAGCAAATGAGAATGAAGTGGTTATTGCAGATTTTACCGATAAAAATGCTCCTTTTGAAATTAGCACCATTCAATATTCCAATACCAGGTATACCCATCAAGGTTGGTTTACTGAAGATCAGCGTTATTTCATACTTGGCGATGAGCTGGACGAGCAAGCTTTTGGATTTCCTACCAGAACCTTGGTTTTTGATTTGTTAGATTTAGATAATCCCGTGTTGCACACTAGTTATACCGGTCCCACAGACGCTATTGACCATAACGGTTATGTGAAGGGAGAAAGCTTTTTTCTTGCAAATTATACTGCGGGATTACGGGTTTTGGACATATCGAGAATTGGAGAAGAATCCATGGTAGAAACTGGTTTCTTTGATACCTATCCAAATAATAATTCTGCGAGCTTCAATGGGGTTTGGAGTACCTACCCTTATTTTGAAAGCAACAAAATTTTGATCAGTGATATAAATTCGGGTTTGTTTGTAGTTGCTAAAAGTGATTGATGCCTAAGGACGTTCTTTTTCCATATAAAAACCTTCCTTCAAGATTTAACCAATGGATGTTCGGTGTGATTGGATTCATATATGTTATCCTTATTCTCTCGGTTTCCTGTTCGTCTGATGAAGGTGATACTACTGGGGTGAATTCAGGGCCCGAACCGGAACCCGTCGCTCAGCGTACGGTGAATGTGAATACGTACGGAGGAAGTCTAAATGAAAATTTAAAATCAATTGTAGCCACCGTAGATGGTGGTTTTGCGGTATTTGGCTATGTGCAAAGTAATGATGGCGATGTAGTTAACAAAGAAACGACGGATTTTGATTACTGGTTGCTAAAGTTCAATACAGATAGTGAGTTACAATGGCAAAAATCCTTTGGAGGTAGTCTAAATGATCGGGGAAACGAAATAATACAATCAAAAGACGGGGGGTTCTTATTATTGGGATTTAGTGAAAGTTCGGATGGGGACGCTACCTCAAATGCTGGTTCTTTAGATTATTGGCTGGTAAAGACTGATGCTGATGGCAACTTGCAGTGGCAGAAATCTTATGGCTTTAAAGGTAGGGATGAAGGTATTTCTATCATAGAAACTAAGGACGGTGGCTTTATGTTGGTGGGAGTATTGGATGTTACCGCCTCTGAAGGTCAGGGAATACGTTCTGCAAAAAATCATGCGGGAGGTGATTATTGGGCGGTAAAATTGGATGCGCTCGGAGAATTACAATGGAGTCATTTTTATGGCGGAACATTTACAGATACCGCCAATGCTGTTTTAGAATTAGAAGAGGGCGGTTTTTTAATTGCCGGCTCATCCGATAGTTTTGATGTGGATATTTCAACTAATAGGGGTGCCTATGATTTTTGGGTGGTTCATATATCTGAAATCGGCGAATTAATTTGGGAGAAGAATTACGGAGGTAGTGAAATAGATGAGCCGCATGCGATCGTGGCTGCAAATGACGGTAACTATCTAATCGTAGGCGATACCCGCAGCAACGATCAACAGGTGACTAGCAATAAAGGGGCCGCAGATGTATGGGCCATAAAAATTAATTTGGAAGGAGATTTGATATGGGAACGCACCTATGGTGGCAGTGGTTTTGATGCGGCCAGGAGTATTTCAAAGACTAATGAAGTAGGATTTCTAATTACCGGAAGTTCCAGAAGTGCAGATGGGGATTTACAAGAAAACAAAGGCCAAAATGATGCATGGATAATTCAAATTGATGAGGTTGGGGATGTGGTATGGCAAAAAAGTATTGGAGGTTCGCAAATAGATGTTGCTTATGATGTGGCTCACTTACAGAATGGAAATGTAGTAGTTGTGGGAGAGTCCGCTAGCAATGATGGCGATGTAGGCGTTAATAAGGGTTTTACAGATGCCTTGTTAATTACTATAAAGGAGAATGTTATAGATTAATACTTCAGGGATGAGAAAATTTATTTTATACTGCACATTGGGTTGTTTGTTGATGTTTGGTTGCAGTAATGATGAAGATTTAATAGATAAAGAGAGCTATGTATCACTTTTTCTTAGGATGCAACATAGTTGGGACGGGGAGTCAATTACTTTATCAGATTTAAATACCATTAAGTATGAAAATGCCAATGGTGAAAAAATGAGTGTAGAACGGCTTCGGTATTTGATAAGTGATGTCACTCTCGAAAAGGAAGATGGAACTTTTATAGCCTTGGAGGATTATTATCTGATTGATGTATCCAAGGAGGAAACTATGGTTTTTGAAATATCCGATAGTATTCCTCCTGATACCTATAAGAATATTTCTTTCACATTTGGGTTTGACAATGAAGACAATCTTTCGGGTGTTTATCCAGATTTGAATGCTGCTCTATGGAATGTGCCAGAAATGTTAGGTGGTGGGTATCACTTTATGCAATTGGAAGGTAAGTTTTTAGATGAAAGTCAGGAGGAAATAGGATACCAATACCACGCTATCAAAGCGGTGGATATTTCTGGGGATGAACCGGTATTTCAGGATACGTTTTTTACAGTTGATCTTGGGTCTGTTACTATCGAGGGGGAAGAAGAATTGCAAGTATCCATGGATGTTTCGGAATGGTTTAATAATCCTGTTCAATGGGATTTAAACGAGTTGCATTCCATGATGATGCCAAATTTTGATGCCCAGGTGATGATGTTTCATAACGGCCAGAATGTATTCGCTTTAAAAGGGGATTGAACGGTATAATATTATTTTTTTGAAAAGGGTAATTTGCTACATAGGAGTTTTGGTTGTGATGGCTTGCTCTAGGGATCAAGGTGAGCCTGAAGAGGAATATGTGGTATATGAGCCAATCCCAGTATCCTTGGATATTCCAGAGTTTTTTAGCAGCGCCATAGTAGACCCGGTTATCCCCCCAAACAATCCACTTACAAAAGAGGGAATAGCTTTAGGAAAAAAGCTGTTCTTTGACCCCTTGCTTTCGGTTGACCAATCTATATCCTGTGCAGATTGTCATATGCCCATAAACGCCTTTACGGATAAAGAAACTTTTAGTGAGGGAGTAGCAGGGGCAAAGGGAACGCGTAATTCCATGCCGTTGTTCAATCTTGCTTGGAACTATGACGAGCGTTTTTTTTGGGATGGTTCGGCCTTTGGTTTGGAGCGTCAAGTCTTTCATCCGGTTACGGACATTAAGGAGATGGGCAACACTTGGCAAAGAGTAGTAAACGATTTGGCGGGGTCTAAAGAATATCCGGTTTTGTTTCAGAAAGCGTTTGGTGAAGAAGGAATAGACAGTACAAAGGTTTCTCGTGCCATTGCACAATTTGAGCGTACCTTGATTTCTTCCAATTCCAAGTTTGATCAAAGTCTAAGGGGAGAAATAGAATTGACCCAAGAGGAGGAAAACGGACTGGCCGTTTTTTTAGATGAAACTAGGGGAGACTGCTTTCATTGCCACGGCAATCCAAACAACCCTTTATGGACAGATAATATTTTTCACAACAATGGTTTGGATAGTGTCTTTGTAGATTTAGGACTAGGTAAAGTTTCCGGTGATCCTGCGGATAATGGAAAATTTAAAACACCTTCACTCAGAAACTTGGCCTTTACAGCGCCCTATATGCATGATGGAAGATTTGAAACATTGCGGGAGGTAATAGATTTTTATAGCGAAGGACTTCAACCTTCGGAGACAATTGACCCATTGATGAAAAAAATAGCTCAAGGAGGTGTCCTGCTGACAGAAAAGGATAAGCAGGATTTAATCGCATTTTTACTGACCCTTTCTGATCATCAATTTATTGCCAGCCCTGATTTTAAACCATAGAATCAGGATTTAAAACGCAGATAGTCTTCCTGGCCCGAAAGTTGGGCGTATTTTTCAAGTACTAAAAAGCATAGTAGGTCTTCAAGTTTTTTGTTCTTGAACTGGGCAACATGTTGGTGAGCGTTCTTTATAATCTCTTTGGAGTCTTCCGCATGTTCAGAAAAGTACGTTACTTTTTCTTCCATATCCGAAAAATCGTCTTTTACCTCTACATAGTGAATTCCAGCTTTTAAAGTGCCTTCCATAAACCAAGTTTCACAAGTAGGTTTTGGCATAATGCAGAGAGAATTGGAGCTCATGGCCCACTTAAGATTGGTAGCCACATCAAAGCCTTCAATGCAAGCAATAAACTGATGACCCAACTGGGACGGAATGTCCATAAAACCTTTATGTAATGGAAGGTCATTTTGTTTTGGAGTAATCAATCCTACATCAAAAAGAGGGTGCTCCCAAAATTTCTCCACAAAATCCCTTCGTTGCTTTTGGTGGGCCCTGCCGCGCCACACCACCTTTTTGTTCTTTTTGCCAAATGGGGTAGCATCTTCTACCCACTTAAAATGTCTTCGCTTGTTCAGTTTAAAAAGAACGGAATTTGCATTGTCCACCTCAAGCATGCGTGCTTTAAATAGGGTGGGATAAGGATTTATATGCAACTCATCGCCAAAATGGTAGGCAAATTTCACCTGAGGATTAAAGTAATGTAAAAACTCCTTTAAATCTAGGTAATACCCGGTTCCCTTGGTTTTTTTAAAGTCCTTTACCGCCACGGCCGCTTCTGGAATCTGAAAATTCTTATTTCCTTTTAGATAGTAATCTACCCTTTTTTGGAGAAGATCTGGGTCAACCGTTTTTTTATACTCCATCAATTTTTTGAAATACATTCTAAAATAGGATTTCGGGAGTGCATTCCTTCCAAAATTTTTGGCGTAATAAAAAGCATTGATATCCTCTAGGCCCATAAAAATAAAAGAATCGAGTTTGGCTATTAAAAATTGAAAAAGAATAAGAATCCTTATCAAAGGTAAGGATTAAAACGATAGGGGAATGCACAGTTTAGAGGGGTAAGAGAGCAATAGAAATCAACTATACATAGATTCGTTATAATAATGTTAGTTCTTATGGTTAAACCCTACTAATGACGTATATTTGTGGACTATTTAGTTAAAAGAAACATGCAATGATACAGGTATCTGAGTCGGCTAGAAAAAAGGTGAAAGACCTTATGTCTGAAGGAGGATTTGACGCCACCACGGACTACGTGCGCGTGGGTGTAAAAAGCGGTGGCTGTAGCGGACTTTCATACGAGCTTGATTTTGATAAGCAGGTAAATGAGACCGATAAAGTTTTTGAAGATAACGATGTGCGCATCATTGTAGATAAAAAGAGCTTTCTCTATTTAGTGGGTACCACTTTGGAATATTCCGGTGGGCTAAATGGAAAGGGATTCGTTTTTAATAATCCCAACGCACAACGTACCTGCGGCTGCGGGGAAAGTTTTTCATTGTAAAACAACACTATGGCATATACTGAGGAAGAGTTAAAAAAAGAACTCGAGACCAAGGAGTATGAATACGGATTTTATACTGATATAGAATCTGATACCCTTCCCGTTGGTCTTAACGAGGAAATTATCATAGCGATTTCCAAAAAGAAGGAAGAACCGGATTGGATGACCGCTTGGCGTTTGGAAGCCTTCAAACATTGGAAGGAAATGGAGGAGCCCGATTGGGCGAATGTTCACTACAAAAAACCGGATTTCCAAGCAATTTCATATTATTCGGCGCCAAATAAGAAACCCAAGTACAACAGTTTGGATGAGGTAGACCCTGAATTATTGGAAACCTTTAAGAAACTGGGTATCTCGGTGGATGAGCAAAAGAAATTGGCCGGTGTGGCAGTTGATATCGTGATGGATTCCGTATCCGTAGCTACTACTTTCAAAAAGACATTGGCCGAAAAAGGAATCATCTTTTGTTCTATTTCTGAAGCGATTAAAGAACATCCGGAATTGGTGAAAAAATATATCGGTACCGTGGTACCTCAGCGCGACAACTTTTACGCAGCGCTGAATTCAGCGGTGTTTTCAGATGGGTCATTCTGTTATATACCAAAAGGTGTAAGGTGTCCTATGGAACTTTCAACTTATTTTAGGATCAATCAAGCCGGTACAGGTCAGTTTGAGCGTACACTTGTCATTGCGGATGAGGGAAGCTACGTGAGTTATTTAGAAGGTTGTACCGCACCTTCTAGGGATGAAAACCAATTGCACGCAGCAGTGGTGGAGCTGATTGCCCTTGATGATGCTGAAATAAAATACTCAACGGTACAGAACTGGTTCCCTGGAGATAAAGAGGGTAAAGGTGGGGTTTTCAATTTTGTGACCAAAAGAGGGCTGTGCGAGAAAAACGCCAAGATTTCTTGGACCCAGGTAGAAACAGGTTCCGCCGTTACATGGAAATATCCTTCCTGTGTGCTTAAAGGAGATAATTCTATTGGGGAGTTCTATTCCATTGCCGTAACCAATAATTTTCAACAGGCAGATACGGGTACTAAAATGGTCCATTTGGGAAAAAACACCCGTAGTACCATAATCTCGAAAGGTATTTCCGCAGGTAAATCGCAAAATAGTTATCGTGGGTTGGTACAGGTAAACAGCCGTGCTGAAAACGCGCGTAACTTTTCACAATGCGACTCCCTTTTAATGGGGAACGAATGTGGCGCACATACCTTCCCTTACATAGAGGCAAAGAATAAATCGGCTCAAATAGAACACGAGGCCACCACAAGTAAGATTGGGGAGGACCAAATTTTCTATTGCAACCAAAGGGGTATTGATACAGAAAAGGCCATAGCACTTATCGTAAATGGTTTTAGTAAGGAGGTATTGAACAAATTACCGATGGAATTTGCCGTAGAAGCACAAAAATTATTGGAAATAAGCCTAGAAGGTTCCGTAGGATAAAAATTAAATGGGTGCGGTAATCAAGAAGTCCGCATGAAGAAGTTAAGATAAAGATATGCTTAAGATAAAAGACTTACACGCAAGTATAGACGATAAAGAAATATTAAAGGGAATCAACCTTGAGGTAAAAGCAGGTGAGGTACACGCCATTATGGGACCTAATGGATCCGGTAAAAGTACATTGTCCGCTGTTATTGCCGGTAAGGAAGAGTTTGAAGTTACGCAAGGTTCGGTGGAGTTGGACGGTGATGATCTGGACGAAGTTGCCCCGGAGGAACGCGCTCATAAAGGGGTGTTTCTTTCTTTTCAATACCCGGTTGAAATCCCCGGAGTATCCGTAACCAACTTTATCAAAACGGCCATCAACGAATCAAGAAAAGCTCGTGGTCTTGAGGAAATGCCGGCCAACGAGATGTTGAAAATGATTCGTGAGAAAAGTGAGTTATTGGATATAGACCGTAAATTCCTTTCCCGTTCTTTGAACGAGGGATTTTCGGGAGGTGAAAAGAAGCGTAATGAAATCTTTCAAATGGCCATGTTGGAACCAAAATTGGCTATTTTGGATGAGACCGATTCCGGTTTGGATATCGATGCTTTGCGAATTGTCGCCAACGGTGTAAACAAGCTTAAAAGTAAGGACAACGCGGTAATTGTTATTACACACTATCAGCGATTGTTGGAATATATCGTGCCAGATTTTGTACATGTATTGCACAACGGTAAAATTGTAAAATCCGGAGGAAAGGAATTAGCACTGGAATTGGAGGAAAAAGGGTACGATTGGATTAAAAACGAAGCGGTAGTATAATCCCATTGAGGAAATATTACGAATACGTCAATCGTTTATTGCAAAAAGAACAGTATGGATTTAAAGGATAAGTTGATATCGTCTTTCATGGCTTTTGAGAGTAATGTGGATATCGAGCACCCGGTGCACGATGTTCGTACAGAGGCGATGAAGAATTTTGAAATGAAGGGGTTTCCTTCCAAAAAGGAGGAAGCTTGGAAGTATACCAGCCTTAAGAACCTTCAAAAAGTCGATTTTAGCATCTTTCCAAAGGAAGAGAACGCCTTGGAATACAAGCAGGTAAAAAAGTACTTTTTACATGAGGTAGATACCTATAAAATTGTATTTATAGACGGTATTTACAGTTCCTATCTGTCTGAAACCACACATGATGGCGTTGATATTTGTTTGATGAGCTCCGCTCTTACCAAGCCCATGTACAAACCGGTGGTTGACGTATATTTTAACAAAGTGGCATCCAAAGATGAGTCGCTTACTACCTTGAACACCGCGTTTAGTAGGGAAGGTGCCTATATTTATATACCCAAAAATAAAATGCCTAAAAAACCGGTAGAAATCATTCATTTTGCTACCGGAAATGAGGCATCTTTGATGTTGCAACCTAGAAATCTGATTATTGCCGAAGAAAATTCAGAGCTGCAGGTAATTGAGCGTCATCAAAGCCTTACTTCCAATGAAGTACTGACAAATAGCGTAACGGAAATTTTTGCTGCGGATAGTGCTATTGTCGATTATTATAAAATTCAGAACGATTCTGAGAATGCTTCTTTGATAGATAACACCTATATTGACCAAAAAGGAAAAAGTAATGTAAGCGTACATACGTTCTCTTTTGGAGGTAAATTGATTAGGAACAACCTAAACTTCTATCAGAATGGGGAGCATATAGAATCTACCATGAAGGGAGTTACTATTCTTGGTAACAAACAGCATGTAGATCACCACACCCTAGTTCATCACATTGAACCTAACTGTGAAAGCCACCAAGATTACAAGGGAATCTACGGAGAGAATGCAACCGGAGTTTTCAATGGTAAGATTATAGTGGATAAGATTGCCCAAAAAACCAATGCCTTTCAGCAGAACAACAACATTTTGGTAAGTGATAAAGCAACAATCAATACAAAGCCTCAGTTGGAGATTTTTGCGGACGATGTAAAATGTTCCCATGGTTGTACCATTGGTCAATTGGATGAGGATGCACTATTCTATCTTCAGTCCAGGGGAATACCTCAAAAAGAAGCTCGAGCTTTGTTAATGTATGCCTTTGCCAATAACGTGTTGGAAAGTGTGCGTATACCCGAAGTAAAAGCGAGAATCAACAAGTTGATTGCCAAAAAGTTAGGGGTTAGTTTGGGTTTTGACCTGTAAAAAAGCCTTTAAGATAGTCCTTAAAAATTTAGCAAGTTCTTGACGAACTATTAACAAGTTGTTGTGTTTTCCTACACGGTAATTCGTCTAATTTGGTCGAAAACAATTTCAACCTTAAAACATTTTAGATGAATTCAAAACTACTTTTTTGCGCCTTGTTCTTAGTTACGTTTAGCCTTTTCGCCCAAGATAAGAAATGGAGCATTGAGGCAAATTATCCTATTACAGATGAAGATCAGTTGAACGGTGTTCTTGACGTTGGGGTTAAATATCGCTTTGTAGATTTAGGTATTGTGCAATTGGGTGCTGGTCTTGGCACCGCTCTATTTAGTGATCGTGAAAACTATATTTACGATTCCAATATAGAACTTGACTATAAATGGAAACGGATACTTGTTCAGCCAACCGTTTTTGCGGAATTTAGTATTCCCGGTTTGGCAAAGTTAAAACCCAGCGCGGGGGTTGGCTACTCTTATCTTTATGACGATATTGACCACAAGCAGGCAGAAGTTGGTTATAATGAAACCGATAGCTGGGGAGCCTTTAATGCCAATTTAGGACTGTCTTACGACCTTACCAATAGATTTTTTGTAAAAATACAGTACGACTATTTAAATCATCGTCAAAGGTGGTTGATCAACGCTGATGGCCCAAACAGTTATCGGTACGAAACAAAGTGGAATACCATGAATGTTTTTAAGGCTGGGGTTGGTTTTCGGTTTTAACTATGGCAAAGGATACTGTGATGTTTTTTGTATAAAAATTATAGGCGAAATCGCAATATGTAATTCGTGAAATCGTTGTAGTTGTTTCAATAAATAAAATTTCCTATTATGATCATGAGAATATTTTGTTCAGTATTTATATTTATTCTCTTTATAAATATTACTCAGGCTCAGAATTCTCTTTTCGGTTTACAGGGAGGCTTAAATGCTTCCAATGTTTCCGGAGATTTTTCTGAGATTCACAGTACTAGAATAGGTTACCAGCTTGGTGGTTTTGCTAAGATTGGTTTGTCAGATAGATTTTACTTCAATACCGGTTTGTTATACAATTCTGTTGGTAATCTTAATAAATATGATGTTACCGATTTCAACATTATGTCCCCTCATGAATTCGAAGAAAAGGTAGAGTATGTTGATAGGTATAACTACCTTTCCATACCTTTAAGTTTTTCACATCAATTGAGTAGTTTGTCATTTGGTATAGGGCCTCAAGTATCATTTTTATTAAATAGAGTGGGGAAGTTTGAAGAAACCTTTAATCCAGGTGCAAAAAAAATTACTTCCTCCGGAGATTTCAAATTTGAATATGGAGGCCTACTAAGTTTAGGTTGTAAGGTAATTAGTCGAATATTTTTACAATTAGATTATTATTACGGCCTTAACAATCTTATTGATGGTCGATTCTCTTCATCATATAAAAACTATCATAGATCGTTGCAATTATCCGCGGGATATGTAATTTTTTAATAGGGTAAATATAAAATTTAATTGTTATGAGCCTTTATAAAATCCCTGAATCATTCATTTTGTTTATCGTTCATATAGGTATCTTTGTAGTTCAATCAGAACACTATGCTAGATGTGCAAAAAATCCGTAAGGATTTCCCCATATTAAATCGTGAAGTGAACAGTAAACCCTTGGTTTACTTAGATAATGCCGCTACCTCTCAAACCCCTCAACAGGTCATTGATGTTATCGTGGATTATTACCAAAATTACAATGCCAACATTCATCGGGGGGTACATTTTCTATCACAAGAAGCTACCGATAAATACGAACAGGCAAGACAGAAAATACAAAAGCATTTTAATGCCGAAAAAAGCCATGAAATCATTTTTACTTCGGGTACTACCCATGGTATTAATTTGGTAGCGAACGGTTTTTCTTCCCTCTTACAAAAGGACGACGAGATATTGGTCTCGGCTATGGAACATCATAGTAATATCGTTCCATGGCAGATGTTAGCCGAACGTACCGGTGCCGTTCTTAAGGTGATTCCCATGAATGAGGAGGGAGAGCTTATAATGGATGTTTTTCACGACTTGCTAGGTGCTAAAACCAAATTGGTTTTTTGTAACCATATTTCCAATGCATTGGGCACCATAAACCCTATTAAGGAAATAATTGATAGCGCTCATAATGTGGGTGCAGCAGTATTAATTGATGGGGCACAGGCCGCACCGCATATTCAAGCGGACGTGCAAGCGCTTGATGTCGATTTTTACACCGTTTCCGCCCATAAAATGTGTGGACCCACAGGTGTTGGCGTGCTCTATGGAAAAGAGGAATGGTTGAACAAGTTGCCTCCCTATCAAGGTGGCGGGGAGATGATAGCTGAGGTAACTTTTGAAAAAACTACATACGCAGACCTACCACATAAGTTTGAGGCAGGTACGCCCAATATTTGCGGCGGAATTGCCTTTGGAGCTGCTTTGGATTATATGAATTCCATTGGTTTCCAAAAAATTGCAGCCTACGAGCATGAATTACTTAAGTACGCAACCGAGCAATTGTTAAGTATTGAAGGCCTTAGAATATATGGTACGGCCCAAGAAAAGACTTCGGTAATCTCATTTAATATTGAAGGAGTACATCCGTATGATATCGGTACCATTTTGGATAAATTGGGTATTGCCGTTCGTACGGGTCACCACTGTGCCCAGCCTATTATGGATTTCTATAAAATTCCCGGTACGGTTAGAGCTAGTTTCTGCTTTTATAATACCAAAGAAGAGGTAGATGTACTGGTGGAAGGGGTGAAACGTGCGCGAAATATGTTGCTGTAACAAGGCTTCCCAACTTTGGCTTAAAGAATTGATAAGCAGGGATTCTTATTGTATTTTTGCTGAAAATAAAGAAGTATGGCTATTAAGGAAATACAGGAGGAGATAGTAGACGAGTTTTCCATGTTCGATGATTGGATGCAGCGTTATGAATACATGATTGAGCTAGGCAAGTCCCTTCCGTTAATAGATGAGCAGTACAAAACAGAGGATAACATTATTAAGGGATGCCAAAGCAAAGTGTGGGTACATGCGGAGTTGGATAATGAAAAATTGGTATTTACCGCAGATAGCGATGCCATTATAACAAAAGGTATTATTGCTATTTTAATCAGAGCTTTCAGCAATCAAAAACCGCAGGATATTATTGATGCGGATACTGCTTTTATCGATGAAATTGGACTTAAGGAACATCTTTCTCCAACACGAGCGAATGGTTTGGTAAGCATGATCAAGCAGCTGAAGTTATATGCCATAGCGTACCAGACGCAACTTAACTAAAAGAAACTCGGGTTTCTAAATTAAAAAAGAACTACATGAACGACGATATTGAAACAGTTGAAACCGGTGAATTGGGCGAAAAAATAGTAAAGGTCCTTAAGACTATCTATGACCCAGAAATACCGGTAGATATTTATGAACTAGGATTAATTTACGACGTGCTCGTTAATGAAGATAATGAGGTTTGTATTCTAATGACACTTACATCACCCAATTGCCCCGTGGCCGAGTCTTTGCCAGCGGAAGTGGAGGAAAAAGTGAAGTCTTTGGACTTGGTAAAGGATGCTGAAGTGGAAATTACGTTCGATCCCCCTTGGACCCAAGAATTAATGAGCGAGGAAGCCAAGTTAGAGCTAGGTTTACTTTAATTGCCCTACTATGTCTAAGGAAGAAGATGTAATTATTAACCGGGTTGCACAAAGCAAGTTAGTTACTTTTAACTTGGAAGATTATTATCCTACGGGTAAAAGAATTCTTTTTGATATTTCAGAGTGGCTGTATGAAGGCCTAATTTTAAGGGAAAAGGAATTCAGGGAAGCTGTTGAGGGGCATGATTGGTCGCAATATACAGGCACCTACGTTGCCTTAACCTGCAAAACAGATGCCATTGTACCCGGCTGGGCATATATGTTATTGACGGTGAAATTATCCGCCTTTGCCAAAAAAGTGATTCAAGGTAGCTTAGAAGTTTTAGAGACATCTTTATACCAATCGGTTTTAGAAAATTTGGATATTTCCGAATTTCAGGATAAAATGGTTATTGTAAAAGGGTGTAGTAATAAACCGGTGCCTTTAAGTGCTTATTTGTTGATAACCCAACAGTTACAACCTATCGTAAAATCGCTCATGTACGGTGAGGCCTGCTCTTCCGTTCCCCTCTTTAAAAGAAAATAATCGTTGATAAACTTGTTTATTAAATGTTGACGTCGTTAACTTTGCAGTTAATAAACACTTATTCACTAACATTAACATTATGAAGAAATTAGTAATTTCTTGTATTGCCATGCTCGCATTTTCAGCGGGATTTGCGCAAACAATCGAGGAGTTAAAAGCTGAGCAAGCGGTTAAGAAAGACTCCATCAAAGCTATTCAGGGTAGAGTCGATGCCCTTCAAGGTAAAATTGATGCCTTTCCCGGATGGAAGACCGGAGCGTTCGGTACCATAGGTGCCAATCTTTCCAAGTTCAACAACTGGTATTCCCAGGGTGTACCCAACAACTCATCAGGTAATATTGGCGTTACCGTTAATGGTTTTGCCAATTTGGACAGAGAGAAGTTCTTTTGGAGAAACTCTGGCATTGTCAACCTTCAATGGGTGAAAATTGATGACAAGGACGATCCTACCGATGAGGAAGGGTTTACCGGTACTACCGATGTTTTCACGATTACATCGCTGTACGGGTATAAATTGAACTCTAAATTTGCTATTTCAGCTTTGGGTGAGTACCGTACTTCAATCATTAACAACTTTAATGACCCTGGTTATTTAGACCTTGGAGTAGGTGCCACCTGGACACCAATTAAGGATATGGTAGTAGTTATCCATCCATTAAACTACAACTTTGTATTTGCTGACAATGACACGGCTTACGAATCATCTGCGGGTGCCAAGATTGTGGTTGATTATACCAAACAATTAGGTGCAGTAAGTTTTAAGACCAATTTCTCTACTTTCCAGAGTTATAAAGATGGTGACTTATCTAACTGGACGTGGATCAACTCCTTCGGTTATACCCTATGGAAGAATATTGGTGTAGGTTTTGAATTTGGATTGAGAGGTAATAAGCAAGAGACTTTGGCAAACGCTTTAGCTGTTGAGCCTGCAATTAGACCCACACCGACTTTTGATAACATTGATAACGATCTACAAAGTTACTACTTGCTAGGTTTGAACTACTCTTTCTAAGAATAAGAAATAAGTAAATAAAAGAAATGCCCCAACAATCGTTGGGGCATTTTTTTGTTAAGTAGGGTCGGTAATTTGGTACAGTCAATAAAAATCAAACCTAGGTCAAGTTCTTTTGTCTTTGGGACTAACACTAAATTTCAAATACATTTCGAATTTAAGTTTACACTGGTAGAAGCTGAAAATTTTGTTGTGAAGAGGTCATTTGTTGTTGTGAAATACGTTAAAACGTCAATTTTTTCGATGAACGGATGCAATATGCTCTTTTTTTCAAGCTAGTTGGCTTCGCATTTTGGCATAAAAAAACCCTCTTGGGGAGAGGGTGATTTTTTTAATAAGTAGGTTCGAGGTTAAGTTCTTTAAATATCGGATTTGGGATTCGAAACTTTTCTAATTTAGGTTAAGTTCACAGGGCGATTTGGGATTTGCTCTATCACTTAATTACAATGTAAATCTACGCCAGACTTTGGTACTGGCTAAATTATTGTTGTGAAGTGCCTCCCATTTGTTGTGAATAGTACAAGTAGTTTGAAATCTTCGATGAACGGTACTACTGACTTTGATATTCATCTAAATTCTCAGGGTATAAAAAGTTATTGTATGGGAATCTCGTCACATGAATATCCCTTACTTCATTGTACACCCTTTTTCTGAACTCATCAAGATTCTCTTTATTTAGGGCCGAAATGAACAAAGCTTTATCGCCTACGCGTTGCATCCAGGTGCGTTTCCATTCTTCAATTGTAAAATGCCTTTCTGTTCTTTCCGTAACTAAATCATCTTCATCAATTTCGGCATGTTTGTACTTGTCAATTTTATTGAAGACCATAATGGTGTTTTTATCGGCACTATGGATTTCATCTAAAATTTGATTGACAGATTCAATATGTTCTTCAAATTGCGGATGGGAAATATCCACCACGTGCAATAGCAAATCGGCCTCACGAACCTCATCAAGCGTACTTTTAAAGCTCTCTACGAGTTGAGTAGGTAATTTTCTAATAAAACCTACGGTGTCACTTAGAAGAAATGGCAGGTTGCCCAAAACTACCTTACGTACCGTGGTATCCAAAGTTGCGAACAATTTATTCTCCGCAAAAACCTCACTTTTACTAATTACGTTCATTAGGGTAGATTTACCAACGTTGGTATAACCTACCAAAGCGACACGAACCAAGGCGCCCCTATTACCGCGCTGTGTTTCCATTTGGCGGTCTATTTTTTCGAGTTTCTTTTTTAATAAGGTGATACGGTCACGAACAATACGCCTATCGGTTTCAATTTCCGTTTCCCCAGGTCCGCGCATTCCAATTCCCCCTCGTTGCCTTTCTAAGTGTGTCCAAAGACCGGTTAAACGCGGGAGTAAATATTCGTATTGGGCCAGTTCTACCTGTGTTCTGGCATAACTTGTTTGGGCTCTTTGGGCAAAAATATCGAGGATAAGACTGGTACGGTCTACAATCTTACAACGTAGCTGTTTTTCAATGTTGCGCTGTTGGGCAGGTGTAAGTTCGTCATCAAAGATGACGGAGCCTACCTTATTTTCTTTCACGAATTCTTCTACTTCCAGCATTTTTCCGCTCCCAATAAGGGTCTTGGGGTTAGGTACATCAACACGCTGTACAAAACGCTTGATAACTTCCCCACCGGCGGTATAGGTCAAAAATTCGAGCTCATCCAAGTACTCGGTAACTTTTTCCTCATTTTGTTCCCTATTGATCACACCGATCAATACTGCCTTTTCATGTTCAATGGTATTCTTTTCTATCATAGAGAGCGTAAATTGCAAATTTAAAAAATACTGGGCTACCTATATACGTTATTTTAATAGACCAATTACAATATCATATGAATTTTTCTTTTTGGAAGAAACACGGAAAAAGACAATTACATACTATTGCCTTTTATAATCTTGAAAATTTGTTCGATACGAACGATGATCATCTGACTCTTGATGATGATTTTACGCCTAACGGAATAAAACAATGGACACCGAAGCGATACGAAAAGAAATTAAGAAAATTGGCGAATACTATTTCCAGGGTAGGACTTAACGATGGTTATATGGCACCCATTGTGGTAGGCATATGTGAAGTGGAGAATAGGCAAGTAGTAGAGGATTTAATTGCTACGGAACCCCTCAAAAATGAAGCTTACGGAATTGTGCATTATGATTCCCCTGATGAGCGGGGCATTGATTGCGCTTTGATATATAATAAAGAGTACTTTAAATTGATCAGTTCAGAGCCCATTCATTTAAAAGTTCATCAAACGGATGGAAGCATAGACCGTACTAGGGATATCTTATATGTAAAGGGAACAATGAAAAATGAAACCCTGCACATATTCGTAAATCATTGGCCATCCAGAAGGGATGGGGGTACGGTTACAAGCCCCAAACGAATGAAAGCCGCCCAAACCCTCAGCGAATTTATTGCCCGTTTACAGGAAAAGGAACCGCAAATGAACTGCATTGTTATGGGGGATTTTAATGATGGGCCCAAATCAAATAGCTTGCGCCATTTAAAACAGGAAAACGGGCTATACAATCCCATGGAAAAACTACTGACGCCCAACCGGGGGAGTGCCACTTACAAAGGCCGTTGGATGCTTTTTGACCAGATTTTAATCTCGCACAGCTTTCTCAATTATGAAAAAGGCACCCACAGCTTTTCCCATGCCAATATTTTTGATGATTATTTTCTTACTGAATTTAAGGGCAAGTATAAAGGCTCCCCTTTTAGAACCTACGCGGGGCGTAAATATTTAGGAGGGTTAAGCGACCATTTTCCGGTGTACATTCATTTAAAATATAACACCTAGATATACCGATTGGATAATTAGTTGACGCTTATGAGGTTTATATCAAAAATAAGCACTGAGCCGCCAGGTATACCATTGTAGTCAAAACTACCATAGCCTAGATGAGAGGGAATTAAAAGCATACCGCTGCCGCCTTCGTTAAAATAAGTGATGCCTTCGGTCCACCCAGGAATTACTTGCTGTAAATTGAAAGTGATTCCAGATTCGCTACTCTGGTCAAAAACGGAGCCGTTTAAAAAATAGCCTTTGTAAGCAACGGTCACATCGGATGAGGAAGTAGGTTGGGCACCATCGCCTTGTTCGTTAATGATATAGTAAAGTCCAGTATCTGTTTTTACTGCGGTTAGCTCATTTTGTTCCAAGTAAATCTGGATATCCTCATCATTCTGTGCCGTATAATCAATGGGTTCTGGTTGTTCGTTATTCCCGTTATCGTCAAGACAAGAAACCAAGGAAAGAAAAAATAGGGGGAGAAGTAAATATTTCATAATAATGTTTAAAACGTAAATTTAGGGAATCTGATGATTACTGCTATACTTTTTTGATTTCATTGTCGTTCAACAATTCATCGCCACGTAGTCTCAGAAATACTTGGGCGGTTGTTATCACATCCAATTCACAATAAGTAATAATACGGTCGAGGTCTTTTTCCTTGTAAAATACTTCACGAACCATACTGCCGTCTATATCTTGTTTGGGAGACGGAATTCCTAAAATATTGGCCAATAGCTTAAGGGAGGTAAAGTGCTTGTAATCGCCAAACTTCCAGAGTTCCATGGTGTCTAGATGCGGAACTTCCCAAGGCTTTTTACCAAATAAGTTGAGTTTGTAAGGTAGTTCTATACCGTGAATGATCATCCTTCTGGCAATATAAGGGAAGTCAAACTCTTTGGCATTATGACCACATAATAGTTTTTTGGGCGCGCTGAAATGGCCGTTTAGTAAATTTTTAAATTCTTTTAAAAGTTGGATTTCATCCCCGTGAAAACTGGTGGTCCTAAATGAGCGTATGTCACCTTTCAAATGAAAATACCCGACGGAAATACAGATGATTTTTCCGAACTCTGCCCAAATACCCGCTCTTTCATAAAATTCTTCGGCGGTGTATTCATCTTTACGCTGGTATTGGGATTTTTGTTCCCATAGTTCTTTTTTTTCTTCGGATAAGCCTTGAAAATGCTCCTCTTCCGGTACAGTTTCAATGTCTAAAAACAAAATGTTCTCTAAATTAATCTTATTCAGCATCGTTCTTATTTTTGATAAACATATAAGCCGATCCATTGTGTAGGTCGAGCGAGTCTTTGGAATGTACCGTAAAGCTTAGGTTGTAAAAAACAAGTTTTGCTCTTATGGTTCCGTTTTCTAAAAATACACTTCTTTCGTCAACTGAAATATCGTTTAGGTTAGGCCCTCTTGTTGAAAGTTCATGTAAGAAGGAATGCAACTCTATTTGCAAAGGCTTTTCATCCCATTCCTTGTTAACTACCTTCAAACAAAGGTCCATTGGATAATATTCTAAAATGTATCCATCGCTTTTAGAATTCTGATATGATCGATTGTAAATGTGAACAGGCAAAAAATGGGAATAACCGGATACATCCATCAATTGATTGTTGCCATCATTTTCATAGAAAGAATAGTGTGTGCCATAATTTTGGGCGATGTTTAGGTTGTCTTTAGGGTCTATACTTATGCCCAAAGAATCAAGTACAGTGTTGGTATCTACCCAATTATAGCTCCTCCATTTGCTCGAAACAGTATCGTTCATGGCATAATTCATATTGATTCCGGTTACCGCATCCAGTCTGGAAATTTCGCTTCGGTCTTCTAAATATTCAATAATGGAGGTTAACTGATTGAATTCATTATAGGAGGCAAGGCCTTTGTTTACCATTACTTTTTTATACACTTTTTCAAATTCGTTGGCCTGACTTCTGTTGGATACCGAAAAAACACCCCAAAAACCGAAAGAGGACAAAATAGCCAAAGTAAACAACGAAAGAGGAAGTATAATCAGCCGTCGTTTTTTAGCAAGTAAAAGATAGAGTGCCATGGCAAATATCCAAATGGCAATCAGAACTACGAAGTAGCGGTTCTCTGTAATTCCATAATCGCTAATTCTTCTAAAAATGGCCACAAAGAGTAATACTATTAGTGGTAACAGGGCATAATAGAACCAAGGATAAAACCTTCTTATAGTCCATGCCGAGGCGTTTTTTTGAATGGGATTGATGATTATTTGCACCAAATAACCAATAAGGGCCAAGGCGGTCACTAAATAAGAAACCCAACCTTTAGGAAGTTGCCACTCTATAAGAATTTTGGCTCCGTAGGCATATAGAATGAGTATATAGAGGATGACCAAAGGAATCAAGATGAATTTCACAAACACTTCCAGTGCCTTCTCAAAATGTATTTCGGTTTGGTTTCTAACTTTTTTCGGAAAATCGGATAGATAAATCCATGTGTTTACCGTACCCAAACAGAATATAAAAAGCTGACCGTAACGTTCCCCTTTGATATGGGTTTCAAATAAGGCATCAATTGTTAATAGTGCCAAAACTAGGCCCAAGTAAAGAACACCTGAAAAGAGTGCGCTGCGGGTAATGGCAATACCTACAGATTTAAGGTAGTTCCAATAGGCACTTTTATTCCAATATTTTACGAAGGGTGCAAATAATAGGAACAAATGCCCGGCGATCAGGTAAAGAAAGAATCGTACAATATAAACAGGATTGTCATCTAGGTCTTTGCCGTTTGGTAAGTGCCAATAAAAAAGAAACAAAAGAACCAGAACTATCAATTTCATGATAATCCACTTATTGGAAGGCCTTTGTTGTTCTATGAAAAATTGAGTCCCGATAAGCCAACTGATTCCAAGAATCAAAGTGAGAATGATATTGAATTTATCTTCAATATCGGTCCCAGAGCTTAGTCCGATAAGGTGCATGATGTAGAAGCTTCCTAGAATGGCCCATACTAGGGTGACTGGGAATCGGTTAAAGGCAATTTGGGCCTTACTCGTAATTTCTTTAATCGATGGTAACTGCATAACATGAAGATTTACTCACAAAATTATAGCACCAAAACTGGTCATTTATCCCTGTAAAAAGGGATTTTAGGCAAAAACGTGTTAATCAGAAGTAAGGTAAGCAAAAAGACCTCTTGGTCGGTTTACAGTTTTTCTGCCATTACGTTTTCTTCTACGACCTGCATTTTTGTTCTGTAAGATGCAAAAAAGAAACTTTTATTTAGGGGGAATATTGTCTCTACCAACCGGGTAGTTGGTAAATATCAGAACAAACTTTGTTGTTTTACCGGGTTTTCATGTTCCAAAAGCCATTTTTTACGGTGCAGACCGCCCGCATAGCCGGTTAAAGAACCATCACTGCCAATTACCCGATGGCAGGGGACCACGATCCATAAGGGATTTTTTCCGTTGGCGGAGGCTACCGCCCTAATGGCCTTTACATCGCCCAAGGTTTTGGAAAGGTCAAGGTATGAGACGGTTTTTCCAAAAGGAATGTCTAGCAGTGCTTCCCAAACTTTTTTTTGGAAGTCCGTACCTTGGGGATTCAACTTTAAATCGAATTCCGTTCGCCTACCTAAAAAGTACTCTTTAAGCTGCGCAGCGGCGGGTTTCAAACTATCAGGAACCTTTTCAACTTCAGTTGGTGTTTTGTCTGAAAGGGTGATGGCAGTAATACCGTCCAAATTACCTTCCAATTTAGCGGTGCCCAAAGGAGTTGAAATGTAAGCCGTTTCCATTATTTTTTAGGGTCGATGCGTTTTTCTAAAATGCCGGCACGTTGTGCACGGTTTTCCCAGTTCTTGCGCGCTAGATCCTGCAAATCGGCAACGTTGTCACTTTCATCCATAATTTCGAGGCCTAAAAGGGTCTCGATAACGTCTTCCATGGTAACCAATCCGCTTACGGACCCATATTCATCCACAACCAAAGCTACATGTTCCCTTTTTGCGATAAGGGTCTCGAATAATTTCGGAATAGGGGTTTTTCGTTCGGTAACTAAAATCTCCCGTTTGATTTCGGAAAGGGGCATATCGCCATTTTCGTTGACCATTTCCTCCAAAATATTGTCCTTAAGAACAAAGCCATCAATATGGTCCATTTTATCCCCGTGAACGGGAATTCTGGAAAAGCGCATTTTAGGGTTGTCTTCAAAAAATTCGCGTATGGATTTCTTTTCGGGGGCAATTTTCATCACCGCCCTTGGGGTCATGATATCCTTCACCAAAACTTCATCAAAACGTAGTAAGTTTTTAATAATCGTAGATTCCGATTTTTCAAAAACACCTTCTTCATGGGCAATTTCTGTCATGGCCGTGAAATCTTCCCGGCTCAGCACACTTCCTTCGTGACCTTTTCCGCCTACCAATCTGGTAAAGAGTTGAAGCAACCAAAGCAGCCCAGTATATTTTAAGGCCAAAACCATAATACGAAGTGTTTTTGCCGTAAAGTTGGCCAAGCCTTTCCAATAGGTGGCTCCTATGGTTTTAGGTATGATTTCCGAAGCCACTAAAATAAGAATGGTCATAACTGTAGAAACGATGCCAACCATCAAATCTTCTGTAAAGGAGACGCCAAGAATCGTTCTTTCCGTACTCCCGTAGAGTTGGGTGTAAGCAACTTTGGCCTGTACCCCAACCAAAATGGCCCCCACGGTATGGGCTATGGTGTTAAGGGTAAGAATAGCAATCAATGGTTTGTCCACATCTTGCTTTAGTTCCTCCAACAAGACCGCATAGGCCTTGCCTTCCTTCTTTTTAACATTGATAAAGGTGGGTGTAATACTTAAAAGAACTGCTTCTAGAACAGAGCACAGAAAGGAGAAAAAAATGGATATAACGGCGTAAAAAATGAGCAGACCCATATATTGGTTGTTTACGCACGAATATACCAATATTTGAACAACCTTTTGATCTTATTCGCTAGCTAATGTGGACTGATAAAAAACTTGCTGAACGGCAGACCTGATATTTAAACTGTACAGTTTTCTATGGTCACGTGAGGGATTGACCCTATTGCTCAGAAAAATATATACCAACTGGTTTTTGGGGTCCGCCCATACAAAAGTGCCCGTAAAGCCGGAATGCCCAAAGCTGCTTTTACCTGCTTCTGGAGCGGGATATGCATCTTCTAGATTTAATTCTGAGTTGTTCAGTAAGGGCTTATCAAAACCTAATCCCCTGCGATTGTCGTTTTCTGGATATTGCACCTTAATAAATTCTTTCACGGTTGCTTCGGAGAAATATCTCTTACCATCATAAACACCATATTGCATATACATCTGCATCAATTTGGCCAAGTCGGTTGCTTTGGCGAATAGCCCGGCATTACCGGAAATCCCACCCAAAAGGGAGGCATTTTCGTCATGTACCCATCCTTTGGTCAGACTGTGGCGGAATAAGGTGTCCACTTCCGTGGGAACAATTGCATTGGAAAAGCCTTTTTTAGAGGGAGTAAAACCCATGGTAGGCGCGCCCAAAGGCAAGTAAAAATTCTTCTCCAGATAGTAATCATAAGAACTCCCGGTGAGTTGTTTCACCAACTCAGGATAAATCAAAAAGGTAAGTCCTGAATACTTATACTTTTTCTCATCCGAAACAGCTGATTTGTCAATCAATCGGTACATCCTTTTGAAAAAGTTGTTTTTAATATACAGATGGTCGTATACCTGATTGGAAAATTTTCTTGAGGGTGCGTTCCTGATGTATTTTGTTTTTGGTGTGCCATTACCGTCCAAAACTTCGTTAAGAAAGATGATATAAGGAACCAAACCTGCTTGGTGGGCCAGTATCTCCCGAAGGGTCAAATCCTTTTTACTCTCTACTTTTTTCCAGCGGGTCCAGTAATCGCTAAAGGGTCGGTCCAAGTCTATTTTGCCCTCATCCACTAATTTCATAATAGCAGGAAGGGCTGCCGTCACTTTAGTAACCGATGCCAAATCGTAAATATCATTGGTAGCTACGCGCTGAATACTGTCATAGGTGTGAAAGCCGTAAGCTTCGTGAAAGATTATTTTTCCGTTTTTGGCGACCAACACCTGAGCTCCAGGAAAGGCTTCTTCTCGAATACCGTTGGAGATGATAGAATCTACACGCTGGTGAATCATTTTGGAATCTAGCCCCACTTCTTCTGGGGAAGCATAGGTAAGTACATCGTTATTTTGGGCAAACAACTGGCTGGTAAAGCCAAAAAACAGTAAAATACCTTTTAGTATTATATTTTTCATGGTTGGTGGTTTGGTGGGTAAACTTCTATTTAACCCAAGAGCTTTACAGCATCTTTGGCAAAATAGGTGGCGATGATATTGGCGCCCGCCCGTTTAATGGCGTATAACTGCTCAAGCATTACGGCATCGTGGTCTAACCATCCTTTCTCGGCAGCAGCCTTTAACATGGCATATTCCCCGGAGACTTGGTAAACGGCCACTGGAATGTCCACGTCGTTTCTAATTTCCCTGACAATATCCAAATAGCAAAGTCCCGGTTTCACCATGACGATATCAGCCCCTTCATCGATATCCATTTCGGTTTCCTTAATGGCTTCATACCTGTTGGCATAATCCATTTGATAGGTTTTCTTGTCCTTTGGAATGTCCTTTACGTCCACGGGAGCGGAATCAAGGGCATCCCTAAACGGACCATAGAATGCGCTGGCATATTTAGCGCTATAGCTCATGATGGCAGTATTGTAATAGCCTTCATCTTCCAAAGCTTCACGGATGGTTAAAATACGCCCGTCCATCATGTCACTTGGGGCTACAACATCTGCTCCTGCTTCGGCATGGGAAACACTCATCTCTGCCAAAACCTCGGAAGTTTCATCGTTCAATACTTGTCCGTTTTCGATAATTCCGTCATGACCGTAGCTAGAAAACGGGTCCAGGGCCACATCGGTCATTACCAACATATCAGGACAAGCATATTTCACCGTTCTAATGGCTCTTTGCATTAAACCATCAGGATTCAACGCTTCGGTACCTTTATTGTCTTTTAAATCATCATCGACCTTTACAAAGAGAAGTACTGATTTTAAACCCATTTTCCAGAGTTCTTTTGCTTCCAAAGCCAAATTGTCCAAACTTAACCGATAGTAATTGGGCATGGAAGGAATTTCTTCCTTGATATTTTTTCCCTCCACTACAAAAAGGGGTACTAGAAAGTCGTTGGGAGTCAATACGGTTTCGCGCACTAAATTTCTGATGGATTCGTTTGCTCTTAATCTGCGGTTTCTGCGTAAGGGGTACATAGTTTGCCTAATTTTGAATTTTCAAAGTTACTTATAATCGCCGTACTAACAGGAAAACTAAGGAAGTCTTGCTACATCTTCAAAAAAAGCTATCATTTAAATTTTCATGGCGTAGTTACCAAGAAAAGTTTCTTGAAAATTTTGAATCCCATAAGGAAGATGACCATTTGCATGTGGTGGCGCCACCGGGCTCTGGAAAAACAGTGTTAGGACTTGAAATGGTTCGTAGGGTAGATAAAAAAACCCTGATTCTTGCTCCTACTTTAACTGTTAGAAACCAATGGAAGAATCGGTTGGAAGAATTTTTTATCGAGGATAGTTCCTTTAAAGCTTTTTCCACTGAAATATACAGTCCCTCAGCACTTACATTTAGTACCTATCAATCACTACACGCACTTGATAAACGCTTAAATGATTCTGGTGAGTCTTTGTTTGCCTTTTTTAAAAATAACAAAATTGAGACACTCGTTCTGGATGAGGCACACCACCTTAAAAACGAATGGTATAATTGCTTGATTTCCCTAAAGGCTATTCCTGGAATAACGGTTATTGCATTAACCGCTACCCCACCTTATGATAGTTCTAGTGTAGAGTTGAACAAATATTTTGATTTATGTGGACCCATTGATGAAGAAATTGCGGTCCCTGAGTTAGTGAAAAATAAAAACCTCTGCCCCCATCAAGACTATGTGTACCTTTCCCGCCCCTCTGAAAAGCAGATTCAATTTATTTTGGAATATAGGCAGAAGTGCCTTGTATTTTTTAACTCTCTGGTAGCGAACCAAAGCTTCATAGATTTTCTCTTGGCACATCCCTTTTATACCAGTACACAAAAGTATTTGGAGGAAATTTATGAGCGACCTTCAGTATTTGCGTCCATTCTTATTTTTTTGAATGAAGTAGGTATAGTCATTGAAAAGGATAAACTAGAAGTGTTGGGTGTTCAGGAAAAGAAAGTCATCTTCCCCAAATTGAATTACCAATGGTTAGAAACCTTGCTGCAGGATATTTTGGTTGTAGACCGTGAACGGTTCGTAAATGATGAGGAATTATTAGGCAAGTTGGAGTCTACCTTAAGGAAAATTGGTGTATTTCAGAAAAATAAAGTCGATTTTGTAGGTAACCAAGAATTGTATAAATCGCTGACCACCAGCCCTAGTAAATTAAATAGCATTAATGAAATCCTAAAACAGGAAAGTGCTTCGCTTACCTCAGGCTTGCGGGCAGTGGTTTTAACCGATTTTATTAGGAAGGAATTTTTAAGTTTTTCGGATGAAGACACGGACCTGATCAATCAATTAGGGGTTGTGCCCGTTTTTCAATTTCTCAGGATAAAGGGAAATGTCAATAAAGCTGATATGGCGGTTTTGACGGGTTCTTTGATTATTCTTCATAAAAAGCTTTTAAAGGTATTGGAAGGCCTTTTAGAGCAGGGTTCAATCGTTAAAAGCGAACTTGAAACTGATCCCGATTTTTTAAAAATAGACATTCAAGGAAGTTATAAGAATAGAATAGTTGCAATCATTACGGAACTTTTTGAACAGGGTTTAATTAAAATGCTAATTGGTACCAAGGCCTTGCTGGGAGAAGGTTGGGATGCGCCTTCCATCAATACCCTGGTTCTAGCTTCATATGTTGGCTCGTTTGTGTCTTCCAATCAAATGCGGGGTAGGGCTATTAGAATAAATCCGGCCAACGAAAATAAAACGGGTAATATATGGCATTTAGGTTGTGTGGATCCTTCGAGGGAAGATGGAGGAGATGATATTCTTAATTTGAACAGAAGATTTGATGCTTTTTGTGGTATTTCATATTCTGATAGCACCTACATTGAGAATGGCATTGAACGCTTACATCTAATACAAAGTTCTGTAGGCTTTACAGAGATTGATGCTCACAATGATAAAGCATTACTACGGGCCAAGGAAAGGAATAAATTGGCTGGGAAATGGACAGAGGCAATTTCTTCTGGTAGGGTATTGGTTCAGGAAGTTAAGGTCGCGTACAAAGACCACATGCCTTACAGCAAAGCTAAAAGGCTGCTTACTGTTAACGTTACCAAGTTTTTGCTCATTGAGGTCCTTACTGGAATCGCTTTTTTCTTGCCAGAATTTGTACTCAAGAACATAGGCACATTGTTGAATAAAGGTGCTCTGTACTTTATTTATTTGCTACTAGCAGGGATTTTTTTGGGTTTTGCGCCAAAGACATGGAAGGCTCTAAAATTGTATATGCTTTTTGGAAACACTTTTAAGAAGACCTATAAAATAGGACGATGCTTGTTGGAGGTTTTAAAAGAATATAAGTTGGTAAATCCAAAAATTAGGAGAGAGGACGTTAAGGTGGAGCGCTTTGAGAATGGTTCGTTCGCCTGTTATCTAAGTGGAGCAAACAACCATGAAAGCAGTCTGTTTGTCAATTACTTACAAGAAATTATTAATCCCGTAGAAAACCCTAGGTATTTGGTGAAAAGTACCAACTGGTTTAAAAGAAAGTTGGGTATTAGAAATTATTACGTGGTACCAGGGGATTTTGGCAAAAGAAAATCGGATGCCATACTATACCACCGTAGTTGGATAAAGTATGTTGGGCGCTCAAAACTGATATATACTAGAACTTTAGCGGGTAGAAAAGAGCTGCTAAAAGCAAGAATGGCCCATATTATGCAACATGTTTCAGATAACGCCACTAAGGCGGTTACTTGGAAGTAGTTTCTCTACATTCGATGATTCGTTTTAAAGAAGTACCATGCCCATAAGCTTCCCAAAGTGTTGTGTCTTTTTCTATTTTTAGGGGATTTTCATCCTTATCAATAAAAGTTTTGGTAGAGTTGACTAAGGGGTGATTCCAATCTCCAATGGGAATAATCGATTCCTGCCCTGGTATAATCAATTCGTCATCATACTCATAGCAGAAGACCAATACTTTATCCCCAATTTTTAATCCAGATTTATAAAAACAATCGGTATTTAAATAGCCGTGCTGATGGTAAGCGTTCTTTTTGGGGTTATTGATAAGGAACACCTTTTCCAATTGAATACTGCCTTTTTGAGAAGTATATAATGGCCCGGCGTCATCATTTGGCGCGTCCATTTGCACAATAGACCCCATGGCTATAAGCGTGTGGGGAGTGCCACAATAACCAATAAAAGGTCCGCTTTCATCCCACCAATAGGTATAGCCCAGATGTAAAGTATCTTGGGAAAAGGTAATTTCTAAATCGCTTTTTTGTCTTTTCTCCTTACAACTTCCAAGAAATAGAGTAAAACAGAATAAAATTATGGTATGTAGGCATTTTACACCCAATCTACGGGATTTTTAAGTACCTCTAATAATTTTGCTTCTTCGCTATCTTCTTTCGGATGGTGGTCATATACCCATTGCACATGCGGAGGCAGGCTCATCAAAATACTTTCAATACGGCCATTGGTCCGCAATCCGAATAAGGTGCCCTTATCATGTACCAAATTGAATTCTACATAGCGCCCTCTTCTTATTTCTTGCCAATTCCTTTGCTCTTGCGAATAGGCGAAGTCTTTGCGTTTAGTAACAATCGGTATATAAGAATCTAGAAAGCTGTTACCAACGCTGGTAACAAAATTGTACCAGTCCTCCATAGTAAAATCCTCCTTTGCTTTGCAGTAGTCGAAAAAGAGTCCGCCCACGCCACGCGCTTCGTTTCTATGGGCATTCCAGAAATATTCATCACATTTCCTTTTGTAGGTGGAATAAAATTCAGGATGATGGGCATCACAGACGTGTTTGCATACTTGATGAAAATGCTGGGCGTCTTCCTCAAAAAGATAGTAGGGGGTTAGGTCTTGCCCACCACCGAACCACTGGTCTACAATCTCACCCTTTTTGTCATACATCTCAAAATACCGCCAATTGGCATGAACAGTTGGCACCATTGGATTCTTTGGATGAAGTACCAAACTTAAACCGCAGGCAAAAAAATCCGCATCCTGTACTCCAAAATACTTTTGCATGCTTTCTGGAAGTTTTCCAAAGACTTTGGAGATGTTGACACCTCCCTTTTCAAAAACCGCACCATTTTCAATGACCCTGGTGCGACCTCCGCCACCTTCTTCCCGTACCCATTGATCTTCTAGAAATTGCGCCTGACCGTCAATTTCTGTGAGTTTGCAGGTAATTGTATCCTGTAATTGTTGGATGTATGCAAAAAATGGTTCCTTCATTATTATGTGGTCTTTGGCGAAAGATTAACCGCAAAAGTACGCTTTAAAAGTAAAGCCTCCATAAGGGCCAAACCACAATAGTATGTTAGACCAAATGCCATGACAGCGTGCGGTAAATCAATAAATGCACCAGAAGTATTCATACTTTCCCTGTAACCGCTCATGTTTACGAACTCTGCCGTTAGGCCTAATTTCGGGATAATGTCTGCTCCTAATACAAAAAATAGAAGCATAAAAAAGTACATTACTGCGGCCAAAACAGATTTTATGATCGATCTAGCCTTCATTTCTAACGGGACATCCGAAAACGCAAATCGCATCCGATTAAAGACTACCGTCATGTAGATATATAATATGGTATTGTCTTCGAGATATGAATTAAAGCCCCATGCGAAGGTCCCATAGAAAGGAACTAAAACAAAAAGGGATATTTTTTTTGGCATTATGGCCATAAACACACCGGAGTGAATCATGCCGAATTCAAAAGCCATAAGAATAGTTAAGGTACCCAATTGACCAATATCGTCAAAACTGGGCCGGTACCAAAGAGAGAAAAACTGAAAAGCAATGACCACGTTCATAAGAATACTAGCATATTCAAATTGGCGGTCGTATTTCTCTATAATTTGCATTAGTGGTGGGTATGTCGTTCGTATAATAACATATCCAACGGATTTTCATTCGGTGACGTATGTGCTTCCGGAATTATTTTTATGAATTGAAAACCACAATTTTTGGCCACTTGAATACTTGCTAGGTTGGATACATGTACGAGAATTTGAAGGGACTTCAATTTTTCGGTTTTAAAAGCACGTTGGGCGATTTGTGCTACTGCATTGGAGGTCCAACCCTTTCCTTCATATTTAGCGCCAATGCAATAGGCAATCTCCGCTTGCCGAATTGTTCTATCAATATTTTTTAAAATTACCAAGCCTGCCACTTGATCCGAAGTTCGTTCCCTTATGGCGAATGTTAATTCCGTTCCAAGATCAAACTCTACATTTTTTAGAAGGATAAATGCTTGTGAGGCGGCTTCGGTTAGATTTTGTGCCAAAGTCATAGGGAAAAATCGCTGGAACCGATCTTGGTTTGAAACCATTAAAGTGGAAAGGCTTTTGGCGTCATCAGCATTAAGCTGCGTTAAAGTAAAAGCTTGGTTTCCTTCCATAGACTAAACCGCTATGTCATCCCTGATAGGGTGATTTTTAGGATTATTGTGATGTTTGGCCCAAATTGCCAATCCAAAAGTCAGGACACCTAGTCGGCCAATAAACATTAATGCAATTATGACCAATTTGCCCCATGTTCCTAAATCGCCAGTAATACCAGTACTTAAGCCCACAGTTCCCAACGCGGAGGATACTTCAAACAGTAAGTCCTCTAGATGAAAATCTTCCAAAAAGGACAGTAAAAAGGTACCCAAGGCAATAAGGCTCGTATAAAATATAAAGGAAGAAGTAGCCACAAATAACCTTTCGTAAGGAATAATCCGACCAAAAAAGGTGATACGTTGGGTATTTCTTAACCTGCTTTTCATAATGGCGATTACGGCTGTTAGTGTGGTAATTTTCATTCCTCCGGCAGTTCCGGAAGGTGAAGCTCCAATATACATTAGAAAAATGGTCACTAAAAGCATGGGCATAACAAAGGCTCCAAAATCAACCGTATTAAAGCCAACGGTGGTCATAGCAGACATGCTCTGGAAAAATGCCGCCCACATACGCTTAGCTCCCGTTAGGTTTTTAATTACGGGTTCAAAAAAGAAAAAGAACATAAAGCCAAAAAGAAGTAGGACCGCCGACCCTACAAGTATGATTTTGGTAGTAAAACTCAAATGATGATCTTTCTTTTTTATCGAAAGGACAAAATCTGTAACTACAATAAAACCAAGGGAGCCAGCAATGGCCAATAGGGAGGTAGTGGTATTAACTAAAAAATCATCCGAAAAAGATTCAAAGCCATTACTAAAAAGGCTAAAACCGGCGGTACAAAATGCACTTACGCTATGAAATAGTGCATTCCAGAGAGTATCAAAAAAGTTGAGCTCCAGTTTTTTAAAAGCTATGAAATAGAGAATGGTTCCAATTATTTCCATTGCCAGTGTGAAGAAAATAACCGATTTTAAAAAGTCCTTTATTTCAATGGTTTTAGGAAGTGTGAATTCGGTTTTTAAGATGTTCTTGTGCCACCGGGTCATCTTCCTTGTCGTTGAAAGAATCATAAAGGTTGTAAAGGTAAGATAGCCGATACCGCCCAATTGAATCAATACCAAAATGATGAACTGCCCAAAAAAATTATAGGAGTCAAGGACAGAAACCGTTGCCAAACCGGTAGTTGAGACTGCTGAGGTAGCTATAAAGAAATTATCAATAAAAGCTACAGAACTCTTGTGAAACCAGGGAATGCAAAGTAAAAGCGTACCCATGGAAACATAGGTAAGAAAACCATAAAAAAGGTTTTGCTGAGGTGTAAGTCCCAGTTTGAACCGGAGGTATTTTCCAGAAACAACCTTGAAAAGGCTCATTTGCAAGGCTTAAGGTTGGTATTCCTTGACCGCTTCAACAAAGGCCCTCGCATTTTCTACGGGGATATTTGGCAAAATACCATGACCTAGATTAACAATGTATTTATCCTTCCCAAATTCGTTGATCATTTGGGCAACCATTTTTTTAATGTCCGATGGCGATGAAAGTAAACGCGCCGGGTCAAAATTTCCTTGCAAGGTGATATTGCCACCTGTTAGATAACGGGCATTTCTGGCAGAACATGTCCAGTCAACACCTAGTGCCGAAGCACCTGATTTTGCCATTTCTCCCAAGGCGAACCAACAACCCTTGCCAAAGACGATGACCGGGGCTTCATCCTTTAGGGCATCTATAATTTGTTGAATGTACTTCCAAGAAAATTCTTGGTAATCAACAGGAGATAGCATTCCTCCCCATGAATCAAAAACCTGAACGGCATTTACACCTGCCTTCACTTTTGCCTTTAAATAGGCAATGGTGGTATCCGTTATTTTTTGGAGCATGGTATGGGCGGCAACCGGTTGGGTGAAACAAAATTCTTTTGCCTTGTCAAAATTTTTGCTGCCTTGCCCTTGCACGCAGTAACATAGGATGGTCCATGGAGAACCTGCAAAACCGATCAATGGAATTTCATTGTTCAATTTTTCCTTGGTGGCCTTGATGGCTTGCATCACATAATCCAAAGCTTCGTCTACATTGGGAACAATAACCTCTTCCACATCTTTAGCTGTACGAACAGGATTGGGCAAATAGGGACCAAAGTTAGGTTTCATTTGTACCTCAATATTCATGGCCTGCGGAATCACCAAAATATCCGAAAACAAAATAGCGGCATCCATACCATACCTTCGTATAGGCTGCACCGTAATTTCGGAGGCCAATTCCGGTGTTTGACAACGGGTAAAGAAATCGTATTTCTTTTTTATTTCCATAAACTCCGGCAAATACCTACCTGCTTGTCTCATCATCCAAACCGGAGGTCTTTCCACCGTTTCACCCTTCAGTGCTCTAAGAAATAAATCGTTTTTTATCATTGCAATATGTTCTTTTTAGTTGATGGTTATTCGTTGCTCGTTGCTGGTTGTTTGTTAATAGTTGAAGGTAGATGGTGATTCGTCAAAAATCAAGTAGTTTGTCCTATGTCCTATGTCCTATGTCCTATGTCCTATGTCCTATGTCCTATGTCCTATGTTTTATGTCATTTATGGATAGTTATAGGTTGTTCGTTGCTCGTTGATTGGTTAAAAATTGATTGATAAGAAATTTGTCTTATGTCCTACGTCTTAAGTCATTTTCTATACTTTCCTAACTCCTAACTCCTAACTCCTAACTCCTAACTCCTAACTCCTAACTCCTAACTCCTAACTCCTAACTCCTAACTCCTAACTCCTAACTCCTAACTCCTAACTCCTAACTCCTAACTCCTAACTCTAATAATCCCCGTTCACCAATTCAATCACGCTTTCCACTACCGGAATCTTCGCCACTTTTACGTTTCTAAAATGTTTACGGGCTTCTTCGGCCGTCGTTTCTCCAATACAGTAAGCCGTTTTGTCCGGTCGGTTTTTGAGCAAATAACTTTCTACCCCACTTGGGCTAAAGAAAAGAATCCCCTCTATTTCTTTATCAACTTCGGAAGGTGCGTGTTTCGTCGTGTAGGTTTCCACCTTATGTACGGTGATGTTGTTTTCCTCTAATATATTGGGTAAATCATCCATACTGAGGTTGCTACAGAAGTATGTGACTTCCAATCCCTCCATATATTCCACCAAATATTTCGCCAATTCTTTGGCATCTATGGCTTGATGTTTTACCGGTCCTATTCGCTTTTCTATAAGCCTTTTGGTCTTTCGGCCAACGCAGTAAATATTCTTAAACTTTAATGTATCCGGAGCTTGGGTGGCCAAACTCTCTACCCCATTTTTGCTGGTGATGATAACATTCTCCAACTCCTGTGTGAGCAGGGTTTTGGGTAATCTATTCGGACTGATCTTTATAAAATCTTCGCTCTTGACCGTAACCCCTTGTTTAAAAAGCTGTAGTTGGTTTTGAGACAGGTTTTTGGTGGAGAAAATATGGGTCTTAAGCGTTCCACCGTGGGTTTGGTTGACCAAGAGTTTACCTCCGCGAGCCAAAATACTGTTGGCACAATCCCTTCCTAGGTTTTTGTGAAGCCCCAGTGGAGCGGAATATTCAGCTTCTAGTTTTCTCTTACCGTCATAGGAGAGTAAAACCCCCTTAAGAGTTACCTGGTCGTTTTTATCTATAAAAGCGTGAGCACCTATGGGTGCGGTACAGCCACCTTCTAAAATTCTTAAAAACTCTCTTTCCAACTGCACGCAAATAGCCGTTGCCCCGTGGTTGAGTTCTGCACAGGCTTCCCGAACAAATTCATCCTCTTCCTTGGCAACTACCATAATCGCTCCCTGTGCCGGGGCGGGAACCATCCAAGTGAGTCCAATGGTATGTTCCGGTTGTAATCCAATACGTTGAAGTCCCGCAGCAGCAAAAATGGCTCCGTTCCAATCGTTAGTATTAAGTTTCTCCAATCGGCTATTGACATTGCCCCGCAAATCTACCACTGTATGGGTAGGGTAGCGGTTCAGCCATTGCGCTTTTCTTCGCAGACTTCCTGTTGCTATAACAGCATCCTTTTGGGCCAAAAACTCTTCGTTGTTCTTAAAAGCAAGAATATCAAAATGGTTGCCACGCTCTAAAACTGCGGCTTGAACAATTCCTTTAGGAAGGGCAGTGGGAACGTCTTTCATGCTATGAACGGCAATGTCTATTTCGCCTTTAAGCATGGCCACATCCAATGTTTTGGTGAAAATACCGGTAATGCCCAGTTCATATAAGGGTTTGTCTAGCACGAGGTCTCCCGTAGATTTTACGGGAACAAGGGTGGTTTCGTGCCCCAGCGCCTCAAGCTGCTCCTTTACGGTAGTTGCCTGCCATAACGCCAATTCGCTATCGCGGGTACCGATTCGGATAACTTTACTCATGGAGTTTCTATTTCTAGTTGAAAAACTTTTTGGATAAGTTCAAGACTACTGTCCGCATCAACATCTTCATCTTTAAGATGATTGGCAAACTGCTTGGTAATTTTTTGAATGATTCTATTGGAAATGACATCTGCATGCTCTTCGTTAAAATCATTCAGCTTTTTAGATTGGTAATCCATTTCTTCGTCCTTCATAGTCTTCAGCTTTAATTTTAAAGCTTTGATGACAGGGGCAAATTTTCGGGTTTCCAACCATTGGATGAAATCATGTTTTACCTCCTCTATAATTTCCTCCGCTTCCGGGATAAAACGCTTTCTCTTCTCCAGGTTTTCATCTGTAATTTGGGAAAGGTGGTCTAAATGTACCAAACTTACATTTTCCAACTCGGTTACGTTGTCCGAAACATTTTTGGGAATGGAAAGGTCCAATATCAAGAGAGGCTTTTTGGTGTAAATGAGCTCTTTGCTAATTGTGGGTGATTGTGCACCCGTAGCAACGATCAACACATCGGTATTTCTAATTTCTGTTTGAAGGTCGCCATAGTCCTTGACCAATAGGTTGAATTTTCCGGCTATTTTCTCTGCCTTATCCTTAGTCCTGTTGATGAGGGTTATATGGTTGTTCTTCGTGTGCTTGATGAGGTTTTCACAGGTGTTTCTGCCTATTTTACCGGTACCAAAAAGTAAAATGTTTTTTTCTGAAACGTCCGCTACGTTTTCCATGATGTAGCGAACCGAAGCAAAGGCCACGGAGGTTGCTCCCGAAGATATTTCCGTTTCGTTCTTAATGCGCTTGCTGGCCTGAATCACCGAATTACACAAGCGTTCTATAAACGGATTCGCAATTCCGAATTTTTTAGACCTGCCAAAGCTTTGCTTGATTTGACTTATAATTTCAAAATCACCTAAAATCTGACTGTCCAAACCAGTGCCTACTCTAAATAAATGGCTAATGGCCTCGTTGTTCTTGTAAACATAGGCCACTTCCTGAAACTCCTCTACAGAACCTGTAGTATTGTCGCAGAGCAACTTGATGAGTTGAAAAGGGTGCTGGGCAAAACCGTGTATTTCTGTACGGTTACAAGTAGAGGTAACCAAAAGACCATCAATACCTTGCGCTTTGGCCTGCATAAGAATGCGGTCAATGGCAACCGGGTCTAAGCTAAACTTTCCTCTTACCTCTGCATCTGCTTTAAGGTAGCTTAACCCAATGGTATAAAACGAGCTATGTTTGGAAATATGGTAACCTTTCATGAAATGCTTACAAAGCGACTACAAAAATAAAAGGGAGTTGCGGTTAAAAATAACGCTAGAAGAACAATTAGTGTCGATTCAAGTTTTTTTGGTTGATGTTGCGTATAAATACCTTGAAAACCAGTATTTTTACCCTAAAATAAAGCCTTGTAAACGGTTTTATTTAGAACTTTTCTAAATAAAGTGAAAATTAAATACGGCAAGTATGGTTGGTAAAAATGTCGCTGAAGGTTCATTTCAGGAGGTGCTTATAGAAGACGGTTTTTTTGTTTTGAAAATCCAGAATGATGGTTTGGAAAAACAAAAAGTAGTAAGGCATATTGATAGTACTTATATTCAATTTCACTTCTGTTTAAAAGGTAATGCCAAATTTATATTTAACGATGGTAGATATGCCCTAGAGGTTTCTGAGGAGAATTCCCTTTTACTCTATAATACGCAACTGGATTTACCAATGAATCTGGAGCTTAATCCAAATTCTTGGATGGTCTCCGTGGTAATGACCATTCGAAAGTTTCACTCTCTTTTTTCAAAGGAGGCAGATTACATTCCTTTTTTAAGTGCCGACAACAAGGACAAGAAATATTATTCCCAGGAGGGGGTCAATCCTGCGATAGCAGTGGTGCTGAGCCAAATCATGAATTATAATTTGCACCCATCTATCAAGGAACTATACATTAAGGGGAAGGTTTATGAGCTTATAGCACTTTACTTTAACAAAAGTGATGATGCGGATATTGAGCAATGTCCCTTTTTGGTGGATGAGGATAATGTACGGCGTATTAGAAAGGCAAAAGAAATTATTATTTCACGAATGGCCGAACCTCCTACGTTAAACGAATTATCCGATGAAATAGGCCTATCCCTGAAAAAATTGAAAGAAGGTTTTAAGCAGATTTATGGAGATTCTGTTTTTAGTTTTCTTTTTGATTATAAGATGGAATATGCGCGTAAAATGTTGGAAACTGGTCAGCATAATGTAAATGAGGTTGGTCTAAAAGTGGGATACAGCACTGCCAGCCATTTTATATCTGCGTTTAAAAAGAAATATGGGACCACTCCTAAAAAGTACCTAATGGCCTCCACAAATAGCTAATGGGTTGTTAACTGTTTCTTGTTGATAGTCAGTTTTTTAATGATGATTTGGCAGTGTTTTAGGGGTATTTCTAAGTTTTTTTCAAAATATTCGATAAAAAGTTCGTTTTTATCGATGAAATTCAGAACTTCGTATTCCGAGAAACTATAGCTTGGTATTTACCCTAAATCCTTCCCTTGAAAATGAAAGAAAGACCGCTTTATGGCCTGCTTTCCCTTGTTGTTCTTTTATTGTCCATTATCATTGTCGCTTGTCAGAAAGATGAGGAAGTAGTTCCTGAGGACACTATTTTGCCAGATATTGTGCTTCCGCAACCTCCAAAACGGTTGTCGGTTGATACGGTTACGGATTCATCAGCTATAGTGACCTGGGAGAAATCTACCGATCATTCCCAAGTTGCCAATTATGTGGTCTATCAAGATAGTATTGAAGTGTTTCGAGATACCATTACAAGGTATGTGGCCAAGAGTCTTGAACCTGAAACGTCCTATCAGTTTTTGGTACAGGCCACCGATAAGGAGGGAAATACATCAAAATTTAGTGAGGAGTTATTGGTGAAGACCAAAGCTCAGGACTCCGTTGTGCGTGATTCCGTAAGTTTGGATAGTTTAAACCCCTATAGCGTACTTTTGTTGACGCCAAAGTTAAAGGTGGATTCCATCAGTGCTACGAAAGCGCAACTTAGCTGGTCTACGGACTCCAATCTTTCTTCTGTTAACGAATTTAGGTTGTATCAAGACTCCACCATGGTCACCGCCCAAAAGGAGACTAATTATACCGTTCATGATTTAATTCCCGAAAGCACCTATTCCTTTTACGTTGTGGCCGTTGATGGGCGAGATAAGGTAACCAAGCCCAGTAATAAGGTGGAGGTTAGTACGCTCCCATTGGAAATTATGAATGATACCTTGCCGCCTCCCGCACCTGTAGGATTACGAAGCACTAACATCGACTCAAATTCCATAGATCTCACTTGGGATGCTATGGCGGACAGTTTGGAAATTGCCGCTTTTGGGGTATATCAAGATTCCATTTTGTTGGGTATTGTAAAAGACAACCTTTATCAGGTGAAAGATTTACAGCCACAGCGGACTTACGGTTTTTCGGTTACCGCCTGGGATACGAAAGAAAGAGAATCTTCTTTTTCCGAAGTTCTACAGCTCACAACGCTTCCGGAAGAAGCGAAGGACACAATAGTAGAAGCGCCGTTGCCTCCAAATAATTTAGAAGCAAATGAGATAGGAGCGGAATCCCTTTCCCTACAATGGCAATTGCCGTCGGATTCTTTGTCAGTGAAGGAATTTCGGGTTTTCCAAGATGATGCATTTATTGGGTATACCACCAATACCTCTTATGGTGTCAGTTCCCTATCACCTATAACCTCGTATGTGTTTACCGTTTCCTTGGTTACTGAAGAAGGCAAAGAGTCTTCGCCAAGTGCACCTCTATCCGTATTAACAGAGGAAAGAACATCTCAACCAATTGAAGAATCCGCACCATCCGCACCGGTTGATATATCTGTTTCCAATGTGACTTCAAATGCTGTTGAACTAAATTGGAGCGTGGTAGAAGATAGTGTAGCCGTCAGTTCTTTTAAGGTGTATCAAGATGGGGAATTTAAGTTGAGCGTTACCAACAGTTCTTTGACAGTGACGGACTTGTTGCCTGAAACCGTTTACCAATTCTCGGTGAGGGCAGTTGGTGAGAACCAACTGGAGTCGGACTTAAGTGTGGTCGTTGAGGCGACTACTCTGGCTGAGGTAATTTCACCAAGGGATGAAGAACCTCCAACATCGCCCAAAAATATCTCTGCTGATGAGGTTACCGAAACAACAATTGGGCTAAGTTGGGAAGCAGCCACCGACAATGTGGCGGTATCCTCTTATGTTATCTATCAAAACGGGGTGGAAATAGCCGATGTTACCGGAACGTCCTTTCAAGCAACCGGTTTATCTAGTAGTACCGAGTATTCCTTTGAAGTAAAAGCTAAGGACGCAGCTGAAAATATATCGACCACCAGCGAAATTATACAAATTACCACCTTGGAGGAGGTGATAGTGGATAATACTCCCCCTAGTATTCCACAAAATTTGACTGTTGTTAAGTCAACTCAAACCAGCATAAGTTTAAGTTGGGGAGCTTCAACCGATGATACGGCAGTCACGGGTTACCACATATATCAGAACAATCAGAATATAGCTTCGGTACAATCTACTGCCTTTGATATTTCTAGCCTTGTTCCGGCAACCACCTATCGGTATAAAGTAACCGCTTATGATGCGGAGGGCAACGAATCAGGTCAAAGTTTAGGAGTTTCTGTAATGACCCTTCCAGAAGAACTTCCGGAGACCGATAAGGTTTTGGTTTTCACCAAAACAGCGGGTTTTAGGCACGGTTCCATAGAAAAAGGGGTTGTTACTTTTCAAGCGCTGGCTCAATCCAATGACTTTGAAGTTATACGGACGGAAAATAGTGGGGATTTCAATACCACCAACCTTTCACAATACAAAGTCGTGGTGTTTTTAAATACTACAGGAGATATACTGAACAATACCCAGCAAGCCGCGTTCGAAAATTACATTCAATCTGGGGGAAGTTTTATGGGTGTTCATGCCGCTACGGATACCGAGTATGATTGGCCTTGGTACGGACAATTGGTAGGTGCTTATTTTAATGGGCACCCGAAAATTCAGGAAGCTAATTTAGAAGTCGTGAACAGGAATCATTCTTCAACTGCTCACTTAATGGGCAATTGGTCGCGCACAGAAGAATGGTATAATTTTAAAGACATTTACTCAGGAATCAATCCTTTAATAATGCTTGATGAAAGCACTTATGAAGGTGGAACCAATGGAACGTACCACCCTTTTTCGTGGTATCAAGAATATGATGGCGGCCGAGTTTTTTATACCGCTGGCGGACACTCCAACTCGGCCTATGATGAGCCTGATTTTAGGCAACATCTCTTAGGTGGATTGTTTTATTGTTTGGAAAGGTGATCTAGAAAGTGATTTTATGAAACCGACCCGTGGGTCAGTTTTTTCGTTTAAGAAAAGGGCGATTGCTATTAAAATCGCCGACCAATTACCTTTTGAACTCGGCGTGGAACGAGAACTATTAATGTTTGTGCCATTGTTAGGCAAGTTAAAGACTGCATGGTTTGTAAAACTGCTATCAAAGTGGCCGGGCAACCATGATACCGGTATTCTTTTTAATGCTTTTTAAGTATTCTGCAAGCGGTTTTTTAGATACTTCTACTTCCATGGACCCAGTGGAGGCATGTAGCAAATGAATACGTCCATCCTTTTCTCTGGTAGCGAACCCGGTATGGGTAATATCCAGGCCATTAATGGAGGTGGTAAGCGCAATAATATCTCCACTTTTGATAAGATGCTCATTAGCGGCAATTTGGTCTTGGGGCAGGATGCAAATGCTTTGGTTGTTTAAATAATTTTCGGAGGCTTTTATTTTTTCGAAGTTAGTATCATCGGTGAGAAATGGATATAAGTCTCTATGGGTACTCATAAAGTTGATATCCTTTTTAATTTCTGTTCCTCCTATTTCAGAGGTGATGTCCTTGATGATGCCTTTTTTTTCGTTGTTGGCAATCCATTCTGAAAAGTAATGAAGTCGGGAAGCATAGCCGTTCAACGCTCCATCTTTATACCGAATGGTTTCAAGAGCATCTGTAAAGTCATCAAAATCCGATTTTCCCTGTTTTATAAGTTTTCCAAATGCTAATACGTTTTCTACGTAAGTGGTACAGTCCAACCCCTGTAAGTTAACGACTAAAGTTTCGGTATCACCTATTTCGAGGGTTTTGGCAACATAGGGGGTTTTTAGAAAAGTCTTCCCAATTGCGGTTAAGGTTTTTCCAAAATCATCTTCCTGAAGCCCATCAATCTCAGTTAATTTATCTTTAACCGCCTTTTGATCTGCTGGGGAGCAGGTAATTTGTTGGGCGCTCGCAAAATGTATAACGAAAAATATCAATAGGGAGACTGTCCTCATGGGTAAGATGTTTGCTCAAAAATAGGGAATTCTGCAATGCAAGTATAATTTGATTTCACTTAGGTGTCAATCTGTTCTTCTTGTTGAACAGCCAATGAACTTTCAAAACTTACACGGGTTCGTGCCAAACTTTCAGGATAGTTTTCTTGTAAAAAGACAATCAGTTTTTCTCGTACGTGCACGCGTAAATCCCACGCGGTGGGAGAATCCTTGGCACTCATGAGTGCACGTGTTTCCACATAATTGGCTTTAGTGTCGGTTACCTGAAGTACATTGACCTCGCCGTCCCATAAATCCGTATTATTAAGAATGCTGGTGAGCTCTTCCCGTAGGGCATCAAAAGGCACTTTGTAATCGGTATAAAGAAAAACGGTGGCCAAAATATCGGCCGAAGATTTGGTCCAATTTTGAAAAGGCTTTTCAATAAAATAGGTGGTGGGTACTATGAGCCTACGCTTGTCCCAAATTTTGACCACCACGTAGGTGAGCATAATTTTTTCAATACGGCCCCATTCCCCTTCCACAATGACTACGTCATCAATTTTTATAGGCTGGGCAATGGCAATTTGTATACCAGCCAAAATCGTTCCTATTAATTTTTGGGCAGAAAAACCAATGATGATACCTGCCACTCCCGCCGAAGCAAAAACACTGACACCTACTTCCCTGATACTTTCAAAACTCATAAGGGCAAAACCTATCGCTAGAATGATGATAATGAAAATGACAATTCGTTCTAAAATATTAAATTGGGTGGTCACCTTTCGGGCCCTATAGTTATCAGAGGCTTCCAAGTCATATTTGCCAATGATGTGGTGCTTCGCAATTTTAATGGCCGTGAGAATAAGCCACGTAAAGGCGAAGATAAAGAGCAGGGTACTCGCTTTTCTAAAGTAATAAGAATAGTCAGAGAGATTTAGTAAGGTGCGAAGGGAGTCCAATCTAAGAAAAATGGAAAACAAGATAAGACCAATGGGGGCACTTACTTTTTTTACCGCCTCTATGGGCAACACATATTTTGGATTCTTACCAAGTCTGCGAATTAAGAAGAGCAGTATAAAGTACGCGGCGAAAAGGGCTGCCATAGCTCCCAAAAGATAGTAAAAGGAATTGCTTGATAAATCTATGTATTTGTTTAGCATAGCAGTGGTTTTTGTTTTCCATTATACTAAAAATGAGAATGCTCAGGTGTCCATATGCTTTTAAAATTGATGTAAACTATAGTATTATCAAAAAGTATTTACCCAAAGTGACAATATGCTTATATTCAAGCCTTATTTTTGCATCGGTAAATGTAAAGCCTGATATAAAGTGAGGAATTCAAGCTTTTATCTTGGGCCGATAATGAAAAATTGCATGAAAGGAGTTCTATTATTAAATCTGGGTTCACCTGATAGCCCCACCCCCAAGGACGTAAAACCATATCTTGACGAATTTTTGATGGATGAGCGGGTTATCGATGTGAATAAAGTTCTGCGTAATATCCTGGTACGGGGAATTATTCTTCAAACCCGGCCTAAAAAATCCGCGGAAGCATACTCAAAAATTTGGTGGGAAGAAGGTTCTCCCTTGATTGTTATTTCAGAGCGGTTTACTGAAAAGCTCAAAAAACATACCTCCATGCCAGTGGCCTTAGGAATGCGCTACGGTAGCATGACTATCAAAAATGCCATGCAGGAGCTTAAGGATAAAGGAGTGGATGATGTTATGATAGTCCCCCTCTATCCCCATTATGCCATGTCTTCCTTTGAAACGGTAGTGGTAAAGGCCATGGATGTTCAGAAGGAGTTCTTTCCGAATATGAAATTGACCACGCTCCCTGCGTTTTACAAGAATCCTGATTATATCAAAGTACTTTCCGAATCCATTTCGGAGGCCTTGGAAGGCTTTGATTATGACCATATTTTATTTTCCTATCACGGAATTCCTGAAAGGCACATAAAGAAGTCCGATCCTACCAAATACCATTGTAAAATTGACGGTAGCTGCTGCTTTACGAATTCTGTAGCACATCATACCTGTTATAGGCATCAGGTGTACGATACCACGGAATTGGTAAAAGCCGAACTGGGATTAATAGAAGAAAAAGTGAGTTCTTCGTTTCAGTCCAGATTGGCTGGCGACCCATGGTTGAAGCCGTACACGGACTATGAATTTGAAAGGTTTCCGAAGGAAGGAAAGAAGAAATTAGCGGTCATTACGCCGGCCTTTGTTTCCGATTGTCTTGAGACCTTGGAGGAAATTGCCATGGAAGGAAAAGAGCAATTTCTGGAAGCAGGCGGAACCGATTATATCCATATCCCTTGTCTTAACGATAGGGATTCGTGGGTAGAATTAATGGCCAAATGGGTCAATAATTGGGAACGAACAGGCACCCTGCCTCATTCTTAAGTTATAATTTTGAAGCTTGAATGGCTAATCAGCTTATACCAAAAGGTATAATGTTAATTAATGATAGCCTCTAATATTCTCAATAGCATTTAAATGGCGAAAGTGTCGGCGGAACAACTGGGTTCGGAACCCATAGGTCAGCTTCTGGTAAAACAGGCCGTGCCAGCTTCCATCGGTATTTTGGTAATGTCGTTAAATGTGCTGGTCGATTCCATTTTTGTGGGAAACTGGATTGGTGCCATTGCCATTGCGGCCATTAACGTAGTACTTCCGGTTTCCTTCTTTATTGGTGCCTTGGGTATGGCAATTGGTATTGGCGGATCTAGCATTATTTCCCGGGCTTTGGGTTCCAATAATTACCAAAAAGCCACCCTTGTCTTCGGGAACCAGATAACCTTAACTCTTTTTATTACGGTGAGCATGGCCCTGTTGGGCCTTTATTATGTGGATGTGCTTATACCTGCCTTTGGTGGAAAAGGAGGCATCTTTGAACCGGCCAAAGCGTACTACATCATCGTACTTTACGGAATACCGTTCTTGGCTTTTAGTATGATGGGCAATACGGTTATTCGCGCGGAAGGAAAGCCAAAATTCGCCATGGTTGCTATGATTATCCCGTCCATTGCAAATCTGGTGCTAGATTATGTTTTTATCTATTGGTTCGATTGGGGAATGAAAGGTGCCGCATGGGCCACCACCGGAGGATATATTTTTTGCTTTTTGTACATCAGCTATTTTTTCGCTTCGGGACATTCTGAATTGAAATTATCTTGGAAGAGTTTGGCACTGCAAATCCCAATCGTAAGGGAAATAGGTTCTTTAGGGGTTGTTACGCTGGCGAGACAGGCGACTACCAGTGTGGTGTATTTGATAATGAACAATATTCTTTTCGGTTTGGGAGGAGAATCTTTGGTGGCCGTTTACGGAATTATAGGGAGGATGCAAATGTTCGCCCTGTTTCCCGTTTTTGGGGTCACGCAAGGCTTTTTACCCATTGCCGGCTTCAATTACGGCGCCAAAAAATACCAAAGGGTACGTGAGTCTATCAATACCGCTATCCGGTATGCCTCTCTTTTGGCCGCTTTGGTATTTATAGGATTAATGGTTTTTCCTCAGGAAATAGCCTCCCTCTTTCTAAGCGACAGTGCGGACCAATACGCAGAAAATTTAGCGGTGAACGCTTATGTGTTGGACCATATTCCCTTAGCAATGAGACTAGTTTTTGGGGCCACGCCCATCATTGCGCTTCAATTGATCGGTGCGGCCTATTTTCAGGCTATTGGAAAAGCTGTTCCTGCATTTTTGCTAACCTTGACAAGACAGGGCTTCTTTTTTATTCCCCTAATATTGACACTTCCCTTTTTCTTGGATGAATTAGGAGTGTGGCTGTCGTTTTTTGCCGCTGATGTATTGGCGACTATCGTCACCGGTTTGTATTTGCGTAAGGAGATTAAAAATACCCTTCAATTACCACAATCTAGTTAGAAGCCTTTTTTTTGTGCTGTAATTCCATTCCCGTTGATGATCTAGGTACAAATCCAGGCCAGTCTTGGTCATTGGAATTATCCGGAATGTCTAGGTATTTAGAAAAATCTTCCCCTTTGAGATGGGTGCCCAAGAATGCGGTCACAAAATGTTGGTTGACATTATTGATCTTACGCTGGTCCCATGAGGGCTCTGCGTACCGATAATACTCATCTAAGTGGTGGCCTGCTTGTAAGGCTTCTGCTGGGGGCGGATTGGGAGCTACGTTATGACGGGCATTTTTATAAGTTAGTAAATACCGGTCAGTATTAATGCTTCCGTCATAAATGGCTTTGATTCCCTTTTCATAACCGGAGATATCATCTTGGTCACCAGCAACAAAAAAGGTAGGTACGGTAAGCCCTTTTAATCCTTCCAAATCCCAAACGCCACGCTCCATTCCCCACGGGGCAAAAGCCACTACCGCTTTAATTCGGGAGTCTTTCATCTTTTGATATTCCGTATTGCTAGCGGTCAAATCGGCAATGGCTTTGCTTCCCCCGGTCATTTGGCCAAAAAATGCCGTAAGGCCGTCGGAATAACCCGCTCCGCCTACATTGAGAACACCGTAACCCCCCATGGAATATCCTATGATTCCTATATTATCACTATCAATAATGTTTGAAAGTTCATTGTTTTTCAGGTTGGTCATGGACTGTATGATAAAACGAATGTCCTTGGCCCTATTCAAAAGCGTACTGTAAAAGGCATTAGCGTCTTTAAAGGTGGAATCGGTATGGTCTATGGCGACTACCACATATCCTTTGGAAGTTAGGTTCTCGGTCAAATACGTCATCAAGTATCTAGAGCCTACATAGCCATGGGAAACCACTACCAGCGGAAACTTACCAGTACTAACCGGGGCAGCATCCCTATATGCCCGGCCTTTAAATTGAAAAGGAATCAATGGTCTTAGGGTATCACCGCGAGTTCCCATAACTTCTTCGTAAATCACTGTCTCACTTTCCTCTTTTGGTAGGGATGGATACCATACCTCCACCTTGAGGTTTCTGTCGTACAAAGGGTCTGTCCCGTTCTTGGAATTCAAAATGTCTACCTGGTCTTTGTGAGTAAACTCCATTGTATTTACCCCTACGGCATATTTTCCCCGCTTCGCAAGCCCGGGAGCATCAGGTAGAGGGTCTCCGTAGCGAAATTCTTGGGCATTGCTTTCAAAACTATTGCATAAAATGATTATGGTTAAAAGGCAAAACTTGCCTTTCAAAAAGAAAAGAGTTTTCATAAGTACTACATTGAGTTGGTTCTCAAATGTACGGAATTATGTAAAGTGATGATTGCAGATGGAGTATTTTGAGTTTAGTTCTTTTTGGTTACTACCAGACTTTCGTAGTGCAACTTTACCAAGGCTTCACCATACTTTCTTTCCAGCCTACGAATACTAAAATGTGCTTGAGCCATATTCTGAAAGTGTTGTATGAATGCCAAATTAATGCCTGCGCCTCCAACAGCGCCCACCACTGGGATGGCCTGGGCCACAAATTTTTCGGAAACTTGAATGCTAAACCGGGAAGCAATGATGGAAATTAGCTTTAAGATTGGGCTGCTGGCACCCACCAAAAATCCTTCTATCAATGTTGATGAAGACCCCTTTACCGCTGCATTTAGGGCAATTCGCGTAGCAAAATACCCTGTATCCAAATTATCGTCATGCTTGGTTTTTCCGCCCAAGGCAAAAACTTGAAGACAGGCTAACTGGGTATCCAACTCCTCAATATTTTCGCCTTCACTCCGCGCAATATCCAAAATGGACCGCATCATTAATTTGGTGGTAAGGCCCAGGTCTACGGCAAAGGCCGTAGCGCCAAAAGCTCCACCAATAGCCCCAGAGGAGGTGACCATCGCTTTATATAAGGTATTCAATGGCACTTTCCTTTCCTTGTTGTTTTTCATGGAGAGTAAATTGGACTTAACCACACTGTACAACACTTTATAAGATATTTTCTGCAACCATTGCTGTTGTTTAGCAGGAAGCAAGTCCAGCCTTTTTTCAATGACATTGCCTAATTGATTTAGTCCTTGCATTGCCCAACCAATTTGTTCCATATTTTGTTTGGCAAGAAAAAGGGTCATCCGGTCCTCTGCGGTTAGGTCCTCGGTTTTAATTTTTTCTATATCGGTCATAGGAAGTTTTATTTATGGGTAAGATAGAAAGCCTATTTGTTACCTAAAAGTTTCAATAGTCATATTTTTGACTCTTAAGATAGGTATCTCTTTTGTCAATTTGGTTTGACATCAACAAGAACAGGACCATAATTCAAGGCTATTGGCTACCTTTGGGCCAGTTTTAGTAGGTATTGGAATATTACAATTACATAAAGTCCCTGCATTTAATTTTCGTAATCACTTGGTTTGCGGGCTTGTTCTATATTCCAAGGCTTTTCATCTATCATATTGAAGCATCCCAAAAACCATCTCCAGAAAGGGAAATTCTCAGCAAGCAGTTACAGTTGATGAGCAAACGTCTATGGTATATAATAACTTGGCCCTCCGCCATTTTAGCGATTATTTTTGCCACATGGTTATTAGTTCTCAACCCTAGTTTTTTACAACAAGGTTGGATGCATATTAAACTGGCTTTTGTGGTGCTTTTAATTTGCTATCACTTACGAACCCATGTTTTTTTTAAGCAGTTGCAGCGCAACCAAATTAAATACAGTTCCAACTTTATGCGAATTTGGAACGAAGGGGCCACCCTTATACTTTTTGCTATTGTTTTTCTTGTCATTCTTAAGAGCACCATTAATTGGATTTTTGGTGTAGTGGGTATCCTACTATTGGGAATCATGCTTATGCTTGGCATTAAGATTTATAAAAGAATAAGGGATAAAAACCCAGAAGCTTAGGTATCTCCCTACTTCTTTATTTGGTGCGATATTTGCTACCTTTGAGGGTAAACGCAGGGCCTTGCTTACACAATTATCTCTTCGATCACGCATATTTGTCTCCATGATTCTTCTGGTGGTAATTGCGTCTATACTTATTGCCGGGGTAACCGTATTTCAATACAATGAACAAAGTAAGGACTATCACGTAGGCCGATTGGAAAGAAAAGAGGAGCAAGTACGCCAAAGTGTAGAATACGTACTTAGGGAAACCACCTATCCCGTCACTACCGAAAATTTGCACCTTATTTTCCAAATGGAAATCTATAGGATCGCCAATACCCAAAACCAGCGATTGAACATTTATGACCTAGAAGGACAGTTATTAAAAAGTTCTCGTCCAAAATTCGTGATAGACTCCGTGAGTAATTGCTTGGATACCCAGATTCTCATAAATCTCGAGAATAGTCCAACCAAACGATATGTGGAGGAAAAAGCCTTGGCGGGCGACAACTACAAGGCCAGTTATACCTACATAAACGATAAAAGTCTTAAACCAATTGGTATTTTAAATTTGCCCTATTATGAGGATGATTCCTTTAACAATATGGAGTTGCGCGAGTTTCTTACCAGATTGGCCGGGGTCTACCTGCTCATGTTGCTTATAGCCATTGCCCTATCCTACTTTATTTCTACCTATATCACCCGGTCGCTACAGACGGTATCTGACATGCTCGGAAGAACACATCTTACCCGTAGGAACAAAAAAATTCTCATAGATAACCCTAGTCTTGAAATTAAGAAGCTCATAACCTCCTACAATGCTATGATCGATGAATTGGAGCAAAGTGCCGTAAAATTGGCTCGTAGTGAAAGGGAGCAGGCGTGGAGGGAAATGGCCAAGCAAGTAGCGCATGAAATTAAGAATCCGCTTACGCCCATGAGGCTTACAGTTCAGAGTTTTGAGCGAAAATTTGACCCTGAAGATCCGGATATAGAAAACAAGGTAGAGGAATTTTCAAAGACGCTTATTCAGCAGATAGATACCATGAGCAGCATAGCTTCGGCTTTTTCCAATTTTGCCGAAATGCCTGCCCAACAAAACGAAACCTTAAATGTGGTTAAAATTGTTAAACTGGCCCTGGATATCTTTAATGAAGATTATATTCACTTTATATCCGATAGGGAGGAGATCATTGCAAAAATGGATCGTACCCAGTTGATAAGGGTGGTTACCAACTTAGTTAAAAATGCCATACAAGCGGTACCCGAAGTAGAGGCGCCCCGAATTCTGGTTTCCGTGGCAGAGGAGGAGAACAAAGTGAAAATTTGTGTGGCAGATAACGGTATTGGTATTGAAGATGAGTTCAAGGAGAAAATTTTTGAACCCAAATTCACCACAAAGTCCAGTGGTATGGGGCTTGGATTGGGAATGGTAAAGAACATTGTGGAAACCTATCAGGGCAATATCACGTTTACATCACAACCGGGTAAGGGCACGGTATTTACCGTAAAACTACCTAAAGAAAAAATAAAAAAGGAGCAGGACAACATCACTTAATTACACTATATGAATTTTAATAATCTATTAGTCGATTTAGAAAATGGAATTGCCAAGGTTACTATAAACAGACCAAAAAAATTAAACGCCCTCAACAGGGATACCTTACAAGAGCTTCATGAGGCTTTTAAAACCTTGGAAGCAGATGAAGAGGTGAAGGTGATAATACTAACCGGAAGTGGTCCAAAGGCCTTTGTAGCCGGTGCCGATATCTCTGAATTTGCCAATTTTTCAGAATCAGAGGGCGAAGACCTGGCCGCTCAAGGTCAAGAAATGGTCTTCGATTTTATTGAAAATCTATCCAAACCGGTCATAGCGGCTGTCAACGGTTTTGCCCTTGGGGGCGGACTTGAGCTGGCTATGGCATGCCATTTTAGAATTGCCAGCCATAATGCAAGAATGGGTTTGCCCGAAGTTTCTTTAGGCGTAATTCCCGGTTATGGTGGTACCCAAAGGCTGCCCCAACTTGTTGGAAAAGGCCGTGCTATGGAAATGATTATGACAGCGGGAATGATAGATGTAGAAAAAGCATTGAGCTACGGTCTTGTGAACGATGTAGTTTCCCAGGAGGAATTATTGGGACATTGTGAAAAGCTGGCAGGAAAAATTTCTAATAATTCGCCCGTTGCTGTTAGCCATGCAATAAAAGCGGTAAATGCTGGTTTTAAGAATAGTAACGGATATACTGCCGAAATTAAAGGTTTTGGTGCCTGTTTTGGTACTGAGGATTTTACTGAGGGAACTACGGCATTTTTAGAAAAACGTAAAGCAGATTTCCCAGGTAGGTAGTATATCTTCAAACAACCTACTTATGCGAAGAATTATATGTTTGGCTGCCTTTTCTTTAATGGTGGCCTCTTCTACGGTGTCTGCCCAAGACATTCCGGTGGACTATCAATTGGGAGAAAATTATTCTGATAGGTATAAATACTCTACCGTTCTTTCAATCGAAAGTTCCGTAAAGGGAGAAACCGTACTTGTGCGCACTTATTATGGGGGTTTCCCGTTGAGGCCAAAAGGCCATTTTATTGAAATTTACGATGTGGATCTCAATTTGGTTTCAGACTTCAATTACAAGCATGCGGGTGAACATATGGTAGACGGCTTTGTTAAAAATGGCCAACTTTATCTACTGGAACTTGCCTATGATTTTGATGCCGAGGCCTATAGCTATGTGGTCCATCAAACCCCGTTAGATGATTTTCGTTTTACGGAACGTCCACTGCTTTCCATTCCTTCAAAGGAAGTTGCCAACCCTTTGGCAGTTAACAAATACAATAGAAAGTTTGGAAACGGATTTTCTACAGCAACCCATTTTAACGATTCCAGAAATGCCTTTGCCATAACCGTGCACTACCGTGAAGGAAGGGATGAAAAATATAAGGTACTACTTTATGGTACGGACTTAAAGAAAAGGCTGGAGTATGACTTTACAGCGGCCATTGAAGAAAAGAACTACGCCTTTGAGAATGTGGAAGTGTCCAAAGATTTAAGCTCAGTTTACTTAATGGGAAAGGCTTTCTTTAAAAAGAGAAGAAATGATTTAAAGGAGCGGAGATATCAATATGAATTGGTTCGTATAGGTGCCGGTGGTCACACCATTCAAGAATTTGCCGATCCAGGAAGATTTCCGGAATCCTTAAAACCCATTTTGGTAGATGGAGATTTAAAAGTAGTTGGTTTTTATGCAGATAGAAAGGATAATAGATACAATGGGTTGGTCCATTTTAATCTGAATGGCGAAACATTGGCACTTCAGTCCAAAAAGTATAATCCGTTTTCAGAGCAATTTATGATCGATAAATTTGGACGGGAGGTAGATACTGAAATTAAAAACTTAATTTTTAAAAGTGTTCACATTACTCCGGAAAAGAATATCCTTTTTAGTGCTGAGGAATATTTTGTGACCAAGGGGGAAGACATTAGCTCTGGCGCGACACAGATTACAGATCGTTATCACTACAATGATATAGTGCTGGCAAAACTGGACGCCACGGGAAATATGAAATGGGCCCGAAATATTAATAAAACAGAGGTAACCCAAGGCGATGCGTCTTATGCTTCCTACACGGCTTACGGGCATGGAGAACATATGTATTTCTTTATTAATTCTGGGGAGAACCCACAAAAGATAAGTAAGGAAAGAATTCTTTTTAAACAAGGTTTTAGCAGAAACCCTAACATGTTTGTGATTAAAGTGGACGGGGAGGGAGATTTGAGCTATAAAAAATTAGTGGATGATAAAGAGGTACGGCTTCCCATCATGGTATCAAGACCACTTATTCAAATAAATAAGGACACCTTGTTGTTCTATGCCAAGAGAGGTACTAAAAAACAAATGATACAGGTAACTGTTAATTAGTAAAAAGCTACATTGTTAAACGGATAAATTCCATAAATTTGGAATAAATCCATTTAATTGAAAAATGAACATTTGATCAAAGGGCGTGGTGCGCAAAAAAATGTGCCCAATAGGTTCTTGGAAAATATTTATGAAACCAGGGATGATTTTTTGGAATTCTGTAGAATTGAAGGCGAGGAAGCACAAAAATCCAAAACCCAATTTATTCCCATTTTTCCCAAAACTATAATCAATAAAGTTACTAGCCCAGATGTGGGTATGGAATATTCCATGAACCCCTATCAAGGTTGTGAACATGGCTGTATTTATTGTTATGCCCGTAATACCCATGAATTTTGGGGGTATGGGCCAGGATTGGATTTTGAACGAACTATTCTCGTAAAAAAGGACGCTCCCCAACTGCTGGAAGCTAAGTTGAAGAGTAAATCATGGAAGGCCCAAACCATTGTACTTTCGGGCAATACGGACTGTTACCAACCTGCCGAAAAGAAATATGAAATCACCCGTAAATGTTTAGAGGTCTTTTTAAAGTATCGGCATCCGGTAGGTATCATCACCAAAAATGCTTTGGTAGTAAGAGACCTTGACCTTCTAAAAGAATTGGCCCAACATCGTTTGGTTGGTGTAAATGTTTCGGTTACTTCCCTTTCCGAAGATACCCGTAGAATTTTGGAACCGAGGACCGCAACTATCAAAAAGCGGTTAGAGACCATCAATATTCTATCTAAGAACCAAATTCCTGTAAACGCTATGTTGGCCCCCATAATTCCGGGAATAAATAGTCACGAAATTTTGGCGCTGGCGAAAGCATTTGCCGAGAATGGCGCACTGTCTTTTGGTTTTACCGTAGTTAGATTGAATGGTGCCATTGGGCAAATTTTTGAAGATTGGATACGAAAAACGTTGCCAGACCGTGCGGACAAAGTACTACATCAAATTCAGGAATGCCATGGTGGTACCCTTAATGATAGCAGATTTGGAATACGAAGTAGGGGGGAAGGAAAAATTGCTACTCAAATCCATGATTTGGTCAAATTGGCCAAACAGACCTACTTTCAAGGGAAAGCCTTTCCCAAGTTGAACACAAGTATGCACGAAACCTTTAAAGAGGGACAATTAAAATTGTTTTAAGAATATTTTTCATGTGGGTGTTAACCTCTTTGTTGCTTTTGGCACCAATAGGAAACAATCAAATTTAATTTACACATGAAAAATCTATTATTCGTTTGCTTTTTAATCCTTGGATCTATTCATTTAAGCGCCCAGGACTTTGGTTTTGGGGTCAAGGCCGGGGTCAATATTTCTAATCTTGGAGGCGACTACTATGTGGGGCTTGGAAGTTTGGGTTCTAGGGTAGCTTTTCATTTGGGAGGTGTTGCAGAAGTACCCATCACAGATAAAATTTCTGTACAACCGGAATTGTTGTATTCATCCCAAGGGAGCAATTGGGACTATGGAAGTAACGGCGAAAATCTAAAGCTGGACTATGTAAACCTACCTATTTTAGGTAAGTATCATATTTTACAGGGCCTGAGTGCAGAAGCAGGCCCAGTAGTAGGGTTTTTGGTGTCTACCAATGCCGATGATGATCAGTTTAAAAGTCTGGATATTGGTTTTGGCATAGGAGCTTCCTATCAACTGGCAAATAATATCTTCTTCAGTTTACGATACAACAAAGGAATAGCAAATATCAATGGAGAGGATTTTTCCGGAAGTAGCAACAATAATGTGGTACAGATATCTGCGGGCTATTCATTTTAAAAGTTAGTTAGTGTTGGTGAAAACTAAAGGCGGTAGAAAACTTGATCTGTTTTCGTACCGCCTTGGTTAATTTTAGAAGTATATTGTTTTATGAAAGCTCCCACCCCTTGCGGTAGCTGCCTTTGACCCATTCATTGGCCAAATCCCAGTTGGTAACCTTCATGTTTTCACCGTCCCAAAGGATTTTCCTTCTTCCTGGATATTCAAAAGGATCCCAATCACCCAATTTCTTTCCGGGTTTCAATTTTTTATATTGAAAAGCCTTAATGGCCAAATTACCCATTAGAACCGCTTCGGTAAGAGGTCCGGAACGATCAAAGGCTGATGATGTCTCAACACCGTTCAAGCATCCTTCCACGAAGTTGGCTTGGTGGCCGCCAACATCTCCATCTATTCTTTTTAGGTAAGGAGCCGGAGCATTGAATAATTCCATGTTTTTACTAGGTAAAAGTCGGGCATTTCTAGAATAGGTGTCAGCCACCAAAATACCTTTCGTTCCATAAAAAACAGAACCTCCACCGCTGTCACCTATGGTTTCTCCATCGGCAAGTTCGTCTGGTAAATCAGGCATGAGTCCGCCATCATACCAATTCAGGGCTATATCCCCGTGTTCCTCGGTATTGAATTTTAGTCGAACAATAGAAGAAGCGGGACATGACTCGCTGTAATCGGCTTCTACAAAATCCCCTACCCAGTTTGTGGTACAACTTGCTTCAGCTTCAGTGGGGTATCCCAAATCAAGCACGCCAAAAGGGGTTTCCATGATGTGGCAGCCCATATCTCCTAAGGCGCCTGTTCCAAAATCCCAGAAACCACGCCATTTAAAAGGGAGATACGCATCATTATAATCTCGCATTTCGGCAACACCCAACCACAAGTCCCAATCCAGTCCTTTAGGTACTCGTTGCTTTTCCGTTGGTACCGGTACACCCTGTGGCCAAACGGGCCTGTTGGTCCAGCAGTCTACTTTGTATACTTTGCCAATGATCCCGGATTGTATCCACTCCTTGGCTTCACGGCTGCCATCACTTGAAGCTCCTTGGTTTCCCATTTGGGTGACAATACCGTTCTCTTTGGCCACTTGGGTCATTAAACGGGCCTCATTAATATTATGGGTCAACGGCTTTTCTACATAAGCATGCTTTTTGGCACGCATAAAAGGTAGCGCAATAGAGGCATGCATATGATCGGGGGTTGCGACCATGATAGCATCTATTTCGCCAATGTGTTTGTCATAAACCTCTCTGAAATTCTTATATCGTTTCGCCTTAGGATATTTTTTATAGGAGTCTGCTGCACGGCGATCATCCACATCACAAAGGGTAACAAATTTAACTTTGCCGGTTTCATTTAAACCGTTCATTACACCGGAGCCCCTGCCACCAACTCCAAAGGCTCCCATATACAGGGTATCACTTGGTGGCACGTGGTTTTTTCCCATTACAAAACTGGGAACAATGGTAAAGGCAGTGGAGGCCGCTGCCGCATTCTTGATAAACTTTCGTCTTTGCATAGTTTTTAGTGAGTTTAGATTGAGCTTAGGAAGGTACGAAAATTATCAAAAAAGGCTCACCATTTAGTCGGTAACGTCAGGATTCGCCAAGGGCGAGAGCGGATTCCACTCCTTGTAAAACTGTTCAAGAAATCCCATCATGTAGTCATGTCTTTCCTGCGCTAATCTTTTACCGGTATCCGTATTCATTTGATCCTTAAGAAGGAGTAGTTTTTCATAAAAATGATTGATAGTGGGAGCGGTTGACTTTTTATACTCCTCTTTTGTCATTTTTAGATTGGGGGCTATTTTAGGATTGTAGAGTTCCCTGTTCTTAAAACCTCCATAATTGAAAGCACGGGCTATTCCAATGGCACCAATAGCATCTAATCTATCGGCATCTTGTACTACCTGCAATTCGTTGGACTTAAATGGCCTACCACGTTTTTTCTTAAGGTTGTTCTTGAATGAAATATTCTCTATGATCTTTACAACGTGATTGACTATTTTTTTCTTCACTCCCAGTTCTCTTAGAAAAGAGGAGGCTAACTGTGGACCTATTTTTTCATCACCTTGATGAAATTTGGCATCGGCAATATCATGAAGAAGTGCGCCAAGACTTACCACTAGCACATCTACATTTTCCTCCTTGGCAATTAAAAGGGTATTCTTAAAAACCCTTTGAATATGAAACCAATCATGACCTCCTTCTGCTCCACGGAGGGTTTCTTTAACAAAGGCAATGGTCTGGTCTACTATTTCGGCGTCGTTCATTAATATGTTTGGAAAGAGGTTAGGGCAGATTTTACCGCTTTTTCGGTTTCTGCCAAGACTGAATCAAAATTATCTTTGACTTCAATAGGTGGGTGGACCGTAAAAGTAATTCTATTGCCCAATCCGTTTGGAAATTTTCCGTAACGCAGCATTCTCCAAGAATTATCTATGGTTACAGGAACTACCAAAGCAGATGGGGCATTTTTCATCAGTAGCTTAAGCCCGGTGGCTTTAAAAGGTTTGGTATGGCCGGTACGGCTGCGGGTACCCTCGGGAAAAATGACGGCACTGCGGTTGTGTTTTTCTATATACCTGCCCAATCTCCCAATTTCAATAAGTGATTGTCTACTGTCTTTACGGTCAATAAGGACAGAGCCACCATGCCTTAAATTATAGGAAACACTGGGTATGCCCTTTCCTAACTCTTTTTTGCTCACAAATTTAGGGTGGTGTTTTCGCATGTACCAAATAATTGGGGGAATGTCGTGCATGCTTTGGTGGTTGGGTACAATAATTAGAGGCCTGTCCGTAGGGATGTTGTGAGGGTTGTTAAATGTATAGGTAGTGCCCAGTATGTGGGTACAACGCATTAGGGACAGGTTTAGAAAGCTCACACTTGCCTTATGGGCATTATATCCAAAAATATTGAAGCAAACCCATTGTATAGGATGAAATACCAACAGCGTAAGACCAAAAAACAATTGGTATAGTAAGGTAAGCGGATAAGCAAAAATCTTCTGCATGGTGCAAAAATAGAACGATTTTCAAATTTATGAACAAGAAAACGGACCTCCCATTCTCTGGAAGGTCCGTTGATGTGAAATTCGTATTATAAATCTGTGCTTAACAGAACTCTTCGTAAGCTCCAACCAGGTTTTCTGCAATAAGCTCTGCAGGTCTGCCTTCAATATGGTGACGCTCAATCATGTGTACCAATTCGCCATCTTTAAAAAGGGCCATACTTGGAGATGATGGAGGAAAAGGAACCATAAGGTTTCTAGCAGCGTTCACGGCTTCAGTATCCACACCTGCAAAAACAGTTACGGCATGATCCGGTTTTTTTGCGTTTTGAAGGCTCAATTTAGCGGCAGGTCTGGCATTGGCAGCGGCACACCCGCAAACGGAGTTGACCACCACTAAGGTAGTACCTGGTTTGCTAATGGCCTTTTCGACCGCATCTGCTGTATATAGTTCTTCAAACCCGGCAGAAGCCAAGTCTTGTCTCATGGGTTTTACCAATTCTTCAGGATACATAAATATCAATTTTATTTAGATAACAAAGATACTAATTTGTCGCATTTAGTTGAAGTACTTAACATTACCTTATGTTAGGGTTCTTGAACTTTTGAGGTTGAAGAAAAAAAATCCGAAAATAGTATTATCTTATTTATTTTTAAGGAACTACATCAATATGAAGCCAATTAAGCGAGTTGAACTTATAATTCAATATTTTAAAACCAATATTAGTGCATTTGAAAAACGTTGCGATTTGAGTAACAATAGTATCGGGGCAGCCTTAAGAAGAAATACAAGTCTTAAAGACGATACTCTCAATAAAATACTTGACAGTTATCCGCAAATAAATCCAATTTGGTTGTTGACTGGTAATGGCGATATGTTAGTCAATAAAAATACACCGGAAGCCTTTAACTCTTTAAAAAAATCTTCTATTTGCGATCGCATTAGAATGATTTATGATTTTAAGGGATTTCAACAATATTCGCAATTTTCAAAAGTGACCGGTCTTTTGGAACAAACGGTATCTAACTATATAAAGGGGAAACAAAAACCTGATGCCGAAAAAATGGAAATTATCATTAGAGCATTTCCTGAGATTGATGAAAGATGGTTTTTGACGGGGCAGGGCGAAATGCTTAAATCAGACAATTATGGGACAGACGATATTTCTTCAATTTCAGATGCCGAAATAATTGAGCATATTGCCCAAAATTTAGAGAGATTCAAGTCGTTGGCCACTTTTAGAATAGTGGTAGGTCTTAATGATTAAAGTACTTCTTAAAAAGGTATTTTGTCTTACCCCTTTGTTTCAGTGACCTTTTAATATCTTTGCCAAAATTTTTTTAAAGTCATGATCAAATGGTTTGCTGCCATTTTAGGGTATTTTCTGTATCGCTTTCCTGGGGCTATATTAGGTTTTGTAGTAGGTAGTTTTATCGATAACTTAAGTGGGGGAGGTAGAAATGCGCAGACTATTTTTCAAGATATGACACGGCAGAATGTTTCTCCGGCAGATTTTGAACTCAATTTGCTTTCGCTTTGTTCCATAGTTATTAAGGCAGACGGGAAGGTGAGTCAACGCGAAATGGACTATGTGCGCCAGTATTTTGTAAGCACCTACGGAAAGGATAGGGCGAATGCCACTTTTCGCACATTCAATGAAATAAATAAGAAACACCAAATTTCTGCGGAGAGAATTTGTGCGTACCTCAATCAAAGAACACGGTATGAGGTTCGGCTGCAATTACTTCATTTTTTGTTCGGGATAGCTCAAGCCGATGGATCCGTTAGTACGCCAGAAATCAATAAAATCAAGGAAATTGCGGGTTACCTTAGGGTGGGGCTTCAGGATTTTGAGAGCATCAAGGCAATGTTCATCAAATCTGCCAACAACGCTTATAAAATTCTTGAAATAGAAAAGTCCGCCACCAATGATGAAGTTAAAAAAGCGTACCGGAATATGGCCAAAAAATACCATCCAGACCGCGTAAACACTGAGAACGAAGCGATTAAAAAAGGTGCCGAAGAAAAATTTAAACAGGTCCAAAAAGCTTATGAAGAAATTCAAGCGGAGAGAGGGCTAAGTTAAAAACAAGGTTTATTTTTACTTGTCATTGTATCAACCTAACTCATAAAACGAACCCATGTCAGATATTTGGTTCTATCTAAAATTAGGCCTGGAGCACGTGCTTGACTTTAACGCCTACGATCATATTCTATTCTTAGCGGCATTGGCATTGCCCTTTACCTTTAAAAGCTGGAAGAACGTAGTACTGCTGGCCACAGTGTTTGCCATTACCCATTGTTTGTCGTTGGCCCTGAGCACCTATGAAATTGTTTTGGTAGATGTGGGACTTATAGAATTTTTAATACCGGTAACCATAGCAATGACGGCCATATTCAATATACTTTATACCAAAATGCCCACAGGTAAAAAGAATATAGGCCTTCATATGGTGGCAACGGCATTTTTTGGATTGATACACGGTTTTGGTTTTAGCAATTATTTTAAAATGCTAATGGCAGAGCAGGATAATAAGATTGTTCCGCTTTTAGGCTTTGCCGCTGGTATTGAGGTTTCTCAAGTAATTATTGTGTTGGTGGTGCTTTGTATCTCGTTTTTGATTATCAATATTTTGAAGTTGAATCAGCGTCTTTATATCACCATAGGGTCAACTTTAATTCTTCTTATTACAATACCTATGTTGATAGAAACGTTTCCCTTGTAACACTCTTTTGCTTTCACTTAAAATTAACCCCAAATAATTGTGATGCTTTGTGAAAGCGGGTATCTTAGTGATTTTCTAATTGAATGAAAGACAGCAAGCAAGAAAAATATGACCGTGCGTATTTGCGTATGGCCAAGGAATGGGGCAAACTTTCTTACTGCAAGCGCAAACAAGTTGGTGCAATTATTGTGAAGGATCGAATGATCATTAGCGACGGTTATAATGGTACGCCCACGGGATTTGAAAACCATTGTGAAGATGAGGGGGGGTATACCAAATGGTATGTTTTGCACGCGGAGGCTAATGCCATTAGTAAAGTAGCTTCTTCAACCCAGTCCTGTGAGGGTGCTACTCTGTATATTACCTTATCGCCTTGTAGGGAATGCAGTAAGCTCATTCACCAGTCTGGCATTAAACGTGTGGTGTATCAAACCGCATATAAGGACGATTCTGGTCTAACTTTTTTGCGAAAAGCCGGAGTAGATCTGGTTCACATGCCAGAAATTGAGGCATTGGTCTAGGAAATTATCTGTAGAATAATGAAAGGAAAAAATAGTTACATCTTACCAACCATCATCGCAGCGGCGCTTGCCCTGGGTATTTTCATGGGCGGTAAACTGAACTTTCATGATTCTCCGGAAAAACTTTTTTCTACCAATTCCAAGAAGGACAAACTTAATAGACTGATCGATTATATTGACTATGAATATGTTGATGAAATAAATACGGATAGTATCGTAGATGTTACCGTCAATCAAATTCTCGAAAAGTTAGACCCGCATTCCGTTTACATTCCAAAAAACCAAATGGAGCATGTGTCCGAAAATATGAAGGGCGATTTTGTAGGTATCGGTATTAACTTCTATGCCTATAATGATACCATTGCGGTCATTAAAACCATTCCTGATGGTCCTAGTGAAATAAAAGGTATAAAGGCCGGTGATCGTATACTTATGGCGGGAGCCGATACATTGTTTGGCAAAAACCTTAAAAATGACGCCATCGTTGAAAAGCTAAAAGGGGAGGAAGGTAGTTCGGTACAGCTAAAAGTCTTTCGCAAGGAAGGGAACAAAACATTTAATGTTAATGTTCGTCGTGGAATAGTGCCTATTAAAAGCGTGGAAGCCTATTTTATGCTCACTGACGAAATGGGTTATATAAAAGTGAATCGCTTTGCGGAATCTACCTATAAAGAATTTAAAAAAGCTTTGAGTGCCCTAAGAAAACAGGGCGCTACGAAACTAACATTGGACTTAAGGGACAATCCAGGTGGCTATTTAGGAGTGGCGGAAAAAATGGCCGATGAGTTTTTGGAAGATGGGAAATTGATACTTTTTACAAAAAACAAGAAAGGGAAAATTGATAAGACTTATGCTACAAGCAGAGGGAACTTTGAGGATAAACCAGTCTACGTCTTGATCAATGAACGATCTGCCTCTGCAAGCGAAATTGTAGCAGGGGCCTTGCAAGATAATGATATAGGAACTATTGTAGGCCGAAGATCATTTGGTAAAGGCTTGGTGCAAAGAGAAATGGCCCTGGGAGATGGGTCTGCGGTAAGATTGACCGTATCCAGATACTACACCCCCACGGGTAGAAGTATTCAAAAGTCATATGAAAACGGTTCCGAGGATTATTACAAAAGATTTACGGAACGCTATCATAGTGGGGAATTGGTGTCCGTTGATAGCATTAAGGTTGCAGATTCACTTAAATTCACCACTCCAAAAGGTAAAGTGGTCTATGGGGGCGGTGGTATCATTCCTGATGTATTCGTTCCTATAGGAACCAATGAGGAAGAAGCCGTAGAAAGTATGGATAGTTACGGCTGGCTGTCCTATTTTATTTTTGAGCATTTGGATGAAGACCGGAGCAGGTACGAACAGTATACCGAAGCGGATTTTGTAGAAAATTTTAAGGCCGATGATATCCTTTTTCAAAAATTTGTGGACTACTCCCTTTCCAGAAATTTAAAAATGGATTTCTATCAATACGAGTCTAGCATAAAAACGTATCTAAAAGCAGCCTTGGCCGAGCAGTTGTTCGGGGCCAATGTACATGCAAAGATTAAAAGTTCTGAAGATGCCATGCTTCAGGAAGTTCTGGAATTGGACAATCCTCTTGTACGTCAAAAGGAAGCTTCCGCCATTGAAAGCAACAATTAATGCTTTTCTACCTCTTTTTGTATTTTTTTACTGGTGCGGTAAATAAGAATCAATAAGATGGCGCACAGTGGAGCAATAATTCCAATGACCGCAACGCTACTATCTCCCTTAAGAGGTTGCTCAAAGTCAATCATAGTGGCATTATAGGCCATAAGGGCTATGGAGACAAGTACCAGAATAATGGTTACAGTTTTGTTCATAAAGGTTTCTGTTTTAAAACAACTGATTCACATTGGCGGCAAATAACTTAACGGCAATGGCCAATAAAATTACGCCAAAAACTTTTCTAATAATGTTAAGGCCATTTTTACCCAATACCTTTTCTATTCTTTTTGAGGATTTTAATACAATGAAAACAAATATGGTGTTGACCAGAATGGCAACGATTATATTTTCAACATAGTATTCTGCACGTAAGGAAAGTAAGGCGGTTAGAGTACCGGCGCCCGCAATTAAAGGAAAGGCAATAGGTACAATGGACGCACTTTCTGGCTCGTCTTCCTTATAAAGCGTAATACCTAAAATCATTTCCAAAGCCAGAAAAAAGAGAATAAAAGAACCTGCCACGGCAAAGGAATATACATCTATGCCTATAAGGTTAAGTATTTCTTCCCCAACAAATAGAAAGGCTACCATAATGGCGGAAGAAACAATAGAGGCCTTCTCAGATTCAATATGCCCCACTTTTTTGCGAAGACCAATGATAATCGGTACACTTCCCAAAATATCAATTACAGCAAAAAGTACCATTGTTGCGGTCGCTATTTCCCGAAAATCAAAATGAAGTTCCATGCGCTAAAATTTCGGCAAAAGTACATTTATTAAAAGAGCCCGTGCAAGTTAACTATTGAAAATTACTGTTAAATGATGTGGTTTAAAAGGTATCTTTGTCCTCATAAATTTATGCCATGTTTCAGCTGGGAAAAACCATCGTATCAGAAGAAATAATAGAGAACGATTTTGTGTGTAACCTTACCGCTTGTAAAGGTGCTTGTTGTGTTGATGGTAATGCCGGCGCTCCTTTGGACGATGAGGAAACCCGAATCCTTGATAATATCTTCGAAAAAGTAAAGCCCTTTTTGAGAAAAGAAGGTGTGCAAGCCATTGAGGAGCAGGGAACTTTTATAAAAGGAGAAGACGGGGAGTGGGAAACCCCGCTTGTTAATGATAGTGAATGCGCTTACGTTACTTTTTCTGAAAATGGCACTGCCTTGTGTGGAATAGAAGAGGCTTATAATAAAGGTGCCGTTGAATGGAAAAAACCTGTTTCATGCCACATGTACCCCGTTAGAGTACGTGAGTATACCCAGCTCACGGCCGTTAATTATCATAAATGGTCTATTTGTGACCCGGCTTGTTCTTTGGGAGAAGAGCTAAAAGTTCCTATTTATAAATTTGTAAAGGAGGCTTTGATCAGAAAATTTGGGGAAGCCTGGTACCAAGAGTTAGAAACGGTTGCGGATCAACATCTACGTCATAGGGATGTGTAGAATAACCTTTGTGCCACTTGGTTCATTGTTTTCATCATAGAGGTCCACAAATTCTACGTCAAAAGTATTCAATAGGTCTTTAGAAAAATTGGCGAGTCGCTCTTTGGTAATTTCTATTCCTACAGATTTGCGCTTTAGTACTTTGTTCTGTTTAATACGCTCTGCGGCCTCCCGTCCTATACCATTATCGGTAATGGAAATATCTAGGTAGTCTTTTGTTTTTTTGTAGATATGCAATTCTATTTTCTTTTCACCCTTTTTGGAGGAGAGCCCGTGCCATAAGGCATTTTCAAGGAAGGGTTGCAGAATTAAGGATGGAATTCTAATGGTATGAACCTCAATATCTTCTTCCACATGCACGTTAAAATCAATTTCATTGGAAAAACGAATGTTTTCAATGTTCATATATAGTTCAACCGTTTCCAATTCTTCGGCTAGGGGGATTTCCCGCATTGAGGAGGATTCTAAAATTTTTCGGACGAGTTTAGAGAATTTGTTGAGGTAATGAACGGCATTTTTCTGTTCGTTATTAATTATATAAAGTTTTATAGAATTAAGGGAGTTAAACAGGAAATGCGGATTCATTTGGCTGCGCAACATACTTTGCTCTAAAGTCAATAACTTTTTGTCATTTTTAAGTTGATATTGACGGTAGAGAATGTAAAAAATACCGGAAAGTAAGGCAATCACAATTCCAGATACCAGCAGTCTTGTATTATTTTTTCGCAGTTGCTGGTTCATACTGTTTAAGCTCTTCTCATTGTCCCTTTTAATTATGGAGCTATAAACATAACGTACGTTGTTATTGTTCTTAATTTGGGACTTTACATCCAAGGAGGTCCTAAAGTACTTAAGGGCCTTCTCGTAATCCCCCTTTTTTGCCCATAAATCGGAAAGAAGATCATAGGCATCAGCTCTTGTTCGTTGTAAATTGTACGTGCTGGAAAGTTCGAGTCCCAAGCGCAAGTTTTCTTCGGCTTTATCAAATTCTTTTAATTCAGTAAGAGCCCAACCTAACGTTAAATGTACGGCGGCAATTAAGGTATGTTCTCCATGTTTCTTTGCATCCAAAAGAGTGTTTTGGAGCAGATTTACCGCTTTTTGGGTTTCCTTCTGGTGCACATATATGTGTGCAATTCCGTTATTACAAATTATTTTGCCCCGTAGATAATGAAGTTCGTTGTTCAAGGTCATTGCCTTGTCGTAGGTTTGGAGGGCGTCTTCAAGCATGCCCTGTGCTTCTTGACACTCACCAATATTTTGATAATTGATGGCAAGACCTAACTTATTCTTTAGGGATTCTTCAATTTCTAGAGCCTTTTTAAATTGTTGGGTGGCCAAGTCATACTGGCCTAAAATACGGTTTATTTGCCCAATATTATGGTAGGAATGACTTATGCTCTGTTGAATGTTGATGGAAGGTTTTGGTTGCTTTTGGGCAAGGTCTAAAGCCTCATAGGTATAATCAAGAGCCGCAGTTATCGCATCTATTCTTTCATAGATGACACCAAGCATATTAAGGGAGTAAATTTCCAAGTCTACATTTTTGGAAATTTGTGCAGACTCCAGCGCCTGCTTGTGCTTTTCAATGGATTTGTTGAATTTTGAAACAAGACGGTACCTGACACCCAGTTTGTTAAGCCCTACTACTTGCCCGGGCATATAATTTTTTAACGCGGAAGCCTTTACAAAGTAGTCCATTTGTAAGGTGTCCATCTCAAAGGGCTTTATGACTTTTTCAATTTCCTTGATGGAGGTAGTTCCCTTAGAAATTAAACTATCTATAGTCCTCTTTACCGATGCATCAATATTTTGACCCGAAACATGGCCGGAAATCAACGATAAGAATAGGTATATGGCAAGACGCACTAAGCGCGGGATAAGCGAAAGTGGGGAACTAAAAGCATATGTTATTTGGGACTGCATTTAAATTTTAGAGCATATCCAAAAAGTCTGATTTTTTCTGCCTAGATACAGGTATTTTATGGTTGGATTCCAAAACAACGTAACCGTCAGTCTTTAAAAACTCTTTTATTTTGTTCAGGTTGATAATGTATGAATTATGTATTCTAAAAAAGGAACTGTTGGGTAAAAGCTCATTTACTTCCTTCAATTTTTTTGTGAGAACAATTTTTTGACCATCCGCAAGATAAATAGTGCTGTAGTTTCCATCAGATTCTGCATATAGGATTTCATCACTATTTAAAAAGACCAGCTTGCCATCCGTATTGAAAGTAATTTTCTTATGATTGGCGCTATCATTGAAGCTAAGCAAGATTTTTTCCAAACGTTCTGCAGTATAGTTTTTAGAATTAAACTTTCTTATTTTAATAATAGTATCCTTTAAATCATCTGAGTCTATGGGTTTTAAAAGATAATCAATTGCCTCGTTCTTTAGCGCTTTAATAGCGTATTGGTTGTACGCTGTTGTAATGACCACCGGGAAATTTTTATTGGTCAGTTTTTGTATAAATTGAAAACCGTCCATGGTGGGCATTTCAATATCCAGAAAAAGACAATCTGGAGTGTTCTTTTCCAAATAGGTCAATGCTTCAAACGGGTCCGTGAAAGAGGCGTTTACATTTATTTCATCACTAAAATTTGTCAATTCCCAAGAAAGGCTTTGCAAGGCCTTTATTTCATCATCTACAATGACAGCGTCTAACATAACCATAAGCTTTAAGTGTAAATTAATCAAATTTAGTTGTATGTAACCAATACATTTTGAAAAGATGTGCCAATGGACGTAATAACCGTATAAATGGTAAAAAATGAATTAAAATCGAAAAAAGCAATCTTATTCGTATTAAATATAAAGAAAAAACCTACAATATTTTGTAATAGAGACCATTTTGCATTTCGTGAACCATTTTTTATTGCAGATTACACACAAAAAGTGCCCAGTTATACATCCGTAATAGGTGTCACCCTTATTCTCCACTACATTAGATTTCACAAATTGACTGCACCTGTTCTCCCATTCAAGATATGTTTGATAACGGAATATGAACAAAACTACGAGTAATGAAAAAGTGTCTGATAATGTTTGGTCTTTTAGTTCTTACGCTAGTCTTGGCAATTGTTACTAACGACAAAGAACCAAAAATGGAGGTTGAGGAGTTTATAAGTATGGATAGCGAAATAGAGAAGATGTCATTTGATAAATCTCAATCCGATTCAATGGAATTGGCTCAAAAGTAACCTTAAGAAATATGGAAACAGTAATGAAAACAGCAAAGATGTGCCTATGGGTGTTTTTACCTATGATTTTTATTACAGGCGCCAGTATGGAAGGAAGGGATGCTGCCCTATTTTCAAGTTTGGAAAATGGAGGTTTTGTTTTCAAGACAAACCAAGTTCAACTAGACCAAATGGAGGGCAAAGCTAATTTCTTTTATAGGGAGGCTAGTTCCAGTAAAGGTTTTCATTCAATAGAAATAGTTTTTGAGGATGTATTGGACCATAAAGGTTATAAAATGGGACTTACATTGAAAAAGGAGGACCGCACAAATCAGGGACCTATTGGTTATTACAAGATTGACTCCAAAACGTTGGGATTCATACCTGATAATAATGGAGCTTTTGGCTATGCTGATGTTTCCATTTTAGGTGAGCAGCCTTATTACACAAAATCAGGAACAATTAATATTACCCATGCAAATGAAAAAGTACTGCATGGTATCATTAATTTAAGTTTAGAAAATTTTCAAGAAGGCAATTTAAAGGTAACCGGTAATTTTATTGCTACCCTTAAGGAGGCTTCTTCCATTGAATAAAAAGAATAATCAAATCTTTAAATAGATTGGGTTAATATTATGTGAATGTTGATTTTAGGGCCATTAATATCTTTTGTAAAGATGGTCGGTTTCAAGAAAATATTTATTTTTACGGCCCCCCGATCAGTAGAGTTTTTGAAATACTTTAGCTGAATGCTAATTTATATAGAATATAAAAATAAATACGGTGAACCTTCCCATGGGGGAAATCGTCAAAAATTTTATGAAACTGTCAATCCAAAAAAGGTACGGCTCAAAATAAAGTAGCAACCTATTGCACTTTTTTGTTCTGATGTAACCTTGAGGGCACCATACCGGTGATCATGCTCGATATATAGGTTTCGGGGGAACTACCTAAATCAGCATCCTTTTGGTAAAATCGATTTTGATATATCAGGGGCCGTACGGTTTGACAGTATCATATTTTCAGTTTTAAATGTGGGAAAGGCCGGAAGATTTACTTCCGGCTTTTTTTTGCTTTACGCCCCTTTGGTCTTGTTTTATATACAAGACTGTTTTTATGCCTCACTTTTTAATTGAAAATCTCAAAAAAAGAGTTTACTACTTGGACAGTCAAATTTTGTCCGATTCATAGTCCAAATTACCTGAAAGAGCATATTGAAAAGCTTTAAACGCTTCCCGGAAGATTGTTTTACTCCATTTGTAACGCCTTATTTTTCATTTAGAACCTATAAAAAATTTGATGTTCATGTTTACCATGATTGTTCTTTTTGCACTAATAGGTGTAGTCAGTTTTAAAATTGATCATAAAAAAAGAATACAAACCTTTAAAAATTAGAAATCATGAAAGCAAAAGGACTAAGTAGATTTTTGGCACTAATTGTTTTATGTATTAGCTTTTATTCCTGCACTGGTGAAGAAGAAGTTTTTGCCAATTGTGTTTTATACCAAGATTGTCCAGAAGAGGAAGAAAATGCTATCAACCCAGAAGAGGGGCCGATAATTGCCGAAAAGCAATAAAATATTCCTATTAGGCAGAACTTTAATTTTATCTATAGGATAAAATATAAATTCCCCCTGCCTAGGGAAAATAGGATATCCTACAGAAAAAGCCAATCAAATAGCTCTAGAGCAAACGTGTATAGAAGAAAGGTAAATAAATATAGGATTCTCCAATTATACAGTAGAATACCCATTTGATACATTTCTATTTGCCTGCTAACATAGAAAAGAAGATTTTACAATAATAAATAACTAAACCTTTTAAAGCTAAAAAATGAAAACAATGAATTTAATTGCCATATGTAGTTTTTTAATCATGACTTGGGCGTGTTCCCATACTGATTTGCCCGAAGAAGAGATTCAAACGGAGGCCACCAACTTTTCGTTTAGATTGGAGCAAGAAAGTACATCTTTAAATGGTCTTGAGCTAGTGAAACACGCAGTAATTGCAGAGCAGTTAAAAACGAGAAGAACTATAAGTAAACTAAAAGAGGCCATACGTGCCGGTAAGAGACATTTACTTCCTCAATTAGAGGCGGCTCAGCAAAAGGAAGCGGATATTGAAATCTACAAAGAAAGTTTGACCATGATTGTAAGACCTAAGGCGCCGTATCCCCCTAGGCCACCCAGGGGTTGTTTTAATGATCCACAGGCTAATTGTGGTATTCCAAAAATCAATTTAAAAGAATATCCGAGTATTGAATTGGCAAGAGGTCTTGAGCATATTCAGGTAGAAATTTATAATGCAAAAAATCAATTAGTAGGTAGGGGGAGTAGCCTAACAAAATCTAAAGATGGTTCTATTCTTATGTATATTAAATCAGAACTTAACGGAGAAGGAACGCTTAAAATAAAACCTCAAAGTAAGGTAGTAGATGAAGGCCTATTTTTAGATATTCCTGTTTATGCCAAATAATTAGATTTATTTAAATAAATTAAAGTCCTGATGGGTAATTCCCTCAGGACTTTTTTGCATGTTAAAAATTAGGCTGTACATACTATTGTTTTTTTGTGGTTGCAAGATGTGGCCGCAGGCCGATGATATGCAAGCGGCCTTTGATAAAGGGCTTCAATATCATTATAAAGATAAGGACAGCGCCTATTTTTACTACGAGAAAGCTTTGAATCATGCCGGAGAGGTAAAGGACATCGAGACCCAGGTACTGGTCTTGAGCTATCTTTTGAACGCCAATAGTAATTTTTATGATTTGCCTTCCTATGGTAAAAATATTGGTAAGGCAGAGCACCTAATTAATACTACTCCGCAGTTGGATACGGTTTACATGGGTTCCTATTTCAAACAGAATTTGTTGTTTGAAAAGGGTGCGTATCATTATAAACTTAAGGACTATTCCAATGCGGAAAGTTACTTCTATGAATATTATAGTTTATTAAAGGACTTACCTGTAGAAAGCTTGACCACCGTTGAAATTGATATGATGTCCGCAATTTTCAGCTACTTAGGACTCACCCATCATCATATGGCCAAGTATGAGGAGGCCGAGTTTTATTTTCAGAAAGATTTGGCATGGGTAGCCACCTATCAAGATAGTATACCCGAGTGGCAATCCGTTTCCTTCAATACTAAAAAGCTATTGTCACAGACCTATGAAGCTAAAGGTAGGTTGGCAGCTGCCAATTCTTTATTGGTTGAAGCGGTAGACTTTTATCAGGAAAAAGTGAACAATCCTCGCCACAAGAACAATTATTTGTCTTCCCTCATTCTTTTAGCGGAAAATTTTCTGGAACAAAAGAATTATAAGGAGACTATTTCTACATTAAATGAAGGCTTGGCCGATTTTAAGGCCGAAAATACCTTCCAAAAAGAAATGTTCGCTGTTCTTGGAGATGCCTATTTAGGCATGAAAGATTTTGATTATGCGGAAAGGTATTATCATAAGTCTTTAAAGGCCTATAAGGCATATCGAGAAAATAAACCCCATAAAGATATTGCTGCTAGCTACGGTAAATTGGCGCAATTATCCTTGGAAAAAGGAGAATTTTTAAAAGCCTTGGAAATGCTTGGATTCGCTTTTGACAATTCTGGGTTGGAGGTTACGTCTGATTCTTACCATATAAATCCCGATCCAAACAAGGTGTTTTCCAAATTGCAATTTTTGGATTTATTAGAAATAAAACTTAGGGCTTTAGAAGGTCTATTTAAAAAATCCAATAAGCCTGATTATTTGCAATCCCTTTTGCAGACCAATCAAAACTTACTCGAAACCTTTCAGCTACTAAAAATGGAATTTGAGAGTAAAGCGGATAAACAATTTCTAACGGATAAGGCATATCCCATTTTCGAAAGAATGTTAGCTACCACTTTTCTGGCCTATCAAAAAGCTGCATCGGGCAAGATTTTACAGTTGGCCTTAGATATAACCGAAACCAACAAAGATTTTATTCTTTTAGAGGCCTTAAGAAATGCGCATGCTACCAAGTTTGGCGGAGTGCCTAAAGAGATTCTTGAAAAGGAATCTCAATTGAGAGTGCAAATCTCTCAACTTGAGAAAAATCAATTTGAATCGGGCACTTCTCAAAAGTTTTCCAACCAACTTTTTAACGCGAAAGAACGGTATTACTCGTTTTTAGATTCCCTTAAGTTCGCTTACCCCAAATACCATTCGCTTAAATATGGTGCCGAGCCAATTCTATTGACCGATCTAAAAAAAGAGATTCAAAAAGTGGACCAGGGGATTATTTCCTATACGGTCGTGAAAGACGGATTGTTTGTACTGGTTTTCTCTTCTGCGGAAACACAATTTTTAAAGATTCCGTTTTCAAGTAGTGAAAGGGAAAAAGTTAGTCAGCTCTATAGATTGATTTCTCAGCCTGGCCTGGGGCAAGAACAAAAGGAAATTGAACAATTGGCGACCTTGCTGTACGAACCGTTGCTTTCCGATGTTTTAAATTCATTGGAAACGACTAATTTGACTATTGTTCGAGATGATATACTTCATTATCTACCCTTTGATTTATTGATTAGGGATGGCCAATATCTTTTGGAAACCAAGAACATTGTCTACGCCAATTCCATCACCACCTGGGCAGAATTAAAAAACCGTCCGTCTGCAGATGAAAATAAGCTTTTGGCTATTGCTCCATCTTTTAATACTCCAGCTGAAGAAGAAGAAAGGCAGTTTGGGAAATTGCTTTACAACGATGATGAAATTAGGGCTATTAATGCTCATTTTCCATTAGATTCCCTTATGGCCGATAATGCTACTCTTACCAATTTTAGAGAAAGTGTGGCCAATTATAAAATGGTGCACCTAGCAACCCATGCTTCTGCAAATGACGCATATCCGGATTATTCGTATTTGGCATTTAGCGAGAACAATAAAAGTGAAAACAATGTTTTATACATCAGGGATTTGTACGAAACAAACCTCAAAGCTGAATTGGTAACATTGAGTGCATGTCAAACCGGTATTGGAAGCTTAAAAAAGGGGCAAGGAATGTTGAGTCTCTCAAAAGGATTTCATTATGCCGGAGCCAAAGCTTTGGTCCATACCCAATGGAAAATTAACGATAAGAGCAGTGTACAACTCATGGATTCCTTCTACAAATTTCTTAGTGAGGGAGCAACAAAAAGTGAAGCGTTGCGTAAAGCCAAACTTGCCTATTTACAAAATACGGACGATAGTTTACTTAAACATCCTTACTATTGGGCGGCATATGCCGTTTCGGGCAATAACGCTCCTGTTTCCACTGATAGCAGCTTTTGGTATGTAACCTTGATAGTAGTTTTGGTAAGCTTTTTTTCGATTTGGTTTTTGGTCAAGAAGAAAAGAAGGGGAGGTTAAAAATCAGTTTAGTTCTTTTAATAGGTTTGAAGCTTCCTTGGATTTAAATCCATTTTGATCGGCTATTTCCCCAAATAAAGATTTACTTTTCTCAAACTGTTTCGTTTTGAGGTAACTTAACGAAAGATACCACTGGGCCCTTTCTTTAAGCTCTCCATCGGCAGCTATATAATTTTCCAGTAAGGGTATGGCCTCATCATGTTTTTCAAGTTGCATAAGTACGATGGCCTCATAAAATTGAAGATAGCTATCAGTACTTTTAGTATTAAGTTCTTTGAATAGGGCAAGGGCTTTCTCAAATTCTTCATTTTCATAAGCCGAAAAGGCCCTAGTTTTTAAATCTTCAATTTCAACACCTCGTTCAATAGGGTGTACCACATTTTCGTACGGGGCAAAATGGATTTTATAAAGCTCTTCCGGACTTTGGTTTGGCGTGTTGAAGAATAATAGCCAAGAGCTAACACCAACCAATAGCGCAATGGAAGCGGCCATCATCCAAGGCCTTAGCTGTACAACCAAGGATTTCTTTTTCCCATTTGCCTCTTTACTTGGTTTAAGTTCATTGAACATGTTCCGTATTTCATTTCGTTCGTTGGATTTAAGGGCTTTACTTAACTCCTTTTCGTAGTCCAACTGCTGTGCAAAATCCAAATCTGTACGGTAAAGACGCTCAAGTTCCTGTGTTTGTTCGGAAGTGAGGGAATTTTCAAAATAGCCGTTTATCAATTCTTCCTTGTCCATTTTACTGCTGTATTAAGTCTTTTAAAGATTTGAGACATCTAGATTTTTGACTTTTTACCACGTTTTTGTTTTCATATCCCTGCACGGTCATAATTTCCTCTATTTTCAAACCCCGTAGATAAAACAATTCCAAAATTTGACGGCATTTTTCGCCGAGTTTTTTAAAATTGGCAACCAACTTTAATTGTTTCTCGGTTGGTTCTTGATCTTCCATTATTTCATTAAAGACAATTTCCTCTCGCTGGTCAAAAACAAAATCCTCATCCGTGGTAAACTCTTTAGTATCCCTAAACGTTTTAAAGAGCATAAACTTGCCAATACTAAACAGATACGTCTTTACAGAACTTTTTAGGGTATCTAACTTTCCGTTTTGAGCATTTTCATAAAGCGCCAATATAGCATCTTGAAAAATATCTTCCAGATAGCTTTGCTGGGTGTCATACCTATGGGCAAACCTAAAAAACTCTTCCCTGTAGTCTTTATATACCACTTTTAGGGCATTCCTGTTTCGGTTTTTCATATCGGCAATTAGCTGCTCGTCAGTCATTGGTACCATATAATTTATAGAGGTAAACATCTTAAAAGTAAAAAAAAATGGGTCCATGATGTTTACCTTTTGTCAAATATGGTATTAAAGAGTGTATAACCTTTAAAACCATAAGATTATGAAATCGAAAATTGTAATATATGTCTCACTTTTAGCCGTTTCCCTGGGCTCCTGCGATAAATCGAACCCTTTAAATCCCGATGGCGCCTGTTTTGGAGGTAATTGGTCTGCGCAATATGCCGATGAGCTTGAAGCTTGGTCCACTGCTACTCAAGAATATTCAAACAACCCCACCACTGCTAACTGCAATAAGTATAAGGCAGCGGCCAAAGATTATCTGGATGCCCTTAACGATGTTTATGATTGTGTACCTACAGCTAACCGAAAAGAGTTTGATGATGCGGTAAAAGAGGCAAAGGCCGATGTAGATGCCGAAGAATGTAACACCCAGTAAACTAATGAAAATGAAATTTATAAAAGGACTTATGTATTTGATTTTGGCAGTGATTAGTATTTCGTGTGTTGGCGAGGTCAAAGAAAAACTAAAGCAGGCAAAAAGTACTGTGGCAAATACTTCCTCCATTGTTAAGGAAGCTAAAAAGGTGGAAGGTAGAATTGAAAAGTTAAAAGAAGCCGTTCCGCTAACCAACGAACAATTAAAATCTTGGTTGCCTACAAAATTGGGCAATATGCACCGTACCGGATTTAAAATTGGTCAAGCGGGAATGTACCAGGTGAATTCCGTAGAAGGAACTTTTAAGGAAGAGAATGGCGATACATTTGTGAAGATACAGGTGATTGACGGGGCTGGGCCTACGGGTAGTATGATGGCTGCAGGATACGGCATGTTGGGTAATCTGGAAATGGAAGAGGAAAATGAGGAAAAACACAAAAAGACCGTGGAGGTAGAAGGTACAAAGGCACAACAAACCTACTATAAAAAGACCAATCGTACCCACCTAATGTTTGCACACTCAGAGCGTTTTCTTGTAACTTTTACGGGAAACGAAATGAACCCTGCTGAAGCCTGGGAAGCAGTGGAAGACCTAGAATTGAATGATTTGGTAAAAATGACAAAATAATAAATTAAAATCTTTTTTATGGAAACTACAAACACAGCGGCAGGGGCCGAAAATACTTCGGATTTGGTGAACGAGGAAGCAAAAAGAATAGCCATTATAAGCTACATAACCATTATTGGTTTGGTTATAGCTTTTGTGATGAACAATGAAAAGCAACTTGACTTTGCAAAATACCACATACGCCAATCCTTAGGTCTTTGCGTAACAGGTTTTGGACTGGGAATTATTGGCCTTATTCCCATTTTAGGTTGGATCATTAACTTGCTGGGTATTTTTGTACTACTCTATATGTGGATTATGGCCCTTATGAATGCTCTTAACGGAAGGACCAAACCAGCTCCTTTCTTGGGAAGTAAATTTAATGAGTGGTTTAAGGGACTGTAACGGACAAATTACAGCGCAAAAATTACAAAAGTCTTCCGTTTTTGGGAGACTTTTTTCTTTTACGGTCAATTTTTCAAACAATAAGAATATAGAATCCATTCTTACATAAGCTGTTACCATACATACAAAATCGCTTCTATTTTTCTCTTCATTAAGTAACTTCAACTGTCTGTAGGTTAATTTTTTACAAATTAATTACGCCAAAACTCCCCCTTTTTTATTTCAAAAAACACATTTCTGGACATAATATCCTGTCCATATAAATATATAGCAACACTTAAAATTATGATGATGAAAACTTCCTTGATTCTATTGCTCGCACTGCTTTTCAATACTACCTTAATTTTTGCAGAGTCCCTTCTTTCGTTTGTACAAGCTGTACATCCCGCAATTCTGTTTGCCGTGGAAGGTATTCTTATTGCTGGGTATTCCCCTAATCGTTTTTTAGGGGATTTTTCCAAAGCCATGGAAATTAGTTTTGATTCTATTGAGGTCTTTGTTTATAAGAAGAGAAGATAAAAATTAGGCTAGGCCGCAAATAATTGTCTTTGTGTGTTAACCTTTTATCCCGTTAAACATCAATTTAAAAGTAAGAACCTTATGAAAGTAAATTTTACCATACCCGTACTATTATTGGCTCTAAGTGCATCTGCCCAGACTATTGATAGAAGCGTGATTGGAAGTGGCGGGACTTTAATGGTTTCTTCGGGCCACAATCTCAATTTTACGATTGGTGAAAGTGTGGTGGGTTTTATAAAAGACGATTATTCCGTTCATCAAGGCTTTTGGGGTAAAAAGGGAATTCTGGTCATACCGTTGGGAGTAGGTAATGAGGAGGAAGTTGAGATTGTTGTCTACCCAAACCCTGTTATGGACGAGCTTACCATTTTTTCTGGAGAGAGTGAGGTTCTAGCCATGCAAGTGTTTTCGGTTAATTCACAACGTGTTTTTATGAAGTCTGTGGAGGATGATCGAGTAGAACATGTCATAGATATGCGCTCCATGGCAAAAGGGGTCTATATACTTCAACTTTTGTTAAAGGGTACTGTAGGATTAAAAGAATATAAAATTATAAAGAACTAATAATCATGGGAAAGAATTACTATTTAACGGTCTTAATGTTGATTGTTCTATTGCTACTATCAACAAAAATGTGGGCACAAGCAGATTTTATCAATTATCAAGGGGTTGCCCGTGATGCGGAAAATAATCTATTGGAGCAGGAAGAGTTAACGGTGGGCATAGGTTTGCGTTTTGGTGCTGCCAATGCCACGCTTGTTTACGAAGAAACACATATGGTAGAAACGGATGCCAATGGTGTCTTTAGCCTAAAAATTGGAAATGGAACGGTAGCCAACGGTAGTTTTTCCAATTTACCTTGGGGAAGCACTTCGTTCTTAACCATTTTTCTAAATGGGGTTGAGATAGGCACTACGGAATTATCTGCTGTTCCCTATGCTTTGGCGTCCGGTGATAAACAGTGGGTAAAAACGGGAGATGTTATTGAAAACCTCAATGAAGGCGATGTAGTGGTGCGTCAAAATTTTAAAGTGGAAGGCGCATTGAATTTAAGTACCGGAAATCAAGTGAACGAGATTTCGGATAACGGTACACTTTCAGAAAATAGTAATGGAATTTTGCCTACCCAGCGTGCGGTAAAAACGTATGTTGATAATAAATTTTTCGCTGGTGGGGGTGGGGTAGAGCAGAATGCCGGTGAAGTACCTTATGACAATACCGCATCTGGTTTAGCAGCCAATAATGCCCAAGACGCTATTGATGAATTGGCCGCTGGGGCGGGAGGGGCAGATGCGGATGCCGACCCGACCAATGAACTTCAGAATTTGACCCTTACGGGTACCAACTTGGAGATTTCAGATGGTACGGGTGTGGATCTTTCAGGAATCATCCCACCGGGCGGAACCGATGACCAAACTGCAGCAGAAGTTCCTTTCAACAATGCAGGTACAGGCCTTGCTGCTACCGATACGCAAGCAGCCTTGGAAGAACTCGCTACAGGAGGTTTGGTGGATACTGATGATCAAGATCTGTCGCTAACAGGAACGGTTTTAAATATTACCAATGGTACGGGGGTAGATCTTTCAGGAATTATTCCCCCTGGTGGAACTGATGACCAAGATTTAATTCTGACAGGCGATGTACTTAGCATTGAAGATGGCGCCGGTTCGGTAGATTTAGGAAATTTTGTGGATGTAACAGGCGAAAGCGGACTGCTCATGGGAGATGGTGCCAATATTTCCGGGTTGGAAGGTACTGCAGACGGTCAAGTGGCCAAATGGGATGCTGGTTTGGGTCAGTGGGTTGCCGGTACGGATGAAGTTGGTGGTGGCGGAGGGAGTTCGTTGTGGTCTGAAGATGCTAGTGGAATTTCGAGAATGACAGGGCATGTAGGAATTGGGCATCAATCCTCTGGAGATGCTAGATTATTTATTCAGAATACCTTGGCCGATGTGAGAAACGGAATCGGGGTGTCGGTTTTTAATAATGGATATAAATCTGCTATTACCGCTTCTGCCGAAGCTAGGAGTGGTGATAATAATAACACCTTCGGCATACGATCGGATGCAAGGTCCCAAACAACAGCTACTGCCTGGGCCTTTAGAGGTGATCTTGGTGGCTCAGGAACGGGTAGAAAGTACGGGTTGGACCTAATATTCCATGGAGGCACCGCAGGAGAAAAGTATGGCGTCTATTCCAAAGGGGAGGATAAAAATTATTTTTCTGGAAATTTGGGTCTAGGAGTGGAGGATCCCACTTCAAAATTAGATGTAGACGGTACGATCAAGTCAAGAGATTTAGCGGGTGCTGGTCAAAGAAACGTGGTAGCTGATGCCGATGGTAATTTAATGATTGGCAGCTCTGGTGGAGGCAGTTCTCTTTGGGAAGAAAATGAAAGTGATATTTATTTTGATAGTGGTGACGTTGGTGTTGGCACAGGAAGTCCGCTTACTAAATTGCATGTAAATGCAGCCACTGGTCATGTGATGAGACTTGAAACTTCTACAAGCGATACATGGGCTTCCTACTTTACTTCTGTAGGATACATAGGATATTCCGGGGTATATACAGGGAATAAGGATATGGATTTTGGAACCGGTGATTCTAATAATGATGGAAAAGTTCATTTGGTTACCAAAGCGAGCCCAAAATTAACGGTCACTGCCGATGGTAATGTTGGTATAGGTACAACTACGCCTTCTGCTAAACTCCATATTTATCAAGGAGGTCAAACAGTTGGTACAGGACTGCGATTTACTGATGGAACTGGTAATGAAGATTGGGATATTACCCATGGTTTTGGATTAAGGTTTCATTACGGAGGAGCTTTACGAGGATTTATTAATGCAAATAATGGAGCATACGTTCAAAGTTCGGATAAGCGTTTGAAATCTGAAATTCGACCCCTTACCAATGTACTGGGGAAGGTCAAAGAGCTAAAACCCAGTACCTATTATTACAAATCCGACATCGAAAGGAAAAGGACTATTGGTCTTATAGCACAGGACGTTCAAAGCATTTTTCCAGATTTGGTATCTTCAGATAATGAGGATGAATTACTGGGTCTGAACTATAGCGCCTTCGCAATTGTGGCAATAAAGGCCATTCAAGAACAGCAATCATTAATTGAAAAACAATCCGAAAGAATTGCCTCTTTAGAGGCTCGGCTATTGCGCTTAGAAAAAAATATTTCCAAATAGTGTGAGTTGAGTGTAGTTGTCTAAAACCAAAAAGTATTTCCTAAATGCTTTTTGGTTTTTGCTTTTAATAAGAGGTTTTTTTGAAGTACTTGGTCTTCGGAAACGATATGTTTTTGGAATTATTTTTCAATATAGGGCCTAGCTATGACAGAGAAGAGATAAGCTAGTATATAAATGATTAAGATAGTAATGTATTTGTCCATGGCCCCAATAATATTCTACGTACGTTGCTAAAATACTGCTTGGATTACATTAAATCGTTAAAAATGAACAATTTGACATAATTTTAGCACTTTTTAAAAATTATGGATATTTAAATTTTTGGGTATCGCAAAAGTCATTTTGAGGTTGGGACCTATTTCATATCTTTAATGGGTATACCAATAACTCATTAAATGAAAACTAGAAAATTTACCCTCAGCGAGCAAGAAATTCCTGAAAACTGGTACAATATTGTGGCAGATATGCCCAATAAACCGTTACCTCCCCTAAATCCTGCTACCCTAGAGCCTATTGGTCCGGAGGCCTTAGCCCCCTTATTTCCAATGGCGTTGATCGAGCAAGAGGTCAGTACGGACAAATGGATACCCATCCCTGATGAGGTAAGAAATATATACTCCCTATGGAGACCCACCCCATTATACCGGGCATACGGCTTGGAAAAAGCATTGGATACTCCGGCAAAAATCTACTACAAATATGAAGGTGTAAGCCCGTCCGGATCGCACAAACCCAATACGGCCGTACCACAGGCATATTATAATAAAATGGAAGGTGTTAAACGCATTACTACAGAAACCGGAGCTGGCCAATGGGGTAGTGCCCTTAGCTTTGCATGCCAGCATTTTGGTATCGATTGTGATGTGTATATGGTAAAATTGTCCTACCATCACAAACCTTATAGAAAATCTATGATGAATGCTTGGGGGGCCAATGTATTTGCCTCGCCCACTAACCTGACGGAAGCAGGTAGAAAAATATTGGCGGAAAATCCGGATAGTCCGGGTTCTCTTGGTATTGCCATAAGCGAAGCCGTTGAAATGGCCGCACAACGGGAGGATACCAAATATGCCTTGGGAAGCGTCTTGAACCATGTAAAACTGCATCAGACCATAATAGGCCAAGAAGCTATTAAACAAATGGAAAAAGCGGGTGATATGCCAGATATTGTAGTGGCGCCCTTTGGTGGCGGGTCTAATTTTGCAGGTCTGGCCTTTCCTTTTCTAAGATTGAATATGGAAGAAGGAAAGAAGATTCGTTGTATAGCGAGTGAACCTACTTCATGTCCCAAATTGACCCGGGGCGTCTTTAGATATGATTTTGGTGATACGGGAGGCATGACCCCCTTACTTCCAATGTATACCTTGGGGCATGATTTTGTTCCTGCGCCCATTCATGCAGGCGGATTGCGTTATCACGGTGCAGGTGTCATCGTAAGTCAGTTGTTAAAAGATAACTTAATTGAAGCCGTTGCACATGATAACTTAGAGGTTTTTGATGCCGGTGTGCTTTTTGCGCGGTCTGAGGGAATTATTCCGGCACCGGAAGCTACCCACGGAATTGCTACCGTGGTGGCAGAGGCCAAAAAATGCAAGGAGGAAGGAGTCTCCAAGACTATTCTTTTTAATCTTTGCGGACATGGAAATTTTGATATGAAAGCGTATGATGACTATTTTGAAGGGAACATTGTAAGGCATGAACTCACGCAGGAAGAAATCAACAAGTCAATTGCTAAACTAAACACCCCTGAAATTCCTCTCTAGGATTTTAGGTATGTGATATAGCTTATGACCTTGGCTTAAGGGTTAAGGTCATCAGCTGTTTTGTAATTAATTTTAGGTGTATCTATTTGATAAAATGATAGTTACAGATAAAATGCACCATACCTTTTAATTCTCCCACCAAATTTCTGGGGCGGGTAGCTCTTGATGGATGCTGGTAGGAATCCCAATTTGCGGTGTAATTATTGAAACATTGATTTCTTTGGCTTTTTTAACGGCCCTTTCCACAGGGTCGGTCCAAGAATGTTGTGCCAATTTAAAGGCACCCCAGTGAATGGGCATAATAGCTTTGGCGTTGATGTCCAGACCCACTTGTGCCGTTTCTTCGGGAAACATGTGAATTTCTGACCAAAGTTCATTGTATTGTCCGCATTCGATCATCGCAAAATCGAATGCCCCAAACTTTTCCCCAATGGTTTTAAAGTGGGGACCGTATCCACTATCGCCACTAAAGAAGATTTTTTCCTTGGTCGTTTGTATGACCCATGAGCTCCAAAGTGTTTTATCCCTGTCCGTAAGACCTCTACCAGAAAAATGTTGGGCAGGGGTGCTGGTAAAGGTGAAATCTCCCATAGTGGCTTCTTGCCACCAATCCAATTCTGTAATACGCTTTGCCTCCACATCCCATTCCCTTAGGTGATTGCCCAGGCCAAGCGGCATATAGAAATGGTCAACCTTGTGCTTTAGCTTTTTAATGCTCTCGTAATCTAAATGGTCATAATGGTCATGGGAAAGGATTACCGCATCTATACGGGGTAATTTTTCTATAGCAATGGGGAGACCGTTACTGAATCTTTTGCTACCTAGCATAGGATGAGGTGCGGGAACATCACCAAACATAGGGTCCAATAAAATGTTTTTTCCCTTTATTTGTAAAAGGAAAGTTGAATGGCCAAACCAGATAAAGCGGGTTTCTCCAGAATAATTGGCAATGGCCGTAGAATCTATCGCATGTACTGCTAAGGGGCTATCAGGTTTGGCATTGGGTATCTTTTTGAACATGCCGCCAATGGCCTTGGCCATGTCACCGGCACTCATTTCATTTTTTACACCGCCCAAGTTAAAGAACTTCCCCTCTTTAAAGTGTGCAGATTTGGCGTAGGATGCCAATTGTTCCTTAGTTGCCTTACCACCAAATTGCGGACTAAAGTTTACAAACAGTACAACTAGAAGTATTACTAAGCCAATTAGGATGCCTATGGTTGCTAACATTCTTTTTATGAATTTGAAGGTTCGATTCATACCTTGGCAAAAGTAAGGTAAGCATCCATTATTCTTGAACACTTTTTGGTAATAACCGTATACATTTTGGGGGCAGTGTTCAGTAAAAAACCAGTTACTCCGTACTCAGATTTCAAAGACGGTTTGCTATTAAAAGGTTGCTTCTTCCACAATGTTTATTTCTTCTTCTGTTAATCCGTATAATTCATAAACCATTTTATCAATTTCATTATCAACTGTATTTATTTGGCTTAGAAGTTGGTTTATTTCTTTGGTGTAATCATCAAAGTAATCTTCCCATTCATCTTGGTCAGATAGAGAAAGTTTAATTTTTTTCTTTTTTAGTTCGGACAAGAACGTTTTAAAATCGTATTCGTAAAATTGATTCAATTTATTACTTATCCTATCTAAACCTAAATTACTTTTAACCCTGTTTATATATTTAGATGATTTGGTTTCAAGAGTTTTATTTAACTTAAGGATTTCCTCTACTAAATCTTCACAACATTTGAGTTCATCCTTGTTAGGAATCACAATTGGTATTTGTTGTAGCTGATTGATCTTGATATGTAAACCTTCAGGAAACGTTCTATCGAACCAGATGTTGATAAGTTTTGAATTAAGGATTCCTAAGATAAATTCTAAACTTATATTTTCATGAACAATATTATGAATCACATTCAACGTATCATTTACTAAATACTTGTTTCTATCAATAGTTGCATTAATAGTCTTAGCAACATCTTGGATGATGATTTTATCTTTTAAAAAGTGCTCAAGAATTCGAGGTCTGCCACCTGGCTTCTCTTTCATCAAGTCTGGCATGTACCATATGTACTCGTTTTGAAATGATGAAAAATATTTTGAAATATTCTTACCTCTTAAAAATGGCAGATGATTTTCTGATTCTTTAGATTGGAATACAAATCTTTTATCATCACTTGTTTTAACTCCAAGTGAGAATTCAGCCACATCCCCTAACTTAATATTTGATTCTAAATCTATTCTTGCTTCAAATGAAAATGTTTTTGACTCAATTTTATTTATGTCTGCATATGAGAGATAATGAGGCATTATTTTGAAACTATGATCTTCATACTCTTTTAGGACTATTTTGTGATTGCCATCAGTATTGTTGTTTTTAGTAAATGTCATTATAATTGTTGTCACAACAGCATCAACAAATACATTTGAGGGTAGCTTTACAAGACTTAAGAGTTCTGTTTCTTCTAATAGGTGATTCCTAAATTTTGAGAAACTACTTGTCCCCATCCAACTGTTTGGAAAAATGTTGCCAAAGATTCCATCCTTTTTCAGAATTTGGATTTCTTTTTCTACGAAGAAACTGTATAAATCAGATTTGTTCTTATATGTTTTAAAAGAACTCTGAAAGAAATCTCTATGTAGTTTGTTTTCTATGTTAACAATGTTAACATATGGAGGATTCCCAATTACAACATCAAATCCACCCTTTTCAAATATTTCTTGAAATTCAGTTTCCCAATTAAATGCCTTATCTCCTGCAACAATTGGGTCGTTAATTAAACTGTTACCACATTTTATATTATCATTCAATGAAGTTAGTTTTCTGCCTTTTTGTGCAGTTCTTAACCAAAGCGAGAGTTTTGCGATTTCTACACTTTCTTCATTTATATCTACACCGAACAAATTGTTTTCTAAAATGGAATTTTCTACTTCGCTCAATACCATTGCATCTCCAAACAATTTGGCTTGCAATTCGTCAATGTATTGATGTTCCGCAATTAGAAATTCCAATGCTTGGTTTAAGAAAGCACCACTTCCACACGCTGGGTCGCAAATGGTAATTTGCAGTAACCATTTTCTGTAATTTTCTAATTTTTGAGATAACTTTTTTAAAGTAGTTTTTTGTCTTCCTTTACGTTCTTTTTCGTATTCGGCTTCTTGTATGTCAAGTTCAGTTTTCTTTTCCTCACAAAGTTTACCAACTGTATTATCTACAATGTATTTGGTAATGTATTTTGGTGTGTAAAAAACTCCATCTTTTTTACGCTTCGTTTTGCTTTGTTCGGGCGCAACTCCCTGAATTTCTGCTTGTATTTCGTCAATGTCGTTTAACGAATGTTCAAAGATGTGTCCGAGTATATTTACGCTTACTTCACTTTCAAAATCGTAGTTACTTAAATTTACTGTGTGTTTGTAAAGTAAATCGTCATTGATTTTAATGTTGTCTAAAATATCGTCTGGCGCAAAAAGTCCACCATTGTAGGCAAAAATATCGTGTTGTTGTCCTTTGTGTCCTGTGTTCATATAACCGAAATACTTTTTAAATCGGTCGTACAAAGGAAAATACTCATCATATTTATCACGTAATTCAGTCCATTGGTTTACGATAGAACGAATAGAGTTTGGAGGCAATAACAATCTATCTTCTGCAAAAAAGATAAATAGAAAACGGTCGAGTAATTTCTGTGTTTTCTTAAATAACGTTAGTTTGTCGTATTCAGGGTTTTCTTTTTGGATGGCATCAAAAATCTCGTTTCTAAATGAAGCGTAATCTTTGTATAATTTTTTGGTGACGTTTTCCTCTTGTGTTAAAGATTCATCTTTTATTTTTTTCGGAATGTCTTTTATAAGATATTCTGATGAAAGACAAAGCCAAAGAATATCAAAACGCTCTTTTGAAAGTTGAAACAAATTAAATTCCTCAAAGTCAACTGCGTTGTCAATGTAAAAACGCAACTTTTCAAAGTTGGAAGTAATAACATAATTACAACCTGGCTGGTTGTTTTTATATCCAAAAGCTTGGGTTTCTACTTTGCTTAAATCGGTTGTGTTTGTTCCTTTCAGTTCAATAACTGCAAGTGCTTTATCGCCTTTTAGAATTGCACCATCTGTCTTTTTTGAGCCTTTTATGTTTTTTAATTCCGTTGTGAGATTAAAGTCAGGCGTTGGGTTTTTCGTGTAGCCCAAAACATTCACAAAAAGGTCAATCAGAAATTCGCCTTGATATTGTTCCTCTTTCGAGTTTCGAATGTTTTCTTGAATAGCCGGATTATGGAAATGACTTGTAAATCGCTCGTATGCTTGGGTAACTTTTTCGGACTCCAATCCTTTTAAATAATTCTTTAGAACAGAGTTCTGGAATAAGCTCATTTGACCGGTTTTTATTTTTTAAAAATCTTGTGGGGAAAATCTTAAAAATACAATATTCATCTTCATGAAAAACAACAGTAGGAGACAAAAAAAAGCAGCTATTTGTTAATTAGCTGCTTTTCAGTTTTCAAATTGCCTTGGCTACATAAAACTATCTACTTCCTTGTATGCATCAATTACGGCTTGTTCACCAGCTTTCCCGGATTTAGAGTTGCCATGCTCCATACCTAACACGCCATCAAAACCTTTTTCGTGGATCCATTTAAAGACGTTTTTGTAGTTGATTTCACCCGTGGTAGGTTCTTTTCTTCCGGGGTTGTCCCCCACTTGTATATAGGCTATCTCATCCCAAGTTAGGTCCATATTATGAATCAAGTGACCTTCGGTTTTCTGTAGGTGGTATATATCGTATAAAATTTTACAGGCAGGGCTATCTACGCCTTTACAGATCATATAGGTCTGATCGGAGTTTTGCAAATAGAGGTCAGGAGAATCACTAAGTGGCTCCAATACCATAACTAAACCGTGTGGTTCCAAAATCTCCGCTCCTCGTTTTAGGGCTTCAATAACGTTTCCGTCCTGCACCCCAATAGGCAGATTTCTTTGGTATCCGCCAGGTACAACGGTCATCCATTTGGCATTTACCCTTTTGGCCACTTCAACGGCTCTTTTACATCCGTCTAAAAAAATGTCTAGATGCTCTTGTTTGCCTGCTGCCAGGGTGTTGGCCATGTTGCCCCCTTTATCTACAACAAAAACACCCATGGTCATGCCCCTTTTGGCCAAGGTTTCGCCCATTTTGGTCTGCATGGAGACCTCCCTTTTCATCATACCGTTATCTTCAAATGCGGTAAACCCTTGATCCGCCATGAAATTAATTTGGTCTATAGGGTCTTCTCCTGCCAGTTCTTTGAACATGCCTAAATGAGGGGCGTATTTGAGATTGAAGTTATGGGGTTTTGTGGCCGGTTGCATGGAATTGTTGGCAAAGGCCAAAGAGCCTCCCATGGAAAGGGCACTTCCTGTTATTGCGGTTTTTTGGATAAAATTTCTTCGTTTCATTGGTGTTTGTTCGGTTCTGTTTTAAGTTGAGATGAAAAAAAGGGTCAAGGCTAGTTGTTATAGGACCTTAACCCTTTTAAATTGATTTTGTAATGTTTATAAGGACCAAGCCTTACCGCCAGTAAGTTCCTGCAGATCTCCGCAGGCTATAAATTCTCCTGGAACAGGTAAATAAGCCAATACATTTTCTCCTACATATTCTGAGGTCTTATATCCCATAATGGTTAGTCCCCTTAAATTATTGGCAAAAGCGAATCTTGAAATTCCATCGTCCAACAAAGGTTCCTTGCCTTCGGCAACGGCCTCATGGTATTGTTTAATGGCTTCAAAATTTTTGGCTTCATCCTCTTTGCTTACGCTTAGTGCTTCGGCAAGTACGGGTTCCAGTTCTTCTGCAGATAGCTCGCCACCTTTTTCTTTTCCGGAATCCTTCAGCGCTTTTTCTATAAATCTGCCAATAGACATCTTTACAAAATTCTGCTGCTTCTCATCCATCACCTCCAGTGCAAACCGATCAATGAAAAGGTGTACCTGTGTTTCTGATGCCGATGGAGTGTCCGTCTTCGGCAAAATAATATCCACCAATTTGGTTAGAACGGCCCCCTCATCCTTGGAGAAGAAGTCTGGAGTCCATTCAAATGATGGCTCTTGCTTACAGCTTTCAACTATACTTATAAGTGTTGGGGTGGCAACGGTATACCCAAGGGCCAACCCCATGTTTCTAAGTGCTTTTCTTCTATCCATTATATGTTTCCTTTTTTAAGTTCGCTTACCGCATGGTTGGCGGCTCTGGCGGTGAAAGCCATATAGGTTAAAGATGGGTTCACACAACTGGCCGAGGTCATAAAAGAACCATCTGTTACATAAACGTTTGGTACGTCATGTAATTGATTGTTTCCGTTTAGGACGGATGTTTTTCTATCGCGTCCCATACGGGCAGTTCCCATTTCGTGAATTCCAAGACCTAATCCTGTAGGGCCATCGTGGCCTTTTACATCTTTGAAGCCTGCTTTTTCCAACATCTCTACCGCAGAAGCCTGCATGTCCTTACGCATGTTGAATTCGTTTTCTTGTAAATCGGCATCAAAGGTTACGGTAGGAAGACCCCATTGGTCCAATTTTTCATAATCCAAGGTGAACCTGTTGTCTTGGTAAGGAAGAACCTCTCCAAAACCACCTATTCCCATTCTCCAACCGCCTGGTTTAAGGATACTTTCCTTTAAATCTTTACCATAAGCTAGTTCCGCAACGGTTTCTTCCCAGTCTCCCCTGCTGGCACCACCCTGGTACCCAAAGCCGCGCTTATAGTCCTTTCTGTCCGAAGCTCCACCAAGGTTTCTGAACCTAGGAATATAAACACCATTGGGTCTTCTACCTTTATAGTATTTGTCATCAAAACCTTCAAAACTACCGCTGGCCCCCACACCTAAGTGGTGGTCCATGATATTACGTCCTAACTGATCGGAATCATTGCCCATTCCATTTGGGAAACGGTCGGACTTGGATTGCATTAATATAGAAGTGGACGCAATAGCAGAAGCACAAAGGAATATTACCTTGGCCTTAAATTCATAATGTTCCTTGGTTACCCTGTCTATCACTTTTACGCCCGTAGCTTTTTTTGTATCTGGGTCGTACATCACTTCGTGGACGATAGAATCTGGTCTTAAAGTCATATTTCCGGTAGCTTCCGCTGCAGGAAGGGTAGAGGATAAACTACTGAAATACCCACCAAAAGGACAACCTCTAATACATCTGTTCCTAAACTGGCATTTGGTTCTACCGTCAAATGTTTTATCTCCGGTAATATGAGCTACACGGCCAACGGTCACGGCACGTCCGTCAAAAGATTCGGTTACCTTGCTCTTAAAATGTTCCTCAACGCAGTTAAGGTCCATTGCTGGAAGAAAATCACTATCCGGTAATTGTGGTAGGTTAAGTGCCTCCCCACTTACACCAATGTAATTTTCTACTTTGGAGTACCAAGGAGCAATATCCTTATACCTTACCGGCCAATCTACGGCAATGCCTTCTCTCTGGTTGGCAGAAAAATCAATGTCGCTCCAACGGTAACTTTGACGCCCCCATTGCAACGATCTACCACCCACATGGTACCCACGCATCCAATCAAAGCGTCTTATTTCATTATAAGGGTGTTCCAAATCGTTCACAAACCACATATGGCTCGCTTGGCTTGTGGTATAGCCCGTTCTATGTTGCTTTTGCTGTTTTGCAATGATTTCCTGTGTTGCCTTTCCGGCATTAGGAAAATCCCAGGGGTCTTTGTTCGCGGTTTCGTAGTCTTCAATATGCTTTACCATCCTACCACGTTCCAAAACCAGCGTCTTGAGTCCGTTTTCACAAAGTTCCTTTGCGGCCCAACCACCACTGATTCCGGTACCTACCACAATGGCATCGTACGAATCGCTTTCTTCGTTGTAATAAAATTTACTCATCTACAGAATTGTTTAGTCCCTAAATTTATTAAATATTAAATTAATTTTCTACATTTATTCGCCGTATACCTTAATGGAATCGCATATTCGTGCGTAAATTAACTCCAAATACTTCTAAAACAACAAACTAATCCAAATTAATGAAAAGACGTAAGTTTATTGCCAATAGTTCTAAAGCAGGTGCTGCATTATCGATTATGGGTATTTATGCCTGTAAGGAAACCAAGAAAAAAGAAGAAGGTGCTGCTGATACCGCTGAGGTAGCCGAAACAGCGGCCGAACCTTTTTTCAAGCTTTCTTTAGCCCAATGGTCCATACATAAAATGATCCGTGAAGATGGCGTAGACCCTTATACGTTTGCAGAAAAAGCAAAGAATTGGGGCTTTACCGGTCTGGAGTATGTGTCGCAATTGTACAACCCTGAATTGGAAGAAGCCGGCTATTCCGAGGAGGCTATGGCTGCTTTTGTGGAGAAGTGCAATGCAGAGGCCGAAAAACATGGAATGGAAAATGTGTTGATCATGATCGATGGTCAAGGAAATCTGGCAGTAACTGATGAAACAGAAAGAAACGAGACGATAGAAAAACATAAAAAGTGGGTAGATGCTGCTGCTGCCATGGGCTGCCACGCGATACGGGTAAACCTTAACGGTAGCAATGATCCTGAAGAATGGATAGCCAATTCTGTAGACGGACTCACCAAATTGAGTACGTATGCAAAAACAAAGAATATAAATGTCTTGGTGGAGAACCACGGCGGACTTTCATCTAATGGGGCACTTCACGCCCAGGTAATGGAGAAAGTTGAATTGGATAACTGTGGTACCCTTCCAGATTTTGGAAATTTCTGTATTAAGCGTAAAGAAGGCACTTGGGATTGCGCCGAAATGTATGATATATATAAAGGTGTGGAAGAGCTTATGCCACATGCAAAGGCGGTAAGTGCCAAATCCCATGATTTTGATGCCGAGGGCAACGAAACCGAAATAGACTATGTGAAAATGCTCAAAATCGTAAAGGATCATGGCTATACCGGTTATATAGGAGTTGAGTACGAGGGTAGCGAATTGGATGAGGAGGCCGGTATTTTGGCTACAAAGGAATTGTTGATCGAAGCCTCCAAAAAATTAGGCTAGTTCCCATTTGTAATAAATCGCATTGACCTAACAAAGTGAAAACTTTTTTCAACCAACTTTTTGATTACAATTTCTTTTGTAACAAAAAACTCATTGCCTATTGTGATGAGCTTGATTCCGTGCCCGTAAAAAGCAAGGAATTGTTTAGCCATGTACTGAACGCACACCACATTTGGAATGCTAGATTGAGGGAAGAAAAAAGTGCTTTTAATGTATTTGATATTCATGACCCCAATACATGGGAAGAAATTCATTACGAAAATCAACGCGCCACTTTTGATATCACCTCCCATACGTATAACTTTGAGAAGCGCATAAGCTATGAAAGTTCTGAGGGCAGGTTGTTTGCGAATACAGTTCAGGATATATTATTTCACATTATTAACCATTCTGCCCATCATCGCGGTCAAATCATGATGGATTTAAGGCAAAATGGTTTAGAGCCTTTGGCCTTGGATTATATTTTCTATAAGCGATAACCCATGGGTACAAACATACGCATCCAACTTTCCTTGATGATGTTTCTTGAATTCTTCATCTGGGGAAGTTGGTTCGTAACCTTGGGAATCTATTTACCCAATACTTTGGACTCGAATGGGTCCCAAATAGCATTGGCCTATTCTACCCAATCCTGGGGAGCCATTCTTTCACCTTTTATTATTGGGTTGATTGCAGACCGGTTTTTTAATGCCGAAAGAATCTTGGGGCTGGTCCATCTGGTGGGGGCCATATTAATGTTCATGCTATACAGAGCCGATAGCTTTGAAGGCTTTTTTCCTTATTTGTTGGTTTACATGATTTTGTACATGTCTACCTTGGCATTGGTCAATTCTGTTTCTTTTGGGCAAATGAAGGATCCCGCAAAAGAGTTCTCCTTTGTACGGGTTTTTGGTACCGCTGGATGGATTACGGCAGGCCTATTGATCAGTTTATTGAATTGGGATTCCCAAGGAGGAATTTCAGAAGGGCTGTTACGCAATACATTTTTAATGGCTGCTGTCTCCTCGGCTATTCTGGGATTGTTCAGTTTTACCTTGCCAAAAACGCCACCTAAGGCCAGTAGTTCTAAAAAGGTTTCTCTTAAGGAATTGCTAGGTTTGGATGCCTTGGCGTTGTTAAAGGACAGAAATTTTCTGGTATTTTTTCTGGCCTCTGTTTTTATATGTGTGCCATTGGCATTCTATTACCAACATGCCGGTCAATTTTTAGGCGAAATTGGTGTTTCCAATCCAGCAGGTAAAATGACGGTTGGTCAAGTATCCGAAGTATTGTTCCTTCTTTTATTACCCTACTTTTTTAAGCGATTTGGTTTTAAAATGACCATTTTGGTGGCTATGTTGGCTTGGGGATTACGATATTTATTTTTTGCATTTGCCAGTAATGGTGATATGCCGTTTGTGCTTCTTTTGGGAATTGCCCTTCATGGAATCTGCTATGATTTTTTCTTTGTTTCGGGTCAGATTTATACCGATAGCAAAGCAGGGACAGCGTTTAAAAGTTCAGCACAAGGTTTGATCACATTGGCCACTTATGGGGTGGGCATGCTTATAGGCTTTTGGATTGCTGGTATCATCACGGACAACTATTTGGTAACAGAAAATGTGCATGATTGGCGGTCTATCTGGTGCTATCCGGCCTCTTTTGCCTTCATTGTCATGATTCTATACCTTATTCTGTTCAAAAATGAAAAAATAGCCTTTAAATCGTAGCTATTTTATTAAATTGTTACCCTTAATTCAAATACAACTTTTCAATCATTAAATAGGATTACAATGCCAAAGAAAATCAGATTAGGAATTTTGGGAGGTGGTGGCGACTCGTTAATTGGAGTTTTACACCGTGTGGCTTCCCATATCAATGATAACTATCAAATCGTAGGGGCTGTTTTTAACCCGGATTTTGAGCAGAATATGGCTTTTGCCAAAGAAATTGACGTGCCTACCAATAGGATATACAAGGATTTTGATACCATGGTAGAGGAAGAGCTAAAGCTGCCTGAAGATGAGCGAATTCAAGTTTGCTCCGTACTTACGCCCAATTTCCTTCACTTCCCTATGGCCAAAAAGTTGTTGGATAATGGTTTTCACGTTATTTGTGAAAAGCCAATGACCACCACATTGGAGGAGGCGAAAATTTTACAAGAGGCGCATCAAAAATCAGGATCTATATTCGCTCTTACACATACCTATACCGGTTACCCAATGGTACGTCAAATGAAGGAAATGATCAAGCAGGGAGCCTTAGGAAAAATCCACAAAGTGGACGCTAGGTACTACCAAGGATGGATCAATCCAATCATCCACGATAAGGAAAAGAGATCAAGCGTTTGGAGACTGGACCCCAAAAAGGCGGGTATTAGCTCTTGTATGGGAGATATTGGTGTTCATGCCTTTAACATGGTTGAATACACTACCGGGCTAGAGGTAAAGTCTCTTCTTTGCGACTTTAATTACCTATATGAAGATAACCAGATGGATGTTGATGGTACGGTCCTTATCCGTATGGGTGAGCACGTAAAAGGTGTTATAAGGGGTAGTCAAGTTGCAACTGGAGAAGAAAATGGGTTGGCCATCGCCATTTATGGTGAAAAAGCGTCTTTTAGATGGGAGCAGGAGAAACCTAATTTCTTGTATATGATGAGCGATACGGAGCCTACCAAAGTATACAAACCGGGTCATGCCTATAATAGTGAGTTTTCTCTAGACGGTACAAAATTACCTGCCGGACATCCAGAAGGGATTTTTGATTCCATGGCCAACATTTACCTGGGTGTGGCTAGGGCCATTCGTGGAGAAGAGCAGCAAGAAGGATCTTACCCAACCATGAAGGATGGTGTACGCGGCATGAACTTTATCGAAGCCACGGTAGAATCCCATAAAAACGGAAATACTTGGGTAGAACTTGAGGAGTAGACCCTTTAAAGTGAATTATATGTAAATCCCTGAGACCGAACGAGGTTTCAGGGATTTTTTTATCGCTCGAATACTTTCTCAAATTCTTGGCAGACCACAATCATACTTTCATTGGGTTTACGGCCAAAGGGTTGTAGGGTTTTAGTGTAGTAATCCCAATGTGATTTTTTCCAATAAGCAAGACTTTTATCCCCTTCACCCTCTACTTTTGCATAATATTCATCAATACTAAAAAAGGGTTTTAGCCTAACGGAAGTGGTCCTTACCAAGCATTGGGCCTCGCCTTCCCAATTTGTTACTATCATAAAGTCCCCTATTTTAGGTAAGGGCTCTTTACTTAGTTGTAATTCCAGTAAGCATGGAGAAGTAGCTTTTTTAATTCCTTTTTTCACCAACATTGCGCACTCATTGGCATCCTGTTCGTTATTGCAAAAATGAATTACTTTTGGAGCCTCTGTAAAGGCATATTCCAAGTGCTGGTCTAAATAGTCTCCCCAAAGATGTCTTGCCGAAGCATTTTCCATAGAACAGTAGTTTTTAGCGAGAAAACTGCTTTAAATTAACTTTGAACTAAACAATATAAGTTTAAATAATATGACGAAAATTAACTATTGGATATATGACCTTGTTTTTCCGTTAATTATCGGAAAAACGACATCCCAACCCTGCTCTGGTTGAAAAAAATGAACGTAAACCTTTTGGTCCAAAAGTGTAATGACATCAATTATCTTGTGTTAATCCTGAGGGATTCCCTATATTTATGACTTCCCATTTTTCTTGTAAAAATGATGAAAGATTTAGAAATAAATATAAGTCATATTTGCCAAATTAGGAGGTAAAATATGAGGTGTATAGTAAGAACAAACAACACTAAAAATGAAAACAATTAAAGGACCGGCCGTCTTTTTGGCCCAATTCGTAGACAATAAGGAACCCTTCAATTCTTTGGACGGAATGTGTAAATGGGCAGCAGACCTTGGTTATAAGGGAATTCAAATTCCTACCTGGGAGAAGTTTTTGATCGATTTGGACAAGGCAGCAGAAAGTCAGGATTATTGCGATGAGTTAAAAGGAAAAGTGAATTCGTACGGACTTGAAATCACTGAACTTTCGACCCATTTACAGGGACAATTGGTGGCAGTACACCCTGCCTACGATCTTATGTTCGATAATTTTGCGCCGGATGCCGTTAAGAACAATCCAAAGGCAAGAACCGAATGGGCCGTTGATGTGGTAAAAAAAGCCGCAACCGCCAGTAGAAGATTGGGTATTACAGCTCACGCTACATTTTCTGGTGCCCTCCTGTGGCATACGTGGCATCCTTGGCCACAGCGTCCTGCCGGCTTGGTAGAAATGGGTTTTGAAGAATTGGCAAAAAGATGGATGCCCATCCTTAACCATTTTGACGAAGAGGGGGTAGATGTATGTTATGAAATACACCCAGGAGAAGATCTGCATGACGGAGATACTTTTGAGCGCTTCTTAGAAGCCACCGGAAATCATAAGAGAGTAAATATCCTCTATGATCCAAGTCACTTTGTGCTTCAGCAATTGGACTATATCACCTACATTGACCATTACCATGAATTTATCAAATCATTTCATGTTAAGGATTCGGAATTCAATCCCACCGGTAAAAAAGGAGCTTTTGGAGGTTATAATGATTGGGGCCAAAGAGCGGGTCGCTACCGTTCTTTGGGAGATGGGCAAATAGATTTTAAGACTATATTTTCCAAACTTACTCAGTACGGCTGTGATGTATGGGCCGTGATGGAATGGGAATGTTGTATAAAAAGTCCGGAACAAGGTGCTAGAGAAGGTGCCAAGTTCATTCAGGATCACATTATTGAGGCCACGGAAAAAACATTTGATGATTTTGCCGGGGCGGAAATAGACAAAGAGATGCTAAAGAAAATATTGGGAACATAAATCTTAAGGGGGCTATTTGCCCCCTTTACTTATAAATCAAATTCAAACAACTAATTAATACCAAAAATCAATGAAAAAATTAACCCTAATGGCGTGCATTGCCTTATCAACAATGGCATGCAAGGAAAAGGCTGAGAAGAAAGCAGAAATGACCGCCGAAAGTACCGAGATTGAAACGAAGAAAGAAAAATCGAATACGGAGTGGATTACTTTGTTCGATGGCACTTCTTTTGATGGATGGAAGGTATATGGAAAGGATAGCGTTTCCGAAAACTGGAAATTGGAAGATGGCGCCATGGTTTACTATCCGCCTAGTGAAAAAAAGAAAGGTGAGTTACACGATTTGGTGACTGAGAAAGAATACACAGATTTTGTTCTTTCTTTGGATTGGAAAATTTCCGAAGGTGGAAATAGCGGCGTTTTTTGGGGAGTTAACGAAAGTGTAGGTCAGTCCGTACCCTACGCAACCGGTCCTGAAGTACAGGTGTTGGACAACGAAAGGCACCCCGATGCCAAGGCTGGTAAATCGCATCAGGCCGGAGCACTTTATGATATGGTTGAACCATCTAAAGATGTAGCCAAGCCAGCCGGTGAATGGAATACCATGGTCATTACTGTCAACCATAAAGAAGAAAAAGGTAGTGTTGAGCTCAATGGTACTAAAGTTGTAGAATTTCCCGTGGGTAATGAGGCTTGGGACCAAATGGTATCTAAAAGTAAGTTTAACGGCTGGGAACATTTTGGAAAGTACCACACCGGTAAAATTGGGCTGCAGGACCATAACGACAAAGTGTCCTATAAAAACATAAAAATAAAGCAACTTTAAGTAAAGAATACGATGCCGCTATTGCAAAATAGCGGCATTATTGTATCTATTAGGTAAGAGTTGAAGGGAACTGCATGAGCGAAGTTTATAGTACTAAGCTTAATTCAGTTACCTTTGCCAAAATACAGTAGTTTCTATGATTCAATCCATGACCGGTTTCGGTAAGCACGTAATTCAGCTACCTTCCAAAAAAATTACGGTAGAGCTCAAATCACTCAATAGCAAAAACCTGGACCTGAACGCTAGAATGCCTTCTAGTTATAGGGAAAAAGAATTGGAATTGCGTAAAGTTATCGCCAGTTCTTTGGTTAGGGGTAAGGTAGATTTTGGACTCTACGTGGAATTTACGGGGGAGGAAACTTCGGCAGAAGTAAACAGACCCGCAGTAGAGAATTACATGAATCAATTAAGGGAAATTGCTGCCGGGGATGAGCTACGATTGTTGGATATGGCACTAAGGATGCCAGATGCTTTGAAAACGGATAGGGAGGATATAGATGAAGAGGAGTATGAACATATAAAGGAAGCAGTAATCCAGGCACTAAAGGAAATCAATCTTTTTCGTTCAGAGGAGGGACAAGTATTGGAAAATGACTTTGTTCAACGAATAGAAACTTTACAGCAACTTCTTAAAGACGTGGAGCAAATGGACCCCGAAAGACAATCTGATGTAAGGGAGCGCCTAAAGAAAGCAGTATCAGACTTGCGATCGGATGTGGACGCCAACAGGTTTGAACAGGAGCTTATCTATTATTTGGAAAAATATGATATTACGGAAGAAAAGGTAAGGTTGGCGAATCACCTGAAATATTTTTCAAGCACCTTAAACTCTGCGGATTCCAATGGAAAGAAGCTGGGCTTTATCTCGCAGGAAATTGGAAGGGAAATAAATACCATAGGTTCCAAGGCCAACTATGCGCCAATGCAACAGCTGGTGGTTCAAATGAAGGATGAGCTGGAAAAAATTAAGGAACAAATGCTCAACGTACTTTAAGAATAAGTAAAGACTACTAGTATTGATGAAAGGCGGTAAACTCATTATTTTCTCGGCACCTTCAGGAAGTGGAAAAACCACGATTGTAAGACATTTGTTGGATAAACCGGAACTCAACTTGGCGTTTTCGGTTTCCGCAACCTCCAGACCTCGCAGACCTAAGGAAAAACAAGGGGAGCATTATTATTTTATGTCTATTTCCGAGTTTAAAAATCATATTAGGAACGATGATTTTTTAGAATGGGAGGAAGTTTATAGAGATAACTTCTATGGCACCTTAAAATCTGAAATAGAACGTCTTTGGGCCGAGGGTAAAAATGTAATCTTTGATATTGATGTGGCAGGAGGCCTTCGTATCAAAAGAAAATTTCCTGATGTAACCTTGGCAGTTTTTGTCAAACCCCCTAGTATAGACGAGTTGAAAATACGTCTAAAAAAGAGGAGTACGGAGAGTGAGGATAAAATAAACATGCGAATTGCAAAGGCATCGGTGGAGTTGGCCACCGCTCCTCAGTTTGATGAGGTCATTAAGAATTATGACTTGGATACGGCGTTAAAGGAAGCTTATGATTTGGTGGCGGGTTACGTAATAGAAAACTCAGAAGAGCAGTAGTGCACATGAAGAAGGTAGGCCTGTACTTTGGTACGTTTAACCCCATTCATATAGGGCATCTGGTTATTGCCAACCATATGGCGGAATACTCCCATTTAGATGAGGTTTGGTTCGTAGTTACGCCTTTAAGTCCATTTAAGAAGAAAAAATCCCTGTTGGCCAATAACCACAGGTACGAGATGGTTTACCAAGCTACAAAAGACTATCCTAAATTAAAACCGAGTAAGATTGAGTTCGGTTTGCCACAACCAAATTATACGGTAAACACCTTGGCTCATCTAGATGAAAAGTATGCTGACCAATATTCCTTCTGTTTAATTATGGGCGAGGATAACCTAAAAGGGTTTCATAAATGGAAAAACTACGAGGTTATTCTAGAAAATTATGATTTGTTTGTCTACCCCAGAATATCTGAAGGAAAGGTAGAGCATCAATTTAAAGACCATCCTAAAGTGCATAGGGTAAATGCGCCGATTATGGAAATTTCATCCACATTTATTAGAAATGCACATAAGGAAGGTAAAAATATTAGACCTTTACTGCCTCAGGAGGTTTGGTCATATATGGATGAAATGAACTTTTACCGGTAATTAGTTTCTTGCATCAAAGATGATTACTTCATAGGTGTAATCATTACTTATTTCATTAACCACCACGTTCTCAAGCGTAACTTCCACAATGGTATCGGAATCAATGGTAGATGTATTGATATTTGGTGCCCAAACGATAGTTCTATCTCCAAATGAGTTGGATAGTTCCTCAGTTTCCAGAGAAATGGTACTACCATTTTTGTATTTCATTTTTACGTTTGTTTGGGTAAAATCTGCGTTATGGATAGAGAATGACCATCTAGGGAAGGTTACTTGTTTAGGAATGTAACCTTGAGGAGGCCAAGCAACAAATTCCGGTGCGTCTTGTGGTCTTGGTCCTGCATTTCCTATCACCCATAGTGCATTGTAGCGGTTGGTGTTGCCAATACCCATTTCTTGTAGTCTAGGCCAAAGAAGCCACCTTCTATGCCCTACAGGTCCATTACTGGCGCCATGGTCCCTAATATAGGAATCAATGGCCGAAGCTCCATCTATAGAAGTTAATAGGGAATTGGCGGCTGCATCGCTGCCATCCTCCGTATAACATTTCCAAGAGTTAGGTGGAAAATGTTCCAAAGCACCGTTCGCATGCATCATAAGCGCCGCTTCCTGGGCTTTTTGGGACTTATTTGTGTTTTCTTGAATAACATTATTCAATCCAGCGGCTTTTCTATAATAATCCAACCTCAGTAATATTTTGTCCTTTGTATCTTGTGGAACCGAACCAGGTGTACACGAGGGTTCATTGCCCGTCCAAGAAATGTCCGAAGAACTATTGGCAGAGGCTAAATAATAGTCTTGGTAAAGTTGAAGGGCAGAATTACGGGCACTTTCTTCAATATTAATGGAAAGCTGCTCTTCATTCTCAATGGAAGTATCGTTTTTTTCACAACTTGATACCAATAGAAAACCACCAAAAATTATGGTTAAATAACTGGAGAAACGCATGTAGTAAAGATTTGGGTCTTACTACCTAACGTTACTTTTAGCTTTTACTGATATTTTTTCGATGAAGTGAGCTGTCTATTTACTTTCTGAAGATTATACCAATACAACTAGACTTTTACGTTGGCGTGTGCATCATAAGTCTCCAACAGGTTCATGGTAGCTACTAATAAATCTTTTGTTTCAAGCAAGAGACTAAAATAAAGTGCAGTGTTTTTGGGGCTTGATTCATCTGCTCTGGTGCGTTCCACCTGCTTTTGGATTTTCAGGTCCAATTTTTGGAAAAGCTCCTGTTTATTTACAATGAGTTCTGTAAGTTTTAAGAAGTCCTTATTCTCAAAAATAGTTATTATTTCACCAAAAAGATCTTCAATATACCCATCGGTTTCTTTTAGGTCCTTTATTTGATTAAAACGTAGCTTTTTATGATTATTGTGGACGTGTTTATATCCTGCTTTGGCGATGTACTCCAAAGACTGGGTCATGTCCTGTAGGTAACTTAGGATTGTAATATAAAAATTACTGGTACCTACACTGGATTCGTCAAGATTTTTGATAAAATAGAAAATATTGTCCCTTAGGCCCTCAACTTCCTTGTCCAGCTTGGCAATTCCTTTTTTACTCTTTTTTAAGGTATCAATATCATGCTTGGCCAAACCGTCAATACTCTGGGTATATATTTTATTCGCTCTATTAATTGCCAATGCTATGTTGGCTGAGCTTTCTTCAATAACCCCAATAATTGAGTTGCTCTCTGCTTTTTCCAATTTTTCCTCGAGTTTGGTCTCTTTCATTTTTTTAGAGTGGGTGAGGTAGTTTTTGCCAATTAGCAAGAATGCTAAAATGAGCAAAATGCCAATAGCCCAAATACCACCTAAATGAATAACATACGCTATAATGGCCGCAGCCGTAAACGCGCTAATGGCAGTAAAGAACCAACCCCCAATAACATTAAGTACCCCTGCAACACGATAAACAGCACTTTCAGGACCCCACGCCCGGTCTGCCAATGAAGAACCCATGGCTACCATAAAGGTCACATAGGTAGTGGATAGTGGTAATTTCATGGAAGTTGCCAATGAAATCAGAACACTGGCCACCATAAGATTAACGGCGGCTCTTACATAATCAAATGCGGGAAGGTCTTGAATCCTACTTTTTGGAATATAGACATACGGTTTTTCAAACTGCTTGTCCATTTGTTTTACCCACCCATCAGGAATAACGCCCATAACATTTTCCGATGCCTTGATGGTATATTTTACGATTTGTCTCGATAGGAAATTAGGCTGAAAGCGTTCATCACCTTCGTCCTGTCTTGAAAGGTCTACACTGGTCTTGACCACATTTCTTGCTTTGGAAGAAAACCAAAGGGTTATAACCATGATTACCCCGGAAAACAGCAGTAAATATGTAGGGGTCTGCACGGCAGAAGCCAAACCTTCCATAGTAAATTCCGTAGCAGGAATCCCAGATTCGCTCCATGCAGTATAAGAAGCAAGGGCCGCTAAAGGAACTCCTATAAAATTCACCAAGTCGTTACCTGCAAAAGCCATGGCAAGCGCAAATGTTCCCAGTACGATGACCACTACATAAACATTCCATTTAAAAATGGTGGTAACCAAAAGGGAGAAGAGGGTCCAAAAGACAAAGTTCATCAGAAGAAATATCTCTGGGTTTTCTCCTATGAAAGCCAAGGTTTCCGGACCAAATATAGCTGCACTTTTAAGTCCCTTAACTATGATAAAATAGATAATGGAGGTGACGGCAAATCCGCCAAAAATAGCACTTACCCACTTGGGTTTTTGATCAAACTTAAATGAGATGAGAAGTCGGGAAACAAATTGGACCAATGCTCCAATAGTAAAGGCTATAACCACTGAAAGAAGAATGCCCAGGATGATTTCCGTTGCCTTATCGGTATTGATATACGATCCTAGATCTCCAAGGGAATCATCATTACTGAAAATTTTTACGATTGAAATGGCCACAGCCGCCCCTAAAAGTTCAAATACAATGGAAACCGTTGTTGAGGTAGGCATTCCCAGGGTATTGAAAAAATCCAGTAGTAAAATGTCCGTAATCATAACGGCCATAAAGACAATCATGATTTCAGAAAATACAAATTGTTCTGGATTGAAAATGCCTTTTCGGGCCACCTCCATCATACCACTTGAGGACATTGCTCCAAAAGCAATACCTACACTGGCAACAATCATTATAGTTCTAAAGGATATGGCTTTTGAGCCAATGGCAGAATTAAGAAAATTAACCGCGTCATTACTAACTCCAACTACCAAATCTGTTATGGCAAGCACTGCTAGTGCCACAATCATAAATAGATATAAACTTTCGCCCATTAATTTTAAAATAAGCACAAAAATGCCATTATAATTTAGTAATTAGGTTAATATAAAGTTATGAAGTGTTTATATGCTACCCAAATTAGAAATCATTGGATAAACAGAAATTAACTCATGCTAGGTAGAAGGATAAATGAAAATTTGCTTTAAAAATAATTTCGAATTAGACTACATTTTTTATTTGTGCTGTAAATAAAGCCTTTGCAAGCGCATTTCAATTTATTTTAAGGTCATATTAGAGGAACTTTTTGTAATAGGGTGGCAATAAAAGAATATTGTTTGCGTTTTCAATGTAAATTTAATGTTAAGCAATAGTGTTTTTAATGTAAAATTATCGTAACTTTGATTTATGTTCTGCTTAGAACGTGAATGCTTTCAGGTTTAAATACTATTTACATTGAAAGTTGTAGGGTAAGACATCCAAATTTTAGTAATAAAAAAAATAAAGAGATATGAAGAATACAATCGTTTTAATCGCAATGGCCTTAACGTTAAGTGTTGGCTATGCACAAAAAGAGAAAGAGGTAAAATTAAATACGGAAACTAATCTTATAGAAGCTACTTATTTTCATGATAACGGAGAAATAAGTCAACAGGGAACTTTTGATTTAGATGGAAAGTTGCATGGAGATTGGTTAAAGTACAATGAAGAAGGGGATTTAATTTCAGAGGGAAGATATAACCGTGGAATTAGAACTGGAAAATGGAGGTTCATCAGTAACGGTGTTGTAAAGGAGGTGCAGTTTGATAACAATGCAATAGCCAGTGTTACGGATAAGGGAAACAAATCTTCATTGGTGTCCAAAGATTAGTTGGCTACTAGTTGATAGCATATAAAAAAAGCAACGCAAAAGCGTTGCTTTTTTTATGCTTGCCATTTTAATTATTTGCCTGCAAAGGCAGTTTTCTTGGTACTCGTAAGTGTTTGCACATCTTCTAAACTTATTTGTTTAGCATGCAGACCTTCTTGAATATAAATAGTTTCACTATCAACCACTTCAATAGGTAAGGATATGGTTGAATAACCCAAGGAGCTTATTTCTAAGGTATAGTTGCCCGGGGTTATATGCTCCAATTCAAAGTTTCCGTTGAAATTGGTCTCCGTGGACCAATTGGTTCCGTCAATTTCAACCAAGGCAAACATTAGAGGTTCGCCGCCCATTTCCATATCCGTGATATTTCCTTTGATTATCCCTTCGGATTGTGCGTAGACACCTGTGCCTATAAGGAGACAAAAAAGAAGAAGTAATTTTTTCATTTTTTTCTTTTGGCAAAGAAAAAAATACAATGTAAAGTTTAGGTTACCAGTATTTTAAAACAAAGTAGAATTAACGTTAAATTTTACAGTTCTAGAGGCTGCAATTGGTACACATCAAATGATGTATCTTGCAAGCATAATTAGCAGATATGGAATGGGAAAAACTTTTGTCTTTAAAAAGACAGGGCGATACCTTGAAAAGGTTGCGAAAGGAACAAGACGATACGCGGTTAGGTTTCGAGGTGGATTATGACCGAATTATATTTTCCAGTGCCTTCAGAAGTCTACAGGATAAAACACAGGTCATCCCTCTTTCCAATACAGATTTTGTACATACACGGCTTACGCATAGCTTGGAGGTTTCTGTGGTAGGGCGTAGTTTAGGAAGAATCGCCGGAAAGAAAATTTTGAAAAAGCATCCCCACTTGGCCCAAGTGCATGGTTACCGATTTAATGATTTTGGTGCCATTGTTGCCGCTGCAGCTCTTTCACATGATATTGGAAACCCTCCTTTTGGGCATAGTGGGGAGAAGGCCATTGGTGAATTTTTTAAGACTGGAAAGGGAGTAAAATATCAATCGTTATTATCTAAAAAAGAGTATCAGGATTTAATTGATTTTGAAGGCAATGCGAATGGATTTAGGCTTCTTACCCAATCCAAAAAAGGAGTTGAAGGTGGTTTAAGGCTTAGTTATAGCACATTGGGGGCGTTTATGAAGTATCCCAAGGAGTCCTTGCCCAAGAGGCCAAGCCAACATATTTCCGATAAGAAGTTTGGTTTTTTTCAATCCGATAAGGACACCTTTTGTCAAGTAGCGGAGGAGTTGGGTTTGTTGCAAACGAGAAAAGGGGAATCCGTCTCCTATTCTCGCCATCCACTCACGTATTTGGTTGAAGCGGCAGATGACATTTGCTATACTATTATCGACTTTGAGGATGGTATTAATTTGGGATTGATTTCAGAGGACTACGCTCTGGAATACCTAATAAAATTGGTTAAGGATAATATTAATACCAAAAAGTATAATTCTTTGGCCTTCAAGGAAGATAGATTAAGCTATTTACGGGCACTTGCCATCAGTACCTTAATTTCCGATGCGGTAGATGTTTTTATAGATAATGAGGAAGCTATCTTGAATGGTGAATTTTCGGTCTCGCTCTTGGACAAAAGTAAGTATGAAGCTCAAGTATCGGATATTATTTCCCTAAGCGTTGAAAAAATTTATCGTTCCCAAGAAGTCATTGAAAAGGAAATAGCCGGTTATAAAATTATTTCGGATATTCTTGAGGTTTATACCCAGGCGTTACTACGACAAAGGGAGGGGAAAGCCGGAAATTATGATGAACTCCTGATTACCACGCTTCCGGAATGCTATCAAAATAGAGTAACCTCCGTCTATGAAATATTGTTAAATACTTGCTGCTACGTGGCAAGTTTATCTGATCGGTCTGCTGTTCACATTCACAATAAAATTATGGGTAAGCAGCTCTAAAAGGCATAACTTACCCCAACGCCTAGCAGTTGTTTAAACTGAATTTTTGGCCTTCCGGGATTGGTAACTATACCCTCGTCATTGGTTTGTTCATCAAAAAGAATGTCGTCGTCATAAATGATATGTGTTCCGATAGAGGTCAAAATATACTTATTCACCCTTAAATCTATGGTCATTTCCCAGTCTACATCAATATTTCCAAAATTCCGGAGATAGTCTGTGTATAAGGACAATCGGTTTTTGAGATTGGTGTTTTTCATGAGAACGGTCTGCCATTGATTGGTGACTAAAAAACCGAATTCTATTTGGGTCCTTTTGCCCTCTTCTATAATATTCCCTTCGGCATCCGTAACCGCTTTTTGTACCCCAAACGCTCCCTTATTGGCCAATTCCTCATCCAACACAAACGTAACTTTTTGTGTAAATGGCGAAATGTAGAGGTTGAATCGTTGGTCTTTGGTGATGTAGGAAGTACCTGCACCAAGAAATGAATAACCCGGAGCCATAAATCGTGAGATGGGATTGTCTCTGTTAGGGTATTTATAACCGTTGGAGAACTGGGTGTTAAAATTGGCCTTTACGGAGTAATACCAGTTGCTGATGGTATCTCTTTGAAAACCAAAAGTGGAACTTACCCTAAAGGAATCATCGGTCTTTCTTATTTTTTGGTTCTCCTGAATATTGAGTCCATAACTCATTTCCATATAGTTGTCCCATTGAATATACCGAAACTTATAATTTCTCTCAAACTTGGCTTTTCCCAAGGCCGAAATGGAGTTGTTACCACCGGCATTCCAGTTTACAAAGGCCACCTCGCTAAAATTAATGCCAAGTTGGTTCACATTGGTCCAAAAGGAGGGAACCTTAAAGTTGTTGGGTTTATCTCCCAATGCCTTTGTGCGTTTAAAGGAAATAACGGGATTCATTAAATCGACACTCCTTGGTATATTTTTGATTTTTTCTTGCGTTTTCCTGATTACAACGGTATCTACAATGGTGGTATCAATAACAATACTGTCCAGTGCTATCTCTGGGATTAAAATAGCAATGGAATCCGTCTTTTGAGAATGTTGGTTGTTGGGGATGGAATCGTTTTCCTGTGCTGAAAGATGAAAGATTCCCAGACAAAAAAGAAAAATGCTAAATAAATAACTAAGATGGTGGTTGTGGCGCATGGAGGAGATTATTTAGTTGGATTGTTATAGTGTTGGTGTCAATCTTTGAAAGTTGATGGAGTTCTTCAATGGTGCCGTGGCCCATAAACTCATCCTCAACTCCCATAATGTGTATTTTGTTTGAAAAACCTACTTCATTGGCATACTCCAATATTGCTGATCCAAAACCTCCAAGTTTGCAACCGTCCTCAATGGTAATAATGGTCTCAAAGGAGGAAAATATGTAATCGAGCGTTTTTATGTCCAAAGGTTTTACAAAACGCATGTTATAATGGGATACCTTTTTAGGATCTGTACACTGTTCTATAGCATCGACAGCTGCATTTCCTATATGACCTATGGAAAGGACAGCAAGTTTCGTACCTTTTTTTATTCTGTTGGCTGCACCGATTGTTATTTTTTGGAACGGGGTTTTCCAGTTTACGGTAACACCTCTTCCTCTGGGATAGCGTATGGCAATAGGGCGGTCAAGACCTAATTGCGCAGTATACATGATGTTTCGCAGCTCCATCTCGTTCATGGGCGCAAAAATAATAAGGTTGGGCACACAGCGCAAATAGGCAATATCAAAAAGTCCATGATGCGTTGGTCCGTCTTCCCCAACCAATCCGGCCCTATCCAAACAAAAAATAACCGGTAGTTTTTGAATTGCTACGTCATGGATTATCTGATCATAGGCGCGTTGTAAAAAAGTGGAATATACGTTACAAAAAACTTGTAGACCTTCCGCAGCCATACCTGCGGCCAAAGTAACCGCATGCTGTTCTGCAATGCCTACGTCTATGGCCCTTTCAGGAATTTGCTCCATCATTATTTTAAGGGAGCTTCCTGTAGGCATTGCAGGGGTTATGCCAATAATATTCTCGTTGGTTTGGGCCAATTCAACAATGGAATGACCAAAAACATCCTGGTATTTTGGAGGAATATTGGTGTTCTTTCCTTTTTGACGTTCCCCTGTTATTTTATCGAATTTTCCAGGGGCATGATAAGTTACTTGGTCTTCTTCCGCTTTTTGTAACCCCTTTCCCTTAGTGGTAATAACATGGAGTAATTTTGGCCCTTTAATATCTTTAAGACGCTGCAATTCTTCAACAAGCGCTTTTAAATTGTGACCGTCTATGGGACCGGAGTAATCAAAATTTAGACATTCAAAAATGTTTTCTTCTTTGGCCGTTCCCTTTTTTACATTGGTTAGGTATTTTTTGAGAGCCCCAACGCTAGGATCTATACCAATAGCATTGTCGTTCAAGATAATCAGCACATTGGCGTTGGTTACACCGGCGTGGTTTAACCCTTCAAATGCCATTCCACTGGCAATGGATGCATCACCAATAACTGCAATATGGTGTTGGTTCATTTCACCCTTAAGGCTCGAGGCCAAAGCCATTCCTAAAATTGCTGAAATAGATGTTGAGCTGTGCCCCGTACCAAATACATCATATTCACTCTCTTCTATTTTAGGAAAGCCACTTATTCCCCCTAATTGTCTATTGGTGTAAAACCTATCTTTTCTACCGGTCAGTATTTTATGTCCGTAGGCTTGGTGCCCAACGTCCCAAATAATTTTATCATTAGGCGTATTAAAAACATAGTGTAGGGCTATGGTCAATTCTACCACACCTAGGCTGGCGCCTAAATGACCCTCTTTTGTAGAAACTATATCAATTATAAACTCACGAAGCTCTTTTGCAAGAGGAGGCAAATCTCCTATTGAAAGTTCGCGAAGGTCTTTAGGGTATAGAATTTTACTTAATTGGCCCATTTACGGGCGTAAATGTACATTAAAACAGTTTTCGGTTTCCTTAAACAAATGTCAAAAATTGTACATTTAGACCATGCTTCAACCTTTTGATGATACTTATTTTATGAAAAAGGCCCTTCAAGAGGCCGAAATTGCCTACGATATGGGCGAGGTACCTGTAGGGGCTGTAATTGTGGTGCAAAATAGGATTATCGCCAGAGCGCATAATCTTACGGAAAAATTACATGACGTAACTGCGCATGCAGAAATGCAGGCCATAACAGCGGCAGCCAATTTTTTAGACGGTAAGTATTTACATGATTGTACGTTGTATGTTACTCTGGAACCATGCCAAATGTGTGGAGGGGCACTATTTTGGAGTCAAATCAGTAAGGTGGTATATGGAGCTTCAGACCCGCAAAGGGGATTTAAGGCCATGGGAACCCGTTTACACCCAAAAACAAAGATTGTTAATGGTGTTTTAAAAGATGATTGTAGCGAAATCATTAAAAGATTTTTTATCGCTAAGCGCAACTTTAATTAATCGAAATAAAAAACCCCTGCATTTTGCAAGGGGTCATTTTGTAAGCACGTTAAGTTGATGATTATCCTACCACCTGTATTTGAGCGGCTACCATTCCCTTTCTGCCTTCTTCTTCAACATATTCTACTTTGTCCCCTTCGTTAAGCGCTGTACCTTTTAAAGCTGTAGCGTGTACAAAAATGTCTTTGCCCGTGTCATCGTTGGTAATGAAGCCGTATCCTTTGGATTCATTAAAAAATTTTACTGTACCAGTCATGCCAATAATAATTAGTTGATAAATTGTTTGTTAGTCTAAAAGTATGAATTTTTTGGACAGACTGTATTTAATTTCAAAGAGAAATATGAATGAATTTTATTGATTTTCAGGGTTTTCACTTCTTTCTTCTCGCATTTTTCTAATATTTTCTTCGGATAACATATAATCCTTCATTTTTTTGCCTCTACTGTATTTGATTAAAAAGAGTGGCATTGCTACTAGAAAAATACCTACGGTTCCAAATCCAATACATTTACTGCCTAAAAGAACTTCCTCTTCTTGGATATAAAACCCATAAAGAATAGATGAAAAAGAGGCAAAGAGTACAAAAAGGATGAGGTATTTCATAAAAGTTTATTGCGTATTATCGTGTAAAATTGATCAGCTCTCTTCTATAGGCGGTCAAAAGCTTTGATTTGGATACAAAACCTGCGTATTTGCCATTTTTGATGACCGGTAAATTCCATGCGCCGCTATTTTGGAATTTTTGCATTACATTCTTCATGCTATCTTTTTCGTAAAAAATATGTTCTGGAGCATTATGCATAAAGGTTTCAACTTTGGTACTGTTGTAAAGCCCCGTGTCAAACATGAATTCGCGTATATCGTCCAACAGAACAATGCCCACAAGGGCGTGATCTTTGTTGACGACAGGAAAAATGTTTCTGGCTGATTTTGCTACCGATTCATGAAGCATTTCTCCCAAAGTCATTTCAGGATATACAATTTTAAAGTTTGTTTCCAATACGTCTTCCAATTGCATTAAGGTCAATACGGACTGATCCTTATTATGTGTTAGAAGGGCTCCGCTTTTTGCAAGTTCCCTAGTGTAAATGGTGTAATCAATAGCATTTCTTGTAATGAGATATGAAATGGATGCAGTTATCATGAGCGGAACAAATAGTTCATAGCCACCGGTAATTTCGGCAATGAGAAAAATAGCGGTCAAAGGGGCATGTAAAACACCTGCTATTAAACCTGCCATGCCAATTAACGTAAAATTACTTTCCGATACCGCAAATCCCAATCCGCTATTATTTATGACTTTGGCCATTACGTTACCCAGTGCACTTCCCATTACCATGGTGGGGATAAAAATTCCTCCGGCACCACCGGCGGCCAAGGTGGTGGTCATGGCAACAGCCTTAAAAATGGTAATGCCAAACAATAGTGCTATCACTACCCAAATATTGGAAATATACGAGTCAAAAGGGGTTTTACCTAGGGCCTCGGTGTGATTCCCGTCCAAAAGGTTATTTATAAAACCAAATCCTTCTCCGTACAAAGGGGGGATAAAATACAACATAATTCCAATGGCAAGTCCGCCCACCAATAGTTTGTATTTTGGACTTTTTAGGGGCTCAAAAAGTTTTAAAATACCAAAATACATTCGGGTGAAATAAATGGATGCGAAAGCTGTGCCCACACCTAAAATGATATAAAAGAGTGTATCCTTTACTTCAAAATTTTGTGTAATGGTAAATTTGAAAAGCACCTCATTGCCTAAAAAGAAGTACGAGGTAAGAACTCCTGAAATAGAAGCCAAAAGTAGCGGTAATGCCGAGAGCATGGTAAAATCCAAGCTAAAGACTTCAATGGCAAAAACAATTGCTGCAATGGGGGATTGAAAAATAGAAGCGATGGCCCCCGCAGATGCACAAGCAATCAAAAGTGATCTAGTCTTTGAATTAATATGGAAGAACTTTCCCAAATTGGAGCTAATAGCTGCCCCAGATGCAACCGCAGGCCCCAACAGACCGGTAGAACCTCCAAATCCAATGGTTAGTGGTGCGGCGATTAATTGAGTATATATGTGTTTAGGTTCAATTACCCCCTTTTTTTTGGAAAGGGAAAAAAGGATAGAGCTAACGGCATGCCCCAGCTTTTCTTTATGGATAAATTTCACATATAGAAAGACCAAGGTTAAACCAATGATTGGTAATATGAAGTAAATTCCATTGTTGGAAATAAGAACCCCCTTTTCCAAGGAAGCTTCAATAAAATATACAATGTTCTTTAGGGTAACGGAAGCCAGGCCGGCCAAAAGACCTACCAGCACACTCATGATGTGCGTAAATGTCTTATTGGAGATATGTTTATATCTCCATTTAAGAAACTTGGAAGCTAATTGTTTTATTCGGCTGGGCATTCCATAATTCTTACCTTAATTAAAGGTATGAAAATTCCCTGCTGAGAATCTTTTTACCTAAACATTAAGTTTTAAATGAAGCTCGTTCAACTGTTCTTGGTCAATAGGTGCGGGAGCATCTATCATCACATCACGACCACTGTTATTCTTTGGGAATGCAATAAAATCCCTTATTGTCTCTTGCCCTCCTAAAATAGAAACCAATCTGTCCAGACCAAATGCGATTCCTCCATGTGGTGGGGCACCATATTGGAAAGCATCCATTAGAAAGCCAAACTGGGCTTTCGCTTCCTCCGGGGTAAACCCTAAATGCTTGAACATGGTTTCTTGAACGTTCTTGTCATGTATACGAATCGACCCTCCACCAATTTCATTTCCGTTTAAGACAAGGTCATAAGCATTCGCTTTTACGGCTCCCGGGTTTGTGTCAAGCATTTCTAATTGACCAGGTTTCGGAGAAGTAAAAGGGTGGTGCATGGCGTGATAGTTTCCTGTTTCCTCATCCAATTCCAAAAGAGGAAAGTCTACTACCCAAAGAGGTGCAAATTCATCTGGCTTTCTTAACCCTAACCGCTCTGCCATTTCCATTCTAAGGGCGCTTAATTGGGTACGGGTCTTATTTTTATCGCCAGATAGCACGCAAATGAGGTCACCGGGTTGTGCTTCCGTTGCTTCGGCCCACTTTTTAAGGTCCTCCTGGTCGTAAAATTTATCTACAGTAGATTTGTAACTTCCATCTTCATTACACTTAACATATACCATTCCTTTGGCACCCACTTGCGGTCTTTTTACCCAATTGACCAAGGCGTCCAATTCTTTTCTTGTATAACTTGCGGCTCCGGGAACGGCAATCCCTACAACCAGTTCCGATGAATTAAAAACTCCAAAATCCTTGTGTTGGGCTATTTCATTGAGTTCTGCAAATTCCATCCCAAAACGAATGTCCGGTTTGTCATTACCATAAATCCGCATGGCATCGTCATAGGTAATCCTTGGAAATGCGGAGATTTCAACCCCATTGATTTCTTTTAATAGGTGCCTTGTAAGACCTTCAAATGCATTAAGAATGTCTTCCTGTTCTACAAAGGCCATTTCACAATCGATTTGAGTAAATTCAGGTTGCCTGTCTGCCCTTAAATCTTCATCTCTAAAGCATTTTACGATTTGAAAATACTTGTCCATGCCCGCCACCATTAATAATTGTTTAAAGGTTTGCGGCGATTGCGGGAGTGCGTAGAACTGACCTTCGTTCATGCGGCTAGGAACCACAAAGTCTCTTGCGCCTTCCGGGGTAGATTTTATAAGGTAAGGGGTTTCAACTTCTATAAAACCCTTTTCCGCTAGATATTTGCGGACCTCCATAGTCACTTGACTACGGAAAATAAGATTGTTTTTAACGGGATTGCGTCTAATATCCAAGTAGCGATATTTCATGCGTAGATCTTCACCGCCGTCAGTTTCATTTTCAATAGTAAATGGAGGGGTTTTAGAAGTGTTGAGTACAGTAAGTTCCTCCACCAAAACTTCAATGTTTCCCGTTGGGATATTAGGATTTTTTGAAGCGCGTTCAATCACTTCCCCTTGAACCTGAACTACAAATTCACGACCTAAGTGTCTGGCCTTTTCCAATAAATGGGAAGCGGTACGGTCCTCGTCAAAAACCAACTGGGTAATACCATAACGGTCTCTCAAATCTACCCAGACTACAAATCCTTTGTCACGAGTTTTTTGTACCCATCCAGAAAGGGTAACTTTTGAATTAATATGCGATTCGCGAAGTTCTCCGCAGGTATGGCTTCTGTACATTAGGTCTATAAGTTAAAAGAACAAATGTAAGAAGATATGATGGTTTCATCTAACTATTTAAATTCATTCATAATTATCAGTTTATCTAATTATTTGCTGTAAAAACAATTATTATTTAACAAAAATTTCAATTTTGCGTCAATTCTTGTGTAACTTGTCTTACAAATAGCTAATTCAACATCTTATGAAAATGAAAAGAACAATCTTCAGAGGAGCACTAATTTTGGTGTTTTTCTTAATTCCGGTTGTGGCCATTTCGCAAGGAATGGTACAGGGTACCATAACGGACAATAATGGTCTTCCCGTTCCAGGGGCCAATATTGTGGTTAAAGGGACTACGAATGGTACTACATCGGATTTTGATGGAATTTATGAGATTTCCATTGACGATTTTCCGTGCACCTTGGTATTTTCTTCTTTAGGTTATTCCACCAAGGAAGTACAAGTAAGTAATGCTTCCACCTTAGACGTAATTTTGGAAGAGTCAGTTATGGGCTTGGACGAAGTGGTGGTCTCTGGTCTTGCCTCTTCCGTTAAAAGGAGAAACTTGGCCAATGCGGTTGCCACTGTGTCTGCTGCTGAACTTGCAGGGGTGACTCCTCCAAAGACTTTGGATGGTGCCCTGGCAGGGAAATTTACTGGAGCTGTGGTTAATGCCAATTCGGGCGCGCCCGGTGGCGGTATGTCCATAAAATTTAGAGGGGTCACCTCCATTAATGGAAACTCACAGCCTCTTTACATTGTAGATGGGGTGTATGTGGATAACAGTAGTATTTCATCAGGAGGTTTGAATGCAGTTTCGCAAGCCTCAGGAGGGGGGAATCCATCCTCTCAAGATAATGCTACTAACCGTATTGCGGATATTAACCCGGATGACATCGCCAATATTGAAATACTAAAAGGAGCTTCGGCCGCCGCAATATATGGTTCGCGTGGTGCGGCAGGAGTTGTTATCATCACTACTAAGAAGGGACAGGCCGGTAAAACCAAAGTAAATTTAACACAAGGTTTTGGTTTCAATCAGGTAATTAGGTTGCAAGGACAACGAAATTGGTCTGAATCTTTGGCGGAAAGTGAATTTGGTGAAGGGGCATTATATGCTGCTGCCCTTTCTTCTGGGAGATTACGGGATTATGAAGAAGAGATATTTGGAGAGGAAGGATTAATAAGTAACACTAATTTAAGTGCTTCGGGAGGTAATGATAAAACGACATTTTTTGCAGGTATTACCAATAATGATGAAGATGGAATAGTTAAGAACACCGGATATAAAAAGACTTCGTTTAGGTTGAATGTTGAGCACAATTTTAATAATAACATTAAACTGTCCCTCAACTCCAATTATATAAGTTCTGTAGCCGATAGAGGGTTCTTTAACAATGATAATAGTGGTACTACCATTGGTGTGGCTTTAACAAGCACAAGACCTTGGGATTATCTTTTGCCCGATGCAAACGGCAATTACCCTGATCATCCTAACAACTCATCAAACCCCTTGCAAACTAGGGATTTAATGACCAATAGTGAAAGGGTCAATCGTTTTATTTTAGGAGGGTCTTTGGACGTAAACCTTTATACGAAGGAAAATTCCAATTTAAAACTGGTTACTAGAGCAGGTGTGGACTCCTATAATATGGAAGCCAAAGTCATTTTTCCCAAAGAACTTCAGTTTCAAAGACCTGACCAAGGTGGTGTAAACGGTGTGTCGGCAATTACGAACACTAATAATAAGAATGCCAACTATTCTGCTTTCTTGGTTCATAATTATTTTACGGACAATGACTTGTCATTCAATACCCAAGTAGGTGCCACAAATGAACATTTTAGTAGAAACACCGTAAGTGTAGTAGCATCTGACCTAATTGCATCCGAGACCAATGTGGATCAAGGAGCAAATCAAAATGTAAATCAAAACAGGTTGGAACAAGAGGACATGGGCTTCTTTGTGCAGGAGACCGTAAACTACCAAGACAAACTAATTGGTACTATTGGTCTTAGAGGTGATAAATCAACCAACAATGGTGACATCAATAAATTTTTCTATTATCCCAAGGCTTCACTCGCTGCCAACTTGAACAATTTCGGTTTTTGGGGAGATAATAGTTTTATGAATCGTTTAAAGCTTAGGGCTGCTTACGGTGAAGCTGGTACTTTTGCCGCTTTTGGCTCTTTATACACGGTTTATCAAAGTACTCTGGTAGATGGCAATGTAGGTATTGTAGTTCCTTTAACCCAAGGTAATCCGGAAATATCCCCTGAAAGACAGAAGGAACTGGAAATCGGTTTTGATATGGGGATTTTGGATGAACGGTTAGGGCTAGAATTTACTTGGTACCAAAAAAGGGTTGATGACTTACTTCTACTTGCCAACTCTGAACCTTCTACCGGTTTCTCCACTAAGTGGGAGAATGCAGGTGAATTGGAAAATACTGGTGTAGAGATAGCCTTGAACGCGTCCATAGTAAATAAAGAAGACTTTAGCTGGGATGCGACCTTGAACTGGTGGAAAAACACCTCTGAAATGGTTCGTATGGATATACCTGCATACAATACCGGAGGATTTGGAACAGGTTTAGGAACCTTTAGAATTGAGGAGGGTAAAAGTGTTACCCAAATTGTGGGAACCAATGTTGATGGTGACTTGGTTCAATTAGGTGATGCCGAACCTGATTTTCAAACTTCCCTTTTTAACAATATTAATTATAAGCATTTTTCACTTTCTTTTTTATGGCATTGGAAAAAAGGTGGCGACAACGTAAATCTGACCAAATTACTTTCGGATTTTGGAGGAACAAGTGCCGATTATGACGAAATCAGTTTAGACCCGGGAGGTACTATTCCCAATGGTGTTTACCGTGTGAATAATGGAATTTTTGCTGGTAATGCTACTCCATTTGTAGAAGATGCCTCTTACCTTAGGTTAAGGGAAATAGGATTGTATTACAAAGTGCCTTCAAAGCACTTGACAGATTGGTTTGGTGATGTGATATCAGATGTAAAGGTTGGTTTTTCGGGTAATAATATCATTAATATTTTTGATTACAATAGCTATGATCCAGAGGTTTCTAACTTTGGTGGTAACGGCTTGTCTACCGGGGTTGAGGTTACACCTTTTCCTTCTTCAAAAAGATATATGATGCATATTTCAGTGCAGTTCTAACATAAAAAATTTGCAAAATGAAAATTATAAAAGCAATAAGAATTTTAATGGTTGTGATATCATTTGTTCTTGTTTCCTGTGAATTGGATGGAGGCGAGAGTTTAAATGGCGCAAGTACCTCTTCTATTTCCGATGATATTTCTCGGGGAGAACTTACTCAGGCGGTTTCTGGGGTACTATCTGATATGCGGGTAGGCCTATCAACCCATAATGATGTCAAAAGCATTTTTGGTAGGGAATACTATTACTTTACGTCATCAGATCCAAGGTATGAAGGTGATGTGGTCGTAGGTAACCTTGACAACAATACTTTTTACGTAACAACACCTTGGGGTGCCAGATATGCAACGGTAAAGAATATCAACTTGATATTGGAAGGATTGGACAATACCACAGCCGATTTTTCTGCAGCCGAAATTGCGGGGGCAAGAGGCGTGTTAAATACCTTAAAAGCGTATGAACTCTTAATGTTGAGTGATAATCAGCATGATAATGGAATTCGCGTCGATGTTTCCGATTCCGAGAATCTCGGAGCCTTTTTGGATAGGAGCGCTGCATTGTCATCCATTGCCGAACTTCTAGATTCGGCTGCAGGTGAATTGGGTAGTGCAGGAGATTCATTTGCTTTTGGTCTTTCCTCTGGTTATTCTGGTTTTGATACTCCTCAGACTTTTTTGCAATTCAATAGAGCTTTGATGGCAAGAGTTTCCGCTTATCAAGGAGATTATACGACGACCTTAGCTGCACTCGATGCATCTTTTTTTGATTTGGCCGGAGATTTAGATGGTGGAATATACCACACCTTTTCTTTAAGTGGGCAAGATATTGCCAATCCCTTATTCATTGCTTTAAATCAAACTGCAAATGTTAGGGTAGCACATTCAAGTTTTGTAACTGATGTGCAAGATGGCGATACTCGCCTGGAAAAGGTGGTAGAGCGAGATGAACCTCGAGAGGCTACCGGACTTTTAGGCACCCATGACGTGGCACTTTATGGAAGTAACGTTGATAACATACCAGTATTGAGAAATGAAGAACTGATATTATTATATGCGGAGGCGAATATGCAAACCAATCCTGGAGAAGCTGTTGCGGCCTTGGATGTTTTACGAACAGCTGCAGGTTTGCCTGCTTACACAGGTGCGACCACTCCAGCGGCACTTGAAGACGAGATTTTGTATAATAGACGTTATTCTCTTTTTGGAGAAGGCCATCGATGGATTGATATGAGACGATTTGGTAGACTTTCAGATTTACCAAATGATCGTTCAACGGATAATGTTCCTTCTGCCATTCCCGTTCCGGCCAACGAGAATAAGTAAGAAGTAATTTTTTTTAGTATTACGCCCGATGTTTTCATCGGGCTTTTTCTTTTACTATCAAATCGTTAGAAGTAAATAATATCTAATTGCCTAGCTACAAATTTTTAATTCTAACATAACATTTGGGCTACATATAACGTTGTCTATTAAAGTACATTCCACCCAGGAAAATTTAATAGGAAGTTTGTTATGCCTTTTACCGGTTCACATCCCGCGTTGATTATTCCATTACTGAAGAACAGATATTTTTCGGCATCCGGACTTATCATGGGCAGTATGATTCCAGATTTTGAATTTATTTTGTTGATGAAAGCCCATGTCATTTACGGTCACAGTTTATGGCCCATGCTTTGGCTTAATTTGCCCCTTTCCATTTTATTGCTATTTCTATACCATAATTTGGTAAGAAAGAGCCTGATTCTAAATTTGCCCCTTTATTTCGAAAAGCGCTTACGTCCATTTCTATTGTTTGATTGGAACGGTTATTTCAAGAAAAACTACTTAAAAGTAATTGGGTCGATTATCCTTGGAAATTTCGGACACCTCTTCTGGGATGCATTTACGCACCATCACGGAGTTTTTGTAGAATGGATTCCATTTTTGGAAATGCCCTTTAAAGATGTGCCTCTTTATCATATTCTTCAATATGCTTTTAGTTTGGTCGGAGCAATTGCCTTATGGATTTTCTTTCACAAGCTGCCTTTCAGAAATTACTATCTATCCAATAGAAAAAAGGAAGTTTATTGGTTTTGGGTAGGAACGGTAACTCTAGGAGTTATGTTTCTTCGATTTAGAAATATGCAAGAATTCAATTTTGATGATTGGATAGTATCAATTCTCTGTGCTTTTATGGCCGGACTCGTAGCTGCCTCTATTTTTGACCGACTCTATTATCCCAAAGAACCTAAGATAAAACGTAGTATGAAGGCCATCAATATTGAGGCCGATAAATAAAAAATATAAGCCCCCTTTAGTAGGGGGCTTTGTAATCATTATCGGTTAAGTTTACGCGAGTGCTTCTTCAGTTATTTCTTCTTTCGTAGGCTCTTTTGAGGTCTTGCTTCTAAGCCAAACCTTAATTCTGTACACAATATTGAACAATACCGGTACAATAATCAAGGTAAGGAACGTGGCCACCAATAACCCGAAGATTACGGTCCAAGCCAAAGGCCCCCAAAATATAACGTTATCCCCGCCGATATAAATTTTAGGGTTGAACTCCGAGAAGAGCGAAAAGAAATCAATATTAAGACCTATCGCCAACGGAATTAAACCTAAAACTGTTGTAATTGCCGTAAGAATCACGGGTCGCAACCTTGCTTTACCACCTTGAACTATAGCGGCAGTAGCTTCTTCCAAGGATAACAGGTCGCTATCGTCCATTCCTAACTTTACTTTTTTCCTGTCTACCAATATCTGGGTGTAATCCAATAATACCACTCCATTGTTCACTACAATACCGGCCAAAGAGATGATACCCATCATGGTCATCATGATTACAAAAGACCAACCTGTGAGCATCAGTCCGCCAAATACCCCAATGAAACTTAGGAAAATGGCGATCATGATAATCAAAGGCTTGGAAATTCCGCCAAATTGGAAGATAAGAATTAGCATAATCAATCCCAGGCCAGAGAAAAAGGCTCCTATAAGGAACATCTGCTGTTTGTTCTGCTCTTCCAGCTGACCGGTATAATCAATTTTAATACTCTCTGGGACACCTTTAAAATCTTCCATTTCCTTTTGGATTTCGGCAACAATAGCACCAGCATCGGTAAATCCTGGTTTTAACCCTGAGTAAACGGTTACTACGCGTTCCCCGTCTCGGTGCTTAATGGCACTATAGGCAGAAGTGTTCTTTTCGGTAGCTACCGCTGAAATTGGAATTTCTTTCACCTGACCAGTGGCAATATCCCTAAAAATGATATTCTGATTAAAAAGAGCACTCTTGTTGTACCTTAAGTCTTCATTAAAGCGGACATTAATGTCATAATCCTCACCATCCTCTTTGTAGACACCCGCTTTTTCACCAAAAATGGATCTTCTTAATTGATTTCCCACTTGTCCAACGGCAACACCTAGCTCACCAGCTTTTTCCCGGTCTACCATCACCTGCATAGAAGGCTTGCCCTTGTTCACATCAATTTTCAACTCTTCAATTCCGGCAATATTCTTGGTATTGATAAAGTTTCTAATGTCTTCTGCCGTATTGATGAGTTCATCGTAATCTTTACCTTCTAACTCGATGTTGATGGGATACCCTGCTGGGGGACCATTGGCATCTTTCTCAACGGAGATGGCCACCCCAGGATAAATACCTTCCAAAGCAGATTGCACCCTGGCACGAATGTCTTCCGTATTGATTCCATTTCTGAACTTAAACTCACTAAAATTGACCGTTACCTTACCCTTATGGGGCATCTCAGCTGAAGAGCCACCGTCTGTTAGCGGGTTTCCGGCACCTTCACCCACCACGGAAACCGCAGAAGCTACCATAAAGTTTTCGCCATTTTGTTTGTATTCAGGTGAATCCATTACTTCATAGGCCCGGTCTTCAATATCCTTAGTGATTTCATTGGTCTTTTCAATGGCCGTGCCTTGGGGATATTCTATGTACACATAGATTTCATTGGGTTTGTTGTCTGGGAAGAATTCCACTTTGGTTCTGCCGCTTCCCAATGAAGCTCCGAACAACATGAATACCCCAATAAGCATTAAAAAGGTAAGTCCAAAATACCAATAAACATTTCGGCCTCTTAACGCATGTTTTAAGCGCTTTTCATACCAGTTCTCAAAACGGGACATGGTGTTTTTCTGGAACCTCACGGCGGCTCCCTTTATGGCATATTTATACACCCAGAACATTAGGGCCGTAATGATAAGAACGGTTCCCAAACCTCTTAAGGCACCTCCAACAAGAAGTATGAGTAGACCAAATCCTCCTAAAATTAGGGTTACCCTGATCAATTGTTTTTTGGTAAGTTCCTTTTCCTCGGTACTCATAAATTGAGATACCAACATGGAGTTCATGAAAATTGCCACGAAAAGCGAAGAGCCCAACACCACCGATAACGTAATGGGAAAGTAAATCATAAACTGCCCAAAAATACCCGGCCATAAACCTAAAGGAACGAAAGCAGCAACCGTAGTAGCGGTAGATATGATAATAGGGAAGGCAATTTCACCAATCCCTTTTTTTGCGGCTTCGGTTCTTGACATTCCCTCGTCCATCAAACGGTAAACATTCTCTACAACCACAATACCATTATCCACCAACATACCCAGCCCCATGATCATTCCAAAAAGAATCATGGTGTTAAGCGTATAACCTAACATATTTAGGATTACAAAAGACATGAACATGGACATGGGGATGGCAAAACCAACAAAAAGTGCATTTCTAAATCCTAAAAAGAACATCAGCACCGTTACCACTAAGATGATACCGAAGATGATATTGTTCACCAAATCATCAACTTGGTTCAATGTTCTTGTGGATGAATCGTTGGCGATGGAAATATGTAAATCGGGCGGATAATAATCTGCCAGTTCCTGCTTTACGATGGCCTTTATCTGGTCTGCTGCTGAAATAGCGTTTCTACCGGCTCTTTTCTTAACATCTAACATCACTACATTTTCCCCAAACTCACGGGCAAAGGTGGTTTTGTCCTCTTCGTCAAAAGTTACGGTGGCAATATCCTTTAAATAAACAGCTCCGTTTTCGGACTTGACCACAAAATTTTGAAGTTCTTTAGGTTGTTCAATTTCGCCTAAAATTCTAATGGTACGTCTTTGTCCACTAGCTTTTAAGTTGCCTGCGGACATGGTCATGTTTCCATTGCCAATGGCATCCAGCACATTTTGAAAGTTGACCTTGGCCGCCATCATTTTATAAATGTCCACGGCAACCTCTACCTCTTTTTCTTGGGCACCTCTAATATCCGCCTGTTTGATTTCAGGAAGGTCTTCTATTTCATCTTGTAGATGCTCAGCGAATTCCTTCAGCTTCTGAACCGGATAATCTCCCGTAAAGTTGATATTCATAATCGGAACTTCCTCGGAAAAGTTAAGGTCAAACACATTCGGTTCTACCTTGGCGCCATTAAACGTAGGCCAGTCTTCACTGGCTTTCTCCGTATCTACTTCATCTTTGACCTTCTGTTTCGCCTGCTCAACCGTAATTTCCTCATCAAACTCAACCGTAATAATGGCATAATCTTCTTGAGAAGTGGAAACAATCTCCACCACATTACTCACATTTTTGAGTCGGTCTTCCAGTGGATCCGTGATTAAACGTTCAATATCCTCGGCTGTATTTCCGGGGTAGGGGGTGCTAATGTAAATTTTTGTCTCCACGATTTCGGGGAAATCTTCCCTAGGCATGGCCATATAGGCCGAAAAACCAAGCCATAGGAAAATACCGATCATCACATAGATAACCGAAGGATTATCGACGGCCCATGACGATAATTTAAATTCCTTATCGGCGTTCTTTTTTATCTTGCTCATCGATGTTTAGTTTTTGATTTTTACTTTCTGGCCGTCCTTTACACTTCTGGCACCTTCCTGTATGATCTGGTCACCATCTTTAAGTCCGCTTGTAACTTCAACCTTCCCGTTCTGGGTTTTTCCAGTGGTAATAATCGTTCTGTTCACGACCGCTTCACCTTCAGCATTTGGTTCATCGGCGACAAAAACATATTGCTCGCCCTCTGCGTTTTCGGAAATAATGCTTGAAGGGATTAAAATAGCGTTGTCGCTAGTGTAATCATTAAGGTTCACCTTTGCCGTAAGGTTGGGTTTAATAGTTCCTTCCTTATTAGGAACTGGGATTTCTACACTGAACGAGCGATTAGCTGGATTGATAAAATTACCTGTCTGACGGATTTTTGTGGTAATGCTATCTCCCAAAACAGGAAAATACACCAGTGCGTCCTTGCCTTCTGAGATAGCCCCTAAGTAAGTCTCCGGAACATCTACTTCAATATACATATCGCTAAGGTTCACAATTCTGAAGACCTCCGAGCCCGGCCCAGGAGAAACAACCGTACCTTGATCTTTAATGACATCATCTATAATTCCGCTAAAAGGTGCTCTTATGGTCGATTTTCCCAATTGGCTTTCAGCCTGTCTGATGGCATCTTGAGTAGCCTCATACTCCGTTTTGGCGGCCAGATATTCAATCTCAGAACCTATTTTTTGGTCCCAAAGACGCTTTCTTCTTTCGTAAGTGGTCTGCGCAAGCTGAGCTTGGGTTTTAAGCTGGGCCAATTGGCTGCCCATACCCCCGTCATCAATCACGGCCAAGGTTTGTCCTTTACTTACCTTTTGTCCCTCTTTTACGTAAACACGTTGCAGTGTTCCTGACATTTCAGGGTATATAAGTACATTCTGTTTGGTGCTAACATCTCCTTGTAGTTCCAAATAGTGGTCGAACTTTTTACTTTCCGCCAAGATGGTATTTACCAACGGAAGTTTTTCCACCCCGGCTTTGGTTGCAATAGCAGAATCAAGCATTCTTAATTGGGCCTCCATCTGCTTTTGCTGTGCAGATAGTTCACTTTTCTTTGCTCGCAAAGACTCCAAATCTCCTTGCCCGATAAGACTTTCTACGGACTGTTCTTTGCTGCCGCAGGCGGCAACCAATAAAACGGTTACTAAGTATATGACTTTTTTCATCTTAAATGAGGTTGTTGTTTCTAAGTTAATTTTGCGGGTCGTTCAATATGAGTTCCAATGCCGTTTTTTTATTGATGACTTCCACCATGGATTGAAGGAAGCCTTGCTGGGCATCATATAATTGGGTCTGGGCTTGGCGTAGTTCAAAACTACTGGCCAAACCTTCCGTATATTTAATTTGGTTTTTGTTTTCTATACGTTCTGCCAAGCCTAAATTTTGCTTTGCCGTATTGTATTCCTCAATGGAAAGAATGTACTCACTTTTGGCAGATTCCAGTTGGAGGCGAATTTGCTCTTCCGCTTCTGATAATTGGGTCTGGGCCTTTTCCAAAGCAATTTTTGCCCTTGCGGTGCTAGCGCTCCTTTTTCCGGAACTAAAAATGGGGATACTTAGATCGAGACCCAAAACCGAGGAATCAAACCAATCTTGGTCGCTATCAAAAAAAGTGAATTTATCCGCAAAGGAAGAACTGCCATAGTTAATAAATGAATTTAGCGTTGGTAGGGCTCTACTTTTGGCAAGTTTTAGTTCAAAGAACCTTTGGTCTGTAAGATTCAATGCTATTTTATAATCCACATTGTTCTCGATGTTGAACTCGGTTTCCATAAGGGAGAAATCTATTTGCTGCTCCGTTAGATTGTCCAAAGTATCTTCTAATTTTGTAGGAGCATCAATGGCAATACCCATAACTACATTCAGCATCTGTAAGGTTATGTTCTCTAACCTAATGGCATTTTTTAGTTGATTTTCTACAGAGGATAAGGTGATTTGCAATTGTTCTACGCTTTCCTCATCACTCAATCCGTTTTCAAAAAGTTTTTGCGTCTCAAAAAGATTGTCTTCTAAATTGGACTTGTTCTTTTCAAAAATGGAAACACTTTCTCTCGCCAAAAGAACGTTACCGTAGGCTTCTACAACCGCTTTGCGCACATCTTGGTCGGTTTTTTCGTTGTTATTGGCACTGTACTCCAAAAATGCCTTGGTCGCTTGAACACCTACAATGTAAGATCCATCAAAGATTTTCTGGGTCAAGGTGGCAGTTGCGGTCATTTGCTGGGGTTGCCCAAAAACCACAGGAATAAATGTTCCAGGTTCTCCTCCAGCTAGCTCGGCCGGTAAAAGCGATACGGGCTGTTTTAATTGGTTTTGATAACTAACCGATCCATTAACTTGAGGTAAGCCTTCTGCAATGGTTTCCCATTTTTGTTTTTGGGCATCTCTTAAGTCCCTATCAGAGTTAATGGCACTGTAATTATTTTCCAGGGCAAAGGCAATAGCCTCGTCCAGGGTAAAACTATAGGTTTGCTCCACTTGCTGTTCTTGAGCCAATGTGATAAAAGGCAAAGTTAAAATGAGGAGGTTTAGAATTAGCTTTTGCATTCTATTCTTCATTAGAGTTGATTATTGTATTTAGTATCTTTCTGCCCTTTGGCGTTACAATTCCGCGGAGGTGATATTCTAAAAAATCATCCATTAATTGGGATTGGGAAAACTTATCTGGCGGAAAAAGGGCATGGTCTTTAATAGTAAGCCCGCCAGCATAATAAATTCTTGATATAAATTCTACATTAAGATTTTCACGGTATATACCCTGTTCAAGGCCTCTTTCAATGTTGTCTACCACACAACTTTTCATTTTGTCATATTGCTTTTCACGCATGGTCGCGAAAATCTTAGGATAGTACTTTTGAAGTTGATATTGAGGTGATGATTTTTCATCCTTTAAAAACTGCATGACAAACTTTTTAATCTCGTACAACTCTTCAATGGGATTTTTGTTCAAGGAACAAATGCCGTCTATACCACCTGAGATAATAACAAAAAGTCTGTTGGTACATTCCGTTACAAGTTTGGTCTTGTTCTCAAAATGGGCATAGATGGTTTTTTTACTAATACCCATTTCCTGAGCTAAATCATCCATGGTTACGCTTTTAAAACCATAGTTGAGAAACATATCTGTCGCTTTTTCTAAAATCTTTTCCATCATAATCGGCGGCAAAGATAAATCAGGAAACTTTAAAAACACAAAAAGTTTCTTAAGTTTTACGTTTTTTTAACTTGATGGTTTATTCCGGGCTATTCCTCTCTTTCGCTTTTCTTTCTACGTAGGCGTTATAGGCCTCTTCCCCTTCTTCTTGCCAAAAACTTTCATAATGTTTCCATTTAGAAAAGTCGCTCTTAAAATTGAAGCCTTTTCCCGTTCTACATTTTTTTCCCTTTTTTTTCCCTTTTTTTTCTGATTTATGGTCACCAAAACCTCCAAAAAGAATTTTGGCCATGAGGAGAATCCCTACCGCTTGCCAATAATTGACGGTGGTGAGCCCGAAAATATCTGGCATTAGCCAATTCCATAGATACATGAACCCGTATCCAAAGAGTAGAAATAATAAAATGATAAGAATGATGATGAAAATTAACTTCACGATTTTCTTTACCACCCTTTCAAAATTTGATTTAACTTGATGTTCTACATAATCTTTCATATCCTAAATTTTAGTGTACTTTTCTTTTTTACTTTCCAATGCTTTAAGCAATAAGGACAATGCTCGATGTCTTCTGGACATTAAAGTGCCTAGGGGTATACCGGTCTCCAAAGAAATTTCTTTGTAACTGTATCCCTCAAAATCTATTGCAATTATTATTTCCCTGTAAGGTTGTTTTAAGTTTTCTATTTCTGCTTTTAGGCGCTTCGTCAATTCATCAGTATAGGTCTGTTCTGTATCTCGGTACAATTCTTCACCTAGTTGTAGAAGATTTTTTTCGGATTCCTCTTCCATGGCCCTTTCTTTCTTGCCACTTCTCATGATGTCCACAATTCTATTTCTTACGGAACGGTAGACAAAGGCAGCTATGTTTTCTATGGGTAATGCACTATTGGCTCTGGAAAAAACATTAACGGCAACGTCTTGAATGATATCATCGGCATCTCGATCAGTAGTGTCATCTATACGCGATTTTGCATACGCTCTTAGAGAGCGATATTCATCACTAAAAAACGTAGATAGTTTAGTATAGTTGTCTGTTTCTGCACTCATGAAATGGATGGGTCTTAAACCATACTTCACCCTTTAAGACGAAGCTTTTAAAATCTATTGCATTTTTTCCTTCTTATTTTTTTTATCAGTAGTAAAGGAGGTCCATTTGTTTCTAAAATGGATGTATTTTTGATGAAAATCGACTTTATGCATTCCATCGACTTTTATAGAGAAGAATTTCTAACTTATTTAAATAGTGAAATTGAAACCAAGGAGCCTAAAAATCTATACGCTCCTATAACATATATTTTAGGATTGGGAGGAAAGCGGCTACGCCCTGTTCTTACATTAATGTCCACAGATATTTTTAATGGAAGCTATAAGGATGCTTTTAATGCAGCATTGGCAGTGGAGGTTTTTCATAACTTTTCCTTGGTTCATGATGATATTATGGATGCAGCTCCGTTAAGAAGGGGAAAGATTACCGTACACGAAAAGTGGGATATAAATACAGGTATTCTTTCCGGTGATGCTATGTTAATCAAGGCCTATCAATTATTTGAAAATTACCCTCCCCAAGTTTTTAGGAGTTTGGCCGAGCTGTTTAGTGAGACAGCCCTAAAGGTCTGTGAGGGTCAGCAATATGATATCGATTTTGAATCTAGAGAAGATGTTACCATTCCGGAATATTTGAAAATGATTGAATATAAGACAGCTGTTCTGATTGCAGCGGCTTTAAAAATGGGTGCTGTGGTCGCCAATGCTTCCGATGAGGAAAAGGATGCCATCTATTCATTTGGTCTTAATTTGGGTCTCGCTTTTCAGTTACAGGATGATTATCTTGACGCTTTTGGAAACCCTGATACATTTGGTAAACAGGTGGGTGGGGACATCATAGAGAATAAGAAGACTTTTTTATACCTGAAAGCTTTGGAAATGGGTAGTGAAAAACAGCGTAAGGAATTAATTGACCTCTATTCCATAGAGCCAAAAAATCCGATTGAAAAAATAAATACCATAAAGGAAATTTTTATCAAAAGCGGTTCTGCAGAAATTACGAAGAAGGAGATTTTAAGATATTCCAAGAATGCATTTCAAGTACTTGAATCCCTATCTATATCTCAGCAAAAGAAAGAACTATTAAGGTTTTTTGGCGAGAGCTTGATGGTTAGGGAGGTTTAACGAATACCGAAAATTTCTAAAGTATCATCGTTTATGGCAAATACCACCATTTTGTTTCCATTCACGTTTATCAGTTGAACGCCCTTGACGCTTCCCTTTGTCATTAATCCGCTATCTCCTGCTGATAATGGTTCAAATTGACCATTACCTAGACCTTTCATAAACAAAGATAATAGTGCATCGTTTCTAGGTGTTTCCACCTCAGAGGCATATAGGTTACCGGCCATTAAAAGATCCAAGTGGCCGTCATCGTCAAAGTCTTCAGCTATTATTTCATTTACCGACGATAGTTGTGCGTCTACTGGCATCTTCATGACCTCAAATTTTCCTCCATTGTTCTCAAGATAAGAGGTGGCAAAGGTATAAGCCTTTAGGTTGAGCGAACTTTCTAATTGATTTTTATTGAAAATGTCATCTATCGCAGCTTTCCCGAAGGAATCATAAGTTGGAAATTTCTTTTTTATGAAGGGCATTTGGTTCGAAGAACATTCGCGGCCACGCAATGGTACTAAATTCTCATCGTCGTAATAACTTAGTACGATGTCGTTGGAGCCTGATGTGTCGAAATCATCGGCAAAGACTTCAAAAGGAGCCTTGTAGGTGGCTTTGTACTTATAATTAAGACCAAGATTGCCACCTATAATGTCTATATCACCATCTTTATCAAAATCTTTTGCTATTAGGCTATACCACCAACCATTGGTATTGGTAAGGCCATATTGATTAGTCTTTTCCTCAAGGTTTTTACCTTGAATGTTCTCAAAAATTCGAATGGGCATCCACTCGCCACATACAACCAAATCGGAAAAGCCATCTCCATTTAGATCCGTCCAAACAGCATCGGTCACCATGCCTAAAACATTCCATACATCATTTTTCGTAAAATCACTTACAGTAAATTTAATATGGTCTTTAGAGCTTTTGTTGATTAATATGTAACTCCTTGCTGGAGCTGGGTATTTCCCTGGAATTTGTCGGCCTCCAATAAATAGATCCAGGTCACCATCTTTATCGAAATCAACAGGCTTAACGCAGGAGTTGCTGTTTGAGATAACTGGTAGGGCATTTTTATTTAATTTGAATTGACCCTTACCGTAGTTTATGTACAACCTGTCTTCAAGATAGGGTGAGCCTTCTGAATATTCATTACCTCCGCTAGTAACATACAGGTCAAGATCACCGTCTTGATCGGCATCGAAAAGTAACGAAGAAACATCTTCATACATAGAGGTGTCTTCAAAGGCTGTAGTTAAGACTTTGGTAAAACTACCATCGGAATTTTGCGTGAAAAGTGCACTAGCTTGCCCTATCGCCCCACCGACGAAAACATCTTCCAGACCGTCGCCGTTGATATCTCCTACAGACAGAGCAGGCCCTTCATTTGACATTTTGTGAGGAAGTAAACTCTCTCGTTTAAAATCATCGAATGAATTTTCTACGTGCTTGTATTCAAGGCCTTCTATGTTTTGTTTGATGAAGAGTGTTGAGTCGACCACGGTTTCTTCATAGGCCGTCCTGGCCTCGGAATTTTTATAATCAATTACCATTGTTTTGTCAATCTTGACATTTGGGTAGAGTTGTCTAGTGTTATCTGGCCAAAGAATTTCTACCGATGCCGTTTCATCGTTACCAAGTCCAAAATGAAGCTCTCTATCCTTTGCCGACATAAAACCTTTTGAAAAATATAATTCTTGGGTTTGCTTTCCTGCCGAGGAATGGACGGTTACCCTGGTGCCAATTCCATCTCGATTACCATCTGGCCCATTGAAGGCAATAGTCAAATAGTGTGCAAGGCCAAGCTCCCTTGAATTGTTCTTAAGAATATAGGCCGGGTCATCTGTATTGTTGACGATGAGTTCTAAATCGCCATCATTGTCAAGGTCAGCATATATCGTACCATTGGAACTGGTCTCTATACTGTCGCCCCATACCTTATTCATTTGGGTAAATTCTAAATTACCTGAGTTTCTAAAAAAATAGTTTTCTTTTTTTCTAGTAGGCATTTTTAGCATCACATCGGAGATGTAATCTTTAACATCCATGCTTTTGGCTTGGCGTATAGAGTCTTGCTTTTTGTTGACGTAGTTTACAAAATCATTGTTTCTAAAGTCTCTTTTGATACCGTTCGACACAAAAAGGTCTTTATGTCCATCATTATCCATATCAAAAAACAGGGGAGCCCAGCTCCAATCTGTATTCGATACCCCAGTCAATTGAGCAATGTCTGAGAAAATTGGCACCCCATTTTCTTGAAGGTAGCCTGAGTTAAGTTGTAGGGTGTTGTACATGTATTGATAATGTTGCCCTGAATTTACCGTTTCGTAGAAACGTGCAGGGTTCATACCGCTCATACTGGTTTTAATGTCATAATTGTTAGCGCCCATCATGTCTACCACCATCATATCCATCCAACCATCATTATTGATATCGGCAATATCATTACCCATTGAGAAAAAGGATATATGATTTGTGGCTTCGTTAATTCTTTCTACAAAAGTGCCATCTTGATTATTTATATAGAGCAAGTCTTTACCCGTAAAATCATTGGCTACATAAATGTCTGGCCAGGTGTCGTTGTTTATATCGCTTATTGAGATTCCTAACCCGTAAGACAAGCGGTTCTGTATGATACCTGCTTCATTACTAATATCTATAAAACGTCCGTTATCGTTTCTGTAGAGGCGGTTGTTGGCGACTCCTCCATCTGTTTGTGATAACTCAAGCAAAGATTTATCTTCTGGGTAAGGGCTGGGACTGTGGTTGAGAAGAAACATATCAAGGTCACCATCTTTATCATAATCAAAAAAAGAGGCTTGGGTAGAACAATCTGAACTGTCAAGGCCGTAATTTTTAGCTTCCTCTTTAAAAATAGGTATCCCTTCTTTGTTTTTGGCACCTGTATTTATATATAGCCTGTTTCTTCTGGTTTTTGGATTTTTAAATTTTCCCGAATTAGATAGGTAGATATCCATCCAACCATCATTATTGATGTCAACAACAGTGACGCCTGTGGAGAAGTGCTGTTGATTAAGAATGCCGGTCATGTGAGATACATCTTCAAAGTTTAAATCCCCTTTATTCAAGAACAATTTATGCTGGTTAATGGTCGAAACAAAGAATATATCTTTTAACCCATCATTGTTGAAATCAGACACGGCTACACCCCCACCATTATAAAAATATTCATACTGCAGGCCATTATATCGAATGTCTTCGTCTAAAAGATTTGAAAAATCAATTCCAGTCTCGTTTGAATTAAGCTTGGTAAAAATTCGTTCAGTAGAAGCATTTTTTCCAGAGAGCTCATAAGTTTTCTCACAACTAGTCATTAAAAAGATTAGTAAAAAAGAGATGTAGAGGGTGAATCGATATGATTCACAAATTTTAGATATGTTTCGATTAATTGACTTCATCAACAGGTGCTCTTGAAAGTAATAAGGTAAATCTACAAAAAGAGAAGGGGCATTAAAAAAACGACCCTACGTTCAATGAACTAGGGCCGTAATTATATACTATAAACTAAAATTAATCATAACCAGGATTCTGAATTAAAGCGGTATTGGCGTTCAATTCGGCAATTCTGATTGGTACGTAATATGTTTTATCCAACCAAAAGCGATTTTCAAATAAAATATCTTCAGAAGTATATTTATAATCATAGTTGTCCTTGTCATACTTATATATAGAGACAGTGGCACCGGGCTTCAAATCAGCATCGATTGTAGTGGCTACGGCAGGTGCTCCAAATGTTTCAGGGGCAATCATCCATCTTCTAGCATCGTGGTACCTGTGTTCTTCGTAAACTAGTTCTAGTCTTCTTTCGTTTCTATAAACGTCTACAAGCTCGTCTCCCGTAGCGGTAACCGCAGGAAGGCCTACCCTAAACCTAATTTTGTTCAGCCAATTAATGGCTTCCCCTTCGTCACCTGTTTCCAAAAGGGTTTCTACGTAGTTCAAGACCAGTTCCGTTTCCCTAAAGAAAGGCCAAGGTATGGTTTGAAAATCAAATTGGTCGACAAAAGCAGGATCTGGGTTGATAAACTTTTTGGTATAGTAACCGGTACGGGTACCGTTCCAGTCTTCTACAGGACCTTCACGAGTGTCTAATCCAAAAATTTCTTCAACAGCGCCCGATCCATTTACTTCGTATTTTCCAGTCTGGATTTGGTTGGCAGGGTCACGTTCGGCAACATCGGAAGGCCTCGGCTTCCAATCGGCACCATCATAAAGAATGGTGGCATAAAACCGAGCTTCCCTATTTTCATAAGGTGTGCTAGCATGTTCTGGATTGTCCCAATCAAATTCGGAACCATCGCTCATGGCATAATCATCGACCAAGTTTTGTAAGGGTGCATTGCCGGCCCAGTTATGGTATCCGTTAGGACCGTTAAATAAGCCTATTCGCCGTCCGGGGCCACTGATTTCGACATATTGACGTTCCCAAATAATGTCCGTTTCCCCTCCATTTCTGGCCAAATATATGTCTGAATAGTTCTGCACTCCTTCTTCCAGGGATACCGGCGCGTTCAAATCTAGCCTATAACCAGTGCTGGAATAATCCAGGGCTTCTTTTACGGCATCTCGAGCTAAAACCCACCTTTGTTGTTGGTCTCCAGAAGTGTATGCGATTAACTCGGGGTTGGAGTAGCTTGCAAGTGTTGTTGAATTGGCAGATGCTGTGGGATAGTCATGCAGGTCACTTGCGGCATAGAGTAAAATACGAGCTTTAAGGGCTAAAGCGACTGTAGGGTTAGCTCTGCCTGACTCCATTTCGCGACCATCAAGTAAATCAAATGCTCTCTCACAGTCTGACACAATGAAATTGACACATTCCTCAAAAGTGTTTCTAGGAATGTTATAATCAGAATCTAATTGCAGAGGTTCGTCAATTAGGGGAATACCACCATAAAATCTAAGTAATTGATGATAGTAATAGGCCCTAAGGAAATAGGATTCACCTAAAAGGCGATTTACCAGATCCGTATCCTCTATTTGCCCCGTGCTTAAGTTGGTAATCGCCAGATTTACATCCCTAATATACCCGTACATATTGTTCCAATCCCACGTGTTATTGATCCAGCCAGTTTCTGCGGAGTTGGAACGGGATTCATTAATAGTATTAATTCCTCTATCTGGATGAGTAAAAAGAGCCTCATCAGTCAAGGAAGCCAACATTTGTTCATCTAAACCGCCGGCACCAAGCCCGTTATACGCTCCAGTCACTGTTGCCTCGGCAAGCCCTGCATCGGACCAAACACTTTCTTCAGAAACGTCGCTGAGAGGTGTAATGCTCGTAAAATCATCATTACAGCTCAAGGCAAAAGGCAATGCTAAAATTACGAGCTGCCATCTTTTTATATTTTGAATAATTTTCATTTTATCTTAGTTTTTTAGAATGATACAGAAAAACCGGCACTAAAGATTTTGGAAACTGGATAGTCCCTTCCACTGGTGTTCAAACCTTCAGGGTCAAAAAGGGCATCTGTCCAAGTAAATAGGTTGGAGCCGTTTAAATAGAACCTAAGATTGCTTAGGCCAACATGGTCAATAATCTCAGATGGGAAATTATAGCCCAATTCAAAATTCTTCAAACGCATATAGTCCGTATCCTGCCTCCAATAAGTATTGCCATTGCTATAATATTGGTCTCCCCTATCCGAAATTCGTGGATGAACACTGCTAGGATTGTTTGGTGACCATCTATTGTTATAATCTCTTACTAGGTAATTTCCAATGGTTCCTGCCTCGTTAAAGTTGAAGAACAACTCTCCGCCCCAAGCTCCTTGAAACAACATGCTGATGTCAAAGTTTTTATAACTGGCTGTAAGGTTAATGCCTCCCTGTAAAGTAGGATAGACATTTTTATCGTTTCTGTAACGGTCATCTGGGGTTATTCTACCGTCCCCATCGTAATCCAAGTATTTCATGTCACCAGGGCGGAGATTACTATTTATGGCAGAATAATCCAATGGTTCGTTGTCTATATCTTCTTGGGTAGCGAATACACCATCATAACCATAAATCAATTCGGCTCCAATCATGCGGCCCGTAACACGTTGCCATTCGGGGGAGCCTTCGGCCTCATCATTGAAGATGATCTTGTTTTTGGCATATCCCGCATTTATGGTAACCCCATAAGAAAATTCTTCACCAATAAAATCGTTCCAGCCTAAAATAAAGTCGAAACCTTTGTTTTCCACTTCACCGAAATTTTGCCGTGGAGGGGAAATACCAGAAAGTGCAGGCAAGGATGCAGATGGCGTGGTAAGGATATCCGTTCTCTTGTTTAGGAACCAATCGAATTCTAAGTTCAATTTGTTTTTGATAAAGCGGGCGTCAAGACCAACGTTGATGTTGGTGGCTACCTCCCAAGTAATGCCTGTATTAGGCACCCTGGATTCACTTAGAGTAGTAACCAAAGAGTTGTTAACTACGTATGTTCCAAAGCCATAGGTGGCCAAGAACTGGTTGGCGGGGAATTCACTATCATCAAACTTATCGTTACCTAACTGTCCCCAAGACGCACGAAGCTTTAGGTGGTTAAGATAGGAGTCGCTATTCATGCCGTCAAACCAATTTTCTTTGGTTATGACCCAACCGGCGCTGAAACCTGGGAAGAATCCATAACGGGTATCCTCGGGGAAAAGATAGGATCCATCATACCTCCAAAGAAATTCCATTAAATATTTTTCCGAGAAGTCATAACCAACGCGGCCGAAATAGTTTAACCTAGAAGCTCTATCGGAAGAGCCGTCGATATTTTGTTCATTGGTTCCCCCTGCAAATAAATCTTGAATCGAAGGGGAAATGAAATATCGTCTGAAGGCCTCAAAGCCCTCGTAAGTTTTGGTCTCTTTGTTGGTTCCAGCTAGAATTAGAAGGTTATGGTTTCCAAAAGATTTTTCGTATTGAAGGTTGGCACCTAAAAGTATATTCAAGCGATTTTGTGAATATTGGGTTAATCTAGGCTCGGCAGGACCCCTTTGAACTGGGGTAAGGCCAGATTCGTCCCTGTTTACCCCATCCCAAGTATATAGGTTCCATGGTGTCCTCCATACCTTTCGATTTAAAAAGCTTTTGTCTATGGCTGCGGTAGTTTGAAATTTAAGGCCTTCTACCCATGGAATTTTAATATCCAGGGTGGCATTGGATTGAAAGAAATCCCGAGTGTCCTTATCATAACCTGTTTGGCTGGTAGTTATTACTACGGGTTGTTGGCCGTTCTCAATATCCGGACCAGGGAAGCCATTGGGCCAATAGGCAGGCTCCGTGGGCCTACCGCGAGTCAACATTCTAAATACGGCGCTGGCGGGTTCCGTTGGAAAATTCCTAATTTCTTCTCTGCCTAAAACTCCTATTTTAAGTTGTATGCCCTCACTGATCTTGGCGTCCAAGTTTACACGTAGGTCATACTGTTCATAACCGGTGGCGGAGTTTTTATAATAGGCATCCTGTTTTAGGTAGCCCAAAGAACTGAAATAGTTAAAGTTTTCACTTCCGCCGGTTAGCTGCATGGTGTGTTTTTCTTGGGACGATCCTCTTTTGAAGGTCTCGTCAAACCAATCGGTATCAGGGTGCCCCCATGGATCGGTGCCATTTTTAAAAAGCTCTATATCCTCTGGGGAGTATACAGCACTTCGTTCGGTTCCGTTCAATCTAGTATAGGTGCCGGTGGTGTTATAGGCATTTGCAGCCGCCTCCCATTCATTTGTTGGCACGTTATAGATTATATCAAGCTCATTTCTAAGTTCGGCATATTGGGCGGCATTGGCCATTTCTGGAATTACCGTTGGCGTTGCCCAACCCTGCATGGAGGAATAGGTGATTTTTGGTTTACCCGATCTTCCGCGTTTGGTGGTTACCAAGATTACCCCGTTAGCCGCACGAGCTCCATAAATAGCAGCTGACGCATCTTTAAGAACAGAAATACTCTCGATATCAGCTGGATTAATTCGACCTAACCCTCCATCTCTGTCAGGAATACCATCTACAACCACTAATGCGCCAGTATTATTGTAGGTGTTGGTACCTCTTATTCTTATAGTTGCATTGTCATAGCCCGGCTCAGCACTTGGCTGGTTGACAAATAGACCTGCTACTCGACCAGAAAGCGAGTTGGTCAGGTTCACGGTAGGAGATTTGGTTAGTTCTTCCCCTTTAACAGAGGCAACAGATCCAGATACGGTAGCTCTTTTTTGAGTACCATAACCAACAACTACGACTTCGTCTAAGTTGGCTACATCTTCTTGCATTTGAATGTCTATGCTCGAGCGTCCATCGGTCGAAATCGTTTGAGAAACAAAACCGATGTATGAGAAAATCAAGACTGCATCTGAGCTTTCTACATTAATTGAATAGTTTCCGTCAAAATCTGTTGAGACACCTTGTGTAGTGCCATCGATTACCACACTCACACCGGGCAAAGGGGTTCCTGCCGCATCTGTAACAGTTCCTTCTATGGTTGATTGAGCTAGGGCGATAGAGAATTTTGTTCCCCCAAGAAATAATAGGAGGGTGAAAAAGTGGCGTAGAAAACGCACATACCTTTCCCTACTTAGGTTAGGTTGGTAGTTCATATTAATTGAGTTTCTTAAGTTATATCGGGGCTAAATGTAGCCAATATTCGTTAAAAACAATAAAAAGTTGTTAAAAATGTTTTGCTCGCCTTGTAAATGCGGCTTATTTAAATTTTGCTTAGGATTTTTTGGTGATTCCTAATCTCTTTGCTAAATATTTGGTAAAAAGCCATTTAGGGCAGCTCCAAATAAAATAGAGCTCTTCTTTTAGGGAAGTGTTTTCGTCTAAAAAGTTAAAGAGCAATTGAGGACTTCTTTTTCTGAAAATAGAGGTGAAAATGGAATGACCTTGTGAATTGTTTTTGGCCAAAACATCAAGTAAAATCAAGTCGTAGTACCAGAAGCGGTTCTTAAATTTGAGGATATTTAAGGACTTATCTGTTTTTAAGTGATGGATTAATTTGGGAATTTTTCTTGCGGTACTCATAAAGGCATATCCTGTGCTAGGCTTGGCCCAACCGCCCGCGGTGCCAATATGATATATATGCCGACTGTTATTTTTTGAGAAAGGGTAGCAGGTCATGGGAATGCTTCCATACTCTGTATCTACAATTTCAAAATTTTTGATTTGTAAATCTTCTGAAATATAGGTTTGCAAAGCATCTTTGTATTCGGCTTCCGATAACAAATCTTTGCTGAATAATGTATATTCTACCAAAGCCTCATTGCTCGAAAAAGGGAGCATATACATAAACCGGGTATTTCCTTTTTGAGGAACGGAAAAATCCATGTAGGTGGCCTTATCTTTATCAAATACCGCTTGGTCTGTTCTAATTTTCCAACCTAGAAAATGTTGTTGAAGTACAGGGTATGTTGTTTGTTGGTTCGCCCTATCATAGGAGAACATACTATTAAAAACCCTTTTGCTACTGTAGGTTTGCTTTGATGTTGTTATAAAGGCAAATTCATTCTTATCTTCAATAGAAAGTACTTCTTCTACCTTGAAGCGGATATTGTTTTTAGTGGAAATATAGTTCAGCGCATCCTCATAAAAATCAAGCCCTTTCACCATTTTATAGGTGAAGGGGGCAATTTTGTAATCTTTTGAAAACCCTTTTCCTGAAAAATGAATGTGCTTCCATTCTTTGCTTACCAAGTGGTCAAACGGACCTTTTCCCTTTTCCCAAAAACACCACGTACGGTCATTCGTTGTTTTTGAATCTTTATCTAACAATAGGATGCTTGAATTATCAAAAAAGGAATCCTGGCTCATTGCCTTGGCCAACATAAGGCCGGCAGCTCCGGCTCCAATAATGATATAATCGTAGTGAATAGTTTGGTTTGACATTTAGGCTTCTAGAAAGTAGTCTAAATGTACATATATAATTATAATATCGTTGTTCAATCGAGACGGTATCGTAATCCAAAAAAAGCCCTGATGCCTTGGTTGGGTCCGTAAACATAAGAGGGGTCAAAGGTTAAGGCGTTCGGGTTGTTCGCCGTTGCGACCACGTCACCATTGTTGTCAAGGGTAACATCTCTGTCAAAAGGGTCGTTGGCGCGGGCAATTAAAAAGGGGGTGCCTCTATTGGGTGTCCAATCCAGAAGGTTTTTTATACCTCCGTAAAGTTCAATATTTTCAATTCCTTTGTAGGTGAATTGTATGTTTTGTATGCTCCAGGTAGGGCTGTATTCTGGTCTGGGGTCTTGTTCTCCTAATAGGGGTAGTCGCATGGGTCCGTAAAGGTTCCCTGTATAATCAATGGATAGATGAATGGGCCTAATATCATAAAATAAGCCCCAAGTGCCTGTAAATCTTTCGGTCAGAATCTGCCTTTGTTTATTACCATCTTCGGTTTGGCTAACATCTTGTAAAGTAGCGCCGGCCATAATTTTAAAACTGCTGGGGAAAACAACATCTAAATTGAGGCTTACACCTTGAGAAACCGATTTTCCATCTAGATTGTCATAAATAATTTTATTAGGGTCGGTGTCGTAATCTGGTAAAATGGCGTTGCTAAATGAAGTGTAGAATACGGATGCATCCAACCCCATAAAAGTTCCGTTATCGCCATAGAATTTTTTGAGATAGTTCAGATTGAAATTGATAGATCGTTCAGGATTCAGTTCTTCGGTAACCACCACTTCGCGGGCTCCTGTTAAAGCGGCATGGTCTTCGGTAAATAAATTGACGACCCTAAAACCGGTACCGGCATTAAATCTTAGAATATCATTTTCGTTCAATTTCCAGCGATAAGCCATTCTGGGGGTGAAAATGTTACCGTGCCTTTCATCATAATCATAGCGCATACCCAGCAATAGAGAGTGCTTTTGCGCCAATTGCATTTCATCTTGTACAAAAAGACTGGGAATTACAACTTCATCTTCTTCTACAGTAGCGGCCGTATTATCGTCGTAATAATTGTACCTAGCGGCCGCCCCAAATAATAAATCGTGGGATTTTATTTTTTTATCCCATGTCAATTGTGCGAAACCTATTCGTTGGTCGGCAATATAAGGGGTGTCTCCATAAACTGAGTTTTGCTTGTGGTCGTTATAGGAAAAGGAAAGCAGCATTTTTTCTTCAAGAGGTAACTGGTACTTTCCTAAAACTTCCCATCGGCTGGTGTAAATACTTTCACCATAGATTTCGTCCCCACCCCTGAACTCTGGGGTCCATTGCAACTCGCCTCCCCATCGGTCTTCATAGAAATACCTTCCGGCAAGGGAAAAGATGCGGGATTTGTCCCTTTTAAAATTCCATTTTTGAAATACCGAAATTCTATCTTGAAGTGTTAAATCGGTAAAGTTGTCATTGTTATTATCGATTAGCTCATCGTATTTAAAATAGTTCACGCCCAAGAGAACATCCGTTTTATTGCCAACTGGAATTTTAGCTCCCACATCTAAATTATATTCTCCCCAACTCGTGGTAAAAGCATCTGCAAAAAAGTCGGGCGCGTCCAAGCTATTTTTGGTAATAATATTGATAAGTCCGCCAACGGCTTCACTCCCGTAAAGGCTAGACGCTGGCCCTTTCACGACCTCTATCTGCTCAATGAGGGAGTTGGGAATGCCCGATAGACCATATACCGTTCCCAAGCCACTAACAATGGGCATTCCGTCTATAAGAACCAAAGTGTAGGGCCCTTCCAATCCGTTAATATGTATATCACCTGTGTTGCACACGTTACAGTTGATTTGTGGGCGAACACCATTTACATTTTGAAGAGCCTCAAAAATGCTTGCGGTGGGATTCTTTTTTAAAAAGGTGGGGCTGTAGACTTCAACCGGTACCGGACTTTCCGATCGACTGACGGCTTTTAAGGTGCCGGTAACCACCGTTTCTTCCAGTTGTTCCGATGATTCTTGAAGAAGTATGTTGAGGTTCTTCGTTTTCCCCGATTGTATGTTAATGCTACTGGAATAAGGCTGGTAGCCCAACACTTTTATTTTTAGGGTGTAGTTTCCTTCGGGAATGTCTGGGATTAAAAAACTTCCATTTTCATCGGAGGCCGTTCCAAAATCGGTTCCATGTAAATAAATATTGGCGTAGGGCACGGGAAAATCACCATCGGTTAAAGTTCCGCTCAATTGACCGTTTTGGGCGTAAAGCGAATATCCGATTAATATATTGAAGAAGAGTATGATAAATCTAAAATTTTGTGTGAGCAAAATAAATATTTAAATAGATATAAAATTAAATTTAGACAAAACTAAAAATTTGTTTTTAGTTATAAAAATGTATTTTTGTGTATTCTTAAAAAATACTATGACGCTTTCAGAGGAAGACTATATAAAAGCGATTTATCACATAGGGAAAGGTGAAAACACAACAGTTTCCACCAATTCAGTGGCAGAAGAGATGGATACCAAACCTTCATCGGTAACCGATATGGTCAAAAAGTTGTCGGAAAAGGGCTTGGTCAACTATAAACCTTACAAAGGTGTTAGCCTTACCGAACATGGGCAAAAAACGGCACTTACCTTGGTGCGAAAACACCGTCTGTGGGAAGTTTTTTTAGTGGAAAAGCTTGATTTTTCCTGGGATGAAGTCCATGAGGTGGCAGAGCAGCTAGAGCATATAAAAAGCGAAAAACTGACCGATAGTTTAGATAAGCTTTTAGGATATCCTGAAGTGGATCCCCACGGTGATCCCATTCCTTCTAAAAAAGGGGAATTCAAAAAAGCCATTAAAAAGTTGTTGAGCGAAGTGCCTATTGGTAAAAGTGGTGTTTGCGTGGGGGTGAAGGATTCTTCAGCGCCTTTTCTAAAATTTCTCGACAAAAATAACATTGCCTTGGGAGATGCGGTTTTGGTGATGGACAAAGAGGAGTTTGACGGTTCTTTGCATATTAGAATTGGAGATAGGGATATTCATATCTCCCAGCAGATTGCATCCAATTTATATTTAAAAATTACGGAATAATGATACAGCAGGTAATTGATTATTTTGAATCTATAGACCCCGTTCTGGCAGCATTCTATGCTACCGTTTTCACTTGGGGACTTACAGCATTGGGGGCGTCCTTGGTATTTGCCTTTAAGACGATGAACCGAGCCGTACTGGATGGAATGTTGGGATTTACCGGTGGAGTGATGGTAGCCGCCAGTTTTTGGAGTCTTTTGGCACCGGGTATTGAGATGAGTCCCGGGGAAGGTTTTGTAAAGGTGATTCCGGCGGCGGTCGGCTTTTTGTTAGGCGCAGCCTTTATTTTTGCACTGGACAAGATTCTTCCACATTTGCATATCAATTTTAAGGAAAGTGAAGCCGAAGGGGTAAAAACACCTTGGAGGCGAACCACCCTTTTAACCTTGGCCATTACCTTGCACAACATTCCTGAAGGTTTGGCGGTAGGAGTGCTTTTTGGAGGTGTGGCCGCCGGTTTTGACGGGGCGTCCATTGGAGGTGCGGTAGCCCTAGCCTTAGGTATCGGACTTCAAAACTTTCCGGAAGGCTTTGCTGTGGCCATGCCCTTACGTAGACATGGTTTGAGCCGTACGAAAAGCTTTTTGTACGGACAGGCTTCCGCCATCGTTGAACCTATAGCCGCAGTTCTTGGGGCTTGGGCCGTTCTAACTTTCGAACCTATTTTACCTTATGCGCTTTCATTTGCTGCCGGTGCTATGCTTTTTGTGGTGGTAGAGGAGGTCATCCCCGAAACCCAACAGGATAAATATACGGACATTGCCACTATGGGTTTTGTAGGCGGATTTATCATCATGATGACATTGGATGTTGGACTTGGTTAGGTCATCATCTATAAAATATTCATTTTAGCTTCACCATCTATTCTCCTATGAGGTCATAGGCTCCCTTTGTTAAATAGTACGATTCGCTTGGTAATTGGTGGTAATTGGTGATTGATGTATAATTTTTATGAAGGTTTCCGGGCGCTATTTCTGTCTGTTTAAAATAGTAAACCTCGTTCTCTTTTTTTTCTAGTTGTAATATGTAAGATTTATCTTCAAAGGAGACTATTGCTTCTGAGGGTAGCGCGTATTTCTCCGTGCTACCTATCACAATTTTAGAAGTGACGAACATACCGGTCAAGAATTGGTTTTTGGCCTCATTCTTTAAATGGCCGTGAACTTTAATTGTCCTGTTTGGATCAATAGAAGTACCGATTAGATAAACTTCGCCCAGAAATACGGAGTCAGAAGCTTCCGGAATACGGAATTGAATTTCCTGACCCTTTTTTATTTTCATGATATCCTTTTCGAAAACGGAAAGCTCCAGATGAATATGTTCATTATTGATGACTTCTAGAATAGGGGAAGCTGGGGAAATATAAGATCCCTTACTTACGTATATTTGGGTGACACTTCCATTAATAGGCGAATAGATGGAAACGACAGTAGATATGTTTCCTTTTTCAACTTCAGCCGCGGAAATATTTATCATGGCCAGTTGTTTTTTAAGGCTAGCATACCTTGCCATAGTAGTTTTATACTCACTCTCTGCTCTTAAAAATTTTTTCTCCGAAGTAATATTTTCGGTCTTTAGGGCCGTTTGTCTTTCGAATTCGTTTTTCAAATAAGTCAATTGCTCCTTAGCTTCTAGATATTCTTGTTGTAGTTTGATAAAATCGGGGTTTTCGATAGTGGCAAGTAGTTGGCCTTTTTTAACTCGATTTCCTATTAGAAGAGGGGTGCTTTTGATATAACCTCCCATGGTAGCGCTTACGACTGCCTTATTTTCTGGCGGCACGTCTATCATACCATTTACCTCAACAGTTTCAAGAAAGGGCCTGGTTTCTATGGTACCCAATTTCATCTTTCCGTTGTTAAATTGGTCTTGGCTAACTTTAATAAAACTATTTGATGAATGCGGGGCTTCCGCATTGTTGTTTGCGTTATTTTTATCGGTATTTCCGCAGGCGGTTAGAAGGGTGGCGGAGATAATTAATACTATGTTTTTCATGGTATGTGTTATTAAAACTCAAGGCTAAGGTGATTGATTTCAAGTGTTGTCTGGTTGTACAGGTTAAGATTTTCCAAATACTCTAATTGTATTTCATATGCGTTCTCCAAACTCTGTATGTATTGAAAAAAATCTATTTCCCCGTTTTTAAAAGAAATGGTGGCCGTTTTTAATATCTCTTCGGAGAGGGTAATTCCTTCTTCTTTGAAGTATTCTAGTGTTTGGGCATATTTTTCATGTTCCTTTAAAAGGTTGCTGTGCTTTACAGATAGGTTTTTTTGATATTCCTTGGATTCTTCCTGTGTTTTTAATTCTGAAAGCATTGCAGCTTTAATTCTGGATTTATTACCAGAAAATAGTAAAGGTATTTTGACCCCTACTTGATAGCCGTAAAGCGGACTGCTCAATGCACTGTTGCTTCCCTGAAAATAATTAAAGGTCAAATCCGGTAACAATTTATGGCTTTCAAGTTTTTTTTCGGCTCGTGCCTTTTCCGCTAAGGATTGATAATAGCTTGATTCTATGGTTTTCTCTGGATAAATTAGCTTTAATCCGATTTTTTCCGCTGGAGTTACCATAATTTTTACGGAGTCCGTTGTTTGAATCAAGCCTAAGATTGTAGAATAGGCTACGGTTACATCTTTCTTAGTTTTTTCAAGTGCTACTTGAATTCTCCTTCGTTTGGCTGATGCAGTGATTTTCTCCAAATAATTGGTTTCGCCAAGTTCAAACCTACGTTTGGCCATACGGGCAAAATCGGTATACAGGCTATCTAAAGCCCGGTAGATGGCTTCTTTTTCGGTTTGATATAAAAAATTGTAATAGGCAACCGAAACATCTTTTTTTAGGAGTTTTTTTCGAATTTCAAATTCTTTTTCAGAAAGGTGTAACTCTTTTTTAAGAACAGATTTTTTACTAAAATATACCGTTGGGAACAAAAAATTTTGCTGTATGCCCCAAACATTCAGGGGCAAGTTTCCAACACTTAGGTTGTTTTGATCGTAATGATAGTATATTTCTGTTTTATCGAAGTCGAAAGCATTTACCAAAAGCGTCTTCGATTTTTCCTTTTTCAATTGTGCAGCTTTGAATCCGGAGTTATTTTCAAAGGCTATTTGGATAAGCCCCTCTAAATTTATGGGTGTTTCTTGGGAATAAGAGATGGTAGAAATTCCTAAACACACATTTGACAATATCCTAATTTTACTTTGATTACCTACCTTTAAATTGAGTTTCTTACCGTTTTTAAAAAGGGAATAGAGAACAGGAAGTACCAACAAGGTAAGTAAGGTGGAACTTATAAGTCCGCCAATTACCACGGTTGCCAAAGGTCTTTGAACCTCCGCTCCGGCGTTGGTAGAAACGGCCATGGGTAGAAATCCTAAGGCAGCGGCAGAAGCGGTCAACAAAACGGCCCTCAGACGGTCCTTTGCTCCTTGTTTTATTAATTTTTCCATACTTGTGAAATGTTGTTCTTGTAGTTCTTTAAAATGTTCGATCAACACAATACCGTTCAGTACGGCAATACCAAAAAGAGCTATAAAGCCTACCCCTGCAGAAATACTAAACGGCATGCCCCTCATCCATAGAAAAAGAATGCCCCCAACGGCGGCTAAGGGAATTGCCGAGTAAATAAGTAATGCCTCTTTGACCGATTTGAATGCGAAATACAAAAGGATAAAAATTAAGATAAGCGCAATGGGTACCGCAATTAAAAGTCTTGCTTTGGCACTTTGTAGATTTTCAAATTGACCCCCATATGAAATGTTATATCCCGTTGGTAACTGGATGTTGTTGTAAATAAGTTCTTGCACATCGTTTACAACGGATTGCAGGTCTCGGTTGCGAACATTAATTCCAACAACAATCCTCCTACGGGTATCATCCCTTGAAATTTTCGCGGCCCCTTTTTGGTAGGAGATTTCGGCAATTTCGTTCAAGGGAACTTTAAAACCATTTGGGGTGTCTACATAGAGGTTTTTAAGGTGCTCCATTTCCGTTCTATTGTCTTTGTGTAACCTAACTACCAAATCGAACTTTTTTTCTCCCTCGAACATACTCCCTACGGTCCTTCCCGCGAACCCCATGGAGATCATGTCATTTAAATCCTTAATATTGAGTCCGTAGAGTGCAATTTTTTTCCTGTCATATTTTACATTCATCTGGGGAAGTCCCACAATTTTCTCCACGGTAATATCCGATGCCCCGGGCACGTCTTTTATTAGGTTTTTTATTTCATTTCCTTTTTTACTGAGGATTTCCAGATTTTCTCCAAAAATTTTAATGGCAATATCGGAACGAACACCGGTTATAAGCTCATTAAACCGCATCTCAATCGGTTGGGTAAATTCAATTCCAATTCCTGGAATAACGGATAGTGCTTCCTTGAATTTGTTGGCCAACTCGTCTTTGGTTTCCGCAGTGGTCCATTCGTTTTCCGGTTTTAGTGAAATAATTACATCGCTTTCTTCCATTGACATTGGGTCGGTAGGCACTTCGGCCGCTCCAATACGTGTGACCACTTGATTTACTTCAGGAAATTCTTTCAAAAGTATTTCCTCGATCTTCGTGGTTGTTTCAATGGTCTTCTGAAGAGAGGTTCCCGTTTTTAATACCGGTTGAATAACAAAGTCTCCTTCGTCCAAGGTGGGTACGAATTCGCCACCCATCGTAGAAAAAATATAAATGCTTAGTGCAAGAAGTATAGAGGCCAACGCCAGAACTAGCTTTTTGCTGTTTAGTGCCCAATCAATAATAGGGTCGTAGGTGTTATTTAGCCAAGTGACCAATCTCACTGAAACCCCCTTCTTTTTAGATGTGGTCCCATCAGCTAGCTGTTTTGAAGGTTTTAAAATAAGCGATGCAATTGCCGGTACATAAGTAAAGCAAAAAACCATTGCGCCCAAGAGTGCAAAACTGAAGGTTAGAGCCATGGGTTTGAACATTTTACCTTCCACTCCGCTCAAAGAAAGGATTGGGATAAATACGATTAAGATAATCAGTTGACCGAAAATCGCAGAGTTCATCATTTTGGAAGCGCTCTTTACCGTAATAGCATCTTTACGGGTTTGTAGTTCTTTCTTTGATAAATGACATAGTTCAGAGCTTTTCGATGCTATTTGAAATGCAATGAACTCCACAATAATCACTGCTCCGTCTATAATAATACCAAAATCTATGGCGCCCAGACTCATTAAGTTGGCATCAACGCCAAAAATGTACATTAGCGAGAGAGCAAAAAGCAAGCATAGCGGTATAACGGATGCCACTACCAAACCGGACCGAAAATTTCCTAAGAGCAGAACCACAATAAAAATGACGATAAGAAAACCCAGAACCAGATTTTCAGTAATGGTAAATGTGGTTTTTGCAATGAGGTCACTACGATCCAATACAGGATTGATGTAGACTCCCTTTGGCAGCGCACCTGAAATATTCTCAATCCTTTCCGTTACGGCATCAATAACTTTTTTAGAGTCGGCATCTTTCAACATCATTATTTGGCCGAGAACCTTTTCACCTTCCCCATTACCGGTGATGGCCCCAAAACGCGTTGCACTACCAAAGCCCACATCGGCCACATCTTTTATTAAGACGGGTAGTCCGTTCTTAACGGTTACCACTATATTTTCAATATCTTTCAGATTCTTGGTAAGTCCCTCTCCCCTTATAAAATAGGCTTCGTTTTCTTTTTCAATGTAACCGCCACCTGCTACATTATTATTTTTTTCAAGTGCCAAAAAAACATCATGGGCCATAATATCCATGGCAGTTAGTTTTTCAGTTTTGATGGCAACCTCATATTGCTTTAAATAACCACCCCAAGTATTTACCTCTACCACTCCGGGTATTCCCGAAAGTTGTCTTCTAACCACCCAATCTTGAATGGTACGAAGTTCCGTAACATCATATTGACCTTTATAAGCAGGGTCTATTTCTAGAGTGTACTGATAAATCTCGCCCAAACCTGTGGTGATGGGCCCCATTTCCGGCGAACCAAAACCAACAGGTATTTTTTCTTCGGCAGATTTGATTTTTTCCGCAATGAGCTGCCGAGGGAGATAGGTGCCCATCTCGTCTTGAAATACGATGGTGACCACCGATAATCCAAATTTGGTCACAGACCTTATTTCTTCCACTCCGGGAAGGTTGGACATCTCAAGTTCTACGGGATAGGTAATAAATTGCTCCATATCCTGTGTGGAAAGATTTCTGGAGGTAGTGATGACCTGAACTTGGTTATTGGTTATATCCGGTACGGCACCAATAGGTATTTGAGTAAGGGCATACGTTCCGTAACCGACTACTACGAGGGTGAATAGTATTACAATGAGTTTATTGTGAACACTAAAATTTACAATTTTTGTGAGCATGATTATGCATAATCCATTAAGTAAGAAATAGCTGTTTACCCGATTATAAGGGTGGGCGATTCAAAAAGTAACTATGTGATGACTATGCTGCTCTAGGAGGTTGAAAAGGTTCATCCACCTCCAAGGAGTGGTAAGAATTAGAGTAGAAAAAATTATGGGTTTCATCTACTTCAAAAACCTGTATTTTAAGGAAGTTTGTGCTAAAATCACGAATTACGTAAGTACTGCTGGTTGTACTATGGCAATGATGCTGAAAGGGAAGTTTTTCGTGGTCTTTCTTTTCTTCTCGATGTTCTTTTTCGTGTTCCGCTTTTAAATCTCCATAGTGTTTGGCCATAAAAACCAAAAAGTTATCGCCGTAAGTTTCTTGGTGGAACTTTGCATGATTAAAAAGCTCATCCAATTCAGCTAAGTCGTTGGCATGAAAACCAAGACTTTGCGCAAGGATTAAAAAAGAGCTCAATATGCAAGTTAACTTGACCATGGTTAGTTAAAATTAGAAAATTTAAAAACCTGTAATAAAATTTACATTGTTAAAGTGCTATTTTTTCAATTAATTTATAGCTATTCTAATTAAGACAGTTAGTTGAATTTGAGTTAGTTTTACCTGTTTATTTCCTCAATTAAATTGGCGACAAGGGCCGTCCATCCGGTTTGATGTGAGGCACCCACGCCACGACCGTTATTCCCATCAAAATACTCAAAGAACAGAATGAGGTCCTTGAAATATTTATCTTGATGTTTTTCTTGGTGCAGTGCGTTTACAGGTCGGTTGCCGTTTTCGTCTTCTTTAAAAATAGAAATAAGCCTTTTGCTGATTTCAAAGGCAATTTCTTTTAAATTCAGGTAATTGTCACTTCCGGAAGGGTAGGCATACTTCAGGTTATTCTCAAAATGATTGTGGTATTCTTTAAAGGTGCTAATGAAGAGGTAGTTCATAGGCATCCAAATGGGGCCGCGCCAGTTGGAATTTCCCCCGAACAAATCAGTAGTAGATTCAGCGGTTTCGTAATTGATACAGTATTCGGCGCCATTAATATTGATGGAGTACGTTTCCTCATGAGCCTTTGATAACGAACGGATACCGTAGTCGCTTAAAAATTCGGCTTCGTCCAAAATACTTCTCATAAGCACATCCAATCGCTTTCGAGGAACTAAGGAAAGTAGCACATCTTTGCCATCTTCATATTCTTCCAGTACTTGGTATTTGTTGTTCTCCATGCGGTATTTACGATACCAACCCATACTCGATTTAAACCTTGGCAACTTTTCTAAAGATTCTTTTCGAACGTTAAGTACGGCGGCGAGCGACAACAATCCTGAAATGGACCGGACTTTTATGGGGATACGCTCGGTACTGGGTAAAATAAGGGTGTCATAGAAAAACCCGTCGTTTTCATCCCAGGCTCCGGCAGCTTCTTCGGATATTTTGTTCAGGGCTTCCGTTATAAAACAAAAATGCCCGAAGTATTTGATGCACATATCTTCAAAACTGGCATCCTCTTTAGCTATCTCTATGGCCATCTCCAACATATTGAGACAATAAAGCGCCATCCATGAGGTGCCATCTACTTGCTCCAATACTCCTCCACCGGGCACTCCGTTGCTGCGATCAAAAACCCCAATATTATCCAAGCCTAAAAATCCACCTTCAAAAACATTATTGTTGAGGCTATCTTCCCGGTTCACCCACCATGTGAAATTGAGTGCCAGTTTGTTGAACATTCGTTTAAGGAAGTCTAGATCGCCTTTACCGGTTTTACGGAGTTCCATTTGGTAAATTTGAATGGCCGCCCATGCCTGTACCGGCGGATTCACATCACTGAAATTCCATTCGTAGGCAGGAATTTGTCCGTTGGCCGCCATGTACCATTCCTTGGTAAAGAGCAACAATTGCTTTTTGGCGAATTCGTGGTCTACCATGGAAAAGGTCACACAGTGAAAAGCGGAATCCCAAGCGGCAAACCAAGGATATTCCCAAGCGTCGGGCATCGAAAGAATGTCGTGGTTTCTAAAAGTGGTCCAACTGCTGTTTCTTCCCCATTTTCTTTCTTGTGGCGGATGGCTTCCCGGATCTCCGTTGAGCCATTGCTCTACTTCATAGTTGTAGTATTGTTTTGTCCACAGTAGACCCGCAAAAGCTTGTTTTTGTATTTCCCGTTGTTCAGGAGTTGAATTTTGGGTGAGGTTTTCCAGAAATTCTTGCGATTCTTGAATCCTATCCGAAAAAGCCTGGTCAAAATCGGTATCAAAAGGTTGGTCAATGGAGTTTTTGCTTAACCGCAATTGTATGGTTTTGGTTTCCCTGGAGGCAACTTCCATTTGATAAAAAGGAGCAAATTTGGTGCCTTCTGTATTTTTTTCCGCCATAGAGAAATCATTATTGACGACTGCATCATGAAAGAGATCTTTCTTAAACGGATGGTCATTTTTACCATTGAAAACCCGCTCGGTATTGGTTTCGTTTTCGGTGAAAAGGTAGTTCTGGGGAGTGTCAAAATACAAATGATATTCACCTACATATTCGTGCTTCACAAAAACGCCTGCCGTATTAGCATTCGCTATTTTTTTGATGACGGGCTTTTCATTCATACCCGTAAAACTCCAGAAATTTCGTATCCAAACGGTTGGTAGCAAGCTGATGGGTGCCGTTTGAGGTCCTCGATTGCTAATGGAAATCTTGATGAGCGTATCCTCTTCGCCAGCCTTGGCATATTCCGTATATACATCAAAATACTCGTTGTTGTCAAAGAGTCCGGTATCCAACAGTTCGTATTCCGTTTCGTGTTTGCCGCGCTTTTGGTTTTCTGAAACCAATTGGGCGTATGGAAATTCATTCTGTGGGTACTTGTACAAATGCTTCATGTACGAATGACTGGGGGTGTTCTCCAAATAGTAATAAAGCTCTTTAACATCTTCGCCATGATTGCCTTCCGGGCCGGTCAGTCCAAAAAGGCGTTCTTTTAAAATGGGGTCTTTGCCATTCCAAAGGGCTATGGCAAAACAAATATTGCAATACCTATCTGAAATTCCTGCGATACCATCTTCGCCCCAACGGTAGGTTCTACTGCGGGCATGGTCGTGTGGAAGGTAGTTCCACGCATCGCCATTGGCACTATAATCTTCCCGAACCGTTCCCCATTGACGTTCACTGAGATACGGCCCCCATTTAAGCCAATCTTTTTTCTTTGAATAGTGTTCTTCTAGCCTTTTATCTTCAACGGTTTTGGTGCCCATGATATGTATTACAAAATTTGATATGAAGATAGTCAATGATTTTGGGCTATTGGGAACCTACATGCATTAAAAACGGACTTGAATAACAGCTAGAATTTATTTTATGGACACAAAAATTTTAATGGCTTTTGTACGTTTGTATAGTACCTGTAGAACACTTTGAAAGTTGACCCTATGAAAGAAGGCCGCGGTTGGTTTTGGAATATTTTAGCTGTAATTACCGTAATTATCTGTTTGTTTGCGTTCGTGCTTCACTTTAAAAATTGGACCTCTACGGATAATGAGGGTTTCCGGGTAATGTCTGGATTTTACTACCAGAAAATTAAATTTTCTGATTTGGATAGTGTTTTGCTGGAAGAACGCATCCCGCCAATGGAACGCCTAAACGGATTTTCGGCCTTTGCCAAGGAAAAAGGTGTCTTTAGGGAGTTCAAAGATTCCCTTACCGACAAAAAAGTATATGTCTTTGCAGACAACATTGAGAACTCCAAAATAAAGCTGGTACACCACGATTCTATCAAAATCTTCATTAACCTGAAGGATTCGGTGGAAACCGAGCAACTCTTTAAGCAGTTATCAAGTAAACTACCACTTGAGCCAAATTAGTTGGCCTTCGTACTTTAAACTTACATCAAATTTTTACGGAGCTTTTTGTGCATCAGTCTAGTATGATGTACCTTGAGACTGTAATCAATTAAAAAATAACAGATGGAAACAAGTGAAATTGCTTCAAAATTAGTGTCATGGTGCAAACAAGGAGATTTTGAAAAACCATATCAAGAACTGTATAGCCCTAAAATTGTAAGTATTGAAAATGACGGAAAAGCCGAAGGTGCCTATGTGGAAGGTTTTGAGGGAATACAGAAAAAAGGGGAGTGGTGGCAAGAAAATTTTGAGGTGCACAACACCGAAGTTTCAGAGCCGCTAGTGGCCAATAACTGGTTTTCCGTTAGATTCGATATGGATACCACTCACAAACCATCGGGGCAGCGTTCAAAAATGTCCGAAATAGCTGTTTACGAAGTGAAAGATGGTAAAATTGTAAAAGAGCAGTTTTTCTACGACGAAGAATAATGGAATATTTTTCTGTTAAAAGACCGATTTCTGATGGAGGTCGGTCTTTTTTTGCTTTCTATCTTTGTAAAAAAATAAATGATGGTTCTGCTCGCTCAAATATTTGGGGCTCTTTTTGGTCTCTTGGCCGTAATTTTTGGGGCTTTTGGTGCCCACGCCCTAAAAAAAATCTTTACCAAAGATCAGCTAAAAAGCTTTGAAACGGGAGTAAAATACCAAATGTACCATGCTTTGGTTCTGTTAATGGTAGGGTTCAATTTTAATTTGGATACTGGCCATCAAGCAGCCATGGTCTACTGCTTCATTATTGGGGTAATTCTTTTTTCCTTTAGTATTTACGGATTGACCTTAAGCAGCGCCAAAGGCAAAAAATGGAAATTTTTGGGCCCCATCACACCCTTGGGCGGTTTGTTATTGGTGGCCGGTTGGGCACTTTTGCTTTACAACTTAATTCGTAATTTGATTTAATCGGTAAATTCTACTTCCGAGGTAAATTCCTTAATGGCTTTGTTGGGTTCGATTATATTGTAGCCCTTCCAGAAATTGGGGTCGTAATTGGGCATATAGGTAGGTAATACTTTATTGTTTTCTTTAAAGTATTCAAATTGCTCTTCGTTAATGGGTTCCTCGTCAAAAACAACCAATTCATATTGGTTGATGTTGCCAAAAGAAGCATCTACTTTCAATTTTAGCTCGTTTTGTTTGCGACGACCTTTTACGTTTTTGTTTTTTTCAATGATGGCCAAGGGGCGTTTAAAACCGGCCTGCACCCCCTTAATAATATTGTAGTAGCGTAAGTGATATTTGTGGTCGCTTCCCTTCGCGAAGATGATGCTTCCCTTTGCGAGATATTCATTGAAGGAAACCCCCAAAAGACTAAAATCACGAAGGGGTTCGGTGTTTTCAAAATCCATTCGGATAAGGGCAAAGTCGTCTGAGTTGATATAGAGCGTACCTTGAAATTCAGGCGAACCGTCAGGTACATATTTAATCACATACACCGCCTGATCGCCCAAATAGGTAAAGTTTTCCAGTGTGAGTTCGTAACGCCTTGGTTTGAATAGAATGTTATAATCAGAATCGTCAAAAATAGGCAGGTTGGCAAATAGGTTGCCTAGGGTTTGCCGTTTGTATTTGGAGAAAAACTTTCTGCGGTCTTCCTTTTGTTTACGTTCTTCCTCCAGTTTTTGGTTCAGGGCGGCCGCATCGGTAGAATCTATTTCTTCTTCAAACAAATCGCCCATATCTTCAGGGTCAATTTTGGCGCCGAACAAACCTGATTTTAGTTTAAAGTAGGAATCCGTTTTAATATTCTTTTTGACGATGTCATTGAACTTTTCTTCCAGTTTTTCAAGGTCAATGTCTTTGTTCTTATCAAAAAGTTCCGAAGCTTTGATAAGGTCTAGCTTTTGTTCATCGGCATCATCGGCGCCATACAAGTCGCCCAACATTTCGGTGTAATAGGTATTTTCTTTGGGAACGGTGTTGATGACACTGTCTAGAAAATTTCGGTTAAAGGCCTCAATGCTAGATTTTTTGATTTCATATTCAGTCTTTAGGACCCTATTTTGATACGTTTCGCGAAGGAAAACCCTTTTTTTGGTGTAATTGGTGTAGTAGTTTTTTTCAATATGATCTTCAACTAATTCTATGATTTCCTTGGGAGTGTACTCTTTGTTCGATACGATAACTTCTCGCAATTCAATGGCCTTCGGTTTTAAATAAATCAGGCTATCCTTGAATTCCTGAATAGGCTTCCCCATGCTTTCGTAGCCAATACAAGAGATAAAAAGGGAATCTGTTGGTTGAATTTGTGCGTCCAATGAGAATTTAAACCGTCCTTCTTCATTGGTGATCATTCCTCTATTGTTGAGCTGTACAGTGGCGTAGGGCACCGGTTTTTTAGAGGCCGAATCTACGATTACGGAACTTAACGACTGCGAGAAGGATGACAGAGCGCATAGAAAAAGTAAAAGATTAAATGGCTTTTGCACAGTGGAATTAAAGGTTACGCTTTTCAAAAAAAGAAAAGTTAAGCGAACCTACCGCCATTTTTTGGATTTTATTAGTAGCTATTTATTCTTTTTTTAACTCAATAGCAGAAACTTAGAGTTTCTCTAGCAGCAAGGAGGTGCTATCAACTGCAGCCACAATCATCTTGTCCACAAGCTTTCTTAGACCCCTTGTTGGCGCTAAACAAAGAACGAGGTAGAAAGAATTTTTTAACCAAATAACCAACGGCCATTAATACAATAAAGTAAGTGATGATGGTTTGAAACATGGTTTTCTATTATTTTAAAAATTGATAAGCGACCAATGCTATAATATACGCAAAAGCACTCATGAATACCAATTGTAGGGCCGGCCATTTCCACGTATTCGTTTCTCTTTTCACAATTGCCAAGGTGCTCATACACTGCATGGCAAAGGCATAAAAGAGCAATAGAGATATTCCCGAAGCCAAATTGAACAAAGGTTTTCCGGTGGCAGGGTTGATTTCTGCCGCCATTCTGTTCTTTATAGTTTCCTCTTCATCACTACCTACACTGTAAATTGTGGCCAAGGTGCCGACGAATACCTCTCGAGCGGCAAAAGAGGTGAGTACGGCAATGCCAATTTTCCAATCGTAGCCTAAGGGTCTAACCACGGGCTCAATGGCTTTTCCCATTAACCCTATATAGGAGTTTTCCAGTTTATGGCTGGCTATTTCTTGATGTAAGGCATTTTGAAATAGTAATTCTTCTTTAACTCGAACAGAATCGGTAATTGCCTTTTCGGAAATGTTATAAATACCAGCTGAAACACTGTCGTTTAAAGAGGATTTGTAGTTTGCAAGAGTCGTAGCAAGGTTCTCTTGGTTGTACCTTGTGAGACCTTGGGTTTCTATCCTTTCCGCTACAATTTCATCGGCTTTATGGAAATCTTCCGAAAATCCGTTAGACCCTAAAAACCACAGGACTATGGAGATGGCTAAAATTATCTTACCAGCTCCCAACACAAAACTTTTTGTTTTTTCCCAAACCGTGTATGCTACGTTCTTACCTAAGGGAAGTTTGTAATTGGGCATTTCAATGACAAAAAATTGTCGGCTTCTGATTTGCAGAATTTTGTTCAAAACCATTGCCGAAAGTATCGCGGCCCCAAAACCAATTAGATAAAGGAGCATGAGGGTCAAAGGCTTGTAACCAAGGCCCAGAAAGGTTCCTTCGGGTATGATCAGTGCAATGATGATTAAGTATATGGGCAGCCGCGCGGAGCATGTAGTAAACGGAGTTACCAATATGGTGATCAACCGTTCTTTCCAACTTTCAATGGTTCTGGTGGCCATAATGGCCGGAATAGCACAAGCGGTACCCGAAATTAGGGGAACCACACTTTTTCCGCTCAAACCGAATGGTTTCATGACCCGGTCCATTAAAAAGACCACACGGCTCATATATCCGGATTCTTCCAAAAGGGAAATAAAAAAGAACAAAAAGGCTATTTGGGGAATAAATATCACTACGCCCCCAATACCTGCCAGAATGCCTTCGGCTAATAAATCCGTTAGCATTCCGGGTGGTAACGTATTTTTTATCCATTCACTGGCAGATGCGAATAGCTCGTCAATAAAATCCATAGGAAGCTCGCTCCATGAATAGATGGCCTGGAAAATTAGCAACAGTATCATGAAGAAAATAAGGTAGCCAAAAACCTTGTGGGTTAGGATTCTATCGAGCGAAGCCCTAAATCCCTTGGCGGCAGCGGTATCCACTTTGTAGGTTTCCTTTAAAACTCCATTAATATATTGATACCTAAGAATGGTTTCTTTTTGCTGCAGTCTTTTTAATTCAGATTTCGTTTTAATAGAAAAAGAGGCATCTTCATTAATACGTTTCTTTTCTACCGGCATAAAGTTGACATCCTGCGTAATCACCAGCCACAGTTTGTAAAGGTCTTCTTTTGGAAAAGTTTTTTTTAATTTTTGAAAATATTCCGGCTCTATGACGGAAATATCCAAGCTCTTCTCCGCTTTAATGGTTCCATATTCGGCAATCAGTTCCTTCAGGCGGTCCAGTCCCAGGCCTTTGCGCGTGCTCATGAGCGCAATTTTAGTGTTCAGTTTTTCTTCTAGTAAGGGAATGTCTATGGTAATGCCCTTTCGAGACATTCGGTCAGACATATTGATGACCAAAATTGTTGGGATGTTGAGGTCTTTGATCTGGGTAAATAGAAGAAGGTTCCTTTTCAGGTTTTCAACATCACTGATTACTACGGCAACATCTGGGTGGTCCTTATCATTTTTATTGAGGAGCAATTCAACGGCCACACTTTCGTCCAATGAAGTAGTGTTAAGACTGTAAGTGCCGGGAAGATCCAGGATGTGGGCCTTTAGACCTCTAGGCAATTTGCAGATACCTTCCTTCTTTTCAACCGTAATACCGGGGTAATTGCCCACCTTTTGTTTTAGACCGGTAAGTTGATTGAATACAGATGTTTTACCCGTATTGGGATTCCCTATGAGGGCAACGTTAATTTGTTTGCTCATAGGGCAGTCTGTTCTTGAATAAGATCTAACTCGATTAGTTGTGCTGTTTCCCTGCGTATGGCCAAATGGCAACCGTTTACGTTAACGTAGATAGGATCGTTGAGAGGGGCAATTTGAACCAGTTCTATTTCGTTGCCCGGCAGGCATCCTAGCTCCAGGAGTTTAATGGGCAAAACATCATTAGCAAACTCCCTAATTATCCCTTTCTGCCCTCTTTTTAACTCTGCGACCGTCGCCATTAATCTTATTTAGATTGATTATAATTAAAGGCAAAAATAATGTAAAATTCTCGAAAATGTCGAAAACCTCTTTAAAAAAGCCCTTTTCAAAAAACTTCTAGGCGTATTAAATTAAAATTGGGCTTTATTTAATCTTCTTGGTAGGAGGACTTTAAGATTTCAAGGTCCGCCATTAGTTTTTCCACATCCTCCTCTTTTGTTCCGTCATAAAATCCGCGAATGCGTTTTTCCTTGTCTACCAAAATAAAGTTTTCTGTGTGGATCATGTCATAAGGGCCACCATCCCCATCGGTCTTTACGGCCAAATATGATTTTCGGGCCAAGTTATAGATTTGCTTTTTGTCTCCGGTGACCAAATTCCATATACTGTCATCTACTCCCTTTTCAATCGCATATTTTTTAAGTTGTGCTACGGAGTCAATTTGAGGGGTGACCGAATGTGAGAGCAGCATCACGTCTGTTTCGTTTTTAATTCTTTCTTGAATTTCCGCCATATTCTTGGTCATGATAGGGCAGATGGTAGGGCAAGTGGTAAAGAAAAAATCGGCCACATAAATTTTATCCTCATACTCTTTTTGTGTGACCGTTTCGCCATTTTGGTTTACAAGTGAAAAATCTGCAATGGTGTGATATTTTTTTTTGTATTGTAAGGTGCTATCCACCAATTCCGGATTTACCATAGAGGGTTGGTAAATAGTTAGGATTTCTTTGGGCTGAAGTGCATTATAGAATAAATAGACGATTACGGCCGATAGAACCAACAAAACCGCACCAAATATTTTGAACTGGGCAAAAAACGAGCGCATAATCTTTTTTGCAAAGATACGTTAGTACATCAAAGCTATCAAGATGCGATAGTTAAGGGGCTTACTAAAAGTTTCTTAAAATGATATGGGGCGGCAACTTTCTTTTTTTAAGAGGGTGTAAAACCTTACTTTTGTGCGTTTAATTTTAGAAAACCTAGATGGATCCTATACTGATCAAGACCATTCAATTTTTTTTAAGTCTCTCCCTGTTGATCGTTCTTCATGAACTAGGACATTTTGTTCCGGCGAAACTTTTTAAAACAAGGGTGGAGAAATTTTACCTGTTTTTTGATGTCAAGTTTTCCCTTTTTAAAAAGAAAATAGGCGAAACCGTTTATGGTATTGGTTGGTTGCCGTTGGGAGGTTATGTGAAAATAGCCGGTATGATAGACGAAAGTATGGATACCGAAGCTATGAAGGAAGAACCCAAGGAATGGGAATTTAGAAGCAAACCGGCATGGCAACGTCTTATCATTATGATTGGCGGGGTAACCGTGAATTTTATCCTGGCGTTTATCATCTATATTGGAATGGCATTTGTCTATGGGGACCAAATCATCCCTGCGGATAGCTTAAAGGACGGTGTGCAGGTGGTAGTTCCTGAAATTGGAGACCAACTAGGGATTAAAACCGGAGATAAGATTTTAGCGGTTGATGGCAATGAAATTGAGGATTTCAACACCGTTTTTATTGAAATCGTAAATGGTAACAGTATCACCATCGAAAGGGATGGGGAGGTAATGGAACGTGAAATACCGGTCGATTTTATTTCCACCTTGATCGATGATAAGGAAAAGGCCCGGTTTTTGAGTTTTCGCCAGCCTTTTATAGTTCAAGAAGTAGCACCGGATTCTCCTAACAAAGGTATTGACCTTCAAAAGAATGATGTGCTTGTGTCCATTAATGGACAGAGTGCCTCTTATATGGATGAGGTGGTTCCTATCTTGGAAGCCTATAAGGGTAAGGAAGTGAGTATTACCGTAAAGCGTGAAAATGGGCAAACCAAGACCTTACAGGCTCAGGTAAATGAGGATGCCAAATTGGGTATTGCCATTGCTGCCACTATGAAGGAGTATGAGCGTATGGGATATTTTAAAATAGAGACTCGTAAGTATAGTTTCATGGAGGCCATTCCAGCGGGTTTTGACAAAGGAGTCAATACGGTAACGGGCTACTTAAAACAGTTGAAGAAAATTTTTAACCCAGATACAGGCGCTTATAAAGGCGTGGGAGGATTTGCAGCTATTGGAGGATTATTTCCGGAAACATGGGATTGGGAAATCTTTTGGGGTACCACTGCATTTTTATCCATTATGTTGGCAGTTCTAAACCTTTTACCTATACCTGCACTTGATGGCGGACACGTGATGTTTTTGCTGTATGAGATGGTGACGGGACGCAAGCCAAGCGATAAATTTTTGGAATATGCCCAAATGGTAGGTTTCTTTTTATTATTGGCTTTAATTCTCTTTGCCAACGGAAATGATTTGTACCGCTGGTTAAGCGGAAAATAGTTTGAAAAAATTGTTTGGCACAAATAAAAAAACGATTATATTTGCACCCGCTTTAAGCGATTAAAGTGATTGAAATTCCTCCTTAGCTCATCCCGATAGCTATCGGGAGGTTAGAGGCAGAGTGAAAAAGTTCTTTTGAAAAGCAGAATATTTTCAAAATTTGATAAAATATTCTGAGATTAGCGAAAAACTAATTAAAAGGTATATATAATATTCCTCCTTAGCTCAGTTGGTTAGAGCATCTGACTGTTAATCAGAGGGTCCTTGGTTCGAGCCCAAGAGGGGGAGCTAAATAGAAATCCGATACTGTAAAGTGTCGGATTTTTTGTTTTTCAAGCTTGTCCTGACTTTAGGCTAGATTGCGCCTTATTTGGTAGCACTAGGAGGCCTCTTCCCATGTTTTTCTAAGAAAAACTAAATCTTTTTTCATCCTCTTGAAAACTTCCTTATGATCAATACTCAGCTTTGTGTCACCATGTTCAGCACCACCTAGGTCGTATTCTAGGTGCAATGAAACAGGTACATTAATACCATATTTTTGAGTAATGAAAAGTAGCGTTTAAAATCCCCCATTCCTTCCCCTAAAGGGGTATTGATAGGTTTCCATTTCCCGTTTTTTTGTCCCCATTTAAAATCTTTTATAACGATGGTATTGATATGGTCTTTAATTAGGTGAAGACCGAGTTCCCAACTTCCGCCTGCTTCAGCCACCGCATGTCTTATATCGTACTGCATTCCCAAGTGTTCAGAAGTAAGGTCTTTAAGCAATTCATAAGAATCCCAAATGGGGGCTCCTACATGTTTTCCAAAGTGATTTTGATAAGAACCTTTTATATCTAATTCTTTGTTGATTTGGTTCAATGTTACAAATTGCTTTTAAAGATATTCATTTGATCGAGAATCGGCTTTTCTTGTGAATAGGATAACCAACCAGTCCTGTAATGTTTAATTCCCAGTCGACTAGCGGCTTGGAGAATAGTCTGCTCCAGTTCGTTTTGGGCATCCAATACGCTTGTTGTTATAAGGCTATGCTTAAGACCGGTGTCTTGAATGGCTTTCACGGCCAAGGGTAAATCGCGATTCACATTTTCTGGCAATACATGTCCCTTTCTCCATCTTTCCTATTTTGTTGATTGTTCCAATTTTGATTTCCGATTACCAATCCGGTGCATTGGATACCAGTTCCAAACAGTTTAAGGGGATTACCGCCATTGGCTGTCTATTCGCCCTGATCGTACCTATTTTTGGGTCCAACCCCGTGGAAATGCAGATATTGTCGCAAGTTTTCAATGTTTTTGTTCTTCCTTTGGTTATTGTTGGAATTTTGATTCTTATCAATAAAGAAGAACTGATGAAAGGGCATCAAACCCCAAAAATCATCAATCTGGGCCTGTTGTTGGCCTTGATTTTTGCATGTATTATTTCCTATAATGGGGTCGTGGCACTGTTGGAGTATTTTTAGTGGGCTCCTTCATGAATTGAAATACCGTATTTTAAACTATGGTTTTATAAAGGGCTGAACTCCAAAAAGATTATACTTAAAATTCTGTAACCAAAATTGTTAGCAGCTTTAATCGGAATTCATGTGAAAAATCTAAAAATGGCCCAGGGCGGATGTTATTACAATAACCCTATTGGTAACATACCCTATCTAGATAGAAGTATTTTCAATTAGAAGAGATCTAAAGTAAAATGATAGTTCTCATTTATTTCTTTTGATAGTCTAAATTTCACTCCCTCTTTAATTTATCCACCACATTTTGAGGCACTTTTAATACGGTGCCGTGTCGGGTGCCTTCCGGAAAACTGATTTGGTCACTTATATCTTCCCAAGTTTTTAGGTCTTTGGAACGTACCGCGCCGTATTGGTGGTCTGTGTATTTGTCAAAATATACAACCCAATGTCCATCTACCATAGTTGCGGTGGGGCCTTCCGCCCAATAATCTCCAGTTATAGGCGCGCTGGCGGCACTATAAGGGCCGGTCAATTGGTTGGCATAAGCGATTTTTATGTTCTTCTCGGCAGGTTCTCGGGTTTCATCTTTTAAGAACATTACAAATTGGTCGCCGTATTTTTGGATGCTGGAGTCAATGACGTTAAAACCGGGTTCATACAGCAGTTGGGTGTCGCTAAATTCTTTAAAATCTTTGGTGGTCACGTAGTACATGCGGTGGTTGTATCCGCTTTCCTTGTCCGATTGCGTTTCCGGGTATTTCCCCTCAATGGTACTGGCCCAATAGATCATATAGGTTTCAGTGGCGGGGTCATAAGTGATTTCCGGGGCCCACGTATTTCGGGCTTTGGGTTCATGGGCCATAACCGGTACAAATTGCTGTTGAGACCAGTGAATAAGGTCTTCGGAATTGGCGTATCCGATGCCACGGTCCGTCCAACTCACCGTCCAGACCATATGGTATTTTCCATCACCACCTTTAATGATACAAGGGTCACGCATTAGGGAATCCTTCCCCACCAGAGGTGTTAAAAACGATTCATCGTTTTTTAAGCTTTCCCATTGGTAACCGTCTTCACTATGGGCAAAATGGAGACCGTCTTCCCCGTTCCCCTTAAAATAGGAGAATAGATACGTTTCTTTTTCAGGAATGTATTGGAGCGCCCTCAGCCAATTTTCCAAATCGTTGGGCCAGTATTGGTTGGTACCCTCAACGCCCAGGCCCATACCGTGCCTGCCTTTTTCGTACAGGTGCATTTCGGCATCCACCTCATGATTTTTTAAGGCCAAATAGTAATTAATACTGTTCTCTACGGGAACGGCCTTATCTACCGTGGTATGGATTAGAAAAGTAGGAGGTGTTTGGGCGTTTACCTGCTTTTCATTGGAGTACTTTTTAAGATTTACAGCACTTGCGTTTTCTCCCAATAAGTTTTTTCGGGAACCCATATGGGTGATTTTCTCATCCATGGAAATCACAGGATAGACCAGAATCGAAAAATCGGGCCTCGCACTTACGGAATAGTCGGAAGTGTACACCTTATCATCGAAATGGGTAGATAGGGTGGAAGCCAGATGACCTCCGGCCGAGAAACCCATAATTCCTATTTTAGCAGGGTCTATATTCCATTCCTTTGCTTTGGAACGTACCATTCGCATGGCTTCCTGAGCATCTTGCAAAGGACCGACGGTCTTATTTTTCATGGTACGGTCATTGGGCATCCGGTATTTAAGAACAAATGCCGAAATTCCCAAGGAATTGAACCAACGGGCCACTTTATGCCCCTCCTTTTCAATGGCCAAATGAGAATAGCCACCACCGGGGCATACAATAACGGCCGTTCCAGTATTGAGGGTTTCCTCGGCTAAATAGATGCTTAATTCTGTTTTAGAAATTTTGCTGTAGCCACGCACTTTACCCTGAGTGTCAAATTGCACTTCTTCCTTAAAGTCGTTATCCACAAGAGCATCTGGGGCACCGTTCGGCCAGAGAATAATGCTTTCTTGGGCCGAGCCCGGTACAAAGCAAAGTATAGCCAGAAAGAAAAGCAGTTGATGTAAAGGAGTGGTGGTCATATTCATTTTTTAGGGTTTAGGTGGAAGGAATAGCCGTTACGGACACCGGAATTTCGTACAGTTCCAAATTAAAATAAGGCATTGCCGAAATAAGATGATCAAAAACATCGGCCATAATATATTCATAGTTTTCCCAACGTTTATCGGAACTAAAGGCATAAATCTCCAAGGGAATTCCTTGGGTGGTTGGTGCCAATTGACGCACCATGAGGGTCATATCTTTATTGACTGCCGAATGGTTTTCAAGATACTGATTAATATACTTTCTAAAAACGCCGATATTGGTGAGGTTACGACCGTTAATGGCCAAGCTTTTATCAATCTGGTTGCTGGTGTTGTGTTCTGTTATTTGTTCGCTTCGGGTATGGAGATAGGGCGCGATCAACTGAATCTTTTTAAGGTTTTCTACATCTTCATCGGTTAAAAACCGAATACTCTTCTGGCTAATGATCAAGGAGCGTTTGATGCGTCTTCCACCCGATTCTTGCATGCCTCGCCAGTTTTTAAATGAATCCGAAATCAAGGAGTAGGTAGGTATGGTGGTAATGGTCTTATCAAAATTCTGCACTTTTACCGTGGCAAGGGTAATCTCAATAACATCGCCATCGGCGCCATATTTTTCAAAGGTAATCCAGTCACCTATGCGCACCATATCGTTGATGCTCACCTGTATGCTCGCTACCAACCCTAGAATGGAATCCTTGAAGATCAAAAGGATTACCGCCGATCCGGCACCCAGGGCTGTAAAGAATTTAATAAATTCTACTCCGGTAAGTATCGCAATGATGGTCAAAATTCCTATGAACCAAGCGAAAATCATGAACACCTGAATATAGCTGTCCATAGGTTTGTCCTTAAACCTAGGTTTTGTTTTCAGGTAATCATTGGTACTTCTAAAAATACTTTTAACTGTAAATAACGTAAGAAACACGAACAGGATGCTCAATATTTTGAACACGATGTTCCCTGCATATTCAAAATCTATAAAGGCAAATTGCAAGATTTCGAAAAGGAGGGCCAAGGGAATAAAATGGGCTACATACCTCGGGACTTTATTTGCGACCAAAAAATTGTCATAATTGGTTTTGGACTGGCGAGCCAATCGAACCGAAATGGAGCGCAGGACCTTCCAGATGATCATGTCTAAAAGTCCGGCTAAAATTAGGGCGCCTACCGTTAGGATAATCATATTGAGGTAGGCAGCCGAATTTTCGGTCATGCCCAATTCCAATAGGTATTTGTATAAAAGTCTTGGGAATCCCTTATCCATGGTTTACAAATTTGCGAACCACAAAAATACGGATTGAGCCGCAATCCGTGAACACTTGCAAAGGCTATAACAAAATAGTATACTTCTGGAATTTTGAAAACAGTCTATTTCATTTTATATACTTCACTTCCTGCCAGGAGAAAGCATCCCAATCCATAGTCTTCAAAATCTGGAACTTTGTCATAAGAAAGTGGTTGTCCGTCTTTGGGTTCCTTTCCAGTAGATTGCAGATAACCTAAAAAACCGTTGTCGTGCAGCCCCTCTTTGATCATGGCATTCCAAGCTTTTTTAATGACTGGTAGATAGGTTTCCCTATCTAAAATACCTTGGTTTACCCCATAGGCCATGGCATAGGTAAAGAGAGCAGTGCCCGAGAGTTCTTTACCCCCATAGTTTTTGGGGTCATGTAGACTTACGTTCCAAAAACCATCCTTTCTTTGAATGGGTACCAAGGCTTGCGCCATGGCTTTGAAATCATCTATATATTGTTCACGGTGGGGTGCACTTTCCGGAATGATAGAAAGTACCTTTGCCAAGGCGGCAATGACCCAACCGTTGCCCCGGCTCCAGTAGGAGTCCTCCCCATTGGGTTCTTTATAAGGAGGGTCAAAATCGGCATCTCGCCACCATAATCCGTCCTCAGGATTGTAAAGTCCGTTTTCCCCGTGCTCATTTCGGGTGTAAATGTACATTGCGTACATCTTTTCATAATACCGCTCGTCACTTTCCAAAACGCCCATTTTTGCAAACACCGGCATGCCCATTTGCAGGGCGTCTATCCACCACCAATCATCTACTTGAGGTGTGTTCAAAAGCATGTTGAGGGTAGACCTTGTAGGTTTTAATTTATGCGGTTTTGGCTCTAGATTGTAAAGGTCAATATAGGTTTGTGCCGCACAATAATCATCTGCGTTGCGGTTAGCCGTGCCGTATCTAAAACTCCACTCGTGAAACTCCGCCCAATCATAGGCGTATTGGTAATATTCTTCCTTGGGCCAAATTTGGTACAGTGCCATAAGACCTTCATAGTAGACCCCACGGGTCCAAATATTGCTAGGTCGTTCTTTATTGGTAATAATAGTTTTGCCTACATCGGGCCATTTCTGCATAAAATAGGCATTGGCGAGTTCCATTTTTTCCAAGACTTGTTCTCGGTCAAAAGGTTGGGCGGTCATTTTTGCCATGGAAAACAGGAAGAGCGTTCCTAAGAGTAATTTTTTCATGATATGTTGTTGTTAGTTGAGTGTTTCTTTCGCAAGAGGTTGCAAATAGGGAGTTTCCGTTAAACCAGAAGGCATGGGTTGCCATTGGGTCGCATCAAACTCTTTGTAGTCTTTGTTCACCATATTAATTTCGTGGAATATTTTCCATTCTTCCCCCCGAAGTTCTTTAGCCCGGATTCTATTGGCGGGTAAATTGGTGACTTCTATTTTAATAGTGTTTGTTCCTTTTTTTAAGGAACCGATATTTATTACAAAAGGGTTGGCCCAAAGGGTACCTTTATAGATGCCATTGATCCAAATTTTGGCACTTTCCCGTACATCACCCAAATGCAATTGCCAGTCTTTTTTGGATTCATCCGGATTATTGAATTCCAGTTCATACCTTCCCGTTCCCGAGAAAAATGCTGCATCTTTTGATATTTCAGTCCATGAGGATAGTGATTCTAAGTTGACGGAATCAGGCAATTGTGGCCCGCCTTTAACAAAGCTTAATTTCCAATTGCCTTTCAGCGGAAGTTTATCTTGTATCGATTTAAAGTAAGTCCAGTTGGGCGTATTGCTCGTTGGTCCGGTTTTTAGGAATAAAGAACCTCCCGAGGGTATTTGAACTTTAACTTTTATACCGTTTTCGTTCTCTTGTAATTGTCCTTTGCCAAATTTTTTGGTCAAGGGGTCAAGTAATAGCACCTCATCCGTTCTTGTGGATAAAGGAATATAAGAGTCAATTTCTTCGGATGTATGATTTACCAAATAATAGATTTTCTCGCCATTCACATCTCGCCTAATGAATTTAAGTCCGGTTTCCACCAAATGTTCCGGTTCAACTCCTGAATTTTCGAGTGCTGTAAAAAAATCGTCCGTTTTCTTTATTTGGTGGTCGGTAAGAAGCTGCTGCAACTCTTTCGTTTTTTTCTGATAGTCCAAAAATCCTGGAACGGTTTCAGGCACTCCCCTAAAGATAATATGTGCCCCTTGTTTCTTTAATTGAATGAGTTTATGAAGCGTGGATAAAGGCATATGTTTAGTAGTGGGAACGACCAAGCTTTTATAAGTGCCACCCGGCATTTGAATTTGTTGGTCAACAACCTTAGCTTCTTCTATAAACCGGTCCGAAATAAAATCGGTAGAAATACCTTTTTCGGTTAAATCCTTGTTTGTCTTGTAAAAGGGTGTATCCAATAACCACTCATCCAAGGAGTGGATTTTAAACTGAAAGAACAAAGAGGCCTTTAAATAGCTTTGCCAAACGTCATGAATAGGCCAATAGAGCAGCACGTCGTTGTCCGGTCTTCCTTCCTGAAGCAGGCTTTGGCAATTTGTGATATACGAAAAGAGCGCTGGTGCGTCTTCCCAAACGGTATTGGTATGGTTAAAATTCACGGATGCGTAGAACTTCCATCCAGGCCATTCCGCTCTTTCTGGGGAATAGGTGGCCCCGTGCAAAAAAATATGGTTGACACCGTTTAACAAAAGGTCCTCTGCTTCCGGTTTGGTTTGCGACAAGGCGGTTTTAAAATGATCCCGCAACCAAGTAAAAGTCTCCGAAGAAACCAACGGCTTACCTGCAATATGTGCGGCGGAAGATGAAAATTTAAGCATGGCGGCATCGGCATCGCCTTCTCTTATATCTTCCATCTCCCTTCGGAAACCATGAATATCATAGGGCATGGATCCAAAAGTTTCGCATTCCGGGATATCCGCGGAAGCATACATATCAATTAAATTTCCGGGGGAACCATGGGCCTGTAGCCGTGTTTGATAGCCTTTATTATTGGCCCAGGCCGTCCAAGGGCGGTCAAACTCGGTTAGCAATAAGTCTGAAAGGGTTTCCCTGTAGTCACTTCGGATGCGGTTGGCTTTTTCATTGTCCCCATCAAAAAGATAGTTGAGGTAAGGTTCCAGGGAATATCCTCTTCGCTTTTCAAACTCCGTAAAAAATGCTGGAGTAAAATCAGTTCCATAGACTTCATAACTGTCATTGAAAATGGTTCTGAGCTCTTTTCCGTGTTTGGAGAAGGCTTCGTTAAAGGGCTTTACATACGCTTCAAAGGCCTTGTTGGAATAATGATCAACTGTTAAGCCCGCACCACCCGGAGCTGCTCTTTTAACTTGTTGGCGGGTCTTGCCTTCGTAGACCATAAACAGGGTGTAATCTCTTTTTTTGGCCTTCCACTTTAATTGGTCATTTTCTACTAAAGATGTCAAGTTTTCAAAACCTCCATTTTCATTGAAGGCCAATACTTTCAGCAATCGAGCATTTTTTCGGTCCTTTTCCTTTTCCGGAATTAAGGTCAATTGTATTTTTTCTCCTTTTTGAACTTTTAAGCTATCAACAACCAATTTTGTGGCCGCATGGGCCGTCGAGACCTGTGGTCCGCCATAAGGCCAGCCGGTACCAAGGGTCATATCTACTCCCATATTTAATTTCTTGGCTGTTTCTATGGTATGGTCCAAATTGGCCAGCCATGTTGGAGATAGGTAGTCCAAATAATTTTGTTCTTCTCCCTTTACGCCGTAAATAGGTTGAATTTCAACCCCTCCAAGGCCTGCTTTGGATATTTTTTCCAATTGAAGTTGAATATTTTCCTTGTCTACCGCATTTCCCATCCACCACCACCGCGTCCATGGTTTGTGGGTTTGATTTATTTCGGGCCAAGGGTTTGCCTCATTTTGTTGGGAAAAGAGGGAAAAAGTAGAAAAAATTACTGTCCACAATACAATCGATTGCACTTTTGGGACAAATGTTTTATAATTGAATCTAATCGGTTTCACTTTCATATCAGGGAATTAAGGCTAAAAATAAGAGGTGACAACCATTTTGGCATCCTGTGCTATGCTGTTTTATATACTATGAGCAGTATGGAACAGGATGCCAGAACCGGGTAGCTACTTTAATTTTAGGCCAGTATAAATATATAGAAATGCAAATGCTAAGAAGAATATTATTTATTACCTCCCTATTTTTTTCTGTTGGAATAGGAGCTCAAACTTCGATCGGTAATTTTAAAGGCATCCTATCGGAAGAGGGAAATGTGGTGACAATCCAAACCGATAACGCTACTTTGAAAGTAGAATTCTGTACCTCGAAAATACTTCGCTTTCGCAGCAGTTGGAGCAGTGAATTTGAAGCTAATGAACCATGGATGGTGGTAAAATATGAATGGCCAAAAGTGAACTACACCATTAATGAATCCGATACGGAAATTGTTCTGAACACCAACAGTTTGACTGTTAACCTTCAAAAAGCTCCATTTACAATTACCATAAGGGATAAAGAAGGGAAAATTCTTAATACAGATAGTTCTGAACAACCTTCCGATCTGGGTTCGGTTGTAGATCAAGGTGTCGTATTCTCATCCAAAAAGCTGTTTGAAGATGAACATTTTTTTGGTTTTGGGGAGCGAATGGATTATTTGGATAGACGAGGTAAAAAGTTGCGTTTGAATGTAGGTCGTGGACAGGGAAGACCCCATATTGTGGGTGCTTATGATGTGTTGCAGGCCAATTATTCACCAGTTCCTTTTTTTATGAGTACCAGGGGCTATGGAATCTTTTTTCATAATGCGCACCCCACCAATTGGGACATGGGCTATACCTCTCAAGATTGGTATTCTTTCTCGGCCGAAGGCGGGGAGCTCGATTATTATTTTATTTATGGTCCAGATTTTTCGTCTATTCTGGACGGCTATACAAATATCACCGGCAAATCTCCGCTATTGCCCAAATTTGCCATGGGCCTTCATGTGGGAACCTATAGTGGTGGTACGTGGGGGCATGAAGCCGAAACTTCCACGGATTATGTAGTGAAACTTGCAAAAAAGTTCAGGGAGTTGAATATTCCGCTAGATGTACTTCATTTAGATTCTACTTGGCGCGTTTTTGGGGAGAATGGAGGTACGGGTGCCACTTCCTTTGAATGGAGAGAAACTTTTAAAGACCCGGAATCCATGTTCAAGGATTTATATGACCTCAATTTGAATATGGTGGGTTTACACTTGCGACCGCGATTTGACAATGGTAAGGAATTAAAGCTCTTGGATGAAGCTCGAAAAAAAGGGTATGTCTATCCAGAAGAGAACAATCAAGGGGAGTTTGTTAATTTTTTTGATGAACAATCCGTGGACTGGTGGTGGAAGAACGGGGTGAAGAGAGTGGCCGACCAAGGTGCCATGTTTTTAAAGACCGATGAAGGAAGTGCATTTGGTCATAAGGCGAACGAAAGTGATAAAACCGGTCCGCAAGGAGAAGAAATAAAAGCCCTTCACAACCTCTTTCCCATAGCGTATGCCAAAGCCCCTTTTGAAAAATTTTCTGAATACAATCAAATGCGTGGCATGAACCAAACTAGGGAAGGATATGCCGGTATACAGCGGTATCCCTACATTTTTGCCGGAGACTGGCCCAGCGAATGGCAGTATTTTGAACCTGTTATAAAAGCAGGATTGAATATTGGTCTTTCCGGGGTGGGTAATTGGTCCCATTGTATGGGAGGTTTTGAGCATGTGGCAGACCCTGAACTATACATTCGATGGACCCAATTTGGATTGATGAGTCCCATCGCCCACTTGTTCGGGATGGAGCATCCCAACTACAAGGAACCATGGAATTATGGAGAGGAAGCGCAAACCATTTTTAAAAAATACGACCAACTCCGCTATCAGTTGATTCCCTACCTCTACAGTACGGCCTATCAAAATCATTTGACCGGTAAACCAATTATGCGAGCGCTGGTTTTGGATTATCAGGACGATCCAAATGTCTACGGTATTACGGATCAATATTTATTGGGAGATAATTTGCTGATATGCCCGGTAACCACCAAAGGGGCAAAAACACGCGTGGTTTATTTGCCTAAGGGACAATGGGTAAATTATTGGACAGGCGAAACCTTTGAGGGGCAAAGACATATAAGTGTGTTGTCTCCCATAGACCAGATGCCCATTTTTATAAAAGCAGGTGCAGTGGTACCCATGCAAGAAGTGATGAATTATGTAGGTGAAAAGGAAATTACCAAATATGACTTGCACGTGTATCCAGGTGCAAAAAGTAGTTTTAAACTGTATCATGATGATGGTAGAAGCCATGGATATTTAAAAGGAGAATTTGCTACTAGCTTATTGGAAATGAAGGATTCGGGGAATTCAATGAAAATTAAAATTGATAAGCCTGAGGGCAATTATAAGACGGATGCTTTAACGTATAGGGTACTTCTACATGCAAGGAATAAACCAAAATCATTATTGGTAAACGGTAAGAAAGTCCCAATTTTAGACACGGATAATGAAAATAACCCATATTATTGTAATCGATTACTCGGAATTCCAGGGTTAACTAACTCATCAACCCATGAATTGGAGGTAGTCTATTAATACAATTATCAATTTTACTACTATTCAAAAATGACAAAAACAACTCAAACTCTCACTTACCAAAAACTTTTTATCAATCCGCACCTCCTGCTATTGCTCGTATTTTTGGGAACATTCCCACTTCGTGGCCAACAACCGGCAAATGACGTTACGGCACCCTTGCATTTAATGAAACCCAACTACGAAACTCCGTATGAAGTACCCACGAAGGAAACAATAACGAAGGTTTTGGACCGTGTATATACTTATTTGAATGACGTGACCCCTGCAGCGATAGTAGATGAAAATGGCACGGTCATTTCAGATTACAAAAAAATAAAAAAGGCCAAGGAAACTTCCTTTCAATCTGGTGATTTTAGGCTTACCAGTTATGAATGGGGGGTTACCTACGCTGGGATGCTATTGGCCTCCGAAAACACCGGGGATCAAAAGTATTCCAAATACACCAACGATCGACTGAATTTCTTGGCGGATATTCGTCCTTTTTACGCCGATTTTGAAAAGAACAATCCGGATGCCAAACATCCTATGAAGCGCGTATTGCACCCACATGCCTTGGACGATTCCGGAGCAGTGTGTGCGGCCATGATCAAAGCTACCGCACAAGGGGCAACTTCTGATTTGGATCCGCTCATTCAAAACTTTATGGACTATATAAGCAATGGACAGTACCGGTTGGGCGATGGTACTCTGGCACGAAATAGACCTATGAAAAACTCTCTTTGGTTAGATGACCTTTTTATGAGTGTGCCAGCTTTGGCCCAAATGGGGAAATATTCCGGGGACAACACCTATTTTGATGATGCCGTAAAGCAGGTACTTCAATTTGCCAATCGCATGTTCAACCATGAAAAGGGGCTGTTCATGCACGCTTACATTGTAGATTGTGAACAGCACCCGGAATTTTACTGGGGCCGTGCCAATGGTTGGGCCATCATGACCATGGTGGAGCTGTTAGAGGTGCTTCCTGAAAACCATAAGGGGAGGGAAGAGGTATTAACACTTTTGAAAAAGCATATAGACGGACTCACCAAATTGCAATCAGGGAAAGGGCTATGGCATCAGCTTTTAGATCGAAACGATTCTTATTTGGAAACTTCGGCAAGTGCCATTTATACTTATTCCATCGCTAGGGCCATCAATAGAGGCTACGTAGATGCCAAAGCCTACGGTCCTGCCGTTACCTTGGCTTGGAACGCCATCACCGAAAAAGTGAATGAAAAAGGACAGGTTGAAGGAACTTGTGTTGGAACGGGAATGGGTTTTGATCCTGCATTTTACTACTACAGACCAGTTAATGTATACGCCGCCCACGGTTATGGACCAGTTCTTTTAGCTGGGGCGGAGATGATTGCTCTCCTACAGAACAGTTTCCCTAAAATGAACGATAGCGCCATTCAGTTTTATGAAAATGAGGTGAAGACAGACGGACCCATCTTTGGAGAAAACTAAAGTTAAGAAGTGAATTTCCAGAGTAAAATAAGGGTGAGGATTTCAAGCTGTGGAGTGCTTGGGCTCTTTACCCTTTTTACATTCATCATTATTGGCTGTAAGCCAAAAGAGAAAGAGACGGAGGCAGTAAAAACGATACCTCCCAATATTCTCTTTTTTATTTTGGATGATGCGGGTTGGAATGATGTGGGTTACAATGGTTCGGAAATTAATACCCCCAACATAGACCAATTGGCCAAAGACGGTGTAATTCTTAATCGATTTTACGTAGCTCCTACTTGTTCGCCCACAAGGGCAGCTCTTCTTACAGGTATGCCGGCCAGTAGATTGGGTATTCTAGCCCCAATTAGTGGTAAAAGTGAAAAAACGTTACCAAGTGATTTGATTACTTTGCCCATGGCCTTATCCAAAAGAGGGTATGAAACGGCACTATTTGGTAAATGGCATTTAGGTTTAAAACCTGAAAATGGTCCGCAAACTTACGGGTTTGACTATTCTTACGGCTTTTTGCATGGCCAAATCGACCAATATTCACATGAGTACAAAAATGGGGATGCAAGCTGGCATAGAAATGGCCAGTTTATTAATGAGGAAGGGCATGCTACAGATTTAATAGGCACTGAAACCATAGAGTGGTTACGAAAGCAAAGAGATACAAATAAACCTTTTTTTGCGCAAGTAGCTTATAGTGCACCTCATTTTCCATTGCAAGAACCAGTGGAATGGATAAATCAATATAGCGATATTAAAAATGAATCCAGGCGTAAGTTTGCGGCGGCAATGGGCCATGTAGATGATGATATTGGTAAGGTTATGAAGTTTCTTAAAACATCAGAACTTTTAGAAACTACCATGATTCTTTTTATGAGCGATAATGGCGGCATGAAAAGTTGGTATCCCAACACCCAGTACAACGGTAAGCACGGGCCTAATGATGTTTTAGGTGATAATACTCCTTTACGTGACTATAAAGCGAGTAATTATGAAGGCGGGATTAGGGTGCCGGCCATTTTGTATTGGAAGGGAAAATGGCAGGCCAAAGTTTCCAATGATCTTATTTCGGTTACGGATGTAATGCCTTCCATTTTACAATTGGCCAAGGTAGAAATTCCAACCTCTGTAGAAGGGCAACCCGTTTTTGATTTTATTGCAAAGGGAAAGGCTTTCGAAAACGAAATCTATATAAGAGGGCATAAACAACAAAGCCTAATAAAAGGGGATTGGAAGTTAGTACATACTCCTTTTGGTGACCAAGAAGGCAATTACGAACTATACCATATCGTAAAGGATCCGGAAGAGAAACAGGAGGTATCTTCCCAAAATTCTGAAATAACTAGGGAGTATATTCAGATTTTAAATCAACATATTCTAAAGGACTCCAATGAACCTTAGCTATATTTTATGAAGAGAAATGCGTTTACCATGAAACTAAAACCCGGTTTTGAATCGGAATATAAAAAGCGTCATGACGAAATTTGGCCAGAATTGTCAGAACTGTTATCAGGTTCAGGTATTCATGAATATTCCATCTTTTTAGATGAAGAAACCTTGATCCTTTTTGCCTTTCAGAAATTGGAAGAAGGTTTTGATGCGGCTAAAATTCCCAACCACCCCATTGTTAAGAAGTGGTGGGCCTATATGGCAGATATCATGGAAACAAATCCTGATAATTCCCCTGTGGAAAAACCTTTGAATGAGGTTTTTTTCATGTCATGATCTAGAATTCGGTAACGGTAATATAATCTCTAATAGCCGATTGTTTTTGGGCCTTTAAGCTCTCAGCCGCTATTTTGGCGTTCAGGGAAGCTCCATGAATATTGGTATGGGTATGGTCTTTTGGAAAAAATGCAGCTACACTGTCCCTGCCAACTTCCTCATAAAAGGCCGCTATTTTATTGCTCAGGTTTATAAATGGAACTTTTTCACTTTCCGCAACTTCTTGGGTCCATTTGATATAAGTGTCTTTGCGTTGTTCTACTTCACCATTGGGCCATTCATTTCTTGGAGTCAAGCTTAACAAAATAGGTTGCGCCCTTTTTTCCTTAGCCTGCAGTACCATTTGCCTAATGTTTTGTCCAAATGTATGCACGGTCTCTTGAACGGTATCTCCTTTTATGATCTGCAAAGTCTCAAAACCGGTACCGTCCAAAGAGCCTCTATATTTTTCCTTATCAACAGCACCTGCATCATTATGGCCAAATTGGATAAGTACATAATCTTTTGGCTGTAGCTCATCCAACACCTTGTCCCAATGACCTTCGTTTATAAAAGTTCTACTGCTTCGGCCGCCTAGGGCCCTATTAAAAATATTGAGTCTGGTGGTATCAATATATTTTGCAAAAGGTACGCCCCATCCAACGGCATTTTCATTGTTGTTGTCCGCCATGGTAGAATCCCCTACAAGAAATAGATTTTTCTTCTTGGGTAATTTGATTTGGGGGTAGTCTATTAAAAAATCAGATAAATCATTTTCATGATTTCTTACTTCGTTTACAATTAAAGAAGCAGCAAGAACCGCTCCCCTGGCCGAGGTATGGGTAGGGTCCCTTTCGTAGAAATAGTTGCCCGTAACCCCTATTTGTCCAATATCCTCCATTTTGGAGGCCATAACTTCATTAAGGTCTATGAAAGTAGCCCTTTCTTCCAAAGCCACTTGTTCTGCCCATAGACCATAAGATTCATTGTTTCTATCTACTTGTTTATTGGTCCATTTGTTTCTAGGAATGGGGGAAATGACCAACGGTATGGCCCCTTTCTTATGTGCGTTCTTAATTATTTTTCTAATGTACCACCCGTATGTATGAACGGTTTCCCGCTCTCCGGTGAGCATATTGTCTATAACTTCAGATTCATCACCTATTCCTTTTATAGTGCCTCTTGCCCTAAAATTATCGTTGATCGGGCCATCATCATTATGTCCGAATTGTATCAGCACAAAATCGCCTTTATTCAGATTTTGGTATACACTGTCCCAAAGACCTAATTTTTGAAAGGTTCGGCTGCTGGTACCTCCCAAGGCATGATTTTTTACGGTAATTTTTGTGGTATCTACAAATTGATGAATGAAATCTCCCCAGCCCCATAGTCCGCCAGCGCCATCGCCTTGGCCATTTTTTACGGTGGAATCTCCAACGGTATAAAGAACTGGTTTTCTACTGGAATTGGTAGTACAGGAAATAGTGGTAAGCCCGATAATCGCAATTATCAGCGGTATGCGTATTCTCATTGTGTGGGGTTAGGAACGCCAAAAATACAATGTTATCCTTAACGGACAAGTTTGAGAATCAATTTTTTACACAGAATTTCGCTCTATATAACGAAAAACGTTTTTTACCTTTTCCTTCTTGTTTTTGAGAACCATGTAGGCGGCGGTTTCTCCCATGGCATTAAAGTCTGTGCTAATGACGGTAATGCCCAAAAGTTCTTTCAATGGAGTTTCGTTATAGGAAATTATCCCAATGTCCTTACCAAGTGTAAGCTTTTTTTTGCGCACCTGTCTTACGAGATTTACCAAATCAGATTCTTCAATGATGACATAGGCATCTTTACTTTGCAGTTCCATATCCTCATAGATTTCACCTAAGATCTCAAATTCAAAACCTTGTTCCCCACAGAATTTTTGAAAGCCTCTCAATATCCTGCGCGGATAGGGGTAGACTTTCTTTTCTGGATACACCAAAATGAGTTTGTCATATTTAAGAAGCCTTTCCTTTCCCTCTAGTAAAGCTTCATAAATATCATTTTCAAAATCTTGGTAGAGGGATGCAAAATCTCCTCTTATTTCTAATTGGGAATTATCCAAGACAATCAACTTGTTCTTGGGAATTTTGTCCAACACCTTTACTACTTTCTCCGTTGCCGATGTGTGGTTGAGGTTTTCATCCTTGAAATGGGGCATGATGACATAATAATCATAGGCTCCCAAATTGCGTTCAATATAATGGGTGAACAAAGATTCTTCACAATGGTAGATGAAGAGGTTGACATGTCCGTTTACGCCCAATCCGTTAACAAAGGAATTGTAAATACGCATTTTATAGGAGCTGGGCTTATTGACCAAAAAGAAGACATTGATTTTTGATATAAGGTCTGTTTTGGCAATGTAGTAACCTTTGCCCTTAACGGCGGTTATCGTTTTTTGAACCTTTAATTGTCTGTAGGCCTTTTCAATAGTGTCACGAGAAAGAAGCAAATCTTCGCTTAACTCATTTATGGAAGGAATTTTACTACCAATAGGTAGTTCTCCCATTGCGATGCTATCCATGATAGAATCTACCACCTGCATGTACTTAGGAACACGGGAGGCTTCATTAATTTGAATATTAAGAATGTTACCGGACATGTGGGGATTTCTGATTTAGGTTTGTATACATTCCATCTTTACTGTGTCAAAGATGTTGTTTTTCCGTTAAAAGAATCGGCTCCTAAAATAATCAAAATATAGGGTAAGACCATATATACGGTAGTTCTTTTGGATTTTTACTCGCGTACAGTACAGCACAGGATAGTCAGGGGAAATGTAATATGTATTTTTGGTCAAAGTGTTAAATCAATCAGTAACAACAAGACACAAGATATGCAAAAGACATTCCAACACGTAAACTATCTATGGGACGAGAAAAAGGCCATTGAATTGGGAGATGACCAAGTAGCCCTTTTTCTTTACCGCTCCAACATTTTGGGCGCAGACCTGCGCATTACCAACTATGGAGGCGGTAATACTAGTTGTAAGACCATAGAAAAGGACCCTTTGACCAACGAAGAGGTAGAGGTTATGTGGATCAAAGGTTCCGGAGGTGATATTGGAACTTTGAACCGTGCCGGTATTGCCGGACTGTACACCGAGAGATTAAGAAACCTAAAGAATGTATATGAAGGTCTGCATGATGAAGACCGTATGGTGGGTCTTTTCAATCATTGTATTTATGACCTGGATAGCAGGGCTCCTTCTATTGATACACCTTTGCATGGACTCTTACCTTTTAAACATATCGATCACCTTCATCCGGATGCCCTAATTGCGGTGGCTGCGGCGAAAGATAGCGAGAAGGTGACCAAAGAGATTTGGGGTGATACCATGGGTTGGGTGCCATGGCAACGCCCTGGTTTTGATTTGGGACTTCAATTGGAGAAGTGTTTGAATGATAACCCAGGTATTCGTGGTATTGTCTTAGGTAGTCATGGTCTGTTTACTTGGGGAGATACATCGTACGATTGCTATATCAATAGCTTGGAGGTAATAGAAAAGGCTTCTGAATACATTGAGAAAAAGATTAAGGAAAAGGGAAGCGTATTTGGTGGTCAAAAAGTAGAAAGTTTACCTGCGGATGAACGTAAGGATAAAGCAGCCCAATTAATGCCCTTATTGCGTGGATTGTGTTCTTCCGAAAATAGGATGATCGGTCATTTCAGTGATACCGATGTCGTAATGGAATATATTAATAGCAATGACCTAGAGCGCTTGGCCCCCATGGGTACCTCTTGCCCCGATCATTTCTTGCGTACCAAAATACAACCCTTGGTACTAACCTTGGACGCCTCCGAGGATCTAAGCGATTCCGAAGCCGTTTTAAAGAAACTGGAACCCGCTTTTGAACAATACAGAAAGGAGTATGCTGAATATTATGAGAATTGCAAGAGGGATAATAGCCCTGCAATGAGGGATCCTAATCCGGTGATTATTATCTACCCGGGTGTAGGTATGTTCAGCTTTGCCAAAAACAAGCAGACGACCAGGGTGGCCAGTGAATTCTACATCAACGCCATTAATGTAATGAGAGGTGCCGAAGCTATTACGGAATATACTTCGCTACCGAGACAGGAAGCATTTGATATTGAATATTGGTTGTTGGAAGAGGCCAAACTTCAACGTATGCCAAAAGAACAGCCTTTGTCTAGAAAAGTAGCTTTGGTGACCGGTGGTGGTGGTGGGATTGGTAAAGCGATTGCCGATAAATTAGCAGCCGAAGGAGCTAATGTAGTGCTGACCGATATTGCTGAGGATCGCTTAAAGGAAGGCGTCGCGACCTATAAACCCGATACGGCTGCTTATGCAGTTTGTGATGTGACCAAGTCAGAATCCATTGTTGATGCCTACAAGAAAGCATGTTTAGAATTTGGAGGGGTGGATATTGTGGTGCATAGTGCCGGCTTGGCCATTTCCAAACCATTAACGGAAACCACTGAAAAAGATTGGGACATTCTTCAAGATGTTTTGGTGAAAGGGCAGTTTGAATTGGCAAAAGAAGCCGTAAAAATTATGAGAACCCAAGGTTTGGGCGGAGACTTTATTAGTATCGCCAGTAAGAACGGATTGGTATCCGGCCCCAACAATGTTGGTTATGGTACGGCCAAAGCAGCACAACAACATATGTCAAGATTATTGGCGGCTGAACTGGGCGGTGAAAAAATTAGGGTGAATACCGTTAACCCAGATGGCGTTATCGTGGGAAGCAAAATTTGGGAAGGAGACTGGGCAGAAGGTCGTGCGAAAGCATACGGAATTTCTGTTGAAGAACTACCGGCCCATTACGCCAAAAGAAACTTGATGAATGAAATTATCTATCCTGCAGATATTGCAGATGGGGTATTTGCCTTTGTAGGGCTTTTGAATAAAAGCACCGGAAATATCATCAACGTAGACGGTGGTATGGCCAATGCCTTTGTAAGATAATTGATGTTGGATTTTAATTGAACTTATGCAAATTAGCAAAGAACAGATACAATTGGTCAACAAGAAAGTTGAAGCGGGGCACGAGTCCCAATTCAACTTTCTTGCCCAAACATTAGATTCAAAAGGAGTTGATGTCAATGCCGTTGTAAAAAAGTTAGCAGATTTTCAAGTGGCCATTCCCAGTTGGGCTTTAGGTGCGGGCGGTACTCGCTTTGGTAGGTTTTCCTATTTTGGGGAGCCCTCCAATTTAGAGCAGAAAATAAACGATGTGGGCATCATTCACTCCTTAACACAAACGGCCGGGGCCATTTCCCTGCACATACCTTGGGATGTTCCGGAAGACTACAACGCCATCAAAGAGTTGGCGGCTGCTAACCACTTGGTGTTTGATGCCGTTAATTCGAATACTTTTCAAGATCAAAAGGATGCAAAGGAGAGCTATAAGTATGGCTCCTTGAGTAATGTGAACAAAGGAGTGCGCGATCAAGCCGTTCAGCATAACATTGATGTAGTGGAAATTGGTGAAAAACTCGGTTCCAAAAGTTTGACCGTCTGGTTGGCCGATGGTTCCAATTTTCCGGGACAGAACAATTTTCAAACGGCATTTCAGTATACAGAAGACAGTCTAAAGGAAATTTATACAAGTCTACCGGAGGATTGGAAAATGTTTATTGAATACAAACCCTACGAACCCAATTTTTACAGTACCGTTATTCAAGATTGGGGTACTTCGTTTATGTTGGCAAATGCATGTGGGGATAAAGCGTATACCTTGGTGGATTTGGGACATCACTTGCCCAATACAAATATAGAGCAGATTGTTGCAACCCTAATGATGAAAGGCAAATTAGGCGGCTTCCATTTTAACGATAGTAAGTACGGGGATGATGATAGTACCGTGGGTAGTGTGAAACCGTATTCCCTTTTCTTGATATTCAATGAATTGGTTTACGGAATGAAAAACAATCCGCAAAATCCGTATCCCGCTTGGATGATAGATGCCAGTCATAACATTAAAGATCCGCTAGAAGATTTGATCCAGTCGTTAGAGGCCATTCAAGAGGCGTATGCAAAAGCTCTTTTAGTAGATCAAAAAGCATTAAAAGAGGCGCAGCTGGCCAATGATGTGGTAGTTTGTCAAGAATTGCTTCAAGAGGCATACCGAACTGATGTGCGACCTTTATTGCGGGAAGCAAGACTAAAAAGCGGAGGAGCCTTACATCCGATTACTGCCTATCGATCCCTACAAGTTAGGGAGAGTTTGATAGAGGAAAGAGGTAAATATGCGGTAGCTTCTGGTTTGTAACTATAGAGAATTTTTAGATGGGTGAAAAAGTAACTGCAATTTTCGATATTGGCCGAACCAATAAAAAGTTTTTTCTTTTTGATAAGGACTTTAAGGAGGTATATAGGGAGTACGACCGTTTTGATGAAATTGAAGATGAAGATGGCTACCCAACGGAAGACTTGGCCAAATTGGAAAATTGGGCGAAAGCTACTTTTGATAGAATTATGGCAATGCCCGAGTATGATGTTCAGGCGGTTAATTTTTCATGTTACGGTGCAAGTCTGGTTCATTTTGATGAAGAAGGAAAAGTTCTTACCCCACTCTATAATTACATGAAACCCTTGAATCAGGAGGTTATTGATTCATTTTATGATAAGTATGGCCCTATAGATGAATTTTCTAGGGTAAGCGGTTCTTTAAATATGGGTATGCTCAATACAGGGATGCATTTGTATTGGCTAAAAACCCAAAGACCGGCTATTTTTTCCAAAATAAAGTATTCACTTCATTTGCCCCAATACCTTAGTTATTTGTTCACTGGTAATCCCGTAAGCGAATATACCAGTATTGGGTGCCATACCAATCTTTGGGATTTTGAAAGAAACGGTTACCATCAGTGGGTAATTGAAGAGGGAGTTGATAAGGTGCTTCCTCCCATAGTTCCAAGTAACCATTTGATAGATATAGATTACAAGGGTAAGAAAATAGCCTTTGGTCCCGGAATTCATGATAGCTCTTCGGCATTGTTGCCCTATGTAAGTAGCATTTCGGAGCCTTTTCTTTTGGTTTCTACAGGTACTTGGAGCATTTCCATCAACCCATTTACAGAGGGAGCTCTTTCTTTGGAAGACATTAAGCGGGAGAGTCTTTATAATATGCGTATTGACGGAAGCCCTGTAAAAGTGGCCCGGCTGTTTCTAGGCAATGAATACAAGCTGCAGGTCAAGGAACTTACGGATCATTTTAATGTCCATAAGGATTATCATAGAACGGTAAAGTTTGATGAGGACACCTTTTTTGAAATCAACAAGGATTTTGAACCTATGTTCAAATGGAAAAGTATTCAAGGGAATAACGAACCGGAAGCAACCCAAATTCCCTATGATAAATTTGAGCACGCCTATCATCAATTGATGTTGGAATTGGTGTTATTGCAGGTAGAAAGTATCAATTCTGCAATCGGGGATCAAAAAATTGAAGATTTATACATAGACGGCGGTTTTAGCGACAACGATGTTTACATAAAACTATTAAGTTATTACCTTCGGAGCATGAAATTACGAACTACCGATGCTTCGTTGGGTTCCGCTCTAGGAGCGGCCATCGTTATCTCACAGACCAAACTAAATCCAGAATTTTTGGCCCAAAACTATGGGTTAAAGGACCAAAATCCCCTAAAGACCGTCTAAATGAAAAGTGAAATTAATTCAGAATACCCTTCTGTAGAAGCCCTACGTGAAAAAGCCAAAAAACGGGTTCCGAATTTCGCTTTTGAATATTTGGATGGTGGCTGTAATGAGGATGTAAATATTATTAGGAATACCGCTGAGCTCAGGGATGTTCAGCTTCAGCCAAGGTACCTAAGAAATTATAAAGAAAGCGCTACTAAGACCAAAGTGCTGGGAATGGAGTTCGATGCCCCTTTCGGCATTTCCCCAGTGGGCTTGCAAGGTCTAATGTGGCCTAATTCCCCCGAAATTTTAGCCAAAGCGGCTCACAAACACAATGTTCCGTTCATTCTTAGTACGGTCACTACCATGAATATCGAAAGGGCCAGTGAACTTACCGAAGGTAAGGCCTGGTTTCAATTGTACAATCCAGTGGAGGATGAAGTACGAAATGATATTCTGGACCGTGCGCACCACGCAGGTTGCCCTGTTTTGGTGTTGCTTTGTGATGTACCCACTTTCGGGTATCGTCCAAAGGACATCAGAAATGGCTTGGCATTGCCACCTAAAATGTCTGCCAGAAATATTATGCAAATTTTAGGAAAACCTACTTGGGCCTATAATACCTTGAAATATGGACAGCCCACTTTTGAGACCCTAAAACCATACACGCCTGAGGGGTTAAACCTAAAACAGTTGGGCAAGTTTATGGATAAAACCTTTTCCGGTAAGTTAAATGCCGATAGAATCAAACCCATTCGTGATAAATGGAAAGGAAAATTGGTCTTAAAAGGCGTTGCTAGTGAGCAAGATACTGAAGACGCTATTAAAATGGGTTTTGACGGCATTATTGTCTCCAATCATGGGGGCAGGCAGTTAGATGCCGCACAATCCACTATTGCATCCCTGCAAGAAATAGCTCCAAAATACGGCGATAAAATTGAGGTGATGATCGATAGCGGACTTCGGTCAGGTCCTGATATTGCCAGAGCCATGGCCAGTGGTGCAAAATTCACCTTTATGGGTAGATCTTTTATGTATGGGGCAGGAGCACTGGGTAACAAAGGAGGAAACCACACCATTGCCATGCTTAAAATGCAATTTAAGCAAGTAATGGATCAACTTTGTTGTGAGCGAGTGGAAGATTTGCCATTACATCTTGTAAATAACCAACCCTAGAATAATATGACACTACACAGTCAAGAAGAAGAGATGGTAGAAGATTTGGTAGGCGAAGAATTTGAGCGCCAACCGGTACCCCAATCCAGGTTAAAAAGCTGGAAAAGTTTCTTAGGAATGTATGCCGGGGAGCATGCCGCCGGTACCGAGTTTGTTATTGGTCCCTTGTTCTTGACTACAGGTGTTAGTGCTTTTGATTTAATTGTTGGTTTATTGATAGGAAACCTTTTGGCAGTTTTGAGTTGGCGTTTTTTAACCGCGGAGATTGCGGTAAAGTACCGTTTAACACTCTACTATCAATTAGAAAAGATTTGCGGTAAGAAATTAGTCGTAGCCTACAATCTGGCCAATGGTGTGCTGTTTTGTTTTTTAGCGGGCTCCATGATAACTATTTCGGCAACAGCAGTGGGTATTCCCTTTGATATGGAAATGCCCAAATTAACGGATACCATGCCCAATGGACTCACCTGGATTGTCATAGTATTGGCCATTGGGGCGGTTATTTCCGTAATTGCGGCCCGTGGCTTCAATACGGTTTCCAAAGCGGCTAACTATATGTCTCCCGTAATTGTTTTGGCATTCTTGGCCTGTGGTATAGTTTCGTTACAGGAATTGAATGTTAGCAGTTTTTCTGATTTTTGGAACATTTGGGGGGAGGGCTCAGAACCCTTTCCAGGTCAGATAAAATACACGTTCTGGCACATTGTATTGTGGTCTTGGTTTGCCAATGCCGCAATGCATGTTGGTATGAGCGACCTATCTGTATTTAGGTTTGCTAAAAAGGCGAGTTCCGGTTGGACAACCGCCGCCGGTATGTACGTAGGTCATTACATGGCTTGGATCGCAGCAGCATTATTGTATGCGGTTTATTTGAAGTCTCCCGAAGCACAGATAATGTTGGGCAATGGAGAGGCCCCACCGGTGGCTCCAGGGCCATTGGCCCATAAAGCACTGGGTGTTTTTGGTATTATAGCAGTAGTATTGGCCGGATGGACAACTGCTAACCCAACCATTTACAGGGCAGGATTGGCATTTCAAGCGATCTTACCCAAGACATCCACTTTTTGGGTAACTATCATTGCAGGTTCGGTGGCCACCATAGCAGGATTGTTTCCGGCCTTTGCCATGAAATTGTTAGATTTTGTAGCGCTGTATGGATTTATTCTGGCTCCTGTTGGTGCTATTATTGTGTTTGAACATTTCTTTTCTGAAAAGGCGGGTATTGTATCCAACTACGCAGAAAAAAGTAACATTCAGTATAATAAGGCGGTTCTCTTTGCATGGGCTATTAGTTTTGGACTCTTTTATTTTATATCGTTACAGTTTGATGTATTTCTATCTTTTGTAACCCTTCCAGCTTGGTTAATGTGTGGTATACTGTTCCTTGTTTTTAGTAAGTATACCCAAAAGCAAGTTTCCATTAAAAGTTGATAGAATATATCCTTGAATCTCTTTTCTTGGGGAACAAATGATTTAAATCGTGCAACGGTTGGTCATAATGGCACCTTACGAACATAGGTTTTTGGTGGAGTTGATAAAAACTTGTATTATGCAATGTTTTATTAAGATAAGTTTAAAATTCAAAGAATAATTCTGCGGATTCATTTAAATGATTATATTCGCGTAATCGATTACATATATAATTTTTGATTATGACAAAACATGAGTTTAGATATGCATCGCACCCAGAAGATGCTAAAAAGTACGGAACCGAAGAACTTAGAAAACATTTCCTTATAGATACCCTTTTTGAGGATGGTACTATCAATCTAACCTATTCAATGTATGATAGATATATAGTTGGAGGTGCCAAACCAGCAGGAAAAGATTTGCATTTGGAAACCATACCTTATTTGAAATCAGAAAATTTTCTGGATAGGAGGGAACTGGGTATTGTAAATGTAGGTGGAAAAGGAAAAGTTTCCGTAGACGGTACCATATATGAACTCGATAAAAAGGAGGCTCTATATGTGGCAAAAGGTGCTAAGGAGGTTATTTTTAAGGGCGAAGGTTCTCCTTTGTTCTATTTGAATTCCGCACCGGCACATCACAGTTTTGAAACCAAAAAAGTAGGGAAGGAAAATGCTGAGGTAATTGAATTGGGTGATGAAAAATACGCTAATAAAAGAATTCTGAACAAGCTCATTGTGAATAGCATCGTTGAGACCTGTCAATTACAAATGGGAATTACGGAATTGGTACAAGGAAATGTTTGGAACACCATGCCGGCCCATACCCACGAGCGTAGAATGGAAGCCTATTTCTATTTTGATTTGGAAGAAGGGCAAACGGTTTGTCATTTTATGGGTCAGCCACAGCATACAAGACATATTTTTATGGAGGGTAACCAAGCGGTACTTTCTCCGGAGTGGTCTATTCATTCCGGTTCAGGAACTAGCAATTACGCTTTCATTTGGGGAATGGCTGGTGAGAATTTGGATTATGGCGACATGGATGTATGTCCTCCAAATCAATTGAAGTAAAATATAGTATACTAACTAAATCAATATAATTTCTACATGAAAAAAGTAGTGACCTTCGGTGAGATCATGCTTCGCTTGGCCCCCTCGGGATTTTTAAGGTTCTCTCAGGCGAACAGTTTTGACGTTGTCTATGGGGGCGGGGAGAGCAACGTAGCGGTCTCCCTGGCCAATTATGGGGTTCCGGTGGACTTTGTGACCCGCCTTCCCAAGAACGATATAGGGGAATGTGCCATGATGGAAATGCGCAAAAGGGGCGTTGGCACCGATAAGATAATTTACGGGGGCGACCGCCTGGGCATCTATTTCCTGGAAACGGGCGCGGTTTCCCGCGGGAGCAAGGTGGTCTATGACCGGGCCCATTCCGCCATGGCGGAAATCGAAAAGGGCTTGATAGATTGGGACGCCGTTTTCGAAGGGGTGGAATGGTTCCATTGGACGGGCATCACCCCGGCCATCTCCCAGGGTGCGGCGGACGCCTGCTTGGAAGCGGTAAAGGCGGCCAGCGACAGGGGCATTACGATCTCCACGGACCTTAACTACCGTGCCAAGCTATGGAAGTACGGCGGGGACCGCGAGGCGATCATGACCGAGCTTACCTCGTACTGCGACATCGTGCTGGGCAACGAGGAGGACGCGGAGAAGCACTTCGGCATACACCCGGAAGGGCTGGACGTCCACAAACACGGCCATGACGTGAAGGCGGAGGCCTTTCTATCGGTCTGCAAGCAGATGATGAAGAAGTTCCCGAAGGCTAAAAAGGTGATCACCACCCTAAGGGGTTCGATCAGCGCATCGCACAACACCTGGGCGGGCGTACTTTACGACGGGGAAAAGATGTACGAGAGCCCGCAGTACCAGATCACGGATATCGTGGACAGGGTAGGCGGGGGAGACTCCTTTATGGGAGGTTTGATCTATGGTCTTCTCAAATACCCTGAGGACGACCAGAACGCCCTGAACTTTGCGGTGGCGGCATCCTGCCTTAAGCACACCATCAAGGGCGATGCCAACCTGGCGACCGTGGACGAGGTGGAAAAGCTCATGGGAGGCGATGCTTCCGGTAGGGTAGCTAGATAAGATCTATTAGAAAAGAAACGATTGCTAAGACTAAGAGCGAATGGCCTACCAAAGGTCGTTCGCCTTTGCTATTTTACGGTGCATTTGAATCACATGTATCGTCACACTAACTCAAAGAAACAACCAAAATGAACAATTTAAACAGACAACTAACCAATACCGAAAATACACTACCTATAAAGGTAGTTCAGTTTGGTGAAGGAAATTTTTTAAGAGCTTTTGTGGAATACGCCTTTCAAAAACTCAACAAAGAAGTGGATTTCAATGCGGGTATTGCCGTAGTTCAGCCTATCTCAAAAGGATTGGTCTCCATGCTCAATGATCAAAACGGATTATACACCTTGTTTACTAAAGGAATTAAGGAAGGTAAGGAGATTGAGGAGAAAGAACTCATTACGAATATTGTAAAGGGAATAGATCCTTACCAAGACTTTAACGCATATTTAGAACTTGCGAAAAAGGAGGAATTGCAATTTATTATTTCCAATACTACCGAAGCTGGAATTGCCTATGTAGAAAGCGATACCCCAGATATGGCTCCACCATCCTCATTTCCGGCAAAACTTACTGTATTGCTACAGCATAGGTTCAACCATTTTAGTGGGGATGTAAAAAAAGGCCTAACAATTATCCCCTGTGAACTTATCAATTACAATTCCGATACTTTAAAGAAAATTGTATTGGACTATATAGAACTTTGGGGGTGGTCAGAAGGCTTTAAATCTTGGGTGAATAATGCCTGTACTTTTCATAACACTTTAGTGGATAGGATTGTGCCGGGTTACCCTAAAGATCAAATAGAGGAATATAACAGTCAGTTGGATTATAAGGATAATCTAATCGTAAGTGCAGAAACCTTCTTTCTTTGGGTCATTGAGGGAGGTGAAGATTTAAAAGCCAAGTTGCCTTTTCATAAAACCGATTTGGATGTCAAAATTGTAAATGATATGCAGCCTTTTAGAACTAGGAAAGTCCGAATTTTAAACGGGGCTCATACGGCTATGGTTCCGTTTTCCCTTTTGTATGGCAATGAAACAGTAAAAGAGAGTGTAGACGAAGCATTTACGGGGCCTTTTATTCAATCGGCGGTTTTTGAGGAAATTATCCCAACATTGGATATGGAAAAAGCAGAACTTGAAGCTTTTGCCAATGCTGTTTTTGATAGGTTTAGAAACCCCTTTGTGAAACACATGTTATCCAGTATCGCCCTTAACAGCATGTCTAAATTTAAGGTGAGGGTATTGCCTAGTTTGTTGCAGTATGTAGAACGTAAAGAAAAGTTGCCTGTACATTTGGTTTTTGCTTTTGCATGCTTGCTACAATTTTACAAGGGGGAGTTTGAGAATAGGTCAATGCCTGTAAATGATGACCAAGCCATCATGGATGATTTAAAATCTATTTGGGAAACGTCTACCTTTGAAGAAGTGGCACAAAGAGTATTGGAGAATACCAATTATTGGGACCAAGACCTTACTAAGGTAAAAGGCTTAAAAGAAGGTGTGGCCCTGGCTTTGAAAAATTTGAATACTTTGGGTGTTCAAAAGGGGTTTGAGCAATTTCAAGATGAATTAAAAGCATAAAATATGCAAACTAAACTAATTAAAGTACAGCCAGAAGATAACGTAGCCATAGCCTTGGTAGATTTAGTTCAGGGAGATAGGGTTACTTTTGAAGGGGAAGAGGTTATCATTCTTTCAGATGTAAAGGCGAAACACAAGATCACCTTAATAGATTTGGAAGCCAATGATGAAATAATCATGTACGGTGTTTTGGTTGGTAAGGCCGTTAGCCAAGTGAAAAGGGGTGAAGCTTTAACGGTTACCAATGTTAGGCATGAAAGTAGTCCGGTGGAGAAAAAGACCGTTGAGTCGGTGAATTGGAGTCCTCCAGATGTCTCAAAGTGGGAAAATAGGACCTTTCTGGGCTATCACAGACCGGATGGTCAGGTAGGCACCGCCAATGTATGGTTATTTTTTCCCTTGGTTTTTTGTGAAAACCGAAACATTGAAATATTGAAAGATGTGTTTGAAAAGGAACTTTCCATTGGGAAGGTAAACAAACAAAGACAGCTTTTAAGAAACTTGATTGGCGGAAATCCTTCTGCTAGTATCAATGATAATGAGACAGAAGGAGAGCAAACTTTTGAAAATATTGAAGTACGTTTCATTACCCACCAAGGTGGCTGTGGAGGTATAAGGCAAGATTCAGAAACACTTGCCAAGCTTTTGGCGGGATATGTTAAAAACCCAAATGTGGCCGGAGCAACGGTATTAAGTTTGGGTTGCCAAAATCTTCAAATTCAAATTCTAAAAGATGCCTTAAATACTATAGACCCTAATTTGGAGAAACCTGTTTTGATTTACGAGCAGCAACAAATGGGTACGGTTGATCAAATGCTAAACACCATTATTACGGAGTCTTTTGAGGGCATTAAAGAGGCCAATAAAATAGAAAGGAAACCTGCTCCAATCTCAAAATTGAAAATGGGCTTGGAATGTGGGGGGTCCGATGGTTTTTCAGGTATTTCAGCAAATCCTAGCTTAGGTTATGCTTCGGATATTTTGGCCGCTGTTGGAGGTTCGCCCATATTATCCGAGTTTCCAGAGCTGTGCGGAGTGGAGCAAGAATTGGTAAACCGATGCGTGCACGACGAAGACGCCCAAAGATTTATGAAATTAATGAAGGCGTACGAGCATGCTGCGGTGGCGGCTGGATCCGGTTTTGATATGAATCCTTCCCCTGGAAACATTAAGGACGGCCTCATTACGGATGCCATGAAATCTGCGGGGGCTGCAAAAAAAGGGGGCACCTCTCCCATTGAAGCCATTCTAGACTATGGTGAATATGTAACCAAACCTGGTTTAAACTTGTTGTGTACCCCAGGAAACGATGTGGAGAGTACCACGGGAATGGTGGGCTCTGGAGCCAATATCGTAGTCTTTACTACAGGATTAGGTACACCTACAGGTAACCCGATTGCACCGGTTTTAAAAGTTGCTTCCAATACTATTTTGGCCGAGCGTATGCCAGATATTATAGACATTGATACTGGTGGGGTCATAAGAGGAGAAAAGTCTATTGAAGAAATGGGCGAAGAAATATTGGAACACGTCATTAAGGTGGCGAGTGGAGAAATTTCGGCAAAGGCTGATGTGCTCAATCAAAATGATTTTATTCCATGGAAAAGAGGGGTTTCACTTTAGTGAAACCCTTATTAATTTTATTTTTTTTGGGAAGAAGTCCTGATTTCCAAAGTTGGGTCTAAAACCACATTTTTTTCAATTTTTACACCCTCGGAATCTATTTGTTCCAAAAAGACCTTCGCTGCGGTTTTTCCCATTAAAACTGGATTTTGATCAACGGAACTAATGGGTAACTCCATGAACTGGGTGAAAGGTTCGTTACTAAAACCCACTACACAAAAATCCTCTGGAATGTTCATTCCTACCTCTTTCAGATGCTGAATCGCACCCAATGCACCCAAATCGGTTGCGGAAAAAATGGCATCCGGTGGTTCTGGCAACTCCATTAGTTTTTTGGCTGCATCCTTACCAGCGGTAATTTCACTTTGTAAGGCAATAACATACTCTGGATTAAATTCGATGCCATACTCGGCTAGTGCTTTCTTATAACCTCCTAACCTATTTTGATAAATTAAAAGGCTAAGGTCAATAGTCATGTGCGCAACTTTCCTACAACCTTGTTCCAATAAGTGTTTGGTAGCTCTATAGGCCCCATTAAAGTCGTCCAAGGTAACAGAGCTGGTACCGGGAATTTCTTTTTTTCGGTCAAAAAATATGAGGGGTACATTTTTGGCCAATACCTGATTAAAATGCTTATTACTATTGGTCTGTCTTGAAACGGAGATAATGATCCCGTCCACCTGGGCATCCAAAAGGTTCTGTACAATGTCTATTTCCTTGTTTTCCTTTTCATGTGTCTGGCTAATTATGACATAGTAGCCTTTGGGGTTTAGTTCTTCTTCAATTCCCCTAATAACAGAGGAAAAAAAATTTCTATTGATATAGGGAAGAACCACTCCAACATTTTTACTTTTTCCGCTCTTTAATGCTTGGGCAACCCTATTTTGCTTGTAATTAAGTCTTGTGGCGGCTTCCAGTACTAACTTTTTGGTTTCGGCACTTATCCTGGGGTTGTCATTTAGTGCGCGAGATACGGTCGCCGCAGTAATGTTCAATTCCTTGGCGATATCGTAAATAGTGGTTTTTTTCTTCATCCGTGTTCTTCAGTTAGACTAGGATTAATTGTGACTGGGCCAAATATAGGGTAAAGTTCTAGGTGTTATCGATTACAATATAAGGAGTAATTACAAAATATTTAAGCCTCACCATCAAATTATTTGTGTTATATGTTATTTCGATGACTTTATTTGGTAAATAAATAAAATATTAAGGGTTAAATTGTTAAAAAATCAAATTAGTTTAAAAAAACGATACTAGAAATAAAATTTTTAGTAATATTGGGTAATCGATTGCATAAAATTATTGAGATTTCTTCTTTCAAAATAAGATAAGGTAAACTTTACTTAATGCGAAAGATATTTTGGTCAATTAGCTATGTAAACTAACTAAACACAATTACAGTTACAATGAAAATTTTTATCAAACAAAATGGGTATTCCATTGGAGGTAAGCTAGCTTTAATGGCTTGTTTTATCTTTTCTATGGGTGTTGCCCGAGCGCAACAGGGAACCTCCGTAAAAGGAACGGTGTATGATGCAACCTTAAATGAACCGCTTCCCGGGGCCAGTGTAGTGGTTAAGGGAACCACTACAGGCTCGCAAACAGATTTTGACGGTAATTTTACTTTAATGTTACCGGTTAACGATGCTGTTTTGGTTATTAGTTATGTGGGTTTTGCAACTCAAGAGGTGCCGGTAAATGGCAGGACATCTATTACTGTTACTCTTCAGGAGGATGCGGAATCCCTTGATGAAGTAGTTATAGTAGGGTATGGTTCGGTTAAAAAAGAGGACCTTACCGGCTCCGTAACCAGCATTTCAACGGAAGATATAACCCAAAGAAGTGTCAACAACCCACTAGAAGGTATACAGGGTAATTTGCCCGGTGTGGTAATTACGACCAATACAGGTAGGGTTGGTGACGGTTTTGATGTAAATATTAGGGGTAACAACTCCTTTAGTGGTGATACACAGCCTCTATTTGTTGTAGATGGTGTTCCTACCGGGAGCATTGATTTTCTAAATCCACAGGATATTGAAAGGATAGATGTCTTAAAGGATGCGTCTTCGGCAGCAATTTACGGTTCTCGAGGGGCCAACGGTGTGGTAATTGTTACTACTAAAAGTGGAACTACTGCCAAAAGGGGGATTTCCGTGAACATTGAAAGTTCTTATGGGATAGTCCGTAGGGCGCGGTTTCCGGATTTTATGGACGGTCAAGAATGGTGGGCCTATCACCAAACCGCTTATTTAAATCAAGATGACCCCTTGGGTGATACCCCAGAGAATAACTTTTCATTAGCTAGTAATAACAGTCCAGAGCTTGTTAAAAGGGCTAATGCCGGTTACAATTTTGATTGGGCAGATGCCGTCTATAGAGATGGAGAGTTGCAGAACAACTACATTTCGGTGAACGGTAGGTCAGAAAATGGAATGGCGTACAACCTAGCTCTAGGTTTACAAAAGGACAAGGGATTGCTTCCTAAGGAACAACTGGACAAGTACACGTTTAAGGGAGGTATCAGTCATAAATTTAATGATAAGTTCTCTGCTGGGGTTAATTTGACCCTTTCCCATGAAATTAACGATTTGGGTAGTGAACAAGCGGCAAGAGATGCTGTTAGGTTAAGTCCACTTACATCTCCTTGGGCAATAGATGAAAATGGCAACCAGTTGGAAGGTGAATTGTTTTTTCAGCCTGGAAAACTGGTGTACCCTAATGGTGATTGGGCCTTTAATAAGACAAGTACTTTAAATCCATTAGTGGAGATTGCTAATTCCAATCAAGAAATAAGAAGGTGGAGAACACTTGCCAATATGTTCGTAGAATACAATGCGCTTGATTGGTTATCATTTAAAACAACCTTTTCCGCAGGGCAACTTAGTAGAAGACATGGTCAAGCCTATGCTGCTGAGTCCTACGTAGGCCAATCAAATGGCGGGACCAATACGGCAAGTTTGGATAAGTTGGAAAACTTCAATTATACTTGGGACAATCAATTTAATATCAACCATACTTTTAAAGATGATCATACATTGAGTTTTTTAGGATTACAAAGTTTCTATTCCAATAGAACGGAAGAATCTTATGCCTTTTCTAATGGCCAACCTTTTGAAACATTATGGTACAATTTGGGTTCAGGTGCGCAGAGTAGTTTTAACTTATCATCAGGTTACAGAAAAAACACCTTGATGTCATATGCGGGAAGGCTAAATTACGGTTTCAAGAATAAGTATTTATTAACGGCATCCATTAGATGGGATGGTTCTTCAGTTTTATCCGAAGGAAATAAATGGCAAAACTTCCCATCACTGGCCTTGGCCTGGAAACTTTCCGAAGAAGGTTTTTTAAAGGATAGTGAAATCATAAATAACCTAAAATTACGAGCTAGTATTGGTTATACTGGTAATGACAATGTAGACCCTTATTCCACTTTAAACGGAGTTAACACTCAAAGGTATTACGATTTTAATGGCGATGCGGTCAACGGATTTATCTCCAATGAACTGGCGAATAAGTTATTGTCTTGGGAAAGAACACGTGAATTGAATTTTGGTTTGGATTTTGGTTTTTTAAGAAATAGAATTTTTGGGTCAGTAGATGTGTACGATAGACTGTCCGAAGATTTGATCGTTAGGCAAGATTTGCCCATAGAAGCTGGTATCCCTAGCGTAAACAACAATGTAGGTTCTTTGAGCAATAAGGGGGTAGAAGTATCCTTGGTGACAAGGAACATACAGACAGAAACTGTCTCCTGGGAAACCAATTTTACGTTCAGTAAAAATGTCAACTCCCTTGAATCTGTCTACGGTCAAAGTGAACAGGATGACCCAGGTAATGGATTTTTCATTGGTGAAGCCCTAAATGCCCATTACAATTATGTATTTGATGGCGTTTGGCAGGCTAGCGAGGCTGCAGAGGCCGCTTCTTATGGTATGAAAGAAGGGGAGGCTAGGCCCAAAGACATAAATGGAGATGGGATGTTTGATCCAGATGATGATAGAATTGTACTGGGGAGTAATCAACCGGATTGGATCGGTGGAATTACTTCCAATCTAAGAGTTGGTAATTTTGATTTGACGGTTTCCGCCATTGCCTTGCAAGGCGTATTGGTGAGAAGTGACTTTTTGAACGATAGTTTTGGCGATCCCAACGATCGTGGAAGAAACCATTTGGATTGGGATAGCTATTATGTTCCTGAAAACGGAGCCGGTCTTCCGGTTCAAGTTTCCAATGAAATTCCAAGACCTAGAGGTCAAGGGCAGTTTTGGGGTACAGATTTTGGATTCTACAGGGATGCTTCCTTTGTGAAGGTGAAAAATATAGCACTGGGATATTCCTTTAGTCCATCGGTGTTGGATCAGTTGAACATCAAAGGTTTTAGAATCTATGCCAACGTACTCAATCCTTTTGTATTTGCTGCGAGTGAATTCGAAGGATGGGACCCAGAATGGGCAGATGCCGACCAGAATTTGGCTAGGCCAAGTTCCATAACTTATCAATTAGGTTTAAGCTTAAAACTTTAAAAAAATGAAAAGAAAATATTTCATAGGATTTCTATTCGCTGCTTTAACCTCCTGTAGCGACTATATCGAAGAAGAAAACTTATCAAGTGAATCTGCGGAAACTTTTTACGTGACACCAGAAGGTTTTAATTCTCTAGTAAATGCCAACTATTCACAGCTAAGGAATATTTATGGAGATACTCCTTGGCCTTTTATTGGTGGTACAGACTTATACTCCAAAGGAAGGGGAAGGGGTCCGTTAGGTTTAACGGAATATACAGATTTAAATTCAACCTCTAGTGATGTTGACCATTTATACAATGAATGCTATGAGGCCATTCAATTAGCTAACAGGGCATTATATTATTCTGAAATTACGGAACAGACTGCCAACCTTCCAGTGCTTTTGGCAGAGGTAAAATTCATGAGGGCATTATCATATTTCTTATTGGTGCAAACCTATGGGGGTGTTGCCATAACTGATTATTATGATACTCCTGTGTTGGAATTTGACCGTAATTCTGCTGAGGAAGTTTATCAGCAGATTATTTCAGATTTGGAAGATGCCATTGCAGGTGCCTCAAGTGGATCATTCAATGGCAAAGTTAATAAGCGCGCCGCAAGAAATTTACTGGCAAAGGTATATTTAACCAGGGCTTATGAGGATTTTGGTTCCAATGAGGATTTTAACATGGCCGCTACTTTAGCAGATGAAGTGTTGGCAGGTCAGGGTCTAAATTTACCTTTTGAAGATGTGTTTACGCCGGGCAATGATATGAATGAAGAGGTCATTTTTTCTGTGCAGTTCGATGCTAGCTCTATCAATGCTGACCCAGACGGACTAGGAAGCCGTCAATATGCTTATTTTGGATCATATCTTGGCGGGTCGGAGGTTTTGGGCCAGGCGCCCTCAAGAGATTACTCTGCATGCCCTACCAATTTTGCACTTGGTCTCTTTACTGAAGATGATGCCCGTTGGGATGCAACCTTTATGACAGAGGTGTTCTATATTGATACGGATGATTACACGGGTCCTTCCTATTTTACTTTTTATCGCGTACCAAAAGCGGAGCATGATGGACTTTCGGTAATCGAATTTTATGAACCGCAATGGTTTACGGAGACAGACAGCTTAGACTATGTGAACACTACCGCTTTGGCTCCCGCATTTAAATATCATAGGTGGGGAGAATACTCTTCTGAGTGGACAGACCAAGTATCCTTGGATTATGAGGTTATTTGTGTTAAGAAATTTGATGACCCAGCAGAGGGTGTGGCATTTGGTGGCAGGTCTAGTACAAGGGATATTATTTTAGGTAGACTCGGAGAAACCTACTTAATGGCGGCAGAGGCTTATTTGCAGGCAGGGGACCCCGCTACCGGTCTACAAAGACTTAATGTGGTAAGACAGCGCGCCGGTGTTGTAGATGCGGAGTTAAGTGAGTTCGATATCGATTACATTCTAGATGAAAGAGGTAGGGAGCTTTTCGGTGAGTATCATAGATGGTTTGACTTAAAACGAACCGGTAAACTGGTAGAAAGGGCTTCTCTATACAATGCTCAAATAACTGAATCGGATTTCAACGGTGTAGGAGCGCAAAAGATACTAAGGCCTATTCCGCAGCAAGCATTAGACCTTAATCAAAACAACGATTTTCCTCAAAATCCGGCATACAATTAAAAAGGAGACCGTATATAAAATTCAATGTTTATTCTTGAGTTAGTTTAGTTTGGTGGGGTTTGGCAAAAGCAATTTTGCCAAACTCCTTTTTTTAAGAGTAAACAATTGTAATTCAAATTAATGGTATCTTACAAATTCAAATAAACATTCTACTATATGAAAGTTAATCAACCCATTTTAGGCGGTCTTTTGGCCGTTATATTTTTGTTATCCTGTAAAGAGTCGCCATCCAAAAAATCGGCAGACTCAGCAAAGGAGTCAAATGAACTGGTAAGTACCAAAAGTGAGAGAAAGACGTATGCAGAAATTTCAGTAAAAGAAGGTGGAGAATGGGAAGGAACCAAATATGTTGGGGAGAATCTTACTTTTAAGAATTTAGAATATTTAAAAGCCCCGGACAGTTTAACCGATCACTCGTATTATGTGAGATATGAGGGTCCCGGATGGGAAAGTAACAAGGTAGGATACCGCCTTTATTTCGATTGGAGGAATGCCATAGATATTTTTGGAAAAAAAGTAGATACCATGGTGCTTTCCAAAGTGGGAAGGGACAATTACGATTCCTATCATGAGGATTCTCCTTGGGGCATGGATATTTTAAAAGCCGGAAGCTCTCTCGGTATCGGGTCTTATGGTCGGTTTGACGGTGTATCATCGGTAGCTCATTTTAAGGATGTAAAATCGCGTGACGTTGCGGTTTCCAATTCGGAAAAAGGTTCGGGGGTCACCTTAAACTATAATGGGTGGACAGCCAATGAAGAAACCATCGATTTAAAGACTGATATTTTCATTGAACCGGATTCTAGGATTACCAAAGTTACCTTAAACCCCTCCAAGGCCGTAAACGGGCTCTGTACCGGTATCGTAAAATTTGAGGATGTAGAATTACTTCAAAAAGACAGTGATAATGGGGAATGGGCCTATATAGCTACCTATGGGGAACAGACCTTGGTTCCCGATCAATTGGGTATGGTCATCTTTTACAAAAAGGATGATGTAGAAAAAGTTACGGAGGCGGATCATGACCATATTATTGTATTTAAACCAACCGCCAATACCATTACCTACCATTTTGCCGCGGCCTGGGAAAAGGAAAAGGAGGGTATTTCCACCAAGGATGGGTTTTTGGCCTATATAGATGAGACGCTAAATCAACTGTAAAATTATTATAACTCAACTGATAACTTCTACCCAAAATGAAAATGAATATCAAAACTATTGTTGGCTTCCTATTGCTAATGATTACTTTTTACAATTGCAAATCAGACAAAAAGAAACAAGAGGCCACCGCAGAAACTGAGGTGGAAAAAGTGGTGCCCGAAGACCTCAAATGGTCCGAACGTATGGCGCTTTCGGAAATCCATCGGTTTCCAGACCCTACACTCTTGGACTTTAGGACCAAACCAGGGTGGAGCTATACCAATGGTCTGGTACTGCAGGCCATGGGCAGGATCCAAGAAAAGACCCCACATGAAAAATTGGCCAATTATATTTATGAATATGCCGATAGAATGGTGAACCAGGATGGTAGCATAGAAACCTATAAAATAAGCAACTATAATCTGGATATGATCAAATCCGGGGATGTATTGTTTTACCTCAACCAAAAAAAAGAAGAACCTAGGTTTAAAATGGCCATGGATACCCTGCACCAACAATTGGTGGACCAACCTACTGTTTCCGAAGGTGGCTACTGGCACAAAAAAAGATATCCCTACCAAATGTGGTTGGATGGAGTTTATATGGCAGAACCTTTTCATGCAAAATATGCCACGCAATTTATGGAAGGGGAAGACGCCAAAAAAACACTGGATAAAATCGTATTACAATTTGATCTGATAGAAAAGTACAATCGCGACCCGGAAACCGGACTCTATTACCATGGTTGGGACGAGAGTAAGGAGCAGCGTTGGGCCAATAATGAAACCGGACTGTCCCAACACTTTTGGTCCCGCGGAATGGGTTGGTACGGTATGGCCTTGGTAGATATCATAGAGCTTTTGCCGGAAGACCATCCCGGAAGGGAAAAGATTAAAGGCTATTTAAACAGGTATGCCGAGGCTATTGTTAAATATCAAGATGCTACCGGAACTTGGTACCAGGTGCTGGATTTACCGGAAAGGGAAGGCAATTATTTAGAAGCCACAGGTACTTGCATGTTCACCTATACCTTGGCCAAAGGGGTAAACAAAGGGTATCTTCCCGAAACATTTATGGAGAACGCCAAAAAAGGCTACGAAGGTATTTTAACCGAATTTATAAGCGTGGAGGATAACGGTGTAGTCAACCTTAACAAGTGCTGTGGCGTGGCCGGTTTGGGCGGCGACCCCTACCGCGACGGTTCATTTGACTATTATGTCAACGAAATTATACGCTCCAACGACCCAAAAGGTACAGGTCCTTTTATGATGGCTTCCTTGGAAATGGGAAAATAGCTGTACCATGGATCCCCTGCTCATAATTTTAATAGGAACTGCCACTGTACTCTTTTGCATTATTAGGCTCAAGCTGCATGCGGCCATTTCCTTATTGTTAGCTGCCTTGATAACGGCTCTTCTTACCTCTCCGGAGCAGATTGCCCTTTTCGCGGAAAGTCAAGGAATGGGAGAAAACCAAGCACATTCCTTGGTAAATATGAGTTTGGGAAAACGCTTGGCTTCGGCTTTTGGTAATACGAGTGGTAAAATAGGTATTCTTATTGCCCTAGCATCCATTATTGGTACGGCCTTGATGAGAAGCGGGGGCGCGGAACGGATTATAAGGGGGTTATTGTCGCTTTTTGGAAAAAAAAGAACCTCCATAGCCTTATTAACAGGCAGCTTTACTCTGGCCATTCCCGTTTTTTTTGATACTGTTTTCTATTTGATGATCCCCCTTGTAAAATCCATTGGGGTGCGTAATCCCAAACAGTTTTCGTTATATCTAATGACCATTATCGCCGGAGGGGTTATGGCGCATTCCTTGATCCCGCCTACACCGGGACCTCTTTTCGTAGCCGAAGAAATGGGAATTGATTTAGGGGCCATGATCATTGGCGGATTGGTTGTGGGGCTGGTCACCATCATAAGCGGTTATTTTTATGCGCTATGGGCCAACAAAAAATGGGATCTACCCATGCGCGATACTCCTGATATTTCCATTAACGATTTAAAGCAGTTTTCTGAGAAAGAGGTAGGAGAGCTTCCATCTATGTGGTGGTCGTTACTGCCTGTTGTCCTTCCCATTATATTAATAACCGGGAATACCTTTTCACAAATGGCCTTGGAGTCGGCAGGTGAGACCGCTTCGGATTTTCAGGTGCAATTGGCCCGGTTCTTTTCCGCGGTGGGCGATGCCAACATTGCACTAATGATATCGACCCTCATTGTCATGTACCTCTTGTGGGTGCGGCTAAAAGATGTGGAAACCTTTAAAAAGTTCATTTTTGAAGCTTTGAGCAGTGCGGGAATGATCATTCTGATCACTTCCTGCGGGGGCGCTTTTGGTCAGATGTTGCAGCAAACTGGCATAGGCATTCGCGTAGGTGAAATGGCTGCTAACTATCAAATGGCCATTCTTCCCTTGGCATTTTTTATTTCCGCAGGGGTACGAACGGCCCAAGGTTCTGCTACGGTGGCCATGGTTACCGCCATTGGGGTAATAGGGGGTATGGCACAGGCAGATTTGGCGTTTCACCCCGTATACATTGCACTGGCCATTGGTTGCGGTTCCAAGGTCTTTGCATGGATGAACGATAGCGCCTTTTGGATCATTACAAAAATGAGCGGGATGGAAGAAAAGGAGACCATAAGGCATTTTAGTCTCTTGTTGTTGGTTATGGGCTTTTCGGGCCTTTTGGCAGTGATGGTCTTATCTAAATTGGCACCCTTTGTTTGATGAAAACGGAAAAAGAAATTCTCATAAAAACTTCGGAAAAAGACAATGTAGGTATTGTTATCAATCCCTCCGGAATAAAAGCGGGAAGCCTAACCCAAACCAACATTGAGTTGAAGGAGTTTGTCCCTATGGGCCACAAGGTGGCGTTGACGGATTTAAAAGAAGGAGATGCGGTTATCAGGTACGGACAGACCATAGCCTATGCTTCCAGGGGTATTTCCATGGGTTCTTGGGTAAAAGAGACCAATATTACCTTGCCGGAACCTCCACAACTAGATTTAATAACTATAAAGGAAAATCATCTTCCAAAACCGGAAAAACTGGAAGGCTACACTTTTGAGGGCTATGTAAACCCTGATGGTAGTGTGGGTACCAAAAATGTTTTGGCCATCACCACTAGCGTACAATGTGTGGCAGGAATGGTAGATTTTGTGGTAAAACGAATAAAGACTGAGCTTCTACCTAATTTTCCCAATGTAGATGATGTGGTTGGACTTAACCATACCTACGGATGTGGAGTGGCCATTAATGCTCCGGCAGCTATTGTACCTATAAGAACCATTCAGAATATTGCCAAAAACCCCAATTTTGGGGGAGAAGTAATGGTGATTGGTCTTGGATGTGAAAAATTACGCCCAGAAGTTCTTGTTCCCGAAAGCGGAGAAGAAGACGATATCCTCTACATGCAAGATCCAAAATTCAAGGGCTTTTCCCAAATGGTGGATGGCGCCCTTGAGCTGGCAGAAAAACACTTGAAAAAGTTAAATACCAGAAAGCGCAGCGTTTGTCCGGCATCGGAATTGGTGGTGGGGATGCAATGTGGTGGAAGCGATTCCTTTTCCGGTATTACCGCCAACCCTGTGGCAGGTTATGCCTCCGACTTAATTGTTAGGGCAGGTGGAAGCGTCTTTTTCTCGGAAGTTACCGAAGTGCGCGATGCCGTTCATTTGCTCGTGCCCCGTACGGTTTCGCCCCAAGTGGGCAAAGATTTGCTGAATGAAATGCAATGGTATGATGCGTATTTGGAAACCGGAAAAGTAGACCGTAGCGAAAATACCTCCCCTGGCAATAAAAAAGGTGGCTTGAGTACCATTGTGGAAAAATCGTTGGGTTCCATAGCCAAATCGGGAACCAGTCCTATTGTAGGCGTTATTCCCCCGGGAGAACGGATCAAGAAAAAGGGACTAAATTTTGCCGCTACTCCTGCTGGCGATTTTGTATGCGGAACATTGCAATTGGCAGCCGGTATGAACATGCATGTTTTTATGACGGGTCGGGGTACGCCCTACGGCTTGTCCATGGTGCCGGTTATAAAGGTGTCTAGCAATACTGAGTTAAGCAACCGCTGGCATGATTTAATTGATTTTGACGCTGGCAGGGTGGCGACGGGAAATGCAACGGTGGAAGAATTGGGTTGGGAACTGTTCCATCTTATTTTAGAAGTGGCCAGTGGTAAAACCAAAGTGGCCTGTGACCAATTAGGTATTCATAATGATTTGGTACTGTTCAATCCGGGGCCATTGACATAATTTTAAAACACGACACTATGCAATTTGAAAGAGTAAAAAAAGCCTTGGGAGACGGCCTTTTGTCATTTCCCATTACCGATATGGATGCCGATGGGCGTTTTAATGCCAATAGCTATGCCCTGCGAATCAACTGGTTTTTAGAGCATGATATTTCATCCATTTTTGTAGCGGGTGGTACGGGTGAATTCTTTTCCCTTTCAAAGGAAGAATATCAACAGATCATACAAATTGCCGTAAAGGAAAATAAGGGAAGGGTACCTGTCATTTCCAGTGTAGGAAGAAGCATTCCCGAAGCATTGGAATTTGCCAAAATGGCTGAGGAGGCAGGTGTAGATGGGTTGCTTTTAATGCCGCCCTATCTAACAGGTTGTCCGCAAGATGGACTTATAGAGTACGCAAAGACCATTATCAATGGTACCAAGCTTCCGGTAGTGTATTACAATCGTTCCAACGGAATTTTATCTGCCAATGCCATACTTCAACTAGCAAATGAGTGTCCTAATCTAGTAGGATTAAAAGATGGAACGGGCAATATGCAAGATTTGAACGACACCATTAAAACGGTAGGTGATAGATTGACCTATATTGGAGGTGTGCCCACAGCAGAAATTATTTCAGAGGCTTACCTTTCTATAGGGGTCAATACCTACTCTTCGGCGGTGTTCAATTTTGTACCCGAGTTGGCACTAGCCTATTACAAAGCTTTAAGAAAGGGCGATTCAGATAAAGTAAAGTCTATTTTAAAGGAGTTCTTTATCCCTTTTGTGCGCCTAAGGAGTAAAAAGGCGGGTTATGCCGTCAGTCTCATTAAGGCAGGTGCCGATATCATTGGAAAACCGGCCGGGTCCGTTAGGGCGCCGTTGGTAATGCCTTCGGAAGAAGAAAAGAATGAGCTTCAAACCTTAATCGATAAGGCGAAAACTTTGATGTTATGAACAGTTTCGTGAAATCTATTGTATGTAGCCTATTTTGCTTCCAGTTTCTTATTCTCGGCTTGGAGGTCACCGCACAAAATAATACCGAGAAAAAAGTAGATATCTATAATATGACCGTGGCCCAAGATGGGTCGGGAGACTTTACATCCATTCAAGAGGCAATCAATAGTGCCAAAGGCTTCCCTGATAAAAGGGTGATCATCAAAATAAAAAACGGGATTTATCGAGAGAAGATTGAAGTTTTTGAATGGAACAATCGTATGAGCCTTATTGGTGAAGACCGCGAAAAGACCATAATTACCTATGACGATTATTTCGATAAACTAAATTTGGGTAGAAATAGTACCTTTCATACCCCAACGGTTTTGGTTCAGGGCAATGATTTTTATGCAGTGAACCTTACCATAGAAAATACGGCGGGTGAAGTGGGCCAAGCGGTGGCGCTGGCAGTGAATGCTGATCGAGTACTGATTGAAAACTGTACCATTACTGGAAATCAAGATACGCTGTATGTTACAGGTGAAGGTTTTCAGCAGTACTTCAAAAATTGCTACATAGAAGGTACTACGGATTTTATTTTTGGTCAGGCAACGGTGTTGTTTCAAGATTGTACCATCCACAGTAAATCAAATTCTTTTATCACGGCGGCTTCTACCCCAAAAGGAGAACCTTTCGGTTATGTATTTAAGAACTGTAATTTGACCGCTGCCGAAGAAGCGAATGAAGTATATCTTGGTAGACCGTGGCGTACCTACGCCACGACCGTTTTTATACAATGTTCGATGGATGACCATATATTGCCAAAAGGTTGGGATAATTGGTCTAATAAAGAAGCTGAAAAGGAAGCTCTTTATGCCGAATATGAGTGTAGCGGCCCCGGATTTAATCCAAAGGAGCGAGTGGCTTGGGCCAAGCAATTAACCGCTGCCGAGGCGTCTGAATATACAATCGAAAATATTTTAGGAAATGAGAATCACCCTTCATGGTATGAAAAATTTTAGAGTGTCAAAATCGGTTTGGGCAGGTATAATTTTTATGGTAGGCCTAATGGCCAATGCGCAGGAGGTCACCGTGTATTGCATTGGTGACTCGACGATGGCCGATAAGAAAGAACCGGAGAAAAATCCTGAACATGGTTGGGCGCAGGTGCTGCAAACTTTTTTTACAGATGAGGTTAAGGTCGATAATAGAGCGGTTAACGGTAGAAGTTCTAAAAGTTTTATTTCAGAGAACAGGTGGGACTCTGTTTTGACCACCTTAAAAAGTGGCGATTACGTATTTATTCAATTTGGGCACAACGACCAAAAATTTAAAGACTCCAGCAGGTTTACCAATCCGCATACTACGTATAGGCATAATTTAATACGCTTTGTGAAAGAAACCAGAGCAAAAGGAGCTACACCCATACTTTTTACCAGTATTGTGAGAAGAAATTTTAACGAGTTCGGTTCTCTGATTGATACCCACGGTGAATACCCGGTTGTAACTAGAATGGTTTCTAATGAAATGAGTGTTCCGCTAATTGATTTGCAATATCTGACGGAAGTTCTAGAAACGAGCTTCGGTCCGGAGAATTCCAAAAAATTACATCTGCATTTCAAACCTGGTGAAGAGCCTTATTATCCTAAAGGTATTGCAGATAATACCCACCTCTCTGAAAAAGGGGCATTGTTGGTGGCCGGCTTGGCAGTCAAAGAAATGCAATCGTTACAACTTCCGCTTACCAATTTTTTACAAAAATGAGAAACGGTCTATTCATATTCTATTTACTCTTTTTGACCACCAATATAGGGTTGGCACAAATTAAAATCGATAAAGATTCGGCCATTACTGCCATTGAAAAAAGAATTCGATTACCTAAAATTCCTGATTATTCGGTTTCTGTGGTCAAATTCGGGGCGAAAGGTGATGGCGTTTTTGATTGCAGAAAGGCGTTTGAGAAAGCTATTAGGCATTTAAGCCGAAAAAAAGGAGGGCAGTTGGTTGTTCCATCGGGTATTTACCTTTTAAATGGTCCCTTACATTTAGAAAGCAACATCAATTTACATTTAGAAAAAGGAGCGATAATAAGGTTCAATGACCGGCCTGATAGTTTTTTGCCAGTGGTAGAAACTAGCTGGGAAGGTACCATGTTGTACAATTACAGTCCGCTTGTATACGCCAACGGTAAGACCAATATTTCAATAACGGGAGAAGGTATTATTGATGGCGAAGGTCATGGCGAGTGGGCAACCTGGAAAGCCAAAGAAAATGTGGACAAACAGCTTAGCAGGCAGATGAACCATGAACAAATTCCTGTAAAAGAGCGAGCGTTCGGTAGTGGGCACTTCTTAAGGCCTCAGTTGATTCAATTTCTTAATTGTGAAAATATATTGGTAGAAGGCGTCAAGTTTGAGGATGCTCCCTTCTGGTGCGTTCACTTTCTTAAATCTAAAAATATTACCGTGAGGGGTATTTCCTATGACGCCCACAATAAGAACAATGATGGTATAGATTTGGAATATGCCAGTGATGTTCTCATTGAAAATGTACAGTTCAATAATGCCGATGATAATATTGTCATCAAAGCAGGTAGAGACGTAGAAGGAAGGTCTAACAGCCATATACCTTCAGAAAATATTATCGCCCGAAATAACTTTTTTAAAGGTTTGCATGCGGTGGTGATTGGAAGTGAAATGTCTGCCGGCGTAAAAAACGTTTTTATAGAAAACAATAAGGCCAGTGGCTATTTAAAACGTGGAATTTATTTTAAGACGAATTCCGACAGGGGAGGGTATATCAAGAATATTCATATTTCTAACCTTATTTTGGGTGAAACGGAGGATGCTATTTTTATGACGGCCAATTATCATGGGGAGGGAAGCGGTGAACATCCTTCCAAAATATCTGATGTGACCATCAAAGATGTCTACTGTAAGAGCGCAAGTAATACGGGTATTGTAATCGAGGGCTTTCCGACCAAGAAAGTAGAAAATGTGGTTCTTGACCAGATAACGGTTGAAAAGGCGACCAATGGATTGACCCTTACCAATACAACTAATGTTAGTATGAACGAGGTGGTTATTGGTGAAAAAGCAGGAACCCCTAGTTCGGTCAAATAACTGAAAAATGATTCTAAAAAAACTAGTACCGGTTGTTCTTTTTTTGCTTGTTACTTGCAACGGATGGTGTCAATCGATGAAGGGCGTTACGGGCATTAAAGACACTTCGTATACTACCGCTTCTGCTTATCAGAACGATGTGAAGTATTATCCGGATATTGAAGTTGTTAAGGAGGTTAAGAACGTAGACATTAAAGAAAAGAGAGATGTTGTCTACCTGAAAACGGGCGATAGAAAGCTTTTGTTGGATGTTTTTCAACCCACCGTCTCGAAGAGTAAAAACGGAATCGCCGTCATTATTATCCATGGGGGCGGATGGAGGTCCGGTGACCGTTCGCAACATTATCCTATGGCCCAAAAGCTGGCCGGGTTGGGCTATATTTGTTTTACACCAGAATATAGATTGTCAACCGAAGCCTTATTTCCTGCAGCCATATATGATTTAAAGGAAGCTATAAGGTGGGTTCGCTCCAAGGCACGAGAATTGGGATTTGATTCTAATAAAATTGCAGTGGCAGGTTTTTCTGCCGGAGGAGAACTATCCGCATTTTTAGGAGTTACCCAAAATATGCCCTTGTTTGAAGGTAGTGCAAATTTAGCAAAGGTGAGCACCTCTGTCAATGCCATCATAGATATGGATGGTACTTTGTCATTTGTACATCCGGAAAGTGGTGAGGGTGACGATAGCAAGGGTACTTCTGCAGCAACTTATTGGTTTGGTTATGCCAAGAAAGAGAACCCGATGCTTTGGGAAGTTGCATCCCCATTAGGATATGCCAGTTCAAATACGCCACCAACCTTATTTATAAACAGTTCAGTAGACCGAATGCATGCCGGGAGGGATGATTTTCGAAAGGTTTTATTTTTAAATGATGTTTATAGTGAAGTCGTATCATTTGATGATGCCCCGCACTCCTTTGTATTGTACCATCCGTGGTTTGAGCCTACCATTAAGGCAATGGACGGCTTTTTGTCAAAAGTGTTCGAGTAAACATCGGCTAAAGCTCATTCCAGCCATTTCCAACGCTCGGCCCAATCCATTAAAAAAGCTTCGCGGTGCTTGGCCACTGTTTTGGCTCCTTGCTGTACTCCCATGAACAATTGGGGTTCCAAGCGGTCCCCGTACCAGTTAGTGCCTAGAATGTAGTCATGTTCCGATGTTTCTCCCGGCCAAGGTACAATACTGGTATATTGCCCTGTAAGTCCATCTAGTTCCGGAATATCGCTGCTTGTCCTGTAAGAACCTATTTCCGGCTTTTTGGAAGAATATTTAGTACCGTAGATACCATCGCCCAAATAGTAGCCGTTCCAAACTTGCCCCCAAATTTCATTGGTAAAGCACACGGAATCTTTGGGTATGTCTAGAACAGGGCCCTTAAATTGCCATTCAATTACATCGTAGGCGGCTACCGTATCTGTTTGGGTGCTGCCATTTTGGAAAATGGACCTTGTGCTGCGCTGTATTTTGGTAAAACTTCCTCCCCAGCTCTCGCCAGTGGGGTCGTTGGGATCGCCGTTAAGAACATATACTAAAGAGGGGGTGTCCCCCATTTTTATGTCTCCGTTATAGTGGTTTACAAAATCTTTGCCCAGATGGCCTTTGCCCTTTATAAAGTTGGGGTAGAAGTTTTTGGCATTGATGTTTTCCGGTGATTCGTCATCTATGATCCACCCACGGTAGGTGGCATTGGCCTCGATCATCCAAAGGTCCGGATGATTTTCTGCAATGTAGGAATAAGCGTTAACGCCCCATTTTTTGTTGGGTCCACCGATCCAGTACACTTTAATGTTTTCTTTGATCTCTGGGGCATCATGTAAGGCTTGCGCTATATCTTCCAAGCCGCCCCATACCAAAACCCATAGGGGTTGGTCACTTTTCTCCTTGGCGCATTTAACGATCCAATCGGAGCCTTCCGTGGCCCTCCTAAATCCCCTAAAAGGAGCAAGTTCGGTTTCCCCTTGTTTGGTAATAGCCCGCAAGGAATCTGGATGGGGAAAACCACCGGAATGTTCCTTTAGTTTCGGAAGGTCTTTTTCATAAAGGTCTATCATGTCCAAAAAATCCTTTTTTCTTCCTGGTCCATAAGGGGAAGAAACCAGTCCCTCTATGGAAACCTCATTGGCATACATCAGTAAATGAATCATCGATTGAAAATCGTCCGGGTCCGTACCGCCAATATCACTGCTGATCAATATTCTAGGGCGAATTTCTTGAGCTTCCATCTTATAAACGCCAGCAAACGTCAGACACACTAAAAATAATAAAAACATGGTGTTTTTTGATATGCTGTAATATTCAGAGGAGGGGCTGTATTTGATTGGTAGAGACATGGTCTATTGTGCATTTATTTGCTCCCCGTTTATGGTTACGTTTTTAAACTGTATGGGTTCTGAATTTTCTACCAACATAGGTGTTTTCGCCCCTTTGATATGAACATTTTTTAGGCTTACATTTTTCACCGGATTCTCTTCCCTTCCTTGGATTAAAATGCCATATTCACCCCCATTTTCAACCTCGACATCCTCTAGGTAGATGTTTTTAATGGAGGGTATATGTTCCCCTTCCTGCTTATCATAAATACCGTAGTAGGTGTTTATCTTTAGAACTGCTTCTTTCACCTGCCCCACTTGAATGTTTTTGACATATACATTCTCTACAAACCCACCTCTTAGGGTATTGGTCTTTATACGTATGGCACGTTCAAGTTCGGGGCTGTCCATTCTACAGTTACGTACAAAAACATTGCTTACCCCAGCGGAAATCTCACTACCCATCACCACGCCACCATGGCCATCTTTCATTATGCAATCCTCAACCACGATATTTTCACTTGGAATGTTAACACGGCGCCCCTCATCGTTACGTCCAGATTTAATAGCAATACAATCATCACCCGTATCAAAAACACAATTTTTAATATGTATGTTTTTAGAATATTCGGGGTCACAGCCGTCGTTATTAGGCCCATGGCTACGAACGGTGACACCATCTACCGTAACATTTGTTGATTTGATAGGATGCATTACCCAGAACGGGGCATTGGTGAAGGTTACACCTTCTACCAATACGTTTTCGCATCCAAAAGGTTGAAAGAACGCAGGGCGTAATTGATGTCCCTCTCCAAAAATACGCTCTTGGTAGGGTACGGCTTCTTCGTTCATTTTTCGCAAACGCGGTAGGTTATGGTCGTCTCTTTGTTGAGGTTCTCCTTTTTTATATCCGTAGCGTTCTGCTCCGCACCATGGCCACCAATTCTTCTCATTGGCTTGACCATTAAATTTTCCTTTTCCCGTAACCGCTATATTTTTTTTCTTGTAGGCATAAACCAAAGGTGAATAGTTCATAAGCTCTACCCCTTCATAGGATGTATGTACAACAGGGAGGTAAAGGCTTTTGTCTGTGGAAAAGAGTACTTCCGCACCCTCAGCTAAATGAAGGTTTACATTATCCAATAGATGAATGGGGCCGGTAAGAAATTTACCAGAGGGCACAAACACTTTTCCCCCACCTGCTTGGTTACAGGCTTCAATGGCCTTTTTAAAAGCATCTGAACTATTGGTGGCTCCGTCATTAACAGCGCCAAATTCAGTAATATCAAAAGTTTTATCAGGGAAAGTGGGTAGGGAAATAGAAGCAATAATGGAATCTGCTTGCGCAAAATTGTCTAAGCTAACAACCTCCTCTACTTGTTTTTTATTTTTTTCTTTACAGGCAGCCAAAAGAATAATTAAAAGTAAAAATAAGGGTCGTAAGTTGTAGTAGTTGAGTTTCATTAGATTGTTTTAAGTAATCGATTACATAAAAACACAAAAGTAATTCATTTATTATTCTTAAAAAAGATGGATTTTACCAGTATTCTTGGGTTTGATAGTACTTAACATCTTCTTTTTCATTATCTTGGTTTGATGTCTCCGTAATCAAATCTCAACTTCAACTAAACACTATTAAGATGAAAAATATGCTAACAGGAATGGTATTGTTCACTTCCTTTATGATAAATGCTCAAATGGAACCTATAAAAGAAGGACTTTACGCGTGGGATGAATTTCCGGTGAAAAAATCGGACTTAAAAGAAGGGCGCGCGATATTAGAGGGTACTTCTCCAGATTTAGAGTACATTGAAATGCACGCAACTACCCAGAAACCGGGAGCAACCCCTGGCCCTGCACATGCAAATGAAGATATTGAGGAATGTATTATCGTACGGGAGGGCACCATGAAAATTACCATTGAGGGTGAAAGTAAAATTTTAGGTCCTGAGGGTGTTATTTTGTTAATGCCCCAACAGATGCACCAAATGGAAAACGTGGGCGATTCGGATTTGACGTATTATGTAATTAGGTATCGATCTAAAAAGCCGATGAACATCGAGCGGGCTTCAAAAGCTGGAGGTTCTTTAATGCTCAATGCAGATTCCCTTACCTTTAAACCAAGTTCAAGAGGGGGTGGTGTACCCTATTTCGATAGGGAAACGGCCATGTGCGAGCGTTACGAAATGCATGTAACCCAATTGGATAAATTAGGCCCCAGTCATGAACCGCATACACACGTGGAAACAGAAATTATTTTAATGATGGCCGGTAATACTGAGATGACCATTTCGGGTAAAACGTATCAGGCGGGCCCCGGTGATTTTTACCTGGCGAAATCAGGCTCATTGCACGGCATCAAAAATCTTGGCGAAGGTTCTTGTCGTTACTTCGCCTTTAAATGGAACTAATCTTTTTTTAACTCGAATGGAGAAACAGGCAACCCTTCTTTTGAAAACAGATTGGCTCTTTCGGGGTTGTTAGACCATGCATAGCGCACTGCAACAGGGTTTTTGATTCCTTTTAGGTGTACAAACACCTTATCACCTTCAAGCTTTGCTTGTGCCATTTGAAATGTTTTGCCATCATCGGAAAGCTCAAAAGTTTGCAAGGGCTTTCCGTCCTTCGACATTAACCCTTCTTTCAAATAATTGAATTCTATTTCAACACGATCGGTAAGAAAATCAGCGTTCTTGGGTACCGGGCTGGTCAATGCATTTTCATCTTCGTACGCTAATCGATAAGAAAGTTGGGCCAAACGTTTACCTACATCTCTTTTATTCAAAGGGTGGATGTCATTCCACTCGCCAATATCTGTAATGACTGCCATTCCGGTATTCGGAAGGTCTAAAGTTTGTAGCTGGGCCTGCCTTAATTGTGCCCAGTCACTTTCTACCGGTTTGTGGGTTTCCTCCATAAAATTGGCCAACTGAACAAATAGAAAAGGGAAATCGTCCATACTCCATTTAGCCCTCCAGTTTTTAATAAGTGCTGTAAAGGTTTCAAAATAACTATTAGGGTCATTTGTGTTAGACTCCCCTTGATACCAGATGGTACCCTTGATTTTATAGTTTAACAAGGGCGCAATCATCTTGTTGTAGAGTCCGCCAGGTTTCCAACGGATAAAAGTAGGTCCTTGTAAAGGGGCCATTTTAGTACCCAATCGATACTTCCAATCTCCTTTCAAATCGAGGGTGTCCTTCCCGTTAGTTAGAAAATAGGGCTTGTCTTTGATAAAACCTCCTTTTCCGCTTTCGTTGATGAGTCTAACGGTAATTACATTGTCACCTTCGCTTAGTAGGGAGTCAGGGACCTGATATTTTCTGGGCGGATATTGGTAACCCGTAGTGCCAACAAAATGTCCATTAACATAGACATGGTCCTGATCCACCATTCTGCCCAGCCACAGTTTATTGTTTCCGCCAGACCAATTATTTGGTAGATTGATATGCTTCCTAAACCACACTACGCCGTTGGTATTTTTTAATCCTTGCTCTTCCCAGAAATTGGGCATTTTCATGGTTTTCCATGAGGAGTCATCCAGATTTTTTTGAAACCATTCTTTTCCGGTTTTAAAGCCTTGGTCCTCTGTGTTTAATTTCTGATACCATGCCCTTTGTCGAGCTTGGTCTTTTTCTTCTGTAGAGGAAATTAGGTCGTCATTTTTATACCGTTGCATTTCTTCAAAGGCTTTAGGGAATTTTCTTAAGGCATCTTCGCTCATCCATGCTTCTACGGGTGAGCCGCCCAAAGCGGCATTGATCAAGCCTACCGGAACATCGTATTTTTCGTAAATATCTTTGGCAAAGAAGTAAGCGACTCCGGAAAAATCCATGAGATTTTCAGGGTTGGCTTCCTTCCATTCGCCTGCATCAAAATCCGAATGCGCCTCTTTAAAATCATATTTGTCGGCCACCAAAAACTGCCTGATCTGCGAATTTTTAGAGTTGGCTATAACTTCCGGATAAGTGTCGCGTAACCGGTTCATGGTCAGTTCCATGTTCGATTGTCCTGAACATACCCAAACCTCCCCGAACAAGATGTTGCTTAGGGTAATTTCATTATTTCCCTTAAATATAAATTGATGAGGTCCACCTGCTTTTTGTGCTGGTAGTATAAGCTCCCATTCCCCTTGACTGTTGGTGGTGGCAGTAAAAATATCGTCTTTAAATGTTAATTCTATTTTTTCTAGCGGAGAGGCCCATCCCCAAATTTTAAGTTCAGTATCCCGCTGAAAGATGGCACCATCACTTATTAACTTGGGTAGTTTTATCTGAGCGAGACCTAATGTGTTTACTATTAATAGAAACACTATAGAAAAAATAAATTTTTTCATGAATTCAATTTTATAAAAAAATTAATTCCAACGCGGCCTAATACCAGGTGCAAAAGGAAATTTTAAAGATTTGTAGTATTCTAAGTCGTGCTCCGGTTTTTCTACACCTACGGGCAATTCTTGTTTGGAAAAGGTCTGGAAATAAAGCAAACAGGCATCGCGCCACCATTTAGCTTCCTTATACTGAATAGTGAGTAGCATGTTAACTTCTTTGTGTTGCTCTGCACTCACATAAGGTTTCATTTGGTTCCAAGTTTCTTGCATTTTAGCCACTTGGTTCACGCCCTTTTGGTATTTTTTTGCCAATCCGTTCCAGAGTGTCTCCCCGTTCTTTAGTTGATAATCCCAAGGCAGGTGATGGAACCAAAGTAAATACTCCTCAGGGCAGGTTTTGGGGTCGTTGAACATTTCTGCCACAGGCTGTGCATATTGAGCGGTTGCATTACTCCCTGAAGGAGTACGGTCAAAACCAATTCCGTTTTCATCTGCTTGATGGTAATAAACGGGATTCCATTCCGGTCTGCTGAGTTCACTTACCCAAGGTCCAGGGCCATAGTGGTGGCCCGTATCAAAAATGTGATGTAGACCCAAGGGGTTCATATAATTGACTACCGCTTCGCGGGAAGTAACCATCATTTCTTTGATAGGTGCTATAAATTTTTCATCGTTGCTAAAAGTCATTCGCAACCACTCGTCCGCAATCTTTTCGGAGTCTAAATAAGGGTCCCATGCCAGCCTACCAAAGCCATACCAATCTGCTTGCCCAAAAGGATGCCCTGTCCAATTAAGGTCGTTCCCAATATTGGCCACCCCTGCCATTCCTGTAATTTGTTGGCCCTGAAGTGAACCGTCCAAAACCTTGGCTACGGTAGACCCTTTACCCTCCTGATAGGTGTCGGCTTCCAATACTTCTTCATACAATTTGGGAAGGTATACCAGATGTGTACTAAAGCCCAGATACTCTTTGGTAATCTGAAACTCCATCATAATGTGCGTTTTGGGCATGGCTCCGAACATGGGGTGAAAAGGCTCCCGAGGCTGAAAATCAATGGCCCCGTTTTTTACTTGTACTAATACATTGGGCAGAAATTTACCGTCATAGGGTACGAATTCCGAATACGCTTGTTTCGCTCGGTCATCGGCATCGTGTTCGGAGTATACAAAGGCCCTCCAGATAACGTTTCCATTGTGTGGTGCGAGCGCTTTTGCCATCATATTGGCGCCGTCTACATGGTTACGGTCATAATTTTGCGGTCCTGGTTGCCCCTCGGAATTCGCCTTTACCAAAAAGCCGCCAAAATTAGGTATCAAACTATAAATTTCATCCGCTTTGGCTTGCCACCAATCAATTACCTTCTGGTCAAGCGGATCGGCAGTTTCCAATCCGCCAATTTCAATGGGAGCGGAAAACCGTGCTGTTAGATATACTTTTATTCCGTAAGGGCGAAAGGTCTTGGCTAAGGCCTTTACCTTTTCCAAATACATGGGAGTTAAAATCAGTGCATTCGCATTCACGTTGGTGAGTGAAACGGCATTAATGCCAATAGATGCATTGGCACGGGCATAATCTACGTATCGCTGGTCTATATATTCCGGTAGTTTTTGCCAATTCCAAAGGGAAAATCCGGCATAGCCTCGTTCTACGGTACGGTCTAGATTATCCCAATGATTGAGCATACGAATATCAATTTTTGGAGAATCCACTAAGTTTAGGTTGGTGAGCTCCTCAAGCTGCTGCATTAGTGCCAAAACCCTAAAAGTACCGTAAAGCAGGCCGATTTCAGTATGGGCCGTCACGACCAACTTTGTGTTTTTTTCAATTTTGATAGATTTGATTATAAAACCTTCATCTCCCAAATTGTCAACAGCAGCGGAAAACTGTTTTTTAATGTTGGATGGTAGTGCATCCAAAGTTGCAATAATCAAGCTTGAACGCTCTTCAACCACACTTTTGATTTCAGGTTGTTTTTCCAGTAATTGGGGCAGGGCCAATTGTAATTCATTCTTAATAGCTTGAATGGTTTCACTTTTTCCCAAAACAGCCAAAGACGTAGTTGCTTTTTGGTAAGATTTGTTCAGTTTTTCGTTGTCTATTTGTTTATAATTCATCCAGAGGTCATAACCAGGAGTCTGTGATATTCCTAAATAAGTTAGAACGAAAAATAGCAGTAAGAAGAGTTTTGTTTTCAATATAATGTGTTTAGAGTTGCTCGTGAAAAGCCCCTTTTCGGTTTTTATTTACAAGATATAAAAGGTACAAAATAAGTGTGAACCTTACAGTAAATAGATGAAAGACAAATATGTTAGAATGTTTGATGATATAATAGAAAAATCGAGTCCCTTACTACTACATTTGAAGCATAATAAAGTGTACGCTTATCATACACCCTTCCCTAGTTGTCCAGAAATCAGGGTAGTTGCTAGGTGTAATGGTTACACATTAAAATCAATTTCCTATTTTTAAGCTCGTAAATTCCACTACCTCTTGGTCAAAGAGCAGTTTACGACTTAACTCAACTCTATGAAATTCTCTAAGCAGCTATTTTTAGCTATTCTTTTAATGGTCTGTGTTTCCGTGTCCTGCCAAATAACAGATGAGGAATACGCATTTATTGATATAGATAAAGGAATTTCACAAAAGGCCATTTCCACCATTGTTCAAGATCAAAATGGCGTGATATGGATTGGTTCCTATGGGGGCGGGCTCTATAAAAACTATGGTGCCGAGTTAAAAACGTATCGTCAAGAATTCAACAATCCTCATTCCTTAAATAGTTCTTTGATTCAAAATGCCTATGTGGATTCCCATAATAGGATTTGGGTAGGAACGGAAGTTGGTCTAAATGTTTACAATGAAGATTTAGATCAATTTAATCGAGTAAAATTTAAGTTGGGGAATGAAGTTTTGGAAAGTACCGTTGTTTGGGATGTTATAGAAACCGATGATGGTCATTTACTAGCAGGAACCAATGTGGATGGCCTCTTTACAGTAGATGCCAAAAGTTTGACCGCAAGCCCTATACCATTGGTGCCTAGGCCGGAGAAAAATCTCATCATAAAATGCTTTAGGAAAAGGGATGATGGAAAGATTCTTATTGGCACCAATAATGGACTGTTTGAATTTAATGGAAAAAATGCAACTCCCATTGCTCTGCAAGGGGTTTCAACTGAAAAAGGCTTACCGTTTGGTATTGAGTCCATGCTAATTGATGATACCGGTTCGCTTTGGTTGGGAACCTTCAATAGTGGCTTGCTCAAGGTAGAAGCAGATAAGATGAATACCTACCAAACTACCCATTTAACCCTTACGAACGAACGTGTTTTTGCCATGGCGCAGGCTCCCCATGGGAATATTTTGTGCGCTACTGAGAATGATGGATTGATTGTTCTAAAGAAAGATGGTACCCTCATAAAAAACTACAAGTATGATAAGTTTGAGGTAAATGGAATTAAATCCAATTCTATTTGGTCTGTTTTTGTGGATGGGGAAGAACGTATCTGGATGGGGTATTACAACGCTGGTGTGAGTGTCTATGATCGTTCCTATGATAAGTTCAAGGATTTACAAAGCGTTCAAAACGTGCAGAATTCTTTACAATCCTCTTCGGTCACGAGCATTGTAAAAGATAGGCAAAATAGGCTTTGGATAGGCATGGATGGCGGGGGTATAGATGTTTATGATCTTAAGAACAAAAATTTCACCCATCTTATAGACCCCAATAATCCCATAGCTACTGGCTTGGATGCTGTAGATGTCCAGAACCTTTTTTATGATAGTGGAGAAAATTTATGGGTAGCCACGTGGAATTCCGGTGTATACTATCTAAAAAAGGGTTCTCGAAAATTCAAGCATTTTGAGATTGAGAATGTGAATGATCGGATGCATTTTTATAGGGTCATGAATTTTGCTGAGGATATTGAAGGGGTGGTCTGGATTGGAACCAGCGCAAGCGGACTCTATTTTTACGACACTAAGAAGGAGGAGTTTGGTGCAGTCTCGGATGATGATTTTAATAATGAAGCCGAAATAAGAAAAGTGTTGGTAGATCGGGAGAATACCATTTGGGTCGCCACAAATAAAGGGCTGTTCAAGCGTTCCTACATGTCAACGCTACCTTTTGAAAAAGTGGATTTGATTAAGGATAAGGAGGCTATTGCCGCAGAGAAAAGCATGTTGAACATGGTAGTTTCATTATGTGAAGACCGTTACGGCAATATTTGGATCGGTACAGATGGTGCCGGGTTATGGAAACATGATTTTAGAAGTAAGGAAATTACATGGTATAACCGCAGCTCCAGTAATCTAGAACAAGAAAACGTTGTTACCATTCTTGAAAGTGATGAAGGCGTACTTTGGGTAGGGGGTAATAACGGGCTTTCTTATTTAAATTCGGAGAATGATAAGTTCGTTAACTTCAATACCAATGACGGCTTATTGTCCAATGATTTTAATTACAATGCTTCTTATAAGGACGAGAACGGCATTATGTACTTTGGTAATTATGAAGGTATTAATATTGTGGACCCCAAACGTATTGTTACCAATGAAAATAGGCCGCCTATTTATTTTACGGACTTAAAGATTCACAATAAAAGCACAAGGGTTGGTGATAAAAACACCCCGTTGACCAGAGCTTTTGGCAAGACAGACCATATTGAGCTCGGCCATCAACAATCTGTTTTCACAATTGAATATGCAGCGGTTAATTACACCCGACCGGAAAAGAACCAGTATGCCTATTTTTTGGAAGGATTAGAAGAAACTTGGAATTTTGTAGGTAATACAACTACCGCACATTATACGAATCTTTCCCCAGGGGATTATATTTTTAGGGTAAAGGCTTCCAATAATGATGGCGTCTGGAATGAGGAAGTGAAAAGTCTTTCCATCACAGTCCTTCCTCCCTGGTGGAAGACCCATGTGGCTTTTGCCTGCTATTTTATAATGCTTGGCTCCGTAACCCTCTTTGCAACTCGTTTGGTTAGGGATCGGTTACGTGAGAAGAGAATAGCGCAATTTGAACGTGAAAAACGGATACAGGAGGAAGAATTAAATAACAGAAAAATTCAATTCTTCACTAATATTTCCCACGAGTTTAGAACTCCCCTAACATTGATTTTAAATCCTCTGGAAGCCATTATTTCTGAGCAGGATACGAAATTGCCCCTTGCGCTAAAGGACAAGTTGTTAACGGTAAGAAAAAACACGGGAAGACTTAAAAGATTGATTGATGAGCTTATGGACTTTAGAAAACTACAGCTCAATAAATTTTCATTAAAGGTTTCGGAAATCAATGCCGTTGATTTTACAAAGGAGGTGGTTGAACATTTTAAAGAGGAAGCAACTTTGAAAAACATTGCCCTTATGTTGGAAACTCCTGAGGAAGACATTACCGTATGGAGCGATCAAGGCATGTTGGAAAAAGTTCTATTTAATATTCTAAGTAATGCATTTAAGATTACACCTGATAATGGAACCATAACTGTTGGTTTATCTAAATGTGAAAAAGGAAAAAGGTTTCCGTTGGTAGATGATAAAAAGCCAATGGAGGGCATTGAAATATTCATAGAAGATACCGGTAGTGGTATTAGCCAGGAGGAAGTAAAGAATGTTTTTGAACGTTTCTATCAAGTTAAAAACATGAACAGCCAATATTACGGTGGCACCGGTATTGGTCTTGAAGTGGTAAAAAGTTTTGTAAATCTGTTGAAAGGTACAGTTGAGGTAGAAAGTGAGGAAACCGTCGGAACCAAATTTCGGATTTTTCTACCTTTAGGTAAGGCACATTTTGAGCGAGGAGAGTTCCTTTACAAAGAACCCCAAATACCGCTAGAGGAGTCCGGTAGTAATAGTACAGTTCCAAAACCTATAGAGGCGTACAACAATGCCTCGTCCAAAAAAACGGTTCTGTTGGTAGAGGACAATACGGAGTTACGATCCTATCTAAGGGATGAACTGCAGCATGAGTATAAGGTACTGGAAGCTGCCAATGGGATATTAGGACTGGAAATGGCTGCCAAAAAAACACCACACTTAATTATAACAGATGTTGTTATGCCGGAAATGGATGGTTTTGAATTTTCCGAAGAGATAAAAAAGGATATAAAAACCAGTCATATCCCAATCGTGATGCTTACGGCAAAAACCATGAATGAAGATTGGGTTAAAGGCATTGAGTGCGGGGCGGATATTTATTTGAGCAAGCCGTTTGACATGACGGTGTTAAGAACACAGTTGAGAAGGTTGCTCACCAGTAGGCAAATTTTATTGGATAAGTTTGGTAGTGATGGCACCAGCGTTAAGATACCGGAGCATACCACTCAATTGGATAAGAACTTTATAGAAAAAGTAATAGACTTTATTGTAAAGAATATAGCTGATGAAAACCTTAATGTGGAGTTATTGGCGGAAGAGCTTAACCTTAGTAGAAGTCAGCTTTACCGAAAAATAAAGGCACTTACCGGTTGTACTGCCAACGAGTTTTTAAGAAAGTTAAGATTGGAGAAGGCCAAAGAAATAATTGAAAAGGGAGATGCCTCGATCAGTGAAGTTTGCTTTCAAGTTGGGTTTTCTTCCCCTTCCTATTTTACCAAGTGTTTTAAGGCGCATTTTGGTATTCTTCCCACGGAGTTAAAGCAGGATTAGTATATTCAACGCGCTATGCCACAAAATTGACAGTTCTTGCTTCAAATCTATTAAGCTAGGCAACTTAATTCTCCGATTTTTACATAGTTGTCACCATACCGTCCTTAAACAGGATTTTGCGCTTAATTGGATATGGAATATGCCGATTTTCCAAATGCGTGCCCGGTATCAATATTAAACTATGGTTCATATTTATCGTCTTTTGTATGCATTATTCGTTCTTATTCTTTTCACCTTGTTCGGCTGTAAGGAACATGACAAGAAGCTGACTTCAGAGAAGGAACTACCTTCGAAACCCATCGGACTAAAGCAGAATTATAAAGATGATTTTTTTATAGGGGCCGCCGTTAATGATGCTTTAATTGAAAAAAGAGATAGTTTGGGGCTAGAGCTATTAAAGACAGAGTTTAATAGTATCACCCCAGAAAATATTATGAAGTGGATGCATATACATCCAGGTAAGGGGGTTTATGATTTTAGCCTTCCGGATGCGTATGTTGACTTGGGGGAAAGGTATCAGCTTTTTACCGTAGGGCACACCTTAGTTTGGCACAGTCAATTAGCAGAGTGGGTCACGGAAGTAAAGGATAGCACAGAGCTGAAGGAAGTTATGGAAGACCATATCAATACCATCGTGGGAAGGTATAAAGGTAAAATTGATTCTTGGGATGTGGTGAACGAAGCTTTAAAAGAAGACGGAAGCTTACGAGAGTCGGTATTTTACGAGCTCGCGGGAGAAAAATATCTCGAGTGGGCATTTGAATTGGCTGCCGAGGCTGATCCAGAAGCCCAATTGACCTACAATGATTACAATTTGACCAATCCCGAAAAAAGGGCCGGGGCCATATCAATTGTCAAACAATTAAAGGATAAGGGACTTAAAATTGATGTTGTAGGTATGCAGGGGCATTGGAATTTAAAAGGACCCTCCTTAGAGGAAATTGAGGAAAGTATTTTAGCCTATCATAAGGCGGGGGTAAAAGTGGCCATAACGGAACTGGACATTACCGTTTTGCCCTATCCTTGGGATTTGGAAGGCGCAGAAGTGAGTCAGAATTTTGAAGGAAGCGAATTTATGAATCCCTATCCCGAGAGCTTACCAGATTCCGTACAGCGTGAATTGGCCGATCGTTACCAAAGTATTTTTAAACTATTTCTTAAACACAAGGATAAAATTGACCGTGTCACCTTTTGGGGAATTAATGATGGTAGTTCTTGGCTAAATGGCTGGCCTATAAAGAACCGGACCAATTATCCGTTGTTGTTTGATAGGTCCTACAGGCCAAAGGACGCCTACAAAAGTGTATTGGCACTCAAGAACTAGTATTGAAACCCAACTCAACTTACTATGACATCTCAATCTCAGAAACTATCCGTTAGGGAAAAAATTGGCTATAGCCTTGGTGATTTGGCCGCCAATTTGGTCTTTCAGACCTTGATTACTTATTTGGCCTTTTTCTACACGGATATTTATGGCCTTTCTCCCAAGGATTCATCTGCTATAATGCTTACGGTTGGCCTTATTGCAGCTTTTGTATTTAATCCTTTAATTGGTGCCTTGGCAGATAGAACCTATTCCAAATGGGGGAAATTTAGACCTTGGGTGTTGTTTACAGCTATACCCTTGGGTGCCGTTGCTTTATTTGCCTTCACTACGCCAGATTTTTCATATAAGGGAAAAGTAATTTATGCCATTGTGACCTATACCTTGTTATTGTTGCTCTACGCTGCCAACAACTTACCCTATTCTGCCTTGAGCGGGGTGATAACTGGGGATATGGGTGAACGCAATAGTCTATCTTCCTATAGATTTGTTGCGGTTATGTTCGCACAATTCTTTGTACAGGTTTTTATGTTGGGAATCATCAAAAGCGCTGGAGGAGGAGACATGGCCTTGGGCATCGAAAAAGTGATGACGGTATTGGCCATTGTTGGTACCCTTATGCTAATAATCACATTCTTGACCACGAAGGAGCGGATTGTTCCTGCACCGGAACAGAAGTCCAGTGTGATGGAAGATTTAGGTGATTTGGTCAAGAACAGACCTTGGGTGATAATGCTTACTTTGACCACCTTGGTTTTCATCACCTTGGCAATGAAGGGAGGAGCTTATGTGTATTATTTTGAAAATTTTGTGGATAAGGAAAGCCTGGCCACCTTCATAGCTCCCATATTGGATTCTCTTTCGAGTATAGGACTCAATCAGTTTGGAGAGGACCCTATTTCGGCAGGGTTCGGACTTTTTAATGCGGGGGGTATTATTTTTATGATTGTAGGTATCACGCTCTCAAAAGGTTTGGCGGATAAATATGGAAAGCGGGACGTTTTTGGTACCTTTTTGTTCGTTTCTGCAGTGTTTGTAGCCCTTTTTTATGTCTTTAAACCAGATTCCGTGGGGCTCATGTTCTTGTCACAAATTTGTCATGGGTTTTTCTATGGTATCACCATTCCCATTCTGTGGGCAATGATTGCAGATGTTGCAGATTATTCCGATTGGAAAAATAACCGCCGCGCAACTGCCATTATTTTTTCGGCCATGATGGTAGGTTTAAAAGCAGGTCTGAGTATAGGGGGAGCCATTACCACTTGGGTATTGGGAGTTTTCAACTATGTAGCAAAAGCTCCGGAACAAGCGGACGCGGCCATAGAAGGAATAAAGTTGCTGGTAAGTATTTTTCCGGCCATACCATTTTTTGTAGGAGCGGGACTCTTGTTTTTCTACGAAATCAATAAAAAAATGGAGGTGGAGATTGAGACAGAACTAAGTAAAAGAAGAACCAGCGCCACTTAACTTAATTAAATAAAGAAGTATGCCAGAAGATTCTATAGCACACATAGATTTTGAAGAACTTAATAAAAAGGCTATTTCCCAGCCTTTGGTCAAGCATATGTATACCGCAGATCCTTCGGCTCATGTGTTTGACGGTAAAATTTATATCTATCCATCGCATGATATTGATGCCGGAGAGGCATTTGATGATTTGGGGAGTCATTTTGCCATGGAAGATTATCATGTAATTGCCATGGATAGTGTGGATTCTGAAGGAATAGATTGTGGCGAGGCCCTACACGTAAATGATGTTCCTTGGGCAGAAAAGCAGATGTGGGCACCCGATGCCGCACATAAGAACGGCAAGTATTTCTTGTATTTTCCGGCAAAGGATTATGATGGTATTTTTAGGATTGGGGTAGGGGTAAGTGATACTCCGGATGGTCCATTTATTCCCCAACCGGAAGCAATAAAAAATAGTTTTAGTATAGACCCGGCCGTTTTTGAAGATGAGGACGGGGATTATTACATGTATTTTGGCGGACTATGGGGCGGACAGTTGCAGCGCTGGCGAGAAGGTACATTTAACCCTGATCAGCCTGAAAGTCCCGTAGCGTTCTTACCCAAAGATGACGAACCTGCACTGTTGCCTTACGTTGCAAAAATGAGCGATGACATGCTTGAATTTGCCGAAAAGCCCAAAGAGATTCAGATTGTAGATGAGAACGGAGACCCCTTATTGGCGGGTGATAATGACCGTAGGTTTTTTGAAGCTGCTTGGTTGCACAAATACCATGGAAAGTATTACTTTTCTTATTCTACTGGAGACACTCATTTTATCTGTTATGCGGTGGGCGATTCGCCTTACGGACCCTTTACCTACGGAGGTAGAATCTTAAATCCTGTGGTGGGGTGGACTTCCCATCATTCCATTTGTCAGGTAGAGGACCAATGGTACCTTTTTTATCACGATTCAAGTCTTTCTAAGGGGGTTACTCATTTGCGTTCGGTCAAAGTAGCTAAATTGACCCATAATGCAGATGGAAGCATAGAAACCATTGATCCGTATGGTAATTAGTGAACTTTAATAGGTTGAAGGTAATCATTGTTTTTTACCGCTAGAATGAAATCCTGTTCTTTATAGGTGATGGGTTGTAAATCTTTTACATCTCCAGGAACAAAAAATCCACTTTTTGAAGCCGGTTGGGCCTTAAAATTTCCTAGTCCATCTCCTTTAAGAAAGTATCCGTGCCCTGCATCATTACGGGGGGTTTCAATTTCGGAGGCAAATAAATTACCAGCAATAAGTAAATCTAGGTTCCCATCTTTATCATAATCATTTACCAAAAATTGGTTGATACTACTAAGTTGTGTTTCTATAGGTAATTTTTTTGCTGCCAATTTTCCATTTTCATTTTCCAAATAAATACTACTAAAAGATTTAACTTGATAATGTAAGGAGGAACTAAGAGATTCTTCCGTGTAAACATCCTCTAAGGTAGCTTGGGCAAAACTGGCGTAATTCTCAAATTTTTGTTTAATACCCGGTATTTGCTGTGAAGAACACTCACGACCCCTTAAAGGATATTGTTTTCCTTCGTTATAATAACTTAGCACTATATCCTGCTTGTTGTTCTTGTCAAAGTCATTTACATAAATATCAAAAGTTTCATTTTCAGATGCTTTGTATTTATAGTTGAGGCCATTATTACCAACTACATAATCTATGTCTCCATCCTTGTCAAAATCCCCTTGGGCAATACTCCACCACCAACCCGTCAAGTTTTCATCAAGTCCCATTTCTGCAGATACTTCTTCAAAAGTAGTACCCGTGTTTTTAAATGCTCTAATAGGCATCCATTCTCCTACAATTAAAAGGTCTGTTTGTTTATCGCCGTTAAAATCGGTTACAACGGCCGCAGTTGCCATACCCAAATTATCAAATTCCTTGGGTTGCCAAACTGAATCAACAATATACTTTATTTCTTCTCCTTCACTTATATTTTTTAGTAAGTAGCTTTTTGCCGGCGATGGATATTTTCCTGGCACCTGTCTTCCGAGAACTAAAAGGTCTTCATCTCCATCTTTATCATAATCCAATTGATATACTTTGGATCCGCTTACCTGCATTGCTGGTAGGGCGTTGGGAGATTTTTCAAAATTTCCCTCTCCATCATTTATATAGATTCGGTCTTGTAGGTGAGGTGAATCATGAGTGAATTCGTAACCACCACTAACCACATATAAATCCTTGTCTCCATCTTGGTCTATATCCACAAACAGGGCTCCAACATCTTCTTTTTTAACATCTGAGAGTAAAAAGCTGTTATCGACCTCAATAAATCCTTTTTCCCTTTGGGTATACAATTTTCCCATTTTGCCTGAAGAGGCACCAATATAATAATCATCAAGACCATCATTATTTATATCTGCAACTGCTATTGCCGGACCAAAAGAGGACATTTTATGAGGAAGTAGGACTTGTTTCTTAAAATCGTCAAAATTGTTCTCTTCATGCTTGTATTTAGGGAAATTGTCAAGATTAGTTGATGTAAACAGTTGGGTTGTATTTGACTCTATTGGTTCAATATTTCCGGCTTCCAAATGGTTGAACGTTATTTTCTGATTTACAGAAACATTAGTTCTTATTTCTACCTTGTTATTGGGCCACACAATCCTAAGGGTATCAATACTTTTTAGTTTGCCAAATCCAAAATGTAGTTCTGGAGCAACGGAGGATTGAAATCCCCTGGTCAATGTAAGTTCTTGGAGTTGTGTGGATTCCTTGGTAGAGGCATAAACTCTTGACCCAATTCCAAATTGATTACCCTCGGGGCCTTTAAAGGCAACCTTAAGATAATTGTTTTGGTCTGCACTGTGGTTTTCAAAAATGGATGCTTTGTCATCTATATTGTTGGTGATCACTTCCAAATCCCCATCGTTATCCAAATCTGCATAGACAACCCCATTCGAGAATCCCTCAAATTCGATACCCCATTCTTGGTTGGTCCTTGTAAATTGAAGATTACCTTGATTTTTGAACATGAAATTGTCAATTTTTTCAGAGGGTATTTGCATACTTAGCTGCAATAAGGTATCAGGTTCTAGTTCCACCTTTTTAAGCCTATTAAAATAATCATTGTTATTAATCTCTCTACGGGTACCATTGCTAACGAACAAATCTTTATGGCCGTCGTTATCAAAATCTGCAAATAGGGGACCCCAGCTCCAATCTGTGGAGGACGTTCCCGTAATTCTAGATACATTGGAAAAATGCGGAATACCGTCCTCATTAAAAATCCCGGAATTCAATTGCATGCAATTATGCATATACTGATAGTGAAAGCCTGCATTTACTACGTCCCAAAAGAGTTGGGGGTTCATGCTTGCCATGTTGGCTTTTTTTCTTCTATTGGTTTTGGCATCCATGTCTACTTGAAAGATATCCAAGAAACCATCGTTGTTAAAGTCCGAGATGTCCGCACCCATTCCGTAAAATGCGGTATGGGATGTGGCTTGCTTTACAACCTCTTTAAAGGTGCCATCTTGATTGTTTAAGTAGAGAAGGTCAGGAGAGTTAAAATCACTGGACACGTATACATCTGGCCAACTGTCATTGTTGAGGTCACCCACGGTTGCACTTAAGGAAAGGCCAAAGGCAAATAGACCTGCTTCTTTAGTTACATCGGTAAAGACCCCGCCATCATTTCTGAATAAATGATTGCTTTCAACCTCCTTTGTATTTTGCATTTTATATGTGTAAACAAAAGTAGGGGAATCAAATTTCGTTGGAGGGTAATTTGCAACATATAGGTCTAAATCTCCATCTTTATCATAATCAAAAAATGTGGACTGAACACTATTTCCTATATCGTTAAGACCATATTCACTCGCTTTTTCGGAAAAAGTTCCATCTCCATTATTTATAAAGAGTTGATTGTCCTTTGGTCCAAATTTACCTCCTACAGAGCAATAGATATCCAATAGTCCATCTCCGTTTACATCTCCCATTGTTACACCTGTATACCACCTATTATCTCCTGATACTCCAGCTTTTTCGGTAACATCTTCAAATTGCAAATTTCCCTTGTTCAGATATAATTTGTTGGATACTTGGTTCCCGGTAAAGTAAATATCTAAAAGCCCGTCCCCATTAATATCCCCAGTTGCAATACCACCACCCATATAGAGATAGGAATATGTGAAATAATTTAAAGAGTCATTTTCAGTTAGGAGGTTTTTAAAATCGATACCAGAGTCCTCTGCTCTTAGAGTTGAGAATATCTTTTTACTTTTACCCTTATCCAATTCTTCGTCACTTTTACACCCAAAAAGTAAACTTAAAAGTAACCCAATGATAATAGCGAGTTGCTTCATAATATATTTCAACTTAATAAAAGAAATCTATAATTGTCTCGTAAATGGAAAAAAACAGCGTGCAACCAAACACGCTGTTTTAATGAAAAAACTAAACTAACTTAAAGAAACTATTTTAAATAAAAATTTTAGTAACCAGGGTTTTGGTCCGCCGAGGTAATATTAATGTTTGCATCTATTTCAGCCTGTGGAATAGGTAACAATTCGTGTTTTCCTACCTGAAAATTAGTTCCGGCCAGTTCTGTATCTGCAATCCCCCAACGGATAATATCATTAAATCTACATTGTTCCCCAGCCAACTCTACTTTTCTCTCATGAACCAGTGCATCAAATACCTGAGATTGTGATAAACCTGTAGCAAGAGGGGCTAGACCGGCTCTTTCACGAACCCTATTTATTAATCCAATTGCAGTATCTTGATCTCCTCCAGGGCGCATACTTTCGCATTCCGCCATCATTAGGAGCACATCCGCATATCTCATGTACTTGAAGTTTATACCTGAGGTTTGGTCTTCATTGGCGTCCTTGTAATAGTTATTATATTTGGACCAACCGGCATTGCCACCACCATTACTTGGAAAATGGTCTACAACCAAAGTACTGTCCGGCCCAAAAGTATCTCCATTTACATAAAAAGATTGTTCAAATCTAATGTCTCCATCCTCGTATTCGTTTAAAAGATCATCTGACGGAAATACGTTGAACCAATCATTAAAACCATACTCCTGACCTCTAAAGGTAGCTTCATTAGGACCTTCCCCGCTTCTGTCAGAGTTCCATTGTGCGCTAAATCCTAGGTCGTCATCATATTGAATTTCAAATATAGATTCAATTCCAAATTCCGTTTCTTCTTTAAAATTGTTGAAATAATCTTCCTCTAAGTCATAACCCTGTAGAGAATTAAATTGGGCCAAGGCATCATCATACCTCTCAAGAAAGAGATAAACCTTACCGAGAAGTCCTTGTGCGGCTCCTTTTGTAGCGCGCCCGTTTTCTTCTTCCCCTTTAGTTTTTAAAGCGGGAATGGCTTCTTGTAAATCCTTAATGATTTGTTCATAAATTTCGTCCTTGCTATTTTTTGGCAAACCAACGCCATCATCAGGAGGAAGGGAAGTAATTAAAGGGGCGTCACCATATCTGGTAACAATCAGAAAATAAAAAAGGGCTCTCAAAAACTTGGCTTCTGCAATGGCCTTTTGTTTATCGGCATTACTCATTACAGAGGGAAGGATTTCATTGATGATTGATTCGTTCTCAATTACAAAGTTGGCTTTGTTGATACCGCGGTAACAACTTTCCCAATAGGCGCCAATTGCCCCATGACTTGAATCAAATGTAAAATCCAAATACTGCCTTTTATCAGCCTCTAATTGGTTGTTACCACCATTTTCATGGGCCATATTGTCCATCATAAAGAACATATGCCTACTGTAAAGACCACGTGTCTGCAAATTGGAATATACAGCATTTACGGCAGATTGAACCTGAACTGGATTTTGAAAAAACGTATCCGGCGAAAGTTCGTTAGGATTGGTGAGCTCCAATGATTCCTCGTTGCAGCTAAGAACTAAGCCCAAGCTGGCAAGAATCGTTAGGATAAATTTATTATTTCTCATAGTGATTTTTTTTAGAATGATAATTGAACTCCTAGTAAGATTGATTTAGGTTGAGGATAGTTACCTCGGTCAATACCCAATTCATATCTTCGGTCACCACCATCGTTGGTCAACGGGTTACCTATTTCTGGGTCAAGTCCAGAATAGTCTGTAAGGGTAATCAAGTTCTGTCCACTTATGTAAATTCTGCATTTAGAAACATACTCATTCAAAGATGAATTATTCAAAGTGTACCCTAGGGTAACATTTTTTAAGCGTGTGTAAGAACCATCTTCTACAAAACGATCTGAAATTGAATTAAAGTTTTGAGGACTACCATCTGCTCTAGGAACAGAATTTGAAGTGCCTGGCCCTGTCCATCTATTTAAAACATTGGTTCCCGCATTGAATAATCTTGGCATTCCTTCCAAATCATAGATATTGGTATTATAAACGTCCACACCTGCAACACCGGAAATGAACATATTAAAATCCAATTGCTTGTAATTGGCATTCAAGTTTAATCCATAGGTAAGGTCCGGATAAGGGTTTCCAATTTTTACACGATCATCTGCATTTATGGTCTGATCACCATTCTGGTCAACAAAACGAATGTCCCCTGGCAGTTTGTCGGAGTCGGGGCCTAAATGAGCCTGAACTTCAGCTTCTGATTGGTATAATCCGTCTGTTTCAAGTCCAAAGAAATAGAAAAGGGGTTCTCCTACTTCTACCCTAGAAATCTGTTGTGCTTCAAAGGTTCCTCCTGAGAGCGATTCGTTAGCTCCTAAGGATTTTACTTCATTGGTAGTAGTTCCTAAATTAAGATTGGCAGACCAAGTAAAGTCTCCCTCATAATCGTTATAACCTAGACTTACTTCAAAACCTTTGGTTTCAACACTGCCTACATTCTCAGTTACAGAACCGGAGTGAATTCCCAAAGAACCAGGTAAAGGTCTGCTCATTAAAAGATCATCACTTGTATTATTATAATACTCAACTGCACCGGTGAACTTTCCATCGAAAAGACCAAAATCTAAACCTATGTTCTGCATGGTAGTTTCCTCCCACTTTAAATCAGGATTTGCCAATCCGCCGGCTGTAGTTCCTGTCGCAAGTCCACCTCCAATTGGATAAAAGAAATTAGCCAATAGAGTGGCGCTATATTGATAATCACCTATTCTATCATTACCCGTTATACCCCAAGAGCCTCTAAGTTTTAAAGTGCTAATTGAAGTGTTGGAAAGAAATTCCTCTCTTGCAATATTCCACCCTAAGGCCACAGAAGGGAAATTACCCCATCGGTTATTGGAACCGAATCGTGAGGAAGCATCACGTCTAATAGATGCAGCAAGAATATACTTCTGGTCAAAGTTATAGTTTAAACGAGCCAAATAACCAATACGGTTGTACTCAAATGATTGTGATTGCAAAAATGATTGTTCGTTAGAAACTTGGTTCAGATCATCCGTTATTGGATTCTGGCTATTCGAGTTCAAAAGGTCGTCCGTTCTATCTTGTTTTTCAGCCAATAGTAAAACTTCAAAATTGTGAAGGTCGTTAAAGGTTTTATTATATGTTAAACTGTTGGTAAGAATAATAGACTTCCTTAAACTTGAATTTTTGGTGATAGCAGCAAAATTTGAAGCATGGGTAGCACCTTCACTATCATCATTGTATGATGGTCTAAAAATGTCGGTATTGGAGTTTCTGTACTCCAAACCAACTTGGCTTTTAAAGGTCAGACCATCAAAAATATCGAATTCCCCAAAAAGACTACCGATAATAGCGGATGATTTGTTAATATGTTCTCCTAGAGTTTGAACCCTTACCGGGTTTTCAGCGTCTTGCCCATCCAATCCTGAGCTTGGGCCTTGAAAACCACCAAGGTTATTTGAATTATAAACTGGAAGATAAGGAGGGATTTTTATGGCATGTTCTAGTAAGGAGCGATCACCAAGATTTCGCTCTGGATTTTGAGTATTAAAAGAGACGGCCATAGTTTCGCCGAATCTAAATCTTCCTATGCTGAAATTACTGTTTGCACGAAAGGAAAATCGCTCAAATCCGGTCTCTATTATAGCGCCTTCCTGATCTAGATATCCAGCCGAAAACCTGAAATCACCGTTCTCAGTCCCACCAGAGATTCCAAAATCTACTTTTTGAAGAATTCCCGTCCTAAAGAGAGCATCTTGAAAATCTGTGTTATTGTTAGAGTTGGAAAGTGGTGAAGTAGGAACTATATTAAAGGCTTCTTCTGCAAATTGAAGATATTCTTGAGCATCCAGAATGTCAAATCGGTTATTAGAAAATTGAATTCCTGTATAGGAATCAAGGTTAACAACGGTTTTTCCTGTTCTTTTTCCTTTTTTGGTTGTAACCATAACTACCCCATTAGAACCCAATGAACCATAGATAGCAGTCGTTGAAGCGTCTTTTAATACATTAATGGATTCAATATCGTTTGGATTGAGGTCTCCCAATCCACCGGCAATAACCCCATCAATAACATAAAGAGGATCGTTATTGTTCATAGTTCCCAAACCACGAATACGTACTACAGGGGCTGCACCCGGTGATCCGGTGTTCAAAACGGTAACCCCCGCAGCTCTGCCCTGCAGTGCCTGATCGGCACTTGCTACGGGCAGAGCTGCTATTTCTTCCGATCCTACGGTGGTTATAGCTCCTGTGACCTCGGCCCTAGATTGTGTACCATAACCTACTACTACAACTTCATCTAAAGCCTGAAGGTCCTCGGTCAGCGTTACGTTAATGGTTGTTCTACTATTTACAGGTATCTGTTGGGTTACATAACCTATGTAACTAACAGATAATGTTCCATTTGATGGAACGTCTGACAGGGAAAAATTCCCGTCAAAATCAGTTTGTGTACCGTTAGTGGTTCCCGAAACAACAACGGAGGCTCCCGGAAGGGGAACTCCAGCCTCGTCGGACACTATACCACTCACGGTTGTTTGCGCCATTGCGTAATGACCTACCATTACAAATAAAGCAATACACGCCAATTTGAGTTTGATCATAATGTTGAGTTTAAGTTAAGTTGAATGTGCCGCGATCAGCTTGTACGGCAAAACATGTAAGACAAATATATTTTTGTGCTATTCTATTGGATAAAACTCCTGAAGCGTATACTGGTAATTTTGTTGCAATATTTGTAAATACAGGGCTTTAGGGCTTTTAATTTTAGGAAATTATCAACTGAACCGCTGTTTGACTGGTAGATTCATATTCGCTGCAAGAGGGTGGATTTTCCTTACTTAAAATTCGTTAAACCACTTTCCCTGAATGAATAATTAGAGTCTTGAATTGACTTTGATGCAGGGTTAGGTTTGCTAAAATAGCGTTAAATGAAGTTTAAATCCATTCATATGGTTAAAATAGCATAGAAATAGGAAAATAAGGTAGTATTGCAGCTCCTTTTGGGCATCTAATTTTGTCCATAAATAAGTACTAGATGAAAAATTCCCCTTTCTACGCTAATTATATAGTTTCACAACCTTTTACGACCAGCTCATTTCAAATTGATGGCGAAGGTAGAAAAGTTGTGGACCTTGTTCTCAGCAATGAATTTGCAACGGATATGCAAGTTTCGCAAATGGACCTTTCCATTCTTAAGTTGTCTGCATTTGATGAAGTGGGTAAGGAGCATACCATTACCAATTTTCTGCATGGAACGCATGTAACTTTGCATAGTTTAAGTCAAGGGCAATCTCTTCGCAGCAGAAGTTTGGTCTCCTTGAGGTGTGGTGTATATAGTAAGCTAAGATTCTATATCAAGGATGCAGATAGTTTTTTCACCTATAGCGATGCTAGCAAAGAAACACCTGCTGGCTTTGGTTATTTGGATTTTGAAATAAACAACGGGTTAACCATCACAGGAGCAGTATCGCCCATAGCGGTGCTGCGGTTTGATTTTGTTCCTTTTAAATCCAATACGTTCGTGCCCAGATTAGCGAACGTATTAAGAAGTCCCAAAAAACTGTCTGGCAGATTGGCAGGGAGTTTTGGACATTAACACTGGTTATTTTTACCTAAAGTACGCCCGATGGTAATTTCATTGGGCGTTGCTATTTCTACTATAAATGATTCTTGACCGGAATTCGTTTGAGGTAAGTTAAAATTCTTTTTGGATAAGCCGGCCCGTCCGCATTTGCTAAGTTGCGCCCTGTTAGCAAAACTATATGACAAAAGCCATCTGCATGCGTATCCTATTTTTAATAAGTACTTTTTTATTTGGTTCTACCTCTGTTTTTTCACAGTCGCTGGAAAGGTCAAAATCCATTTCGGAGAAAGAAGTCTCTCATTCTTTTTATATCACTTCCAATGTGGGGAATGTTCCATTTACGGCAGCAAAGGAAATGTTGGAGACCATTAATTTGGCTTCAAAGGGTGACAAGAATGCCACGCTGTTACTATTGGGCAATACCCTGGATTCTGAAGGTTTTCCTTCCAAAGACAAAAAACAGAAAAATGCAAAAACCTATTTAAAACCTTTAATGGAGGTTTGGGATAAGTTCAATGGGAAGGTCATAATAACCCCTGGAGAAAATGAATGGCTCACCGGTGCTCCCCAGAGTATAGATGACCTGGAATCTTTTTTGCAAGATAATAGCAAGGCCAAATTTTGGCCCAATGATGGATGTCCTTTGGAAAAGGAAACCATCAATGATGAGGTGGTTCTGGAAATGGTAGATTCCCAATGGTTTTTGGAAGATTGGGATGAACACGTATACATTAACGAAAAATGTGAATACAAGACCCGAGCACAATTTTGGGCGGAGTTCAAGGATGATTTAAAGGACAGTCAGGGGAAAACCGTAATTGTTGCCGTGTACCAACCGGTTATGAGCAATTCTAAAATTTCAATATTGGATAAGATGGGAGGTTTTACTCCCGAATCTTATCAGAATGCCCAAAACAGGTACTTAAGAGGGCGAATGGAAACTATCGCGAGTCAGTTCGAGGACGTAATTTTTGTTTCCGGAAAGGACAGAAATCTACAATATTTGGAAGATGACGGCATTCCTCAAATTATAAGTGGGGCCATTGGGAAAACGGAAAAAGCTAGGGCACGCAAAGATGAGCATTTTGAAAGTCACAATAATGGATATGCCAAACTAACCGTTTTTAAGGACGGCAGTTCTAAAGTAGATTTTTTTGAACTCGAAAAAGGTAGTTCCGTTCCTGTATTTACCAAAGAAATTAAGAGGGACCGTTTGTACGAAGATGAGATTTCTTATCCAGAAAAGAACTATGGGCCAACGGTTAAAGCTTCCATTTATACCGATGAAGAAACCAATAAGAGCGGATTCTATAAATGGCTTTGGGGAGACCATTACAGAGATATTTATAGTAGAAATATTGAAGCACCTGTTTTACAGATAGATGAGATGCCCTATAATGTTCGGCCTATTTCTGAAGGCGGTGGTACCCAGTCAAGGTCTCTCAGACTAATTGACGATAATGAAAACGAATATACCCTTCGTGCAATAAGAAAAAGTGCTCTGCGGTTTTTACAGACCAATGCTATTGATGACCATTACGTCATTGATTATTTAGATAATACGGTAGCGGAACGTATTTTACTTGATTTCTATACTACCGCCCACCCTTACGCCCCTTTTGCGATGAACGACCTTTCCGAAAACCTTGGGGTGCTTCATGCCAACCCCAAAATTTACTACGTTCCCAAACAAAAAGGGTTGGGTATTTACAATGAAGATTACGGCAATGCCCTTTTTATGTTGGAAGAACATGCCGGGGATGAAAATAAGGATTTTGAAACTTTTGGAAAACCCGATGATATTATAAGCACCCACGATTTGCGTTTCGAGTTACGGGAATCCAAAGAGGCTTTTGTAGACGAGGCCAGTTTTATTCGTGCTCGATTGTTCGATATGCTGGTGGGCAATTGGGATAGGCACCAAGACCAATGGCGATGGGCAGAATTTAAAACCGAAGACGGTAGAAAACGTTACGAGGCCATTCCTCGTGATTGGGATCAGGCATTTCCTAAATACGATGGCCCGTTAATTGCACTTTTAAAGTTTTCGTTTCCCATTCTTAGAAAAATGGAAAGTTATGATACGGATGTAAAGAATGCCAAGTGGTTCAATCTTTCTGGCTATCCGTTGGATAAGGCCTTTATAAAAAAAGCAACTTGGGACGACTGGAAAACACAGGTCTCCTTTATACAGGAAAATTTGACCGATGAAGGAATTGAGACTGCGTTTGTAACCCTTCCTGAAGAAGCACAGGATAACAGTATCGTAACTATTAAAAAATACCTGAAGGCCCGAAGGGACGGACTCGACTCCATTGCAAAATCATACTACGAATATTTTAAAGAATTCGAAACCTTAATTGGAACTGAGGAAGATGACGAGTTTTTGATTACCAGAAAACCTAATGGAGAGACCCATATTTCTATCACCCAAGATTCCTTAGTTTTCGAAAATTCATACTTCGCAGACCAGACCAAAGAGATTTGGATTTATGGTTTGGATGGTAATGATACGTTTACGGTGACTGGGGATGATACTAAGCTCATCGACTTAAAAATAATTGGGGGAAAGAAAAACGATACCTACGACTTTAAATCGGTAAAGAAAGTAAAGCTTTATGATTACAAGAGTAAGGATAATACGGTGGTGAACCCAAAGTCTAAAAAATGGCTGACCGATTCATACGATGTGAATACATATGACTATCAAAAGAGAAAATATCATCAAAACATCGTTTATCCAAGTGCCGGTTATGATGGTGATACTGGTTTCAGGTTGGGATTAGAAGACCGTTTTACTACCTATGGGTTGGCCAATAACCCATTTCGAACACAGCATACTTTTGGTGCGGAATATTATTTCGCCACCAACGGATTTTCGGTGGATTACAATGGGGAGTTTGCTCATGTCTTCCAGAATTGGAACCTAGGGCTGGACCTCCGGTATACTAGCCCCAATTTTACAATGAATTATTTTGGAGAAGGCAATGACACCCGATATGACACAAGTCTAGATCGTGATTTCAATCGGGTGCGTATTCGCCAATGGAAGGTTGCCCCATATTTGGTTCATGGAACCGGTGGAAGCAAATTTCATATGAGTCCGGCGTTGGAGTCTTTTGATGTTTCAGATGATAACGACCGTTTTGTGGGACAAGCCTTTGCTGCCAATAACGACGTTTTTGAGAGGCAGGTATATGCTTCTGCGGAAGTTGGTTATTCCTATGAAAACAAGAACGACCCTTCTTTTCCCAATAGGGCTATGGACTTTGATTTGGTTGCGGGTTATAAGAGAAGTGTAAGCGGCCAAGACAATAAGTTTGGATATATAAAACCAAGTATAGCCCTAATTTATCCTTTGCACCCCAGCGGTATTGCCGTTATTGCTACCAAGCTGGCAGGAGAGACCATTTTAGGTGATAACTATGAATTTTATCATGGTGCCTTAGCAGGAGGAAATCAAAGCTTGAGAGCTTATAGAAATGAACGTTTTAATGGTAAATCCGCTTTTTATCAAAGTACCGATTTACGCGTAGGCATTTCCAGATTTCGGACTAATTTCGTTCCACTACAGGTGGGGGTAAGTGCAGGATTTGACTACGGTAGGGTTTGGTTAGAGGAAGACAATTCATCCCCTTGGAAAAACAATTTTGGAGGTTCTGTTTGGGTAACAGGATTTAGTGCCTTCACCGGAAATTTAGGGTTCTACCATGGAGATGAAGGTAACAGGCTCTTGTTCAGTTTTGGTTTTAATTTTTAAGGGGAGATGGCATAAGGCAATAAATGACAAAGGCTAACTTTCCGCTTTTTTTGGAAGATTATAAAATAAAGTTCAAAACAAATGGGCAAAGGAATTTTCCTTTGCCCATTTTTTCATCTTGCCATCCGAATACAATTATCCTACCACTTCCTTTTCCAGAATGTATGGTTGGTTATATACTCTCTTACCCGTAGCCTTGTACATGGCATTTGCCAAAGCGGCAACTATGGGTGGTAGTGAAGGTTCTCCCAAACCGGTTGGGTCTATGCCGTTATCTATAAAATAGGAGTGTATGGCTTTTGGTGCTTCAGAATGTCTGATAAGACGGTAATCATTAAAATTTTGCTGTTGGGGTGCGCCGTTTTCAAAGGTCATTTGAGAAAAAGTGGCGTGCCCTATACCATCTATAATTCCGCCTTCAATTTGATTCTTCGCACTTATGGGATTGATTACAATTCCGCAGTCCACCGCACACCAAACCTCATCTACCTGGGGCTGGTTGCCGTTCATATTTAAATCAAGAACTTGAGCCACATAGGAGTTGTGGCAATAATAGGCACTTACGCCCCTAGCTTTATCCCCATTGCCCCAATTACTTTTCTCCTTGACCAGTTTTAATACTCCGGCATATCGTTGTGGGTCATAATCATTCTTTTCCGGGTCGCCCACTGGGTTGGAAGTAGCCCGTTCAAACAGTTCCAAACGAAACTCTATAGGGTCCTTTCCGGCCAGTTCCGCTACTTCATCCATAAAAGATTGTTCCGCGCCAGCGATAAAATTGGAACGCGGAGCGCGCCAAGCTCCGGTTGTAATCTTGGTATTTAGACTGTTCTTTTCCGCTAAATAATTGTCTACCGCACCAGCAGGAAATCGGTTTTCAAAAATAAGGTCGTCATTGGTACCCACCCCTTTAACGTACCAAGCGATCAATTGATTATTGGCATCAAGTCCGGCCTTAAAATTCACTTTATAGGCAGGGCGATAGGTTCCTTGGGTCATATCATCTTCACGGCTATAGACTAATTTGATAGGAGCGCCCACCTTTTGGGAAATTACGGCAGCTTCAACACCAAAGTGGCCATATAGTCTACGGCCAAAACCGCCACCCATACGGGTCATGTCTATATCAATTTTTTCTAGTGGCATTTTTAAGACGCTCGCGAGGGTCTTCTCTAAGAATTCAGGTGTTTGAATGGGGCCCTTTAAAACCGCTTTGTCTGCCGTTACATTGGCATAAAAGTTCATGGGCTCCATAGTGTTATGTGCTAAAAACGGCGCGGTGTAGGTGCGTTCTATAGTTTTGGAGGCACCTGCAAAGGCTTTTTTGAAATCTCCATCTGCACGCGCCGGTTTTTCAACCGGTGCTTCCAATAATTTGCTAAGATCATCTCCGTAGCTTTTGGTGCTTTCCAGTGCTTCGGGGGTGTCCCATTCTACTTGTAATGCTTTCTTCGCCTGCATACACTGCCAGGTACTTTCCCCAACAATGGCGACCAGCTCTGGGATTCCACCACCGTCACTCCATTGCTTTTCCGCATCTTCCGGATATACGGTTACATGAAAAATATCTTTAATTCCTGGCATGCCTTTGGCTTCATCGGCATTCATGGATTTATAGGTAAGCCCAAATGCTGGTGGGTGTACGATCATCGCCGTTAACATGCCTTCTTCATAGATGTCTATTCCAAAAAGAGGCTTTCCGGTTATGATGTTGGGTCCGTCCACATTCTTGCGGTCCGTTCCAATAATGGTAAATTGATCGATACTTTTAAGTTCTACCTCTTCTGGTGCCTCAATGGATTCCGGGGCTTCATCCGGTTTTTCTTCCTGCACCGCAGCGGATGCCATTTCGCCATAACCAGCCGATTTACCACTGGCCTTGTGCTCCAACCTTCCCATTGCCGTGCTAATTTCCGCTTCTGGTACTTCCCATGCTTTAGCTGCGGCCTGTTTCAGCATTTTTCGTGCTGTGGCTCCTGCCATGCGGAGACCTTCCCAACCATGCCTGATAGATTGGCTGCCACCGGCCAATTGACGCTGAAAGACATCTAGATTTAAAGGTGCCTGTTCTACGATCACATCCTTCCAGTCCACATCCAATTCATCTGCCACGATCATGGGCATGGCCGTTTTTACGTTTTGGCCAATTTCTGGATTGGGGCTCATTATGGTAACCAGACCATTATCCGCAATTTTTAAAAAGCCATTGATGTCGAACCATTCTTTGGGCAGGTTATTTACTTGCTCTGGGGTCATTTTACACGATGCCAGCCAGCTAAAGCCCACCATCATTCCTCCTCCGGCAAGGGCCGAAGTTCTTATAAAGGAGCGTCTGCCTATTTTAGTTTTTACGAGTGTCATTTTTTCTAGGTTTTAGAGTAGTTGAGGTACAGGCTTATTTGGAGTCTGCGGCCGCCAATTTTACCGCTTTCTTGATTCTGGTATACGTTCCACAGCGGCAAATATTACCGTTCATGGCCGTAGAGATTTCCTCATCCGTAGGGTTTGGGTTGTTCTTTAAAAAAGCCGAGGCCGTCATGATCTGCCCTGCTTGGCAGTAACCACATTGGGGAACATCTACTTCCAGCCATGCCTTTTGAACTGGGTGGTCACCATTCTCCGAAAGTCCTTCTATGGTTGTTATTTTCTGGTCCCCAACGGCCGATACGGGCAATTGGCAGCTACGTACTGCATTGTCTTCCAAATGTACGGTGCAGGCACCGCACTGGGCAATGCCGCAACCAAATTTGGTTCCTACTAATTTTAGGTGATCCCGCAATACCCAAAGCATGGGCGTACTTGGATCTGCTTCCACTTCTAGGGTGGTACCATTGATTTTTAAGTTGAATGAAGCCATGATTGAAAAGTTTTGATTGAAATTATGAATTTCCCATAACAAATAGGGTAAGACTGGTCTTAAAGTATTGATGTTGGTTAAAATAGTGCTGCTGTTTCACTGAATAAGCATAACCGCTCTATAATATTCTTTTAAATTCAATTTCTGACGTGCTATTTATGCATAGATATGTTCGGTTAAATAACTGTTTTTAAATTTGCCCTGCGGGTCGTATTTTTTGGCCAGCGCTATAAAATCTTTGTACTTGGGGTATCTTGCCTGCAAGGTTTTAGCATCTAGGGAAAACAATTTGCCCCAGTGCGGCTTGGCGTTAAATGGAGCAAGGGCTTCTTCAACCTTAGGTAACAAAGCCATTACTTCCTGAGGTTTTTGCTGCCAAGTGGTATGAATGGTAATACAGTCTTGTTGATAACAGGGGCTCATCCAAAAACCATCTGCCGCAATGGCCCTAATTTCAGAGATAAGTATATGCGGATAAATTTCATCCTTCATTTTCTCTATGGCCAATATCGCATCAACCGCATGCTCCCTAGGAATAAAATATTCAGATTGCAGTTCTTCGCCGGCGCTAGGGGTAAAGCCCATTTTAAAATGGGGCAGCCTATCATACCAAGGTCCGGGAACTCCCATTTGTTCCGTGCAGTTTACGGCATCTAGGGCTACTATGGGGTGAATATTTTTTGTGGCCGGCACCGCTCCAAAAAAATTCGTTCCCAAATCGGTCATATCCGGAGTAAAAGTACGTTTGATCCAAACCTCGCTTACTTTGTTGTCCATCCAATCGGTAAAAAGACTCACGCTATAGCCACTTTGCATGATTTTTTCAAAATTGCTTTTTAAAGATTCCAAGGGAAGGTCAAGAAAAACATTCTGTTGAACATCAAAAGCATCCTGTAGCATGAGGGTTAGCGTAGTGATAATGCCAAAGGCACCTAAGCCAACTACTACAGCTCCAAAATCTGGATGTTCCCTACTAAGCTCAACTAGGCTGCCATCTGGTTTTACCAATTCTATGGATACTACTTGACCGGCAAGATTTTTATTGTTCACACCGGAACCGTGAGTGGCAGTGGCACAGGCACCTGCAACGGAAATATGGGGTAGGGAGGCTAAATTATGAAGGGCGAACCCTTTTTCGTGTAACATTTCGGCAAAATCCCCATATCGGGCACCGGCTTCTACCCGTACTGTTTTATTTTCTTTATTGATTTCAATTACCTTGTTTAGGTGTTTGGTGGAAATTTGGTTTTTGGGACTATCCGCAATATCATTAAAGCAATGTGTGGAGCCCAACGCCTTTTGAACATCCAAATTTTTAACCAGGTCCTGTATTTCCGTTACCGATTTAGGTTCGTGAATGTGCTTTGCTTTATACGTATAATTACCCGCCCAGTTGGTTCTTTGCATGGATCCTTTTGTTTTTGGGGTAGGTTTTTTTTCAGTTTTGCAAGAAACCATGGGGGTAAGCATACTACCTACAACGGCCGCTGAGGTAGTCTTAATGAACTGTTTCCGTTTCATATGATGTTAAAGTGTTGCTGAGTCTCTTACAAGTTACTAAACTTCAATGAAATAAATGTTTTTAATTAAATGCAGCATGTATTTTTCCGGTAGCTGTCCCAACGGATATCCTTATATTCGTGTTAGAAATTAAAACACGGGCTACTGCAAGCACCCAGATTTTCAGTTAGCCGTACATGACCTATGCAAATAGAGAACAAGACTTTTTTAATTACTGGCGGGGCCTCGGGTTTGGGTTTGGCCACGGCCCAAATGATTGTAAGCAAAGGCGGCAATGCCGTGCTTGCCGATGTAAACGAAGCTGCTGGTAAACAAGCCCAAGAAGAATTGGGGGCGGCCACCCTATTTCTTAAAACCGATGTTACCGACGAAAAAAATGTAAAACAAACCATAGCCAAGGCCTTAGCTCATTTTGGAGCTTTGCACGGTGCCATTAATTGTGCGGGCATTGGTCCAGGAGAACGGGTTTTGGGTAGAAACGGCGTACACCGGCTTGAAACTTTTTCAAAGGTGATCCAAATCAATTTGATCGGAACCTTTAATGTTTTGCGATTGGCAGCGGAGGCCATTCAGAACAACGAGCCTGAAGCAAGTGGAGAGCGTGGCATCATCATCAATACCGCCTCGGTGGCTGCCTATGAAGGACAAATTGGGCAGGCGGCTTATTCGGCTTCCAAAGGCGGCATTATAGCCATGATGCTACCGATAGCACGCGAATTGGCCCGCTTTGGGATTCGGGTGATGACCATTGCGCCCGGTACTTTTGAAACCCCTTTGTTGATGGGCTTTTCGGAGGAAGTCAAAGAATCGTTAGGGCAACAGGTGCCTTTTCCTTCCCGCTTAGGAAAACCCGAAGAATACGCCCAATTGGCCCAACAAATTATCGAAAATCAAATGCTGAACGGGGAGACCATCCGTTTGGACGGTGCCATTCGCATGGCCGCTAAATAACATCCCATTTTTGGAAACCAAACAAGATATCGCCTACTTAGAAGTTCCGACTGCCGCCATAGACATCGAGAAAACCACTAGAAGCGACGGCAGTATTTTATTGCGCTCGAGGCTGCCTTTGGAGTCCTATCCTGAAAAAATAACCGAGCGACTATGTTATTGGACGGATAAAAATCCTGAGAAAACCTTATTGGCCCAACGTGATGCCGATGGAAATTGGTATCGCCTGACCTACGCTGAGGTCTGGAAAAGAATGCTGTCGGTAGCACAATATTTGCTCGATAGTGGTGCCGATAAAGACCACCCCGTGGTGGTACTTTCAGGCAATAGCTGGCAGCATGCCCTTTTGGCCTTGGCGGCCCAACACGTGGGTATTCCGTTTTCGGCTATAAGTTCGGCCTACTCCTTAAAATCTAAAGATTATAAAAAACTGAAGCATTGCATTGAGTTATTGACCCCGGGCTTGGTCTTTGCTCAAGATGGACAGCGCTATCAAAATGCACTGAACGCAATTTTGGGCGATACCCCCTTGGTCGTAGCGGAAAACGCGGTGACCGGGGCCGTTTTATTTGATGAATTGCTCGGCGTACCTCCTACAAAGTCCGTGCAGCAAGCCCATGCAGCGCTTACTGAACATACCATAGCAAAAATATTGTTTACCTCTGGGTCTACAGGTATGCCCAAAGGGGTCATCAATACGCAGGGGAATCTCAGCTGTAATTTGCAGCAGATAACACAAACATATCCCTTTATGTCCAATGGGGGACTGCACCTAATCGATTGGCTGCCTTGGAGCCACACCTTTGGGGGCAATCATAATTTCGGACTCGTTTTTTACAATGGTGGTACTTTATATATCGATGAGGGAAACCCTACTCCAGCGGGCACTGAAATCACCGTTAAAAATTTAAGGGAAATTGCACCCACCGTATATTTTAACGTACCCAAGGGTTTTGAAGAGCTGGTGGTACAATTAGACCGAGACGAGGCTTTATGTTCCTTATTTTTCAGCAAGCTGAAAATGTTGTTCTTCGGAGGCGCCAGTTTATCGCAGCACGTGCGTGATCGATTGGACGCGCTTGCCATGCGGACGGTAGGGAAGCGAATTTTGATTTCTTCCGGATATGGTATGACCGAAGCTTGTCCGTCGACCATGTTCAATACCCGGTATGATCAATTATCAGGAAATTTAGGGGTTCCCGTACCGGGAATCAGTGCCAAATTAATGCCTTGTGATGATGCTTTTGAAGTACGCTTTAAAGGTCCGAATTTGACACCAGGTTACTGGCGAGATGATCTACAGACAGAAAATGCCTTTGATGAAGAAGGGTATTTTAAAAGCGGTGATGCCTTAAAACTCCAGGATGTTGAAGATGCGAACCAAGGGTTGGTCTTTGATGGGCGCATCACCGAAAATTTTAAATTGAATACCGGCACTTGGGTAAATGTGGGTTTACTTCGTACCCAGTTGATGAATGAGTCAAACGGACTTATAAAAGACGTGGTGCTTACCGGTTACGACCAAAGTTTTGTAGGGGCCTTACTATTTCTGGATGCGAACATGCGCCAGCAAATGACTTTAGAAGAACTACCTTTACGATTGATTGAGGTGATGACGGCCATTTTCAAACGAAATACCGGCGCTTCCACCTTTATCAAAAGAGCCTTGATTGCCAATTTTGAGCCTAGTGCCAAAAGGGGGGAAGTCACTGAAAAGGGTTCTATCAATCAACGGGCCGTATTGACGCAACGTAAAGATTGGGTAGCGAAAATCTATCAAGAACCAAGCGTCCCAGAAATTCTAGAGATTTAAGTCAGAATATCTTTTATCACATGACCGTGTACATCAGTGAGGCGGTATCTTCGTCCTTGGTGTAAATCCTAAGATAAAATTGACTTATTATTTAAGTACCTTCGGATATTAAGTAAGTGCATTTATGATTGTTAGAATTTTCGTCCTTTCGGCCCTTTTAATACAAATGAAAACCATGTCACAAACAGAAATGAATAAGGGAAAAACCTTGATGGTAAAAGAAATCACCAGCAATGCCAACGGAGATTTGAAACAGGTTTCAGATTTGTTGGAGAAGCATACGGACCTTCAGAAAATTGCTACAATTAATTGGGACTCCTTTTTATATCTACCAACGGTACAATTTAGAATAGCACGTCACCAAAACGAGATTTGGCTTAAATTTTATGTAGAGGAAGCCCATATTCTAGCGCAATTTTCAGAAGCTAATTCTGCAACCCATAAAGATAGTTGTGTGGAATTCTTTATAGACCCTTTGCAAAATGGCAACTATTATAATTTTGAGTTTAACTGTATAGGAACCACCCATCTGGCCTATGGCCCGGGAAGGGGAGAACGTCAATTTGTGGATAAGGAAGTAATTGAAAACTACATCAAAACAAGTTCAAGTTTAGGTGATGAGCCTTTTGAAGAAAAAAGTGGAAATCACACATGGGAAATGACAGTGTTGATTCCGATAGAGGTATGGACCTTCACAAAGAATATTAATTTACAGGGATTAACCTCTAGAGCTAACTTCTATAAATGTGCCGATGATACATCCAAACCACATTATGTCACTTGGAATGCCGTTGGTACGGAAAGACCGGATTTTCACCGTCCAGAATTTTTTGGAACCCTTAAGTTCGATTAAATAGTGTGTACATTAGATGCGGTTATCGTAATTTTGTAGTGCCTGATTATTAGATTAATAAAAATTGTGTGTTCGAGCACTTTTTTTATGGTTTTGACTATTTTAATTGGAGTTAATGCATTAATTTCATGTTTTGACTATTGAATTTTACCAAACCAAACTTTCCACTTTTAATGAAATCTAGATTCACATTTATATCCCTATATTTTCTATGTATCTTCTTGGTGATGTCCTGTTTTAGGGAAAATAAGACTAGCGAAGAGGAGTACATTCAACCTGATGCCGTTTCTTCAAGAGACGCAGATATAGACCCGGATTACAACCCCGAGCTTAAGCTAAAAGAAATGGGTATTGCGCTAAGTACCCCTTCTTCCCCCATGGCTAATTACGTAAATGCTGTTAGAACGGGCAATCTTATATTTCTGTCAGGTAAAGGACCGCTAAAGCCGGATGGGAAGAATATTACTGGGAAAGTTGGGAAGGATTTGAGCATTGACGAGGGATATGAGGCTGCTCGGCTTACAGGAATCAATCAGCTGTCAGTTTTAAAAGCAGAATTGGACAATCTAAATAGGGTAAAGCGGATTGTAAAAGTTAAGGGAATGGTCAATTGTACTGCAGATTTTACAGACCATCCAAAAGTAGTAAATGGGTATTCGGATTTGATGGTGGCTGTTTTTGGAGAAAGGGGCAAACATGCGAGGGCGGCAGTTGGTATGGGTTCTCTTCCAAGTGATATTGCTATTGAAGTAGATATGGTGGTTGAGGTTTATGATTAGCACGAAATAGGCCTACAAAAATTTTAAGAGCCCCGATGTACGGGGCTCTGTTCATATTACCAAGTTCTTATCTCTTCTTTAAGCTCTTCTTTGGTTTTACCTGTCTGCTCTTGAAGATTTCCTAACATTTCGTCAAACTTTCCTTCTGTAAAGGTGAGGTCGTCTCCGGTCACTTTACCGTATTTCTGTTTAAATTCACCTTTAATCTGTTTCCATTTTCCTTCTAACTGATCTTTATTCATAATGATTGTCTTTTAGATTATTAATTATCCACTCTAAGATGGATCCAAATTGAAATTACAACACAAGAATTTTTGCGGGTGACTTTATAAAGAGGAAAAATGCTCTATTCAAGACAGTTTTAAAGAACTGTTAAAGAGGTGTTTAATGTGATTGTGGGGTTAGGCCTTAGCCTACAGGTGGTTTATCGATGAATGACCTTCTTTCCGATTAACAAAACATTATAATCGATTAAAATCATTAGCAATTGTTAATACGGTGGATTTCATCGAAAATTAATATTCATTCAATTTGTATAAGGTGATTTTGAGTACTTTTGAGGAAAACACCTACTTATGGATAACTACATTGTCCTTTTCTGTTTTTTCGCTATTTGTTTTGTAATAGCCTGTTTGTTCATCGTCTTTTCAACGGGAGAACAATAAAAAAACCTTCCTGTTTCATAGCTCGCAAATTGATAGGGTCTACTTTGGTCTCTATGATTTTGGTTGTTTGGTGGCTGGATAATCAGTTTCAGAGGTATTTAATTAGCAAATTGCTAGTTTTTTAGGAGAATTTATGTTCAGAATTCTTATCTTCACCTAGTTCTTTTAGGTTTTATTGCGTATTCGATTGCACAATTCAACCCTGAAGATTTATTCTTTAAAACTTAACTAAAACTAATTAACGAGAAAATGAAATCATCTAGCAGAAGATCATTTATCAAAAAAACTGCCGTTGCGGGAACAGGTATTGTTGCTGCACCAACTATTGTGTCCGCAAACGTTTTCGGGGCAAATGACAGAATAAATGCGGCCGTTCTTGGGGTAAATGGAAGGGGAAAATCACACATTAAAAGCTTAATGAACCAAGACAATGTTAGGGTGGCTACCTTGTGCGATCCAGATATGAACGTTTTGAAAGACAGACAGAAAGAATTTAAAGAAACATATGATAAAAAAGTTTCTTTAGAGCAAGATTTACGTAAGGTTTTTGATGATAAGGATATTGATGTAGTGAGTATTGCGAGTCCCAATCACTGGCATGCCCTTTCCGTTATATGGGCTTGTCAAGCTGGAAAAGACGTATACGTAGAAAAACCTGGGTCCCATAATATTTGGGAAGGAAGGAAAATGGTTGAGGCGGCCAATAAATACGATCGTATTGTTCAACATGGTGTTCAGTTAAGAAGTTCCCCGGCTATAAATGAGGCAATACAGTTAATGCGCGATGGTTATATTGGTAGGGTATATATGTCTCGTGGATTGGTATTTAGATGGAGGCCCGATATTGGGGATAAAGGGCTATCTCAAGTACCCGAAGGATTGGACTATGATCTTTGGACAGGACCTGCCCAAAAGGAACCTTTTACGGAAAACCTCGTTCACTATAACTGGCATTGGCATTGGGATTATGGTAATGGAGATGTAGGTAACCAAGGCATCCATGAAACGGACCTTTGTATGTGGGGGCTTGATGTTGGTCTACCCTCAGAAATTACCGCCATGGGAGGTAAATTTCTTTGGAATGATAGTAAAGAAACCCCAGAAGTATTGACCTCGGTATATAAATATCCGGAAGAGAACAAGATTATTCAATTTGAAGTACGTCCTTGGTGTACCAATACCGAGGGAGGCGCCACGGTTGGTAACATTTTTTATGGAGATAAAGGTGTACTGGTAGTTGACGGTTATGACAAATACAAAACCTATCTAGGTAAAGATAGAACCCCTGGAAAATCTGGAGAAGATGGAGGGGAGTCCGGTACCGGTATGGATCGTGGTAACGGTGGTACCGATGGGCACTTTGCCAATTTTATAGAAGCGGTTCGTAAACATGACAAATCCATACTTAATGGTCCAGTAGAAACAGCCCATTTATCCTCGGGCTTGGCTCATTTAGGCAATATCGCCTATAGAACGGGACGAGTTCTTAATTTTGACCCAAAAACGGAGAAATTTATAAATGACGCCGAGGCAGATACTTATTTAACTAGAGATTATCGCGAAGGTTTTGAGGTTCCTGAGAACGTCTAAAAAGTTCGTGAATAAATAAATAATTAAAAGGCATGTACACATATGGTATGTGCCTTTTTTAATTGGTTGTCCCGTCCTGAAATAAGTTGACACAAATTCGACTTATTTATGAAGGATTCAGGTAAAAAGATGAAAAGTAAGGTCTATATAGAAAATTTATCAAAATATCCGAAAATAAGTAAGAGGCTCTTAAAAAAGTATTCTTAATTTTGCCTCCCTCTACACTTGTTGCCTCCCTCTACACTTGGCCCCGTAGTTCAATGGATAGTCCCGATGGCTATCGGGAGAAGTTTCCTAAATTTATGTATGCATTATGTATATGTAATCCAATCAGAAAAAACCCAAGGATACTATATCGGTGAGACTGCGAATTTAGAAACCCGTTTGAACTGGCATAATAATGTTGAGCTAAACATAGGTGTGACTAGAAAATCTATTCCTTGGAGATATCATTTTACGTTGCAGGTTCCTATTAGGACAATTGCACTACGAATTGAAAAACATATCAAAAAGATGAAAAGTAAGGTCTATCTAGAAAATTTATCAAAATATCCGGAAATAAGTAAGAGACTCTTAAAAAAGTATTCTTAATTTTGCCTCCCTCTACACTTGGCCCCGTAGTTCAATGGATAGTCCCGATAGCTATCGGGAGAAGTTTCCTAAATTTATGTATGCATTATGTATATGAAATCCAATCAGAAAAAACCCAAGGATACTATATCGGTGAGACTGCGAATTTAGAAACCCGTTTGAACTGGCATAATAATGTTGAACTGAACATAGGTGTGACTAGAAAATCTATTCCTTGGCGATATCATTTTACGTTGGCTGTTCCTAATAGGACGATTGCATTACGAATCGAAAAGCACCTCAAAAGGATGAAAAGTAAGGTCTATCTAGAAAATTTATCAAAATATCCGGAAATAAGTAAGAGGCTCTTAAAAAAGTATTCTTAATTTTGCCTCCCTCTACACTTGGCCCCGTAGTTCAATGGATAGAATAGAAGTTTCCTAAACTTTAGATGCAAGTTCGATTCTTGCCGGGGCTACTTTTTCTAATTTATTTTTTTGGTTGAAACTCAAAAAATATCCATCTGCTGATCAATTCAAATATGCATTCAGGGTCTGATTTGATGGATTGACAAAAGAATGATTTTCGGACTTTGGCGGCAAGCTGCCGGGGCTACTTTTTCCAAATAGTTTTTTTTGATATTATTCAACGTTTGGACCAGATCTCATACATAGGCTCGCCCTTTGAATTTTTTCCGGTATGGTGCCAATCGTTTCCTTTTAACTCATAATTAAATTTTAGTGTGGCGCCCACTCTGGTATTATCCCTTGAGAAATATTCTATCTCCTCCTTATATTCTCCGCTGTTGGAGGTAAACGAACCTCCGCCCGTACCATGAAATTTAAAGGTCTCTGTATTGTAAGCAATCCATTGAAATCTTCCGTCCATTAAAAATTTCAAAGTCTTCCTCGGGTTGTCGTCACCGCGTCTTTCTTGTCCGGTATCCGGGCCTCGGGTAGCAAAAAGCCATTTGCCGTCAAGTTCTTGCGTATTTTTTTCGCTTTTATTGAAAATCAATTTTTCAGGAACACTTATAGATATTTGTCCAATAGAAATATCTATAGGGTAGGCCAGTTGTTTTTTATTATCGTCATTGTACCCTGAGTTGAATTCTAAATTCACCAATAATTTTCCTGTCTCTACGGTGTAAAATCCCCCTACGGTTTTAATAAAATTTGCGGGGTCTTCTTCATAAACAGTCCATGTAAGGTAGTCCCCATCAATTTTTACCTCGTGTTTTTCTTCTTTAGAATTTGCAAAATAAACCCCATTTGTAATTTGAGAATAAGTATTTGGAACAACAAAGAGGCTAATTAAGAAAGTTAACAGTAAATTAATATGAAATCTAGTTTTCATACAGCTAAGTATTTTAGGATGCGAACTGAAAATATAAAATTTAAGCGACTTGTAATGAGTTAATTGTGGAGAAATTTATATATAAATATTATTAATAAAATCCATAAGGAACAATTTGTCGTAATTTCTCGGCTAACGCTTATTTTCTAATATTTTTTGTTTTCATTTGTTAGACCAAATTAAGACATTACAGATATAATTTTTAGTAAAGGGATTGAGCCATTTATCTTTTTTATTGTGTTATTTATTTAATGGCCATTCCTATATTTTCCACTCAGAAATGCAATCAACATTTAAATGAACACTAAGTACATTGATCTTATTGATCAGACTTATTATTTTCCTCAAGAGGAATTTAATTTGGAAGGTGAATTTCTAAAGTTTCATGATATTCCCTTAAATGAACTGGTAGAGAAATATGGTAGCCCTTTAAAGTTTACTTACCTGCCAAAAATTTCACAAAATATAAACCTCGCTAAAAAGTGGTTTGCAACGGCCATTGAGAAACATCAATACAAGGGCAAATATCATTATTGTTATTGTACCAAAAGCTCTCATTTTAGCCATGTTTTGGGCGAAGTTTTAAATAACCAGGTCCATATTGAGACATCTTCGGCTTTTGATATTAATATCGTAGAGCAATTAAAGAAGGCCGGTAAGATTAAAAATGACACCTATGTTATTTGCAACGGTTTCAAAAGGGAACAGTACATTACCAATATAGGAAGTTTAATTAATGAAGGGCATCAGAACTGCATTCCTATCATTGATAATTACGAAGAAATTGATTTGCTTTCAGATGAAATAAATGGAGATTACCAAGTAGGTATTCGTATAGCTTCTGAAGAAGAACCAAAATTTGAGTTCTATACTTCCCGTTTGGGTATTGGTTATAAGAACATTGTCCCATTTTATGAAAACCAAATAAAAGATAATGATAAGGTTGAGCTCAAGATGCTTCACTTTTTCATCAATACAGGTATTAGGGACAATTCCTATTATTGGAACGAATTACTTAAGTGTCTTAAGGTTTATATTAGATTAAGAAAGATTTGTCCAAGTTTGGATAGCTTAAACATCGGAGGTGGTTTTCCTATAAAGAATTCTTTGGCCTTTGAGTATGACTATCAATATATGGTGGATGAAATTATCAATCAGATAAACATTGCCTGTATGGAGGCAGATGTTCCAGTTCCCAATATTTTTACCGAATTCGGAAGTTTTACCGTAGGTGAAAGTGGAGGCGCCATCTATGAAATATTATACCAAAAACAGCAGAACGATCGCGAAAAGTGGAACATGATAGATTCTTCTTTCATTACTACTTTGCCGGATACTTGGGCAATAAATAAACGCTTTATTCTTCTACCTATCAATAGGTGGAAGGACGAATATGAACGGGTATTATTAGGAGGGCTCACTTGTGATAGCGATGATTATTACAATAGTGAACAGAATATGAACGCCATTTACTTACCTAAATTTAGGAGGGACAAGCCCCTATATATTGGGTTTTTCAATACTGGGGCCTACCAAGAAACTATTGGAGGTTTTGGCGGTTTACAACATTGTTTGATTCCTCAGCCTAAACATATTTTAATTGATAGGGATGCTCAAGGTGAGCTAACCTATGAGTTGTTTAGTGAACAACAAACGGCAGAAGATCTTTTGTCCATTTTAGGTTATAATGGAATGAAAAAGATAGATGCAAAAAAGCAAAAAGAAGAAATTGACCAATAGGGTCATGTATTATCAAGTATAATTTTTCAAAACAAACTCTTTAATTTTACTAAAATGAGTGCAAAAAAGAATTACGCCGGTATTCCCGACGAATTCGCCCAACTAGAAACGGCCAAAGTAATTTTGATACCCGTGCCGTATGATGGAACCAGTACTTGGGGTAAAGGAGCCGATAAAGGTCCCCAAGCATTTTTGGAAGCTTCCGAAAACATGGAGCTTTATGATATTGAAACAGACACAGAGGTCTATGAACAAGGTGTCTACCTAAGTGAACCTATATCTGAAAAAAGTTCGCCGGAGGCTATGGTAAACGCCGTTCATAAAGTGACCAAGGATTACATTAAAAGAAACAAGTTTGTTACCCTTTTTGGAGGGGAGCATTCCATTTCTATAGGTTCTATTAGAGCATTCAATGAGTGTTTTGATAATTTAAGCGTGTTACATATTGATGCGCATGCAGATTTAAGGAAGACCTATGAGGGCACTAGTTGCAATCACGCCTGCGCGGTACATGAAGCCAGCCAGAACACTAACTTGGTGCAGGTAGGGATACGCTCCATGGATGCCATTGAGAAGACCTTCATGGACGAGGAAAAAACATTCTTTGCACATGACATGGTAAATGATGAATATTGGACGGATAAGGTTATTGATCTGTTGACGGACAATGTTTTCATTACGTTGGATCTAGATGCCTTTGACCCATCTATTTTACCGTCTACAGGTACACCGGAGCCAGGAGGCCTTTTTTGGTATGAAACTTTGGAGTTTCTTAAACAGGTTTTTGAGGAGAAAAACGTAGTTGGGTTTGATATCGTGGAACTATGCCCCAACACCAACGATAAAAGCTCAGATTTCTTAGCTGCAAAATTGTACTACAAGATGTTAAGCTATAAATTTATGGGACAGGCAGTAGATGACGATTATGACAATACCTATAATCTTGATTACAAAGGGGGCAACACCAATCTAAAATTTGAAGATGACGAAGACTAAAGGAGAAATATCCAAATTCATAGAAAAGTACTACTTACACTTTAATGCAGCTGCTTTGGTAGATGCGGCAAAGGGCTATGAAGACCAGTTGAACAAGGGCGCTAAAATGTTGGTTTCCTTGGCAGGAGCAATGAGTACTGCAGAGCTGGGTAAAATCTTCGCAGAGATGATACGCCAAGATAAGGTGCATATTGTTTCCTGTACCGGTGCTAATTTGGAGGAAGATATAATGAACTTGGTAGCCCATAGCCATTATAAAAGGGTGCCTAATTATAGGGATCTTACCCCTCAACAGGAATGGGACCTTTTGGAAAAAGGCCTTAATAGGGTTACGGATACCTGTATTCCCGAGGAAGAGGCTTTTCGCCGTTTGCAAGAGCATATCTTTAAAATTTGGAAAGATGCCGAGGAAAAGGGTGAACGCTACTTGCCGCATGAGTTTATGTACAAAATGTTACTTTCCGGGGTTTTGGAAGAGTACTATGAAATAGACCTTAAGGATTCTTGGATGTACGCTGCCGCAGAAAAAAATCTACCAATTGTCTGCCCAGGTTGGGAAGATAGTACCATGGGTAACATTTTTGCTTCTTACGTTTTAAAAGGGGAGTTAAAGGCCAGCACCATGAAGTCGGGAATTGAGTACATGACTTTTTTGGCTGACTGGTATACCGATAATTCCGAAAATGGTATTGGATTCTTTCAAATAGGGGGTGGTATTGCTGGAGATTTTCCTATTTGTGTGGTTCCCATGCTGTATCAGGATATGGAGCGTACAGACACTCCGTTTTGGAGCTATTTCTGCCAAATTAGTGATTCCACCACAAGTTATGGCTCGTATTCAGGAGCTGTACCCAATGAAAAAATTACGTGGGGCAAACTAGATATCGATACGCCCAAGTTTATCGTAGAAAGTGATGCCACCATTGTTGCACCTTTAATTTTTGCCTATCTTTTAGACCTATGAGCAATAAAAAAGACCATTCAAATCTAAAACGAGTAATCGTCGATTTTAAAAAACTTACCCCTGAAGTTTTAAAGCTTTTGGTGGAAAGGTACCCAGACGGTTACGATGACCGTAATATTATCTCTTTCCGTAATGCGCAAGGTGAACGTATTGAGGCAGTTGAGGTTTTAACTGAAGATACCAAGTATTTGGTGAAAATCAGTGCGAAGCTTGAATACACCATGGAAAACTATGACGAGGAAGATTATGAGGATTTTGACGATGATGATCCAGATGCCGTTGTAGAGCCAGACCCAGAAGCAATGGGCGACATGGAAGACGATGATTAGAAAACTTAGTGGAATTCTACCCAATTTATGATTGGGGAGAATTCCGCAACATCATCTACCTATGATATCTAAAGACATAGAAAACGTTGAGCTCAAGTATTTAGACCTAAAGGACTATCAGGAGCTAAAAACTACCATGAAGGAGGTATATAAGAATATGCCAGACTCCTTCTGGGCAGCAAAACAGATAAAATCTCTTATCAAGCTTTTTCCAGAAGGCCAAGTGGTAATTAAGGTCAATGGGCAGTTGGCCGGTTGTTCTTTGTCCATAATTGTCGATTATGACAATTTTGAGGACAACCATACATTTCAAGAAATAACGGGACAAGAAACATTTAGTACCCATACGGAGGATGGAGATATCCTCTACGGTATAGATGTATTCATCAAGCCTGAGTTTAGGGGCTTGCGCCTGGGTAGGAGGTTGTACGATTACAGAAAGGAACTTTGCGAAAAACTGAATCTAAAGGGAATTGCCTTTGGAGGAAGAATTCCCAATTATCATCAATACGCCAATACATTAACCCCTAAGCAGTACATAGATAAAGTTAGGAGAAAGGAAATTCATGATCCGGTCTTAAGTTTTCAGATAAACAATGATTTTCATCCGGCTAAAATTCTAAAAGGATATTTAGAGGGCGATAAGGCTTCCAAAGAGTTTGCCGTTTTAATGGAGTGGGATAATATCTATTATCAAAAACCCACGAAAAAAGCCGCTACCAAAAAGAAGGTAGTTAGGCTAGGGCTTATTCAATGGCAGATGCGTCCGTATAAAAGAATGGAAGAATTATTGGAGCAAGCAGAGTTTTTTATAGATTCTGTTTCTGGTTATCGGTCGGATTTTGCCTTGTTCCCAGAGTTTTTTAATGCTCCTTTGATGGCGGAAAATAATCATTTGTCAGAATCGGAGGCCATAAGGGAATTGGCAAAACATACAGAGACCATTGTTCAAAAATTTTCTGAGTTTTCTATATCCTATAACATCAATATTATTACGGGAAGCATGCCCGAAATGAAGGATAACCGCTTATTTAATGTAGGTTATCTATGTAAGAGGGATGGTTCCGTAGAACGATTTGAGAAAATTCACGTAACCCCGGACGAATCCAAGGTATGGGGAATGCAGGGCGGAACGCAATTAAAAACCTTTGATACGGATTGCGGTAAAATAGGGATTCTTATTTGCTATGATGTGGAATTTCCAGAGTTAAGCCGACTCCTTGCCGAGGAAGGAATGGACATTTTGTTTGTACCGTTTTTAACAGATACCCAAAACGGATTTAGTAGGGTAAGGCACTGTGCCCAGGCCCGTGCCATAGAGAATGAATGTTATGTAGCCATTGCCGGTAGCGTGGGCAACCTTCCAAAGGTGAACAATATGGATATACAATTTGCCCAAAGTATGGTATTTACTCCTTGTGATTTTTCTTTTCCTACTAATGGAATAAAGGCCGAAGCCACTCCTAATGCGGAAATGATCTTAATTGCCGATGTGGATATAGATTTGCTCCGCGAATTGAACCAGTTTGGTGCGGTGAGAAATTTGAAGGACAGAAGAACTGATATTTTTAAACTTACAAAAAAAGGAAATTGACAGATTTACAGATTATAGGAAGCGAAGAGTGGTGTATTTTTGAAAACTTGGGAATTCCGGCCATCAAGGCCAGGGTAGATTCCGGAGCAAAGACTTCATCAATTCAAGCAACCAATATTAAGGTTGTAAACAGAGGGGCGCAAGAATGGGTTAAGTTTGAAGTCAACCCGCTTCAAGAAAATAGAAGTATCACCATCCCCTGTGAAGCCAAACTGGTAGATAGGAGAATGGTAAAAAGCTCCTCTGGTATTTCAGAAGAACGATTGGTGGTACGCACCTTGGTTAAAATGGGTGAGCATAAATTTGATTTGGAGCTTACTTTGGCCAATAGGGATACCATGGAGTTCCGCATGTTACTTGGTAGGGAAGCGCTCATGGATCGTTTTATAGTGAACCCCGCAGAGAGTTTTCAGGTTCAGTCGTTTACGGATGATGAGGTCAACAAAAAATATGCGCCGTTTTACAAGGAAAAAACAGGTTTGAAAATCGGTCTTTTGGCCAGTAACCCCAACTTGTACAGTAATAAGCGAATTATGGAAGCAGCCGAAGCAAGAGGACACGAAATTGTCTTTTTAAATGCGGAGCTTGCCTATATGAAATTAGATGCCCATTCCCCAGAAATACGGTATAGGGGCGGTAATATTTTAAAGGAATATGATGCGGTTATTCCTAGGATCAAACCTGCTGTAACCTTTTACGGTTGTGCCTTGATCAGGCAATTCAATACTTTAGGCGTGTATTGCCAGAATTCTGCCGAAGCCATATCGCAATCACGGGATAAATTGTTTTCGTCTCAGTTGTTCGCTAAGAACGATATTCATATTCCCATTACCGGATTTGCCAAATCTCCAATGGATACCAAGGATTTGATTAAAATGGTGAACGGTGCGCCTTTGATTATAAAATTATTGGAAAGTACTCAAGGGAAAGGTGTGGTACTTGCGGAGACCAATAAGGCCGCAGAAAGCGTAATCAATGCTTTTAAAAGTGTAAACACCAATATTTTGGTTCAGGAATTTATAAAAGAAGCCAACGGACAAGATATTCGTTGCTTTGTGATAAATGGTAAGGTAGTAGCCTCCATGCAAAGACAGGCGGAAAAAGGAGAATTCAGGGCCAACATACACCAAGGAGGGAAGGCCTCCATTATAAAGATTACGCCAGAGGAACGTAAACTGGCCCAAAAAGCCGCCAAAGTGTTGAATTTGGCCGTGGCCGGTGTAGACATTATCCGTTCCAATAAGGGGCCATTATTATTAGAGGTAAATTCCTCCCCTGGTTTAGAGGGTATAGAAAATGCTACAGGCAAAGATTTGGCAAATGCCATGATTGTGGCAATTGAAAAAAAATTACGATTCCATAACTAAGATTTATCAAGATTGTCCAACATTTCCCGAGTGGTCTTTTTTAAATCAAAAGCTGGTTCCCAGCCCCAGTCTTTTCGGGCTTGGGAATCATCTATACTACTGGGCCAAGTATCTGCTATAGCCTGCCTAAAATCAGGATTATAACTCATTTCAAAATTGGGGATGTATTCTTGAATGCTTTTGGCAATTTCACTAGGTGTAAAACTCATTGCCGCAAGATTGTACGAGGAACGGATCTTTATTTTTCTCCCATCGGCCTGCATTAGCTCCAAGGTGGCCCTTATGGCATCGTCCATAAACATCATGGGGAGGGAAGTATCCTCTTTTAAAAAACAGGTATATGCGCTTTCGGCCAGTGCCTTATGGTAGATTTCAACGGCATAGTCCGTAGTACCTCCGCCGGGCATCGTTTTCCAACTTATAAGGCCAGGATACCTCAAACTTCTAACATCCACACCAAACTTATGATGATAGTAACTGCACCAACGCTCTCCGGATTGCTTACTGATGCCATAGACCGTTGTAGGTTCCATAATCGTACTTTGAGGTGTTTGGTTTTCTGGGGTGTTAGGGCCAAAGACAGCAATACTGGACGGCCAAAATATCTTGTCTATCTTTTTTTCTTTGGCCAGGTTGAGGACGTTGAACAAAGAATTCATGTTTAAGTTCCATGCCCGCATGGGAAACTTTTCCGCAGTGGCACTGAGCATGGCGGCCATTAGATAAACTTCACTTATTTCATAATAGGCAATAACCTCCTCAAGGGCATCGTAATCCGTGGCATCCAAAATTTCAAACGGGCCAGATTGCATTAGGCTTTCGCTACCTTCTCTAATATCGCTGGCAATAACTTTATCATTTCCGTATTGCTCGCGTAGGGTGAGGGTCAATTCCGTTCCTATTTGCCCGCAGGCACCAATAATAAGTATATATTTCTGCATTAAAAGGACGTTAAAACGTATATTCAAGCAAATATAACTGTTTGCAAAATTTGTACATTCGCTGCATGAGAAGATTGTTTTTCATTCCATTGGTCATCTTATTTGTATTTGCCTGTAAAAACAAAACAGAAATTGTTGAAAATACAGGGGAGGAGACGTATGAATTAAATGCTGAAAAATGGCCAAAAAAGCAGGTTGTAAATAGTTTGGCTATGGATGTTCTAAAGGATTGGGATGAGTTTCAATCTTTTGAGACCAATTTTGATGCTTTATATCGGGTGGAGAATAAGGATGATTTGGGTTTGACCATTGATGATCTTATTGAAAAGCAAAAAGTGTTGACGGCATCTACTTATCCTGAAGTATTTGATATTCCTCAAATAAAAAGTAGGCAAAAGGTTTTTCTAACCTATTTGCATAAAATAAAGGGAGATTTGCATTATAGGTTAAATCCTGATGAGTCAATTTTACAAATGTTCGAGGCCTACAATGCGTTTAGAAATCAGTTCAATGTTACCATGAACAATACTTTGGATACCAACCTCATTTTAGAATAAAAAAAGCCCCAAATTGGGGCTTTCTATTTTTTGAAGTTACTTTGACTATTCTTTCTTTTCAGCGGCTGCGGCTGGAGGATTTTTTCTTGCTTCCAACGCTTGCTTGCTCAAGCTTGCCAAATTAAAGTTGGGGTCCAAGGCCAAAGCTTGGTCAATTAACCCAATGGCACCGTCTATGTTTTCCTTATCCTTATTGTACTCGGTTAAAGCTTTGAGGTGCAAAAAGGCCGCTTTTAGAGGTACTTCATAGGGTTGTTGTCTTTCATAAAAAGCATATTTCATGTCTTCCTTGGCGTTGGCAATACCATAATCGATATTGGTTATGGCACCCGTATTATCTCCCGTCTGAATTTTTAAATCCGCTATCTCATAGGCTAAATAGGGGTTTTCATTTCTTTTGAATAGTTCTTCAAATTGTTCCAATGCCCTTTTAGGTTGGTTGAGGGCCTTTAAGGAGATGGCCTTTACTTGTACCGCCATGTCTGAGTCGGTGGTGTTTTTTTCAACACCAATCGTGTTAAGAGCTTGCATATGCTGGCCATTATTGGCATATACATAGGCCAAGGTATCTCTACGTTCCTTGGAAGGGGAAAGTACATTCAAATGGGTGAGTGCGTTGATAACTCCTGTGATATCTCCCTGCAACCTCATTTCTTTGTAGAAATCTTCATAGTGCTTTTGCAGTTCGCTCTTGGTTTGGGCTTCAGCTATAAATGTTAGGCCCAAAAACATCAAAAAGAGTATTTTTTTCATGTAAATGTGTTTAGTGATTGTAAAATCTAATTTGTTGGTGGGCAAAAGTACTAATAATCTGTCTATTGAGCTGTTAATTGTAAGCCGATAGAAAGGTGGTACGAACAAAAAAAGGGATACCTCTAAGATATCCCGTCTAATTTGAACTTTAAATGTAGCTTCTAATAAGCCAACTCTTTTTTATTGCTCGTATAGTTTTGAAGCAGAGAGGAATAAAACGCCATGCTTTTGGCATCTTTATCCAAACAAGATTTTAAAAAATCATAAAGATTTCTGAACCATAGATTGGTATGCAACGTTGGTAAATGAAGATTTACTTTTTTAGGGTCATAATCTGCATCGTCCATTACAATAGCCAATTTGACTCTTCTTCTGTGGTAATCTATGGATACATCGGCAGCATTGTAATGCTTTCTAAGTAAATCCTTATGTAAACTTTCTAATTTTTGGGGAACTTTTTGCTTTGGTACTTCTTGGGCGAGAAGGTGATTCATTTCTTCTAAAATTCGCCCATGTAAAATTGAATTTTCCATGGCAAATAGTTTTTATTTCTATTTCAAAAGTAACCCTTAAATGATGAATGGAATCTTGATTTAACAAGTTTTCAATCATTTTGTTGTGAAGTGTCACAAATGTGTTGTGAAACTCAACTATAACGTTGTAGTAAACCTGAAGCCTTTAACAGAAATAAGGTTCTTAGAACGAACCGTTTTTCCTTTTTTAGCGTTACTTTGTTCATAATCAATTGGTTGAATGGACCTTTTCTTTGCTTCGGTATTATAATACTCACTTTTTGAAGGATGATATGGAAAAACACCATTGAGGGTTTCGTTCCACCAATCATTGAGAATTACTTCCTCAATAATTTTAATACAATCGTTTAGATGTATAAGGTTGATTGGGTAGTGACCGTTTTTCAAGTTCTTTCTTCCCGAGAGCATGGTAACAGGATGTCTGTCAGGTCCAATAAGTCCGCCAAATCTTATTATTGTGGTTTCAAAATTCTTGACATCTTTAAAAATCTTTTCTGCTTCTGTTAATTGTTTTCCAGATTCAGTTGAGGGGTTGGGCGGGGTATCTTCGTCCACTTCACCATGAATATCTCCGTAAACAGATGTACTACTAACAAACACTATTTTCTCTACTGATGAGATGAGTAAAGCTCTGTAAACGAGCTGCATCTTTTTTACATAATTTTCGCCGTTACCACTTCGCAACCTTGGAGGTATATTAATGATTAAAATATTTACATTGGCCAAAAATTCATGGATGTTACCTTTAATATCCGTTTCGCTCAAAACTAATAAAGCGGGTTCAATTCCCAGTTTTTTCATCTGCAAAACCTTTTCTTCAGAGGTAGTACTACCCTTTACTGAAAATTGTTTTGAAAGTAAGGCTTTTGCTAGAGGAAGACCCAACCAGCCACAACCCATTACAGCGATTTTAGTCATATAGAAATGTATTTAAGGTTAGTACAGCATCATTTAATACAAAAGGCATGGGCATGTTATTTTCGGGTCTTTTTTTGATATTCAATTTCGGGTTTTCCAACAGGTCATTGCTTGCCTCTAGTATGGTAAGCTGGAGTTTTTCATTTTCGGGATAAACCAGTTCTATTTCAGTATAATCACCTGGTGAATAAAAATGGGTAAGCAATTTACCGGAAGCCCTATCTAACAAGTCATAAGGTGAAATAGGTAGCCCATTAATTTTCGCCTTCGTTAAAGGGATGATATTGGTATACACCTCAATTCTGTTTATAGGGCGATTGGGAGCAATGCAAAGGGTAAGATGTCTATTTCCATTGATTATAGAATCCAAGGAGGTCTCAACAAAAGGTGACTTCACCGAAATAGTAGGAGCATTGGAGTAATGCCTCAAAAGAGTGTTGTATTTACTACTTATGATATTCGTAATGGGAGATGTTTCCAGTTCCTTTCCTTTAAAATAACTTTCGTTCCAATCACTTAAAACTGCATCATAACTGGCCCAGTACGATTTATTGGCATTATCATCCTGAATAAAAACCAAACTGTTCGGAAATCTGTTTTCAGTTGTATATTCGGTTTGAATGTGGGCGTATACCATACCGGCAATAGAAAAAACGAAAAACACCTGAGCCCATGATTTAGGAAATCCAATTCTGGAAAATATGGGTAGAATAAGTACAAACGTGAGGGATAGTAATAGAGCGGAAGCCACTAACATTTTTAGGCCTAAACCTATAGCGAATCCACTTATAAAAGGAGAATACAGCCAAATTGCAGGCAAAGATAAAAAGAGTAAGGGCCAAATACTTGGCTCTTTTTGATTTACGCAAACGAACCACATAGCCAAAAGCGCGTAAACAGGAATTACAAAAAAGCTGGCCCCAGGCAGGTAGTTTGCGATAGCTACGCAGATAAGTATCCACAAAAATAGAGGGGCAACAATTAAATTGGCTATGGATATTTTTTTAAAACGATTATAAGTGAAAATGCATGTAGCTATGGCAAAAAAAACCACACTCCAAATGTAGGCATGTCCGTTATAGGTAAAGCCGTGCAGTATATTTTCGTAACTAGGATAAATGGTCTTCAAAAAAGGCCAGACGGCGTACGCAACGATCCCATTTAGTATGAGTACAATGAACAATGGTAAAAAACCTTGAAGGATACCTTTAAGAGCGATTGTCCCTTTTTTGATGCCTCTGGCTAATATTAGAACGAAAAAAACCAACGCAATAACAAGTATGGGCCAAATCCAATCGAAGGGATAAGAGACCACTTCAAAGAAGGGAATATTAAAATAGACATAATCCGTTAGACTTTTGAGTTGGGTGATATCCGCTTCGCTAAAATGTTCTAGCAAAGGCATCAAATAGCTCCCTTGATGGGCCAAACTTTTATGGTCTAGCCTTTCATAAGAGTCCTGTGCCGTATGATAATCAAAATGGTCATCTATGAAGGCGAAGTTAAATCCGTCAATATCCCTATTTTCCCTAAATACGGTTAAATCCGTATCATTCGGGAGCATTTTATAAATGCTATAGTATAAAGAATTGGCTACAGGATACTTGGGGTTTGCTTTGATGAATTCCTGTAGTAGGTTTTTATTTCCTCGGTTCGTTTCAATAAAGGCATAACTTGGCCCACCACTGCCACGGGCTTCAAAATTTAGTGCCAGACCAATTTGTTTTGCCCAAGGATGTTCATCCACAAATAGAGAGGCTCCGTTTAATCCTAATTCTTCGGCATCCGTAAAAAGAACGATGATATCATTCCTAGGTGTTGTGTTCTTTGACAGAAAAGCTCTAATTCCTTCTAATATAGTGGCTACTCCACTTGCTGCATCACTGGCCCCTAAAGAGGAGTGTGGGTTGCTATCATAATGGGAAAGTAACAGGAGCGCTTTGCCTTTTTCCCTGCCTTTAATTTTGGCCATTATGTTCGTTGCCTTGGTAAGGTTACGACCTTTTCCCAAGGAATAACCACTTTGAACTTCAGGAGAAAGTCCTAAGCTTCTTAATTCTTCCACTAGGTATTTTTGAACATCTTTATGAGCTGGAAAACCTGTGGCGTGAGGTTTTTTAGACATCTGCTTTACGTTCTCCAAGGCATTTTTTAACGAGAACACGTTTTCTGGCGTTTTGTCTTCCAGCTCGATTGATGGAGTGGAGACATAGAATCCAATGAAAATAGCGGCGGTCAGGAAAATTAGAACTAAATATGATGGAAATCTATGCATAAGTCATAAGCTTATTTAAAGGTACTAAAATGTGAAATAGCAGATGGTTTTAACAGGGGTTGTAAATTTGAAGAATGTTATGATTGTTTTCAATTTATTGCGTATTTGGTAATTAATTAGCTGAAATATAGGTGAATGTATTTAAATTTTGCTTATATTTAGTAATTAACCACCTGCCATTTGCGCAGAAATAAAACCAAATCGTTATGGGAATAAAGAGTTTCATGGGCCCAAGGGCCAAGACAGTTTCAAAGAAAGAGTACGATGCCCCCATATTGGTATCTGATTACATGACCCAAAATCTGGTTACCTTCACCACCGATCAATCCATTTTGGAGGTAATGGAACAATTTACCAAACATAATATTTCCGGAGGGCCCGTACTAGATGATAATGGGTTTTTAGTGGGAATTATATCAGAGGCAGATTGTATGAAACAAATTTCCGAAAGTAGGTATTTTAATCAGCCTATTTTGGACAAGAGCGTTGAAAAGTTTATGACCAAAGAGGTGGAGACTATTCCCCATGATATATCCATTTTTGATGCTGCCGGCATTTTTGATAGGCATAATAGACGTAGGCTCCCGGTAATGAGAGATGGACTTCTCGTTGGTCAAATAAGCAGGAAGGATATTGTAGTTGCTGCCTTGAAATTAAATGGGCAGAATTGGAAATAAATCTATTTAACAAATAATGAAGGCGCCATGAGCGCCTTTTTTTATTCCCTTTTTACAATCATATAAAAATCATTGTCAAGAGGAAGATAGCCTAGGTCGTAGACAAAATAGTAAACAGTCCCTTTTTTAGTTGTGTAGAGGTTGGTAAAGTGTTCAAAGTCAAAACCTTTATCAATTAGTTTTGATTTGGGTGTAGTGGTTTTTCCCTCTTTAAGGGGGAAACTATCTAAAATCCGATAATTCTTGCGAAGCCGGTTATTAACGTTTCTAATGAGATTGTTACTGTCCTTGTTCAGTTTGTTGTGATAGGCATTGCGACAATAATCTGAACAAAACTTCTTGTCTGTTCTTCCCATGAGCTCCCTTCCGCATTCTTCGCACTTTTTCTTCAACCTACAAACGTTTAAAATTAAAAGTTATCTCCTCCGGCTTATCCTTCTCACCATCAATAAGTGCATAAATTACAACCTCATTTGCACCCACACGCTCAAAAGTGAAACCATCAAAAAAGACTTTGTCCTTCTCCACCTTTATGAGCTTGAACTGCCTAACCTCCTCTTTTTCTTCCCATGCGGTCATATCAGCATTAAAGTGCTTCAGCTCATAAATTAAGGAGCCGTTCAATTCTCTAATGTGACCCAACTCATAAAAACTTACTTCGCCATTAACCACAAGTTTAAATGAGAACATCATGGAGCCACCAAGGGGCGGAGCCCATATTTCCTCCGTTATTCCACCAAAGGCCTCACCTCTCCAGTGCCCTTCCATAAAGGAAACGGCTTCAATAGTGGCTTTTGGAGGGGTGCTACTTACTGGGCGTGATATAATGTTTTGTGAAAAAACTTGCAGCGTAAGGAAAAGAATAGGAACTATAATAGACCGCATAAAGGCATCTTTACGCACAAGATACAAATTATGATGCACATGTAGCCAATGAAAAGTAATGCTAAGGTATTTTGATTTTGTATTTACCAAGAAGGCCTAAAAGCCCCTCTTTGGAAAAAGTAGCATTCATAATTGAGTTTTTTTCTGGGTCAATTTGGAAGTTAAATGCTGTGGTAAAAAAGGACCCTTCTAAATTGGTTTGATCAAAAATGGCCCCTTTCAAATCACATTCATTAAAATCACTTCCTTTTAAATTGGCTTGGCTGAAATCAACTTGGGTTAGAAGGCATGAATTAAATACTTGTTTTCGTAACTCGAGGTTATAAAAGGATGAGAGATGTAGGTTGCAGTCTTCAAAGGCAAAGTCCATTAGAAAGGTATTACAAGTTTCAAAATGCAAACCAATCATTTTGCAATTAACGAAATTAGCCTCTTTAAAGGTAGTATTGGTAATATTGGCATTGCTTAGGTTGCATTCATTAAAGGTACATTCCATAAAATTTTGGTTGTCCAAAAATCCCTTTTCAAAATTGCAACTTTCAAAAACACAGTTTTCGTACTCCCCTTTTACCAATTTTTCTTTTGTGAAGTCTTTTCCTTTAAAGGTTTTGTCTGTGATAAAGGGTGCATGCATACGATGATTTTAGTGTTTAAACAATTCCAAAAATATCTGGTAATGCTAATTAAAATTTATAGCAATGTAATGTTCTTTTCTCTAAAGTCCTCCAGTTTACTATCACTTGGAGAAAGTTCGGTAATCATTATGGAGATTTCCTGCAAGTCACAAGTTTTATATCTGTTTTGCGAGTTTAACTTCTCAGAGATGGTAAGTAGTACTGCCTTTTTGGAAGATTGTACAATAGCTTTCTTTACTTGAACACTTTCCCAGTCAAATTCCGTAAGTCCATAATTTGCATCTGCATATCCTGTACCAAGAAAGCTATAGTCTACCCTTATTTTGGAGAGGTTGTGTATGGCGTTGGCGCCGGAGGCAATTAGAGATTCTTTAGATAGCGTCCCACCTATTATTATCACTTCTACCTTTGGTTTTTTTGCCAATTCCAGAGCAATTGGTAAACTCATGGTAAAGCAGGTAAGGCTTAAATTGCTAGGTATTTTTTTTGCAAATTCTAAACAAGTAGTTCCTCCATGCACAATTATGACGTTTCCACTTTTTAATAGTTGCACCGCTTTATCTGCAATTTTGGATTTTTTTTCCAAGGCGTATACCCTTTGTTGTGGTATACCTTCGTTGGTGTAACCTAAGGAGATGGCTCCACCGTGAACTTTTTTCAATTTTCTTTCAGAATCCAATTGAATAACATCCCTTCTTATAGTATCTACAGAAACATTAAGTACATCGGCTATATCGGTTAATAAAACTCTATTATGAAGTGCTACTTCATTAAGTATGACTTGTTGTCGTTCTTGTTTGAGCATGGTTTAGGTTTGGTTGACTTTCTCCCTGCAATGCGAAATATATAACTTTTACTGCAGGCTTTTCCGTATGTGGATACGAAAATTATACAATTTTCGAGTTTTTGCAAAAAAAGATTGCAAAATACAGCAAAAGATATTTTTTATCTATTTTTACCCTGTAGGCGGTAAATTATCAAAAGTTCAATTTGCTGTTTCGCTCACTCTTTTAGAATCTAACTCAAGTACACGTATGAAAAAAACAAGTTTATTTAAAAGAAAATCACCCTTCTGGGTAGCATTGATGATGCTACTTTGTGTGGCTTTTGGCTTTGGGCAAGAGCAGTACACTTTTAAGGGTACCATTACGGATGCCAATGATGAGCTTCCTATACCAGGAGTTTCGGTATTTTTGGAGAATACATCTTATGGAGGTGTAACCGATTTTGACGGTAATTATGAATTCAAGGCTACTCTTGAGCCTGGAGAATATACCTTATTGGCCAGTTACCTAGGGTATTCTACAAAAAGAATTAAGGTCTCGGCACAGGCTTCTAATGAAATTGAAGCAAACGCCCAGTTATCCGAAGATTTATTGAGCTTGGATGAAGTTGTGGTGACCGGTAGCACTGTAGGTGTAAACAAAAGAACCTTGGGTAATGCTATATCTTCTGTAAAATCCGAAGATTTGGTCAATAACGGGGCCACTGCGGTAGACCAAGCAATTTCAGGAAAGATAACGGGAGCATTGGTACAACAAAATTCTGGTGATCCCGCAGGAGGAATCAGTATTAGGTTGCGCGGTCCTAGTACGGTTTTAGGTAGCTCCGATCCGCTTTATATAGTAGATGGGATTATTGTAAGCAACTCCAGTGCGGAATTGATTGATACCGGAGGAAACACACAAAATCGTTTGGCAGATTTAAATCCCAACGATGTTGAGAGAATTGAAATAATCAAAGGTGCGGCTGCCGCTGCAATTTATGGTTCTCGCGCCAGTAATGGTGTGGTACAGATTTTTACCAAAAAGGGAAAATCTGGTGAGCCTAGATTTAGTTTTTCTACAAACGCAAAAATCAATGAGCTAAGAAAGACCATAGATTATAATGATGTGCCATTGGCTTGGGAAGACCCTTTTGATAGGGCCAATTTGGCAACGGTGCCTGTAGAACGGTATGATTTGCAAGATGAAATTTTTGAATCAGGTTTTGGAGTAGAAAATTACTTATCCGTTAGTGGCGGTAATGATAAGACAACCTATTTTATTTCTGGATCACACTTGGACAATGAAGGAATTATAAAAAATACCAACTTTCAGCGAATAGGTTTTAAGGCCAATGTAACACAAAAGGCATTTGATTGGTTAGGGATAAACGCAAGTTTAAATTATGTGCGAAGCAAGAGTGAGGAAGTACCTAATGGAGGTATAAATGCCGCTTATGGAGCTATTACCGGTTTTGTGTTCAGTGATAACTCTATTGATCCTGCACCAAATGCTTCAGGGGTTTATCCACAAACTTCTTTGTTGGTTCCCAGGACCAATCCTGCTGAAGCCGTTGATAGATTTGATTTTGGACAGAAAATAAATCGTGTAATAACAAGTGTTGGTTTGGATGCGCAGATTACAGATAATCTTACCGCCAATTATACATTGGGTCTGGATTTTTTCAACCAATCGGCCACAGCTTTTATCCCTATCAATAATACTTCACCTAATGGTGACGGTTTTGCACGTAGGTCTGATATCAATAACTTTCAATACAACAGTGATTTAAATCTATCTTATAAGGCAGCAATTAATGACGATATTTCCTCAACAACTACCTTAGGAGGTTCTTGGCAATATGAAGAGTTTGAAAGAATAGGTATCAATGCCACTGGGCTTCCTCCAATTGTAGAAACGGCAACCAGCGGTAGTATAGTGGAACAGGGAGAAAGTAGGTCTCAAATATCCTACTGGGGCGCCTTTGTTCAACAATCCTTTAGTTATAAGGATAAATTATATATAAATGGAGCTTTAAGAAGTGATGGAGCTTCTACTTTTGGTAAGGATGAAAGATCTCAGTTGTACGCCAAAGCTAGTTTGTCTTACATTATATCTGAGGAGGATTTTTGGGAAAATACATTTGGTGATGCCTTTAGTACCTTTAAATTACGTGGTTCTTGGGGACAAGCAGGAAACCTTACGGCTCTCTCCGCATTTCAAAGATTTACCCTACTTAGCCCTATTTCCATTAATGGTTCTCCCGGGCTTATCCCAAATACGCAGCAGGGAGATTTGGATATTGCTCCTGAGAGACAGGAAGAAATAGAATTTGGTTTTGATGCCGGTTTCTTCAATAATAGGTTGGGTGTGGAGCTAACTTATTACAAGCAAGAGGTTACAGATTTATTGCTTCCAAGGGAGTTGTCCCCATCTACCGGCTATTCTTCTAGGATTGAGAACGTAGGTAATTTGGAAAATACCGGTTTGGAAGTATTGTTAAAAGGAGCACCTGTTAAGTCAGAGAATTTCACTTGGGACATCACCGCTACATATTCTAAAAATGAGAATGAAGTTACCAGTGTAGCAGGCGGAGGTCAATTTGCGTTGGCCGGAAGTTTCGCTACCAACTATGTAATTGAAGGGGAGCCATTGGGTGTATTCTACAGGCAATTTTATGCTAGGGATGCAGATGGGAATATTGCTCTTGACGAAAATGGGTATCCTTTTACCGGTACTACGGAAGATGGTTCTTCTTCTAAGGTAATAGGGGATCCCAATCCAGAATGGTTTGGTTCGCTGATCAATGAGTTTTCATATAAGAATGTAGACTTGCGTGTTCAGTTTGATGCTGTTCAAGGTTTTGATGTTTTTAACTGGAACAGAAGGCTGATGGATAACGTAATTTTTGGAGGCGGATATAATGTTGGCCAAGAATTGCAAGGAAACTTGCCTAAAGGTTACGGTGGTGCCCAAGCAGGAATTTTTGAGGAGTTTGTTGAGGATGGGTCCTTTGTTAAGCTTCGTGAATTGGCATTAAGCTATAATCTTCCGGAACCTTTTGAATCCGTAGATAATATTAAGATAAGTCTTATTGGTAGGAACTTGATTTCTTGGGACGATTACAGCGGATGGGATCCTGAAATTAATACCGCGGGTCAAAGTAATGGAGTAAGAGGATTCGATTTTGCCGGGGTTCCCATTCCAAGAACCTATCAGCTAGGTTTAAGTGTCAACTTCTAAATAAGAATTAAGATGAAATTTATACAAATAAAACTAAAAGGGCTTTTGTTGATAACTGTTTTGACACTTGCCTCTTGTGAAACTGATTTTGACAACCCTAATTCAGCCACCACGGAACAGGCTTACGCGTCTCGAGAGGGAATTTTGGCCGCTGCGGTTGGGTTGCAACAATTATACTCTACAACAGGAGTAAGATATTTGGTGGAAACACCGGCGGTGACGACAAGGGAAGGTGGTATTACAACTACCTTTCAAAATATGATCGAGTTGGAAGATGGGGGAACCCCGCTCCCTGATTTCAATTCCAATGTTCAAGGACTTTGGTCTACCATGCTCAGAGTCGTTAAGATTGCTGAAGACATTGAAACCAATGCGGAGAACATTGAGTTGGCCGCAGGCACTAAAAGTGGGCTTTTGGCTCATGCAAAACTGTTTAAAGCTATGGCAATTGGTGCCTTGGCGCAGCACTATGAGCAGGTTGTAGTTCAAACCAACCCAGAAAACAGCGCTACCTTTGTTCCTAGGTTGGAGGCTTACAATATTGCCGTGGGTTTACTGGGTGAGGCCAAAAGTGCCATTTCAAGCACTGCGGTTTCATCTGAATTTACGGAGGCGGTTACCCTTGGTAATATTGATTTGAGCAATAGCATTGATGCACTTTCGGCTAGGTATAACCTTTTTGCAGGTAATTATGAGGAGGCCATTACCAATGCGCAATCCGTGAGTCAAACGGAGGTTTCCAATTTTGTTTATGATTTACAAAACCTGAATCCAATTTGGAGTAGGGTGTTTTTAAATGATTCCCCCAACTTTAAGCCTAGGGATAACTTCGGGTTGCCTTCAGAATTTGTTTTTGAGGAAACGGACGGTCGCTTGACTTTTTATCTCGTTGCCTTTGATGAAACCAATCAAAATGGATTGCCCATTGAAGATTTAGCAGGTTTTTTTAATGTAAATGTGGCTCCCATTCCATTATATATTCCCGATGAAATGAATCTGATTATTGCAGAAGCAAGTATTCGCAAAAGTAGTCCTGACTTGGCAACTGCCGAAACCGCTTTAAATGCTGTTTTAACAGATACAGATGACCCTTTGGATATTAATGCGAATGCTGCTCCATATGATGGAGATATGACTTCAGATGCGCTTTTGGAGGCTATTTACAAAAACAGGCGTGCAGAACTTTTTCTTACTGGGTTGAGTCTTGAGGATAGTAGAAGGTTTAACAGGCCTGAACCTAGTGGCACGGCCATGCAGTATGATGAGGAACGAAACAGAAATTATTACCCATATCCTGAAACGGAAAGAAATAGTAACCCCAATACACCGGATAACCCGAGTTTATAATTGTTTGTTGAGTTCATTTTAAGAGCAAAGGGCCTACATTTAATCAATGCTAGGCCTTTTGTAATTTTTATATATATTGTTTTGGTATGGGTGAAATCAAATCGTCATGGGAAAAAAACGCTGTGGAATGGATAAAGGTATTGGATTCCAATTCTATAGGTTCCCGTAAATTTACCAATGCCTCCATAGTTTCTTTCGTTTCCAATATGAAAGGTACTCGAGTATTGGATATGGGGTGTGGAGAAGGATGGCTTACAAGAGAGCTTTCTAAGTCTGGGAAAATAGTGGTGGGTCTTGATGCTACGGAAGCATTATTGATCAATGCCCGTTTAAAAGGACTGGAATCTTATTATCATATGTCTTACGAAGATGTTATTGAAGGCCAAATAATTCCCGAAGCCCCATTTGATTTGGCGGTATTTAATTTCAGTATTTATCAGAGAGATCAATTACACCAATTATTTAAAGCCGTAAAAACAAACCTTTTGGCAGATGGAAGTATTGTGGTTCAGACCTTGCATCCTTTTTTTCTACTTCAAAACGGCTATGAATATAAAAGCCAATTTATAACGGATTCATGGAAAGGACTACCCGGTAATTTTACAGATGGCCATTCTTGGTATGCACGTACATTGGAGGATTGGTTTCAAATAATTTCTGAAAGTGGTTTAAAACTAAGGTGTTTCAAAGAAGTAATCAATGATAACAATCAACCGGTATCCATTATTTTTCAAGCCGGTTAACCCAATTGTCAACCGGCTATTTTATTGCAATTATTTTTTGTAGTCAAATGATATATAATCTGCGTGGCCCATATTTCTTTTAGGATGTTTTGGGTTCTTGTAGACTAAGTAAATAGTGGCTTTTTCTTCTGTGCCCTGCAAAGGAATTTGATAATAGGCTGTTTTCTCTGGCCCCATATAGTTTAACCCTTGTTTTCCTAATAGGGGGCCGTCTAAAGTGTTTTCCCTTATTTCCAAAACGCCGTTAAAATCATAATCAGAATTATAAAAAGTAGCGTACTTCAATTGCTTTAGGTCTTTCAAATTCACATTATCAAATCTTAAATAAGCATTGTGGACCATACCGCCTACCACTTTGGAGTAATTGGTTCTCCAAGTGTTGATGCCCTCACTTATTTCATTGGCGTCCTCTGCTTGAATCTTTTGACTTTTGAATACTACTTGGTCATTTGCGGTTAGTTCGGATTCAGGCTGATTTGGGTTCCCATTATCTCTGTAGGAAGCCATAAGAATATAGGTTCCTTCCCCGCCACTGGTAGTATGCTTGTCAAAAGTTAAGGTTCCACTAAGAGGTAGGGATTTTTCATTATCATTTTCCTTCGGTTTAAGGCTAAGGATATACTCGATCATTTGGGTTACCTCCTCCACATTTAATTGAGGGTGGGCAGACATGGCATTTTCGCCCCAAACACCACCACCTCCTTTGATCACCTTTGAAACCAGGTAGCCGGTATCTGCTTCATTATATTTTTTGGCAATGTCCATATAGCTGGGTCCATTCACTTTTTCTATTGGTGCATGACAGGCTTTACAATCGGAACCATCAATAGCTTTTTTGCCTTCTGGGATAATGTTTCTTTGGTGGCCTATGGCGGCTTTTACTATGTCCTTGCCTTCGGGAATATAATCAAAGGTTACTTTTACATTTTCAGCAGGAATGCTGTTGTCTTCTGTGGAACCATCTTGCTTGTCCGTTACACTTACCTCGTAGGAAATCTTTTTTCCGTACCAGTAAATAGAGTCGTTATCCCTAATGGTAATTTTTAATTCGGGGGCATCGTTTCCTACCATTATTTTTGATTGTGCGGAGGAAGTATTTCCCTCGGTGTCCGTAACCTTTAAACGAACATTGTATATACCGTCTTTTTCAAAGGTAAAACTTGGGTTCACCTCTGTGGACTGAACTTCAGTTCCTTCAAAAAACCATTCATAACCAATGGTATCCTTGTCATAATCCAGAGAGTTTTCCCCTTTAAATTGAACTGTGAGCGGGGCGGCACCAACTACTTTGTCTTGGGTAATTTGGGCAATTGGCTCCCGGTTACCGGCTAAATATGTAATGCTGCTTAAACGGGCATCCAAATTTTGGGAATTCCATTTTTGGCCATATTCCAACACATATAGTTTTCCATCAGAACCAAAAACCATATCCATAGGATGGGAGAATTCTGTGTTGGGCATAAAGGCATCTGCCTTCACATAATTCTGCTTCTCATCAAGGGTGACAACATAAATCCAATCGCGCATCCATTCGTAAAGGAACAATTTGTCTTCAAAGTAACTGGGAAACGGATTGGTTGCCTCTGGATAATCACTGGCATGAAAAACTGGGCCTGCCATAGGGTTAATTCCTCCTGCACCCATCCAAGGAAATTCTTCAGATCGGTAATACGTCATGGGTATCATTGATTTTTGGGCGGGAGGAAGTTTTTGAAGTCCGGTATTATGGCGTGAATCGTTAATTAAATTATTAGGATCAAATTTTGGTCCAGAGGTTTTCGATTCAAAGTCATAATCATTGTAAGGTTCATTATAGCCCCTTGTGTAGGGCCAGCCCCAAAACCCTGCTTCTCTGGCCTGGTCATATTCGCCCATTCCGCTGGGTCCTCTATCCGGATCTGCCTTTCCAGCATCGGGGCCAATATCTCCCCAATATAAATATCCGGTTTTACTATCTATGGAGTGACGAAAAGGATTTCTATTCCCCATGATGTATATTTCAGGCCTGGTTTTAGGTGTGCCCTTTGGAAATAGGTTGCCTTCGGGAATGGTATAGGTGCCGTTATCCTCTGGCTTTATTCTAAGAATCTTACCTCGTAGGTCATTGGTATTGGCGGCTGATTTTTGAGCGTCCCAAGCCCGTCTACCTTCTCTTTCGTCTATTGGGGCAAAACCCGAAGATTCAAACGGATTGGTGTTATCGCCAACGGTTATGAAAAGATTTCCATTGGGACCAAATTCCAAAGCTCCCCCACTATGGCAGCATTGACGGTCCGTTGGAATTTCAAGTAGGATTTTTTCTGATGAGATATCTACTTTATTATCTCTAATGGTAAATCTCGAGACCCTTTGAACAGATTCTTCGCTTGGCTGTGTGTAAAAGAAGTACACCCAATGATTTTTGAGATAACCGGGGTCAACGGCCACTCCTAACAATCCATCTTCGTTACCGTACCAAACATCCAGTTGTGCCATAATTTTGGTACTCTCCGATGCAAAATCAAAAAGTTTAACAGCACCCCTACGTTCTACAAAAATAATTCCCTGACCTGGAAGTTCATCTAGTTCCATAGGTTCGTTCAGGTTAAAATCGAGTATTTTTTTGGCAAATCTGTCCTCTGGAGGAATTCTTTGAGTCTTGGCTTTTGTATAATCCCTTGTATTATTTCCAACGGCATAATTAATTCCCCCTAAAAGGTGGGAGAGAAAAATGGGATTCTCAAAAGTCTCGTCCGTATGTCCTAATTCCGTGTAAAAGGAACGACCTCCATCGTATGCATGATACCAAGATATTGGGTGATTGTCCCCATTGGAACCACCTTCATAACTGTTTTCATCAATACTTAGGACCACATTGATGTCCGGATTGATGTTTTTGAAATTGTACCACTCATCACTTTTAGTCCAAACGGAATCTTTAAAGATTTTGGTTGATAAATGGTTTTTGTCTTTAATTAAAAGTTTTGCTTCTTGAATTTTCGGATGTCCTTCAAACACGGCTCCTACCAGTTTATTGTACCAAGGCCAATCATATTCCGTATCCGTTGCCGCATGGATTCCTACAAAGCCACCACCCGATTGTATGTATCTTTCAAAATCTGCCTGTTGAACATCATTAAGTATATCTCTTGTGGTATTTAAAAAAACTACGGCGGAATAGGTTTTTAGAGAATCTTCAACCATAAAATTGGAGTCCTCTGTAGCTATTACCTTAAAACCGTTCTCTTTACCCAATTTTTTCAGGGCTGTAACACCACTTTCTATACTTCCATGTCTAAAACCGGCAGTTTTACTAAATACCAAGAGTTTTTTTTCTTGTTCCGTGCATGAAGCATTAAATAAAAAGCAGACGAAAAAAAGGTAAATTAAGGTACGCGAAAAAAAAGAACGGCGTACAATTTTTAGGTTGTGATGGAGGGGTTTCATCTAAATAATCTGGTATAAATGGTTTGTATTAAAACAGATATGGCCGGCTTTAGGGCCGGCCATTGCTGAACTCAACTAATCATGAAACTAACATAATTATTTTTAATCTATATCCCAAAAGATTTTACTATCCAAATTATCTTCGCTACTTACGGTGCTATAATTTTCGGCATTAAATGTTCTCTCTGCAGAGGGATATAAAAATCTGGTTGGTGGGATGGACTGGCCAGATGAATTATCGTTAACGAACTCAAATTCTGGCGAATTCAATCTGCGGACCTCAGACCAATTCTCGAACATCTCTACCATATTGTTATGAAGCCATTTTTGCCTGGCTAAGAGTTGTATCTTTCCATCATTGTTCAAACCTGAAGACCAAGCTATATTTTCACCAGCTATGTAGTTATCTATTTCGCTTGCCTCAAGAGAAGCTATTTCTGGTGAGTCATCAAAGTTTATAGCTAATTCTCGCGCGCTATAATAAAAGTTGATAGACTCTCTTATACCTTTTTCATAATGCTCCCTTGCAAGTACATCGTTGGTAGCCAAATAAAATTCAGCTAAATAAAAGTTCACATTGGCAGACGAAATTAAAACTCCGGGAAAATTTCGATTGTTTTTAAAAGTCCAATTGTTAAATATACTTACCGTACCAGAATTAATCAATGCGCTTTGTGCACTTTGTGCCATTGTCGGATCTAACCCTAAATATTCATCTTCCCCAGCTTCGCTACCGGGTTGGAAAATACATCTTAATCTAGGGTCCGTATTCTCTACCATATGATCAATCATAGCTTTGCTGGCAACGTTTGAGTTCCAGCCATCTCCTTCTACAAATGTGCTCTGGAAATTCGCTTCTATACCCATACCTTCTCCTAATGATTCAATTTGTATGTTGTCTTCATTACTTTCAACGATAGGATATGCCGAAGGGTTTTCCAAGATCTCTTGAATTTCAGACTGGGCAACAGAAGCAAATGCCGAGTTGGAAGATGCTCTCGTTAATAGACGGATACGTAAAGAGTTACAGTATCTTTTCCAAACTTCTATATCACCTCCATTTATAAAGTCTTGTACGGTAAAATAATCTTTAACAGCTGTAGTAAGAGATATACTATTCAACTCTTGTGCTATAGACTTCAATTCAGAAATCATTAGGTTGTACAGGTCTTCCGCAGTATCAAAAGAGGCATATGAAGATTGATAGTCCCCTTCGTTCTGGCTAATTTTACCTGCTTCGGTAAATGGAATATCGCCGAAAAGATCAACCATCTTCTGAGTGTAATCATACAGATAGATTTTACCAGTAATCATAAAAATTCGATATTCGTTTTGCTCCTCAGGTGATAGGTTATCAAAGATTCTCTCCATTTCCCTAAACTGAAATAAAGTAGCATAGAACCTATTATAAATTGGGTCAACGGGGGCATCTCCTGGAACGAACCTGCCTATACTGTTTTCAAAACCCCTGCTCTGCGTATAAATCATAAGAGTTGGACGGCCGGTTACAAAGTATTTGGAGTATGACGGCATTATGTCATCCTTATTGCTTTGAAGAAACCCTGCATATTGTTTTTCTACCGTAGTTTCTGCAATAGTGGCCGGGTCCGTATAATACTCCGCGAAATCATCTTCTTGGCAAGAGGTTAAGAACATAGCCGCCAAAAGAAGGTTTACAATAAAAATTTTTGATTTTTTCATAAGAGAAATTATATCGTTAAATATGTTGTTTAAAATCTTGCCCTAAGTTGTAATCCAATTGTTTTACTGGTCCATCCATTGGCGCCATTATACCAGTTTTGTTTCCAATCCGTACCAACGGTAACTCCTTCACCATCAACTTCTTTAATGCTTCTGTACAGGTAAAACAGGTTTCTGCCAAAAACAGAAAGGTTTATGGATGAAAGTCCTGTCTTTTCTACAACCTCTTTTGGAATGCTGTACCCAATTGACATCTCCCTCATTTTAAGGTAATTGTTTTCCCTAACAAATAAATCGTACCTTGTATTTGGACTATAGGCAGGCCCTCCCCAATTATAAACGGTCCAAAAATATTCTGGATTGGAAACTATGATATCATTTTGACTCCCATCTGCTTTGACCCCATCTAAAATGATACCATCATTATAAATTCTTTCGCCGCTAGGGCCTTGATTAGCGTTGGATTGAATTAATTGAACATTATCACCATCTTGTGAGGGGTAGTAACTAATACCGCCTCTTGCGGCATCACTAAATGCTAAACTTTCTTCGGTCAAGCCTCTTCCTACCATCCAATAATATCCTTTGGGCATAATATCTCCGCCCCAGCTATAATCAATACTAAAGTCAAAGGTGAAATTTTTCACTGAAAGGTTTGACCAAATACCACCAATAAAATCTGGATTTACATTTCCTGCCTTTACCCATTGATCAGCATCAACTAAATAAAGACCATTATCGGAAACTACATTGTTGCCGTTAGCATCAGTCAGTAATGGATGTACCATTATATCTCCCATGGCTTCTCCTACCTGGGAAACTAGCTGAACTGCACTACCATCTTGGTCTTGGTGAACAAGTTGATTTGAATCATCCGTAAGTTTCTTAACGGTATTCCTGTTTCTTGAAAAATTAATCCCTAAATTCCAATCAACATTAGCAGTCCTTATAGGGGAGCCATTAAAGCCAACTTCTAAACCTTTGTTTCCTAAAATCCCTACATTCGCCAGAACAGATTCTGCGCCCGTACTTCTTGGTAAAGTGTACTGCAAAATTTGATCTCTAATTTCTGCATCGTAGTAGGAAACATCCAAACCTAATCGATTTTTGAACATTCTAAGTTCCATACCAAATTCGATTTCATGTTTCTCCTCGGGCTTAATTTGGTCATTACCGTAATTGGTTGGGAGAGTGGTGTAAATTGTTTCAGAGCCACTTAAACCTAATTGAGTATAGGCAATATTTGCTTGATAAAGGCCAGGTGCATTACCAACTACACCCCAAGAACCTCTTACCTTGAATAAATCAATAGATTGGGGAAGTTCAAAAGCTTCGGATACCACAAAACTACCGTTAACAGATGGGTAGGTGAAGCCGTTGTACTGAGCTGGAACGGTAGATATTCTATCTTTTCTTACTGTTCCCTCTAAATATAGAAGACCTTTATAATCAATATTTAAAGTTCCAAAAATACCATCACGAAGATAGTTGTCCCTATTGTTCCACCCTTTTAAGTCTCCTATGGTAGGTTGTAGTCTTGAAGCGGAAATATCAAACCAATTTTCTACAGTTAGACCGCCCACGGTTTGAAGTTGGGTCAACCTGTTAGTTCTTTCCTCTGCATTGTAACCTACTCTTGCTAGCAAGGAGAAATCATCATTAAGTTGTTTGTTGTAGGTTAATAACAACTCACCATATTTAACATTGTCCTTTTTTTGTAGCATCCTAAACATACCTGTAGTGTTGTTGTAAACCAAGGGTATTTCAGTGGGTCTTTTGTCTTCGGTATATTCCGAAGTGAAATCATGTGAAACTCTCGCTCTAATGTTGAAATCCTTCAGAAAGTCATATTCCATGGTAAGAGCCGCTATTACACGATCAGACCTTTCTTCGTAATCATATTCATTAATTCGCCAAAAGTAATCTAGGATATCGCCCCTGTAGCCAGGTAAAGTAATGTTCTCATTTGGAGTGAAACTTTGCCCTGAACCTGTTACAAACCTGTAGCCCAAACTTGTTTTGTATTGATCCTTGTACCAATCTGCATTATCAAATCTGTTCATCATACCTCCAAAATTGTTGACAATCCTATCAATCTTATAGGGTCTATTGACAATTTTTTTATTGTAGTAATCAACAACCACTTGAGTTCTAAAATTGTCTGTCCAATCGACGTTTGAATTCAAACTAAAGGTGTTGTTCGAGTTGTCAGAATTTGGGGTTACAGATTGATTATCAAGGCGAGTGTACGAAAATCTTGTATTGGCTTTTTCACCTACGTGAGATAATCCAAAATTCATTCTGGTGTTGTGAGCTGTTTTAAATAAACCCTCATAACTATCTTGTGCAGTATATGGGCGAACATTGCCATCCCAAGCTAAAATAGGTTGACCGTCAAACCTCGGCCCATAGTTCAGGTTGGTTCCAATGACACCTTTTGTATCCGGCGTGCCATCACCATTTGTATCATAATATTGAAAGCCGTCAGCATCAACATCGTCACCCCACGTGGCAACAAACCAAGGATAACCTGGGCCTCTTTCATTCTGCCATTTAGGCATGTAGGCAACATTGTCAAAGCTGTAAACAGAATTGAATTCTCCGCTCCACCCTTTGCCTTTACCTTTTTTTGTTGTAATCAGCAAAACACCGTTTACTGCTTCTGAACCGTATAAGGCAGCTGCCGAGGCACCTTTCAAAATCGAAATATTCTCAATATCTTCTGGGTTGATATCTAAAAGGCCATTTCCTTCAACTCGTTGGTTATTCCAATAATTGTCATTGGAAACATCTTGATTTCTAATGGGAACACCATCTTTAATTATTAATGGCTGATTACTCCCGTTGATGGAATTAAGACCTCTAATATTTATATTTACCGCACTTGTATTACCACCTGAGGTCGCAGCAATTTGTACCCCGGGAGCTTTACCATAAAGTGCGGTAGCAAAGTTGGTAGGTGCTGCTTCCACAAGCGCGTCCGCTTCAACCGTAGCAACTGCGTATCCAAGGGCTTTTTTTGCTCTTGTGATTCCCAAACCTGTTACAACCACTTCTTCCAGTTCACTTGCATCTTCGGCAAGTACAATATTAATGGAAGTCTGGCCATTTACGTTTACGGTTTTTGTGGCAAAACCTATATAAGAAACTTCTAATACGGGGTTATCTCCCGTTGGGGTTATGGAGTAATTACCATCAAAATCCGTAGAAACTCCATTGGAAGTACCAACTTCAACCACCGTGGCACCCGGTAGGGGATATCCACTTTCGTCCGTGACGGTTCCGGAGATTGTTGTTTGAACGTTAGTTTTGTTTGTGGGTACGTACACATTATCAGATGCAGTAACACCATTTTGAATGATTAACGTCAACAGCAGTAGTACCGCTGTTTTGTAATCAAGTTTTGGAAGTGCCCGTTGGGAACTTCTGAACTTTGGTCGTTTTTTCATAATCGATGAAAGCGTTAGTTAGACTTAGTTTGTGCTGATTTTTTTATGGTTTTTTAATTGTTTGTCTCCATTTTTAATAACTGAAAATCACTTGCTAAAAAGTTTCAACGGATATCCAATTTTTATTGAAGAATTAACAATTTGCTAAACCACGGGTCCAAAATTAGAAGTCATAATTGGGATGCCCTACTAAAAATTATACACTCATTGATATTTTTTTTGCCACAACTACCTATATTTGATTGATTTGATATTTTTAGTATGACTCTTTGTTAAATTAATGTTTAGAAAACCATAAAATGAAACTGCATTTATTAGACAGGGCAAGTGCCAAGAATAGTTCCTTTACGGTAAGTATGAACAGTTACCCCCACTTTCTTAAAATTTGGCACCATCATCCGGAATTGGAGTTGGTGGCAATTAAGAAAAGTACCGGAACCAGGTTTATAGGCGATAGTATTGAAAAGTTTGTAGAAGGAGAGGTGGTGCTAATTGGTAAGAACCTTCCTCATATGTGGTTGAACGATGATGTCTATTTTTCCGATAATTCTGAATTGACAGCTGAGGCTATTGCAGTCCATTTTATACAGGACTTTTTTGGTGAAGGATGGCTATCTACTCCTGAGGTTCAGCCTATAGCTCGCCTTTTTGAACTTGCACAGCAGGGTGTAAAATTTGAGGGATTGTCTCCTAAGACCATTGATGAAATAGAAGGTTTACTCCAACTACAAGGATTTGATAAAGCTGTAAGCTTTGTAAAAATATTGAATAAATTGGCGAAGCATCCCAGCTATACTTTATTGTCCAGTGCAGGGTTTGTTTCATCATTTCGGAAATCCGATGACGAAAACCTTGATCGGATTTATTCCTTTATTTTCAAGAATTTTAATACTCCCATTCATTCCAAGGATGTAGCAGAGATTGCCCATATGAATCCATCGGCTTTTAGTAGATTTTTTAAAAGAGTACATAGAAAGACTTTTACTAGGTATCTAAATGAAATCAGGGTAGGTTTTTCGTGTAAATTGCTCATGGAGCATAATAAATCGGTTTCAGAAGTATGTTACGAGTCTGGATTCAATAACATTTCCAACTTTAATAGACAATTTAAGACAATTACAGGAATGTCTCCTAGTGATTATGTGAAGTTGCATACCTAAAATTTGTCATTAATAAAATTTAAGCAAAAAAAGTATCAATATACGTTGGTTTTGGTGTAGTGATTAAAGTTCGTGGCAATTAGTTTTGTTTTCGTAAATCTAATCACAGACCATGAGCATATTAATAACAGGAGTAGAAGTTAAGGATGTACGCTTTCCTACAAGTAAATCGCTAGACGGATCGGATGCTATGAATCCCGATCCTGATTATTCTGCGGCATATGTTATCTTAAAAACCGATCACCCCCAAGGTCTTGAGGGCCATGGGCTAACATTTACCATTGGCCGCGGTAATGAACTTTGTGCTGCGGCACTGGAGTCCCTTGCGCCTCTAGTAATAGGTAAAACCTTGGAAAGTTTTACGGATAATATGGCTTCCTTTTATAGAATGATTACTGGAGATAGCCAGTTGAGGTGGTTAGGTCCTGAGAAAGGGGTTATTCATTTGGCAACGGGCGCTATGGTAAACGCCGTTTGGGATCTTTATGCTAAAGTGGAAGGCAAGCCGCTGTGGAGGTTAATTGCGGATATGAGTCCGGAGGAGTTTATCTCCTGTGTAGATTTTACCTATATCACCGATGCTATTACTCCTGAAGAAGCTCTGGAACTATTAAAGAAACAAGAGGCTACCAAAAGCGAACGAATTAACAGGTTGGAGAAGGATGGTTACCGGGCCTATACTACTTCAGCGGGTTGGTTAGGATATTCCGATGATAAAATGCGCCGTCTGTGCCGTGAGGCGAAGGAACTTGGTTTTGATCACATTAAAATAAAGGTAGGGTCGGATCTAAAGGATGACATGCGCCGTGCCCAAATTATACGTGAAGAAATTGGTCCTGATTTGAGGTTAATGATGGATGCCAATCAAAAATGGGATGTGGACGAAGCGATAGAAAACATGGCCAGTTTGGCAAAATTCAATCCGTATTGGATAGAGGAACCAACCAGCCCAGATGATGTTTTGGGCCACGCGAAGATTGCTGCCTCAGTAGCTCCAATTAAGGTAGCGACTGGAGAACACTGCCAAAACAGGGTCATGTTCAAGCAATTGATGCAGGCCAATGCCATTGGTATATGTCAAATAGATAGTTGTAGGGTAGGGGGTGTTAATGAGATATTGGCCATACTCTTAATGGCGGCCAAATTTGATATTCCTGTTTGTCCGCACGCAGGAGGTGTTGGTTTGTGCGAGTACGTGCAACATCTTTCTATGATTGATTATATTTCAGTGAGCGGTTCTATGGAAAATAGAATTATAGAATATGTTGATCATTTACATGAACATTTTCATGATCCGGTGGTCATTAAGAACGGGGCTTATATGCCACCCATAATGCCTGGTTTTAGTATCACTATGAAAGGAGAATCCTTAGAGGAGTATTCGTTTCCACATGGACCTGTTTGGCAAGAGATATTAGGAGAAAAGGAAGTGGTGTTATAAACGAAAGAATTACCTTAATTTTCAAGCTCAAAAAAGTGAGAACAACTTAAAACACTATTAGCAATATGAAATTAGTACGTTACGGAAAAAAAGGTGCGGAAAAACCAGGGGTTCAATTGGAAAATGGTACCCGTATTGATGTTTCTGCCTTTGGTGAAGACTTTAATGAGAATTTTTTTGGAGGAGACGGGATTGAGCGTTTGGGAAAGTGGCTCTTGGAAAATGAGGGCTCCTGCCCAAAAATTGATGAGGATGCACGTTTGGCGCCTCCAATGACCAGACCGTCAAAAATAGTGTGTGTAGGATTGAATTATGCCAAACATGCTGAAGAAGGCGGAATGGCGGTACCCAAGGAGCCTGTACTATTCTTTAAGTCTACATCGGCAATCGTGGGCCCTAACGATGATGTTGTCATTCCAAAGAATAGTGAAAAAACAGACTGGGAGGTGGAATTGGCTATTGTTATCGGTAAAAAAGCATCGTACGTTTCTGAGGAAAATGCTTTCGATCACATTGCAGGTTACGTTCTGCATAACGATTATAGTGAAAGAGCCTTCCAGATTGAAAAAGAAGGGCAATGGTGTAAAGGAAAGGGTTGTGATACCTTTGCCCCCATAGGTCCCTTCATAGCTACCAAAGACGAAATTAAAGATCCTAACAATCTTAACCTTTGGTTGAAACTCAATGGGGAAAAGATTCAAGATAGTTCCACTTCAGATTTTATTTTCAATGTGCAACATGTGGTAAGTTACATCAGCCAGTATATGACTTTATTGCCTGGGGATATCATCTCTACAGGAACTCCTTCGGGAGTTGGTTTAGGTTTTAATCCTCCAAAATATTTGAAACCCGGAGATGTAGTAGAATTGGGAATAGAAGGTTTAGGAAGCTCCAAACAAATAGCAAAAGCATATTCAGAATAATAAAAAGTTGCGCATGAAATTTTTAGCCCCCACCAGTTTTTTGTTTTTATTTTTTGTTCAATTGATAAATGGCCAAGCCATTTATGAAGATGAAAGGTATGTTCCGGAAACGGACCCCTTGGTCCTGGAAAAACTGGACAAATGGCAAGATATTAAATTTGGACTACTAATGCATTGGGGGCCATATAGCCAGTGGGGCGTTGTGGAATCCTGGTCCATTTGCCCTGAAGAATATGGGTGGTGCGAACGTAAAAAGGGTTCCAGTCCTGAGAATTACTTTGCTTATAAAAAAGAATATGAGGGCTTACAGACCACTTTTAACCCAACGAAATTCAACCCTCAAAAATGGGCGAAGGCTGCTAAAGATGCTGGTATGAAGTATGTAGTTTTCACTACCAAGCATCATGATGGCTTTTCTATGTTTGACAGCAAGTATACGGATTACAAAATAACGGACCCCAAGACTCCATTTAGCTCCAATCCTAAGGCAAACATTACAAAGGAGGTTTTTGAAGCGTTTAGAAATGAAGGTCTATGGGCAGGAGCTTATTTCTCAAAACCGGATTGGAACGTTGATTCCTACTGGGATCCCTATTACCCGCCAAGGGATAGAAACGTGAACTATAGTCCGTCTGAAAACCCGGAAAAATGGCAGGAGTTTACAGATTTCACCCATAATCAAATATTAGAGTTGCTTACGGGCTATGGTAAGGTGGATATTTTATGGCTAGACGGAGGTTGGGTTGCCAAAACGCCCAAGTCCGAAATTACCAGCTGGTATGATGCACAATTGAAAGATAACGAAAGTGGCTACCTGAAAAACCGAATTGTCAACCAAGACATCAAAATGGATGAATTGGTTGAAAAGGCTAGAAAGGAACAACCCGGATTAATTGTGGTGGATAGGGCCGTTCACGGTAAAAACCAGAACTACCTAACGCCTGAGAACAGGGTTCCGGAAAAACCACTTCCTTATCCTTGGGAATCTTGTATAATTGCAGGTGGTGGATGGTCCTATTCCCCAAATGCTACCTATATGAGCGGTAGGGAAGCTGTACATACCTTGGTAGATATTGTAGCAAAGGGAGGCAACTTACTTTTGAATATCGCTCCCAGCCCGGAAGGAGAATGGGATGCCGGTGCGTATAAATTACTGGAGGAAATTGGTACTTGGATGAATGCAAATGACGAAGCCATTTATGGTACAGAGGCCATGGCCCCTTACAAATACGAAAATATATGCGTAACCTCTAAACCAACCGGGGAAACCTACCTTATTTATTTGGTGAAGGAAGGACAGGATAACATACCTTCCGAAATTTATTTTGAAGGTTGGGTACCAAAAGGAGGACGAGCGCAACTCGTAGGTTTCAATAAACGACTTAAATGGAAGAAGAGTGGCAAGGGAATAGTCATTGAAATTCCTGAGACTTTAAAACCGCAGCTTCTAAAAACAGAAGCATTCACGCTTAAATTTTAAAGAAAATTGGCTTTCGCTTTTTTAAGTGAAATAGATAGATTGAATTTCAGAGAGTTTGTAATTATAAATAAGAATAAATGCGGAAGTGGATTTTTGGTTTATCAATTTTAGCATCCTTCGCCCTGCAGGCTCAGATTACTGATTCCACAAAAAAGAAGGAGAAAATGCAATGGTTTAAAGATGCCAAGCTGGGTGTTTTTATTCATTGGGGACTTTACTCCGTGGATGGAATTGATGAGTCTTGGTCATTCTTTAACGGTTATATTTCTCATGAAGACTACTTAAAACAGACTTCAGGTTTTTCGGCTAAAAACTATCAACCAAAAGAATGGGCAAAGTTAATTAAGGAAGCAGGGGCAAAATATACCGTAATTACCTCCAAGCATCATGAAGGATTTGCCCTTTGGGATTCGAAATTTGGTGATTTTAATTCAGTTAAAAGTGCCTCGGCCAAACAAGATGTTTTAACCCCTTTTGTAGAGGCTGTTAGGAAGGAAAATCTAAAATTGGGAATCTATTACAGTTTGCCAGATTGGTCGCATTCAGATTATACCCATTTTACCCGTGATTCAATTAGGTACAAGGTACAGGATGAACCTAGCAGATGGAATAAATTCTTGAAACTTTATCAAGGTCAGTTAAAAGAACTTTCGGAAAAATACAATCCTGATTTATATTGGTTTGATGGGGATTGGGAACATAGTTCTGAGGAATGGGAAGCGCCCAAAGTTCGTAATATGTTACAAGAAAAAAATCTTGACGTAATTCTTAACTCCCGATTAAAAAATGAAGGTGATTACGATACTCCTGAACAAGGAATGCCCATTACTAGGCCTTCCAATCCTTATTGGGAACTTTGTATGACCATGAACAACTCATGGGGCTATCAAAAGAATGATTCGGATTATAAAACAACCGACCAGGTGATTGGAATATTTGCAGATGTCCTTACAAATGGAGGGAATCTACTTTTGGATATAGGTCCCAAAGGAGACGGGAGTATACCACAGGAACAAGTGGCGATTTTAAAAGGTTTAGGTAGGTGGACACAAAAACACAATGAAGCCATCTATGGAACCATCGCCGGTATACCCAAAGAACATTTTTATGGGCCAACCACCCTATCAAAAGATAAAAAGACCCTTTATTTATTCGTTAAAGGTGATTCTAACGGGGAGGTAGTTCTCAGAGGATTGAAGAATAACATCAATCGAATTTATGTGGTGGGTCAAGGATCCAAACTCAACCATCAAGAAGTAGGCAAGGTGTATTGGAGCCATTATCCGGGCATTAAGTACATAAAATTGCCAAAACACGTATTAGATGAAAATATGACTGTATTGGCAGTAATGCTAGACGGTGAAGTAGACCTTTATAGGGAAAAAGGTTCTGTAATAGAAAGTAACTAATCCAATTACCATGATCAAAACCAAATTAATCGCAATTGCAATTTTTGGCCTTCTGTTTTCTTGTAAGACAGTGGAGCCTCCAAAACCAGTAGGTCCCCTACCTTCAGAAAGACAACTGGCGTGGCATGATTTGGAATATTACGCCTTCGTTCATTTTAACATGAACACCTTTACCGATATGGAATGGGGTCTGGGAGGCGAATCTCCTGAAACTTTCAATCCAACCGAATTGGATGTTAGACAATGGGCCAGAATTGCTAAAGAAGCAGGTATGAAGGGTATTATCATCACCGCCAAACACCACGATGGATTTTGCCTTTGGCCTACCAAGACTACGGAGCACTCCGTTAAAAATTCCCCTTGGAAAGACGGAAAAGGAGATTTAGTAAAAGACCTATCCGAGGCCTGTGAAGAATTCGGTTTAAAATTCGGAGTGTATCTTTCTCCTTGGGACCGTAATGACGCGGATTATGGCAAACCGGAATATGTAGCTCGGTACCATGAACAATTACGGGAACTTTTAACTAATTATGGCGATGTTTTTGAAGTTTGGTTCGATGGTGCCAACGGTGGAACCGGTTATTACGGAGGTGCCAATGAGGAGCGAAAAATTGATAATAAAACGTATTACGAACGGGACAAGGTAACTGAAATTGTGCGGGAACTGCAGCCCAATGCCGTGATTTTTAGTGATGGTGGCCCAGATATACGTTGGGTTGGAACAGAGGAAGGTTTTGCCAATGAAACTAACTGGAGCATCATGAGAAGGGATGAAATTTATCCCGGGTGGCCAAGATACAAAGAGCTACGTTCCGGTCACCAAGATGGAACCCATTGGTTGCCCGCAGAAGTAAATACCTCTATACGTCCGGGTTGGTATTACCATCCACGGGAAGATCATCAAGTAAAGAGCTTGGCCCGTTTGGTACAGACGTATTATGAGTCCATTGGTCGAAACGGGAGTTTTCTTTTGAACCTTCCTGTTGATACTAGGGGCTTAGTGCATGAAACGGACGAAAAGCAACTCTTAGCCTTAAAGAAGCAGATTGATAAGGATTTTGCTACGGAGTTGGCCAAGGGAGTTACCGTTACAGCTACCGATGTAAGGGGTAATAGTGATTCCTACATGGCCGAAAATGTAAACGACGGCGATGAAAACTCGTATTGGGCCACCAATGAAGGTGTGACCAATGCCTCCCTCACTTTTGAATTTAAGGAGCCTACCGAAGTAAACCGAATTCTTTTACAGGAATATATTCTTTTAGGGCAGCGTGTTATCAAATTTTCGGTAGAAGCCGAAGTAGATGGTGTTTGGCAAAAAATTGACGAACAGACTACGATTGGGAACAAGCGTATTTTACGTTTTAATACCGTAAAAGCTTCCAAGCTTAGAGTGAACTTTTTAGAATCCAAAGGTCCATTGGTTATCAATAATATCGAACTCTACAGAGCGCCTAATTTCTTGACCGCCCCGGATATTTCTAGGGACCGTGAGGGTAATGTTACCCTATCCGTTGCCGATAATAAAGTAGAAATCTTTTATACGTTGGATGGTAGCGAACCTACTAACAAGAGCAATAAGTACATAGAACCTTTTATGGTAACCGAGGCAACCACCCTAAAGTCCGTAGGATACGATGCAGAAACAGGTGACCAGTCTGAAACTCGGTTGACTTATTTAGATATTCCTAAGGCTGATTGGAAAGTGGTGAAAGTTTCTTCCGGTAAGCTGGAAGATGCCCATAAGTTAATTGACGAAAACCCGCATTCTTCTTGGGCTACTGCGGCGGGAGCAAAGTCCCCTCAAGAAATTGTAATTGATTTAGGAAAAACCTATTCCCTTACTGGTTTTACTTATTTACCTATTCAAGATAGATATCCTTTCGGGATTGTTACGGATTATGAATTTTCCGTAAGTACGGATGGTCGTAATTTTAAAACGGTGAGTAAAGGAGAGTTTGGTAATGTGGTCAATAACCGAATTCTTCAGACGATAAACTTTAATCCCGCCAACGCCCGATATATTAAATTAAAAGGAGTAATGGTAGACGGCGATGATTATCAAGCCTCTTTTAGCGAGGTTGGGGTAATCACCGCCCAAAAATAGATTTAGAAGAGGGGTTTAGCGTATAGCTTGGCCCCTTAATCTTCTAAATTGCTTTTTAGCCCGCTGTATCTGCTCTTTTGGGGCTTTCTCAAATTCTTTTTCGGTAACTCCATACGCTTTTTGTACGCTATCCAATTTTGCATGTAATTGGGTAATTACCTTGGAATATGAAGGGTCTTCTATTTTGTTGTGAAGCTCCAAGGAATCATTTTCTAAATCGTAAAATTCCCACTGGTCTATATCGTCATAAAAGTGGATTAGTTTATAGCACTTGGTCCGGATGCCATAATGCTTTTTAACCATGTGAAAGGCGGGGTAGTCATAGTAATGGTAATAGACCACCTCCCTAAAATCATCATCGGAAATACTACCGTTCAATAACGGTTTTAATGATTTCCCCTGCATCTCTTTTCCTAATTCCGGGGCTCCCACAAAATCTAGCATGGTTTGCGCAAAATCCAGGTTTTGCACAAGGGCAGTGACCTTGCTGCCAGCATTGATTTTGCCGCGTAGTTGCATGAGTAGGGGAGTGCCAAATGAGGTTTCGTACATAAATCGCTTATCGAACATTCCTTTTTCACCCAAATAAAACCCTTGATCGGAAGTGTAGATGACCAAGGTGTTTTCTGTTAGTCCGTTTGCTTCCAGATAATCCAACAGTTTCCCTACGCCTTCGTCTACTGAGGCAATAGTTGCCATATAATCCTGTAGGTAACGTTGTCCTTTCCATTTTGCCAATTCCTCACCGTGCAGGTCTGCTTCCCAAAAGGAATTGTTTTTTGGGAGGTAAGCAGCATCCCAAATTTTTCGTTGTTCAGGAGACATTCTTTCAAAATCGGTCGTCCAAGGATTGTGGGCCAGTTCCGTACTCCCAAATTCCCTGCTTAATTTTAAATCGTGCCCCTCGTACATATCCTCATAAATAGTTTGAAGTTGGGCCTCGGCAGCTTCTTGATTTTCCAATTTGGGAAAATAGGTTTCCGGTAATGGAAAGGTTACGGAGTCGTATTTGTTTAAATGCCGCAGGGCAGGCATCCAATTACGATGGGGTGCCTTGTGGTGGACCATCATAAAAAAGGGAACCGAATCTTTTCGTTCGTTTTGGAGCCAGTACAATGCATCGTTCGTAATTATATCCGTAGCATAACCTTTAATTCTGGTGGTATCACCATTTTCAATAAAATCGGGATTGTAGTAATTGCCTTGATCCACAATTATTTTCCAATGGTCAAAACCTTTTGGGTGCCCATGCAAATGCCATTTTCCAAAAATGGCGGTTTGGTAGCCTACGGATTGGAGCATTTTTGGTAGGGTAGGCTGGTTCCCATCAAATTGATCTCCATTTTGTCTGAATCCGTTAAGGTGACTGTGTTTCCCGGTAAGGATGACGGCCCTGCTGGGGCCGCAGATAGAGTTGGTCACATAACTGTGGGTAAAAAGGGCTCCGTTTTTTGCCAGCCTGTCGATATTTGGAGTAGGCGCCAATTGACTGATCGGGTGACCGTAAGCGCTAATGGCCTGTAGGGCATGGTCATCTGCCATTATAAAAATAATATTCGGTCTTTCCTCTTTTTTTTCAGGAACGGATTTTTCTCGCTCATTGCAACCTGTGATAAGCAACAGAAATAGAAGAAAATACCTGACAGGGAGATTCAGTTGTATTTTAGGAAAAAGCACAATGTAGATTTTTTAATTTGAATAGGTGAAACCTAAGGCATCCAGCCCTTTTTGAATGGATGGATTTTGCATGAATAGATTCCATAAGAGTCCACTTCGGTAGTTCTCTATCATGATGATGATGGGGCCTTGGTCGATTGCCAAGTAGGCCTCTGCCACCCAAAAATCATGTTCAGGGCTAAAAGCATCGTAGAATCCTGCTGGCCCTACTAATTTGTCCTTATGAGAATAAAAATAACGTAAGGCATTTAGGGATTCTGTCGGTGTGTATGGAATGGAACTTATAGCTGCCGTTGGGGAAATGATTCCTGTGTCATTGGACGGACTATGGGCATTGTAGCCCAGACTGCCATCGGTATTTCTAGAATAACTTGCAGTAAGTCCCCAGCAATCTTCCCCGTAATCAGTAAATTTCTTTGGATTTTCTACACAGTAATTGTAATTGATTTTGGAATGGTTGACGTTTACGTCCCAATAGTTGGTATAGGTGTCTGAAAGTCCGTTAGGGTTTAGGCCCAAATAGGAATAATGTGCCCAAAATAAAGGTCCGCCTTTTGGGGCGTTGCCTGCATGGTCAACCAAAAAGGGAAGGCCATAGGCTGTAGCACCGCTGACGATACTTCCATTGGATGCCCACCCATTATTGTAGACCTCTTTTTCGATACCGAAGTTTTCTGAGGCCGTTGCCATTATGTAAGTAATCAGCACTTCATTATAACCTTTAAGTTCTAGACTTATTTCAAAACCAAAATCAGGACTCCAATGCCAGTATAAGGTATTTTGGTTTTGGGTGAACCAATTCCATTCAACACCTGTCCAAAGGGCTTTCGCTTTTTGGGAAATAAGTTGTTCTTCTTCGTTACCGTTTTTGAAATACTCTTGAATACATATCAAACCTTGAGCTAGAAAAGCTGTTTCTACCAAATCGGCTCCATTGTCCTTCTCGCTAAAAGGTTTTACCTTGCCTGTGGTGCCGTCAAGCCAATGGGGCCATGCTCCATGAAAACGGTCGGCATTTTCGAGAAAGGCGAGCATGCTAGCTAATCTTCCTGTGGCATCTGATCGTGAGATAAAACCTCGCTCTATACCCACAATAATGGCCATAAGACCAAAACCTGTACCGCCAATAGTAACGGTGTTGGGGTCATTAAGAGGCTCGTTAGGGTGAAAGCGTTCTCGAGCGCAACCAGATTCGGTTTGGGCGTAATCCCAAAAAAATTTAAAGGTTTCCTGCTGGGTAAAATCTAAAAGTTCTTCATCGGAAATGGTTACAGGGTTTGCGTCTTCAACTTCCTCTAAGTTATCATCTTCTTCCTCTTCGGCAGGAGTTTCAATAGGGCTTTCTGGCAGTTCAGATTCACCAATAGGAGCCGAACCATCATCCCCAGAGCAGGAGAATAGGAATACGATAATTAAGATGGAAAAGTGAAACTGTTTCATTTCCTCATCTTATAGGAAAAACCAAGTTTTTCCAATCCTTTTTTGAGGTCTTCATTTTGCATAAAAAGCTTCCAGAAAAGTCCGCTTCTGTAATTTTCTATCATAACGGGAATAGGACCTTGGTCAATGGCCAGATATCTTGGTAAATACCAATCGTGCTCTAGGCTAAACGCGTCGTAAGGTCCATATTTTCCTATTAACGAATCTTGTTCGGTATAAATGTGTCTTAAAAATTGTTGACTTTCTTCAGGCGCATAAGGCATGGAAGAAAGTGCTGCGGTAGGCGAAATCACCCCGAGGTCTTGATCAGGTCGGTGCCCTGCATATCCCTTTATAGAATAGCTAGAGGTCAATCCCCAAAGGTTTTCACCATAGCCTTCAAAATTACCGGGGTTTTCTACCGCATGCCTATATTGAATGAGCGTGTGATTGACGTTCAGTTTCCAGTAATCAGCATATTGGTCCGTAAGTCCATTGGGGTCTAGGCCCAAGTAGGAATAATGTGCCCAGAACATAGGGCCTACCGGAGCCTTGTCATGCTCATAGTGATTCAATTCTGTTTCCAGTCCGTAATATACCGTATCCTTGGCAATTTCGCCACCAAGGGCCCAACCCTCTTCATAAACTTCTTTGCTGATAGAATGGGTTTGGGAGGCGGCTGCCAAGATATACATAATCAGCGCTTCATTATAACCACCAACGGGAAAATTCATTTCCCACTCGTATTCGGGAGACCAGTGCCAGTATAGAACGTTTTCGCCTCCTTTGGTGTACCAATCCCACTCAACTTCTTCCCAAAGCTTTTGGATCTTTTGGGCGAGCTTCTTTTCGCGCTCGCTTCCATTTTTGAAATACTCTTTGACGGTAAGCATCCCTTGAACCAGAAAGGCCGTTTCCACGAGGTCTCCGCCATTGTCTTTTTGGCTGAAAGGGGTCATTTTTCCATCAGGGGTAAGCCAGTGGGGCCAGGCACCGTGGAATCTATCCGCTTTTGCGAGAAAATCGATGGCTTTTTCATATCGTTCCAGAGCTTGTTCGCGAGTGATAAAACCTCTTTCTATACCCACGAGAATAGCCATAAGGCCAAATCCTGAGCCACCAATAGTGATGATGTCCTTATCATGCGCCGGATAAATATTATCCATATGAATCCGTTCTCGGGCAAGGCCGGACACCGGTTCTGCGCCGCCCCAAAAATAATCGAAGGTCTGTCGCTGAACGGAGTCTAACAATTGTTCATTGGTAATGTCGGCATTCGTGGCCGATGTTTCTACCTCTTTTCCTTTTTTGGAAGAATGGCCACCGCAACCAACTAACAACGAGGCGATGGCCATTGCAAAATTAAATAACTTCATAAAAGATGTTACTTAAGTGAATTAACTAACTAAGGCTAACTAATCAACTTTCTTATAAATCGTGATTTCTTATTTCTTGTATTTCTTCAGGTGTCAAAGCTTTGTCATAAAAGCGTAGCTCATCGATAAAACTTTGGTCTGATAGGTGTCCCCATTCTGTAAATCTTGGAGCTCCCGAGCCTATGGAGAACAGGTCGCATCCGGTCCAATCCAATGGTGCGCTTAGCGCATTGGAAGCCACTTCCGCGCCGTCAAAATAAATGGTGGCCGTATTTTCTGATATGGTAATGGCCATGTGAACCCATCCGGATCCTGTAGGGTCGAAAGCAGCAGCATCCCCGCCGTCTACCCAGATATCAGCTTCTCCTGTTCCTACATTCAGCTTGAAAATTTGCCGTGTAGCATCTCCTTCCCTAAAAAATCGGAAACCACTGGTGCGTAAATTTTGTACATCAGGATAACCCTCTTTTTCAGTGTCTTCCGGCCCGGCAACCAAAATACCTGCTCGGCCCGGTTCAGGATTTACCTTGTACCAGAAAGTAGCACTAAAGGTATCGGATGTTAAACCATCGGTTGGATAGGTGAGGTAGGAACCTTCGGCTCCAGCATAGGCGTCATTACCGGCTGCACCTTCTGCTGCAAATTTGGGGTCACCAACAATGTCCGCCTCGGTATCGGTAAATAGGTTTCTATAATCTCCATCAAAGGGCATATAGAACTTTTCACCATTGAAAGTCGGCGGGTAATTAGATACAACTATTCCAGAATCATCCATTATAATTTGTTGGACTTCTTCTTGGCTGATGGCTCTGTCAAAAATCCGGAGTTCATCCATCATACTTTGGTCTGATAAATGATTCCATCCGGAAAAATTAGGTGCTCCTGACATGATGGAAAGTATATTAACATCCGTCCAGTCAATTCCGGTAAGGGCTCCTTGTGATACGACTTGCCCATCGATGTAAACCACAGCTTCGCTTCCTGAAATGGTAAAGGCCAAATTAACCCACTCTTCTGTGGTAGCCTCTATGTCAGCGGCTTCACCTCCATCAAACCACGAGTTGCCTGTACCTGTTCCTACATTTAATTTAAAACGCTGTTTTCCTCCGGCGTTCTCCCTAAAGAACCGGAATCCGCTAGTAAGTACATTTCCTCCGGTTTCGTTTAATGGCGGACTCATAGCCAAAATACCTGCCCTATCCGGTACGGCATTTAACTTAAGCCAAAAAATAGCACTGAATTCAGCATTCTTAAATCGCTCTGAATCTAAGGTCAAATAGGCGCCTTCTGTACCTAAGTAAGAACCGCTGCCCGCTAAAGTCTCTTCACTGGTAAGAGGAGTGCCGTTTTGGGTGGCTTCTTCAAAACTTAAAAGGTCTACAAAACCTCCGTCAAAAGGCATATACAAAAGTTCTCCGTCGTATTTGGAGATGTAAGCTGGTTCCTTTGTAAAATTTACGGTTTCCGTAGTGCTCTTACCGTCAAGGTCCGTAGCGACCACCGAAAGTTCGTGTGAACCATCTGCCAGTTGGTCGTAAACCAAGTCGTCAACTATAAGCTTACGATAATCTACAAAACTGTTATAAGTGCTTAGTTGTACACCGTTCAGCCATACCTCTACGGAGCCGAGCTCTATATCATCCTGTGCTTCAAATTGAATGGTAATAGTGGCTAATTCTTCATTGACTTTAACGGCCGATCCCTCAGAGGGGGAACTTATTTGTACTGAGGGTGCCGTGGTGTCAGGGCCCGGGTCTACTTCTGTCAAGGAGTCAATACCTTGCTCACAAGAATTCAAGGCCAGCAAGCCTATTAGGCCCAGTATTATATTATTAAATGTTTTCATATCATTTGAGTTGAGTTATGTTTTTAATTTCCTAGGATAGGAAACTGGTCTATCTGTGCCTGAGGATAAGGTAAATAGGTTTTTGCCTCCGTAAAAGTGCGGCCATCATAGTTGAGCTCATCATATCTATTTAGGCGGATGAGGTCATAGTACCTTTTACCCCATTCCATAGATAATTCTGCAAATTTTTCATCTATGACGTCGTCTAAGGTCACACCGCTTATTGGGGCCATTCCTGCCCTTTCCCTGACTAAATTCACAGCTTGGTCAGCAGACAAAGCAGTTCCCGAGGCGCCTTGGGTAAGTGCTTCGGCATACATCAACACGATTTCGGCATATCGAATTACCGGATAGTTCTTATTACTGCCATAGGCGGTTCTTCCCTCTATTAACTGGTTGGAAGGCAAATAGTGTTTTCCGCTAGAGAATAAGGCACGAGCAAAGTCATTGATGACATCGCCATCTCTGGTCGTATTGCTAACAAATGAAGGTAAGGTGCTATAATCGGGGTCCGATTGTAATTGCGAAATGCCTTCATCGGTAAAAAGCACGCTGGTTTCTAATCGAACGGTCTCACCTCGGTCCAGCATGAACTTTATAAATTTAAAGCTGGGCTCAAAAAACCCCCATCCGCTATTACTGCCTTCTACCGCCGGAGTCCAGTTTTGAGGCCCGTAGGGGGCGTACAAATGGGCGAATCTATCGCCCTCACCCTGATTGAAATCTGAGTATTGAAGGTCTAAAATACTTTCATCACTTAATTTCCCCGGAGTTTTAAAAAGCTCATAATAATCTGGATATAGGTTGAATTTACCAGAGGAAATGATCTGACCTGTTGCATCTGCAACAATTTGGTAATTTTCCAATTCTTGGTTGGCCAACGCCTTCACGGCAAGAGCTGTAAACCTAGTAACAGCGCCGGGTAAATCGGTACGCTCATTAGGGCGTATATTAGGAAGTAGGGGAATGGCCAAATCCATCTGGTCAGAGATGTGCTGCATCACCTCTGTCTTGGAAGGTACACTCTCAAGTTCCAATAGCAGTTCTGTATCCGAAGATTCAGGAATAAATACATCTCCGTATACTTGGGATATCTGAAACAACATCATTGCTCGCAACACTTGAATTTCAGCTATGTATTGGTTTCCTAAAGCAATTTCCGACTCGTTTCCAAATTCTTGATAACGTTCAATTTGCTCCATGGCCGTATGTGCAGAGATCACATCCGCATAAATATTTTCCCAAAGGGAATTGACCATCCAATGGTCTTTACTGTAGTTGAATTTGTCCATCTCGGAAAATTCGGGTTGGTCACCCAGACCTCCTGCATTTACATCATCTCCACGAACGGCTATAATCAATGGCTGTTCCCAACCTCTGGAATAAAATGCCTCATAGGCTCCCACGGTAGATTGAATCATTCCAGAAGCATCCGTAAAATCCGTACCTCCTGCAAAGTTATTGTTTAGTTCTGGCTCATCCAGTTTGTCCGTACAAGCGCCTATCCCTACAACCACTAAAATTGCTAGGATCCATTTCGTATGATTTATCAATAGTTTCATAGTTGCAATTTTTTAGATTTTAATATTAACGCCAAGGGTATAAATAGCTGGGATAGGATACGTTTCATTATCCACTCCATTGGATACCTCTGGATTAAAACCGTTGTAGTCAAATATGGTCAAAGGCTTTTCCGCGGTTACGTAAACACGTGTTTGGGGAATGCCTTTAAGAGTACCGCCTTTATTGATGGTGTAGCCGAGCGTTAAATTTTGGATTCTGAAAAAATCGCCTTTTTCGATAAAAAAGTCGCTTAATTGCTGGTTCCAACCTTTTCTGATACCTGCAGAAGAAGGGTAGCTGTTAGAGGTACCTTCACCATGCCAGCGGTTGACGGCAAAATCACGGTCCCAATTGGTGTCATTGGTGAAAATGACCTCGCCCCGTTTACGGTTGAGGATGCTGTTTCCTCCTTGTCCCATCGCTGCAGCGGAAAAATCCCACGCCTTATAATTGAAACCAAGGTTAAAACCGAAAGAATAAGTAGGTAAATAATTTCCTAACATCACCCGGTCGTCAGCTGTAATACCTTCCACACCATCTTGATCCTTAAACTTTAGGTCCCCTGGAAAAATCGTCCTACCATTGGCTATTTCAAACTGCGCTGAAGGGTCAGCATCAATTTGAGCTTGGGTTTGATAAACTCCATCTACCTCAAGACCAAAAAATGAAAACACGGGGTCTCCAACCCTGGTTCGTTGTCTAAACTCTGCCGAACCGGTATCAATATAAGGTTCCCTGTCCGTGTCCAAGACTTCATTGTTTAAAGTAGCGAAATTGGCTCCTACGGAATAGCTGAAATCTTCTGAAACCTGATCGCTCCAATTAAGAGCCAATTCAAAACCTTGGTTTCTAATTTCACCTACATTTTGACGTGTGGCATCGGGAATTAAAGGAACTTCAATAGGAATAACTGCGTTTTTGGTATCGCGAACATAATAATCCGCTTCCAATGATAATTTGTTATTGAAGGTTCTAGCGGAAATACCGGCATTGATTTCTTCCGTGACTTCCCACTTTAGTGAGGTGAAATTACTTGTGGTGTTTACACCGTTCACCATGGTGTCACCAAACGCCGTTGTAACTACGGTAGACGTTATGGCGCCCTCACTTCCAGGTACTTTATCATTCCCTAGTTTACCCCAGCTACCTCGTAATTTCAGGAAGTCAAAGATGCCGTTGTTCTGCATAAAATTTTCTTCGGAAATAACCCAACCGGCACCAATGGTGGGGAAATATCCCCATTTTTCTTGGTATTTATTGGTTCCATCCGCACGATAGGTACCATATAACAAATATTTGTTAGCGTAGTTATAGGAAATCCTTCCAAAGAACGACAAACCGTATTCGCGCCTACCGTCATCTCCCACATCATCTTGAACAATGGTCTGGGCTTGGTCTAAATAGTACGCTTCCTCTCCTGATAATGGAAAATTGAGGCCTTTTGCTTCTAATTGCTCGTATGATTCATCACGAAAAGAAGACCCCGCCAAAACGGTGAAGTTATGGTCTCCATAAGAATCGGTAAAAGTTAGAGTGTTGTCCCAGATTTGGTTGGAGTAGGTTTCATTACGTTTTACGAGTTCTGCATTTTCACGCTGAAATCCGTTTCCTATGAAATAAGGTAAACGTACTTCTCTTCTTTCAATCGTTTGGAAATTATGATTGTAGGCCGTCTTAAATGTTAGTTTTTCAGGAACTATTTCTACTTGAGCATAAAAATTGGCGAGTACATTCCTGATTTTAGAACGGAGTTCACTATTGTCCATGGTAGGAAAAGGATTTTGTCCTCCTCTGTAGCCTAAATCCTGTGCATTGGCATAGTTGGTTGGGAATACCGCTTCATTATTTGCCAAGTTGTTGTCTAAAACGGGCAGAATAGGTACTGCATAATAGGCCAAACGAAAGGCTGAATTTTCAGGATCAAAGCGAGTGGCGTTGCTGATGACGGCATTCCCTCCAATAGTAACCCGGTCATTCACCTTAAAATCGATTTTACTTCTAAGGTTAAAACGCTCGTATTCATTTTTCATTTTAAGAATACCTTGCTGCTCGAAATAATTAGCGCCAATGGCATAGGTAGCATTTTCACTACCTCCGGTGACACCTAAACTGTGATTTTGAATAAGGGCCGGCCTCAAAATTTCATCATACCAATCGGTATTAACATTGGGTACATTCGGATTGATACGGCTTCTACCATAGCGTTGCATGGCATTATCGATAAATTGAATATCCGGTGCGGAGCCGGACTCCCTTGCCAAAGTGGCGAATTGCTCAGAATTGGCCAGCTTGAGTACATTTTGTGCTACCTGAAAGCCGGAATAGCCATCATAGGTAATCTCTGATTTTTTGTTATACGCCCCCGATTTTGTTTCTATCAACACCACCCCGTTGGCTGCCCTAACACCATAGATTGCCGCTGCAGAGGCATCTTTTAAAATGGAAATGGAGGTAATGTCGGCGGTGTTTAGGAAATCTATGTTGTCAAAGAACATTCCATCGACCACATATAAAGGTCCGGATGCTCCTGTATCATAGGAACCAATACCGCGGACCCTGATGGTTGGCCCTTGACCTGGGCTACCATTGTTCACTACCTGCAAACCTGCAACTTTGCCTTGTAATGCCTGCATAGGGGATGCTGTGGGCGTTGCCGATATTTCTTCCGCCTTTACCGTTGTAATGGAAGATGTAAGGTCTTTGGATTTCATTTCTCCATAGCCAATGACCACAACTTCGTCCAATGCTTGGGTGTCTTCCTCCAATGATACGTTTATAGTAGTTTGATTGTTAACCGATACGTCTTTGGAGGTAAAGCCAATGTAACTTACGGATAGTGTGGCCTCTGGTGCAATATTGGTAAGTGTGTAGATTCCATCGAAATCCGTTTGGGTACCTGTTGTGGTTCCTTTGACTACAACACTAGCTCCTGGTAAGGGAGCCCCGTCTGCATCACTTACAGTTCCAGAAACCGAAATACCAGACTGTGCGTTCATACCCAAATGGAGTAGGAATATACAGATAGGTAAAAAATAGCTCCTTATTTTCATGATAGTTTAAAAATTGAATTGATATTTTATTGAGTCGTTAAGTTCGTTGCAAGGTATAAAAAGGGAGTGTTGAGAAAATTTTAAGAGCATACATAAAAACTACATCATTGAAATATGGGCTTGAAATGCCTTTTTTTCAAGGTTATTGCAGTAGTTTCTTAGGTTAATTTACCTTCAATTTTAACACTGTGATGTAGTGTTGATGTAGTATGATAAATAGGTGAAAATCAGAATTATGTGCTCTATCGCATTTGATTACCTTATTGTTTATATTTGATAAGGTAATTGGAGAGGTTTTGAGAGCTGTCTATTCCCAATTTTTTCCGAAGCCGGTATCTATGAATTTCAACACCTCTTACCGTAATTGCCATCAATGGGGCAATCTCTTTGGTAGATAAATTCATTTTAAGATAAGCACAAAGTTTAAGATCCTTAGGGGTGAGCCTTGGATACTCTTTCAATAGATTTTCAAAAAAGTCATTGTGAAGTTCCTTAAAGTTGACTTCAAATTGCTGCCAATCTTCATCTTCATTTATGGAACTGTCTAATTTCTTGGTTAGGGAACGGTACCGTTGTTTATTTTTAAAGGCATCCTTGTTCAATATCATGAGATCTTTTAATTCTAAAATGAGTTCGTTCTTTTTTGCAACGCTCATGGTGGTTCTGGCAAGTTCGTTTTGTTTATCCTTAATTTCTTTTTCCAATCTATCTTTTTCTAATTGGGCCAAACGCTCATCTTGTTGTTGTTCAAGTTTAAGTTGTAAGGCTAACTGCTTTCTCTTCAGTTTTCTCTGATTGTACCATCGAATCAGGAGAATTATCGCTAACAGTACAAGCAAATAAGCGAGTATGCTATATGTACTAAGGAACCAGGGAGGTGCAATACTAAGCCGCACTATTTTTGGCTCGGAAATCTTATTGTCCATACTCACCGTATGAAGCTTCAAGGTATAATTTCCGTAGGGTAAGTTTTGAAAAGTGATGTTACCGTTACTTTTATACTTGTTTTGCGATAGCGGACCCTTTAATTCGTAATAGTATCTGGGCTTTATTAGGTTTGGAGAAGCAACTTGAAGTTGAATGTCGCTCGCATATTTATACGGTACCGCAAAAATAGATTCAGTTGTTCCGTATCTCTGATGGATATCTTTGAAATAAGATAATTCAGGGGCATTGGAATTTAGGTTAGATAAATTTCTCTGTAGTTTCCTCAAGTTCAATTGTGCAAAACCATCACTCAATGTAAGCAGATAAATAGAGTCGTTTCTTTTGGAAATGTGTTCCATATCGGGAACAAGTCTTTCGTTTAATTGGGATTTACCAATAGAAATATATTGATCTTTAAGATTGGTATAAATCAGTTCCTTGTTTGGCTTATTATCTATAAACCAGAAATTATCTCCATCCGAGTAAATTAAGGATTTGTCGTTATACGCCTCAAACTCCTTAAAAGGATTGATTTCTTCAATTATAGGGTCGTACTTGAACCATTTTCCATCGCTCTGTATGATAATCTGATTTTTAATCCGATACAGTTTTACCTGATAATTGTTGGGAAGTACATCTGGACCAAATTCCTTTTTATCCGTGACCTTCTCCAAATTGTCATCTAGGCCAAATCTAAATAAACCTTTGTAGGGGTGAGCGGCCCAGAGAGTGCGCCGGTCCTCAAAATATAATTGGTTAACGGGAAAGTCGATACCAAAGACTGCCCTGGCAGACCAATCCTCATCACGCTTATCAAAGAGGGCTACCCCGGTATATGTACCCTGTAAATAAAGGTTGTTGCTTTCAGGGACTTTAACAAATTGATATCCTCCAGCAATATGGGATACTTGGTCCAAAGACTTCATTTGAACCCTAAATGTTCCTGCGTTATGCCCGGCCAAGACATCTTCCTCTATTAGCTCCATATCCCAGACATGACCTTGTGATCCGGGAATAAACTCTAAATCACTTCCCAAGAGTTGAAAAATGCCCGTATTGCTTCCTAAATAAAAATTGTTGCCTTGTATGACGATATCGTGGGTGGTGCCTAAAATACCGGAGTAATCGGTAAAATAAGTGATGGCGGAGTTGTTTCCAATCCGGTCAAGTCCATTTTCCAACCCGGCCCATATCTGGTCCTCAAATTTGGTTAGGGACAGGACCGTATTGTTTTGTAACCCAGTTGCCCTGTTGAGGTTTTTAATGGTCCTATCATTTAAATCGTAAAGATATATTCCGTTTTTTATAGTTCCGAATACCATTTCTTGGTCGGATAGAACCTCTACTTTATTCAATTGATGTTGCTGAAGTAGCTCGTTTATTTCCGTTTCCAATGCGGTTACTTCCCCGTCAATGTAAAAATAAGCACCTTTTAATTGGGTGCCAATGAGCAGCTTATCTTGAAAACTGGTCATACTTATAATCGTAGCATTGTTAAAAACACTTGGGGTTACAAAGGGTTTCAATTGCTCATCCTCCAGTAAAAATAATCCGTTGGATTTTGAGGCAACATGAATTTTGTTCTTATGAAGTGCAATATTGGTAACGGTAAAGCCAGGTTGTACAACACTTACTTGATTGTTGGCATAGATATATATGGCTGAAAAAGACCTAAAAATAATTTGGTCACCAATGGGCAAAATTTGCCAGAACTCCTCATTTGTAAAGGTGTGATTTTTAATTAAATGGGTTAGGGAGGTATATCTAAAAATACCATTCGGTTCTTTTTTCCAAAATCCGAATTCTTCATAGGAACCTGTATAAATTCTATCTCCAATACATTGTACGGATCTTACAATAGTAGCATTGGGTAGCTTGTAAAGTGTCCATTCTTCTCCATTAAAATAAAGTAGACCTTTATCATTTGCAGAAAAAAGCTCGCCCTTTGCGTTGGTAGACAATCCCCAATTTTGTCCCGCTGCATTGTATTCAAATGCTTTGTAATTGTAAATAGGGGGTAGAAGGTTTTGGCCCACTAGTAAAATGGGTAAGACCAAAAAGAAAAAGGAGAGTAGGCGCGTAATCATGACCCGAGCTTGAAGCAATTTTAATTGAATATTTTGGATTGTTACCTAATTTACAAAAAAGCAAAGATGTTATTTTAAGGAAAACTATCCTATTTGCAATACGCTTCCGCTTAAAAATTTATCCTATAGCATCCTACGTTATGAAGATTCCTTCTTTAATTGCGCTTTTAACGTTACAACTTAAGGTTAGGTTAATTTTAAAATTCCTACTTATCATAAGTGTAGCTTTGCAACCAGTATTAACAATCAACAATCCTTGGCAAACCCTAAAAAATATCGTGTACTTCGAATTATAGGTCGAATTTTCTTAGTGTTGCTCCTTTTATTTCTTCTTGTGGTTCTTTTTATAAGAAGTGAGTGGGGCCAAAATTTAATTGTTGGTAAGGCAACCGATTTTATTGAAAACAAAACGGGAACCAGAGTAGAAATTGATCGATTGTACCTAACTTTTTCCGGTAATTTAATGGTGGAAGGACTTTATTTGGAAGACCAAAAAGGAGATACATTAGTTTATTCACAGGCTCTGGAGGCCAATGTTCCTTTATCTCCAAAAGCATTTCGCAATACACTTTCGCTCAAATCTGCAACTTGGACTGGTCTAAAGGCACGCATATTTAGAGGCGCGGATACCGAAGACTTCAACTTTACATTTTTGATTGATGCCTTTGCTGCAGCCGATACTACAACGATAGATACCACTAATACCGAACCCATGACTTTTTCAATTGGTACGTTGGATTTTCAGGATTTTGATGTGATTTATACCGATGGTTATATGGGGCTCGATACTCGATTAAAACTCGGGAAGTTAGAGGCAAACGTAGATAATTTCGATTTGGAAACAATGCGTTTTGAGGTGGACGAATTTCATTTGCAAGATGTATCCCTAAGCTATGAACAGTCCAAACCCTTTCCTAAAACGGAAGATACGACTACAACCCAACTACCTTTTTTAAGGGTGGATGATTTTACGTTAGCTAATATCGAGGCCAATTATAAATCCAAGCCCGATGGTCTAGATATGAATTTCAAAATTCATGATTTTGGACTGGAGTTGCCAAAAGCAGATTTGGCGGCCAATCAGTTTGAAGTGGATTTACTACGGCTCCAGAACTCCAGAATTGACATACAACAAGCTTCGCAAGATATTTCAGTTAAGAAGTCCGATTCACTGACTGTTGAGATGGTTCAACCTTTTTCTTGGCCAGAGTTTCTGATTGATATCAAGGAAATTGACTTAGCAGAGAATGACCTGGTCTTTCAAACAGGTAACAGAGATAGTATACCAAACGGTTTTAACCCGGAAGATATTCAGCTATCTAATCTAGGTCTTCAAGCAAGTAATGTGAGTTACCGTCCAAAAGACGTTCAGTTAGCACTTGAGAATTTGACCTTTAGTGAGCAAAGTGGGTTTGGAATCAAAGAGGCACAATTTCAGGCTAGGCTGAATAATGAAATGGCCTCATTAACGGATTTAAAACTACAGACACTTCATAGCGCCTTGGTGGGAGACATCAATTTAAACTTTTCAAGTTTTGATGACTTCTTAAAAAATCCTGAATTGACAAGTGTTGATGTCTCCATTGATGACGCACAGTTGGGATTGGCCGATGTATACGTATTCCAACCAAATGTAAAAACCAATCAGTATTTAAATGATGCTTCGGAACTCCCCATTTCTGCTGAGCTAATCGCTAACGGTACATTGGGGAATTTGAATGTTCCCCATTTTCAACTTCACTGGGGAAAGGAGACCAACCTTGAGACGGAGGCCCGACTTTCAAATCTTATGACACCGGATTCCTTGGGGTTTGAATTCAACGATATCAAGTTTGCCACTACTCAAAAAGATATCAATAGATTGGTCAACGAAGATTCATTGGGTATTTCCATTCCAAAAAAGATATACCTGAAGGCCAAGGCTGTCGGATCTGTACAAGATTCCAGAGCCGACTTAAAATTAACTACAACGGACGGAAATCTGAGCTTAAAGGGAAGCTACAGCACTATTTCTCGAATTGCTTTTAGGGCCAAAATAGATATTGATAGCCTACAACTTCAGAAGATTTTAAAAAATGAACAGTTAGGTCCAGTTTCTGGGACCATGAATGCTGATGGTCAAGGGAAGGATTTAAATTCCTTAGATGCCAGTCTTACTTCCAACTTCACCCAGTTGCAGTTAAGGAAGTATGATTTTTCAAACCTAATTTTCAATGGGCAAATAAAAAATGGTGATGGAGAGGTAGAAATGAATTTCAAGGATGAGAACTTAAATTTCACCTCCACGACTGGTATAGTGTTAGATTCCGCAAATACCCAATTAAATGTAGATTTAAAAGTAATTGGTGCAGACCTGTATGCCTTGGGCATTACCAAGGAAAATATCAAAGCGGCCGTAGACCTGAATGCCACTTATACTGGGAATGCCGAAGATTTTGAGGTTGATGCCCTGTTCAAAGAGGGTATTGCCGTTTATGAGAATGAACAATACCAAATGGGCGACCTAAGGCTTAATGCTATTATTGGAGAGGAGGATACCAATGTTTCCGTAGAAAGCGATTTTCTTAATGGACAATTGAAATCGAATGCATCCCCGGCTATGGTTACCGATGCTTTGACTAAGCAATTTCAAAGTTATTTCACGGAGAATAAATCACAAGATAGTGTAACGAATCCGGTGAATTTAGATGTAAATTTTTCACTTTCTCCTGTGCCCATTCTCACCCAAGTTTTTCTAAATGGGGTAGAGCGATTGGATTCTGTACATGTTAGGGCCAATTTTGACTCCAAAGCGAAAAGTTTACAGGGTAGGGTGCATCTACCTTCTATAGTTTATCAGGGGAATTCCTTAGATAGTTTGGAGGTGTCCGTTATGGGTACACCAACGGATTTGAACTTATCAGCAGGTTTTGGGGCTTTAATGGCGGGTCCTGTAAATGTAAAGAAAACCTTTCTCGAAGGAAAGTTGCAGAATAAGGAGTTGCTTCTTGACTTTAATTCTTTTGATGACCAAGAGCAACTGATGCATGTGGCCTCGGAAATGGTTTTGGAAAGGGATAGTATCAGTCTGCATATCAACCCGGATAAATTATTGTTCAACAAAAAGGAGTGGCAAATTCCTGGTGAAAACAAGATTAGTATTGCGGAAAATCACTTAGACCTTTCATATGTAGTGTTTAGTAGAAATAATCAAGAATTGTCCTTGAGTACTTCCCTGCCTGAAATAGAGAAAGAACACTTAGGTATTGTTTTTAGCAATTTTAAGTTGCAAACTTTTGTAAGTCTTCTCAATCCTGATGAAGCTTTGGCTTCCGGAGAGGTGAAAGGTAGGTTAGTGGTTGAAAATCCCTTTACCGCCCCGGGTATTGTGGCCAATTTTAATATTGCCAACCTTGGAGTGATGGATAATCCTTTAGGAAATTTAGCTCTGGACGCTCAATCCAAAGGGCAGGCAAATTATGATTTTGATCTATCACTTAAAGACGGAGGAGTAGATTTGGATTTAACGGGGGATTATGCCGCAGCTGAAACGGGTGCCAAGCTCAATTTGGATTTGGATTTAAATACGTTGGAGCTAAAAGTGCTTGAAGGCCTATCCGAAGGGCAAATTAAAGATACTCAAGGGTATATTTCTGGTAAAGTTGCACTCAATGGCACAACGGTGGAGCCTATTTATGAAGGGGAACTTCAATTTAATGATACACAATTCAATATTGCTACTTTCAATTCCCTTTTCAAAGTGAACGGTGAATCCTTGACGATAAATAATGAAGGGATAGCTTTTGACACTTTTAGCGTAAAAGATGATTACAAAGGTACCTTTGAATTGGATGGTAAAATACATACGGAGAATATTACGAATCCTGCTTTTGACCTAAATGTAAAGGCGAATGAATTCAGGGTGCTAAATTCCACTAAAGAGGATAATGAACTGTACTACGGTACTGCCAGTATTGATGCCGATGTAGATATTTCCGGAGATTTGGACCTGCCCGAAATAGATGGCAGGTTAAAAATACGAAAGGTTACTGATGTCACTTATGTAGTGCCCGAAGCACAATTGGATGTAGAGGAACGCGATGGAGTAGTAATTTTTGTAAATAAGGAAAACCCCGATGCCATTTTAACCCGAAATGACCAAGAAGAGACCGCACCCATTTTTCAAGGTTTCGATTTAAGTTCGGTCCTTGAAATTGCTAATGATGCAGTTTTCCATATCATTATAGATGAGCGTACGGGAGATAATCTTCAGGTTTCAGGGGATGCCGAGCTTAACTTGAACATGTCACCCAATGGTCGTATAAATCTAACGGGGCGTTATGAGCTTAAAGATGGACATTATGAAACCAGTTTGTATAATTTAGTAAATAGAAGGTTTACCATAAAGCCGGGCGGAAGTATTACATGGCGTGGCGATCCTACCGATGCCGCTTTGGATGTTACGGCCATTTATGAGGTGGAAACATCTGCAGCACCTTTGATGGCTGCGGTTACTTCGGGTCAAGATGTGAGCGTTACGGGAAAATACCAACAGGTATTGCCCTTTCTAGTATATCTGAATGTTGATGGTGAGTTGTTGAAACCCGAACTGTCTTTTGATTTAGATATGCCGGAAGATGAACAAGGTTCCTTAGGCGGTGCCGTTTACGGTAGGGTGCAGCAATTGAACGAACAGGAGGCCGCTTTGAACAAACAGGTATTTTCGCTATTGGCACTTAACAGGTTTTTTCCTGATTCAGGTAGTGATGGTAGTGCAGGAGGTACTGCTGCCTTGGCCAGAAACAATGTAAACAAGGTACTTTCCGGTCAGCTAAATGCCTTTTCGGATAAGGTCTTTGGGAAAACTGGCTTTGAAGTGGATTTTGATTTGGATAGTTTCACGGATTATCAAGGAGACGGACCACAAGATAGAACCCAGCTGAACATCAATGCGAAAAAGAAATTGTTTGATGACCGCTTGGTGGTTACTGCAGGCAGTGCCGTTGACGTTGAGGGAAGTGCCCAGGCCGGGCAAGAACAGACACCAATTATAGGTAATGTGAGTTTGGAATATTTACTCACTCAAGACGGTATTTATAGATTACGGGGCTATCGCAAGAATGAATATGAAAATGTGATTGACGGTCAGTTGATCGTAACAGGGTTGGCCCTTATTTTCAATAGGGAATTCAATAATTTCAGTCAGCTTTTTAGCCCCTTGGACGATGAGAAAGGAGAAAAGCCCAAAGAAAAAGAGAAGGAATGAATAGCCTTAAATTGATACATGAAAAATATCACTGGAAGCAAGTGTCTTCTATGGTCATCCTTTGCTTGCTTTTGGGTTGTGGTGTGGAAAAATATATACCCGAAGGGGAAGTACTGTATACAGGAGCTGAACTGCGGACATCCGTAGTGGCTGAAGAGAAGGTAAAGGACCTTAAAAAAGTAAAAACGGAACTTAATTCGCTCTTGCAGCCGGAACCTAATTCTTCGTTGTTGGGAATGCGTTTAGGATTGTATTATCACTACAAGACACAAAAAGAAAAGCCGGGGTTTCTGAATAAATGGCTCAACAAAAAGTTTGGAGAGGAACCTGTGTACCTCTCACAGGTAAATCCGGAAAGAATTGAAAATTTGATTTTGAACCGACTTGATAATCGCGGGTTTTTCTATAGTAAAGCGGCTTCCCAAATTGATAGTAGTAAAAGTTTTGCAAAGGTAAAATACACCGCAGAGTTGCCTAAGCCTTATACCATGGAGACTTTTCAACTTCAGAAGGATTCTTTGCAGATTTATGGAGATATTGCGGCTACCATTGATGAACGCGCCTTTAAAAAAGGGGAACGTTTTGATTTGAGCCTTATGAAATTTGAGCGTGAAAGAATAGATAATGATTTAAAGACCAAGGGTTACTATAATTTCAATCCTGATTTTTTAATCTTCGAAGCTGATACCAATAGGTATAATAACAGAAAATTTGATTTGTTTTTGCGGTTAAAATCGCAAGTACCGGAACGCTCGGTAATTCCTTATCAAATTGACTCTATTACCGTGTACCCCAATTACACGCTGGGTGATACTACAGAGGTGGCAACACCCAAGAATGTAAATGGATTGGCCTTTGTCCAAAACGAAGAGTACTTTAAACCGGAACAGCTGGAACCCTATATCCTTTTTGAAAAAGGACAAGATTACAACGCCCGTACTGCCCAATTAACAAGCAACAGACTGTCCGCCATTGGTAGTTATAAATTTGTAAACATCCAGTTCACGGAACTAGATACCATTGCAAACAAAGACGGAGCGGGTTCACTTCATGCAGAACTTTTTCTTTCGCCCTTAACCAAGAGGTCTGTTAGGGCAGAACTGCAAGCGGTGACCAAAAGCAATGGTTTGGCCGGTCCGGGAATTTCGGTTTCCTACAGTAATAGAAATCTTTTTAAAGGCGGGGAAACGTTAAGTCTCTCAGGTAATTTTCAGTACGGAGCACAGATTTCCGGAGGGGAAAATGAAAACCTGAGTAGTATCGGTGGCGGAATAAAAGCCGATTTGACCATTCCGCGGTTGGTTCCTTTTTCCCCTAAAAGATTTAAGTACGCCGTGCCTAAAACCAAAATAAGTCTAGGGGGTGATTTTTTAAACCGAAGTAAACTGTACAGTCTTACCTCTTTTAATTCTTCCTTCGGATATACCTGGAATGCCAATAAATACGTATTTCATGAGCTTAATCCTATCAGCGTTAATTATGTAAACCTTACCAATACTACGGAGGAATTTGAAGCTATTTTGGATAAAAACCCCTTTCTCCGAAGAAGTTTTGAACAGCAATTTATAGCAGGTCTTACCTATACCTTCACCTACAATGAGCTGGTGGATCAGGACAAGACTTTTCCTTTTTTCTTTTCTACAAACATAGATTTGGCCGGAAACATGTTGGGTCTGGTAAGTGGAGACGAAACCATTTTTGGACTTGAATTCGCCCAATATGCCAAAGCTGATGTGGACTTGAGGTACTATTACAGATGGGCGAAAGAGCAATCTTTGGTAGCCAGGGTGTATGCAGGTTGGGGAATTCCTTATGGCAACTCCAATACCTTGCCCTTTGTGAAACAATTCTTTTCTGGAGGACCCTACAGCGTTAGGGCATTTCCTATCAGGTCTTTGGGTCCTGGTACCTTTACCGCTACAGATGATAGTACCACCAGTTTCTTTGACCAATCCGGAAACCTTAGTCTAGAGGCCAATTTGGAATATCGTTTTCCTATTTTTTCCTATTTAAAGGGAGCTCTTTTTGCAGACGCGGGAAATGTTTGGTTGACTACAGAATCCGAATTGACCGAAGGTGAAACCGAAGAGGCCATCGCCTTTAATGAAAAATTACAGACCGAAGGTAAATTTGAAAAAGATTGGATGAGTGAACTTGGGGTTGGGGTAGGTTTTGGTTTACGGGTAGACATCCAAAGCTTTGTAATCCGTTTGGATTTGGCCTCGCCCGTGCGCGTACCTTATTGGGAAAAAGGAGAAAGAACCAGAACGCCCTTTTTTGAAGGGGGAAGCAACAATCTAGTCTTCAATTTTGCGATAGGCTATCCTTTCTAAAAATTAGCTCAACAAAACATTGGTAAGCGTTACCATTCCAATAACCAGAATAAGGCCAAGTGATATTCTTTTAAACTTATCTTGAGGAATAAACTCTAGAATTTTCTTTCCTATAACCGTTCCAACAAAGCCAATAACCAGTAAAAATGGGACGTAAATCAAATCATCCTTGTGAATAAAACCATTGAAGTAGTACACAAAGGTTCGTGAAAAATCTATGAGAAAATCTATGAATGCAGATGTGGCAATAAACATATTCTTCTCAAGATTGAACGCGGCCATTGTTAAGCCTCTAATGGCGCCACCTGTTCCGAGAAGACCTGCCGAAAACCCGCTAAGACTACCACCAATAATGGCATTCTTTTTATTTGGTAGGATAATCAATTCCTTTTTTATAAGAAAGACCAAGGCCAATACAATTAGAAAAACCGCAAGAAAAAGTTCCAAGTAGGTGCTTTTAAAAAGCTTTGTAAGCAGTCCTCCAACGATTACAAATATCACGGAGGGTATTCCTATATGTAACAAAAGTTTTTTGTTAAGTCCCTTTTTAAAGAGTACAATCTTGCTGATGTTGCTCGATAAATGGTAAATAGCGGTTAAACCTAATACGGATTCAAAATCAAAATACAAATTCGCAACAGGCACAAAAAAGACAGAGGAACCAAAACCTCCAATGGTTCCCAAAATTTCGGCGATAAGTGCTAAAAATAAGAAGAGGTAGTTGAGGTCTCTCATTTCTTTAGAGATAGAGATTGGAAATGGAATGGACATTTCTAAATCACTCTAAATGTAACACTTAAAATTAAAATAGGGGTATTTTGCTTGTTTGCTAAATAATTTACATTTAAGCTCTTGTTAGTTCAAGACTTCCCACTTTTCATTTTCCAATTCCTCCATAATCTCAGAAAATAGGCGATACGAATGTATTCTCGCTTCTGGGTCGTAAATGTGGGAGGCCACCATAATTTCATCCACGCCTGTTTCTTCCAAGAATTTAGCAATCTGAACCTTCACCGTATCCTTACTGCCAATAAAGGAATACTTCATCATTCTCTGTACGGCAGGATTCATTGAAATTTGTTGCAGTTGCAGCGTCATCTCCATTGGAGGCTGTAAATAATCAATTTTACCCGAAAGCACCCCAAGAATCATTCGAATGCTAGAGGTAGACATTCGCTCGGCTTCCTCATCCGTATCAGCAGCCAAAACATTTACGCAGGCCATGGTAAATGGCTTGTCCAAATACTTAGACGGCTTAAAGTTGTTATGGTATATATGAAATGCCTCAAAAAGATGGGTAGGGGCAAAGTGGCTGGCAAACACATATGGCAAACCTTCTTTTGCGGCTAAATGCGCACTGTCCGTACTGGAACCTAGGATATAAATGGGCATATGAACTCCCTCGGCAATGGGCACCCGTACTTTGGCGTGCTTGTTTTCTGTTGAAAAATATTGCTGAATATTCTTTAACTCTTCCGGAAAACGATATACCGCCTGCATTCTATCGGGCCTAATGGCTTGAGCCGTAGTTTGGTCAGTGCCGGGAGCCCTACCCAGGCCCATGTCAATTCTATTTGGGTATAAAGCGCTCAGGGTGGCAAATTGCTCAGCAATGAGCATAGAAGAGTGATTGGGTAGCATAATACCGCCTGATCCTACCCTTATTTTCTTAGTACCACCGGCAATATGCCCCATCAAAACGGACGTGGCCGTACTGGCAATACTTACCATATTGTGATGTTCGGCCAACCAAAATCGTTTGTATCCGAATTCTTCGGCCTTTTGGGCCAGTTTTAAACTGTTCTGAAAAACTTCGGTAGTAGTAAAACCCGCGCCAATAGTCGCCAGTTCAAGAATAGAAAAAGGTATTTTTTTAGTAGCCATATCCGTTGGAATAAGAGAACAAAATTACTCAATATTCCAACGAACATTGCCAAACTCACGTTAAGGAGTTCCTAAAGCATTTTAACATGACAAGTACCTTCTATGACGTATCTTGTTCTAATCTTTATGCAATTCAATTTGCAAATTAGAACGTAGTTTTTGCCATTCGTTGTTAAGTTCTTCCACCTGCGATTCCAATATAGCTTGAGTAGTGTTGGATAACTCAGAATACTTTAGTACTTGTTGGTATCTGGAAATTAATTTCTTTTCAGTTTTTACTACCAGGGCGTCCACTTCTTGTACTGTAAGGGATTCTTCCAGAATGGAGCTTTCAATACTTTTATAAATTGAAGTATCCTCGTTTACGGCGTTGCGCAGGGGTTTATGACCTGTTACAGCAACTACCTCCTCATGTAGATTTTTTGCAAATGTTCCATATTGAAAATAACGGTGTTTAAAATACGGTCTTTTATGTGGAAATCTATCTGCTTGAATCAAGGTTGCGTAAATGCTTTCGGCCGAAATTAATTCAGAATATATGGATTCTAAACGGTCAAATATGATATGTTGTGTCATGTTTTTCTTTTTAATTGAACACTGGTTTAAGAAAAGAATTATCGGGTGCAATCAGCGCCCCAAGTTTCTCCTTCTTCAGTATAAGTTATTAGTAGTTCTCCTTCGTCAATTTTGATGCTACCGGAACTATTAATCAAGATATTTTGATTTTTTTCCATGGTAATGCCATTGATGCTGGGGATACCGTTGGAGAAGTCAAAACGATAATTATCACCAACTTTAACGACCGTTACCCGGCCATCTTCTGTGGTAATATTGGTTTCGCTTTCCAGTTCGGAATAACTTATGGTGCCATCATAAGTCCCTACAAAAAGATTGTCGTCGGTAGGGTCATTATCCTTGCTGCAAGAAATGGTAACGGTGGTAATCAAAAGAACGATGCCTATGTAATTTGATATTGTTTTCATCATCTATTAATTTAGGTGTTGTACCTGCAAACATAGAGATGTATAAACCTTTTGAAATAGTAATTAAGGAAGCTTTAAGACAGAAAAACCCTATTGAGCTAATTAATGGTTTGATATAGCCGAAAGTACCAAGTAACCTACACATTTAGCTTTTGGAAGCTAAATTTTTTGCTATTATTTTCTGCATAAAGGAAGTTTGGGCAAGGGCTTTTTTTGTAAAATTGAAGAGACTTAGGCTACGATCATAATTTTGGTTCTCGTAAGCGACTTTGTAGTAAATATTGCCATTTAGGTAATCTGTAAGCGCCCTTATTCCATGAAGAAATGGCATTAAAATAGCACCCCAATGTAGCGTTTCAATTTCTTCTTTGGACAAAAAAGGACCGTTAGCCGCCAAACCCGAAATAAAAGCCTCGAACAACTCTTTTTCAAAAGTGATTTTTTCGTGATTTTGTTCGTCTTCCGGGGCAGTGTTTACGATTGTGCGTACAGCATCTCCAAAATCAAACAAGAATTTGCCCCTCATCAAAGTGTCCAAATCAATAAGGCATAGAGCTTTGTTGGTGCTTTTTGAGAAAAGAATGTTGTTTAACTTGGTATCGTTGTGACACACCCTAATGGGTAGATGGTTTAAATTTACCTCATGCAATAGGTTCAATACTTCATTTGAAAAAGTAATGGCCTCTTCGGCAATTTTTAGCTTTTCTTTGGAGGCTTGGGCCAAAGCCACATTAAATTGGTTTTCGCGTAGCTGTAAATCATGAAATTGTGGAATAGTATCCACATAGTTGTTCGCTTCTGCCTTTTCCAACAATATGTTGAACTTGGCAATTATTTTACCTGCTTCAAAAGCGACATCAGTATTCTTGGTGGTGTTGTGGGCGGTACTATCTTTGATGTAGGTCATCACTCGCCAGTAAGACGGTTCGGCCCCTTTGTTCGTGTAATAGCTCTGGCCTTCCAAAGAAGGAACCAATGTTATTTTTTGATAGTCCGTGTCATTCAGATGTTCAAAGGCATCATGAATATTGTTCATTAACCCATTTATATTGGTAAATACTTTATGGTTGATCCGCTGTAAAATGTACAGCGGATCGTTTCCGTCAAGGACCAAAAAAGTATCATTGATAAATCCGTCGGTAAGCGGACTAAAACTATACGTTTTTTTCGCAACGGAAAAATGGGTCAATAATTGGTTTAGTTGGTGGTTGGTATGGTTATTCATTCGTTAGGCCAAAGTGGCGAACTATATTTGCCGGCAGCGGTCTTTTCATTTAGATAGTTTACCGCAGTCTCTCGGTCACTGGCATAGGTAACGCCAAACCAATCACCTCCAGATGGAACTACCTTTACAGAAATTTCTCCTGCCTGAAGCATGTCTTGAATTATTTTTGGAATGTAAAGCTCACTTTTAGCGCCAAGGTCCGCACTGTCAAGAAAAGCTCTAAAATCACTTTCTATTTTATCGAAGATGGAAGGTTTACATACCCAAAAGTTCATGCTTACATGCTCTTCCCCGGTATACTCGTTTCCTGAATCTTCATCAATTACTTTACCATCCTTGGCCTCTAGTTTTAAGCGCTCATCCACTGAAAGCAAATTATCCCCGTCTACCTTACAAACACCTCTAGAAACCGAACCGTGCTCAGATAGGGTGTTTTTTAGGGTGTAGCCTACCAAGGCATAGGTATTGTCATCTTTATGGGCGCGCATAAAATTAGCGGCGTTTTCGTAAGCGGGCTGTCCGTAGAAATCATCGGCGTTCAATACTGCAAACGGACCGGAAATTACATTTCTGGCCGTCCAAACGGCATGTGCGGTACCCCATGGTTTTGTTCTTTCCCCTTCAAAAGTGCAACCTTGAGGTAAATCAGTTAACTCTTGAGCAAGAACATCTAATTTAATGTTGGCCGGTAAACGGTTTCTTAGATGGTCTTCCAAAAAATTGACATTGTCCTTTTTGGTTATCAGTACAATATGGTCAAAGCCGTTTTTGAGCGCATCGCTTATTCCAAATTCCATTAGAAATTCGCCATTGGGGCCAAGGTCATCAAATTGTTTCAATTTACCGTATCGGCTTCCGCTACCGGCTGCCATAAGAAGTAATGTCATTTTCTGCTGAATTTATTGAGTTCGGGCAAAAATAGGGTTTTATGCCTAAAATGTTGAATGATGAGATATATACATAACATTTTTTTGATGATCGGTTGCACATTGCCTTGGTTTATTCTTTAATTTTCTACGATCAACCCAACCAACTATGAAAATAATTTATTGTTTCTTGTTTTGTTTCTTTTCTACCAACATCATCCCTGCTCAAAATAAGGAAAAGCCTAATATTCTTGTATTAATTTTCGATGACGCCGGTTTAGATATGGGTGCCTACGGTAGTACCTATGTTAACACCCCGGGCTTTGATGCCATTGCTAATGAAGGTGTACTTTTTACCAGGGCTTACACGCCCAATGCCAAATGTGCCCCTTCCCGTGCTTCTATTATCACAGGTAGAAATTCTTGGCAACTGGATGCCGCTGCGAACCACGTCATTTACTTCCCTTCGAAATTCAAATCCTATCAAGAGGTATTAAAGGAAAATGGTTACACCGTAGGGCATACTGCAAAGGGTTATGGACCGGCAATCACCCTAACCGCAGATGGAAAACAGCGGGAAGTACTAGGTCCGGCTTTCAACGAAAAGAGCTTGGAACCCTTGACCCCTAGTATTTCCGATAACGACTACAGTTCTAATTTTGCAGATTTTCTTGAAAGAGCTCCAAAAGGACAGCCATGGAGTTTTTGGGTTGGTAGTCTGGAACCGCACCGAGGGTATGAATATGGTTCGGGAAAACGCTTGGGCGGTAAAACAGAAGATATGATCAAAGACTTCCCTCCCTACTGGCCAGACAATGAAGTGACCCGAAATGATTTGTTGGACTATGCGCTGGAAATTGAAGATTTTGATGCCCATATCCAGAAAATTGTTCAAACTTTAAAAGAGAATGGAGCCTATGAGAATACGTTGATTATAGTGACTTCCGATCATGGTATGCCTTTTCCGCGGGTAAAGGGCGATCAATATGAAAATGCCAATCATGTGCCTATGGCCGCAGTTTGGCCTGCGCAAATGAAAACTAAAAATAGGGTAGTGGATGACTATATTAGTTTTATTGATTTGGCGCCTACTTTTTTAGACGTTGCAGGAATTGATTGGAAAACTTCCGGTATGCACCCAGCGGCAGGCAATAGCTTAAAATTCCTTCTGACATCCAATAAAAATGGACAAGTTGAGCCGTCTCGCGACTTTGTTTTGGTGGGAAAGGAAAGGCATGATACCGGCCGCCCCAATGATGTGGGCTACCCAATCAGAGGCATTCACAAAAACAATATGCTTTACGTAAAAAACTATGAAATTGACCGCTGGCCCAAAGGTAATCCGGAAACAGGTTATTTAAATACCGATGGAAGCCCTACCAAGACGGAAATTTTAAAACTTCGTAGAAATGGCGATGCAAGTTATTGGAAACTTTCTTTTGGAAAAAGAGTGCAGGAAGAACTTTATGATGTGGCGAAAGACCCTTTTTGTATGAACAATTTGGCTTCTGATCCAGCCTATGCGAGCATAAAATCAGCTATGAAAGAAGAAATGGAGGCTAAACTTTTACAACAGGGTGATTTAAGAATGCAAGGTTACGGACACCTATACGAGCAGGCCCCCTTTGTAAGGGGAAGAGATTTCTATGGTAAATTTATGCGTGGTGAAAAACCTAAGGCCGGTTGGGTAAACGATGATGATTTTGAACCTTATTTGTTAGATGGGGATGGTAATGAGTTAAAGCCCGTAAAACTGCTGGATGGGCAATATTAGTTAAGTAATAAAGCATTTTTATTATGGTAAAGTTTGCCTGCAAAACAACCTGTGGGAACGCCCCAAAAAAGAGATTCTTATTGGAGTTCAATAAAGCCTTTGCTGAAGTGGTCATCGATTTTATGATCAATAGTGTTTCCGACAATTTTGAATGGGTCTTGGTAGGAGATAAGTCAATACAGGGAAAGGAAAATTTTAAGGCTGCTTTGGAAACCATGAAAGCCTACCCTTCAAAAGAGATGATTCTAATGAATATCATTACTCACGGCCGTGAGGCAGCCGTTCAAGGCCAACTTTTGCTAAATGACGGTAGCCGGTATTCTTTTGCCGATATCTACACATTTACAAATGCCAAGGGTACGGAGATTTCCAGACTCGTTTCTCATGTTATAAAACTCGAATAAACCTATCTCGTTATGAAAACAATAACCATCGAAACTATTGTAAACAGGAAGAGATCTAAAGTTTGGGAATACTGGAACCAACCCAAACATATCGTTCATTGGAATTTTGCCTCCGATGACTGGTGCTGTCCTCGTGCGGAAAATGATTTAAGGCCTGGAGGTAAATTTTCATCCCGAATGGAAGCAAAAGACGGAAGCATGGGTTTCGATTTTGGCGGACACTTCACCTTGGTGGAATCTCCTGCCAAATTGGAATACGTTCTTGAGGACGATAGGAAGGTTCTGGTTACTTTTGATGACGTTGGTGATGGAACACAAATTACTGAAACTTTTGAACCAGAAAGCATGAATCCACTCGAAATGCAAGAACAGGGTTGGAATGCCATACTGCAAAATTTCAAGAAATATGCAGAGGGGAAATCGTAAACAAAATCCGCTTGAATGAAGATCAAAAAGGTGACAACTGTAGATGCTTATATCGAGGAATTTCCTCCTGAAGTACAGGCCTTACTTCGCAAAATGCGAAATACAATATTAAAAGTAGCTTCGGATGCCCAAGAATCTATTAGTTACGGTATGCCAGCTTATAAAACACAGGGGAGGCCCCTTGTTTGTTTTGCTGCCTATAAAAATCATATTGGTTTTTACGCAACACCTTCTGGGCATGAAGCTTTTAAAAAAGAATTATCAGGGTATCAACAAGGCAAGGGTTCGGTTCAATTCCCTTTAAACGAACCTTTGCCCCTAGAACTAATTGGAAAGATAATTGCTTTTCGGGTTCAGGAGAATTTGGAAAGGGGTAAAAGAACCTCCAAATAGGGGAGCGCTCGTGCTAAAATACATGACGTTTGTCATATTTTTTCAACAAAGGGTTTGGTAGCTTTGATGGTATACGAAAGGTATTAGCAATTAAAAATAGCAACATCATGAAAAAAATAATTGTCCCCGTAGATTTTTCCGAACAATCGGAATATGCCATGAAGGTGGCGGTATCACTGTCCAAAAAGTACGGAGCGGAAATATTCGCCTTGCATATGTTGGAGTTGAACCAAGCTATGATTACTTCCTCTGAAGGTTACCACCCTGAGCAGATGGTATTTCTAATAAAATTGGCAGAAAAACGCTTTGATGACTTTTTACAAAAACCGTTTTTAAAGGATGTAAAGGTCACCCCGATTATCAAACATTATAAGGTGTTTAGCGAGGTGAACGAAATTGCCAAAAAGCATGAAGCGGACTTGGTTGTAATGGGGTCTCATGGAGCTGATGGTCTCTCGGAAATCTTCATCGGAAGCAATGCCGAAAAGGTGGTTAGAACCTCTGATATTCCCGTTATTGTGGTGAAAGAGGAGATGACCGATTTTAAAATTGACCGATTCGTTTTTGCCTGCGATTTTGAACTGGAAAACCTATCCGCCTTTGCACGGGCAAAGCAATTTGCAAAACTTTTTAATGCCGAATTAAACCTGGTATATGTGAATACACCTGGGGATAGTTTTTTGAGTAGTGCGGATGCCTACAAACGTATCAATAAATTTTTGCACGAGGCTAAAAGTACTGATGAGGTGAGCATACACAATGACTATACGGTAGAGAGTGGCGTCATTAACTACAGTGAAAATAATGGCGCGGATGCCATTGGTATACCCACGCACGGCAGAAGGGGATTGGCACATTTCTTTATGGGAAGTATAGGCGAAGATATTGCCAATCACTCCAAAGTGCCGGTCATTACGTTTAAAATTGGCGATGAGCAATAGATTAAAATAGGGTAGAAAAAAAGGGACAGTTTTGATCATCTGTCCCTTTTTTGAATTTATGGATGAATGGACACGGATAAAATTTTTCCTGCCATCATATCTGGTAAAAGTAATCTGCCTTTTTCCTCTTCCAAAAGAAAATCTGCTGCAGATTGCAGGCCGGAAACGAGCACTGTGGTCTCTTCGGTTTTTCCATCGATTTTCCAAACGGTACCTTGCACCCAACTACTTATGTAGTAATTGCCTTGGCTGTCTTGCTCAACCGCATCGGCGCCTCTAAAAGTGCCTTTTAATGGAGTAAGCTTCCCTTCTTTTTTGATTAGAAAATTTCCTTGAAAGAAGGCGCCTACCATTATTTCGCCATTGTTGTCGACACCTACCCCATTGGGATTGGTCATTAAGGGGGAGCCATCTTGGGCTATGGTCACTCGGCCCTTGAGGTCAATATGGTAAATTCTTCCTACCTGGGGTATCTTTTTAGCTTCGTCGCTATCAAGGGGCCAGAGGTCATTATTCCCGTCTCTCATGTATTTTGTGTCGCCCATATCGGCCACATAAATACCTTTTCCATCGGCATCAACCGCCACATCATTAAGGTACAGCGCCTCTTTAGGGAAGTCCTCTTTTTGAACGAATACGCTTGCTTTTCCGTTTGAGTCAACTTTCCAAATTCTGTTCAAATCAGAAAAGTAAAGATGCCCCTCTAAAAATACGATGCCCTTGGGTTCATCAAAACCTTTTGCAAAGACCTTTACACCACTTTCGGATATTTCAGCTACCTCGCCATCACCCTTATCTTTGCCGTTCATCAAGGTTACGTAGTAATTGCCGTTGAACCCTTTGGTTATGCTCTCCGGCTTTACCCCTACGTCTACGGGAAATTGAACTTGGCCGTTGATTTGGCAGGCCCAAAACATAATTAGAGTAAAGGCCATACCTTTTATTGACCGGAAAACGCGATTTCTGTCGCAAGGTGCTAGTTTTTTCATTTTTCAGACGTGTTTTAGTAATAAGCATTTGTTGAATATTTGAATTATATAATTTTCATTTTTGTTGGGTCCCAATTAACAGGCTCCTTTGAATAATAACTTTCGTTGGCAAGTAAGGCAGCCCCCGCAGCCCTTAGACCAAAAGTTGGGTCTTGTACTACCTTGCCCCGACCGCGAATAGCTTGGAATAAATTAAAGAAATGGTCGTGTCTGGCACCTTTATAGTCACTGGGTGCTTTCCAGGTGGTGGTACCCGTACTCAAAGCAGAAGAACGTTTTTCCAAATTCTGATCGGCGTAGCTTTGTTTTATTTTTTCCTGCATTTCTTCGGTAAATGCGGTGAGGGAATATCCACCGGGAACCAAGCCTAATTTAGACCTTTTTAGGGTCACGGAATTTTGGCCTACTTCCATTTCGCCTTCGGTACCCACTAGTTTGAATCCGCCGCCACCTCCACTTCCGGCAATAAAATTAATGCGAAAGGCGGCATTAAAGGCGGCATGGGTGTCTGTTTCAGGATAGTCGTAGAGTGTGATGCTTACATCGGGTACATCCCTACCATCTTTCCAATAGCGGAGTCCTCCAGTAGCCAAGGCTCTATTGGGGCCATGGGAGCTAATGACATGGTTAAGTGTTGAGAACGCATGAACAAATAGGTCGCCCGCTACTCCGGTACCGTAATCCCGGTAATTTCTCCATCTAAAAAAGCGTTTGGGTTCAAAAGGAACCTTTCGGGCATTTCCTAAAAAAGTATCGAAATCGACCGTTTTTTTACTGGCATCCGGCGGAATGGGATATTGCCATGCACCCTCTGCAGAATAACGGTCATTGTAAAAATCCAGCATTACAATATCGCCTATGGCACCTTCTTCATATAGCTGTTTTGCCTTCTCATTACCCAAAGATGCCATGGCTTGGCTTCCTATTTGGCATAGTTTTCCGGTCTTTTGCTGGGCGTCAATAATTGCTTGGCCTTCTTCCCATTTTTGGACCATGGGTTTTTCACAATACACATGTTTGCCTTTATTTAAGGCATCTACCGTAATTTTTTTGTGCCAATGATCGGGTGTGGCTACGATAACAACATCCACATCTTTTCTTTCTAAAAGTTCTCTGTAATCTCGAGTCGTAAATATTGCTTCACCCCATAGTTCCTTTGCCCTGTCTAATCTTCCTGTGTACAGGTCACAAGCTGCCGTTACTTTGGTTCCGTTTACGGTGAGCGCATCCCTAGCATCAAAAATACCTTGGATGCCTACGCCAATAACACCAATATTGATATGGTCGTTCGCCGAATAACTAAATTCTGCATAGGGTCTGTAAAGGGGTAACATCTCGTCCTTGGAGGAAGCAAATACCATGGGGGCAGAAGAAAGGGCGGCTGAACCAAGGGTGGCTTTTTTTAGAAATAATCTTCTAGATGCATTTTTTTTCATGGGTCATTTTTTGGTAAGGTTGGTTTGTAATCCGGTCGAGGAATTTACATTTTTTCAGATGGAATGTCAAAAGTTAATCCCACTGCTATTTTTCATAAAAATTAGTTGGACATGATCCTGGTCAGTTTAAAGAACTTTTGATAGTCTTTTGGAATGTTCGCCAAATTCAAAAGGCAGCCTTCTTCCATATATGGGTAAATTTCATCGTAGGTGGCTACCTTGTACATCCCAATGCGTTTGCTGATATGTTCTCTTCTAAGTTCTGATGGGTGATTGAGACCGGCAGCGGCCACCAGCTCTAAAAAGCTGTGGATAGTTGCCTCTTGATAGTTTTTGATTCTTGGGGCCTTATCATTGACCACCAAACCTTTCATGAGGGATTTATTTTGGGTTGCTACCCCAACTGGGCAGGTGTTGGTATTGCATTGCAATGCTTGAATACACCCAACGGCCAGCATCATGGCTCGGGCGCTATTGCATCCATCGGCGCCCAGGGCAATGGCTCTTGCCATATGAAAACCGGAAATTATTTTTCCGGCGATAATGACCTTGATATCCCTTCTCAATCCAAATCCAACTAAGGTGTCGTGAACAAAAACCAGTCCCTCCCGTGAGGGCATACCCATGGTATTTGAAAATTCTACCGGAGCGGCGCCGGTTCCTCCTTCTCCTCCATCTACCGTAATAAAATCCGGAGTAATACCCGTATGAATCATAGCTTCGCAGAAGTCCATAAATTCTTGCTTTCTACCAATGCAAAGTTTGAAACCGATGGGTTTGCCATCTGAGAGATCACGCAGTTTTTTGATAAAGTACATGAACTCGATAGGGTTGGAAAATGCGGAATGTGATGGTGGGGAATGTACGGCAATACCCGGTTGTATATGTCGTATCTTGGCAATTTCAGGAGTATTCTTTACAGCGGGAAGTATGCCACCGTGACCGGGTTTGGCCCCTTGCGATAATTTTATTTCAATCATCTTCACGGTAGGTCTCAAAGCATTTTCCCTGAATGTCTTTTCATTGAAGGTGCCGTCATCATTTCGGCAACCAAAATAGCCGGTTCCTATTTGCCAGATGAGGTCACCACCACCTTCTATATGATAATCGCTAATGCCCCCTTCGCCCGTATTATGTGCAAAGTTTCCCATTTTGGCCCCTTTGTTCATAGCCAAAACGGCGTTTTTGCTCAAGGAGCCGAAACTCATGGCGGAAATATTCAAAAGACTTGAAGAATATGGCTGTTTGCAGTCTTTTCCACCAATGGTCAACCTTGGAAATTTGCCAATCTCTTGGGGATTTTTCTTGGCGTACATGGAGTGCTCCATCCATTCATAACCAGCTCGGTACAAATCCATTTGGGTGCCGAAGGGTTCGGTATCGTTGGCCCCTTTTGCACGTCTGTAAATAAGTGATCGTAGAATTCGGTTTAAAGGTCGGCCCTCTGTATCGGTTTCCACAAAATATTGCATGATTTCAGGTCTAATGGACTCTAGCATATACCTAAACCTACCAATGACAGGAAAGTTTCTTCTGATTGTGTGTTTGGTCTGAACTATGTCGAAAACCCCCATGATAACCAGTGGTGCCACGATAAGAAACGTCCAAAGTATTGGTTTCCAGAAAAATGAAATGCCAACAATTAAGGCAATGCTGATGAACGAAATGAGCAGAAACTTTTCGCGGACCTTCATATGTGATGCTTCTTGGTTGAGGTTAGCAATTTAGCAAAAATAAAAGTGAAGAAAATGCTAAACCCGCAAAACCAAAACAGGGCTAAATTGACCGTGTTTCGCTATTTTGGTCTCGCTTTGAACATTTCTATGAAAAGCATACTGCTCATCTTTTGAGCCCGATTTTTCGCAATATAGGCGACCTCGCCTTCAAATAGCTCGTCCAAGGTCTCGAACCAGAGGTTGAGCCACATTCCAAAATGTTCCGACTTTATTTGATGTTCCATTTTTCTATCCACTTCATTGTGAACTTGAATTGGATTATTGTGATAGTTTCTTTTCAAAAAGAGTTGGGATTCCCAGAAATTGGTGAGTACCTCAAAATGAGCATCCCAGTCTTCTATAATTTTATTAAAAATAGGGCTTAGGGTGGCATGTTCCCTTATTTTACCGTAAAATTGGGTGACCAAAAGATGAACATCTTCACGATTTTTAATTTCTCTTTTTTTCACCGGGCACCGCTTAATTATTAAAACGTTCAAAAGTAGCTTTTTCAAGTGCTTCCCTGTGGTCAGGATGCGCAATTTGAATAAGTGCTTTGGCCCTTTCCTTGAGGTTTTTCCCAAAAAGATGGGCCACACCATATTCTGTGACTACGTAATGAACATGGGCTCTTGTTGTAGTAACGCCTGCACCTTGTTTTAGATAGGGAGTGATTTTTGAAATACCCTTTGCTGTGACCGAGGGCATGGCAAAAATAGGCTTTCCTCCTTTTGAAAGGGAAGCCCCTCGAATGAAATCCATCTGTCCGCCTACGCCCGAATATTGCCTGTTACCTATGGTATCTGCACAGACTTGTCCGGTAAGGTCAATTTCTATGGCGCTGTTAATAGCCGTTACTTTTGGATTTCTCCGTATAATGGACGTATCGTTGGTGTAGGCAGCTTCTTTAAAATGCACTAAGGGATTATCATCTAAAAAATCATAGAGTTTTTGTGACCCTACCGAAAAACAGGTGACCACTTTTCCTGTTTTTACTTTTTTCTTTTCGCCAGTGACCACCCCTTTCTCGATTAGGGGAAGAATGCCATCAGTAAACATTTCGGTGTGAATGCCTAAATGTTTATGATTGCCAAGATTGTCAAGAACCGCATTTGGAATACTGCCGATACCCATTTGCAATGTGGCTCCGTCTTCAATCAAGCCTGCCACGTGTTTGCCAATTTTAGCTTCTACGGGAGAAACCAGTGCCACCCCGTGTATATGAATGGGAGTATCAATTTCGATGGCATAGTCTATATTTTTAATATGTATAATACCATCACCATGGGTTCGAGGTACGGACGGATTTATTTGGGCGATTACTTTTTTAGCTGTTTCAATGGCCGGAAGGACTACATCAACAGATACCCCCAAGGAGCAGTACCCGTGTTTGTCAGGCGGGGAAACCTGAACGATAGCCACATCTATGGGCAAAATTCCTTGCCGAAACAATAAATGAATTTCACTAAGAAAGATTGGAATATAGTCACCTTGAGTGCTGTTAACCACCCTGCGAACGTTCTGCCCCACAAAGCAACTGTTCATCTTAAAGCTTTCATGATAGGGCTCGTGGGCATATTTGGCATTGCCCTCGGTATGAATGGAAACTATTTCTACATCGGAAAGTTCTTGGTATCGGTCGCACATAGCATCAACCAATGCATTTGGGGTCATAGCGGCCCCTTGAATAAATACTCGATTACCAGATTTGATACAAGATACAGCTTCTGCTTTTGAGACTATTTTCATGGTTAAGAATTTTGAGTTGCAAAGATCAATGCTTAAAAGACATTAAAACATGAGCAATATCATGCTTTGCTAAAATTTGCAACCAGAATTCTAGGAAAATCTTAATTGCCCAGATGGGTGTTGTAGAATTTCCAGGCTTGTCCTGCAACATCCCTCCCTAATTCAAGACCGGCAATATTATCGGCTTGTATATGATAGCCGCCCATCACACGTGAAATACCGGCCATGTTCGCCGTTTCTGTAAAAGTCGGGAACTTTAAAGTCACAGGTTTGCCAAAATGTGCCTCGTCCAATTCTGTCATCGACCCCGGAATAAGAGTTACTTCTTCACCAAAATGATCACTTCCCGTAAATAATCGAAGTGCTTCGGCACAGGCGCCACTGATGGTACTGTGGCCAGAAGTATAACTAGGAAAAGGAGGGCATAGAAAAACGTCTGGTGAATACGGTCTCCATTCTTGTCCCTTCATTTCGATAATCCCTTTTCCCGGACCGCCCCAGGCTTTGATTATTTTATCTTGATAGTAGTCATGTACCAGAGCGTAAGGTCTCGCATAATCATAGAACATTTTTGAATCCCAAGAAGCTATGAACGCATCCATCGCCGTAATCTCTGTTAGAAAGTACATTTTTACATCTTCATCAAGGGTATGGTTGTCTCTTCTTGAAACATCCTGAGCAAATTTTAACCAGTGACCGGCCTGTTGTACTGACTGCGGTCCGTCTCTCATAAATTCGACCAGGGCCTTGTCTTCATCGGTTAGGTTAGCCTGCAAATCTATAACTTCTTTCACCTCTTCTTCCAGCTGTTTGGAACCTACCATTGGAGGAGGGCCTGGCCGAAACTGATCGGCAGAACTCATCGTCATAGGTTTTACATGCTGCCAGTAAGGGGTTAAACAACCAGGGGCGAACTGCCCACCTTTTCCATCGGAGAAGTATTTAGGTTGCCATCGGTTGATATCGGTATTTTCATCAGCTGTATTCACTGGTGAGTAGTTGGTGTAGTCGAAGTAAGGCTCACCATTGGATCCTTTTGTATCACCATATTGGTTGCTTCCATCTTTTTTTCTTGCCTCGATGACGGCTTTGGCTGCTAAATTACCAATCCCTTCAGGGGTTTTTGGATCTAAAGATTTATTATTTGGGTCTAACCCCAATTCTCTCATAAAGTCTTCAAAAAGAGCGGTGTCGGAATAGTAATATTCCTTCATGGCCCCAAAGGCGGCATAACTGATGGCAATCTCTTTATTCTTCAGACTACGCTCTTTGGCTGGCCTTCTTTTTACTTTTTCCAGGTACACCGGCAGCGCGTTGGCATCGTAGCGTGACCACGCATCGAAAATAGACGTAAAGATGAGACCAAGATACCTAGAGGTAATCGTAGGTCTGGGCTTGAAACGTTCTGTATCAAGTGCAGTGGCATCCAAGGCCAACTTACCCCATTTGTAAGCGATGTTCTCGGTGCCCTTAGGTTCATCTTGTTCCATCATTTGTGCATGTAGCGGCCGTAAGCTACATAACAATAACAGTGCTAGCGTGTAATAGAAAGTCTTCATTAGTTGGTTGATTGCGAAATTTAAGGCATTAAATATATAAAAGACGATGAATAGGTGCTGAATATATCTGTTAAAAAATAATATTTAGCCATGTATAGTTTATGGCGGATTACGTTATTAATTCAAGTTAAAAACAACAGTAAAAGAGGTTCTAAGTCGTAATTTTACAAAAAAACCGAATGAACTTACCCAAAACGGACCAAAAGCGCTTGGTTATCATTGGTGGTGGTTTTGCTGGAGTATCCCTAGCAAAAAAATTGAAAGACCTAGACATGCAAATCGTGCTCATAGACAAGCACAATTATCATACGTTTCAGCCTCTTTTATACCAAGTTTCTACAAGCGGATTAGAGCCCGATTCGATAGCGTATCCCATACGAAAAGTCCTAAAAAGACTGAATAACTTTCACTTTAGGCTGGCCAAAGTCAGTAAAATAGAGCCTACTCAACAAAAAGTAATAACCAATATCGGCGAACTGAATTATGATTATTTGGTCATTGCAACGGGGACCAAGACTAATTTTTTTGGTAATAAAGAGCTTGAATCTAATTCAATGCCCATGAAAAATGTTCCTCAAGCTCTGAACATAAGAAGTTTGATGTTGCAAAACTTTGAAAAAGCAGATGATTCCGAAAGTTTGGAGGAAAGGAAGGCCCTACTCAATTTTTGTATTGTAGGCGGTGGGCCTACAGGCGTGGAATTATCCGGAGCTTTAGCTGAGCTAAAAAACAACGTTTTCCCTAAAGATTACAAGCATTTGAATATCGATGAGATGGAAATTCATCTGTTCGAGGGTGCTGGTCGTGTGTTGCCGCCAATGAGCGATCATGCTTCTAAAAAAGCGACCCAATTTTTAAAGGAACTTGGAGTGGAAATTCACTTGGAAACCCTTGTAAGTCAGTATGACGGTGAGACGGTCACCCTTAATGATGGTACTACTATGAAGTGTAAAAATTTGGTATGGGCAGCAGGAGTTACCGGAGCCTCTGTGCCCGGATTGGACGGAAAAACCCTCGTAGATAAACTGAATCGTTTTAGGGTAGATAGGTATAACAGAGTGGAAGGTTACCCCAATATTTTTGCCATCGGGGATATCGCCTATATGGAGACCGAAGATTACCAAAGAGGTCACCCGCAAGTAGCGCAACCTGCTATTCAACAAGGGGAACATTTGGCGGACAATCTTTTTAGGATATTAAAGGGGCAAGATTTGAAACCTTTTAGTTACAACGATAAGGGAACTATGGCTACGGTGGGAAGAAACAAGGCTGTTGTGGATTTGAATAGAATGAAATTCTCCGGGTTTTTGGCTTGGTTCGTTTGGATGTTTGTTCACCTTATGGCCTTGGTCGGATTTAGAAATAGGGTGGTAGTATTCTTTAATTGGGCCTACAATTATATCAATTATGACAAAGCAGCGAGGCTGATCGTAAGACCTTTTCATTCTAAAAAAATAGAATAATTTGTTTTGACGCCTTAAAATAAAATGGCTTTAGTATATTTGTACCGTTGTGTTGTGACCCAAAACCTTCAATAAGGTAAGGGCCAATGAAAGGCTTTCCAAATCGGAAGGCTTTTTTTATGTCTTATGGTTCTAACTATGCGCGTGCAAGAATTACTACGGCAGCGATAATCAGTAGTAGTATGAGAACTATGACTATGGTGTTCCATGGGATTTTTACGGATTTTTTCGTGTCAAGATTTCCAGCTTCTTCCGTAAAATCTACATTACTTGCCGAAGAACTACCTGTCGCGCCCATACTATTTTGCTTTCTTTCTTCTTTCAACTTCATGTGTATGATAATTCATCTTTTGCCAAATCAATCACAGGTTTGGATTTGGTATAATTAGCTTTCAGACTTTGTTGAGTTGGCTCGTTCCGGCTGTTCTAAATTTTCATTTCGTTCCCCGCCTTGGGCATAAAGGGAATTTTCTTCATCGGTCAAGAGGTCTTGTTGATTTTTTTTCCTACCAGGTACATCAAGCTGTTCTCCTGAGAAATCAATGGGATTCTTTCTGTTCTGCAATAGCCGATCGTCACCGTTATCCATACTAAGATTTTTGTCTTTCAGTATTTTAAGGTCTTCTTCGGTTAAATTAGGGTTGTATTTTTTCTTCTCTTCTTTCTTCATTTTGTTATTCTTTTTCGTTTCCTACAATCTATTAATGAAGTCATCAAAAAGTGTTCTTGATAACTGAATTTTTTAACGCATGTCCTATATGTAGGTCTTCAATTCATTACTTCCTAGAGATGAAAAATTGTCGTAATTTTAAAGAACTCACTTAATACTATACTCATGCCCCTGTATCATAAATTGGGAGACGTTCCTCAGAAAAGACATACGCAATTTCGAAAGAAAGACGGTTCCCTACATTATGAACAGTTGTTCGGTACCATTGGTTTCGATGGTATGTCTTCCTTATTATACCACTTGCATAGGCCAACCCAGGTCAAGGAAGTAGGTAAAACCCTAGATGTAGCTCCAAGGGCGGCGGTGGAGTACAATATAAAATCACGATTGTTAAAAGGGTTGCAAGTAAGGCCAGAAGATGATTATCTACAAAGTAGAAAAACTGTACTTTTTAATTCTGATGTACATATTGTGCTTGCGGCACCCCAAAAATCCATGACGGATTATTTTTATAAAAATGCCGATGCCGATGAACTTTTGTTCGTTCATGAGGGTAGGGGAACCCTAAAAACCCTGATGGGCGATATTGATTTTGAATACGGTGATTATTTGCTTATTCCGCGAGGGATGATATATCAAATTCATTTTGATACGCGCAATAATCGATTGTTTATCACCGAAAGTTATCATCCTATTTATACGCCCAAGCGGTATCGAAATTGGTTTGGGCAACATTTGGAACATTCGCCCTTTTGTGAGCGGGATTTTAAACTTCCAAAAAAATTAAAGGCACATGATGAAAAGGGAGATTTTGTTATTAAAGTCAAAAAGCAAGGCCAGTTGCACCATATGGTGTATGCAACCCATCCGTTTGATGTAGTAGGTTGGGATGGCTATAATTTCCCTTACGGATTTTCAATCCACAATTTTGAACCTATTACGGGCAGGGTGCACCAACCGCCTCCGGTGCATCAAACTTTTGAGACCAGTGCTTTTGTGGTCTGTTCTTTTTGCCCCCGATTGTACGATTACCATCCGGAAGCTATTCCGGCACCCTACAATCATTCCAATATTGACTCGGATGAGGTGTTGTACTATGTGGATGGGGATTTTATGAGTCGAAATGGAATCGATAAAGGATATATTTCCCTGCATCCGGCCGGTATACCCCATGGTCCACATCCCGGAACTTATGAGGCAAGTATTGGAAAAAAAGGAACCGAAGAATTGGCTGTTATGGTCGATACTTTCAAACCGTTGCAGTTGACCCAAGCCGCACTCGATATTGATGACGGAAGGTATTTCCAGAGTTGGTTGGAGTAATACTTGGGGTGTTATCTTTTTACTAAATGAGAGGAGTTCTCATTAGATATTGGGTATTTTTGATTTACTAAAAATTTACACGTGATATTAGATTTAATAAGAAAAAGACGTTCTGTCTTTCCTGCTCAATATAATGACAAGCCTATAGCTAAGGCCGATATAGAAAAGGTGTTGGAAGCCGCCAATTGGGCCCCGAACCACAAAAAAACAGAACCTTGGCGGTTTAAGGTCATGACCGGCGAAACCAAAGAAAAGTTGGGTTTGTTCCTTTCACTCAAATACATGGAAAATGTAGCGGACCCGAAACAAATGAAGGCGAAAAAACTTATTGAAAACCCTAAAATGGCCGGTGCCATCATTGCGATTTGTATGCAACGCGACCCCAAGGAAAGTCTTCCCGAATGGGAAGAGATTGCGGCCACTTCCATGGCTGTACAAAATATGTGGCTTTGCTGTACTGAGATGGGAATCGGTTCGTACTGGAGCTCTCCTCCTTTGGTGAAGTTCATGGACGAGTTTTTTGAAATGGAACCTGGAGAAAAATGTCTTGGCTTTTTCTATATGGGTCATTTTGATGGGGAACTGCCAGAAGGCACTCGTGAACCTATCGAAGATAAGGTGGTCTGGGCAGACTGATTTATTCCTTGGTGTAATTATAAACCTGGCCAGCCTGCTTAAGTACCATGGTGTTGTTTTCTGCGTCAAATTCTAAGCGAACACCTGCTTGTTGAAACTCGAAAGTATCTGTGGCAGAGGCTTCCAAAGGAAAGGACGGTTGGCCGGTCGCTTGGGCCATAAGCCCATTCTCATTATGGCTTATGGTGATTTTTAAAGGGATATCCTTACTGGCATACGTGCCTACATACTGTTTGAGTATCTCTGGCGTCACTGTTATAGTTTGAAAAGAAGGCAGTTCAAACGGTTTATTGAAATAAGCACTAAGTGCTGCAATGACGATATCATTGTTGTTGATTCGTGAGCCGTTAGAGGTGACGCTAAACGCCAATTGGTCTTCGGGTAGATAACCGAGCATGGAGGTAAAGCCATCGATACCGCCGTTATGGCCAAAACCTTTTTTATCATAAAAAGGCATTTGAAAAATTCCCATCCCATAACCATCAGTGATGGTTTTCATTTGGTCCAGGCTTTTTTGAGTAATTAATTTTTCGGCAAACAAGCTGGTAATAAATATATTGAGGTCGCTAGGGGTAGAAACCATGGCACCGGCGCCTAGAGGAATGGACATGTCCGTTTCGCTTTCCTTTTTCCATGTATCGGTAAATTTATAGGAGTAAGATTCATTTATACCAATGTCCGTTTTACCTCCTAAGTAGGTGTTTTGTAATTTTAGGGGATTGACAATTCGCTCCGAGACCAAATCGGCATAGGATTTTTTAAAAGCATCTTCCAGAATAAAAGTAAGTAGTACGTAATTGGAATTGCTGTATTCCGACTTGCTATTAGGTTCAAAAACGGATTTTGTTTCGTTGATTATCTCGATTAGTTCCTCGCGGGTTTTTGATTGAGTGCTCCACGAAAGATAAAGAGGATTGCTGGTGAAATTGAAAATACCACTGCGGTGGTTGAGTAAATTGCTGATGGTTATTTTTTCGGCATTGGGCACATCCGGAAAATATTTTTCTATGGTGTCGTTCAAAGAAAGTAAGCCGTCTTCTACCGCCATAAACACCAAAACGGAAGTAAACATTTTGGAAATGGAACCTACCCTAAACTTGGTGCTCTTTTGGTTCGGTATGTCGTGAGCGATATCAGCGTAGCCAATTGATTTTTTATAGATTTCCTTTCCGTCGTGGCTCATGGCAAAGCTGCCCATCCACCGGTCATTTTTTTCTAAAATGAGAAATAGACTGTCCAATTTGGAGAATGAAACTACCTGAGCACGAATCGAATTTTGCAAGAATACTAGTAGGAAACAAAGTAGCGCTATTTTTCTCATGATACTTTCATTTTTGTTAATTAAAAAAGGGAAACAAACCCTCCCGAAATTGCCAGGCCTTTGAAATGAATAGCCCCATATAGACAATGGCGACTAAAAACTTTAAAAAAGTGCCGGTCAAAAAGCCTAAAAAGGAACCGAAAGCAGCCTTGGTCGCCGTTTTTTTATCGGCCTTGTTCAATAATTCTCCCACCAAAGCCCCGATGAATGGCCAAATAATAATTCCGAAGGCTCCAAAAATAGGGAACACAAGGGCTACGATGAGTCCTAAGGTGGTGCCTATCATACCCGCTTTGGTACCCCCGAATTTTTTGGTTCCCATGGCAGGAATAACATAATCCAAGGCAAAAACGATAAGGGCCACTGCAGCCGTAATGCCCAAGAACCACCAATCTTGAGGAACGGCAACCGTGAGGTGTAACAGCAGTAAGCCTACCCAGCTTAAGGGTGGACCCGGCAATACGGGTAAAAAGCTTCCTAGAATACCAATTATGGTAAAAACGAATCCAACAATTAAAAGGGCAATGTCCATAGAGAACTGTTTGGTAATTGGACTAAGGTAGCCGTAAAAAGTTACAATTGAGTACGGGTAAATTAAAATTTTCAACTAAAAAAATAGTTTAAACTAAAAATTTAGTTATATTTGAATATTGTTAAACTAAAAAATTAGTTAAATGAAGCAATTGACCAAGGCCGAAGAGGAAGTAATGCACGTATTGTGGCAATTGCAAAAATGCAATGTAGCCTCCATCATTGAAGAGTTGCCGGAGCCTAAGCCAGCATACAATACGGTTTCTACCATTGTGCGGATTTTAGAGGGAAAAGGTTTTGTGGACCACGAAAAACAGGGGAAGGGCTATCTCTATTTTCCGGTGGTGAAAAAGGCGGATTACAGCAACCAAAGCATTAATAAGTTGGTGGATGGCTATTTTCAAGGCTCTTTTAAAAGTATGGTCTCCTTTTTTATGAAGAAGAACGACATGAGCCTGAAAGAGCTGGAGTCCATCCTTCAGGAAATAAAAAAAGGAGAGGGTACATCCCCAAAAAATAAATAGAAAACTATAAATGGAGTTCCAATGATACAGTACATTTTAGAATGCATCGCCTTTCAATTGGTTTTTTTGTTGGTGTACGACTTGTTTTTGAAAAGGGAGACCTTTTTTCAATGGAACCGATTGTATCTTATTGGTACTTACCTCATTTCTTTGCTATTGCCATGGGTAAAAATCGAAGCGTTAAAAACACAGGTGCCTGAACGTTTGTACGTATACCCGGAGGAATGGTGGAACATGAACAATGCTGCTGAGGTAGCCGTTGTGGCCCAGGATTCTTCCTTGAATTTTAGTTGGCCTGCCATAGTTTTCCTGATGGGAGTTTTATTGTCCTTTGCACTGTTCACGTATAAATTGGGAAAACTTTACTCCCTTAGAAAGAAGGGTGAGTTGGAGCATTATAACCAATTTACAAAGGTGGTTTTAAAAAATAGCGACGCCGCTTTTTCCTTTTTTAAGTCCATTTTCTTAGGGGATAGGGTACTTGCAAGGGAACATCAGAATATCATCGATCATGAACTGGTGCATATTCGGCAAAACCACACCTACGATTTGCTGTTCTTTGAGTTGATGCGCATCATATCATGGTTCAACCCCCTGGTTTATGTCTACCAAAACCGATTGTCTGAACTGCATGAGTTCATCGCCGATGCAGAGGTGGCCAAAAACGAAAGAATAAAGCATTGTGAGCTTTTGCTCTCCCAAGCTTTTCAATCACAAAATATTTCATTCATCAATCAATTTTTTAAATCATCATTAATCAAAAAACGAATAGTCATGTTACAAAAAGCAAAATCAGGAACTATCTGGAAGTTAAAATATCTAGCCTTGCTCCCCGTACTTTTGGGGATGTTGGTCTACACTTCTTGCGAAAGGGATTCAAACGAAAACACCCTTTCAAACACCTTTGAAGTGGACAATGTGGAAAGCCTGACACCGAAAGAAGAACAGGATTTTTATGTTCGCTTGTTAGATCTGTCAAAACAGGGAGGAGAATGGAAGTTGACGCTCAAAGACGATAACTCTACTATCACCTTTACCCATCCCGTTAATGAATACTCCTATATTTCCGGACCCAATGGCGTGCCTATTAAGGCGGCGATGCAAATAACCTCTAAGGTATTGGCAAGTGATTTTGACATTTTTGAACACAGTACCAATAGTATGGTGGCCGTAGGTTATTCAGAAGGAGTGCCCTTTTCTACTGTGGATGAGGTACCTGTTTTTCCCGGGTGTGAAAATGCAGCCGACCCAAGGGCCTGTTTTCAAAAGAGTATACAGAAGCACATTAGCAAGAATTTTAGATATCCCGAAGAAGCACAAAAACTTGGTGCAGAGGGCAGGGTGTCGGTATTGTTTACCATTGCCGAGGATGGAAGTATCACCGATATCAGAAAACGTGGTCCTCATCCACTTTTAGAAGAGGAAACCGAAAGAATCATTGCCCGTCTGCCTAAAATGACTCCTGGGATTCACCAAGGAAAGGCGGTAAAAGTACCCTTCTCGATACCTATAGAATTTAAGTTAGCTCAAACCAATGCTATAGGAGCTAAGGTAGAGATGTCAACCAATAACCCGCAGCGTATGTCTATGGACGATGTGATGGCCAATTTAAATGCGGTGCCCTTCGCAACGGTAGAAAAAGCACCTGTTTTTCCGGGTTGTGAGAACGCTTCAGATTCTAAAGAATGCTTTAAGCAAAGCTTATACAAACATGTTGGTAAACACTTTAGATATCCTGAAGATGCACAGGCAAGGGGTATTCAGGGCAGGGTGGCCATAATGTTTACAATAGCAGAGGACGGAAGCATTCAAGGTATCCGATATAGGGGTCCAGATGCGTCTTTAGAGCAGGAAGCCCTAAGAATCATCAAGAAATTACCGCAGATGCAACCGGCTCAAAACAAGGGTAAAAGTGTGGCGGTAGCTTATTCGATACCAATAACATTTAAATTAGAATAGAATTGAGAACCGTATTTAAGGTAGCAATTCTTATGGTTTTTATAAAAGCCGAAGCGCAGTCTTCGGCTTTGGCCGTTGCAGATAGTCTTTATGCCATTGGCGATTATACCTGGGCCATCAATCATTATGCTCAATCAAATGTCTCAAACTCGAGCCTTCAAATCGCACGTTCTTACAATGCCTTGGGCAGATACGATAAGGCGATCGCTCAATATGAAGATGTGGTTGCAAAGCGGCCCGAAGCGGAAATTGCCGGTTTTGAATTGGGGAAATTGTATTTGAAAACGAAGTCTTTTGAAGAAGGGCGCAAACTATTTTCAAAATTGATTGCTTCCAATGATTCAAATCCTGAATACCACTATTATCTCGGTGAAATTTTTACAGAATTGAATCAGCCGGCCAGTAGTCTTAATTCCTATAAAAAGGCTATTGAAAAGGACAGTCAGCATTTAAAGAGTTTATTCCGATTAGGAAAGTATTTTGTGTTAAAGCGAGAGAAAGAAACGGCACTGAGGTATTTGAATCAAGGTTTAGATGTATATCCTGATGATGTCTCGCTCATCAACCTAAAAGCCTTGGCGTATTTTAATAATGATGAACACCATGTGGCCCTGCCGTTTTTTGAGCGATTGGTGGAGTTGGGCGAGGACAAAGAATATATTCTTTCCAAACTGGCCTATTGCTATTTTAAAAGCTGGGAGTTTGAAAAGGCCAGAACTATCTATGACCGAGTACTTTCTCTTAATGATGAAAATGCCGATGCCTATTACCATTTGGGCATTATGCATTTAAAGGAACAACAAGCGGACAGTGCCCATATGTATATCCAAAAGTCCATAGAGGTACAAACACCGGTTTTGGCCACGGAGTATGAAGCCTTGGCCAGAATTGAAAGAATAAGAGAAAACCCTAGAAAAGCCTTGGAATACTATCAAATGGCCCATCAAGAAGCTCCCGAGGTTTCCATGTTGTTTCACAATGTGTGCACCCTAGCCGATCAGGTGTATGACAACCCGGAAAAGGTCCTTCCTTTTTACGAAGAGTATATCGACAGGTATGGAAACGAAAAGGGATATGCCATTGAGGTGGTCAAGAAAAGGGTCTCACAGTTAAAGCAAGAGATTCATTTTAGCAAAAAGTAGGTTCTTCTTAAAAAATCGTAATTTCCACCTAGATTAAAGGGCAATGCGATATCTCACATTATTTATTCTTTTATTGGTCGGAACCAGTTGCAACTGGACCGCCTTTCGGGAAAAGAAAACTCGGGAATATCTCAATGAGGAAATCGGGAATATTGATTGGGAAGAGGTAGATAAATACCCTCTTTTTGATTCCTGTGATGAAACGGTTTCCAAAGAGGAACAGAAAAATTGCTTCGCACAGGTGCTTTTGACCCATTTTTCAAATTATTTGGATGATACGTTTTATGCTACCGAGCTTACTTCACAAGACACCATTTATATTGATTTGCTGATGAAAGAAACAGGTGAATTACAGGTGATGGAAATTGTAAATGGAGAAATTCTATATGATGATTTGCCAAATTTCACCTCTCAAATCAAGACCAGTTTAGATAGTTTGCCAGAGTTGAAACCAGCATTGAAAAGGGGTATTCCCGTAAAAGCCAAATTCAGAATCCCGATAGTGTTGAGTCCGCAGTAACGTTGTCCTAGTTTTGAGTAATTAGATATGAGTAGTGAGTGTTTAGTTATGAGTTTTTAGTCGTGAGAATTGAGTTTTTTCTTACCAATAACCAACAACCAACAACCAACAACCAACAACCAACAACCAACAACCATCAACCAACAACCAACAACCAACAACCAACAACCAACAACCAACAACCATCAACCAAAAGAGTTTGAAATCAGAAAAAATCATATTAGGCATTGACCCCGGAACTACCATTATGGGTTTTGGACTGATCAAAGTGGTGAACAAAAAAATGGAGTTCGTTCAGATGAATGAGCTGTTGCTTCAAAAATACGATGACCCGTACATAAAATTAAAGCTCATTTTTGAACGTACCCTTGAATTGATCGATACCTATCATCCCGATGAAATAGCCATTGAGGCCCCATTTTATGGTAAGAATGTACAGTCCATGCTCAAATTAGGTAGGGCGCAGGGGGTGGCCATGGCTGCTGGACTCTCACGTCAAATACCAATCACCGAATACCTGCCCAAAAAGATAAAAATGGCCATCACCGGTAACGGAAATGCCAGTAAAGAACAAGTGGCGAAAATGCTTCAAGGTATGCTCAAATTGAAATCCTTGCCCAAGAACCTGGACAGTACCGATGGTCTTGCCGCTGCCGTTTGCCATTTCTATAATGAGGGAAGGGTAGAGCTCGGTAAAAGTTATACCGGTTGGGAAGCCTTCGTAAAGCAAAATGAAAAGCGAGTAAAGAAGGGGTGATGCTATTGAGTTAAAAGTTTGGAGTTATGGGTTGTTAGTTAGTTTTTTCTTCTTGCAACGAGTAACGAACTTTAAAAATTGACATAGGACATAGGACATAGGACATAGGACATAGGACATAGGACGTAAGACCTAGGACGTAGGACGTAGGACGAGAGACTAATGACGTAAGACGTTGGAATTAAGAGTCGAAAGTTAGAAGATAATAGTTAAAAGTTGTGATTCATATTGGGAAATTAAATATTGATTATTTTCCTTACCAACAACCAACAACCAACAACCAACAACCAACAACCAACAACCAACAACCAACAACCAACAACCAACAACCAACAACGAGCAACGAGCAAGGAGCAACGAGCAACCGAATAAAACATGAGCGGCATCTACATCCACATACCGTTTTGCAAACAGGCCTGCCATTATTGCGATTTTCATTTTTCTACTTCAATGGGGAAGAAAGAGGCGATGGTCAACGCATTGCAGAACGAATTGAAGATGAGAAGCGGAGAATTGGAAAACGAGACCGTGGAAACCATTTATTTTGGCGGAGGCACCCCTAGCGTACTTTCCAGTGATGAAATCAATTCCCTAATTAAAACCGTTTTTGATGAATATGAAGTAGCTCAAAATCCTGAAGTGACTTTAGAGGCGAATCCTGATGACCTTTCCAAAGAAAAAATAAAGGAACTGGCTCGGAGTCCTATCAACCGCTTGAGTATTGGAGTGCAGTCCTTTTTTGAGGAGGATTTAAGGTTGATGAACCGTGCGCATTCGGCAGAAGAAGCCTTGGAATCCCTGAAACTTGCGACCGACAACTTCGATAACATTTCGCTCGATTTAATTTACGGCATTCCAGATATGAGCAACGCGCGTTGGTTGGAAAATATAGAAACGGCACTTTCTCTCGGTGTTCCACATATTTCCAGTTACGCGCTTACCGTGGAACCTCAAACGGCCTTGGCGAGTTTTATTAAAAAGGGATTGGTAAAAAATGTGGACGATGCGGTAGCACAGGAACACTTCCATATTTTGGTGGATAGGTTGGAGAAAGAGGGTTTTGTAAACTACGAGATTTCCAATTTCGGAAAACCGAATTATTTTTCCCGTAACAATACCGCCTACTGGCAACAAAAGAAATATTTGGGTATTGGTCCGTCTGCCCATTCTTTTGATGGAACAAGTCGCGCTTGGAACATTAACAACAATCCCAAATATATTAAAGCAATTGAAAAGGGGGAACTGCCCTTGGAAAAGGAAGTACTCTCGGTAACGGACCGGTATAATGAGTATGTCATGACGGGACTTCGGACTATTTGGGGCGTTTCTTTGGATACAATTGTAAAGGACTTTGGGGAAAACTTTAAAAAGTATGCCCTTCGGCAAGCCGAAAAACACATAGTGGAGCATTTGTTATACCTAGATGGCGACGTTCTGCTGACTACCCAAAAAGGAAAATTTCTGGCCGATGGACTGGCGGCCGACTTATTTATGCTTAATTTATCCGATGATTAGCACATTGGTATCAATGCATTAAAAGAGCCTTTATGAAAGCTGAAATTGAGTATGAAAACCAGAAATTCAACATCGATTTAGCCCAACCTTTGGATATATCCATTCCGCTTAGGGGCAATGCACAAAATGTAAATGCCTGGTATGTGTCCCATCCAAAAATAGAACCCCATAGAGACGGAGATTTCGTGGGAAAGGTTGCTAAGGGAGCTTCGGTCAATTTTAATGATATTTGGTTCAATCCGCACGCCCATGGTACGCACACCGAATGTGTGGGCCATATAACGGAAGAGTTTTATTCGGTTAATCAACACCTTAACCAATACTTTTTTTTAGCTGCTTTGATTACCGTGGTTCCAGAATTGCAAGATGATGATTGGGTGATTTCAAAACATATTTTGGAAGTCGCCCTAAAAAGCGAGATAGTTAAGGCGCTGGTGATTAGAACTTCCCCCAATGAGCGAACCAAATTGACCAAGCAGTATTCCCATAGCAACCCACCATATCTGTTAGAAGAGGCTATTATTTTCCTTTTGGAAAAAGGAGTGGAGCATTTACTGGTGGACCTTCCATCCGTAGATAAAGAGAAAGATGAGGGAGCGTTAAGCGGGCATAAAGCTTTTTGGAATTACCACGGCACGCTTCGAAAGCAGGCTACCATTACAGAATTTATTTATGTGCCCGATGCTATTGAAGATGGGCGGTATATACTCAATCTACAGATGGCCCCCTTTGAAAACGATGCCAGCCCAAGCCGTCCGGTACTTTATAAAATTGATGGATAAAAATGAAGACAATTTTAAAATTAGAAGAACTGGGGCAGTTACTGTTGGGAATCTATCTCTTCTCTTTATTGCCCTATAGTTGGTGGTGGTTCTTAGCCTTGATTCTAGTGCCCGATGTAGGAATGTTGGGCTATTTGCTAAATGAAAGAGTAGGGGCATGGATGTACAATTTTTTTCATCATAAGGGAATAGCCGTTGCAATTTATCTTTTAGGAAGTTATCTTTCGGTGCCCTTAATACAACTGGTGGGTGTTATTTGGTTTTCGCATTCAGCAATGGACCGCTTGTTCGGGTACGGACTCAAATACGAAAAGGGCTTTAAGTTTACCCATTTGGGTGAAATTGGAAACTAATGGATACTATTTTTGATTCTTTTTTAGGTTTAATTCTGGGTGCCATCCTTACGTATTGGGTATATACCTTTATGAAAAAAAAGGAGCGCAAAGAGGAGACGGAACACCAATCTGAAGTGTTGCTCGAAAAAATCAGAAGTGTATGTAAATTGGTATCTGTGGAAGGTGATTTTGCTGAAATCTACCGCTACGAAAATATCAAGGAACGTTTCATGAGCTTGGTCACCAGTAAGAAAAAAGCGCTGATGGTCATCAACGCAAAAGCTCAAATTGGTTACGACCTTAAAAAGGTGGAAATAAAGGCCGATAAGGCCAATAAAAAGATTATTCTCACCAATTTTCCGGAACCTGAAATATTATCTATTGAGCCTGATATTCAATTTTATGATATTCAAAGTGGTATGTTCAATTTTTTCTCGCCCAATGACCTAACCCTTTTGAATAAAGAAGCCAAAGAGCACATTAGGGATAAAATTCCCGAGAGCGGATTAATGGACACAGCTAGAAAAGAGGCGATACAAGCCGTATTGCTTATTGAAAAAATTGTGGAGACTATAGGTTGGAAGTTGGATTACTCCGCTTTGGAAATTTCTGAGAACCAAAAAAAATTACTGCAAGAATAAATATTAGAAAATGAAAAAGTTATTAGCAATACTATTTATAACCACCGCCATGAATGTTTATGGCCAAACAAATGATAAAATGAGAGAATTTGATCCTAATTTTGCCCATACCGTTTATTTCTGGTTTAAGAATCCGGATAGTCAAGAAGACCGAAAGGCTTTCGAGACCTCTTTACAGAAGTTTTTGGACAATTCCGCTTACGCCAAAACTTGCTTTATTGGTAAGCCGCCAAAGGCAAGCAGAGATGTTGTAGATGGGTCTTTTACCTATTCCCTAATCGTGACTTTTGAGTCTGCCGAGGCGCAACAGAAGTACCAAGATGAGCCGCCTCATAAACTTTTTATTGAAGAATCTTCTGATTTGTGGAGCAAGGTAATCGTTTACGATTCCATGACCACCCAAAAGTAACGAATGCTTGATATCAAAAAGGCAAGCATTGCCAATGCCGAAGAAATTGCCGTTCTACACGCCTTAAGTTGGCAGCAGAATTACCGCGGTTCTTTTAGCGACCAATTTTTGGATAATGAGGTGGGTGAAGAACGACAAAAAGTTTGGCGGGAGCGTTTAGGTAATCCGCAACCGAACCAAAGTGTTTGGGTTGCCAGATTAAATGGAAAATTTGCGGGTTTTATTTGTACCTTTTTTCAAGATGACGAAACCTACGGCTCGTTGGTTGATAATCTGCATGTCTCGCCGAAGATAAAAGGCAAAGGGGTAGGTTCTCAATTATTACGTGTAGCTGCCGAAGAGGTGGAGCAGAAATACCCCGACACCGGCATTTACCTATGGGTGCTTGAAAAGAATGTAGGTGCGCATCCTTTTTACAAAGCTTTGGGAGGAAAAGTTATCGAAACTATAAATGGAAACGATATTGGCGACCTTGAAATTAGGAAGGTGCGGTACCATTGGAAAAAAGCTCAAGACTTAGTAAATAGCGTTTTGGCAAAAAAGAACTAAAAATGAATATTGAGGCATTTAGAGATTACTGTTTGGCCAAAAAGGGCGTTACGGAAGAGCTTCCCTTTGGTCCTGATGCCTTGGTGTTTAAGGTATTGGGTAAAATGTTCGCTCTTTCCGCATTGGATCGGCTACCATCACAGGTAAATCTAAAGTGCGACCCAGATAGGGCCATTTTGCTACGGGAAGAGCATGATGGGGCCATTATTCCTGGATATCACATGAACAAAGTTCATTGGAATACGGTGATGCTAAATGAGGTGCCGCCCCAATTGATTACTGAGTTGATAGACCATTCTTATGAATTGGTGGTTTCTAAATTGACAAAAAAATTAAAATCCGAATTGGAAAATTTATAATATCCGTCTTGAATAACACTCAGATTCCAGAAATCGTAGTGGAGTTAAATGCCGCTTTCAATGGGGAGCCTTGGTATGGTATATCCCTGATGGAAAAACTGAATCAAATTACAGTAGATGAAGCAGTGGCTTCTATTCCTGATTACCCCAAGACTATTGCAAGATTCGTAAAGCATTTACTGGCTTGGCGTGAATTTGTCATCAAAAAACTGGAGGGAGAGGCGCTTTTTAAAATTGAAATGAACACTGAAAGCGACTGGCCCGCAGTAGAAATCAAATCCGACAGTGACTGGAAAAATTTACTCTCCGAGTTAGAAGCTTCCCAAAGAAAAATATTAGAGCTTTTAGCCCACTTATCTGATGATTCATTGCAGTCAAACGTTTCCGGAGAGAACTATAATTACAGGTATATGCTCCGGGGATTAATAGAACACGACACCTATCATTTGGGTCAAATATCCCTGTTACACTCCATTTTAAAAGATTCTTGAAACTATTTGCCCATTCTTTAGACGTATCTTTGCTAGCTGTTGATAAATTGACCTATGCAAGAATTGGAGCACTTCTATAAAAACCAGATTTCAAAGCATCAGACGAAGTTAAGCAACGTAAAAAAGCAATTGTTTGTTTCTAGCATGGTTCGCCTGGCTATTTTTTGCGCTGCTATTTTTGGTGTATACTTTGTCTATGGTAATACGAGACTGGTTTTAGGCGTAGTTTTAGTGGCCATTATTCTTTTCTTGGTTTTGGTAAATCGGCATAGTAACCTTCAATACGCTAAAAATTTATTGGTTGCCCTAATCGAAATCAATGAAGTCGAATTAAAGGTTTTAAAACGTGATTTTCATGATTTGCCTGCGGGCGATGAATTTAAAAATGGGGAGCACTATTATAGTCAGGATATTGATTTGTTCGGGAAAGGTTCCTTTTATCAATATGCCAATAGAACGACCTTGACCTCGGGTTCGCAATCATTTGCTTCTCTCCTTACAAATAATCATATAGACCGCATTGAAGAGAAGCAGGAAGCCATTAAAGAATTGGCCCAAATTCCGGAATGGCGTCAACATTTTTCGGCAACGGCGTCGTTAACAAAAACGGAAACTAGTACTAAATTTATTGCTAGTTGGCTTAAGAGTTATAAATTCTTCGTGCCTTCTTACATGAAGTTTTTACCATTGGTTTTTTCAATCGGTTCGGTCATTCTATTTACCTTATATTTTCTAGATGTGATTCCGGAATCCCTTTTGTTATTCTGGTTTGTTGTTGGTTTTGCTATTACGGGAGCTTATACCAAGAATATCACTGGTTTGGTTACCGATGCTTCCAAATTGCAAAGTACGTTTCAACAGTATCAAAAATTATTGTCGCTATTGGAAGAAAAAGAATTTTCTTCCACGTATCTCAATGAGTTTAAGAAGGAAATGAAATCCAATGGTGAAGTGGTTTCCAAGTTAATTTCCAAATTTTCCGCTTCCCTAAATAGTCTCGACCGAAACAATAATCTTATTTATTTGATCCTTGCGAACGGCTTTTTCCTTAGGACGTTGCACCATTGCTTTCATTTAGAAAAATGGATGCGCCAACATGGCGATTCGGTCGAGAAATGGTTCGAAACAGTGGCAAAGTTTGATGCCTACAATAGCTTGGGCAATTTTGCTTTTAACCACCCAAAGTACAGTTACCCAAATATAAACGAAAGCCAAAAGGTTGTTTTAGCCTCCAAGAATGCAGGTCATCCTTTATTGAATCCTGAAAAGATGGTTCTAAACGATTTTCAAATAGCAAAGGAGCATTTTTTTATCATCACCGGGGCCAATATGGCGGGAAAAAGTACTTTCTTAAGAACGGTTTCTTTACAGATTGTAATGGCCAATGCTGGTCTTCCCCTTTGTGCCGATGAGGTTACCTATTCGCCCATAAAGCTCATTACGAGCATGCGAACTACAGATTCCCTTACAGATGATGAATCCTATTTCTTTTCTGAGTTAAAGCGACTCAAATTTATCGTCAATGAAATTCAAAAGGACCAATATTTTATTGTGCTGGATGAAATCTTGAAAGGAACCAATAGTACCGATAAGGCCGAGGGTAGTAGAAAGTTTGTGGAGCGGTTGGTGAACTCTAAAGCTACGGGTATTATCGCTACTCACGATTTAAGCCTGTGTGAAGTGGCAGAGGAAATGCCCGAAGTGGAAAATCATTATTTTGATGCCGAAATAGTCGATAATGAACTTCATTTTGACTACCGGTTCAAAAAGGGTATTTGCCAAAATATGAATGCTTCCTTTTTGTTGAAAAAAATGGAAATTGTAGAGTAGATGGATTCCCTCACACAAATAGTTTTAGGTGCCGCGGTTGGTGAAGCGGTACTAGGAAGACGAGTGGGCAATAAAGCAATGCTTTACGGTGCCATTGCCGGAACAATTCCTGATTTGGATGTACTTTCAAAACACTTTGTAGATACCGTAACCGCTACCGAAATGCATAGAGGTTTCAGTCATTCCATTTTCTTTTCGGTACTGTTCGCTCCCGTTTTTGGGTGGATGATTTCCAAAGTAGAAAGGAGGAGTAGGGCAACGGCCAAAGACTGGTCTTGGCTAATGTTTTGGGGTTTGATTACCCATCCATTACTGGATGCGTTTACAACTTGGGGAACGCAGTTGTTCTGGCCATTTGATATACGGTTGGCATTTCAGAGCATTTTTGTCATCGACCCTTTATACACCTTGCCCTTTTTAGTTTGTTTGGTCTTGGCGATGTTTCATAAAAGAACATCCGCGAAGCGCAGAAAACTGAATGACTTGGGATTGAAAATCAGCTCGATTTATTTGTTACTGACCTTGGTTTTAAAGGCGGCGTCCTTTTATCAATTTGATAGAAATTTAAAAGAACAGGGAATTGATTACCGGGAAATGAATACGAGGCCCAGTCCGTTCAATACCTTACTGTGGTCTGCGAATATTGATGTGGGAGATGCCTATTTGATAGCCGATTATTCCTTTTTTGATACGCAGGGTATTCAATTTAAAAGATATCCCAAGAATAGAGATTTGTTAGGAAACCTTCAGAAAAATGATAAGCTTAAAAGACTTACTGAAATCTCAGAAGGATGGTACACCATTCAGAAAAAGGACGATAGACTTTATTTCAATGATTTGCGATTTGGTTTGATGAGTTTGAACCCGGATGAGGAACGTTTTGCTTTCAGCTATTTACTTTCTCCTAAGAATGGGGATGTAAAAGTGAAGGAAATACCTAGGGATAGGGGCGATGCCAAAAAGTTATTGTCTGCTCTATGGAAACGGATTTGGGGAAATTAAAATGTTCTGTAAAGAAACCGTGTTTTTGAAATAGCCTTTACGTTTAACAGAGCAATATCTCATTTTTTAATCCGTTATTTTAGACCAACTTTACTTATGACCACATAAATGCTGGCTCTAGGATATGGTTTTTATATTTTTTGCAACATTTTCTCAAATTAAAGTAGTATAATTCGTACATTTGATTTGTTCGTTTCTTTATCCCCCACATAAAGAATAGAAGAACGAGCTTTAACAATGGAGGCGACACAAGATTTTTTAAGGGAAATACCCAACTTAGATTACGTGGTAGAACTGGTAGGAACACAAGACTTTGAGTTCCAAGCTAAGTTTGTGGCCATTATGAAGACCGAATACACTTCTGATTTGGGAAAATATCTTTATCATATTAAGATAGGAGAGCCCAGAAGTGCTGCAGAACTGGTGCATAAACTTAAATACAAGTTTAGTGTGTTGGGAATGGAGAAAACATTCGAGTTCGCTGAAACCCATAAGGAAAAATTGGAATTAGGAGACACCTCTCTTGATGATGTTTTTAAGGTAATACTTAAAAAAGTGTCCAATTTTCTTGACCAGGCCTAATTTTTACAGACTCCTAATTTCAGCTTTTTGAAAAGCATCCGCCTGAAGTTTCATTAGCTCTTCCGCCTTTTGTTTCTTATAAGCATAAACAGCTTCTTCTTCCTTGATTTCATCATAGATTTTCTGACTGAGCTCCGTATCCGTTTGTAAAATGTGGGACCGCTGCATCACTTTTTGATGAACCCAAGTTTCTAAGCTCGTTTCTTGGTCCTGAAGCTTTAAGTCATATTCTCCATTGGGAGCCAATAACTTTGCGATGATTGGTGAGGTTTCTATGGCCAAGAAAAGAAGAAAAATAAAAAATGAAGGTAGCCAAGGTAACTTTTCTAAAGCGTTGATGCGAGCCATTAGTCCGTCAAAACCATCAATAATGGGCTGCGTTTTGGTAACGCTTTTTTCATAATTGGCGTTGAGTAGGGCAATTTGATTTTCTTTTTCCTGAATTTTTTGATGATTGCCTGCTTTTAAGGAATTGAGCTCTGAAAGGGAAGCATCGTGTTTTTCACGTTTTTCTTCATAAACGGGCCCTTTTCCCAATAGTCCCGTGCCCGCGGTACCTTCTGCTTCGTTGATATAAATTTCGTACAGGGCATCGGTTTCTGCTTGCTTGTCCGTGATTTCCTGTTTTAAGGCACTTATTTCTTCTCGTAGCTGATCAATATTCGGAGTAAACTGTTGAGCCAATTGCTGCTGATTGGCCAGCGTCATTTCATTTTTTTCTTCAAGAAGTACTTGGTTAATTTCCTTTTCGAAAATTTTCATTTCCAAGGGTTTGGAAATAACTACTGCTATGATAATGGCTAGGATAAGTCTTGGTATCGCTTGTAAAAACTCCTGGCCAAAGCTGTTCCGTTTTTTGATGGTAGACACAATATATCGGTCGAGATTGAAAATGAGAAGGCCCCATATAATTCCGAAAAATACAGCACTGTAAATAGTTTCAAAAATGGTATATAGGGCATAGCTGCAGGCAATAGTGGCCATTAACGCCGTAAAGAATACGGTAGCGCCAATGCCGGCATATTTATTTTGTTCCCCTTTGGAACAAGTGTTAAGAATATCAGTATCGGCTCCGGAACAGAGAATGAAGAAACGTTGTAACATAAGTGTTCGTTTTTAGTGTCTCCTAAAGAACTTTCCTGATAAAAAGAAGAGTTTCTAAAGAAGACATTTGATGATTGATGATACTGTTAGAACGCGGTTTTCAACAAATTGTTACAAAAAAAAGCCCTTTGTTTAAGGGCTTTTTTTCGATTACTCCAATTCATCTAAGGTCATGGATGGTACATCGTGCGGTGTTTCGTGTTTTACTAACTGTATGTACTTATGTTTCTTTAATAAATCTAAGCCTTCTTCTTTACTGATAATTTTGCCTTTGTACCATATTTTTGAGCAGTTTTGAACCATTTTTTTAAAAAGGTCTGATGGTCTATCAGGTGTTGTTTCAGGTCCAAAATAAGGTGCATCAAAAAGTGTGAGTTTTAAAGTAGGTTTGCCGGTTTCCAAATCCTTTAAAGGATTTTGCTCATCTTTTGGACTATAATAGTTGTGTGAGGTTTGAACACGAATTTCCTCTTTCGTTCCATCTTTGATTGAATAAACGATTGGGTTTAGCTCATCATAGATTTCTTGACTTTCCACTATTTTTTCAATTTGATAGTTGGCATACTCGGTATCGGAAGCATTCTTTTTTATAAGTATCTCTTCTATCACATTTTCATTGACTTCCACGGCCAATACTATTTCTTCCTCCACTTCCGATGCTTCATTGGGAGGTAATGGCGCCTTTGGTTGTTGCGGTGGTGCCGGGGCGTTGGGAGGTAAAGGAGGTTTCGGAGGTTCAGGTAATGCAGGAAATGGCTCTGCAGTTGCCCGTTGTTTTTCGGACATGTTGTTGAAGAGATATTCCATTCGGTCTACATCTTTTTTTAGAATTTGGATACCCTCCTCTTTGTCCAACATCTTATTGTACCTCCTTGCCAGAGAATTGTATTCTTTCAACTCTTTTTTCGTAATACTCGTTTCTTGGGCATAGGCGCGGTGTTCCATTATATTCACGGTGGCAGCTCCAAAATCGGAAATAATGGCATCGATTTGTTCCAATACTACCTTTGGCGCGTTTTTATCCGCTGTAATGACTACTCGAAGGCTTTTCTCTCTTTCTTCAAAGGTGTTGGCGGTGTTCAATTGTTTTAAATGGCTTTTCAAGTCTTCCAATTCTACAAGCTGATTGCCGACCAACAACTTTCCGTTTTTGTTTACGGCAATTTCAATGAGGTCAACGGTCTGTTGTTGATTGTTACCTTTAAAACATTCTGGAAAAGGTTGAGCTTCCTCTTTTTGTCTGGGGGACATTTTTTTGAAAATGACTTCTAGCGTTCGCAAGTCGTTCAATGGTATTTTGCGTTCTTGAAGTGGTATGGCGTTGTATTTGGTTGCCAGGTTATTGTAGGTTTCAATTTCTAGTGCGCTAGCTCCCACCTGTATTTCTAGAGGCGGCGTTTGTGGTTGAACCACTGTCACTTGTTCGCTAAATCCTATTACAAGGGCTGCCAGTAGCGGTACGGCTGCGAAACTTCTAAGTACCACCGAAGTAGTCGATTTTCTTTTTTTCATGATGATGAATCGTTTTTTGATGCTTTGGATTCCCTCCGCACCGATTGATGAATAAACTCTGTTTAACTGATGATGATTAGTTGCTGATGAAGCAAACTTTAAAAGGGTATGTTGGTAATCTTTTGCTGGCGTACCTTGTTTTATAACGGCATGATCCGCTAAAAATTCGTGATTAAGTTTGATCCAGTTTTTTAGGATGAAGATTAATGGATTGAACCAAAAAGCAATCTGTAGTAGCTCCATTAGTAATACATCCAAACTGTGTTTTTGCTTAACATGGGCCGCTTCGTGAAGTAATACTTCATTAGGGATTGCCTTATTTTCAAACCCCTCTCGGCTTAAAAAAATGTAATGAAGAAAGGTGTGTGGAGCCGTGAAATCTTCCAATAAAACATTGACCCAAGATTTGGTTCTTATTTTTGGGTTGTTCCTGATGTTTTTAATGAGAGTCCTAAGGTGGATGATAAACCGAATGGTAAAAAAGAGACATCCTGCCAAATAAATAGGTAGTACTAATTGCCACCATTCCCATGGGTTTTCTTTTTCAGGGGCGATAATAGTGGTTGTTTCGGAAGTGTTAAATGAATTTTCATAATTAAAAGTGGTTGGCGGCAACTCCACATATTCTACGAAAACAATTTGCGGAATGATAAATGAAAGCATTACGGCGGCCAATAAATAAAACCTTTTTAAGTGGTGCATGGGTTCCCGCTCCAAAAGCATTTTATAGAGTGCCATAAAGGCGGCCAAACACGCTGCCGATTTTAAAAGGTAAAGTACCATAATCAACGCTTTTTAATTTCGTTGTCTATCAACTTGCGTAAATCTTCCAATTCTTCTTTGCTTAAATCGGTGGTTTCAGTGAAGAAGGAAGCGAATTGCCCCGGACTATTATTAAAAAAGTTGCGAATAAGTCCGTTAACGTGTTTTGAAAAGTAGTCTTTCTTTTTAACCAAGGGGAAGTATTCTCGCGACCTACCTTGAAGCTGATAGTCTACAAAGCCCTTTTCGGTCATTCTTTTGAGAAGGGTTGCAATCGTGGTGGTGGCAGGTTTAGGTTCTGAATAGGCTTTCAACAAATCTTTCATAAAAGCTTTTTTTAGCTTCCATAAAACATTCATCAATTCTTCCTCTGATTTTGATAATTGCATGGCGATTTCCTTTTGTTCTACAAACATAGAACAAAATATTTAATTCTACAAATGTAGAATTTAAATTACACCAGTGTCGAAAAACGATAATTGTAGTTGATCAGAAAAAGGGTAATCAAAACGGCCATTACAGCGATGCAAATGGCAAGTATGAGGAATGATTTTCTTTGCTCTTGTGAAGCTTTTTCTCTTATGTTGGACTTTATGGCTTCTAGTTTTTCGGAAGTAGGATTAGGAAAGTCATAGGTTACCGAGGAACCTTCATGAAAAAGCATGCTCCTATTATCTCCCTGAAACTTCTTTCTCGTAGGAAGGGAGTTTTGCTTAATCCTATTTACCATGTCGATTATATGTCCGCTCATATACCTAATATAAAAAAAAGATTGAGAAAATAACCTTCCTACATTTTGAAAGATCGAAAAAAAATTAAGTTTGCAACCTCAATTAATATTTTATGAGTGTATTAGAGGCCTTAAAAACCAGAAGTGGTTCAAAATGTGAGTTGTGTGGTGCTGAAAGTGAATTGTCTGTTTACGAAGTGCCACCCATCTCCACCGGTGGGTTAGATGGTAGTATGTTGGTCTGTTCTCATTGTCTAGCACAAATTGAAGGGGATGTTGCCATGGAACCCAACCACTGGCGTTGCTTGAACGATAGTATGTGGAGCGAGCACGAGGCCGTAAAGGTGGTCGCATGGCGTATGCTTGCAAGATTAAAAGAGGAAGGCTGGCCTAAGGATTTGTTGGATATGATGTATTTGGAAGATGAAACTTTGGCTTGGGCGAAGGCCACCGGAGAAGGCCTCTCAGAAGCTGAAAAAATTATTCATCGTGATGCCAACGGCGCTATTTTAGAAAATGGTGATAATGTGGTGCTAATAAAGGATTTAAAAGTAAAGGGCTCTAGCATGGTCGCTAAACAGGGCACGGCCGTACGCCGTATTACATTAGACCGTGAGAACGCAGAATATATTGAGGGTAAGGTTGACGGCCAACAAATTGTGATCATCACAAAGTATGTGAAGAAGACTTAATTGTTGGTGATTGGTTGAAGGCTTATTGAAATGTAATTTGTTTTACGTCCTACGTCCTACGTCATAATTCATAATTTTCCTAACTCCTAACTCCTAACTCCTAACTCCTAACTCCTAACTCCTAACTCCTAACTCCTAACTCCTAACTCCTAACTCGAACTCATTTCCGTAAAATATTGATAGAAATACGGTATAGTTTCAATGCCTTTGAGGTAATTCCATACTCCAAAATGTTCATTAGGGGAGTGAATAGCATCACTGTCAAGACCAAAACCCATTAAAATTGTCTTGCTTTCCAATTCCCGTTCAAAAAGGGAGACAATAGGAATGCTTCCGCCACTTCTTTGTGGAATGGGCGTTTTGCCAAATGTAGTCTCGTACGCTTTTGAAGCTGCCTGGTACGCCACGGTATCAATAGGGGTTACGTACCCTTGTCCGCCATGATGGGGTTTCACCTTTACCGTCACGCTTTTTGGAGCTATGGACTCAAAGTGTTTTTGAAATAGCTCCGTAATCTCTTGCCAATCTTGATTAGGAACCAAACGCATACTAATTTTGGCAAAGGCCTTACTGGGAATCACTGTTTTTGCACCTTCTCCTGTATAACCGCCCCACATTCCGTTAACATCCAAGGTAGGTCTAATGGCATTTCGTTCGTTGGTAAGGTATCCTTCCTCTCCATGTACATCATTAATATCCAAAGCCTTTTTATAGCGTTCGAGACTAAAAGGGGCTTCGGCCATTTGATTTCGTTCTTCTTTGGAAAGTTCTTCTACTTTGTCATAAAACCCTGGAATGGTAATATGGTTATTTTCATCGTGGAGGGAAGCAATCATTTTAGCCAATATATTGTTGGGGTTGGCCACAGCCCCACCGTACAATCCCGAATGTAAATCACGGTTGGGTCCGGTTACTTCCACTTCTACATAACTCAGCCCTCTTAGACCAGTAGTGATAGACGGAATGTCATTGGCAATCATGCCAGTATCAGAGATCAGTATAACGTCATTAGCAAGTTTTTCCTTGTTCAGGGCTACAAATTCACCCAAATTCTTACTGCCGACTTCCTCTTCCCCTTCAATCATGAATTTTACGTTACAAGGAAGTTGCTGGGTCTTGACCATAAACTCAAATGCCTTAACGTGCATGTACATTTGACCCTTATCATCACAAGCGCCTCGGGCATAAATAGCACCTTCTGGATGGGTTTCGGTTTTTCTTATTTCCGGTTCAAAAGGAGGAGAGTTCCATAAATCCATCGGGTCCGGCGGTTGTACATCATAATGCCCATAAACCAGGACGGTGGGCAGGTTAGAATTGATGATCTTTTCGCCATAAACAATGGGGTATCCATTGGTTTCACAGATTTCAACGGTATCGCACCCCGCTCTTTCCAAAGCAGATTTTATGGCTTCCGCCGTGTCAATAACATCTTGCGAAAATGCTGAATCGGCACTAATAGATGGAATTTTAAGCAGTTCAATAAGTTCTTCGATAAATCTATCCTTGTTTTTGGAAAGGTATTCCTGTACATTTTGCATGTTGCGAAATTAGACTAGTTTTTAAAATTACAAAAAAGTAAGTTTTGATGCTTTAAAATTTAGAGATATCAAATTTTGCTTTATATTTGCATCCCAATTTGATTTTGGAGTTGCAGGCGTGGTGGTCCCGATGTCCCGATAGTTATCGGTAGGAGGTATACATGCTAGAGTTTATAAGAACTCAGGTTGGTTTGATGAGATTCGAACACAGGGTTTTATTTAAAATATTGATGCAGGCGTGGTGGTCCCGATATCCATCGGGAGGTAGACACGCTAAAGTTTAGAAGAACTCAGGTTGGTTTGATTAGATTCGAATACGATCGTTCTTATTTAAAATATTGATGCAGGCGTGGTGGAATTGGTAGACACGCTAGACTTAGGATCTAGTGCCGCAAGGTGTGAGAGTTCGAGTCTCTCCGCCTGTACAAGTAAAAACCTCAACATTCTAGCAATTAGATAGTTGAGGTTTTTTTATTTTTGTGTTTGTACAGTTTTTGTGCAGTTATTACATTTTTAGGCTTTTAAATTAGATAGTTCATCACTTACTAAAAGAGCATTACTCTTCAAAGTAGTCTAAATCCATTTTCTTTATCTCAATAGTTTTATCGACTTGAACGCTTAAATTATATTCAATAGCCAGTTCTGTTACCTCTTTGCCGTCTATGATTGGAATCGCCGGACATAGTATACCACCCTCGCCGGATGAAAATGAACCACCCGTGCTGTGCAAACTGAAACACCTGCGCCGGACGAAAGTGAACCACTTTAGGATTTGATCTATCTGTAAAATGCCAAAGGTCTTTTTTTGTCAGAACGGACCATGGCGAACAAACAGATAGACAGGGCGAAAAATCAAAGTATTTATGCTGTGGGATTGGAGTATGAGAAAAATAGTGACAGTTTTAAATACGTAGATAGAATACAGTATCGGTTAGGTTATAATTATGATACTGGGTACCTTTCAATGAACGGAACTAAAATAGATGGTTACTCCTTTACGGCGGGAATTGGCTTGCCTGTGGGCCAAGGTTGGAAATCCAGATTAAATTTATCTTACAGTTACGGTTCCCAAGGGCAAATTCAAAATATTATGATTAGGGAGAACTTTCATCTGGTAACTTTGAACCTTGGCTTAAAAGACGTCTGGTTTCAAAAGCGGAGAATCAATTAGTGTTATCAGAGTTGTTTTTTTGCCACTAATTCGAATAACTCCTTGTCCAATTGCGGTTGAACAACACAGCGAGTATCCAAATGCATGGTAGCGGTGTTATCGCTATTGTATTGGGGCCATTGAGGTAAACCGGCGTGGTTGGGGTCTCCATTTTTAGCAAAGGCAATCCAGGCTTCGCTCATTTTGCCTGCCAGCTCTTGGGCTTTTCCGCCTCCACCTGTCATTTTTTCGGCTTTTTTAATATTGTCGAACATAAAGGGCAATTCCATACAGTGTAATGATTTGTATTTTCCGTCAAAGACGGGCGATTGCCATGTAAACAGGTACATGAAAACCGCTGCTCCACTATCAAGTTTTGACTTTTCATTGGCCTGATGTACTGCGCCGGGCCTAAACATTGTGTCCACATCAATTAAATCCTTGACTTCAGTATCATTGGGATAGGCTTTTTTTACAGCTTTGATATACTCATCGGATTTTGCTCCCCATTCTTGTTTAATATGGGCATATATTTCTTCATCGGAAGCGCCAACAAATCTCATATTGGCAAAGGGGGCAAATTCATTTTTAGTAGTTCCTAACATTAACGGAATGTCTTTGGAAAGTTCAAAGGCCTCCTGGGAAAAGAGTTGGTAGGGTAGGATCTCTCCGTCTTCGCTAGGACCCCAATTGAGGCCAAAACCAATAACAGGTTTCCCTTGTTCTCGCATCTTGGCGGCCACATTCTTTAGCGCTTGTGAGCTTACGTTACTCAGTTTTTCAAAAGGAATATTTTGTAGGCTGTCAACCTCACTTTTCTTTAAATTTAACAATGAAAGTACTTCCGCTCCAATGGCTTGTGTGTCTTCTTTTTCCAGTATTTGCGTTCTAAATGAACCGCTTTGGTTTATCGCCTTATGGAACAACCCTTTTGCTTGTGGCATGGCCATTAGGGTATTAACCTTAGCACCTCCTCCAGATTGGCCAAAAATGGTGACATTGTTAGGGTCGCCTCCAAAGTTTGTGATGTTGGTCTGTACCCATTTAAGTGCCTCGGCCATATCCAGAATACTGTTGTTTGCTGAATACTTGTATTTTTCTCCATATGCGGAAAGGTCCAAGAAGCCCAATACGTTTAATCGATGGTTGATGGATACAACCACCACATCTCCTCGCTTGCTTAGGTTTTCACCGTCATAGGATGGAAGTTCTTGGCTAGAACCTGCGGTGAATCCACCGCCATGTATCCAGAAAAGTACAGGCCTTTTTTTGCCATCGGAAATACTGGGTGTCCAAATATTGATTCTTAAACAATCTTCGCTCGTGTATCCCCAATCATGGTCAAAAACAAATTCTGACTCATCGGATACTTCTGTTGTAGGAGTAAGAAGAGGCGCTACCGGTCCGTAGGTGGTAGAACTTCTAATACCCTCCCAAGAATCCGGTTTGGTTGGGGCTTCAAAACGTTTGGCTTTGGCATAGGGAATGCCTTTGTAGGTAAAAATTCCGTTATGAACGTAGCCGCGAACTTTCCCGGATTCAGTTGTGGTTACAGCAACATCTTTACCTGTCCGTAGTACTTGTGCTCCCAAAAAGTTTATGTGAAGAAGAATGTATAGACCGAATAAAAAAGAGGTGATTCTCATCGTTTGATGTTTAATAGTTAAGGAGTTGAGTATCAAATAAAGGACAAAAAAATCCAATTTCCAAAGTTTATTGTTTCACAATGAGACAATAACGGTTTTTTTATATTTTAAGTCCTCAGAGGATAATTGTAAATTAGCATTGGTTATTAAATTCTATAAATGGAGCGCAATCCCTTATATCCCATATTTTTAAAGGTTTCTGAGTTGAACGTTTTGATTGTTGGCGGTGGCAATGTGGCATTGGAAAAATTGACTTTTCTTCTTAAGTCAAGCCCCGCTGCAAAGGTTGAAATGGTTTCCCCTATGTTTAGGGAGGAAACCGTTGAACATGCACGTAATTTTAACGTAACCATGCATAAGGCTTCTTATGACCCTTCTTTCCTTAAGAAAAAGCATATCGTGATTGCCACAACTGATGTGCCTATGGTTAATCAACAAGTGTTTCTGGATTGTAGGGAGAGAAGTATTTTGGTAAATGTAGCCGATAATCCACCCTTATGTGATTTTTACATGGGAGGTATTGTAACGAAAGGAAATGTGAAAGTGGCTATATCAACCAACGGAAAGTCGCCTACTACCGCAAAGCGACTTAGGCAGTTTTTTGAGGATGTATTACCGGACAATATTGATGATTTGGTAAAGAACCTCAATGAATACAGAAAAACCATCAAAGGTGATTTTGAACAGAAGGTCGAAACCTTGAATGAGTTTACCAAAGGATTGGTAAATAAAAAAGGTAATAGCTAGGACCTATTTGAATTATTGTAGTACTTTTCCTAATATCTTTCTTAGTTTTTATTCCTTCTACAAAAATTTCTTCTTTTGTTAGATTTCATGTATTTACGTAACCGATTGCGGTAATCGATTACATTTTTTTAACCAAAATTTTGAACCTTAATTTTCCTACAAAGTCTTTACTGTATGTGTTAAGGCCCTATTATTTGGGGTCTAACATATTTTTAACAAATCTGATTTTTGTAGGAAATTTGAGTTTCTTTAAAAAACAAGTGGATCGGTTTATTTTTAATAATAATTACGAACTCCATAAAATTATTTAATGAATAGCTTTAAATAGATAATTATTGACATTTATTTTTTGAAATTTAATTTGGTTAAGTGAATTCCTCAACCTATTTTCGTTCGTGAGCAGTGTAATTTTAACACAAATTTTAACAGTTGTGCAATCGATACACTTCTTAGGCAACCCAATTAAAAACTCAATTAATTAACTACTAAAACACAAGCTATGAAATGAAAAAAGTCACTGACGATTTCCAATTTATGAAATCAACTCTTCACAATCTGAACAATTAAGTAACTAACAATTTTTAACTAACTACAACATGAAAAACACTACACGTTTAGTGGGTACAAGTTTTGGCGTGTTCTATACTCAGTTTTTTAGGACACTACTCATGATTTTACTTGTTGTGCCTATTTTTGGTCATGCGCTTACAAACAAAAAAGCGGACCCAATTTTTAATTTAGAATTACCGGACCAATCAACAATTACGGGAACGGTAAAGGATACGAACGGTGTGCCACTTGCAGGAGCAAGTGTAGTAGTAAAAGGAACTACTCGCGGTACTACAACCGATTTTGACGGTAATTTCTCCATTCAGGCAGCAGGTAATGCTGTTTTAGGAGTTAGCTATATTGGCTATAAAACAGCCGAGATTTCGGTAAATAATCAATCAACTATCAATGTAACTCTGGAAGAAGATTCAGCCCTACTCGATGAGGTGGTTGTGGTTGGTTATGGTACCCAAAAGAAGGGTGAAGTAACCGCTGCAATAGCATCCGTAGATGCCGAACAAATTGGTATTGTACAAACTTCAAGTACAATAGATGCTGTTAAGGGACAGATTTCAGGGGTTGATATTCAGGCCGGGGGCGGTCGCCCAGGTCAAACGTCTACTGTACGTATTAGGGGAAGAAGATCGGTAACGGCTTCTAACGATCCTTTATATGTAGTTGATGGAATTCCATTGATCGATGGCTCTGAATCAATGTCAGATATTAACCCGCAAGACATTGCTTCTATGCAAGTTTTGAAAGATGCTGCTGCCACGGCCGTTTATGGTTCGAGAGGTGCTAACGGTGTTATATTGGTGACTACCAACCGTGGAAAGGTGGGTAAAACCCAGGTGAGGTATAGTAGCCAATACGGTATTACTTCCGCATCACGTCTTGTAGATATGATGAATGGTTCGGAGTATGCTGCGATGAAAAGAGAAGCGCGTAGAGAGAAGATTGTAGATGGAGAGAGGGTTGCGGCTTGGGATGGTGATATTCCAGTTGAAACTGATGTCTTCTTGGATCCAGTTGAACTGGAGTCGATAGACCAAGGGCGCTCCACCGATTATTTAGATTTGGTACTTGGCTCAGGTTATCAGACCAATCACCAATTAGGAGTTAGTGGAGGTTCAGAGAATACAACTTTCAACTCTTCTATAGGGTATTTCAAGGAGCAGGGAATTATTAGTAATATGGACTATGAGCGTTTCTCGGGAAGGTTGAATGTTGATCATCGTATCAATGACACCTTCAAGATTGGGGCGTCGTTTCTTATTGCGCACTCTATTCAGAACTGGGGCTCTAATGCTACGATGGGGGAAGCTTTGGCTAACAACCCTTTAGGTGTACCTTATGATGAAGAAGGTGAGTTGCGATTTTTGCCTACTAATGATGGTATACGTACCAATCCTTTAAATGAATTAGTTGATGGTGCGTTTATTGATGAAAGAAAATGGACCCGCATTTTTGCACCGATTTCATTGGATATTAATATTACCGAGGGGCTTCAATGGAAAACCCTTTTCGGTCCGGATATCCGTTTGGGTAGGCGAGGTCAGTTTAGAGGAAGTTTGACCAATGATAATCGCGGGGGGCCAGGTGATGCATCCGTTACTCATTCCGACAACTTTGCCTATACAATTGAGAACTTGTTGACTTTTGATAAAGAACTGTTTAGCGACCAAAACCTTAAGGTTACGTTGTTGCAGAGTATTCAAAGTTCGCGAACCGAGATTACCGATGCTTCTACATCGGGAATACCCTATGAGTCTCAAAAGTTTTACAACCTAGGTTCGGCCGCGAACAGAAATGTAGCTTCTAGATTGACAGAGTGGACGTTAGCTTCGTTCATGGGTAGATTGAACTATGATATTGATGGAAAGTATTTATTTCAAGCTTCGTTAAGGGCAGATGGATCTTCTCGATTGGCAGCCGGTAATAAATGGAATTACTTCCCAGGAGCATCTATTGGATGGCGTATGTCAGAAGAGCAGTTCTTGGCCGACACCTCCGTATCACAATTGATGTTAAGGGCTTCTTATGGGGAGGTAGGTAATACATCGGTCAATCCTTATCAAACAGCTGGTAGGTTAGGGGCAATTCCTTATGCATACGGCGAAGAGGGTGTGCTAGGTTTTGCTTTATCTGAAATACCTAATGCTGGTCTGGGATGGGAAGTTTCCAAAACAGTTGATGTTGGATTGGACTTTGGACTTTTCAATGGCCGTGTAAGCGGTACTTTAGATTGGTTTCGCACCAATACGGAAGATATTCTCTTGAATAGAAGTCTTCCTGCTACTTCAGGGTATGGAAGTATTCTTCAAAACATAGGGTCGACCCGTACTCAAGGACTTGAATTCGCCGTAAGTACCAAGATATTTGATAACCCAGATGCTTTTTCATGGAAATTGGACTTTAATATAGCCGGTTATCGTGAACAAATCACTGAGTTGGCCTTAAAGGATGAAAATGGTAACCCCATTGACGATGTCGGTAATTCTTGGTTTATTGGTGAGCCTATACAAGTTTTCTATGATTATAAGAAAATCGGTATTTACCAGTCTAACGAAGTAGACCTGGCTAACACTATGGAACAAAAGGTACCTGGAGAAATCAAACTTCAGGATACTAATAATAACGGTGTGATTGATCCCGGTGATAGACAAATTTTAGGTACTGACACTCCGGATTACTATGGGGGTCTAACGAATAGGTTTTCGTATAAAGGGCTGGAGTTGGGCTTGTTCTTTTACTTCCGTCAAGGTCAAACTATCCGATCTGGCTTCCATGCCGGTAACAACTCCCTGTTTGCAAGGTATAACAACTTAGATGTTGATTATTGGACGATTGATAATCCATCTAATGCGAACCCAAGACCTAATGAAAATCAGGAAAGCCCAAGAAACGGTTCGACCCTGACTTACTTTGATGGAAGTTTCATCAAGTTAAGAAACATATCACTTTCGTATGCTTTGCCTAACTCTATTACGGAAAAGTTGGGCATGGAAAGTTTGAAATTCACATTATCTGGGCAGAATCTTTGGTTCATTACCGATTATGAAACGTTTGACCCCGAAGTGGGAGAGACTGATGATAATGCAGGACCGTTCAGAATAGACCTTCCCGAGGAGCAAAATGGGGCCAGTGAATTAGGGTCTGGTATTGTTCCTAGTAATAAAATGTATTCCTTAACCCTAAGTGCTACATTTTAATAATGGACATCTTAAGAAAAAATAATATCGATATTATGAAAAGAACAATATATACAGTTTGGTTGCTCGCCATTGGGTTGGTAATCAACGGTTGTGACGATTATCTGGAAGAAGAGTTGGTTACAGATGTATCTGCTGCCTCTTATTATACCACAGAAGATGGTCTACAAGATGCAGTTACGGCTAATTACGGAATTTTAAAGGGCTTCTACGGTCAAGAAATGGGTGCTGCCATGACCACTTTTGGAACAGATATTTGGACCAATGGGGCAGATGGGGGCCATAAATACTTTAATTTTTATGATACCAGTTTGAACCCGGCCTCTTCCTATATAAGAGATGCATGGAACAATTGGTACAGGGGAGTGAACCAAGCAAATGGTGTAATCAACCGTTCTGCAGAAGTTGAAATGGACGAGGCTATAAAGACAACACTTTTGGCTGAAGTTCGTTTTTTGAGAGCGCTGTATTATTTTAACATAGTTACGACTTATGGTGATGCCCATATAAGCTTGGAAGAAACGATAGAGATAGAGATAGAGGCAAATAAAACATCGCAGTCTGAAATCTATGCCCAGGCAATTATTCCAGATTTAGAGTTTGCTATAGCCAATTTAGGTGAAGAGCCTTATAATGGAGACTACGGTAGAGCCACTAAGCCAGCCGCAGAGTTTTTGTTGGCAAAAGTGTTGCTCACCAGAAGTTATACCGATTTTGCAGAAGGTAATGATGCGTCAAGGGCAGAAACCTTGTTTAGCACCGTCATCAATGATTATGGTTTCGCACTTCTTGATGATTATGCCTCTTTGTGGGATATAGCCAATCAAGAAAATAGTGAGGTTGTTTATGCAATACCGAATTCAAAGGCTCAGGTTGATAGTGGTATTGACGGAAATGGTCATAGATGGCACCTTTATTTCTTGATGGAATATGATGTGCGTAGAGGTATGACTAGGGATATTGCCAATGGTAGACCTTGGAAGAGACACCGACCTACTGAGTTTATGTTGTCTTTGTGGGATAGGGATATTGATTCTAGATATGATAAATCCTTTAAACACGTGTTCTTTGCCAACAAAGATGAGCCGCCCACGGAAGCTACTGATTCCGAACCAGCTAGAGCTGCCTTGTCGGTAGGTGATACGGCCATTTTTATTCCAGGGCCGCAGCGAAATGATCTTTGGCCGCAATCTAGACAGGATCAAGTGCCTTACATGGTAATAACTGATGAAGAGTATTCTGAAAGGTTGTTTCCTCCAATGAATAAATGGATCGATCCAACACGTCCAGATCGTCAAAAAGAACAGGGTCAAAGAGACTTTATCCTTATGAGATTAGGTGACGCCTATTTACTGCGCGCGGAAGCTAGGTTGCAACAAAACAACGCCTCTGGAGCCGCAGCCGATATCAACGTTATTCGCACAAGGGCTGCTTGGCCGGGCCAAGAAGCAGCGCTTCAAGTTGCCGCTGGCGATGTTGACCTTGATTTTCTTTTAGATGAAAGGGCACGTGAACTAGCTGGTGAAGGTTATAGATGGTGGGATCTTACAAGAACCGGTACATTGGTCGATAGAGTTAAAGCGTATAACCCTCAAGGGGCGGCCAATATTCAAGATTATCATACGGTTAGGCCAATTCCTCAAGACCAGATTGATAGAACTTTGGGAGGATATCCTCAGAATCCTGGGTATCCCCAATAATTATGTTGTTTGAGTTAGTCAAAAGCCAGCGTTTTTACGCTGGCTTTTTAGTTGCTAACGTTGTATTTCACACATTTTTCTTAAAAAAGGTATAGCGGCAAAAAGCTATATAAAAATTCATATCTTGAAGCAAAATCCAAAATACATATTAAAAAAATGAATATAATTAAATCAAGCAGAGCAAAAATTGTGAATGGCTTGGCACTTACAGCATTGATTCTTTTAGGTTCATGTGGTGAAACGGCTAAAGATGACACCCCATGGATCGAGATTTTTGATGGGAAAACCTTCAATGGTTGGAGCCAGAAAGGAGGAAAAGCAAACTATGAAGTTCGTGACGGAATCATTGTAGGTAGTACGGTTCATGATACCCCTAATTCTTTCATGACTTCAGACAAAATGTATGGGGATTTTATTTTGGAACTTGACTACAAAGTAGATTCTACGATGAATTCGGGTATCCAAATAAGAAGTAATAGCTATCCGAAGTACATGAACGGTAGAGTTCATGGGTACCAGATTGAAATCGACCCTTCAGAAAGGGCTTGGAGTGCCGGAATCTATGATGAGGCCAGAAGAGGTTGGCTCAACCCAATGACCGATAACCCTGAAGCACAAAAGGCCTTTAAACAGAACGATTGGAATCATTATCGTATCGAAGCTATTGGAGATACCCTACAAACATGGATCAACGGTGTGCCGGCAGCCAATCTAATCGATGAGAAAACGGCTAGCGGATTTATTGGTCTTCAGGTGCATAGTATTCCAAAAGAAAATAAGGAGGGTACGGAAATTATGTGGAGAAATATAAAAATCCTAACGGATAGTCTTTCAAAGTATAATAGGCCGCATCCTGTAGCCCCAGTGGTAACTAAAAATAATCTTACAAAATCTGAAAAGGATAACGGTTGGGCAATGTTATGGGACGGTAAAACCACGGACGGATGGAGAGGTGCAAGATTGGATGAGTTTCCGGATCATGGGTGGGAAATTAAAGATGGTGTGTTAAGTGTTTTGTCTTCAGGAGGAGAAGAATCTGCTGCCGGAGGTGACATTGTTACCAAAGAATTGTATGGCGACTTTGAATTAAAGGTAGATTTTAAATTGACAGAAGGAGGTAATAGTGGTATTAAATATTATGTCAATACAGATATCAATAAGGGCCCGGGTTCATCCATTGGTCTGGAATACCAAATATTGGATGATGATAAACATCCCGATGCAAAAATGGGGAAAGATGGCAACAGAACAGTTTCTTCTCTGTATGACTTAATAACTGCAGCTGAGGATAAACCTATTAACCCCATTGGAGAATGGAATACAGCCCATATCATTTCAAAAGATAATCATGTAGAACATTGGTTAAATGGTGAAAAGGTGTTGGAATACGAACGTAAGAGCGAAGCTTACCGAAAACTTGTTGCAGAAAGCAAGTATGAAAAATGGCCCAATTTTGGGGAGGCGGATAAAGGGCATATCTTACTTCAAGATCATGGAGATTTGGTCTTTTTCAAAAATATTAAAATTAAGGATCTAAGTAAGTAATCCGCTATTTAGGTTCGTATTACGTATATATCAAACTAAACTTAAACTAAAGAATATGAGTTCGGATAGAAGAAACTTTATCAAAAAAGCCTCCGTGGGTGCCGCAGGTTTGGCGTTTGGCGGCAGTATGAATGCGATGTCACCCTTGGGGTATTCCAGAATTTTAGGGGCAAACGATAAAATAAATTGCGCTATCATTGGGGTGCGTAGCAGGGCAAAAGCACATATCAAAGCTATTCATACCGATTCGAATGCCAAAATTATCTATAGTTGCGATGTAGATGATAAGATTATTGAAGAGCATAATGAATGGTGTAAAAAGAATATAGGATATGTCCCAAAGGTCGAAAAAGACTTTAGAAAAGTTTTGGAAGACAAAAAGGTAGATGCCGTTTTTATTGCGACACCTGAACATTGGCATGCACCAATGGCCATTTTGGCCCTTCAGGCAGGTAAACACGTGTACGTTGAAAAGCCATGTAGCCATAACCCTTATGAGAATACTTTACTGGTAGAGGCACAAAAGAAATATGGTAAGAAGGTGCAAATGGGTAACCAGCAACGATCGTCCAAATCTTCGGCGCTGGCAGTAAAAGAGATCAAAGAGGGTATTATCGGAGAAGTCTTTAAGGGTGAAGCCTATTATTCCAACAACAGAGATTCTATAGGAACGGGTAAAAATGTTCCTGTTCCCTCAACCTTAGATTGGGAAATGTGGCAAGGACCTGCCGTAAGGGAAGATTTTAGGGATAATATTCATCCGTATAATTGGCACTGGTTCAAAAATTGGGGAACCGGGGAAGTTCATAACAATGGTACCCATGAAATTGATATTTGTAGATGGGCATTAGGGGTTGATTTACCCGATAGTGTAACTTCCTATGGCGGAAAATACGCATATGATGACGATTGGGAATTTGTAGATAACCAGCAGGTTACTTATAAGTTCGGGGATGATAAATTTATCACCTGGACGGGTCATAGTAGGGGTCTTATTATGCCTAATCAACCGGGTAGAGGCATTACCATTTATGGTAGCAAAGGTATTATCACCCTTAGTAGGGGAGGTTACCAACTATATGATTTGGGAGGAAACCAAATTAAAGATGTAAAGGAAGATGGGGACCAAAGTACCGGAACCAATACTAGGGGAGAAGGTGTTTTAGATGTCAACCACGTAAGCAATTTCTTTGCGGGAATTCGTGAGGATAAATCATTGAACTCGGACATTAAAGATGCCAGCATTACCACCATGCTTTGCCATTTGGGCAATATGGCTCAAGATGCCGGGGAAACCATAAAGATTGATACAACCACTGGTAAAGTCTTGAATAATGATAAAGTGATGAAAGACTGGTGGAAAAGGGAGTACGCCCCAGGTTGGGAGCCAAAACTATAAGCAATTGATTGTAATCGAAGCCTCTGATTTTTCAGGGGCTTTTTTATGCTGAAGAAGCACCTTTCAAGCGGTACCTCAGTTTATCAAGTCGAAAGCGCTTACCTAAGATATCTTTATCTCTTAGGTATTGTTTTAATCTAAGTTTATAGGCAGTTGTTATCATTTTACTCCATGAAATCAGATTATTTTTTTTATAAAACAGATGAAAGTATAGATGATAAGGGTAGTTGCACCATTTGATTTTATAATCCGTAGTTCCCATTGATAAATCGATGGTCTTAATACCCAGCCTAAAAAATAGTTCCAGCCTTTTTAACATGCTTATATCGCCCATGTTGTAGTCAGAATATGCAATATCATAGGTTTGAACATAACTGAAAACGGTATCCTCTAAATGAAAGTGAAGGGCAATGTTTATGGGTTGTTCCTTATCATAAATCACAAAAAGAGAGGCTCTTTTTTTAAGTAAAAGGGGGTATACTAATTCTTGATAATAATGCCAATTATGTAAGTTGTTGTTGTGTACTCTTTTTTCGTCGAACCTCTTTTCAAGAAGAGCTGCGAATTGAGAAAAGAGCTTATCGTAGGCGGCTCTTTCCATTTTGCCATAAAAGAAACAGTACTCGATGTTGTGATCAGCTTCCAGTCTTTTCTTTTTTGACCGAAGCTTTTTTCTATTGCGTGCACTTAACTGTTTCAAAAGATAATCGTCAACACTTTTAGAACCTGTAAGATTTATTAAGAAACCTTTATATTGGCGTATTTTTCTTCGGGAAATATTCTTGCTAAGGGGGGCTTCAGGCACATCTATATACTCGGGAATATCCCAAACTGTGACGAGTTTTATATTCTTAAAATCTGCTTGATTGATTGTGATGGGCAAAGATTTGTTGGTCAATTTATTTTTTATGGGGGCTTTGTACATTGGAGGTACGGTACCCTTCATAAAAAGATCAAAAACAAACCGATATTTTACTTCAATTGCCAATTTTGTATATAAATTGAATTTTTCTTCATTTTAATTCAGTTAAAAAGGAAAAGTTATCATGGATTTTCCTTAATGTAATTTGCTATAGTTTTCGCAATCAGCTCCCTGCCATGTTCATTCCAATGATGGTCGTAAATTAAGGTGGTCGATTTTTTTGATGCCTTAAAATTGGGTGCAAAATCTAATACCTCAATATTTTCGGCTTTACAGTATCTTAAAAAGCTATCGGCTGTCTTTCTTGAGTCAAGTAGAATAACTGTTTTTTCTTTGTCAAAACCGTAAAGAGTGACCAGGCTTTTGAAATTGTTAAGTCGTTTTAATTCTTGTGCGTCTATCTCTTCTTGCGACAGCTTTACCTCGTTTTCTTGATAGCCATTTTGGGGCTCCCTAAAAGCTTTGCCTTGAGCAAGTCTTTTGAAAGGTTCTAGAATGCCAATTTTTGAACCGTAGGCCAAAAGTTTGATGTTATCACGAATCTTGAAAAGTGTGGAATTCAGCATTTTGATCCTTGCATAATTAGGGCTGTACTCGCCCCTAGAAAGGTCGCTTTCATAATTAAGGTAGATGACTATCTTATCAATCAATTCAAATTGTTCTTTATAAGCGTGTATCAAATGCACTTGATTTGCCAAGTCATAGCCCGCATAACCATATTCATATACGCTAATATCTTTGGTTTGTTCTTCGACTTTCTCGCCGGTAGAAATGTAGTAATCTTGATGAAAGCCTTCTATGAATGAATCTCCTATTAAAGCCACTTCATAATCTTGAGCGGTGGGGTTGAATTCATTTTTGGAGTTAAAGCCTTCTTCATTGATCCTGAACTCTGAAAAATTCTGATTTCTATTTCCGGTCACAGCGTATCCTGAACTACCGGGCACACGCTTCTCTACACCATCCTCATCAATGTATCTCGGTGGGTCTTCGGTGTATAGGTGTAAAAGCCTTACAAATCCTTCTAAGGTCAGTAAAATCAGAAATACGTATACCAAGCATTTTAATATAAACTTCTTCATCCCTTAGAATTGGAAATAAATAAACGATCTATTGACACCATCATCATAGAATAACAACATAAGTAATATGAGAACAGAGTATACAAAAAACCTCACATATCTAGATTTAAATTTGAACGGGTTTCGCTCGTCTTTTCTAATTAGATATTCATAAAAGGTAAATAGGGCTATCAAAACATAAAAATCAATCATTCGGTAACCCATCGGATGAACGTAGGGCGCGTAACTGAAATCTTCGATAATTTTATTGATGTAGGCAAAAGAATCGGTTAGGGTGGGAGACCTAAAAAAGATTCTGGAGAAAGTGACCAAAGCAAAGGTCAATAATACCTGACCAATTTCCTTTAGGGATGGTAACCAACTATTTTCTGCAATTACATTGTCGGCATAGATTCGGTTTCTGCCCATCAAGAATACGGGAATATAAAAAAGCGCATGCAACGCTCCCCAGAAAATAAAGGTCCAATTCGCACCATGCCAAAAACCACTAACCACGAAAATTATGGTAATATTTCTTATGGATAAAAGTTTACCGACCCTATTACCACCCAAGGGAATATAAAGATAGTGCCTGAACCATGTCGATAGCGAGATATGCCAACGTTGCCAATACTCGGCTACGTTACGTGAGAAATTGGGAAATTTAAAGTTAGACATTAATTCAACCCCCAATAACTTTGCTGTTCCTAGGGCAATGTCCGTATAACCGCTAAAATCGCCATACACCTGAAAGCTAAAAAGGCAAACACCTAGTATAAGTGTAGATGCAGGATAATCACTATAGTTTTGAAAAATATCATCGACAATGGGAGCCAAAGCATCGGCAATCACCAGTTTTTTGAAGAAACCCCAAAGCATAAGTTTAATCCCGCTAGAGGCCTGGTCAAAATTGAAAACTCTTTTATTCGAAATCTGGTGTAACAAATTGGAAGCTCTTTCTATGGGCCCGGCAACTAGCTGTGGAAAAAATGCAACAAAGGCTGTAAAAGCTACAAGGTCATTAGTGGGTTTCAACTTTTTAAAATAGATGTCAAATGAATACGACATTGTTTGGAAGGTATAAAACGAAATACCTACAGGTAAAATGACCCTTAGCGTCCATGTACTTTTCATTTCGTACCCAAAAATCGACCACATATCGATGAAAGAGTCGACAAAAAAGTTGAAGTATTTGAAAAAACCTAATAGCCCTAGATTGAAGGCCATGCTAACCCAGAGCCAATATTTTGCTTTCCCTGAATCTTGCTGCTTATATATTTGTTGGCCTACAAAGAAGTCTACTAATGTGCTCATTAAAATGAGTAGAAGAAAACGCCAATCCCACCAGCCGTAAAAAATATAACTGGCAATGATGATCAGAATGTTCTGGGCTTTTAGGTTTTTGTGAAAAACCATCCAGTACAAAATGAAGATCAAGGGTAGAAATAGTAAAAATTCTAAGGAGTTAAATAACAAGTATCGTGGTTTTAATTGATTTCTAGTGAATATTGATTTTTACCCCAATTTGCCTTTGGTTTCCTATGAGCAAATAGTCAATTTCCTTCTGGTCGCTCTTATAGATTCTAAGATTTTTCATACACTCATTATTTAGATATAGAAAGTCAAAAGCAATTGTTTTAAGGTGTTTGTTCACTAATTTCTTAGGGTTTAACTCTTCTAAATGGTCCGGTATAATTTCTGATTCCAGGTTTGAAAATGAATAATCCAATGTTTTCTCTTTTTCCTTCTTATTCTTTTTTAAAAGGTAAGTGAGTTTATGCAATCTTTCATTTAGTTTTCTGTCTCTTAATTGCTGTTTCAGCTCATAAAATTGCTTTATACAATTGGCAGTCATTTTAGATTTGATAGAATCTCTGTCATAATAGATATGATATTCAAAGTCATATTTTTGAGTGGCCCAACGCGTTTTATATTCATAATGACCTTTTGAGAAATCAAAAATCTTAAAATGGTGTTCCCATCCCCATTCTAGAATTTTCATTATGGTCACTGACCCTAAATGAAACTTGGCATAATCAATATCAAAAACTGTTATGGCATCGAAAATAATAGTGTCAGAAAAATAATTAAGAGTAATCCCAATAGGGTTTTCCTCATCATAGATAACAAAAAGGCCTGCTTTTTTCTCTAGGAGTAAAGGGTAGACTACCTCTTTGTAAAAGTTCCATTCTTTTGGGTCCAAATTATTATTATACACCTCCTTATCATCAAAACGCTTTTCCAAAAGATTTTTGAACGTATCAAAAATTTTCTCATAAGCTTCGATTTCCACAGTCCCCCATATCATTTGATATCTTATATCAAAGCATTCCTCCAATCTCTTTTTGTATTTATTAAGCTTGTAGCGGCTACTTTTGCTAAAAGTCTTTTGTAAGTACTCCTGGTAGTTGGCAAATGCGGTAAGCTCAATTAAATAACCGGGGTATTGTTTAGTGCTTAGAAATCCAATTTTTTTAGATTCTGCTGTTTCATTGTTAAAATAGGAAGGTATATCATAAAGGAGATATGTACCGTTAATTTCCATCTTTTCGGGCTTGCTCTTTTGATAGCCAATCCCTTTTGTAAGTGTGCTACCTATGTTTTGCTTAACCGGTAGTTTCGCATGCTTTATAAATTTAACCGGATTTATAAAGTTTGGTGCTTCAATTTCTTGGGATTCGCCAAAATGCTTCATCCAAACGCCTGAGAACTCCTTGGATAAAAATGGATTATTTTCAACCATTGGTCAAAGAATTTTTTTTAGGGATAATTCTGTATGCAGGGAAAAACTCCAGTTCTTCATCCGTCATGGAACTACTCACTCTTTTAAGCTCTTTTTCAATTAGGTAGTCATATATTTCTTGGTTAACAATATATTTCCATAGTTTAAAGGGAACTAGGTCTTTACTGAAGCTTGATTTAAAGGACAAAAGTGAGTCTTCTCTGTTGGCTCTTCCTCCTCCTAGATTAAAATATTTGAAGCCCATCTCATTAGCTCTTAGTCGCATTTCGTCTATTATTAGTTTGATACCTCCTAGGTCTAAATATTCCGTTTTCGCTCCAGACAAATGATATTGCACGATATCATCGGTTAGAATAAAAATGGCCCCGGCAATTATTTCATCGGTCTCATCGATTTTACAAAGTAACAACTCGGTTTCGTACTCAGAACTTAGCAAAAGTTTGTAAAAATACCGCTCATCGAAAAAGTAACTCTCATTGGCGTTCACGCGGTCCATGTTTTCATGATAAATCTTAATAAATTCTTGAATGTCATCCTCGGTAGTGCCCTTATATACAGAACAGGTCTTTCGAGCCTTGTTCAAATACGTTTTTAACCGACTACCATAATTTTGCCTTTGAATATCGATGGGTTGGGTGAGGTCAATATTGACCACAAGCCCCGGATTGGTTATTTCGCCCAACCCCTTTAAAACTTGATCTTGGTAATCTATAAATGGATGTAGTCTAGAGAATATGGATACGATATTTTCACTAATAAGAAATTTTTGAAATTCAATTTTAAATTTTGAATTATCATATTCCGTTTTGAATTTGTAAACTAACGGTCCGGCATATCCATAAACTGAGGTGGCATCTCTGTAATTGGTTCCTTTTATATTTCTTATTAAAAGGGGTAAGGCTACAAGACCATTAGCGTCTTCATAAGAAAACAGAATAGGCTGTTCCTCCTGTTTTTTAGATAATTCATGATAGCTATACGTGTGGTAAAAATCATGATGGGGAAAAGTGTTTATGCATTTTTTCCACTCTTGTTTATTAGTTATAGTCTGAATCATTACGTTATTAATTTTCCTAAAAAGGAATATCAAAGTTAAGCCTTGTACATAAAAGAAATCTTAAATGTTACAACGATATAAAACACGTTTTAGTTAAAATTTTGGACAAAATTTTAAATTGTTCGGTGACTGAATGGTCATTAACAAAATAGCCCCATTTATGGGGCTATTTAATTTTATTTACTAAGTTAAAGTTTTTAATCCTTTTGATTTAAAAAGGAGTTACTCGAAAAGTCCAATCTTATCTAAAATAAGCATTACGGGGACTGCTGCCAAAACGAGGACGAGGCAGCCTACCATTATCCGTAAAAATAGATTGAGCATTTTAACGCCTACGGGTAGTTCTTGTTCCATTTTCTTAACGTTTACTTAAAGTTAAGAAAAATAATGCTACCATTCTGTTATTTAATAAGTTATTTTGGTAAGGCCTTTCTTGGTATATGCTATATTCTTGAATTTAATCTTGAGTTATTTGCTAAGTTTTTTGCTTAATTCCTCTAAAGAGACTCCTTTTGTCTCAGGCATCATGAATAGGACAAAAAGCAACTGCAAAAACATCATTCCGGCAAAAAATAGGAATATGGGCCAAGGATTATCTTTAAATATGCCGCTTTCGCTATCCAGAAAAATAGGGGTTATTAATGTGATTAGGGCAGCAAAAACCCAATGTGTTCCTGTGCCCCAAGATTGTCCGAATGCTCGTACCTTATTGGGGAAAATTTCGGATATAAATACCCAAATTACGGCACCTTGGCCAACTGCGTGAGATGCGATAAAAATAAGGATGAATGTAAGTAGTAGGGTTGAACTGGCGCCACTGAAAAAACACCAGGCAACCATACCCAAGCTTATGATGTAGCCCACAGAGCCAATTTTCATCAATTGTCTTCTGCCCAATTTGTCAATTAACCATACACCTACAAATGTGAAAATGAGATTTACAACGCCTATGGATATGGAACTAAATAAGGACTCCTGGGCTGCCAACCCTGCCCTTTCCAATATTTCCGGTGCATAGTAAAGTACAAAGTTGATACCGGATAGTTGATTGAAAAATGCAATCAAAAAAGCAAGAATCAACGGTGTTTTATACCTCCCTGAAAATAATCCTTCGGTTTTTTGGGATGTGGGCGAAAACGATTTTATTTCCTCTATTTTGGATGTCGCTTCCTCCTCCGTAACAAGAAGTCTCAACGTTTTAAGGGCTCCTTCAAAATCATTTCTTTTTAAAATCAACCATCTAGGGCTATTTGGTATGCTAAAAACCATTAAAGTGTATATGATTGCGGGAATCGCTTCCACGCCCAACATCCACCTCCAGTCATTGGCGCCATCAAATCCTTTCAATAGAAAATTGGATATAAAGGCGATTAAAATACCCAATACCAGATTAAATTGGTAAAGCGCACCTAGTTGGCCTCTATTGTTGGGAGAGGAAATTTCTGAAATGTAAATAGGTGCCGCAACGGATGATGCTCCTACGCCTAAACCACCTATAAACCTAAAAAAGGAAAAAGTGTACGGGTCAGGAGCCATGGCCGAACCTAGAGCGGAAACTGCATACAAAATACCAATCCAAAAGAGGGTTTTTTTACGTCCAAATCTATCGCATGGTATGCCTCCAAACAATGACCCAATAACGGTACCCCAAAGTGCCATGGACATGATAAAGGTTCCATGGAACCAGGGAGAGGTGTTCCATAATTCTTTAATAGGTAGGTTGGCACCACTTATAACTACGGTGTCGAAGCCAAATAGAAAACCGGACAAAGCCGCAGTGAGGGATATTTTAAAAAGCTTGGAATTCATGGAGTAGTTCTGTTGATTGAGATAAAACTAACAAAAATTTAATTGGTAAAAATATAATTCAACTTTGGTGGGGATAAAAGAACAGAATAAGTCTACTTAGTTAGAATAGTATCTATTTTTTGAATGATTTGTGAACTGGCACCTTTGTTTTTACTAATGTAATTTGCGTTAATCTTTCCTGTTCGCTCTCTGAATTCGGTGTTTTCCGTAAGTTTTTTCATGGTCTCCCCAAATGTCCATTGGTCGGTTATGCTCAGTATTCCTTTGGAGGCGACCAAGTCTTCCGCTTCATTGAAACCTTTAAATTTGGGGCCTATAATTACAGGAATCCCAAAAACTGCTGGCTCCAACGTATTGTGAAGTCCGGTCGCAAAGCCACCTCCCACGTAGGCGATTTCGGCATAACTGTAAATTTTGGTCAACAAACCAATATGGTCAATGATAAGTACATCATGCTCCCCAATGGTGTTACTGTTCATCTTGGAATATAGCATGGTCTTTTTAGATATGGCACCTGCGAGTCCGTGAATTTTATCGCTCTTTATGGTATGTGGGGCAAGTACAAACTTGATGTTTTTTGTAGAATTGTTAATGTAATCTACTAGGATATTTTCGTCTTCCGGCCAAGTGCTTCCGGCAACGAAGCAAAGCCTTTCTTTTTTAAAGGCCTCCATGAAATCCAATTGGTTGTCTCTTTCCAAAATTTTTGAAACCCTATCAAGTCGGGTATCACCACTAACCGTTGTATTATTTATTCCTATGCCATTTAACAATAGCTGGGAAGTATTGTCCTGAACAAATATGTGGTCAAATTTTTTAAGGGCCAACCGCATAAATTTTCCGTACGGCTTAAAGTAAATTTTATTCTCATTAAAAATAGCTGAGACAAGTAGTATTGGAATCTTTCTTTTTGATAATTCGGATAAGTAATTGGGCCAAACCTCATATTTTACAAAAAGGGCCAGTACAGGATTGACCTTATCTATAAAGTCTTGGGCATTTTTTTTGGTGTCAATAGGTAAATAGCAAACGGCATCGGCTATTTTGGTGTTCTTTTTTACCTCATATCCTGAGGGAGAAAAAAACGTAACTAAAATTTTGTGTTGGGGGTATTTGATTTTTAGTTGTTCGATGATGGGAAGCCCCTGTTCAAATTCGCCTAATGAGGCAACGTGCACCCAGATGGCACCTTCGTTTGGAGAAAGCTTGTCTTTTAATATAGAAAGAGTTTGTTTTCTGCCCTCAACAAAGAGGTTGATTTTAGTATTAAAAAGGGCCACTAGTCTTAGTATGAACCAAGACACTTGGGCAGTAACATTATAGATAAAATGCACGCTTCTTTATTTTGGGCTAAATTACGGTACTTGGGAGAAATAGTTAGTTTTCCGTTTCGTATTTTTGTGCTTGCAAAGTAATAAATTGTAGATGAAAAAGATTCAAATGGTCGATTTGGGCGGCCAATATGAAGGTATCAAGGAACAGGTCAATGATGCTATAAGTGAAATTTTGGAAACCTCTGCCTTTATCAATGGTCCGCAGGTACATTCTTTTTCTCGTGAACTGGAATCCTATTTGGGTGTAAAGCATGTTATACCTTGTGCCAATGGCACGGATGCATTGCAAATAGCAATGATGGGGCTTGGCTTAAAGCCCGGAGATGAGGTGATTACGGCAGATTTCACATTTGCGGCAACCGTGGAGGTTATAGCGTTATTACAGCTTACACCTGTTTTGGTAGACGTATATCCGGATAGTTTTAATATTGATTTGGAAGCATTGGAGAAAGCTATTACTCCTAAAACCAAGGCTATTGTTCCTGTTCATTTATTTGGACAATGTGCAAATATGGGGGCTATTATGAGGTTGGCCAACAAACATAATCTGTTTGTGATAGAAGATAATGCCCAGGCTATTGGGGCAGATTATATTTTTGAAGATGGAAGTAGTCAAAAGGCCGGTACCATTGGGCACGTAGGAGCTACGTCTTTTTTTCCTTCCAAAAACCTAGGAGCTTACGGTGATGGCGGCGCTATTTTTACAAATGACGACAAACTTGCACATACGCTAAGAGGTATAGTTAATCATGGTATGTATGAAAGATATCATCATGATGTTGTGGGTGTAAACTCTAGGCTAGACTCTATTCAAGCAGCTGTATTAAGAGCGAAGCTTCCTCTTTTAAATGAGTACTGCGATAGAAGAAGAGCTACTGCGGCCAAATATAACTTGGCCTTTGAAAATAGCGAGCATATAATCGTTCCTGCCATTACTTCAAGCTGCAATTGCGATTTACAATTATGTAAATGTCATGTTTTCCATCAATATACCTTGAAAATAACAAACGGTAAACGGGATGGTTTGGTGCAACACTTAACAGAAAAGGGCATTCCTTTCGGAATTTATTATCCTATTCCACTACATCAGCAAAAAGCATATCTGGACGATAGATATAAGGAGGAGGATTTTAAAGTAACCAATAAGCTGGTGAAAGAGGTGATTTCTTTGCCCATGCATACGGAGCTGGACGATGAGCAGATAGCGTTTATTGCAAAGTCGGTTATTGAATATGTAGAGGCGTAACTTGACAACAATCTAGGAAACTATTCCAAATACCAATCAATAAAAAAGTCCATATGAAAATATTAGTTACCGGAGGCCTGGGTTTTATTGGGTCACATACGGTGGTGGAATTACAAAATGAAGGGTTCGAAGTTGTTATCATAGATGACTGTTCCAATTCATCGGAAAAGGTTTTAGACGGAATTAAGGCCATTACAGGTAAATTACCTCTCTTTGAAAAAATAGATTTAAAAGAGAAAAATAAGGTCGAGGACTTTTTTAAAAGGCACGATGATGTTCAAGGGGTAATTCATTTTGCGGCTTCCAAGGCGGTAGGTGAAAGTGTGGAAAAACCTCTGTTGTATTATGAGAACAATATTGGAACGTTGGTCTACCTTTTAAAGGAACTTGCTGAAAAGGATACTGCCAACTTTATTTTCAGTTCCTCATGTACGGTTTATGGTCAGGCAGATGTTATGCCCATAACAGAGAACGCTCCTGTAAAGCCGGCAGAATCCCCATATGGTAACACCAAACAAATTGGCGAAGAGATTATAAGTGAAACTTGCCGTGTAACGCCGTCACTCAAGGCTATAGCATTACGCTATTTTAATCCAATGGGGGCGCATCCTAGCACAGAAATTGGAGAGCTGCCTATTGGGGTTCCTCAAAATTTGGTGCCATTTATAACACAAACAGGTGTTGGTATGAGGGAAGAATTATCAGTTTTTGGCGATGATTACCCTACGGAGGATGGTACTTGTGTCAGGGATTATATCTACGTGGTAGATTTGGCAAAGGCCCACGTTCAAGCTCTGAAGAGATTGTTGGAAGGTAAAAACGCCGATAGTTATGAAGTGTTCAATCTGGGAACGGGTAAAGGGAGTTCCGTTTTGGAAGTAATCAATAGTTTTGAACGGGTTTCTGGTGAAAAGTTGAACTATAAGATTGTAGACCGTAGGGCCGGAGATATTACCGAAGCTTATGCAGATACCACTAAAGCAAATCAAGTTCTGGGTTGGAAAGCACAATACACATTGGATGAAGCAATGAAATCTGCTTGGGACTGGGAACGTAAGATCAGGGGTTGAGGTTTCTATTTATAAATGCAACCAATTCTACTATTCAATCGTAAATAAGGTATGAATTCCGATTATGCTAACGGTTTGGATGTGCTTGAAGATGCGGTAAAGAATACCTTGTACCCTAATCTTGTTCTTCAATTAAAGAAGGATTTTGTTTTGGCCAATATCGATTTTGAGATATCCGATGGAATTGTGCCCAACAAACTTTTTCAAAAATTAAAGGAAAAAGTCTATTACCTCATTATGGAAAAATTTGGGGAATATCTTAACCTTTTATATGTAGTTGATGTTCCAGAACGTCTTTTTAAGCAAATACAGGTGACGGATGTGGTAGAGGTTGCGGATCAGGTATCCGGTTTAATACTTAAAAGAGAATTTCAAAAAGTATTTCTCAAAAAGAAATATGGCTGAATTGGCTTGATAAGTGTTTGGCTCTACAAGGACTAAACGAAGTTATTGCAGCTAATTTTTTTAGGTTTTAAACAATCCGGACAATTTTTGATCGTTATCTTTGAATTTTTATTATCAAGACATTAGATGTCCCAGAAATATGGGAATTATTGTATTTTTGTAGGAACTTATCTTCGTTTTTGTATAGATGGTTTTTTAAATGTACAGTGCTGATATAAGGTCTTTAGATTCATTTCAATTTGGTAAAATGGGTTCTTCAAGAATGTACCGGCACAAGCATAGCAAAAAGCACCTATCTATATTCGAGGGCAAGTTCTAATTTTATTTGCACGACAGATAACCTTATATGGATAAGTATTCCTTTCTAAACGCCGCACATACTGCTTTTTTTGCGGATTTATATGACAAGTACCTTAAAGCCCCTGATAGTTTAGAGCCCAGTTGGAGGGCCTTTTTTCAGGGATTTGATTTTGGCTCGGAAATGGCCTTGGATGAATTGGATCTGGAAACAATAGGTTCTGGTTCCCTTTCTCAAAACGGACAAGATGTAGAAGTGCCAAGTTCGCTACAAAAAGAATTTCAGGTCATAAGATTGATTGATGGCTATAGAAGTCGCGGACACCTTTTTACCAAAACCAATCCCGTAAGGGAAAGAAGAAAATACGAGCCAACTTTGGAGATTAAGAACTTTGGTCTTTCCCAAGGTGATATGTCAACCGTATTCAATGCGGGTGAAATTATAGGTATAGGGGCAAGTTCTCTGGCTCAAATTATCGATCATTTACAACGAATTTATTGTGATGCCATTGGGGTAGAGTATATGTATATACGTAATCCGGAGCGAATTGAGTGGATTCAGCAATGGCTTAATGTAAATGATAACCACCCAAAATTTGATGTAGACCACAAAAAAAGGATACTTAGAAAGTTGAACCAAGCGGTTTCTTTTGAAGGTTTCTTACATACCAAATACGTTGGCCAAAAAAGATTTTCCTTAGAAGGGAACGAATCGCTTATACCTGCCTTGGATGCTGTTGTTGAGCGTGCTGCGGAACTAGGTGTTGAGCAATTTGTAATGGGTATGGCCCATAGAGGTAGGCTAAATGTGCTTACCAATATTTTTGGCAAGGCAGCCAAGGATATTTTTAGTGAGTTTGATGGCAAGGACTATGAGCAAGAGATTTTTGATGGCGATGTAAAATACCATTTAGGTTGGACATCCGATCGCAAAACCGATAATGGTAAGCGAATTAAAATGAACATTGCGCCCAATCCGTCGCACTTAGAAACTGTAGGGGCTGTTGTAGAAGGTATCGCCAGAGCTAAACAGGATACGCATTTTCCGGAAGATTTTTCAAAAGTGTTGCCCATAGTGGTACATGGAGATGCTGCCATAGCCGGACAAGGGTTGGTATATGAAGTAGTGCAGATGGCTACTCTAGATGGTTATAAGACCAATGGAACCATTCATATTGTGGTAAATAACCAAATTGGTTTTACTACCAATTATTTGGATGCGCGTAGTTCTACCTACTGCACGGATGTTGGTAAAGTTACCTTAAGCCCGGTATTGCATGTAAATGCAGATGATGCTGAGGCGGTAGTCCACGCATCTTTGTTCGCACTGGAATATAGAATGCGTTTTAATAGGGATGTATTCCTTGATCTTTTAGGATATAGAAAATATGGTCACAATGAGGGTGATGAACCCCGTTTTACGCAGCCTAAGTTATACAAGGCCATTGCCAAGCAAAAAAATCCTAGGGATATCTATGCCGAAAAATTGATTCAGGAAGGAATCATTGATCAGGATTATGTGAAGCATCTAGAGGATGAGTACAAAGCTTCTTTGGAAGAAGAATTGGAAGATTCCCGTAAAGAAGATAAAACAAAAATCACTCCTTTTATGGCGGACGAATGGAAAGGTTTTTCCAATGTTCGTGAGTGGGAGATGATGGATAAGGTAGATACAAGCTTTGAAGAAAACAAGCTAACTGAAATCGCGAAGGTGATTACAGAACTGCCAAAAGATAAAAAGTTCTTGAGAAAAGTGGAAAAACTTATCAGGGACCGAAAGAAAATGTATTTTGAGAAAGATTCCCTTGATTGGGCCATGGGTGAGCTTTTGGCTTACGGTACGCTGCTCTCAGAGGGATATGGTGTGCGCATGTCCGGTCAAGATGTGGAGCGCGGTACATTTTCGCATAGGCATGCCGTAATGAAGGTGGAGGAGAGTGAGGAAGAAGTTTTGTTGTTAAATCACCTCTCTGAAGATCAAGGCACTTTTCAAATCTATAATTCCCTTCTTTCTGAATATGGTGTTGTTGGTTTTGATTATGGTTATGCCATGGCCAGTCCAAATACGTTGACCATTTGGGAGGCTCAGTTTGGAGACTTCAGTAATGGAGCTCAAATTATGATTGACCAATATATCTCTGCCGCAGAGGATAAATGGAAATTGCAGAACGGTTTGGTAATGCTTTTGCCACATGGCTATGAAGGTCAGGGTGCAGAGCATTCTTCGGCTCGTATGGAAAGGTACTTGCAATTATGTGCAAGGGACAATATGTATATAGCAGATGTGACCACTCCGGCACAAATGTTCCATATTTTAAGAAGGCAGATGAAGGTGAATTTTAGAAAACCATTGATCATCTTTACTCCTAAAAGTTTGTTGAGGCATCCAAAGGCGGTCTCATCTGTTTCTGAGCTTGCTAAAGGAGGCTTTAAGGAAGTGTTGGATGATTCCTTAGCAGATGTGAAGAAGGTGAAAAGCCTAGTCTTCTGTACGGGTAAATTTTACTATGATCTACTGGCTGCTAAGGAAGAGCATTCCAGGGAAGATGTGGCCTTGGTACGTGTAGAGCAATTGTTCCCTGTCCCGGCAGAGCAAATGAAAGAGATTATCTCTAAGTACAAAAACGCGGATGATATCGTATGGGCTCAAGAAGAACCTAGGAATATGGGGGCATGGAGTCATATGATGATGCATTTTCCAGAGTCGCAACAATTTAGGGTGGCCTCAAGAAGATTTTATGCCTCGCCTGCCGCTGGTAGTGCAGTTCGCTCCAAAATGAGGCATCAGCAAGTAATTGACTATGTTTTTGATAAGGAAAAGGATAATATGACAAAGCCAATTCCTAAACCTAAAGAAAATGCAAAAGCTTAGTTTTTATAGAATTTTGAATTTAACTATCATAACCTAGAAAAGATACAATAGCATGATATTAGAAATGAAAGTTCCATCTCCGGGCGAATCGATTACCGAAGTGGAGATTGCGGAATGGTTGGTTGAAGATGGAGATTACGTGGAGAAAGACCAAGCCATTGCCGAAGTGGATTCCGATAAGGCAACCCTTGAACTACCCGCAGAACAAAGTGGGATTATTACTTTAAAGGCCGAAGTTGGTGATGCCGTTGCTGTAGGCGAAGTAGTTTGTTTAATTGATACGGATGCCGCCAAACCGGAAGGCGCTAGTGCTGGTGCGGATTCAACCGCTGGAAGTGGGGATGAGGGAGCTGGTACCAAAGCAGAAAAGGATTTGGCCAAAGATCAGGAAAAGGCTCCATCCAATAATGATGCAAAAGCTTCTCAGCCTGCTCAGGCCAAAGAGACCTACGCTTCAGGTGTGGCGTCTCCTGCCGCCAAGAAAATATTGAACGAGAAAGGAATTGATGCTGCTTCTGTAAAAGGGACCGGTAAGGATGGTAGAATTACCAAGGATGATGCCGTAAAGGCGGTTCCTTCCATGGGTTCTCCTTCTGGGGCAAGTAGGGGCGAGACTAGGTCCAAACTGTCCATGTTAAGACGTAAAGTGGCAGAAAGGTTGGTTTCGGTTAAAAATGAAACGGCCATGCTTACCACTTTTAACGAAGTGGATATGTCCCCAATTTTTGACCTTCGGTCTAAATACAAAGAGGATTTTAAATCAAAGCATGGCGTAGGTTTAGGTTTTATGTCCTTTTTTACCTTGGCCGTAGTTAGGGCGTTGAAACAATATCCAGCGGTTAACTCCATGATAGATGGTAAGGAGATGATATCCTATGATTTTTGTGATATTAGTATTGCTGTATCCGGGCCAAAGGGATTGATGGTTCCTGTTATCAGAAATGCAGAAAATTTAAGCTTTAGAGGTGTAGAGTCTGAGGTTAAACGGTTGGCAATCCGTGCTAGGGAAGGTGAAATTACGGTTGATGAAATGACTGGAGGTACATTTACCATAACTAATGGAGGTGTTTTTGGTTCCATGTTGTCCACTCCAATTATCAATCCTCCCCAAAGTGCTATTTTAGGAATGCACAACATTGTAGAAAGACCTATTGTTCGTGATGGGGCCATTGCTATTGCTCCAATCATGTACGTAGCACTATCCTATGACCATCGAATTATTGATGGAAAGGAGTCTGTTGGCTTTTTAGTGGCTATCAAAGAAGCTTTGGAAAATCCTGTGGAATTGCTCATGGACGGAAATGAACAAAGAGCATTGGAGTTGTAATACTCAAATTTAATTATAAGAAAGCCCTGGAGTAGATACTCCGGGGTTTTTTATTGGGTTACATTTTAAGGTAAACGCATGATTTGTCGTAGTCTATGATAGCCTTTACTTTTTTTAGAACATCAGCGCCAATAATCCCATCTACGGGATGTACGTTATGTGCCACTAGTGCCTCGTTTACATGGACAAGGTCAAAAAGGACTATTTTGACTTTTTTCTTTTTCCATTCGCCTATTTCAATTTTGTTTTTTACTGAAATAAGGGTTTCAAGGTTGGTGCCTCCTGCACCGGCGGCCTTAATTTCAGATGCTTCGGAGGTTAGTTTGAATTGTTCAACCTTATCAAAACCAATACAGGTGTTAGAAGCTCCGGTGTCTAAAATAAACCTTCCGGTAATTCCATTAATTTTAGCTTTTATCTCAAAATGGTCCGTAGCCGTTACCTTTAAATCTATTTTGCAGTAGCCTTTCTTTTGGAGGAATTTCTTTAATGACATTCGTAAGGTCTTAAGTCAAACATTTTTAAAGGCAGTAAAGGTACGGTAAGCTAAAGTTCTTCATTTCAAATAACTGTTAAAAGGTAATGATTTCAAAATGCTAAAAGATAGACTTACTTTTGCCGCATGATTTTAACGGATACACACACACATTTATATAGCGAGGCATTTGATGAGGATAGGAGTCAAGTGGTACAACGCGCTATTAATGCAGGGGTTCAACGGTTTTTTATCCCGGCAATTGATTCTACGTATACGGAAAGCATGCTACAATTGGAGGCAGAGTTTCCGGAACATATGTTTTTGATGACCGGTTTGCATCCCACACATGTGAAGGAGAATTACAGAGAGGAGTTGGCCCATGTGGAAGAGCTGTTGGGTAAAAGAAAGTTTTACGCGGTAGGTGAAATAGGAGTGGATTTATATTGGGATAAATCTCTGCTTACGGAACAACAGGAGGCCTTTGCTTATCAAATTAGATTGGCTAAAAAGTATCAATTACCCATTGTGATACATTGTAGGGATGCGTTCGATGAGGTTTTTGAGGTGTTGGAGAATGAAAAGGGGGACGGACTTTTCGGAATTTTCCATTGCTTTACCGGTGACTTAAAGCAAGCGCAAAGCGCCATTTCCTACAATATGAAATTAGGAATTGGTGGAGTGGTTACATTTAAGAATGGTAAAATAGATAAGTTCCTTAATGAAATACCACTTTCAGAAGTTGTTCTGGAGACTGATGCTCCCTATTTGGCACCCACTCCTTTTAGGGGTAAAAGAAACGAAAGCGTATACTTGGTGAATATTGGGGAAAAACTTTCGGAAATCTATCAAAAATCAAAGGAAGAAGTGGCAAGAATAACCACTGAAAACTCAAAAGCTATTTTCGGAATTTAAAAGTAAGAGGTAAGTGGATAAGGTGAACATACTTATTATATACACCGGTGGTACCATTGGTATGGTTAAGGACTATAAATCCGGAGCTTTAAAAGCGTTTGACTTTAGTGAACTACTAAAGAGGATACCTGAGCTTAAGCAGTTGGATTGTAAAATTGATGCAATTTCATTTGAAACCCCAATTGATTCCTCCAATATGAACGCTGGCCATTGGGAAAAGATAGCTTCACTCATAGAGGGAAATTATCAAACTCATGATGGTTTTGTTATCTTACATGGAAGTGACACCATGAGCTACACTTCATCTGCTTTGAGTTTTATGTTGGAGAATCTGGCAAAGCCTGTGATTTTTACCGGATCTCAATTGCCCATAGGTGATTTAAGAACCGATGCCAAGGAAAATTTAATAACTGCTGTACAAATAGCAGCTTTACAGGAAAAAGGAAAGCCTGTAATTCAAGAAGTGGGGCTGTACTTTGAATATAAATTGTACCGAGCGAACCGAACTACCAAAATAAATGCCGAACATTTTCAGGCCTTTGCCTCACTAAACTATCCGCCATTGATTGAGTCTGGTGTGCATCTCAAGGTGTTTGATAACCATTTGGTTAAGGATGAAAGAAAAAAGTTGAAAGTACATAAAAGGATGGATGCCAATGTGGCCATTCTTAAGTTGTTTCCAAATATGTCTCCAACTGTGTTGGAGAGTGTATTAAAAATATGCGGGTTAAAGGGCTTGGTGCTGGAAACGTATGGGTCTGGAAATGCCCCTACAGAAAAATGGTTGGTAAGCTGTTTGCAACGAGCTTCTGAAGATGGTATTCACATTGTAAACGTGACCCAATGCTCAGGAGGGTCTGTTGTGATGGGGAGGTATGAGACCAGTAAGCATTTGGAAGAAGTGGGAGTCATTAACGGAAAAGACATCACCACGGAAGCGGCAATTACTAAATTAATGTACCTTTTAGGTGATAATATATCCCCTAAACTCTTCAAAACAGTATTTGAAACTTCTTTGAGGGGAGAAATGCAATAAAAAACAGTTTATAATTTCATCAACTAATATTTTTTTTGTTATTTGGCAGCCCTAATAAGGTAAGCCTATCTAGTCCTGATTTAATGATGAAGAAAGGGGCAGATATGATTTAGAGAGGTGGCCGAGTGGTCGAAGGCGCACGCCTGGAAAGTGTGTATACACCAAAAGTGTATCGAGGGTTCGAATCCCTTCCTCTCTGCAAGTACAAAAAACATTTTCCGTAAAGAAGTAAGTAAGGAAAATAAGTGTAAGTTTGGTTTCTATGTGAAAAATAGAAGCTATTTTATGTGGTTAAATTGTAGGGGGTTTGTAAGTTCAATTAATGTTCATCCCTTGTAAAGTCTACATTTTTAGCTTCTTGCACACGTGGAAGTTTTACTTTTTTTGTTACGATTTTTTTTTATCTTTAACCCTATTAAATAACTAATCTAAGTTTGAAAAAATGAAAAAATTATCCTCTATCCTAGCCATGGGCGGGTTGTTTGTATTGAGCACAAATACTGTAAATGCAATGGCTACTGCCGCAACTATGTTGCAAGATGCTCCCGCTGAAGCTGAAAAAGGTTTTACCCAGGTATTAAAAGAAATGTTTATCCAGGGTGGTGCCGGTTTCATGGGTATTGTACTTCTATGTTTGATTTTGGGCTTGGCCGTAGCTATCGAAAGAATCATCTATTTGAATATGGCTACTACTAACACTACTAAATTGAAGCAACAAGTAGAAGATGCTTTGGCTTCCGGTGGTGTTGAAGCTGCAAAAGAAGTTTGTAGAAACACAAAAGGACCTGTTGCTTCCATCTATTACCAAGGATTGGATAGAGCTGGAGAGAGCATTGAGTCTGCTGAAAAGGCTGTTGTTGCCTACGGTGGAGTTCAGATGGGTCAATTGGAAAAAAATGTTTCTTGGTTGTCCCTGTTCATCGCTATTGCTCCAATGCTTGGGTTCATGGGTACGGTAATCGGTATGATTCAGGCCTTCCAGAAAATTAGTGCTGTTGGTAACTTGAGTGCATCGCTTATTGCAGGTGATATTCAGGTGGCGTTATTAACAACGGTATTTGGTCTTATTACCGCTATTATCCTTCAGATTTTCTATAACTATATCATTGCTAAGATTGATAGCATTGTTAACGATATGGAAGATTCATCTATCGTATTGATAGATTTGTTGGTAGACCACAAGAAGTAATTCGCACACCTTTAAAACCTAAAAATTATGCATAAGATTATAAAAATTGCGCTCATTGCAGTTGGTTTGATAGGTGCCGTGCTTTGGTTCTTGTTGCCAGAGTCTGAAATGCCTGCAGCCGAAGCTGCTAGTAGTGGCGCACTAAATACCATGTTCATCATTACCTACATCTTATTAGCTGTAGCGGTATTCTTTAGCCTTATATTTTCTATTAAGAACTTATTTGCTAATCCGGCAAGCTTAAAGAAAAGTTTGTTTGTAATCGTTGGTTTTCTGTTAGTAGTAGGAATTGGTTATGTAATGGCCGATGGTACTGATGTTAGCCTTCAAGAAATGGCCGATAGAGGCGTAGCTACCACAGAAAGTGAAGTGAAGCAAATTGGTGCTGGTATCAATGTATTCTTTATATTGACTATCATCGCTGTTGGCTCTATGATCTGGGGTGGTATTAGAAAGATGACTAAATAATTAAAATTTAAACTATGCCAAAAAGAGGAGCACCAGCAGAGGTAAATGCGGGATCTATGGCAGACATCGCGTTCTTGTTACTTATTTTCTTCTTGGTGACAACAACGATTGAGACAGATGCCGGTTTGGACCGTATGTTACCGCCGATAGAACCACCCGAGAATGATGTTGTTATTAAGCAGAAAAATATCTTTGAGGTCAATATCAATAAAAATGGTCAGCTGTTAGTAGAGGATCAGCTTACCGAAATAAAGAACCTTAGGGAAAGGGCTATTGCCTTTTTGGATAATGGTGGTGATGGTACTTGTACTTATTGTAAGGGTGCCAAAAATACAGAGTCATCAGATAACCCAACTAAAGCGATTATTTCTCTTAAAAACGACAGGGAAACGAAGTATAGTACTTACATCACTGTTCAAAATGAGTTGGTAGGTGCCTATAATGACCTTAGAAATAGGGAAGCGCAGCGACTTTTTAATCGGAATTTTACCGATATGGAAGCTGAATATTTGAACCCTGAGACAGAGTCAAGCGTCAAGGATGAATTGAAGGATAAAGTGAAGAGAATTCAGGATTTATTCCCTCAGAAGTTGTCTGAAGCAGAGACGAGTACTAATTAAATAACAGTTAAACCAGAATACTATGTCAAAGTTTGCAAAGAAAAAAGATGAAGGTTTACCAGCAGTGAATACTGCTGCGTTACCGGACATTGTTTTCATGCTGTTATTTTTCTTTATGACGGTGACCGTTATGAAGGATAGTTCGCTTAAGGTGGAGAATACTTTGCCAAATGCCAGTGAAATTAAGAAGTTAGAAAAGAAAGATAGGGTAATCTACATTTACGTAGGGGCTCCTACTAGTCAATATTCTTCTCAATTTGGTTCAGAGCCAAAGATTCAGTTAAATGATAAGTTTGCAGATCCATCTGCGGTTGGAGATTACATTTTGCAGGAAAGAGCTAAAAAAGCTCAGGAATTACAGAATGTGTTAACTACAGCCTTAAAAGTTGATAAAAATGCCAATATGGGACTTATCTCCGATATTAAGCAAGAATTAAGAAAAGTAAATGCCCTCAAAGTGAATTATACCACTTATGATGGAGATGCTTTTAATAACTTGCAGTAGCGTTTAACAGCATATTTAATACAAGAAACGCCCTGAGCTTAAAAGTTCAGGGCGTTTTTGTTTTATTTTTGTTTCTATGCAAAAATGTGTACTCTCGTTTCTTTTATTGGTTTGCTTTTTTGGGTATGCCCAAATCCAAACTGATACTTTATTAGTTGATAATAGGTATTTAGAAGATCAATTTTATTTAGGTCTTACCTATAACTTTTTACTGGAAAAGCCAGATGCTGTAAGCCAAAGTAATCTTTCTTATGGTCTCCAAGGTGGTCTTATAAAAGACATTCCACTTAACGAAGAAAGAAATATAGCTATGGGGCTGGGAGTGGGTTATGGCTATTATACCTATTACTCCAACTTAAGGGCTTTGGAAAATAATGGTTCCTTCGTTTATGATATCATAGAGGATAAAGATGATTTTAAGCGAAGTAAAGTTGAAACCCATATGTTGGAGCTTCCGGTTGAGTTTCGCTGGCGTAATTCCAATGCATTGTCACACAAGTTTTGGAGGGTATATGCAGGAATGAAATTTGGTTATGTGGTTGGTGGTAGGTCAAAATACGTGCCATCTGAGGGGGCAAAAATCTCTTTTTATAATGAAGATATTAAAAGATTCCAATACGGTCCTACCCTCAATTTTGGCTACAACACTTTCAATCTACATGCTTATTATGCCCTTAGTAATCTTTTTAATGATAGTGTGGTGTTGAACGGTAATGACCTAAAGGTTCATTCTCTTCGTATAGGGCTTATTTTCTATATTCTTTAAGTAGTGTTATAACCAATACTGAATCGTTAGTAGTTGGGATAGGATGCCTATAATTAATCCTACAACAAGCTCCGGTTTTGAATGTGCTTTTAGGTAAATACGTGATGTTGCTACAAGGCCTACAGCGATGGTCAATAGACTTAGGCCAAGTGTAATATTTATTTCAAAATGTATACTTAGGCAAACCAAGAACATGTAAATGCTTCCCATTCCCATAAGGTGAATGCTCGCTTTTAATTTAAAAAATAGTAGAAGCAGGGTGGTCATTGTTGCCGCTATTAAGCCAATAAAGAAGAAATGTAACTCTACGATAAAGTAACTTCCAATGACCTTATAAACCACTAGAAATAGAATTAAAAGGTTGATGTATAGGGGGTATTTCCTTTCCTTTAAATTAGGTACAAATACGGTAGATACCACGCCTAAATTCCTTAAAATAAAATACGCTATGATTGGAATAATAACCGTTAGGATAAAAATGGGCAGTAGGTTACCGTACTTTAGTTCTGGGGGTGTGAATTTAGGGGTTAGGATAAAGTAGGCAACCGTGCCCCCAATTGGAGTGAATAGGGGGTGGAAGATATAGGATATAACTAAGAGAAATATTCTCATTAAATCTGTTTGCGCAACCTCGCTACAGGAATATCCAGTTGCTCTCTATATTTGGCAACGGTGCGCCTGGCAATAGGATATCCTTTTTCTTTTAATATAGCGGCTAACTTATCGTCGGTAAGTGGTTTTTTCTTGGATTCTTCCCCTATGACCGTTTCCAATATTTTTTTTATCTCCCTAGTAGAAACATCCTCGCCTTGATCATTTTTCATGGACTCTGAAAAGAACTCCTTAATCAATTTGGTGCCATAAGGTGTATCTACATATTTACTATTGGCCACACGAGATACCGTAGAAACATCCATATCTATTTCATCTGCAATATCCTTTAGGATCATCGGTCTCAAGTTACGCTCGTCTCCTGTAAGGAAATATTCGCGTTGATATTGCATGATGGCGTTCATGGTTACGAAAAGTGTCTGCTGTCTTTGTCTTATGGCATCTATAAACCATTTGGCGGCATCTAACTTTTGTTTGATGAACAGGATGGTGTCTTTTTGTGATTTTGATTTCTCCTTGGTTTCCTTATATCCCTTGAGCATATTACTATACTCCTTGGAAACGTGCAATTCCGGAGCGTTTCTACCATTTAAGGAAAGTTCTAGTTCTCCTTCCACAATTCTTATGGAGAAATCCGGAACAACATGTTCTACCATGCGGTTATTGCCTGAATAGGAACCCCCAGGTTTCGGATTTAGCTTTTCTATTTCTGAAATAGCATCACGAAGCTGTTCTTCAGTAATATTGTGCTTCTGAATAAGTTTTTTGTAATGCTTCTTCGTAAACTGATCAAAGGATTTTTCCAAAATGGCTATGGCCAATTCTACAGGTGGTGTAGCCTCTTTTCGTTTTAGTTGTATCGTAAGACATTCTTCTAGAGAACGGGCAGCTACACCCGGAGGATCAAGTTTCTGAACTATCCTTAGTACCTTTTCAATGGTCTCTTCGTCTGTGTATATATTTTGGGTAAAGGCTAAATCGTCCAAAATATCGGATAAAGGTCTTCTTATATAACCGCTTTCATCCACACTTCCCACTAAAAACTCCGCAATGCTCCATTCGTCATCGCTTAAGTAAACGGTATTCAATTGATTGATCAAATACTGGTTAAAGGAAACACCTGCCGCATAAGGCACGCTCTTTTCCTCGTCATCAGAACTGTAATTATTGGCTTTGGTTCTGTAGTCAGGAATTTCATCATCACTCAGATAATCATCAATGTTGATATCCTCTGTATTGATAGTTTCATTGTCATTTTCAGTTTCGTAGGGGTCTGAAAATTCGTCATCAAAGGTGTCCAATTCTTCTTTTCCGCCTTCCAAAGCAGGGTTTTCTTCCAATTCCTGCTTCAACCGTTGTTCAAAAGCCTGTGTAGGCAATTGAATCAGCTTCATCAGTTGTATCTGCTGAGGCGATAGTTTTTGCGATAATTTGAATTGTAGATGTTGCTTTAGCATCGAAAAATTAAATTGAACCTATATAAAGTTAACCAATTCCCGTTAAAATTCGGCATTCTGCGGTGTCCTAGGAAACGGAATAACGTCTCTTATGTTGCCCATTCCAGTGGCGAAAAGTACCAATCTTTCAAAACCTAGTCCAAAACCACTATGGGTGGCGGTTCCAAACTTACGTAGGTCTAAATACCACCAAAGTTCTTCTTCAGGGATGTCCAGTGCTGCCATTTTTTCCTTAAGTACATCCAATCTTTCTTCACGCTGAGAGCCGCCCACGATTTCTCCAATTCCCGGAAAGAGAATGTCCATGGCCCTCACGGTTTTACCGTCCTCGTTGAGGCGCATGTAAAATGCCTTTATCTTAGCAGGATAGTCAAAAAGAATTACGGGACATTTAAAATGCTTTTCTACCAAGTATCTTTCATGCTCACTTTGCAGATCGGCACCCCACTCATCAATGATATACTGAAATTTTTTCTTTTTATTGGGCTTTGAGTTTCTTAAAATGTCTATTGCTTCGGTGTAGCTCACTCTTTTAAAGCCATTTTCAGTTACGAATTTTAGCTTTTCCAAAAGTGCCATTTCACTTCTTTCAGCTTGCGGCTTGGTTTTTTCTTCGTCCAATAACCTCTTTTCCAAGAACTCTAGATCTTCGGCACAATGCTCCAAAACATACTTTAGAACACTCTTGATGAAATCTTCTGCCAGGTCCATATTGGCGTCCAAATCATAGAAGGCCATCTCCGGTTCGATCATCCAAAACTCCGCTAAATGCCTAGAGGTATTGGAGTTTTCCGCTCTAAATGTAGGTCCAAAGGTGTATACCTTTCCCAACGCCATGGCATAGGCCTCTGCTTCCAATTGTCCGGAAACAGTAAGATTGGTTTCCTTCCCAAAGAAATCTTCCTTGTAATCTACGGTTCCTTCTTCGGTAAGTTTTGGGTTTTTATCATCCAAGGTGGTCACCCTAAACATTTCGCCGGCTCCTTCTGCATCGGAACCGGTAATAATAGGAGCGTGGAAATAATAGAAACCATTTTCTCTAAAATACTGGTGAATGGCAAATGACAAGGCAGAGCGCACACGCATTACGGCGGAAAAAGTATTGGTTCTAACACGCAGGTGCGCTTTCTCTCGCAAAAACTCCAAGGAATGTTTTTTAGGTTGAATTGGGTAAACCTCTGGATCAGCCCCTCCATGTACCAAAATTTCCTTTACTTGAATTTCTACACTTTGACCCCTACCTTGGCTTTCGGCCAAGGTTCCGGTAACCTTTATGGCTGCTCCGGTGTTGATTTGCTTCAATATATCCTGGTCAAAATTTTCAAAGTCTACTACGCATTGAATATTGGAAAGGGTAGAACCGTCATTCAAAGCAATAAACCTGTTGCTTCTAAAAGTTTTAACCCAACCGTTTACGGTAACTTCTTGCAATAAAAGTTCTCCTTTTAATAAATCCTTTACGCTCTTCGTGTTCATGTCTTGCTCACTTGAAAATTGAAGGGCAAAGATAACTTTTTGAATAAAAAGATGGGAGCTAGGAGTTGGTTAAATCACTGAAGATTTTAGCTTAATTGTCCTCATCTTTTTTGGGTAGGATGTCTATTTGCGGTTTTTTGAGGATTTTTTTGCTCGCAATATTTCTTTCCAATGAAAGTAGTAAGGAAGGTAATAGTATAAGATTCGCCAGCATAGCGAACATTAGAGTGGCCGAAACCAATGCTCCTAATGCCACTGTTCCTCCAAAATTGGATATGATAAAAACCGAAAATCCAAAAAATAATACGATAGAGGTGTAGAACATGCTTACTCCGGTTTCCCTTAAAGCGGCATAAACGGATTTCTTAATGTGCCATTTGTTGGCAATCAATTCTTGACGGTATTTTGCCAAAAAGTGAATGGTGTCGTCTACGGAAATACCGAACGCGATGCTGAAAACAAGTATGGTGGATGGCTTTATTGGCACTCCGGCATAACCCATTACGCCAGCTGTGATTACCAACGGGAGCAAGTTAGGAATTAGGGAAATAACAATCATTCTAAAGGACCTAAATAGGTAAGCCATGAACAGCGCTATCAGAAATATGGCGAACGCCAAGGACATAATTAAGTTTTTGACCAAGTACTTAGTTCCTTTTAAGAAAATTAAGGCGCTCCCCGTCATGTAAACATTGTATCTTTCCGCAGGGAAGAACTTTTCAATATTTTCTTGTAGTCTAGCTTCAATTTCTTCCATGCGATCCGTTTTAACGTCTTTCATGAAAGTGGTTATCCTGGCAGTCTGTCCTGTGCTATCCACAAAATTCTTTAAAAGGTTTTCATTTCCAGAAGACTTTTGAGCCACGGACAATATAAAATTACTCTCTTGATTGGTGGGTAATTGGTAGTATTTTGGTAGGCCATTATAAAATGCCTGTTTAGAATACTTTACCAAATTAACTACTGATATAGGCTTGGACAATTCGGGAATTTCGCTAATGACTTCACTTAGTTGGTCAATTCGTTTCAGATTGGTAGAGCGCATCACCCCTTTGGGTCTTTTAGTGTCTACCACAATTTCTACAGGCATTATACCATCAAACTCTTTCTCGAAAAAGCGAATGTCCTTGAAGAACTGGGCTTTTTTGGGCATGTCTTCTATGGGGCTGCCAGAAATTTCAATTTGGTAGATGCCAATAATACTGGTAACCAATAAAATTAAGGATACTATGTAGACTGAAATTCGCCTTTCCCTAACGATATTCTCCATCCAATTTACAAAGCCATCTACCCATTTTTTGTTCAAATGTTTTAAATGTCTTGTTTTGGGAAGGGATAAAAAACTGTAGATAATTGGAATTATCAAAAGTGACAAAACGAAAATACCGATGATATTGATCGAGGCTACAATTCCAAATTCTTTCAGTAGTTTGCTGTCCGTAATAATAAAAGTGGCAAAGCCGGAAGCTGTGGTCATGTTGGTCATGAGCGTTGCATTTCCAATTTTGGAAATTACCCTTTGCAAGGAGAGGGCTTGGTTGCCATGTTTTTTGACCTCTTGCTGGTACTTGTTGATTAGAAAAATACAGTTGGGAATACCTATTACGATGATTAAAGGGGGAATCAATGCCGTTAATACCGTAATCTCATACTGCAGCAATCCAAGAACACCAAAGGCCCACATAACGCCAATGATTACAATGCACATGGATATTAGGGTGGCTCTAAAACTTCTAAAAAAGAAGAAAAATATTAGCGAGGTAACCCCAAGGGCCGCTATAATGAACTTGCCAATTTCATCGATGATATTTTGGGAATTCATGGTGCGGATATAAGGCATACCCGAAACATGCACGTCCAAACCGGTTTCTTCTTCAAAATTTTCAACCAAATTAGTGAGGTCTTTCAGGACAAAGTCTTTACGAACCGTAGTGTTCACAATGTCCTTGTCCATATTCACTACTGTTCTTATGGTAGCACTTTCCTTATTGAACAATAGCTTGTCATAAAACGGAAGTTCATTAAACAGGTGTTCTTTAATACTGTCCAGTTCCTGCTGCGATTTTAATTGTCCATCAATTAAAGGTCTTAATTGAAACTCCTGCTTTTCATTATCCTTGACCAGTTCCTGAAGATTGTCCAAGCTTAATACAAAATCCACTTCAGGGAAAGCGACGAGTTGCTTGCTAAAGCGATTCCAACGGTTAATGTTTTCTGGAGTGAATAAAGCTTGATCTTTAATAGCAAATACAATGGCGTTGCCTTCTTCGCCAAACTGTTTTAAGAAAGACCGATATTCTATGTTAACAGGGTGATTGTCTGGAAGTAAGTTGGCTTGGGAATTACTAAATCGCATGTTTTCCCATTGCATACCAAGAAACACAGTAATACCTGCAATAAGGAATAGAATCAAAATCCTATTCCGTAGGATGATGCGCGCCGTCTTTTCCCAAAAACCTTTCGTGAATTTACTTGTCATGGTAGATTTTTACCGAGCGCAAAGGTAGTTATTGCCAAGTTGTGTTCCTAGCACAAAGGATTTAAATGGTCTAGCGCTTTTAAAATTAACTGTTCTTGTATTAAGTGTATAAAAAAAGCGATCCTAGGATCGCTTTTTGGAAATTTTGTATAATTGGTAATTACACCGTCATAATTTCCTTTTCTTTTTTTGCCAAGAATGCATCGGTTTTTTTGATGTATTCATCAGTAAGTTCTTGCACGTCTACCTCCGCGTTTTTTTGCAAATCTTCGGATGCATCCAGATTTTTAATCTCCTTATTGGCCTCTTGACGGGCACTTCTAATGCCAACTTTGGCATCTTCAGCTTCAGCCTTAGCCTGTTTGGTCAACTGAATTCTGCGCTCTTCTGTTAAAGGTGGAACGTTGATGATTACAAAATCGCCATTGTTCATGGGGTTGAAGCCCAAGTTGGAATTTATAATAGCCTTTTCAATTTCCTGTAACATATTTTTCTCCCATGGCTGAACTGAAATGGTACGGCCGTCTGGTGTGCTTACGTTGGCCACCTGTGCCAATGGGGTTAGCGAACCGTAATACTCTACTTTTACGGATGAGAGCATTGCCGGGCTGGCCTTACCCGCACGTATCTTAACAAATTCCTTTTCTAAATGCTTTAATGCCGCATCCATGCTTTCCTTCGCGGAATCAAGTATAAACTGTACCTCTTCGTTCATAGTTAAAAAAAATTATGCGTAATAAGTGTCTGTTAAAGGTTGACCACGGTACCTATATTTTCTCCCTCTACCAATTTGGTAAGATTCCCTTTTTTATTCATATCAAAAACCACTATTGGCAATTCGTTTTCTTGGCTCAAAGTAAAGGCGGTGGTGTCCATTACCTTTAGACCTTTGAGTAATACATCAGCAAAGGATATGGAATCGAATTTAGTGGCATTCTTGTCTTTTTCTGGGTCCGAAGTGTATATGCCATCTACACGTGTACCCTTTAGAATAACATCGGCTTCTATTTCAATGGCCCTCAATACAGCTGCAGAATCTGTTGTGAAATAAGGGTTTCCGGTACCGCCTCCAAAGATGACCACTCTCCCTTTCTCCAAGTGTCGCATCGCGCGACGTCTGATAAAGGGTTCCGCTACTTCATTAATATGAATGGCAGACTGCAATCTAGTTTGTATTCCTTGTGTCTCCAGAGCGCTTTGCAAGGCAAGGCCATTAATAACCGTTGCCAGCATACCCATGTGGTCTCCTTGCACACGATCCATGCCCATGGCGGCCCCTGTAAGTCCTCTAAAGATATTGCCTCCGCCAATAACGATGGCAATTTCTACGCCTTTGTCCGCAACATTTTTAATTTCTTGGGCGTATTCAGAAAGCCTTTCAGAGTCAATTCCGTACTGCTTGTTTCCCATTAAAGCTTCGCCACTTAGCTTTAGGAGAATTCTTTTGTATTGCATGCGCTACGATTTCGTTGGAGCAAAAATAATCAAAAAATGTTTGGAATCTAGATGCGTTTTGTAGGAAAGGTCACCCTTAATTATTTCCTAATAATACTGCGGAGTTGTGTTAATTTTTATAACCTTGTACAGTTTTACTGAATTGAAAAATTTTAAATATAATTATAGTTTTATGAAAAGGATTTTTTTATGCTGCTTTTTTAGCATGTTGTTATTGGGGTGTGGTGCCAGTAAAAGTGTATTAACAGCAGATAAAACCCCAATGCTTACCACTTTGGATTTGGTAAATGTAGAAAATGACCAAGTACCAGTATCCATCAATCCTGGGGCGTTTTCTACTGACCAAGTGTTTTTCTATATCCCAAAAACCGTCCCAGGAACTTACAGTGAGGATAATTACGGAAAATATATCGAGGATTTCAAAGCTTTGGACTACGAGGGCAATGAATTAACCTTTGAAAAATTGGATGAAAATACATGGAAAATTCAATCAGGTAAAAACTTGGGTAAGGTCACTTATAGGGTCAATGATACTTATGATACGGAAAGCGAAACCAGCGAAAAGGTATTTTCTCCCTCGGGAACCAATATTCTTAAGAATGAAAATTTTGTGCTAAATCTTCATGGTTTTGTAGGATATTTTAAAGGTTTAAAGGAAGTGCCGTATGAGATATCAATTAATTACCCTGCGGGCCTTAAAGCAACTACATCGTTAAAAAGTAAAATTGCGGAAGAAGTAGAAGTTGGTAGAGATGTATTTTTGGCAAGTCGCTATTTTGATGTAATAGACAGTCCCATCCAATATACGAAACCAAATACCGAGACTTTTCAGATAAATGATATAACTGTCACCCTGAGTGTTTACTCTCCAAACGGCGTATATACTGCAGCTACTTTAAAGGAACGCATGGAGAAGATGATGAGTGCACAAAAAGCCTTTTTGGGTGAAATAGATGGTACCAAAGAATATAATATACTTCTGTATTTGTCTACAATGGAAGAGGATGATGCGTCTGGGTTTGGGGCTTTGGAGCACCATACTTCTACAGTGGTGGTTTTACCTGAAGCCATGCCCCAGGATCGTTTGGAACAAGCGATGGTAGATGTGGTTTCACATGAGTTTTTCCATATTGTTACCCCGCTAAATGTGCATTCTGAAGAGGTACAATACTTTGATTTTAATGATCCCAAAATGTCCAAACACCTTTGGATGTACGAGGGAACCACGGAGTATTTTGCTAATTTATTTCAAATACAACAAGGTTTGATAAACGAGGCGGAGTTTTATGAGCGTATTATGGATAAGGTAAATAATGCCAAAGCATATGATGATGAAATGTCCTTTACGGTAATGAGTGAAAATATTTTGGAGGAACCGTATGAGGAAAATTATGCCAACGTATATGAGAAAGGTGCTTTGATCAATATGGTTTTGGATATTGAACTAAGAAGATTGAGTAATGGTGAGAAAGGAGTTCGCTGGTTGATGAAGGAACTTTCTAAAAAATATGGAAAAAATACACCTTTTAAGGATGATGATTTGATCGATGAGATTGTTGCAATGACCTATCCGGAGATTAGAGGTTTCTTTGATACCTATGTAATAGGGAACACTCCAATTGATTATAATACGTATTTAGGAAAGATGGGTCTTTCTACGGAAATAGTGGAAAAACAAACGGGTTTCTTTTTGGATGGTGAAAATCCTTTCATTGATGTGGATCAAGAAAATGAAAACCAAATCTATCTAAGAAAGGGATTGGAATTAAATAGTTTCTTTAAGACATTAGGTGCCAGCGGTGGGGATGTCATAAAAAGTATCAATGGTACTACGATAGATTTGAACTCTATTAGAAACATAATAGGGCAAAGCTTTACGTGGTCCCCGGATATGGAAATTGTAATGGTAGTTAGAAGGGGAGGAGAAGATGTTACTTTAAAAGGCGTGGCTGGTACCCCTATGTTGGAAGTAGAAACTATTGTTCCCTTAAAGTCTGTAAGTGCTAAAGAATCAGAGTTAAGGCAACGTTGGTTGAAAGGCTAGCTGCTTATTAGCTCTAACTTAAGATGGTCCAATAAAAAACCCGCTAGAAGTCTAGCGGGTTTTTTTGTGAACCAAAAGAGTTCGTTATTATCCTAAAGCCACCCTTTTAAAATCGGTAACTTCCAAGCTAGAATCAACAGATTTTACATATTGGGCAACACTTTGCTTGCTGTCTTTAATGAAATCTTGGTTTACCAAGGTGTTGTCTTTAAAGAAACGCTTAATTTTACCTTTAGCGATTTTATCCAACATTTCCTCTGGCTTACCTTCTTGACGCAATTGATCTTTCGCAATCTCGATTTCTTTGTCGATTACAGATTGGTCAACACCATCTTCGTTCAAAGCTACAGGATTCATAGCGGCAGCTTGCATTGCAACATCCTTTGCAGCTTCTTCTGCACCGTCAACGGCAGCAGAAAGTCCTGTAAGAACGGCAATTTTATTACCTGCGTGAATATAGCTTCCTACGAAAGGAGCACTCAATTTCTCGAACCCGCCAATTTCAATCTTCTCACCAATAACACCGGTTTGCTCCGTTAATTTGTCCTGAACGGTCATTCCTTTAAAATCAGCAGATAAGAAAGCTTCTTTACTGTCAAAACCAAGAGCTAAATCCGCCAATTCATTGGCCAATGTCACAAAGCTGTCATTTTTAGCAACAAAGTCAGTTTCACAGTTCAGTGAAATGATAACACCTTGGGTGTTTTCAGCATTAACTTTAGCGATAGCTGCACCTTCTGAGGAATCTCTATCGGCTCTTTTAGCTGCTACTTTCTGACCTTTTTTACGAAGGATTTCGATTGCTTTGTCAAAATCTCCTTCTGCTTCAACCAAGGCTTTTTTGCAGTCCATCATACCTGCGCCCGTGGTCTTTCTTAATTTATTTACTTCTGCGGCTGTAATTTTTGCCATTTTCTATGCTATTTTTCAATTTGCTGGAAGATAGTCCTGTTGAAAGCAATCTTCATAAAGCAAACGTTATGTTTAATTTAATTTACTTCTGAGAAAAGTGGTTATTCAACACCACCGCTAACGCTGTCTTGCCACTCTTTTAGCTCTTCCCATTTTCCATCTGCAGCCATTTGGGCTTGCTTAGGCCAAGAAGTTGGGTCTAAATGAGACATTCTAGAGCTGGCCTCGGTCAAAATCTCCTTTATTTTTTCAGGATCAGCCTTGGCTAGGTCTGCATAGGTAGCTATTCCCGCGTTCACTAAAGCCTCGGCAGCTTTGGGACCAATACCTTCCACTTTTGTTAGGTCGTCTGCAGCAGTTTCTTTGGCTACAGCTTCTTTGGTAGCCTCCACATTTACTTCAGGTTTAGGAGTTTTTGCTACAACAGGAGGAGCTTTGGTTTCAACCGTTTCTGGTGTCGGTTCCAATTTTTTTGACTCTTTTTTAGCCTTTTTTGCGTCATCGGCACCTTCTTTATCAGCTTGCTTCTCAGATTTTCTTTCAGAAAGTCCTTCTGCTATCGCATCGGTTACCTCTTGCATAATGATGTTAATAGACTTAGAAGCATCATCATTGGATGGAATTAAATAATCAACATCCCTAGGGTCAGAATTGGTATCGACCATTGCGAAAATTGGAATGTTCAATTTTTGAGCTTCCTTAACCGCAATGTGCTCACGCATGGTGTCAACGATAAAAATTGCACCAGGTAGGCGTGTCATATCAGAAATAGAACCAAGGTTCTTTTCCAATTTGGCACGTAAACGGTCTACTTGTAATCTTTCCTTTTTTGAAAGGGTGTTGAACGTACCGTCTTTTTTCATACGGTCGATAGAAGCCATTTTCTTAACCGCCTTACGGATGGTTACAAAGTTGGTTAACATACCACCAGGCCATCTCTCTGTGATGTAGGGCATGTTTACATTGGCAACTTTTTCTGCTACAATGTCCTTAGCCTGTTTCTTTGTTGCTACAAAAAGAATTTTACGTCCCGAAGCAGCTATTTTCTTTAATGCTTCTTTAGATTCTTCTAATTTTGCAACGGTTTTGTAAAGGTTGATAACGTGGATACCGTTACGCTCCATGTAGATGTAAGGAGCCATGTTAGGGTTCCACTTTCGTGTAAGGTGGCCAAAATGCACACCTGCTTCCAATAATTGTTTTACTTCGACTTTCGCCATTTTAATTTAGTTTACGTTCTTTTGAATAGGCAATGACAAAGTGGTACCTCTTTATGAGGAGCCTCTATCATTTAGATGCTAAACTAACGGTGCCCAATTGAATTTAGGGTTCTTTTGGGTCTCCCGGATACTGTTTCCTTTGGTAAAGAATACAGCCTTAATTTATTCGCCAAGAGGCGAACTTTCAATGAACTTAGGTTAAAAATATAAAAATTGGCATCTTCCAAAAAGAAGATGCCAAATATAAAATTCTGTCTTAACGTTTAGAGAACTGGAATTTCTTACGGGCCTTTTTCTGACCGTATTTCTTACGCTCCACCATTCTTGGGTCACGAGTTAAAAGACCTTCCGGTTTCAAAACAGAACGATTTTCACCGTCAACTTCACACATAGCTCTTGACAAAGCAAGACGAACAGCTTCCGCTTGACCGGTGATACCACCTCCATAAACATTTACCTTAACGTCATACGCGTCTTCAGTATTCGTTAGGGAAAAAGGTTGCTTCACTTTGTATTGAAGTGTAGCAGTAGGAAAATAATCGTTCAATTCTCTCTGGTTTACAGTGATTTTTCCGCTTCCAGTAGAAACGTAAACACGGGCCACAGCTGTTTTTCTTCTTCCGATTTTGTGAATGGTCTCCATTACTTGAATTCTTTTAAGTTGATTACCGTTGGTTTTTGAGCTTCGTGATCATGCTCTGCACCAACATAAACTTTTAGGTTTCTAAAAAGGTCGGCACCCAATCTGTTTTTTGGAAGCATTCCTTTTACCGCTTTCTCAACAATTTGAGCTGGATTTTTAGCTAAAAGCTCCTTAGCGGAAGTAGAACGTTGCCCACCTGGATACCCTGTGTATCTCAAATAAACTTTCTCGTTCCACTTGTTGCCGCTCATTTCAATCTTCTCGGCATTGATGATAATAACATTATCACCACAATCTACATGGGGAGTGTAACTAGGCTTATGTTTCCCTCTAAGTACTTTAGCAACTTTAGAAGCTAAACGCCCTAGAGCTTCCCCTTCGGCATCAACCAACACCCACTGCTTGTCTACAGTTGACTTATTGGCAGAAACGGTCTTATAACTTAATGTATCCACTACGGTTACTTTTTAATTAAACACTTCAATCCCGATAAACGGGCTGCAAATGTACACTAATTCTTCTGAATAACAAATGGTTATTTCAGAATATTTTTTAAAAAAATTAAAAGGAAAAAGAGGGGTCATTTTGTAATGGGCTCCCAAAGTATTTGCTAAGGTAAGATTATTTAAATAGTGCCTACCACAAAGTGGAATTTTAATTTATTTCTTGTAGAACTTGGTACGTACGTTTTGTTGATTGGAGTTGATAGTAATAATGTATGCACCGGCTTCTAAGGAAGACACTGGTATGCTTAGGGCATGTTTTCTAATTTCCCATTGTCTTGAAAAGATTGGGTTGCCATAAATATCATATATGGTAATATTTGCTTTATCACTATTGGTCAATCCTATTATGTTCACCACATTGGTGGCCGGATTGGGGAATACCTTTACTTTTTGTGGTTTTGGGGTTTGTTGAGAATAAGGTTCCTCTTGTGCAACTACTGCCAAAGACATAATAAGCAAAATCACCCCTAAAAACCATTTAAGTTTCATTGTTTGTAAAAATCAATTACCTTCTATACAACGTTGTATAGAAGGTAATTGGTATTGCGTTAACAATAATTTAGGCATTTAGTGATTTTTTCTTGCACTAAATTGGAGACAGCGACGTGTGGTCTAATGCGCCACTAGCCAATTATCACCCAAGCCAATCTCTACATCCAGGGGGACCGATAATTTGTAGGCATTCTCCATCTCGGATTGAATCAAGGGTTTTAATTCTTCCAGCTCCGGCTTATACACGTCAAAGACCAATTCATCATGTACTTGAAGTAACATTTTACTTTCATAGTTGCCTGCTTCCAGCTTCTTGTGGATGTTTATCATGGCAATTTTGATAATGTCGGCAGCACTACCTTGAATCGGGGCGTTTACCGCGTTTCGTTCAGCTGCCCCCCGTACTACGGCATTGCTGCCATTAATATCCTTTAAATAACGCCTTCTGCCCAAAACGGTCTGCACATAACCGTTGTCCCTTGCAAAATCAACTTGTTCACTAATGTAGTTACGGAGTTTGGGGTAGGTCTTGTAATAGGTGTCTATCAATTCCTTGGCTTCGGAACGGGACAAGTCTGTTTGGTTGCTTAACCCGAAGGCGGACACGCCGTAAATAATTCCAAAATTGACCGTTTTGGCGTTGCTACGCTGTTCCCTGGTAACTTCATCAATGGGAACATTGAACACCTTGGAGGCGGTGGAGGCATGGATGTCCTCTCCGTTTTTAAAAGCCTCGATCATGGTAGCCTCTTCGCTCAAAGCGGCAATGATCCGTAGTTCTATCTGGGAATAATCCGCTGCCAGCAGGGTGTATTCATCGTTTTTGGGAACAAATGCCTTTCTTACCTGTCTTCCGCGTTCGGTTCGTATGGGAATATTTTGAAGGTTGGGATTGTTACTACTTAAACGCCCGGTAGCGGCTACGGTTTGCATATAATCAGTATGAACCCGACCTGTAGTGGCCTCTACCTGTTCCGGTAGGGCATCTACATAGGTGCTTTTTAATTTGGTAAGTCCGCGGTAATCCAGCACATGCTGAATAATTTCATGGTCTTTTGCCAAATATGAAAGTACATCTTCAGAAGTGGAAAACTGGCCCGTTTTGGTTTTCTTGGGCTTGTCCACCAACTTCATCTTGCTAAATAGAATTTCTCCCAATTGTTTAGGTGAGCCTATATTGAACTCTTCCCCGGCCGCTTCGTAAATTTTTTCTTCCAAGGCTTTTATGTCATTGGTAAGGTCATCGGAAAGAGAATTTAAAAAGTCCTTGTCCAGATTTATTCCTTCCAATTCCATATCTGCCAATACCCGCAAAAGGGGAATTTCAATATCGTTAAATAAGTCCGCGGTTTTCGCTTCTGCCAGTTCCGGTCTAAAATGTTGGGCCAATTGAAAAGTGACATCCGCATCCTCAACGGCATATTCGGTCTGTTTTTCTAAAGGAACCTGGCGCATGCTCAATTGGTTCTTTCCTTTCTTGCCAATAAGTTCCGTAATAGAAATAGGGGTGTAATTTAGATAGGTTTCCGAAAGCACATCCATATTATGCCTCATATCCGGATTGATCAGGTAATGTGCCAACATGGTATCGAACAACTTGCCTTTCACATCAACCCCGTATTTATCCAACACTTTGATGTCATACTTAAGGTTCTGGCCAATTTTTTCAATTTCTTCCGATTCAAAAAACGGACGCAGTTCTTCTATCAGTTCCTGTGCCTTTTCTTTGTCCTCTGGAAAGGGAATGTAAAAGCCTTTGGTGGCTTCCCATGAAAAGGCAATACCCACCAATTGGGCTTCCAACGGATTGATAGAGGTTGTTTCCGTATCAAAACAAACAGAAGTCTGTTTCATTAAATTCTGTAAAAACAGTTTCATGGCCATACCGGGTGCTACACTTTGATATGAGTGTGCCACATCTTTAATGGTCATTCTGCTAGAACTATCCTTGATGGTCGCTGGGGCTGTGCCATCGCCACCAAATAAAGTAAATTGACCGCTGCCGGCCGTTTGCGCTTGCTTTTTGGCTGTTTCGGTACTGGTAACCTGAGTTTGGGTTTCCTCGGTTTCCCCGGAAAAAATTTTGATAAACTGGTCTTTAAGCCTTCTAAATTCGAGTTCCTCGAAAATCTCTTGAACTTTTTCGCTGTCAGGAACGGATAATTCATAGTCTTCGGCATTGAAAGTAACATCACAGTCGGTACAGATGGTCGCCAATTTTTTGGAAAGTAGTCCCAACTCTTGGTTCTCCTCAACCTTCTCTTTCATTTTTCCCTTAAGCTGGTCGATGTTCTCAAAAAGACCTTCCATAGATCCGAACTGGGCAATGAATTTCTTGGCGGTCTTATCGCCTACCCCGGGAAGCCCGGGAATATTATCACTAGCATCGCCCATCATACCTAGGTAGTCTATTACCTGTTCCGGTCTTTCAACGCCAAAGCGTTTTTGTACTTCGGGTATTCCCCAAATTTCAATGCCGTTGCCCATTCTCGCAGGGCGGTACATAAATACATTCTCGGTAACCAATTGTCCAAAATCCTTGTCAGGAGTGACCATGTACACTTTATAACCTTCTTTTTCGGCCTGTTTGGACAAGGTTCCGATAATATCATCGGCTTCCCAACCTTCCAACACGACGGATGGAATGTGCATCGCCTTTAAAATATCTTGAATAAAAGGTATGGCAATTTTAATCGCATCGGGCGTTTCGTCCCTATTGGCCTTGTATTCCGGAAAAAGCTCCGTACGTTCTGCACTACCCCCTTTATCAAAGCAAACCGCCAAATGGTCCGGCTTTTCCCTTTTGATGACGTCAAAAAGGGAATTCATAAACCCCATAATGGCACTGGTATCCATACCCTTGGAGTTAATTCTTGGGTTTTTTATAAGGGCATAATAACCACGAAAAATAAGGGCGTAGGCATCTAATAGGAAGAGTCTTTTTTGTTCGGACATGAAAACGGTATTTAAAATACGAAGTTAGCGGTTCAAATTATGAATTTGCATTTAATTACCCCGAAATTGTGAATAAAAAAAGCGGGCATAGCCCGCTTTTATCTATCTGAAATGATGGTTTTTTTAATAAAAACTTTCAACATTCACATTCTCTTGTCCTTTCTCCGTATACTGGCTGTAGGTAAAACCTGGGTGTACGCAATATCCACCGGTTTCCCCTTTTTTGTTAAGGGCAAGAAATCCTATTTGAAAATCCTTTCGGTCTTTGTTCTTTGCCATTATTCTTTTTACACCTTCTTCACACGCTTCTTGCGGACTCTTGCCTTGCCTCATTAGTTCTACAATCAGAAAGCTACCTACGGTGCGGATTACCTCTTCACCAACTCCGGTGGCAGTGGCGGCCCCTACCTCGTTATCAACAAATAGTCCGGCGCCAATAATGGGGCTATCGCCAACGCGGCCACCTACTTTGTAGGCCATGCCACTAGTAGTGCAGGCTCCTGAAATATCCCCATTTTCATCCATGGCCAACATACCAATGGTGTCATGGTTTTCAATGTTGATGATAGTTTCGTATTTAGAGGTTTTCTTCCACTCTTCGTACTGTTTTCGGGTGCTTTCCGTAAACAAGTCCTCTTTTTTAAACCCTTGTTCGTAGGCAAATTGTTCGGCACCTCTTCCGGCAAGAATGATGTGGGGGGTTTCTTCCATAACCTTTCGGGCCACGGAAACCGGGTGTACAATATTTTGAAGGTAGACCACAGAACCACAATTACCGTCCTTATCCATTATGCAGGCATCAAGGGTTACGTTTCCATCTCGATCTGGCCTACCGCCTTTTCCTACGGTTTCATTTTTAACATCTGCTTCCTCTACCATTACACCTTGCTCTACGGCGTCTAAGGAGTTGCCTCCTTTTTCGAGCACTTCCCATGCTTTGGCCGTGGCATTTTTAAAGTTCCAAGTGCACACAGCAATAGGTTTAACAGGTAGGTCTATTTCATTTTCTGGATTGCTAATGCCATTCTTTTGGTAGTTGGCCATTAAAGGAGCTGATAGGGCTCCCGCCGCGGTAAGGCTTGAATTTTTTAAGAATTTTCTCCTTTTCATTTTCGGTTGTTTAATTTAGTCGGCTAAATATACGATTATGCTTGTAGAAGTTTGTGCAAATTCGGTTCAATCGGCCCTAAATGCACAGAAAGCGGGAGCTGACCGAATTGAATTATGTTCAGAACTTGCCGTTGGCGGTATTACCTCATCCTACGGATTATTAAAAAAAATTAGGGAACTTATTTCTATTCCCGTACATGTTTTGATTAGGCCTAGAAGCGGTGATTTTACCTATTCTCAGGTGGAGTTTGAAATTATGAAAGAAAACATCCAGTTGTGCAAAGATTTTGGTTTTGCAGGAATTGTTTCCGGTGTGTTGGGTGATCGTAATAATTTGGATGTAGAGCGAACAGCGGAGTTGGTGACGTTAACAGGAAATTTACATTTTACCTTTCACCGTGCTTTTGATTGGCTGTCTAATCCAGAAGATTCGCTACTACAATTACAAGAAATGGGCGTACAAACTATTTTATCTTCAGGGCAGGCTACTTCATCTGTTGAAGGATTGGAGTTGTTAAAATCCCTTCAGCGCAAGAGCGAAAAAATAACCATTATGCCCGGTGGCGGGGTCAAACCAAACAATGCCCACCTTTTTAAGGAGGCCGGCTTTATGGCAATTCATCTGTCCGGAACCCACTTTATCCCTAGTTTAAAAGTAGCCCCTAAAGTTTCTATGAATACCCCTTCTTTCCTAAGTGACACTAAATTGGCAGTTACCAAGTTGGAAAATATTGAGGATGTGGTAAAAGCGGTTAAATAAGATCTAAATGGGGCAATCCGGTGTCTTGGATGGGATATCTTTGCGCCATGTTACGTTGGATAATTTTTATAGTTCTTTACCTCGCACTGGGGCTCTATACCCTTCAGGCACTTAAAACGGTGACTCGGTACCCTTGGGTCTATTATCTATTTATTGCCATTGCACTTTTGGTATTGGGGAATTTTATCTATCAATTTACCTTGGGAGAAGAAGAGGGGCGCGTATTAAGTAAGCCTAAAAGCTATGCTTTTGGCCTGTTGTTGACAGTTATGGCCTTTCAACTAATTACGATTCTTTTTCTTTTTTCGGAGGATATTTTTAGGTTGCTAACGGGATTCTATGCGAAGTTTTATGGAAACGAAAAGACATTTACCTTGCCGCAAAGACGTAAGTTTTTGAGTCTTATTGGCCTAGGCTTGGCAGCCATTCCCTTTGGAGCTTTACTTTATGGTATGTATAGGGGGAAGTATAATTTTCAAGTGCTGAAGTACAACTTGGAATTTGAAGATCTGCCAGAGGAATTTGATGGTTACCAGATCACCCAAATTTCCGATGTGCATAGTGGAAGTTTTGATGACCGAAAGAAAATTGAATATGCTATTGACTTGATCAATGAACAGCAAAGTGATGTGATTTTGTTTACGGGAGATATGGTCAACAATAAGTGTGAAGAAATGCTTCCTTGGGCCGATTTGTTCTCCACTTTACAGGCCAAGGACGGTAAGTTTTCTGTGTTGGGAAATCATGACTATGGCGATTACGTAGCTTGGAATACTCCGGAGTTAAAAAGTAAAAATTTGGACGACCTGAAAAACCTTCAACGGCAAATGGGCTTTGATCTGTTAATGAATGAGCACAGATATCTTGAAAAAGGAAGTGATAAAATTGCACTGGTAGGAGTTGAGAACTGGGGAAGGGGCGGTTTTAAGAAGGCTGGCGACCTAACAAAGGCTTCCGCGCAAATAGAGCCGGAAGACTTTAAAATACTAATGAGCCACGATCCATCACATTGGGAAGATGTGGTACTTCATGATAAATATCACTACCACCTGACCTTAAGTGGACATACCCACGGGATGCAGTTTGGGATTGAAATACCGGGCTGGATCAAATGGAGTCCCGTCAAATGGCGTTATAAATATTGGGCCGGCATCTATAAAGAGATGGGGCAGTTTATTAATGTTAACAGGGGTTTTGGCTTCTTGGGATATCCAGGAAGAGTGGGTATATGGCCAGAGATCAGTGTGATTACCCTTAAGCGAAAACCCTTAACATGATTTTAACGCCGGACGTTGTCTTTAATAACCGGGTCTGGTAAGCGGATTTAACATTTTTTACTACATTTGATTTTTAACCCAATGAATTACCTATGTCAAAGTTTGGTGAACTTATAGATTTGAAAATCCCCGTATTGTTGGATTTTTATGCCGAATGGAATGAGCAGAGTACTGCCATGCATTCGGTCCTACGTGATGTAGCTGCCGCCTTGGGGGATAGGGGTAAGGTAATAAAAATCGATATAGATAAAAATAAGGAATTGTCTCAGGCCCTAAGGGTGAAGGGATTACCAACCCTCATGATTTATAAAAAGGGAGAAATGGTTTGGAGACAAAGTGGTGAACAAGATGCCAATACCTTAATCGGTATTTTAAACGAGTATATATAAAGATTTAATAGTTGAGTCGTCCTAAAATAGGTTGACAGTTTTTAAATAATCAATATCAAACCAGAGAAGCTAGCTTCTCTGGTTTTTTGTTGTGTATAAAGTTAGGTGTTTTCATATTGAGGCTCAAGTGCGGTCTTT
>NZ_JACYFJ010000016.1 GCF_014855495.1 Euzebyella saccharophila | reverse complement strand
GGGGCGGGAAAGCTTGCCCTGCCATTATTCGTAAAAATTATGGTCCATTACGTGAAAAGCCATTCTCCGGCGCACGGAAAATTCACGTTCAACTTCTAGCATAGCATAAAAAAAGCCCCTTGAAGAGGCTTATATCGATCGTAGTTATTTCTAATTATAGGCTTGTGCAACGGTTACCATTGTTACCTGCTGGCTTTTCATTCCATAAACTTGCTAGCGTTGGCAAAGGCATACTCTTTTGCAATTTTTGGCTTGTGTGTTGGCTGTGGCGAATTGCAAATGTGTATGGCTTTAAGCGTTGGCTTTTCCGTTCTGTTTAGTAGAGAAAGTCCTTTGTCAAAATTTCAGTTATTCTTGCCCAATTAAATTCAATTCCACGTCCGCTTACAAAGTATCTATTCCCATTACCTTTTAAAAGTCCGAGTTTATTCCACAGTTTTAGTTCATCACGTATGTAACTTTCCTTATTTCCAGTTGTCGTTCGTCCTTCCTTTCTTGAGCCAATTGAGTTGTTTTCATCTAAATAAGTCTCAAAGTCTTTTCTGAACTGTGTACTATTTGCTAAACTAGCTGCACTTGCTCTTGTTTTATAATCTTCTAAATCTTGAATTAAGATTAAATGTTTGCCTTCTATCAAAACCAATTTGGTTAAATAGTCAATATATAAACTACTATCTAATCCATAAATTTTGGCAAGAGAAATTAATTTATAACCTTCTGCTGTTAATCGACCTTCTGAAGGTTCTATAAGTCCAAGTTGAAATAATGGAATTTTATAATTTTGTTTTTCACTTCTGTAATTGGTTTCATTATCCGTTTTAACCCTACCAATTCCTTCCCAAGTTCGAGTATTCCCTGCTACCATTAATCTCCAAAATTCTGGCCACGCGTAAGTTGTATAAATATCTCCAGTTTGATGGCTATGTTTGTCCAGTAAATCAAGTAAAGTAAAAACTTCATAATGGCTAATGTCACGCCACCAACACCAATAGGTTTGATTTATTTCCCCAGTTATTATTTCTCCCGTTCTTTCGTGCTCAATGGATTTGTATAATTGAATCGAATTTAATGGGTTCGATTCCAATGTTCTTTCATCATAACCAATTACTGAAATATAATGCCTCGAAAAAACATCCAATGATAGTACATTAGCTAAATGTTGAGCAATATTAAAACCTTCAACCACTTTCGGTAGAATAATTCCCGAGTAGTGATGCTTTTCTAAATATGATAAAGTTTGACCTAATCCAGTCAAATATTCTCTTTTTTGATGATTTGGTGGTTTGAATTCAAAAGCTAAACTTTGTTCCAAATCGTAGTCAAAACATACATAGTCAGGTCTTGGCCAACTAAAATCTCCAGCTTTGTTTATGTTGTCAGAAAATATTTGTCCCCAATTATCTACTCGGTTTACTATTTTCGATATAACTGCTCTACCAGCTTTTTCAGCTAATAAGTCGTGATTTGCTCCCATTGTTCTACTAGTTTTTCTTTTAAATGTTTTGCAAATACTTCAGATAATTTTACTGGTACTGCGTTACCTACTTGAATACATTGGTCTTGTCTTGTACCTTCAAAAACTACGTCATCAGGAAAAGTTTGAATTCTTGCTGCTTCTCTGACAGTCAAGCTTCTATTTTCTGTTGGATGTAGTGGAAAAGCATTGTGACCAGGAACCATAGTTGTAGCAGGTTTGTCTCTATGTAGTCTTTTATAAACGTGGCTGAAATTTTTAAGCTTATTGTCTTTATAATCACTTCTTGAACCTTTTAAAAGATGTTCAGGAATATCAGCATCAATTCCACCACCTTCTTTTATATAAGTGATGCGCTCTTTTACAATTGGATTATGATTTGTAGGAATATGATTAGCCACTTTATTTTCTTTACCAACCAAATCCATAATATGTTTTCTCAAGGTTTCTGGATTTTCTTTTGAGTTGGTATGTTCTGGAAATTCAATTTCAGAACCATCTAATGAACCCATAAAAAGAACTCTATACCTTTTTTGAGGAACACCATAATCTGTAGCACAAATGATTTTGCATTGCACATTTTCGTATCCAATATCCTTGAATTTTTCAAGTAGTATATCTTTAAAATAGCCATTTTTTGATGAAACTAAACCTCTTACGTTTTCCATAATGAAGTAATCAGGTTTCACAGTATCAACAACTCTTAAAAATTCCAAAATCAAGTTATTTCTTGCGTCTTCTGGATTTCGATTTCCAATTGTAGAAAAACCTTGACAAGGTGGACCACCAACTACGACATTGACTTTTTTACCTTTTGTATATTCAATGAGTTTTTCGTTGGTTATTTTACGAATGTCTTGTGAAATAATAGGTACTTCTGGATAGTTCAGTTTATGTGTGTCAATTGCTGGTTTCCAATTTTCGACAGAAAATACAGGCTCGAATCCTTGATTCATAAAGCCTCTTAAAAAACCACCTGCTCCAGAAAACAAGTCAATAAAAGTTAAATTATTCTCCATACTTATCTAAAATATTAATAACGTGATTTGCCCATTTTTCAGCCAATAATGGCGGAACTGCATTACCAACTTGAATACATTGTGATTGTCTATTTCCAGTAAAGATTAAATCATCAGAAAAAGTCTGAATTCTTGCTGCTTCTCTTACTGTCAAACTTCTATCTAGAATTGGATGGATAGGGAACGCATTATGGCCAGGTACCATTGTCAAAGATGGTTTTTCTCTATGCAGTCTCTTGAACGTACTTCCAAAATTTTTCCTGTAAAGTTCAGGTGGTAATTTATCTTCAGGCATTCTTCCACCTTCAGGAATTAATTGATATCTCGCAATGTTTTTTGGCCTGTGATTTAGAGGACTATGATTGTCAATTTCATTTTCTTTACCAATTAGGTCGTTAATTGCTTTTCCGACTGTTTTCCATTTTGAACCATTGATTCCATTTTCAAAATGGTCAGGTTCAGGATATGTATTCTCTTCAAAACCAATTCGATTACCAAAAACAAAAGTCCGTTGTCTTATTTGAGGAACACCATAATCAGCAGCATTCAATATTTTATAGTCGATTTTATATCCTGGAATCGAATTGAATTCTTCTAAAACATCTTCAAAGAAGTTGCCTTTTTTATAAGTGGTGAGACCTCTTACATTTTCCATTATAAAATATTTCGGTCGCAATACTCTAACGTGATTTATATAATGTCCGATTAAGTTGTTGCGGATATCATACTTTTCTCTTTTTTGAGCATTGGAAGAAGCTCTACTACCAATAGTTGAAAATCCTTGGCAAGGTGGACCACCAATTAATACATCAACTTCTGATATACCTTTTTCTTTCCAATATTTTTCTTCATCAATTTTGGATAAATCAACTTTTTCAAATGGTAATTCGGGATGATTTTTTCTATGAAAAGATTCACAATCTTGATTGTAATCAGCAGCAAGTAGCATTTCAAAACGCTCTGTATTTAAAAATCCGTTATGGAATCCACCAATTCCAGAAAACACATCTATAAGTGTATATTTTTTCATTCTAATTCTAATTTCCCTTGTTTAACATTTTTGTTTCTGATATATGAAGCAGTTTCCTCTGCAACTGAAAAAATTGTTTCAGAACATTTATATTTTGTTGCTTCTCTTGCAAATTTGTCTGCAAAGTAAAGGTCTGTAACACTTTGCTTTTGCTTTTCAAAAAGGTTCGCTAGTAATTCAAGTTTATTTTTACTAAATGTCTGTGAACCATTTTCGATACGACTAACTGCACTTGAATTCACTCCGATTTTTGCACCAAAATCAGTTTGAGTCCAGTCTCTTTTTTCTCTTTCAGTTTTTATGAAATCTCCGAAACTTGCCATTATTGCATATTTACGTTAAAAGGTTTGACCCTTAATTCGCAAATATATAAATGTTTTGCTAATTTACTATCAAGTTGTGAATGTTTTTTTTGGGTGGTGGTGGGAAAGGGCAAGCTCTTTTGGTTTTTCAGCGTTGGAAATAAGCGTTGGCAAAAACCAAATGTGCTTGACCGTGTGGTGGTTTTTTCAGCTTGCAGGTAACATCGGTTCGTGTATGATTAGTTGCGGACTTTTACAACGGAAAATGTCCGCCAGTACCGAAGATAGTTAATTGCAGGAATTTCCAAGTGGAAATTCCGACCGCAATTAATTATACACCGTGTGCCTGTTGCACAAGTTAAGAAAAAAACGGTCTTGATCATTGCCGTTCGGTAGATCGATCGTAACTTTAGGTATGCAGGGAAAAAAGGATTACCAGGAAAAACTGTTCGCACATTTCCAGTTGAGCGAGCGTATACCCGAGAACAATTTCTACAGGCGTTTGAAAGGGGCTTTGGACCTTGACTTTCTCTACCCTTTGACCAAGGGGTATTATGGCGAAAGC
>NZ_JACYFJ010000015.1 GCF_014855495.1 Euzebyella saccharophila | reverse complement strand
TTGTGGACCTGTTGCACCATCGGCTCCGTCTGCTCCTGCCGGACCTTGAGGGCCTGCGGGACCCTGTGGGCCTACTGCACCGTCTGCACCATCATTACCTGCTGGGCCTTGAGGACCTTGTGGACCTGTTGCTCCATCTGCTCCATCTGCTCCATCAGCACCTGCTGGGCCTTGGGGACCTGCGGGACCCTGTGGGCCTACTGCACCGTCTGCACCATCATTACCTGCTGGGCCTTGAGGACCTTGTGGACCTGTTGCTCCATCTGCTCCATCAGCACCTACTGGGCCTTGGGGACCTGCGGGACCCTGTGGGCCTGTTGCACCATCGGCTCCGTCCGCTCCTGCTGGACCTTGAGGGCCTGCGGGACCTGTTGCACCATCGGCTCCGTCTGCTCCTGCCGGACCTTGGGGGCCAGTGAAATTCGAAGTTGTAAAACTTGAACCGTCTGAATAGTTTAATGTAAATGTGCCATTTCCGTTATCAACTGTAGAAACAATACCGTTACCGTCTGTTCCATCGGCACCTGCTGGACCTGAATCCGGATCTACCCAAGTATAAGTTCCGCTTCCATCAGTTGAAAGCACCTGACCATTATTTCCTCCAGTCGGTAATTCAATTTCGTTCGTTGGGTCGTTGTCCGCATCGTCCACGTTATCGACTCCGTCATTATCAACGGTAACACTTCCACCGTTAACGTCGGTGATGGTAGTCGTTCCGTTACCGTTGTCGGTAACATCGGTAATTTCGTTCGTTGGGTCGTTGTCCGCATCGTCCACATTATCGACTCCGTCGTTGTCCACTGTTACGGTTCCGCCGTTCACATCGGTGATGGTCGTCGTTCCGTTGCCGTTGTCGGTCACATCCGTAATTTCGTTCGTTGGATCGTTGTCCGCATCATCCACATTATCAATCCCGTCGTTATCCACCGTTACGGTTCCACCGTTCACGTCGGTGATGGTCGTCGTGCCGTTGCCGTTGTCGGTCACATCGGTGATCTCGTTCGTTGGATCGTTGTCGGCATCGTCTACATTATCGACTCCGTCATTATCTACGGTTACGGTTCCGCCGTTCACATCGGTAATGGTCGTCGTTCCGTTGCCGTTGTCGGTCACATCGGTGATTTCGTTCGTTGGGTCGTTATCGGCATCGTCCACATTATCGGTTCCATTGAATGTAATAGGTGTTCCATTACCATTGTCAAATGTAAATGTTCCGTTACCATTATCCGTTAAGGCCGATTTGGAAATCGTTTGGGAAACTCCGTTTTCATTTACATAGGTGACCGTACCGTTATTATTATCCGTTAAATTGGTATTGGTCTCAGCAATGGTAACAGATGCCACATTTAAATACAATGCACCATCAGAGCCAACGGCGATGTCATTATTGGCATCACCACTTATCAAATTAACTGATTCGGTACCTCCCCCATCGGTAATTTCAAGGCTTCCTGCTGTAATTGCGCTACCTGTGTTGTACTCATTACCTATGACATTATCGGCATCATCCACGTTGTCTACGCCGTCGTTATCCACCGTTACAGTTCCACCATTTACGTCAGTGATGGTAGTTGTGCCGTTGCCGTTATCGGTAACATCCGTGATTTCGTTCGTGGGGTCGTTGTCGGCATCGTCCACATTGTCCACTCCATCATTATCAACGGTTACGCTTCCACCGTTGACATCGGTAATGGTGGTCGTGCCGTTACCATTATCCGTCACATCCGTGATCTCGTTCGTCGGGTCGTTGTCCGCATCGTCCACATTATCGACTCCGTCATTATCAACAGTTACGGTTCCACCGTTCACATCGGTAATGGTAGTCGTGCCGTTGCCGTTGTCGGTCACATCGGTAATCTCGTTCGTTGGGTCGTTGTCCGCATCGTCCACGTTATCGGTCGTGCTTATTTGATAAGGATTTCCGGTAGAACCGTCGCCCGTTACCGTTACGTTGGCATTTCCTGATTGAACGATAGTCTCGGTTCCATCGGCGGCTGCCACGGATAAATTATAATCATTTCCTGTCTGGGTCAAGGTAACCGAACCGTCAGTAGAGGTCAAGGACTGGATTTCATTGGTCGGGTCGTTGTCCGCATCGTCCACGTTATCGACGCCATCGTTATCAACGGTTACACTTCCTCCGTTCACATCGGTGATTGTAGTTGTTCCGTTGCCATTGTCGGTCACATCCGTGATCTCGTTCGTTGGGTCGTTATCGGCATCGTCCACGTTATCGGTCGTGCTTATTTGATAAGGATTTCCGGTAGAACCGTCGCCCGTTACCGTTACGTTGGCATTTCCTGATTGAACGATAGTCTCGGTTCCATCGGCGGTTGCCACGGATAAATTATAATCATTTCCTGTCTGGGTCAAGGTAACCGAACCGTCAGTAGAGGTCAAGGCCTGGATTTCATTGGTCGGGTCGTTATCGGCATCATCCACGTTATCGACTCCGTCATTATCAACGGTTACACTTCCTCCGTTTACATCGGTGATGGTGGTCGTGCCGTTGCCGTTGTCGGTCACATCGGTGATCTCGTTCGTTGGGTCGTTATCGGCATCATCCACATTATCGGTTCCATTGAATGTAATAGGTGTTCCATTTCCGTTGTCAAATGTGAATGTCCCGTTTCCATTGTCCGTCAAGGCCGATTTGGAAATCGTTTGGGAAACTCCGTTTTCATTTACATAGGTGACCGTACCATTATTATTATCCGTTAAATTGGTATTGGTCTCAGCAATGGTAACAGATGCCACATTTAAATACAATGCACCATCAGAGCCAACGGCGATGTCATTATTGGCATCACCACTTATCAAATTAACAGACTCGGTACCTCCCCCATCTGTAATTTCAAGGCTTCCAGCAGTGATTGCGCTACCTGTGTTGTACTCATTACCTATGACATTATCGGCATCATCTACATTATCGACTCCGTCATTATCAACGGTAACACTTCCCCCGTTCACATCGGTAATGGTAGTTGTGCCGTTGCCGTTATCGGTAACATCCGTGATTTCGTTCGTGGGGTCGTTGTCCGCATCGTCCACATTGTCCACTCCATCATTATCAACGGTTACGCTTCCACCGTTGACATCGGTAATGGTAGTCGTGCCGTTTCCGTTATCGGTCACATCCGTGATCTCGTTCGTTGGGTCGTTATCCGCATCGTCCACGTTATCTACTCCGTCGTTGTCCACCGTTACGGTTCCGCCATTTACGTCGGTGATGGTAGTCGTTCCGTTTCCGTTATCGGTCACATCCGTGATTTCGTTGGTTGGGTCGTTATCGGCATCGTCCACATTATCGACTCCGTCATTATCCACGGTTACGGTCCCACCGTTTACATCGGTGATGGTGGTCGTTCCGTTGCCATTATCGGTCACATCGGTGATTTCGTTCGTTGGGTCGTTATCGGCATCGTCTACATTATCGACTCCGTCATTATCTACGGTTACGGTTCCGCCGTTCACATCGGTAATGGTCGTCGTTCCGTTGCCGTTGTCGGTCACATCGGTGATCTCGTTCGTTGGGTCAGGATCTGCATCAGGTGTAGCATTGCCACCAACCTGGGCCCAGTTGGTACCGTCCCAAACATAAAGTTGACCCGTAGTAGTATCAACATAGGTTTCACCCACATTAGTAGCCGTGGCTCCCGTAGCTATCGGGGTTCCCGCATCTACCTGGGAAAGCTCATTGGTTTCATCCTCATCCGTATCCGTAGAGTTAACCGTATAATTTCCGTTACCATCATCTGTTACTGAAATAGCACCTATGCCCGCAGATACCGTTTCCGCTAGAGACGATAAATCTGCAGTAGTGGAATTCCCGTTTTCAATATCTATTTGTAATTGATTGCTTCCATTAAGGCTGGCCCCTGTCAAGTTTTGATCATCACTGGCATTGGTTGCCAAGTCGGCTATAGCCTCTTCAACTGTTGTCTCATTAACAGTGTCTCCATCTACATCAATGGGAGTAGTTAAGTTTACTTCCGACGCCTCTTGATTATCAGTTCCATCAAAAGAAGTGGTAGTTCCATTTTCGGAAGCGTACGTGTATGTTACATTATCTACAGTAGATAACGTGGTAATCGTTTCGTTGACATCCGTAGTTGTACCATCGGCTTCGGTCACTGTAGCAATTCGGTTACCCGCAATTACGTTGCTGATGGACATGCCATTCGTATCGATGGTCACGTCCGTACCGTCGCCGTTGGTGAACTGGTAAAGTCCGCCACCTAAATCGGTGATATCGGACTTGGCTACGGTGATGCTGTTTCCGGCCTCGTTGATAAGCGTTACGTTACCGTCGCCATTATCGGTGATATTTACAATACTTTCCTGAATGGATACTGTGGTACCATCCTCCTTTTGGTAGACACCGATTTCATTTCCGCTGTTGGAAGTGCCGGTGATATCTGTAATCGTTTCGTTTACATCCGTGGTTGTACCATCGGCTTCGGTCACTGTAGCAATTCGGTTACCCGCAATTACGTTGCTGATGGACATACCGTTCGTATCGATAGTCACATCCGTACCATCACCGTTGGTGAACTGATAAAGTCCGCCTCCCAAATCGGTAATGTCCGACTTGGCCACCGTAATACTGTTTCCGGCCTCGTTGACCAGGGTCACGTTTCCGTCTCCGTTATCTGTAATATTTACAATACTTTCCTGGATGGATACTGTGGTGCCGTCCTCCTTTTGGTAGACACCGATTTCATTTCCGCTGTTGGAAGTGCCGGTGATATCGGTAATCGTTTCGTTTACATCGGTGGTTGTGCCATCCGCTTCGGTCACTGTGGCAATCCTATTACCAGCAATCACGTTGCTGATGGACATGCCGTTGGTATCAATCGTTACATCGGTTCCATCACCGTTGGTGAACTGGTAAAGTCCGCCACCCAAATCCGTAATGTCCGACTTGGCTACGGTGATGCTGTTTCCGGCCTCGTTGACAAGGGTCACGTTACCGTCACCGTTATCGGTGATATTTACAATAC
>NZ_JACYFJ010000014.1 GCF_014855495.1 Euzebyella saccharophila | reverse complement strand
TCGACAGTGCGCCGGTAAAGGCGAACGCGAGCATGGATACCTTGGAACTGAAGGTACCGGAGGAAGAGCTGCAAGAACACCTGCGGAAGGTGCGGGTCCTTAGTTCGATGGATAAAGAAGTGCCCCACCGCAAGAGCAAGGGCGACAGGTCGGATAAAGGACAACGAAGTGTTACCGCCAACGCCAATGAGCTCTCCGCGATAAAGGGCCGTAACAAAAAGTGGGCGAAGGACCAGGACCAACGGCCGGGGGCGGGCAACAAGGGGGGCAAGTATACCAGTAACAAAACACATTACAGCCCCACGGACCCCGATGCGCGTATAAGCGTAAAACCGGGCAAGGCCCGGAAGCTGAACTACCTGGGCCAATTGAGCGTTGATACGGCCCACCACGTCATTACGGACATCAGGGCCTACCATGCGGACGGGAAGGACAACCAACACCTCCCGGACATCGTAAAGCGTGTAAAACGCAGGCTCTGGAAAGAAGGCTTGGTATGGGAAAACTGCGTGGCCGACACGGGATACAGTAGCGGGAAGAACTATGCCTTTCTGGAAGCCCGGGGACTGAAGAGCTTCATTCCGCCCCATGGCACGTACAAGGGCGGTCCCGAAGGTTTTGTGTACGTTGAAGAAGATGACCATTATCTATGTCCGCAGGGCAAGGTGATACCATTTACCAAAGTGTTTTTGGATTACCGCACCAAGACAAAGAAGAAGGAGTACCGCGCAAGAAAGCATGTCTGCCTTGGCTGTCCCTTACGGGAACGGTGCCTGGGCAAAAGCGCACAGGAAAAGAAGTTCAGCGTTACCTATTACCGGGCCGAGTACGAAAGGAACATTGCCCGGGTCGAGGGCCCACAGGGCAGGTATATGAAGGGCAAGCGGCAGAGTACGGTGGAACCCGTTTTCGGCACCCTGATAGAGTTTATGGGACTCAGGAAGATAAATACCATAGGATTGAAACAGGCCAACAAGGCGATGCACCTCTCGGCAATCGCGTACAACCTGAAAAAATACCTGAAATTCGACCAAAAACGTTCCATCCCGATAGCTATCGGGAGCGGGGCGGGAAAGCTTGCCCTGCCATTATTCGTAAAAATTATGGTCCATTACGTGAAAAGCCATTCTCCGGCGCACGGAAAATTCACGTTCAACTTCTAGCATAGCATAAAAAAAGCCCCTTGAAGAGGCTTATATCGATCGTAGTTATTTCTAATTATAGGCTTGTGCAACGGTTACCATTGTTGTGCATAGTGCTTTTCACGTTCTGCTTGGTATTCCGATGTTTGTTATTTAGTTCTAAAGTGAGCGTTGGCAAGACATACTCTTTTACAGTTTTGGTGGTGCGATGGCTTGAGCGACTGTAAATGTGTATGGCTTTCAGCGTTGGCAATTCCGATTACTTGCTTAATTTCAAAATCCGAAATGCACCTTGTATTACCACTATAAAAACGATTGTTCCAACAATTAAATCAGGTTTGTTGGAATTTAGCCAATTCACTAAAATTCCTGCGATTATTACTCCCAAATTGATAATCACGTCATTCGAGGTGAAAATCATACTCGCTTTCATATGTGCCTCTTCTTTGCTCTTTGACTTTTGTAAAATGTAAAGACAAATTCCGTTTGCGATAAGTGCTAAAATCGACACGATAATCATCGTTGAAAAATCGGGAAGTTTCTCGGCTCCAAAAAATCTTCTCAACACTTCAACAAATCCGATAATCGCGAGGGTTATCTGAAAATAGCCAGCAATTTTTGCAATCCGTTTTTTCTTAATCAACGTTCCGCCAACCGCAAACAAGCTAATCCCGTACACGAAACTGTCCGCAAGCATATCTAAACTGTCGGCAACCAATCCCATTGATTTTGAGATGAGTCCTGTTGTCATTTCGATAATGAAGAAGACAAAATTTATTGCCAATACAATCCAAAGTAGCTTTTTTTGGTTGGTGTTTTCTTCAAAATCTTTTTCGTTGGTTTCTTCGGTCGAAATTTTCTTTCCGCCTAATTTTAATTCGATTATCGAATTTTCGATTTGGTCTGCCTGTCCGTTGTGAAAAACGGTCAGATTTCGGTTTGGAATGTCAAAATCAAGATTTTTGATTTCTTGAATTCCGTCCAATTTCATTCGTATAAGATTTTCCTCGGAAGGACAATCCATTTGATTGATTTTAAATATCGTTTTGTTCATTTTAGTCGTCATCTTCGTTTCCAAAAGGTTTGATTATTACTCCAACGCTAAATATAAAACCGTCTGTAGGTGCATAAATTTCGGGAAATTCTGGATTGTCGTGTGGTGGCAAAACTAAAGGCGAGAACCTGCTTTGTCTTCTGTCCGTAAAGTTTTCAAAATTCACAAACGTTGTTCCCCATTTAAAATTTCGCATTGCCACAAAACCCATTGTTATGAAGTCGGTTGTTTCTGTTCCATTAGACAAAAATTGTTTTCCTGTGTAAAACGTTTCGTAACCGATTCGCCATTTTTCAGATTCGTACATCAAAACACTTCCTGCGTTATGTTTTGCAGTTAGCGGTTTTTGTGGATTTCCAGCCAAATAATTCAATTTTGTGTCAATGAGTGCATAATTCAAGAACCAACGAAAATCTTTATAGGTAAACTTGATGTTTGTTTCAGCACCTTTGCTCAAAATTTCATCTGTTGCATTCTCAAATTGGAAAAATCCATTATCAGTTGAATTTAACAGTAATGCATCATTAATCGCAGTTACATAAAACAGTTGATTAATAGAAAAACCAACGGTTTCAAATAAACGTGTTTGATAGTTGAAATCAAGATTTACACCGTAAGAACGTTCCGCATTTAGTGAAGATTTATCAATACCAAGTACATTTTCAAAATTGATAAATTCCGCCTCTTCTGTAAAAATATCTGGAATTTTGTAACCTAATCCACCACCAATTCTGCTCGAAAATCCACTATCGTTTTTGTATAGCAATGAAACTCGTGGAAGCGGAAAAAAGCCAAAATCAGTATTGTAATCTGCTCGCAATCCTGTTTCCAAAATCCAATTATCCGAAATGTCATAAATGTTATTTGCAAATGCTCCATAAGTTATATCTGTTTGGTCGCGTTGCAAAGTTGCATTATCATTTTCATCAAAATCAGAAGTATATAGGTTTGCTCCAAAAATCCAATCTGTTTTATTGGCTGACTTTTGATAGTTTATTTCCGTGAATGTATTGGTTTGTTTACCGTCAAATGTAAAATCGGGAATGGTCAGTTCTCTGTCGAAGAACGAGATACTATTTTTGATAGTTAATGAACTGACGGAATCTATTTGAGTTTCGTAAACCGCTTGACTGCTCAATCTTTTCGATACGTTTTCTTCGGTATATTGATGGATGCCATTTTCGCCACTTTCAATTTTTGTGATGTCGCCACCAATTCTGTCGTCATACGTTCCGTTTAAGCCAAACCAAAATGTTGTTTTTTCCGATGGATAATAAAAGAACTTTGGGTTGAATGAAATCGAAGTTGTTTTTGGCAAGTTACTAAAGTCATCATCTTCTGGGTCATACGCTTTTTGATAATGACCTGAACCATAAAGTGAAACACCAAATTTTTCATTCCGTTTGCTGTAAAATACATTTGCTGTACTTCCCAGAGCTTGGGTTTGTGTCAACATAATATCCAAAGCAGGTTCTTCGTCTGGTGTTTTGGAAACCATATTTATCAAACCTGCAATTGCACCACCACCATAAAGCGTTGATGAACTTCCTTTTATTATTTCAAATTGTTTTAAGTCTAATGGCGGAATTTGTAAAATACTCAAACCGCTGGAAAAACCGCCATAAAGTGGAAATCCATCTCTCAAAAGTTGTGTATAGCGTCCATCGAGACCTTGAATTCTAATGTTGGTATTTCCGCTACTTAACGAAGTTTGTTGCATCTGTATGCCTGTACTTTCTCGAAGTACCATTGAAATATTTGTCGGGTTCATTACTGCTTTTTCGCCTAATTCTTCCGCTCCAATAAATTCAATTCGAGTTGGAATTTTTCTAACAGTTCGTGTACTTCTTGAAGATTGTATGACAACTTCGTCAAGTTCATTACCTCCAGATTCGAGCTTGAAAGCGAACTCCTTTTTTGTTCCAACATCAATAGTAGTTTCTATGGTTTTGAAGCCTATGTATGAAATTTTTATAATGTGGTTTCCATTTGGGATTTCTGTAAATGTGGCAATTCCGTCAAAATTTGTTACCGCTCCTTTTTCAAGCTCCTCGAAATAAACTGTTGCTCCAAGTAATGGTTCGTTGGTTTCCGAATCTGTAATGAAAATAGAAATGTCGCTGTTCTGTGCGAAAGAAATAAATGATATAACGAAGAAAAATGAAGTTAAAAATGCTTTTGTCATCTGCTAATTCTGTTTTTAAGAATAGTGCAAATGTAAATTCCTTTTACTGCAACTCGATTGCAAAGATTACTTGTTACAGTTATCGCATAGACCTTTTACGACCATATTTGCTTGTTTTAGTTTGAAGTTTTCGGGAAGTTGAATTTTGGGAATAGGAACATCAAAAAGGCAGAATGTTTTATCGCAGTTTGTGCAATAAAAATGATAGTGCAAATCCTTTGGGTCGCAGTTACAGCCTTTGGCACAAACCGCATATTTGGTCATTCCAGAACCATCTTCAATGCTGTGGATGACTTTGTTTTCTTCAAATGTTTTCAGCGTTCTGAAAATCGAACTTCTGTCCGTATATGCCAATGCGTTTTCAATATCTTTCAACGATTGTGCTTTTTCTTGGCTCAAAAGATGACGTAAAACCACAGTTCTGACTGCGGTGTTTTTCACTTTTTTTATTTTTAGGATTTCTTCTTCAGTTTGCATTTTCCTAATGTATCGTTTTTTTCGAGCGTTGGCGAAAAATAGCTCTTTTATTTTTTTAGCGTTGGCATTTCGCGTTGGCAAAAAAAAATAAATGTGCTGTTTGTGCGGTTGGCTTTTTTAGTTCAAATGTTGAATTTTAGAACGATTTTTTGCATTATGCACAACGTCTAAGCTATGATTAGTTGCGGTGTTGGAAATCCGTAGGATTTCCCGCCGTGTACTAAAAATAGTGATAATGCGTGGATTTTCCGCCGGAAAATCTGTAGCAATTAATTATAGGTATTGTGCCTGTTGCACAAGTTAAGAAAAAAACGGTCTTGATCATTGCCGTTCGGTAGATCGATCGTAACTTTAGGTATGCAGGGAAAAAAGGATTACCAGGAAAAACTGTTCGCACATTTCCAGTTGAGCGAGCGTATACCCGAGAACAATTTCTACAGGCGTTTGAAAGGGGCTTTGGACCTTGACTTTCTCTACCCTTTGACCAAGGGGTATTATGGCGAAAGC
>NZ_JACYFJ010000013.1 GCF_014855495.1 Euzebyella saccharophila | reverse complement strand
AGTACACCCCATAAAAAAAGCCCCTTCACATTTTGTGAAGGGGCTTTTGTAAGAAAGGCGGCGACCTACTCTCCCACTTGGTGTAGCAGTACCATCGGCGCTGGCGGGCTTAACTTCCCTGTTCGGAATGGAAAGGGGTGGGCCCCGCCGCCATGGCCACCTAAGTTTTAAATACCTTATAATGACATAATAATGGGACAGTTATGAAGAAAATGTTCATGGATCTTAAAGAAAAGCTTACGACGTAAAGCTGCTTAAAAGGATTCCCGTGCCCCCCGAAGGGGGCAGCGGATTTGCGCAAGCCGTACGGGCAATTAGTACCACTCGGCTACGTACATTGCTGCACTTCCACCTATGGCCTATCGACGTGGTCATCTCCCACGGCCCTTTAAAGAAATCTCATCTTGCGGTTGGTTTCGCGCTTATATGCTTTCAGCGCTTATCCAGTCCCGACATAGCTACCCGGCAATGCCCCTGGCGGGACAACCGGTGCACCAGCGGTCGGTCCGACTCGGTCCTCTCGTACTAGAATCAGGTCCGCTCGAATTTCTAACGCCCGCAGTAGATAGAGACCGAACTGTCTCACGACGTTCTGAACCCAGCTCGCGTGCCACTTTAATGGGCGAACAGCCCAACCCTTGGGACCTTCTCCAGCCCCAGGATGTGACGAGCCGACATCGAGGTGCCAAACCCCCCCGTCGATGTGAGCTCTTGGGGGAGATCAGCCTGTTATCCCCGGCGTACCTTTTATCCTTTGAGCGATGGCCCTTCCATGCGGAACCACCGGATCACTATGCTCTTGTTTCCAACCTGTTCGACCTGTATGTCTCACAGTCAAGCGCCCTTGTGCCATTGCACTCTACGTACGATTGCCGACCGTACTGAGGGCACCTTTAGAAGCCTCCGTTACTCTTTTGGAGGCGACCACCCCAGTCAAACTACCCACCACGCACTGTTCCCTTTTGCAAGGGTTAGGCCCCGGACAAGCAAAGGCTGGTATTTCAACAATGGATCCAACGCACCTGGCGATGCGCCTTCAAATCCTCCCAGCTATCCTACACATTGCTTGACCAAGGTCAATACGAAGCTATAGTAAAGGTGCACGGGGTCTTTTCGTCCCACTGCGGGTAACCGGCATCTTCACCGATACTACAATTTCACCGAGCTCATGGCCGAGACAGTGTCCAGATCGTTGCACCATTCGTGCAGGTCGGAACTTACCCGACAAGGAATTTCGCTACCTTAGGACCGTTATAGTTACGGCCGCCGTTTACCGGGGCTTCAGTTCAATGCTTCATCCCGAAGGAATAACATCTCCCCTTAACCTTCCGGCACCGGGCAGGTGTCAGGCCCTATACTTCATCTCTCGATTTCGCAGAGCCCTGTGTTTTTGATAAACAGTCGCCTGGACCTCTTCACTGCGGCCCCCCATAAGGGGGCGACCCTTCTCCCGAAGTTACGGGTCTATTTTGCCTAGTTCCTTAGCCATGAATCTCTCGAGCGCCTTAGAATGCTCATCCCGACCACCTGTGTCGGTTTACGGTACGGGCCGCACATCTCGCTTTTCTTGGAAGTCGATCCGCAGGATTATCGCCTTGGCCGTAGCCTCGGCGTACTATCGGGGCGTTACCGCTCCCTTCAACGTGCAATTCCGTCTGCACGCACCTACCTCTCGCCTCCGTCACTTTTAATGATGTGCGGGTAGCGGAATATTAACCGCTTGTCCATCCACTTCCCCCTTCGGGTCCGCGTTAGGTCCCGACTGACCCCCGGCTGATTAGCATAGCCGGGGAAACCTTGGTCTTTCGGCGTGCGGGTTTCTCGCCCGCATTATCGTTACTTATGCCTACATTTTCGTTTGTAGCCGCTCCAGCATCCCTCGCAGGTACACCTTCAACGCAACTACAATGCTCCCCTACCCCTTGTATAAATACAAGGCCATGGCTTCGGTAATATGCTTATGCCCGATCATTATCCATGCGGAACCGCTCGACCAGTGAGCTGTTACGCACTCTTTAAATGAATGGCTGCTTCCAAGCCAACATCCTGGCTGTCGGTGCAGTTCCACCGCGTTTTGTCAACTTAGCATATATTTGGGGACCTTAGCCGATGGTCCGGGTTCTTTCCCTCTCGGACATGGACCTTAGCACCCATGCCCTCACTGCGCAGAAACATTTTATAGCATTCGGAGTTTGTCAGGAATTGGTAGGCGGTGAAGCCCCCGCATCCAATCAGTAGCTCTACCTCTATAAAACTATCTACACGCTGCACCTAAATGCATTTCGGGGAGTACGAGCTATTTCCGAGCTTGATTGGCCTTTCACCCCTACCCACAGGTCATCCCAAGACTTTTCAACGTCAACGGGTTCGGTCCTCCACTATGTGTTACCACAGCTTCAACCTGCCCATGGGTAGATCGCACGGTTTCGCGTCTACTGCTACTGACTAAAGCGCCCTGTTAAGACTCGCTTTCGCTGCGGCTCCGGGCCTTAAACCCTTAACCTTGCCAGTAAAAGTAACTCGTAGGCTCATTATGCAAAAGGCACGCCGTCACCCCAATGGGGCTCCGACCGCTTGTAGGCGTATGGTTTCAGGATCTCTTTCACTCCCTTGTTCAGGGTTCTTTTCACCTTTCCCTCACGGTACTGGTTCACTATCGGTCTCTCAGGAGTATTTAGTCTTGGCGGATGGTCCCGCCGGATTCACACAGGGTTTCACGTGCCCCGCGCTACTCAGGATACCGCTATCTTACGGGTCTTTACCTATACCGGGCTATCACCGTCTATGGCCCCTCTTTCCAAAGGGTTCTAGTTCATTACCGTTCGAACATCGCGGTCCTACAACCCCAATATTGCCGGAACAACATTGGTTTGGACTGGTCCGGTTTCGCTCGCCGCTACTCCCGGAATCACTTTTGTTTTCTCCTCCTCCGGCTACTTAGATGTTTCAGTTCACCGGGTTCGCTCGCTTTCGCATGACATGTCTTCAACATGCCGGGTTGCCCCATTCGGATATCCGCGGATCAATTCGTATGTGCCGATCCCCGCGGCTTTTCGCAGCTTATCACGTCCTTCATCGCCTCTGAGAGCCTAGGCATTCCCCATACGCCCTTATCCAGCTTGTCGCCTTCCTTTTGTTTCGCTATTCTATTGCGTACTCTTTACTTTAAAATTCGTGTGTTTTTCTTCAAAGTACACCCTATAAAGAATGTACCCTGTCCCAATATGTCAATGAACTTTTTCAAAATTTTCCGTTTTCGGAGTAACCTACGGTTGCTCCTCGAACTTCAATTTTAAGAATGCATTAAAAGAACCTTGTTCCAGAAACAATAAAAAGCAAGCTTTCTTTTGTTTCCTTCGTTACGATTCTGCTTTTTAAAGCATTCATCGTGGAGAATATCGGAGTCGAACCGATGACCTCCTGCGTGCAAGGCAGGCGCTCTAGCCAGCTGAGCTAATCCCCCATTTACTAGTAGTTAGCAATGAGCAGTCAGTAGTTACTACATAACCACTTTCCCAACTTCCAGAATTTCCTTCAATCTTGTCGATCAATGAACGTATCCACCGCAATTCCTTGCGGATCGTAGTCCCGGGCAGACTCGAACTGCCGACCTCTACATTATCAGTGTAGCGCTCTAACCAGCTGAGCTACGGGACTGTCCCACGACCGCTTGCGCGACCGTAATTTTATCGTTTGATACCTTGGAGACTTTTTTTTTAAAACCTAATGAGGTCCTTTGAAAATTTAACAACAGCTAGGGGACGGGGCACGGTCGGTGCGCCTATCGGCGAAGGTGCCCTTCCGGTCGAACCGGAAAGCTCTAGAAAGGAGGTGTTCCAGCCGCACCTTCCGGTACGGCTACCTTGTTACGACTTAGCCCTAGTTACCGATCTTGCCCTAGGCCGCTCCTTGCGGTGACGGACTTCAGGCACTCCCGGCTTCCATGGCTTGACGGGCGGTGTGTACAAGGCCCGGGAACGTATTCACCGGATCATGGCTGATATCCGATTACTAGCGATTCCAGCTTCACGAGGTCGGGTTGCAGACCTCGATCCGAACTGTGACCGGTTTTGTGGATCCGCGCCTGCTTGCGCAGTGGCTTCCCGCTGTACCGGCCATTGTAGCACGTGTGTAGCCCAGGACGTAAGGGCCGTGATGATTTGACGTCGTCCCCACCTTCCTCGCGGTTTGCACCGGCAGTCCCGTTAGAGTCCCCAACTTTACTTGCTGGCAACTAACGGTAGGGGTTGCGCTCGTTATAGGACTTAACCTGACACCTCACGGCACGAGCTGACGACAACCATGCAGCACCTTGCAAATTGCCCGAAGGAAAATCTATCTCTAGACCTGTCAATATGCATTTAAGCCCTGGTAAGGTTCCTCGCGTATCATCGAATTAAACCACATGCTCCACCGCTTGTGCGGGCCCCCGTCAATTCCTTTGAGTTTCATTCTTGCGAACGTACTCCCCAGGTGGGATACTTATCACTTTCGCTTGGCCGCCCAGTACTCAAGGTACCGGACAGCTAGTATCCATCGTTTACGGCGTGGACTACCGGGGTATCTAATCCCGTTCGCTCCCCACGCTTTCGTCCATCAGCGTCAGTACGTACTTAGTAAGCTGCCTTCGCGATCGATGTTCTATGTAATATCTATGCATTTCACCGCTACACTACATATTCCGCCTACTCCAGTACGACTCAAGACCGCCAGTATCAAGGGCAGTTCTACGGTTGAGCCGCAGACTTTCACCCCTGACTTAACGGCCCGCCTACGGACCCTTTAAACCCAATGATTCCGGATAACGCTCGGACCCTCCGTATTACCGCGGCTGCTGGCACGGAGTTAGCCGGTCCTTATTCTTACGGTACCGTCAGTACCCTACACGTAGGGTGGTTTCTTCCCGTATAAAAGCGGTTTACGACCCATAGGGCCTTCTTCCCGCACGCGGCATGGCTGGATCAGGCTCCCGCCCATTGTCCAATATTCCTCACTGCTGCCTCCCGTAGGAGTCTGGTCCGTGTCTCAGTACCAGTGTGGGGGATCCCCCTCTCAGGGCCCCTACCCATCGTCGCCATGGTGGGCCGTTACCCCGCCATCAAGCTAATGGGACGCATACTCATCCCCTACCGTGACCTTTAACCGTAAACCCCATGCGGGGATACGGTACCATGCGGTGTTAATCCAAATTTCTCTGGGCTATCCCGCAGTAGGGGGCAGATTGTATACGCGTTGCGCACCCGTGCGCCGGTCGCCGGCGGAAAAGCAAGCTTTTCCCCGCTGCCCCTCGACTTGCATGTGTTAGGCCTGCCGCTAGCGTTCATCCTGAGCCAGGATCAAACTCTTCATCGTTGATTCGTATATATATTCGCGCCAACGCCGATAAGTCCTCCCGGCCCCGTCTCTCTATCTGTGTTATCTTATTTCAAAAATACTCTTGGTTAGCTCGCCTGCTCCGATCCCATTTCCGGACCTTCGCGGCTCGCTATGTCTCCTCAGTATGTCAATGAACTTGTCTGTGTTCCGCCCCTTTCGTTTCAGCCGTTGCGGCGTCTGTTTCTCAAAGCGGGTGCAAATTTACAACTGTTTTTTTAACTCGCAATATTTTTCGAAACTTTTTTTCTAAAATATTTTTTTGACCTGAACAGCTTCCAAATGAACGTCCCGTCGCGAACTTTTTTCCTCGTCGCTAAGGGGCTGCAAATGTAAGACCGTTTTTCGATCCCGCAAGCTTTTTCCGAAACTTTTTTTCCCGAAGGAAAAAAACGAAAAAAAACAACTTTCAATGAGCGTCCAAAACAACAACCTTCGTTGTTTTTCGGGCTGCAAATGTAACACCATTTCCCATCCCCGCAACTATTTTTTCAAGGTTTTTTTTA
>NZ_JACYFJ010000012.1 GCF_014855495.1 Euzebyella saccharophila | reverse complement strand
TTACAATACTTTCCTGAATGGATACTGTGGTACCATCCTCCTTTTGGTAGACACCGATTTCATTTCCGCTGTTGGAAGTGCCGGTGATATCGGTAATCGTTTCGTTTACATCCGTGGTTGTACCATCGGCTTCGGTCACTGTAGCAATTCGGTTACCCGCAATTACGTTGCTGATGGACATGCCATTCGTATCGATGGTCACGTCCGTACCGTCGCCGTTGGTGAACTGGTAAAGTCCGCCACCCAAATCCGTAATGTCCGACTTGGCTACGGTGATGCTGTTTCCGGCCTCGTTGACAAGGGTCACGTTACCGTCACCGTTATCGGTGATATTTACAATACTTTCCTGAATGGATACTGTGGTACCATCCTCCTTTTGGTAGACACCGATTTCATTTCCGCTGTTGGAAGTGCCGGTGATATCGGTAATCGTTTCGTTTACATCCGTGGTTGTACCATCGGCTTCGGTCACTGTAGCAATTCGGTTACCCGCAATTACGTTGCTGATGGACATGCCATTCGTATCGATGGTCACGTCCGTACCGTCGCCGTTGGTGAACTGGTAAAGTCCGCCACCCAAATCCGTAATGTCCGACTTGGCTACGGTGATGCTGTTACCTTCTTCATTGGTAAAAGTGACGTTGCCATCTCCAGTATCTGAGATATTGGTTATCGTTTCATTTATAACAACAACATCTCCATTTTCATTTTCATATTGTCCAATAGCATTTCCTATTGGTAACGTATTTGATAAGGTTGTAATAGTTTCAGTTGGTAAAAGAACACTGGCCGTACCACCATTTTCAAGAGTTAGACTAAGTTCGCCGGTCGTATTGTCAAAGGTAAAGGTCTGCAATTGTTGGTCATCGGAAGAAGTTAGTTCCCAGGAATCCCCATCCCAAAAATAAATAGTTCCTGTATCCGTGTTTACATAAACGTCACCCACATCTGCACCCACAGGTGTTGTCATTCCAGGAGCGGTTACATCCGTTCCACTTAATACCTCACAATTACATTGGTCTTCCAATGTAACCGTTGTTTGAGCAGCTGCCCCAATTGAGGTAAAAAGCAATAATGCTAGTATTAGTTTCTTCATGACCATTACTTTACTCTATATTGTAGGTTCAAGTTGTAACTTGATCAAACTATGGTTAGTTAAAAATCGTGTTTCACAATCGTTATACTGACGATTTAACCGAGTAACTTGTAATTGAAATACTTGGGTAAGAGTGTAGAAAATGTATGTTTCTAAATCCATTGGCCATTTAGGTATCACCTAATTACTTTCGGTTAAATTTTCATGTTTGGGACGTGCATTAAGCCAAAGTTGTAAAAAAGGCATAATTGCACTTTACAAAATTACCCTTAAGACACGCGCTTGAAAATAATTGTTGTGTAACACCCATTTTCTAATGTAAAGCGATGAAAAGATGAAGTTTTATGTAATTCACTCATCGATTAGCCCAAGAATATCAATGGTTTAGAGCAGATAAACTGTAAGTAAAATCGGATAAAAAAAGAAGGGCAGCAAGTTATCGAATTCACGAAATCGTTATAGTAAAACTATTTTGATAAGAGAAATGTTCAACTATAAATTGGGTCTAATTTCTTTTGACCCTGTACGTAATTCTTCTGTTGGTAATAATGGTGTCCGCTCTAATAATACTTTCAGGCGAGAATTCTGAAGTAGTATTGGAAACCGTTGCAGTCGCAGTCACAAATTTTCCAAAAGCCGCACCTGAAGGAAGGGGCATTCTAAATTTGAATTTGTTGGTATTGTCCGTATTTCCGTCCTCATCCAAATAGGAATTAATTTGAGTATTGAAATCATTGGTACTACCTTCTATAAAAGTTTCTAAATAAAGTTGTCCTTCCCCATAATCAGTAGTTAAGCCTATCTGATTGTCACCGTTAGCGGCCGTACCTTCACTGATATCCGTTAAAAACACTTCTATGGTAGCTCCGGGCCTACTCCAGCCTTCAACTATTAGAAAGGAACCACTTATGTAAGCGCCAGAAATAACCGGAAAGTTTAAAAGACCGTTAGGGCCACTATCTACATCTCCATTATCATTTAAAGTCACTCCATCTGCATTTAAATCGATACCCAAGCTGGGGTTAATGGTACCATTCGCAAAAATGGAATTTTGACTAATTGTATTATTGGTGCCATTTGTCACAACAACGCCGGCTTCCCCATTACTATAAATTCTATTCTCAATGATATCATTATTGTTGCCATCGACCAAAACACCCATGGCCTTTAGGGAGGCACCACAATTACCCCCATCTTGGCCCGCACTAGTAATCGTATTATCAGTTAAAACTACTCCGTCTACTCCGGAAATCTCAATATTGGCGGCACCCGGACTTTCCATTAAGTTCCGAGAGATGTTAATTCCACTGCCATTATTTACCAAAATATTGCCGTTACAGGCCGTGGTACCATTTGAAATTAAATGGTTTAGGTTGACGTTGCTACCTGAGCCTCCGTTGATATAAATACCAGCATCTGAATTTCTAGAAATATAATTGGACGAAATTGTAGCTGTTCCGGCCGTTTGTTCTATACCATAATCAATATTACCTGATTGCGCCCCTAAAGCATTAACGCCTAGTACGTTGTTTGAAATAGTTGCACTACCACCTCTTACACGTATGGCCGCGTTATTATTGGCATAAACAGCCATGTTTCTTACCGTAACATTAGTGCCGTTCAAGTCCATCAAATTGCCCCCATTTCTATGAATTTGAATCTCTGGACGCTCATAACTAGGTAAAATAGCATTGCTAACCCCAACTCCAGTACCACCCGAACCTAATACGCCCGTATTGGAATCCCCGGAATAAGCCGTTTGTGTTCTCCCATCTATGACTGTATTTGTACCGGTAACATCCGTTAATGTATTGCTATTGTCAATAAGGATGTCAAAATAACCTGCTGCTTGGTAATTAGTATCTGCCGATCTACCTAAAGGGTCACCCGTTGGGGGAATCATAAAAATGGACATGTCTTCCCCAGTTAATGGGTCAAAAATAGCATTCGGCTCAATGTCCAATCCTGTTTCTCCTAGGGTATTGCTATTTCGAATAAACTGCTCTAATGAGCCCTGACCGAATTCATTGGTATTAACAATAGTATTAAAATTAAACCCAAAATCGATATCTACTACCCCATTACCCTCTACTGTAACTGGTGAAATACTCTGTGCATTACTGAATACACCCAATGCCACATCTTGAAAAGCAGCTGGATCTGTACCTCCTACTTCATTACTAATTTCATTGTAGTTACCGTCCGTAGCCAGTTCTGCCCTAAAGGTTTGAACTGGGTAGCAAGAAGAGCAATTTGCACCATTATCCCTAGTAGATCTAACGGTTGAGCTAACCACCTTTATAAAGTAATCCCCATCTGCCATACCTCCAAAAGAATAACTACCATTTGCCGCAGTATTTTTTCTTTGAATAAACGTACCATTACTTTCAAATAGCTCTACAACTGCTCCTGTTATACCCGTTCCATTTGCCGTAACCCTATCCCGACCTGAACCACCTGGGTAATTGACATCTTCAAATACCCTACCCGCAATAAGATTTGATGGCACTTTTAAGACTACCGCGGCTGATATCACAAAATCCTGTCCAACATCCACATTGGCAGTTACTTCACTATCGGCAGGTTGTATATAAGAAGAAATATCATAGGTATCCAAATCCAATCCGTAAGTGGCCGTATTATTATATACGGGACCTACCGTGTTATCATAAATAGTTGAGTTATACGAGTTATTACCTGGTTGCCCTCCATCACCTGACAATATGTTATTCTGATTTCTTTGATTTGTAATCGATAGCTCCTCTGGGTTTGTTGACCCAGAACTCGCTCCCGTTAAATCCGGGTCTCCTTCCCAAGACAAAAAGGTAGCCTTGGCCCCTGTTCCGGAAATCGCATAAAAGGAATCCAACGTGAAGCTAGTGCCTTCATTGCTCAATCCATCAAACCCTTGATACAGGTTAATATTTACCGCAGGCAATGAACGGTCTTCATAGAAAACCATTAGGGCCCAGCCGCCCAATACAGTACTTGTGCTGCAATAATCTCCTGTATTGTTTATATCAAGGTCACTAAAGTCAAATACATTGGAACTCAGATTGGTTATTCCCTGTACTATGGCCGTTACGTCACTTACATATCCATAGAAATTCCTATTCCCTAATGAAGTTTGATACAGCAGGTTAGCCGAAACGCTCTGTCCTTCAAAAGTAACATCTGCATCCCTAACCGTGCTGGAATGCGACCAGTATAGATAAGCCCTTTCTACACTGGCGGTAGCGGGAACAGGGGAAACTAAACTATTGCTAGACGTAGTGGTAATTGCACAAGGGTCTCCCCCATTTGGACTGGTTCTAAGAGTACCTCCGGTGGTTGAATAGTCATAGTAACCATCAAATTCCTGAAATAGGGTCAAAGGGTCATTGGCCAAAATTTGGGAATTAATGGTTCCAGTACCTATATCATTATAATTTACTTGAGCGTAATCTGCTTCGGCATCGGTAAATTCAATGGTAAAACTTTCTGCCAACTCAGGAATTCCATCGTTAGAAATGGGGACGGAAATGGTCTGTATATTGTTCAGTTCACCTGTAAAGGTAAGAGTACCGGAAGACGCTGTATAATCTGAACCTGCCGTGGCCGTTCCATCCACTGTTTGAAAATCTACTGTAAAAGGCTCCTCTACAAAACCGAAGAGAAATATATTTCTACCATGGGCAGCCCTAGTAGACCTTACTGTAAAAACCGCATTGCCCACATCTTCATCAAAACTAATATCGTCAATAACGATGATAGGCCCTTCTGGAAAACAATTTAATTCAGCCTCCCAGCCAGCACCCGTAGTGTTGTTATTAGAAACAAATCGAAAAGTTAAACAGCCATTGGCCGCATTGGAATTGATACTTCTAGGAATATTAGCACTATCGTACTGGCCGATCAAGGTTCCACCCGTAGAATTTCCATCGTATACATATAACACATCACCCGAGACCACCTCAAAACTTGTGAAGTTTATGTTTAGGTAAGTATCGGCCGTATCAGGACAAATAGTGTAAGTTACATCTTGGTTATTACCGTAATTAGACAATCCTCCCGGATCAAAAAATGTATCGCTGCACGTGGTAACGGATTGCCCATCGGTCATAATCAAGGCATCATCATCAATTATAGTACCCGTAGCTGTATCGTTTATATTTACGGTTGGGTCCGTAGCGAGGGTAAATTCTAAAATGAATTCTTCAGGGTTTTCAATAATACCATCATCTAGTATAGGCACTGTAACTGTTTCGGTATCACCGGCGTTACCATTAAAATTTAAAACCCCACTTGTAGCGGAATAATCAGCTCCCTCTGTTGCTGTACCCTCAACAACTTGATAGTTTACGGCAAAAGGCCCAGCTGCGTTGGTACCGGTGTGTGTGACCGTAAAAACAGCGTTACCACCATCTTCGTTTACCGATATATCGTTTGATTCTATAATAGGAATAGGAGCGGGAAAAGTAGCTACTATCTGAAAATTATCGATATAGGCATAATCGTTACTGCGCCAATTAAAATTGCTTTTTCTAAATCGAACTGTGGTTGTCGGAGAAATAAATGCGGAAATATCTTGGCTAAAAGTTCCAGTCGTGTTGTTACCAGTAATCGTACCTATACTTGTGTAGGTTGCACCACCATTACTTGACACCTCAACTGAAAGTTCTCTTGTACCCCCTAAACTAATTGCTTGCCAATCAAAAGTAAGTATGGCAGCAGAGGCTCCATTTAAATCTACCGACCTTCTAATAGTCTCTGAATATAAATAGTAGAGCATTAAGCGATTTCCAGTTATTCTAATATATTGATTATTAGGTCCTGAATCAGTATCACCTGTTTCAATCCAATTACTACTAAAATTTTGGGTTCCGTCATTATTAGCGTAGGAGACATTATTAAACCTATCTAAATAGGTTTCTTGTGCCAACAACGTTTTCTTTGCACTAACAAGTAAGACAAAGAATAAGAATAAAAAAATCCGTCGATACATCTTTTGAGAGGTTGGTGACCAATGGTCTAGATACCTAATTCCCAAAAGTATCCTGAGGTATTGAAGCAGTAAAATTTTTGTTGTGAACTACTAAATTTTTGAAGTAAGGACGGTTTTTGAATTCAATTTTGGTTAAAACCGTCTCTTTTACAACCGCTTATCGACCAAAAACGGAGTTATGAAAAAGGCGACCAAATGGTCGCCTACATCAGAACTTAAAAATAAATAAGATTTTACTCGGTAATAATAAACTCAGAGCGTCTATTGAATTGATGTTGCTCCTCCGTACATTTTACACCATCATCACAGTTATTGAGTAATTTGGTTTCCCCATAACCTTCACTTTGCAACCGCTCTTTTGCAATTCCCTTTTTAATCATGTAATTAATGGTAGATTCTGCCCTTTTTTGAGACAACCAAAGATTGTAAGAGTCTTTACCTCTACTATCTGTATGGCTATTGACCTTAATTTTTAAACTTGGGTATTTCTCCATGGCGGCTATGACTTTTTCCACCTCAATTTCAGAATCCTTTCTAATATTGTACTTATCAAAATCAAAATAGATAGTACTTAGTTGAAGTAATTTTGCCAAATCATCACCAAAGCCAGCACTTACCGTGTTTCTTTCCAAGTAAAAATCAATGGTTTTAGGGTTACCGTCCGATTTTCCCAAATACTCCTCCGCAGGAATATAACCTTCTGTACTTGCCCTAATAAAATTCCCTTGATTGCAATCTACCAATAGTTCATACTTACCATCCTGATCTGTAATGGCGGATAGAATTTCGGTATTGTTTTCATCAATTACCTTAACCGTGGCACCTACCAATACCTCATTGGAAATCTTATCCCTCACAATTCCATTTATTGGCTGTCTACAGTCTAGAACCAAGGGTTTTGTTTCTACGAATGAATAAATATCATCTGCCCCAAGGCCCTCAGAACGATTGGATGCAAAATATCCCTCACGAGTGTCTTCATTGAAAATAAAGGTAAAGTCATCCATTCTACCATTTACAGGTTCACCCACATTCATGACAATACCATCCCATTTATTTTCTGATATTTTAGTAGCGAAAATGTCCAAACCACCAAGACCAGGGTGACCATCCGATGAGAAATATAGTACCTCTTCCGAAGTTACAAATGGAAATGTTTCCCTAGCTTCCGTATTTATGGTGCTACCTAAATTAATTGGTATCCCAAAGGTTCCATCCCCATTGATGGATACTTTGAAAATATCCGATTCCCCCAGAGTACCAGGCATATCCGAAGCAAAATACAATGTTTTTTCATCGGGACTTAACGCCGGGTGTGCCACTGAATAATCATCGCTATTAAAAGGTAGGGACTCGATATTGGACCACAAGCCTTCATCATTTTTGGTTGCCCTATAGACCTTTAAACGAACAATACCTTTACCATCCTTCACATATTTCCCCTCTTTATAGTTATTTCTCGTGAAATAAAGAACGGAAGCATCTTTTGTGGTAGCAGAGGTAGATTCATGCAACCTTGTATTTACATGGTCTCCTAATTTTACAACTAAATTGTTGGAGATACTATCTGCATTTACCTTGTACAAATCCAAGAAATCCTTGGAATTCCATGTGTGGCGGTATCTTGCAAAGTTACCTGTGTCCCTATCGGATGAAAAAATCAAACCTTCCTTGTAAAAGGTAGGGGCAAAATCTGAATAGGGTGAATTATACCTAAACGGAGCCACATTAAATCTACCCGAATTCTTTTTTATCTCATTTAGGTAATTACGTTCTTGATTGAAGGTAGATGCCCTTACGTCCTCTCCTGTTGCCTCCAAAAACTGGGACATCACTTCATTGGACTTATCATATTGCTGAAGTGTTTTTAAGGTTTGGGCATACCTAAAATAATACTCAGGGCTTGTTTCTTCCTTATAATCATTGACCAATTTCTCATACGTACTGGCAGCTTTAGAGTAATCTGCATTAAAATAGTATGCGTTACCCAGCTTTTTTAGTAAGTCTGCGGATGCGTATCCCCGTTGCAATACTTTTTCATAGATATCGATTGCCGGTCTAAAGGAATATTCTTCATACTTTTCATTTGCCTTGGTAACCAAACGATCCGGTTTTTCTTGGCCATAGCCGTGGGTCGTCGCCCCCAAGAGAAACAATACGATTACTATTTGTATTTTTTTAATCATGGTAAAGTATCTATTTAGAAGAAACGTGGGGATACTAATTTTTCAAATGATTTAACCAATTCCCATCTTAAAAAGATCTCAAAAGACCCGCTATTGAATTGAGTATCTCCTAAAGAAGTAGTTTCTGCATCATACGCCAAGCCCAATAAAATTTGATCCGTAATCTGAAAACCTGCCAGGCCACTCACAGCCGCATCCCAACGGTAGGCAGCACCTAATGAGAACTTTTCGGCAAAGAGGAAATTGGCGGAAACATCTAACTGTAAGGGTGCCCCACTCACCATTTTACTTAAAAGTGCAGGTTTAAATTTCAGATTGTCATTCAAATCAAAAACATAACCCGTAATTAAATAGAAATTAATTCTGTCCTGAGAAAGAAAATCCACGTCATTGGCATCAGTTGAACCGTCATCAAAATGTTCGGTCTCCAAAAGGTTGGGTGCGGAAAGACCTGCATAAAATTTATCCGTATGATAATAGAGCCCTAAGCCAAAATTGGGCGAAAATTTGTTCTCTATATTATCGGTGCTGGTAGCTTCTTCAAATCCCGGACGTTGTCTTAATTGTTCAAAGTCTAAATTGAGCATATTACCTCCCAATTTTAGGCCAAAAGACATTTTCCCCTTTAAGGATACATCAATAGTATACGATACAAGAGCATCAATATAGGTTTCTTGAATGGTTCCTTCCCCTATTTTGTCATTTACCACAGATAAGCCATATCCTACCCTGCTATTCCTAATTGGAGAGTGCAGGTTTAGAGTAAAAGTTTCCGGTGCCCCGTCTACCCCTACCCATTGAGAACGGTAAAGAGCAGCAGCGCTTAGTTGTCCCCTTGATCCAGCATAGGCAGGGTTTACGCTCATGGTATTGAACATGTATTGCGTATACTGCGCATCTTGCTGAGCAGTTCCTTCACTCCAAAAAATCAATAATAAAAATAGAGAAGCTAAAAGACTCTTGTTAATTGTCATAGGTCCTTACTGGATTATTTGCTAATATATATGTAACCTCTGTCTGTTACATTTCTATTATCTACAGTGTTGTAATCAAAGATATAAAAATATACTCCCGCGGGTAGGTAGTCTCCAACACTTACCGTACTTCTTCCTTTTGAACGGCCATCAAAAACATTGTTTTGATTGTTATAGTCTTCGCCAGCATAAACTTCTACACCCCATCTGTTAAAAATCTTCAACGAATTGTTCAAGGCCTTATCTACATTTTCAATCCATAGGAATTCATTCTTACCATCCCCATTTGGAGTTACCATCTGCATTACTACAATTTCCGTTGTTTCCGTTGGGTCTAGATAAGAAGGTATACCGTCATTATCACCATCATCATTTGTAGGGTCCCCATCATTATTCAAATCTTCATTAGGCGTATCAATACCATCACCATCATCATCAAGATCACGGTAATTTACATCTTCCGTACCATCAGTATCCGGTAAATCGTTAGCGGGGTCATCTATCTCATCGTTTACATCAAACCCGTCATAGATATCGCTCCCTTCATAACCATCATCCAATCCATCTCCGTCCGAATCCTCTCCTAAAAATTCTTGATCAGGAATACCGTCAAAGTTAAAATCGTTGCCTTCGTTATTATCTGGCACCATATCATTATCACTGTCCAGATCCCTGTAGTCTTCCGTATCCGCACCATCAGTATTTACAGGAGTTAAACCGTTTGGATAGGCTGAATTTACCCCATTGTTTTCGGCATAGGTAGCTTCATCATCATTGTTTGGCGCAATATAGCCATCAGTTGTCTGTGCTTCCACATTGTCTGGAATACCATCATTATCAGAGTCAATATCCAAATGATCTGGATACCCATCCTCATCCGTATCCCAAGGCTCCGTATTTGGATTATTATCACCGTCCCAATTAGGGTCTTCCACGGTATCTAAAATTCCATCATTATCATCATCTAAGTCAACGCTATCCGGTACCCCATCACCATCTGTGTCCGTATCCGGATTAGGGCTGCTGTCCGGGTCCAAATAATCAGGTGTACCATCTTCATCCGTATCATCGTTGGTAGGGTCGCCATCGCCATCGCCATCTTCGTCCGGGGTATCAATGCCATCACCATCATCGTCAAAATCACGATAGTTAACATCTTCAGTACCATCAGTATCCGGTAAATCATTGGCAGGATCGTTAATTTCATCATTTACATCAAAGCCGTCATTTACATCTGCACCTTCGTATCCGTCATCAAGACCATCACCGTCCGTATCTATACCCGTATATTCTTGGTCCGGAATTCCGTCAAAATTAAAATCATTGCCTTCATTATTATCCGGAACTGAGTCATTGTCACTATCCAGGTCAATATAGTCTTGCGTATCTTCCCCATCAGTATTTACAGGATTTAACCCCTCAGGATAAGCCGAATTTAAACCGTCATTTTCAAGATAGGTAGCTTCATCATCTTCATTTGGTGCGATATAGCCGTCCGTTGTTTGGGCTTCCACATTATCCGGAATTCCATCGTTGTCCGAGTCTATATCCAGATGATTAGGATATCCATCCCCATCTGTATCCAGAGGATTGGTCAATGGATCATTGTCCCCATCTAAATTAGGATCTTCCACCGTGTCAAGAATACCATCATTATCATCATCCAAATCTACTGAATCAGGAACACCGTCACCATCCGTATCTTTATCATTGTCATCATTAGGGTCTAAATAATCTGGAGTTCCATCACCATCTGTATCATCATTGGTTGGATTTCCATCTCCATTGGCATCTTCGTCCGGGGTATCAATTCCGTCACCGTCATCATCATAATCCCTATAGTTTACATCTCCTGTACCATCCGTATCCGGCAAATCATTGGCGGGATCATCAATTTCGTCGTTTACATCAAATCCGTCATTTACGTCCGCACCTTCAAATGCATCGTCCAGACCGTCCTCATCAGAATCCAAGCCGGTTGCTACTTGATTAGGGAGACCATCAAAATTAAAGTCATTGCCCTCATTGTTATCCGGAACGGTATCATTATCGCTATCGGCATCTAAATAATCCTCTAGATTATCGCTGTCCGTATTTTCGGGAGTGATTCCTGACGGATAGGCGGAATTTACCCCATCATTATCTAAATAGGTTTGCGCGTCATCATTATTAGGCGGAATGTAACCGTTTGTAGGCTGACCTTCTACGTTGTCTGGAATTCCATCATTGTCTGAGTCAATATCCAAATGATTAGGGAAACCATCACCGTCCGAATCCAATGGATTGGTCAATGGGTCATTATCTCCATCAATATTTGGGTCTTCCACGGTATCTAGAATACCATCATTGTCATCATCTAAATCTACATTATCATTTACCCCATCCCCATCTGTATCAACACACACAATTGGGGTTACCCAAACACGAATACCGTTGATGGGAAAACTGGACGTTGTATAAAATTCAATATCCGTTACCGGCGTCTGGGATTCCCATGAAAACCTATTGGGGCCATAAATTGGAGAGGCGGTTGTATTTTCTACATAGTATTCATTACCGGACTGACCAGAAATTATACCGGCTGGTAGAGGTGCGGTTTGCACATAAGTTGTTCCATCCAAAGCCCTAATACCGTCCCTATGATTTGAATCTACCCTTGCGGAATGCTCGGCAACGATCATAACAGGTACGGAACCAGAAAAACGAAAGGTAGCGGGAAGATTTTGATTCACTTCAAAAAGCTGTAGGGTACTTTTAGAACTGGCACCTTCTACAGTTACCAATATGCTTCCTGCAGGCAAACCCCAATTTGAACTTAAATCAACATTGGACGCGTTTAAGCTACCATCAGTAACACCATCGGCAAAACCAAAATCTGTAGTTCGTAACTCTCGTGTAGCCAACAGAGGACATCCGTCATAACTGGTATCGTTAGATAGATTAGAACTTACCGATTCAGTTTTACTTTTTTCTTTTGTAGCATTTAGGTTTTTTGCCTCTGCATCCGTAAAAGAAAGTACAGCCAAAAGAAAAGAAAGCGTAAGATTTAAATAAGTACGTTTATTCGTTTTTGAGAATAGAACGCATGGGGTAATTTTTTCCATAAATGTTTAGTTTCAATTAAACTAAGCACCATGGCCAGCAGATTATGTAGGTAAGAAGTTTGGGAACTTCAAGTAATTTCGATGCAAGATATATCTAAAAATTAGATCAACAAATGTTTTTGGCCGCCACCCTTTAACTTTCTGTTCTAGAAACTATTTTTATCGATAAAAGGAAAGGATAGGGTTTGGGTTTATTCTACAAAGTCCCCATAAAATCGACAAAAAGCTCGCCGTTTATGCAATATTTGATAAGTTCAATCCAAGTTCTGGTAGTAAATACATAAATTGAATCAATTAAAAATAAAGGCATTTTTCAATTGGAAAGTACCTGATTCATTCATCCACTGTTTGTATTTTAAGTAGTATTTTTGCCCAAATTTTTTCTCATGAACTTTAAAGAGCAAATTCAAAAAAGGAGAACTTTTGGTATTATATCGCATCCAGATGCAGGTAAGACTACCCTAACGGAAAAGCTTCTTCTTTTTGGTGGCGCAATTCAGGAAGCTGGTGCCGTTAAGAATAACAAGATTAAAAAATCTGCCACCAGTGACTTCATGGAAATAGAAAGACAACGTGGTATTTCCGTTGCCACTTCTGTTCTTGCATTTATTTATAAGGACAAAAAAATAAACATTCTTGATACTCCTGGACATAAGGATTTTGCAGAAGACACCTTTAGAACACTCACGGCAGTGGATAGTGTTATAGTGGTAGTGGACGTTGCAAAGGGTGTTGAGGAACAAACGGAAAAACTGGTGGAGGTTTGCCGAATGCGGAACATACCAATGATCGTTTTTATAAACAAGCTGGACCGTGAAGGTAAAGATGAGTTTGACCTTCTAGATGAATTGGAGCAGAAACTTGGTCTTTCCGTTACACCTTTAAGTTTTCCCATTGGAATGGGATATGATTTTAAAGGTATCTACAATATTTATGAGAAAAACATCAATTTATTTAGTGGTGATAGCAAAAAAAACATTGAGGAAACCATTGCTTTTGATGATGTATCCAGTCCTGAATTAGAGAATATAATTGGTAATAAAGCCGCGGAAACATTACGTGATAATTTAGAGTTGGTAAATGGGGTTTATCCAGATTTTGACAAAGAAAGCTATTTAAAAGGAGCACAACAGCCCGTTTTCTTTGGTTCTGCCCTTAACAACTTTGGTGTTCGTGAGCTATTGGATTGCTTCATTGAAATTGCACCCGCTCCAAGAGCTAAAAAAGCTGAAGAACGTGTGGTAGAGGCCTCAGAAAAGGACATGACGGGCTTTGTTTTCAAAATCCATGCGAATATGGATCCCAAACACCGTGACCGTTTAGCGTTTGTAAAGATTGTTTCCGGAACATTTGAAAGGAACAAGCCGTATCTTCATGTAAGGCAGAACAAAAATTTGAAATTTTCCAGTCCCAATGCATTTTTTGCCGAAAAGAAAGAAATTGTTGATATTTCCTATCCTGGTGATATTGTAGGTTTACATGACACGGGAAATTTTAAAATTGGGGATACGTTGACCGAAGGAGAGGAACTCCATTACAAAGGAATACCCAGCTTTTCCCCGGAGCATTTCCGATATATCAACAATGCGGATCCCATGAAGTCAAAACAGCTATATAAAGGCATTGACCAACTTATGGATGAAGGGGTTGCCCAGTTGTTTACTTTGGAGATGAACGGTCGAAAAGTAATAGGAACCGTTGGAGCCTTGCAGTTTGAAGTAATTCAGTACCGCTTAGAACACGAATACGGTGCCAAGTGTAGTTATGAGAACTTTCCGGTTCATAAGGCATGTTGGATAGAACCTGAAGACCCCAAAAACGAGGAATTCAAAGAATTTAAGAGAGTTAAACAAAAGTTTTTGGCAAAGGATAAGAAAGACCAATTAGTGTTTTTGGCAGATTCTCAATTTTCGCTACAAATGACCCAACAAAAATATCCAACGGTTAAATTCCATTTTGTTTCGGAATTTGATTAAGTCAAATATTTTTGAGTCGTCCTAAAATAGGTTGACAGTTTTTAAATAATCAATATCAAACCAGAGAAGCTAGCTTCTCTGGTTTTTTGTTGTGTATAAAGTTAGGTGTTTTCATATTGAGGCTCAAGTGCGGTCTTT
>NZ_JACYFJ010000011.1 GCF_014855495.1 Euzebyella saccharophila | reverse complement strand
GCTTTCGCCATAATACCCCTTGGTCAAAGGGTAGAGAAAGTCAAGGTCCAAAGCCCCTTTCAAACGCCTGTAGAAATTGTTCTCGGGTATACGCTCGCTCAACTGGAAATGTGCGAACAGTTTTTCCTGGTAATCCTTTTTTCCCTGCATACCTAAAGTTACGATCGATCTACCGAACGGCAATGATCAAGACCGTTTTTTTCTTAACTTGTGCAACAGGCACAATGGCTATAAACAATACGGGTTTAGGGTTTAAACGCTAAGGTCTATGTATCTTTATAATGTCGCGAAATCTTTAGGATTTCGCTTTGACACAAAAAAAGAAAAAACAAAACCGAAAGATTTCGCTATGTACTTGGCGGAAATCAAGCGCTGATTTGCTCCATTACGTTTATAGCACTACAACCATAAAAACCATTACTGAATTTAACTTTAATGAAGTACGACAAAGTGAACATTTGATCAAATGTCGTAAGAATGTCGCAAATAAACCGCCATCAAACCGTTATCAAGAATATCGTTTCCTTAATAACTTTGGTACAATTCAAACAAAATTTAGAATGAATATAATCGGAAAGAAAATTAGTGAAACGAGAAAATCAAAAGGGTTAACACAGGAGGAGTTAGCCGAATTATCAAAAGTAAATTTAAGAACAATACAACGAATTGAAAATAATGAAAGTGAACCAAGGGGAAAAACACTGATATTAATATGCGAAGTCTTAGATATTGACGTAGAAGATTTAATTAACAGTAAAAAGCAATTTGAAGCTAATACTAACAGTAATCTAGTTCATGGGTTTACCTTAGCCTCAAAAGGAAAACGGTTTATAGCCAATCTATTAGAAACCATGGTCTATACTATCACTATTATTATACCCTACATAATTTATAAGACCCCATCGTTGAAAGATTACCTTAATGGAGATAACCCTATCGGGTTTGGATTTGCCGCTATTTTTGGGCTAATTGTTGGAGCCATATTCTACCCAATGTTCACTGGTAATTTAGGACACCGAATCATTGGTTTAAAAGTTATATCATCAGAGACAGGAGATGATTATAAAAAAGCAACGGAAGGTGCTATTCGTGAACTTTTAAAAGGTGTATTTAGCTTTTTTATCATTCCTATTATCTGGATTCTTTGGGATGATAAAAATCAGAATTTATATGATAAACTGACCAAGACTTATGTCGTAGAAAAAAAATGATATGAATATCAACTTATCAAGTCGCTTATAAATGGTTACACCCTATAAAATTAATTGCTGGATTTTGGTATTGGCTAATCGGAAGATTCCCTACAATTTTCTCAGGTTTTTGACTTTTTGCTAATCCAAATATTGAAAGCAATGAATCATATACATCTACGATATTTAATTTTTCGAAGACGTTCATGTGGTCGTGTAGCCTTACCCCTTTTGTAGCCTTTCCGCAAAATTAGGACAGCTTAAAATTAAAGTTTTCAATTTATATACCTCTGCGGCGGTATCCCAGGTATAGCCCAGTTAGACAGAATTTTCCTTAAACTCCGTTGTGTACTCTTTTTTTTTGACATGTTTTCTGAGTTATTTCAAACAGTCAAAATACTCTTTTTTTAATGACCAGTTAACAGGTGTAAGTCCACTTGAAAGACCAGAAAGCATAAAGGTCCAAACCTTTGGAACTTTCGTCCTTGAGGTATACTTATTCAGCGTGAAAAATCGATATAATCTCTGTGGTATACTGCTCTATAACTTTCGTTGAGGGTGTAACTTCAAATTTATTAGAAATAAAATCGTGGTATGAATCAGATTGTATAAAAAATCGAGAGTTATGTAGCTCTAAGTCATTAATTTGCAGTAATTCATACTGATCAGTAATAGACTGCGGTACCTTTAGGTTTTTAGGATAATTACTTTTCTCTGAATAAATTCTCCAACTGGTATAAGAACAAGTATCTGAATTGGGGCTACGCCATGCATTCTCTTTTCTAATATACTCAAAATCGGTGCTCATTTCAAAATTGGCAATCTCAGTATTTGCAATATCTAGTACTGGCTCATCGGGAAAGATAATTTCTGGTTTTGGCCCATTTCTAAGATAGCTATAATTAAAATTTTCAAAATTAATATGCAAAAGTGTCTCATAATAATCAAATTGGTCTAAAAATCCTAAGGGCAAAGGATTTTGAACATCTGTATTAATTTGTTGTAGAATAAGATAGCCTAAATCATGCTTTCTGTTTTCACCCTTTATCTGACCTACCAATCTGAATATATTAGAAAGATTTGGAGGGAATGGAGGCAGATAGGCGTAAGAGTCATATTGTTGAAATTCATTAAAATTGAAGGTCACAACTTCATCTAATTTAGGACTCTCAAAAAACTTATGTTTTAGGTTTAGGTCCTCATCCATTATAGATACTAAATAATTAGTGTTTTCAAAAAGATCCATTGGATGGAACTCTAATCTCATGGCAGTCTTAGAGGCATTCGGAATAACCGTGCCACTAGCAGGATAATCAATCCTCGGTGTAGATATAGAACTACTATTAAAGAGTTGAAAGCCATCATTGCCTGGAATATCAGATACAATAAGCTTAAATTTCCCTATTGCCTCAGTTGTGGCGTTTTCGCTGATGAATACTCCCTTATTTGGAACAGACCACCTACTTCCTTTTGCAATGTCAGGAAACGTTTCGATGTCATGAGTAGCATCTCCAATACATGTATCCGAGTTCTTAAATTGGACTTTAAGAAGAGTGACTGAAAAGCTGTCCGGAATGCTATCGCTCCTTTTCTGAAAAATTAATTGTTCTCCATTTTCAAATGCGAGATAGTCTAATAATATTCCCTGAGCATCGTGAAGTATTATCCAATTGTCTTGATTTCCTTCCGTTTGATAATGTTTATCTACATCTAAAGTGAAATAAATCTCTTGTTTAGGTTCTTCAAGGGTTGGTTCAGCTATTTCTTCCGTATCCGGTTCATTAGTAGAACTTGTATCTTTTGAGCAATTTAAGATGATAAAGGAGAGAAGAAAAAGAGAAATTATATTGAGGCACTTCATATCAGATAGGGTAGTTTTTCTAAAAAACACTTAAATAATCTTAATAAATTTACTGTATAAATTGTCGGTAACTTTTTTTCTGACACTTTTTCCGACGTAAACTTGATTTTAATGGATGTAGGCCTTACTTCTTTTAGCTTCCCTTATATTTAAGACAGCTTGAAATTAGAATTTTCAACCTACATACCGCATATTGATATTCGGTATGAGGCTCAAAATGTTACTATAATCTCATCGGAGATTGAGGTGTGCGAATGGCTTCTTTAATCCTATGGCAACACTACTTGCCCAACTTTTTTGGGTCTACTACAATATGTTTTACCGTCTCTCGGTTGTAAGTATAGGTGGCATGAACCAATCCGTCTTTTGTCTGAATAATAGCTGGGTACGCATAGCCATGTTCAGATTCTACATTTTCAAGGGTCATGACCGGTTTCCAATTTTTTCCATCTTCGGATATGGCAAGGTTTAAGAGGTCCCTACCCCTATTCTCCTTGGTTCTAACCTTATGGTTATAAATTAACAATTGTCTACCATCTTTTAAGCTCACGGCATCCGTGCCGGAATTAGGGTTGGGCAAATCGATGCCCTTGACATCGCTCCACGTTTGTCCGTTATCGTCTGACCACGATTGCCCCAAAACTCCCTGCCGCGTACGGGCTAATATCATCAACCTACCATCTTTCATTTGCATAATACTGGGCTGTATGGCATCAAAGGCAATTCCGTCGTGAATAGGTCCAATGACCTCCCAATTCTTCATATCCGCATTCGATTTTTCAAAATGTATTTTCCAAAAAGTCTCATCGCCTTCTATACGCTCACTACTCGAAGGATGTAGAATGCTTCCGTCGGCCAGTTGAAACGATTTGTTCTTTACCGGGCCCAGTAGGTGCCCAACTTTTTCATTCTCCCCTATTTTCTCTCCTGATGTCCAGGTATGGCCGTCATCTGTCGAGGTTTTCATCATTCCCCACCAATCGCGTGGATTGGGTCCTTCTTTATAAAAAAGATAAAGAGGTCCGTTTTTGGGCTGTAACAAAACGGGGTTCCAAGTGGCATACCTCAACGTATCGTTATGAAATCCGTTGGCCACTTCCACGGGGTAAGTCCACTTATTATTTTTTAGGTGTGTCACCCTAATCCCCACATCTGGATGGTTTTCATGGGGCCCTGCAAAAAAGGCTGCAACTAGGCCAGACGGCGTTTCCACTATGGTAGAAGCATGGGCACTGGCCTCTGGCCTGTTGTCCAATTCATAGATAAAATCTCTTTTTAATAGGGCTCCCTCCCCAACTTTCTCCATAGGGGGAATAAAGAATTTACCGGTAACATCATTGGGTTTCTGTTGTTTTTGTGCCGATAATCCCAAGGTAATAGCAAAGAGTAAAAAGGTATATTTTAAATACGTCATAGGAGCAAATACTAATGTTCTACAATGAATAAAGTTTTGATTTGGAAATATACAAAACAACTTCGCAAGGATTCTGCCAATTTCTTATCTATAACTGGTGGTTTTTTAGCCTGTGGTTCATGAAAGGGTATCCATACCTGACAAATGTCATATTATAAGGTAGCGCTAAATCCTAAGTTTGCTTTAAAATTCTATCTATGTGCCAATTAATTCAAAAATATAATGTTGCGGGACCCAGGTATACAAGCTATCCTACGGTACCCTATTGGAACATCCATGATTTTTCTGGAAAAAAATGGGAAGCTTCGGTACTTAAAAGCTTTGAAGAAAGTAAATCGGAAGGAATTAGCCTTTACATTCATCTCCCTTTTTGTGAAAGTCTCTGTACGTTCTGCGGATGCCATAAAAGGATAACCAAAAGGCATGAAGTGGAAGTACCTTATATACAATCGGTACTAAAAGAATGGAAATTATATGTTGACCTATTGGGTAAAAGACCCAAAATCAAACAGCTTCACTTAGGAGGAGGTACGCCCACGTTCTTTTCCGTTGAAAACCTTGAATTGCTGATCAACGGTATTTTTAGAAAAGCCGACCGTGCCGAAAGCTATGAATTCAGTTTTGAGGGCCACCCGAACAATACAACTAAAGCACACCTGCAAGGGCTTTATAATTTGGGCTTTAAAAGGGTGAGTTTTGGCGTACAGGATTATAATCTAACGGTACAAATGGCCATTAGAAGGGTGCAGCCTTTCACCAATGTACAAAAGGTGACCGAATGGGCCCGTGAAATAGGCTATACCTCGGTCGGTCACGATATCATATTCGGTCTGCCCCATCAAACGCAAAATCATGTAAAGGAAACCATCTTAAAAACCAACGAATTACGCCCAGACCGGTTGGCTTTTTATAGTTACGCCCACACCCCTTGGTTAAAAGGAAATGGACAGCGCGGTTATAAGGATAGTGATTTACCTTCTGCCGATGAGAAACGTAAACAATATGAAATTGGCAAGGCACTTTTATTGGAAAACGGTTATTATGAAATTGGGATGGACCATTTTGCCTTACCAGCGGATAATCTTTACCAAGCCGTGCTAGAAGGTAACCTACATAGAAATTTTATGGGATATACCGATGCCCATACACAATTGATGATCGGCTTAGGTGCCTCTAGCATAAGTGATAGTTGGTATGGTTTTGCACAAAATGTAAAAGGCATTGAGGAGTATCAACATTTGGTAGCGAATGATGTCATACCAATTTTTAGGGGCCACATACTTTCTGAAGAAGACCAGAACATACGAAAGCATATTCTCAATTTAATGTGCCGCCTAGAAACAAGCTGGCACGAACAGGAAGAAGATTTGTTCAACGTAGCATTGGCAAAATTGGATGAAATGAAAACCGATGGCTTAATCGAAGTTTCCGGTGCAAGAATACGCATTACCGAGAAAGGAAGACCCTTTGTACGCAATGTTTGTATGGCTTTTGACCTTCACTTGCAAAGGAAAGCTCCTGAAACAAGATTGTTTTCGATGACTATCTAGTAGGGAAAAATCAATATGAAAATTGGAGCATACTGTCCAGCGACCAAAAAATTACTTAACTTAAAAGAAAAAATGATTAAAAATTTAAATACAGACGGTTGTTTGAAATTGCTGGGAGAAAACTATATAGGAAGATTAGGGTTTGTCTCTGGCCAAAGTCCATGCGTTATTCCCATTACCTATTTTCATGATGCTGAAGAAAAGTGCATTATCAGTTATTCCTTTATAGGTCACAAATTGGAGTCCATGAGACGCTTTCCCGCTGTTTCCCTTCAAGTAGATAACATAGCAGATGTACACCATTGGCAATCGGTATTAATACAAGGGCGATTTGAAGAACTTAAAGGTAGTACGGCTAAAAAGTACCTCCATAAATTTGCTCAAGGAGTACAGAAAATTATTGAAGACCGCAAAGATGGCAACCCTAAATCCATAAGTGATTTTTCGGCGAACATCACCGGAAAGGAAGCCCCTGTAGCTTATCTTATTCGTATAAATAATATTAGCGGAAAGTATAGGGAATCAAAATAGATGCACCCCTGGGCTTCATTCTATATTAAAGATCGAACCTCGAAGAGTCAAACAACAAACTCATAATTTTCTATAGAGCCACCAGTTCATATCCCTGGTCAGTTCAAAGCCTAATTTTTCATAAAGGGAAATGGCCAAATTTCCCTTATTTGTATGTAAGATAGGTTTCTTTCCTTCTTGCAAAATCTCTTTGGTGGTATGTGCAATTAATTGCCTGGCCAAGCCCTGTCTTGTATAATCTGGGTGGGTGACTACTGCGCTTACCTCAATAAATTGATCGGTCTGCATTCGCTGCCCGGTAACCGATACTAATTTCCCATCTTTGAAAATACCAAAGTAATTACCCATTTCATAAGTTCTTTTTCTATAGTATCCCGGCATGACCAACCAAACTAAATCATAGATCTCATCCATCATTTCTTTGGACAGGGGAACTATTTTCTCCGTAATTTCAACATTCGTCAACTGATTTAAAACCATCTGGCAACCATCAATCTTTTTTAAAAGTTCAATTTTTTCCTCGTCAATTTCTGGAGTTTGGTTTTCCGATACATAGAAAAACTCTTGAATGTTTTGTACATATTCATTGGAGGCAACTTTTGTCTTACACTTGTCTTCAAAAGAACCAAAAGGGCAAACCTCAGGATTGTAAAAACGCACTCCGTTTATTTCAATCGCAAACTTTTTATGGGTTTCGTTCAAGGAATGCCAAACAGGATTTTTAAGTTGTTCCTCTAGTGTAATCATCAATAGGTAAATCTAGGAATTGATTGAAAAAATGCAAAGATAAATGAAATGGAGGCATTTGCCCCCCAGGAAGGTAGTAGATAACAACTTAAAATAGCAGCAATCAATTATGGCATTCCATGGTAGCAGTAGCTGCCATATGATGTACTGGAGCAGGAGAAACGTAAGGAATGCCCAAACCGAGACCGCGAAGAATAAAGAGACAAGCTACGACCACCACAAAAACAGGAATCAACTTTTGTACTTTCAAACGTTGTTCTCCTTTCAGCAATCCACTAAAATACACCACTCCGGTCATTAACGGCACGGTTCCCAAACCAAAAAGCACCATATATAAAGCACCCTCGCCAGGCCCTGCCATGGCTATGGAAGCAAACAATGCCATATAGACCAGTCCGCAAGGCAATAGGCCATTGAGAAAACCTATGGTCAAAAAAGTGTCTGCACTTTTCTTTTTAAACTCTTTTCCCAAACGGGATTTAACCTTGGAAATCAGGTGGTAAATTGGCTTGGAAATGCTGTATTTGTTTAGGAGTTTAGCAGGGATAAGCACCAAAATAATCATGAGTACCCCAATAGCAATCGATAGATTCTGTTGCATGCCAAAAACATACAGACCTTTACCTAAAAAACCGAACAGCAGCCCCAGAATTCCATACGCAAACAGCCTCCCCAAATGATACAGAAAAATTTGAGCAAATTTCTTTAAATTGTTGTTTCTGTCTACCGGCAGCATAAAGGCAATGGGGCCGCACATGCCTATGCAGTGCAAGCTTCCCATTAAACCGAGTATGAGGGCGGACAACAACATTACTTAATAATTAAAGCTTTCTTTTTGAAGGAATTCCACTCCCTGGTATTCCCACATTATTTTAAGGTCCCAACGGCCACCCAACAAACGAGTGTCAGGTATAAGCAAAGATGTGTTGGACAGACGCAAATCGAGGTCAAAGTCCAAATGTTTATTGGATGGCCTATAAAGGGACACTTTTCCTTTTATTTTTTTATAATCTATAGTTTCCGGAAAGACCACTAGCAAGCCTTCTTCCGTTCTCTTCAATTGAATTTTCTCTAATTTCTTGGCATTGTTCTGGGCATCGATTTCATCTTGATAAGCCAATTCATGTTTGTAATATTCTTCGGTGACCAAATCATGGTCGGCCCTATTGTCCATACTCATTCTCACTACAAAAAACAGAATGAAGGAGATAAAAGCCACAAACGCCAATACGATTCCTGTTCCCCAATTAATTTTCATAACACATCTAATTATAACTCCTTGGACCCAAGAAGGCGGTTTTAGTGGTTTCTATCAGTTCACCACCACTGTACACACCTACTTTTATTTTTTCTTTATCACTTTTAATCGCTGCTTGGTTGATTTCTATAAACAGTGTCCCTTCTGCCAGGTCTTGCGCCGGAACCATAAAAGAGTCCCCACTCACCAATTTTACCGTTCCTTTATGCGAAAGCAGTTTGAAACTGACGTTATCTACATCTTCTACCGTTTTGTTCACCAATTTATAGGTATACACATTACTGATTATATTACCCTCTTTATGCTCATACAACTGCCCGGGCAATCTTAGTATATTGGCCTCCACATCATTTCTTAGAAAGAGCATTCCTACTAAGATTCCAACTAAAACGGTGAGTACAGCGGTGTAGCCCTTTAATCTTGGGGTAAACTTAAACTTCTCCTTTTTTTCAATATTCGCTTCACTGGCATAGCGAATCAAACCCTTGGGCTTGTCAATTTTTTCCATAATGGTATCGCACTCATCTATACATGCGGTACAATTGACACATTCCAATTGGGTTCCGTTTCTGATATCTATTCCCGTGGGGCAAACGTTCACACACTGAAAACAATCGATACAATCTCCAAAACCTAGCGCATCCCTATCCTCATTTTTCCTGAATTTCTTTCTTCCGTTTTCCGCTTCCCCACGCTTGTGGTCGTAGGCTACCACAACGGACTTATCATCTAACAACACCCCTTGCATTCTACCATAAGGGCACGCAATTATGCATACCTGCTCCCTGAACCAGGCAAAAACAAAGTAGAAAACAGCGGTAAAAATCAATAAGGAAACCATGGTACTTACGTGTACCAAAGGGCCATCTGCGATATACGCCAACAAGCGATCGCTACCAATGAGATAGGCCAAGAACACATTGGCAATTAAAAAGGATATCAAAAAAAAGATAATCCATTTGGTGACACGCTTTCTTATTTTTTCCGCGTTCCAAGGCTGGCGATCCAGTTTCATTTGAGCTCCTCGGTCCCCATCTATCCAATACTCGATGCGTCTAAAAACCATTTCCATAAAAATGGTCTGAGGGCACATCCAACCACAAAAAATACGACCCCAGGCTACCGTAAACAAGGCAATGAAAATCACACCAATAATCATAGAAACCACCACCAAGTGAAAATCTTGTGGCCAAAACGGGAAACCAAAAATATTGAACCTACGCTCCAGTACATTGAACATAAGAAATTGGTTTCCGTTTATTTTGATAAACGGACTCGCGAATAGAATAGCCAACAGAAAGTAACTAACATACTTTCTGTATTGATAAAAGTTGCCGCTGGGCTTCTTGGGAAATACCCAAGCCCGCTTACCCTCATCATTGATGGTACCAATACTATCCCTAAAATTTTCGCCGTCTTGTGACATCTATAAGATATTGTTAATTGGATTTTAAGCTTTCTTCTATTTCTAGGTCTACCGAGGTTGTAATTGATTATTCAGCGCTTTCCGTATCTACCCAAATATCACCTTCGGCATCCTTAGGATTGGCAGGAGTGGTACCCTGAAATGTCAATACATAACTAGCTACTTGAGCAATTTCGGCAGGCTTTAAGGTTTGTTTCCAGGCAATCATACCTTTTCCATCCCTACCGCCTTCGGAAACAGTGTTGAAAACATTTTTGATGCCTCCACCTAAAATCCAATGCTCATCGGTTAGATTAGGACCAATACCCCCTCCACCATCGGCCATATGGCAAGCAACGCAATTGGATTCAAAAATGGCCTTACCTGCACTTAAATCAGCGGCATCGGTAAGCATTTCAACCGTGCTTGCATCGACCAAATCTTTTGCCGTCTTCTTATATTCCTCAATTTCTTGAGCTGCAATGGCCATTTCGGTCTTAAATTCCTGTTCTTGATCATAGTCATTGAAAATGTGGAAGCGCACCAAATAAATAGCACCAAAAATTATGGTAGCGTAAAACATATATACCCACCATGGTGGTAAATTGTTGTCCAATTCTTGAATGCCATCATAATTATGGTCGAGAATAATTTCACCTTCTTCCTCCACAGGTTTGGAACCTAATAATTTTTTATAGGTCTTTTTACCCCAGCTCCATTCCCAACCTTTACTCTTGGAGTCCAAATACCGCTTTTTTCCTTCTTCGGACAAGGTCTGGAACATTACATTCTCAATAGCATTGATGATCAATGCTATGGCAATTAACAATACTAAAACGAACACTAAAAAAGCCTGTACCATCCTATTCTCTATGAATGCCGGCATTTCACCGGAATCCACCATATATTCCGTTAGTCCCAGGACGAGGAAGAAGGCTACGGGAATTTTTATCCACCAATTGTTTTTCATAATTCTATTTTTTATTGGTTGTTTTCATCTAAGGGTAATTCGCTCATTTCTTTTACATATGGCTTTGATGCGGTAAAAACCCACCAAAAAAGCAATGCAAAAAAGACGAAGAATATGAGTAATGATATCATTGGATAGGTGGCAATGCCCTCTATCGTTTCCATATGACCTTTTACGAATTTCAACATGACCTCTTAGTTATTTGATAGTAATTCATCAGTTTCTTTAATCTTAATATCCGTACCCAAACGCTGCAGATAAGCGATGAGGGCCACGATTTCACGGTCTCTCATTTCAACAAAATCCTCACCGTTTTCTTGTGCATATTTTTTATCCGCCTCGTAGGTTGCGGCAAAATCTGGATCGGTATACAGATTCTTTTCTATTTGTTCCGCTTGTTGGGCCATAGACTGCTCTGCATTAGCAATATCTTCATCCGTATACGGAACGCCCAAGGAAACCATGGCTTCCATCTTGGCCTTAATGCCACTTCTATCATGCTCATTGCGCACCAGCCATTGATAAGCTGGCATAATGGAACCGGAAGAAGTACTTTGCGGATCGTACATGTGGTTAAGGTGCCAATTGTCTGAATACTTGCCCCCTACCCTTAACAAATCAGGTCCTGTACGTTTACTACCCCAAAGGAAGGGATGGTCATATACGAACTCGCCCGCTTTCGCATACTCACCATATCGCTCTACTTCACTACGGAAGGGCCTTACCATCTGTGAGTGACAACCCACACATCCTTCCCTGATATAAAGGTCTCGCCCTTCCAATTCCAGAGGAGTATAAGGCTTCACGCTGGTGATGGTAGGTATATTCGATTTTACCAAAATGGTGGGAACAATTTGAATTATCCCACCTATTAAGATGGCGATGGTGGCCAAAATGGTCAATTGAATGGGCTTGCGCTCCAACCAAGTGTGAAAAGTTTCGCCGGCCGTTCTTCTTTTAGAAACTTTGGTCAAGGCAGGAGCCTCTGCCAACTCATCTTCAATTATAGAACCGGCTTTGATGGTCAGTACAACATTATAAATCATCACACAAGCACCGATAATATACATGCTACCCCCAATGGCACGCATCCAGTACATGGGCATTATCTCGTTTACGGTCTCTAAAAAGTTACCATAGACCAAGGTTCCGTCAGGATTAAAATCTTTCCACATAAGGGCTTGGGTGAAACCAGCTACATACATGGGCAGCGCATACAGCACAATACCCAAAGTACCGATCCAAAAGTGGAAGTTTGCCAGACTTAAGGAGTGTAATTTTGTTTTGGTCATTTTAGGCACCAACCAATAAATCATTCCAAAAGTCAAGAAACCGTTCCAGGCCAAGGCCCCTACGTGAACGTGGGCAATGATCCAATCACTAAAGTGGGCTATGGCATTTACATTTTTCAAAGACAGCATGGGTCCTTCAAAAGTGGCCATACCATAACCGGTAATGGCTACTACCATAAATTTTAAAACAGGGTCGGTACGGACTTTATCCCACGCCCCACGCAAGGTCAAAAGTCCGTTAATCATACCTCCCCACGATGGAGCGATCAACATTACAGAAAAGGCAACCCCCAGATTTTGTGCCCAATCGGGTAATGAAGAATACAACAAGTGGTGAGGTCCGGCCCAGATATAGATAAATATTAATGACCAAAAGTGTACAATCGATAAACGATAGGAATAGATAGGTCTATTGGCAGCTTTAGGTACAAAATAGTACATAAGCCCCAAGAAAGGTGTAGTCAAAAAGAAAGCCACCGCATTGTGCCCGTACCACCACTGCACCAATGCATCTTGTACACCGGCATATACCGAATAACTTTTTAATCCGCTAACGGGAAGCTCCAAACTATTGAAAATATGTAATACGGCTACGGTAACGAAAGTTGCCAAATAAAACCAGATGGCCACATAAAGATGACGTTGCCTTCTTTTGAGAATGGTACCAATCATATTCCACCCAAAAACCACCCAAATAATAGCGATAGCAATATCTATGGGCCATTCAAGCTCTGCATATTCCTTAGAAGTTGTAAAACCTAAAGGAAGGGTTATAGCAGCAGCAACAATGATCAACTGCCAGCCCCAAAAGTTAACGTTGCTCAAAGCATCACTGAACATTCTTGTTTTAAGAAGCCGTTGCATAGAATAGTACACCCCCGCAAAAATGGCGTTCCCCACAAAGGCAAAAATGACGGCATTGGTATGCAATGGTCGCAAACGACCAAAACTTAACCAAGAAATACCATCGGTTAAATTGGGAAACATGAACATAAAGGCCAACAAGAGCCCAACGGACATACCCACAATGCCCCATACCATAGTGGCATAAAGAAATTTCTTTACAATCTTGTTATCATAATAAAATTGCTGTACCTCCATAATCAATTATTTAGTTCGATAGGTTTATTTTGTTTAAGGTCGTTTTGTTTTTCTGTGGCTTTTTTTACGAGCTCGTCTTCAAAAAGCATTCGTACCGATGGCGTATACGAATCGTCATACTGCCCCCTTTTTACCGAAAAGATAAAAGCGGCAAAAAAGACCAAGGCAACCACAATACTTATAGCGAGTAAAATATAAATGACACTCATTTTTCTAATTTGGTGTAAAACTACAGTTGGTAAAAAGGATTAAATATGACATTCATCAGGTTTTGAAATTATTTCAGTTTTTTTCCTAAAATATTGGTGGCAACCGTCGTAAAGGCTACAATACTAATAGAGCTTAAAGGCATGAGAATGGCTGCTATAACTGGTTCTAACTGTCCGCTCACAGCAAAATAGAGCCCTACCATATTGTACATTAGCGACAGTACAAAACTCATTTTTATGATGCGCATCGCTTTTTTTGAAGCTTGTATATAGGAATACAGCTCATTGAACTTGGTCGCATCCAATATGGCATCGCAAGCAGGTGAAAACACATTGATGTTTTCCGAAATGGCTATTCCTATATTTGCCTGTGCTAAGGCACCCGCATCATTGAGCCCATCTCCCACCATAAGCACCTTTTTTCCTTTTTCTTGAATTTTTTTAATAAAATGGAGCTTGTCTTCCGGTTTCTGGTTGAAATAAAAAGGTGTGGTAGCAGGCAACAATGCCTGGAGCCGCTTTTTCTCGCCTGCATTATCTCCCGAAAGAAGGGCCAATTGCAATTCTTTCCCCATTTCTTCAAAAAGATGGGCAACTCCTTTCCTATAGGTGTTTCTAAACACAAAACAGCCCTTGTAGGCATCGTTGGCTCTTATGTGTACGGATGTATTTTCTATATTTTGGGCGGAAGGACTGCCCACAAAATCGGCCGAGCCTATTTTAATGTTCCCTTTACTTCCGGAAGCCTGAATTCCCTTTCCGGTAAGTTCTTCATAATCCTCTAAAACTTCAATATCATGCTCCGCCAGCAAATCATACAAGCTTCTACTTAGAGGATGATTACTGGAACGTAAAGTATTTTTTAGAAGAGATTCTTCTTCCTCCGTTAAGGGAAGCCCCTCATAATTGGCAACACTTTTGGCGGAGGTGGTAATGGTTCCGGTCTTATCAAAAATAGCGGTATCAATTTGCGCCAATTGCTCAATGGCCTGAGTATTTTTTAGGTAGAATTTCTTCTTTCCGAAAATGCGCAGCATATTTCCTAAGGTGAACGGTGCCGCCAAGGCAATGGCACAAGGGCATGCAATAATCAACACGGCCGTAAACACGTTCAATGCCAAGGAAGGGTCTATCAGCAACCATATAGAAGTTGATATCGTGGCAATACTCAAGACGGCTATGGTAAACCTTCTACCAATACTATCGGTCAAGGTTTGGAACCTTCCGGATTTTTCATCGTTAAAAACCGCATTGCCCCACAATTGGGTTAGGTAGCTTTGTGAAACTGGCTTTACAATTTCCATCTCTATGGCCCCATGAAGTTGCTTTCCACCCGCAAAAACCTTTTCACCGGACTTTTTACGTACCGGTTCTGCTTCCCCCGTTACGAAACTATAGTCGATATGCCCATCACCCTTCATGAGTACACCATCCGCAGGTATTAATTCTTCATTTCTTATGAGTAGTCTATCGCCTTTTTTAATTTCGTAAATCTGGGCTATTTCTTCCTTCCCTTCTTCCGTAAAACGCGTCACGGCAATTGGGAAATAAGATTTATAATCCCTTTCAAAGGAGAGAAAGGAATAGGTTTTTTGCTGAAAGAACTTCCCGAGCAATAAAAAGAAAACAAGGCCTGTAAGGGAATCAAAAAACCCAGGTCCCCAGTTGAAAATGATATCTACCGTACTTCGCAAAAAGAGCACCAAAATTCCTAATGCGATGGGCACATCTATATTCAACATTCTGGAGCGAATACCTTTAAAGGCCGAAATAAAATAATCCCTTCCTGAGTACAGCACTACAGGAAGCGAGAAGAAAAACATAATCCACCTAAAAAGGTCTTGGTATTCATTTAGCCAATACTCCCCTCCTGTTTCTTGATTGGTATTCAAATCAAAATACTCCGGAAAGCTCAAGAACATCACATTTCCAAAAGCAAAGCCCGCAATACCCAGTTTGTAAATTAAACTGCGGTCTACGTTGGTAGGCTTTTCATCAAAATCGGCCAAAGTAATTTGGGGCTCATAACCAATACGGTTCATCATAATGGCCAATTGCTTCAGGCTAATAACCTCCGAATTGAAGGTAATACGAACTGTTTTTTTTGGAAAATCTACCTGAGAGCCCTTGATTCCAGTATTTAGTTTGTTCAGATTTTCTAAAATCCAAATACACGAACTACAGTGAATATGGGGTATATACAAGTTTACTACCTGCATATTGCCATCATTGAATTCCAATAGTTTTTCAATAATGGCGGGAGCATCTAAAAAATCATATTTGCCTTCCTGTTCTTGGGGAGTAGCCCCGGCGGCCGACTGTAGTTCATAATAATAGCTAAGGTCATTTTCCGAAAAAATTTCATAAACCATTTTACAGCCGTTGCAACAAAAGGCTTTTTCGTCATACTCGACGGGGCTTCTGCCACAATCGGTACCACAGTGGTAACAATTCGTATTTTCCATTGACTTTGCTTATACATCACAAAATTCAGATTTAAGACCTCGTTAGAACATGATAATTGTCATGTTTTGTGTATTTTAGTGGAAATACTTTTGTTTTGTCAGGTATAACAATCAACTTATGGAAAGCAGATGTGAAAATTGTATCGTAAGGCAATTTAACTCCCTACGTGCAATGACCAAAGACGAGCTCAAAAAGGTCTCGGACTCTAAGGTCTACAAAAAAATTAAAAAAGGAGACCCCTTATTTGAAGAGGGCGAAAAACTGGATGGCGTTTTCTGCGTAAGGGACGGTGTGTCCAAACTTTCAAAACTGAGTACCAACGGTAAGGATCAAGTTGTGAAATTGGCTACCAAGGGTTCGGTTATAGGCCAGCGTTCGGTCATAGCGGAAGAACATACCAACCTCAGCGCCGTTGCGGTTAATGACATGGAAGTATGCTTTGTTCCTAAGGAAAATATTCTTAGTACCCTTCAACGTAATCCTGATTTTGCCATAGAGGTTCTTCGTCATATGGCCCATGATTTAAAAGAAGCCGATGATGTAATTGTAAACATGAGCCAAAAAACAGTAAAGCAAAGAGTGGCGGAAGCCTTTCTTTATTTAAAACAAAATTTTGGAGAGGATAACAAGGGTTTTTTAAGACTCACCCTTTCTCGGGAAGATATTGCCAATGTAGTGGGTACCGCTACCGAAAGTTGTATTCGGATTATTTCCGAATTCAAGAAAAAAGGATATTTAGATACCTCAGGAAAGAAAATAAAAATTGCCGATGAGCGCGGACTAAAAGACCTCGCTCAAGGGTTTTAACTTCACCTAAAAACAAAGACCCAAGCAGGAAAAAATTCCCGCATGGGTCTTTTTTACCTATCAAGCGAAATGCTTTTCTCGCTTGTCTTGCCTTAAATTATCAAATTGGTACTGAGGGCTACGAAGCATTCTTTTATAAAGCTCCTCATTTACGTTTACCGGTATATTCAGCTTTGGGAACTTAATTTGGTAAACATTGTCATTTTCTTTTCCGATTAATGAAACTTTGACAGGTCTATTCTTCATAATCTAACATTTTTAAATTATTAAACCATTTAAATCAACCGCTTAAACCTCCAACAAAGGACGTACCAAACAATTTATCAAAACCTGATATATGTCATAGTTTCAGGATTTTAATGCCCCTAATTTTACCACCTGAAACTAGCAAGTGAATTTATGAAGCAAATATTAATACCTACGGATTTTTCGCTTAACGCATGGCAAGCTGTTTGCTATGCCCAAGAACTATTTAAGGACCAGGAATGTGTTTTTCATTTGCTCAACACGTACACACCTGCCATAGTAAGTAGTAGGTTTATGGCCCAGCACAGGGATGAAAAACAACATCAAAAAGGATCTAGTAACTATTCCGAAGCAGGACTCAAGGAATTAGTTGAACGAATACAAAGAAACGGGCCCAACCCCAAGCACTATTTTGAAACCTATTCTTCTTTTAGCCTTTTAACCGATGAGGTAAATAACTTTGTTGAGCACGAAAACATAGACCTTATCATTATGGGAAGTAAGGGAATGACGGACGGAAACCATATTTATATGGGAAAGAATACGGTAAGACTCATCAAAACCATAAAGAATTGTCCCCTTTTAGCTGTACCGCGGGATATCGATTTTTTTCAACCTAATGAAATCTCCTTTAGTACGGATTTCAATATGTTCTACACTCATTCTGAGTTGGAACCACTAATTGAGATGGCGCAAACCTTTAATGCCACAATAAGAATTGTTCACATTCAAGATCGTATAAAACCACTGACAGAAATTCAGCGCTTTAATTTAGGTATGTTACGAAAATACCTGAATGAAATTGAACACTATGTTCATACAGTTTCTGAGGTAAAATCTATTTCAAACACCCTATTGGCCTTTAATAAAGAGCTGGATATACATTTATTGGCAATGCTTAATTACAGAAATAGTTATGTGGACAGCATTACCCAAGAACCTATAGTAAACAAAAAGACTTTTGAAGCCCAAGTACCTTTAATGGTGATACCGGAGATGTCTATTTTATACAAAAACCCGAAGAAGAAAAATCAAAAAGATATAATGACAAAACAACACGTAAACTAGCAACTAACAATGACTAACACGTGGGAGCCCCTTTTTACGAAAAGGGGCTTTTTTTTGGAGCTGTCATGAACACTTAAAGTAGATATATAAAATTCCCAATACCCACAACGCCGGTTAAGCATCCCAATACCAAATTCATATTACCAGCAAGAGAACTTATTTTCTTTTCAAGCCTACCCGCCAAAAAAGCATATCCAGAATATAAAATAAAGGAACCTAAGGTGGAACCAATGGAGAAGATAACACCATTAATAACTGAGTACGTAAAAAGTTCCATCCCTATCAATATGGAAATTGTAGTAAAGTAAAATGGTATGGCAAAGGTGTTGAGCAAAGACATTCCTATACCGTGCAAATACGCCTTTGACTTGTCAATCTCCTCTCTTCCGGGTTCTTTTTTGGTTCCAAAGTGCAAGCGGAAAAAGTTAAAGGATAAAACAAGTAGAATTCCTGTTCCAATCTTTTGGATCAGGGTAATATGTTCGGAATTCTGCATTAAAACGTTCGATAAATAAGCCCCAATATTGGCTTGGAAAAATAGAACCGTAGCAAACCCCGCAATTAGGAACAAGGCCGATTTACTTCCGGTTCTTAAACTGAATTTCACTACGGTCATATTCAGAAAACTGGGGACAATACTCCCGCAAGCTGCAATTAGGAATCCAAATAGGATGTAGAGAAGAACATTCATAAATTTTTTTATAGCAATACTACGTTTATCAAGGGGGACGCTTTAATCTGAAAGAAGAAAATTTGGAGTCAATAGAAATTGAAATTAGAGGTTTTTAGGACGTCAAGAACCCGTTAATAAGGCAACATTTGGAGCAATTTTAATATTATAGTCGTCTTCATTCGCCTTATCCATATCCGCTGTATTGTAGTAATTCCATAAAAAAACCGGGCTAAGCCCGGTTTGTAGATATGTTTGAAAGTGTTTAATGGTCTAAATCATAGGCCAAAACCTTAAACTGATAAGGAGTAATAGATAACTCAAATTCATGTTCCACCTCCATGTCATCTAAATGATATTGAATTATTTTATTGGAAGAAGGTACCGATATGTAAAGAAACTCTTCAAAATAATCGATAGCACTCGTTGAAGACTTACCCGTTTTCGGACAGTTCTAAGTTAAACAATCTTCTTTTTTCATTGGGGCTAGCCCCAATGAAAATTCTTTAAAAATTCTGTTCGGGCTTTTCCTACCGAGGGATTTATGGGGATG
>NZ_JACYFJ010000010.1 GCF_014855495.1 Euzebyella saccharophila | reverse complement strand
GCTTTCGCCATAATACCCCTTGGTCAAAGGGTAGAGAAAGTCAAGGTCCAAAGCCCCTTTCAAACGCCTGTAGAAATTGTTCTCGGGTATACGCTCGCTCAACTGGAAATGTGCGAACAGTTTTTCCTGGTAATCCTTTTTTCCCTGCATACCTAAAGTTACGATCGATCTACCGAACGGCAATGATCAAGACCGTTTTTTTCTTAACTTGTGCAACAGGCACAATGGCTATAAGTAATTGCTTGCTCTCGCCTACTTCTGAAAATCCTCGCGGATTTTCAGTTTGGTGTGTACTTGCTAAATTAATCGCTAAACCACGCAACTACTCATAGCCGAGACCGTGATGATGCACAATTCACCTAAAGGTGAACCCAAATCGCTACATTGTCGCTCCGCTCCAATTCCCGCTCTTTGGGATCGTGCATCATCGCAGGGCTATGTCAGATTGCAATGGCCGTAGGATGAGGGACCATCGATATTATCACCTTTAGGCGCCATCGAGGATAACTGTGCATATCAACCGCTATATGCAATCTGGTGTGCTCCCTTGTATTTTTCTTTTTTACGTACCTTTCGGTACGACAAACAAAAATCCAATCGCACGACTACACATAGCCCTGCGTTATATGCAAGCCTATGAAAAACATCCTACTTACATTTTTAATTCTAACAGTATTTAGCTGTCAAGAAAAAAAGAAAGAAATTAGTTCTAAAATTTCAATTACAAAAGAAAAGAAAATTGAGAAAAAAAAAGAAGTTGTAATTAGCGTAAATGATACTATAAGTTCATTTTTCACAAACCTTTTCGTGGATGAAATGCAGGATAAACCTGATATGTTATATCTCGGACAGAAAGAAAATAAAACAACAGTAACAATACCAACACAGAATACTATCAAAATAATTGGTGGTGACCCTTTCGTTTCATTTTTCTATGAAATGCAACTTGAAAAAGGAGATAGTCTTTTAATCGATATTAAAAAAATAGACGTTAATCAATCGAAACAAATCGAATATCCAATATTTACATTATTGAATAGCGATAAAACTTGGAGTGAAAACAACTTCGGTTATCTTTTGTACAACTACAATATCAATAACAAAGCAATATTAATTGATGAAGATAAGTTTCAAAACAACAAGTTTGATTCAGAAAAAATATATACAAACTCAATTATATTACTAGACAGTCTAAAAGACAATAATAGCATTTCAGATAAATTCTATTCAACAAACAGAATTAATCAAAAACTAAAGTTTGCAACTTCTAAAATAAGAGAGGCAAAAAATAAAAGTATAGAATTAGACATTGAGAATTTAGGCATAAAACTTAATGAAGAAGAATTACTTGACAATAAAGAATATGTAAGTTTCTTGAGAGCATTGATCTTATACAAATATTTTAAAGAAGATAAGCGAGTTAAGAATTCGGTTTTATTCGACTTTGTCAATGAACAAGAAACAATTTTAAACGAATCTACAAAAGAGATTTTATTGAACTCTTATCTTAAAAGTATTTTCTTCGTTGAAAAACCAAAATTTAGCAAGTATCTGACAAAGTTTCAATCTGCTAGCAATAATGATGAAATGAAAAACAAATGGAATTCTGTTGTTGATAAAGAAAAGGCAAACTCAAATAAACTTAATACAACTAATAGAACGGTCGGAATTTTGACTAATCTTGTTAATGACAATGAATTGACCTTTGAGCAAGTACTTACAAAGCGTAAAGGGAAAATTGTTTTAGTAGATTTTTGGGCAAGTTGGTGTGCACCCTGTCGAAAAGAAATGCCATTTTTAAAAGATTTAAAATTAAAGTTCAATGAAACAGAACTTAAAATTATTGAAATTTCAATTGATAAGGACTATTCAGCTTGGTTAAGAGCATCAAAATTAGAGAATCTGTCAAATGAAATAGATAATTATATAATATCAAATTGGGAAAAATCTAATCTTTATAAAAATTATAATATTAAAACTATTCCTAGGTATTTACTTTTTGGAAAAGATGGTAAAATTATTGACGAAAATGCACCAAGACCAAGTGAAAAAGAACTAATTGAACTGATAAAGGCCAGCATATAACAACGGTAACCGTTGCGCAAGCCCTTGAACAGCAAAAAAGAGACCTCTTTTAAGCCCTTTTTAGGGGCTTTTTGTTTTTAGGACACTGGGCAATCTAGATTCTTGGGCAACCCTACAAGTGTTCTTTCAAGTTCTTGGTACCTGTTTTTTATAAAAAATAACAAAGCAAGTTTCCGCTCCCCGCTTTTGGAACGTTTAAGTTCGAACTTCAGGTACTTCTTCAGGTTATAGGCGATCGCCGAGAGGTGCATCGCCTTGTTGGCCTTTTTAAATCCTATGGTATTTATCTTTCGTAGTACCATAAACTCTATCAGGGTGCCGAAAACGGGCTCGACCGTACTTTGCTGTTTGCCCTTCATATAAGGGCCCTTCGGGCTTTCGACCCGGGCTATGTTCCTTGCGTACTCGTGTAGCCTTCCCCCTTTTGAAGCCTTCCCCATTTTCTACAAATGATAATTCAAAAATCGTAACTTAGGGTAAAGTTCAAAAAAAGGATTTTTAAATTAATTGTAAAATATCTAAACATTTCTAGCTATGCCGATAACAAAAAAAATTATAGTTTCATTCCTTATAGTATTCACCTTTCAAAACTCAACCGGACAGAATACAGATAATCAAGAACGCATCAATGATATTTATAAAACGATGGCAGATTCGAACTTTGATATAGTGATTCGACTAGACAATGAAATGAATGATAACGATGTAAATGCCCGTGTTAAAATTATAAAAAGTTTCGTTTCCGGTGCCGAAATCTCCTACTCAAGGGATTCAGTAGGAAATATAAAAACATTATTAAGTTCAGGTGGCTTGTCAAGTAGCTCTTGTGAATCAGACAATTTCGGTTTTCTAGTTGTAGCTTTAAAGGATAATGAGTGGAAGGGCTGCATGATTGCGGATAGAGATTGAAGAATTTGCATTATACATTAAGACTCGGGGGAATTCTCGAGGTTTAAATAACCGATTTGATTAAATATTTAAAATTGAAAACAAGGGTATTCGAACTTAAGGATATCATCAATCAAACTACATCAGAAGTAAATTTTGGAACATGACTAGAATTGATGGCTGCAGATGAAAAGGGAAATGAAATTGATGTTGGGCATTATCCTCTGTGTCGATTTGTTTCCGAAAAAAGAGGTACTATACAATTTGAGATATATGGTGGCGACAAAATCATTCGGTTTCAGATTGAAGAATTAGAAAGAGCTATTGCAGCAGCCAAAAAATGGATTCAATCAGAAGATTCATTTAACTACCATAATCAATCATAAAGTTCAGGGAAAGGATTAAAGTAGAATAATAGCGCTTTCGACATGTTGTAAATAACTATGAAAAAATTTAAAACTTGACACAGATGAGGATTCTCTACTTAACGCTCTTAATACTATTATCTTTTTCGATGCTTCTTCAAGGTCAAGACACTTTAGTTGACATTGGTGGTTACAAAATGCACTTCAAAATTTTGAAAGGTGAAGGAACTCCGATTCTTTTTGAAGCCGGTGCAGGTAATGATGCCTCAATTTGGGACAATATATTAGAGAAAATTCATAAAGTTACCCGAACAACATTAATTACTTATGATCGCTCAGGATTTGGACAAAGTGAACTCAATCCAACTCTAAAGAAAGATTCGGATTTCGGGATTGAAAATGGTATTAAGGAACTGGAGACAGGCCTTTCAAAATTAAATTACGATAGTGATATTATTCTGGTTTCTCATTCTTATGGCGGCCTTTACAATCTTTTATACACTCTGAAACATCCTAAAAAGGTGAAGTCGGTCGTATTGATAGATGCAGTACTTAGTAATTACTGGAATGAAGAATTACTGACAATAAGAGATATGCATGTTGATATAAGTGCTATTCCAAAGCCTTCTGGCGATTATTATATGAATTTTAATTTCAATGAAATCATGCGTTACGTAAGAAATATGGAGTTCCCCGAAAACACTCCAGTTACAAACGTTTTTCCAGAGAATTCTTCCCTTGGGTTTCCAGAACCACTTGCAAATAGATGGAAAAAACTCCATGAAGACCTTGGCAACCAAAATGAAAACATAAACAACTTAATAGCCAGGGGAAGTGGTCATGCTGTTTTTCAGGATAACCCCGCGTTAATAATCAATACTATAATAAAAGCTTATGCGGAAACGCTAAATGAAAACCAACAAAATAAGGTTTTGGAAAAGGCTTTAGAAAATGCGATAGAATTATCTATTGAGACGAAAGTACACAATCGATCGGAGCATGATTTGAATACTTTAGGGTATTCATTCTTGGCAAATGAAGAATTAGATAAGGCTTTAGAGGTTTTCAAATTAACTACAGTTTTATTTCCTGATAGTTACAATGCATATGATAGTTATGGTGAAGCCTTATTAAAGGCAAATAAAAAAGAAGCTGCGATTCAAATGTATAGGAAATCAATCGAATTGAACCCAGATAATGAGAATGGAAAAACGGTATTACAGCAATTAAAAGAAAAATAGTTATGGTGTACAGTAAGTACTATGAAAAGTCATAGTACAGTGTTATAAAGTTCAAATAAACGATTAACTATCCTACTAACTAATGGCTATTATTAAATATAGCTAATGATGGATGTATTTTTGGTAGACGATAACATTGTTTCTCTTTTTGCTTCGAGATATTGTTTGCAAAGAGAGAAAACCGTCAATAAAGTAACCGTTTGTCAGGGTGTTACCGATGCCTTGGAACATGCAGCTGCAAATTCCGATTCTGTCAGGACCACCTCGGTGATATTCCTAAATATCGATATAGAGGAGTTCCTAAGGGAACGTTCTAAGATTGCTGTATTTGCTAAAAAAAGGTTAAAAGGGCAGATCAAAATATTTGTAATTGCTGATCGTAATACGCTTAAAATAATTGAAAATAAAAATTCTGTGGTGGACGGTCTGTTCCCTAGACCGATGATGGGCGATACAATTCAAAAAGCATTGGAATCGATAAAGGAGCAGTAGAGCAATTAAATGGAAGCTACATGTGAGCAAAACTGGAAGAGGGAACCGTGGCGCAAAAAGTACTTTATTCTCCCTGCATGCTGTTGGTATTCTAAGTTAGAAAGCAATTTTAATCCAAGGCTTATTGAATTCAATTTTCCATTTACCTATCAAGAATAATAATTGAGTAATGTGATAAAGTTTTTTTCAGTTGGCCATACAAATCTTTGTAACGGCAAGAAAACATATATGATAGACTTATTAGTATTTCTTTTTCCTTGCTCATGAAATTCATATTGCCAAGTTAACGATAGTTAAATAAGACGGGACAACTAACAAGTCCCGCCTTATGGTAAGCGACAATAATCAACTAACAAATCGCTTTTTCACTATTATTCTTTTTTCCGTAACTTCTTTTATGGGAAAAATTATCCTTTCATTTTTAATAGCTAGCGTTACCCCCATATTATCCAATGATTCTATCTTTCCTTCCAACCCATCGATTTCGATGATATCACCGACACGATATTTTTTTCTGGCGTAGAAGGTCAACAATAGGCGGGCGATTACCTCCTTGGAACCGAATCCGAAACCGATGGCCAATGCAAACAGAAATGCCCCTAAGATCATGGTAATGTTATTGGTGATTATAGTCGTGTCTATACCGGCCTGATTGAGTGCGGAGATGGTAAAGAAAATGGCAATTAGATAAAAGATCGCCATTCCGATCAATCTAGATCCGTTCAGGTTAAGTGTACTGAACAGGGTACTTATGGCACGTCTTACAATATTTGCAATGTACATACCGACAATAAAAAGGATGATACCACTGAATAATTTGGGCAGGTACCTTAAAAGGTTCCCGATCTCATTGGAAATTATTTTCCATTCCATAATGTCCGAGGCCACGATGAACAGCATCAGGTAAATGCTCCATTTGGCAAATCCGAGCAAGACTTGCGAAAATTTGATAGGTAATTTCCTTCCCCCCATCATCTCCAAGTTGTTGACCTTTTCGCCGAAACGGTCTACCTTCAGGATAACCAATAATTTCTTTAAAACTATAAGCACGAGCTTGGTCAGCAACCAACCCAATAGGAGAACTAATACCACCCCCGGTTATTTTAGGTAGGGTACTTCCTATTTTCTCCCCGATAGTCTTTATCGACTCCAATGTGAGGTCTTTCCATTCGTCTATAGTAGCCATGTTCTCAAGGAAGTTAGTTGAACTCATTGTTATCGATCGTTTTAAAAAGACCTTTCAGGGCCGAAGGATAACTGTCGGTCACCAAAAATGTAAGGTCCATGAACAAACTGGCAATGGCCACATCATCCATAACTTTTTTTCTTATTTCCACGGGCAATTGTTTTGGTTTTGTGTTTAAATTTTTAAAAGGGTTACTGTTCTTTTGCATTATTTTAAATTATGATAAGCGTTGACTACTTTGTTTTTGGCTCTTTTCAGCCTCATTTTTACTGCACTTTCACCAATTTGCAACAAGGCCATCAATTCTTTGATGGTCGCATCATCTTGGTATTTTAGGAGAAGGATGGATTTGTCCTCGGGTTCGATCTGATCGAGGGCCTTTTTCAGTTTTTGTGATTTTAATTCGAAAAGGGAGCTATCCGGTATTTCCTGCAAAGGGTTCCCGTCACCTTCTTCAAAACTTCGGGAACTATCCTTCATTTTTCTGTACTTGTTTCTATTCACATGGTTGACACAAAAATTATAAACGAACGAATAAAGCCATGTACTGAATTTAGACCTTCCTTGAAAGCTTCCAATCTTTATGTAGAGCAACAAAAAAATATCCTTTGTCAGGTCTTCGGCCTCTTGCAGATCAATAGCAAAACCACTGCATTTATTGAATACTTTATCGGCATACCTATCGTATAGTTCTCCGAATAATTCAGGCTCTCTTGAAGAAATCAGTTCTATGACCAATTTTTCATCGGTAATTCTTTTATGTAGTAAGGGCAAGCTCAATTGGTTCTAAAGCAAACATTAATGGTTGTCTCTTTAGGACACCGCTTTTTGGATTAGGTCACTTCTTCGGAAAAAAAATGGAGAAATAAAATTTACAGTGCTGTCTTGTAGGTGTTTAGGTTTCAAAAAAAAGATCGGCAAAAGTATGGATTAGTTTCAATCCTCGCAAGTACATGGGATCCAATAGTTTGCCCTTGATTTTTACTATTTATCCAAAAAAAGGACGTATCCGATGTGACTTAGTAAATCTAGAGTGTGTCTAAATGAGCTAAAGTGCTTAAGTAAGCACTTAACATGGCAAAGGTAGCTAGCATTTTTTCTCACGGACTACCTCGGTAAGCGTCCGATATTTTATGAATTGCCTGATACATCCAAATGGAAAATAAGTAATGAATACCATATTTTAATAAATGAAAAATGAATGGAAGGGCATGCTTGATCATTTGCCCGATGCTATTATCATAACGGATAAATTAGGAGCTGTTAGGGCCTTTAACAATAACACATTACAATTGCTAGGTTATGAAGCGGAGAGACTGATCGACCGTTCACTATGTCAATTTTTGAACAAAGTATCGGCAACTGAAATCATGAATAGATTATTAAATACGCTTGAAGGTGTATCTCAATTACCTGTGGAACACCATGAACTTGAAATTATCCGTAAGGACGGCAAAATTGTTCCGGTTCAGACCGGCATTGTTCCCTTTATCTCCCAGGGGATTCCCTATGTTTGTTTTGCCCTTCGTGATATATCGGTATTTAGGGAACAAATTTTGAGATTGAAGGATGAAAACCTCCAACTCAAAAATACCTTGTCGCGGTCAAAGGAGAACAACGAACGCTTAAGGGACTTTAGTGATATAACGGCGCATAACCTTCGCGGTCCGGTCTGTAATCTCCAGCTCCTATTAAATCTATATAATTATGAGAGTGAACCGAACAAAAAAGAGTTTCTGATGGAGAAATTCGACAAGGTGGTCTCAGGCTTGAACCATACGTTGGATGTTTTGGTAGAGTCCGTACAGTTTAAAAGATCACCGGAAAAGAATAAATCCCTTGATTTAAAGGAAATATTGGAAAGGACACAGAACCTGCTGATTGCACAGATCGATAGTTCCGACTGTATAATCGAATCGGATTTTTCTAAGGTTCGATGGGTTGCTTATAACCAAATATACATGGAAAGTATTTTTCTTAATTTGATTGGCAACGCGATTAAGTACAGGTCCGAAAATAGACGCTTATTAATTGAAATAAAATCGTGGAAAGATAAGGAACGTCTGATGTTAAGCTTTAAGGATAACGGCTTGGGAATTGATCTGAATAAACACCAAAAAGATATTTTTGGTTTTAAAAAAGTCTTCCATAATCATCCAGACGCGAAAGGAATTGGCCTATTTATGACCAAAACGCAAATCGAGTCCCAGGGAGGCTCGATAAAGGTTAAAAGCGAACCTGGTCAAGGCTGTTGCTTTATAATCTCGCTTAATTAAGTTCTGGTGAAAATGGTAATGTAGATTTATCCTTCACCTTTTTATATAAATGAGAATTCAGAAATCGTAAATTAGAGAAAAGTTCAAAAAAACGATTCCATCAATAGAGGTGCCACACCCATCGATTTAAGGGCCGAAGTTCTGTAGCTCGGCAAAATGGCCCTTGGGCCGCATCGTCAGGCTATTATGTCCAGCGACCATGACTTTTGAACTAGGACTTAACAATTTTATTTATGATTAAATGGCAGTACGTCCATTATCAAGCTAAAGAAAACTCATCGCAAGCTTGTGCACACTCCCTACATGTTTTCTCGCACTGCTTGCAATGTGGATGTTCGTGGTTCGAACATTCGTCGGCACAGGCCAGGCAGACTTGTTTGCAATACTCGATTAGACCTTGGACATTCGTGTAGGAAGTGGCCAAAATTTGGGCAAGTGAGCTACATACTTCCGCGCATACCTTATTTGACCTGATGCAATTTTTCATCATCGAGATGTTGTCCTCATCAAGGCAGGCGTCCGCACAATAATTGCAATGATTGATACAACTTCCTAATGCATGGATCAATTTTTCATTTCTCATATCAACTATTTTAAAGGTTAAGAGTTGTGAAAATATGCTAATTTGACTGTACTTGGATACTTGGAAAAATTGAATATTGATCCAATCACGATACAATTTGAAAGTAATTTGCCGACTTGAAAGCTAAGGAAAAGTGCTAGGATAAGTTCCAAAAAAATGGTTCAGGGTCTATCGCAAGGTGGTTATTGAATCATTCAATGGCCGGTATCGATAATATGTATTTGATTCGTTTCCAAAAAAGAATGGCGGTAGCATTGGTGGGCCTACTTAAATCTGCCAATAAAAAGAGATTTTTTCTAAACTGTTCGAATTCGGGGATACCCGAACGATCCCCATCGAACCGGAAATAAGCCATTACGCACTCTGAAAAACTTCTTTCCGTTATCGTATCCTCACTGAGCAGGATTACCTTATCGTGCCTGACATCGCTTTGAATGTTGGCAAATAGAGCTCTAACTTTGTCTTCGGGCCCCTCCAGTAGTTGCATAAATTTATCGGAATAGTGGATCAGGCATCCGGTAATGCCGTTTTCGGAATTAGATGCCCTTGCAGTTTTCAAAATTTCGTCGATATCTGCAACTTTCAATCCGTGAATCGCCTTGGAACTATAGATTAAGGTGTACATCTAAAAGAGATTTAACTTTCATTAAATGTAAGCAATCTTGATGTACTCTATTATCTCTTATATCGATTGAAGCACAAAGTGTTTTATTTGAGCTATGACCACTTCGGAGACATGATTGTTTAAAAGTGATGGAACACACCATAAGAGGTCCCGACCCTCCCTTGGTCTACTTAAAGTAATCAATATTTCAAAAAATCTCGGGCCATCAATCTCGTACTTATCGACAATCTAGAAGATCGGACGACAGGTAACCCCAATTAGGGAAGTCTCGAACAAAAATTGTCTTCTAGTTTATCGGACGCCTTGGCTGCGCCGATTCCCGTATGGGTTAGACTATTCAAAGTTACCTTGCGAAATGATGCTTAACCTTCAAATTTCCTTAAATGATAAACTGTAACCTAGGGAAAGTGTAGCTGAAGGCTTACCCGTTTAGTAGTTTTTCCCGTTTTATGCAATTGATAATTAAGAAGTAGTAACTTAGTGGAAAGTTCAAAATAAGGATTTTCTCCCTGTACTAGATTTATTTTTATGCAATACAGTTATTCATTAAATAAGGGATATTCAAAGGATGTGGTCCATTTGAACAAACATCAAGCTAAAATCAAAATGATTGCAAAAAATGAGTGAGGAAAATGAAATATACCAAATAAACAAAGTAGTTTCTAAACTTCCAAGGTGGTTTAAAAATGGACATCGAATTAATTCACAAATTTTAATTAACTATTTAAAATTAGAAGAGGAATACGAAAATGTCGAATATGAACATCTTGCTGAAAAATGCAAACATTTAAGAACTTTTAAAACCAATTTCGACCAAATGAAAAATTTTGGCGAAAAAAACCACGGCAAAATTTTTGAGGTTTCCGACACTAATATTACGCTATGGAAACCCTTAAAGAAAGAGATTTACCTACATTACAAAAATTACAAAAGAGAACTTTCTTTAAAAAAGCTAGATTACAAATTTGTAGATAATGAAAATGAATTAGTTAAATCAACAATTGAGTTTTTTAGTAAGCCTGAATTTTGGAAATCAACAATTGGAAATGCGCCAAAATACTTTGTTCATGTTCAAAATGGTGGACACCACATTTTTGGACTCTCAAAATTTTGCGCATTTAAAAACATATCAGTTGAGGAATATATTTCAAGCTTTAGATATAAAACTGACGGAGGAACAACACGAAAACATATAGCCGATTTAACAAGCAAAAGTTGGATTCCAAGAAAGAAAATAGACAGGAAAATAAGAGAACAATTTGACAATTGGATTTCCAAGTTTCATCCGAATTATAATCTTGACAACGCATCTTTCATTACAATTTCTCAGAACAAAAAAGTTAATAAAAGAAAACAAAAATTTATTGACCCAGAAACACTTGAAAATAATTTAAAATTACAAAGGGAAATTGGAAAAATAGGCGAAGAAATTGCTTATGATTATGAAATTAATAGACTACGGAAATTAGGATTGAAAAATGTTGAGAAATACATTGAACATACTTCAAGGTTAAATTCTGGTGCTGGATTTGATATTACCTGTTTAGCAAAAAAAGACCACCGTTATATAGAGGTGAAATCATCACTAAATAACAATTTAGACTTCTTCATAACAGAAAATGAATATTGTACACTTGAACAATTAGGACACGAAGCTTTCATATATTTTGTTCACGTTACTAATCTTGAAAAGAAAGAGGGAAAAGTGTTTATGGTTTTGAGAAATCCGATTACGGAATTAAAGGCGAATGGAGACTTAAAACCGATAGCGTATAGAGCAAGTTTGGACAAAAAACTTAACACAATAAAGGAGGTAGATTAAAAATCAAAAAAATGGATGATACGGCACATCGATTTGAGTCATTTCTGGAGCATGTAGATTAAATTACATTGCTATCATTTAGTACTGCATCATAAAATAAAAATATATGATAAACACTTTAGCTTATCAACAATCAATTAATCAGGAACTTGATACTTTAAAAAATAGAGTCAGAAATCTAATAGGAAATGCTCATTGGGGAGAAGAAGGTAGATATAAAGAAGAAGTTTTAAAGTCTATTTTAAGGAGTAGACTTCCTGCAAACCTTTCTGTCGGAACTGGATTTATAATGAATCAAACATCCCCATCGGCGAATGATATATCAAAACAAATAGACATAATTGTTTACGAAAATAATAGCGCGCCAGTCTTTAGGGAGGGAGATTTTGTTATTGTAACTCAGAACTCTGTAAAAGCAATTATAGAGGTAAAATCAAAGATCAAATCTAGTAGAACATACAAAAATGGATTACATAATATTGTTCAAAATTTCAGTTCAATTGTACGGTTTCCTCAAATTTCTAGAATAGACGATAACCGAATTTTCAGAGGAATAATATCATATGATTATCAAGGAGAAATTCAATCACCAATAATTGATGAAGCACTCAGGATATCAGGCGGTCTGGTCAATCATTTTTCTCTTGGCGGAAAAATTTTTATTAGACATTGGGTAGATGGCAGAGACCTTGAACCGCCAATTACTTCAAATTGTAATAGAAATCTTTACAATATTTATGACTTGGAAGGATTGTCCCATTCTTATTTTATTTCTAATTTAATTCATATGACATCAAACGAAAATCTCTCTGATAGATATTTTATGGATTTTCCAATCGAAGGGACCAAAGAAACCAGAAGAAATAGGACTATATGTCTCTAAAAGTTTATATGATGTCCACACTCCGTTTCGTAGTAGGGCTGATGAACTTACCGTTAACAAAGTTCAAAAAAACGATTATTAAAATCTTACTTTAGACAGAGTTTAATTTCCAGACCCTGTCGGTTTGGTGTTTTTTTTTTCAACAGCTCCGGCTCTAAATTCCTATGGAGGTCCTGTGGGGTATCGATATCGAAGATCTCAAAACCACTTTTCAAAGTCTTTTTTACCTTATCATTGAGTTTGTTGCCATTGATACGCTCACCCTCGTCCAGATAGCCGTTCATCTCACCCGCAAGAGACTTCTCGATCATAATCTTTAGCATGGGTGCAAAGGCGCCTCCCTCACCGAAAAAGTTCTGGCCTTACATGAACTGCTCAAGCACCTTCTTTTAAAACTCTGTCAGTTCATCTTTGTCATGGTCCTGACTAAATAAAATTAATACTTCTAATCTTTTTCAGAGAGAGTTCAGTTTACAATCTCAATATATAATTTTAAGTATACGGGTCTAGTAATTGGTCAAGGCTTTAATAATACATTAACTTCTCTTTAGTAACAATATCCAATGGTAGACTGACTATTTGTGGAGGTAACTGTTGTAATCCTAAATATTTGTAGAGATAATCAATTCCTTCATAGGCTTGTTCATAAGGCCGTTGATTAATTAAAAAATCAATTTTTTTCTTGTTTAATAGTTGCTTATTCTTGTCAAGAAGGTCATAACCAACTATCCGAAAAAGCTTTTTGCTTTCTAATGCTTTTACTAATATGTGGGACTTAGAATTAGGTACGAAAACACCCCCTAGCTTTTCCGTCTGTATTAATTTATTTTGAATTTTCTTTATCAAATCAGGATCTTCCTCCGATATAATCAAGCTGTCAATTACATAGTGAAATTCGTTATTGTCACTAAAAAACGAATTAAATCCCATGATCCTTTCTTTTACATTTAAGTTAGGGTTTTGAGCCTTAGTTATATGAATAATCAAAAAATTAGTCCCTTTTTTTTGATTAAAGCTTATCAGTTCACCAGCCAATCTTCCACCCTGATAAGAGTTTTGACCAATAGTACTTAATGCAGATATATCATTTTTGATAGATCCGATTAAAATATATGGTATTGATTTCCTTTTGCAAGTATCCATAAATATTTTTGATTCTTCTATGAGTACTTGAGCCAATAGAACTGCATCATTTTTCTCATCAAAAATTCTTCTTGATTCCTTTATAAAGGAATTTTTGTTCTTTTGATTATAGAGATAAATTTTTATTTCAACGCCAAATGATTTAAGATCTGTATTAGCCTGTTGAACAGCTCTCATAGGTTCTGACCAATACTCTCCATTTTTATGTTCGGGAAGTAATACTGCAATTTTAAAATTTCTATTAAGAGCTAAGTTACGAGCATGGGTATTTGGAACGTATTTTAGTTCATTCATGATTTTTTTTATAAGTATAGTAGTCTCTTTCGAAACATCTCCTCTATTGTGAATGACTCTATCAACTGTTCCAATAGAAACATTGGCGAGTTTCGCAATTTCTTTAATTGTTGGTTTTTTAGACATTTACTTACTTTTTGTATAAAATAACATAGGGTGATTTGAATATTTAACAAAAATATTCAAATATAATTTTTCTATTAAAAATAATCTTTACATATTTGCTCCGTTCCGTGTGCGTTAACGGATATAGTTGCAAGATAATATTTTAGAATAGTGTTTAGAAAATTTCATTCTATAAAACGAAAATTGCAAAAAATGTTGATGCATATTTTTTTCGCTATTACCGTTAACGCTCACGGCGCAATGTCAACTCAATTTTTAACTGATTAAACTCAAAACTAGATGGTATGAATCAATATTTCTTTTCATTTATTATTTGTATGTTCATTAGCTCTCCAGTATTATACTCCCAATCTACAATTGTGGAAGGAGAGGTAACTTCTAACAATGGAGAGCCTTTGCCAGGTGTTAACGTTATTGAAAAAGGAACTTCCAATGGCACAGTAACCGATTTTGACGGGTTATACTCGATCAAGGTAACTACAGAAAGACCAACTTTAATATTCAGTTCAATTGGCTTTGGTACTCAAGAAATCTCTGCGGCCAACACATCTAGTTTAAATGTGATTCTTGAAGAAGATGCTCAGGCCCTAGACGAAGTCGTTTTGGTTGGATATGGAACCCAAAAAAAGCAAGATCTGACCGGTGCAATTGTATCTGCAGACCTTGAACAGTTTCAAGAATCCCCAAATACAAGTGTTTTGCAATCATTGCAAGGTGCGCTTCCGGGCATTACTGTTGGGCAGACTTCCACTACCGGGGCAGAACCTGATATTCAAATTAGGGGTAGGTCCACTCTAAATGGTAGTCAAGACCCTTTAATTGTAGTAGATGGGGTCATCTACAGAGGTCGACTCAATGACCTGAATCCAAAGGATATTAAGTCAGTTGATGTGCTAAAGGATCCTAGTAGCAAAGCAATTTACGGTGCGCAGGCGGCTAATGGAATTGTCATCGTTAGTACGAAGAGTGGTAAATCAACTCAAAGGCCAACAATAAATTATTCTACTTTCTACGCTGTTCAGACACCCACGAATGCGCGAAGGACCAACAATAGGGATGAATTTTTAAGATCAGCTCGAGATGTAGACTGGGAAAATGGTTACTTAGCACCTGACTATACTCAGGATAATCCAGCTTGGTTACCAGAAGTTGATCCGGTTTTCAATCCAACTTCTTTTGAAGGCATTGGCAATGGAACTAACTTCGACTGGTTCGGTACGGCTACAAATCCTGGATATACACTAGACCACCAATTAAGTATTAGAGGTAGTTCGGATAAAACTTCATATTTTATTTCAGGAGGTTTGACAAAACAAGTGGGCTGGATAACCAACGATAACTACGACAGGCAAACCGTTAGAGTAAATATTGATACTGAAATTACAGAATGGCTCACCATTGGCGCAAATACCTTTGGAACCTTCTCCGATTTTTCTGGCGTGAATCCAGGATTGAATGCCTTGGCTAGAATGAACCCATTAGTAACCCCCCGTGATGAAGAAGGTGAGTTTATTATCAATCCTTTGGGAGACAATATTGTTAATCCGTTTTTGGCGAGTTCAGCAGATGACAGGGACAATTTAAATAACATTTCGGCCATTTTCTACGCCTCTATTGACGTACCATATGTCGATGGCCTGAACTTCAGAGTCAACTATAGTAATAATTACCGGTGGTCATTACGCGGTAATTCCAACATCTATGGTGCAGGATTAACCGGTAGTGCTTTCAAGGAAACTTCCTCTACCCACGATGTATTGGTCGATAATATTTTGACTTTTGAGAAACGTTATGGCTCAAATGAAGACCACGGTTTTAAGGCAACCATGGTCTTAGGGTTCAATACTATAGATTATGAACAGACTATGGCAGAGGGCTCAGGATTTGGAAATCTGGCTCTATCCTACAATAGTTTGGAACAGGCCGTTATACAAAGAATATCTTCCGATGCCTCTAAGGAAAGCTATACCGCGCAGACTGGTCGAATCAACTATGACTTTAAAAGAAAGTACTTGTTAAGCGCGAGTTTGCGTCGAGACGGATTTAGTGGTTTCTCCGAAAATAACAAAACTGCACTTTTTCCATCGGTTGGATTGGGCTGGGTTATCTCGAATGAAGAATTTCTTGTTAATTCGGAAGCCGTTACCAATCTGAAACTAAGAGGTAGTTACGGTAGCAATGGAAACCTTACATCGCAATATAGCTCACTATCGCGATTGGAAACTCCTCCAGAATCACGCTACCTTTTTGGAGATGGGGGCACAACGGTCAATGGACAAACAGTAATTTCTTTGGCCAATCCCGATTTGAGATGGGAGCGTACCGATGGTATCAATATAGGAGCTGATTTTGGATTGTTTCAAGGTAAGGTTTCTGGTGCTATCGATTATTACAATTCGAGAACAAAAGATCTTTTGTGGGATTTCATTCTTCCCGAACTAAGCGGTTTTAGTTCTATTCGGTCTAATGTGGGCGAAATCAAAAATAGGGGGATAGAATTCTCCTTAAGCTTTTCCCCGGTCCGTTCCGATGCATTCAATTGGGATTTTGGCGTGAATTTTGCCTCCAATCGAAATGAAATTGTTGAACTCCTAAACATCGACGCTGATGGTGATGGCCAGGAAGATGATCTTATTGCCAACGGTTTGTTCATTGGGGAATCTATAGGTACCATTTATGATTATGAGGTGGACGGATTTTATCAGGTGAACGATAATGACATACCCGACGGTTGGAGCCCAGGGTTACAACGATTGGTAGATTTAGATAATAGTGGTGATATTTCTCCCGACGCAGACAGAAGAATTCTAGGCAGACAGGAACCAGCCTATCAATTTGGTATAAGTAACTCATTAAGTTATAAGAGCTTTGCATTCAAATTCTTTATTAATTCCATTCAGGGAGGCAGTGATGGGTATTTGGGCAGAAATAGTCCTGATTTGCGGGACTCTTTCGGAAATGCCCAAAACGGTAACCGATTTTCCGATATAGATTATTGGTCACCCCTTAATCCGAATTCTACCTATAGACGCCTAGGAGTTAATGCCCCTGTCACTGCTCAACGATATTTTGACCGAAGTTTTGTTCGTTTGCAAGATGTCTCTTTATCGTATCGCCTGCCACATGAAGTATTGGATAAAATCGGTATCCAAAATTTAAAACTCTTTTTGAGCGGAAAAAATTTAATCACGTGGACTGATTGGGAAGGTTGGGACCCCGAAACCGGACAGGGTCTTGACAGTTCCAATAGTGGCCTACCCGTTATGAAAAGTGTAACCTTCGGATTGGATATCTCCTTTTAACAATAAAACAGCTAAGATGAAAACATATATCAAAAGAACACTGATACTTTCTATTTCGATATTCATTGCAGTTTCCTGTAGTGAGGATGAATTTTTGAAAGAGGAGCCGTTGGATTTCTTTGATCCGGCCAATTCCTTCGTGACTTTGGAAAACTTTGAAAGTTCCTTGGCGGACTTATATGCCAAATACCGCTACATTTTCTATACTGGGGATAGTGGTGGGTTTTTTTCCTTCTCCTACCAATGGGGCACAGACATATTAAAGAATGCTCGTGATACGGAAGAAGCGAGGCGTTTTGGAAATTATGTTTCTACATTGGACGCTACTGGTAGTGTACCCGAATGGCATTGGGATAGATGGTATAAAATCATAGCCAATGCAAACACTATTATTGCAAAGTTGGACAACTCGGAACTCATTGACAAAGAAAAGAGCAGAGTTGAAGGGGAGGCCAGACTGTTCAGAGCTTTGGCTTACCGCCATTTGGTATATCTCTATGGGGGTGTTCCCTTGGTACTGGAGGAACTTTCAGAGCCCAAGACCGATTTTACAAGGGCTTCGAAAGAGGATGTTTTGAGCCAGATTATAACAGATGCCACTTTTGCCGCTGCTAATCTACCTGACATCTCGGAGGTGGAAGATGGCAAACTGTGCAACTTAGTGGCCCAGCACATTTTAGCCGAGACATACATTTCTCTTAACAATTTTGACGGAGCTATAGTAGCGGCATCGGTTGTTATAGATAACCCCGCTACAGCCTTAATGACAGAAAGGTTTGGATCTCGTTCAAGTGAAATTCCAGGTGATGTTTATTGGGATTTGTTCCGTATAGGCAACCAAAACCGATCGAGCGGGAATTTGGAATCTCTTTGGGTCGCACAAATCGAACATGATATTCCGGGCGGACTGGTCACCACCGATGAGAATTCTGGGAATCTATATGAAAGATTCCATTCTCCTGTGACCTGGTCACTAAACGATCCTGATGGCAACCCCGGCATGTTGGGTCCCAGATCCGACATGAATGTGGCAGGTAGAGGGGTTTCTTTTTTAAGGCCAACCGCCTTTTTTGAAGATGACCTTTGGGAAAGTAATTTTGACAATGACATTCGTAACGCACCACATAATTACGTCCGCGATGTAATATATGATAATCCAGAATCTGCATGGTTTGGAAAAAGTGCGAAGGATAATCCAGGTCCAACTCTATTGAATCAAGATTGGCGATGGTATCCTCATTTGACTAAGGTTACAACGCCTGGGAACCATCCGGCCAACGTTATAGCCGACCCTACATTAAATCTATTAAAAAATAGTGCGGGACCTACCTTTACGGATGCATATTATCTAAGATTGGCGGAAACTTATCTATTACGTGCTGAAGCCTATCTTGGAAAAGGTGATATGGGTAATGCTGCTGCCGATATCAATCGCGTACGCGAACGTTCGAATGCTTTACCTATTACTTCTGGTGATGTGGACCTCGACTTTATTCTTGATGAACGAGCACGGGAACTCGCTATGGAAGAACAGCGCAGGATTACCTTACAAAGAGTAGATAAATTGGTTGATAGGGTACGATTGTATAATGATTTGAACGCAGATGAAATTCTTGACCATCACAATGTATGGCCTATTCCAGCTAAAGAAATTGAGGCCAATATAAATGGAGAACTTGAACAAAATCCGGGTTATTAATAATATGTTGTTTAGTTAGTTTATTACATCCCGGGAAAAATGTTCCCGGGGTGTTTTATAAACTTAATGCGCTTAACAACTTCTAACTACATTTCTATTTTGAGTAAACTTGCTACGTTAGATTATATTTCCATTGGAATTTACCTACTACTAATGGCCGGTGTTGGGCTATTTTTCGGATGGTTCGTAAAAGACATAAAGGGATACTTCAAAGGAGGCAATACCATTCCCTGGGGGATTTCTGGTATCAGTAATTTTATGGGATCACTCAGCACCTTTGTATTTATTGCTTACGCAGGTATTGCTTATAAGGATGGGCTTATTGGGGTGACTGTATTATGGAGTGCTGTTATACCCTTTGTGTTTGCTGCATTAATTATAGGGAAACTTTGGGTTCGGTCTCGAATCATCACTCCGGTTGAATATCTCGAAACACGGTTTAATGCCAATATTCGTCAATTATTTGGATGGACAGGATTGGGCATGCGCTTTCTAGATAACATGGTACGGCAGTATGCTATGGGTATTTTTTTAGTTACCGCCACGGATTTGACGTTTGTGCAGGCCATCATTTTTTCTGGAGCCATAACTACACTTTTTACCATAGTGGGTGGGGTATGGGCGGTAGTGGTTATGGATACCTTGCAATTTGTTATCTTAATTTTTGTTTCCGTATTGTTAGTACCTCTATCCCTAGAGGCTACCGGAGGGCTAGCCACTTTGATGGATAAGCTCCCTAGTCATTTTGAGTTCTTTTCTGGTCCTAAAGGCCAACCGTTATGGCTAATGGTTTATTTTGTAATGATTCTTTTTAAGTACAATGGAAATTGGGTCTTTATTCAGCGATTCTACAGTGTAAAGGATGAAAATGCTACCAGAAAACTAGGTTTTTTTTCGGCAGCGTTATTGTTGATATTTCCCATAATATTCTTACTTCCAGCAATTGCGGCAGCCGATATTTTGCCTGGGCTTGAGGACCCGGAGCAAGCTTATGTAGCCGTGGCAGTACATTTGCTCCCTGCAGGTTTGTTAGGGTTAATGATTGCCGCCATGTTCTCGGCCACAATGTCTTCTTTAAACTCAGAATTCAACGTCATGTCCGCGGTATTGACCAATGACATTTATAAACGCCTGATCAACCCTAGTGCCACAGAAAAACAATTAATTTTTGCGGCTCGCTTAAATATATTATTAGTTGGTGCCATTGTCGTTGCCGGGTCTTTATTTATTGGAAAACTCGGAGGGGCTTTTGAGGCTAATAAAATCTTGACAGGACTTTTTGCGATACCTTTAGCCATTCCACTTGTATTGGGACTATTGTTCAAGAAAACAAATTCTGTCGGTGCCTTTTTTACTGTTTTGGTAGGTATTTTTTCAGGATTGATTTTGACGTCGTCAAGCGATTTCTCTTGGGAATTGGCGACATTAATACAAATTGTAAGTTGTATTACCATATTCCTCCTTTCGGGATTTCTGCTGAGTTCCAAAGAAAATTATAAAAAAAGGGTCAATAATTTTTTTGAGAAAATACAGACTCCCTTGAGTCCTAATGAAATTGACGAACCAGATTCTAAATTTCGTTGGGCATTAGCTAATCTTTTTTCAATTGCCATTGGAGCATCTGGACTATTATTTTGTGCGGTAAGTATACCTTCCATCGGAATGGAAAGTGGAAAAATTGCTTTGGCTATTGGTGGAGGCTGCATCCTTCTGGCCATAATCTTAAAGTGGCTAACAACTGGAAGCCATAAATTTTCATATAAATCAAAAAAATGAAAGAGATGACCCCATATATTCACAAGGATTTTTTATTGTCCGATGACCTGTCAAGGTCATTATATTTTGATTTTGCCCAGCAGTTACCAATTATTGATTTTCATAATCATCTAAATCCATCGATGATAGCCAACGACACTCATCCGGAAAATTTATCTAAAATGTGGGTGGTGTCTGACCCATATAAGCATCGAGCTATGCGAATCAACGGCATACCCGAAGTCGGAATTACGGGGGATGCCACGGATTATGACAAATATTTGAATTGGGTAAAAACCCTTCCACGGACTTTAGGAAATCCACTTTATCAATGGAGCTATCTTGAACTGAAAAGAGTTTTCAATATTAATTTAACACTCAATGAAAGTTCGGCTAAAAAAATTTGGGACGAATGTCAAACACAAATTGACTCGGGTAGACTCGCCCCTGTTTACTTACTTAAAAAATTTAATGTTGAAGTACTTTGCACGTCCGATGATTTGCTTGATGACGTTAGCGTGCACAAAAAGGCTTCCGGAAAGGGAATTACCGTTCTCCCTTCGTTACGCACAGATAGTATTGTAAATAAACCTGAAGAGTTCCAGAATTGGCATAAGGTGTTGGAGGACCTTTCTCATATTGAAATTAAAGATTTGGATAGTTATGAAGCCGCTGTTCTCTATAGATTTGAACACTTTTCGGATGCTGGTTGTAAACTGGCAGATCAGGCATTGGATTCGGGTTTTGAGTTCAATTGTGTAGATAAATCAGAAGTTGAGTCGATTTTCAAGCGGTTTTTGTCAGGTGAACAACTAAATCACGTAGATCTGGTTTCTTTACAATCCTATCTATTAGTTATGGTTGGAAGAGCCTGCGCTAAACAGAATTGGATTTTGCAGTTACATATCGGAGCTCAACGAAAGACCAGCTCACAATTAAAGAAATTGGTTGGCGGTGCAGGTGGTTACGCCTCAATTGGGAGCCCAACGAATATTTCGACACTTGTTGAAGCACTAGATGTAATGGATAAAAACGGGGATTTGCCAAAAATTATACTTTACAATTTGAACCCAGTCGATAATGCTCCTTTTGCTTCTATAACGGGATCTTTTTCAGAAGATGGGATAACTGGAAAAATTCAATTTGGGCCAGCTTGGTGGTACAATGACCACTATGAAGGCATCATAAATCAGTTAAAGGCCTTAGCCAGCCACGGGCTTTTACACAACTCAATTGGTATGACCACGGATTCTCGTAGTTTTCTGTCGATGTCTCGACACGAATACTTTAGAAGGGTTTTTTGTGATTTGATTTCAACTTGGGTCAAGCAAGGGCTTCTTCCGAATGATATGTTCATCTTAAAAGAATTGATAGAGGATGTTTGTTATAGGAATGCAAAAAAATGGATACTAAATATTAACTAATTATATATGGAAAATAAGGTTGCAGTAGTAACTGGAGCAGGCGGAACTCTTTGTTCTGCAATGGCAATAGACTTGGCTAAACAAGGATATAAGGTCGCGCTGTTGGGTAGAACCGAAGAGAAACTAAAAGTTGTAGAGAACAAGATTAAAGCCAATGGCGGCATTGCTATTTCTGTCTGTGGAGATGTAGCGAATGAGGAAGCCATGAAGGCTGCAAAGGATATTGTTGAAAATGAATTTGGTATTTGTACACTGCTAATCAATGGTGCAGGAGGAAATCAAAATGATGCACTTCCCAATATAACTGAATTTGATGAACGTGAATTAGAACATAATAATGAGATAAAAGGGTTTTTCAATTTAAACATGAAGGTTTTTCAAAACGTTGTAGAAATCAACACAATGGGAACAGTTATTCCATGTTTTGTATTTGGAAAGAGTATGGCGAAACATAAGCAGGGCAACATCATCAATTTTGCGTCGATGACCAGCTATAGGCCGATTACAAGGGTAGCCGCGTATGCAATGGCTAAAAATGGAATCCAAAGTTTTACACAATGGTTGGCGGCCTATTTGGCACCTGCACATATTCGTGTAAATGCCATTGCCCCAGGCTTTTTTTTGAATGATCGTAGCCGAAAGATAATGTTCAACTCAGATGGCTCGCAAACGGATCGCGCACAAAATATATTAAGGCAAACGCCCTTAAAACGTTTTGGTGAAGCCTCCGAACTCATAGGTTGTATGAATTGGTTGATCAATGAAAAAAATGCTGGATTTGTTACTGGAATTACCATACCGGTAGATGGAGGGTTTTTGTCCAGCCCAGGGGTTTAATTTTTAAAAATACTTATTATGAAAACATATTTTAGGTTTAGTCATCTATTTGTGACCCTAATAGGGTTTCTTTCTTATGCTCAGAATAAACAGGATATAACTTATTCTTCGATTGGAGAGTTACAACCTCGTAGCTCGCATGAAATTACAGCCTCAAATTGGTCTATAGGAGGTGAAACAATGGATCGTGATTTCACAGATTTTGACCAATGGAAGCAATATTTAGGAGCAACGGGAGCCAAAAAAATTAGACTACAAGCAGGTTGGGCTAAATGTGAGCGTAAAAAGGGTGAATACAACTTTGAATGGCTCGACAAAATTATAGATGAAGTAATTGCACAAGGTGTGGAACCCTGGCTGCAAACATCTTATGGAAACCCCATTTACGAAGGAGGTGGAATGCCAAATCTTTCTGGAGGCTTTCCTGTATCAGTGGAAGCTTTGGCAGCGTGGGACCAGTGGGTTATGGCATTGGTAAATCGATACAAGGGTCGGGTTAAAATTTGGGAAATTTGGAACGAAAGTGATCTTAACTCCGAAAATACGCCAGAGGCATACTCCAAACTTTTCGTACGCACTGCTGAAATAATAAAATCAAAAATTCCGGAAGCAAAAATTTACGCACTTTCATTGGCCCACATTGAAACAGAATATGTAGCTAGTTTTTTAGATTATCTTAAAAAAGCCAATAAACTTCATTTGGTGGATGTAATCACACTTCATGGTTATACCTATCGACCTGAAGAAATTTACCCCAAATATGAGAAGATTCAACATCTAATTCAATCATACTCTGACCATATTATTATAGGGCAAGGGGAATTAGGTTGTCCTTCAGAAAATCAAAGCTATTATGCACTAAAAAACTATCCTTGGACAGAAACGTCTCAATCAAAATGGTTATTACGAAAGTTGTTGGGTGATTTAGGTAGGGATATCCCTTCTTTGTATTTTACAATAATTGATATGAATTACGTCCGCGTCTTGGGTAAGGAAAATGGTAAAGTGGTCCAATTAAAAAATCCAATATATACGGTAAATACAAAGGGACTTATTAAATCTAAAAAGGATAATACAGTAGATTATTTAAAACCATCTTATTTTGCTTATCAAAATTTAACCTCCATATTTGATCACTCTCTAAAGCGTATTCCCAATTATCCTTATATAATTGATACCTCAGGCTCACTATCAGTTTATGGATACCGAGCTGACAGTTCTGATTATCAGATTGTGACTATTTGGGAAAATGAAGATACACCTACCGACTCAACAAAAAAGACCTCTAATGATTTTGAATTTGCGAACGGGAATTTTGTGGACCCGGTCTATGTTGATATGCGTACTGGTAAGGTCTATGAAATTCCTAAAAGTGATTGGACCAAAAAAGGAACGTATTACAAGTTCATGAACATTCCGATTTATGATTCCCCCATTTTAATTGCGGAAAAGAGCTTAATAAAATTAAAATCTGATAAAAATAAACCTGAGTAAAATGAGTGTAGAAGATTATAAAAAGGAAGTAGGAATGATGAATCTTGAGAAATTGATCGAGGTTAGAGAGATTATTTCCAAAAAGAAATTTCCAATCTCCGATAAGGAATTGCTTAAAAGATACGAACAGATATATACAGGAGCCATTAGTGATGTGCTTCGAGAGTTTACGCTGTTGAACCAAGCCTTACCTATCCGTATAAAGGCCCTTCGGGAATATAAGACTATAGCCGGCTTTGCATTTACCGTAAAAAGTTCCTCCAGTACTAAGATCAGTGGGGAAATGGAGTTTCGAACCCAAATGTTGGATGAAATGCATGAAGATGCCTTTGTGATATATGACACCAGCGGGGACGAGGAATCAACCTCATGGGGCGGGGTCATGACGGCAACGGCCAAGGGAAAAGGTGTTAAGGCCGCCTGTGTGGATGGCGGAATAAGGGATACTCATCAGATTTTGGATGCGCAATTCCCAGTTTTCTATAAATATCGTTCTTCAAATGGTAGTTTGGGTCGATGCCTTATTACGGATTACCAAGTACCCATTCAGATAGATAAATGTTTTATCAAGCCAGGCGATATCATTTTGGGTGATGTTGATGGTGTACTTGCAGTGCCAAGGGACATTGCTTACGAAGTGTTATTACGAGCGGAAGAGATACGGGAGAACGAAAAGAAAATTTTTGGTTGGGTAAAGGAAGGCCAATCTGCAAAGGAAATCTCCGATAAAGGGGGATACTTTTAAATAATTCGACGCTAGTTATGAAACTCTCCTTTTTATTTTTTGGGAATAGTCCTGATGAAAAATGGCAGCTCTGTCGGCAAATGGGTATTGACCATGCAATTGCCAAGTTGGCCCCTGAACTTACCGGAAAACCTTCAATTGACGATTATGATTCTTTTGCGCAGTCAAAAGAAATCTTCGAGGAAAATGGTTTCAGGCTCTATGGGTTGGAGGGAGACCAGTTTGATATGCACCGTATCAAGTTGGGTTTAAAAGGAAAGGAAAAAGACATTGAGAGATATCAAAGAATGCTTGAAAACATGGGGCGACTTGGAGTTTCTTTGCTGTGTTACAACTTTATGGCCACCGGCTGGTACCGAACCCATCACGCGATTACTGAAAGAGGTGGTGCGATTGTTAGCGGATTTAACTATGAAACGTCAAAAAAAGAGCCTATTTCGGAGTGGGGTAATTATTCAGAAGAGCAAATATGGGTAAATTACCAATGGTTCATAGAACAGGTAATGCCTGTAGCAGAAGCTAATAATGTTAAAATGGCACTGCACCCTGATGATCCACCCATAAGCCCCGTACATGGAATAGCCCGAATACTTACCTCGGCAAAGGCAATGGACAAGGCTCTTTCACTTTTAGATAGCCCCTCCCACGGATTAACCTTTTGTCAAGGCACTTTTACTACAATGAATGAAGATGTACTGAAGATGATTAAAAAGCACGGTAAGAACGGTAAGATATTCTTTGTACATATTAGGGACGTCCAAGGCCATTCCGAAGATTTCCGGGAAACCTTTCATGATAATGGACCTACCGACATGTTTAAGATGATGAAAGCTTATACAGAAGTTGGTTTTGATGGTCCAATACGATCAGATCATGTACCAACAATGGCCGGAGAGGACAATAAAAATGTGGGCTATGAAATGAAAGGCAATCTTTTTGGAATAGGCTACATAAAGGGGTTAATGCATGCCTGTGAAGCTTCTACTAGTATATCAGTATTCAAATAAAAGATCTATGTTAAGGATGTATTTTTTCTGCTTTTTCGTGTTATTAATTTCTGTTGGGTTGGCCCAGACATCAATCTCTCCAAGAGTTCGAGAGGTTGTTAATCCTGCAAATCAGTCGAGAGAAATACATCTGTATCTTTTAGCGGGTCAATCCAACATGGCGGGTAGTTCTCCAATAGAGCAATCCGATACTATCCCACATAATAGAATTCTTCGCTTCAATAGAGATGGTCAATGGGAAATCGCAAAGGAACCCTTAAGAGTAGACAAGAATATTGTTGGTATGGGACCAGGATTATCTTTCGCTAGGGAATTAGTAAATAGGGATACCTCTATAATTGTAGGACTAATCCCTGCGGCAGTGGGGGGTACAAGTATAAGACTCTGGGAGCCGGGTGCATTTGATACCAAGACCAAATTATATCCCTATGATCAAGCTATTGATCGCGCCCTATCTGCAATGAGGTCTGGAGAATTGAAAGGGATTATTTGGAACCAGGGAGAAAGCGATTGTAATGAAAATGGATCAATTGGCTATCAACAAAAATTGAATGAGCTTATAGAAAGATTTAGGAAGGATTTGGCTGTTGACAACCTCCCTTTTGTTGCAGGCTTATTGTCAAAATTTAAGGTAGTTAAAAAAGTACAGGGTAAGCGGGAAGTAAATATTTACGCGCAAGCGGTTAACGGTGCCATGCTAGATTTAAAAGATTCAGTAAAAAATTACGAGGTAGTGGGATTAAAGAATGCAAAAGATAAAGGTGATGGCACCCATTTGGACTCTAAGTCTGCCCGTGCTTTGGGAATAAAGTATGCAAAAGCTATTTTAAAATTTAAAAAACAGTAAAGTTAGAATACATACTAGACGGAAGGTTGCTCAAACATATAGATGAAGTTTATGTTCAATTATCTTTTTGAGTCAAATGAATCTAGCAATACAGTTTTAGTGTAAGGACGAAATAAAACATATTTAAGGTTGTTCTTAAACCAATAGTTTGCCATTGTCAAAGGTAAATTTATGGCAATTGTAGTTAGAGATAAACCTTTTAGAAAAGTGGTTGTTCGACTCTTAAGTACCGGAATCAAACCGAAAATTGATGGAAACAAGGTTATTCTCTTAATTCCGAAGGCAATGAATCAGGATATTGATTTTGACAATGATATTAAAAGACCACTTTTTTTGTTCGCCAGTCCTGAACGTAAGGGCAAACGCTGGACCTAGTTCACCACCCTCGCCGAATAAAATAGGACTACAATATGCTAATCTTTTAATAATGTTTAAAATATAAACAATGAAATTCGATAATAAAGTTCTTGTCTTAATATTGTTAGGTTTCTTGACTGCTCAATGCACAACTACTTCTGGTAAGTTTACTATTTCAAACGATGATACGACCACAATTTTTATCGGCTCCAACGAACCGGAATATGTTCAGCTTGCCGTAAATGACTTGATTACTGATGTAAAACAAATTTCTGGCATAACCATAAAGACGGTTACTTCAATCGATAGATGTGCCGGCAATTGTATAGTAATAGGGACTTTAAGCGATTCAAGCATAAAGAGGTATGTAGATAGCGAAATAGTGTCGGCATTAAAGGGAGCATGGGAGAAATATGCTATTTTTTCTTCTGAAGAGGGAGGAATTAATAGGATAAACATCATTGGCAGTAATCCTCGGGGCACCATGTTCGGCATTTATTATTTTTTAGAAAAGGAGCTAGACGTAGACCCGCTGAAATATTGGACTGGTTACGAAGCCGAAAAAAAGGAAGTGATTCAATTAGAACACATTGACTATATGTCCAGCGAGCCCGATTTTAAGTTTAGGGGATGGTTTATTAACGACGAAGATTTATTGACCGAGTTTAAAGAGAGTGGAGGAGTACGTAATATTGATTATCCGTTCTATGGTCAGATTGTAAACCCGTCCCTAATCAAAGAGGTTGCCGAGGCAGCTGTTCGCTTACGCTATAATTTGATTATCCCTGCAAGCTTTATAGATATTAGAAACCCAGCAGAGGAACGGTTGATTGCCGAGGCGTCCAAAAGAGGTTTATATATTTCTATGCACCACATCGAGCCCCTAGGAGTCAGTGCTTTTGGCTACCAAAATTACTGGAAGGAAAAGGGGCAAGAACCTTTGTTCAGTTTTTATAGTGAAAAGGAAAAACTTATTGAAACATGGACTGAATACGCCAGAAGATGGGCAAAGTACCCTGATGTTATTTGGCAAATTGGTTTAAGGGGTATTGCTGATAGACCTATGTGGTTTGCTGATCCTGGGGTTCCCCAATCGGACGAGGACAGGGCCCGCATTATTTCGGATGCCATGCATGCGCAGAAAGAGATAATTAAGGAGGTTACAAGGGAAGAAAAACCCTTAATGTCTACCACATTGTGGGCGGAAGGCGCGGTTTTTAATCAAAAGGGGCTATTGAAAATACCGGACAATGTGATGGTTGTTTTTGCTGATAATTCTCCAGGCTATGTTTGGCAATCGGACTTCTATGAGACCGAACGTGAAGACAATGTGAAATATGGGATATATTACCATTACCAGCTATGGGGGTCAGGCCCACATTTGTCCCAGGCGATTCCTCCTTTCAAACCATTCCAGCTTTTTAAAGAGGCAGTGAATCGAGATTCTGATGAATATGCGATTTTGAACGTTTCCAACATTCGGGAATTTTCATTGGCACTACAGACTACTTCGGATATGTTGTGGAACATGACTTTATTTGAATCTTCAGAAGCCTTGAAATCATGGTGCGCGAAAAGATTTTCCTTGGCCCCTCAAGAAACCTATATGGCCTATAGGCAATATTTTGATAGTTATGAAAAAGTGGGGAAAAAGCAAATCCCCGGTTTTTTAGATGGACAGCAACGAATTAAGGGGCTTAGTATATTAGGCCAATTGGAAAAAAAACATAAAAAACGGCTATGGTAATAACGAAAAACATAAAAAACGTCAAAAGCCTGTGGATGCATTTTCTCACAGTTTGTCTGACACCAACCCAGCTGCAAGTTTATCATTGAAAGAAAGTTTGGAAAAGCTAAACTTACAACTGGCCAGTCTTTATAAAGCAAAAACTTTAGCAACATTAGCTGGTTCAAAATTAGAGGGAGTTGAAAAGGACTTTTTTGAAAGCAACCTGGTTGGACAGTTGGAAATTGTAATCGGTCTTGGAAAGTGGTTACAAAGTTGTATTTATGCCAAAAATGCTGCCGATAATGCAGATTGGAAGACGGCACAACAATATTTGGGAAAAGCCTTGACTGCGTTTGATTTAATTGAGCATGGCAAAAAGCTAGGTTCCCAAGGTAAATGGAAGGGCTGGTACCGAGGTGATAAAAAGATGAATACTAATGCGATGAAAAATCGCACAGAAGAGGTTTTGAATATGTTGGGAGAGCATTTGTAAATAATTTATTATTGAAAAATATATCACAAAAATGATAAAACGGAATTTCATAAAAAAAAGCTTTCACAAGGTTATTAAAACGATTACGGTAATGGGCGTACTATTCCTAATTACTAGTGTCTCAAAGGTACAGGCACAATCTGTAATAGTGCCAAATTTTGCGGCGGAATATCCCCGTGCTCAAGATTTTCACGTTACAGCAGAGGGGAAAGAACTACCTGTTTTGGAAGGTACTATTGCGGCAATGTCGTATGCCATTGTTAACGGTAAATGCACAGTTACTGTAGTTAATAAAAAACCTTTTAAAAATGTGGTTATTCGTCCGGTAAATGCCAGAATCAAACCCAAGATTGAGGGAAACAAGGTTATTTTCTCAATTCCAAGGGCAATGAATCTAAGCATTGAATTTGACGATGATATAGAAAGACCGCTTTTTTTATTTACTAGCCCCGAACGTGATAATGTCCCTAGCAAGGAAGACCCCAATGTTCGTTATTATGAAGCAGGTAAAATTTACGATGCTCGTGAAATTAGATTGTATGATAACGAGACTTTGTATTTGGAACCTGGTGCAATTGTGCAAGGCTATGTTACGGCCGATAATGTAAATAATATTAAAATATTGGGAAGCGGTATCTTAGATCAATCAACGCGTAAAACTCTTAAAGTCAATTCCATTCTACTAACTGAGTGCAAGAATGTATTAATTCAAGATGTTCAAATTCACGATGCTTGGGGATGGACATTGCACCCACGTGGCTGTGACAACGTAGTAATAGATAATCATAAACAGACTGGGTGGCGTGCAAATTGCGACGGAATCGATATTGAAGCTAGTCATAATGTGGAAGTTAAAAATTGTTTTATAAGGAGTTCCGACGACTGTATAGCTATAAAAAGTAAGCAGCCCGATATTGTCCGTCGTCGAGGTAGTCCAAAAGTCGATAATATTCTAATCGAGAAAACTGTTTTATGGAACGCGAGAGGGGGCAACGCCCTAGAAGTTGGATTCGAACTAAAGGGTGATTTTGTCCAAAATATAACATTTCGAGATTGCGATATTATCCGAGTCGAGCGTGGGGCGGCTTTGAGTATTCACAATGCTGAAAATACCACCGTTAAAAATGTAACTTTCGAAAATGTACGTGTGGAGGATGCACGTGATGAACTAATTGATCTTTATATCGGAATATCGATTTATAGTGTTGACATTCCTGCTAAATATTCTAGACGTTTTGGGTTTAATATTCCTGATTCCCTTAAAGACCCCGACGCAAACGATAATAGAGGTCAATGGCTTTATTTGCCACAAAATGAGAGGTCCACTTTCTCTAAAAACCGAGGGCATATTGAAAATGTAATTTTTAAGGACATTCAAGTGGTTTCAGAAAAGGTCATACCTTCTTTGATAAAAGGTTGGGACCATAAAAATAGTATCAAGGGGGTAGTTATTGAAAATTTGACTTTCGGGGGCAAGAGAATGACAAGTCTTGAAGAAGCCCGGATTTCTGTTGAAAACACAACAAATATAACTATAAGATAATTATTTGGGATTCTAGAATTAACTCACCCTAGATTTTAGCAAGACAAGGCCTTGTCTGTGTAGTTTTTTGAAAATCGCTTATTTTTTTTAGTGATATATTGCTTTAAAGAATTAATATGTGAAAAGAATAATTAACCTATTGAGTTTAAAATCGTTCTGTAAGCCACATAGCATTCCCGTTTTTCTACAATTGATAATCCAGAGAATGTAGCTTAAAAAAAGTTCAATAAAAGGATTATTCTAAGCCATTTGTTTTTGAGACGAGGGATCATCGATTTTATGACCTTTAGGTGCCATCAAGGACAACCGTGCATATCAACCGCTATATGCAATCTGGTGTGCTCCCTTGTATTTTTCTTTTTTACGTACCTTGTTGGTACGACAAACAAAAACCCAATCGCACGACTACACTTAACCCTGCGTTGGGAGTAATTATAAAAAATGAAACTTCCATTCAACACAATAATTTTTTTGAGCTTATCATTTTTAATTGGTTGCAATAACCAAGAAGAAAAAAACAACGGATTTGAATGGAATGTCGAAAAAGAAAAAGTCCATAACCAAAATAGAAACGATAGCACAAAAATCAGCAAGAAAAATTGGAAAGCGGATATAGGGAATATCAATTTAAACGGCAAACCATTGGTTAATGGAGTGTTTCCTGTTCCTGACTATGACTTGACCGACAGTACTTTTGTAGGACTGGGAAATTCTGGCGAATGGAAAGGAATAAAATTAGAGGACAAAACAATAATCTATCATTCTCTTTACGTCACCAAATGTGATGTTAACAAAAGGTTTATTCCAGAAAAGTCAAATGAGGTGTTTTTTACAATCGTCGGACTAACAGACTCTGTGGACACGAAGAAATTTACCCATACAAGAGTGAATGTAACATCCAGAAATCATCCACACTTTACAGGACAGGGTTCTATCAGAACGAAATCCAGCAAAATTGACTTCATAGCTTTTTTAACTGCCGATAGAAACGAGTATGCAATCGTGAATATGCGACTGTTCGACTTAAGAGTTGGCCGAATAGTTTTAATTGCACCACAAAAAGATGGGACTTTTCGTTCCCTACAATTGGAATCACCAATATTGTCTTCAGAAGAGATTGACATACACATAACAGAATTACTTAAGGACAAAAAGGTGGTGGACTTTTTTACTCAATCTGGCAACATTTAAAACCTATCGGGGCGGAAAAAAACTACGCCCAACACTGGTAATCGTTGCACAACCACTTATTAAATGAAAAAACGGATTATTCTAAGCCTCTTTAAGGGTCTTTTTTGAAATCCTAGGAGGAAAAGCGCTATTCAGCATAGTATTCAAAGCAAGTTGCCCTACATGTAGCCTTCCCCATTTTCTACAAATGATAATTCAGAAATCGTAATTTAGTGGAAAGTTCAAAAAAAGGATTCTGAAACAGGCTATAGATAATTATGTGTGAAGATTGTTTTACTAGAGAATATTCATCTTTTAAGAGCGAAAATATCTGGTTAGAGGTTGATTCACAATTGGGGTTGAAACCTGGAAAGGGCAAAATGAAATATTTAAGCAATACCGTTGATGGAGAATACTTTTACCAATGTGTACATTGTAAACAAAAATGGAGATTGAAGGATTCCGATTTATCGTTTAGAGGATATTTACTAAAAGTTCAATAAAACCATTCTTATCAAAACAAATACGGCGCTATTCAAAACTAGGAGGGAACATAGTATAACCCTCTAGGAACTCGATAATGGCTCAACAGTAAGCTGGGCAAGTCTATTGTTTGGAGAATATTACCTATTTTTATTTCCTTAAAAAATGAGCCTCTAATTCATGGGTACGGCACCACCCTACAAGAAAACCTTCAAAACCCCTTGGCATGTCTTTATGGGTCCTTCTTCATGGCGATGGGCACAAAAAATCATCCTATTTACGCTGTTTTCCCTTGTTGTAAATCATCTTGGGTCTCCTGAAAGCTTTCCAGATGGGGGGGACTACAGATTCCCGATGAAAGGCTTTCTAACCTCTATGGCATTATGCTTCCTTATAGGAACAATAGCAGAGCTTAATTTTAGATTTTACACGAAAAAGTATTTCCATAGAAAAGTGGACATCAGCTCCATCTCATGGTATATGGTCTCCACGCTGGGCTATATAACTCTCCTGTATTTTCCTTTGGGAATTGTCTTAAACAAAATTGCGGGTGCCGAAACCCAATTCTATTATTTATTAATCGGTTTGTTACTTACCCTTTTAGTAAGTATTATTCTAATTACATTGGCCTATGCCCTAGACACATACGGTCTCTATAGAAAATCGATGAAAGATGCTGAAATCACTATTGACAGCGGGGCGAAACTAAAGAAGCTTACCTATGAACATATCGCTTGCTTCTATAGCGAAAACAAAATTGTATATACGGTTCAAAACGATAGCACTACGATTACCACCGATTTTACGTTGAACGAACTCGAAGAAAAACTAAACGATCAATTGTTTTATAGGGTCAATCGTCAAGTCATTGTTCATAAGGATGCGGTGGACCAGATTGAAAGGATTGAAAATGGCAAGTTGCGCCTTCGGCTAAAACCCTCCCTGTCTAACGGTACACTTGCTGAAATCATAATCAGTAGGTACAAACGAAAAGCGTTTATGGATTGGTTTTTATAAAAGTGGCCAAAAACGACAGACCATCCAGTTGTAAATTTGTTACCATTCGGTAAGAATCTCAGTAATTCAAGAGGTTTTCAGGGGGGTTGTTCATTATTTCGTCTTGAATTTAAAATCGATTCGAAATGACAAAACCAACGCTACCACAAGTTGCAATTCCATTGGTTACTCTGGCTATTATTTGTTTCGCCTATTTTGGGCCCTTTACCAGAACGCCTTTTGAAAATATAATTCTATCCGTTATCATAATCGGAGCCAATTATTGGGAATACAAGGGAAAACCATTTTCAGCCCTAGGGTTTTACCGAGACAAATTTACCGGGAAAAACCTACTATTTCTTCCTCCTTTAGTAGCATTTGGGCTATTTATTTTTTACGTCTTTGCATTGGTTCCAGGAATCGAAATGCTTACGGGTGTCCCTATTGATTATTCAAGCATGGACCAAGTGAAAGGAAATCTGACAACCACCTTGATTTGGTTGTTATTAGTTTGGGCGACAGCAGCGTTTGGAGAGGAGATTATCTTTCGTGGTTATTTCATGAGACAATTTGTCAAATTCTTTGGTGATAGCCAAATCAGTCTTATCTTTAATATTATCATATTTTCAAGTTTCTTTGGCTACATGCATATGCAACAAGGGATTACGGGACAAATTGTAGCTGGTACTACCGGAGCATTATTGTGCATTATATTCTATCTGCGTGAATACGATCTCTGGTTCAATGTTATGGTACATGGCTTTTTCAATACTCTTGGTATATTGAGCTTTTATTTTGGATTGGCGTAGTGACACCCCATAAATTGAAATGGAATTAACTTTTGAAGAAATTATAGATTGGCTACTTATGTTTGAAAAGTAGTCAAAAGTTTAATAAAACGATAGTGGATGGTTTCTTATCCGATTGTGTACAATGTAAAGGAAGGAAAGTTGCGGCCTTCGGTCGGATTTGACCGGACGAGACCCAGATGACCGATAATTAGTCGATTTACTTACTGCATTTAGTTTTTTTGTAATTTGGTGAAGATATAAAGCTTTAGTAATTAGTTTATTAAGTAAGGTCCTACATCTATAGAGGTTATAAATGAACAGGTAGATACCAGAGTACCAACGACCATGGAAAATAAACTAAAAAAGAAACTTCACGAGGCCATAGAAGAAACGCTCAAAATATCGAATAGGCCGCTGCGTCCGAGTGAAATATCCGACATGATCAATACTCTCTCACTTTACGAACGAATCGACGGACATGCAGTCACAAGTGGCCAAATTTTGGCCAGGGTCAACAATTATTCAAGACTGTTCGATGTCAATGACAATCAGATTTACCTGAAGCATTGGGAAAAGTGATCTATTAAAGAACAATGAGCAGTTTCGATTCACAAATTCGAAGGAACCTGATGGGCAAGCGCCTTGAGAAAGAAGGAAGAATATTGGAGGCCAAAGCTCTATATGAAGGTAACATTTCCGAAGGTTTTGAAGGTAGCTTTCCGTATAGAAGACTAGCCATCCTGTACAGGAAAGGCAAATTCATTGATGAAGAGATCAGGGTCCTAGATAAAGCTGTGTCAGTCTTTCATAACCTCGCAGGTAGCGGAAGAGAGGACGTTCAACCGAAGCTAAATGATTTCAGGGAACGTCTTGAAAAAGCAAAATCGCTTAAGTCTAGATAAACGATGAAATCCCTCGCTTAATTTTAATCGGGTAATGTGGAACTTATTTATGGTATCATCTGATTACGGTAAAACAAAAATTTAACAGTTATCCATTCACTATCCGAAATTATCGAATTGATAAAATGAGTTTCGATTTAAAATATTGAAAATCAGTTTTTTTGATGTTTAATATCCAATACTAAGACTTATCCGGCAAAATTTTTAATTGTGGGAATTATCGTAAAATGATTTTTCTTACAATTAAAGTGTAAGGATTGCAATAACAAAGGTTCTCTGCCGTTTTTATCAGACACGTTTGTAGCAAGGTATTAATCGCTTGCAACTAAGGTGAGTAGACTAGCGGAATGTAGGTAATCTTTCATTGGTTCCACACTTTAACTCCGCATTGCGAACACCATTAATTAAGGTTTTCAATGAAGCTATTTAAAAAAGTCCAACAAGTTGGACCAGAATGACCTATGCCAAAATATAAGATTAAATATATGACTGACTCATTACCCAAAAAACCATGACAAAATTAACCCAATTATTTAGACCTATAGTTCTCTTGCTCTCTCTTGGAACTATTTACGCCCAAAACGATATAACCGTTTCCGGCGACAATCAGCCAAATGCGATTGAAGCGACCACCGCGACCATTGTAGCCCCGAATTTGAATATTGAAGCGGGGTCGAATATCACCGATTTTACAGTTTCCATTACCAACTCATTCACACCATCCGATCAATTGGGTTACAATGGCGGGTTACCAGCCGGTATATCGACTGCTGGTTGGAACAGTAACACCAGATCTATTGTATTTAAGGGGACTTTGTCGCCATCGGAATGGCAGGCATTTCTTAGGAATGTTACGATAACATCCGGTCCAATATGTTCCCCGGAATCCAGAAAGATTTCATTTGTGGCCGGGGAAACATTCTATAATCCCTTGAACGGGCATTTTTATCGTGTTACTCCAAATCCGTCCAGCTGGACAGATGCCAAAACCTTGGCCTCTTCTACTTCATACTATGGAAGGGAAGGTTACTTGGTAACGTTGACGGATGCAGCTGAAAATACTTTTGTGACCAGATTGATAGGTCAAGATTCATGGATGGGAGCGTCAGATGATCATGACCAAATCAATCAAGCTTTAGGTTATAATGAGTTCGCTAATACAAATGCTTCAGAAGGTCAATTTTTTTGGGTAACAGGACCGGAAAAAGGTACCCAGCTTACCACCGCTAACGCGGGAACAGGGGGCAATGAAATTTCGGGCGTATATCAAAATTGGAGAAGCGGTGAACCGAATGATTATAATAATGGGAACCCTGGGGAGTCTTTTGGTCATGTTTATTCAAGTGCAGGAGATTGGAACGATTTTCCCAACACCTCTTCGATTTTTGGTATCATGGAATTTGGTGATATGCCCTATGATCAAACCAGTGCCACACCATTTTTCACGAAAAATATCAACATAAATGGTGCTCCAGGAGGTACGATTACCGGTGGAGAGGTTTCCGTTTGTTATGGTTCCAATTCAACCACGCTTACCCTTATTGGACTTAATGGTACAGTAGTGCGTTGGGAAAGCTCCGACAATAACTTTATCGATACCCCAATGATCATCAACAACACTTCCACCTCATTGGTAGTTAACAATATTTCCCGAACCACTTACTATAGGGCAATTGTTAATACAAATGCCCCAACTAACTGTAACAACTTAACCACCTCAAGTACACCTATAAACGTGTCGGAAGCTGAGGCTGGAAATGTATTCGCCCAAAACACCACGATTTGTGCCGGCTCAAATGTTGAACTCTTTGTTTCAGGTCAGCAGGGTGAAGTCCAAAAGTGGCAACGTTCCAGCGATAATACAAACTGGACTGATATTGCCCATACACAAACTACACTTGATGAAGTCATTGCTGGTACAGGAACTTATTTTTACAGGGTTGTTACCGAAATAGACAACTGTGGTTTTACGGATATTTCCCCATCAAAGGAAATTACCGTAGTATCCGGTACGGCTCCCGAAGGAGGAGAGGTTAGTTCAGCGGTGCACGGTTCCACCACCAATAGCGGTACGTTGACGTTGACAGGTTACACAGGGACCATTACCAAATGGCAGCGTTCGACCGATGAGGGCATTATTTGGTCAGATATCTCGAATACCTCAAACACCTATAGTTACAGTAACGTAGCAAATATTACAATGTATAGAGCAGTACTGACCAATGGCAGTTGCGGTATAGCCTATAGTGATTCGGGATCTGTAACTATTGCCCCAACCAATAATCCCCCAACGGTGACGTCCACCTCAATCACATCAGCAACAGCGGAATCACTTTATTACTACGACATCAAGGCTTCAGATGCTGATAACGATGTAATTACTTGGATGGCAAACAACGTCCCTACTTGGTTGACCTTTACCAGTGGCACGTTGCAAACCAGTTTCGTAGGTACTGGTGCAACGCCAAGCAATATGGGGGATGGTGTAAATCAATCGCCAGATGGTACCAGTGCCTCCGCCACAGTCATTCGAACAGGTACTGCCGCCTATGGTGATAATAAATTGTTTTTCACAGATACCGAAGAGTATGGGATTCGCTATGTTGATGAGAGCGGAAATGTGCAAACTTGGTATCAGGGTGATGGGACTTATACAAATCTAAATCCATTAGGAATCGCCTATGATGTGGTCAATAATGCAGTGTATGTTGGAGACTACGCCAAATCGGACATCGTTAAAATTGATAACATGGGTACTCGAACCCTTCTGTCAGATTTACCGGAACCGTTCATCCTTAGATTGCTAGTGAATTCTAGCGGTTCAAAACTTTATGCGTCGGCACGGGGAGGAATATATGAAATTGACCTTGCCAACAATAACCCCGCTACGAATTGGACAAGAGTCGTCGGCACAGGAACAATGGGTTATAGCGACACAGGGACTGCGTCAACCTCACAAGTTTCTCAACCGCACGGAATGGCGTTTGATAATGCTGGGCGTCTGGTCTTTACCGACCGATTCAATGACATCATCAGGAGGGTTAATTTATCGACGGACACCATTGAAACCATAGCTGGTACACAAGGTGCCGGATCGGAAGCTGGTGATGGCGGACCTGCAGTCAATGCGACTTTTGCCGACCCATCGGGATTAGCCATTAATGAACATGACGAAATTTTCATTTCCGAGAGATTAAGCAAAAGGATAAGAAAAATCGATATCAACGGTAATATTAATACATTTTTTACAGTTTCTTCCGGCGGTTTTGCCGATGACCTCGTAATATCAGATACGGGTGAGTTATATTTATTGACAACCGCACTTATTGCTCAGGTAGCAACTAAGGCTGAATTAAGCGGTACGCCAACCAACGCTGATGCAGGGGTCCATGATGTAGAACTTACCCTCAGTGATGGAAAGGTCAATGTACCTTATAATTTCCAAATCACGGTTCAAGCGATTAACATTGCTCCTACCGATATAGCTCTAAATAATAATAGCATCAATCAAAGTGCAACGGGTTTGGACTCCACGGTTGGTACATTATCCACCATCGATGCAGATTCTGGCGATTCTCACACCTACTCACTCATAGCGGGCACAGGTGATACCGACAATGCGAGTTTTAATATCAATGGTACTACCCTAAGAACCAATAGTACTTTAGCGGCGGGCAACTACAACATCAGAATCAACACCAATGATGGTACGGATGACTTTACCAAGGAATTTACCGTTTCGGTTAATGATGATATTGCACCTGAAGGCTACACAGTGTCTATCGATCAAGACCCGGTAGTGAGTTCAAATCAATCTTCTATCAGTTTTACCTTTGCCAGTGCCGAAGTAGGAGCCACCTATAATTATACATTTAGTAGCGATGGCGGGGGAACTGATGTAACAGGCTCAGGCACAATAACAACTTCGACCGATAAGATTTCTAATATCGACCTAGGCGCTCTTGGCGATGGTACTATTAGTCTTTCGGTTACTTTGACCGATGCGAACAACAACGTAGGTACAGCTGCCACTGATTTGGCGGAAAAAGACACCATTGCTCCCGTAGGATATACCGTAAGCATTGATCAAGCCTCGATAAATCCATCCAACGAAACTTCGGTCTCTTTTACTTTGGCAAGTGCTGAGTTGGGCTCTACCTATAATTATACCTTCAGTAGTGACGGTGGCGTTAGCGATATTACCGGCGCGGGTACTATCTCATCAACAGAGGAACAAATTTCAGGAATTGACCTTAGCGGACTTAATGACGGCACTATTACATTGACGGTCGCTTTGACCGACGACAAGGGCAATGCCGGCATAGCTACCACAGATACGGTTCATAAAGATACAACCGCACCGGTAGGTTACACTGTAGCTTTCGATCAGGCTTCTTTGGACGTATCCAACGAATCATCTGCCTCTTTTACATTTACAGGTGCAGAAATTGGCGCCAATTACCAATATTCTTTTAGTAGTGAAGGTGGGGGAACCAATGTAACGGGTACAGGTAAAATTACGTCTTCAACCGATCAGATTTCAGATATCGATTTAAGTGATCTTGGCGATGGTATGATTACCCTAACAGTTTCTTTAACTGATAACGATGGCAACACGGGAATCAATGCTAATCATGTTGTAAATAAGGACACCGACGCGGACGATGATGGAGTCAGGGATGATTTGGATAACTGCCCTGATTCAGCTAATACAGACCAGTTGGACACTGATAATGACGGAGAAGGAAATGTATGTGATATGGATGATGATAATGATGGAACCCCAGATTCAGAAGATGCCTTTCCATTAGATGATTCCGAAGATACTGATACGGACGGTGATGGAACCGGGGATAATGAGGACACCGATGACGACGGAGATGGAACCCCGGATACGGAAGATGACTTTCCTTTGGACGGGAATGAAGATACCGACACCGATGGGGACGGTACAGGTGACAACACCGATACCGATGACGATGGGGATGGAACCCCGGATACGGAGGATGACTTTCCTTTGGACGGGAATGAAGATACCGACACCGATGGGGACGGTACTGGAGATAATTCCGATGAGGATGATGACAACGATGGGTATCCCGACGATGTAGACGACCTGCCCCATAACCCAAATGAGTATTCCGATATTGATGGCGATGGCATTGGTGACAATGAGGATACCGACGATGACAACGACGGTGAAGAGGATGTCGATACCGATGGTGATGGTCTTGGGGACAATGTGGACGAGGATGACGATAATGATGGAGTGGTGGACGGCTCGGACGATTTTCCACTGGACGAAACAGAGCAAAAAGATACCGACAGTGATGGTACCGGTGACAATGCCGATACCGATGACGATGGAGATGGGTATACTGACCAACAGGAAAACGAGTCGGGAACGGATAGTACCGACCCGATAGACACCCCGGCCGATAATGACAATGACGGTATTCCCGACAATAGGGACGACGACGATGACAATGACGGGGTTCCTGACAGTGAGGATTATTTCCCACAGGATAATGAACCGGTACTGGTTCCGGCGGAGGCCTTCACGCCCAATAACGATGGTCTTAACGATTCATGGATGGTGCCCGGCATCGAAAACTATCCCAACAATGTCGTAAGGATCTACAACCGTTACGGTCATGAAGTATTTGCCCAAAATAGCTATCGAAACGATTGGCAGGGTTTCTTTAAGAATAAGAACGAGAAACTGCCCTCCGGATCTTATCTCTACATAATCGACCTCGGCAATGGTGAAGCTCCGTTGAGAGGTTGGATATTCATCAACTATTAACCTAATCAAGCCAAAAAAAAATGAAAACAATAGTAATAACAATATTTAGCGTGCTTCTGGCGGCCCTAGGCCTTTATGCCCAACAAGACCCGCAGTACTCGTTCTATCGCTATAACATGAACGTAGTGAACCCTGCCTATGCCGGTAGTAATGACGGCCTGGAATTTGCCTTGGGCCTTCGAAGCCAATGGGCAGGGGTAGAAGGCGCTCCGGAAAGCCAAAGTGCTATTTTCGGTACATCGTTGGGAAAAAATGTAGGCCTAGGAGTGTCGGTACTTAATGATAAGACCTTTATCGAAACACAGACATGGCTGGCCATAGATGTTTCTTACCAGGTGAAGGTATCGGAGAACAACCAACTCTTCTTTGGTCTCAAAGGGAGCGCCAACACCTATGATGCCAATACCCAGGGCCTCCAAACGTATGGGGTGGGCCAAGACGGTAGTTTGATGAACTTTGATAATAGGTTTACGCCAAACGTTGGTGTTGGGCTGTACTGGAAAAATGATAAATACTTTGTTTCGGCTTCCATTCCGAAACTGTTGACCCCCGAACGTTTGGAGGAAAGCAACGGCGAGGCAAGGGTAGGCACCGATAAGGTTCATATGTACTTGGCCGGAGGTTATGAGTTCGAGCTCTCGGAATCCACCAACCTGTACCTAACCAATATGCTTCGTTTTGTTACCGCTTCCCCGGTTTCCTATGAGCTCACCGGTATGGTGGGTTTTGCAGAGCGTTTCACTATCGGCGCGGGTTACAGGTTTAGCGAAAGTATCAGCGGTCTATTCTTGTTCAATATCAGTGGAGGATTTGACGTAGGGTATGCTTATGAGAACGCCTTGGAAAAACCTGTTGGCGGTGTTGAAAAGGGTACCCATGAGTTATTCATGAGATTGAGAATATAGAAGTCTTGGTTTTGGATATAGCTGGCCGGTTCATAAGAGGGATCTGGCCAGTTTGTTCCTTTATATTTAGTGATCGCCCGCTCTAGGGACAGAACTATCCCTAAGAATTAAGCTATGGTGCGGCCTACCACTTTTCCACGATTGATGGTTGGGTATATCGTTAATTTTCGGCAAGGCACCCAAAAAAAAAGGATAATTGGATTTTAAGAAAATTGGCCCAAGAAAACTTTTGGGCAATCCCGAAAACGGCCAAAGAGAACACAGTCAAGAAAAAGTCCTATGTAGCCTTCCCCATTTTCTACAATCGATTATTCAGAAATAGTAATTTAGTTGAAAGTTCAAATAAACGATTACAAAAAGTATTTCGATTCCTCACTATTTAAGGTACTTTTATTTCAGAATTATCCTTGATAATAATCTTCGTAATTTTTCAATAGTATGTTCAACGATATGAATAAAAGATATGCTATTCAAGTAGGAGATCATACCTACTTCTGGTCCAATGAAACCGAAATGTAGGCTTCCCTAAAAATGTAGGCTTCCCTAAAAATGAAGGCTTCCCTGTTTTTCAAACAGTTTAAAAATCAACTATTTTTAGATTATGAAGAAAAGCAGATTTACCGAAGCACAGATAGTATCTATGCTCCAACAGTACGATTCAGGAATGAAGGTCACCG